>CBDDKO010000002.1:0-3895158 GCA_965230275.1 Phycisphaeraceae bacterium | reverse complement strand
ATCACAACAAAAGCGCAAGCGAACAAGCGCCTAACATCGGAGGTTTTCTACAGAGCATACTTATCCCCTTTTCTTACCTATCCCCTTTTCTTACCCGAATCGACTCCCACCCCTTTTTTTGTTCTTCCGCATTCAATGCTTGCTAAAAAAATAGCACCTGAACGCTCGACAAATGACATCTCATTTTCTTCTGCGACAGATAGCATTATCACATGAGCGGATCGAATTGTGCCGACCAACGCCTTTTTACATTCAATTGCATCCTCAATGGATTCTTCGGATGTATCAGAATGCAACACTAAAATGTCGATGTCTCCATAATCGCCTTCCCCCCGAAAATATGATCCAAAGCCATAGACATCAACATATCTGCTCATACTTGAGTCACCCCCGCTCACTCTTTGGAACATACCGCCATATATCTGATCTGTGTAAAGCCCCCATAAGCTCCGCATACGTAAAGATGCCAATTCGCTGCTGAAGCCCGGTCTCCTTGGCATCTCCTGTGTAACTACACCACATCGAGTTGATGAATATTACATCTACCTGGCCCACACTATTGAGTGTTTCATGTAACTCGGCAACTCCATAGCAATAGCATTCGCATGCGAAAAGCCTCAACTCATCCCCTAAAGCACGATTAACTAGGAACAGGCCATCTTGAAGGCACATAACATTCCTTACTTTGCTATGTTTCATCAACAACTTAGCGATGGCGTCGTATCCGTAATATGGCTCCCATGGATAATCCTCATTATGTGCCGGCATTAGCTAACTCCTTAACGAGATTATCGAATTCCTCCGGAAATCGTCGGACACCTTCATAAGTTGAACAGTCATTCACCCATCGCTCGTACCCCCGCACATGTACTTGAAATTTTGATATGATTACCTGCTCTTCGGGCTCAAATAATCCAATATTACGGAATACGATTGACTCAATCCTACGATTGTTTGGAGCGATGGTTGAAAGCCGTTCGATCAGCCAAGTGTTATACGCATCACTGTGGGGGTTACGCCTCGCAATGTCCGAGTGAGGCCCGTATGTAATAAACACTTCGTGGTTTTGAACCAGCAAGGGCAAGACCATCTTCGCAACTTGATGCTTTGTCTCACATACGGCATCATCAATGAGTCGCACCCGAATGTAATCTTCATGTTCCATCTTGAAACGTTTGAGCAACTCTACAGAGTACTCGGCTTCATTCTCTGGGGCGTCAATAATTGTGTGGTGGTTTGGACACAGAAGAATTAGGTTGGAGTAATCATCTCGCTCGTCTTGAGATTGGCCTGGATCATATCGATTGGCATTAGGCCGCGCCCCCTTAATATGGGCCATCTCACCAATTGTATACCCGGGCCTTGATTCACTTGCGCCCTCCGCAGTCAATCGCATAGGGCAACTAGGAAAGGAACACAGGCCAGCCGCCTTCGACCACAATAACTTGATGCTCTTGGGTGATATGGCCATAGAATTTCACAATCTGACTAAATATAAACGGCGGGACAGCGTATGAGGCTGTCCCGCCGTGTGCGGTACTACGTGATGTGACCCGGCCCCCGTTGCTTCATAGTGGGTCTCATTATACACCGCGGCGATACGCTGCGGCTCGTGGTTTCGTAGGTCGCGGTTTAGTAGCCCATTTCATCCATGCCGCCGGGGGCGGCCGGGGCTTTCTTTTCCTTGATTTCGCTGACGACGGCGTCGGTGGTCAGGAGCAAGCCGGCGATGGAGGCGGCGTTTTGCAGGGCGATGCGTTCGACCTTGGTGGGGACGATGACGCCGTCCTTGATCAGGTCGCCGTAGGTCTGGGTCAGGGCGTTGAAGCCGTAGTTGGCCTTGTCGGTGGACTCGACGTTGTTGGCGACGACGGAGCCATCGAGGCCGCAGTTGTCGGCGATCTGCTTGATGGGTGCGGAGACGGCTCGGCGGACGATGCCGACGCCGAGTTCTTCGTCGCCGACGAGGCCTTCGAGCTTGTCGAGCGCCTTGCGTGCGCGGAGGACGGCGACGCCGCCGCCGGGGAGGATGCCTTCCTGGACCGCGGCGCGGCAGGCGTGGACGGCGTCTTCAACGCGGGCCTTCTTCTCTTTCATCTCGGATTCGGTAGCAGCACCGACATTGATCTGGGCGACGCCGCCGGCGAGCTTGGCGAGGCGCTCCTGGAGCTTCTCGGTGTCGTAGTCGCTGGTGGAGCGGTCGATCTGGGCCTTGATGGCTTCGATGCGGCCCTTGATGTCCTTGGTCTTGCCGGCGCCTTCGATGAGGGTGGTGTTGTCCTTGTCGATGACAGCCTTCTTGACCCGGCCGAGGTCGGTCAGCTCGAGCTTTTCGAGGTCGATGCCGAGCTCTTCCATGATGGCGCGGCCGCCGGTGAGGGTGGCGATGTCGCCGAGCATTTCCTTGCGGCGGTCACCGAAGCCCGGGGCCTTGACGGCGACGACCTTCAGGACGCCGCGGAGCTTGTTGACGACGAGGGTCGCGAGGGCTTCGCCGTCGATGTCTTCGGCGACGATGAGCAGGGACTTGCCGGCCTCGGCGATCTTCCCGAGGATGGGGATCAGGTCCTTGGCGGAGCTGATCTTCTTCTCGTGGATGAGGACGAAGGCGTCGTCCAGCTCGGCGAGCATGTCGGTGGTGTCGGTGACGAAGTGCGGGGAGAGGTAGCCCTTGTCGAACTGCATGCCTTCGACGAGCTCGACGTTGGTGTCGAGGGACTGGCCTTCTTCGACGGTGATGACGCCGTCCTTGCCGACCTTGTCCATGGCCTCGGCGATGATGGCGCCGATCTCCTGGTCCTGGTTGGCGGAGCAGGTGCCGACCTGCGCGACCTCGGTGGAGTTGGCGACCTTCTTGGAGTTCTTGGTCAGCTGAGCGACGAGGGCGGCAACAGCCTTATCGATGCCGCGCTTGATCTGGTTGGCGTTGGCGCCGGCGGTGATGTTCTTCAGGCCCTCGGTGAAGATGGCTTCGGCGTAGATGGTGGCGGTGGTGGTGCCGTCGCCGGCGTCCTTGCTGGACTTGGAAGCGACTTCCTTGACCATCTGGGCGCCGATGTTTTCGATGGCGTCTTCGACTTCGATTTCCTTGGCGACCGAGACGCCGTCCTTGGTGACGGTGGGGCTGCCGAAGGATTTTTCGAGGACGACGACGCGGCCGGAGGGGCCGAGGGTGACTTTGACGGCCTTGGCGAGCTTGGCGACGCCGCGGCGGATGGCCTCGCGGGCCTCCTGGTCGAAGGTGATGGTTTTAGCAGGCATATGTAATTCCTTGGGTTCAGGGATCGGGGATCAGGGATCAGGCGATCCGGTTGTGGTTGGTGGTTGGTGCGAGCCGCGACGTGTCGTCGCGGTTGGTCCCACGGACAACGTCCGAGGGCATGTCATGCGAAGAGTCCGCGACGACACGTCGCGGCTCGCGGGGGTGTTACTCGACGATGGCGAGGACTTCGTCTTCGCCCATGACGAGGTATTCTTCGCCGTCGAGCTTGAGTTCGGTGCCGCCCCACTTGGAGAGGATGATGGTGTCACCCTTTTTGACGGTGGGTGTGGCGCGTTCGCCGGAGTCGAGGACCTTGCCTTCGCCGACGGCGATGACCTTGGCCTGCTGGGGCTTTTCCTTGGCGCCTTCGGGTAGGAAGATGCCGGACGCGGTCTGGGTTTCGGCTTCGAGGCGCTGAACGAGGATCTTGTCGCCGAGGGGTTTGATTTTCATGGTGTGTCTCTCTTGGTGGTTGGTGGTTGGTGGTTAGTTGTTGGTATGTATGGAATGGCTGGTTTTAGGAACGCGACAAGTCGCGTCGTTTCATAAGGTCGAGGGTGTCAGGTCATTTTTCGTAATCCGGGGGAACGCGACAAGTCGCGTCGTTTCATGGGGGGTGTTCTATGGATTCAATCTCACATCTTTGTTACTCAAGCCTCAAGGCTCAGGCCTCAAGCCTTCCTTTCAATTGCTCGGCCAGGCGCCTTCGTATTGGCGGTCGATGAGACGGCGGATGACGGCGAGCATGTCTTCGATGTCGCTGGGACGGTTGACGACGGAGAACGCGCCGAGGCGCAGGGCCTGGTTGAGGCAGCGCTGGGCCTGGGTGCGTGCGATGGCACGGCTGTTGACGACGACGACCGGCGGGCGCTGGGGCAGTCGGCGGATGACTTCCAGAACCCACAGGCCTTGGGCCTCGGCAAAGGGGCCGGCGGACGACTGGGATGTGCCAAGCGCCTCGGGCTCGGCCTTCCGGGGGTCCTGGGGGGTGGCCAGGTCGATCAGTGCGGCGTGGATTTCCAGGTCGTTGACCATTTCGACCGCCTCCCGGCCGGAGCGCGCGACATAAGCCTGGACGCCCTGGGGCTTGAGCAGCCGGGGCAGTTGCCGGGTCCAGTGGCCGACCGAGTGCTCGCGGTCCTCGGTGAGCAGGACGTTGAACCGGGCACCCCCGGAGTTCCGGGCATCGGGATGGTTGGAAGTCGTGTTCATGGCCTGCCAAGTGGCGAGGTGTGGATAGACGCTATCCACGGATGCCATAGTGGTTGCAAGGTTTGTGCCACCCCCGGAAGCGGGGCCGTACGACATTAATCATTGCTATTTAATGATTTACACGACAGGACCCTACAGCCCTGCCCCACCGCGCCTGCCTGAGCGGGGAAGTGTCTATATAGATGGTGTCGAATTGGCAGGTATCCAGTTAGCACATCACGTACCCTGATTCGCCTGTCTGATAAACTCAATACCGCAGATCGGGGACATCTTTCTGGCCATTCAGCCTTTCCGTGGAGTCGAACTGAACATGCCCAACCAACACGACCGAGACAAGCCATTTGTCGGCCGAGAGGATGAATTGGAGCGATGGAAGCAGGTTCTGGCCGATCCTGCGGGCCAAGCGGTGTTGGTATCCGGGCCCGCTGGCTTCGGGAAGTCCACCCTCCTGCAGCGCATGGCGGCGATCGCTGAAACTCATCCTGATATGAACTGCGCCCATGTCCGCTACGAGGTAATCCCCACCGACTCGCCCGAATCAACGATGACAACGATGCTGGACGAAGCTTGGGAAGCGGCCAAGATCGAGCAGAGGAGCTTGGATGCGACGCCGAGGCGACTCAAACAGTGGCGGGCCCTGCTCAAAGTCTTCAAGATCGATGACCTGGTGTTCAGCCTCCGTCGTGACTTGACACGTCCTACACGAGATCAACTACGAAATACACTGGAGCTTATCTCCAGCCGGCTCGATGAAAACGCAAGGCTGGTGTTCTTTCTCGATCCTGAGGAGTTAATACACAGGGATTCGGCAGACGTCTGGCGGATCGTAACACGTGACTTGCCCGATAAGGTCAAGCTTGTGTTTGCTCAACGCCCAGAAGACCAGCTCATCAGTAGCGCGGCATACTTGAGGCTTGAGAATGTCATTCGCATACCTGCATCGTCTCTGTCAACACTCACTAAACACGAGATTGAGAAAATCATCTTGGCCCGGCAAACAGAGTTGGACTGCCCGGTCGGCGAAGTGCAGACAGCGATCTCACGCTATCACGGCCACCCTTATGCGGTCCAAGCAGCACTGGACCTAATCGCTTCCGACACTCCTCTGGATGACTTGCCTAATGACCCACCCGGCATCGCCAAGGAACAATGGAAACAGGCGTATAAGATCGGCGGCGATAAGGCTTGGCAAATCATGACCGCTTATGCGGTTCTTAGTGTCGCGGTGACGGATTCACTTGTGGCATCAGTCGCCGAGGTGCGCAGAGACGACCTGCGGATCTTTCGGAACGATGCCTTCCTGGGAGGGCTACTCCGCGAAGAGCCCGAGGGCTGGCGTCTCTATCACATGCTGCTGCAAGATTTTCGGATGGACGAACTCGGCCATGAGGAGGCCAATGTGTATCATCGCCGAGCGATTGTGGCTTATCGGAGACGTTTAAATACTGAAGATAAACCTGATGCATTAGCCGCTACAAGATTACCGTATCACATCCTGGAGACTGGAGATGAGAAAGCATTTATCACTTGTCTGCTCGACGAATGCAGCCGTCCACTGCTGATCCTGGGACGGTACTACGAGTGGCTAGACTTACTGGACAAAGCGCGGCCCCTTGCAGAAAGTGGGACACAGCAAAAAGCTGATTTACTACACCACATCGGCCTGATCCACCACAAGCACGGTGTGTATCACACTGCTAGAGAAGTCCTCAGAAGCGCTTTGAAAATTGATAAATCACTCAACAACAAACCTGGCATGTCGAGTGCTTACCGGAGGCTTGGGCTGGTCTACCACGCACAAGGCCAGCCCGACAAAGCGGAAGAGATGCATCGGGCGTCGTTGGCAATCGAGCGCCATCTTAATAATGAGGAAGGCGTCGCCCGACAGCTAAACAACCTAGGCCTCATCTGCCGCAAGCAAAATAAACTAGATGATGCTGAGGACCACCACCAAGAAGCACTACAGATCAACTTGGCGCTTCACCGCCTCGAAGGAATAGCGAAGCAATACACGAATCTCGGCCTGATCTTTTGGAAAAAAGGCGACCTCGTCAATGCCGAGACTATGTACATGAAGTCACTTGAAACGAATGAACGGCTAGGGCGACGAGAGGGTATGGCTAAACTGTACGGTAATCTTGGCCTGATTCACCAGACGCGAGGCAAGCTTGAGATGGCCGAAGAGATGCACATAAAGGCGCTTGAGATACAAAAACAACTCGGGCGGTCCGAGGGCATGGCCAGACAGTATGCCAACCTCGGTCTGATCCACCAATCACGCCGCGAACTCCATAAGGCCCAGACGATGTTCCGAAAAGCTTTGAAAATCCACAAACAGCTCGGGCGACTTGAAGGCATGGCCAACCAGTATGCCAACCTCGGACACCTCGCTGAGCAACAGGGGGACGTAACGGAGGCACAGAATTACTGGGAGAAGTCCCGCGATCTGTTCAACCAGATGGGAATACCACACAAAGTAGAGAGAGTACAGGGACGGCTGGATGAGCTGTCTGAGATGGACGATGAATAATCATTCCGTTACTCGGGCATAATCGGGGGCTAATCGGGGAACTGCCAGGCGGTGAGGGTATCGACCACGATGTCGAGCATCTGGTTGAGTGTGTCGTGGTCCATGGCGGGGGCGGGCATGAGGACAAGGGTGTCGCCGAGGGGGCGGATGAGCAGGCCATGGTTTCTCATCTCGTTGCAGAGCTTGGCGCCGGTTCTTGCACTGAAGTCACCCCCGGAAGATTTGGCTGTCCCGCCATCGGATAGGTTTCGTTTACCCAGTTCGATGCCGACCATGAGGCCGCGTTGGCGGATGTCGGTGACGTTGGGGTGGTTGTTTAGGGCGGTGAGCCGGTCGGCGATGAGGGCGGCGGACTGCTTGGCGTGGCCGAGGGTGTTTTGTTGCTCGAAGCGGTCGAGGCTGGCGAGTGCGGCGGCGCAGGCGAGGGGGTTGCCGGTGTAGGTGTGGCCGTGGTAGAGGGTTTTGGGGGGGCGCTGGTCGGGCTCGCCGGTGAAGGCTTGTTCGACGCGGTCGGTGGTGAGCGTGGCGGCGAGGGGGAGGTAGCCGGCGGTGATGCCCTTGGCGAGGCACATGATGTCGGGGGTGACGTGGTCGTGGGCGCAGGCGAACATCTGGCCGGTGCGTGCGAAGCCGGTGGCGACCTCGTCGGCGATGAGCAGGACGTCGTGCTGATCGCAGAGCTCACGGACGGCCTTCACGAAGCCGGGCGGCTGACAGACCATGCCGGCGGCGCCCTGCATGACGGGCTCGATGACGACGGCGGCGGTCTGGTGGGCCTGGCTTTTAAGTAGAGTTTCGAGATTGGCGAGGGAGTGGGACATTGCGGCTTCACATAACTCATCATCTTGACTTGGGAAGACGCTTTGAGCACCCCGGCCAAGCGGCTTTGCCGCATGACCGGGCTTTGGGTTGGGGGGGAGGTTTGAGTGGTGTGGGGCGGGGAAGTTGGTGACGTCGAAGACCATGGAGACGAAGGGCTTGTGGAAGAGCTCGGAGTAGCCGACGGACATGGAGCCGGTGGTGTCGCCGTGGTATGCGCCGGCGAGGCCGATGAACTTGTTCTTCTCGGGGTGTCCGGTGTGGTGCCAGTAGCCGACGGCCATCTTGAAGGCGACCTCGACGGCGGTGGCGCCGGCGTCGGAGTAGAAGACTTTTGTCAGCTTGGGGGTTGGGGATTGGGGGTTGGGGGTTGGGGGTCGGAGTGATGTATTTACGGTGTCGCAGAGGCGGGCGGCGAGTTCGATGCTGGGGGGGGAGGCGAGGCCGAGGAGCGTGGTGTGGGCGACCTGGTCGAGCTGATCGCGGATGGCCTGGTCGATTTCGGGGACGCGGTGGCCGTGGACGTTGCACCAGAGGCTGGAGACGCCGTCGATGTAGCGTCGGCCGTCGGTGTCGATCAGATGGAAGCCCTCAGCCCGTTCGATGATGAGCGGTGGCTGCTCACGCCACTGTTTCATAGGCGTGAAGGGGTGCCAGACGTGCTGGTGATCGAGTTCGGCGAGGCGTTTGGCGTCGGTCATGGTGGGTAAGGATAGCGGGTGTGGGGCCCGGTATCACGGGCTTTATCACGGGCAACAGGAGGAATAGAATAGCCGTACCGATTATCTCTGCCCCCGGGAGGCATGGTGGGTACGCTTGTTCACATCCTTGGGACACTCTATTACCCGGATCTCAATCCGGTGGGCCCGTCCTCCATGATCGGGTTGTGTGTTGTACTGGCCATGACAACGTTGTGCTCATCCTTCGTCCCCAAGTGGATCCGCCTGGCAGGGCTGTTGATCTCGCCGGCTCTGCTTATGGTCCCGGCGTATATCTACCTGACGCTTAGATTTGCTGATGGGGACGATCTGGTCGCCCTCGTGCTGTACCTGGCATTTGGGTTCGGGATCTCGCTGATGTGTTTACGCGAGAAGAATGTCCTTCACCGCATCGCAGGGTCGGCGTATTCGTTGCTTTTTGGGATGGCCATTGTCTTCGTGCCTTCATTGATGCTGTCATATGACCTGTTTAAGGTGGCATGGCCGGGCATCACATTAACGCTGGCGTTTGTGCCGGTATGGGTGATTTACCTGATAGCCACGAACTGCAGGGATGTTCGGCTGCTGCGCCTTGAGAGGAACCTGTGCGTCGCATGCGGGTACGACCTGCGGGGCAGTGTCGGGCGGGCTCAGTGCCCGGAGTGCGGCGAGGCGATTGAGAATAATCTTTGGTTGCATGAAGGGCGCGGGCGGGGTGTAGGCTGAAACGAACATGCAGAGAAAGTGGTACGCGGCATCGGTGGCCGGAGGGCTAATATTATTATATTTATCATATATTTTATTTTTAGGCCCGGAGGTCTGGGAGCGGGGCCCGTTGTGATAGGACGCGGCGGGTGATCCTTTGAAGCCCGATTGATATGACGTGACGGCCTCATCGGGGTGTGGCCCGCTTGGTAAACACCTTCGGCGGTCTTATACTGTGTTGTTCCTCGGGCGAGGCCCGACGTATTGACAACTCATCGCAGAAGGAGGCGTTTCGTTGGCGAGCTATAGCACAACCGATATCCGTAACATCGCACTGGTGGGGCACGCAAGTTCGGGCAAGACGACGTTGACCGAAGCTCTGATGTTTAAGGCCGGGGCGATCGGAGCCATGGGACGCGCAGGCGACACGCTCAGCGACTTCACGGACGAGGAAAAGGAGCACGGGCACAGCCTGTTCAACGGGATCGTGCACTGCGACTACCAGGGGCGGCACATCAACCTGATCGACACGCCCGGTTCGCCGGACTTCATCGGCCAGACGATCAGCGCCCTGCCGGCGGTGGAGACGGCGGCGGTCGTCATCAGCGCCCAGGCGGGGATCGAATCGCTGTCACGCAAGATGATGGAGCGGGCCAAGGAGCGGAACCTCTGCCGGATGATCGTGATCAACAAGATCGACGCCGAGGGCGCGGACCTGCCGGCGCTGGTCGAATCGATCCAGGAGACGTTCGGCAAGGAGTGCCTGCCGATCAATCTGCCTGCCGACGGCGGCAAGAAGGTGGTGGACTGCTTCTTCAACCCGACCGGCGAAAGCGACTTCGGCTCGGTCGAGGAAGCCCACACGGCAATCATCGACCAGGTCGTCGAGGTCGACGAGAAACTGATGGAGATCTACCTGGAACAGGGCGAGGTCAAGCCCGACCAGTTGCACGAGCCGTTCGAGCGGGCGCTGCGTGAAGGGCACCTGGTGCCGATCTGTTTCACCGCGGCCCACCCGCATAACGCCCCGGACAACATGGTCGGGGTCGATGAACTGCTGGAGATCCTCGTCAAGCTCGCGCCAAACCCGACGGAGGGCAACCCCCACCCGTTCGTGAAGGGCGACGACCTTGAGCACGAGATCCATGCCGAGCCGGACCCGGACAAGCACGTGCTGGCGCATGTGTTCACGGTGCGTGTCGATCCGTTTGCCGGCAAGCTGTGCATGTTCCGCGTGCACCAGGGGACGATCACGAAGGAGACGCAGGTCTTCCTTTGGGACCCGGACGAGGGCGAGAGCCGTAAGGCGTTGAAGATCGGCCACCTGTTCAAGCTCCAGGGCAAGAAGCACGTGGAGATCGAGAAGGCCATCCCCGGCGACATCGCGGCGGTCGCGAAGTTCGCGGAGATCCACCGCGACGGCGTGCTGCACGATTCACACGACGAAGACCAGATCCACCTCAAGCCGCTGCCCTACCCGGTCCCGATGGCGGGCCTGGCGATCACGGCCAAACGCCGCGGCGAGGAGCAAAAGATCGCCGACGCGCTTCACAAGTTGCAGGAAGAAGACGCGACGTTCAAGGTCACCCGCGACGCCACCACCCACGAGACGGTGATCCACGGCGTGGGCGACCTGCACCTGCGTGTGATGCTCGAGAAGATCAAGCACCGTGACAACGTGGAGGTGGACACGAAGCAGCCGAAGATCGCGTACCGCGAGACGATCCAGGCCAAGGCCGAAGGCCATCACCGCCACAAGAAGCAGACCGGCGGTGCCGGGCAGTTCGGCGAGGTGTACCTGCGGGTCGAGCCGATGGAGCGGGGCTTCGGTTTCGAGTTCGTCAACGACACGTTCGGCGGATCGATCCCCCACCAGTTGATCCCGGCGGTTGAAAAAGGCGTTCGGAAGGTGATCGAAGAGGGCGCAATCGCCGGCTACCCGATGCAGGACATCAAGGTGAGCGTGTATGACGGCAAGCACCACCCGGTGGATTCGAAGGAAATCGCGTTTGTGACGGCCGCGAAGCGTGCTTTTATCGACGCGGTGCAGAAGGCCAAGCCGACGCTCCTGGAGCCGGTGGTGGATATGGAAGTGACGGTTCCGAACAGCGCGATGGGCGACGTGACGGGTGACCTGTCCGGTAAAAGAGGCCGTATCCAGGGCACAGACATGCTGCCGGGCGATATGGCGGTGATCCGTGCGATCGTGCCGCTGGCGGAAGTTTCCAACTATCAGGGCCAGTTGAAGAGTGTCACGGGCGGTCAGGGCACGTTTACCATGGACCTGAGTCATTATGACCCCGTTCCGAGCCACGTGTCTCAGCAGATCATCTCTGAATACAAACCCAGAGAAGAGGAAGATTGACCTCAACGACAAGCGAATAAGACAAATGCAAGCCGCCGCCGACGGGTCGATTGATCTAACGGCGGCGGCTTGTTGTTTGGCTTGGATCGGTGTGTTGTGTCATACATATGTTGATGATCCAAGTATTAGAAAACAAAACAGCTTACGTTGATGTGCGCTAGGCGCTCGCTCGTGTGTGCGCGTGTCTGTTTCAGACCTATCAAACCGTGTTTTCCACAATGCAAAAGCGCGTTTCGACACACCGGGATACGTATCGATGCGTCGCGCGGTAACGGCGCTGATCGATGTTGTCACATCGAAGCGCATGCGCGAGGAAGCAACGATCACATGATGGTGTGTGTGTATATGAAGTGGTCTGTGAAGTGCTGCGCGCGGTGTGGAAAAGAGAAATTCTTGGTCGAAGGGCTTGAATATTGGACGGCGCGTGTTGTAGGATATTGCACGACAAGTGAATATTGCTCAAGGCACACCACGATCCGTGCCGATATAGCTGGCAATCGGCCGGCGTACGGTGCGTTCGCCGATGATCCACATACAGTTGACCCACAGCTCCGAGGGCTAACTGAAAGGACGAGCCCATGGCGAAGAAGAAGGCCAAGAAGAAGACCGCGAAGCGTAAGGTCGCCAAGAAGAAGACTGCCAAGCGTAAGGTCGCTAAGAAGAAGACCGCGAAGCGCAAGGTAGCCAAGAAGAAGACCGCCAAGCGTAAGGTCGCTAAGAAGAAGACCGCGAAGCGCAAGGTAGCTAAGAAGAAGACCAAGCGTAAGGTCGCCAAGAAGAAGACCAAGAAGAAGGTCGCGAAGCGCAAGGTAGCCAAGAAGAAGACCAAGAAGAAGGCCGCCAAGCGTAAAACGACCAAGCGCAAAGCCACCAAGAAGAAGAAGTGAGTGTAGCCCTCGGGTAACTTTGGCCGTGACGGATTCACGGCCGCTTGATCAGGGGCCCGACCCGTCGCTCCGAAGATGACGGGTCAGGAGCCCAAAAAAACCCAAAAGCGCCTCGGAGCTCCATCAAAAAAGAAGGCGACCCTAACCGGTCGCCTTCTTTTTTTATGCGCGCCCCGCCCCATTCCCCCGTTTAGCGGGCGATCGCAGATCGCAGACCGCCGTATCGTGAATCCAACCGCGCGGATCTACGATCCGCCGCTAAACCATGTCAGATCACGCCTGACCGCGCAGGCGGTAGCGAAGGCCCAGGTTGATCAGCTTATGCAGCAACTGGTCGTAAGGGATGCCCTCACGTTCGGCGGACTCGGCGAAGTCCTCGCCATAGGACAGGTTCGGGTTCGGGTTCGCCTCGATCAGGTAGGCGCGGCCGTCCGGCGTGAGGCGCAGGTCCATGCGCGCGTAGCCCGACAGGCCCAGCGACTTGTAGATCCGTTTGCAAAGGCGCTGGATCTTCTGGGTCTGGACGTCTTCGAGCCCGTCGGCGGGCTTGGTGTCCAGGCCGATCTGTTTCTGGTAGCGCAGGTCCCACTTCACCTTGCCGGTAGCGATCTTCGGGGCGTCGTCGCGGAGCTTGGGGAAGACCATCTCCCAGATCGGCAGGACCTGCAGCCGGTCGTTGCCCATCACGCCGACGTAGAGCTCCCGCCCGTCGATGTATTGCTCGGCGATGGCGTCTGTGCCGACCGTCCGGTGGATGAACTCGACGCGCTCGGTGAGCTTCTCTTCGTCGTGGACGACTGACGCTTGGCTGATCCCCACCGACCCTTCCTCGGTCAGCGACTTGACCAGCAGCGGGAAGCTCAACCTTGCCGGGCGACGTACCTTCCGGCCGATCGGAAACACGGTGAACCTCGGCACGGGGATGCGGTGGTACCGGCAGATCATTTTCGATAACGCCTTGTCGTGGGCCAGCATCAGGCCGCGCGGGTTGCAGCCGGAGTAGGGCTGACGCATCAACTCCAGGTAGCTGACGACGTGGGCATCGTAGACGCCCATGCCGTGGAACTCTTCGAGCAGGTTGAAGCAGATGTGCGGCTGGTGCTGTTCGATCGCCCGACGGAGCACGCCCAGATCGTCGGACACACCCAGTTGGATGACCTCGTGGCCCATGTCCTTGAGCGTCGCCACCACGTCGAACTCGGTCTTGAACGGCTCGATCTGCTGGTCGGTTAGGCCTTCGATCGACTCGGGGGGGATCAGGTCTTCATGCATCAGCACGGCGACGCGTTTCTTGCGGAACCTAGTCATAGCGCCACCCTCCGCCGCCCGGTGTGCAGGAAGTTCATGGTCTGGACGGTGACCATCATCATCGCGTCGGTCTTGGCCTGTCGTTCGGGCACGGCCAGCCGGAGCTTCAGCTCCTTGCAGCGGTCGATCATGTCGCGGAGGACCTGGTCGACGGTGTAGCTGTGCGTGCCGGTCCAGCCGGCGACGGCCTCACGGACCTGCGGCCTGACGCTGCGGAGGAACGCGGCGGCGGTCGGCTTGTCTCGGTAACGCGGGTCGTCGGAGAAGAGCTTGCGGAGGTCGGTGTCGTAGAAGTCGGGCCATTCGTCGGCGTAGAGTAGACGCTTGATGCGGTAATGCTCTCGTAGCGTCGTGCGTAGCTGTGAAAGCGGTTCGACCTGCCGGCGGGTGCGGACCGGCGCGGGCTGCCCGGCGATCTCTTTCATCAACTCATCGACGTACTCCAGCTTTCGCAGCGCGGGCCAGCCTTTGTACCGGCTGCGCCAACGCGAGTTGGGCGTCAGCCAGACGGCGAAGGTCTCGGCGAAGTCTTCGGCGGGGTGAGCCTGGGCGTACCACCAGTCCAGGTGCAGGACGAAGTTACGGCTGCCGGGCGCGGGGTTGTAGACCTCGGGGTAGGGCTCGCTGAACGATCCGAACGTCTCGCGCCACTTCTTGCGGTGGTGCAGCCGGTATGCCGAGTCGATGCAGTGCCCGGCTTCATGGCGGAGGATCTTGGCGCACTGGGACTCGCTGCCACCCTCGACCTCGAGCATGCGGGACTTTTCGAGTTTCGCCAGGCGTGGGTGCGCCAGGTAGAACGGGATCGCGATGCCGGGCACGCCGTCGGGGCTGAACCACTCGCTGGAGAGCCAGACATGCGGCTTGAAGTTCAGTCGCTTGCGGGCCAGTTCGTCGTAAAGGCGCTGGACCCGCCGTTTGATCGGTTGTTTTTCGACAGACAAGCCCAGGTCGCACATCCGCATGTCCAGCAGGGCCTCATCGCCCCACCGCGTCCACCGCTTGCTGGATGATGTGCGGGTTGTGACGTTGCCTCTTGCCATGCGGGTCCTCGTGAAGACGTGACACACGGATGATAAACGAGGACCGCGGGGTTTGCAGGTATCTCCGCCCTAACTGCACACAAGCATGGTTGCGTCAGACATCCGTCAGGCTGACGGAGGCACGGAGTATGGCGGCGGTTTCAGGTGAATGCATCTCGCTCTTACCAAATCCGGGCAGGGCGCCGGCGGCGATGGCATTGGCCTGGGCATCGTAGTAATTCGAGATAAGCATGGCCCGCGGTGGTGTGTCCCGGCTGTTAAGCTGTTCGATCAGTTCGATCCCGCAGCCGGTGTCGAAACGGCCATCCAGGACGCGGTTGACCAGGAGCAGCGCCTGGGGGTGGGCGTAGGTCTTGAGGCTGGCGGTGTCGTTGGCAGAGGCGATCTCGATGCCGGGCAAGGCGTCGCTGAGCGCCCCGTTCAAGGAGGCCTTGTCTATGCTGCAGTGACCCACGAGCACGACGGTGTGGATGGGTGAGGTATCTGCGGGTGAGTCCTGAGGCTGGGGTATCTGGTTGGTCATGGGTGATACATCTGTAGCGAAGGCAATGGTTTGCCGGGTGCGGGATACGTCAACGAAAACGGTTTTCGTTGTTCAGATGACTGGAATAACCATCGAGTGCGGGATGTTATGCCATTAACCGGGGCAAAAAATCGCCCCGAAATATTCTATGCCACCCCCCTCAGGCCCGTACGAGAAAACCCCCACTCTCTACGGGCCTTTTTTCTACCCCTAACGCCCCCGGAGTCCCCCCAGAGCCCTCGGCAGGCCGCCTACCTGTCCCGGACACTGTGGCGGTGCATGCGATATGATGTCATGATCGCTGTGACGCACAGCGAACATAGAAAATCAACCCATGGAATCTCAAGATGCAATCGATGACGACGGTTTGGGCGGCTTTGTGCCTGGCGATGACGATGACGATCAGCCCCGTGTGGGCGGAAGAGGTGGTGCAAGGGATCGGTGAAGACCTAGCGGAAACCGGCGAGTCCATTGAAGCCGCGGCGACATCCGCTGAAACCACGGCCGAAGAGGTGGCGGTTGAAGACGCTGGGGAAAGCGCCGAGGCGGTGGACCCGTTTGCCCAGATGATGTCGGCGAGCCACGAGGACATCAGCTACTCGATCGGGTACACGCTCGGGGCGGACATGGTCCAGCGTGGCGCGGAGTTCGATCCCGAGGAACTGATCGCGGGCCTGCGTGCCGGTCTGAGCCAGGGCGAGACCCGCCTGACGCAGGAGCAGATGGCCCAGTGCCTGTTCAGCTTCCAGATGCAGATGCAGCAGGAAATGCTCCAACAGCAGCAGGCTCAGATCGAGAAGAACATGGCGTACCTGACGGAAAACGGGCAGAAGGAAGGCGTGACCACCACCGCGTCTGGCCTTCAGTACCGCGTGATCCAGGCCGGCGACGGGGCGAGCCCGACACTGCAGGACAAGGTCTATGCCAACTACCGCGGCACGCTGCTGGACGGCACGGAGTTCGACCGATCGCCGGAGGGTCAGCCGGTGGACTTCGCGCTGAACGAGGTGATCCCGGGCTGGATCGAGGCGCTGCAGTTGATGAAGGTCGGGGATAAGTGGGAACTGACCCTCCCGTCCAACCTGGCCTACGGCGAACGCGGCCACCCCAGCGGCACGATCGGGCCGAACGAGATCCTTATCTTCGAGATCGAGTTGGTCAAGATCGAATCGCCTTGATCGTTGGGCGGATGACCGGATTGACTATCTGACAGACTCACGGAGCCGGGCGTGAAGCGATATATCCCCGCACGGATCGTCATGTTTCCGGGCCTCGGTGCCGATGCGCGGATGTTCGATCAGATGCGTCAGCGCTTCGGGGATGATCTGGAGACGCCGGATTGGTTGCCGACGCGGTCTGATGAGTCGTTTGACGATTATGCACGGCGATGGGCGGAGGCGATTAAGCCGCAAGACGGTGACGATCGGCCGCTGTTTCTCGGGGGCGTGTCGTTTGGGGGGATGGTCGCGCTGCGGCTGGCACCGTACCTTAAGCCGCGTGCGGTGATCCTGCTGGGCAGTTGTCGATCGGGCACGGCACGGCCGGGGGTATGGCAGGTAGCGAAACGCGTCGGCGACTGCATCCCGCAGTCACTGCTCGCAACGCGCTGGATGAAAGCGCTAGGTGGTTTGTTCATCTGCTGCCTGGACGATCTGGATGAGCCGCACCGGAAGCTGATGCTGAAGATGGCGGTGGACTCGGACCCGGATCTTATACGCTGGAGCGGGGATGCCTGCGCGGCGTGGGACTTCGATCCCGGATCGGTCCCCCACTTCCCGCCGATCCATCAGATCCATGGCCGACACGACGCGATGATCCCCTTGCACCCGGGCGACCCGGACACCATCATCGCGGATGCTCGGCACATCCTGGTCTTTTCGCATCCGCATACGGTCAACCGCTACGTCATGGAGGTTATTAAGCGGTACGCGTGATTGTCGTAACACCCTGATTCATCAGGAGAAAAAGCCGTGGGCTTGTACACCCACGGCCATCTTGGGGAGCCCCGCACGACGGGGTCTTGAGTCATAAAAAGCCCCGGAATCCGCACCGAAAGCCCTCCCGGAATAGCCCCCCAGCCGTCTTACTTCTCCCCCTCCCCTGCGCCCCGCCCTGCCCGGTGTGCTACCGAGCGGGATGACTACTTACTCATCGAAGGTCGGCCAAGGCTCGTCGTTGCGGCGGTATCCATGCTCGTCGGCCACCTTGAAGAAGTGCTTGACAAGCGGGTGATCGACCGGCGCACCGGTGGCATCGGCGATGAGGTTTTCTTGAGCGGCGTATGTATTGATCGTGGAGCCGTGGACCAGGATGTGGTACCAGGGCTGGTCACGGTCGGGGTGGCTGGGGTTGGCGTTGTACCAGGCGTCGTCTGCCCGGCAGCTCATGTCGAAGTCCACGACCACGCCGCGGTAGCCGTAGCGGCGGTGGCGGACCAGGGTGCCGGGCATGAACAATGGCAATTCATCGGGGAAGTAATCCGGAACAACGAATTGCTCTTTGGCCTGTTCCGGATCGAACCATTGTTCGTCTTCGGTGTGATCCGGATCAAAATCGGGTGTCGGGTTTCCGTCGTTGTCGGAGTCGTACATCGTGTTGCTCCTTTCTTCAGTAACCCCAACTTCATAATACGCGCGAGTCAAGAAATGTCGACCACAAAGTATCGAATCTTCATAAAGAAGTCATGCAGCTAACTGCAATGCGATGTACATACAAGTTTGATTACAGGTGTGATTTAACGGCGCGTGTAGATACTAAATGCGCGCGATTGTTGTGTAATAATGGTACATGTTTCTCAACCCGGAAGAAGTGATGAAAGTTAACGCTCGGGTTTAGGCAGCACCGGTTCGTAGAGATGATCGGGCGGGTACGGTAATTCGATCGGATCGCGGTATTCAGGCGGATCAACGGTGCGGTGATGGATGATTTTACGGTGCTGCTCGATCACGGCGTTCTCTTTTGCTCGTTGGTTGATAAAGCCATTCAACGCCTGGCGCGGGTCCCAAATCGGCTTGCCACGGCGGTCGATGTAGGCGAATGAAGTTGTCAATTCAACCCGTGCCAGGTCCCTGAAGTAAGGTAAACCACCGGTAAATTGAGGCTCGATGACGTGATCGCCGACACGGTTAATGTAGCCAAACTCATTGTCCATCGTGACCAAAATGAGCTGGTTATCGAGGTCATCGACGGCGTCGTAAACCGGCTCAATCACAAGCCGACCGGTTTTGTCTATAAAACCCCAATTTGATCCGATGCGCACAGCGGCGATGCCCTGGGTGAAGTCACGGGCGTCGTCGAAGCGGGCATCGATGCGGAGTTTCCAGTTCTTGCCGAGGAACCCCCACTTGCCGTTGCCCTTGATGCGCGCCAGGCCGTCGTGGAAGTCGCCGAGCGCTTCGATCTTGCCTGAGGCATCGGTGAAGACGGCCTCGCCGCGTTTATCGACGTAGCCCAAGACGTCCGCCCCACCGTTGGGATCGGCCCAGACGACGGCGGCGAAACCGTCGTGGAACGAGCGGGCCTGCTTGAACTGCAAGTCGATCACCAGGTCGCCGGCCAGGTTGATGAAGCCGCACTTGCCGTCTTTCATCACCGCGGCGAAGTCTTCGTTAAACCTCAGGGCACCGTCGAGTTTGATCGGGGTGACGGGGTTGCCGGCCTTATCGATGTAGCCGAAGTGCTCGCCGTCGCCGACGACGGCCCGGCCCTGGGCGAAGCGGTCGGCGTAGGGGAAGATCGGTTTGTGGACCCACTGGCCATCGGTCTTGATGTATCCGGTCTTGCCGTCGGCGACGGCCCGGGCGAGCGAGTCGTAGAAGTCATCCACCCAGTCGAACTGGGGGTAGAGCACCAGGTGGCCTCGCTGGTTCATGTAGCCGTACCAGTTGTTGACGCTGACGGGGTAGAAGGTGTCGCGGGGGCCGGGGTCGGTCCAGATAATCAGGTCACGGAGGTGGATCCCGACGTCTTTATCGGTCTCAATGTCATCGGCGAGTACGCTTGGCTGGGTAGGCACCGGCCATAGAAGACATCCAGCGATCAGTAGCAGGTGGGTCATACGCATGGTCGGTCTCCGGCGTGAGGGGTGTTCTAGTATGACGTCGGTTTCGATTATAGGACCCGAAGTGCGATTCGCCGGCCATTGTTCAGTGGAACTGATCAAGTCACAAGGGTCTGCTGACGACAATACTTAGGGTTAGAGCATCGCCTCAAGTTACGTGGCTCAGTGAGGGCCCGGACGAGGCAATATGGTCTTGTGGTGTGCCTGAAACGCCGCGCGGGAAAGACGCCCTTGCTTGCACAAGAGGACTTCCTACGGTCTGTCTACCAGGCCGCTCATTCGGGCGGTGGTGGTTTCGTCGAGCATATCGAGTCGCTGCTGAAGATTGCATGTGAGCACTTCGAGATGCCGCTGGGCATGCTGATCCGGGTCGACGCGGGGTTGTACAACATTCTGGGATCGTATGACGTTGAGGGTAAAGATCGGTTGCCTGTCGATCAGCAGATGGTCCTGGCGGGGACGCCATGCGCGGATGTATTCCGGCTTGGCGAGAAGGTCATCGAGGACAATCTGGCGGATTGCCGGGCGAAGTACCCCAATACGTGCCTGACGTTCAAGCGATACATCGGCGTCCCGGTAGTCATGCAAGGGCAGATCATCGGCACGCTGTGCTTCGTCGACCCCGAGTCCGGCGACAGACCCTTGAGCATCAAGGATGAGCAGATCGGCATTCTGGCGCTGGTAGCGGGCGGGTTGATCGAGCGTGAACTGCACCTGGAGAGCGAGCACAAGCATCAGCAGATCGTCTCGATCGTCGAGAGCTGCGAGGATGCGTTCTTTACGCTGTCGCCCGGTGGCGGGGTCCAGAGCTGGAACAATTCCGCTCATGCCCTGTTCGGGTATGCGCAGGAAGAAGCGATCGGGAGATCAGTTCACGACCTGTTTGCCGAGAATGACCACGAGTTGATCGACCTGCTGCTTGAGCGGGTGATGGGCGGCAGCGGGACCGAGAGCTTTGATGCGGTGAACACCCGCCGGGATGAAAGCGAGTTCAGTTCCTCCATTACGCTATCACCGATCCGCGATCAGAACGGCGTGATCCAGTCGGTGGCGGCGATGGTGAAAGGGACAGACGAGAAGAAGCGGGCCGAGCGCGCCCTTGCCGAGAGTGAGCAGCGCTACGCCCTGGCGGCTAAGGGCTCGAACGACGGCCTGTGGGACTGGGACCTGAGCACGGACGAGGTGTATTACTCACCGCGGTTGCTGGAGATCCTCGGTTTCGGGGAGGACAAGCCTGAGCCGGCACTCGACACCTGGCGTCACCGGATCCACCAAGACGACCTCGCGCAGTTCGACGCTGATATGGCGACGCACCTGGCGGACAAGAACGACAGCTTCTACAACGAGCACCGGATCACCACGCTATGGGGCAAGGAGCGGTGGGTGCTGTCTCGCGGTGTGGCGGTGCGTGATAAGTTTGGACAGGCGGTCCGGATCGCCGGCTCGCTGACTGATATCACAAAGCAGAAGCAATCGGAGGCGGCGCTGCTCCAGCAGGCTCAGCAGGACAAACTCACGGGGCTGCCGAACCGGGCGCTGCTCACTGAGATGATCCGATCGTCGATGTCGCGTGCCAGCCGCAGGCCCGGATACAAGTTCGCGGTGCTGTTCCTGGACTTCGACCGGTTCAAGGTGATCAACGACAGCCTCGGCCACGAGTTCGGGGACATGCTGCTGATCAGCATTGCTCAGCAGCTGCGTGTGCAGATTCGTACGGTGGACGCGGCGGCCAGGCTGGGCGGTGATGAGTTCGTGGTGCTGCTTGATGACATCGACGGGCTGGGCACAGCGATCGAGGTCGCCGAGCGGCTGCTCCATTGCTTCTCCAAGCCCCACAGCATCGGCGGTCACGATGTGACGTCTACTGCGAGCATCGGCATCGTGATGAATGATGAGAGCTACACGCGGCCGGAGCTGATGATCCGTGATGCGGACACCGCGATGTACCAGGCGAAGGCAGCGGGCAAAGCAAGGTACGTCGTGTTCGATGAACAGATGCACGCCCGGGCTCTGGAGCGGCTGAACCTCGAGAAGGAGCTACGCAAAGCCATCGCGCTGGGCCAGATCTGGCTGGCGTACCAGCCGATTGTGTCGCTGGATAACGGCCGGCTGCTCGGCTTCGAAACCCTCGTGCGGTGGGATCACCCCGAGCTGGGATCGGTGCCCCCTGATCAATTCATCGAGATCGCCGAGGAGACCGGCGAGATCGTGGAAATCGGCAACTGGGTTCTGCGCAAGGCCTGCCGTCAGCTGGTGGCGTGGCAGGAGCAGTTCCCGCGCATCCAGACGAACAAGCTGCATATGAACATCAACGTCTCCAAGCGCCAGCTATCTCAGCCGGACACCGTTAAAAACCTCGAAACGATCTTCAATGATACAGGCGTATCGCCCCAGGACATTAAGCTGGAGATCACCGAGAGCGTCATCATGGACGATCCCGAGAGGATCACGGTCGTGCTGGACAAGATCCGTGAGCTGGGCGTGCAGCTGGCGATGGACGACTTTGGGACCGGGCACTCGTCATTGAGCTGTCTGCACCGCTTCTCCCTGGACGTGCTGAAGATCGATCGCGAGTTTATCCGCAATATGGAGCAGCGGGTGGAGTACACCGCGGTGATCCAGGCGATCGTCACGCTGGCACACACGATGGGTATCAGTGTGGTGGCGGAGGGTCTTGAGACGGCTGAGCAGGTCGCCCAACTCCAGGCGTTGGAATGTGACTGCGCCCAGGGCTACTTCTTCGCCAAACCGCTCACACCGCAGGAGGCGGGGCATTACATCACGGGCTTCCACGATCAGCGGAGGTCCGCCTGAACGATCAGGCGTCCCACGGCTCGGGCCCGGCGCTCGGCTGCATGGGGGTCGGGTGGCCGCACTCCGGACAATGCGTCGAATCGAGATTACCTCGCAGGTCATAGCCGCACGACAGGCATATGACCGACCCGTCCTCGTAGATGAATATCCGCCAGGGCTCACCGAACTGCTCGATGAAGTAGAGGGTGTAGCAGCGCATAAAGACGAAGACCGGCAGTAAGACCACCGTCCCGATGTAGGGAATCATCAAGAAACAGGAAGCGATGCAGCATGTCACGCACATCAACGCGAGGATCACGGCACCGGCCGCCATCCCCAAGAGCAGCTTCATCAGGTAGAACAGGGTCAGCTTCCAGAAGTGGCCCTTGAAGATGTCGCGGTACCACCGCTTCCACGCCGCCGTGGTGGTCAGGTCGTGGAGGTACATGGTCGGCACGATGAAGTCGACCAGGAGCATGATCATGATGATGTAGTTCACCCAGGTCAGGGGCAGCACGACGACCAGGATGATGGCCGCCCAGAGCAGGTTGGTGCCGACGATGTGGTTGACGATGTCGGGCCAGGCGATGAATCCCGCGACCACGATGACGGCCACCGAAAAGACAGACACGGACAGCCCGACCACCAGCTCAAACCTGAACAGGTTGTTGCCCAGCCCGCGGAAGTCCTTCCAAGGCCTGACGACCTCGCCTCGGTTAAACGCCAGGTTGTCGATGACCATGAACGCGCCCCGGCAGCGCAGCCAGAGGAACAGGGCCCAGAGCAGTGTGATGAGTAGGTAGCCGCCGACAGCGACAGTGAGCGCGAGGGCAAAGTTGTCCTTGACCCATTGGATGGCGGTGTCCACGACCCGCCAGATCTCGTCCGCTACGTTCCCGCCGGGGCCCCCACCGCCGGGCCCGCCGGGCGAGTAGTTATAACCCCCGCCGCCACCACCCCCGCCCCGGCCGAGGTTCGCCAGGAAGAAACAGAAGCCCAGCCCGAACCACTTGACGATGTCGAAGGGCTTGAACAGCATCTGGACCATCCGGTCCCATGCGCGGGAGATCGGGTCGATGACGGAGATGCGCATGGCGGACAGTCTAACAAGTACGAGTGATATGTTGGAATCCTGCTTTAACGCGGATAGCGGTCGGTGATGTAGCGCGGATAGACAAGCCATTAGTTGCGAGCGACAATCGGGGTATGGAGAACGAAGCCGGTCATAACGACATTGCCATCGCGCCGGGCGTCTGGTTGCCTGGGGCGGCGCTACGGTTTACGTTTTCACGTTCCGGGGGGCCGGGCGGTCAGAACGTGAACAAGCTGAACACCAAGGCGACGCTGGTCGTGGCGGTGCAAGACCTTGAGCAGGTGCTGCCGGACTGGGCGCTCAAGCGTTTATTGATCCACGCCGGGAGCCGGCTGGCGGGCGAGGGTGACCGGATCGTGATCCACGATTCCTCCAGCCGGAGCCAGCACGCCAACCGTCAGGCGTGCCTGGCGAAGCTGCGCCTGATGCTGGTCGAGGCGATGAACCGCCCCAAACGCCGACGCCCTACCAAACCCAGCCGCTCCGCCATCGAACGAAGACTCAACGATAAACGTCGCCGGGCCAAGATCAAATCCGACCGGCGTGCGCCCGACGCGCCCTGAACCTATGAAAGGTAAGCCATGTCTCGTAGCCAACAGGTAGTAATGACGATGTGTGTGTGGATGGTTGTCATGTGTTTCTGCACAACCGCGGTCTTTGCTGAGGCGAAAGTCCTGACCGGGTTGGATGTCATGCAGCGTGACGGGTTCGGCGTGCTGAAGGGCAAGCGGGTCGGGCTGGTCACCAACCACTCGGGGATCAACATCCAAGGCGAACACATCCTCGACCTGCTGCACGCATCGGATGATGTGAAACTCGTCGCGATCTTCACCCCCGAGCACGGCATCCGGGGCACCGAGGACCGACACGTCAGCTCCGACGTCGACGCGGTGACCGGCCTGCCGATCCACAGCCTCTACGGCAAGACCCGCAAACCCACGCCCGAGATGCTTGAAGGCATCGACGTGCTGGTCTACGACATCCAGGACATCGGCGCACGGTTCTACACCTACATCTCCACGCTCGGCCTGTGCATGGAGGCGGCAGCGGAGAACGGGATCAAGATCGTCGTACTCGATCGGCCGAACCCGATCGGCGGGGTCTACTTCGACGGGCCGATCCAGGACGAGGACCTGATCGGCAAGTTCACCGCATTCCGCCCGATGCCGACGGTGCACGGGATGACGGTCGGGGAAATTGCGCTACTGTTCAAGCAATATGACGAACTCGACGTTGAGCTTGAGGTTGTTAAGTGCGAGGGCTGGACGCGGGACATGCTCTTCGATGAAACGGGGCTGCCTTGGGTGAACCCTTCGCCGAACATGCGGTCGGTGAATGAGGAACTGCTGTACACGATGGTGGCGCAGACGGAGGCGAACAAGGACCTGTCGGTCGGCCGGGGGACGGACCGGCCGTTTGAATATCTCGGGGCGCCGTGGGTGGATGGTGACGCGCTGTGCGCCGAGCTGCGATCTCGCAACCTTCCGGGGGTCTGGGTGATGCGCACGACGTTTATCCCAAGCGGCACGGACATCACCGGCCGGGAGAATTACCCGTACCAGTTCATCGACGAGGCCTGCGAGGGTGTGCGTTTCGTGGTGACGGACCGCAAGGCGGTTCGCCCGGTCGAGGCGGGGATTCACATGCTGGACGCGGTGCTGAAAGTTCACCCCGAGCGGTACAAGGTGGACAAGCTGCGCGGCCTGACCGGGGCGCAGTGGGTGATCGATGCGCTGAAGGAACGTCAGCCGGTCGAGGCGATCGTGAAGCGGTGGCGGGATGATCCGAAGTTCAAAACGTTCACCGAGGCACGGCGGGCCGTGCTGCTGTACGAATAACGTGTTGACTTAACGGGCGAAAACGCGGTAGCCCCAAGGTTCGAGCTTCAGGAACAGGCCTTCATCGGGGTCGATGGGCTTGCCGGTGAAGACGTTAACCATTGGTTCGTCGGTATCGGGTTCGCTGTACATGATCGTGCGCTCGTGGTCGGTGAGGTTGGCGAGCACGATGACTTTATGCCCGCTGGCTTCTCTTTCGAAGGCAAACAGTTCGTTGCCGAAGGTGTGGTTGTCGATCCGCTTGACCGCCCCGCCGCGTCCGCCGAGGGCGAGGGCCGGGTTGGCCTTGCGCAGGTTGATCAGTGTCTTGTAGACGTCCGCCATCGGGTGTTCGCGCCAGGTGATCTGGTCTTTGCTGAAGAACTTAAGCCGACGGTCGTTGCCGGCCTCCTGGCCTGAGTAGACCAGCGGCATGCCGTCGAGGGTGAGGGTGATCACGGCGAAAACCTCGGCGGCGTCGCCGTAGCGTTCGATCGCTGAGCCGTGCCAGGAGTTTTCGTCGTGGTTGGAGGTGAAGTACATGCGGATGTCTTCGTCGGCGTACTTGCTGTCTTCGTCTTGCAGGTGTGTCCAGAGGTCTGAAGCGATTTTTTTGCCTTCGACGATGTCGTGGAACACGCCGTTTAGCGACCAAGCGTAGGTCATATCGTAGGCGGCCTTGTGCGCAGCGGGGTCGTCCCATTCGGCGAGCAGGAAGACCGGCTTGATCTCGTTGAGTTCCTGCCGGGCCTGTACCCAGAACTCTAAAGGGACCATGCCGGCCACATCCACGCGGTAGCCATCGACGCCCGCTTCACGCACCCAGAACGCCAGCGAATCGAGCATGTATCGCCATAGCTGTTTGTTGTCGTAGTCCAGGTCGATGACGTCGTCCCACTCGGGGACGGGCGGGGTGAAGTTCCCATGCTCGTCTTTGGTGTACCAATCGGGGTGGTCAACGGTCAGGTGGTTGTCCCAGGCCGTGTGGTTGGGGACCCAATCGAGGATGACGCGCATGCCGCGCTCATGGGCCTCATCGACCAGGGCCTTGAAGTCCTGCATCGTGCCGAACTCGGGGTTCACCTGGCGGAAGTCTTTGACAGCGTAGTAGCTGCCGAGTGTTTTCTTGCGGTTCACTTCACCGATCGGATGGATGGGCATGAGCCAGAGGATGCCGACGCCCATGTCCTGCAAGCGTGGCAGGTGTTCGCGGAAGGCGTTGATCGTGCCCTCGGGTGTGTACTGACGGATGTTGACTTCGTAGATGCTCGCCTGGTAGCACCACTCGGGGTGGACGACGGACGAAGCCGCCTGCGCTTTTGGCGCATCAAGCGTGGCGACGTTTTCATCTGCGAAGACCGGCTGATTCAGCAGTGCGAATGCAAGCAGGCAGCACGTTAGCAGCAGGTTTCGTAACACGGTGTCAGTGATGTGGGTGACGTTCATGATGTTAACCGGTTAAACATTGAGTGGCATAAAAACAGAACCGTTTGGCACGGTGCGCGCTTGATCAAGTGACGTTTGATCGGGTTATTCTTCTTCGGCGACGACGATCTCGGCCTTGATGATATGGTCGAGTTTTGGGAACTCGGCTTCGAGGTAGGGATTGCCTTCGTGCTGGACTCGGCCCTGGCTGGGGCCATTGCCACGCGGGGCCCCTTCGCCATAGTCGGCGTACAGGGCGTCGATGACGTCCATGCCCTCGGTCACTTCGCCGAACGGTGAGAAGCCCTGTTCGTCCAGGAAGCTGTTGTCGCCGTAGCTGATGAAGAGCTGCGTGGTACGAGAGTGTGGCAGTTTTGTCTTGGCGTAGGTGATCCGTCCGCGGGTGTTGGCTTGCTTGTTCGGGTCGTCCTTGATGGGCTGTTCACGCCAGACGGCGGAGACTTCCGGGTCGCCGTTGATCCCGAACTGGGCCATGAACCCATCGATGACACGGAAGAACTTGCAGCCGTCGTAGAAGCCGTTGTCGACGAGGTTGTAAAACCGGTCTGCACCGAGCGGGGCCCATTCACGGGTGACACGGATCACGACATCACCCTTGGAGGTGGTGAACTTCGCATCGAACGTGTCCGGGGCCTGGCGCTTCCAGCTCTCGTGGTCCGGGTCGAGCAGGACGGACTTGTCGGGTGCTGGCGCCTCCTCTTCTGCCTCTTCGGCTTGCACCGGCAAGGACAAAGAAAGCGCAACCACAACAAGACCCGCGAAGAACAAGGCTGAACTGATCAGGTGCTTAGACAAGGTGAATCCTCCAATGAAGTAGTCGTCGGCCGGGGGCGGCCTGCTTGTGGTGTTGGTTACGTATCAGTCGGCGTCCGGGTTCGGCTCGGGCGTCAGGGAGACGGGGGCTTCCCCCTTGAAGCCCGCGATGGCCCAGTCGTCGATGCTGCGGGCGAGGTCGATGATGTACTCGGCACCCTGCTCGTGGTGGGTCAGGACGGCGATGATGTAGTGGCGATCTTCGCCGGTGACGACGGCGGTGTCGGCGTGCCAGTCGGTCCACGTGCCGGACTTTCGGCGGATCTTGACGTCACGATCCGCCAGGCCCAGGACGACCTTGGATTGCAGGTGCTCCAGGTCGGGGCTGTCGAAGATTTCGCGCATGACCTTGCTGGCTTCGGGGTTGACGAGCCGGCCGTGCTCTAGCATGAGGTAGTAGCGGAGCAACTGCCGGACGGTGGCGGCGTGGGATTCGCCTGCCAGGGGATCGCGGAGGCGTTCATCGCTCTTGCCGTAGTGTTTGCCGACCCACAGGCCCCCGCCGTGCATGGGATCATAGAGCCGGTAGAAGGGTAAGGTGAGGACGTCGGCGATGCCCTGGAGGCCGACGATCTTGGAATACTTCGCGGCCAGGGCGTTGTCGGATCGCTTGATCATCAGGCCCAGCTCGTGGCGTGTTTCCTGATCGAGTTCGGCGGGGAGCTTGACCTGCGTCTGGAAGTAGGCGAGGAGGATGGCGATTTTCGGGACGCTGGCGGCGTAGTACTGGGTGTCGGCGCGGAGCATGGCGAGCCGGCCGGTCTTCAGGTCGAGCAGGCCGACGGCGGTCTGTTCGCCTTCGATCTCGCGCTCGCCGGCAAAGCGCAGTGCCGTATCGAGTCGGCCCAGTGCAAGCGTGAGATCGGGATCGCCCACGGTGTGGACGTCGATATCCAGTAAGACGTCTTTGGAGATGCTGGTGGCCATGAGCGGATCGGTGTGTTGGGCTACGGCCTGGGTGAACGATAAGCCCGCCATCAACACCCACGCCAATAGATACGCCGTCCAACGCCGTTTCATACGTACCGCCTTTTGATTGTCACACCGAAGCCTGGGCTCACTCAGCCGCCGGCTGCTCCGCCTGCTCGCCCTGGGCGGCGGCCTGCTGCTGGGCCTGCATCTGCTGGGCCATATTGTGCTGGATCAGCTGGACGGCGAAAATGTGGGTGGCGACTTCCATGGTCACGGGGTATTCGCCGAAAGCGTCCTGGTACTTATCAGCGGCTTCGCCGGCGGTCAGGCCCTGGGCCTCGGCGGTAAACTTCTCACGGACCAGGTTCAGCGCGTCGTTAACTTGCATGGGTCGTCTCTCTGTGTATCGGGGAACAATGAATCAGTGGGTTCATGGGTAACAGGCGGCGGGGCCGGCCCGTCCCGGACGGGTAAGCATAGCAGATGCACCGCGGGGCGTGTGAGGCCGCCCCGGGCGTGCGTCGCTGAGGTATGATGGTCGGCCCCCAACAAGGAAAGGTCCGCCATGCTCATCGACGACGTTAAGGCCCAGATCAAACAGGCGATGCGAGATAAAGACACCCAGAAGCGGGACTTGCTGAAGGTCCTGCTCGGCGAGTTCCAGACCGCCGCCGCCCGCTCGAGCGATGAGCTGACCGACGACCAGGCCCAGAAGATCGTCCGCAAGATGGTCAAATCCAACCAGGAGATGATCGAGCTGAGCAAACGGCCCGAGGCGATCGAGCAGGCCAAGGCCGAGTTGGTGCTCCTCGAATCGCTGCTGCCCAAGACGCTGAGCGTAGATGAAATCGTTGCCGCTTTGGAGCCGGTGAAAGACGCGGTGCTGGCGGCGGGGAACGACGGGCAGGCGACCGGCGTGGCGATGAAGCACCTCAAGGGAAGTGGTGCCGTCGTCGAAGGCAAGGACGTGGGCCAGGCGGTCAAGCAGATGCGGGGGTAGGGTTCGTTTGTTGAGAAACCGAGAGCTATCACACCAGATATGACCCCGTGCGTTTAATATCGCTGGCCGCATTCGGGGCAGTTGTAATGTGCGACAGGTAGTCCCTTCAAAGAATAACCGCACCGATCGCAACACGGTTGGTTGCGGTATGCTCGCATCCTAATAGCAACATAAAAAATGCAAGCTGTAAGCAATAAGAGTACAACAGCAATGACAGATGTGTATAGTTTTAATTCTCTGGGACCCATCCAACCGAGCTGCAATGGTAAATCGTAGGCACCCTTTTCAGATTCATACGATAATCCCATATGGAAGCCTGCAACCATGAATAGAACCATTGCCAGCAGTGTGATACTAACTATTAGCAGCAGAATGATGACAACAGATAGCCTGTAGCCAAGCCCCATCATGGTTGCCATTACCTCCTTCGGTCTTTGCACCTTCCTGGTTGCGGCAAGTCTTACAAGTCGCGTCGCATCATAGAGAGACGGCGCAATTCAAAATCGGGCGCTGCGTCTTTAGCCGCTGCTTGAACTCCGTGAAGTCGCGGCCGGCGGGTTCGGTCCAGACGGCTTCGCTGTAGGCGTGAAGGCGCGGGACCAGGTGGTGAACCAGCGCCGCTTCATCTTCGACGAACTCTGTCCAGAGGTGCGACTCGCTGCCGAGTACGTGCTTGTGCAACTCGGGCTCGAGGTCGGCGGGGATCGGGTCGAAGGCGTGGACCTTTTCAAGCGGGAGTGCGATCAGCCAATCGGGCATGTCGTCGCGCTTCTCTTCCGGGGTATTGGTGTAGTTGAGGTAGGTCGAGTCGTGGATGGAGTTGATGACGTCATGGCCCTGCCGGGCGGCGGTGACGGCCTGGCCGGGGAGCCAGCCCTGGACGATCTGGCCTTCCGTTGAGCCGGCGTCGATGTTGTCGCCCCAGACGATCGAGCGCCTGCATAATGATTCGTGGACGTTTTGAGAAACCCTGTCCATGAAGTACTTCTGCAGCGCGTTCTCGTCGGCTAGCTCCAGGCGGTCGATCGCATCCCTGCACTTGTCGCAGGACTCCCACAGACCGGGCTTGCGTTCGTCGCCGCCAAGATGGATGTATGGTGCGTTGAAGACCTCGGCCCACTCGCCCAGCACGCCTTCGATGAAGTGGTAGACCTTTTCGTTGCCCGCGCAGAACGCGCCGTACTCCACACCGAAGGTCACCTGCACGCGGTAGTCCGCGCCCTTGCAGCCGAGTTCGGGGTAGGCGGCGAGCGCGGCGAGGCAGTGGCCGGGCATGTCGAACTCGGGGATGACAGTGATGTTGCGCAATCTTGCGTGCTCGATCAGGCCCCGGACCTGCTCGCGCGTGTAGTACCCGCCGTAGCGTCCGCCCTCTTCGTTGTCGCGCCACGAACCGATAGTATTTAGCCGGGGGTAGCCCAGCGACTCGAACCGCCAGCCCTGGTCGTCGGTCAGGTGCCAGTGGAAGCGGTTGATCTTCAGCGCGGCGAGCTGGTTGACGATCTTGTAGACCAGTTCGATAGGCTGAAAGTGGCGGACCGAGTCGAGCATGAACCCGCGCCAGCCGAAGCGGGGTTTGTCCTGGATCAGAACGCAGGGGACCTGGTCGAGCGTTTGGCTGTCGGTCTGCGCCAGGTGATGGTCGAGCATCTGGATCAGCGATTGGCCGGCGTAGAACAGCCCGGCATTGGTGCCTGCCCGGAGGGACAGGTGCGCTGGTGTGACGTGGAGGGTGTAGCCCTCGGGGCCCAGGTCTTTCTGATGGTCTTTGTCGGTCAGGAGGATGGACCCCTCCGGCGGTGTTGCATCGCCATGGGCTGATCGGACCGTGACGAACCGGCCGGTCGCGATGCGCAGCACCTGCGTCAGTTCATCGGCAACAAAGTAGGCGTAGCCAGGATCGGTGTGGTAATCCAGCCAGACGGTCAATTCAGGGACGAACGTGAACGCGCCGGGTTCGGGATTCAGATCAAGCGGCTTGGGGATAATCATGAGCGACGGATACCTTCGGTCAACGGTGGATGCGATGCCGGTGGCGCGACTTTCGGATCGGGCGTCGGCGACGGTTAATGTAGCATACTCAAACAACAAGCCCGACCAAGGAGGGCGGCCGGGCTTGCTTACGACGAATGGTGGTCGTTAATAAATCAAGTAACCGGGCATCAGTGCTCGGGAATAGCGGCGGGTTCGGTGAGGTATTCCTCGATCATAGCGATGTCGCAGGCGGAGACAGCGGCACCCACGGCCGGGGCGTCGGCCTCGAATCTTGAGGGATAAACCCCGACTCGACGCCCGCGGACCGGTGACAGTGTCTCGTTGAGCTGCTGACTGATCTGCGCGATCACCTGCCGGTTGTTGATGGGCAGGTGCCCGCCCAGGACGACGGCCTGTGGGTCGATCAGGTCTGTCACGGTGCTGAGCACCGAGGCAAGTCGGGAGGCGATATCGTTCATGTCCTCGCAGATCGGCGCGTCCGGGTCTGCCATCTGCGTCCACTGCTGATCCGAGAGGCTGACCGTGGAATACCCGTCCATCAGGGTGCCCAGTCGACCGGCGGCGTTGTGGCTGCCACGATAGATGCGTCCCTGAAGACAAATGGAGACGTCGAGGTGTCCGGGGGTAAAGGACTCGCAGTTAGCACGTGGGTCGATGCGGACAAAGACGAACCCATCTGATTCAGAAGCTTCACCGAAGCGGGACTCTGACAGTGTCGCGGCGTTGGCATCGCTGTCGATGACGGCCGGCATGTTGAAGTGCTTGGCGAGGATGTCGCGCAGCGGCACATCGGTCTGGTCGAAGACTTCCGAAGAGATCACGCACCCGCTGTTCGCATCCACCATCCCGGATACGCCCGCGCCGACTCCGATGAGTGAGTCCATCGGTTTACGGTGCTGCTCGGCCCATGCCCTGACATGGCTGTGGATCGACGTGACCTGGTCATTGACATCGCCGGAGACTTCGAGCATATCCTTGTCTAATACCTGACCGGCGGCATCCATGTAGACGATCCGTGCGCAGGTAGGCTCCAGGCCCAGGCCGACGACCCAGCCATAATCGGGATCGATCTCCAGGAGGATCTGTTTCTTACCAACGGTTGTGGACTTTGCCTTGCCAACAGTTCTGACGATCTTCTGTCTCATCAGATCGCGGACGATGTAGGTAAGTGTGGAGGTGCGCAGCCCGGTGATCTGCGCGAGTTGTCTGCGGGACAACGAGCCGTGTTGCCTTAGCAGTTGGATGGCAAGCCGGCGGTTGTGTATCGCGGCGCTGCTCTGGTTGACCTTGGTGTATTCACGCATGACTGACTACTCAACACGCCCGGGCCAAAGAAACGTCTGAACGAACTTGTTCACGATTGATGGATACATATTCGCGGGCTAAGCCGGCACAGATTCACTATATGAGTGTGTTTATCGTGGCATCAGCATCGCCCGCAAGATAATTTGATGCAACTCCAGGTGACCATTAAAGTTACCTCATTGATTGAATGCTGTATATTCTTATGCCCTTCAAAACTTTGCACACTCAATATCCAATTTTATGATATATTTTTATGAATTGTTGCGTTTGGATGAACTGATTTCATGAGGTGCCCTGCCCGTTATCGCGAGTTGGGTAACCTGCGTAGATGAAAGGCGCGATCTGGTAATCGCGGCTGGACAGGGCGCTCTGTCGCGGGTCGGTGCGGGCGTAAGCAAGGCTGTGGACGTAAACTATCGACATGCCGACGGACCAGGCCATCCTGTTCACCGCGTTTGAATCCAGCGGCGACCATATCGCGGCGTCGCTGATCCGTGAATTGAAACAACGTGATCCGGGCCGCCCGATTTTCGCCATGGGCGGGCCGTTGATGCAAAAGAGTGGTGCCGAGCTGATCGAGCGGACCACGGACCACGCGACGATGCTGGCGGGTGCGGTGTCACAGGTCCGAACCCATCTGCAGCGGCTGAGTCGGCTAAGGCTATGGCTTGCAAAAAACCGGATCGCCGCGGTCGTGCCCACAGACAGCCCGGCTGCGAACTGGTCGATCTGCTCAACGGTGCGCAAGCAACAGCCCCACGCGAAGGTGGTGCACCTTGTCGCGCCACAGCTATGGGCCTGGGCGCCTTGGCGAGTGCGTAAGCTGCGCCGATTGACGGATCATGTGTTGTGTGTGCAGCCGTTCGAGCCGGCATGGTTCAGTGAACGGAAGGTGCCGGCGAGTTTCGTGGGGCATCCGCTGTATGACCGTATCCCGGCTGAGAAAACCCCGCCGAGTGATGCGCTACCGTCGGGTGATGGGCCGAAGCTGGCGCTGCTGCCGGGCTCACGAGCCGGGGAGATCAAGAACAACTGGCCGACGATGCTGGCAGCCTACCGCCGGCTGCATGCGAACCATCACGCGCTCAGCGCGGTCGTCGCGGCGGCGGACAAGGCGCGGGCACATCAGATCGAGTTGATGTCGCCTATGGGCGTGCTGCCACGCGGGATGCACATGCTGATCGCCGATGCGGACTCGGTCCTGAACTGGGCCGACGCCGCGCTGGTCGTCTCGGGCACGGCCACGTTGCACGCCGCGGCCCACGGCACACCGATGGCGGTCTTCTACAACCTCAAGCGCTACGAGTGGCATCTGGTTGGACGCTGGCTGGTGAATGCGGATTCGCTGTCACTGCCGAACCTGATCGGCACGTCGATGGGCCTTGGGCGGGTGGTGCCGGAGCTGATGCCGCACTACGGCGATCCCGACGCGCTGGTCCGGGCGGTCGAACCGCTTCTAAAAGACGGCGAAACCCGGCAAAAGCAGCTGGACGCCTTCGCCGCGATGCGTGCCCGGTTTACGGAGCACCGTTTCGAGAAGGCCGCGGCGGATATGCTGCTGGAAGTTGTCGGGACATCGGGCTAGATACGATGAAGCGCCGCTAAGCCGCAAGCGTGGCTGGGGGCGCGAGTCTTCGTCTGCATGCCAAGCAGGGTGGGTGTTTGATCGGGTACACTTCGGGGCATGTCTGACAGACGATTGCGTTTCGGGATCCTGGGGACGGGTAACATCGCGCGCCAGTTCGCGGAGGGTGTGGCGGCATCGACCCGATGTGTCGTGTCGGCGGTGGGGTCCAGGCGCGAAGATTCGGCGAGGGCATTTGCCGGGCCATTAGGGATCGGGCAAACGTACGGGTCGTATCAGGCGTTGCTGGATGATCCGGCGGTGGATGCGGTGTACAACGCGCTGCCGAACTCGATGCATCACGGATGGACGATCAAGGCGCTTGAGGCCGGCAAGCACGTGCTGTGCGAGAAGCCGATCGCCTGCAGCGAGGCCGAGGCGAGGGAGATGTTCGACACGGCTGAACGGTGTGGGCGTGTTTTAGTTGAGGCGTTCATGTACCGCTCGCATCCACAGACCAAGGCGGTGCTAAGCGAGGTGCGCAGCGGCACGATCGGGAAGGTGAAGCTGATCCGCACGAGCTTCTGCTACCAGACACGCAAGATCGAGGGGAACGTACGGTTCAGCAAAGGCCTGATCGGCGGCGCGCTGATGGACATCGGCTGCTACTGCGTGGATATGACAAGGTTGATCACGGGGCGTGATCCGCACACGGTCCAGTGTGTGGGTCACCGCCATGCGACGGGCGTGGATGATTACGTGTGTGGCTCACTCGCCTATGATGATGGTGTGATGGCGTCGTTTAGCTGCGGGATGACGGTGCAGACGGATAACGCGGCGCTGATCTGCGGGGATCGGGGTTATATCCGGGTGCCCGTGCCGTGGAAGCCGCCGGCGGGTGGCGCGTGTTATGAGTTGAACGTGATGACCCCGCCGAAGCAGGACGGGGCCACGACCAGGCAGGCGGGCAGCCGTGTGGTGGAAGTCTCGTTCGAAGGCACGCTGTACGGGATGGAAGCGGACGACTTCGCGGCGACAGTGCTGGGCGGCCGGCCGCCGGTGATGACCCGGGATGAGAGCTTGTCGAACATGCGTGTGCTGGAGACGCTGCGGCGGCAGGTCGGTGGGCAATCGATTGAATAAGTGAGATGTTTGATGGCGATGGAAGTGCGGCTGGTACACGTGGACCGGATCATCGACCTGCGACACGCGGTGCTTCGACGGGGCATGCACCGCAAGCACGCGCACTTCGAGGGTGATTCCGAGCCGATGACGATGCACGTCGGCGCGATCATAGGCAAAAACGCGGTGGGCTGTCTGACGATTCTGGATCGGCCTTTCGACCGTGAGCCGGCGTGGCAGCTGCGCGGGATGGCGGTGGACCCGCTCTATCAGGGCGGCGGGATCGGGCGGTCGCTGCTATCGTTCGCGGAATTACGGCTGCGTCAGATCGACACATACCAGTACATGTGGTGCAACGCCCGGCTGGACGTGGTGCAGTTCTATGAGAAGTTCGGGTGGATGGCGGTGTCGGACGAGTTCAGCGTGCCACACATCGGGCCGCATCGGACGATGCTGAAGCGGCTGTGATGTGCTGACCGCGGATTGCGTCAACAACTATCTGAGGTCTGCACGGCGATCTGCGATCGCCCGCAAAACCATAGTCACCCGCATCGTGAGACAACAGCGCAACATGTCTTAGTTACGATCGATTTACCCGGCCTTCTGGATGGGCTGATCGATCGGGGGCAGGTGGTAGATGCGGTTGCCGCCGGCCTTCTTTGCGGCGTACATCGCCTTATCCGACGCACCGGTGAGGTCTTTGACGGTGTGTGCCCCTTCGCCGAGACCGAGGTAGCTGGAAATCCCGACGCTGACGGTGGTGGCGGAGACCATGGTGCCGTCCGGGACCTCGATCGTCGTCTGTTCGATCCGCTGGCGGATGGTCTCAGCGATTGTCGCGGCCTTGGCGCCGTCGATGCCGGGCAGGACCATGACGAACTCGTCCCCGCCGTAGCGGCCGACGCGTCCGGAGATCGGGGCGCACTCGTTCATCACACTGGCGATGAGTTGGAGCATCTTATCGCCGGCCTCGTGGCCGTAGGTGTCATTGATCGGCTTGAACTTGTCCAGGTCAAAGAACGCGATGGATATCTGCGACTTCTTCTGATTGGCCCGGGCGAACTCATCTTCAAGCAGGTTATCCAGACCGCCGCGGTTGTAGATGCTGGTCAGCGGGTCGTAGTACGCCTGGTTGCTGAGTTCCTGGTTCTCGGCCTGGAGTTCCTCTGCCTTGTGGATGGATTGGACGGACAGGTCCGCCAGGGCCTCGTTGGCCTGTAGCATCAGGTCGGAGGCCGACTGGTCTGCATGGCTGTCGATCTCAAAGAGCTTGCCCAGTTCTCTCGTCCCGCTTTCCACTTCTTCGAGGTAGCCCAGGGCGGTGTTCTGATCAAGGTTGAACCACTCGCTGGCATAACGGATATAGAGCTTCCCGCGGGCGGCACGCTGTGATTCATCACTGATGAAGCAATCAGCGGCCTTGGCGCCAAGCGCCACGGAGCGGACCAACTGCTGGTATTCGGGCACCGTGCTGTCGGGGGTTTCGTGGAAGTGGATCGCGGTGATCAGAACCTTGGGCAGGTTCCACTTCTCGGCCAGGGCATGCCCGACCTTCGTGTGGTCCAGATCGAAGGCTTCATGCTCCGCGGCGCGGAGCTTGCCGTGGGTCTGGATCACGTCTTCGATCACCTCGACGTACTTGCCGCGCAGGGCCTGGAGCATAACGATCACGCCCAGGTCCTGGAGCAGGCCGGCGATGAAAGCCTCTTCATGATTATTAAACCGGACCTGCCGGGCGATGGTGTGCGCGCCGACGGCCGAGTAGAGGCTCCGCTTCCAAATGATGGTGGGGTCGAAGTCGTCGTCGCCCATGCCCTTGAGCTGCGGCACGAGGCTGAAGCCCAGCGCGAGCATCTTGACGGTGTTGATCCCGAGCATGGTGGTGGCGCGTTCGACGGTGGTGACGCGGTTGCGCAGGCCGTAGTAGCTGCTGTTGACCGTGCGCAGGATTTTGGTGGAGATCGCGGTGTCGTGCGAGAGGACCTCGCCGAGTTCACGGATGCTGACATCGGGATCGCCGCACATCTCGATCACACGCGCCGCAATCGCGGGGAAACTCGGAAGCCTGTCGCACTTGAGGATCTTGTCCAGCAGCTGACCACCCATGCTCTATCTCGCCCCTGTCTGTTATACGGACTCTGACCGCCCCACCCGGGCGGAACTAACATCCGTAGCACTAATCTGGGTTAACCTCTGTATAGACGAACTACTGGAATGGGATTCGGCAAGATAGTGGGTCGCCTGAAGTACCTATTCTCTACGAATGGTCAAATGGTGGGTGGTTATTTCGCAATAGGTCTGTGCGGATGCGTAACTGGGGTAATTGACCGGCAGGATGCGGATTGCGCGTCGTACGGCCGACGATTCGGACGTCGCTTTGCGTCGAGCCGCCGGGGCGACATAATGGGGGTCGGCTGTACACAAGGACTGACCACGGAGCACCGACGTATGAAGATCGCCATCGCCGCAGACCACGGGGGTTACCCCCTGAAACAACCGCTGATCGAGCTGATGCAGGGGCTCGGGCACGAGGTGCTGGACCTGGGGGCGCACGAGCTTGACGCTTCGGATGATTATCCGGACTTTGCACGCTATGTCGGGCAGGCGATCCAGCACGGGCAGGCCGAGCGCGGCGTGCTGCTGTGTGGGTCGGGCGTCGGCGCGTGTGTGGCGGCGAACAAGCAGCACGGTGTGCGTGCGGCGGTCTGCCATGACACCTACTCGGCCGGGCAGGGTGTGGAGCACGACGACATGAACGTGCTGTGCCTGGGCTCGCGGATCATCGGCGAGTCGCTTGCGGTCGAATTGGTGAAGGCGTTCCTCGGTGCTGCGTTCTCGGGTGAAGAACGGCACGCCCGCCGGCTGGACAAGGTCAACGCAATCGAGGCCGCGGGTTGATGCTCACAGGAAGTATCACGCGCCAACCTGGCTACTCGCCCGGGTCGTTGTTGGTTGGGGCGAGCGGCGCGGGGCGGAACGAGGTGAGGGTGGCCTGCAATTCGGTGAGCGCCAATAAACTCATCGCGCTGGGCGCGACGGCCAGGCGGTTGTCCCACGGCGCCATCCGTACACCGCCGCGCACGGCGATACGGTCACGGACGTAGTAGCAGCTGTTGTCGTCCATCATCAATTGGTCAACGAATCGTGCCGAGTAGCCCGCAGCGATCATCCAGCCGAGCTTGTCGTGCTGGTCCGTCAGAACATCATCACGCAATGAAGAGGCGAGCAGCATAAGCGCCTGGGCGTTGCGCCAATCGGGGTTGGGCGGGCTACCAACCGGACCGGGCGCGAGCACAAAACCGCCCAGCACGTCGTCCGGCCCGAGGCCGGGCTTTTCGATGACCTGGAACTGACAGAGCCGGTCGATCACCTTGCCGAGGATGACGCGTCTTCGGGCCAGTTCGTCGGCCTGTCCGGATTCGGGCTCATCCGTGTAGAGCAATTCACCGGCGCGTTCGTGCGCCAAGACGAGCCAGGGAAGGGCCGAGAGGTTTGGCGCCTTGTCCGGCCGATCCCAGAGATGGTCGACTAACGTGCGAGCGGCTTGGCCGGCCTCGGGTTGGCGTGTCCTGTCGTAGAGCGTTGCCAGAGCGGCGGCAACCAGTGCGGCGGTGCCATCCTTCATCGTTCCGGGAGCGGGTTCGGCGTTCTGGTCCTGAGGTTCAACGTGTGAAAGCAGCAACTCACTGACTCGGTCACGTAGGCGGGCATCCGCCTTGTCTGCAGGCGCTTCGAGCATGGCTAGCAATACGAGGGCTGACACCTGGGGATCAGCCTCGGCGTTGGGTGACAAGACATACCAGGCGATTGCTTCGATCGCATTCATGGCCTTATCCACGAAGATCTGCCGGCTGCGATCGTCGGGCCGTGTCTCGGCTAGGTACGCGCAGTGATGCAAGATCGCATAGCTGGCCAGGGCGGCCTGTTCGGGCGTGGCGACAGGTGGATTGTATCGCCCGCTGGTCGGGTGGTAGGTGCCGCGAATGCGGTGGTCATCAAGGAATCGGCTGTTGAGGTGTTCGATCAATCGGTCGCTCATGGGAACCAGTTCTCGCTGCTGGATCGTGTAGCGTGGCAGGTCGGTCCCGCTGCGCACCATCATGACCGGCTCCAGGCCGCGGTCCGGCCGGACGATGTGCAGCGACTTGAACCGTGTAAGCCCGATGCCGTCGGGACGTGCGAGCTGCTGTACGCGCGAACGGTCCAGGCCAAGTCGTTTAAGCCCGAGCGTGAGGTGGGTGGACGGCGCGATGTTGCGGGCAACCGCTTCGCCGGGCCAGACCCATGACCAAGTGTCCGTGGTCTGATCGGTGAAACCCAGCCCGTGATACCCGGGCGCGAAGTGCGTGAAGATGGCTTGCGTGTCGGCGTTTGTCTGCAGCTTGATCGCCTGCAGGCCGTATGCCAGCTCGAGGTCCGCCACCATGCTCAGGTGAACGTCAGCGACTTTCAGCTCGACCGGTTCGGGAATCGAACGCCCCTCAAGGACGGCGCGCAGACGAGCATCGGCGAGGCTGTCGAGGACGCCGGCCTTAGCCTGCTCGGTCGCCTGGGTGAGCAGCGTGACCAGGTCGATCGGTTCGCCGGGCTTATCCAGGACAGCGGACAGGTTCTGCCGGTAGGCGACGCCCTGGCCGACGACGATGCCCTTGCTCCTGAGGGTCAGCCGGACGCCGAACATGCCGGTGACCGGGATGGGGTCCGCCTGGGCCGACTCGGCGGCTTCAAGCGCCAGCCATGTTTCGACTAGCCCATAGGCCCGCTTGGCGTGGGAGCTATCTAGAAACGGGGCGCGGATCTGCTCCTGATCCTGGGCCCTGGAGTTGGCTGGCATGATGGCGGCCATGATCACGAAGGCCAGCATGCCCCAGACCGATAATCCCCCGCCCCACCCGATGGGCCGGATACGCCCCAATAACGGAGCCGGGATGATGTCCGAAAACAACATCCGTGATTTATCGGACCGGCTGCGAATTGGGTTCACTTTTTTCATTTTCATGTCATTTAATAACTTATATTGATTGCAGGCGTGAATTTTCTGACTGGTACGGCGGTTGATGGTATCATGGTGTCACCGAAACGGAGTAAACCATGCTAGCAGCTGTCTTTGTCATGAACGCCGATCAAATCGCCAAACGGCGTAAGATCCTGATCCTCGCGGCTTTGACATTCGCCGCCCTGTGCTAGCCCCCGGAAGCACCCCCGGAAGCACCCCGGAAGCACACTGGAAGTATCGTCAGGACACCTCCCAAGGCCAGACAATCCTAACCGCACATCCATCAAAACGCCCACCCCGATCGCGAGGTGGGCGTTTGTTGTTTATTGGACTATTGACTGACCTTCGGACTGATTCCGAGGGAGGCTTTCGGGGAAAACTTCCAGGGGTCGGGAGGCTTCCGGGGGCCGGGGTCAGGCCAGTTCGGGGAAGGTGCTCTTGACGACATCGACCAGGTCGGAGACGTGCTTGGTGGAGGCGTCCATCAGCTTCTGCTCTTCGTCGTTCAGGTCGATCTCGACGATCTTCTCGACACCGCCCGCGCCCAGGAGGGTCGGGACGCCGACGAAGAATCCGCCTACGCCGAACTCCTTGTCGCAGTAGGAGGCACAGGGGAGGATGCGCTTCTTGTCCTTGACGATGGCTTCGACCATGTCGATGACGCCCATGGCCGGGGCGTAGTAGGCGCTGGTGCCCATGAGCTTGACGATCTCGCCGCCGCCGACCTTGGCGCGATCGACGATTTCGTTGAGGCGTTCTTCACTGATGAACTGGGTGACGGGGATGCCGGCGATGTTGGTGTAGCGCGGCAGCGGGACCATGGTGTCGCCGTGTCCGCCGAGCAGCAGCGCGTTGATGTCTTCGACGCTGAAGCCGGTTTCCATAGCGATGAAGGTCTTGAACCGGGCGACGTCGAGGCAGCCGGCCTGGCCGATGATCCGCTCGGTCGGGAAGCCGGTGGTCTTCCAAGCGGTGTAGACCATGGCGTCCAGCGGGTTGCTGACGAGGATGACGATCGAGTCCGGGGCGTACTGCTTGATGTTCTCGCTGACGCTCTTGACGATCTTGACGTTGGTCGCGATCAGGTCGTCACGGCTCATGCCCGGCTTACGCGGGATGCCGGCGGTCACGACGACGACATCCGATCCGGCGATGTCCTTGTAGTCGGCGGTGCCGGTGATGTTGCAGTCGAAGCGTTCCATCGGGCCGCACTGAGCGAGGTCGAGCATCTTGCCCTTGACCATGCCCTCGGCATCGGGGATATCCAGGACGACGATGTCGCCGAGTTCCTTGCTGGCCGCCCAGAGGGCACAACTGGCGCCGACATTACCGCCGCCGATGATGGAGATTTTCGCACGCTTAGGCATGGTTCACGGTCCTTTGGTTGGGTTTTTAAGGGAAATACGTCCGTTGTGGGGTCCGCCATCATAGCCAACCGGGCGCGGGGGGCAAGTTGGGGATAACCGGCATAAATTGCAGGTTTCGCAGGCCGCTTGGATCGTTCGCGGACCCCGACAAGGGGTGCTACAATCGCCGGTTCGATACGGTTTAACCCTACGAGTCCCCATGCCTGACACCCTCCAAGGCGACCTGGTCGCTGATGACAACGTGAAGATCGCCGTGGTGGTGGCTCGGTTTAATGAGTTCATCACGAAGCACCTGCTGGACGGGGCGGTGGATACGTGGGGCCGGCTGGGCGGGAGCGCGGAGGCGTTGACGACGGTGTGGGTGCCGGGGAGTTTTGAGCTGCCGGTGACGGCGAAGAAGCTGGCGGAGAGCGGCGACTACCGGGCGGTGATCTGCCTGGGGTGCGTGATCCGCGGCGAGACGGACCATTACGACCACGTCGTCGAGCAGACGGCCAAGGGGATCAAGGACGTCGGCGTGCAGACCGGCGTGCCCTGCATCTTCGGGGTGCTGACCTGCGACACGCTGGAGCAGGCGCTGAACCGGGCGGGGGTCAAGATGGGCAACGCCGGGCGCAGCGCGATGATGGCGGGGATCGAGATGGCGGATTTGATGAATAAACTGTGAATCGGATTTAACCACAGAGAACACAGAGAGCATAGAGGTCAAGTCAAGACGAGAAGTATGGAACAGGGATTAACACGGATGAACACAGATTTAATTGGTGTGTTTGGCATAGCAGCTTATGATCCCATACATCTGCGTTCATCTCTGTTCATAATCGCTCTGTGAACTCTGTGCCCTCTGTGGTGAGTATGATTGAATTAAGCATGACTGACGTGAAGCAAAAGTCGGATACCGGCGGTGGACTGGCACCGGGGAAGCGTCGGGACGTGCGTCGGTTGGCGATGCAGGTGCTGTACCAACTCGACGCCTCGGGCATCAACGCGAGCACGGATCGGCAGACGCTGCTGGACGGGCTGGATGATGAGTTTGATAAGGCCGTGGTGCGTGAACAGGGCGTGGACCTGGCGCTGAGTGCGTGGGCGCAGCACAAGGAGGCGGACGAGAAGGTCGAGGCGCTGAGCCCGGAGTGGCCGACACATCGCCAGCCGCCGGTGGACCGCGCGATCCTGCGTCTGGCGTACCACGAGATGGCGGCCGGGCTGACCCCGGCTAAGGTCGCGATCAACGAGGCGGTGGAGCTTGCCAAGCAGTACGGCAGCGAGCAGAGCGCCGCGTTCGTCAACGGCATCCTCGACAAACTGGCGAAGAACGTCGGCGACGTCGCGCCCCAGACGCCGGAGCCGCAGAGCGAACAGGCGTGGCTGGATGACGCGAAAGAAGAGAGCACTAAGCCGTAAGCCTTTAGCCATTCGCTCTGGCTAGACCCCAAACCCTATACCCTAGACCCTCCCCATGAGCATCTTCAAATCCGCGCTAAGTAAACTCAAGCAAGGCCTGGCGCGGACGCGGTCGGGGTCGGCGGCGACGGTGCGGACGATCCTCACCGGCAAGTCGCTGAGCCCTGAGCTGCTCAAGGAGCTCGAGCGGGCGATGATCCAGGCGGACATCGGGATCAAGACCGCGATCGAAATCCGCAAGGACATCCAGGCGGGCTACGAGCGCGGCGAGATCACCAGCGGTGACGAGGCGCTGCAGTTTCTTAAAGACCAACTCACCGCGTACTTCCCGGCGGAAGATCGGAGCCTGCATTTTTCTGAGCCCGGGAGCGGGCCGACCGTGATCCTTGTGGCGGGGATCAATGGCGCGGGCAAGACGACGAGCATCGCGAAGATCACCAAGAGCCTGCGCGACGAGGGCAAGAGCGTGATGCTGGCGGCGTGCGACACGTTCCGGGCGGCGGCGGTCGAGCAGTTGGAGGTCTGGAGCGAGCGCTTAGGCGTGCAGGTCATCAAGGGCCAGCAAGGCGGCGACCCGGCGGCGGTGGCGTTCGACGCGGCGCAAGCGGCGGTCTCTCGCAACGTCGATGTGCTGGTGCTCGACACGGCCGGGCGGCTGCACACACAGGAACACCTGATGCGTCAGCTGACCAAGATCCGCTCAGTTGTGGCCAAGCAGCTTCCGGGGGCGCCGCACGAAGTCATCCTCGTGATCGACGCGACGACCGGGCAGAACGGGATCAACCAGGCCAAGGTCTTCGCCGATGCGACCGATGTCACCGGCATCTTCCTATCCAAGCTCGACGGCACGGCCCGGGGCGGGATCGTCATCGCCATCCGCGAAATGCTCAACCTGCCGGTGAAGTTCATCGGCGTCGGCGAGACGCCGGACGATGTTGAGCCCTTTGACCCGGCGAAGTTCGTGGACGCGATGTTCGCGGAATGAGTCGAAGGCGAGAAAAGCATTTAGCCACAGATGAACACGGATGGACACGGATAAGAGCTGTGTGGGGGGATGTCATTGCATCGGTGTTTATCGGTGTTCATTGGTGACTGCATTCTTGGTATGAAGAAACCCCACCTTCGAGAAGGTGGGGCTTTGTGAGTGATTCGTGTGTTGAGGATGGGGCCTCGGCTTACGCCAGGGCGTCTTCCTCTTCGAGGGTGCCGTCGACGAAGCCCTGGAGTTTGCGGGCGCGGACGGGGTGTTGGAGTTTGCGGATGGCCTTGGCCTCGACCTGGCGGACACGTTCGCGGGTGACCTTGAAGATCCGGCCGACCTCTTCGAGGGTGTAGGTGTAGCCGTCGCCGATGCCGTAGCGTAGCTTGATGATTTCGCGTTCGCGGTAGGTCAGGGTCTTGAGGACCTGCTCGATCCGGCCGCGGAGCATGTCGCTGGTCGCGGTCTCGGAGGGGTTGTCGGCTGCTTCGTCTTCGATGAAGTCGCCGAAGTAGGAGTCTTCACTTTCGCCGACCGGGCGGTCGAGGCTGATCGGGTGGCGGCTGATCTTCATCACACGACGGGCTTCACTGACCGGCATCTCGGCGGCCTCGGCGATCTCTTCGATCGTGGGCTCACGGCCGAGGTCTTGCAGCAGGTTCTTGGCGATGTTGCGCAGCTTGCTCATCGTCTCGATCATGTGCACCGGGATGCGGATCGTGCGGGCGTGGTCGGCGATCGCGCGGGTGATCGCCTGGCGGATCCACCAGGTGGCGTAGGTCGAGAACTTGTAGCCGCGCTTGTACTCGTACTTATCGACGGCACGCATCAGGCCGGTGTTGCCTTCCTGGATGATGTCCAGGAACGACAGGCCGCGGTTGCGGTACTTCTTGGCGATGGAGACGACCAGACGCAGGTTGCCGCCGGACAGGTCGCGCTTGGCCTGTTCGTATTCGTCGAAGACCATGGTGATGTTCTTGACGCGCTGGATCAGCTCTTCGGGGTCGCACAGCACGAGGCTGCGCATCCCGGCGAGTTCTTCACGCATGACCATGATGTCTTCGGGGTCGTAGCGGTCGGGGAAGTCGTCGGCCTTGGCGATGGTGGTCTGCAGCTCGGTCATCTTGCTGGCGATGGAGCGCAGCTTCTTCAGGAGCGGCTGGACCTTGCTGGTACGCAGGCTCAGCTCCTCGATGAGCGTGGTCATCTTGCGGCGGCGTGTGGCGAGTCGTTCGTGGATGGCTTCAAGGCGGGCCTTGGCGATCCGGCCGGGCGCTTCGAGTTCGTCCCAGTCCAGGCGGTTCAGCTCCAGCAGGCGCTTGACCGTCTTGAGGTTCACGGGGATGCGTGCGGCGATCTTGCCCTTGGCGTCGTCCTCGGCGGTGGAGATCTTCATCGTGCGGTCGAAGGGCAACTCGCCCTCGTGGACCTGCTCGAGGACCTCGACCGAGCTCTTGATCGCGTAGTCGTTTTCCAGGACCAGTCGGCGGAAGATCATGCGGGTGGTCTCGATCTTCTTCGCCAGGCGGATTTCTTCTTCACGGGTCAGCAGGCTGATCTCGCCCATCTGCGTGAGGTACATGCGGACGGGGTCGTCGATGCGCTTGCTCACCGCGTCCTGCAGGGCCTGGGCGAACTCGGCCTTGGCCTGTTCGGGGCTGAGCAGTTCGTCGCCCTCGTCGTCGGTCTGGGCTTCGGCCTCGGCCAGGTCGGCCTGGACCTGTTCGGGGTCCGGGTCCTGGGGCTTGATCAGCTTCGGACGGTGCTCGTGGGGTACGGAGATGTTGTCGAGCAGGCGGACGCCCTCGACACGCAGCCGTGCGAGCAGTTCATCGACCTTGTCGGGGTCGACGTACTCATCGGGGAGCAAGGCGTTGAGTTCATCGAAGGTGATGAAACCGCGCTTCATGCCGCCGGCGATGAGTTCCAGTGCCGCTGGGTGTAATACGTTGATCAAAACTGTTGCCTCATGTTGAGCAACCGGACGCTGGGCCGGCTGCCGACTCTCTTTTCCCGCCGGGCGGCTGCCCGATGGGGTGTGCATCCTTGTCGTTCCCTCGCCGGCCTCCTTGCGGCGGCGATCAGTTGCCCCCCGGCGTGCTTATGCCCGGACGACTACGTTCTATTGCCCGTTTACTGCCGGGCACGCGCGATCCGCACCGGTGAGGGATTGTCTCGCCGATGTTCGATCATCTGTTTTATCAGCAGGGACGCGTCGGTCTCTTCGCTTCCCGTATCTGCGTCGCCGTTGAGCGCTTGCTTGGTCTGCCGGTACGCGTTCTCACCTTGGTACTGGTGCAGGGCGTGGACGGCGGCCGTGAGCAGCTCATCTTCCAGGTTGTCCTTTCCCCCACTGCGTGCTTCGACCTCGGCGTCGGCCTCGGTGAGCAGGTTGGCGAGGGCTTGCTCGCCATTGATTGCCAGGTCGCCGAGCAAGCCAGCCAGGTCGGTGGTCTTGCCGTCGGCGAGGCGCTGATACAGCCGCTCGAACAGCCGACGATTCTCGGGCGTGACGAAGTCGGATACAGTCACCGCTTCATCGAACGGGCGACCGTCGATCAGCACGCTGGAAAATCGTTGGTTATCTCGGATCAGGCATCCGATCACCTGCCTCTCGGCTAGCGCTAACGCCTTAAGTCTACGCCCAGAATCGGCCGGGGCAAACGATTCGGCAGCAGATTCGGGGAATATCCCATCTTCCGATGCTTGCCCATCTTCACTGAGATATTCAGCTTCCTCAGGCGACATCTGGGCCGGGGTTTCGGCGGGTGTCGGGGGGGCGACGGGCGCACGGCGGGTGGTTTTAGCCTTGGCCTTGAGCAGGTCCCCCACCGCCTGTTCGGGCATGTGCAGGATTTCGGACAGCCGCTGGACAACCAACGCCCGGCGGATCGAGCCGGTCTTGGCCAGACCAAGCTGCGCCAGCCTTGTGATGTAGCCGTCGGCCAGGTTCTGCCTGCCTGTCAACGTGGTGGTCTGATCCATCTGCTCGCTGAGCCGATCGAACTGGTAGCTCAAGGCGTCATGAGCCGAGTCGATCGCGTCGTCCCAGCGCTGCGGGCCGTTCTCCTGGGCCATGAAGTCGGCGGGGTCGAGGCCCTCGGGGAGGACGGCGATGTAGACGTCCAGGTCGCCGGTCAGGAACAGCTCGACCGCGCGGTCGGCGGCCTTCTGCCCGGCTTCGTCGGCGTCGAAGATCAGCACGACCTTCTCGGCATATCGGCGAAGCTCTCGCACATGCTCGGCGGTCAGGGCTGTGCCGAGTGTGGCGACGACGTTGCGGGCGCCGTACTGATGGCAGGCGATGACGTCGGTGTAGCCCTCGACGATGACGGCGGTCTTGGCGTCGATGATCGGCTTCTTCGCCAAGTGCAGGCCGTAGAGCGTGGCGGACTTGTTGAAGAGCTTGGTCTCGGGGCTGTTGAGGTACTTGGGCTCGTCCTCCTCGCGGAGCTTGCGTCCGCCGAAGGCGATAGGCCGGCCGATGGCGTCGAAGATCGGGAAGATCAGGCGGTGGCGCAGGCGGTCGTAGCAGTCGGGATTGGGGGTTGGGAGTTGGGGATTGGGGGACTGCTTTCGGGGCGAAATCAGGCCGGCGAGGATGTGGTTGGACGCGTCCCACCCGTTCTTTGTGATCATCTGGACCAGACCGTCCCAACGATCCGGGGCGTAGCCGATCTGGAAGTCGGCGACCATCTCGGGGCTGATACCTCGGCGTTCGATGTAATCGCGGGCCGTTTGCCCGTGATCAGGATGCTTCAGTAACGCCCGGAAAAACTCAAGCGCCTGCCCATTGGCTTCTTTGAGCTTGTCCCGTTCACTTGGCCCCGACCCCTGATCCCTGTACCCCGCCCCCTGCTCCTCAACCTCGATACCTGCCCGTTCGGCGAGGTGTTTGATGGCCTCGGGGAAGGTCATCTTGTGGTAGTTCATCACGAAGCTGAAGACGTCGCCGCCGGCCCCGCAGCTGAAGCACTTGTAGATCTGCTTGGCCGGGGAGACCTGCATCGACGGGTTCTTGTCGTCGTGGAACGGGCAGAGGCCGGCGAACTCCTTGCCCTTGGGCCGAAGCGCGACCTGCTCGCCGATCAGGCGCACGATGTCTGTCGCCTGCTGGACGCGGTCTTTGATGTCCTCACGGATGGGCATGCGCATCGGTCCGGCCGACGGGAACTTCCGGGGTCGGCGGTACGTTCGTGGGTGGTATCTGTCTTGTCTACGTCGGGGAAGCTGGAAGCAATCGGGCCGGTGGGTGGTTCGTGGCCTCTTCGATTGTCGTCCCCGTTGAGGAACTGCTTGGTGCCTCCGCCTGCGGAAGTGATCACTTTCCGGTAGGCGAGGCTTCTTTACTTAGGATTGCCGGGTCGGCCCGGCAGGTCAAGGCTATTGACTACAATTTGCGGCAAAAACCACCGTAGACCGGCCCTGTGTGGGCGTCGGCGGGGCCAGCCTGGCCGGGGATTATTCCGCGGCGTCGGCTTCGGGCTTGTAGGCGTACTTACGCTTGAGCGGCTTGACGACCAGGCCGGACTTGATGGCCTTGGTCGAGACCTTGATCCGCTTGGGGCTGCCGTCGACCAGGGCGGTGACGGTCTGGATATTCGGGCGGAAGGTCCGCTTGGTCTTGCCGGTGATCTTGGTACCGACACCGCCGAGGTACTTGGCTTTACCGCGTGTGGTGTAGGTTCTGCCGGCTACGGTGCGTCGGCCGGTCAATGTGCAAACTCGTGGCATGGCGGTCGCCCTTCTTCCAGGGGGTCTATTGGCATCCAAAGCCGGGGTCCGGGGGCTGGATGCGGGGACACTTCCACAGGTGGAGCCTTCCGCGCATTCCGGGGGCCGGGGACCCAGCGAGCCCAATAGTGTAGTCAACCGGCTGAGGGATGCAAGGGGGGCGGTTTAAGCCATATAATGGTTCACTTTGCCCTCAAAGTTTAAGCAAACTACAACGTTTATCCTAACAAATACTTTACTTAATGGGTTTATATAGTATATTGTGTTCAAGGATCGTGACATCATCTTTGTCATCCAAGATAGCCGATCATAGTATCTGCTTCTCAATCAAGGGGCTTTCACATGGCTACTGCTCGGAATGTGGCAAAGCGTTTATTATGGATGGCAGCTCAGGAAGACGAGCCCGACTACCTATCCCATCTACGTTTGCAAAAACTACTGTACTACGCGCAAGGGTGGTCGTTGGCTAAGCGTGACAAGCCGCTGTTCAACGACAAGATTGAGGCGTGGGCACATGGACCGGTAGTTGCAAAGCTATTCTCTCAATTCGCCGACTATAAGTATCTCAACATACCCCCAACACACTTCCAGAATCCCGATGGAACTGTGGACGCCGGGGATTTGACAAAAGATGAATCGGCATTTGTTGATGCTGTGTGGTCTGCATATAAGAAGTATTCCGCAACCAGCTTGCGTTCAATGACACATGATGAAAAGCCATGGCGCGATGCGCGTGGTGATTGTGGTCCTGCCGACAAATGCACCAATGAAATCACCAAGGACGCAATAAAAAAATTCTTTAAAAGCCGAGGCTAGGCGTGGCTCGCAAGCGTAAAGCGTACAACTTAAAAACCTCCACGGATTGGAAAGCCCCCAAAGCCTCCGACTTTGCTGAAGTCAAGCGTGTACAAACACCCGTCTCAATCTCATTCCTCTATGTACAACACGGCAGCGATTTCTGCCTTAGTCAATGTGATTCAGCAGAAGTTGCTAACACAATCGACTGTCTTAGGCAGTTGACCACTCTAGCTTGGAGTGATGTTCTGGGTACAGGTGGTAAGAACAAGAAAAGAAAAGGCAAGGTGGGGCTTGGGCATACTGTGTACGAAGACAGAATACTTAAGCGCGTGAAGCGCCCGCCACAAGTCAGCCCCGACCTTTCTATTGCGGGAGTTCGCGCCAGCCAACAAATGCGGGTATATGGCGTGTATAAGGATCACGTCTTTTATGTGATATGGTTTGATCCGAACCACGAGATAGTGCCTGTTAAAAGATTCTAAATATATGGCTTGGATGGTAGATTACCTTAAAGCCGCCCTACTGCCCCACTTGCACACCTTAAAACTCCACCTCTTCCGGGACAACGGTGAAGCTGATTCTTGTGGGGGCGGCTTGCTGGGCGCCGAGCATGGCGCCGAAGTAGATGCTGTGGCGGCCGAACTTGTCGTCGATGGCGTCCATGGTCCTGGCGAGGTCGGCGAGGTGGCGGGGTTCATTGAACAGCGGGATCGGGGCGGCGTGCAGGGGGATCAGGCCGTCGAGCTGGACGGCGACCTGCAAAGGCGTGCCCAGGGGTTTGTCGGGCCAGAGCTCGGAGAAGACGCGGACCATGGTCAGGGTGTCGGCGCACAGGCCGATGGGTGCCCGGCGTTTCCACTTCGGGCCGTCGAGGTAGCGCAGCGAGGGGGTGATGTGGCTGGCGACGTAGTCCAGGCGGCGCATGCGGGCGGCAGCCTTGTGGATCATGCGGACCATCACGGCCCGTGCCCCGGCGTCGGTGCGCCACTTGGGGGGCAGGACGTGGGAGTGGCCGACGGTCCTGCGGTGGGTGGGCCGAAAGGGCAGGTCGTGGCCGTTGAGTTGGTGCCACCACAGGTCGCCGAGCACACGGCTTTCCCAGATCAGTGAGAGGTCGGCCTTGGAGAGTTGGCAGAGCTGTGTGACGGTGTGGATGCCGTGGCGTTGGAGGCGGACGTGCATGCCGCGAGCGATGCCGGGCAGGTCGGTGAGTTTGAGGCAGGCGATTTTTTCGGGCATCTGCTCGGGGAGGATCATGACCAGGCCGTCGGGCTTTTCCAGGTCGGTGGCGACCTTGGCGAGCCAGGGGTTGGGCGCCAGGCCGATGGAGCAGCGGACGTAGGCCCCGACGCGCTGGCGGATGGCCTGCTTGACGGCGTGGGCGATGGCGGCGGCGCGATCGGGTTTGCGTTCGTCGCCGAGCAGCCGGCCGTACATCTCGTCGATGGAGGAGACGTGGTCGACGTGCAGGCAGGACTCGGCGGCGGCGACGATCTGGTGGTGGACGTCGACGTAGCGTTTGGGCCGGGCCTCGACGAACTGGATCTGGGGGCAGCGCCTGGAAGCTTCGTGGACGGCGGTGCCGGTCTTGACGCCGAAGGCCTTGGCCTCGTAGCTGGCGGCAATGCAGCAGGTGGTGGCGACCATCGAAGGCAAGACGCCGACCGGCTTGTGCCGCAGGTTCGGGTGGTCCTGCTGCTCGACCGAGGCGAAGTAGCTATTCATATCCAGGAACAGGTATTTGAGCGGCCCCATATACCTAACATATACCGTACATATGAGCAAGTCAAGGGGCAGAAGACAGGGAACAGGGATCGGGGATCAGGGAAATAACCAAGTGCGTTAGATGCATATCCTGATCCCTGAGCCCTATTCCCTGAACCCTCGCTAGAATGGCTGGGCTATGGAGCAGATGCAGCGAGAACAACTTTCGGTCCAGCGGGAGCGGGCGATCCTGGTCGTGGGGTTACTACCCAATGACGGGGCGGACCCGCACGACCCCTTGGCGGAGCTGCGTTCGCTGGCGGACACGGCCGGGGCGATCTGCTGCGACCAGCTGATGCAGAAGCTCAGCAAGCCCAACCCCAAGACGTTCATCGGCAAGGGGAAGGTCGAAGAGCTGAAGCTGATGTGCGATGTGCATGACGCCGAGGTGGTGATCTTCGACAACGACTTGTCGCCATCGCAGATCGGGAACATCGAGGAAGTGATCGAGCGGAAGGTCCTGGACCGTAGCGAGTTGATCCTGGATATCTTCGCGGCCCGGGCACAGACGCATGAGGCGCGGTTGCAGGTTGAACTTGCGCAACTTGAATACACCTACCCGCGCCTGCGCGCGATGTGGACACACCTGGAACGAATCGCCGGCGGCGCGCCTGCCGGGATCGGGACGCGCGGCCCGGGTGAGCAGCAGCTGGAAATCGACCGCCGGATCGTGCAGCGCAAGAAGGCGCAGCTGAAGCGCGAGATCAAGGAAGTGCAGGGGCGCAAGACACGCGAGGTCGAGGCGCGGAACAAGGACTTCTACACCGTCTGCCTGGTCGGCTACACCAACGCGGGCAAGAGCACGCTATTCAACACGGCGATCAAGTCGGCCAGTGGGCAGGCGGGCGGCGCGTATGCCGACGACAAGCTGTTCGCCACGCTGTCGACGCGCACGCGCAAGTGGGACCTGGGCGGCGGCGACGCGGTGATGCTGTCGGACACGGTCGGATTCGTAAAGAACCTCCCCCACCACCTGGTCGCGTCGTTCAAGGCGACGCTCGAGGAGGCGGTGCATGCGGACCTGCTTCTTGTTGTGCTGGACGTGTCACACCCCCGGGCGGAGCAGCAGCTAAAGACGGTGATGGATGTGCTGGACGACATCGGCGCGACGGAGCCGAAGCGTCTGCTGCTGCTGAACAAGGTGGACCTGCTGACGCACAACGCGGACCTGCTGGTGATGCAGCAGGCGCACGACGGGAGCATCCCGCTCAGCGCGATCACGCAGGAGGGCCTGGACAAGGTGATCGAGGCGATCCGCAGCGAAGCCCGCGGCGGGACGATGGACCTTGACCTGCAGCTATCCAGCGCTGACGGCAAGGCGATCCACTTCCTGGAGAACCGCGCCAGCGTGCTGGACCGGCAGTACGAAGGCGACCACGTCACGATGAGCGTCCGCATCGGCAAACGTCAGCTCGACCAACTCAACGCGATGGGCAGCACGGCTGTGATCGTCGGGGAGATCGAAGACGACGGGGCCAAGGGCGGCTGGGGAAGGTGAGTTGAGGGTTCGGGGAACAGGGATCGGGGATCAGGGGCTAAACCGCAAGCGTGGCCGAGGGTGCGTGGTGTGATTGCATGGTGTGCGGGGGATCATCACCCGCCGGTAAGGCGTTTGATCTGGTCGTCGGCTTTGGCGGCGCGGTCGGCGTAGCCGAACTCATCGAGCTTCTCGGCGTAGCGTTTGCCGATGCGGTACCAGTTGCTCTGCACACGGAACGCCGGTGCCATGCGTTTGGGGACTTCGACGCGGTCCCAAGTCTGGTCATAGACCTTGAGGATCAGCTCGGGCTTGTTGGATTCCTGGAGGAGTTTCTCGATCGCATCGAGCGCATCGAGCACGAACGGGCCGTCGTTGACGTAGCGGTCGACGACTTCTTCGTAGTACCGGCCGGCCTTGTCCTTCTTGCCGTGCTCGAGCCAGATGTCGGCCTGGGCCATCAGGATCTGCGCGGAGAGGTCTTTGCGTTTGGTAAAGAGCTTGGCGGCGGACGCCCAGATCTTATCCTGTTCGATGGGGTCTTCGATCGAGCGGATCATCGGCTCGAGGATGAAGAGCGTGAAGTCCGGGTAACTGTCGCCACAGAGGTTAAGCAGCACCTGCGACCAGCGCTTCTTCTCTTCGAGATCGAGCTCACCGTCCGAGGCCATTTTCGCCAGGACGGCCCAGCCCTCGGCATAACCGGGGTTCGATCGTAAACCGTTTTCGAGCAGCGTGAGCCGGGAGGCTTTGTCCGTACCGCGCGGTTGGCTGCGGACGCCGGAGGTCGTCAGGGATTTGGGTTCGAATGATGTGTCGTCCTTTGCGGCGTGCAGGAGCTTAACCGCATCGACCTTGGCGGTGGCGGCGTGTCGCTTCTGGGCGCTGTAGCCGATCATCTCACCGAGCAGCGAGACCATGCTGTCGGGCACCCATTGTTTGGACTGCGGGTCCTCGACGATGCCGCGAACGCCTTTGTAGACGCTGTAACGACCTTCGTTGAAGTTCCACCAGCCCTGCTTGCCGTTGGACTGGAGGAAGCCGACCCAGGCGTGGCTGACCTCGGCGCTGCGTCCGCGTGTGTAGGCGGTGGGGACGCCGATGGACTTGCCGACGGACACGGAGAAGTAGGCCTGGTCGGCGCAGACGCCGCCGTACTCCAGGATATTGGGCAGGTTGTACCCGGCCTGCGTGACCTTCTTGTCGGAGCCCTGCCGGAAGTGTGCGGTGTCGTAGCGGATGTCGAAGAAGAGCTTGCCCACCGCCTTGTGCCCGGCGTAGCGCTTCAGGGCCCAGTTCATTTCGGGCAGCGTTGCGGTGGAATCGACCACGAAGATGAGCAGTTCAGCTGGGACGCTACGCAGGCCGAACACCATACGCTTTTCGTTGGCCTTGTAGTAGTCGAACAACTCGACGGGGTCGACGGCCTTGACGCGGTTCTCGTTGATCCGGCGCTTCAGCGGCTTGTCGTGGACGACACAGATCGCGGCGGCGAGTGTGGCGTACTCATTGACCGCGTCACCGCGCTCGGTCCGCAGTCGGTCGACGAGGGCGAAAACCTCAGACGGGTCGTCTTTGGGATGACTCATGAACGCAAGGACACGAGCGAAGTCGGGATTGGCACGGAGGAACTTCAGGATCGTGACACGGTCGAGCCCTTCGACCTGCTCAAGCTGCGCCAGGAGCCGGTGAGCGTAAGCGGCCTCGATGAAGTCGGTGTCGGCTGAGTCTTCGCTCCACACGGCGACCTGAGCGAATAGTGACAAGGCTTCTGCTGCGGCGAAGTCGAAGTCGCCGGTTGACTCGACCCGATCCAGAATCGCTTCCACTTGCTCGGGGACGGTCTCGCCGACCACGCCAGTGGTGTATGAGAGCATAGCCAGGGCAACGAACAGGCCGTAGACAGATTGCTTCAGCACGGAGATCCCTCCTGATGCGGGTCAGTGATGGAAAAGCACGGCGTATTCTAGCCCAGTCCGCTGTGGAGGAAGAACTCCATCAATTCGTGGCCGAACTCGATGTGCAGGTCGGCGGAATCGGCGTTGGCTTCACTGAAAGCGGCTTCGCGGACGGGGTGGACGTTCTTGCCGGCCATCAGGAACGGGACCGGGGTTGGGTGGTGCTTGCGGTTGTCCACGCGGGTGTAATGATCCGGCAGCAGCAGGACGCGCCAGTCCTCGCCTCGTTTTTGCAGCGCCTCGTGGACCGGGCCGACGACGTGCTTGTCGATCGCTTCAATGGCGGCGACTTTCGTGGCGACGTCGGCGCCGTGGCTGGCTTCGTCGGGGGCTTCGACATGAACGCACAGGACGTCGTAGTCGTCGATCGCGGCGACGGCGTACTTGCCGGTGGCGACGTAGTCGTTGTCGTGGTAGCTGGTCTGCCCGGGGACATCGAGGCGGTCCCAGCCGATGAACTGCGATATCCCGGCGAGCAGGTCCACGGCTGTGATCATCGCGCCCTTCAAGCCGAAGCGCGACTCGAAGCTGGGCATGACGGGCTTGCGTCCCTGGCCCCAGGGCCAGAGGTGGGTCGCGGGCAGCTCGCCCATCTCGTGGCGGGTGAGGTTGATCTCGTGCTTGGCGAACAGCTCGGCGCTGCGGTCCATCAGGGTGTGCAGCAGCGGCGCGAACTCGCCGCCGACCGGCAGGTGCTTGAGGATCGGCTCGCCGGGGACGTCGTGCGGCGGGATGGTGACCAGCTCGGACCAGTCACGGCCGGAGGAATCGACGAGGATGTTGCGATAGCTGACGCCGGGGTAGAGCGTGGCGTCGGGCAACTCGACGAGCTTGGCGAAGTCGGTGAGCAGGCGGCGGCCCTCTTCGTCGGAGATGTGGCCGGCGGAGTGGTCCTGCATCTTGCCGTCGATGACGGTGACGAAGTTGACGCGGAAGATCCAGTCGGTGTCTTTCAGCTCGATCCCCAGCGCGGCGGCTTCGAGCGGGGCGCGTCCGCTGTGGTACTTGACCGGGTCGTACCCGAGCAGGCACATGGTGCAGACGTCGGAGCCGCAGGGCATGCCGGCGGGTGTCGTGGCGGCGGTGCCGAGGCGGCCGGCCTTGGCGAGGCGATCCGTATTGGGGGTGTTCGCGGCCTCGAGGGGTGTCTTGCCCTCGAGGTCATCGATGGGCAGGTCGGCGGCGCCGTCGGGGATGATGATGACGTACTTCATAGTATTGAGCTGTTTGCCATTAGCTGTTTACCATTAGCAAGCGGACTAAACCGCAAGCGTGGCCGGGGGGTTCTGGAATAGGTTAAGGTCTTCGAGTCATGCTAATGGCTAAAGGCTAACGGCTAATGGCCGAACTTAAAACTGAACGGGCAGGCCCTCGGCCTTCCACTTCTCGACGAGCAGGCGCACGTCGTCCAGCGCGGCTTTGAGCCGCTCGGAAGCGTCGTTGAGGTTCTCGTACAACTCGGGATCGTTGACCATCTTGCCGAACGTCCCGCCGCCTTCGAGGGTCTGGTCGGCGAGTTTCTGCATGGCCTGGACGGTCGAGCTGAGGTCGTCGGCGACGGCGACGTATCGCGCTCGCAGGGCTTCGACGCTGTCGTTGAAGCGTTGGGTGAGCTCGCGGGCGTTGGCGGCTGTGGTGCGGACGTCGTCGCGGAGTTCGGGGTCGTTGACGTAGGCGTTGATGCCGTCGATCGCTTCCTTGATCTCGACGAGCCGGGCGTCGGTGCGGGCCAGGACGGTGGCGAGGTTGCCGATGGCATCGCCGTTGTCGACATCATCGGTGCTGCGCATTTCGACGAGCTGGTTGATGTTCGAGGCGACGAGGGTCCACTCCTGGCTGAGCGATTCGAAGTTGTCGGAGATGCGTTCGAACTCACCGAGCGGCCCGCTGAGGGTTTCGCGCAGCTCCCCTGCGAGTTCGCCGATTCCGACGGCGGGCTGGCCGGCGATCTGTGCCGAGCCGTCTTTGGGCAGGTGACCGGCGATCGAACCGGGCTCACGCATGATGTCAGCAACGGCCGAGCCACCGAGCATGGACGGGTAGCGTGTGATGACGCTGACGTCGTCGGGGATCTGCAGGTCCTGGTTGATGATCAGGGCGACGGCGACGACGCCTTGCTTGGGCGGCTGCTGGAAGTCGATGGAATCGATCTTGCCGATGTCGATGCCGTTGTAGTAGACACGGCTCTCGGCGCGTAGGCCGCCGGCGGTGGGCAGCTCGATGGTGAGCCGGTAGCCGCTCTCCATGTACTTATCGAGCCCGCCGATCAGCAGGAGCAGGCCGACCAGGCCGATGATCCCGGCGAGTGTGGTCGCCCCGACGATCGTGCTAATGGTGCTTTCTTTCATCGCGTCGCCTCCCTGCAAGGGTCTGAGTCAGACCCGCCGCCCTTTGCCGGCCGGACGCCCGGCCGATCAGCCCCCGTTGCCCGGGGTATCCAGGCCCTCCTGGATCGACTCCAATTCGATCTGGTCGGCCTGACCCTGGATGAACCGCTGAACCAGCGGGTTCTCGCTGCGAAGGAACGTCTCCGGGTCGCCGTCACAGATGATGTTTCCATCGTAAAGAAGCAGCATCCGGTCCGCAATTTTCGCGGCGCTGGCCATGTCGTGGGTCACGACGATGCTGGAGATGCCGAACTTGGTATTCAGGGCGATGATCAGCTCGTTGATCAGGTCGGCCCGGATCGGGTCCAGCCCGGTGGTGGGCTCGTCGTACATGACCAGCCTGGGCTCGAGGACGATCGCCCGGGCCAGGGCCACGCGCTTGTTCTGCCCGCCGGACATATTCGAGGGCCACTTCCTCTGCAGGCCCGAGAGCCCGACCATGCGTAAGACACGGTCCACCCGCTCGTCGCGCTCGGCGGCGGTCATGTTGGTGTGCTCGACCAGGGGGAACTCGACGTTCTGCCCAACATTCATCGAGTCGAACAGGGCGCTCATCTGGAAGAGGAAGCCGATCTGCTTGCGTATTTCGACCAGCTCGGCGGCCTTCATGGTGTCGACGCGGTCGCCGTCGTAGTAGACCTCGCCGCGGTCGGGCTTGAGCAGGCCGACGATCAGCTTGAGCATGACGCTCTTGCCGGTGCCGGACGGGCCGATGATGACGGTGGTTTGGCCCTGCTTGATTTCCAGGTCGACGCCGTTGAGCACGCGGAGTGTGCCGAAGCTCTTGTAGACGTTATTGAGTTTGACGAGGATGTCGCCGCCGGGCCGGTGGGTCCTGACGCCGACGCCTGACTCGGGCCCAAGCATCGTGGCGGGGTAATGTCGCCAGCCCTCGCCGCTTTCCGGGTGCTCCACGTGGCCGTCTGCGGGATGCTCCGGCGCAGCCTCCGAGACGGTGTCCTGGGCTTGATCTGCCAGGGTCTGATCGTCCGGGGGCGTATCCGGGGGGGTGGTCAGGTTGTCGGGCCGATCCGTCAAGTGTAGACCTCACTCGGCGATGAAGAAGTCACGCAGGCAGGCAATCACCTCGTCCTGTTCACGGGTGGTCATCTCCGGGAATGTCGGCAGGCTCAGCACCTGCTCACAGGCCTCTTCGGCGTAGGGCAGGCTGCCGGGTTCGTAGCCCAGGTGCTTGAAGCAGGGCTGCAGGTGCAGCGGCTGGGAATAATAGACGCGGTTGCCGATCCCGTGTGCGGTCAGGTGATGACACAGGCCGTCGCGCATGCCCTTGCCTCGGACACGGACGGTGTACTGGTTGTAGACGTGTCTGCGGTTTTCGACCTCGAACGGAGTCGTCAGCGCCAGCTCCTCGACCTCCCGGCCGTAGCGGTCGGCGTGCTCACGGCGTTTGTTGCACCAGTCATCTAGCATCGGCAGCTTCAGTGAGAGGCAGGCGGCCTGGATGCCATCGAGCCGGAAGTTGCCGCCGACGCGTGGGAAGTGGTCGGGGGCGTCGGCGCCGTGGTTGCGTATCTGACGCATGCGTTCGGCTAGTGCGTCGTCGTTGGTCGTCACCGCCCCACCGTCGCCGATGCCCGCGAGGTTCTTGGTCGGGTAGAAGCTGAAGCAGCCGGTGTCGCCGATCGAACCGACGGGTTTGTCGTGGTAGCGAGCGCCGGAGGCCTGGGCGCAGTCCTCGACGACCTTGAGGTTGTTGGCCTTGGCCAGTTCCATGACCTTGTCCATGTTGGCGCTGAGGCCGTAGAGGTGGACGGGGAGGATGGCCTTGGTCTTGTCGGTGAGGACGCCCTCGATGTCGCCGGCTTCCAGGTTGTAGGTCCGGGGATTGATATCGACGAAGACGGGGGTCGCGCCGAGCCGGGCGATGCTGCCGGCGGTGGCGAAGAAGGAGAACGGCGTGGTGACGACCTCGTCGCCGGGGCCGATGTCCATCGCCATCATGGCGACCAGCAGTGCGTCGGTCCCGGAGGACACGCCGACAGCGTGCTTGACGTCGTGATACGCAGCGAACTCCTGCTCGAATTGCTGGACGTACTTGCCGAGGATGAATTGCCCGGACCTGGCTACCTCGTCGAAGGCCTGCCGCATGTGGGCGAAGAGGGTTTCGTGTTGCCGGTTCAGGTCCAAAAGGGGTACTGTCATAAGAATTCTCGCACTTCCATGTGGTCAGGCCTAGAGGATAGTCTCCCGGGAACGACAAGCCAAGGCCCCCCCACCGGCTGCCGGGTCCGGGCCTTGATCCTGCGGGGCTTGAACCGGCGTTCTGTGCCCCGAATCTGTGGTTATGAACCGCCAACTTGACAACACTGGGCCCGCCCGGGAGTCTACCCTAACTACCATGATGCGTAACGGGGTACGGATGAGTAAGGTGCCAGGCAAGAGCTTCACCTGTCCACATTGCGGCAAGCGATTCCAGTGGACAACAGATATCGCGGACCGCAAGGCCCAGTGCCCTGCGTGCCATAAGCGTATCCGCATCCCGACCGTGCCCGGCCGGGTCGCCGATGCCGTGGATCCCCTGCCCCAGGCACCCAAAGCCCCAGCCCGGAAGCAGGAATCCGGCACCTACGAGCTGGACCTGACCGGCATCGATGAAACGATCGTCGAGCCCCCGCCGACCCCCGCCCAGCAGGCCGCGGCCCAGACCGGCCGATGCCCGGCGTGCAATCAGCCGATCAAGCCCGACGCGGTCATCTGCATCAAGTGCGGCTACAACCTGAAAAAAGGCAAGCGGATGCAGACCGCGATCGCCCAGGGCGAAGCCGCCGAGGGCGCAGCGCCGGCTGGCGGCATGCCCTCGGCCGGCACGAGCCCGATCGCCGCGGCATTGGACGGCCGGGAGGATGAAGCATCCGCCAGCAAGTTCGTAGACCTGTGGCTGCCGCTGGGCTTGATCATCTTGGGCGTGGTCGTTCAGTTCATCGAGCAGCTTTACTTCACCGGCAACGCGGCTACGGGGATCGTGTCGGCTGCGATCTATGTCGGTGTCAACCTGCTCCTGACCATCCCCCTGTTGCTGGTCGGGATGATCATCGCGGTCAAACTCCTGGATGTGGCATTTGGGCCGCTGTTTCAGGCGCTATTTAAGCTCGCAGCCGTCGTGCTGGGGCCTGCCGCAATTGGCGCGATCATTGCCTACCTCATCGGAGGTATCATGGGCAGCTTTGCGGGCGGATTCTTCTCGTTCGTAGTCTACTGGTCGTTGATATCCGTCCTATTCGATCTGGACGGGATGGAATCGCTTTACCTGATCATCATCGTCATGGTGCTGGAATACGCGGTGTCGCTGTTCCTGCTCGGGATGATTCTCAGCCTGCTGCCTTAATAGATCACTCACTTTCACTGAGCCGTTTGACCTCTTCGCCCTTGAGAAGCTCGACCGCTTCGCGCAAGAGTTCGGGGACTTTCTGGGCGTACGTCGAATCGCCGGCGGCTTTGATCAGGTCGGCGGGATCGATGCCGTCGAGGCTGTCGGGCTTGGCGCCGGGGAACCAGGGGCCGCCTGAGCCCAGGAGGTTGAACCGCATCTTGCCGTACTCGGTCATGTCCCAGCCGACCGCGAGGTTGCGCAGCCAGAGCATGATCTCCAGGTTCAGCTCGCCGGGCACGAGGCTGTGGTCGGGCATGCCCTTGCTCATGTCCTCGGGGTGGCGTACGCCGGTCGCTTCCTGCATGGCGTCGGAGAGCTTCTCGATAATGGGATCGATCAGTTCATCGGTCCGGTTCATCAGGGCGACGGCCTGCATGTGTTCGTCGAAGTCGCTTGGCTTGTCGGCCCCGATGCTGAGGGTGTGGACCTTGTCCTGTCTGAGACAGTAAAGGTCGTTGAAGACGATCGGGTGCAGCGGCTGGCAGAGGCCGGCCAGCTTATCGGGGGCCTTGTAGAGCATGCCGCCCTTGTCCGACGGGCTGATGATAAACACGCCCATGTCGCGTTTGGTCGCCTCTTCGATGGCGGGCCAATTGCGCTGGAAGATGTAGTACCAGTGGAGGTTGACGTAGTCGAAGCCCTTGCCGGTCTTGGGGTCGCCGTGACGGATGGCCTTGAGGATGATGTCCAGCGGCCCGTGGGTCGAGAAGCCGACGAACCGGACCTTGCCTTGCTTGCGGAAGTCCTGTGCGACGTCGAAGCAGCCGCCGGGCCGGCACGCCTTCTCGTAACCCGCCTGGTCGTTGATGCCGTGCAGGCCCAGCAGGTCGACGTGATCGAGCTGGAGGCGCTCGAAGGATTCTTCGAGGTTCTTCCGGAAGACCTCCGGGTCTTCCTCGGGGCCGACCTTGGTCTGCACGATGATCTTGTCGCGCGGGAGCTTTGGCAGGACCAGGCCGAGCTGGCGTTCGCTCGGGCCGTAGCCGCGTGCGGTCTCGATGTGGTTGATGCCCAACTCGACGGAGCGGTGGATCGTGGCTTCGAGGTTGGCCTGGTTCTCTTTTCCGATCTCACCGAGGGGCTTGTCCTGCCAGCCGTCCTGGTAGCGCATGCCGCCACAGCTGATGACGGGCATGTTCAGCTCAGTTCGGCCGAATCGGCGGTATCGCATGGGGATGGTGGTCGGGTCGGCGAGGGTGTCGATGGTCACGTTAACTTCCTTGTGGTTACTGATTCTGCTGTTGGGCCTCGCGTTCGGCGGCCTCGCGTTCCAGTCGTTCACGGCGGAGTCGCCGGCGTTCCTTCCGGGCGGCACGCTCTTCCTCGGTCAGCGGCTGCTGCGCCTGCTTGTCGGCAGCAGGTTGGTCCGCCTCGGGTTCCGACTCATCGTCGGTAGCTTGAGGTTGCCTGCCAGCCCCTAGGATTTCATTCAGTAGCCCGCCGACCGCCGCCCCGGCTTCGTCACCTAGTTTATCACGGATCAGGTCGTCGGTGACGCCGCCGAGCCCCTTATCCAGCGCCTTTTTGGCGATCTCGTCGGTCATGAGTTTGAGATCAAGTGTAGGCTCGTTAAACGTGCCGGTCAGCGGGATCACAATCGCTTCGTCTTCACCGATGCTGCCCTTTAGCCAGCTGATCCGCGACAGCGACGAGCCGGGGATCGTCATGCGCAGGTCCAGCGCCTTGCTGTTGAGGTCCACATTGCCCGAGAAGAGCAGGTAGACATCGTCGATGCCCATGCCCATGTTCTCGTACGAGAGCTTCCCACCGGCCAGGCTGAGCGAGAACGGGGTGAACCTGACGTTGGCCAGGCTCCGGCCGCTGACGCCGAGCACGTCGAGCACCTGCTTGAGTTCGCCTTCGCCGCGCAGGTCCAGCTCGCCGAGATCGAGCGAAAGGTTGGCGTTGATGTCGTTGAGGGTGATATCGTTCAACGGCGTGGAGAAACCCTCTCGCTTGATCGTGACATCGATCGGCAGCTGCGCAGAGACGGCCTTACCCAGGAAGGGGTTGATCTTCTTGAGCAGCACCTGCGACAGCTTTGGTGTCACCCGGAAGGCGAGCGGCGCGTCGTTCTTCAAAACCCAGTGCTCGTCCTCCACCAGCAGCTTCAGGTCGGCCGACGCGGAGCGGCTTTTCATGAGCACGTCCAGGCCACGTTCGGTGCTGCGGTCGCCGAGCGTGTACTCGCCTTCCACGGTCAGCAGCGCGCGTGGGCCGACGGCGGCGATCATCTCGCCGTTCATGCCGAACAGCGCATCGAGCAGGTCGACCGGGGCCTGACGGATCACGGTGTCCGTCACGAACGCGACCTGTGCCGTCTCAAACGCTTCGCCATCCTGGATGAGGCCCGTGATGGTGGTGTCGGACTTGATCGAGCCGGGCTTGGGTTCCTGGCCGGGCTTGACGGGGTAATCAACCTTCGCGTTGAGCACCAGGCGGGCGGCGTCGGTTTGCTTGGCGTGATCGATGTCGATCAGAGTGTTACGGATCGTCGCCGCCAACTTTCCGCCTTGATGCACATGGAGGCTAGGGCTGGCGATCTTGCCTTTCAGGGCGAGCGTTTGCTTATCCAGCGCGTAGCCGCCATCGGGCTTGGCGTTCAGACTAACCGCGAGCTTTGTGAGGTCCAGCCTGAGGTCGGCCGGGTCACCGAGGGTGAGACGTGACGCGGGGTCTTCGGCAGACGGAGCTGTACTGCCAGGTTCGGCGAATGCCTGCTGGTAACGATCGAGCATGGGCTGGCTGACCGTCATGGTGAGGTATGAACCGTCGGCAAGCGCCGCGTCCACAGCTTGCTTGTCGTAGCCGAGTGTGCCGATCAGTGTCGCGTTGAGCCCGGCCTCACCGTCATCGGCGAGCACGTCGATCTCGAACGTGCCATCCATCCCGTCCCCTTCGCTTCGGGGCGCCGCGTCGGCTGTGATCACAGCATCGATTGATCGGCCCAACGAGCGCGTCGCCAGGCCCTTGGTCACGTCGGGCATCAGCTCGTCCAGGATCGCGGCGACCGGGGCGTTGGTGAGCTGGCCGTTGATATGGGCTGACAGCCGAGACGGGTCAAACTTGTTCTGCTCATCCAGAAGGTCGTCCAGCTTGGCGTTCAGTGAGACCTCGCCGGGCTTGTTGTTCAGGCCGCTGACGGAATTGAACTTGATTGTGAGCGAGTCGCCCAGTCTGGCCGACTTGATCGAGCCTTGGGTCGATTCGAGCGTGACCTCGCCGACGTTGTCGATGAGCATGCGGGCGTCGCTGATGGAGAGCCCGACATCGAGGTGCAGGGCGCTTAGGCCGATCCCCTGCTCCTTAAAAGGCAGTACCAATTCGTTGAGCATGAAAGCGATGTCCACGGGTTGGTCGAGCCTGCTCGCGGTCTGCCCGTCGGCGGTGGTCAGCATTGCCCAAGCGTCGGGCGTCAGTGTGTAGCGGATGGCGGACTCGCCGTCACGCTTCAGGCCCTTGTCATCGAAGGCGACCTTGCTATCAATGTGCAGGTGCTCGCTGTCGGCCTTGATTTCGGCGGCGCCCCCAGTGGTGGTGACATCGGCGGTGACGTGGCCGTTGACGACCGGACCCAGCAGCGTGACCAGTCGGCCGTCCTCCTGCAGTAGCGCATCGACCAGACCCACAGGCAGGTCGGTGAGCTTGCTGTCCACGTGCGTGGTCACTGAGTTCGGTTGATACTTACCCGACGCATCGAACAACTGATCGATCGTCGCGTCTACCGTAAGCGAACCCGAATCGTCCGCACGGGATAGCTCGGCATCGAGCTTCAGCAGCAGGTGCTCGGGATCGTTGGCGGTCAGGTCTGCTTGCGGGATCGCTAGACGGATCGGCACATCGGCCTCGGCGGCGCGATACGTCACGTCCACATCTCGCAGGCTCAGGGCGAACGACAAACCCTCGGGCCAGGCGGCTTGTGCGTTCGATGGTGTTGGCGTGCTCGATGATTGCTGCACAGACTTGCCGGCCGATGGTGCCAAGGCACGCTGCAGGTTGGTCGTGCCATCGTCATAGCCGACGATGTCGGCTGAAACCTGTTCGATGCTGATACCGCCCAAGCCCAGCCCGCTGCGGATCAGCGCCAGGAGTGAGACGTTCGGCAGATCGACCCGGCCGATGCGTGCGACTTCGCTGCCGTCGGTGTCGCGCACGACGACGTTGGTCAGTTGCTGGCCGCCGCGCCATCCGAGCGTGAGTGTGTCGGCATCAATCTCACCGGCGACCTGGTCGCTAACCGAGTCCATCACCATCTGTTTACCGACACCGGTGCTGATCAGCGTGGGCAGCAGCAACACCAGCACGACTAAGCAGACAAGCAATGTCCCGGTCAACAGCAACAGCCGGCGGGGCCAACGGCGCTTGGGCATCAACGCGCCGCGTTCGTCGGCGGAGACCTGATCATCTGTGTCGGTTGGTTTCATCATGTCTCTCCCGTGGCAGGTACCGCAGGTTCACCCACGAGTTCCTCATCCCCCAACTTGTAGCCGCACTCCGGGCAGACTGGGGTGGTGAGCTTATGTAATAAATAGTCGCACCGCGGGCAGCGGGGTTCCTCGATATTGATCTCGATCCGCAGTTTACAACCCTTACAACGCGAATGGCCGCTACGGACCGTCTGCTGCAGCAGGCAGCGTGGACAGGTGATCTGGATGTCCAGTGACGTGGATTCGACGCCGGCTTCCTTATCGATACCGACGACCTTGACCAGCACGGGCACGGTGATCGTGCCCAAGGCGGTGAGGATGCCGAATACACCCACTGTGCGGAACCAGAACTCAGGATCGGGCTCACCTTCAAACAAGGCAAACAGCGTGATCGAAGACGCAAGGAGAAACACGCATGCACAAGCGGATCGCCTGATCCATAAGTAAGCCCCCTTCAGTGGCGCAAGCGAAAGCAGCGCCATGTGCGGCATCGCCACGGCCCAGGTGCCGATCCAGAACATGCCCTTGGCAAGCCAGTCGTCGTCAACATAGCGCCAGAGCTCTACCCAGATCGCCAACAGATAAATCACCAGGCCGATCCCGCTGATCACAAACGTCGCGATCATGGCCGGCCGCCATCGACCGCGTTCAGCCACGACCGCCGCGCCCAATGAGGTCAGGCTGAAGAGCGCCGCGGTCAGTGTGGTGAGGATGATCTTGACTTCGAGCTCGCCGAAGGTGCTGAATAGGAACGCCCAGATACCGAGTAGCGCCGAAAACGACAGCGATCCGATCACGCCGAGGAGGAAGGTGCGCTTGAGCTGCATGGGGGTATTGTATACCGCTAGACCACAAGCGTTGAAGCTGGCGCGAGGTGATGCGTTTTTGAGAATCAGCGCTAAGCCGCTAGCGGCTTGCTAGAGCTTGTCGGCGGCGATGCTGGCGAGTTCGCTGCGTTCGCTCTTGGCGAGCGTGACGTGGCCGACCATGGGCTGGCCCTTGAGGCGTTCGACCATGTAGGACAGGCCGTTACTGGCGGTGTCCAGGTACGGGTTGTCGATCTGTGCGACGTCGCCGGTGAGGATGATCTTGGTGCCCTCGCCGACGCGGGAGACGATGGTCTTGACCTCGTGGGGGGTGAGGTTCTGGGCTTCGTCCACGATGATGAACTGGTGCGGGATGCTCCTACCGCGGATGTAGGTCAGCGGTTCGAGCACCAGTTGGCCGGACTCCATCAGCGAGTTGATGCGCTGCTCGGCGGGCTTGGAGTCGGCGTGCTGCTGGCCGTGGCCTCGGGTGGACATGAGGTAGCTAAGGTTGTCGAAGATCGGCTGCATCCAGGCGCTGAGCTTCTCGTCCTTATCGCCGGGGAGGTAGCCGATGTCTTTACCCATGGGCATGATCGGCCGGGCGACGAGCATCTTGTCGTAGCGTTGTTCGTTAAACGTTTTGGCCATGCCGGCGGCGATGGCGAGCAGCGTCTTGCCCGTGCCCGCGGAACCCAGGAGTGTGACCAGCTTGACCTCATCGTCGAGCAGGAGGTCCAGGGCCATGGTCTGCTGGACGTTGCGCGCCATGATGCCGTAGACCGGCTTGCGTGGGCCGTGGATCGGGATGGCGTGGTCGGTGTCGGCCAGGCGTCGTGCGATGCCGGTGTGCGATTCGTCGACCGAGTCTCTTAACACGAGGAACTGATTGGCGTGGAGCGTGTGCTGGGTCTCTTCGCCGTCCTCGCCGACCTCGACGAGGTGCGGCTGGAGCTCTTCGATGTCCAGCTGCTTCTCTTGGTATAGGCTGTCGATGATCGCTGTCGGGACGGTGAGGTTGAGGTAGCCGTTGTAGAGCCGATCTGAGTCGACCTTCTGTGCCTCGAAGTCTTCGGTCTTGATGCCCATGGCATCGGACTTGAGGCGGACGTTGATGTCCTTGGTGATGAGGATGGTGGGGACACCGCTTTCCTTAAGCGCCCAGGCGACACCGATGATGCGGTTGTCGGGCTTGTCCTCACTGATCCATGCGGGGCGGTCTTCGGAGGAGAACTCGACGCGGATGCGTCCGCCGTGGCCGTTCCACTTCACGCCCTGGGCGAGCTGGCCCTTGGCGCGGAGCTTGTCCAGCTGGCGGATGACCTCGCGGGCGCTGCGGCCGATGTCGTCGTTCTGGCTCTTGAACTTGTCCAGCTCTTCCAGGACGGTGAACGGGATGACGACCTCGTTGTCATCGAACATGTACAACGCCGAGGAATTATGCAGCAGGACGTTGGTGTCCAGGACGAAGTGCTTGGTCGTGCTTGGCTGGCCCTGGCTGGGCTTGGTCACCTTGGGATCTCCGACGTGCGACGGACTGGTGAGGATACTCATATGGAAAAATCCATCCCCTCTAAAGGTATGTATCGGATCGGTTTATGCCGAGGATTAGCCCCACGTGTCTCCGTGGGCCCCGCCGCGATCCGGCCCGGTTTATACGCCAAATGCTCACGGCGTGTTCACGTCCTGGTTTGTATTATCGGTCCTTCACCCCGCCGAAGGCCACCGACGGGCCGTCTTTTTGCAAAACATCAACATTGGAAAAACCGGCCCGTCTCATTCGGTCGAGCTGCTCCATCAGCGGCCGGGGCGAGTCCTCCTTTTCGATGTAGGCAAACACCTCATCCCGGTAGGCTTCATCACGCAGGCCCGCGAGGTATGCGCCGTAGCGGCCCCAGGTCAGGTCCTGCACGGCCGGGTGGGTCTGTTCAACCATGTCGGCGATCCAGAAAGACCCGCCGGGCCTGAGCGCCCGATAGATCCTGGCGAAGACCGAATTCCATTGATCATCCGTGCGGAGGTGATGCAGCACGGCCGCGGCGAGAACAATGTCGTAGCACCCCGCTTCCAGTTCAACGTCGCGGATATCACCTTGCAACGGTGTAACGTTGCCCTTTGTCTGTTGGCCAACACGCTCGGCGGCACGATTGAGCATCGGCCGACTGAGATCAACCAGTGTGACGTTCAAGCCGGGTGCATGCTGCAGGAGCTTCAAGCTGTAGTTGCCTGCGCCGCAACCGATGTCGAGGACATCTCGCGCATGCGGGGTGACCGCCGATGCGGCCTCTGCCACCAACGCCATCATCACCGCAGCGCTAGGCAGCGCCTGCTGGCCGGTTTCAAGGTTGCTGAAACGCTCGACATCATTGTCGAAACGCTCGCGGATTTCTTCAACCGTAGACTTCGTGGTCTTCATGCTCCACCGCTTTTCCATTCATCGGCAAGCACGCCGAACTCGACCGCGTCCCAGTACTCGTCTCCGACTTTCCACGCCTGGCGGCAGACGCCCTCGGGCTTGAGGCCCAGGCGCTCAACGATCGCCAGGCTCGGCTTGTTGTTCGGCGCGATGCGGATGTTGACGCGGTTGAACCCCAGTTCGCTGAAAGAAATATCGAGCAGCTTACGGACCGCACGTGTGGCGACACCCCGGCCGCGCGCCGACTCTGCGAGCCAGTAGCCGATCTCCACGACGTTGTTCTTCATGTCCGGCCGGACGTGGAAGACCGATCCCACCAGCACCCCGTCCAGCTCGATCGCAAGAAACAGCGTGCCGGTCTCGGCCTGGATCTGCTGCCACTCTTCGATCCGAGCCGTTGTCCAATCGGGGCCCGTGACCTCGTCCACCCAGCGCATGTAGACCCGGATCGCCTCGCGGTTGGCATCGATAATCTTATAAAGAGTCTCCGCGTCGTCGGGCTCGAAGGGGCGGAGCGTGATGTCGTCATCAATCTTGTAGACCGGATTCACGTTGCCACCTCGGATGGGTTCAGCCATAGGCTCATCTCGACCAGGTCGATGTATTCGCCATTCACTTTCGCGCGTTTGGGAAGTCGGCCGTCCTCGACGAAGCCGACCTTGTGGTAGACCGCCTGGGCGCGTGGGTTGCTAGAGAAGACACACAGCGTCAGCAATTCGAGCGAAGGCTGTGTCCGGGCCCAGCCGACCATCTCGTGCATCATCGCGGTACCCAGGCCACGGTCGCACCATTCCTGGCGGATCGAGATGCCGATGCCGGCCGTATGCTTCTGGCGTGCGAATCGTGGCGTCCTGACATCGGACAGCCCAACGATTCGGTCGTGGATGACCGCGGCGATGCGGACCCCGCCGTCGTCCTTGTTGCCGCTGTCAATCCACTGCCGTTCTTCTTCAACGCTGAAGATAGAATCCTCGGGCGAGTACATGATCCCGTTGGATTCGCGTCGGACCGCGTCTAGATACTCAAGAAGCTGCTCGGCCTCGTCGACGTGCGGGCTGCGCAGCAGGACTTCCGTGCCGTCCGGGAGTGTGATCGTCTTTTCTTCAAATAGGCTCATGGCTGGGCCGCCTTGCTTTCAGAAACACTACCGTTGATCTCGGTGGTCTTGATCCGGTTGATCGCCGCGAGGTAGGCCTTCACGGCGGCCTCGATGACGTCGGTGCTCAGGCCGCGGCCGCGGACCTTGCGGTCGTGGTGGCGGATGCGGACGGAGACTTCGCCCTGCGCGTCCTTGCCGCCGGTGATCGAGCGCGTGGCGTAGTCTTCGAGCGTGACCTTCACGCCGGTGATGCGCTGGATCGCCGAGTAGCAGGCGTCGATGGGGCCGTCGCCGGTCGAGGCGTCGGTGCGTTCTTCACCGGACGAATCGCGCAGGACGACCGTCGCGGTGGCGATCACGCCGGTGCCGCTGGTGACCTGGAAGCGCACCAACTCCCACAGCTGCCGGCCGGCTTCGAGCTGTTCGTCGAGGATCGCTTCGATGTCCTCGTCGTAGACGTCCTTCTTCTTGTCGGCCAGGGACTTGAAAGCCTCGTAGACCTTGTCGAGGGTGACGTCGTCGACGGAGTAGCCGAGTTCGCTGATGCGGTCCGCCAGGGCGTGACGGCCGGAGTGCTTGCCCAGGACGAGCTTGGATTCGGGCACGCCGATGGCGGCCGGGTCCATGATCTCGTAGGTGTTGCGGTTCTTGAGCATGCCGTCCTGGTGGATGCCGGCTTCGTGCGCAAAAGCGTTCTCGCCGACCACGGCCTTGTTGCGCTGGATCTGCAACCCGGTGAGGTTGGAGACCATCCGGCTGGTCGGGTAGATCCTCTTGGCGACGATGTTAGTCTCGTACTTGTTGTAGTAGTCGGCGCGGGTGCGCATCGCCATGACGATCTCTTCGAGCGAGGCGTTGCCCGCGCGTTCACCGATGCCGTTGATGGTGCACTCGATCTGGCGCGCGCCACCAGCGACGGCGGCCAAAGAATTGGCGACGGCGAGGCCCAGGTCGTCGTGGCAGTGCGACGAGAGGTAGATGCCGTCGCGGTCGATCTGCGGGATCTGCTCGCGGAGGTACGAGAAGATGTGGCCGTACTCTTCGGGCACGGCGAAGCCGACCGTGTCGGGGATGTTGACGGTCGTCGCGCCGGCCTCGATGACGGCGGCGGTGATGTCGGCGAGGTAGTTCAGCTCCGTGCGCGAGCCGTCCTCGGGGCTGAATTCGACGTCCTCGACGAACTGCCGGGCACGCTTGACCGAATCGACCGAGAGGTTGACGATTTCCTCGAACGCCTTGTTGAGCTTGTGCTCGCGGTGGATCTTGCTGGTGGCGCAGAACACGTGGATACGCGGGTTATTCGCGCCCTGGAGTGCTTCGCCGGCACGGTCGATGTCGCGCGGAACGCAGCGTGCCAACCCGGCGACGGTCGCCCGGCCCAGTTCGGTGCCGATCGCGTTGACGGCGTCAAAGTCGCCCTGGCTGGTGATCGGGAAGCCGGCCTCGATGATGTCCACACCCAGCGCCTCGAGCTGACGGGCGATCTCCATCTTCTCCTGGTGGTTCAGGCTCGCGCCGGGCGATTGCTCGCCGTCACGCAGCGTCGTATCGAAGATGCGGATGGGTGTACGTTGAGACGGTTCGTTTTCCTTGGACTGGTTCATCGTCTGGCTCCATCGCTAAGCCGCAAGCGGCTCATGTGTTCTGGCTAAAGGCTAACGGCTATTGGCTAACGGCTTATTACAACAAAAAAACCCTGTCGGCGTCGGCCGGACAGGGTGGTCGGTATCGGTCTGTTGAACCTTGCGTACCCTTATCCGGCGCGTGCCATAAGCTCCAGGCTAAGTAGTAGCCCGTTAAGCTCGGCGGCGTGGATAATGGCGGTGCACTGGTTCATGAGGGCATAGCGTACGCTGAATATCGTTCTTGTCAAGCCCTACATCGGCAGAATCTGTATGAGAAGTTTACAAGCTGGATCGGCGCTTCGTCCGGCGTAGGCATCCGATCCCCATCAGAGCCAGCGCCGCCCCGCTGCCCGGTTCCGGCACACCGGCCCACCAGGCCAGGGCGTACTCCGGCGTGTTCTCAAGACCCGGGAGGAAGGTCACATCCTCCGTGAAGACCACGCGGAGTTTGTAGTCGCCGGTTAGCGGGACCTGCCAGAACAGGTGCTCAAGGTTGTCGACCGTGCTGACCGAGCTCCACAAAGCCTGCTCGGTCGCGGTGTCGTCACTGTGCATCAGATACAGGTCCAGGTTATCAAGCGGCAGTCCAGCAAAGCCGTCGGTCTCCGGATCGTACGAACCCGTAACACCACCGTCGGCAAAGAACACGTCCCGCGTCCATGCCAAGGTCGCGCTCAGGAAGTCGCCGGCTTGCAGCGATTCACCGAAGGTGTAATCGATGTACTCGCTCTCTGTCAGCACCAAGTGCTTGTCCCAGCCGACATTCTGCACGTCGCCCGGGCCCTGTTCGCCGGCGTCGTATTGCTGCATCGCACGCAGCACATCCAACTGCCCCGCCCCCATCTGGTCGTCTAACGGGATCGCCTGATCGGTGTACGCCTCGCTGCTAAACCAATCAAGGCTGTCGCGGTCAGTAATCGTCTGAGACATACCCAGCACCCCGTCGACCTTGTTGACCGAGTTCACGATCACCGCGCGGAGGGTCTGGCTGGATGTGTCCATGCCGTGGTGTCCGCCCCATTGCTGCAGCAGCGCCCCGGTGCCTGCAACCAGCGGACCCGAAAAGCTTGTGCCGGAGACGGTGATCCAGTCGGCGTCGACATCTTCCTCCGGCGTGATGTTCGGGGCGCGGAACTGGGTAACGTCGGCGGGTGTGAAACCACCTTTGTAGTTAATCGCCGAGCTGGCGTCGCGTCCGTCATCGTCTTCAAACCCGCCGAACGGTAAGACCATGCCGACGCCGGGCGCTACCAGGTCCGGCTTGCCGCGACCGCCTGTTGTGTCATCCGTGGGCCCTTTACTACTAAATGAGGCCACCTGTCCGGTTTGGCCGTCCGTCGCCCCGACCGAGAGCCCGTTGTATGCATCGGCGGGTACGGAAAAGGCTACATTGTCCGGGCCCGAGTTCCCCGCGGGGATCACGACTAACACGTCGCGTGCCAGGGCCAGATAATCCAGCCCTGCGCTATAACTCGAGTCGCCCCTGGCGAACTTGTCGTTACTCTGGTCCTCGACCAGCAGGATGCTCGCGGGCCCGGCGGTCAGGTCGAACGCGGCCTGCAGCGCCAGGTCTGCATCTTTCTCCAGGTCACTCTCCCAATACTTGGCAATGTCCAGCGTAGCGCCGGGTGAGATGCCGATGTGGTCGGTCTGCGTGCCGGTGCTATCCAGACCGTTGCTGACCAGGACGCCGGCAACGGCGGTGGCGTGCATGTCGTTGACCCAAACACGTTGGCCGTTGGGGCTGAGGAAAGCAAAGAAGTCGGTGTCGGGATCGAGCATCCCCTCAGTCGAGTAGTCGGAGTGTGAGATGATCTTGCCGGCCAGTGCCGGGTGGTCCAGCTCGATCTGCGAGTCAATATCTGCGATGCGGATACCCGTGCCGGCCACGACCTGGCCGTTGATGGTGTAGGCCGAGAGTTGGCTCGGGAGGGCCCGGACGGTCTGGATCGCGTTCTCCACCGCCAGCGCAGGGCGACCGCTTAGCGACGCAGCCAGTACGCCGACCGCCACTAAATACCTTGCGGCCTTTTTCATCAAAACTCCCATCCACTCGCCGGATACTGCAAATAAACACCAATCCGGGCAACTATCAACCTGATGGATTATACTACGCGGCCCAAATCACCCGGTCCCCTGCCGGGCAGCACTACAGATAACCCAGATTCACACGAATCAGGCAGGCAAAGACCCTCATACAGCAATACTTGGAGTACTCCCCATGACCCAGGCATCCACCCCGACCCAAGGCCAGCCCATCGGCTTTAAGGACGGCAAGTTCGACATCCCCAGCCATCCGATCATCCCTTTCATCGAGGGTGATGGCACCGGGCCGGACATCTGGGCCGCCAGCCAGCGCGTCTTCGATGCCGCGGTCGAGAAGGCCTACGGCGGGGAGCGCTCAATCGCCTGGCAGGAAGTGCTCGCCGGCGAAAAGGCCTTTAACGAGACCGGCAGCTGGCTGCCCGAGGACACCCTCGAAGCCTTCAAGACCTACCACGTCGGGATCAAGGGCCCGCTGACCACGCCCGTCGGCGGCGGGATCCGCTCGCTGAACGTCGCGCTGCGTCAGATCCTGGACCTCTACACCTGCCTCCGCCCGGTCCGCTACTTCACCGGCGTGCCCAGCCCGGTCAAGCGCCCGGACCTGACCGACATGGTCATCTTCCGTGAGAACAGCGAAGACATCTACGCCGGTATCGAGTTCGAGGACGGCAGCGAAGAGTGCGAGACGTTCAAGAAGCTGTTCGCCGAGGCGTTCCCGGAACTGTTTAAGAAGGTCCGCTTCCCCGCGAGTGCCGGCATCGGGATCAAGCCCGTCTCCAAGGAAGGCACGTACCGCCTGGTCAAGGCCGCCATCCAGTACGCCATCGACAACGACCGCGACTCGGTGACGCTCGTGCACAAGGGCAACATCATGAAGTTCACCGAGGGCGCGTTCCGCGACTGGGGCTACGAGTGTGCCCAGGAACTGTTCGGCGCGACCGAGCTCGACGGCGGGCCGTGGTGCACGTTCAAGAACCCCAACAACGGCAAGACCATCACCATCAAGGACGTCATCGCCGACGCGTTCCTCCAGCAGATCCTCACCCGCCCGGCGGAATACAGCGTCATCGCCACGATGAACCTCAACGGCGACTACGTCTCCGACGCCCTGGCCGCCTGCGTCGGCGGGATCGGCATCGCACCCGGCGCGAACATCAACTACGACTCCGGCCACGCCATCTTCGAAGCCACCCACGGCACCGCGCCCAAGTACGCCGGCCAGGACAAGGTCAACCCCGGCAGCGTGATCCTCTCCGGCGAAATGATGCTACGCCACATGGGCTGGACCGAGGCCGCGGACCTGGTGATCAAGGGCATCGACGGCGCAATCGGCGCCAAGACCGTGACGTATGACTTCGAACGCCTGATGGAAGGCGCGAAGCTGCTCAAGTGCAGCGAGTTCGGGGATGCGATTATCAAGCATATGGACTAACGTCCACCGACAATCCAATAAACGCGACAAGTCGCGGCGCTTCATGGGTTACCACGCGTAATCTTCCTATGAAGCGACGCGACTTGTCGCGTCATGGCCCGTCACAATACAATCACCCCATGATCCTGGGGTTCCACTTCATCTTCAGCGCCTATGGGTTCTGGCTCCCTAACGACCCACGCGGATCATGGTCCACCACCATCCGACAATACGAACTTGTTCGATTCGGCTCCGCCACGAAAGTTCACACCACACGTTCTGTTGCCCATTCGCCACATGACTATCGCAGACGCCTTCAGGCAAAACAATCGCTGCGCTACCCACCCGTGAAGTTCAACGGCCAACAGGCTCGAGCAATCGCTAACGGCTTCGCACACGTTACCGAGAGACAGGGCTATGCCGTACACGCATTGGCCATCATGCCGGACCATGTCCACCTGCTGACACGAAGGCACACAACCAATGTGGATCGGATCGCGACACAGTTCAAGGCCCGCGCGACGGCCTACCTGAATGACGATGGGATACATCCGATGGCTTGTTACCCAAAACGCGATGGGAAACTGCCCTCACCCTGGGCACGCAAGCATTGGTGCCCGTTTATCCGAAGCGAAGAACACATGCGGGCGGCGATCCGATATGTCGAAAAGAACCCGGTCAAGGCGGGATACAAGCGCCAACACTGGAAGATGGTGACACCGTATGACGTCTGACGCGACAAGTAGCGTCGCTTCATAGGAGAAGTTTGGTATTAGAATTTCATGAGGTGCCGCGATTTGTCGTACCTACCCCTGTCGAGCATCTACTGGCTCATGCCCCAGACGTCGGCGAAGACCTGGGTTAACCTAGGTAGTGTTACCAAGTTCGGTAAAAGTCGTGCAGCACAGTACCGAGTGGACCTTATCCATACGTTACACTTCAAACGCTTGATGTAAGACAATGAGTTTCTTAAAATAGAGCCCGTCTGGGGAAGCAACTTCTCAGCATGATCAATGAGGACCCACGCATCAGCCGAGAGATGACACATGTCAGAACGGCCGTTACCAGAGGACTTACCCGAAGAACACGTACCCTTCGCACAGCGTTTTAGAGACCTGAATCAGCCGGGGGTTGGCGATCCGATGATCGCTGAACACGAGGCCAGCGTCGTCGAGTGGCGTTGGGCCTCAGATTACATGATCGATTACATACTTCTGCCTCACGTCCGGGAGCAAAGGCCTGTCCCGAGATGGCTCAAGCAGGAGAAGGCCGGTGCCTTCCGCCACGGGTTTGACGATCAGGGGCGACTGCGGATGATCCAGGACCCGTTTTGCAACCCCAAACTGCCCTGGGTAACCGTCAGGTCTGTCACGTTCGATCACACCGATGATCGGATCGAGATCGTTGAACACTTCCCACGCACCGAAGGCAAGGGCAGCAACATCTATATCACCCGCCTGTGGTGGTACTTCCTGGAAGACGGGCGGCTCGTACGCGAGTGGCAGGTCCCGCATCGGACGACCAACTCTCTCATGTTGAACACCTTCGATTTTCATTGGGAGAACGAGCGTGTGGTCCGAGAGGACGCAGTGCACAGCGAGTACGGCGTGCCGGTCGGCGAATACGATAACGAGAACGCGCTGATGGTCCCCAGACATCGCAACACGTTGACCCGGGAGTACCGATACGACGACAAGGGCCTGGACGAGATCGAGACGTTCTACCACTCGAATCTGCCGAACCATAGGAGCCGGCAACTCACATACCGCCGGCCCCGCCCGGGCGAATCGATCCCCAAGCTGTCACCCGCCATCATCGACAAGCTGGTGGAGCGCGTCCCCGCCATGCTGGCGGACCAAAAGATTGCAGACCCGGTGTTCGTGGTGTTCCTGGTCTATTCGTCGGAGAACCCGGACGTCCTGCCGTCGCTGGCGCTGGGGTACGACAAGGACCGCCAAAGCATGCTGGCAAGCGACGATCCGAACAAGATGGTACATCTGCGTGTACTCGGCGATGTGATCCGATTCCTCCCCGAGCCGGAAGTGACAGACGAAGAATTGGCCGGGCTCGCGGAGAAGTTTGATCGTTTATTGGAGATGAAGGACAGCTGGTCCCCCCGAAACAAGGTGCTGCGCGAAACCTGCAAGCAGCTGATGACGCACGATTGGTCGTCGGTGATGCCGGTGACCGACGACTTTTACATCTGCCCCGAAGACATGGACGGCGACGACGACGGACGCAAACACCTCAAGGCCTGTGTGCCGGAGGCGCTGTACAAAGACCTGATCAGTCGCGACCTGGCTTGAATCACATACGCAACGACTATCGGTGACTACGGGTGGTTAGGCTCGAGTATGCCGTTGACTGCGTCTTTGATCGCGTGCATCTGTTCGCGCGCCAGGCGCTGGCCGATCTGGGCCGACCACCAGAGCAGGACGACCAGGATGGCGCACACCAGCGCAATCCACAAGGCCGTTGGTCGGCTGTCGAGCATCCACTGGCTCATGCCCCAGACGGCGGCGAAGGCGGCGATGACGAACAGAGAGAAGTAGCTGAAGGCAAAGCCGGTCCAGACGCTGGGGTGCGGGGTGAAACGTCCGCGGAAGTGGGTCTTGCCGTCGTGTTCGGTCAATTCAATATTCAGCCAGGGCGACCAGAAGTGGCGGTCTTGTTCGCGGACGGTCAGGGTCATGTGGTTCCCGGCGATGCTGCCGGTGAATCGGGCGTCGTCACTGAGCAGGGATTGCAGTTTGGCAAGGAGGTCCTGCGCCGTCGTGTTCACGGTCATGATGAAGACGGGCGCGATTCCGGGTAACGACATATGAGAAAGCTCCAAGTGCGGCGGCCAATCCATCGCCTCATCCGCCCGCCGCGCGTGAGGGTTGGCCGAGTGACATATCAAAACCTGTCGCGTCGTAGTTGGCAAGCGTGTACTATAAAGATGCACTTCTATGGAGATAGCCTTGCCGATGACGGTGCTCGCTCAGGATGTCATGCAGGAACTGGACTGGTTCAAGATCGTGGTGAACCTGGCCGGGGGCTTGGCGATCTTCCTGTTCGGGATGAACCTGATGACCGACGGGCTGAAGTCGGCGGCCGGTGACGGGCTGAGGCGGATGCTCGCCCGGCTCACGTCGAACCGGATCATGGGCACGTTCAGCGGGGTTGTGCTAACCGGGCTGACCCAGTCGTCGAGTGTCACGACCGTGCTGCTGGTCGGGTTCGTGTCGGCGGGGTTGATGAGCGTGCATCAGTCGATCGGCGTGATCCTCGGCTCGAACATCGGGTCGACGTTTACGGCGCAGATCATCGCGTTCGACGTCGGCCGGTACATCCCGATGATGATCGCGGTGGGGTTCTTCACACAGATGCTCTGCCGAAACGTCCGACTCAAGAGCCTGGGGACGATGCTGCTGGGGCTGGGGCTGGTGTTCGGGGGGATGGCTTTTATGAGTGAGGCGGCGCACCCCCTGCGCGGCCATGAGACGTTTGTCCGGCTTATGCGGGAGATGTCCGACCCGCTTTGGGGGGTGCTCGTCGGCGCGATCGTGACGGCCGTCATCCAGAGCTCGGCGGCGACGCTTGCGATGGCGATCGTGCTGGCCGCGCAGGGCGCGATCACCTTGGAAGCGGGGATCGCGGTCGCCTTCGGGGCGAACATCGGGACGTGCGTCACCGCCGTCCTGGCGTCGATCGGCAAGCCACGCATCGCCAAGCAGGTCGCGATCGCCCACACGATGTTCAACATCTTCGGCGTGGCGGTCTGGGTCTGGCTGATCCCGCAGTTCGCGACTGTTGTGCGCGAGATCACCGAGCTGACATCCGGCACGGCCGGGGGCCAGTTGATCGCCTCGCAGACGCCCAGGCAGATCGCCAATGCGCACACGCTCTTTAACATCGCCAACGCGCTGCTGATCCTGCCGTTGGTCACACCGCTGGCGTGGCTGGTCGGGAAGCTCGTGCCGGTCCGGCCCGTGATCGACACGCCGGCGGCGACACCGAAGTACCTGACCGATGACGCGATCAGCACGCCGTCGCTTGCGCTGGATTACGCCAGGCTTGAGCTATCACGGCTCGGTAGTCGGGTAGCCCTAATGTTCCAGAGCGCTCCGGCGCTGGCGGACGAACAGCCGCAGAATACCCTCGCCCTGCTGATCGAAAAGCGTAACCAGATCGAGACGCTCTACAACCACATCCTGGTGTACCTGTCTCGGGTTTCTAGAAAAGACCTGCCCGAGGAGCTGCGGGGACGCAGCGAGGCGTTGCTAGCGATCGCGAATCATTACGCCGACCTGGCGGAGGACATCAGCACGGACCTGGCGGATGCGATCACCGCCATGCACAAGGCGGGACTGGTTGTCTCCAAACCGACACGTGAGCTATTGTGGGGCATGTACGAAGTGACGCTGCAGGCGCTGGGCGACACGGCCGAGGCCATCGAAGCGTGCGATACCGATATCGCCGCACGGGTCGTGCAGATGAAGGCGGAGGTATACGGGCAAGCCGAAAAGCTGAACCATCACCTGGCCGAGCGTTTAAGCGCGGACGCGCCGGACCGGGCAAGGCTGTACCGGGCCGAATCGGAACTGCGAGGGCAGATCAAGCGGGTCTATTACGTCACGCGACGGATCGCCAAGCATGTCCACGATCTGGCTTGAGCGGCCACGGTGAACAGACGATGAGTTTGAAGAGGTAACCTCGATGTCCAAAGACAAGAAGAAGCAAAAAGACAAGAGCAAGCCGGCCTCCTCGGAGCGGCCACAGGCTGCGGTGGAGCATTCGGAACCCGCGGAGCCGGCCCCCGCGATGGTGACCGGCGGCCCGCACCACGCCGCCCCCCCGCCGCCGGAGACGCCCGAGGTTAAGGCCAACGGGAAGCTCAAGCGTGAGTACTACGAGAGCGAGCTCGAGAAGCTGCACGCCGAACTGGTGCACCTGCAGGAGTGGGTGCGCGAGCAGGGCCAGAAGCTGGTGGTGATATTTGAAGGGCGAGACGCGGCCGGCAAAGGCGGTGTGATCAAGCGGATCACCGAGCGGGTCAGCCCGCGTACGTTCAGGGTCGTCGCACTGGGGACGCCGACCGAGCGTGAGAAGACGCAGTGGTACTTCCAGCGATATGTCTCGCATCTGCCCGCGGCGGGTGAGATCGTGCTGTTCGACCGCAGCTGGTACAACCGGGCCGGCGTCGAGCGCGTCATGGACTTCTGCACCGAGGATCAATACAACGAGTTCCTCCGGGCCTGTCCGCAGTTCGAGCGGATGCTCGTGTTGTCTGGGATCACGCTTGTGAAGTACTGGTTCTCCGTCAGCGATGAAGAACAGGAGAAACGCTTCAAGGCCCGCATCGACGACCCGACCAAGAGCTGGAAGCTCAGCCCGATGGACCTGAAGAGCCGGACCAAGTGGGTCGAGTATTCCAAGGCCAAGGACGAGATGTTCAAGTACACGGATACGAGCATCGCGCCGTGGTACGTGGTGGACGCCGACGACAAACGCAGGGCCCGATTGAACACGATCCGCCACCTGCTGAGCCTGGTGCCATACGAGACCGCCCCACCGCGCGAGGTCAAGCTCCCCGAGAGGCAGCCGGACCCGGGCTACCGCCGACCGCCCAAGTCGGCGCAGCGCTATGTGCCGAATCTGTATTGAGGGTGATACCTATCAACCGCGACAAGTCGCGTCGCTTCGATGACTCATCATTGTCGATTGTGTCGGGGACGTGTGCTTCCGCTACAATCGCGGCGGCTTTATAGGGTGGCGGAGGCCATCGCAATGAGTTTCGAGTCCGGTTTCAACTATCAGAACAACGGCGTCCGCCGCACAGGCGGTCCATGCGGCGACCGGTCTTGAACGGATCGAGTGTTACTGCATGGTGGCCTCGGATACAGGCGTACGTTTCGAGCCGATCGAGTTAGAACAATCATGATCCCATGCATCAACAATTGCCTATCACATGAACGACTACGATGAAAAACTCGATCCCTACGAAGTCAACGACGATCCATCCGAACCGCCGGAGGACTCCGGTCCGGTTGATCATCAAATTTCGCCGACGTCGGTGTTCTGCATCCAGTGCGGCTACAACCTGACCGGCGTGGCGATCGGCTCGACCTGCCCGGAGTGCGGCCGGCGGGTAGCGCCGTCTTTCCACGGCCAGGTCCTGCCGTCATCGGGCAAGGCGGTGGCGTCGATGGTGCTGGGCATCTGCTCGATCGTCGGGTGCTTGTTCTACGGGATACCGGCGATCACCTGCGGGCCGTTGGCGATCATCTTTGCCGTGCTGGCCAAGGGCCAAATCCAGCGCGGCGAGGTCAGCGGGGCTTCAAAGGGCATGGCGATAGCCGGCATGATCTGTGGGATCATCGGTACTTGTCTTGCCCTGCTTTTTATCGGCTTTATTGTCGTTGCGATCATGTTTGGTAGTCCCTGATCTCGGTTAGAGATCGTCATTCGACCCGATCACGCATCTTAAAGCGAGCATCTTAATTAATCACCAAAATAGCTTGGTCATACCCCGATCGCGGGTACAATATGTCGTTTGGACATAGCGAATGAAACAGACAAGGAAAGACGCCAGACGATGACGCAGACCGACCGGAATCCCACCCAGAACCTGAAATCCAGCAATCCATCTCAAACCAATAACCGCAGACGTAAGCGTGCCGATCCTGAGTTGATCCAGGCGATGCAGGACGTCATCGAAAAGGCCGGGGGCGACCCGCAGAGCCTGACGGGCAAGCGCATCCGGGAGATGATCCACACCGCGACCAAGCTGATGAACGACGGCGCGGACGACGGCGAGCTAAAACTCGTCAGCCGGAGCATCAAGGAGCTGCGCTACGCGCTGAAGGTGTTCCAGCCGTACCAGGAAACGCCCAAGATCTCGATCTTCGGCTCGGCGCGCACACCCGAAAACGACCCGACCTACCAGGCATGCCTGACGTTCGGCAGGCTGATGGCCGAGAGCGGCTGGATGGTGATCACCGGCGCCGGCGGCGGGATCATGGCGGCGGGCAACGGCGGCGCGGGGCGCGAGGCGTCGTTTGGCGTGTCCATCCGCCTGCCCTTCGAGACTAATGCCAACGAACACATCGTCGACGACCCCAAGCTGATCAACTTCCGCTACTTCTTCACGCGCAAGCTGATGTTCATGTGGCAGTCCAAGGCCGTCGCCCTGTTCGCAGGCGGATTCGGCACGCAGGACGAAGGCTTTGAAGCGCTCACGCTCGTCCAGACCGGCAAGGCCCCGACGATCCCGATCGTGATGATCGACGCCCCGGGCCGGACCTACTGGAAGCGCTGGGACCAATACGTCCGAGAGGAACTGCTGACCAGCGGGCTGATCAGCGAAGAAGACCTGGCGCTCTACCGGGTATTTGATGATCCGCAGCAGGCGGCCCAGCACGTGCTGGACTTCTACCGGAATTACCACTCGCAGCGGTTCGTGAACGACTGGCTTATCCTGCGGATGCGTCGGCCGTTGCGTGATGAACAGGTCGAGGCGCTTAACGCGGACTTCGCCGACCTGATCAAGGATGGGAAGATCGAGCAGACCGGCCCGATGGATCAGGAGAGGAAGTACCGGGAGTTGCCACGGCTGCGTTTCGTGTTCGCCAAGCGCGCCTACGGCCGACTGCGGATGCTGGTAGACCGGATCAACAGCTACGACATCGAGAACTCTCAGGCTTAAGCCCCGAAGAGTCGTGACAGGTAGCGTTTGATTCTTATGACGCCGGGTCATGCGGGCGGCGATCCGCTACCACCCATACATCAGACAGGCCGGGATGGCACCGTCGATCAAACGGCCGCGGAGTTCGCTTCGTCCATCGCCGCGGCGGTTGGCGCCGACGATCTTGATCGTGAAGGGGCGCGTTTCCTGCTGAGGCGTGCGGATCGCGATGGTGTCCCCCAGTTCACACGCATCGGCCGAGGTGAAAGCGATCCCGCTGCCGCTGACATTGACGACTTGTGCTTGAGCCAGGAGTCTGCGTGTCTGGCTGTGTGCGTCCATCACCGCGGCGCGTAGCTCGCCCTGGCCGGCGACTCTTGGGCTGTCTCGGCGTTCGATGCCGTTCCATCTGGGTTCGTTTTCCATGATCTGCCCCTTGTGCTGTGAATCCATACAACCGCTAAGATCGGCACGAAAGGGATGATGGTTAACTCATGATGTGGATTATTGCCCGGAACCCAGCCGGTGCATGACGATCCCGGCGGCGACCGCCAGGTTCAGCGAGTCCACCTCGGCACGCATGGGGATCGTAACCCGCTGCTCGCACAGGGCCAGCCAGCACTCGCCCAATCCATCCGGCTCATTGCCAAACAGCACGGCGACGCCACCGGGGGGCCTGACAAACCGATCGATCGGGGTGGCGTCGTCCTCCGACACCGCCGCGATCAACTCAAAACCGTGCGACTTGTTCAGCGTCGCTAGGTCTGTCTTAAGGTCTGATGACCGGACCACGGGCAGGCCGAAGACCGATCCCATCGACACGCGGATCACCCGGCGGGTAAACGGATCGCAGCCGATGTCGCTGAGCAGCAGGCCGTCCACACCCAGGCCGTGCGCCGCCCGGATGACCAGGCCGAGGTTTTCGGCGTGTCGTACTTCGGGGAGCACGACCAGCGTCTTGGCGGGCAGGATCGCATCGACCGAATCGTTTTCCGGCCGGACCCCGCAAGCCAACACGCCAAGGTGGAACTGGAAGCCGACGACGCGGGACAGCAGTTCATTGCTTGCAGAGTAGACCGGTATATCCTGGGAAATCGCATCGGCGAGGTCATCGAGCCGGTGCTTTGCGATCAGTACTGAGTGTGTCTGATACCCTGACGCGAACAGCCGACGGACGTTGTGTTCGCCTTCACAGACAAACAGCCCCAGCTCTGTCGCGAGTTGTTTGTCTTTCAGCGCGGTGTACGGGCGGAGCCGGGGATCGTCGGCGTCATTAAGCTCGATGACATTCATCGGCGTGTCAATGGCTTTCCACCTTGACCGGGTTGCGGTCGGCGAGCATCGCGGCGAGTTGCTCGCGGGTCGAGTGGTGGTCGGCCTGGGCCTTGCCGTTGCCGTTACCGTTCGATCCGCCGCTGCCGTTTGATCCGGACTCGGCGACGGCCGCGCCGACGAGTTCAGGGGATTCGACCGGCGCTTCGGGTTCGGCCTCAACTGTTTCGACAGTTTCAGCGCCGAGCTCGTCCTGCTGCTCCTGGTCGCGGACGGCGTCGGCCGAGATGCGCCCGTCGGAGGCGACCTGGTCGAACCGCACGGCCACGCGTTTGGACACACCGCGTTCCTGCTGGGTGATGCCGTAGAGGATGTCGCACATCTGCATCGTCCGCTTGTGGTGCGTGATGATGATGAAGTGTGACACGTCCAGGAAGCTCTGGATGACCTGCGTGAAGCGTTCGACGTTGGCTTCGTCCAGCGCCGCATCGACTTCGTCCAGCAGGCAATACGGGCTCGGGCGTGTCTTGAAGATCGCCATGAGCAGAGCAACCGCGGTCATCGTCTTCTCGCCGCCTGAGAGCTGGCTGATCGAGCACGGCTCCTTGCCCGGGGGCTTGGCGCGGATCTCGATGCCGGACTCGAGCACATCGACGTTGCCCTCTTCGTCCGGCTGGAGGAACAGGTCCGCACGCCCGCCGCCAAACAGCTTGCGGAACAGGCCGTCCTGCCCGGCGAAGTTCTGCTTGATCGTCTCGAACGTCTGCTCGAAACGCTTGCGGGAGTCTTCGTTGATCTGCTGAATAAGCGTTTCCAGGTCGGTCTTGGCCTGGGCGATGTCGTTGACCTCGTCGGCGAGCTGGTCCTGCCTGCCTTCCAGCTGGTCCTGCTCGGCGATGGCGTCGATGTTCACCGTGCCCAGACGCGCGATCTTGCCGCGCAGCTCGCTGATATCGGCTTCGATTGCCTGCCAGTCGATGTCGAACGGGTCGGTGGCCTCTTCAAGCACGTCTTCGGCTTCGGCCGACGTGTCGCCGTCGAGGGTACGCAGGTCGTCCTGATCGGCTTCGTCGCCGCCGGCTTCTGCGTCGGAGGGCTCGTCGTCGATCGACACGCCCTGCAGGGCACGCTCGTAGGCCTCGGTGACATCCAGGTCGAGCTGCTCGTGGCCGCGCTGGCGGACGCTGTCGATCTTTACTTCCAGCTCACGTTGGCGGACCTGCAGCTTGTGCAGCGCGTCGTCGGCCTGCTCGACCTCGGCTCGGTGCGACTGGACGGCTTGCTTGAGTTCGCCGAGCGCCGCGTCGGCCTGCTCGACCTTGCGCTGGGCCAGTTCGCATTGGGTGATGAGTTCGTTGAGCTTGTGCTCGGACTGCTTGGCTTGCTCGACGGCTTCGGCCTCGGTCGCCTCGAAGCCGGCGATACGCTCGCGGTAGCCGGAGAGCTGGTCTTCTATGAGCTTGCGTTGACGGTCCACATCCGCCGAGGCGATCTCGACCTGACGCACCTGCCGCTGCGCCGACGCCAACTGCTCGGCGATCTTGCTCGATTCGATCCGCGCCGCGGTGACGGCTTCGCCGGCCGATTCGACCTGGGCTGACAGATCGTCGATCTCGGCCTGTGCCGCTTCGACGCGCTGCTGCCGCTCGGCGGAGTCTTGTTCCAGACGCTCGGCCTCGGTCTTGTGACCGGAGCGTTTTTCATCCGCCTCGTTGAGCTGGCGGTGGATCTGCTCGGTCTCGGCGGCGAGCACAGGCTGCTCGCGCTCGAGGTTGGCGATCTGTGATTCGTAGGATTCGAGCTTGCTGCCGAGTTCGGCAGACATCTGCTTGGCTTCGGAGATCGACTGACGCAGTTCGTCGCAGACCTGCTCGGCGTGGGCCGCCTGGTCACACAACGCGGTCAGGGATTGAGAGTCGTTGTTGATGGTGCGGTCGAGTTCGCCGATCTGTACCTGGAGCATCGCAAGTTCGCTGCGCCTGCTGATCAGGCCGCCGGCGGCACCGTGCAGGGGACCGGCCAGCACACGGCCGTCGGCTTCGAGTAGCTCGCCGTTCTCGGTGACGAAACGGCAGCCGTCGGGCATCTGCGAGCGGAGTGACTTGGCTTCGGTCAGGTTCGACACGACGTAGGTCCGTCCGAGCAAGCGCCAGGCCACCGGGCCGAGCCAATCGGGGAAGCGGACGAGGTCGATCGCGGCGGTTAGCTTGACAAACTTGCCTTCGCCGATCTTGCGGAGTTCGCTGCCGACGTTGGCGGGGAGCTGGGGCTGATCGAGTGCGGCAAAGGTGACACGACCGGCGAGCGATTCGATCGCGGTCTTGCCGCCGTTGTCCGAGCAGATGTCGGAGAGCTTGTTGACGACCAGGGCTTGCTGATAGTCGCCTAGCGCCGCTTCGACTACTGCGGCATTCTCCACGTCGGTATCCAGCAGCTCGGCGAGCAGGCCGCGGACGAAGCGGAAGGTGCTGTGCTCATCGCCGTCACGGGCGGCGGCGCGGGCGAGGACGGCCTTGACCGGATCGGCGACGCCCTCCTGCTTGTCCTGCATTTCCTGGAGCAGGGCGCGGCGCGATTCCAGGCCGGAACGTTTTTCCTTGGCCTCACCCAAGCGCTTAGTCAGGTCGCGTTGCTCGGCGTCGAACTGCTCGGCGAGTTGCTTCTGCTGATCAAGCTGGGTGGTTTCTTCTTCGAGGATTGATTTGACTTCGTCGTGCTTGGCCGATGCGGTGTCGCGGCTGCTGAGCAGGCCTTCCAATTGCTCGGCCACGCTGTCGGCACGCTGGTTGAGTTTCTCGCGGGTCGAGACCAGGCTGTTCTCGAAAGCGTCCAGCGCGTTGATCTCGTTGTGTAGCTGCGACGTGCGGCGCATCAGGTTGATGATGCCGGCCTTGTCGTCTTCCAGGCTGGAACGCTTCTCGTTCAGATCGTGCTGAAGCTCGCGGTGTGTCTGCTGGGCGGATTCAAGACGAGACTCACAGTCGCCCTGCTGCTGGGTGAGGCTCTCGGCCTGCTCGGATTGCTCGTGGAGGTCTTGATCGAGCTGTGCACGGCTTTCGGTCAGCTCGGCGAGGCGGTCGTTGTCACGCTGGGTCTGCTTGCGGGCTTCTTCGAGGCTGGTGCGGGCGAACGTGATGCGTTGCTCGGCCTGGTCTTTTTGTGATTGCTGGTCGAGCCGATCGTGGTCGAGGGTCTTGAGCCGGCCCTGGATGGATTGCAGCTCCAGTTCGGCGTCGGCAATGCCTTGCTCGCGCTCGTTGAGCTGGCGGGCGGCGGCGGCGCGGTCGGCCTCGGCCTGCTCGAGCAGTTCGGAAAGACCTTCGAGATCGGTACGCAGCTTGTGGTACTCGGCCAGGGCGTATCGCAGCTGCAGCTCACGCAGACGGGACGTGTGCTCCTGGTATGAACGGGCGCGGGCGGCCTGCATCTTGACGCTGCGCAGGCGGCGCTCGGTGTCTTCCAATCGCTGGCGGACCAGTTCGAGGTTGCGCTCTGTGCGTTCGAGTTTGCGGATCGCTTCTTTCTTGCGTGCCTTAAAGCGGCTGATCCCGGCGGCCTCTTCGAAGATGGCCCGGCGTTCCATCGCGTTGGATTGCAGCAGCACGTCGACCTTGCCCTGCTCGATGACGGAGTAGGCCTCGGTCCCGACGCCGGTGTCCATGAACAGTTCGCGGATGTCACGCAGGCGGACGCGCTGGTTGTTGACGAGGTATTCGCTGGTCCCGTCGCGGTAGAGCTGGCGTGTGACGGAGACGTCGTCCTGATCGAGTGCGAGGTGGCGGGTGCCGTCGGCCTTGATCTTGTTCTCGAAGGTGAGGGTGACCGACGCCATGCCGGAGGGCTTGCGGTTGGATGAGCCGTTGAAGATGACGTCCATCATCGCCCCGCCGCGCAAGCTCTTGGCGGACTGTTCGCCGAGCACCCACTTGATGGCATCTACGATATTGGACTTGCCGCAGCCGTTGGGCCCGACCACCCCCACGACGGGCGCGTCAAAGCTGATTACGGTCTTGTCGGCAAACGACTTGAACCCTGCCAGGGTCACCTTGGCTAAGCGCATACGATCGACCTCCATGTCGACGCTGGATACAGATTTATCGACCACCGCCGCGATGCCTCTCCAAAAGGCCCGCCCCAGCGGTGCCCGCCATCAACGGCGCGGGTCATCCATCTCCCCTTCCATACGGTCATGAAGTGGGCTTCCTAGTCTAGCGATTTAAGGACTGCTGTGTCACGCCCGGCGGGCTGGAAGTGTCCGGCCTGCCAACAGTTTCGTCGTTCGGGGCCGCGGCGTCGCCGTCGAGCGCCTCGCCGCCGGTCTCCGGGCGCAGCTGCGGGGCGGCGGTATCTTCCAAGACGTCGATCTGCTTGGCCAGCGAGCCGACGACCACCTCGATCGGCGCGTCGACGTGGTCCTGCATGCACAGCTGATAGACGGCGTTGACGACCTGGCTGTAGGTCAGGGCCAGGCCTTCATGCGGGTGATCCCGGGTGGGTTTATGCCCCATCAGGTAGATGAGGGTTTTCAGGTCCGGCTGGGCCTTGAGCTTAATCGAAGACGGGGAGTTGGGGTTGGTTCGGACGGCGGGCTGATAGAAGATGTCGAGGTGTCCCTGATCGGGCGACATCGCCAGCATCAGCCGGTTGTTCCAGAGCCTTGCCAGCAGTGGTGATTCGAAACCCAGGTCCGGGCTGAACACCACGATGCGCGGCACGCCGACCTGAGAGACGTAGACCATGGGCGACTCGGCGGGCACCGTATCGATGATGTACTTCACGCCCGTGCCCAAGTCATCAGGGACCACGACCCGGCCGTCGAGGATCAATTGGTCGTTGATTGCGGACAGCGACTCATAGGCGGCGATGCGGACCGAGGTATCCGAGTCATCCAGCAGTTTCTTGAGTGTGCGTGCACCATTGAGGGACCGGGGCAGCAGCATCAGGGCCTTGGCGGCGCGCGTCCGGACCTCGGGGTCGAGGTCTTTGGCCAACTCGGACAGTGACTGGCTGGCGCGTTCGTCCTTGAGCCAGGCCCCGGCTTCGAGGGCTGTCAAACGGACATGTAGCTGCGGGTCTTCGTAGTACTCGCGCAGTGTCTGCACGATCGGCCGGCCCAGCGCCTGCCACGCCAGCCGTACCGAGCGGGCCGCCTCGGGGCCCTGCTTGAGGACCTCGGCCAACTGACCGGCCTGGTGCTGCTCGAAGCCCGGCCCGGCCTGCAGGTACAGGTGCATGATCAGTTCGACCAGTTCACCGGGGTTCGCCTCGTAGCGAGGCGGGATGTTGATCTTGATCAGCTGATCGGTCACCGGCTTGGCCAGGTCCTTCAGGTCGTCGGTCCGCCCAAAGCGATCGTTGATCCTGTCGGCGATGGCCCGACAGCGTGTGTAACTGGCCTGGTTCAGGACTAGGTCTAACTCGCGTTGGGAACTGGCGGTGCCACCGGCAACGACCATGGCTTGCTGCTTGCCGAACTGGGAAGGCTCTCCGGAGTCATCTTCGTTGTAGGGGTTGCGGTAGATCGGACCGTAGGCCGTGGCCTGCTCACGCATGAAGCGGAACGCCTGGTCGGCGCCGTTCACCCCGAGCGTGGCGGTCCAGAGCAGGCCGCCGTCGAGGCTGGTGGTCTGTGAGTCGATGGCGGTGACCAGGACGTCGAAACGGGTGCCCTTGGTCGAGCCCGGGGGGATGAGCGCGTCGATCCGGACGACGGCGGTGTTTGCGTCGGCGAGGACGCGCTCGGGCGACATGTTAAGCGTGTCGAGGTTCGCGCTGCCCAGGCCGTACTTCTTCATCTGGTTGATCATGGCCTGCCGGAGGGCGGGCGGGACGCTGGTCGAGCCGGTGCCGTTGAGGTTGACGACGATGCCGTAGCCGCTGACCAGTTGCGGGCGGTCGGTGCCGGGGCGTAGGCGGACAAGTGAACCGATGGTGCCGCGCAGGTAGGCCGGACCGGTGTAAGTGGGCATGGGGGCGACGCCGGGTGCTCGGGCCGGGCTCTGCGTCTGCTCGCAGCCTCCGACCGTGAGCATCATGCCCAGGGCAAGTAAGCCGATGAGACAGGCCGGCATCTGGGACCCGGTGCACCGCTGCCAACACCATCGCCGACCGCCGATCTGGGACGGCCTCGCTCCGTTTCGCTGGGACTTATTCATGCTGCTCCTGCCTGTAAAACGCACGGGCTGGGGAAAGGGATATTGTCCGGGTTTCACGGGCCCCGGTCAAGCGTTAACCGCCCCGGCGGCAGGCTGATACACTACCGGCATGCAAGCGGACATCGAGCACATACTGATCGACCGAGACACCATCAGCCGGCGGCTGGACGAGTTGGCCGAGCAGATCGCCGAGGACCTGCACGCCGAGACCGTGGACGGGCCGGGGGAGATCACCCTGGTCCCGATCCTCACCGGCAGCATCATCTTCCTGGCGGACCTGATCCGCCGGCTTCCGATCCCGATGCAGATCCGGGTCATGAGCGTGACCAGCTACCCCGGGACCTCGACCTCCAGCAAGGGGGCGAACATCGAGGCCGCCCTGACCAAACTCCCCGAGGACCTGAGCAACAACCACGTCGTGATCGTCGATGACATCCTGGACTCCGGCAACACGCTGCGGCTGGTCAAGCAGATCATCGAACAACGCAACCCGATCAGCCTGCGGTCCTGCTTCCTGCTGCGGAAACAGATCCCCTCAGCGATGAGCTTTGACGTGGACTACGTCGCGTTTGATATCCCCGATGAATTTGTTGTGGGCTACGGGCTGGACTTCAACGACTACTACCGCAACCTACCCGATATCGTCACGCTAAAGAAGCACGTCTACGCCGAGGCCTGACCCCCGCCCCCGGAAGCCCTTGCCCCCGGGAGTTCATAACCGCCACGAACACCTCCCCGATGACGCCGATCACCACCGAGCCCAAATCGACCAAACCCCGGCAGCCCAAGCCTGACGCGGAGCTGCCGCGCTACCTGGCCGAGGACATGACCGGCGAAACCGGTGCCGACGAGGCCGCCGCACGCGCCGCCGGCATGCTCCCCGCCGAACTGCTCCAGCCCGGCGAGATCATCATCCTGCTGATCAAGCCCAGCCCGTGGTTCATCCTGCTCGCGCCGCTGAAGTCACTGACGCTGATCCTGGTGCTGACGATCGCGGCCTGGGTCGCCAACAGCTATCTGGCTTTCGGGGTCAGCGGCCAGAACGTCGCGCTCGCCGGGATCACGCTTCTGCTGGTGCGCGTATTCTGGCAGTTCCTGGAATGGCTGTCGCGTGTATACGTCCTGACCGACCGGCGGATCATCAGCGTGGCCGGGGTGCTGCGGGTGCTGGTCTTTGAGACGATGCTTGAGAACATCCAGCACACGAACACCCACTTCAGCCTGCGCGAACGCCTGTTCGCCCTGGGCACGATCGGCTTCGCCACCGCGGGCACCGCCGTCGGCGAGACCTATTGGCTGATGCTGACCAACCCGCTGGAGGTCCATCAGAAAGTCGTGCAGACGCTGCAGCGGTATCGAAGATAGCTAGAGCGTACTCAATCCAAACGTATCGCCTATGGGTGGCACATTCTGACCCGAAGGGCAAAATGTGAGTGCAACACACGCTTTGCCGCTTCGCGGACAAAACGTGGCACCCGCTACAGTTGGATTGAGATTGCTCTAGCCGGCTTCTTTGAGTGCTGCGGATCGGATGTAATCGGAGATGCCCCGGAAGCCTTGACGCTTGGCAGCCTCTTCTAAACGCAGTTTTTCTTCCTCGGTCACGCGGATATTGACCTGTGCGGTGCGTTTTTCGGGCTTGCTCGATATGGGCGGTTTTTGCCCTTGCTCAAGCATCGTCGCTACCGCAAGCGTCTGGGCTTCGAGTGTTTCAGCGGCACACTTGGCAATGGTCTTGCCATCCGCCATGACGTGGGGAAACTCGACCGAACGCCCCAGATACCCCCCCACTTCCGGCTCTTTCTCGATAATCAACCGATACCCGGAAGCGATTTCGGAAGCCTGCTGCCACAGCTTGGCGTCGAAAGCAGCATCAACTGCCTTGCCGCCTGTCTTCTTCGAGCTTTTTCTTGTGCTGGTGGACATAGAAATACTTCACCTTATGGCGATGGACCGAGATAACGATCGGCCTTTCACCGGTCTTGGTGAAGACATGATGCGAACCTTTAATCCGGCTGCATGTCCACCCATGAGATTCAAGTAGCTTTTGAACTTCGGCATAACGTACGTCAGATGGCATGGCGCCTCCAGTCCAGTGCCGCTCATATGAGGCCTCCATGCCATTCAGCGGGGGTTCGGCACCCTGCCCTCTTGACGGGGTGAAAATCCATTAAAACCATAAATAGTATACGCTACGCTATACGCGATGTCAACCCCGGACGCGCGCGGAATGGGCGTGGGCGTCGAGGCCCTCGGCTTCGGCCATCTGTGCGACGTGGTCGATGGCTTTGGCGGGCATGCCGTTCCGGTAGGCGACGGTGCCGGTGCGCTTCAGAAAGGTGTAGACGCTGACGCCGCTGGTGAAGCGGGCGGTCGTGCCGGTGGGCAGGCAGTGGCTGGGGCCGGCGTAGTAATCGCCCGCGGCGACGGGGGTCGTGTCGCCGAGGAACACCTCGCCGGCGTGGCGAACCTTATCCAGCAGCGCATCAACATCCTTCACCGCCAGGTTCACGTGCTCGGCGGCGAAACGGTTGGCGACGTCAGCGGCCTGCTCGATATCCTTCACGATCACGGCACACGACTCGGTCTCAAGGGCCCGCACGATCGCCTCGCCACGATTGCGGTCGGGCAGTTGCTTGTTGACCTCGGCCGTGATGCGGTCCAGCACGTCGCGTGACCAGACAAGCAGGAAGCACTTGCCCGGATCGTGCTCGGCTTGGGCAAGCAGGTCGGCGGCGATCCTGACCGGATCGGCCGAGTCGTCTGCGATGGTGACGATCTCGCTGGGGCCATAGAACCCGTCGATGCCGACGGTGCCGTTGACCTGCGCCTTGGCAAGTTGGCTGAAGACGTTGCCGGGCCCGGCGATGAAGTCCACCGGCTTGATCGACTCCGTGCCGTAGGCCAGCGCCGCGACCGCTTCCGCCCCACCGACGCGGTAGACCTTGTCGATCCCGATTATGTGCGCGGCGGCAAGCACGATCGGCGAGATATCGGCAGCGGCATCGTCGCCTTCTCGCCGGGTCGGCAAGGGGTGGACCACGGTGATGTTCTTCGGATCGACGCCCGCCACGATCGCGGGGACCGCCAGCATGATGAGTGTGGAGAACAGCACCGCGGTGCCGCCGGGCACGTGCAGGCCGACGCTATCGACAGGGCTGAAGCGCAGGCCAAGTTCCGCGCCACCCAGCGCTACGGGCTTGACGGGCTGGGGCATGACGTGCTGCTGATATTCGCGCACCTGATCGATCGCGGTGCGGATCGCGTAGAGCAGTTCGGGATCAACCTTTGCCGCTGCGCCGCTCAGCTCGTCGCTGCTGACGCGCAGCCGGGCGGGGTCGAAGCCGGGGTCGCTGAACTTCCGGACGTAGCGCACCAGCGCCTCGTCGCCATGGGCTTTCACGTCGGCAAGGATATCGGTCACGACATGCGCGACTTCGCCGCCCGCGTTGGTCGTTTCTTTCAGGCGTTTGAGGCAGGCGTCCAGGCCCGCGTTGCCGTCGGGTGTCGATAGATCATAAACCGGGAGCATGTTGAACCTTCCGTTGCGGCGAAAGTGGCCGAGCCGGGCATTATAACAGGGGATAGGTCGTCGGCGAGGCGGCAGGCAAGTCACCCCTTCTTACGCGTGAACAAGCCGCCCTCCCGCTTGAGCGCACCGCGGACCTCGAGCATGGTCAGCTCGGCCTGCACCTGGTGGACCGGCAACCCCGTCCACGCCACGAGTTGGTCCAGGCTGCTCGGGCCTTTGATCGCTTCTACGATCACCTGCTGCGGCTCGGTCAGACCGATGTCACGCGGGCCCTGCTCGGGCTGATCATCACTGGTCTGCGTCAGCCCGGCCTTCAGCATCTGCCCCGCCTCACCCAAGGCGTCCAAGACGTCCGCCGGGCTGGTGACCAGGGTTGCCCAACCCTCGCGGATGATCTTGTGGCAGCCGGCAGAACTAGCTGCATCCACCCGGCCGGGCAACGCCATCAACTCGCGGTGGTGCTCCTCGACAGCGAGCCTTGCCGTGATTAGAGCCCCGCTTCGCACCGCCGCCTCGATGACCAGCACACCAAGCGACAGCCCCGAGATGATCCGGTTCCGCCGCGGGAAGTTCTGCGCATTGGGCGGCGTGAGCATCGGAAACTCACTGATCACCGCCCCCCCGGAAGTACCCCCACCCCCGGAAGCTCCCCCGCCCCCGGAAGTATCTAGTTCGGTAGCGCTGTTGTCGGCATGCCCATCCGCGATCTGATCGAACAACTCGGCGTGGTCGTGGGGATAGGGTTTAGCCAGCCCCGATCCGATCACCGCGATCGATCGGCCGCCGACCCGCATCGCGGCGCGGTGGGCCGCGCCATCGATCCCGCGTGCCCCGCCGCTGACGATGCACAGCCCGCTCTGGGCGCACAGACTCGCGAACCGGTCCGCCTGCTCTCGGCCGTAGTGTGAACACCGGCGTGAACCGACGATGCCCAACGCCAGCGCGTCATCACGGTTGATACGGCCACGCACCCAAAGTAGCGGCGGCGGATCGGGGATGTGCTTAAGCAGTGTGGGGTATTCATCGTCATGCTGTGCCAGCAGGTGGACGCCGTGGGCTTCGATCTGCTCTCGCTCGGCCTGGACGGCGTCGCTGTTGAGCGTGGTATCCAGTGCGGTGCGTAGCCGTCGGGCCCGCTGCATGCCGACCTGATCCAGCCCGGCCAAACGATCCGCCGACGCGCCCAGCGCGGCCTCGGCGCTGCCGAAGGTCTCGATGCATCGTGCGATCGTCGCCTGGCCGAAGCCCTCGGTGAGTGTCAAAGCCAGCAGCGCGTCGTGTTCCCGGTCAGACATGCCTTGAGTGTAAGCGATCGCTGTGCTCTGCGTATGCCGATCAGTGCCGTGTTTGGGCGCGTCGGTAAAACCGTGACACACCCAGCAAGCCGATCAGCCATATCGACGCAGGCTCAGGAATGGCAATGGCTGGCGGGGTCCCCGTGTTCCAGTTGTTAAGCACGATGTCGAGATCACCGAGCCCGACGAAGCCGTCCCCGTCGGCGTCAGAGAGCGGATCGCCCGGCGGGACGGCGAGATTCCAGTTCGTCAGGATGATGTCCAGATCACCTAAGCCCACAAACCCGTCGCCATCCAGATCACCCGGCAGGTCGGGGATCACACCAAGCAACAAGACCTCATATGGGGCCATGCTGCGCGAGGATGAAAGTGTGACGGGCACACCTTCGAGCAGGTCGTCCCACTGGCCGATCCACTGGCTGGGGATGGTGATGGTGCTGGCATAGTCGCGTGTGTTGATCAGCATGAGCACCTTCTCGCCGTTGAGTTCGCGCTCGAGGATCGCGACGTGGTAGGTGCTGTAGTCGGTGAGTGTGCCGTCGCGCATGGCGGGCTGGTCCGCGCGGGCGTTGAGCAGATCGGTGTACCACTGCTCTGTCGCCTGGCCGGTGTTCCAATCGAGCGGCGTCTTGGAAAAGAACGGGATGTTCGGCTCCCAACCGATCTCCTGGCTCGCATACACAAGCGGCGTCCCGGCGTACGCCACCGTCACGGCGTAGGCCGCCAACGATGCATCCAAACTGCCGAACACATTCACCGGCGTGGCGTCCCAGGCGCTCTCGTCGTGGTTGGTCGTGAAGTTCAGCACGCTCTTGCCGGCCGGGATCTGGTTGTGAACCCAGTCGCGGTTGACCTTGAACTCCTGCGCCGACCAGCTGTGGTTAAAGACGTTCTTCACCATGCCATACAGGTCCCACCCGAACGTCAGGTCGAAGCCGGCTGCGTAATGATCGGAGCGCCCGCCCTCGGCCAGCATGAGCAGGTCACGGCTGGTGCTCGCCCGTACATCCGTCACCGCCTGTTGCCAGAAGTCGAACGGCACCCAGTCGGCCGCATCGACCCGGTAGCCGTCGATCCCGGCCTGCGTGATCCAGTAGGTCATCTCGTCGATCATGGCGGTACGCATCGCCTGGCTGTCGTAGTTCAGGTCGGCGACGTCGGTCCAGTTGGTCCCAGCCGGGTGGATGATCTGGCCCTGGCCGTTCTGTGTGTACCAGTCGGGGTGGTCGGTGATCCAGGCGTGGTCCCAGGCGGTGTGATTGCCGACCCAGTCCATGAGGACGTACATGCCGCGCTGGTGCGCCTGATCGACGAGATAGGTGAGGTCGGAGAGTGAGCCGTACTCGCTGCTGACCGCGCGGTAGTCGGCAACGGAGTATGGCGAGCCGAGTTCGCCCTTCATATTGGTCGTGCCGATCGGGTGGATGGGCATCAGCCAGATCGTGTTCGCGCCCAGCGCCTTGATGTTGTCTAACCGAGCGGTCACGCCGGCCAGGTCCCCCGCCTGACTGAACGAGCGGAGATTGACCTCGTACATCACGACGTCATTCGGCGCAGGCACCGCGTGTGCGGGCAGCGCCCACAAACAGACCAGCAGCGATGCCAGCGATATTGTCTTTGTGCAATGCATGAACGAATAGCCTTCTCACGAACAGGCGGAGAACCCTATTATCGCAGATGAAGTTGGAATCACAATGAAGTCGTGATGTTTTTTAGTGGGCCGCGCCCGCGTTGCGGACGGGCTATGACCTTGCAACTGGATGCGATGAAACACTGATTCTTCATAGCCAGTCACCAGCCACGAGCCACCAGTCACCATTTAAAAAACCCGCCCCGACGCATCGGGGCGGGCGTAGCTTGTTGGTTCGAAGTGGTGGCTGCTCAACAGCCCCGTCGAGCTGCCTACCGCAGCCCACTCCGAACGCTGGTACAGTCATTATCCAAGGATCACCTCCGATCAGAAAAGAGCCAATCCAGCCGTCACCAGACGCTTACCGGATCGTGGCGCTTGGGCCACGTGTAAGGCCGGGTCGCCGGAGTCTTTCCGCCCCGTAACGTCTTGCGGGGCACCACGCCCATCGGTCGGAGGGGTCTCCGTACCAATGCTCGGTCAACTCCGCCTGCTCGCCACCGCCCGGTTTTTCCGTTTGGCGATCGATGGGCTCGGCTGACAAACTAATTATCGTCCGACATCCCCCAAGGTCAATGATTTTCTGTGAAAAACTTCGCGGGTATCCAATCCAGACAGCAGTTGGACGCAAACCGCCATGGCGGGTACGTCAACACGTCTTTCTACCAGTTGATCAGACTTCCCCAGATTGCCCGGGCTGTCAGGCCGCCGACTCGGCGCGCTCCGCGAGCATGATCTTGTGTCGGCGTTTGACCAGGTCCATCAGGTGCTCGGTTTCTGTCACGGCGGTGGGTGTCCAGGTCGCCCAGTAGATGTCGACCGCACGCTTGGCAACACGGATGCCGTCACGGATATACCGGTTCAGCCGTTTGATCGGCAGCTTATCCACCATCTCCGGCTTCATCGGCAGGCAGATCACCGGGGACTCCGGATTGGGCACGAGATACGCCAGGGTATCGATCAGCTTGCCGTCCTCGTCATACAGCGAGAACTGCAGCGTCCAGCACCAGCTCGTCCCGTGCCAGATCAGTGTCTGGTGTACGCCGGGATACGCCCCGATCTGCTCGATCAGGATGTCCACCACTTTCCGGCGCTGCTCATCCAGCGGCTTCAGCAGTTGCTCGAGTTCCGGCTGGACCCAGCGATCCTGCCACGGGCTCTTGACTTCGTACTTCGGCGTGCTCATGTCGGTGTTTCTCGTTAGTCGCCCGGATCAGACCTGAATGGCAATACCCCAGTGGGTACCACACATAACGCCCGCACTTGCGGGATTTGGGTAAGCCCCGCATCATAGCCGCAATGGCTAGCACCTGCAAGCCGCGACATGACCACAAACTGCGCATAATATTGCAAATAAGCCACTTATGAGTGTACACGTCGAGAGCACCACAACATTAACCTCTGTGATCATGGCCAAATGGCCCCAGCCTGGCAAGGTCAAGACCCGCCTGATCGGCCCGCTGACCGCGTATCAGGCCGCGGCGGTGCATGCCGCCATGCTTCAGTGCGTCCTCGATCGGCTTAATCAGCATCTGCCAGGCAGCATTGTGTTGGCTGTAGACCCGCCACACGACACGCTGGCCCTGGGCGATGATCCCGAGCTATCGATTGAACTACCTATAGAAAATACGCTTATAGACCAGGACACGGGCGATCTGGGCAACCGGATCATGCGTGCGTGGGAAGATGTGGGCTCCGGGCCGACGGTTTTCTTCGGGGTCGACAGCCCGGATATCCCTGTCGACGCGCTTAAAGCCATACCCAACGCCCTGACACGGTCTGAAGCCGCCTGTGGGCCGGTCGATGACGGCGGGTACTGGTGCCTCGCCGCCCGGCAACTCGCCCGCCAGTTACTGATCGACATCGACTGGGGCACGTCAAAGGTGTACCATCAGACGCAAAATGCCGCCGCCCGGGCCCGACTGTCGCTCGCCGAGCTGCCCGCCTGGCACGATGTGGATACCCCCGACGATCTTGACGCGCTTAGGCAAAGGATCCGTCTACAGAAAGAACCCGCACTGACCCGACTCGCCAAGCGACTTGACCGGGTCTTGCAGGACCACCCAATATGAACACGACCGACCCAAACAATACTGTGACCGACGCTGAGCAGGAACTGGCCGAGCTCAGTGAGTCCGTGATCCTCGTCGTCGATGACAACGAGCAGAACGTCGAACTGATGCAAGCCTACCTCGATGAGCTGCCCTGCAAGGTCCTCACCGCTTTTGATGGGGTCGAGGCGATCAACCTGATTGAAGACGCCGACCAGCCTTCCCCCGACCTGATCCTGCTGGACGTCATGATGCCCAAGATGTCCGGCTTCGACGTCTGCAAGAAGCTCAAGAACGACCCCGAGACGCGCACCATCCCCATCATGATGGTGACCGCGCTGAATGAGCTGGGCGACATCGAGCGCGGCGTCGAGTCCGGCACCGACGACTTCGTCACCAAGCCCGTCAACAAGCTCGAGTTGATCACCCGCGTCAAGAGCCTACTGAAGGTCCGCCACCTCAAGCGCGAACTGGACCGTACTGAAGCCTACATCCGCGACATCGAACGGATCGAAGGCAAGGACAGCGAGTAATCCCCGGAAGTTGTGTATCGGGGATATGGTATCTGATTGATATCCCCAGCCTATTGCCCTGCCACCTCTATGTAAGAAGCGGCGCGACTTGTCGCGATCGCCGGTATTCAATCCATAGACTGACTGACAGGCTAACCTGACGGACAGCCTGCGGGTAACCCACGGGCCAATCCATATTAGAAATGCTGGATAAACAGTTTCTCAGCTGTCTTAGCAAAGGCCGGGAGGTCTGTCTGTAACGGTTATGCGGGTTAGCTGTCGCGAGCCGGCCCAAAACCTCCCAAACCTAATTGCCGGGGCTGATGATTGCGATATACCGGGCCGATGTTGCTCCCTGTTGTCGCCACAGCCTGTGGCCACAACGGATCGGTGGGCAATCCAGGGTCGACCAGTAGGACCCTATTGACTCGGTATGTGCCGGGTCAGTCCCCCTGGAACGGAAACTGAATGGCACCACTGGAGGACCGGAGAAAATGAGTCGGATCAACACCAACGTCAACTCGCTGATCGCCCAACGGATTCTGGGCCAACAGAACCAGAGCCTGAGCAAGTCACTGGAACGGCTGAGCACGGGCTTCCGAATCAACCGTGGTAGTGATGACCCAGCGGGTCTGATCGCCAGCGAGAAGCTGCGATCCGAGAAAGAAACCCTCGCCGCCGCCATCGGCAACGCCGAGCGTGCCGAGCAGGTCGTTAACGTCGCGGAAGGCGGCCTCCAGGAGGTCCAGAACCTGCTGCTGGAAGTCCAGAGCCTGGTCACCGCCAGTGCCAACGACGCAGGCCTGAGCGCTGAAGAGCGTGACGCCAACCAGCTGCAGATCGATCAGATCCTTCAGACCATCGACCGGATCGCGTCGACCACGAGCTTCCAGGGCACCAAGCTGCTTAACGGCTCGTTCGACTTCCAGATCTCCGGCCAGGCCACCACGGTCCTGGAAGCCAAGGTCGACGGCGCCAAGTTTACCGACGGCACCAACACCGACGTCTCGGTCCTCGTGACCCAGTCGGCCCAGCGCGGCTCGATCTTCCTGTCGACCGACGGGGCCCTGGCCCTGGACGACGACGCGGATTCCCGCCTGACCTTCGATGTCGCCGGCACCCTGGGCTCTCGCGAGTTCAGCTTCGCCTCGGGCGCTACCGCGGCTGACATCGTCACCGCCATCAACGCCTTTAAGGGCGCGACCGGCGTCTCGGCCGCGACAGGCGGCACGGGCGTCCAGCTCAAGAGCACGGGCTTCGGCTCCGACGCTTTTGTGTCGGTTAACGTCGATACCGCCCCAGGCCTGGCAGGCGCCACCGGCGTCTACTTCGCCTCGACCACCAACGAGAACACCGTCTCCACAGAGGTCGCCAGCCGCACCACCTTCGCGGCCGCCAACGGCGAAATCCGGGACGAGGGCCAGGACATCGCCGCCACCATTAACGGCACGACCGCCGCGGGCAAGGGCCTAAGCCTCTCGGTCAACACCGAAGGCCTCAACGCCAACATCCTGTTGAACTCCGGTGCCGCACAGGCCATCGCGAGTATCAGCGCCTTTACGATCACGGGTGGTGGTGCCGAGTTTAATATCGGACCCCGCGTGGACATCGCCAACCAGGTCCGTCTGGGTATCGGCAACATCGCCAGCCGTAACCTCGGCGGCGAGTATGTCTCCGGTGTGTCCTATAACCTCGACGACCTGGGCTCGGGCAAGCTGTTCGATCTGGATGACGGCGACCTTAGCGTCAGCCAGACCATCATCAACAACGCCATCGACGAGGTTTCCAGCCTCCGCGGCAAGCTCGGCAGCTTCCAGAAGAACGTGGTTGGGTCCACGATCAACTCCCTGAACGTGGCACTTGAGAACATCAGTGCTGCCGAGAGTGCGATCCGCGACACCGACTTCGCCAACGAGACCGCAGAACTGACCCGTAACCAGATCCTGGTGGCCGCCGCGACCAACAGTTTGGCGATCGCCAACAGCCGGCCGCAGAACGTCCTAGGTCTGATCGGGTAATCCCCGACAAGCCGAACGGGCCAGGCAAGGTCCACATAACCAACCCAGAAGCGGCGGCCGATCATTCGGTCGCCGCTTTTTTGCGCGCCCCACCACGGGCCGCTCACACCTCTCTTGATGCTTTATTGACCGGCATCATCACGATGTGCCGGAAGACGGCACATTTTTTTTGGACCGTAAAGCCGCACCATCCCGTGTAGGTGCAGACATTATCGGCGTAGCGCTATTTCCGTCTGTGCCGCGCTTAAGGGCTGTTCCGGTTGTGACGATCATTCCGCTTGCACGGGCAGGGACAAACCCCCTCGCCGCAGCGTGCATGGAGACCGTTATGCAAGCCTGTTCCGATAAATCAAGTTCGATAACCGGGTGGCGAAAGCCGGCCCGGGCTGTCGAATTTGGTCAGGCATCGGGGCCCAGCCGTAAGCCAGGGTCGGCTAGACGAGCAAGCCCCACGATCCATACGGGCGGCAGACCACCGCCCGGCTCCCGTGCTCCAAGGATGGAGAAAGGAGCGGTGACATGAGCAGATGACAAACAAAACGTCAGACGCATTGAACAAGTAAAAAAACCAGACCGGGCGGCGCGTTGTTGCCCACGTTCAAAAAAGCATCATTCGGATCGGAGATCTGTGAACTTACCCAGGCAGGAGCCAGGCGCCCCACTTAGGGGTGAACCACAGAACCGCGTGTTTCACGGAGGATCGACACCATGAGTCGTATCAACACCAACGTTAACTCACTGCTTGCCCAGCGAATCCTGGGCCAGCAAAACAGCTCACTCAACAAGTCGCTCGAACGGCTGAGCACCGGCTTCCGCATCAACCGCGGCGCCGATGACCCCGCCGGCCTGATCGCCAGTGAAAACCTGCGATCGGAGAAGGCGTCTATTACCGCCGCGATCGGCAACGCCGAACGTGCCGACCAGGTGATCAACATCGCTGAGGGCGGCCTGCAGGAAATCAACTCCCTGCTGCTGGAAGTCCAGGGGCTCGTAGGCGCTTCGGCTAACGAAGCGGGCCTGAGCACCGAGGAGAAGAAGGCCAATCAGCTGCAGATCGACTCGATCCTGCAGACGATCGACCGGATCGCCTCGGCCACCAGCTTCCAAGGCACCAAGCTGCTTAACGGTAGCTTCGACTTCACCACCAGTGCCCAGGCGGCCACCGTCGCCGACTTCCAGATCAACGCCGCGAAGCTCGAAGGCAGCGATCACCGCGAAGTGCAGGTGCTCGTAACCGCTTCGGCACAGCACGCCGGCCTGGTCCTCTCGACCGGCGGAACCTCACTGGACCTCTCTGCCAGCACGGCACAGTTCCAATTCGAAGTCACCGGTGCGCTGGGTTCACGCGAGTTCACCTTCGCGTCAACCACCGCGATGTCCGCGATCGCCGCGGCGATCAACACCTACTCGTCGATCACCGGCGTGTCGGCCGCTTCGCCCGATACCAGCGCCATCATCCTTAAGAGCACGGACTTCGGCTCCGATCAGTTTGTCAGCATCAATATCTCTGACACCGGCGGCCAGGCCGGGTCGTTCACGACCATGTCCGCGACGGATGAAAACACCATCAGTGCCGAGGCCGCCAATATCACGACGATCGCAGCGGTCAAGGCCGCCGGCAGCGGCGGCAAGCGTGACGCCGGCCAGGACGTGGGCGCCATCATCAACGGTGTGGCGGCCACCTCCGAAGGCAAGTCGGCACGTGTCGTCTCCGACTTCCTCGATGTCTCGATCGATCTAACAACCACAGGGTCTCAGACACTGGGTTCGATCAACGCCCTGACCATCACCGGCGGCGGTGCCAAGTTCAACCTCGGCCCGAACGTCGACATCCAGAACCAGGTCAGCATCGGCATCGAGAACGTCGCCGCACGTAACCTCGGCTCGCTGACCAACGGCTACCTCGACGACCTTGGCTCGTCCAAGACCGCCAACGTGGTCGACGGCAACCTGGAGTTGGGCCAGAAGATCGTCAACGACGCGATCACCCAGGTCTCCAGCCTCCGCGGCAGGCTCGGCGCGTTCCAGAAGAACATCGTCGGCGCGACCATCCGGTCGTTGGGTGTTGCCCTCGAGAACACCAGCGCCGCCGAGAGCTCGATCCGCGATACCGACTTCGCCAACGAGACGGCCGAACTGACGCGTAGCCAGATCCTGGTCAACGCGGCCACCAACGTGCTGGCGATCTCCAACAGCCAGCCACAGTCAGTACTCTCCCTGCTCGGCTAACGCCGAGTCACCAGATCGCAGGACGCCTCGAAAACACGCGGGGCATCCGATCACTGATGCGGAACGGCGGCCGGAAACGGCCGCCGTTTCTCTTTGCGCACTTCGCCCCCACCGCAATAGAGGGAGCCGGCTACGCGTTATAAATGGATGGGTTGGTATTATACATATGGCACATCCAGATTGGAGATAACAATGAAACACTTGGCCTGCATCACACTCACGATGACACTGATGGCAATCCTGGGTTGTTCATCGCAACCTGCCAAGACAGCTCAGCTACCCAGCCACGACACACTATCCAAAGCAGAGGTCGCAGGGCTGCTGACCATGCGGGAGGAAGAGAAGCTGGCACGCGATGTCTACGCCGCCCTCGGCGAAAAGTGGCCCAAACGCATCTTCACCAATATCTCCCGCTCTGAGCAACGCCATATGAACGCGATCAAGGGCTTGCTGGATCAGTACGGCTTAGACGACCCGGCGGCGGGCAAAGGCCCGGGCGAGTTCACCGATCCACGGTTTACTGATCTTTACCACCAACTCGTCGCTAAGGGCGAGCAATCGCAATCTGAGGCCATCAAGATCGGCGTCGCCATTGAAGAGTTGGACATCGCCGACCTGGAAGCGGCACTTGAGGACACCGACCGGGAGGATATCCGGGTTGTCTACACCAACCTGCTGCAAGCATCGCACCGGCACCTCCGGGCGTTCAGTTCGCACTTGAATTAGCCTGATGCCGATCGGGCGTGCCCGGCCAGGGCGATTGTGTCGGCATCGTTCACTTCTGGTCGATAATCACCTAAGCGACAGGGATTCCCTGCGCATGAGGTGATAAATGCACGTAATGCTCTCCTATCCCAAGTCCGGCCGAACGTGGCTGCGGTTCATGGTCGACAGCTATCTTTGCCGGGTGTTCGAGTTGGATTGCCCGAACGTCTTCGATGCGCAGAAACGACTGAAGCAGGTCCACCCGGTCGAATGGACGCACCTGACCGGGGCGATGATCGCGAAGCTGCCGTACTGGGCGATGGGGCCGTGGAATCTGGACAAGAACGCCCGGCAGGTCCCCTGGCTGGTGCTGACGCGGAACTTCCAGGCCATGCTGCGTAGCGCCTACTTCCAGGCAAGGGACCGAATCAAGGAGTTCGAAGTCACGCCCAGCGCGTTCCTGCATGACCCGCGCTACGGCGTGATCAAGCTGGTCACCTACTACAACATGCTCGAAGAGCTCCGTTCGAAACTCACCGACTGTACGCTGTTCAGCTACGAACAGATGCTCGAAACACCCAGAGAGAACCTTGAGCAGATCGTCACCAAGCTGGGGCTTCGCGTTGATGATGTGCTTCTCGATGAGGTCATCGAGGCAGCGAGTTTCGATAATATGAAGCGGCTATCGATCACGCCCGAGTACGCCGGCTACGTCATTGCGCCGACGGACCCGAATAATCCCGAGACGTTCAAAGTCCGCAGCGGGGGGCGCGACAAGCATCAGCCTTTCACTGATAAAGACCTCGCTTACATCGACCGCGTGGTCAGAGACCTGTTCCTTCATCAGGACAAGCCCGAGTACGCCCGATGCCTGGGCCGTCCCCGTTTGCGGAAGTTGCCCAGCAAATTCCCCGGGAAAATGCTCCTGGAATCTAAAGCCAAGGAAGGCCAAGCCGCATGACCGCTACCCTCACCGGTGCCAAGCCGACCACATTGCAACGCATCGACAAGCTGCTGAGTAAGCAGGTGTTCTTCATCGTCGGCTGCCAGAAGTCCGGCACGACCTGGGTCGAGCGCCTGCTTAACGGCCACCCGGACATCCGATGCCACGGCGAGGCGTACTTCGGCCCGGTCCTGATGCCGTTGATTCAACAGGCGATCCAGAGCTACAACCAGCGTCAGAAAGCCGGCGACCAGGGGCTTTTCACCAACGACGATCTGCGCGAGCTTCTACGCACCGCGGTCGGCCTGAGCTTCATGCGCTGGCTCGGCGACGACGACGTGAAAGTGATTGGTGAGAAGACCCCCGAGCACGCGCTGTGCATGAACCCGCTGAGCGAATGCTTCCCGAATGCGAAGTTCATCCACATCACAAGAGATGGACGCGATGTCTGCGTCTCCGGCTGGTTCCACAACCAGCGCAAGGCCGGGCCTGACTTCGCCAAGCGCTTCCCCGACCTCAACGCCTACATCCAGTACACCGTCACCCAGCATTGGCTTCCCTATATCCAGCACGCCAAACAGTTCGGCCAGCAACACCCGGACCGCTACCACGAGTTACGGTACGAAGACCTGCACACCGATCCGGTCAACCAGACCCGGGCGATGCTGACGTTTTTGGGGGTTGAAGATTCCGGCGCCGCCACCGAGGCCTGCCTCGAAGCGGGCAGCTTCCAGAAGCTGACCGAGGGGCGCGACCGCGGCGAGGAAGACAAGCAGTCGTTTTTCCGCAAAGGCGTCATCGGCGACTGGCAAAACCACTTCGACGACTCGAACCTCGCAGCGTACAAGCAAGCCGCCGGCGACCTGCCCGCGAAACTTGGTTACGAGTAGTGGTTAGTGCTTAGCTGTAAGACGCCAATACATCACGCGTCCCGCACAGCGTTGTATGTGAGCTAATGGCTAACGGCTGATGGCTAACAGCTTCACACGCGGAAGATCGACCCGACCTTCTTGCCGAAGATCAGCGAGACGTAGATCAGCGTCAACGCGAGCAGGCCCATGCTCCACACGCCCAGGGCGCTGGCGACCTGCGGGCCGTCGCCCAGGCGTTCGAACAGCGTGTAGATCGTCTTGGTGACGGGGTAGAAGGTTTCGCTCTGCGCCAGCAGCAGCGAGTCGGATACCTCGAGCATCGCGAAGCTGAACGCCAGAACACCGCCGGCCAGCAGGTTCGCCGCCACCAGCGGGATCACGATCTTTCGCATCGTCCCGAGCCAGCTGGAACCAAACACCGCCGCGGCGTCTTCCAGTTCAATCGGCACCTGGTCCATCCCTGCGACCGCCGAGCGTAGGACGTAGGGCAGACGGCGGATCATGTAGGCGATCACCAGAAACGCGGTCGGGTCGGCATTCTCGCCAAGCACCTGGAACAGCGATGGCACGCCCCCGTTGGGGAACAGCTTCTGCAGCTGGATCGACAGCGCGATATAGCCGAACGCCATCACGATGCCAGGCACGGCCAACGGCATCATGCCCAACCCGTCCAGCAACCATCGGCCCTTGAGCTTGAACCGTGTGTTCAGGTACCCGATCGTGATCCCGAGCACCATCGCCAGCAGCGTCGCCATCCCGGCGTACTTGAGGCTGTTCTGGATCGATGCGGCGGCCAGCGGGTGGGTCATCGCCCGGCCGAAGTGATCCATCGTCATCCCCTCGGGCATCACCGACCGGTACCAGCCGCCCGGCGGGGTGAAGCTGGTCAGCACGACGCCGATGTGCGGCAGCAGGGCCAGCCCGCCGACGATCAGATACAGGCTGATCGCCGCGAAGGTCGCCGGCTTGCTGAGGGTCAGGGGGGTCGCCGCCCGCATCGCGCGGGTGGTGGTCGTGTGCGTCTGCCTACCGAGCAGGATCTTGCCGACCCAGTACGCCAGCACCGCCATGAACAGCATCACCAGCACCAGCGCGTACGGCCGTTGGCTCGATTCCATTTCCTGCACGCCGTGGAAGACCTGCACCGCGGTTACCCGGTTGAAGCCGAACATCAGTGGTGTGCCGAGTTCGGTGAAGCTCCAGATAAACACAATGGTCCCGCCGGCGAAGATGCCCGGCAGGATCAGCGGGAACGTGATCCGGCGGAACCGCATCCACCGAGAAGCATTGAGGTTCAGCGCCGCCTCATCCATCGAAGGATCGAGGTTGGCGATCGCGGCGATCAGGTTCAGGTAGATGATCGGGAACAGGTGCAGCGCCTCGACGATGATCACGCCGGTCAGCCGGGCGTTTCCGAAGACGTCGATCGGGTTGGACCAATCGATGAAGCCCATCTGGACAAGCAGTGCATTCATCGCGCCGTAGCGGCCGAGAATATTCTGTAGACCGATCACACCCACGAACGGCGGCAGGACCAACGGCAACAGCACCAGCCCGGTCAACAGCTTCTTGCCCGCGAACTCATATCGTGCGCTCAGCCACGCCAATGGGCCTGCGATCAGGATGCTCAAGCCCGTCACCCAGAACGCGATGATGAAGCTGTTGATCACGCCCTCGCGGAGGATCGGGTCCTGGAAGATGCGCACGATGTGGACCAGCGTGAACCCGCCGTCCTCACCCTTGAATGCGCCCCACACCGTCAGGCTGATCGGCCAGATCAGGAACAGACCCAGCACAAGGAAGCACGCGCCGAACGCCATGTAATGCCGAAGCCGTGGCTCTTTCACAGATCACCCTCCACGATCCGGCGGTACTGCTCGGTATAAAACCGTGTCCATTCGATCCGGTCGAGTTCACGCAACTCGGGGTCTGCATCCCATTCGTCGGGACGGGCGATCAACTCATCCTGCGTGAACGGCATGGCGTCGAATAGCTCGAGCATCTTTGCCTTACGTGCCGGGTCTTGTTCATCGATGATCGTGCGCCATGCTTGGGCCAGGTCCTGGTGCGTGTCAATCGCCATGGCATGCAGGACCGTGGCGACGGACCCCATGTAGTTGGGCGTGCCGGGCTCGAGCGCCTTGGCCATCGTGTAATAGTTCACCTGATCGACCATGCGTGACAGCCGCTGGTCGGAGTACATCTCGTGGCTGACCGGCGGACGCCGAAGCTCGTAAGTCACTGGACCGTCGGGATCGCCTGTGTGGAAGTTCCAAAGCGCCTGGCCCTCGTAGGTCAGCATGAACTCGACGAACCGCTTGCTGATCTCAAGCCGTTCGCCGGTCACGCCGTTGAGCACCGCGACGGGGTCGCAGGCATAGACGGTGGTGTCTGCCGGGGAGACGTAGCCGACCCGGTTATGCCCAACGGACTGGGCCTGGAATCGTCCGTAGAAGTCGATGCACACCCCGGCCGCGGCGTCGCCCGCCGATACGTCCAGCGGGACTTTCGACGAGCTGGTTGCGAAGTAACGGGCATTGGCGAACATGCGGCGCAGCGTGTGCCAGCCCTCGTCGTAGCCCATGCGCTGCAGGATCGCGTTGTAAGTCACACGGACCGACCCGGAGTGAGACGGGTCCGCCAATGCCAGGTACTTGAAGTAACCCGGGTCACACAGTTGCTGCCAGCTTTCGGGGATGTCCAGCCCGAGCGATTCGTGGGCGTCGTTGTTATAGACGATGCCGAAGCTGCTGAGGATAACCCCCCACCAGTGGCCGTTGGGATCGTAGGTTTTCGCGTCCGCGATCATGCCGTCGCGGTAGACCGATTCGACTACTTCGCTGGGCAGCTCAATCGGCTGGGTGATGCTGGCGTGATGCGACTTCTCAGTGTCGTTCGGGTCCGACACGGTGACGCCGACACGCCGGAAGTACTTATCGAACATGTAGTCGCCCCCGCCGAAGACGACGTCGTACCCGACCGATTGGACCTCGCGATTCTGGGCGAGGGCTTGCTCAAGTTCGGCACGGTATTGGCTGATCAGGATGCGTTGGATCTCACCGCTGCCACCGGTCCGCCAAAGGATCTCGACAGGCTCGCCGTACTTATCCTTGTGCCACGCTTTAAAGGCGTTGCCGATCTCCTGGCGGATCTGCTCGTTGTGTGGCGTGTAGATCACCAATGGACGGGCCCCCGCCTCGGGCACCGCTTCCGCCGGGCGCCACAGCACCGGAGCGCCGATCAGCATCGCCAGTAAAAAGAGTACGACTGCTTGGGGGAGTAATTTGCCCATCTTGTTAGAGACGAACAAGATACCGTCCCGCCCCGAAAGCCCCAAATACGCCGCCCGCCGATAACCAAACGCTAACAATTCGCCCCCGCGCCGCACCTACCACCAATGACTATAATGCTCGATTACATGATACCGATCATCACTGACCAACTGACTAAAAGCTACGGCCAGACCCACGCGGTGGACCACGCCGACGTCCGGATCGAGGCCGGCGAACTGTTCTTTCTGCTCGGGCCCAGCGGCTGCGGCAAGACCACCCTGCTGCGGATGATCGCGGGGCTGCTCGAGCCGACCAGCGGCCGGCTGCTCTTCGGCGACCAAGACGTCACCAAGCTGTCCTCCGGTAAACGCAACTGCGCGATGGTCTTCCAGAACTACGCCCTCTGGCCGCACATGACCATCCGCCAGAATGTCGGCTTCGGGCTCGACGCCAAGAAGACGCCTCCCGGCGAGAAGAAGCAGCGTGTGGACCAGATCATGAAGACCGTTCAGATCGACCACCTCGCCGACCGCAAGCCGGGCCAGCTCTCCGGCGGCCAGCAACAGCGTGTCGCGCTAGCCCGGGCCCTGGTCGTCAATCCCGACGTCCTGCTGCTCGATGAGCCGCTATCGAACCTCGACGCGAAGCTGCGTTTCGAGATGCGGGCCGGCATCCGCGACGTCTGTAAGACCACCAAAACCACCAGTGTCTACGTCACCCATGACCAGGAAGAAGCCCTGTCCATGGCCGACCGTATCGCTGTCATGGACAAAGGCAAGATCATCCAGTGCGGGCCGCCCGAAGAGGTCTACGACCGCCCGGTCAACCACTTCGTCGCCGACTTCCTCGGCTCCGCGAACTTCGTCCAAGGCACCGTCCTGGAATCCGGCCAAGACGGCACGACCGTCTCAACCCCGCTGGGTAACCTCCGTGCCGGGATGAACGGCCATAAGAAAGACGACACCGTTACCTGCATGATCCGCCCCGAGCGCATCCGCCTGCTGGACGGTAGCGAGCAGGCCGTCAACACGCTCGACGCCGACCACGCTCAAACCATCTTCCGCGGTGGCGGCGTGACGCACAGCTTCAGCTTCGAAAACGGCCTGCAACTACAGGTCGACGAGACGCGCCGCAACGCCCACCGCATTCAGACCCCCACGGTCCGTCTCGGCTTCGGGCCAGAAGACTTGGTCGTCCTTGCCCACGACGACTGAGCTGCCCGCCATCATCCCAACACTTGACCCAAGCCCGGTTTCGGGTATCGTGCCCCCCGGAAGTACCCCGGAAGTACCGGAAGTATGCCCGTAAGTGACCCGGAAGTTGTTACAATGGCTCTTCCCGGTCCCAGGCCGCACCCGACCGCGAAGTCGGGCGATTAGCTCAGTTGGCTAGAGCGCACGGATCACACCCGTGAGGTCACAGGTTCGAGTCCTGTATCGCCCATTGATTCACCTCCGTTGATCGATCACACCCCGGGCACACACACCTCTATTCGTCCGATATGCATGACGCCGACCCGACGTCCCGAGCTATCAAACGCTGATCAGCAGACAACTTACACCCTGATGATGACGCTGCGTGCAGGAGCGGGCATGATTATCGGCTACCGAACAAGTGCCCGATGAGACCGTCTCACATAAGTTATTTTGACCTGTTCTTAGTAAGAGATAGTTAATCTAATACCCACTTCGCACGATGCAATCAGTATCCAAGGGCTCATGGCCAAGCGCCAAGGGGATGGGTCCACAACAAACTGGAGGCATCATGCGACGTTTCGTCTCGATACTATTGTCCACACTGTTCGCCGCATCCGTCCCGTCATTTGCATCGGGACCCGACACCGCGCAGGGTCTGGATGAACTCCGCACCATGATCACCGAGCAGGGTGAGCAGATCCGTGCTCAGCGGGCTCTTCTTGATCAGCAGCAGGCGGTGATCAGCCGGTTGACCACCGAAGATGGCGACTGGCTGGACGCTCGACGAGCCGAAGAGGTCAAGGGATTGATCCACGAGGTCCTCGCCGACGCCGAGACCCGTGCCAGCTTCATGCAGGACGGCTTGACCGCCGGGCACAACGGCAAGTCCTTCTTTATTAAGTCCGAAGACGGCAGCTTCGCCCTGAAGATTGCCGGGATGGTTCAGGTCCGCCACCTGTTCAGCAGCCAGGACCAGTCACCGACTGACGATGAACTCAGCGGTTTCGAGATCGCACGTACCCGCTTCGGTTTCATCGGCAACGTCGTTGATCCGACCTGGAAGTATGTCATCTGGACCGGGCACTCGGACACCGGCGGTGCCCTGCTGCTGGATACCTATGTCACCAAAACGTTCGACGGCGGTTGGTCGCTGACGGCCGGGCAGTTCAAGGTCCCGATGTGGCGTGAATGGCTGGTCAGTGAGAAGTCGCAACAGTTGATTGAACGCTCATTGCTAAATGCCCTAAGCGGCAGCTACACGCAGGGTGTGAAGGTCGATTACAAGAACGATCAGGTCCACTTGATCCTGTCATTCAATGACGGCCTCGCCGGGCTGAACAAGACCTGGAGCACCGCCGACACCGACTACGCCTTCACCGGCCGGGGTGAGCTGCTGGTCTTCGGCGACTGGGTCCATTACAGCAACTGGATGTCCTGCCAGCACGACGAGCCCGTCCTGGTCATCGGCGGGGCGGTCCATCATCAGCAAAGCGATCTCGGCACCACCGTTGATACCACCGAGATCACACGCTGGACCGCTGACGTCAACTGGGGCATGAGCGGGGCGAACCTGTTTGCCGCCGTCATCGGCGATCACCAGGAAACCAGCGGCAGCGACATCGACCGTCTGGGCGTGCTCGTCCAGGCCGGTGTCTTCATCACCGAGAAGCTCGAAGTCTTCGGCCGATACGAATGGGCCGACCTCGAGCAGGCTACCGATGGTCAGGATGAACTGGGCATCGTTACCTTTGGCGGTAACTACTACGTCTCCGGCCACCAGGTCAAGATTACCGCTGACGTCGGGATCGCTGTCGAGCCGGTCCCCTCGACGTTCTCCAGCAACATGACCGGATGGCGCACCGACACGGCCGGCGAAGACGGCCAGGTCGTCGCACGCACCCAGGTACAGCTTCTCTTCTAATCCACACTACCGATGGGTTGACGGGTCTGATCGCTCGCCGGCCATCTTCCACTCACAACCGAGGGTAGAATCAATGATCAAGAACTTATTGCAGCTCAACAGTATCTCTAAAAAAGTGGCTGTGATGGCGACGCTGCTCACCGGCATCCCCGTGATCGCCGTCACTTTCCTGGCCGTCTCCCAGGCGAAGCACGAACTGGATACCGTCGCCGCCGAAGACCTCAAGCACGTCGCCCAGGCCGTCAGCGAAATGTGCCGGACGCAGGACGAACTGCTCAAAGCCAAACTCAACTCCGACCTGAACCTTGCTGAGGGTTACCTCCGCGAACAGAGCGGGGCCGGTGAAGGCTGGGACACTGCCGTCACGCTTGTCGAAAAGGTGGATAAGATCGGGGACTTCACGGTCCCGCATGCCACGCTTGGCTCGGTCTCACTCACCGGTAATAACGACCTGACCGACTACATCGACCAAGCCACAGGGTCCACCTGCACGATCTTCCAGGTGTTGCCCGGCAAATGGGTGCGGGTCGCCACCAGCATCCGCAAGGACGACGGGAGCCGCGCCGTCGGCACCACGCTCAACTCAGACTCTCGTGTCTACAAAGCCGTCATGGCCGGGCAAACCTTCACCGGCACGAACATGATCCTGGGCAACCTGTACGAAACCGTCTACCGCCCCGTGCGCAACGCTCAGGGCGATATCGTCGCGGTGCTGTACGTCGGCGTGAGACACAGCAGCTTCGAAGCGCTCCAGACGGCCGTCTCGAACATCAAACTCGGATCAACCGGGTACCCCTACATCATGCGCGGTGACGGCGTGCTGGTACTTCACCCCAGCAAGGTCGGTACCGACCTGTCCGATTACGAGTTCTGCAAGGAGATGAAAGCCAACAAGCGTGGCTGGGTTGAATATGTGTGGGAAGGTCGACTCAAGTTCACCGCCTACGAGTATTATGAGCCCTACGACTGGATCATCGCCGCCGGGGCCTACGCCGACGAATACAACACCGCCGCCAACAACATGCGCAGCTACATGCTCACCGCCGCCACGATCAGCATCGGCATCGCGAGCCTGCTGGCCATCTTCATCGGCAGGCGCATCGCCCGTGGGGTCAAGCGCGTCGCCGTGGCGATCAATGAGATCTCGCAGGGCGACGGCGACCTGACCCAGCGCGTGAGCGTCCAGAGCAAAGACGAAACCGGCGAACTGGCGAACGCCTTCAACGTGTTCGTCGGGAAAATCCACAACCTGATCGTCGAGGTGGCCTCCGCGACGCACGAAGTCGCCGGTGCGGCCACGCAGATCGCCGCCGGCAGCGAGGAAATGGCTATCGGTATGCAGAAGCAGTCCGACCAGGCGACTCAAGTGTCCTCAGCCATCGAGGAGATGTCCGCAAGTGTTTCCGAAGTCGCCTGCAAGTCCAACGAAGCCTCACAGAACGCCGAGCAGGCCGGCGAGCAGGCCCAGGAAGGCGGCGACGTGGTCGGGCAGTCGGTCCAGGGCATGAAGGACATCGCCGATGTCGTCAGCGAATCCGCCGACGCCATCAACGAACTCGGTAAGCGTGGCGAGCAGATCGGCCAGATCATCGAGGTCATCAATGACATCGCCGACCAGACTAATCTGCTGGCTCTTAACGCCGCGATCGAAGCCGCCCGTGCCGGTGAGCACGGCCGAGGCTTTGCCGTGGTCGCCGATGAAGTCCGCAAACTCGCTGACCGGACGACCAAGGCGACTGAAGAGATCGGTGATTCGATCCAGGCGATCCAGAGCGAAACCAGCCTCGCTGTTCAAAGGATGAGCACCGGGACCGACCGTGTGGATGCGGGCGTGAAGCTGGCTGAAAAGGCCGGGCAATCCCTGGACGAAATCGTCGGCAGTGCGTCCAGCGTCTCGTCCATGATCCGTTCGATCGCCGCAGCCAGCGAGGAGCAGTCGGCCGCCGCCGAGCAGGTCAGCAGCAGTATCCAGTCGATCAATGCGGTATCCAGCGAGGCCGCCGAGGGCGCCAACCAGGCCGCCACTGCCGCCGCTCAGCTCAGCAACAAAGCCGAGCAACTCCAGCTTCTGGTCGGGCAGTTCAAGGTCGATGTATCCAACAGTGCCGACCAGGCGCAATCATAAGACCACACTGACAGTCGCCTGTCGTCAGCCGACGCAAAACCGAGCAACCCGCCGAACCATCACCGGCGGGTTGTTTTTTTATGCCACAAGCCTCGAGCCCCGATGGACACTGACCTCCGATCCCCGTGCGACAAAAGCACTGCTTGGCTGACGACACAACGTATCGACCCATTCCTGTCCATAAACCGATCGTACATCCCCATCGAATCCGGCCCCACTCCCCCGCCACACCTGCCAAGGCGGGTGCCTGACTTCGTAGCAGGTCGTCGAGCCGTCACGCTGGCGGGTGTATCCCCAATAGTGCTCCGCGATAAAGGCTTCAAGCGACTCGTCCCCCGGCAACATGGCGTTGCCATCCATCCTCGCCGACATCTCGTGCCAACGCCCGCCGGTCCGCCAGCCGTAACGCACCAGCCCTTCACCCGACTCAACCCCACCAGGTAAAACGACCTCATGACGCATCGGCATCGTGACATATGGCTCGTTGTACACCGTCCGTGCGACCCAGGACACCACACGCCTCGGCACGACTTCTTTGATGAACACCACGCCACGGCGGACCGCATCGCCCGCCTTGCAGCGCACATAAAACCGCAGATTCACCTCGTCGAAGTTTCGATGAAAGAGGATCGGCACACCCAACACCCGAGTATCCAGAAACCGGAATCCAACCAGGCTGACAAACGTCTTGCCTTGCCACTCGTCCAGTTCAGTTCCGACCGGGACGTATGGATGCAATAGTGCCGGATCGACTTCATAGTTCAGCATCAACAAGTTCTGCCAACGTGCGGTCAGGAACACCGGCTTGGACTCTGTCATGTGTCGCCGCCTTCGCTAGCCGACAATCTGTCGGCACCCGGCAGGCCGCATGCCTTGGAAAAACGGTAGCGGTTGCGGGCAAATGTCTTGTATCCCTGGTCAAAACACCACCGCCCTATCGGTATGACACTGAGGAGATAGATCGGGTAAGCCCACCATATCCGGCGCATCGCGTATCGATACGCCTGGGGCCCCATATGGGTCTGCCCGTCTCTCAGCAGCAGGCAGATATCCCCCGGCGTCTGACCCGGCTCCAGCCCCAGCGCTCGGCCCACCCACTCGGTACGGCTTGGCAGCACACCGATCCTTCGCTTCGCTAACGACTTCTTGAACATCGGCACCCAACGCCGACAGAACCCGCACAGATCGTCGTAAAGCACCCACCCAGAGAACCCGTCCGCGGGCATCACCGACGTATCCACTTCGTGCCCATCATCAATCATGCGAATATTGTAGCCCTCCCCACATACCAAGTGCTTAATCTCCCGCCGGATATCCATCCCGGCTCACCTCACAAGGCAGAACGGTCACCCCGTCGGATCATCGCTCAGAAGAATCGCCAGGATGTCATCTTCGCCCAACGGCTCATCGGTGTGGAAGGTGTGCCCGTTCGATTCGAGATGCCGGCGGATGCCCTCAAGTTCAGCAGCAACGACCGCACGATGTGCCGAATCCAGCGGGGCATCTCTGCGAGCTAGCCAGTCCTCGGGATACGTCGTCCGGACGATCCGGCTGCGGGGGTCGACCGGCGGGTAGACCTCCGCGTGAACGGGGTGCTCTTTGCGAACCTGCTCGTTAACCCTGCGGAGATGATCAAGTCGACCGCTAAAATCCGAGCCCTTCTTTAGCGGGTATGCCGAACCCTGATCGGGCGCAGCCTTACGTGTCGTATGAAGGTAGCTCTCAGTTGATTCAGCCGGCTCCGGCCCCGTCGGCTGATCGATTGGTCGGCTCTCCACAGAGTGAGTGCTCGACACAGATTGTCCATACACACGCAACAGGTAATGCAGGATGTCACGCCGGACGCGCCACAGCCAGGACCACTCGCCATCGGGGTCTTTCTCTATTGCGCCTTCAAGGCCCCGGTAGCGTACCAGCCAATCCTCGATGAGAGCCGGATCGATGGGCCGTGTGGGTTTGTGGTCGGTCATGACTACTTCCGGACAAGGATAGCGGTTCTAACCAAACCATTATACATCCACCGACACAAAAACCACGGATAAACTGACCGAACCTATCAACGGAACGTCGGGATCAAACCACGTCGACACAGCAGCGCGCCGCCGCAGAGGACCAATGCGATGGCCAAAGACATCGGCTCGGGGACGTTGTTCAGCGTGACGTGCATGTTGTCCACGTTCATCTCAATACTCAGCCCGTCGCCCGAGTAGTCGCCCATGAAGGCGAAGCCGAACTGGAACGTGCGTTCGAAGTCCGGGTGCGATGATCCGCCGTCGGCCTCGAAGAAGTCGCTGGCGATCAGGCCCGTATCGCTGACCGTCAACCAGCCCGCGCCGGGGGAGCCGACGCTCCCGCCGTGCCCGGTCGCCACGAACACCTCGTCTTGAAGGATCGCAAGCGTCACCTCCATGTTCGCCGTGCCCGTCACGTCGATCGGCAACATGTCCACCGCGAAGTCCATCGTCATCTGCCGGCAACAGTCACGCTCCGGCACGAACTGAAAGTCCGTATCAAACGGGTACGCCACGACGAAGCTCTCGGGATTCCCCGTCCCCGGCGCACTGATAAACAGCTTCGTGCTCGGCGCGGCGTTGCCCTCGATCGTGTCGCCCACCCCGCTTAACGAAAGCTGCCCCGACGAATCGGACACGATCGTCGACACCGTCCCGATGTTCACATGCGGTTTGCTACGGTCAAACGTTTCTTTCGCCATCGCCCTCTCGCCTCCTGTGTGTAGATGTGATCCGCCCGGCGAGCCCCCCATAACCCGCCCACAACCGGCTTAGATCAGCCGAAGATGCGTAACCACATTACCGGCCGGTTGACAGCGGGGCAAGGACTATTGTGTTTACTGTAATTGAGTCAAGAACCATGCAGGCGGTCAGTCGCCCTCCGCATCTTGCCCGGCAGATGTATCAGGCCCCGAAACTTTAGCCGCCTCCGCTTCCTCGACTTGCTTCAGTTGCTTCAGCGCCGAGATGTCGATGGTCTTGGACAGGATGGTCCCCTGCTGGTCGAGGGTGACGAACGACGTCAGCGCCTCGGCCTGCTTCTGCAGCGCCTGTCGCTGCGCTTCGGGGGTCGATAGATCATATGCCGCCCTAGCCAGTCCCGTCATGGTCATCACCGTGTCCGAGAGCCGGCTATTGAACAAACGGGCATCCTTGGGTGATCTGAACCGCATCGATACACGTACTTTGGGCTCGCTGCCCAACCAGACCCCGCAGGTTCCTTCTTCCAACGAGCGAGCCGAGATTAACACGCCGGCAAACATGATCATCTCGGGCTTGTTCAGCAGCTCACGCATGTAGCGTATCGAAGCCTGGTTGGCATTCCATGTCACGTGCGCGCACGCGCCGGGATTCTTATAAAACGAACCCATAAACTTTACCGAGATCAGCGTGTCGTCTGTGTCCGACGGCTCAGCGAATGGCCCGCCAACGACCGCAAGCCAGCCTTCCTCCAACTCTAACACCTCGAGTGATTCGAGCGGCTCCGTGTCAACCTCACCGGTCGGATCGAAGCCGGAAAAGCCCTCGATCAGCGCCTGCTTCACCTTGGCCGGTTTAGCGTTTGGCGCCACATTCAAGAAGACCTGCGGCCGGACCACGACGCTTGGCGGGGCCTGGGCCTCTGTGTCTTCGCTGTAGGCCAGCGAAATCACCATCGCCCGGATACCCACGTCGGTGAATCGTTGATGTGCCGGCCCATACTCAGAGAGGAACTGCTCATACTCATCATCCGGCCAAGCGTCCTCATCCAGAGACCTGAAGGCCTCCCGGAGTTGATCGAACTCCGACGGGCCCGTTCTCAACAGGTCCTGCCAGATGACCAGTGCCGTGCCGGGCAGGAACCCGCTTTCCGGCAACGCCGGCTCCGTCTGTTGGGGCTGCTCGGTACACGAGGCCAGGCAAGTCATGACTACAAGAACACCCACCAAGTACTTCAGGCCGATTCGGGTTGGCATCAAGTCCCCCTTATGCTGGGAAGTGGTTAAGAAACCGGCTGCAATTCAATCCAACGATGACCATTCTACTACACTCTACCGTCCCTGAATGTCACGCTCGCTTGTCGCGTCGATCGGCGTGACCTGTTGATCGCCCGACAAGACCTGTACCAGCGGGTCGAGTGGGTCGGCAGGATTGATCTTGACGGCACAGAATTGGGCCGGGGCGCGCTTCTGGAGCGTGGCGGAGGTCTCGGAGTATTCCAGCGCCAGCATGCCGTTGGTGGTCGCCATCCGCAGTAACAGGTTCGGGTCGGTCTGGTCGCGTTTAAACAGCCGGCGCATCTGTGGCAGGACCCCCATCGGCTGCGGCTCATCGGGCGGCTGGCAGAGGATCGAATCCGTGCCCAGGCAGACGTTGACGCCGGCCTCAATCATGTCTCGGTAGCGGTGGTCCGAATGCCCGAAGTACTCGCTGGCGATCGGGCAGTAGACGACGCTGGTCCCGGTTTTCTGGAGGATTTCGATATGCTCGTCGTCGACGTAGTTGCAGTGGGCCAGCAGCCAGCGTGCGTGTTTAAGCACGGGCTCGAGCCAGCTCACCGGGTGAAGGCCGGTCGGCTGGATGTCGTCGCTCCACTTGCCCAGTTCTTTAAGCAACTCAGCGAACGGCCCCGCGGCATCCTGCACGAAACGTAACTCCTCCGGCGTCTCTGCCAGGTGGGTCGCCAACCGGTAGAACCGCGTATGACTTAGTCGGCGTGCGGCCATGTAGACGTCGAGCCCCGTGGAATACGGCGCATGCGGGCTCAGCCCGAGCACGGCCCCCCGATCGCGGTGTTCAATATGGGTTTCGAACGGCAGGTCATTCAACGCCCGCTCCACACGGACGACCGCCCCGGCCTGGTTCTCGCCCAGCCCGAAACACTCCATGTAGCTGACGCCGGGGATCACACATTCGTGCGGCGCCTGCCGGCGGGCCATGATCGCGGCGGTGGACCCGGCAATATCCCCCAGATGCCCGACACCCGCCTCACGGCTCAGGCGCAGGCCGTGACGCACCGAGTCGATAATCCGCTTGGGCTCCGTCGGGCGACGATCGAGCAGGTCACGCAGCCAGGCCGTGAAGCTGCCCTGATAGGGTGATGGCCCGAGGGCGGTCAGGTCCAGGTGGGCGTGGGCGTTGACCAGCGAGGGCAGGATCAACTCATCTGGCCGATCAACGAAGGTGGCATTCTTCAGTAAGCGCTTGGGCAACGAGTCGGGGTGGCCCGAGTCGACAACCATGCCGTGCTTCACAGCCACCGCACCGGGGCGGGCACTCAGGCCCTGGGCGTCGCGGATCGCGGCGGCTCGGAAGATGGTGACCTGCTCATGTTTCATGCCGACGACCCTAAAACCAGATTCCAGATGGCGGGGCAGTGAACCGTTGACTTCCCACGACTTGGCCGACCCGTTACAATCCCGCTTGGCCTGAAACACCCGAGACCGAGACAAGGAGAGGCTTCAATGAAAACGATCAACACATGGATGATACTCGCCGTGGCCGCGATGCTTTCCCTAGGCTGTGTGGCCCAGCGTGAAGCCGACGACCTGAAGACACTTTACCGTAACAGTCAAGAGCAGGTCGTGGAGCTGCAGGAACGGCTGGCCGAGGCCCAGGCCCGGATCGCCGCCCTGATGGGTGAAGCCGGCAGCGAATCGGACGCCCTGGCTAGCGCCATCGCCGAACGTGACCGCCTCCAGGCCGCCTTGGCGGACGCCGAGGAACGCCTGCGTAACGCCGGGGCCGTCGCCCTGCCCGCCGAACTGGACGACGCCCTGAGCCAGCTGGCCGGCGCCAACCCGCAGCTGATGAGCTACGACGCCGAACGCGGCATGGTCAAGCTCCGCAGCGACCTGACCTTCGCCCTGGGTTCCGCCGACGTCAGCGCCGGTGCGACGAACACGCTCGGCAGCCTGGCCCGCATCTTCAACTCCCCCGCCGCCGCCCAGTACGAGGTCCGCGTCGTGGGTCACACCGACAACGTGCCGATTAAGAACGTCGGCACCCGGGCCAAGCACCCGACCAACTGGCACCTGTCCGTGCACCGGGCGATCTCGGTGATGCAGGTCCTCGGCAAGGCCGGCGTGCCTCAGAACCGCATGAGTGTCGCGGGCTACGGCGAGCATCAACCCGTCGTCGCCAATCCGGCAGCGGGCGGCGCTGAAGCCAACCGTCGTGTCGAACTGTTCCTGGTCGCCCGGTCGGCCACACCGGCAGCCACGACCACCGAAGCCGCTCCCGCCATCGATGAAGCCCCGGCCGTGCAGCCCGAAGCCGACATCACCCAGCCCCCGGCGGCCTACAAATAAACCGCCCTTCAAGGCATCAACTAAACACACAAAGCCCGCCGACCATCGGCGGGTTTTTTCATGCGCCTTAACTCAAATCAGAGGTCAAACAAAAAGGTCCACGAACACGTCCACCGGCATCTCGTCGAGTTTCGTGTTGTCGGCCAGCGCGGCCTTGATCTGCTCACACCGCCCGGCATCGAAGCGCGTCGCCAGATTGTGGTTGAACTTCTCGATCAGCAGCGGCCATCCCTCGTCACGGCGACGGCGATGCCCGACCGGATATTCAACCGCGACCTTGTCTGTGAAGCTGCCGTCCTTAAAGAAGACCTGGACCGCGTTGCCGATCGATCGCTTGTCAGGGTCAAGGTAATCCCGCGTGTAATCCGAATCTTCAACGACTTCCATCATCCCTCTTAGCTGATCGATCCTGGGGTCGGCCGCGGCGGCGTCTTCGTAATCGTCCGCGGTCAGCCGGCCGTGGATCAGCGGGACCGCGACCATGTACTGGAGGCAATGATCCCGGTCGGCCGGGTTATGTAGCGGACCGGTCTTATCGATGATCCGCACCGCCGACTCCTGCGTGTCGATCCGGATGCGTTCGATCTGATCCAGCCGGTCTTTGACCTGCGGGTGCAGCGTGATCGCGGCCTCGACCGCGGTCTGGGCATGAAACTCGGCGGGGAACGAAATCTTAAACAGCACGTTCTCCATCACGTAACTGCCCAACGGCCTGGCAAGCGTCAGCGGGTTGCCCTTCATCACGACATCGTGGAAGCCCCAGCCCTTGGCGGTGAGTGCCGTGTCGTAGCCCATCTCCCCCGCCATCGCCAACAAGGCGTGCCGCACGCCCCGGCTGGTCGCGTCGCCGGCCGCCCAGCTCTTGCGCGAACCGGTATTCGGTGCATGCCGGTAGGTCCGCAGCGCCCCGCCATCAAGAAACGCATTGGAAACCGCATTGATGAGTTGATCACGGTTGCCCCCGAGCATCCCGGTCACGACGGCCGTGGTCGCGATCCGGACAAGGATCACGTGGTCGAGCCCGACACGGTTAAACGCATTATCCAGCGCCAGCACACCCTGCACCTCGTGGGCCATGATCGAGGCGGCCAACACGTCCCGGACGGTCAGCCGGCCTTCGCCGCCGCCTTGCACGGCCGCACGCGACAGGTAATCCGCCACAGCTAATACACCGCCAAGATTGTCTGACGGATGCCCCCACTCCGCGGCGAGCCAGGTGTCGTTGTAATCAAGCCAGCGGATCATCGCCCCGAGTGTGAATGCGGCCTGGACCGGCTCGAGTGTGTATCCCGTCCCGGGTACCTTTGCCCCGCCCGGCATCGACGCGCCCGGCACCGTCGGCCCGAGCAGCTTCGTACATGCCGGATAGTTCAGCGCAAGCAGCGCGCAGCCCAGGCTGTCGATCAGGCAGTAGCGTGCCGTGTCGTAGGCCTGTTCGCTATCGATCTGATAGCCATGGACGTAGTCGGCGATGTCGGCCAGGAGCGCGTCGGGTTTACGGGGCATAAGGCAGGACCAATGCGGGTGGCGGGAATGGATCGACAGGACAAGGGCTTGATCAGCGCTGATTGATGCCGACGAAAGGCCGCGGGGCTGGCCCGACGTACTCGGCCCTGGGTCGGATAAGTTTGTTGTCTGACCGCTGCTCCACGATGTGAGCCGCCCAACCGGCGGTACGGGCAAAGACAAAGATCGGTGTGAACATCCCGGTCGGGATACCCAACTGGTGATACGCGCTGGCGCTGAAGAAGTCGAGATTCGGGAACAGCTTCTTCTCACGCATCATCACCTCGGCGATCCGCTCGGAAATCCTGAACAGCCGATCATCACCCAACTCGTCAGCCAGTTTCTTCGACCAGCCCTTGATCACATCCGACCGGGGATCACACACCTTGTAAACCCGGTGCCCGAAGCCCATGATCTTTTCTTTCTTCGCCAAGGCTTCGAGGATGCCGGCCTCGGCCTGGTCAGGATCGTCGAAGCGCTGGATCAGTTCCATCGCGGCCTCGTTCGCGCCGCCATGCAGCGGGCCGGAGAGCGTGCCGATCGCGGCCGTGATGCCGGAATAGAAGTCGGCCAATGTCGCCACCGCTACCCTCGCAGCGAACGTCGAGGCGTTGAATCCGTGCTCGGCGTAGAGCGTCAACGATGCATCGCAAGCACGTTGATGCGACGCGTCCGGGGCCTTGCCGTGCAATAGATGCAGGAAGTGACCGGCGATCGAGTCTTCATCCGTCGTCGTGCTGATCCGCTCGCCCGAAGCGTGGTAGTGGTGCCAATACAGCAAAATCCCCGGTAATACGGCCAGCAAACGGTCGGTGATCGCGAGTTGGTCGCGGTCGGGCCCTTCAGGTTCAAGACAGCCGAGCGCCGAGCAGCCGGTACGCATCACGTCCATCGGGTGCGCTCCGGCGGGGAGTTTCTCCAGAACCTCTTTCAAGCCGTCAGGCAGCTCGCGTTGAGACTTCAAACGGCTGCGGTAATCATCAAGCTGCGTCTGTGTCGGCAGCTCGCCGTTCATCAGCAGGTAAGCAACCTCTTCGAACGCCGCGTCCGCCGCCAAGTCATCGACCGAGTAGCCTCGGTACTGCAGCCCGTGCCCGCCCTTGCCGACCGTGCAAACCCGTGTCGTGCTGACCACCACCCCCGCCAGTCCCGCCGATACCGCCGCCTTTTCAGCCATCGTTTGTCCGCCCTTTCGAAATGACCCGGTCTACCGCTTGTTCCTGTTGGTGATAATCCAACAGCTCGTATAGCTCATCACGTGTCTGCATGTCGCCCAGCAGGCCCTGCTGCGTGCCTTCACTTCGGAGTGTCTGATAGACCCGCTCGGCGGCCTTGTTCATCGCCCGGAACCCCGACAACGGGTAGAGCGCCAGCCCGACGCCGGCCTGCCTGAGTTGATCCACATTAAACAATGGCGTCTTGCCGAACTCCGTCACGTTTGCCAGGACCGGCACGGAGACCGACCGCGTGAAGTGTTCGTACTCTTGAATCGTCGTCATCGCCTCGGCGAAGATCATGTCGGCACCGGCCTGGATGTATTGATTGGCTCGCTCGATCGCGCGGCCCAGCCCCTCAACGGAGTAGGCGTCCGTCCTCGCCATCACGACAAACGCATCAGCCCCTCTGGCCGACACCGCTTGACGGACTCGGGCACACATCTGCTCATCCGTCACAAGCTGCTTGCCCGGCCGATGCCCGCAACGCTTGACCGAGACCTGGTCCTCCAGGTGCATCGCCGCCACGTTCACCCCCATCAGCGCGTGAACCGTCGCCTCGATCCCTTCATCCTCCGACCAGCCGGTGTCGGCATCGACGAGCAAGGGTAATTCGGTAGCTGCAGTGATCCGCCTGGCGTCTTCAACGACGTCCGCAAGCGAGGTCAATCCAAGGTCCGGCAGGCCGTGTGATGCGTTGGCGACGCCGGCCCCGGAGAGGTACACCGCGTTGAATCCCGAGCGCTCCGCCAGCAGGGCACTGATGGCATTGATCACACCGACAATCTGTAGGGGATTCTCATCCGCTACTGCCTCACGGAACCGCTCGCCCGGTGTTCGCTTATCTGCCATAGGATCATGCCGAAAGGTGCAAAACACGATTGTATCAGCCGGCCCCACTTCGGCCTCAAAAAAAACCACTCGGCTCATATCAGGCTCAGCCACACACCTGCCCACAGGCGGCCCAAATGAGCGCTGAAAATCAGTTTTTTTTTATCCACGCACGATGTGCCCAGCCTAATCACAAACTCGCTCCGCTAGGTGAGTTACACTCACAATTCCCAGAAGTGAGAATCCGAATACGGGTCGTAATTGACTGTTCTTTAATGATTTACAGGGATGTATAATTCGAGGCCACCTTCGTTGACACGGCCCGAATCCAACCGATACGATAGGAACGGACAGTGAAAAACAATCGGTCTGACGCTTCAAAACGTTAGCCGTGGCGCGCCTCTGCCACAGGATCGGAGCCCTGTGGTGGAGGTTTTTTTTGCCCCGATCGACCACCTTCATTCACCGTCACCAACCCCCGAGTCGCCACAGTAATCCACCACCCAAAGCCCGGTCATGGTCCACAGGACCTTGGCCGGGATCGCCCACACCCACCCTACTCTCTGCCCCACAAATCCGCGACCAGTAAAAACCAAACATCACCCTGACAAAATACTTGACACCCCGACACGTTCGGTATATAGTAGGTCCTAACAGATGCCGTATTCATCACGGAGGTCCGTATGCTCAGCGCCACGCACATCCAGAAGCACTTCGACAACCATGATCACTGCCGAATGATTGACAGCCTGGCTCAGAACGGCACCGCCCTGCCGCTACCACTCAAGGCAAGGCTCTCTCAGTCCACCGCAGCGGTCGGTCTGGGCCTCCGCCGGCTCAGCGAGCTGATCTACGGCCCAACCTCGCTCAGCCGGGATATGGCCAAGACGCTCCTGATCGCTCAGCAGCCTGATGGAGCCTTCCCGGGCTCAAGCGATCTGGACCCGCTCACCACCGCCTCAGCCACAGCGGGGCTCGCAGCCGTCCTCCGTGAACAGACCGCCACCCCAGATAGCCAGCTTGAAGACGCCCTGGACCTCGCCATGAGTGCCTTGGCGGCCATGCAGGACGCAGAGGGCCTGTTTATCCACAGTGACGACCGAACCGAGGAGGACCGGGCCCTGACCAGCGCGTTTGTCCTGTTCCTTCTGGCCCGCCTACCCCGGTTCCGTGAGTCGATCCGCTTCGCCGAGTTGATGACCTGGTTTGATGAGCGGGCCGACCGCCTCGACCCGGATACCGCTGAGCTGTACCACATGGCCAGTCTCGACGACCCGACGCGTCAGCCGGACAGCCCGCAACTCGATGCCATCGCCGCTTGATCCAAAATATCGTTCCCGATCAGGGGGTGCCAATTAAGCAGATGGTCATGCCATGACCCGGTTAAGGCTTGGGCGGCGTCGGCGGAAGTGGCCACTTTCAGAGGATCGCTAGACTACTGGCATCCATACCCCTTGCCACCCTCCCGGTCACCCGTACTCCTTGTTCGGCCTCGTCGGCGCGGCTGAGGGCTCGACGCTCCGCCGGCGGGGGCCTTTTGTCACCCCAGCACCGCCCACCCATCGTTCCCAGACAAGGATGTGACCAAATGGCTTCGGACTGAGAACGTAAAAACAGCGACCGCCGTAATCCGGTCAATGTTCATCCCACGTTATCGTTTGCATTCAGGACTGGACTCCGCCACACTCAGACGGTGAACTTCCTCGCCCACCTGTACCTGGCCGAGCCGACCCCCGAATCGATGATCGGCAACCTGTTGCCCGACCTGACCACCGGCCCGCCGCCCGCCGACCTGCACCCCGATGTGCTCGCCGGCGCCGACACACACAGACGGGTCGATGCCTACACCGACACCCACCCGGTCTTTGCCCGTTCACGCGCACGCTTCCGTGACCGACACGGCCGGTTCAGCGCGATCCTCACCGACCTGTTTTATGACCACGTCCTCGCACGGGATTGGCATCAATACCACGACCAGACACTGGACACGTTCATCGACGAGGCCCACGAACTCCTGACCAGCCACCCCGACCTGATGCCCGAAGCGATGCGGCCGATCATCAACCGTATGGTCGAGCAAAACTGGCTGCGATGCTACGCGACCACTGAGGGCATGGCCGTGGTCCTGGGTATGATGTCACGACGATTCACCGAGCGCCTACGTCGCCCGATCGATCTGACCGGTGCCGTCGATGACTTGCCGCAGATCAACAGCGCCCTGACCGACGACTTCGCAGCGTTCTTCCCGCAATTGATCGCGTACATCCGAGAAAGCAACACGGCGCTACAGACCGTTTCATCAGCTACAACCGATCCTAAGCCGATATCCCCTTAACCACACCATGCCTGACGAGCCCCACCGTCAGACCATAAGGCCGACTATATATGCTCAAACATACAGCACCTGCCCTACTCGGCCTTAGCTTCCTTACGAGCGCCTGCCTCGCTGAATCACCTGCCGGCCCACACGTCGAGCCGCAAGCAAAAACCACAGATAGCCCTGGCCTCCTGACACCACCCTACGAAGTCACCGTCTACTGGGAGAATGATAGCTCTTTTCTAAAACCCAACAACGCAAGTGACCGCCACTACTCCAACGGCATCGCGGCGACATTTACGCATCAGCCGGTTTGGGCGGGACCTTTCGCCGACTACGCGCCACTCGGTGAATCATTCGATCGCACCGCTGCCGGCTACATACTCGGGCAGATGATGTTCACCCCCGAACGGATCACCGCAAGCAAATTGATCCGCAGCGACCGCCCTTATGCCGGCTACCTCTTCGCCGGGCTCTACCTCCAACGCGCAAACGAAAGCGTCTTCGACCATGCCCAAATCGACCTCGGCATCGTCGGGCCGTCTTCCGGCACAGAATCGCTTCAAGAGTCAATCCACAACAACTTCAACGCCGACGATCCCAAAGGCTGGGACAACCAACTCAAAGACGAGCCGACCATTCAACTCACTCTCCGCCGTAAGTGGCGCAGCGACCCCGGTACCCTCACGGCGTTTGATCACTCGCTCGAACAGCAATGGATCCCCTACGTCGAGTTGGGCATCGGCACGGTCCACCGCTATGTGCTTCTTGGTACGACCTATCGTGTCGGCATGAATCTGCCCGATGACTTCGGCCCCGGCCGGCTTGCCGATCCCGCGAGCTTCACCGCGCTGATCGATCTGGACAAAGCACAACCCACCACATGCTACGGCTTCGTCCGCGTCGCAGGCAGGGCCGTCGAACACAACCTGTTCCTCGAGGGCAACACCTACCGGTCCAGCCACAGCGTCAATGCCGAAACACTCACCGGCGAAGTCCAGACAGGCATCGCTTTGGAACACACCTTCAAGGGTTGGCGCATCAAGGGCTCATACGCACAGACCTTCATCACTGAACAATTCGAAGGCCAAGACGGCCCCGACAGCTTTGGTGCCGTGATGCTCTCAGCATCACGCGGCTTCTAGCAAGGCTTACTCTGTCGTTTCGAAGTTCAGCACCGTGTCTGCCGGCAGCTTCTTGAAATCCACCGCACGCATCTCACGCGCCGGCTCCCACTGCATCTCGAACACGAACGACACCGCATCACCCACCGCGATCCCTTCCATCGTCTCCCCGGGGCCGGGCGCAAACGGCATCACCATCTGACCCATCGGCGATAGCTCGCCGTCGCCCATCTTGAAGTCGTCGATCGCTTCGTGATGTATCTTCAACTCACTCGCCGGGTCAGTCTCGTCTATCAACGACACCACCCGGCCGCGGAGCGGGTACTCGTGAACCACCACCTGCCTAGATTGGTCGGCAGAGGTGTCAGCGCCCGCAGGCTGAGATTCACCTTCCGAACAACCAGCCAACCCGACACCAAGCAGCATCAATCCAACCGTTAAACCGTATCCAGCCAAACGCATCGTTTACCTCTCATGAATAACAGTCACCAATACACAAGCCCCCGCTGATACATCACACCATTCGCTACAGATAACCTACTCCGATTGCGTGGTCTTGAACTCGAACGCATCAATGATAATCTCGTTCCCCGAGGAAAGCGGGTTCTGCTTGCCCAGCGCCCGGACGGTGATCGTGTGCTTACCGTGGGCCAATTCCTCGGATTGATAAACCAGTTTGTCCATGGCTTCATAGTCGCTGAAGCAGTCGGCCGTGTAGACCGTCTTGCCGTCGATCAGTATCTCGGCCTGCCCCAGGTCATTACGCTGGAACCCGAAGAAGCGCACCTGGCTGCCGGTGAATGTGAATGACGCCTCGGCTCCCGCTGCTTCTGAGAAGTGCTCGGTGTTCTTGTAGCTCGGGTTCTGCGTGTAGGTCCCCCACTCGCCTTGGTACACGACACGATCGTCGGCATCATCGATCTTGATCCACTTGCCGGGCGACCCGACCAACTCGGCCGACCGAGCGCTGACATTACCCAGGAAGTCCCGGGAGGTCACCGCATAGCTGTAGGACTGCCCGACCTTCACGTCGGTGTCAACAAACTCATTTACAGCGATATCTTCGGCAATGGCCACATATTCACCACCCGGTATGTCCGCGCGGTACACGGTGTAGCCGGCGAAGTCGATGTCGGAGTTGGCGTTCCACTTCAGTTCTATGCGGTCGAGGTCCGTGTCGATCACCAACCCGCTGGGCACACCCGGGGCCGCGGTGTCCGACGCATCGGTCAGGTACTCGATCGCATCAACAATGGCCTCGATACCCGATGCCGACGGGCTCTTGTTGCCGGTGATACGTACGGTAATGGTGTGTTCACCCTCGGGGATCGCCTCTGAATCGAACAGCAGCACATTCTGCATCGTCTGGTCGGCATAGCAATCGACCTCAGCAACAACCTCACCATCGATCAGGATGTCCACGATCCCAAGGTCCTCGCGCTTGTAGCCGAAGTACCGCACACGCTTGCCGGTGAACGTCAGGCTGACCTCGCTATCGGGCAGCTCACTGAACGACTCGGTGCCGCCGTAAGCCATGCCTGCCCCATACGTGCCCCACTCACCTGAATACGTGAGCCGTTCATCCCGGTCGTCCAGCTTGACCCAGTTGGCAGGCACGCCGCTGCCTTCGTCGCTATACCCGCTCGTATTGCCTGCCATATCCACGCTCTGGACGACGTAGTGATATCGCCGGCTGTTCTCAACCTTGCTGTCGGTGTAGATCGGCTTCTTGACGTTTTCCGCGACCAGTTCGTAAGGCCCGCCGCTGCTCTCCGATCGGAACACACGGTAGTGATCGAAGTCGGACTCGGGACCGACGCTCTTCCATTCCACCCGGACCATGCGATCCGCCTCCTGCGTCTTGAGCAGGAACGGTGCCGCCGGTGCTATCGTGTCGGGCTTGCCGATCTGCGCCCCGGGCAGGTAGGGCTTGATCACACGCCACTGTGCCGCGGCGCCTGAAACATCGCTGCCCGCAAGCGTGACGCCGGCATCAGCGTTGCCAAAGCTCAGCCGCTTGCCCGACGCAACATGCTCGATGAAGTACCAGCCGTGCTGGTGATGCATAAAGGCCCACTCGACCGCCTCGCCGCTAGCCCCGGCCGGCATCAGGGTCAACGTCCCGCCATCAACGCTCAAACGCTGGTCGTCATGGCGCGATGTGATATAGAACTTGCCGTCGCCGGCCTCGGTCAGGTACCAGTTCGTATCCGGATGGATATCGTCGATGGGCGTCATCGACACCCCGTAGTCAGCAACACGCAGCCGGTCGTGGCTGCCCTTGTGATGCAGATAATACCAGGTCGATGTGCGGACCTCGGTGTCGCTATCCCAAGCGCCGTACAGCCGACCAAGCGGACGCAGCGTCAGCCGATCGCTCTCCCACGGCGCGCCGGGCTTGCCGTTTTCCCAGTCCACGCTGAAGGGGAAGAAGTGGTACCGCTCGATGTAGTCCGCCTTCTCCATGCGGTGGACCACCTCCGCCATCCAGCTGTACATCTGCCCGTCGGTCCAGCGTGCCGGCCCGCCCCAGTTCACCACGTTCCATTCCGTGATCCAAAGCGGCTTACCAAACAGGTCGTAGGAACCTTTGCAGATGCCCATGTAGCTGTCGGGATCGGTCTGGCCGATGTAGACGTGGATCGCGGTCTTCTCGAAACGCATGCCGCGAGCCTTCGCCCCATTGAACCAGCGCATCGACCAGCCGTTGTTCCACCACGACGAACACGGGCTGACTAACGGCAAACGGATCGCTTCCTGGGCGCTGTATAGCTCCAAGGCTAACGCAGGCGAGATGTTCGACTGGTCGGTGTGGTCCGGCTCGTTAAAGCCCATAAGGTACTCAGGCTCCGCCGTGGCGTACCACTCGGCCTGCCTCAGCGCCATCTCCTCCCAGAACCGGTTGCCCCAGATCATCGGTGCGTGATGCAGCCGCTCGGGCGTACCGCCGGAAGGCACCAGGCCCCAGTTGTAAATGTGATGCACACGTTGACCGTCGATGTATTCACCACTGCCGATTTCCGCCAGGCCCTTCTTGGGGTAATGCGTGTAGTAAACCACTTCCCAGCGTTGTGCCGCAGTGTCAGATACCGGTTGCTGGACCAGCACCTTGCCTGACTCATCCACCCCCAGCGCCAAGCCGCTATGGACATTCACCAACTGCTTGACGCCGTCCGCTGAACCGCCGAGCGTCCATAGCTGATAATCCAGCGCGTAATACTTGCCCTCTTCAATCGCGGAACCGGCCTCTTTGGAACCGCCTGCCACCTGAAGACACTTGTTCGTGCCCCGGCTGACGATGCGATAGGTGTCGGTGCCGGTCAGGTTCAGCAGGTGGTATTGCTGTGCTTCGCCGCCATCGAAGGCCGACAAAACAAGCCGGCCGTCAATCGTGCCAATGGCCAGCCCGCTGGCACTATGCTTCAACTGATAAAGACTGTCGCCATAGGTGGCGAACTGCGTCTGAGCCGGCGGCGCAATCGTCACTTCCGTGCCCGCGGGGTAGCCGTCACCATTATTTGGCGGCAGCAGGACAAGCTCGCGAACAACCGCAGCGCCCTCACCCTCAACCACCAGGCGGACACCGGTTGTCCGGATTGTGTCGAAAGCAAGCAGCACGGTGTCTTCGGTGTTGCCGGCAACCTCAGCGCCGGGGATCTTCTGCCACGTCTCGCCGTCTTCGCCTAAGCATTCAAGATGAAACTTGGCAATCACGTCATCGCCCGAGCCGGTGTAAACATGAGCGTAGGCCACGCTGCGCTCAGACTGGAACTGGACGCGCAACCAGTGCGGGCCTTCGCCGGAAGCGCTCGACCACTGCGAAGCACCATCCACAATCCCGTCGGTCGCCAGGAACGGCCGGGTCTTGCCATCTAGCTGTGAACTGGCGGTAACGAACGGGACAAGCCCGACTTCAACATCAACCGTCTCACCAATTGGGAATCCATGGCCGCCATTGGAAGCAAACACCGCGAGTTCAGCCACACTGACGGGTTCCGCGTCTTGACTGATTAGGCGAACGCGATCGGTCACGACAGGCTCGGTGAATTGAATGCGGAGTTGCGTCTTTGTGTTGTCCGTAACTTGCGCCCCGGGGATCGCGACCCAGCCATCCGAGGTCTGGTACTCGAGTGTGAAGCTGGCGATCGCGTTCTCGCCGTGGTTACCCGTGTAGACATGGGCGCTGCCGATCTCGAGTCGGCCGGGCAACTCGACCTCCAGCCAATGCGGCGCAAGCTCACTGACCCACCGCGAGATCGGGCTGACCATCCCGTCGTTCGCATACCTTGCGGGGTGATCACCCGACTCAAAGTTCGCCGTGACGGGCGCGTATCGAGCTAGGTTCATGCCCTGTGCGTAGGCATGATTAGCCCAAAGCACGAGGTTCACCGACAGAACAAAGAGGATGGGCTTGGTGAATCGAGAGAGACGTTGATGGTGGGGATACTGGATCATGGTGTCCTCGTGTGTGGCTGATTCCGGGTCAGGCTGGGGATTCGTCCGACCGGATAGTTCGGTGTCACAGCGACTGCATCTGTAACAGCGATACATCTTAACCATGTTTAACGCGGCTATCAGACAGGCGTATCCGGAAGCTACACCCACGGAATTGCATGTGAATGGATACAGTAAGAGGTTGCTGTCCAGCAGAGGCCCTCTGACAGGGCCACAAGCCTGTCAACCCGGCATATCCTTCATTCACAGCCGGTTAGGCTTTGGAGGAGGGTTTTTTTGCACATTTCCCGACCAAGCAGGGCCCACGCCGCCCCACCGACTTGACGGGCCATCTAAACCGTGTTCTAATACTCGTCTGCCCTGAGGGAACAGGCCGATCGGTCGCATATCCCAGGGCTCAGCCGAGAGTTGCCGACCGGCGACGATCTGGCCTTGACAGCTTGAGAAAGATGTCTACACTACTCGGCCCGAGTCGCCAAGACCTGGGCCGGCCGTCACCACGACGGCGGATCGATCTTTGACAAGTGAACAGTTGGGAATGCTGTAAGAATGTGGCCGTATGGCTTGGTGCTCACATGCCAAGACGTACGGTTAAAACCCCAAATGTCCGTCGGTCTTCACCCGGCGGGCATGCCCGGTCCCTTGTGAAGTCACCCAGGTGACGATGAGGATCGGGCAACAACCATCGGTTTGCCGCCGATGGACGGCGTACCTGATTTTTCAGGTATGTCTGGACCGGCCCCGCTCACGCGGGGTTTACTGGACCAAATCTTCACATCGAAGACAATGCCCGCTTCGGCGGGCGTCAACGATATTCAATTGAAGAGTTTGATCCTGGCTCAGATTGAACGCTGGCGGCATGGCTAAAACATGCAAGTCGAACGAGAAGCAGGCTTCGGCCTGTGGACAGTGGCGAAAGGGCGAGTAATGCGTTTCTAACGTGCCCCGAGGTCAGGGATAGCCCAGGGAAACTTGGAATAATACCTGATGACCCCGCGATGTCGTATGTCATTGCGGGCAAAGATTTATTGCCTCGGGATCGGGAAACGTCCTATCAGCTTGTTGGTGAGGTAAAGGCTCACCAAGGCTTAGACGGGTAGCGGGTGTGAGAGCACGGCCCGCCGCATCGGGACTGAGACACTGCCCGGACTCCTACGGGAGGCTGCAGTAACGAATATTCCGCAATGCGCGAAAGCGTGACGGAGCAATGCCGCGTGAAGGATGAAGCACCTCGGTGTGTAAACTTCTGTCAGGGTTTAGGAAACTAATGACCATACCCAAAGGAAGAGCCGGCTAACTCTGTGCCAGCAGCCGCGGTAATACAGAGGGCTCAAGCGTTAATCGGAATCACTGGGCTTAAAGGGTGCGCAGGCGGACTCGTCAGTGTCTTGTGAAATCCCACGGCTCAACCGTGGAACTGCAGGGCATACTGCGAGTCTTGAACCCGACAGGGGCAACCGGAACTCTAGGTGGAGCGGTGAAATGCGTAGATATCTAGAGGAACGCCAAAGGCGAAGGCAGGTTGCTGGGTCGGTGTTGACGCTCAGGCACGAAAGCGTGGGTAGCGAACGGGATTAGATACCCCGGTAGTCCACGCCCTAAACGATGTGTACTAGATCGAGGTGGTTTTGACGCCGTCTCGGTCGGAGCAAAAGTATTAAGTACACCGCCTGGGGAGTACGGTCGCAAGGCTAAAACTCAAAGGAATTGACGGGGGCTCACACAAGCGGTGGAGCATGTGGCTTAATTCGAAGCAACGCGAAGAACCTTATCCAGGGCTTGACATGTACGGATTAGCTTCCTGAAAGGGAAGTGACGCCTTTGGTGGAACGTACACAGGTGCTGCATGGCTGTCGTCAGCTCGTGCTGTGAAGTGTCGGGTTAAGTCCCTTAACGAGCGAAACCCTTGCCGCTAGTTGCTACCAGGTAATGCTGAGGACTCTAGCGGGACTGCCGGTGTCAAACCGGAGGAAGGTGGGGATGACGTCAAGTCCTCATGGCCTTTATGCCCTGGGCTGCACACGTGCTACAATGGTATGGACAAAGCGACGCGAGACCGCAAGGTGGAGCAAATCGCATAAACCATGCCCCAGTTCGGATTGTGGTCTGCAACTCGACCACATGAAGTTGGAATCGCTAGTAATCGCGTATCAGCTACGACGCGGTGAATACGTTCCTGAGCCTTGTACACACCGCCCGTCACGTCATGGGAGCCGGGAGCACCCGAAGCCGTACCGATTCAGGTATGTCTACGGTGAGCTCGGTGACTGGGACGAAGTCGTAACAAGGTAGCCGTAGGGGAACCTGCGGCTGGATCACCTCCTTTCTAAGGGATTTCCTTAGATCGTGACCTCCGGTGAGAACCGGATCACGACTATGTCAACGCATTCTTAACCACCCGGCCCTTCGGTCGGGGGATAGCGAGTCGGCAACGACCCGCGAAAGCACCCAACTGTTCACCTGTCAGGGATCCATCCCTGCAAGACTGAACCCTCCCTCCAGGTTCCGGTACCAAGCAGTACCCCCACCGGAACCGCCGGCAACAGCCGGCCGTCGGCGAGAGCCGACAAAAAAGTTCGGGACCCTCCACCCGGACCTATTATTCCCCTTCGGCAGCCTCGCCGCCCACAGCGTCGCTGCCGTTTTTTTATGCGCCCCCAGCAAAGTACGCACAGAAGGGTAACTTCCTCTCTCGATTTAGCACACCACGATATTCTCGTTAAACTCCGAACAACTCGGAGAACACGCTTGCCTAAACACTCTTCACGACTCTTCCCAGACGATAGTCCGATCGCGCTGCGTCTACCCAAAACCGATCGACTCATCCTTCGCCGGATACTAGATAAAGCAGCGGACGATCGCCAGATCGACGATCAGATCAAGCAGGCCCACCCGATCCTCATCAAGTGGGCCGACCTCGAATCCTCCGGCCGCCTCGGCAAACTCAAGGAGACCCAGGTCCAGGGCAACTTCCTCGCCGAGGTCTTTGGCCAGGCGCTCGGCTACGCCACCGCCGTAGACAATCAATCCCAGTGGCAGCAACAACAGCACCACGTGATCGCCGGCCAGACCCCCGACGCCGTGCTGGGCCACTTCACCCAGGACGCCCCGCTTAAGCCCCTGGCCGTGATCGAACTCAAGGGCCCGAAGGTCCACCTCGACCGCGATCGTTCCAACGGCCGGACCGCCGTAGACCAGTGCTGGGATTATTTGGTCAACACCGAACCCGACTGCCGATGGGGCATCGTCTCGAACATGGTCAGCTTCCGCCTATACGAGCGGGACGCCACAAAACGCCGGTACGAACACTTCTCCCTGCAATCCCTGCGTGACGAAGCCACCTTCCGCCGGTTCTTCGTTCTATTCCATCGCAAGGGCCTGATCGAGGATACGGCCGGCCAACCGCCCCGAGCGGCACGATTGCTCAAACAGACCGAAGACCGCCAGCGCCTCGTCGGGGACGAACTCTACGAAGCCTACTCACGCAACCGCCTTGAACTCATCCGGCACCTGCACTTCGACCTGAAGCATTCACTCGACCAGGCCATCGAGATGGCCCAGCGGTTATTCGACCGCATCATCTTCATCGCTTTCTGCGAAGACCGGCACCTGCTCAAACAAGGCACTCTGAGCCGAGCCTACAAAGACCTGCCCGGCTTCTCCGCCGCTACCAACCCCCGATGGCAGAACTTCAAGAGCCTGTTCCGCTTCGTGGATAAGGGCAACGATACTCACGAGATCCCCCGGTACAACGGCGGGCTCTTCGCCGAGCACGACGTCGATCAGCTCGAACTGCCCGACGAACCCTGGACGACGTTCTTTAATACGCTAGGCGGCTACGACTTCGCCGACGAGGTCAACCTCGACGTGCTGGGCCACCTTTTCGAGCGATCTATCACTGAGTTGGAAAAACTCAAAGAGTCCGGCATGTTCGGCGGGAATCAGCAAAAAGCCCGCGAATACGCTGAGATGCCCCAGTCCGCCAAGCGAAAACGGCTAGGCATCTACTACACACCCCCTCAACTCACTTCACGGATCGTGCTGTACACCGTGGATGAGCTGATCGCGAAGCGCTTTGCCGACCTGGCCGTGACGTTCGGCATCGATCCGGCTGAGGCCCAGCGCGGCGCGGCACCCGAGGACGAAACCTACTGGCGAGGCTGCCTGGACATCCTGAAAAATCTCAAGGTCGTCGATCCCGCCTGCGGCTCCGGCGCGTTCCTCTTCCAAGCCTACGACACGCTGGACCTGCGCTACCGCGAAGTGGTCGGCCACATGGCCGCCGTCGGCGCCGAAGACGCCGAAAAACTTGAATCCGATATCCCCCACTTTATCCTCCACGACAACCTCTACGGCGTGGACCTGTCCCCCGAGGCCGTTGAGATCACCCAACTGGCGCTCTGGATCCGCTCCGCCACCCCCGGCCGGACGCTGGAAACACTTTCCCACAACATCGTCCACGGCAATTCACTGGTCCACGATCCCGCCGTTCACCCCGCCGGATTCGATTGGCGTGAGCGGTTTCCCGAGGTTTTCAGCGAGCCGCGGCGTATCGCCGCGGATTCCGCAGACACGGTGAATCCGGACCGCGGCGACACGCCGCGGCTCGCGGGGGGCGGCTTCGACTGCGTGATCGGCAACCCACCGTGGGAACGGATCAAGCTCCAGGAACGCGAATTCTTTTCCTTGCCCGCCCCTGAGATCGCCACCGCTACCAACGCCGCGAAACGACGCCAACTCGTCGCCAAACTCGAATCCGATGATCCCGCGTTATACGGCAGATATCAGCAAGCCCTCGAAGCAGCCGACGCGCTGTTGACCTACTGCCGCAAGTCAAAGCAGTATCCCCTGACCGGCAAGGGCGACATCAACACCTACGCCGTGTTCGCCGAACTCGCCCACGACATCGTCGCCCCCACCGGCCGGGTCGGCCTGCTCACCCCCTCCGGCATCGCGTCCGACAAAACCACCAAGGACTTCTTCGCCAACATCGCCGAATCCAATCGCCTGATCCGCCTGTACGACTTCGAGAACAAGAAAACGTTCTTCCCCGAGGTTCATGCGTCATTCAAGTTCTGCATCCTGAACTTCGGCGGGGCTGATACGCACTGCGAGCAGGCGGATTTTGTTTTCTTCGCACACAAGGTCGAGGAGTTGGAAGACAAGAAACGGCACATCGCGCTATCAGGCGATGATATAAAGCTGCTAAATCCCAACACACGCACTTGTCCAATCTTCCGCAGTAGGCGCGACGCCGAGATCACCAAAGCGATATACCGTCGAATCCCCGTGCTGCTCGACAAGAACCGTCAGGGACCGACCGGCAACCCGTGGGGGGTCAAATTCAGCACGATGTTCCATCAGACCAACGACGCCGAGTTGTTCCACGAGCCCGAGGCCTTGAAAGCCAAGGGCTTCAAGCTCAAAGGCAACCGCTGGGTCAAGGGCAAGAAACAGTATCTGCCGTTGTATGAAGCGAAGATGATCCAGGCCTATGACCACCGGGCCGCCAGCGTCTTAACGGATAAGAACAACTGGGTACGCCAAGGGCAGACCGACAAGACTCAGCCTGTTGACTATCAAAATCCGGAATTTAATACCCTCCCACGCTTCTGGGTCGATGTTCAAGACGTTCTCGATGCATCTGATAGTCAACGGCCATACTTCCTCTGTTATAAAGATGTAACCAGCCCGACCAATCAGCGGACCATGATCGCGGGCATGATCCCTTATTCGGGCGTGGTTAACTCCGCGCCGATCATTTTCAGCGATTATTCTGACCTTCTCGACACTTGCCTGCTTGCAAATCTGAATACCTTTGCTTACGACTACATCGCTCGTCAGAAGATCAGTAACGTCCACTTGAACTTCTTTATCGTTGAGCAAGTACCCACATTACCCCCAGATACATATGACAAGCCGTGCCCGTGGGATCGGAAGAAGACGCTGGAGGCGTGGGTGAGTGAGCGTGTGTTGAAGCTGTCCTGCACGGCCGAGGACATGCTGCCGTTGGCGGATGCGTGCGGGTTTACTTCCGGGAGCTTCAAGGCGGAGTACGGCGGGCGGCTGAACAAGTGGGACCCGGCCGAGCGGGCCCAATTGATGGCCGAACTCGACGCGGCGTACTTCATCCTCTACGGGATCGAGCGCGATGACGTCGCCTACATCCTCTCGACCTTCTCCGGGACGGATAAGCAGACACCGCTGACCCCCGGGTCGCCGACCATCGCGGAGCATATCCTGGATACGTACGACTTCTATAAAGCGCATATGTAAGCAGCCACGGCCCGTTGTGCATCATACGACGCCGGCGACGTCGGTATTTGTTGCGGCGGGTTAGCCTGGCGGAATTCGATAGCCCTCGTGTCATGCGTGGCGGGGGTAAGCAACCGCGGCGGCACGCCGCGGCTCGCGGTTGGGGCGGGGGTTGTGGCCGGGGGCACGTTGTGGGTCGCGGTTGGGGCGGGGGTTGTGGCCGGGGGCACGTTGTGGGTCGAGGTCTGGGGGATTGGGTTAGCCTGGGCGGGGTGCCGTGTGTGGCGGGGAACCGCGGCGGCACGCCGCGGCTCGCGGGAGGGGCGGGGAAGTGTGGGGGTGGGGAAGCGTGTGTTTTTTAATCTGATGCGAGACGCGGCGTGTCGCCGCGGGCTTTTGTGTGTGTTACGATTTCGGGCATGCCTCAGCAGCTCGATCCGGCGAAGACTACCTGGCATATGACCTTCGGGACCTACGGCACACGCCTGCACGGCGAGGCCCGCCCCACCGTCGATCGCAACCATAATCAGCGCGGCGAACCGTTTGTCAAAAACGATCCGGATCGCGCGAAGGCTGAGCGCGACAGGATGCGCGGGGAGCCGGTCTATCTCACCGGGCCGCAGCGGGCTGTCATCGAAGCGATCATCCCGGACATCTGTCAACGCGGCGGGTGGACGTATCGCATCTGCGCGGCGCCCGATGAAGCGGATCACGTGCACGTGCTGCTCGATGCCGATGGCTCGGTCGATCCCGATGCGGTCTTGAAGTGGCTTAAGCGCTGGCTCGGGGAAGCGCTGACCGAGCGCTGGGGCAGGCCGACCAATGGGAGTTGGTGGGCGAAGGCGGGGTCGACCCCGCCGGTCAAGGATGAGTCATACCTAAACAATGCGTACCACTACATCCGGCGGCAGCGTACGCTTTCGCAGTCGGAGTGAAGACCGCGGCGACACGCCGCGGCTCGCAATTTTTCATTTACTCCCCCCGTTTCCCCCGCGAGCCGCGGCGTGTCGCCGCGGTTGTTGCGTTTACGTGCGAACTTCCCCGTAGCGTAGGCCCAAACACTTGCGGCATAGGAGGGATCTTGGGGGGAATAGGACGGCGTAGCGGGATAGGAGGCTTGAAGCCTCCGGGCGGAGAGTTGAGGATGTGGCGATGCGTTTTTGGTTGCTGTCGAGCCAGAGCTTGGCGGTGAGTGCGTCGTGCAGCTCTTGTTCAGTGCAGAGGGGGAGGAAGAGTTTCAGGGCGCGGTCGTTGCATCGCGGGCAGGCGAAGAAGTGTTGTTGGAGGCGGGCGTGCATCTGCCAGCGCTGCAGGGTGAGGGTTTGGGACCAGGTGGTGGGCAGGCCGAGCAGTTTGGTGCGGGATTGGCCGCGGTTGGGATTGCCCCCGGAAGATGGCCCACGTTCGGAGAACGTGGGCTTCGGGGGTGAGGGTTGGTTTCGCAGGGCGTTTGACTTTGTGGTGCGTTGGTCGCCTTGGAGGGTGAATGGGGGTTTGTTGTCGTGGAGGGCTTGCAGGTCGTAGGCGCTGACGATGACCTGGGTCTGGGCGAGGCGGTGGGATTTACCCTGACGCTTACGTGTTGTCTTTTGCCAACCTTCCGGGGGCGGGGCTTCCGGGGGGATGGATCGCCAGAGGTCGGAGGCTTTGAGTTCGACGCAGGCGCTGCGGTCGATTCGGCCGGCGCGGTTTTGCCAGCTGGCGAGTTGCGTGAAGGTTTGCAATCGTGGGATGTCCCGGGGCCCGGCGTCTGACATGGGTGGATTGTATCCGGATGATGGCGAAAGCGCTGAATTGTGCGGATTGTGTCAAAATTTTATCCTTCTTCTACACAATGACTTACCGCCCAAGGATGGTTCCTTGGGGCATAAAAAACTGTGGCTATCGGACGGATATGCACGATCACGGGGCTAGGGCGGATATGTGTTGAGCCTGATCCGGGTGGATCGGATGGCTAGCCCGGCTGTCGCGTGACGGCCGAGCGGGCGGGCCTGGACCTCAACGGTAAGGAGCTTAGGACATGAAAGAAGTGATTGGCAACGTACGAGGCGTGATCGGGCTGTCGATCGAGCTGGGGATCAGCCTGATCGCGGTGGCGGTGCTGGTGCAGATCCTGTTCGGCGAGAGCACGTTCTTCGGCCAGGACGTGGTCGGGAACATCACCGCGCTGATCGGCAGCTTCGGTCAGAACGGCCTGGTCGGCCTGTTCGCGTTCGCGGTGCTGCTGTATGTCTTCAACAAGCAGGCGAAGCAGACGGCGTAACCAACGACCGATCCTTTGCGACGACTTAGCCAACGGTGCCGCAACACCACACAGCCCCGCAATGGACTGCGGGGCTGTTTTTATGCGCGGGGTTAGCATGAAGCTTGCACGACTTCGAGGAGCGAGTCATCCGGGATCGGTGGGGATAACTTCCGGGGGGATAGCTTCCGGGGGCTAGTCTACACCGTCGAGGTGCAGGTCGAGGTCGAGTTCATTGGCGATATGGTCCAAAGCGTCGCGGAGTTCGTCGAGGGGTGTATTGGGGTCGGCGTTGAGGATGGCGGTGGCCTGGAAGAGGGGCTCGCCGGTCATGGGGGCGCTGACGACTTCGGTGTGGAAGTCGATGACGTTGACGGCGTGCTTGGCCAGGGCGTGGGAGATGTCGCGGACGATGCCGGGGCGGTCGTGGCCGATCAGGCTCAGGCCCAGCGGGCGGGCGTCGGTGTCGGCGTCGGGGGTATCGCTGGTCTCGACGACGATGTGCAGGCCCTGGTCGTTGAGCTTGTTGAGCGCGTCGGTCAGGGGTTTGACCTTTTCGGCAGGCGCATCGACACGGAGGACGCCTGCGAACTTGCCGGCGAGCCTGGCCATGCTGGATTCGAGCCAGTTGGCCTGGTGTTCGGCGACGGCGGCGGCGAGGGCTTCGACCAGGCCGGTGCGGTCCGGGCCGATGACGGTGAGGACGAGTGAGGCACGCATGGTGGGCTCCAGGTGGATCGACTTACGGGGACCAGTATAGAACGCGACAAGTCGCGTCGCTTCGTGGGATGATACGGGGCGTGCGGGACGCTTTCACTCTTATCGTGTGTGGTAGGCTTCGCGGTCTTCGAGGATGAGTGTGTCTTCGCCGACGTCGAGCTCTTCACGCAGACGGGTCAGTTCGTCGTGTAGCTGAGCGCGGACGTCGGCGTAGGCTGGGTTGTCGTAAACGTTCTTCAGCTCGTCGGGGTCTTTCGTGAGGTCGTACAGTTCCCACTCGTCTAGCTGGTAGAAGTGGATGAGCTTGTGGGTTTGCGTGCGGACACCGTAGTGTCGGTGGACCATGTGCCAGCCGGGGTGTTCGTAGTAGTGGTAGTAGAAGCTGGTGCGCCAGTCGTCGGGGGTTTGGCCTTTGAGGATGGGCAGGAGGCTTCGGCCTTGCATGTCGCTGGGCTGCTTGACGCCGGCGGCGTCGAGGAAGGTCTGCGCGAAGTCGACGTTGGAGACGAGATCGGTGTTGACGCTGCCGGGCTTGATGACTTTGGGCCAGCGGACGAGCAGCGGGGTCTTGAGTGATTCTTCATACATCCAGCGTTTATCGAACCAGCCGTGTTCGCCGATGTACCAGCCCTGGTCGGAGCTGTAGACAACGATGGTGTTGTCGGCGAGGCCGGAGGCGTCGAGGTAGTCGAGCAGCCTGCCGACGTTGTCATCGACGGACGCGACGCAGCGCAGGTAGTCCTTGATGTAGCGTTGGTACTTCCAGCGGGTAAGGTCGTCGCCGGTGAGTTGAGCGTCGCGGAATGCTTTGTTTTTAGGCTCATATGCGGCCTGCCAGGCGGTGAGCTGCTCGTCGGTCAGTCCTTTGGGGGTGTTAAGTTTAAGGTCGTTCTCATTGAGGTCCTTGGCGATCATCATTTCCTGCTGGCGTGCGGCGCTGCCTCGGCCGGCGTAGTCATCGAAGAGCGTGTCGGGCTCGGGGATGAAGGTGTCGTCGTACATCGTGAGGTGATCGGGGCCGGGGCGCCAGGGCCTGTGCGGCGCTTTGTGCTGATACATCAGGACGAAAGGCTTGTCGGTATCGCGTTTGTTCTCTAGCCAGTCCAGGGAGAGGTCGGTGATCAGGTCGGTGGTGTAGCCGGTGAGCCTGACTTCGTTACCGTTGTCGATCATGCGCGGGTTGTAGTAGGCGCCTTGGCCGATGAGGACGTGCCAGTAGTCGAAGCCTGTGGGTTCGCTCTTGAGGTGCCACTTGCCGACGATCGCGGTCTGGTAGCCGGCGTCTCGCAGCATTTTGGTATAGGTGGGTTGTGAGCCGTCGAATGTATTGACGTTGGTGAGGAAACCGTTGGCGTGGCTGTACTTGCCGGTGAGGATGACGGCACGGCTGGGTCCGCATATAGAATTAGTGACCAGGCAGTTGTCGAAGCGTACGCCTTGCTCGGCGATGCGATCGATGTTGGGCGTCTGGTTAACGGCTGAGCCGTAGGCGCTGATCGCGGCGGAGGCGTGGTCGTCGGTGAAGATGAAAATAATGTTCGGCCGATCGTTCTGGTCAACCGCTACCGCCCTACTCGCCGGGGCGATGGCGCTCACGATAAAGATCACGATCATGGTCGTCGTCAGCCGCGCGTGCTTGTTCATATTGTCCTCCGATGATGTGGCGATGGCCCGATCAGCCTAAGCGGGCAGCCGGGCGGGAGCAATCGCAATAATCCAACATGCTTATCGCCAGCCGATTCATGGTCCGCGCCGCACTGCCCCCCTGCCGGACCGCATGGAAGGCCTTAGCCCGCGACGATCCGCCCGACGATCTAAAGAAAATGACTCTTTTTCACAAATTACCCATTTTAACGCTTGGTTTTTGTTATGAGGCGGTTAATATCGGACGCACACAAGGGAAGTCACGGACAGGCGCCCAAACCCCGCACTCGATCAAGCCGCCCCCCTTCACTGCCCGAACCGGCAGCGTCGCGGGCCATGTGAATGGCACGGGCCGGGAGATTCCGACCAGGGCCGGCCAACAGGCCCCGATCAGGCGGATTGGATACACGACCACTTGGACTGCAAGCGTACGGACATGCTCGTTTGTCGAACTGATTTACCCCAGGCCGGCCTAGGTGATTGACCGGTGATGTCACTGACCTAACCATGAACGCATCGCACACCATCCTGACTCTCTGCCTCGCAGCCGTTGATGACAACGTCTGCGTTAGATGTCGACCGTCTGCGGACATCAACGACTCGGGTTGTGTCGGCACGATGGATAGAGACGGCTGCACTACCACCGAACACGCTGGTCGGCGGGTCATGCTGATCATCCCGACCGACGAGAGCCCCTACCGTCTCTGGTCGCGCGTCAATGATTCGATCGCCAGGCTGGCGGGCGGGCCGGTCGTGGGCAGCACCGAACTGGCCGACCGGATCATCCAGCGCATGCGTCGCGAGACTGCTTATGCCACCGCCAACCCGGTCATGACACTGACCCGGCCGACGGACACGGGCCACCACGACCCCTACGCCCCGCCGACGCCAAGGCTCGAACTGGTCGAAGCAACTCGTTGGCTCACACCAAGGCTTCGCCCCGTCAAGCGCAAAAGACGAACCGTCAAGCCTTCGATCACACAACAGCCCGGCAAGACGCCCGCCTACTCACTGCAGTAAGTCACACACACAGACACCGCGACCCGGATTCCAACTCGCTCTCCTTTTGATGCAAGCGCATCATCTAGCCCCGCATTCTGATGTGGGGTTTTTTATGCGCGGCGGTGGTCCTGATGTCTGATGTCAAGAGGCTGTGGTCCGTCGTCATCCCGCTGTGTGATAGCCCGCTGTGTGTGTTTTATCGCTGTCATTCCCGCGCAGGCGGGGATCCAGAATCGTCATTAAACCAATACCTGGATCCCCGCCTGCGCGGGGGTGACAAGAAACGATGCGACAGAGATGACTCATAACGCTCAAACGTGCAGCTATCGAGAGGAGAGCGGCCGCTTATCGTGTCTACAGCCTGCGGCAATAAAAAAAAACCCACGGGCGGACCGTGGGCTTATGGAAAGGGATGCATTAACCATGCGTGCAAACGATGCGCGCACATCATCATGTCTTACGTTTCATGCCGTGCACGGCCAAACAGCCGCGCCACTGTCTTAGGCCACAGCCGTATGGTGCGAGGCCCTGGATGCGGAACGTCGTGCATCACGGATCCGGTTGATATGACGCCGGACCGTGCGTTTCAGGCGGGTAGCGCCCTTGTCCACAGCGGTGTAGATGTCGGTGTGTTTCTGCTCGACAATGACCGGGTCACGGTGATAGAAGTGCACTTCCATATGACACCGCTTGGTGCCCGGGCCGTGCGGGCCGCTGATGTCGTCCATGCGGACGGTGACGTCGCGGACGTGGTCTTCAAATCGGTCAAGGGAGAGTTCGATACGGTGCTTGGCGTACTCAGCTAGGCTCGGTGTTACGTCCAGATGATCGCCCACTACTTGGATCTGCATGCGTCTTCTCCGATGGTTAAAAGAGGTGGTCGGTGACACAAGCTAACTACGTATATTATGCCTAAACGGGTCGGGAAAACCAAGGAAAATCCGGGAGTCCGGATAAGCGTGTAGTTATCCACCATTACACCCATCCGCCTGTTTTTACCCAGCCGTCCCGCCTTGACGGCGTGCCTGCTGTCAGTCCTTGCCAGGACGCCAGTTAGGTTTCACGAGCCAGAATCCGAGCACGACGAGCAGGCCGAAGAGCGTGTAGCACAAGTTGAACACCCAGGGCGATGCCTCGAAAAAGATCAATCGATGGAGGTGATCCGCGATGAAGCCCTGCTCGTAAACCGACTGGCCCGCCTGGCGGCGCAGGTTGTTCTCCCAGGTCGTCAGCGGGCACATGATCCCGAACCACGCCTGTCCCACCACGATGCCGATCGCCAGCAGGTGCGCGATCCTGAACCACCGGTTGTGCACCCAGCGCCACCGCAGCGCACCGCCGATCAGGATCAGCAGCAGGCCGAACACAACGAACCCGATGAAGGCCGTGTGCAGGATCAAGACGAGGTCGGCGAGGAGGGAGGGGGACATGGTGGTTGGCGTCTGGTGACTGGTGACTGGTGGCTGGTGGCTGGTGGCTGGTGGCTGGTGGCTGGTGGCTGGGAGACCGGATCATCTAAGTAAAGAACAGAACGGATAAAGTGTCAATATCCACTATCATCATCGACGGTTGCTGAGACGCAAAACACCAGCCACTAGTCACCAGTCACTAGCCACCACGCCTAAACACCGCGAGGCTGGCGGTGTGGCCGTGGAGGTAGCTCTGGTGGGCAACGGGGCCGATCTCGCCGGCGCAGAACGCCCCGGCGATGGGCACGGGGCCGATCGCGTCGTGGACCATCCCGGCGTCGGCGTGAGGATGGTCGAACAGGTTCTCGCCCCGGCCGGTACATGTGAACAGCAAGACACCCTCGGCGTCGCCGTGGACCCGCTGGGCGTCGAGCATCATGCGCAGGTCGTCTTCGGCGCTGCGTGCGTCACGAAGATGGAACTGGACGGTCTGCCCGGTACGGACGCGCGTGTCACCGATGGCGATGTAGCCGTCCTCGGCATCGACGCCGATCATGTTGCGGATCAGGAAGTCGCCCCGTCCGAAGCGTGACTTGTACTCATTGATGACCCGGCCGATATGCAGGCCGTTGTTCTGGATCAGCTCACGGTCCTCGCGTGGCAGGTCGGCGGCGAGTTCGCGCATGACCTGAAGCGGCTTGCGCCCACCGAGTGACTTGACGATGTGGCGGTGGCTGTCGGTGATGACCATCGGCGAACCGATCGGCCGACATCCCTGGCTGACGGTGGTCTGGACATCGACACGTCCGCCGATGGCGACGCCAACCGCGCCCTCGCTCATGACCTGGCCGTTCAGGACCAGCCGGTTCTGCCCGGATTGCTGCGCGCCGCTGGCCATGCCGCCGATGACCGGGACGGGCCCGAAGGCGTCGGCATACGCCGGGAGGAGCTTGACCATGGGCGTGCTGAAAGGATCGGCGAGCATGAGGATCACCCGGGGCTCGCCGTCCTCGCTGTTGGGGTCATCGCTCAGGTTGATCGTGTCACGCAGGGCGGACGGGGCATCCAGCACGGCGGGCCAATCGAACTGCTCATAACTGAACGCCTGCAGCGCAGCGCCCGGCAACACGCCGGCCAGGACGCTGATGCCAGGCCCCTCTTGCATCTCATGGCAGATCCCGATCACCCCGCTGCAGGTGCAGCCGAGGATCACGCGCGGACCGAGCGCATCGGCTAAGTGGTCACAGGCTTGCTTGAGGCTGTCGGCATGATGCGGGGTAGCGAAGACGACGACCAGATCGGCGTGTGGTGCGTCAAGCTGCTTGGTAAGCGTGTAGAGCAGCTCGCCGGTGGCGTCGGCCGACGTGGGCACGTCGCTCATCGCGGAGGCAAACGTCAGGTTTGCTTGCGAGCTGCGGGGCATGCTGAATCCTGGGCGCGTGATCAAAGCGGACCGCGCCCGCGTGGCGGGCGGGTTATTTAGTAGCCTCTGTGACTTCTGTCTACCTGGGCATCATACCACGCGTGTCAATCGATCCGCAGGGCTCGGCGGAACATCAAGCGGTAGACGCCGTAGTTCAGCAGGGCCATGGCGGGGACGACCAGGCCGCCGACGCCGGGGAACCACTGGATCATGATCAGCAGGAAGATGGCCACGCGCACGACCCAGCGCAGCAGGATCGCCTGGGTGCGTGGGAGGTAGCGGCGCAGCGGCCCGACGAGCGTGAGCCGGTAGTAGATGACGCCGGGGATCAGCCCGATGACCGGGACGAGGCTGAAGGCGAAGCAGATCAGCAGCACGATCGGCAGGCGCTTATCGAGCCTGTAGAGGTAGGACCTGGCGAAGCCGGGGTCTGTGAACAGCTCGTGGCCGCACGTTTTACATGTCTGATGGACATCGCGCTTGGGCAGGCGTGTGGCGCAAACGGGGCAGCGCTGCTTGCGGACGAGGCTGTAGGGCATCGAGGCCGCGTCGGGCGCAGGCTTGTCGAGGCTTCGGCCGATGAAGTTGATGGCGCGCGGCTGGGGATTCGGCGTGTCACAGGCAAAGCAGCGCAGGGCGGAGCCGTAGATCATCTGGCCGCAATGGGCGCATGCGATCTTGGACTGCTCATCCTTGATCACGGCGCGGCGGCGCATCACGGCGAGGATGCCGGCGACGATGCCGATGAGGATCAGCATCACGATCGGGAAAAGCAGCAGCAACACCGGGCCGAAGAACGCCCAGACATCCTCTGCCCAGCTGATCAGGCCCTGGATGCGCAGGTCGTCGGCGTCATCAATGTCGGTGAGGAAGATCATGGCGTGGGCGCGGAGCATGCTCAGCCAGAGCACCCCCAGGCCGATCATGAAGGCGGGCAGCATGTCGGCGTAACCGGCCTGCTGCGTGACGCTCTCGATGAACTCGACGTCCTGCGTCCCGGCGACGCCGAGGTAGGTGATGAAGGCAAGCAGCGATTTGGCGTAGGGATCGACCTCCTGATATATCGCGCGGAGGTCCGGGCTCTTGGTCGCGGCGACCTCGAACACGGAGAGCAGGCCGAGGATGATCAGGGTGGTGTTACAGGTGAACCAGGTCGGCGCCTGATCGGCGATGGCCGCAATGTCATCGGGGAACCACGGCGCGTACTCGGGCGCGAACCGCAGCAACGCCGCCGTGATAAAGGCGGGGATAAATGCGCGGGAGGCGAACGGCCCGACCGTCCCGGCTCCGAATATCGCGGCGTATAGATGCATACACGGCCCTCAGTGGGTTAGTCGGGCGCCGGCGGGGAAAATGACAGGGGAAATAGGGTACTGGGTTCAGGGATCAGGGATCAGGAGCTAACGCCGATCCCTGATCCCCAAACCCTGAACCCTAATACGTAAAGTGCTTGATCATCTCGCCCTTTTCGCTGATCTCGCTCATGGCTTCGATGCCCAACTCCAGGTGCAGGCCGGCGAACTCGCTGGTGACCTTGATGTCGGACGCCTCGGTCTTGACGCCCTCGGGCGTGTTGGGGACGTCGGAGACCATCAGCAGGGCGCCGCGTGCGATCTGGTTGTAGTGGCCGACGATGAAGACGGTGGCGGTCTCCATGTCGATGGCGAGTGCGCTGGCGGCGTGGAGCCGGTCAAGGAAGCGCTGGTCGTGTTCCCACATCCGGCGGTTGGTGGTGAAGACGACGCCGGTGCGGTACTCGTAGCCGCGCGCGACGATCTTGTCGGAGACGAACTTGTGGAGCTTGAACGACGGGAGCGCGGGGACCTCGGGGGGGAAGTAGTCGTCGCTGGTGCCTTCGCCACGGATCGCGGCGATGGGCAGGACGAAGTGGCCGATCTCGGTGGAGTGTTTGAGCCCGCCGCACTTCCCCAGGAAGAGCACGGCCTTGGGGTTGCGTGCGCTGAGCAGGTCCATGATGGTGGCGGCGTTGGCCGAGCCGATCCCGAAGTTGATCATGCTCAGGCCTTCTGAATTGGTTGCGCACTGCATGGGGCGTTCCTCGCCGACGATCTCGCAACCGAAGCGTTCGGCGAAGGCGTGCAGGTAGCTGCGGAAGTTGGTCAGGAGGATGTAGTCCCCGAAGCCCTCGATAGGCATGCCGGTGTAGCGGGGCAGCCAGTCGCGGGCGATATCCAGGCGTTCGGGTCGTGGGGCTTTAGCGTCGATGGGGCCGGTCATGGTGTCTCCTGCGTAACACAGCATTTTACCACGTTATCACGGATTGCCTAAAGATAATCGTTCCCCCCGCTCAGCTATACGTCTATTGGCTCGCCGCGCAATGATCTCGCGAGCGTCGCCGGGTAACTGCAGCCGATGGCTAGCCCACTCCCATCCATGTGTGGGTATCGATGAGTTCGCCTTCGTACTTGAGTTCGTCAGTCACGATAGCCGAACGACACTTCCAACTAAAAATCGTCCCGCGTCGCTTCTTTTGAGGGACAGGCTCGGTTATGAAGGCAACCTCCAAGACCGCAGAGTTGACCAGCGAGCGGTCAATAGTGGATATGTCTAAACGCCCCAGGAACCAAGCTTGAAGCTCACCGGTTATCCAGAGATTGATTGCGCGGCCGTTGGCAGATGCTGTGCCAGCAAGCAAATCGATCAGGATCACGCCTTCGCCAATCTCTGCCAACGTCTCGGCGTCATCGCCCATGCTCCAGCCGACGAACATCTGGCAAATGGTGTTCGCAAAATCTTGCAGTACCTTACGCCGCATGAGTGGGCTAACCGATGTTTCAATGGTTCCATTGAGCACGTAATGTGCCGTGAATATGATTCGCTCACATCGGCTTGCCGTCGATGGTGGCGTCGTAGACGGCGAGTAGCTTTTGTTTGTCGAAGATCATTTCCTGGCGTGACAGGCCGACGACGTCGTAGGCCTGAGTCAATTCGATGGCGTCGACGGGGCAGGCCTCCTCGCACATGCCGCAGAAGATGCAGCGGAGCTCGTCGAGGTCGAACTTGGCGGGGTATTTTTCGCGGTCGTCCCAGGGGGCCTCGGTGCCCTCGATGTGGATGCAGTTGGCGGGGCAGGCGGTGGCGCACATGAAGCAGGCGACGCAGCGGACCCGGCCCTGCTCGTCGCGGTTAAGGCGGTGGACGCCGCGGAAGTTGCCGACGTGCATGCCGCCTTCTTCGACGGGCATGTCCTCACGGCGTTCCTCGGGGTAGGCCATGGTCAGGTTGCCCTTACCCCGGGCGACGGCACGGGTGATGTGCTTGAACGTGGTGCCCAGCCCCTTGAAGACCTCGGGCAGGTAGAAGGCCTGGGCCGGGGTCAGCTTGGGCATATCAACGTTGACGATGTCCTGGTCGGTGATGGGCATAAGTCGGGTATCGGGTATCGGGTATCGGGTCCAGTTAACGCCGGCTCTGAGCGGAGCGAAGGGCCGGGCATGTGTGGGGTATTGTTCAGGGTCTAGGCGGCCGGGTCAAGGGCGGTCAGTCGGACTTCCAGAACCTCGGCAGGAACAGGACCAGGAGGGTGAAGACCTCGAGCCGGCCCAGGGCCATGAGCAGGGACATGACGGTCAGGCTGCCGGGGCTGAACCAGCCGTAGTTCTGGGTGGGCCCGACGCCGTGGAGGCCCGGCCCGACGTTGCAGAGGGTGGAGATGCTGGCGCTCATGGCGGTGAGGAAGTCGGGCTCGCCGGCCCGCGCCTCGAACTCGCCGATGAGGAACGCGCCGATGCCGAACATCACGAGGATGGTCAGGAAGTAGACGACCGCCGACGCCGCGGTTTCGTTGTCAAGCACGCTGTTGCCGACCTTGAATGGCCGGACGACATTGGGGCGGAACATTTTTTCGAGCTCGGCCCCCATGACCTTCAGCGCGACCCAAAGCCTGATGACCTTGATCCCGCCGGCGGTCGATCCGGCGCAGCCGCCGACGAACATCAGCCCGACAAGCATGACGCGCGAGAGGAAGGGCCAGACGTCGTAGTCGGCGGTAACGAACCCTGTGCCGGTGTGCAGCGCGACGGTCTGGAACGCGCCGTACTGGATGGCCTGGCCGGCGTGGGCCTCTTCGATGACGCGACCGCCGGTGCTATTAATGGTCTGGCCCAGTAGGTTGAAGGCAACGACGATGGCCACAATGACCTTCAGCACGAGGTAGACACGTAATTCGGTATCGCGGAAGACGTTGATGAACTTCCCGCGCGCCAGCGAGTAGAACAAGGCGAAGTTCACACCGGCGAGCAGCATGAAGACGATGCAGATTATGTCCACGGCGACCGAGTCGTAGTGCCCGATGCTGGCATCGCGTGTGCTGAGCCCGCCGGTCGAGACGGTGGAGAACGCGTGGCAGATGCTGTCGAACCACCCCATCGCACCGGTCAGGCGTAGCGCAAGGATCGCGGCCAGGGTCAGGCCCAGATAGACCATCCAGAGTGTGCGGGCCGTGTCGGCGATGCGCGGACGCACCCCGCCCTCTTGCTTGGGGCCCGTCGCTTCGACGGCGAAGAGCTTCTTACCGCCCACACCCAGCGTCGGCAGCACGGCGACGAACAACACGACGATGCCCAATCCGCCGAGCCAGTGCGTCAGCGAACGCCACAGCAGCAGGCCTTTGGGGACCTGCTGGATATCGCCCAGGACGGTCGCGCCGGTGGTGGTCAGGCCGCTCATCGCTTCGAAGTAGCAGGCGCTGAACTCGCCGAACGGGTGGTCGATGTATATCGCCTTCTCCAGGACGGCCCAGAGGTAGAACGGTAAGCCCGCCACCGCAGCGCCCAGCAGCCAGCTCATACCGACCAGCAACAACGCCTCGCGACGGCCAAGATAATCTTGTCCGCTGCGGCTGCCGAACAGCCAGAAGAACAGACCCAACACCGCCCCTACCGCCGCGCTCATCAGTAGCGCCAGCATGGCGACACGCTCGTTGCTATCGCCCTCTGCCCACTTCCATGCCGCCGAGCCCGCCACGGCCACCATGCACAGGCACAGCACTACCATGAGCAGGCCGAGTTCTCGGATGACAAAGCGGATATTCATGGGTGGGGTCTGGGGTCTGGGGTCTGGGGTCTGGGGTATAGGGTCTGGGGTATAGTCAGAAGCGGATAAGTGTTGGCTTGTGATTGTCTGGGTTTTATAGCCCGCCCGCAACGCGGGCGCGGTCGGTTTCAACCGGGGCTGCTGGCTCACTATGCATTGAAGAGTTTTCGCAGGGCTTTCTTGGCGATCTCGGGGGCGATGGCGATCACCGTGTCACCGGGCTCGATCCGGCTCTCAGCCCCGGGGACGAAGACCTCGTCATCGCGCTGCACGGCGGCGATCATGGTGTTGGCTGGGAGCTTGACCTCCTTGAGCGGGCGGTTGACGGCCTTGCCCTCCCCGGCGGGAACGCTCAATTCGTAGACCTCCGCGATCTTCTCAGCGAGGCTCGCCAGGTGTTTGACCGGGCCGGCGTCCATCCTACGAAGCACCTCGGTCACGGCGCTGACCCGTGGGCTGAAGGCGTTGTCGATCCCGACGTGGCTGAGCAGGTGCTGGTAGGTGGTGCGCTGCAGCAGGGCTACGGCGTTCTTGACACCCATGCTCTTGGCGCGGGCGGCGGCGAGGATGTTGCGTTCCTCGTCACCGGTCAGGGCCAGGAAAACGTCGGCCAGGTCGACACGCTCATCGCGCAGGGCATCGGTGTTGACGGCATCGACGTTGAGGATGGTGGCCCAGTCCAGCTTCTCCGCCAACTCATGGGCCCGGGCTTCCTCGCTCTCAAAGACACGGATCGTAAATCCACGGTTCTTCAGTGCCCGGCAGACCCAGACACACTGGGCGCTGCCGCCGAGGATCATGACGCGACGGCTGCTGTTGGTCTCGATGTGGAAGAGCTTGCGGGCCTTGTCGAAGCCTTCGGACTGACCGATGATCGTGACGATGTCACCCTTCTGGATGACGGTGCGTGCATCGGGTAGGAAGGCGGTGCCCTCACGCTCGACGACGGCGAGCCGGCTGGATGCGGGGAGCTTGATCGACGCCAGCTCGGCGCCGATGGCCTTGGCGTTTTCGGAAACGGGCAGCTGTTGCATCTCGACCTGGCCGCGTGCGAACTGCTCGATCGCAAGCGCGCCGGGGCTGCGGAGCGTTGAGGCGATGGCCCGGGCGGTGGAGAACTCGGGGCAGAGCAGGTGGTCGATCCCCAGGTGCCGGCCGTAGTCCAGGCCGCGCTTCTCGAAGTAGGCCGAGTGATGCACACGTGCGATGACCTTGCTTGCGCCCAGCGCCTTGGCGATCGAGGCCGAGAGCAGATTCATCTCGTCGCTGTTCATAGCGGCGACGACCAAGTCGGCCTTGGCGCAGCCGGCCTCGAGCAGCACGTCGGCGTGGACCGCATTGCCTTCGAGGTTGCGCACGTCGAGGATGTCGTCCAACTCGGCGAGCTTCTCGGTGAGTTGATCGACCACGGTGATGTTGTGGCCTTGGGCGGCAAGGACCTCGGCGCAGTGCCGGCCCACCTCGCCCGCCCCACAGATCACGATATTCATAGTGGTACTTCGTGCCCAGGTTTATGGGTCAGCCCTACCCCGGGCCGATCCGCAAACCCCAATTTTAGCCCACACAATGACTCCGGGCGAGTCGGGGGGATGATGCAGACCCGGGAGTATTGATATAAGTCCAATTTTGACTATTTATTGCGTGATTACTCAAATCTATTCACAGGCCGTATCCAATCCGGCAGACCGTATCGCGACGGCCCCACCGACGTTGTCCGCCCCCCTCGCTACGTGTCGGCCACTTGTAAAGAGTGTTATTCAGACTACAATTTCCTTTATTGGGCCTGTAGACGTTTCGCCATCACATCCAAAGGGGGTAGCTATGTCCGCCAAATCACTGACCACCGGTCTTGTCGTCTGCGCGATCGCCTCGACGCCGACCCACGCGCTGCTGAGCATGAACGTCACCCATGACGACGCGCTGCTGCCGGGGTATGTCGTCAACACGTTTACGATTGATAGCGACAACGATCTCACCTCAATGGTGGCGCTATCCAACCTGACATCGGGCATGATGTACGACAGCGACGGGTCCTACAGAAAGACGTTTTTCAGTGAACCCGGCGACAGCTATATATCGATTAATAACGATCCGAACTTCGGCGGCGGACTAGGTGCGGGTGATCTAGGTGGGCCCTCAACTGCATTTTTCGATGAGACGGGCATCGGGATGGCGTGGTACAACACGAACGCGTCTGACATCGGATTAGACCTGCACGTGATGACGCTGACATTCTCGACGGATGCGCTCGGGTCGTTGTGGTATGTAACCAACCCCGGATACGACGGCAAAATTGATGCTCATATCGAAATCACGGACGGGTACGCCGACTTCTCCGAGTTATACATCAAACCGCCCGGGGAAAGGCCGATACCCGATCCTGATCCGGACCCGGATCCCGATCCCGACCCTGATCCCAACCCTAATCCGAATCCCAATCCGAATCCGAATCCGAATCCCAATCCGGGTGATCCAAATCCAGGCGGTAACCCGATCCCCGAACCGGCGGGCCTGGGTGTGTTGGCGGCGATCGTCGCGATCGTGGGCGGTCTGCACCGCAGACGATTAAGCGGTAAAGCGTAAGTGAACGGGGCATCAATACGTGAGGCGCCGCGCCCGCGTTGCGGGCGGGCTAGGACCTTGAATCAGGGCGATGCAGGTTTACTATAACCGCGCCCGCGTTGGGGCGTTTTATTGCGATGTCAGTGAACCTTGTGCGAATGACTCCAAAGTTCTAGCCCGCCCGCAACGCGGGCGCGGGTTAGCGGTACAGGCCTCGTTCGCGGTCCCACTTCCAGCCACGATGATTCGGTAAATACTGACCCGTCAGATAGTCAAGATGCTCACGATCCTTGACACGCTTTCGGCTGGGGTGAGCGGCGAACCACGTGCGTCTCCCGAGGTCCTGATTGAGTCGGCGCGACAGTGAATGCTGCAACCCGGCCCGGACCCGCGACCACGCCCGGGTGGATCGCCAAGCGGCCAGGGCGTGCAGGTGCGACGGGTCCGTGGCGACGGCTCGGAGGTCATAGCCTTGCCGCTGACAGGCGGTGACGAGTTCTTCGATCATGCGGCGCTGTATGGCGGGCGAGAACGTCGCGGGCCGCTGAGCCATATTGCGGCGATAGCGATCGGCCATGTCGGGATCGGGCGGGAGGACGCCGTGGGACTTGCGGGTGTAGCCGCGCGCACGATCGGGAAGCCACGAGCCGTAGGCGTGGTAGGTGAAGAGGTAGACCGGCATGGGGCCCCCGCAGACGAATGGTTGTTTGCCGCGCCCGCGTTGCGGGCGGGCTAAGACTTAGTGATTGTAAGATTCACGACAATACGTATACGACTCATTCAACCGCTAGGGTGTGAAGTATCAAGGCAATAGCCCGCCCGCAACGCGGGCGCGGCGGCGGTGCTTCAATCAAGGTTCAGCGCAGCAGCGCGGGCTTGGGGGGTTCTTCTGAGATGGTGGGGCCGGGGACGATGCCGAACTTGCGGAGGCGCTCGGCGGCGGCGCGGTTGCCGGGGTCGACGTAGTTGGCGTAGCGCAGGGCGAGGACGGCGTTGGGCTCGTCACCGATGTTGCTGTAGAAGTCGGCGATGGCGAGGTAGGGCTTGGGGTCGCCATGGTCGGCGAAGTAGGTTGCTTTGCGGTAGGCGAGGCGTGCGGCGTCGGGGTCGCCGGCCTTGGCGAAGTACTTGCCCTGGCGGAGGTAGTCGCGTGTGCTGGGGACCTCGTCGACGTGCTTGTCGAGGAAGGCGTAGAGGCTGGCGGTCTGGTCCTGACGGAAGAGCGCCTCGGCGAGGTGGTCAAGGACGTCGGGGGTGAGCTCGTCGTCTTTGGGCCTAAGCGAGTAGGCTTTTTCCAGTTCGTACTGGGCCTTGATGTTTTCATCGACGGCGAGATAGGCCCGGCCGAGTTCGTAGCGGTTACGGGCGTTGCTGGGGTGGATCTCGACGGCTTTGGTCAGCTTCTGGACGGCGAGCTGGTGCTGGCCCCGCTTCATGGCGAGGACACCCTCGTTGCGCAGGTTCAGCGAGTTCTGGCAGCCGACCGCCAACATGGGCAGGCAGAAGCAGATAGACAGGAGCAAGGCGTGCAAGCGTGAGCGGGGCTGGATGTTAGGCCTGATCGTCATGGTGGTCCCTTTGGCAAGTAAGCCGGGTGAGTATCGGTATAAATATAGACTATCGGCTAGCGCACGTTAAGATCGCCCCGAAGTTATCCCCCGTGTGTGTGAGATCGGGACCCTGCGTCCGGGCGGATTCAGGCGTATCCTTCTCGGACCCGGACGGTCGGCGAGGGAGGGTCGGGGGCAGCTTTTGATGGGATCCATGTCATGCTGTGTGTACCAACCGCCCTGCTCAAGCACCGAACGCCTGCGGGAGATCACCACGACTGGCTGGTGGGGACGCCGGCGGACCAGTGCGAGCCCGGGATTCCTGGGGCGGGCTTGTGGACGGCTCGCGTCGGGCCGGACGACGGGGTCTGGGGAAGTCTGGGCGGCTTTGAGGTAGTCGAGATCCCGATGCATCGCCGGGCTTACCTGACCTACGAGGGGCCGATCGGCGGCGGTCGTGGGTCGGTGTCGCGTGTGGATGAAGGGCTTGTGGTCGTGCGGCAATGGCGTCGTGATCGGATGGTGTGGGACGTGAGGATGCGTCGGTTCAGGGGTCTGGTTGAAGCGCGACGGATACACGGCCAGCGCTGGCGTGTGGTGGTGCTATGAAAGATTGATGTGCGAAGCAAGCCAGCTAAGAATCAGGCTTGTCGGGCGCGTATGTTCGGGATAGAGTAGTCTGGTGAGCTTGATCTTGGAGGTCCACTTCTGGACGGTATCTACGCAAGGGAGTAACCGATGCCCGAGCCGAACGACCCGAATCATGTCAGTGAAGAACAGTTGTTAGCCAACGCGATCCCGATCGAGACCAACGACGCGGAGGAGAACGACACGACGGATCACGATGCAGACGAGCTGACGCCGATTGAATTGGATGCGGTGTCGGAAGGGGCCAGCAGCGTGGTCGGATCGAACAAGATCCGGACGTTTGATACACGCAAACCCCACGAAGAGCACTGGAAGCGCACGCCCAATGTCACCGGCGCAGGCGCAATCCATGTGAAGACGTTTACCTCGAAGCTCCGGCTGGACGCGATCGAGCACCTGGATAACCAGATCAACTCCTGGCTGGACAACCACCCCGAGTACGAGGTGAAGTTCGTCAGCCAGTCGATCGGCCAACTGGTCGGCAAGCGGACTGAGGACGCGATCTTCATCAGCGTGTGGGTCTGATCCCCAACCCCGGAAGTCCTTTCGGGAGCCCCCGGAATCCCACGGCCGTTTTACGCCAAATGGGTGCCGTCGTACTGGTGATGATCTTGCGATCGAAGTCTCAGCGGTGCTACAATACGCCGATCACCCACGCGGGTGTAACTCAATGGTAGAGTGTCAGCTTCCCAACGGCGCCGAGCGCGTGCCGAAAACCCCTTATTTCAAAGCACTTTCGATGCTCATGCCCAAGGTTTGCAAGGCGTTGTTACAACCATCCGGGCATCCACGTGGCACCCGCTTGGCACTTACCCGTCACCCTTCCGGACACGGATTGGTTGTAAATGGTTGTAATACCCCATCTCTGATGAGGAACTGGTCAATGGAGGATTACTGTGCCTCATGGAGGTACTCGCGTGGAACATGATCTGTGAGCCAGACGTCATTACCAGTGACGAAGAACTTGTGGCCATCGTCATGCATGCGGGCCGCGTCTATCTCCAATAGAACCGGCTTACCGTGACGCATGGCGACCGCCAGCATGGTCTGCTTGTCGGTGGACATATGGACATGATGTCGATTGCCTTTGATCAGGCCTTTCTCTTTGATCGAGTCCAGATTACGGGTAGCGGTGCCGTGATAGAGCACGTTCGGTGGGATCGCCGGCTCGTAACCCAGATCGATCTGAACCGAATGTCCCTGCCGGGCTCGGACCTTGGATCCGTCATCATTGAACTCGAATCGCTGCTTGTCGTTATCCGCGACGACCTGGTCGATCAAGGCACGTGAATACGATTTGCCACTACGGGCAAAAGCCTGGAGTAGTTTGTCTACAGCGATCCACCCGTTCGGCTCCAATTCGATACCGATCGTGTCGGGGCGGTGCCTGAGCACGTAGCTCATTGATTTGCTGACTTTCTTAAGATTGCTCGTGTTCACTTCATTTCTCTTTCTTCATTGTCTCTAATGCGGCGTAGATTCCGGCGAATAGTTTGGCATCCACGCCGACTCCTTCATGGGTCCTCTCCGCGATCCACTCGAATAGTGCTTCGATCTGTACCTCATGTATTTGGATGTCTTCACTGCGGTCGCCACCTCCCGCTCCTATCCGGGTTAACCCGGCCGCCAGGTAGAAGGTGATGGCTTCATCAGTCAAGCCTGCCGAGGAATACCCAGTGAATAACAGCTTCCAACTCGATGCCGAGTAACCGGTCTCTTCTTCCAGCTCCCGTTTGGCTGCGGTGAGTAGGCTCTCTGTATCGTCGATATCACCTGCCAAGCCGGCGGGCAGCTCGATCACACGACTATCCACAGGTGGGCGTCTTTGTTCCACCAGCACCACCCGGCCGTCATCATGCATCGCCACGATCGCAACGACACCGGTAGCCCCCGTACGGGTGGCGTACTCCCAGTGATCACGTCTAGCCATCTTCAGGAACCGTCCGTCGTATACAATGTCGATATTCTTTCTATCAGTCATCACACCACTTCCTATTCATCATGTAGGTGTAGCTGAGTAGAACGTTCGGGCTGCCCATCGATCCGGATCAGTCGATCCGGGTGCTGATACTGGGACACGAGGTAGCGTGTCAGATCTACCTGCATCTCCTGCATCGACTTAAGGTAGGCCGACTGCTCGGCGTTCTTGGCATGCTCGTGCTCAAGTTCCAGCGTGTTGAGCTCCTTCTTGAAGTCAACCGCCTGCTGGTGATCCTCGGCTTGCTGCCGTAGCACCTCACTGTGGGCCAGCCGGTTCAACCGCTGCTCGTGCTCGGTCTGTTCACGCTCGATCTCGCGTTGCTGCTTGGCACGGTCGGCCTCACGAGCCAGCTTGAGGTCGGCAAGCTCCTGGGCCTGTCGTTCGGTCTCGGCCTGGAGTTGCAGGCTCGTGCGGGCTTCGATGGCGTCGTCATGCATGGCCTGTAGCTTCGGGTTCGCCTCATAGCCACGGTAAACCACCTTGTTGATGCGGTAGCCGATCCGCTCGGCCCGGCTAAGGAGGTTCGGGTAGCTTTCTAACTCACTGAGCTTATCGGTGTCACGCTTGAAAGCATTGAACTGCCGTGTCGCTGCGAAGTCGATCACGTCGGCTGTCACCGCGTTGATGAAGTCAGCGATTGGGTCGTGCGTCTGGTCCAACATCTGTTCGATGTCAATCAGCTCGAAGAAGACCATCGCCTGTACCGTCAGCAGGGCATCGTCAGCCGTCCGCACGTCCTTAACATCTATATAAGTCTGGTCGGGGATTACCCGCAGCTTGGTGAAACGCAGGGCGTAAGGCACCTTCTTACGGGGATTCTTCTTGTCCGAGCCGTGCCAGACGAACTCGTGCAGCCACTCCTCGGGCTCGGGCATGTAGTGGGCCGGGCCTCGCAGCACGCGACGTCTTACTTCATCTCCATCGCCACGCTGATAGATGACGACGGACTCGTTGGCATCCAGCGGAACCAACGGTCGGATCTCCACCGACTCGTGTTCGATGGGATTGAACCAGGTGTCTGCTGGCCCTTTGATGTGCCTCGCAGATCCATCCACGCCGTTCAGAACCAGGTACTCATCAGCACCCGCGTTATAGTGGGCACCGGGCTTAACCGAGTGCCATTGTTCATCAGGCTTCGGCATGAACTGTGCGGGGCCATGCAACACCCGGCGGTCAACCTGCTCTTCACCTTCCCGCTTATAGATGACGACCGCCTGGTCAGCTCCAACGCTTACTTGGTCCCTGACCTTGACGGACTTGTGTTCCACCGGGTCATACCAGACCACCGCCGGCCCCGCTATGTGCTGGGTCGAACCGTCGGTGTGTTGTATGACGATGTACTGATCCGCCTTGGCACTGTATCGGTCGAGCAGCTCGACCGTCTCGCGGAATAGCCACAGACGCTTGGGGCCGTCTACGAAGCGGACCCGGCCGCCCGTATCCCAGACCGCGACTCGGTCGCCTTGTCGTATGGTTCTTAATCCAGTCATGGTGTACCTCATTTCCGTTGCGTGTTTAGTTTCCGTCGCTCACGCCCCATTCCATACCTAGCGATATTGCATCACGTATTGTGGCGTCGACAGATGACTTCGCTCGATATACATCGAGTAATTTTGATGCTACCAATCTTGCTGCATCGAACTGCCTGTGGCCATTGTCATCGAATGCATAGAAAACCATGTTTGTCAATCCGGTCCAGTGTGCAGCCAGAATTTGAAGGGCGGGTGTAAGTACGCGATTCCCACCAAAAGCACCGCAACCCCAGAAGCCGGTGTGTAATACAACCTCGCTATTGGGCTGACGACGGCGTGCCTCCTGTATCGCTGCGGAAAATCCCGTTACGAGGGTTGAGAGTATGAACGAGATATCACCGTCGCTGTAACATCCTCGCCCGTAACTTGGAGCAGCGATCGCAAGGATATTGCTGGGTGTTGGTGGATTGACAGGAGTAGTCGCACGTTGGATGTCTTCAGCTGTGGCGTCGGTAAATCGATTCCCATATAGGCCATTGGGTCGCCCATCTTCTGGACGAGGTTCCGTATCGATGCGGCAACGCCGGGGAGCCCCCGTAATTGTGCAAGGCGTGGGAATTCTTCCCGCAACTGTCATCGGGTCGATGCCAGAGGCAATCAATGCACTGCGTAATGCCGCAAGGATAGGGTGTTCCGCTACCTGCAATTCGTCCTGTGCCAACAACCGTCCTGCATAGAAGGCAAACAGGTCTGGGTCGGCAAAGTTCAGGTGCCAGTGAATTTGTTGATCCGATGGGGGTGGGTACATAAACACACCGTCGCGAGCCTCAATGACCAAGCCTGTCGAGTCACCGCAGCAATCTTTCCAGTTGTGGCTATCCCAACGAGCAAACTCAACTTCCCCCTTGTGGACCGAGTCACTCGGGCAGGCAATCTCATACACGATCTGCTTATATGCATGCTGAAACGCTGGCGGATAAGACCGCATCAGTTCAGAAACGTCGAATCGGGCTTGTGCAATGATGCTCAGCATGATTCAACTTCCTTCTTGTTTACAGGCAAATGCATGTTCAAATGCATTTATAATTTGCCCTGTAGGTTGGTCGAGAACCGCGAATTCCACACGTTCGAAGCTGTTTGCGTAGTTGCCATCACCTAGCAGATGCTCTGCAAACAGATCTGCAATCTCACCCGGGTCGTTCCGGAAGACACCACAACCCCACGCACCCAGGACCAGGTGTCTGTATCCCTGGCTTGCGGCCAGAGCGAGCAGCATCGCGATCCGGCGTCCCATCACAGGGGCGATCTGATCCGTGCGTTCGGGTTCGTTGCGTGACACCGCACCTGCGTTCACCGCCGGGGCCGTTACGAACGCCACCCTGTAGGATTCACCCAGCAGTTCACCCATATCGTCTCGGAACACTGGCACGCCCGGACTGAGAATCATGTGATCGGTGTACATCGCTGTGCCGCATACCCGATTCACTTCGTAGTAAAGCGGGGCCGCCTCCAAACTGGCATAGAGTGCGGACGAACGTGCCAGGCTTTCTTCCTGGGCCTGGCTACCGCCAAGGAAGCCACCGCCCGGGTTCTTCGCCGATGCGAAGTTAAGGCAAAGGACATTCTGCAACCGTGCATCTACTACCAGTCGACGAGCAGTACTTAGCGTAGTTTCGTTACGTACGACAAACTGTGTGGCACCAGAAACCCGGGCTGGAGAATGATCGACCAGCTCTTCGAGTTCAGCGGGTGTGTAGACGCGTGTATCCGATACCGCAGCTTTGATTGCAACGGCAATGTCGACTCGTGATCCAGGACGAGGCACATACTCGCCGCGTTCTATGATCTGTAGCGTGTCTTCCGCGATAGTTTTTCTGTTCTGACGATTCATTTTGACTCAACCTTGTTGTTTGTGGCGACGATTTCAACGCCAGCATTCCGCATCGCTTCGATTGCTTTATCACAATCACCCTTACGCAACTCTACTCCCCGGCAGCCCTCCAGGATCAGCCGGGTCCCAAATCCTTCGTTAACCGCATCCAGGGCGGTGAACTTCACGCAGTAATCGGTCGCTAAACCCATGACGTCTACCTCGGTGACGCCTCGGCTGCGTAACAGGTCTGTCAGGCCGGTGGCCTTGCGATGCCCGTTGTCGAAGAAGCCGCTGTAGCTGTCGATATTCAGATCGGTGCCTTTGCGGACGACTTCATTGATGCCTCGTGTGTTCAGGCCTGGGCAGAACTCGGCCCCCGGCGTGCCCTGCACGCAGTGGTCGGGCCACAGGACCTGGTCCAGGCCGTCCCATGTGATGACTTCACCGATGTTGTGCCCCTCGTGTTCGCTGGCAAACGATTTGTGGCCTTCGGGGTGCCAATCCTGGGTAGCGACGACCAGGTCGTACGCCGGCATCAGTCGGTTGGCCACCGCGATCACCTCGTCGCCATTCGGCACAGCGAGTGCCCCGCCGGGAGTTCCGGGGGCGACCGGGGTGAAGTCGTTCTGGATGTCTACGAGTAGTAACGCTTTCATCGCTAAGTCCAATCAGTACGGGGGGAACAATCTTCTAAATCCGTGGGTGAGCACAATCGGCATAAACAGCATGTTTCTCAGACATAGCATGAGCGGGTTAAGATTGGGCGGGCTGTTGACTGAACCTTCCGGCTTCATGTCTGCCAAGGCCCTTGCCAAGGTTGCCATCCAATCCGTGGTACATGGCCACTCTACCAGCCCATCTATCCAATCTTTCGGTATGACTTCGATACCCACCTGTGACCCCGTCAGTGCTCCTACGATTGCCGACACGGTGTCAGTATCGCCACCCATTTCTACCGCGGTCTCAACTGCCTCACGGAAGTTGCCCTGATGAGATAGCCAGCAGAAGACCGCAGCCGGGACGGTGTGGTTCACATATCCGCTTATACCTTTCTCAAGACCGGCGTCTCGAACATATACCTCGGGCCCAACACTCTGCTTGGCAGACTCGATCGCTGAACGAAGTCTGCTTCTTAGGTCACGATCATTCACCAAGGGTAGGATCTGCTCGGTAATGGCATCCGTGTCGATCCGGCTACCGCCTGTTTCGTAGATCATGCGGGCTAACGCCGCCACAACAGTCGCCCCTTCTTCTGCACGGGGATCGGTGTGAGTTACCCGGGTCGAAACTCGGACGAGTTCACTCAGCTGCCGACCTGAAGAGGCCACTAGGCCGATGACGGCACTTCGCATTGCCGGCCCGTTACCCGCACTGCGAACACCGCTGTGCTCAGACGAAACACCCATCCACAGTTTCAGGCAGGCTCGTAGCGTGCCCAATCCGACACCGGCAGGCAGTCTCAGTAACCACCAGCGTAATCGTCGTGCCAACTCGGTCCTGAACTTTTCAGGATCCGCACCGGATGCCACCAAGGATTGAGCGACCATGACCGTATGTTCGGTATCATCACTGATCAGCCCCTTGCGGCAGACCAGGGCATGCCTTAGCGGAGATGGACCGAAGAGACGCTCTGCCCGTCTTGGGCCCAGCCCTTCCCTCGGTAAGCCGATCGCATCGCCGACGGCGGTCCCAATCAAGCAACCCAGAATGTGGTCGTACTGTGTCACGATCAACTCGCGATCTCGTATGTCTTATCAAATGCATCGGGTTTGCATGGATACCGTTCACCCAACACGCCCGTGACGATCCAGTCACCCTTGGAGACACGCATGTCACCTTCCAGAGTCGGAACAACAAAGCATTCGCTGGGAGACTGAAATTTAAGCCCCAGCCTCACGTGCTGTTCGGTATCACCGGGATCAAAAAGCTCGGCTTCTACTACCACAGGTTTGCGTCGGAATCGCGGCATGAAGACTGCTCCTAGAAATACGGTTATGGAGATACGGTACGGATGGCATCACGCCGATCCAATTGCTGTTGCAACTCGTGATCGGGGTCTGGAGCAACTAATCCTTGTTTTCTACGCAGCTCATCTCGCACTTGCATCAATGCAATGCCCAACCAGTTTTTGCCTCGCCATTTTGCGGGAACTAGAGCTTTGGGGTCATCTTGATGCAAGCCTATCCCCCAGATGCGATCCCTTGGACTCGCTTCTACCAACGTCCGCTTACCTGTGCCCAGCAACAGAGACTTAAATTCCACGTTCTGATCGTACTTTGCGAGGTTGCCCCGAAACACAATCCCTCGGCACATGCTGTCCCAGACTTTCTGATCAAATCCCTTAACGTCGCGACCCAATGCCTTCTGCTTCGCAGGATTATTCGTCGCTAGGATTTGTGCTTCTGCATCGCGATCGTCGAAAACCCGAGCCTTCTCCACTATCATGTACTGCTCACAGCAGTTGTATGATGTGCCCCCTAACACAAACGGTGCCTTAGTCCATTGGGAAGGCCAACCGCCCAAGAAGAGCACGTACTTTGATGTCATCAATACCTTGTCATCCATGGCGGTTCCTTACAGTTCAAAGTTGAAACCTTCTCGGGTCTTTCGGTCGTACTTGGTCTTGTCGAAGCGGTAGAGCTTGGCCGCCCGGTGGGCGACGTCTTTCTCGATCTCGTTGAGTTCCACCAGGATGTCCATGCTCAGGATCTTCTTTCGGAAGTTCCGCTTATCCAGTTCCCGATCGAGTACCACCTCATAGAGGTGCTGTAACTGCCTGAGTGGGAACTTGGTTGGCAGCAGCTCAAAACCCACCGGTTGATAGCGGAGCTTGCCGCGGAGTCGATCCAGAGCCGTGTCGAGGATCTGCTCATGATCGAACGCCAGGTCCGGCAGGTCACTCACCGCGAACCAGGCGGCGTTCCGTGCATCGGTGCTCGCCTTCACGCAGTGGCCTTGTAAATTGACCAAGGCGTAGTAGGCGACCGTCACAACCCGCTCCCTCGGGTCACGCTCAACTTCGCCGAAGGTGTAGAGCTGTTCGAGGTAGATGCTTTTCAGGCCGGTCTCTTCCTCGAGCTCCCGGCGGGCCGCTTCGTCCAATGTTTCCTCGACGCGGACGAAGCCCCCCGGAAGGGCCCACCGCCCAGCGAACGGCTCAAGATCACGTTCGATCAACATGACCTTCAGGTCGTCGTCATCCAAAGCAAAGACGACGATGTCGACGGTCAAAGCGGCTCGTGGGTATTCATAGCTGGTCGTCATAAGGCACCTCTTCGTGTCATTGGCACACTTAGTATCGTGTAAAGACTACACTAAGTCAAGGGGTTGGGCCCTGATTTATCGATTATTTCGCATGATTAGCTGAGGCAATGGTTTACGACTGTGTATGTTTTCCGAGCTCTCGGAATTCTCGCTCGAATCCACCGGAAAGGATGGGGAATCGGCACCACGTCTTGGGGTCCAGATTCTTGTCATCCACGTGGAAGCTGGGGGCAAAACGCTCCCGCTTCCACTGGTTGCGGCTCCAGAGGGTGAAGAACCGTTCGACCCAATGGGTGAGCAGCTGGGGTTCGTACTCGGGGAACTGTGAACTCAGATCCGCTAGAGCCTCGGCCGGCGATCGCTTCTTTCCAATCGCCTGGTGCTCAATGGCATCAAGCACTTCGTAGGGCATGAGATCGTCTTCGTCGGTCTGGTCCTGATCTTGAGGCCGCAGCTCCGCGGTCGGGGCTAGCCGGTTAACTGCACCGACGGCCGTGATGGGTCCAACGCCTTCGGGCCCATGCTGCTGCAGCCACTTCAGCCACTGCCGAAGGAAGGCTTTGTCGATCCCGGCGATCGGGCTGATCCCGCCGCAGGTATCACCGTCCATCGTGGTGTAGCCCACCGCTGCTTCGGACCGGTTGCTTGTTGCAAGTAGCAGTTTGTTCTCCAGGTTGGCCAGCATCCAGATGCCTGGAGCCCGGACACGGGCCTGGATGTTCTGCAAAGCGATGTCATCCTGTTCCCAGGTGAGTTCGCGACCGATGGCCCCTTCGATCACCTGGACGTAGCCGTTGTTTAAAGCTTCGATATCCAGCTCGTAGTGCTTGGACCCGATCGCTTCGGCGACTTCGCGTGCCGCCTGACGAGTAGTGTCCGAGCTGTTGCGTGTGCCCTGATAGGCCGTCGTCAGGAGGCATCGCGTCATCTCGTCACGGGTAGCAGGCACGATATCCCATAAGTCTGTGCGGTCAGCAACACCCTCGAGATCAAGCTCGTTGCATGAGAGATCGACCATCAGACGAACCAGACTTACAACCGCAGTCGAATCGGCTCCACCACTGAGTGAAACGACAAAGCCCTTAGACTTCGACTTTCTCATGTAATCAAAAAGGCCCAGCGTGATTGCACGGGTGAATTCTTCTTCCTCATGGTGTTCAGAAGATTCCCAGGCTGCAGAGGTATCTGGCCTTGCAGCGGGCTGTGTTTCGGGTAACTCAAGGCTGGCTTGGATTAGTCCCGGATCGGACTCGATCTTGGGTGTTCGGCTGGCCAGTTGAGACCGTTGCGTCCTTGTGGCATCGATATCCACTACAGCATCTGTCAGGACTACGGGCTGAAAGCTGAATCGGGTCCCTTGAGCAGCAAGAGCACCGCCGGAGCCGATGAGCACACCCCCATCGTAGATAGCTCGACCGGATTCATTGCCCAGCAGGTTGCTATAGACGTAAGTTACGCCGAAGGCTCGTGAGCCATCGACCACCAGTCGCTTGCGGACCTCCTGCTTACCGAATGCGAAGTGGCTTGCACTTGGGTTCAGGATGATATCTGCCCCCCGATCCGCGAGGCCGACGCCCGGCCGGTCTGCCGCCCATGCATCTTCACATATCTCAAAGCCCACGCGGACGCCGTCGAGGTCGAAGACCAGATCACCACATGGCACTTCCTGGCTGTCGAAGTTGATCCGGGTCACGGCTCCTTGCGGCCAGGGCTTGAACCAACGTGGCTCATAGTGCAGACCATCGCCCGCGAGGTGCTGCTTAGGCACAATGCCTGCCACGCGACCATCAATTACGAACACACACGCGTTGAAGAGCGAGCCTTCGTGAAGGATGGGCAGGCCGAGTGTGACCGCCAGCCCTTTGGTGTTAGGCAACAGCTCATTCAGCACTCGGCGTGCTATGCGTCTTGTTGCCGGGGAGAAGAAGGCGTCTTCACACCCGTAGCCACAGAGACACAGCTCGGGGAGGCAGAGCAACCCCACACCACGTTCTCGAGCCTGGTTCAATGCTTGACGGATATTGGCCGCGTTGTTGTCCCAGTCCAGCGGGGTCTGGTTGAGTGCGGCGGCACCGATACGTATCAACTTCACGGCCGGGACTCCTTGTTTCGAGTCAATGCATTTGCCAGCACGGGCGTGACTGTGCGAACGGTCAGGAAGCCACCCGAGTTATCCGCTGCCACCCTGGCGTTGGGATGACTATCGGTGCAGATAATCGGATCGATCAATCCAGAACCTTGGATGTCTTGAACAGCATCACCTGGGAACAGCCCGTGTGTCGTCACGGCTGAAACTCGTAGTGCACCGGCCTCCCGATACGCCTTGGCCGCATTCACAAGCGACTCGCCGGAACGGACCATGTCGTCATAGATCACCACCGATTGCCCATGGACATCGGCATTCATCGCGGTGACCTCAGGGCGTCCATCTTCTTTACGACGTTTGAACACGAAACTAGCCGGTACGCCGATCTCGTTGGCCAGCGATTCAACCCATTTAGCCCTGCCGGCGTCGGCGCATGCAAGAACATATCGTTCCCCACCCAGTGTTTGGATCGCTTCGGTCACCAGCGGCTTGGCATATACATGCACCGTGTGCGATGTGCCCTCAAAGTAGTACTGGATACCCTCGGCGTGCAGGTCCAGCAGCACGATCCGGTTGGCCTGAACGCCGTGTGGGATTGAGGATACCAATCTGGCCCGTGTCTTGGCTTTGACTACTTCGCCTGGTTTAACCGCCCGGTCCATCGTTGCGTAACCAAGGTAGGGCAAGACGAGGGTGAGGGATCGTATACCCTCCTGCACCAGACCGCAGGCCAGGTCGTACAGCTCCAACGTATCGCTGTCGTTGCATGTCCCGCCAACAAGAACAGCATCCACATCATCGACATCCGATACGATCCGGTGGTACCGCTCGCCATCCGTGAAGGTCTTGCGTTCCAACTCACCGACAGCAAATCCTGTTGAATCTGCAAGCCCGTTGAGCATATAGGTGTATCGTTCGGTGCTGAACAGCATCATCAGTCGATCTCCGTTACGGCGAGCACCTTCTCGCGTGCGTTATCGATCATGTTGTTCCGAAGTTCGTGTAACGCCGGCTCCAAACCCACCGGATACTCGTGGGGATTCAGGAACCGCTGCGTACCGGGGTGTACCTTGCCAAGCTCTTCTCGCACCCGATCTCGGATGACGTCTAGCGTCTCGTCTTCAAACACAACCCGCCCTTTCCTTGCGATGGGGATCAGAAGATCGCGTGTAGATGCTTTGGAACTGATCTTCTTCCGACGGGTCGGGTCCTTTGGGTCCGCGATCAGCCGTGCGTCATCGACGCCGGTCAACTCGTCGTAGATCATGTCTGCAACATGACCGCGACCGTCCTCGAACCGGCGTACCTGTAGCATGCCCGGGATGCTGGTCTTGATTGCTTGCTCAGAGAGCTTGACCCGGTGGGCCCAGGTGCCATCTTCATTGCGGATGGCTCCCAGTTTGTATACGCCACCTAGAGCCGGCTGATCGTAGGCCGTTGCCAACTTCGTACCCACACCCCAGACGGCGATGGTCGCCCCCTGTTGCTTGAGGTCCTGGATGATGTGTTCATCCAGGTCGTTGGATGCGACGACTGCCGCATTCTCGAATCCGGCCTCATCTAATAACCGTCTGGCTTCGATACTCAGGTAAGCCAGGTCGCCAGAATCAAGCCGAACCCCAACCATCTCGTGACCCCGTTCACGCAGCTTGAGACCGACCTCAATCGCGTTCTGCACGCCGGCAAGTGTGTCGTAGGTATCCACCAGGAATACACAGTTGTTAGGCATCGCAGCCGCGTAGGCTTCAAACGATTCCAATTCGTCATCGAAGGACATCACCCAGCTGTGTGCGTGCGTGCCTTTGACCGGGATCCCGTAGAGCTTGCCAGCCAGGACATTAGAGGTTGCCGCACAACCGCCGATGTACGCTGACCGGCTTGCGGAGAGTGACCCATCTACACCCTGAGCACGCCTTAAGCCGAACTCCAGCACAGCATCGCCATGAGCCGCGGTGCATACACGTGCCGCCTTGGTTGCGATGAGTGTCTGGAAGTTCACCAGATTCAGCAGGGCGGTCTCCAGCAGTTGCGCTTGAAGGATCGGCCCGCGGATACGCAGCAGCGGTTCATTAGGAAAAACCACCGTACCCTCTGGCACTGCATCCACATCACAACTGAATTCGACCTGCCCCAGATATTCAAGGAAGGCAGGATCAAACAGCGGCTGGCCGTCGTTGCCGGTGAGTGTTGCCAGGTATTCGATATCACTTGCGTCGAAGCGGAAGCTGTTGAGCAGATCCACGACGTGAGACAATCCCGCAGCGATCGCATAGCCACCGCCGAATGGGGATTTGCGGAAAAACAGGTGAAAGACCGCTTCCTGGTCTGCCCGCCCCAACTTCCAATAGCCGTAGGCCATGGTGAGCTGGTAGAGATCGGTCAGAAGCCCCAACGGGGTACGGTAGATGGCGTTGAGCTGGCCCATGATTAACTCCTTACATAGTGTATATATTACACTATGATGGTTGTCAAGTGCCTATGCTCATTAATCCGCCCCCACAAAACGGCCTGGGCATATCTACTCTATATATCCTTGAGGTGTCGCCGTAACCTAAATCCCTAACGATAATCGTCGCCCGCATCATCACCCAGAACCCAGCGGCCGCCCTCCTCGACGATCAGGTTCGAGACACGGACCTGGTGCCCGCAGGCCGGGCAGGTCGCGGTGCTGGCCTCCCCAATGTACGCCTCGTCGAAGTCGTCGAGGTCCAGGTTCAGCGAGGCGCGGTACCAGTCCCGATATACCTCTCCGCACTCCGGGCACTCGACCGTGATCTCTTCTGGTGGCGTCGTCATGACGTGTTCTCTGCAGGGTGAATGCTCTCTAGGCGCGTCGAATCCAAACTCGATTATGTCGCGAAACCCGACCCGCGCACACGATCGCGCCGAAACGGGCCCAAAACGTTCATCACGGGCCCACGGACGAGACCGGTGCCGAGGCCGGCCACCGGATCACCTCAAGAGTTTGGGTTGCGGCGGCGGCGCACCCGGTACGCGATGAATTGGCTCCACGGAGCTCGAATCTGGCTCATCTCGACCTCCCTGGTCTAAACTTCAGACCCCTGACCACGCCCGCGCTGCGAAGTCCCTCAGAACCTGTGTGAGAAGCTTCGATTGAGCCGATGAGTGGGTTATGACACGGACGTCTTACCCATCGGACCTGACGGACGAACAGTGGGCCTTGATCCAGCGGATGATCCCGCCGGCGGAGCCGGGCGGTCGGCACCGCAGCGTGGACATGCGCGAGGTGTTTAACGGCATCCAGTACCTGCTGCGCACCGGTTGCTCGTGGCGACAACTGCCGCACGACCTGCCGCCCTGGGGCACGGTGCATTACTACTACCGCCGGTTCCGGCTCGACGGCACGTGGGAAACGATCCACGACAAGCTGCGTGAAAAGGTCCGGCGTCGGGCCGGCCGCAAGCCCACACCCAGCGCCGCGATCCTCGACAGCCAGTCGGTCAAGACGCACCACAAAGGGGGGAGCGTGGCTACGACGCGGGCAAAAAGACCCTTGGCAGGAAGCGTCACCTGATCGTCGATACACCCGGGCTGCTGATGGACGTGGCGGTGCATAGCGCAGGCATCCAGGACCGCGACGGCGGGGACGAGGTGCTGTTGAAGTTGGTCAATCGCTTCACGCGTTTGTCGGTGATCTGGGCCGACGGGGGTTACGCCGGCTCGTTCGTTGAAGAAGCGAAGCTGATCTATCGTCGGGTCATCGAGATCGTCAAGCGATCGGATGCGGGCCGGTTCGTGGTGCTGCCCAAGCGTTGGATCGTCGAACGCACCTTCGCCTGGCTGGGCAGGTATCGTAGGTTGAGCAAAGACTACGAAGACCTGGTCGAAAGCAGAGAGACGATGATCAAACTGGCGATGACCAACCTCATGATCCATCGGCTACAGCCGGGATGATCGGCTTCTCACACAGGTTCTGAGTATTGAAAGCGCGTGCGAATCGAATAACTTGGAACGCTGTCTCCTTGCTCTTTTCGCAACGCGGACCGCTGCCCTTGGCTGGACTATGATTGGTACACTCCGGCGAAGCAGGTATTAAGTCGATTCGACCCAACTTCTTCGATTCACGACGAGCGTCGATTTCCTCTAGCTTGGCCTGATAGAACCAAGCATCCGAAAAATTATCGCTGCACACCTCACCAGCCAAGCCCCATAGGTCGAATCCAGCTACTACCTCAACGCCAGCCATCTGTGCGCCCCGGCTGCTGCCTCCGGCACCGCAAAACAAATCAATTGCTCGAATCGAAGCCATGAATAACCTCTGTGTGGAAAATCACCTTCACAAGTAGAATTGTAATCGGCATCCATCGCCCGTTCAGTGCAATATAAATTGAATCCCAGCAATTGTTTAGCAGATGCACCCATTGGTATAAGTGGCTGCCACACACCGTGGTGTGCCCGGGGCGGACGACGCAAGCATCCCATAAAACCAAGCCAAGGCTATGCTATATCCCTCAATCACTCTTGTTTGCGTCATTGAGTGTGCCGCCAAATACTTCTCAGAGAATGAATGCCAACGTGGTTACCCCTGTGAAGGAATAGAGTCTGATCTCTATATGCACAGTATGGACCAGCAAGTCCTGCTCACTTACTAGAGGTGATTGCTCGATAAGGCCTAGCATCCCTTGGTCATCTACCGGTCACCTTTGAGCACTCACGACCTCTGGCAACAGATTCAAGCCCATACTGCAGCCATGGTTGTAAAACTGGTTGTAAAGGCCTCGTCAGCCGCGCCCAAGCGGTTGAACACCCCTTCGCAAGCCCTTAGAATACAAGCCTTAATCAACACCCAAGCGGGTGTAACTCAATGGTAGAGTGTCAGCTTCCCAAGCTGAATGTTGAGGGTTCGAGTCCCTTCACCCGCTTTCACAAACCTGAATACAGCACGGCGTGAACGCGAAGCGGGCAGGATGTCTGCCTGCCGCTCGAGGTGTTCACTTAGTCCGGGCCAATCGGTCGGGACATCTGGCGCTGTGTACGCTCAACGATTCGTTCACATACTCAACTCGAAGCAGAGGACTTCTGGCATGTCACGTTCTAGCTTTCTTCTCAGCCTCGCGCTGGCGACGCTGATGACTCTCTCCCCGTTCACCATGACCGCTGAGGCGGCTGACAAGCCCAACGTACTGATCATCATCACCGATGACATGGGCTACGCCGACCTCAGTTTCACCGGCTCCAAGCAGGTGAAGACGCCCAACATCGACCGGATCGCTCATGAAGGCGTCTACTTCGAGCAGGCGTATGTCAACGGCGTAGTCTGTGGGCCGTCGCGCAGCGGCCTGATAGCCGGGCGCTACCAGCACCGTTTCGGAGCCGAGCACAACTGGAACGAGTTCGGCGAGATCTACAACGAAGAGTACATCGGCATTAATCCCGGCGTGAAGGTGATGAGCCAGTACATCAAGGAGAACGGCTACGCCACGGCGATGATCGGCAAGTGGCACGTCGGTGAAACGGATCGGATGCGCCCGGAAGCGCGCGGGTTCGATTACGCGTTCTGGATGGGCGGCAACCACACCTACTGGCCCAAGGCCGACCGCAACGGCCTGAAGCTCAACGGCGGGCCGGTCACGGAGATCGAAGTCCCCTACCTCACCGACTGGTGGACCAAGTCGGCGATCGACTGGATGTCGGCGGACCACAAGGGCATGCCCTGGTTCATCTACCTCGGGTACAACACGCCGCACACGCCGATGCATGCCAAGGAGGAGGACCTCGCCAAGTACAAACACATCAAGAACAATAAGCGCCGGACCTACCTGGCGATGCAGGATTGCCTCGATCAGAACATCGGCAAGATCTTCAAGACCCTCGAAGAGACGGGGCAGCTGGACAACACGCTGATCATCTTCACCAACGATAACGGCGGCCCCACCGGCAGTAACGGATCACTGAACGCCCCGTTCCGTGGGGAGAAGTCGTGCTTCCTGGAAGGCGGGATGCGTGTGCCGATGATGTTCTACTGGCAGGGCAAGATCACGCCGGGCTCGCGATTCGAGCACCCGGTCACGCTGCTGGACCTGCTGCCGACGGTCCTCGCCGCCGTCGAATCCACCGATGACCTAGTGAGCTACGACGCCAACGAGGCTCACCCTGCCAAGAAGGAGAAGCAGCTCTCGTTCGACGGCGTCAATCTGTTCCCATACATCCAGGGCGCACGGCCGGCCGACGAACGGCCACACGAGACGCTCTACTTCCGGGCCGTCTTCCGCGGCGCCGCCATCCGCGACGGCGACTGGAAACTCATCACCACCCGCCACGACCTGCCGTTCCTCTACAACATCGCAGACGACCCGCAGGAGATGAACAACCTGCTGCTTGAATTGCCCGAAAAGGCCGCCGAGCTGAAGCGTAAACTCGGGACGTGGGAAGGGAACCTCGAGGGCACCCCCACGTTCTTCAACTCCAACCGCTGGCTACGGGGTAAGTACAAGCAGTACGAGAAGGACTACGTCCTCGAGCAGCCGGACCCGTGATGGAACGCAACCGGGTTAACTGGTGAGAGACCTGGGCATCTTGCGTGGCGGGATGAATGCCCGTCGGGTTAGTTCATGGCACGGTTCAACGGGGCTTGTTCTTACTCGATCTAAGCATCAACAACCGTTCAGGGCGTTTCGGTCGCGGCCTGTTCGGTCTGAACCTTGCCGGTGACGGCGGGGTCGGGCATGGTCAGTGGGCGCGTGCCCATGGTGCGTAATAGTGTTAGCTGTGAGTCTGGTGGCATGGCCGCTTGAAGCCGAGCAAACAGTGCGTCGCCGCGTTCGAGGATGGCGTCCTGCTCTTCGAAGTAGGGATAGATGTGCTGGGGGTCGGTGTCTTTGTAGCTGACCCGGCGGTGCGGGAAGCTGTCACCGGTGGTGAAGTCGTGGATGAGGATGACCTGATCGGGGGCGGTGGCCTGAGCGATAGCCAGGATGTCGCCCTGCTCCGCGGCGTAGATCACGAAAGCGGGCGGCGGGGCGCTGAGCGGGAGCGTTCCGAAGAAGGCGTGCTCGACCTGCGGCTGCTGATCGATCAGCGCGTCATAATGCAGCGACAGCGTCTGCTGAGAGTTGCGTTCGACGGTAAACCGGATGGCCCGGCCCTGCTCGAATTGAAGCGTGGCGAGTACGACGGGCGGGACTTCTTTCCCCGGGCCGAGGCGTATCAGGTAGGGCGCGGCGAGGATCGCCACGGCAATAAAGATTATCAACGGCATAAGTCTGCGATTCATGCGGATACTGTAGGTGTTGTGGCGCAGGCGTCCAGTTGCGGTGCCCCATCGCTCCCCCCATCAACGCTCATCACACAAAATAAAAAAGAGCCCCATCCGTAGGGCTCTTTCTTGATTGGGGGAGTTGTCACCCCTCCCGGGTTTGAGAGCAATGTCAGGCGGCACGGCGCAGCGGGGCCCCGGCGGGCTCTAGCGCGGCGTTGTCCGGGTGGGTGACCCCTCGCAGAAGGGTCTGCCGGTAACGGGCGTTGGCCAGCCACCACGGGCGACGCAGCAGCTGGTTCCAGAGGTGGCGGCGTGACGAGCTGATCGCCATTTCCATCTTCGCCAGCTCGAAGATCTGCTGGCGTTCGTCGATATCGGCACACAAGACGGCGCGGCGCTCAAACGGCAGGCGGTCGGCGTAGCGCGAAGCGGAGTCGCTGAACTCCGGGCCGCAGCGCAGGATGTTCTGGGCGCTCTTGCTGTGGGCGTGCTCGCGGTGTGCGGAGAGGACCCCGGAGATGATGGTCGGCGTCAGGCCTTGCGCGATCAGGCGGCAGTCCATTTCGTAGGCCCAGGCGAACTGGAGCTCACCGTCGAACCGGCCGAAAGCCTCGAACACGCTGCGGCGGAAGAAAGTCGCGGCGATGGGCAGGTGGCTGGTGTCGTGCATGATAAAGCCGGCAAGGTCCGTCGGCCGCTTCGCGTTGATCTGGCCGAGCTGCTCGTCCATCTCTCCGATACGCAGACAGTTGCCCACGACCCACGTGGCCGACTCGTCTTTCTGCATGTGCTCAGCGACGCGGTGCAGCGTCATCGGAAGGTACAGGTCGTCGGCGTTGAGTATCGCGATGATCTCACCGGTCGCGTGGTCCAGCGCCTGGTTGATCGCATCGGCGGGGCCATTATCCGATTCGCTCTGCCAGTAGGTGATATCGTCGGCGTATTGCTCGATGATGTCCACGCTGCCGTCCACCGATCCGCCGTCCATGACAATGTACTCAAGGTTCTCATACCCCTGGTCCAGCACACTGCAGATCGTGCGCTCGAGGTACTCGGCCTGGTTCAGGCTCGGGGTGATCACGGTGATGCGGGGACGATCGGTGGGCATGTCGGTGTCCTTACTAATGCACTCTCACAGACACCGGATCGACCCGACCGGGGGGCGACTTAATCACCCAGATTGATTTTTCCTCATATATGTCACAACCCGTAGAATCGCCCCAACCGTCACACCTCCCACAACCCATAGAAGCCCTGCCACCGTCATAATCCGCCTGATCGTTATAACCGTCACATACGGAAGCGACCGGGACTGCTTATAACGTGATAAAGGCAGGGAGCCGTGAAGACACGGGGTGATTATGACGATAGTAGCGGTTGTATAGCTTCCCGATGGAGCCATCGTCACCCGCCATGCCGATAAAAGCGACGATCAAACACGCCCTGTCCCGCTCGGTCTTTCGAGCCCATCAGTTCGTTCACCGGGCGAAGTGGTCGGCGGATGTGACGACACTGATCCGGTGTTATCGGTCGTGTCAGGGGCCGGCGCAGCTTCGTGTGAACTTCAGAGGCAAGACGCATACCGTGCATGTCCGGGGCGGGACACTCGACGCCGCGATCTTCGAGCAGATCCTAAGTGACGGCTCGGAATACCGATTGCCGATTGATGTCGAGCCCGAAGTGATATTCGACATCGGCGCGAACATCGGCGCGACCGCGGTCTACTTCGCGGCCCGCTACCCCGGGGCCAGGGTCTACTGCTTCGAGCCGCTGCCCGAAAACATCGAGCTGCTCCGTAAGAATGTGGCCCCGTTCGGCGACCGCGTGACCGTGGTCCCGATGGGGCTCGGTGAAACGGTCGGCTCGTTCGAGTACAGGTATTCCGACGACCCGACGAACTTCGGCGGCGGGACGTTCCACAACGTCGGCTGCGCCACGGGAAGCGACACGATCCAACTGCCCGTGACCACACTGGCGGGTTTCTGCTGTGAGCAAGGCATCGAGCGCGTGGATGTGATGAAGATCGACACCGAAGGGGCCGAGGCCGGGGTGATCGCCGGCGCCGCCCCCGATCTGCTTGCTAATGTGCGTGTTGTGCTCGGCGAACTGCATAGTGTCGATGACTGGCGTGTGTTCAAGGCGCTGTCCGCGACACACGACCTGTCCTATGAGAAGCCGGTCGGCCGATCGTGCTACCCGTTCTGGGCGGTACGGAAGCCAGACGCCCCGGTACTGGCGCTACAACAAGCGGCTTAGTCTCGCTGTCGCTGCAGAAGCACTCACCGACCTCTTCGCATTAAGAGCGTTTACACCCTCTATGTAGTGTTTCTGAGTGCCACACTTTGAGTGCGTAGCAGCAAAGTGTGCGGCGGACGAACACACTTTGCCCTTCGGATCAAAGTGTGGCACCCGCTGCTGTTGGAATGTGTTTGCTCTAGCGTTCATACCGACCGTACCCCTCCCCGTCACCCCCGCGCAGGCGGGGGGCCAGGTGTATGTTCAGCGGGGCTTCTGGATTCCCGCCTGCGGGCTTTATGCGCCATTTTATCTAACCGCTGGCGCTAACAAGCGTTCGCGCCCATACTGGTGGACCACTTACTCGACCTTACCGAGAAGGAGTCACCAGCATGGAACGCGAACTGTGGAACATCTTAACGGCCCAACTCACCGTCATGTCAACCCTCGTCCGACGCCGGCGGTTTGTGCATCCCACCGCACGCATCCTTAGGGTCTACCTCTGGGCGGTGCTGCACGACCGGCCGGTGTATTGGGCGTGTGAGCGTCGCCACTGGGTCGGCGTCAAGCCGCCGGCGGCGTTGCCGGATCAGTCGACCATGAGCCGGCGTCTGGCCCGGCCCGAAACCCGTCGGGCACTCGATCAACTGATGGATCGACTCGAGCCTCAAACACAACACGCGCTGACCCTGCGTATCGACGGCAAGCCGTTGGCCGTCGCCAAGCACAGCGTCGACCGCCGCGCGACGATCGGCCGCGGCGCCGGCGGGTTCCAGAAGGGCTACAAACTCCACGCGATTTATGCCGAGAATAACCGCCCCGTCGCCTACCGTGTCACCGCCATGAACGTCGACGAACGCGTCGCCGCCAAACAGATGATCGAACAAGAACAGCTGGGCGAGGGCTACCTGCTGGCCGACGCCAACTACGAGACCAACCCGTTGTACGACCAGGCCGCCGGGGCCGGGCGCGTCCTGGTGACGCCGCGCCGCTTCCGCCACGCCAAGGGGCTGGGCCAGTCACGCGTGCACAGCCCGCACCGCGTGGCCATGATCCAGCGGATGCGTGCGCCTTCACCGTTCATCCGCCAACTGCTTAGCACCCGTCGCAGCGTCGAGACGCGCTTCGCCAACCTCTGCAACTTCGGCGGCGGCCTGACCCACCTGCCGCCGTGGGTGCGTGGCCGCCGTGTCGAGCCTTACGTCACCGCCAAAATCCTGATCCGCCTGGCCCGCGACCATGTTATCAGGCAGGGGGTTGCATAAAGCCCCTGCGCGGGAATGACAGTAATGATGTGCGCATGACTCACTACGCCGCTTCGCGTTGGCCTTGGCGCAGGGCCTGGCGGACCTGCTGGGAGAGCAGCCACCAGGGGCGTTTGGCGACCTCGGCCCAGGGGCGCTTACCGGCGGTGGCCATGACGCTGGCGCGGTACATGTAACCGAGTCGTCGCAAAACCTGGACGCGCTGCATCAACGGCAGCGACCGGGCGTAGTCGCCTTCGACCTGGATGTGCTCGCGGGTGAAGCCGACAGGCGTAGCGCAGCTCTTGGATTCGTCGTGCAGACGGTAGGTCGCGAGGACCTGGCTGAGCAGCGCCGGCCGCCGGCCCGAGTGGAGCAGGCGGAGCCAGAACTCGAAGTCCATGCAGTAGTGAAGCGACTCATCGAGCCAGCCGTGCACGTCGTGCAAAGAGCGCCGCCAGAAGACGCTGGGCTGGGGCATGTTGAACGGCTGATCGTCGCTACGGAGCAGCACGCCGGGCAGGGAGAACCGGCCGTCGGGCCGAGCAATCTCGAGGGTTTCACCACTGACATCGATGACCCGGCAGGCCCCGGCGAGCCAGTCGTCGTTGGGGTGACGTATGAAGTGTGTGGCGATGGCGTGCAGCGCGCCGGGCTCGAGGGTGTCGTCCGAGCAGAGCCAGCCGACGATGTCGCCGGTCGCGCGGATCAGGCCCTTGTTGATGGCCTGGGCCTGGCCGTCGTCGGGCTCGATAATCAGGAAGTCGAGCCGGTCGCGGTAGCGGTCGAGGATCTCGCGTGTGCCGTCGGTTGAAGCGCCGTCGACAATCCCGAACTGGACGTTGGGATAGCCCTGGGTCAGGACGCTGCGGATGGTCTGCTCCAGGAACGGGGCCTGATTATAGCTGGGGGTGACGATGGTGATGCGTGGGGCGTCATCTAACTTCATCATGCCGCGGCCCTCCTGGGTGTGGTGTGTTCGGTGATGTCGGCCAGCGTGGGGAGGTCGCGCTGACCTGGTTTCTCGGGCGGTGCGCCGCGGAGCTGGTAGTAGCCGGTGAACCAGCCGCTTAAGAGGCAGTACCCGCCGTAGATCGCGCTGAGTATCCAGCCGTGCAGGCCGATGCGCCAGCCGTCAAAGTCTTTGAAGGTCTTCTTGAACTCGGCAAGTGGCTCGATCAATGCGGTGCGCAGGCTGAAGCGCTTACCCTGAGCGACCATGGCGGCGGCCTCGGTGTGCGCGTAGCGGACAAAGTGCTTGTGCAGCAGGTCGAGATACGAATCGGACCAGTAGTGGCGCATGTGGTTGTCGTTGTCGTGCTCGATGCGTACCTCGCGTTCACCGGGCAGTAGCCGGCTGATACGGTTACAAAGCGGCAGCAGCTCGCAGCGGTCGCGGTGGATCAGGCGGAGCTTGTGGGTGAGCGTGCCCCAGACGGTTCCGGTGAGCCGCTTGCCCTTGAAGTAGAACCACATGGGCAGGCTGATCGCCCCGGCGTCGGGATACTCGGCGAGCGTCTTACGGATGTCGTCTGACAATGATTCAGGGATGACCTCATCCGGATCGACCAGCAGAACCCAGTCGTTGCGTGCCAGCTTCGCTGCGGCGACGCGCGTCGGCTCGGCGATCGGGCATTGCGACACGCTCAGGACTCGGTCGGCGAGCTCCTGCGCAATCTCACGCGAGCCGTCGGACGACTGCATGTCCACCGCGATCAGCTCGTTGCACCAGCGCAGGGCGCGCAGGCAACGGCCGAGGTGATGCCTCTCGTTACGGTAGATCACGATCGCGGTCACCGGCGGGTGCGACGGGATGGCGGCGGGATGCGTCACGCGGCCTCCTTCAGGCGCAGCCGCTGGGCTGCGGCGGGGTCGGGGACATAAAGCGCGTCACCCGAGCCGATGTGGCCCTGCGGCAGGTGGGTGCAGGTGTTGTAGAGGTTGAACAGCTTGTAGCCGAGGCTACGGAGGTAGACGTCGATCTCGCCGAAGGTCGCGGAGCCCTCGTAGAACGGGACGTAGTTGACTTCGAGATAGATGCAGGCGACGCCGCGCTCAAGCAATCGCTTGGCGCCCTTGAGGGCTTCGAGCTCGAAGCCTTGCAGGTCGAGCTTGATGATATCTACGCGATCGAGCCCCGAGCGGTCGAACCAATCGTCCAGGCTGGTCGCCTGAAGCTCACGGACTTCCTTGATCCGCGTGACCGCATCGAAGTACCGTTCGCTGTTGTCGTTGCGAGGCAGGACGCTGCTGGTCATCGGCGAGTCGTTGATGAACATCTTCAGCGTCTGCGACTCGCTGGATAAAGCGAGCTGATACTGCGAGCCGGGGATGGCTGCGAGGTTCTGCTGAAGCCGGGGGAACAGGTCGGCGTTGGGCTCGAAGGCGTGGACCTGCAGGCCTGGGAAGCGATCCACGAAGCGCTTGGCCATCTGACCGTCGTGCGCCCCGCCATCGACCATGACCAGGCCGGGCTGATCGTCGGGCAGGTTGCGGGCGATGCCGTCGAGGAAAGGGTGAGGCGAGTAGTCGGTGCTGACCGGGTGTCGCCGACGGTTCCAGGCGTTTAGCATGCGCCAGTAGGCTTGCTTTAGTAGCTGCACGTTCATCGTTACCTCGATCCTTAAGCGGCCAGCGCCCAGTAGGCGACCTTCCATGTTTGTGGAGACAGCGGCGAGCGCTTAAGCGCATCGACCGCGTGCTTGCGTGCGAGTGTTCGATTGCCGGCGTGGATGGCGTAGCAGGCCCAGTTGCGGTAGTGCTCGGCGGCGGACTGTTTCGGGGCGAGGTCCGGCCGAACGGCGGAAGCATCGAACCGGTTCATAATGCCTCGGCGCTCGTAGGCCTCGCGCAATACATCAACCAGTTTCTGACACATCAGTTCATACCGCTTGAAGCAGACGCTCTGGGCATGACGTCGGTAGGTGTAGAGATAGCGCGGCAGGTTGGCAACTTGCCCGGACTCGGTCAGGCGGAGGAACAGGTCCAGGTCCTCGACCCAGTCGGTGCCCTCGCGCCACCCCCCCGCTGCTTTCAGCGCGTCGGTACGCATCATGAGGCTGGCGTGAACGAGCACGCTGGCGTCACCTTCAAGCAAGCCGGCGTCGATGGTGTCGTGGTCGGTCGGCGGTTCCTGCCCGCCGGCGGGCGAGCCGTAGGGATCGGTCCGCTGGACATACGAGCCGACCGCGATGCACGACGGATCGTCTTGCAGGTATGCCACCTGCTGCTCGAAGCGCGATTCGGCGCACCAGTCGTCGGCGTCCATACGTGCGGCGTGCTCACCCTGTGCGGCGTCGAGTGCGTCGTTCAGTGCGCCAACGATACCGGTGTTTGCTCTGGAGATGTAGCGGATGCGCGGGTGCTTGCGGGCGTAATCCTTGAGGATAGCAAGTGACGAATCGGTCGAGCCGTCGTCGACACAGATCAACTCCCAGTGGTCGTAAGTCTGTGCGAGGATGCAGTCGATCGCCTCGCCGAGGTACGCCTGTGCGTTGTAGACAGGCATGAGGACGGAGACAAGCGGGCGCTGCTCGGTAGCCGCTTGGTTGTGCTGATCTGTCATGCGGCCCGCCTTTCCACGCCGGTGAGCCGGCGGAGTTTACCTGCGGCCCGCTTCCACTTGGGCGTATCAAGCGATTCGAGCCAGCGCTGCATTTCGGCATAGCGCGGCGGTGGCGTGGTGTTGCGCGACGGGTCCAGCCCTTCGAACGGCAGCGTTGAGAGTGTTCGGCCGCGCCAGCTGATGACGTCGAGCTGCGGCTTGTAATGCGGCGTCAGCTCGCCGGTCATGGCGTGCCAGGGGTGGAAGAGCTTGACGCTGGGGTTCCACTTCACCATCAAGCCGAGGCTGCACAGGCGGGCGTAAACATCTTTATCGTTGGCATGGAAGCCAGTCGCGAAGATCGGGCTCTGCTCATAGCCGTTGATCTCGGTGAGCCAGTGGCGGCGTGTGGCGATACAGGCGCCGTGGTTGGACGGATTCGTCAACTCGCAGACTTCGCGCAAGTGATCGAGGCTCACGCCTCTGCCGCACTTCTCGACGGGCTCGTTGTAGCGGTGGTAATAGGTCACCAAGCGATCGCTTGCCTGGTGGTCTTCCCAAACGGAGCGGAGGAAGCCGGGCTCAGCGATAACGTCGGCGTCGGGGATGACGACCAGCTCGCCCTTGGCCTGGGCGATGCCGTGGTTGAAGCAGTAGGACGAGTGGTAATGGCCCTGCCTGTCCAGCGCGACTGCCTGGAAGTTTCGACCATTGCTGCACGCGGCGTCGATTCGGCGCTGAAGGTCGGGGCGGATCTGAGCGAAGTACTCGACCCAGATCAGCTCGTAGTCTTCGGCCGGGAAGTCCTGCTTGGCCATGAAGTCGATCGAGTCGTAGCGCTCGCGGAACGAGCCGTCGACCATGACGATGCTGATTCTAGGCTGACGTGTCTGGTCGGCCATCACGCGGCCTCCCTTCTGGTTTCAAACATGCTGCTGAACAGATCGGTATAACGCTGTGCTTGCTTGCCGGGCGAGTACCGCGCCTCGGCGAAGCGCCGGCAATCCCGGCGACACGCCTCAGATTCTTGCTCGGAGCGGTCGATCACCTGCCCGATTCGATTGGCATACGCGCCGACGTCACCGGCGGGGACGAGCCAGCCTGTCTTGCCATCATCGATCGCCTCACTGACACCCCCCACATCGGACGCGATGCTCGGCACCCCGCAGGCGGCGGCCTCGAGCAGCGTGTTGGGCAGGTTGTCGGCAAGCGTGGGCAGGACATGCACGTCGGCGGCGCTGTAGGCCAAACGCAAGAGGCGCGGGTCCGTCATCCCGGTCAGGACACGGTGATTCCACTTGGCATGTGTTGTGTCCGGATTACCGCCGAGTTGCAGGACGATGGTGTTCGGTCGTGTGAGCCTGTTCATCGCCTGATGCAGAACGTCGGCGCCTTTGCGCGGATCGCCCGGTGTGGCGGTTGTGATAAGCACGGGACGACCGGTCGGCAGGCCGAGTGCCTCACGTGCTGATCGCTTCTCGATGGGGATGAACTTGCTCAACTCGACCGAATTGGGGATCGCATGAACCTGTTGGTCGCGCAACATCCCCTGCTGGGCCTGCTCGGCGAGCCAGTTCGAGGGTGACACGAAAGCGATTGGACCCGCTTGCTTCAGGGCGCTTACACGTTGGTGGTACTGAGGCTCGACCAGTTCGGCCGGGCTTGCCGGGTACTCATCCGTCATCGGGCACGACGCATCGCAGCCCGACTCGAACCTTCGGCAGCCCATGGCATACGCACACGTCCCGGTGAACGCCCACATGTCATGCAGCGTCCAGACCACGGGCACGGTACGTGACAACTCTGCCGGGAGCGTAGCGGGTAGGCCTGCCCCGTGGAGGTTGTGCACGTTGACCACGTCCGGGTTGAACTGGCGGATGATCTGGTAGAGACGACGTGTCACCGTACGGACATCGATTGCAGGCGCATTGCCTGGGTGGAGCGTTAATGCGATCCGCTTTGTGATGCGATCGAATTTTGAAGGGATTCGGCAATTGTCGGTCTGTAGTTCTGATTGTGGATCAGGATGCGGCGTCGCCCAGCGGACCTCGTGCCCTTGATCGCGCAAGGCGCATGCCAGCCGGTGGGCCGCGATACCAGCTCCGCCCTTCCGCTGCACATCACTGAACAAGAGGATTCTCATGCCGCCACCCCCTGCCGTGCTTGGGATGGGATACTGATGCCCTGCTCTGTGTAACGTGAAGTAAGCAGCGACGGCGTACCTTCCGCGACGTCAGTCAGGCCGACCATGTGGCGCGTCGCCTGATGATCTTGCAGGTAGCCGTGGATCTTGCCGCCCAGTGTGTAGTCGATGGCGACGAACGGCTTGCCGAGTGTGTGCGCGAAGAGCACCGAGTGGAACCGCATCGTCAGGCAGGCCGTCGCGCTGTTCATCGCATGGATGGTGCTGTCGACGCTGGACGGTTTCTGTTCGACAACCGGATCGTAGCCGGCAAGGTGCTTCTCTGCGAAAGTGCGGTTAAAACGCCGATCGTCCTTGCCTTCGAAGAAGGTGTGCATGCTGTAGAGCGCGGGACGTAGGCCAAGTGACTTGCATGTGTGTCGGATCTGCTCGCCTAGGCGCTGCTCGAAGCGATCACGCAGAAGCTGGTATTCCTCGACGTTGCGGTCCCCTCGGTAGCCGGCTGGCCATTCACGCAGGAAGCAGGCGAGGACTGGCTGAATCCCGGGCTTGACCAATGAAGCGACACGTGAGCGCACATACGCCTCGGCGGGGTCGCCTGTGCAGCGGATATCGGTTCGGCCGGTCAGTTGACTTGCACGACTCACGCTTGCGGCATCACGCACGGTCACGACATCTGCGAGTTTGAGGATACGTTTGACCGCCTCGGTACAGAAGACATCATTCAGCGGGCCGACACCACAGCCGTGGACGACGCGTCGCTTGCCGTTGGCCGCGGCGATTGTGAAGGCGGTCAGGACGACGCCGAGCTCGCTGATGTCCATCAGGGGGCCGCCGCCCATGACGACTTCGTCGTGTGCAGCGCAGGCCTTGAAGAAACGCGGGCTGTAGACGGGGACAACCTCGGCCTGGATGTTCAGCTCATGCAATGTGCGCCGGGTCACGAATGGGTACAGGCTGGTGATCGTGAAGCGTGCCCCCGGAAGCGTATTCCTGTAGCGGTTGATGATGCCGGCGAGGATGGCCTTGTCGCCGACGGTTTCTGTGCCGTACCAGCCGGTGATCAGCACGCGGGGCTCAGGGCCGACCTCGGCGTGTCCGGCTGAGATGGGCAGCCGGTTCGACAAGCGGATCGCGTTGCGGAGCGTCAGCGCCCGGCGGGCATACTTTTCAGTCAGGCCGGTAAGCCACTCGCCCGAGGTGACGGGGGCGTGGTAGTCGTGGATGCAGGTTGAGCAGTGCTGCTTGCGGATACGCTTACGCTCGGCGAGCTGCTTACGGTAGACATCATACGAAGAGCCCTTGAGCGCGTTACCGATCGTTTCTGATTGCGGGGCGCAGTACTGCAGATCGCCACGGCAGTCCAGGACGACGGCCGAGTCCTGGTAGGGGCAGGCGGTCTGGCGGGGCTTACCCATGAGCATCGCGGCGATGTTGCGGTAGGTGCGCCGCACCGCATCACGGGTTTCATACTCACGGTCCAGGCGCGTAAAGAACATCGCCAGGTGGTACGACTCGTCGTCATTGAAGCCGCGGATGTAGGACGTCTGGCCGAAGTTGTAGAGCCGCTGGATAAACTCGGCGACCCGGAAGCGTGCGTAGATGCCGCGCTGCTGACAGAACTCGAGCAGCTCATCGATGTGCCAGAGGTTGGTCCGTGTGACGGTGCAGCCGATCGACAAGGGGATTTTCAGACGGCCCTGCGTTTCATCGATGACACGGATCGCGGCATCAAAGTTGCCATCTCGACCGCGCACCTGGTCATGCACTTGCCCGACGCCGTCGAGGGACACCATGACATTGAAGTCGACCTCGTGCTGCTGATTGATCTGTGCTACCGCGTGGACACGCTCGATGACGTCACAGTCGCGGATGGCGTTGGTGATGATGCCCGTGCCTTTAAGACCCGGTAGCGCCTCACAGATCACCTCGGCGAGGGCGGGCAGGTCTTTCCGTAGCGTGGGCTCGCCGCCGGAGATGCCGACGTACTCTACGTGATCGTAGAGCGGGTCGTTGAGGATCGTGCCGAGCTGCTCGGGGGTCAGCTCGACGTCGCGCTTCTGCTGCCAGATGTTGCACATGACGCAGCGCGAGTTGCAGATGTCGTTGACCAGGAGGTTGACCGTCGTGGGTTTTTTCGGCAAACGATTGGACAGCCAACGCCGACGCAGGTCATTGCCCGCGACGGCGGTGAGTGTCTTCAGATCATGTGCCAGTTCGGTTAGCATATCAGGTCATTGATTTTGTAATAATCCGCATTTTTACCACCGTACGGGTACGTCTGTCTTAAGCCGCTGTCGATTGCACCGCTGCCTCACGGACCGTCCAGGGAAGGGGCAAGCCGATCATGCCTGGCCAGTGTTCGCCGGGCAGGCCTCGGTTGTCTCCGACGACCTGAAACGCCAACGCGTTCTCGTATTTGTCCGCGAACCCGGTGGCCAATGCGTCCTGGTTTCGAGCACTGGGTTGGCCCATGAAGCAGCCCAAGACGTAGCGCCCTTCATTCAAGAGGCCCGCGGGCAACGCCAGGTCGGCTATGTAGATGCCGGCGGTCGAATCCCACAGCCGGCCATCGGCGTCCGAACTGGCCGAGTGGTACACGGCCGTCCCGTCGGGTGTCATCACCACGACGCCCACACGGTATTGCTGGCATGGCTCGTCCAATCGATAACCGACACGTACGCGAATTGGGTCATGTGCCAGCAGCGAACTACTGGCGGACATCTTCGGGTCCATCAATGAAACCGAGACCAATTGCCCACGCTTCTTGGGACGGTGCTCGAACGTGGCACACCCTGACTTCAACGTGCCCGATCCGAGGTATGCGCGGACTACCTCGGCGGTCTGTCCGATTTTTTCGACCCGGCCACTGTCCATCCAGATGGTCTGGCCGCAGATCCGATTGACCGCGCTCATGTTGTGGCTGACAAAGACGACCGTCCGGCCATGACTGGCAACCTCACCCATCTTGCCCAGGCACCTGCGTTGAAACGCGGCGTCGCCCACCGCGAGCACCTCGTCAATGATCAAGACTTCTGGTTCCAGGTGCGCCGCAATCGCAAAGGCGAGGCGGACATACATCCCGCTGGAATAGCGCTTCACGGGGGTGTCCAAGAACTGATCGACGCCGGCGAAGTCGACGATCTGGCCAAACTTACCGACGATCTCTGACCGTTTCATGCCCAGGATCGCGCCGTTGAGGAAGATGTTCTCCCGGCCGGTCAACTCGGGGTGGAAGCCGGTGCCGACTTCCAGCAGGCTGGCGACACGGCCACGGATCACGGCCCGGCCCTCGGTCGGGTCGGTGATGCGGGAGAGGAGTTTCAGCAGCGTGCTCTTGCCGGCGCCGTTGTGCCCGATGACGCCGAGTACGCGCCCGGGCTCCAATGTGAACGAGACATCGCGCAGGGCCCAGAAGTCCTTGGCCGGTGTAGCGCCAGTCCGATCCTCGCCGAGCCCGATCATCCCGGCGAGGCGCTGGCGCAGCGTCTGGGTCTGACCGAGACGGTAGCACTTGCTCAAGGCTTCGACTTGGATGGCGGGCTGGGTCATGTGTCCGTACTTCGTTCGGGGTCTAGACAACGTCGGCGAACTTGCGTTCGAGTTTGGCGAACCAGGTCAGGCCGACGACCAACGTGATCGCGGCGACGGTTGTTGAGGCCAGCCAGGCGGCGGTATTGATCGGTTGACCAAGCACGGCGGCGCGGAAGGCGTCGATCGTGCCTGCCATGGGGTTGAGGTTCATCAGCCATTGGTAGCGCTCGGGCACGAAGCCCAGGCCGTAGATCACCGGGGTCATGAAGAACCACAGCTGCAGCATGAACGGCACGACGTAGCGGAAGTCGCGGTAGCTGACGGTCAGTGCGGCGAGCAGGATCCCGACGCCGAGCACCGCCAGCACGGTTGATAGCACCAACGGGATCAGCCAGAGCAGGCCGAGCGTCAGGGGCACGCTGAACCAGGCCATCAACCCGGCGAGCACAGCAAACGCTATGACGTAGTCGATGACAGGCACGACCGTCGCGGACAGTGGCAGCAGAAGCCGGGGGAAGTAGACCTTGCTGAGGATGTGTGCGTTGCCGACGAGGCTGTTGCTGCTGGCTGTCACGGCGTTGGAGAACAGGGTCCACGGCAGCAGACCGGCGTAGAGGAACACGGGGTACGGCACGTCGCCGACGCGCTCGGCCATGCCCATCACCTTCCCGAAGAACACGTGCAGCACGACCATGGTCGCCAGCGGCTGGACCACGGCCCAGGCGACACCCAGGAGCGTCTGCTTGTAACGCACGCGCAGGTCGCGCATCGCCAGGACCCAGGCCAGGTCGCGTCGCCGCCACAGCCCGACAAGATCGAGCGCCGACAGGCCACGTTGCGGCTTGATCACCGTCTCGCGCGCGCTATGCACGCTTGGTGTAGCTGTGAGGGCTGGTGTGATCGGTGCGGTGGACAAACGCGGGCTCCGTACGGACATCGCTCGGCTATGAAACACGGCTTAGCCGTTACAACCGTTACAGTCGGCACAGGTTGTATCGTCGCAACAGGGCCCGGACTTAAGCCCCCATAACACGGGGCTTGTCCGATAAGAATTGGTTTTACGATGAATCATCGTGGGATGAATCAGGCTGGCATATTCGGCAATATGGACCGCCGGTTAGCCTGCATGCAGAGTGTCATATCGGACGTGCCAGCGCTTCAGGTTCGGGGCCCGGGTCGACGACATCGGCTTCAGAGTCTGAGGCTGCTTCCGTATCCTGTAGTTCTTCTTCATCCTCGTCCTCGTGGCGATCGTACCAGCGCCGTTTGGGTGTTGTGGTCTTGATCCGAGGCTTGCGTGGGGCAAACAGCGACGCCACGAGCAGCGCCTGGACGCCGAGTACCGGCAGGCGGAATCGTTCCAGGCCGGTCGTCTGTGTCGCGAAGGCGAAGTAGAGCATCACGCCGCCAAGCAGCAGTAGCGCCGACCAGTGGCCGCGCCAGAAGAGCATCGCACACCCCAGGATCATCCCGATGAAAAGCACGGCGTTGAGCCCGACCCATGCCACGGCGAGCAGGCTGCTGGGTTCTTTCACACTGTCGATCACGTTGGACACCGACAATCCCCCCGCCATGAGCTTGTCGCGCAAACCCGAGGGTGTGTAAGTGAGCCCGAGCTGTTGGTACAGGCCGCCGAGTGAATGATCGGTGAAGAATTTGGTCATGCTCTCCTGCATGACTTCGCCGTAGCGGTTGGGATCATCCTTGATCGTCTGCACGCCGAGGTCGGCCATGGTGTCGTAGACATTCTGGTTCGGGTTCTCGGCTTGTGCCTCCTTGAGCTCGACCATGAGCGTGTCCACGGTCGCCGGCCAGTCGTTCTTCCAGTCGCCGCCCTGCTCGGTGATGCGCATGTAGGCGTTGGCGTAGAAGTAGCTGTTGATATACGGGATGCTGCTGAGGCGATAGCCGAAGCCGATGTTGTTGTTTCGCGCCATCCAGGCGACGCCGGGTGCCGCGGACAGGGTGAGCATGAGGATGGCCAGGAAGACGGTCTTGAGCCGGCGATCGGTGGCGACCATCCACAACGCGATCGCGGGCCCCAGGAAGATCGAGACGGGCCGGACCAGCACACTCAGGCCGATCATGAGCCCGCCGAAGGTGGCCGACCCGATGCTGCGGGATTCACGGTCCGCGACGGACCACAGCCCCAGCAGGATCAGCAGGGTAAAGCAGGTTTCCGTCAGGATGGCGTTGGGCCCAGCGACGGCGGCGGGGTGGACCGCAACGACCGCGGCTGCAAACAGTGCCGGGCCGGGCCGCTTGAGCAATGCGCGTCCGATTGTGTACACCAAGACAACGGAAAACGCGCTGAACAGGCACTGCAGGATCAGCACGCCCTTCAATCCCAGGCCGGTCCAGGCAAAGGCGCCGAGGAGCGCGGGGTAGCCGGGTGTGCGCATGATCTCGGGGCGGAGCCCGTTATCGAGCGTGGGTTCGAGTTGGCCGAGCTCCTGCCGAAACTCATACAGTGGTTCGTGAACCACGCCGATCTCTTCACTGCTCAGGCCGTACGCGCCTTCGGCAACGAGGTTTTCCCCCAACTCTACGTAGCGATAGGAGTCCGGGTACATGGCGCGTTCGACGTCGCCGTACGGCCCGAGGATGAACAGCAGGACACGGAGCGTGATCGCGGCGAACAATATCAATCCGACATAGAACGCCATCGATTCGTCGTAGACCGTGCGTTCGACCGCGATCGGTTGATCGGTCAACGTCTCGGCATGCCCGGAAGCAGCTTCGGTGTTCAGGTCGGTCTGGCTTTGGGGCGAGGCGAGGTCATCGGGTGTATGGTTGTCTGGCAAGAACCGCATTTTGTGTGCTCCGGTCGGTCGTGCCTCGGTGTGACCTAATCGTTACAAACGCTACCACCGGTATCACCCTCATCGTCGGGTTTCTCGGCAAACTTAAGGTCGGCCGTGTGAACCGGGCGGGCCTAAAGCGTGCTCCGGTTGCTAATCGTCGGGTATAACCACGGGCGGACTAACCGCGAGGATGCAAAGAAGTGCGCGAGGATGTTAAAGGTTATCGGCTGCGCGGAGTGGGCAGAGATGTCTCGGCGAGAAGCGGGCGGAGGCCCGTATTGGACCACTGGCGTGCTGACTAGGCGCGTGAGGCGACGTAGCGGTGTAGCTCTAGGACGCTGAGCAGGTAGGCCAGTGTGGATTCGGCCCCCTGGTTGCGGTTGGCCCCATCGGGCTGCAAGCCGTCCATACAGCCACCGGTATCATCCGCGTAGAGGGAGACGCCCAGGTCGTTGCTGCCGGTAAACCAGCCGAAGCAGCGCCAGGCCTCGTCTGCCCAGGCGTTGTCCTTGCTCACTTCAGCGGCGGCCAGGCAGCCATCGACCAGGGCGTACGCTTCCAACGGCTGTTGATCATACGGCGCACGCCCCCCGCCGCGCGGCAGCCAGCCGTCGTTCCCGATGATACTCAGGTGCCCGTCATTGGCCCGCTGTACATCCAAGAGCCAACGCAGCGAACCAAGCCCCTGTTTGATCATGTCGTCGTGCTGCAACGCACGGCCGGAGACGAGCAGCGCGTGGCAGAGCTTGGCGTTGTCGTAGGTCACGAGGTCTTCGCACCAGGGCCAGTCTCCGCAGGCATGCTGCAGGAACGCACCGTGCAGTTCGTTAGCGTACCGATCACGCAGTTCGGTGGCGGTTCTGTCATCGTCATAAACGCTCAGCCAGGCGTTCAGGCCGATCAGCGTAAATGCCTTGGAGCGCAGGTCGATAAAGCTGCTGACGCCCGGCAACGCCTTACGGACAAGTTCGGTGGCCAGGTCGCGCGTGTCGTCATCGGGCGCGTAAGCCACGGCGGCGCCCAATGCCCAGATAGCCCGCGCCTGGCTGTCGGGACTGCCGATGTCCTCGAGCCAGCGTCGGTCGTAGGACATAAAGTTGCGGAAGACGCCGGCGTCTTCGTTGTAGGCGTAGGCCATGAACATCAGATAGCGATGCAGCGGGAAGACGCGCTCGTCGTAGCCAAACAGCCGTGCGTGGATGAGCGCGGCGAGCAGGGCGCGGGCGTTGTCGTCGATGCAGTAGCCGTGGTGCGGGTCGGGCACGGAGTAGAGGGCGTGCTGGAAGAGCCCGGTGTCATCGGTCATCTTAAGGATGTGACGCAGATCGACCTTGGGCAGGTCGTGCCAGGGCGTGGTCTTGTCGCGGGTGGGCATGGCATCCATTCCGTGTCTCCCAGGGCGAGTCGGTCTGATGCCATTGTTATACCCGCTGGGGCAAGGGCAGGCTTAATCATTCAGGGCTAAATAGATAGCTAGCGAGCACCGGATAGAGGTAGTGGGAGTGAGGCTACACGAGGCATTCAATTATGTAATAATCCGACTCGCCACAAATAATTAACCATATTATTGATAATAATGAGTTTATATTATTATTACCGTTTGCAATGGCGAGAAAGTGTTGCGTTCTCACACAATTCCAGACCAGCTGGTGACTCATAAGAGCAATTTAACAATGCACTCGGCTAGTTCAGGCAGTTAATATAGGACATCCTACCATTTATCGTTGACATAAATCATTCTTGTTATATAATCAGTGATGCCCAAGCACAATCGTGACTACAGGGCGACTTGCGTTTTTTGGCTTGATTATCAAACCATACCCATCTAGTAGGGAGGAAATCACATGCGGAAGATAGCACTGGGAATAGGCTGTGCGGCACTACTCGGCACGGCCGGTACCTCATGGGCAGCGCTGGGCGTTGTGGTCGATGAGGACTTTGAAAGCTATGCCGACACGGCTGCCATGAAGGCTGTATGGGCCGGTTCCGGCGGCGTCTTGGTCAACTATGCCGGCGCGGGCGCAAGCAACATCACCGACGACAACCAGGACGGTACCAAAGATCCTGAAGTCACCCTACAAGTCGATAACGGCGCGTCGGGCTTCCACGACGGCGGCATCCCGGGTACGACCGGCAACTTCGTCGCTTTCAACTTAGGCTCACCGCTCGTCGCTTCAAGCACCGAGTGGATCCAGGTCTCGGTGGATATCTACGACAACGCCACGGATCTAAACCTGTTCCCGCTGGTGCCTGACAACAAGCGCATGAGCCTCGGGCTTCGAGCCGCAGCTGGCGCTAACCTCGTCGAATTGGGCATGTGGAACACGATCGAGCACTTTGCTTATCGCGGCATTCTATTTGACTCGATCAACAGCACGCCCAACCCCAACTGGCAGGCCTGGGACATGGGTGAAGAGGACCTTGGTGGCACCCTCTTCCCCGTCAACCGCTACCGTGGTGCGGCGTGGTACACCTACCGTGCAACCATCAAGCCTGAATCGGTCGTTTATGAGTTCGACCTGGATTATGACGGCACCTTCGATTACAGCATCGAACATATTGACATGCCACACACCGCGGCGGGCTTTGATCAACTCCGCTTCGGCAGCCCATCAGGCGTAGGTTCCGGTGGCGGCGGCGTCACCTTCGACAACATCCTTCTGGAAGTGATCGCCGCAGATGCACCCGGGATCCCCGGCGACCTCGATGGCGACGGATTCGTCGGCCTAAGCGACCTGGACATCATCCTCAACAACTGGAACCAGTCCATCCCGCCCGGCAACCCGCTGGCCGATCCGACCGGCGACAACTTCGTCGGCCTGGAGGACCTGGATATCATCCTCAACAACTGGAACGCCGGCACCCCGCCCGCCGCGGCCGTGCCCGAACCGGCTACGCTCGCACTGCTGAGCCTCGGTGGCCTCGCCGCCCTGCGTCGTCGCTAAATGATGGATCACTAACCGTGTGACCACCGGGAGGTAACGGCCCCGACCACACGATCAAACAGCTCGAATTGTCCATCAGACACTGAAACCGGACGCCCTCCCACGGCGTCCGGTTTTTTATGTGCAGTGATGAACCTGAATCTATTACCCGGGAAGTACGGGCAGGTATGATGTCATCGCCAAGAGCACGAGGTATGCGATGAACCTGACCGAGAACAATCAACCAACAGCCGACGGGCCAAACGCACGCGCCTTCGCCGACCACAGCCGGCATTGGGACCGATTCAAGTATGTGTACCCCGTCCTCAGCCGGCGTAGCAAGGGCCTGTCGATCGGCGTGAATCTGAATCCGGACACGATCTGCAACTTCGATTGCGTCTACTGCCAGGTTGAAAAGATCACACCTCCCAGGCGTGTGCCGGTTGACACACGGAGCCTGGAGGAGGAACTCGATGAGATGCTCCGGGTGGTGACGAGCGGTGCTATTTGGTCTCACGAACGGTTTCAGGATGTGGCACCGGACCTGCGCCGGCTTAACGACATCGCGTTTTCCGGTGACGGTGAGCCGACGACCACGAAGTGCTTTGCCCGATCGGTCGACATCGCCGTCGAACTGAAACGCCGGTATCAACTAGATGAAACCAAGCTCGTTGTTATCACCAACGCAACTCGGCTTGACCGGCCCGAGGTCGAATCCGCGCTGCGTGTGATGGATGAGCACGGGGGCGAGGTTTGGGCAAAACTCGATGCCGGGACGCAAGCCTACTATGACCAGGTGGATCGGTCCGCGGTCACACTACAGCGTGTGCTTGACAACATCCTGGCTTGCGGTCAACACCGAGACATCGTGATCCAGTCGATGTTCATGAAGATGCACGGCGAACCCATACCAGACGCAGAGTTTGATGCGTATGCCGAGCGTCTCGTGGAGTTGATCAATGCGGGTTGCCGTATCCGGCGTGTGCAGCTATATACCGTGGCGCGCAAACCGCTCGAGACCTATGTCGAGCCGTTGACGGATCAGCAGCTTCACACACTGTCGGAAAGATTGGTGTACCGGCTCACTCATGCGCCGGGCGGGGGAGATGTGCAGGTCGAGTTCTACGGCCAATCCGGCTAAGACCCGATGGGACGGGCGGCTGTCACGATGAGTGACGCGCGGGCCGACCGCCCCATCGGGTTAGAGAGAAAATGAGCTAGTGTTTACGCCGCACCAGCGCCAGGCCACCGGCTAATAACAGCACAGCGGTCGCGGGCTCGGGGATGGTGGATGCCGGCGGCGGCACGCCGTTGTTCCAGTTGTTCAGCACAATGTCCAGGTCGGCCAGGCCGATGAACCCGTCACCGTTAGGATCGGCAAGCGGGTCGCCCGGGGGCACGGTCAGGTTCCAGTTGTTGAGGATGAGGTCCAGATCGTTCAGACCGACGAACCCATCGCCGTCCAGATCACCTTGGACGGCGGGAACCTCCCATATCTCCTCGAAGATCTCGATGCTGGAAGCGTCTACCCATATCTCGACGTCGATAGCATCGATGTTGTCGGTCGGCAGCATGCCAAGGGCGGTGCTTGGCAGGTAGAGCATGTTGATGCCGCTGAAGTCGGTGACAAAGATGTCGGCGGCGGAGAGGTCGTCGGCGGTCCCGACGATCAGGTCCGGACCGGCGAGTGAGGGCGAACCCGGTGCCAGCGAGAACAGCGCAAAGTCGGTGAGGGGATTCTGGTCGGCGACGAGGTCACCGTTAACGTCCCACACGGCCAAGGCGTCGACCTCGTCGGCGGGGCTTAAGCCGAGTTGCGGGGCCGGGGCGAACAGGCCGAAGTTGTTCTGGCCTGGGGGCGAGACCAACACATCGGCGCCGCTGCCACCGGGGAACAGGGTCAGCGACGGGCTCTGCGCATCAAGGGTGAAGTAGATCGGCAGGTCGTGGATCAGGTCACCGTTGAGATCAAAGGGCAACAGCTCGACCGCGTCCATATCGTCCATGGGTGTGGCGCCCTGAGGCGGGACATAGTGGTTGTAAATCATCGGGGGCAGGGTGGGGATTTCGTTGTAGACCGTCTGGTTGGCACTGAGCATGTTCAGCGGGAAAGTGCCCATCGTGCCGGGCAGGACGGGGCCGCCGATGAAGGTGGGACCACCGAGCATCATGACGGTGCGAGGGCCGACGTTGGCAGCGCCGTTGGTGACGAACCGGTCGCCCGCGGCCTGGATGCGCTGGGCCTGATGGTCGTACTCGGTCCCCGGCTGGCCGACCGAGTTCACGTCGCCGGAGAAGTAGATCACGACCGGTGCCTGCACATCGAGTTCGCCGCCGGAGTGGCCGTCGTTATTGTCCGCCAGAGGCTGGAGGCCGTAGTTGACGTCGGGCACATGCGGGACGGGCCCGGGGCCGCCGACATCCCAGCCGCCCGCACCACCGCCTACAGCTTCGCCGTAGATGTCGGCCGGTGTGTTCCCGAATCCGATGACGCTGGGTGAAGTCCGTGTCACCGAGATCGGGTCGGCCTGTTGTGGCGGTGGCGGGTTACTGAATGCGGGTGCGGCAAACAACGCGGCGCAGCCGAGTGCGGTGAGTGTTTTAGTCATCATGGATCAGTTCCTTTCTGCAAGCCCCTAAACAGATTTGAAAATGGCACGCGATGCCCGAGCATGCGTGCTTCGACGAGCGCTATGAAGTGATAAAAGTCAGGCCGGGCGAACGGACCGGCAACGTAGGACGTGACGATGATGTTTGGATCACAATTGACATGAACGGCACGCACCCCTCTCAATCCGGATCCCCCCCGGATGACCCAGATACCCCCCGGCACGGTCCGCCCATTGATCCCCTGCTCGGCATAAGCACGATATGCGGGCATTGTGAAGCCTATCCCACAATACCTACCTATCTTTATACTACAACAGCCCGCTTTTAACAAGGCTTTTCAGCCAAGCGGTTGTTAAAAGACGGTCAATTTAGCCCTGACGTCAGTTGGTCCAGCTGTGCAGCACCTGGACGTAGCTGGCGCGCTCGTAAGCCGCGGGGTTGGGGCTGTTCTCCAGGTTCATGCTGCCCCGCATCTGGCTGAGCGATTCATACTCATGATCGACCAGCCAGCGCTCCAGGTCCTCGCGGAGCGTGATGAGGTATTCCGGGCCGCGCTGCAGGAGGGCCGAGACGAGATGCACCGCATCGGTGCCGGCCATCACGGACTTGACCACGTCCAGCTCGGTATGCACCCCGCCGGTTACCGCCAGCGACGCTTCCACCCGGCAGGACAGGATCGCCAACCAGCGCAGCCGCAGCAGCAGCTCGGACGGGTGCGAAAGGTTGACGCGCATCACGTCGAGTTCCTCGACATCAATGTCCGGCTGATAGAAACGGTTGAAGATCACCAGGGCGTCGGCGCCGGCTTCGACCAGCCGCTGGGCGGTGTGGACCATCGACGTGTAGAACGGCGAGAGCTTGACCGACAACGGCAGGTGCGTTGCTTCCTTGATCTGCTTGACCATGTCTACCGGCCGGTTCTCCAGTGTCTCGCTGGTTTCGTTGGGGTCCATGGCGACGTAGTAGACGTTCAGCTCCAGCGCATCGGCACCGGCCTGCTGGATGAGCTTGGCGTAATCGAGCCATCGGCCGTCTCGCATACCGTTGAGTGAGGCGAACACGGGCATGCCGGTCGTAGCCTTGATCGCACGGATCTTTTCGAGGTACTCATCGGGCCCGAGCTGGAAGTCATCGTTGTCAGGGAAGTAGCTGAGTGCTTCGGCGAAGGACTCAGTGTGGGCGGATATGCTGGCGTTGGTGGCGAGCTGCTCTCGAAGCAGCTGCTCTTCAAAGAGCGAGGGCATGACGATCGCCGATGCGCCGGCGTCCTCAAGCCGACGCACCGCGTCCAGGTCGTAAGCCAGCGGGCAGGCACCGACCATTAAGGGGTGCGCCATTTCGATGCCCATGTAGTTAGTGGAAAGGTCCATGATTGAACTCCGTTATGATTGCCCGCGTTCGCGGGATTGGTTCGTGTGACAGATACGTCGCGTTCAGTTCTGCTTGCCGTTATCGCCCTCGGCTTCGCCGAGGCTCAGCGCCGCCATGTGCTGATACAGCTTGACGCGCTGTGCGGCGTGCTTCTGGGCGGCCTTGCCGAGCATGCGGAAGCGGTCGGGATCGATCTTCTCGACCATTCGGAAGCGTGTCTCCTGGCTCATGTACTCATTAACCGGGATGCTCGGCGGTTTGGAATCCAGCTGGAGCGCGGGCAGGCCCTGCGCGGTCCGGCGTGGGTCGTAGCGGTACAGCGGCCAGATGCCGGAGGCGACGGCGCGTTTCTGCTGTTCCAGGCCGTGCGACAGGTCGTAGCCGTGGGCGATGCAGTGGCTGTAGGCGATGACCAGCGACGGGCCGTCGTAGCTGCAGGCTTCCTGGATGGCCTTGACGGTGTGGTTGTCGTTGGCGCCCATCGCGATGCTGGCGACGTAGATGTGGCCGTAGCTCATGGCCATCAGGCCCAGGTCTTTCTTGTGAACGGCCTTGCCGGCGGCTGCGAACTTAGCGGCGGCGCCAAGCGGGGTGGCCTTGGATTGCTGACCGCCGGTGTTGGAGTAGACCTCGGTATCCATGACCAGAACGTTGATGTCCTTCTGCATGGACAGGACGTGGTCGAGTCCGCCGTAACCGATGTCGTAGGCCCAGCCGTCTCCGCCGAGCAGCCAGACGTTCTTCTTGACCAGGTAATTGGCGAGGTCTTCGAGACGCCGGGCCGAAGGTGAGTTGATCGCCTTGAGGGCCTCACGCAGCTGCAACACGCGTTGACGCTGGGCGGCGATGTCCGCCTCGGTATCCTGTGGTGCGTTGACCAGGTCGCGTACCAGTTCGCCGTCGATCTGTGTGGCGACATCGGCGAGCAGGTCGTGCGCCTGACGGATGTGCTGGTCGATCGACACCCGTGAGCCGAAACCGTACTCGGCGTTGTCTTCGAACAGCGAGTTCGACCAGGCGGGGCCGCGGCCGTCTTCGTTCTGGCAGTACGGGGTGGTCGGCAGGTTGCCGCCGTAGATCGACGAGCAGCCGGTGGCGTTGGCGATCAGGAGCCGGTCGCCGTAGAGCTGGCTGAGCAGCTTGACGTAGGGCGTCTCGCCACAGCCGGCACACGCGCCGGAGTACTCGAACAGCGGGAGCATCAGCTGCGTGCCCTTGGCGTCGAGCCGTTTGATCTTCGTGCGGTCGGGATCGGGGATGTTCAGGAAGTATTCATACTCGGCCCGTTCGGCCATCCGCGTGTCGTCGTCGTGGTGCTCCATGTTGATGGCTTTGCGTTTCGGCACGGCCTTGTTCTTGGCCGGGCAGACGTTGACGCAGAGCGTGCAGCCGGTGCAGTCTTCGGTGGCGACCTGGAGGGTGTACTTCATGCCCTTGAAGTCAGGGGCCTTGTAGTTGGTGCTCTTGAATGTGTCCGGTGCGCCGGCGAGGTGCTCTTCTTCGTAGACCTTCGGCCGGATCGCGCCGTGCGGGCAGACCAAGGCACACTTGTTGCACTGGATGCAGACGTCCGGGTCCCACTCGGGGACGTTCAGCGCGATATTGCGCTTCTCGTACTTGGTGGTCGCGGTCGGCCAGGTACCATCCGGCGGGAAGGCGCTGACGGGCAGGTCGTCGCCGTACCCGGCCATCATGGCGCTGGTGACGCGCTTGACGAAGTCCGGCGCGTCGTCGGGGATCATGGCCGGGGGCTCGTGGGTTTGCGTGACTTTGCCCGGGACCTTGACCTCGTGGAGGTTCTCCAGGGACTGGTCGATCGCGGCGAAGTTTCGGCGGACCAGCTCTTCGCCCTTCTTGGCGTAGGTTTTCTCGACGGCCTTCTTGATCTTCTCGATCGCTTCGTCACGCGGCAGGACGCCGGAGATCGCGAAGAAGCAGGTCTGCATGACCGTGTTGATGCGCCGGCCCATGCCGGCCTTCTCGGCGACGGCGTAGCCATCGATGACATAGAACTTCAGGTTCTTCTCGATGATCTGCTTCTGGACGCTGGCGGGGATATGGTCCCAGACCTCGTCCGGGCCGTAGGGCGCGTTGAGCAGGAAGACGGCACCGTCTTCGGCGTTTTCGAGCATGTCCACCGAGTCCAGCAACGTGAACAGGTGGCAGGCGACGAACCCGGCCTTGCGGATGAGATAAGTCGCGCGGATCGGGTTAGGCCCGAAGCGCAGGTGCGAGACGGTCATCGCACCGGACTTCTTGGAGTCGTAGACGAAGTAGCCCTGGGCGTAGTAGTCGGTGGATTCGCCGATGATCTTGATGGAGTTCTTGTTCGCACCCACGGTGCCGTCGGCCCCGAGCCCGAAGAACATAGCTCGGGTCACGCCCGGGGGCACGACCACGTTGCCTTCTTCGACCGGCAGCGACAGGTTCGTGACGTCGTCCATGATGCCGACGGTGAAGTGGTTTTTCGGCTTGTCGGCGGCGAGGTTGTTGAAGACGGCGACGACGTGGTCGGGGGTGAACTCCTTGGAGCTCAGCCCGTAGCGCCCGCCGACGATCACGGGTTTTTCAGCGGCGTCGGATTCGGCGTTGGTGGTGACGATATCCAGGTACATCGGCTCGCCGGTGGAGCCGGGCTCCTTGGTCCGGTCGAGCACGGCAAGCTTCTTCACGGTCTTGGGCAGCGCGGCGAGGAAGTCCTTGCCGGAGAACGGGCGGTACAGCCGGACCTTCACCATCCCGATCTTCTCACCGGTCTTAACCATCTCGTCGATGGTCTTGTGCGCGGCCTCGGCACCCGAACCCATCATGACGATGACGCGCTCGGCCTCGGGATGCCCGATGTAATCGAACAGCTTGTATTGACGGCCGGTCAGCTCGGCGAAGCGGTCCATCTGCTCCTGCACGATCTCGGGCAGGGCCATGTAGAACGGGTTGCACGCTTCGCGGGCCTGGAAGAAGGTGTCGGGGTTCTGTGCGGTACCCCTGATCTTCGGTGCGTCGGGCGTCATGGCACGCTCACGGTGGGCCGTGATCCACTCGGGCTTGATCAGGCCGCGCAGCATCTCGTCGGTCAGCGGGTGGATCTTCGAGACTTCGTGCGAGGTGCGGAAGCCGTCGAAGAAGTGCAGGAACGGGACGCGGCCGGCGAGGGTGCATGCCTGGCTGATGGCGGCGTGGTCCTGGGCTTCCTGGACGGAGCCGGAACTCAGCAACGCGAAGCCGGTCTGCCGGCAGGCCATCACATCGGAGTGGTCGCCGAAGATCGACAGGGCGTGGGTCGCGACGGTCCGTGCGGCGACGTGCATGCAGAAGCTGGTCAGCTCGCCGGCGATCTTGTACATGTTGGGGATCATCAGCAGCAGGCCCTGCGACGCGGTGAACGTCGTCGCCAGGCTGCCGGCCTGCAGCGCCCCGTGGATCGCGCCGATCGCGCCACCCTCGGACTGCATCTCAACCACGCTGGGGACCGAGCCCCAGAGGTTGAGCTGGCCTTTCACGGCCCAGTCGTCGGCCAGTTCGCCCATCACCGACGAGGGGGTGATCGGGTAAATCGCGGCAACCTCGTTGAGCCGATACGCCACCCGCGCCACGGCCTCGTTGCCATCAACGGTGATCATTTTCACATCAGACATCTCGAAGCACTCCTTAGCTGTTGCCTGTCGGCACGGGTGTGACGGCGTCATGGTTGGCACGCGCCGCTTGGGTGTTGGAAGTCAGCCAGTCCAGCCAGCCTTCGAGATCGCCCCGGGCGACCGAGACCTCGATGAGCCGAACGTCATCGTTCAGCCGCTGGACATCCTGGCGGAAAACAGTTTGATCGAACTTCACGTGCTGCATCAGGTCGGTCTTGCTCAGCAGCAGGACGTCGGCGGCATGGACGAGGTGCGGGTGTTTCGCCGCTTTGTCGTCGCCACCGCAGACGCTGAACATGCCGACCTTGGCGTCCTGCCCGAGGTCGAAGCCGACCGGGCAGATGAGGTTGCCGACGTTCTCGATGATCAGCACATCCAGGCCCTGCAGATCGACGCCTTCGATGGCGTGGCGGACCTGGTTGGCGTCAAGGTGGCAGCCCTTGCCGGTGTTGATCTGCACGACGCGGGCACCCTTGGCCTGCAGGCGCTTAGCGTCGCGGTCGGTGGCGAGGTCCCCGGCGATCACGCCGATGCTGAGTGTGTCGCTGAGCCTTTCGAGCGTGGCTTCCAGCAGCGACGTCTTGCCGCAGCCGGGCGCCCCGATCAGGTCGATGCAGAAGACGCCGGCATCGCGCAGCGTGTCGCGGTTCATGGCCGCGATCTCGTCGTTGTGTTTCAAGACGTTCTGGACAATTTTGACTTCCGCCATAGCTTAGACTCCTTGCCTCATCACGGGCCCGGCCTCACGGTGAGCCGGGTCTTGGTCATCGAAGTCGGTTTCTCCTTCGGGTTCGTCAGATGTATCGATGTCGATGGAGAGTAGTGTCAGTTCGTCGCTGCCCTTAGGGTCGACGTCGGCACTGCCGCAGGCGCAGGTCACGGGCCAGTCGTCGCCCTCCCATTTTTTGCCACAGCACTTGCAGTGCAGCGACCAGGGGAGGTAGGTCAGCTTCAGTTCGCTGCCGTCGAACTCGGTCGCACTGGTCGCGGCGGACCAGGCGAATTGCATCGCTTCGTGTTCGATCGCCTGCATGGGGCCGACGCGCACAGACACCGATCGGACCCGCGCCTTGCTCGGGACGTGTTCACGGGTCAGCCCGATCAGAGCAGCGGCGATCGACATCTCATGCATAGGCCGGCTCCGTGTGCGATAGGTGTTGCTCGGCGTGCATGCGGATGAGGTCGGCGGCGTGGACGACGTGGCGGACGATGCCCTCCGTCGCCGGCTCACCGACACTTGGCACAGCCCCCAGCGTCAGCCCGATCAGCCGGACGGTCGGCGGAAGCAAGCCAATAGCCTGGGCCATCTCGATTTGTGACCCGAGCGACAGGCCGTGCGTGCTCATCGTGTCGTCGTTGGCGAGCGGAGGCCGGTCGGGGGCGAACCAGTCGATGTCGATGATGCGCCCGGGCTCGTGGTCCGGAGACAGCACAGCATCGATAAGGATCAGCCCGCTGCGCCCCGGCAGGTAGTCGAGCAGCGCCGCTGGACGGATGTCCAGCTCGACGACCTCGATGCCGGGGTGCCGGATCTGCTTGAGGTCCCTGGCGACCATCGGCCCGAACGCGTCGTCCGAGGCCATCAGGTTGCCGCAGGCCGCGACCAGCAGGCTGTTCTTATCCTCAGTCACTTACCAATCCCTGTGTTGGGGGCCGCCTAGGGGGCCTGTAGTATAGCGGACTTTTCTATCCTTTGAAACTTCAGAAAGTGCACGGAGCAGCTGATGCAGGGGTCGTAGTTACGGATCAGGTGCTCACAGCGGAGGGCGGCCTGCTCGTCGGTCAGGCTGACGACCTGACGGGCCAGCTCACGGAGGTCGGACTCGATGGTGGTCTGGTTCTGGCTGGTCGGCGGGACGATATGGGCGGCCTTGATCGAGCCGTCGGGCTCGGTGTCGTATTCGTGCCAACAGACGCCTCGCGGGGCCTCGGTGCCGTGCCCGCCGTGTCCGGCGCGTGGGACGATGGGGATGCGGCTGACCTCCGGGCGAGTATAAGCGCGGATCAGATCAGCCGATACAGCCAGGGCGTGGATCGTCTCGATGCCGCGTGCCGGGAGGCTGAAGAAGTTGTTCTTCCAGGGCAGGGGCTTGCCGATGGCGTCACAGACCTTCGGCAGGAGCTCCTGTGCCCGCGGGTGCAGGCCTTGGGCGTTGAGGTTGAGCCGGGCCAGCGGGCCGACGAGATATTCACCCCGGCCTTTGATGATCGAGTGCAGCGCGGTGGAATGCTGCTTGTGCTGCTCCTCGATGGCGTTGCCGAACTCCTCCTGATCGACATCGAGCCCCTTATTGCTCTTGATCCGGCCGAGGTTCATCGAATAGCCGGTGTCGGGGCACAAGGCGACGAACTCATAGTCGCGTTCGAAGTCGGGGTACTCGATGTTCTTCGCGAGGAAGAGCGTCAACTCGCACATGAGCTCGAGGCAGGCGTCGATCTCGGGCAGCAGCGCCTGGAGCTTGTCTTCGTCGGGGGCGCGGTAGAACCCGCCGACACAGACGTTCACGGGGTGCACGCTCCTGCCTGCGACGACATCCATGATCGTGTTGCCCAGCTTCTTGATGCGCAGGGCCTGCTTGACCGTCTCAGCGTGGTCGGCGGCCATGCTGATGGCGCTTTCGTAGCCGAGGAAGTCGGGCAGGTGGAGCATGAACATGTGCAGCACGTGGCTCTCGATCCACTCGCCGCAGTACAGCAGATCGCGGAGGTCACGGATCGCCGGGGTGACTTCGTCGAAGACGCCCATGGCTTTTTCGAGCGCGTGGCAGGAGCCCATCTGGTAGGCGACGGGGCAGATGCCGCATATGCGCGCGGTGATGTCGGGGACTTCCTTGTAGTCCCGTCCGCGCAGGAATGCTTCGTAAAACCGAGGCGGTTCGTAGATTTCAAGATGCACGGTATCGACCCGGTCACCGTCCATGACCAGGTGCAGGGCGCCTTCGCCCTCGACCCGCGCCAGGGCACCGACACGGATGGTCCGTGTGCCGGCACTTCCGGGGTTATCGTTTTTCGAGGCGTTCATAGTGGTCACTCGCCTGTTTGAAGGGTTCGAGGTATCCGTTGAAGGTGCGGAGCATGCGTTTCATGTCGCGGTTGGATTTGTTCAGTTCGCCGGTGATCTTGCCGCCCAGTGAGTGGATGTTGGGCTGATCCATCGGGCCGAAGCAGCCGTAGCACGCACGCGAGCAGCCCGGGCAGAGCGCCCCGCAGCCGGCCTGCGTGATCGGGCCAAGGCAGGGCTCACCTTTGGACACCAACACACACGGCAGCCCCGCCCGCTTGCACTCCATGCACACGCTGTATGACGGGATGCGCGGTTTCCGCCCGACAAGCAGCGAGCTGATCACTTCCAGCAGCTGGTCCGGGCTGATAGGGCAACCGCGCAATTCAAAATCAACAAACACATGGGCCGCGACCGGCGTCGAGGTCTCGAGCGTTTTCAGGTACTCGGGGCTCGGGTAGACGTGGTCGGCAAACTCCTTGACGTTCGCCCAGTTGCGCAGCGACTGAATCCCCCCGGAGGTCGCGCACGCGCCGATGGCGATCAGGTACTTGCAGTCGCGCCTGACCTGGTGGACGTGCTCCTCTTCGTCGGGCGTCGAGACACTGCCCTCGATCAGCCCGATGTCATAAGGCGGGGGCAGCACGCGCCGCCTCGCCTCCAGGAAGTACGAGATCTCCACCGCGCCAACGATGTCCAGCAGGTGGTCTTCCAGGTTCAGCAGTGTGAGTTGGCAGCCGTCGCAGCTGGAGAACTTGTAGACGGCGAGTTTGGGTTTGTCTGTTTTTTCAGGGATGGTGATGGCAGACATGATCAGATCTCCTCCCTGCCGAAGATGTCGGCGACCTCAGAGAAGTTGAAGACGGGGCCGTCGGTGCAGACGAACTTCCGGCCGTACTGGCAGTGGCCGCATCGACCGAAGCCGCAGTTCATGTTGCGTTCGAGGCTGACATACACACGGTCGGGCGGGACGTGCAGCTGCAGGAACTGCCAGGCGGCGACGCGGTTGAGGATCGGCGGGCCGCAGACCATAACGACGGTCTTCTCGGCATTCACGCGGATGCGCTGCAGGAGGTTGGTGACCACCCCGACCGGGCCGACCCAGCCGTCGGTGGCGTTATCCACCGTGACCAGGACCTGGATAGATTCATCCTCGGCCCACTTCTCCAGTTCGGGTGCGAAGACGCGATCGTCTGGGGAGCGGCAGCCGTACAGCAGCATGACCCGGCCAAACTCCTCGCGGTGTTTTAGCAGTGAGTAGATAGCGGGCCGCATGGGGGCGAGGCCGATACCGCCTGCCACGATGACGACGTCCTGACCCTTGAGATGATCGATGGGCCAGCCGCGACCGAACGGCCCACGGACGCCGACGATCCCGCCGACGCCCATACGTTCGATCGCCCGGGTGACCGAGCCGACGACGCGGACGGTGTGGCCGATCGTCTCGGTGTCTTCAGGGTCCGAACTGATCGAGATAGCGGCCTCCCCAACGCCGGGGATGTAGAGCATGTTGAACTGGCCGGGGAGGAACCGATAGTTCTTCCGGTGGACCTCTTCAACGAAGCGCATCTTGTAGGTGAGTGTGTTGAAGTTTTCGCGCTGGATGTCCACGATCTCAGCGGCGACGGGGATCCAGGTGTCGAGCCCGCAGATCGGTGTGGGGCGCGTTGAGGTGTTGAGTGTGATCATAGCATGGCCCCACTTTCCAAGCGGTGGCTGTCGTGATAGCCGAGTCGGGTGTCGTTGCTCCTGAGCCGTTGGGTCTGTTCGGTGATATCAATGCCGACCGGGCACCAGGTGATGCATCGCCCGCAACCGACGCAACCGGTGCACTGGAACTGGTCCCACCAGGTACCGAGCTTGTGGCGCATCCAGTGGCGGTAGCGTGCGCGGATGCTGCTGCGGACCGGGCCGGCGGTGGTGTAGCTGAATTGATGTGTGAAGCAGGATTCCCAGCGGCGCGTTCGGCTCAGCGTCCCGGTTGCCAGGTCGTTGGTATCAGTGACGGTCGAGCAGAAGCAGGTCGGACAAACCATCGTGCAGTTCGAACACGCCAGGCAGCGCTGGGCGACTTCGTCCCATGACGGGTGCTCGATCCGCTCGAACAGCAGTTCCTTGAGGCCTTCCCTCTCCAGCTTGCGTCCCATGCGCTCGCAGGCCTGGTCGATCTTGAGTTGGCCCAGTTCGATCTCTGAAGGCGACGGCTCACGCAGCGGCAGATCATCGACAAGCTCACGGCCTTCGGCCGAACCTGCGCGGAGCAGGAACCCGCCGCCCATCTCGGTCAGCGACAGGTCGTAGCCCGTCTTGGCCATGGGCCCGGTACCCATCGAGGCGCAGAAGCAGGTCCCGCCGGGCTGGGTGCAGTTGGCGGCGATCAGCAGCGACTGCTTGCGTGCCAGGTTGTAATACGAATCGGTCTCGCACCGCTGGGTGTTGTCGCCGTCCTCATACCCGAACACGCGGTCCTGCACGTGGATCGCGGCCAGGTCGCAGGGCCGAACACCGAGGATCGCGAGTTTCGGCGGCTTAGGCGCGGTGCTCTCAAGGACGAACTTCTTGCCCTCGACGTGCAGTGAGACGAGATCAAGCTTGGGCGGGAAGAAGAATCGCTTCGGGCTGTCCTGCCCGACGACGTAGTTGAAGTGTCGGCTGAGCGGGTCCTCCAGCAGGCGGTAGCGCCCGGGCCCCAGTTCGTCGCGTACGCCGTTGGCGACCTGGTCGACCGACGTGACCTGCCCGAAGGCGATCACGCCGTCGCAAACCCTCGGCGCCATGACGGTATACCCCCTGTCACAGAGCACTTTGATGAGGGTGTCCAGCCCCTGCTTATTCAGGAACCAGACGTCGCGGATCGACTCTTGTACGCCGGGCATGGCCGACTCCTTTCCTATCCGCCCAATCTTGTCAACAGATTCTTGGTAACTGCTCTCCGTAAGGTTTCTGGATGATGCGGCGGCCGCCGATCATGGTTTTCAGTTCACACAAACCGTCCGCCACCCCACCGACGTGGCCGATGACGCGCGCGTCTTTACCCAAGGGATGCTTGTGCATCGCCTCGATCGCGGCGTCGGCTTCGTAGGGCCGGACCACGGCAACAACCTTGCCCTCATTGGCGACCTCAAGCGGGTCGAGCCCTAGCATTTCCGCGGCGTGCTGGGCCTCGGGCCGGACCGGGACGCGCGACTCGTCCAGCGTGATGCGCCAGCCTATATCCCGCGCCAGGTCGCAGGCAACTCCCGCCAGACCGGAGCGCGTGGCGTCGCGCATGAACAGGACGTCGGGCACGTCGCTAAGCAATGTGCGGATCAGCCCGTTGAGCGGGGCGGCGTCGGTCTGCAGCACGCTCTTGACCTGGGGCAGTTCGCGTTCGAGCATGACCGCCAGCCCGTGCTCGCCGACGGGGCCGTTGACGATCAGGACGTCGCCGGGCTGGACGCGCATCGGCGAAAGCTTGCGACGTTTCGGCACACGGGCCACGCCGGCCGTGGTGATGTAGATGCCGTCGGACTGGCCGCGGCCGACGACCTTGGTATCGCCGGTCACGACCGGGACGCCGGATTCTTTGCTCGCCTTGGCGATCGAGTCGAGCACCTCATGCACCGAACGCATCTCGAAGCCTTCCGCGAGGATCAAACCCAGCGCGATCCCCATCGGCTCGCCGCCGCAGACGGCCAGGTCGTTCACCGTGCCACAAACAGCCAGGCGACCGATGTCGCCGCCGGGGAACTTCCAGGGCTGAACGACGTAGCTGTCGATCGTCATAGCGAGGCGGTCTTCACCGGAAGCGGGCAGCAGCGCCGAATCGAGCAGGTCGTTCAGCAAGACGTTACCGAGCTTGGGCAGGACGGCTTCCTGGATCAGTTCATCGGTGAGTTGCCCGCCGCCGCCGTGAGCCAATGTGACACGGCCGCGCGGCTTGGTGCTTTTCCGGCGTTTCGGGGCGCTTTGGGTTTTGGTCAGTGTCTGGATCATACGGCCACCTCGCATTCGGCTTGTTGCTGATTGCGGGGCTTGCGCTTGGCTGACGTCTTGACCCGGTGATACTTGAACCAGGCCTGGCAGGTGCCTTCGCTACTGACCATGCACGGGCCGATCGGGTGTGTCGGCGTACAGCCGTTATCAAACAGCACGCACTCAGCCGGGGTAACACCGCCGGTAATCACTTCACCGCAGCGGCAGCCTTTGGGTTCCTGGTCCGGCGGGCGTGTGAGGTTGAACTTCCGCTGCGCGTCGAACTTCGCATACTCAGCTCGCAATTCCAACCCGCTCATCGGGATCACACCCAGGCCGCGCCAAGGCACGTCCTTCGGCTCGAAGACGCGCTCAAGCACCTGCTGGGCAAACACATTCCCCTCAGCACTGACCGCTTGCGGGTACTGGTTGACCAAACCGGGCTTGCCTTCCTGGACCATCTGAACAAGGTCCGCCAGCGCGACCGAGATCTGCTCATCCTCGAAACCGCCAACCACACACGGCAGGTTGTAGTTCTCGGGGATGGGTTTGTAGACGTGCCAACCGATGATGACCGAGACGTGCCCGGGCAGGAGGAAGCCGTCAACCTTCACCCCCCCACCGTCAAGCAGCGCCGAGACGGCCGGCATCACGAGCTTGTGGCTGGCGAGCGCGGCGAAGTTATCGAGATTGAGCTGCTCGGCCCGGTCGATCGCGGCGGCGGTCGCGGGGGCGGTGGTCTCGAAACCGACAGCGGCGAACACGACCTGACGATCAGGCTCTCTCTGTGCGATGTCCACAGCGTCCATACTCGAATACACCACACGCACATCAGCCCCGTCGCCGCGCGCTTCTTCCAGGCTCCCGCGTGCGCCGGGGACGCGGATCATGTCGCCGTAGGTGCAGATTGTCACGTCGTGATCGCAGGCAAGCTCGATGAGCATATCGATGTCGCTCTGCGCGGTGACGCAGACCGGGCAGCCGGGGCCGGATAGCAGCGTGACGTTGTCGGGCAGCAGGCTGCGCAGGCCGCTGCGGAAGACGCTCATGGTGTGCGTGCCGCAGACCTCCATGAACGACATGGGCCGATCGACCTTGGCGGCCAGTTCGTGCAGGCGTTTGATCGCTTTGGAGGTCATGTCTTTAGGCAGGTTCATCGCCGACCTCCTCGCTGCTCTGGGCCAAGTCGTTAATCACCGACCAGGTGGCTTCGGCTTCGCCGGCCTCCAGTCGTTTGATGACAAACCCGGCATGGACGAGGACCCAGTCGCCGGCCTTCGCCTCGGGCTCGAAGAGGGTCTGGACCGGGACACGGTTGCCGTGCATATCGGCAACGCCCTGCCCGGCCTCACATTCCACAAGTTTTGCGGGGACCGCTAGACACATAATTAAACCGCCCTTTCTTGAACAAGACCTTGCTCCCAGCGTGCCGCCGCCACCGCGGCCTGACCCAGTGCCAGTCCGCCGTCATTCGCTGGGACGTTGTGATGCATATAGACCGTCAGCCCGTGCGCGACGAGGCGCTGCGACAGGCTGTGTGTAAATCGTTCGTTGCAGAAGACGCCGCCGGAGAGCGCGACCCGGTCAACGCCGATGCGCTGCGATGCCTGGCGGACCGCTTCGGCAAACGCGGCTGCGAGTTGGTCGTGGAACTGCGCCGCGAGTGTGGCGACGGATTCCCCGTCGGCGCGGCCGGTGATAATTGCCTTGATGAGGGGTGACAGATCAATTGTTGGCGTGTCACCGTTCTCGATCGTGAATAGCGGATCGCACGTTAGCTGCTCATCACAGCGAGATGCCTCGGTCTCCAGACGCATGGCGGCCTGGGCCTCGAAGCGGTTGGTGGTACTCAGGCCCAGCAGCGCCGCGACACCATCGAAGTATCGGCCGAGGCCGGTCGTGGGCGAGCAGTTCAGGCCGCGCTGTAGCATGCCGGTCAGCATCAGCCGTTCGTTGTCGTCCGGGATCAGTTGAGTTACCGCCGGGTGTTCCGCGAAGTTATCGCCGTAGGCAAGCTGCAACAGGGCCAGCGCACATCGGCGTGTATCGGTCGCCGCGGCGTCGCCGCCGATGAGCTGGATCGGTTTGACGTGGGCGAGCCTTTGGTAGTCCACAAGGTCGGCAAGCAGCAACTCGCCGCCCCAGCTTGTGCCGTCATCCCCGTATCCGACGCCGTCACAGACCACGGCGAGGACGGGATCGGTCAGGCCGTGCTCCGCCATGACAGATGCGGCGTGAGCGTGGTGATGCTGGACGGGGATCAGCGGGACGCCCCAACGCTCGCCAAGTGAACGAGCGTGGGTCGTGCCCAGGTACATCGGGTGCAGGTCGTGAGCGATCCACTTCGGCTGCGTGTCGAAGAGATCGACCAGGTCGTCGATGGCCTGCCGGAAGTGATCGAAGACTGGGGTGTAGCTGAGGTCGCCGAGGTGCTGGCTGAGCGTGGCCCGTCCGTCGCGGACCAGTGCGATGGTGTTTTTCAACTCGCCACCGACGCACAGGCCGTGGGTGGCGTCCGCCTTTGGTAACGGGTTGATCGTGGGGACGAAGCCGCGAGCACGGCGCAGCGGCAGTGTGTCTGCGCTGCCGGTGTCCAGTACCACCGAGTCATCGACGCGCCGCCGGATCGGCCGGTCGTGCCAGAGCATGGCGTCGCAAAGGCCTTGGAGGCGTGCAAGGGCTTCGTCGTTGTCGATGGTCAACGGCTCGCCGGAGGGATTGGCGCTGGTCATGACCAGAGCGTTGATGTCTGTCGGTAGCTCGGTGAACAACAGGTGCTGAATCGGCGTGTAGGCGAGCATGACGCCGAGACGATGGTTGTGTGGCGCAACGGAGGGTGCGATATGGATGCCTTCGCGCTTCGGGGCGAGAACGATCGGTGCGGTGGGCGCAGTTAATACAGTAACGCCGGCGTCGGAAAGCCTGACAAGATCGGTCGCCACCTCAACCGATCGGCACATCAGCGCGAACGGCTTGCCGTCACGACGGTTCTTGTCGCTGCGGAGACGTTGCACAGCCTGCTCATCATCTGCCCTGCAGGCGAGATGGAACCCGCCGAGGCCTTTGATCGCGACGACCTGGCCGGCCTGCAGCATGTCAGCCGCTTTGGTGATCGGGTCGCCATCAATCGTTTGACCCGAGGGGTCGACCAACTGCATCGTCGGGCCACAGGCGTGACAGGCGATCGGCTGGGCGTGGTAACGGCGGTCTGCGGGATCGGTGTACTCGGCACTGCAATCATCACACAGCGGGAAGTGGCGCATCGTCGTGTTCGGTCGATCGTACGGGACGCGGTCGATGATGGTGTAACGCGGGCCGCAGTTGGTGCAGTTGGTCAGGGCGTAACGGTGTCGGCGGTCTTTCGAGTCCAGCAACTCGCCGAGGCATTGCGGGCAGACGGCCGAATCGATGGTCACCCCAACCCGAGCCCCCGGAAGTTGCCCCAGTGCAGGTTCAGCTGTGTTAGATTCGCTGACAGCCGGGTCGCTGTCGAGGATCTGGAAACCGGCGCTAAAAAGCTCGTCCAGCGGCGGGAGGTCCTCTACAATGGCTTGGTCAACAAGTGCCAGGGGCGGCCGCTCGGCGTCAAGGGCCCGTGAAAACCGCTTAAGTTGAGCAGCCGACCCCTGGACTTGGATCGTGACCCCCCGGTCATCGTTTTTGACATACCCGGCGACCCCGCACTGCTGTGCGAGGCGATAAACAAACGGACGATAGCCCACTCCCTGGACTTGTCCCAAGATGTGCCATTGCCTTCGACAAGGCTTTAAGCAGAACTCAGCGGTGGGGTACATCCGCACCCCCTTTCACGGGCCCTGGGTTCATCTTTGCATCACGTAAATCAGTGTAAGTGGTGAGACCGGGTTGTCAAGATAAATATATCTCTTGTGGGCAGCTATGAATAATTGAGGGCTCTGTATCCCCCCTGGCTGTGAGGGACTGCGGGGAGGGGTGCTGGGCGCGTGGCGGTTCATGCCGTGATGGGCACGTCATTTCTTTCGGCCTTAGCGTGCACTTTTTAAGTGTGGGCAAGCAAGGGATTCGAGGCCTATGGAGAGATTCTTCTCCACGCAACATCCGTAGTGGGAAACAACAGGCACAGTGCGATGTGTCCATCCAGTCACTTATCGAATATGCGGTTACAGACAATGCGATCCCGAGATCGTGATCTTAACCACCTAATAGCAGAATCATCATGTTGTCCTTATGAGGCAACGATAGTGTAAGCCGTGTCAGTAGCCGTAGCTTGTGTACAGCTACGTAACTAACTTTTCGGAGTAAGGAGAAAGCTATGAACATTCGTATCCCCGCTATCGTTGCTTTGGTTTCGGTCGGCATGACGTCCGTCGCAAGCGCCTCGCTCTACCAGGCCGACTTCACGCAGAGTGTGTCGATCGACCACACCAGCTCGGGTAACGCGCTCGAGTCTTCCCCGCAGTTCGGTGCGAACTTCGCGATCGGCTACCCGTCCAACCCCTCGAGTGACTCCACCCGTAACTTCTTGGAAACCGATGGCAACTCGCTGGTCTCCAGCGACTTCGGCGGCGACCACTTCATGTACACGGACACCATCGATGTCAGCGGCTGGAACGAGGTTTCGATCGATATCCTGGCCGACTTCGTTGGGTCCGATTCGTTCAACAACTCCCCCACCGAGTTCATCGAATACGCCTACACGCTCGACGGCGGCTCGCAGGTCCCGTTCTTCTACTTCACCGATGATCCGAACGGCCCCAACCTCAACGCCAGCACCCTCGTGGACGTGACCGGCATCAGTGACCTGGTCGTCTGGGTCAACGCCAACGCGAACGGCAGCGGCGACGGCTGGGACATGACCAGCCTGGTCGTCGAAGGCACCGTGGTGCCCGAACCCGCCAGCCTGGCGCTGCTCGGTCTTGGCGGCCTGCTCATCGCCCGCGGCCGTCACGCCTGAGTTCGGACATAGCAGGCACGCTGTGCCACCACCCATGACTTCAAGCGGGTCTCCCTCAGGGGGCCCGCTTTTCACTTATATGGTAGATGCCACGAAAAAAGCCCCGCGGCAATGCGCCACGGGACTTGAGGGGGGGTTGGGGTCTGTGAACCGAGGCTCAGGTGTGCCTGCGAGTAAGTTCAATGGTTATTCTTTCACTTCGTACTCGGCGTCGATGACGTCATCACCGCCCGACGTGCCACCCTGGGCATCGCCGGAGGATGCGCCGGCCTGAGCCCCGGCTGCGGTGCCAGCGCCTTGTTCGGCAGCGGTGGCTTCGTAGACGGCCTTGCCTAATTCCTGGGCCTGCTTGTTCAGCTCTTCCAAAGCCGCGTTGATTGCAGCAGCGTCTTCGCCCTTGGCTTTCTCTTCGAGATTGCTCACGGCCGACTCGATGTTGCCACGGACCTCGGGGCTGACCTTGTCGCCGTGCTCTTCGAGCTGCTTGCGCGTCTGGTAGACCACGCTGTCAGCAGTGTTGCGGGCATCGACCAGCTCACGACGCTTGCGGTCGTCGTCGGCGTGAGACTCGGCGTCACGCTTCATCTTGTCGATCTCATCGTCCGACAGGCCGGAGGAGCCCTTGATCTCGATGTTCTGGCTCTTCTGTGTGGCCTTGTCGGTGGCGGTGACGTTGAGGATGCCGTTGGCGTCGATGTTGAACTCGACCTCGATCTGCGGCATGCCGCGCGGCGCCGGGGGGATGTCGGCGAGGTTGAACCGGCCGAGCGTGCGGTTGTCCGCGGCGAAGTCGCGTTCGCCCTGCAGGACGTGGATCGTGACCTCGGTCTGGTTGTCCGCGGCGGTGGAGAAGGTTTCCTTCTTGCTCGTCGGGATGGTGGTGTTCTTCTCGATCAACTTGGTGTTGACCCCGCCCATGGTTTCGATGCCCAGGCTCAGCGGCGTGACGTCCAGCAGGAGGATGTCCTTGACGTCGCCCTGAAGCACGGCCCCCTGGATCGCGGCGCCGATGGCGACGACTTCGTCTGGGTTGATGCTCTTGTTCGGGTCCTTGCCGAAGATTTCCTTGGCGATCTCCTGGACCTTGGGCATACGGGTCGAACCGCCGACCAGCACGACTTCCTGCACGTCGCTGGGCTGGAGCTTGGCGTCGGCGAGGGCCTGCTTGACCGGGCCGGTGATGCGGTCGAACAGGTCGGCGGAGACCTGCTCGAACTTGGCGCGGGTGATGGTGACCTGCAGGTGCTTGGGGCCTTCCTGCGTGGCGGTGATGAACGGGAGGTTGACGGTGGTTTCCTGGCCGGCGCTCAGTTCGTGCTTAGCCTTCTCGGCCGCTTCCTTGAGCCGCTGTAGCGCCATCGGGTCTTGCCGCAAGTCGATGCCTTCGGTCTTCTTGAACTCGTCAGCGAGGTGATCGATCAGGCGCTGGTCCCAGTCGTCGCCGCCGAGGTGTCCGTCGCCGTTGGACGCGAGGACCTCGAAGACGCCTTCGCCGATGTCGAGGATGGAGACGTCGAAGGTGCCGCCGCCGAGGTCGAACACGACGATCTTCTCGTTGGCTTTCTTATCAAGACCGTACGCCAGCGCGGCGGCGGTCGGTTCGTTGATGATGCGCTCGACCTTGAGGCCCGCGATTTCACCGGCCTCCTTAGTGGCGGTGCGCTGCGAGTCGTTGAAGTAGGCCGGGACGGTGATGACGGCCCGATCGACCTTCTCGCCGAGGTAGTCTTCAGCGGTCTTCTTCAGATCGCCCAGGACCATCGCGGAGATTTCCTGGGGGGTGTAGTCCTTGCCGCGGGCGTTGACCTTGACCAGTTCGTCCGCCCCGCCGACCACGCCGTAGGGTACGAGCTTCTCTTCGGACTGCACTTCTTTGTGCGTCCTACCCATGAATCGCTTGATGGAGAAGACGGTGTTTTCGGGGTTGGTGACCTGCTGGTGCTTGGCGGGCTGGCCGACCAGACGCTCCCCCTTGTCGGTGAAAGCGACGATGGACGGGGTCACGCGGTTGCCCGACGCGTTAATCAGGACCTTGGGCTGCCCGGCTTCCATGATGGCGACGACGGAGTTGGTCGTGCCCAGGTCGATGCCGATGATCTTGCTCATGGTGTTTACCTCACTGCTATCAGGTTCGTATATCTGATGCTTAATTCAGCATTTATTCTTGATGGACACGCCCTGTGCGCGTCTGCAAGGCGGCGGATCGGATGCATTCACAGCACGCCGACAGACTGTTTTGCAAATGCAATGCCAGCGGATCGGCACGAATGAAGCCGATTTCAGGCGATTTACGCCCCATTAGCCTGCCAGCGCCCCATCGGCACGTCAAACGTCTGCCAATATGGCAACCCTGAAGCCCCTGCATGATCGATATCAAGTGAACCCATCGGCGGGCAGGTGTTACCCACAATCGTGCGAAGGTGCTGATCGGGGCCCTGACGGACCGCGCGGATTTGTCATGTAAGACGCGCCGAAATCCCTGCTATTTGCTTATGAAACGGCATCGGGTAGCATAAGATGACTGGAAAAATAGGGAAAAATGCACCCCGCACACATTTATTGAGTTGAAAAGTACAGAAAATAGCGTAAAAAAAGCGATAATCCGTCTACCCCGCAGGGGTAGAAAGTAACCACGGGTTGGCCCCGATCATGGAGGATCAACCCCCAACCAGCTAGGAGAGCACCATGGCTAAGAGAAAAGTAACCCGTAAGAAAGCCGCCGTCGTCAAGAAGCCGCCGACCAAGAGCGAAATCTTCGGTACCATCGCCGACAAGACCGAGCTGACCAAGCGCGACGTCGCCGCCGTCTTCACCGAGCTCGAACCGATCATCAAGAAGAGCCTCCGCGCCAACGGCAGCTTCAACCTGCCCGGCCTGTGCAAGATGGTCGTCAAGAAGAAGCCGGCCACCAAGGCCCGCAAGGGTATCAACCCGTTCACCGGCGAAGAGATGATGTTCAAGGCCAAGCCCGCCAGCAAGGCCGTGCGCATCCGCCCGCTGAAGAACCTCAAGGAAATGGTCTGATAGCCGAAACAACGTCCGGCAGGCCATACGCTTGCCGGTCGGCATGAGACCCATCGCCTACGAACCCCCGGCAAGCTCCGAAGCCGGGGGTTCTCTTTTGCGCCTACCCCCCCTCTGATACCATGCACCCTCAAACCTACGGAGCGAACACAACGTGCCCCCCACCGACACCCAACCAGACGCCCTCACCCAGCAGATCATCGACCGGCACGACCGGACGATGTCGATCAACTACGGCCGATACCCCATCGCGATCGTGCGCGGCGAGGGATCACGCCTGTTCGACGCTGCGGGGAACGAATACCTGGACCTGTTCGCCGGGTTCGGTGCGTGTGTGCTGGGCCATTGTGATCCGGACCTGGTCCAAGCGGTCAACAAGCAGGCCCAGAAACTTTGGCACGTCGGCAACCTTTTCCACACCGAACCACAGACCCGCGCCGCCGAGGCGATCAGTAAACACGCCTTTGCAGGCCGGACGTTCTTCTGCCACAGCGGCGCCGATGCCAACGTCGCGGCGATCAAGCTCGCCCGGCTCTACGGCCAGCAGCACAAAGGAAACGCGCCCGGCGGCCGATACAAGGTGATCTCGACACTCGGCAGCTTCCACGGCCGGAGCTTCGGCGCGATGGAAGCGACCGGCCAGCCCAAGGTCTACGAAGGCTTCGGCCCACTGGGTCCCGGGCATGTGCATGTTGCATTCAACAGTGTGGACGCGGTGGCTTCGGCGATCAACGACGAGACCGTCGCGGTGCTGGTCGAACCGATCCAGGGCGAAGGCGGCGTGAATGTGCCGGGCGACGATTACCTGCAACAGCTGCGCGCCTTGTGCGACGAGCGTGACCTGGTGCTGATCTTCGACGAAGTCTGGACCGGCGTGGGGCACACGGGCCGATACTTCGGCCACCAGCATTGGGACGTGACGCCCGATGTGATGACACTGGCCAAAGGCGTCGGCGGCGGGCTGCCGGTCGGCGCGACACACATCACGCCGAAGCTGGCGAAGCTGTTTGACTGGCGCACCCACGGCCACGCCGTCCACGCCACGACACTCGGCGGCAATGGTATCGCGATGGCTGTAACGGCCGCGCTCTTCGACGTGCTCGAGCGTGACGGGCTGGTTGAGCGCGCCGCCATACTCGGCGACAAGGCTATCCACCGGCTAAACGACTTCGCGATAGATCAGCCGATCATCAAAGAGGTGCGCGGCAAGGGCCTGTACATCGGCGTAGAGCTCGACCTGGACGCCGCCGGGGATCGGTTCGTGAATGCGGGTGCGGTGGTCAAGGCGTGTATGGATCAAGGCGTGATGATTAATGCAGTGCAAGGCAACACACTGCGGATCGCACCGGCGCTGAATATCCCCGATGACCTGTTCGAGAGCGGGCTTTCGGTGGTCTTAGATGTCTTGAAGGGATGATGTGTAAGAAGATGGCAACCCGTCGCTGCCTGGTCATGCTCGTTTTGCTTGTGGTGTCGGCCTTGATGCCGGGCTGTGAGTTGCCACCACCTGAGACGCAGCAGCAAGCGGGCGATCAGACAATCACGCAACCCCCCGATCAGGGTGAAGGCACGCTCGGCGCATTGATCCACCGGATCGACATGCCGATGGACGTGTCGCTCGATGATTGCTGGGCACAGGTGGATGAGCAGGCGGTGCCTGTGCTGATGAGCGGGATGTGGCAGGTCAACGGCATGCGTATCGGTCTGCTTCATGCCGAAGACGCCGTGGCGTTTGCCGAGGCGTTGCCGACGATTTATGGCGAGTCGCGCGCGAAGCTCTATACCTCGCATTATCCAACAGCCGTACGCAGCACCCCAAGGCTGCGTAAGTCGGTCAGTGTCGACCTGACCGTGCCGCCGCGCAGCCCGACGCTGTACCGCGCCCGTGGCGGCAATCTTCAGATGCTGGTTAGGATCGGCCGATCCGACAACGGCCAGGTGTTCGTGGAGACCACCCCGCATCACTACAAGCAGAAGTCCGACCTGATCCCACGCAGCCCGTTGGAGAAGCAACTCGACGGCCGGGTGTTCAACGAGCTGGCGGCGCTATTGCCCGTGGACCCGGAGACGGCGATCGTGATCGGCCTGTATCGTCCCTGGCCCGAACCGGAAGTAACCACCACAGAGGGCACAGAGACCACAGAGGAAGGCAAGACCAAAGAACAGACAAACAGCAACAACGAATCCACCCCAACTGATAAGCCCATTCCGACCGACGACTCGTCTGACACCGTCCCAGATGAAACCACAAATCAGCAATCAGAAATCAGCAATCAGAAATCCCCCCCCCCCCCGATCCCCGAGGGCCTTGGCCGATCATTGATGACCGGCACGCGCGCCGGGCAGCAGATCCAGATCATGCTGGTCATTTCGATGCTGGAAGAAGAGCCCGCCGACACGCCGGCTGGTACTGAGTAGATGTGTCATACTTCTTAATGGATCAATGGCTAGGATTGTTACTTAGCAATTCATCCAGTTTCTGTTGCACCGCTGAATCGGCGATGCTGCCGGTCCCCAGACGATCATCCAGCGGTCGGGACAGACGGGTGCCCGCCTCGGCCCACATCGCGTCGAGTTGGGTATGTAGCGCTTCATCATCCACCAGCGTTTCCTGGCTGCTGAGCAGACGCTCGAGTCGGCGTTGTTCCTGGCGGATACGGCTGAGCAGGTCCCGGGTTTGCTTTTTTTCCACGTCGGTGGCCAGCAGAAGGCGCGCGATCTCGGTCAGTTCATCGGAGAGGCGGGCCTTGGCATCGGGGCCGGCGCTGTCCATTTCCTTTTTCACTTGAGCCGCATCCTGCTGAAGCTTGCGGTGGAAGTCGGGGATACCGGACAATAGCCGTTTCTCAAGCGCATTTTTACTCTCGGCCAACCGGGCGATCTCCTGGTTGATGCGCTGGGTGGGGTCCAGCTCTTGATCGACGGCTGATGTATCGGTATGGCGGAGACGTTCAAAATCTCCGAACTGGGTGAAGAATGCGGAGGCGAACATGGTCAGCCCCAGGACCGCGCAGAGCAACGAACTGGTGTAGTGCCTGTGGTTGAAGTGTTTCTGCCCGAACCAGAAGCAAGCCAGCCCGGTCAGGGTGGCCACAACTACCGTGAAAACTCTTGCGAAGCCCTCGGGCGGCAGGTGATTGAGCAGCAGGTACCCGCTGACTAAAAACAACAGGGCCGCGGCCGCCAGCTTGACGTAGGCCAAGAGCTTGCCGTGTCGCATCTCATGGGCGGACTCGGCCGCCAGATAGAACGCAAAGGCGCACCCACCCCAGGCACAGGTTGCGATCCAAATTAACGCCATGACTGCTTATCCTGCACCTGATGGGTCCGGCTATTGATTGAGTATCTCCTGGAACTTCGACTCATCGACGGTGGTTTCCGCGGCCGCGGTGATCTGATCCAGCGAAAGCACGGCCCCGGCGTCGTCGGCCGCATCAACGGTCGAGGCGATCAGGGACTTCATATCAACGAGCTGAGACTTCAGATCGTCGGTGATCTGCTGCACCTTGAGCATCTCGCGGTTGGTCTGGATTTGCGATAGCTGCTGCTGGGCCTGTACCTTCTGATCGCTGATCTTGGTCTTCTGAACGTCGAGCTGTTTCAGGCCGGAGTCGAGCTTGTCGATGAGTTTGTCTTGGGATTGGACTTCACCGAAGAGGCTCATGATCTGTCGTTTGCACCAGTCTTCATCCCGATCTACCCCGCCGTACTGGATAGGCCAGGTATCGTTGGTCGTTGCGTCCTTGTACTGAGTCCGCAAATCTTCGAGGGCCTTGTTACCGACACGGCTCTTGTTCTTCGCTTCTTCCTCCAGGCTCTTAAGTCGGCCGATCTGCTGATTGACGGAGATGCGGCTGGCTTCGAGCTTGACCATGGCCTCTTTGGTCTGCTCTTCACAGAAGTGGAGGTAGTTGACCGGGTCCTTGGCGATGTTTTCCGGCGTCCAGTGGGCGAAACTGTCATACGCCACGTTCATGCGCGTCCGCCACACATCGCTGCCGAAGTAGGCGATGCCGCCACCGATTACAACCACCGCAATGATAATCATGATGACCGCTGAAGTGCCGATCCCTCTGTCATGTTTGTGCATCGTTAAGTCCCCTGTGATGTTTGGAAAAGACGGGTTCGACGTGATTCTAACAGACCAGCCCGTCTACTGCAGCATCAGTGCTGCGAATCCCGGCGGCGGGAATCACAGAATTGCAGCGACTAATCTGGTATAACCACCATCGGCATTCTGCATGTGCAGGCCGTACGGCCGAACACGACTACATCGATCATATGTTAAATGTTAAAGGATAGTCACATGGCCACAATCCAGTTGAGTCTGACTCGGACCTGGTTCGTCTCGGCAGTCGCGCTATTCATGTTAGCGGCGTTAGGTTGTGACGATACCAGCCATCACCCGCCAGCGCCGACCTCAAAGGGGTCTAGCTCGGCGGCACAAGCGCCTCCCCCGGCCGCCAACACGATCGAGCTTGTCTTCCCCTATGGTTCAGAGAAGAAACTCTGGCTGACCGACGTGACTGATGCCTTCAATCAGCAGCAGAATAAAACCAGCTCCGGCAAGATCATCCAAGTCAAGGCTATCCCCATGGGTTCGGGCGAAACCATGCAAGAAGTCCTTGAGGGCCGGCTCAAAGCGGACCTGGTCAGCCCGGCGTCCGCGGCATTCATCCGCTTGTCTAACGCGGAGTCACAGACCAAAACCGGGAAAGACCTGGTCGGGGATACACAGGACCTGGTGCTCTCGCCGGTCATCATCGCGATGTGGCAGCCCATGGCCGAGGCGTTGGGCTGGCCCGATCAGCCCGTCGGCTGGGCCGACCTGCTGGAGATCGCTCGCAATGACGAGGGTTGGGCGGCCTATGGCTACCCGCAGTGGGGCCGATTCAAGTTCGGTCATACCCACCCCCAGTACAGCAACAGCGGCCTGATTTCACTTTTCGCCGAAGTCTATGCCGCTACCGGGAAGCAGACCGGGCTCACCCTTGACGACGTCGCCGACCCAGGCACCGGAGAGTTCCTGCGCAGCATCGAACGCTCTATCGTTCACTACGGCAGCAGCACCGGGTTCTTCGGACGCAAGCTCTTCAACAACGGCCCGACCTATCTCAGCGCTGCCGTGCTCTATGAAAACCTCGTTATTGAGTCATACGATCAATCGAAGTATCCCAACATGCCTTTCCCGATCGTGGCCATCTATCCCAAGGAAGGCACTTTCTGGTCAGATCACCCCGTCGGCATCGTTCAACGCGACTGGGTCACGCCGGAGCGAGAGGAGGCGGCCGAAGCCTACATCGCCTACCTGCTTGACCGGCCGCAACAGGCCAAGGCGATTGGGTACGGCTTCCGGCCCTCCGATCCGGCCATTGCCATCGGCGCCCCCATCGACACGGCCCATGGCGTGGATCCGGCCGAGCCCAAGACCACACTCGAAGTCCCCTCGGTTGGGGTGATGGATTCGATCACCAAGCTGTGGCACAAGAATAAGAAGCACGCCAACATCGTCCTGGTAATCGACACGTCAGGCAGTATGAGAGGGAGAAAGATTGTTTCCGCCAAGCAAGGCGCCCGCGAGTTGATCGACATGTTGGGTGAAGAAGACCGGTTGTCGGTGGTGGCGTTTTCCTCGCAGGTCAATTGGCTGGTGAAGGACAGCCCGATTAGCAGCGGGCGGTCGCAGGCAATCGCCGCGATCGATAGCCTGATCGCCGACGGCGGCACCGCGCTCTACAACGCCACCCATGAGTCTTACCAGCACCTGCTTGCCCAGTCTTCACCGGACCGCATCGACGCGGTGGTGGTGCTCACCGACGGTAAGGATTCGGCTAAAGGCATGGCGCTGAGTGACCTGACGTCAAAGATCGTCTACGACAGCGAAACGCAAACCGTCCGCATCTTCCCCATCGGATACGGTGACAGTGCCGACCATCACATCCTTAAACAGATCGCCGAGCAAAGCCAGGCCAAGAACTATCACGGCACCCCCGAAACGATCCGCGAGGTCTTCAAGGAAATCTCCACCTTCTTCTAAGCAACACGGGAAACCTCATGGCTGAATACTCCACCGAAAACAAGCCCGCCGGCGGCGGCGGCAAGTTCGTCTTCCTGCTGTTGCTGTTGTTCGCGGGTGCTGTCGCCTATGTCGGCTTCCTGCTCGTGGGGTCCAACGGCCCTGCCAACAACAAGCCGCAGCCCGACGCCACCAACAGCGCCACGACCAACACGCCGCCTCCCGAGCCGAGCACGGTTGACACCGGCAAGAAGGTCGAGATCAACATCGCGTACGGCACGGAGAAGAAACTCTGGCTGCAATGGACGCTCGAACAGTTCAACCAGACGCCGGCCGCCGCGCGCATCAAGGTCAACCTGTACGGGCGTGGCTCGGTCGAAGGCGCGCATGAAGTGCTCAACGGCCCGGGCAAGGTGCCGATCCACGTCTGGTCGCCGGCCAGCAGCACCTACCGCGACGTCTTCGAAAACGAGTGGAAACTCAAATACCCGAGTGATCCCATCATCAAATCCGAGGAACTGGCGCTGTCGCCGATGGTTTTTGTGATCTGGGAAGAACGCTACCAGGGCTATGCCACCAAGTACCCAACAATCGACTTCAACAACATCGCGTTAGCCATGCAGGAGCCCGGCGGCTGGGGCACGCTGTGCAACAAGCCCGAGTGGGGCCTGTTCAAGTTCGCCCACACCCACCCCAACCAGTCCAACAGCGGGCTGGTCAGCCTGGTGCTGATGGCGTACGACTTCAATAACAAGGAGCGCGGCCTGAGCCTCGCCGACATCACCAAGCCCGAATTCCAGAATTGGCTGGCCGACTTTCAACGTGCCGTCGCGAGGCCATCGGGTGAGTTGGTCCACTCCACCGGCACTTTGATGAAGTCCATGGTGCTGCGCGGGCCCAGCCAGTACGACTGCCTGATGGTCTATGAAAACCTCGCCATTGACTACCTCAAGGCCGCACAGGGACGCTGGGGTAACTTTGTTGTGGTTTATCCCGAGCGTAACATGTGGAACAACAACCCCTATTACATCCTCGACGTGCCCTGGAGCAGCGCCGAGCAGCGCGCCGCGGCCGCAGAGTTCCTTGACTTCCTGATGTCCGAACCGATCCAGGCAGAGGCCATCAAGCACGGCTTCCGCCCGGGCAATCCCACAGTGCCCATCAACACCCCCGACAGCCCGTTCGTGCAATACGCCGAGTACGGCCTGAAGATCGACATCCTCCGCGTGTGCGAAGCACCCAAGGCCGAGGTGTTGACTAACCTGGTCGCATCATTCCAACGCGTTGACCGCTGATCGAGTCGAAAGTGATTGTACGGGTAGCATGAATGGCTTTACTGGCCATCAGTTGTGATCCTACGTGTCGACAATCTGCCCACGGTCACAAAATACTTCAGTCAACGTCGCCAAGTAAAGTGCGTTCAGAAGGTGTGGCGAGGTCCCGTGCTGAATTAGAGCATCTTGCATCATTATTTACCGTGCCATTCTCCGTCACCCCCGCGCAGGCGGGGGTCCACGCTAAAGCCAAACTGGATCCCCGCCTGCGGGCTTTATGCGCCATTTTATCTAACCGCTGGCGCTAACAAGCGTTCGCGCCCATACTGGTGGACCACTTACTCGACCTTACCGAGAAGGAGTCACCGGCATGGAACGCGAACTGTGGAGCATCTTAACGGCCCAACTCACCGTCATGTCAACCCACGTCCGACGCAGGCGGTTTGTGCATCCCACCGCACGCATCCTCCGCGTCTACCTCTGGGCGGTGCTGCACGACCGGCCGGTGTATTGGGCGTGTGACCGTCGCCACTGGGTCGGCGTCAAGCCGCCGGCGGCGTTGCCGGATCAGTCGACCATGAGCCGGCGTCTGGCCCGGCCCGAAACCCGTCGGGCACTCGATCAACTGATGGATCGACTCGAGCCTCAAACACAACACGCGCTGACCCTGCGTATCGACGGCAAGCCGTTGGCCGTCGCCAAGCACAGCGTCGACCGGCGTGCGACGATCGGCCGTGGCGCCGGCGGGTTCCAGAAGGGCTACAAACTCCACGCGATTTATGCCGAGAATAACCGCCCCGTCGCCTACCGTGTCGCGCCGATGAACGTCGACGAACGCATCGCCGCCAAGCAGATGATCGAACAAGAAGAACTGGGCGAAGGCTACCTGCTGGCCGACGCCAACTACGAGACCAACCCGTTGTACGACCAGGCCGCCGGGGCCGGGCGGGTGCTGGTGACGCCACGCCGCTTCCGCCACGCCAAGGGGCTGGGCCAGTCACGCGTGCACAGCGAGCACCGCGTGGCCATGATCCAGCGGATGCGTGCGCCTTCACCGTTCATCCGCCAACTGCTTAGCACCCGTCGCCGCGTCGAGACGCGCTTCGCCAACCTCTGCAACTTCGGCGGCGGCCTGACCCACCTGCCGCCGTGGGTGCGTGGCCGCCGTGTCGAGCCTTACGTCACCGCCAAAATCCTGATCCGCCTCGCCCGCGACCATGCGATCCGGAAAGGGGTTGCATAAAGCCCCTATGCGGGAATGACGGTAAATAATTACGCAAGATGCTCTAGGGACTATGCAATCGACCACGCTTCATTAAACGTGAATGGTCAGCACGCTTGAAGCACAACGCCTGGTTATAGTCCGCGCTAATCCCCGCCATCGTTCGAAGACCCGGGACCGTCCGGCGGACTTGTGTTGCCGGTCGATCCGCCGTTACCGCTGTTGCCCTTCGAATCCTCGCCACCGCCGGGCTTTCGGCGACGGCGACGACGGCGACGCTTGCGCTTGGGCTTGCCTTCGCCGTCCGCGGCTTGCTCGCCCTGATCGGCATCGCCGGCAACCTTGGCTTCGTCTGAGGTCGGTTGTGTGCTGGCATCGGTCTGGCCTTCGGGGCCTTGGCCCTGCTGAGGCTTATCGCCTCGACCACGACGTCGGCGGCGACGACGACCCTTGCCTTCTTCCTGTGCCTGTGCCTCGGTTTCACCGTTAGCGTTCTCGGCCGACTCGGCGCGCTTCGGCTCGGCGGGTTTATCGCCGTTGTCGCGCTTCCGGCCGCCGGCGGACCGGCGTGAATAAGCGCGTGCTTCGGCTTGCTCCGCTTTTTCCTTCTCCTGCTTGCGCCACTCGGCCGACTCTTCCTTGGTCAGCGACCGGATCTCCTCGAGCGGGTACGCCGCCGGCGGGGCGCTGCCGATCTTGACCAGCACGAGCTGCGTGAGGATCTGCGAGCCCCAGACCAAACCAACGCCGTCCTCGGTCTCAACCAGCGTCTTTCGGTGCGGCAGCTTCTTGCGGAGCTGTTCGTAGGTCTTGTCTTCGTAGCGCAGGCAGCACATCAGCCGGCCGCATCGGCCGGAGATTTTCTGCGGGTCGAGTGTCGCCTTCTGCACCTTCGCCGAACGCATCGACACGGGCTTGAGCACCTTCAGGAAGTTCTTGCAGCAGCAGTACTGGCCGCAGCGCTCGTAATCCGCGACCAGCCGGGCCTCTTCGCGGTCGTTGACCTGGTGCATCTCGATGCGCGTCTGCAACTCGCCGGCCAGCTTCTTGACCAGTTCGCGGAAGTCCACCCACTGCTCAGCTAGGTAGTAGATGATGATCCGCTCACCACCGAGTAGCAGCTCCGCCTCGATGGGCTTCATGTTCAGATCAAGCTCAGCGACGAACTGCTTGGCGAGCTTGAGGACTTCGGGCTTGCGGCCGTCGAGCCGTGCTTGTTCGTTGAGGTCCGCCACCTCGGCGACGTGCAGCACCTTGCCCTGATCGGTGAAGGGGAAGTCCTTGCCGCCGGAGTTCTCGATGTACTTGAGCATGTCCTTGCGGGAGACGCTCTTGGAGCAGCCGGAGTTCGGGCAGGTGGTGGTGAGCATCTCGGCGAGCTCGGTGCCCCGGCGGGTCCTGACCACGAGCTTGGACCCGCAGCCGGGCTTGGCGTCGCCGTTGTAGGGCAGCTCGGCGACCATCTTCTGGTAGCCGTAGCGCACGACGATCGACTTGGGCGCTTCGAGCGCCGCGTAGGCCTTGCGGTCTTCCTCTTCCTCAAGCATCACCGGAAGCGGTGTGATGGAACCTGGCATGTATGAACGACTCCGTGTCACAACACGCGCCCGCAATCAAGCGGGGCGTGATGAATGGTAAGCATGTCGCCGGGCGGGTTTTATAAATCCCCAAACGGTCCCGGCCCCGCAAGGGGGTCCGTACACGAAGTCGGGGATATGGTAATTGCTAAGCGAGCCTCAGACAAATAAATCCGATCTATGGCCGTATATCAACCGACTGGCTCATCGTGGTATTCACGTCTTTGCCATTCCCCACCCACAGAGCCCCTTCTAGCGATCCAGCCGGGAGGTAAGTCGGCGATAGTGCGGAGGGTTGAATCAAGCCTCAAAACCTCCCCCATACCGATTACTCTGCCGTCTTCAGTCTCGCTGGTTGTTCCACAATAGAAACCCCAGGAATGGTCGTCCACGTAGTGCTGTACCACAAGTATCGGACGTCCCTCTTCTAACACGCCGACGGTTGTACATGCAGCTACGTTTTCCGCTTGATCAAATGGCCACTGCAATTTGCATGCCCCCTCTTACTCGCGTAGCGCGGCGCTGTCGCTGGCGCCGAGGTTCTGGAAGATCTGGGTGGTCGCGTCGGACTGGTTGAGGGTGTAGAAGTGGATGCCGGCGACGTTGTGGTCCAGCAGGTCACGGCACTGCTCGGTGGCCCAGTGGATGCCGACGCGCTTCAGGGCGTCGGGGTCGCTGCCCGCACGATGGACCGAACGCAGCAGCGAGGCGGGGTAGCGTGAGCCGGCGGCCAGCTCGGCCATCCGCTGCATGCCCTTGGCGCTGGTGATCGGCATGATGCCGGCGATGATCGGCACGTGGATGCCGGCCAACTCGCAGCGCTCGCGGAAGTCGTAGAAGTCGTGGTTGTCGAAGAACAGCTGGGTGCAGATGTAGTCTGCGCCGGCGTCGACCTTCTGCTTGAGGTAGTCCATTTCGAGCAGGCGGTTGGGCGTGCCGGGGTGGCCTTCGGGGAAGCCGGCGACGCCGATGCCGAAGCCGCGGCCCTGCGGGTCGGGGTGGGCGCACTGGTCATTGAACTTCTTGATGTAGCGGACGAGGTCGGCGGCGTACTGGAAGTCGTCGTCGGCCTTGTTGTAATTCGTCAGGCTGTTGGGCGGGTCGCCGCCGAGGGCCAGGAGGTTGCAGATGCCGTGCTCGGCGTAGTGCTCGAGGATCGTGCGGATGTCCTGCTCGGAGTGGCAGACGCAGGTCAGGTGCGGGATCGCGGTGACGTCCAGCTCTTTCTTGATGCGGACGACCAGGTCGTGGGTCAGGTCGCGGGTTGAGCCGCCGGCACCGTACGTCACGGAGACAAACGAGGGCTTGAGGACGCTCAACTCACTGATGGCATGGTACAGCCGGTCGGACGACTGAGGCGTCTTGGGCGGGAAGAACTCGAACGAAAACGTCGGCGAACTTGTCTGGAATATATCGTTAATGTGCATTGTGGGATATCGTAGCAGGTGGCCGGGGGTGAGTGGGAATGGCCTGCGGGGGATGACCTTGGGGTAAGCAACACAGGATGTCCATGGCTGAATTGGGTTCGCACACGATTGACCTGGTGGTCCCGGCCCGGAACGAGGAGACGAACATCACCGCGATGATGCAGGCGTTGCCGGCGGGCGTGTTTCGGCACGTGGTGGTGGCGGACAACGGCTCGACGGACCGGACGGCGGAGTTAGCCCGGGAGCATGGGGCGGTGGTCGTGCATGAATCACAGCCCGGCTACGGGGCGGCGTGCCTGGCGGGGCTGAAGTGGATCGGTGAGCAGGCCCCGCCGGATGTTGTGGCGTTTCTGGATGCCGACCTGGCGGACGACCCGGCACATCTGCCGAGCGTGTGCAACCCGATCAGTCAGGGGGAAGCGGACATGGTGATCGGCACGCGGGTCCGCCTGGCGGAGCCCGGGGCCTTGGACCCGCATCAGCGGTTCGGCAACTGGCTGGCGTGCCGGCTGATCGGGCTAACCACGGGCAGGCGCTACCGCGACCTCGGCCCGATGCGGGCGGTGAGTTGGTCGGCCCTGCAGCAACTGGCGATGGCGGACCGGACCTGGGGCTGGACGGTGGAGATGCAGTTCAAGGCGGCCCGGCAAAATTTGCGCGTCGTCGAGATCGACGTCCCCTACCGCCAGCGCCGATCGGGCAAGAGCAAGATCTCCGGCTCACTGATCGGCAGCGCCCGAGCCGGCACGAAGATCATCGCCACGATCTTCAAGCTCTGGCTGACACGCAGTTAGAGCATTCACAATCTAATTGTAGCGGGTGCCACATTTTGACTGCGAGGCAGCAAAATGTGTTCTCAGGGACACACTTTGCCCTTCGGGACAAAATGTGGCACCCAAAATGCCACCGTTGGATTGTAAATGCACTATGGCGCATGAAAAAAGGACGCCGTGTGCGTCCTTGTGTGTATAAGTATCAACTTTGGGTACGGGTTAAGCCGCGGATCGATCATCGAGGATCGAGATCGGTTGCCGGCCGGACAGCCCGGCGTCCAGCTCGTGCCAATGCTCGACGCTCTGCTCGCCCCGCTTCCAGCACAGCAGGACCTCCCGGCCCTGGTGCATCGCGGGGAAGTCGATCAGGCCCAGCTCAAAGTCTTTCAGCTCAACGCCCACGGCGTGCAGTTCATCGACCAGCTCGCCGAGCCGGTCCATGGTCTTCTCGTATTCGCGTTCGGCTTCGGTGTCCGGGCCGCCGGGCTTGTCGGCACGCTTGCGCAGCTCGATGATCCGGCTGTAGACGGCCGAGATGTCGTCCACGATCCGCGAGATGTAAGGCAGCGCGCGGTTTGCAAGTTCAACCGTGAAGAGCTTCTTCTCGGACTCGAGCACGACGGTTGAGGTAATCGAAGCGTTGTCGGTTGGCATGATAGATCTCAAATAATAGGGTCCAACAAAGCGACGCAACGTCCGCTGGGCGGGCTATTGGCCGGAACATCCGGGTCGGCCGGGACTTGCCACGCCCAAGAACGTATCGGCGGATTCGACAACATGGATTCAAAAACCGGCGCGGCACAAGCGTGCTTTGTCGGGTTCGATAATCCGTCTGTTACGGCTGCGCAACAAGGGGGGGTTTAATCAGCGGCAACGGATTGTGGGTCCGATTTTCGGCGGAGGTTCAACACGGTGATGCGCAGGTCCATCACAAGGCTGAACAGCAGCGGCACGACCACGAGGGTGAACACCGTTGACACGATCAGCCCGCCGACCACCACGCTGCCCAGACCTCGGTATAGCTCGCTGCCCGAGCCGGGCATCAGGACTAACGGGGCCATGCCGCAGACACTGGTAGCCGTGGTCATGAAGATCGGGCGGATACGGGTGCGGACCGACTCGCTGATCGCCTCACTCGAGCCCATCGCCTCGATCTTGTCGCTTTCGCTCTCTCCGATGCCGCGCATGAAGTTCAGCGCCTGGTGTACGATGAGGATGGCGTTATTCACTACGATCCCGATGAGGATGACGAACCCGAGCATGGTCAGCGTGTCCAGTTGCTGGCTGGGGTCGAACGTGCGGATTAATGCCAGGCCGATGAAGCCCCCCACCGTCGCCAGCGGGACACTGAACATGATCACCAGCGGGTACAGGTAGCTCTCAAAAAGCGCCGCCATCAGCAGGAACGTCACCAGCAGCGCCAGGAACATCCGGCTGGAGATCAGGCTGATCAGGCTCTCGGCCGTAAACCCCTGCCACTCGCCCAACAGCGCCTGACGCACCTGGGTCAGCTTGTCGGCCGTGCCGGAGATCTCGACCTGCGTCTGGCCAGAGAGCATGCCCTGGTCCTTGAGTCGATCGATCGTTTCCTGCGCGTCGGTCGTCAGCGCTTCAAGCGGCATGCCATCGGGCGCGCCCAGCGACAGCGTGATCGCCCGCTGGTAGTCGATCCGGCGGATCTCCTGGGGCGACTCGGTCTGCACGATCTCCGCGATATGCGAAAGTGGCACGATCCCGGACTCGCCGTCGCTGTCCTGATACGCCAGCGGGATCATGTCCAGCGTGTCGGATTGCAACGGCAGCGAGGGGTGGCGGATCAACAGCAGGTCAACGTTGTCGGCCCCCATGCGGTAGTCGCCGATGTTCAGCCCATCGACCAGCCCACGCACCGCCCCGCCGATGTCCTGGGCCTGGATACCCAGGGCGCTGGCCTTCACGAAGTCGACCTTGACCTGTGCCTCGCGGCTGGGCTTGTCGAAGTTCGCCGGCTGGGGGTTGATCGCAAACGGGCCGTATGTCCCCATCAGCTCGTTACGAAGCACGATCGCGTCCTCGCGGATCACATCCAGGTCCTGCCCGGTGATCTCGATGTCGATCGAGTTGCCGCCCAGCAGGTCCATCCCGAACAGCCCCTGCTGGAATGCCAGACCGATCGACCCCGGCACGCCGGACCCGGCCGACATCAACACCCCCTCCAACGGTGATACGTTCTCGTCGTCCGCGCTGATCGCCCCGTAGAAGACCGTGCCCTGGAACGACACGTAAAAGAACGTCTCGATCGGCGGTGGGTTCTCGACGGGCATCTGCGTGAACGGGTGGATCGCCGGGGGCACCTTGGCCACGTCGTCATAGGTTTCCGCCTCCCAGAACGGGCGGAGCCCCTCTTCCATGTGCTCGCCGATACCACTGTTGTGATCGAGGTTGTAGCCCGGTGGGGTCAGCATGATCCCGAAGATCAGGTTCTGGTTACCCTCCGGCAGGTAACTGGTCGGCGGCATCAACAGGTAAGCCCCGCCCAGCGACAGAAGCGTCATCACCGCGACCACGCCGATCCGTGTCAGCACCGTCGCCGGCTTCCGGGCCGTCAGCGTGTGTACCAGCTTCGCGTACCCGTTGGTCAGCTGCCCGAGCACACCGGTCAGCCCGAACAGGCTGCGCATCTGCGTCTTGAGCGGGCCCTGATCGTGCTCGGCGTCGTGCTTACGCAGGAACCGCGACGACGCTGTGGGGATCACCGTGATCGACACGATCAGCGACAGCAACACCGCTGCGCAGATCGCGATCGCGATGTCGCGGAACAACTGCCCGGCCTCCTCTTCCAGGAAGATCACCGGGACGAACACCGCCACCGTCGTCAGCGTCGACGCCAGGATCGCGCCCCAGACCTCCTTGGCCGCGTCGTACGCAGCCTGGCTCACCGGTTTGTCCATCGCCAGGTGACGGTCGATGTTCTCCAGCACCACGATCGCCGCATCCACCACCATCCCCACCGCGAACGCCAGCCCCGCCAGGCTGATCACGTTCAGGTTTCGGCCCAGCAGCGTCATCACCACGAACGTCCCGATGATCGAGATCGGGATCGATATCGCTACCACGATCGTCGGTCGGATCGTCCGTAAAAACAACAGCAGCACGATCGCCGCCAGCGATCCGCCCAGCCAAAGGTTGTTCTGCACCAACGCGATCGCCTGGTTGATGTAGTTCGTCTCGTCGTAGACCTGCTCCATGCTCAGCTTCGGCCCGATGGTCGGCAGGATCGACTGGTTGACCACCTCGATCCGCTTGTGAAGTTCCTCCATCACCTCGATCACGTTCGACCCGGTCTCACGGAACACCGGCATCGCCAAGCAACGCTCGCCGTTGGACCGCACCAAAGCCCGCCGCTTCTCGTGCGTCTCGACCACGTTGCCAAGGTCCTTCACCCGGATCGGCCCGGCGTCGGTGTACGTCACGATCGTGTCCAGCACGTCCTGCACGTTGTCGTACTGACCCACCGTCCGTACGCGCACGTCAAGCCGGCCTTCCGGCAGGTCGCCGGCCGACACGTTCACGTTCTCGCCCTGGATCGCGCTGCGCAGCGTGTTGAACGTCACGCCGCGCTGCGCCAACTCGCGCGGATCAATCTGGATGTGCGTCTCTCGGTTCCGCCCGCCGTACACATCGACCTGCGTCACGCCCTCGATCGTCTCGAGGTAAGGCTTGACCCGGTCCTCGATCTGCTCGCCGACCGTCTCGACATCGAAGCCCGGCTCGTCGCTGGTGACCAGCAGCCAGGCGATCGCGTTCTCGCCCTCGGTCTCGCCGCTGGAAATCACCGGCTCGTCCACGTCGTCCGGGTACTCCGGCACCTCACGCAGCTTGTCCGAGACCTCCTGGCGGATCCGGTTCATGTCGGTCCCGACAAAGAACTCCAGCTCGATGTTGCCCACGCCCGTATTCGACGTCGCTATCATCTTCCGCAGGTTAGACACGCTCTTGAGACGGTCCTCCTGCTCCTGGATAATCTCCGTCTCGATCTCCTCGGGGCTGCGACCGACCCAGGTCGTCTGCACCGACAGCTTGGGCTGGTCCACGTTGGGCGTCAGCTGGATCGGGATCGTCAGCAGCGCCAGCAACCCGAACAGCAGCAACAGCAGCACGCCGACCGAGACTTTGACGGGGTTGGAGATAGCGAAGCGGATAATGTCCATAGGTCAGGCGTTCAGGTTAGGGGTTCAGGGTTAGGGATTAATGCAGCAGGTGGCTGCATCGTGACCGCTGCGAAAGGGCGCGTCCTAACGTGTCCCGGCGGTCAAACCGTACACGGTGGGATGAAAGCTCAACCCTCCGACGGCGGCGCTTCGTCTATCGTGGGCGCTCCATTTGGCGCGGCTCCGCCCTCCGGGGCCATCACTTCGCCCTGCGGCGGGCCGTCAAACACCGGCGGGTTGTCCACGTCCATCAACGGCTGACCCGGGAAGAGCACTTCAGCGCCCTCGATAACCACCGACGTGCCTTCCGCCAGCATGCCCGCGGCCGCGGGGCCGATCGGCTCGATCACCACACGGTCCTTCTCGCCGAACAATGGCTTCACCGGCAACGACATCGCGGTCGGCATCGGGCCCCCTTCACCGGGCAGCCCCACCCACACCGTCTGCCCGTCGTTGCCGTACATCACCGCGTCGTTGGGCACGGTCAGCCACTCGGCCTCCTCGCCGATCGGCAGCCAGATCGTTACGCTCATCCCGCTCTTCAGCCGACCCGCCTGATCGTCCAGACGCACCTTCACCGGGAACGTCCGGGCCGAGTTCGAACCGTCGGGGTTGATCGCGATCACCTCGCCACGCACCACCGTGCGCAGCGGGTCGATGCTGACCTCGGCCTCGTCACCCAGGCTGATATAGTCGATTAAATGCTCCGGCACGTCGGCCACCGCATCGATCGCGCCGCTGGAGATCACGTCCACGATCGCGTCGCCCGGCGCCACCCACTGCCCGACCTCAGTCGACTTACGTGTCACCGTGCCGTCGAACGGTGCCAGCACCACGAGCCGCTCGACCTCGCGCTGCACCCGGTCGCGCTCCGCCACCGCGGCGCTCAGGTTCGCCTTGTCCGACGCCACCTGCGCCCGCATGTCTTCGACCTCGCGCGGCTTGGCCGACTTCGCCTCCAGCAACTGTTCTAAGTAGCCCAACTCGATCGCGGATTGATCCAGCATCGCCTGCGCCGCCGCCACCTGGGCCTCGGCCCGCTTGAGGTTCTGCTCGGCCCAGACACCGTCGATCCGCGCCAGCACCGTCTCTCCCCCGACGACCGGATCGCCTTCGACCACCGGCACCTGCAGGACCTTGCCCTCGACCTCCGCCGCGACGGTCGCCATCTGCAACTCGCGCAGCCGCCCGGTCACCGCCGTACGCTGGCGCAGCGTCTGCACCGTCACCTCGTCCATCCGCACGCTCGCCGGCGGCGGGCCAGGGGGCGGGCCTTGTGATTCAGCTTCCCGGCCACCGCCTGGCGAAGTATTACCATCGGCCCCGGGCATATAGAACCAGAGCAGAGCAACCAGCAGCCCGGCTGCAAAGGCGATCGCAGACGTCCAGACAGTCACGGTATGAGAGTTCCGGGGCATGACCATTCGCTTGTAAGGGGGTTGAGTTCTACAGTCGTACAGCGTACGATACCAGGAAGTGTAAGCCCGATCTTATGCCCGGTCAAGCCGGCTCGGGCCGAGGTTGCATCAAAAGTGGACCCCGCCCAACAGTGACCAACCCCGGACGGCCCCCAGACCCGCCGGCCAGCTGATCGGATAGCAATAAGTCCCACAAAGCGGTTGAACCGTATTGTAAACTCTGATTATGCCCACCCCCCCCACCACAACCCGCAAGGAGAACCGCCGATGGCGTCAGGCCGGGGCGGACGATCGGCGGGTCATCATCACCGACACAGCCCTGAAGCTGCTGGCAAAAAAAGGCCCCTCGGCCGTGACCATGCGCTCGGTCGCTGAGCAATTGGGGGTCGGGGCGATGACGCTCTACACCTACATCAAGGACAAGCACGACCTGCACCGCGAGATGGTCCACCGCGGCTTCCAGATGCTCAACCAGGGCTGCGCGGATAACTCCACGCTCGAGGCCGAGAAGTCATGGCGCGGCGGCGCCCGGGCCTATCTCCAGTTCGCCCTGGACAATCCCAATCTCTACAAGCTGATGTTCGACCACTTCATGGCCGAGGACGACCACGACCTGCTGCACGGCGGATTCCAGCACCTGTTCGACAAGGTGAAGTCCCGCCTCGACTGCGACAAGCACGACGAAGAAGAACTGGACCGCGAAGCCCGCGCCCGGGCCGGCCGTTTCTGGATCGCACTGCACGGCCTGGCCACCCTCGCCATCGCCGGCCGCCTCAGCGTCCTGGAAGGCGGCCTCGATGAGCTCTTAGACGACCTGCTCAAGCACGTCGCCCCGGATGTGGGTGGTTGATCTGGTTGTCTTTACCCACTATTCACTCGGCACAACAATTACGATAATGCATGAGAAGATGAACATCACATGTCCAACCGCCGTTTTTATTCCGAGTTTTGGCAACGACTCTAACCGACTTAGTAGATATGGCTAAATCACTAACGAAACTTGGCGCACAGGCATATGGCCCCATGTCTCAAGACCCCAAGGGAGACCTCCTAAAAACAGAGGTGGCTTTATCATTCTCACTTCCAACCTCACTAGCGGCTGTGTTAATTGAATACGGAACGACAATTTCTTTTGAGAATGGAGCAAGTTTTATACCCAATGAACCTACGGGTCTTGAGAATGAGATGGGGTACCAAGCGATCGATTTCTTATATGGCATCACTGGCAGCGATACCGGGCTAAGAGCGTGCTACTCGGTGTACAAAGAACGTCTCCCCCATAATCTGAGGCCTATTGGAGCGAGTTGTGGTGGGGATCAAATCTGCATTGATACCACGTCCGGATGTATCTTATACTGGCGACACGACGTACCACACAATACACCTTCACTCTACATGATTGCATCTGATATTGATGAGTTTATAAGTATTCTTGTACCCGATTTTGATGACATGGATGATTCAGATAGTGGTATTGTCGAAGATAATAGTTTTCTCGACTTTTAGGACAGTCACGGTGGTGGATACCGTACCACTCGAAATACTTCTCCGTGCCTCTGTGCCTCTGTGCCTCCGTGGGCTCCGTGATACGTCTTGACCGCTTTGGCGCGCACGAATCACACCACTTCTCACTCAACCAGTTTGGCATACCACGAAAATCGATAACCCCCCACACCTTCGGCTGATAGCTTGTTGTCACGACGAGTATCTGCCGCTCCGATGCGCACAAACACGTCCAGTCCACCATTTGTAGACCCCCGGCTAATTACTTCCGGGGGTGCTGACATCACACGACGGCGACAGTCTGACTTGTACTGAGTATCCGATGATTAAAAGGACCGGGACTCACGGGCTGCCCCCGCCCCCGGAAGTAATTAGCCGGGGACCGGAAAGCGATGCGAATGAAAGTTCGCCCAACTTCCGGGGGGACTTGCAAGCGCTTCGCCCCGGCTGGCATTGGAATCACGGCACACCGGCCCGACCCGGTCCCGCTGACCCGGTGGCCGCCATCGCCCCCGGAGCATCGTGTGTTTGAAAAAAGTGAACCGCAAAGACGCCAAGGACGCGAAGAAGACAAAGACTTGGACAGGATGATCAGGATGGCCAAGATCAGAAACAGGCCATCCGGGCTTTACCACCAACCCTGTTTATCCTGTGATCCTGTCTAATACTCTTCCCACTCTTCCCCTCTCTTTGCACTCCGCGATCTCTGTGGTGAATCCCGCTTCGCGCTCTTCGCGCCTTCGCGGTTGCCGCCCCATCGCAAGGCGTTCTCATGTGGGCTTCATATTGTTGTAGCTGCGCCTACTCAAGTGGCACGGCGATCGCGACAGCTGAGAGGTTGAGCATCACGTGGCCGGCGATCGCGGCCTCGATCCCCTTGCGCCTCGCCAATTCGCACAGCACCAGGCTGATCAGAAAGATCTGCATGCACTTCACGAGCGGCATGTTCGTGTTGGGGATGTGCAGCAACGACCAGAGGACCGAGACGACCAGTGTCGATAGCACGATCAGGGCGGTGTTGTTCTTAGATAGACGCAGGAAGAGGCCGAACATCAGGCCGCGGAAGGTGAGTTCCTCAGCGATCGCCGGGCCGGTGACCAGCAGGCTGTAAAAGACGAACCGGACGGGCATCGGCTGCTCGGTGATGGATTCGTAGATCTGCATCATCTCGGCAAGCATCGGGCCCACGTCGATGCCGATCAAAACCATGAGCACGGTACTCACGATGCCGGCGAACACACCGAAGCCCGCCCCGATCATGATGCCCGACCAGGCCCCCGGTTCGCCCCGGCTGAGTAATGCAAAACCCGGCAGGCGGGCCCGGTCCCACTCACCCGCCCCGCCGACGTAGACCGCCATGTACCAGCCGGCCTGCAATACCGCAAAGCACAGCAGCACCACCGAAGCGCCAACATAGAGAACCGGCAGCGGGACATCGTGCACACCCGACGCCTCACGGATGTCCACCAGCAAGAACGTCGCGCTATAGCTCAGCGTGTAGATCACCAGAAGCGCGATGCCAACCATCAGCCCGGGCTTCCAGTGATACTTGAAAGCCTTGAAGTTCAGGCAGATCACCACGATCGACAGGACAAAGTTGATCCCTACCAGCAAGAGCATAAACAGCTGCAGCAACACCAAGCCGGTATCCATCGTTGGGCTTGTTGGGTAGGTCTGCTGGTATGTCGCGGGGATATGAAACACTTACGGCCCTCGGAAGACAGGCGATCCGGACTTGTTCAGATCAGTCCGCGTATTCCCAGACTTCGACCTCCAGGCGCTGCGCGCCCCATTGCAGGGCGATCTCGTGGGTGGGGTATAAGAGGTCCAGGCGGTGGCCCTTGATCTTGCCGCCGCGGTCGAGGACCTGGACGGGGTTGCCGTTGTTGTAGCCGGGGATGGTGACGATGGTGCCGAAAGGCAGGAGATTGGTGTCGGCGGCGACGAGCTTCATGCCGTTGGTCCAGACGCTGTAGCCGCTGGCGGTGAAGCCGTCAGCCCACTTGCCGCAGGACTTCTCGTCCGGGCTGTAGGCGGTGGTGAGCATGTTCAGCTGCTTGACCTTGCGTAGCGGTCGGCCGTTGAATGTGACAACCGGTTCGCCTTGCATGGCCTCATCAATGGCCGGCTCGAGGGGGAGCGCGTCGATGGTCTTAGCATCCGGAGTGATACCTGCCGCGGCGAGTTCACTTCCGGGGGCGGGGGCGGGTTGCACGACATTCATCAGGCTGATGCCGGGCTGGCGGGCGCTGGCGCTGTGGATGGCAAGGCTGGGCATGTAGAGGCCGACACCGAACACGAGCACGACCATGCCAGCAACCACCCCCACTTCGACGAAGCTGAGCGGGCGTCTGGGCCGGGATGTGTCTCGGGTCGGTTTCATGGTGGGCCTGATCGGGCAGGTTCGGTGGGTAGATCGCGCCGCGATCGGTCGAGGATCGGGCTTGGGTCTGATGCGGGTGTTTTTCAGAAGTGGGTATGCTACCCCCACAAGGACCGGATAACAATATAAAGCCCGGTAATTTTTGGAGTATTAGCGATCGGGGGTCCGATTATGACAGGTTCTGCGGGGTATATCGGGGACTATTTGGCCTTTTTTGACGGCTTGATCTCGGCTTTTTTCTTGGCGGCGGCCAGCCAGAGCAGGCGGTCGGCGGCGTGCCAGACGCCCTTTCCGGTGGATCGGTGCAGGGGCCGAACCTCGACGAAAACGGTGCCGTCGTCGTGGACGATATCCTTGATTTTGCCGGTGGTGTCGCCGCCGATGGTGGTAACGGTGTCGCCGCGCTGCAGGACCCGACCGTTCAGATCGGGGGTTTCGGGGATCTGGACCATGTCTGTAGGGCTCCCAATGATGCTTGAGATGGACTCTAGGCGCAAAAAAGGGTGATTTCCAGTGGTATGGGTGGGATGGCGTGGGGTTGGGGATGGGGATACGGGGATTGGGGGATGATGGCGACCCCGGCCAAGGCCCTGCGGGCCATGACCGGGCTTGAGGGGGCTTTGGGGAGTGCGGACGTGGGGCCGGGGTTTGAGGGGTGGGGGATATAATGCTTGTTACTGGGTGGGAGGCAGGATGGGTATGGCTCAGGCAGGGGTCTACAAAGCACGTTGGTGGCACACGGCGAAGGACACCGGGAAGGTGGTCTGCACGCTCTGCCCGCGCGAATGCCATATCCCGGAAGCCGGGCGCGGGTTCTGCTTTGTGCGGGCGAACCAGGGCGGCGAGCTGGTGCTGACGACGTGGGGGCGGAGCAGCGGATTCTGTGTCGATCCGATCGAAAAGAAACCCTTGGCACACTTCCTGCCTGGCACGGCGGTGCTCTCACTGGGCACGGCCGGGTGCAACCTGGGGTGCAAGTTCTGTCAGAACTGGGACATCTCCAAGAGCCGGGAGATGGATACGCTGACAAGCACCGCGACGCCGGAGATGATCGTGCAGGCGGCGAAGGACACGGGCAGCCGGAGCATCGCGTTTACGTACAACGACCCGGTCATCTGGGCGGAGTACGCGATCGACATCGCAAAAGCCGCACGGCCGGCGGGCATCAAGACCGTGGCGGTGACGGCCGGCTACATCCATCCCGAGGCGCGGGCAGAGTTGTTCAACTGGATCGACGCGGCGAACGTGGACCTCAAGGCGTTCACGGATACGTTCTACCGCAAGCTGACGCAGACACGTCTTCAACCGGTGCTGGATACGCTTAAGTATCTGAAGCGTGAGACGGATGTGTGGGTAGAAATTACGACGCTGGTGATCCCGGGGGAGAACGATTCGCCGGATGAGATAAAGGCGATGTGTGACTGGATTGTCGATGAGCTTGGGCCGGACGTGCCGCTGCATTTTTCGGCATTCCACCCGGACTTCAAGATGCAGGACACCCCGGCGACCCCGCACGACACGTTATTGCGGGCGAGGCAGACGGCGCTCGATGCGGGGGTGAGGTACGTGTATGTCGGCAATGTGCATGACGTGCCAAACGAAAGCACCTACTGCCCGGACTGCGGGGCCTTACTGATCGAGCGAGATTGGTACAATCTCGGCGTCTTTGAGCTCGATCAGGGTGCCTGCCCGTCATGTGGCATGCGTATTCCGGGTGTTTTCGAGAGCGAGCCGGGGCACTGGGGCAGGCGCAGATTGCCTGTCCGGATAGGCTGATTGCGCCGGTTATGCGGGGGCCGGACTGTCGGAATGGGAACGTGCTGGGCGGAATCGTACGCCGGGTTTGTCACGGCGGAATCCTGGGCCATGCTTAGCCTACGCATCGTTATGCGTAGACCCATCAGGTCCAGTAGTGTGCAGATTTAGGCTGAAGGGACTAAGAGACGGTATCAGATTGATGACCTGGTTAACGAGACAACCCGGCGGGGAGAGACGCCCGTCCGCCAAAGCGGACAGCATCGGTCTCGAAGCGCTCGAGCCTAGGCTGTTGCTGTCCGCGAGTTTGTCGGCCGAGTTCGTGTGGGTAGATAACTCCGATACCCTCAGCGGGTTCACCACCGCCGACCTTCAGGTCACGACCGACAGTGACTGGACCAGCGCGGCGCTGCTGCTGGAACTGTCGCAAGGCTCGATCTACCAGGACGCGAACGGCGGTAACACCGAGCCGAATCCCGCATTCTTTGCCGGCTTCCCGACGCTTGAGTTCGACACCTACATCGCGGCCAACGGCAACACCCCCACCATCGCCGGCGCAGCGGGTGATGTGTTCGGCGATGTGTTCCAGTTTGACCAAAACGAACTCGATGTGAGTTGGTTCGGCATAGCGACCGATGACACGGGCACGATTAACATCGCCCGGGTCACCCTGTCCGACGATGCGGCCGGGACCTGGTCGCTGAAGCTGTTGAACCGGGCCGGGGACAGCTTCTTCTCATTAGAGACAAACTTCAGCAACGGTGAATTGGCATCCCCACCTGTGCCTCCGCCGCCTCCGCCACCGCCTCCGCCTCCGCCACCTCCGCCTCCGCCGCCACCACCACCGCCGCCGCCGCCGCCAGCCGAGGCTGTGGATGGCGACTTTACGGGGGATGGCAAGGCCGACATCTTCTGGCACAGCACGCGCACCGGGCGCAACGCCGTCTGGGAAATGGACGGGACGGACTTCGTCCTCGAAACTGCCGTGCGCCGCCTGCGGAATACCGATTGGAAGCTCGTCGGTCACGGCGACTTCACCGAGGACGGGCAGAACGACCTGCTCTGGCACAACACCCGGGACGGACGGAACACCGTCTGGGAGATGGATGGCACGGACTTCCAGAGCGCGATCGCGCTGAAGAAACTCGGCAACCTCCAGTGGCAGGTCGCGGGCGTCGGGGACCTCACCGGTGACGGACAACAGGACATCCTCTGGCGTCACACACAAGACGGGCGTAACACCGTCTGGGAAATGGACGGCACGGACTTCGTCGGCGGGATCGCGACCAAGACGCTGAGCAACCAGAAGTGGCAGGCCGCGGGCGTCGGCGACTTCACCGGTGACGGCAAGGACGACATCCTCTGGCGCAACTTCCAGAACGGCCGCAACACCGTCTGGGAAATGGATGACACGAGCTTTACTTCCGCCATCGCCATCCAGCGTGTCAAGAATCTTGCCTGGCAGGTCGCCGCACTGGGCGACTACACCGGCGACGGCGAAACCGACATCCTCTGGCGCAACACCTCGACCGGCGCCAACACCGTCTGGGGGATGGATGGGACGGACCTGCTGGGCGGGTTGGCATTGCCGGCACAGACCGATCCGGACGACCAGCCGCCCGGCCCGATCCTCGGGCTCTGGGAAGGCTGACCCACCCGCGACATCCCCGTCGATCCAGGCTTATCGGGCGTCCAAACCACGCAGAAGCGAGGCTAGATGCGATCGCTGTTTGCAGGTCGTTGCCTATCTTGTCCCACCCACAGGACCGCCACGCCAACCGATAATGTCATACGAATCAAGCCTGATAGGCTCAGCCTGCCAAACGATGAGTCGATAGAAACAGCAGCGTCGCCCCCGGCGCATCCTCACAAGCCTGGCCAGGAGTACCCAAGCCGTGGCGAGCCGGTTTTCGAGATTCTTCCGAGCAAACGCATATACACCCCCGCCGAGTTGCGGGAACGAAAGCCCCGGCCTGGATGCGCTTGAGCCCAGGCTGTTGCTGTCTGGCGCGCCCTCCGCTGAGTTCGTCGCTGTGGACAACTCAAGCCAGCTCAGTGGGTACAACACGTTCGATCTGCAGGTTACCACCACCACAGACTGGACCTCCGCGGCGCTACTTCTGACATTGACCCAGGGAGAAATCTACCAAAACGCTTGGGGCAACAATGTCACGGCAAGCCAGGGGCTGGTGGACCTAGTCCCGGCACTTGCGTTCGACACCGCCGTAGGCGGCGACCTGTCCAACGTTGCTGTACCCGGCGGCGCGGGTGATCTCGGTGGCGGTGCACTGCGGTTTGACGACCAGGCCCTAGACGTCAGCTGGTTCAACATCGGCAATAGTGACACCGGCACGTTCAGCATCGCTCGGATCACCCTGTCCGACGACGCGGTGGGGACCTGGTCATACACCACGCTTGGCGGCGCCGTCGCAGACGCCGGCACGATCACCGCCGGCTCGCTATTGGCTGTTGCACCTGACCCCGATCCGGTCCCAGATCCTGACCCGGATCCTGACCCCGATCCCGACCCGGACACCCCGGTCACGGTGGACGTTCAGCTTGTCTCAGTAGACAACAGCGACACACTCACCGGCTACAGCACCTATGACCTTCAAGTCACGACACCGACCGACTGGACGTCGGCGGCTTTGCTGCTCACGTTGACCCAAGGCTCGATTTATCAGCACGCCATGGGAAGCCAACTGACGCCCAGCGATCTGTTGATCGGCCTGCATCCTGAGATTGCCTACGACACGTACGTCGGCGGTGAGGCGGCAAATATATCTGTTGCCGGCGGCGCGGGTGATATCGGGGGCGGTGCGCTTCGCTTCGACGATCAGGTGCTGGATGTCAGCTGGTTTAACCTGGATAGCGGTGACACCGGCACATTCACGATCGCTCGGATCACCCTATCCGACGACGCGGTCGGTACGTGGGCCTACAGTACGTTGAGCGGCAACGAAGCGGATGCCGGCACGATCACGGCCGGTGCCATGCAATCAACACCCGCCGATCCCGACCCGGATCCAGATCCCCCCGCCCCAGCCATCGACGGCGACTTCGACGAAGACGGCAACATTGACATCCTCTGGCGGAACACCACGACCGGGGCGACCAGAGTCTGGTCGATGGACGGCACGACGTTCGACGCCTCCAGCAATCTACAAGACGCGGACACCGACACCAACTGGCGGTTGGTGGGTGCCGGCGACTTCACGGGTGATGGAAAGACCGACACGCTCTGGCGGCACGCAGTGAACGGCCGACTCTACATCGAGGCGGTTGACAGCCAGACCGCGGGAACACAGTACGACCTGACGACGGTAAGGAACCTCGACTGGCAGGTCATGGGTGTGGCCGACTTCACCGGCGACGGGCAGAACGACATCCTCTGGCGGAACTCACGCAACGGGCGGAACCTCGTCTGGGAAATGGACGGCACCACGTTCCAGCAGAAGCACGCGCTTAAACGCCTGAAGAACACCGCCTGGCAGATCGGCGGGATCGGCGACTTCAACGGCGACGACCAGACCGATATCCTCTGGCGGCACACCCGCTCCGGACGCAACACACTCTGGCACCTGGATGGGACCGGATTCCTAAATAGCCGGAGCATTAAAACGGTAAGAAGTGCGGCTTGGCAGATCGCCCAGGTCGCGGATTACACCGGCGACGGCAAGGCCGACATCCTCTGGCGTCACGCGGGCAACGGCCGAAACCTGGTCTGGGAAATGGACCGGGCCAGCTTCGTGCAGACACACGAGCTTGAATCTGAGGCCGATCAGGCTTGGCAGATCGCCGGCCCGCTGCTGGGGCTCTGGGAAGCCTGAGCCCTGGTTCAACACACAATTTCTATCTGAAGTGAGCCCGCCCTGCGGGGGTCGGGTTGATATCCTCGGCGGGATACGAGATAACACCGTCCCCATAACACAAACCCGTAACCCCAGCCGAGATTTTCAACATGCAGACCTCCCTGATCATCCTCAAGCCCGACGCCATCCAACGCGGCCTGGCCGGCCAGATCCTCCAACGCTTCGAGCGCAAGGGCCTGCGTATCGCCGGGGCCAAGCTGATGCTGGTCCCCCAGGAGCTCGCCGAGAAGCACTACGCCGAGCACAAGGGCAAGCCGTTCTACGACGGGCTGATCAAGTTCGTGACCTCCAGCCCGGTGATGGTGCTGGCGATCCAGGGCCTCGAAGCGGTGACGGTGTGCCGCACCCTGATCGGCGCGACCAATGGCCGCAAAGCCAACCCCGGCACGATCCGCGGCGACTTCGGGATGTCCGGCGGCTTCAACCTGGTCCACGGCTCGGATAGCGCCGAATCCGCCGAACGCGAGTTGGCGCTCTGGTTCGATAAGAGCGAACTGACCGACACCGATCGCACGATCGAAAAGTGGGTGTACGACCCGTCGGATCTTTGAGATTGCGAGCCGCGACGTGTCGTCGCGGTCCATCTACCGCGATACGCGGCTCGCAAGGGCAATGGATGACCTACGGCTCGATCCAATCGACGCCGCCGGCACCTGTGCCGCCTGAGCCCGAACCGTCGCCGGGATCGCCGCCGCCGAAGACGTTGCTCGCCTGGCCGGAGTTGAATCCCTGGTCGTAGATGGCGACGCGGTGCAGCGTGCCCAACCAGCCGTAGCCGTCGCTCGCACCGTTGCCCAGCATGAAGTTAAAGGCGCTGTCCCAGTCCAGGTCGCCGGTGCGTGCAAGCGAGACGCTTGATGCGCCGTCGCGGTACATGGTGAGATTCGTGCCGTCGTAGGAGATGATGACGTGCTCGGGTGTCCCGGCGGATAGCGCGGAACCCGAGTCCGCCTCGGGGGTGCCGCTGCTGGTGGTGTCGGCGGTGTTCAGGCGTGAGACAAAGGCGTCGCCGTCCTGACCGAACATGACATTGATGTCGGAGGTGCCGCCGGCGTAGTTCACCATGCGGGCCGGACCGGATTGGCTGGTGTTCGCAGGCGTGAACTGCACCTCGATACTGAACTGGTCGGTCGCGGTCAGCGCGGCGTGCAGCTTGGACGCGGCGGTGTCACTAACGATGCGCGTCTCGCTGTTGAGCGTCAGCCCGCCCCCGGATTCCCACGTCACATTCAGCAGGTCTTCGATGCCCAGGTCCAGCGCGGCGCCGTAGCCCGAGGTGTCATAGACCGTGGTGGCGTCGCCGGGACCGGGGTCGGAGCCGTTGTAGACGTTGTTGGCCTGCGTCTGATTGAAACCCTGGTCGTAGATGCGTACGTCGTCGATCCGGCCGTCGAAGTATTTGTTCGTAGGTGTGGCGAGCAGGTCGTCACTGTTCCATGTCCCCGCCCCGAAAACCAACGGCTCCTCGTTCCCTGTGCCCCCGGAGCTGGTGCCGAGACCGCCGTTGTAAGCATCGGTATCTTCTTGCACACCGTCGAGGTGAAGCCGCAGCCCGCCGGGGCCCCAGCTGACGACCACGTGGTACCAACTGCCGGCACTGATACCGGATTGCTGCACGGTGTAGCTACTAGAGTCACTCTGTAGCCTTACTTTGAGCGTCGAGTCGTCGAGATAGATATGCAAGTGACCGCCGTCGTCGTAGCCGTTGGAGTCTTTGGACACCAGGGCTTGATGGCCGCTGGTATCGTCGGGATTAAACCAGAACGAAAGCGCCCCTTCATCCAGCAGATAGCTGCTGTCGTGGGCGACCTCAATGTAGCCGTCCACACCATCGAACTCGACGCTGGTGCCCCCATCGCCGTTGCCGGTAGATTCGGCTGTCACAGTGCCGGAGCTTGTGCCGTCGTTGGCGGCGATCTCGTCGGTCGCGGACACACTCCCGCCGCCGCCCATGAACCCGGCTGTGCTCACATCGAGGTGAACCGAGGCATCTTCTCCGATGAGGACCTTGTCGCCGGAGCGGAAACTACCGTAGACGGTGGCGTCATCTTTGATCTCCAGCTTGCTCTCGGTATCGATCGTCCCGGCAAATACAGCATCTTCCTCAATCTTGACAGATTTACCGGACTGATACTGGATAATCGTCAGCGCGCCTGGCTGACTGGAGTCGGCGTTGATCTGCGCATCATCCTTGATCTCGACATCCTCTTTAACATACATGGTCAATGTCGATCCGGATGAAATGATCAGATCAGAGTTCTCCTTAAACTCAACGGACTTCTTGACCCAAACGGTAATATCACCCGTGACCGTCAACTTAGCACTGGATTTGAATGTCAGGTCGTCAAACGTCTGGTCCGACGTCCAGCTCTTTGTGCCGTTGATCGACTTGTCGCCCTGGCTCGAGGGCATGCCGGATGGGGCCCCGTGATTGGGCATATCGACAGGCGTGGTCAAGGTCGTTTCCGTGCCGGTCACCGAACCGTCTCCAGATATCACGCTGGAAGGCGTACCACCTACACCGACATACACATCACCCTTGATCCGTGAATCTTCTTCCATGTCGATATCACCACTACTTGTTGAGTTGGTCGTGATGATCGCGTTGCTGCTCTTATTGCTTCCGCCGTAGGCACCCTGGCTTGAGTCGTAACTGTCAATGACGGCGTCTTCGTCAAGCTCGATATACCCATCGCTTGAGACAGCCCCGCCCCCGCCCCCGCTCGCGGCGTCGTCGAGCTCCCAGTGGCCGACCATCGTCGGAGCCGAGCGTGGCGTCTCGGCAAACTCATACAACGCGATGAGGTTGGGCTCGTCCCCGCCGCCGCCACCCCCGCCGGCACTCTCATCGGGCGCGATGGCGATGGTGACGGTGCGGTACTGCTCCGAGTTGGTCAGATCGAACTCGGCGACGCCGCTTGCGCCGGCGGTACCCTGGATGACATAACCCGCGCCGCCGGAGCATGTGCCGGAACCGGAGTCGGACTGGTCCATGGTGATGGTGGTGTGTCCGGAGAGGCCGGAGCTATCAATATCCACGTCGTCGTCGTCGAACCCGCCGATGCGCAGGATCATGGCGTTGTCGACGGTGGTTGTGACGGAGGGGCAGTCCGGTGAGCTGGAGGAGCCGCTGCCGTAGGTGGCGTAGGTATCGATGGGTGTGGTGGCGTGGTGGCCGGTAAACCGCATGATCCAGGCATAGGCCTCCTCGTTTGACCCCCAGCTGAAGGTGTGACTGGATGACTCGGAAGCACTTGCGAGCTTCCAATAGACCGCCAATGAAGCCCCTCCCTGATTGGCTTGAGAAATCTGTGTCCAGCCGGAAGGTGTGGAAAACGACTCATTCCCGTCGGTGGCGACCGCGGCGATCAACAGATCCCCCTCGACGGTGCCCGACGGCGTCGAAACCGTGACGGAGCTGGAACTGCTAGACCGCTTGGCCTCTTCAAACCCATTGAATGTGACCTGCGTCGGAGCGGTCACCTCTTCCCCCGCCCACTCCAAAGACCGTTTGATGATCTCCTGGCCGGTGCTGTTGAGACTGGACATGTCGAAACTTGAACCCCAAGGCAACAGCACGCGCCGGCCGGCGGCGCTGGAGCTGTCTTCTAACGTGCCGCCGATCTCGACCGCAACAATCGTCGGGTCGGAATTGGAATCGCGCGTCGCTAACACGGTTGCACCCGAGCCCAGTGTGCCATTGACGTAGTACATCGTCTCGCTGCTGGTGTTGACCGTCAGGTTATCCATGTCCCCCGAATCGATGGTCGAGGTGATGTAATGTGTGTTGTTCTCAATATCGATGCGGTTGTCGCTGAATGATGAGCCGTTGGAACTGGACACCTCCAGGGCGTCGTTCATGTAGGGCTCGTCATTCACCACGCCGATCGTGAAGTCGGTGGTCTTGGTACCGACCGTGCCGGAGCTGACCGACTCGGCAACATAAGCGACGTCGGCCTCGGCATCGACCACGGCCGCGTCGTAAGCCGCCTTGTTTTCATCGTCGCTGATGAGCGTGACGTTCATCCCCCAGCTCTCAAACAGGTCTTTCTTGGCCGTGTCACGTGAGCTGAGGCTGTCGGCGTCGCCGACGATCATCAAGACGTTTAGCGCATCTTCATCACTGCCCGGGGTGACCACGGCGTGGACGGTGTGGCTGACGCCGTCGAAGTAGCCGACCACGGTCAGGGTGATCGGGTCGGACGAGTCATCGGACAGGTCGGAGTCGGTATCGTCCACCACGCCGTCGCCGTCGGTATCCAGGCCGTCGTAGCCATAGAGATCGAACGTGCCGCCGTTGAACGAGGCGCTGGTGATCCACTGGCCGTGGGTCTTGTCAGTGCGGACGTCCGCGTCGGTCTGCACATAGTTGATCGCGGCGACGAGCGCGGACTCGGCGACGCTGCGGGCCTGGGCGTGGCTCTGGACGTTCTGCGCGATGCCGTGGGTCGTGGCCTGCGACGACAGGAAGGACATCGACAGGATCGTGGCGATGGTCAGCGCGATCAGCACGAGGATCATCGCGACGCCGTGATGACGCGGTTGGGCGTGGTGTGTGTGGATGTCTCGCTGGGTGGGCATCATGTCAGGGCGTCCGAGGTTTATGGTCAATCGCGTAGCGAGACGGCGTTGACGGAGGTATCCGTTAAACCGCCGGCGGTCAGCGTCAACTGGAAGCTGAGCAGTTCGGCATCCTGGACGACGGCATCGTCCGGGTCGACCAGCCAGTCGGTGACTTCGGTGGCCCAGAGCTCACCTAGAAGATCGCCGCTGGTAATCAGGCCATTGGTCACCGCATCGAAGTCGTCGCTGGCCAGGTCGTACGCCACGTCGGTGGCGCTGGGGTCCGGGGTGTAGTCAGTCAGCTCGTCCGTCGCGGCGTCCAACTCGATGCGGCGCAGTTCGAGCAGGTCAGGGGCTCCGCTCTCGTTGATGTCGTCGGTCCAGAGCACGACGTAGCCGTCGTCGGCATCAAGCACCTGGGCGCTCTGACGAACGGCCGCGGTGATGCGGGCGCTGAGCGTCTTGTTCTTGACCACGAGCGAGCGGATGTCACGGCTGGTATCCGTGCCATAAGACACGGCCGTGAGCATCGAGGCGATCGCCAGGCCGATCAGGCTGGTGATCGCCAAAGCCATCAGCAGTTCGACTGCCGTCAGTCCGGTGGCGCGCGGCTGGTTGAAGCATGACTGTCTATGTGGCCGGTGGATCACGACGCGGGCTCCTGGAGAAAGCGGGAGACGGTCCATGTCCGTCCGTTCGAGTCGGTGACGGTCACCGTGACGGACATGCCGTTGTGATCACCCCCCAGGTCCGGCAGTGACTCGGTGACGTAGTCCACTGTCACGGATCGGCCGAAGTTTTGGTAGAGCTCGGGGTAAGCCGTCAGCGTCTGATCGAGCACGGCACCAACGGCCTCGGTATAGCCGTCGTAGTCGTCGCTGCAATCGAACAATGACCGATCTGTTTCGCCGGTGTCGGGCCCGGCGGTGATGTCGCTATCGGGATCGTCGTAGGGCTTACTCAAGACCTCATCGATCATGGCCTCAGCCAGCGAGATCGCGCGCGAGGCGTGCATCGCTTCATAGGTGTGCGACTGCCCGGAGACGATGGCCTGGGTCAACGCGGCGACGGAGAAGCTCAACACCAGCAGAGCGAACATTACCTCCATCAGCGTCAGGCCGGCATGTCTGACCGATCGTAATCTGTGTTTCTTGTGCATCTTCCGGTCTCACCAAACTGAGCACGGATCGGCCGCGCAGACCTTCCGCGCGGCTCTACGCTTAACTTCGACAGCCCGCACAACCCACTTAACCGAGATGCACGACCGAATCGGCGATTATCGGACGGCCCGGCATCACCGCCGACCAACGCCGGCCCGTGAACTGACCGATGATCTCGATACACCATGGCTTTAAGCGATGCCCAATCTGGTCGACCTCATCGACACGGCTTCACGCTCGTGGAGATGATGATTATGGTGGCCATCATCGCGATCGCCGCGGCGCTGGCCGCGCCCCGGTTAGGCGACACCGCCCCCAACCAGCTGCGCGCGGCCGCTTCCATGCTCGTTGCCGACGTGGGCTTCGCCCAGGTCGAGAGCATGGCCCACGGGGACGACCTGCGGCTGTTGGTCTTTGATAACGCCGCCGACACCTACCACATCGCCGCCGCCAGCGACACGGCCACCCCGATCACCAACCCCATCAACCAGCTGCCCTACCTGGTTGACTACGCCAGCGCCGCATCCAACAGCCTCCAGGGCGTCACCATCGACAGCTACGCCCTCGACAGCGACGACGAGCTGGGCTTCAACATCTACGGCGGGCTCGACCAGACGACCGACGCCACCATCACGCTCGGTTGCGATGGCAATAGTGTCACCGTAACCGTCGATGCCGAGACGGGCGAGTGTGTGGTGGGCGCCATCAATTAGGCCTGATTGCCCGGTTCAACCAATGTATAGATGAACCATCGGTCCTTGGCGTTCTTGCGATTCTTCTGCCGTTCGAAGTAGAGCTTCATGATGTGGCCGGTGTGGGTGCGGACCTCCCACCAGTGTCGGCGTAGATAGAGTTCGCCGCCTGCAGACTCGGGGGTGGAGGTCTTCCAGACTTCTAAAACCTCTTCGATCAAGTACTCATTGCCGCGCCAGGTGAACTTCGTCGGCAGGCCGGGCTCACCGCGTGCGATGGCCTGACTATCGAAGGTGCCCTCAGCCGGCGTAATAGGTTCGCTGATAAATTGTTCGCGGGGATCGCTGGCCATCCGCTATCTTTCATGCTGCATTTCAACGTAACGCATGCCCGCGACTCGTTGAGTCGCGGCAAGTGACTATCAGTAAGCAATACTACGACGCTTCGTCTTCCGCATCACAGACGGGATTAGTGAGTTGGCCCAACCCTTCAACTTCGATCGTGACCTCGTCGCCGGGTTTGAGGAAGACGGGGGGCTTGCGTGCGGCGCCGATGCCGGCCGGGGTGCCGGTGAGGATGACGGTGCCGGGGAGCAGCGTGGTGTCCTGGCTGAGGAACTCGATCAGTTCGTCGATGGGGAAGATCATGTCGGCGGTGTTGCCCTGCTGCATGACTTCGCCGTTGAGCGTGGTGGTGATATTCAGGTTCTGCGGGTCAGGCACTTCGTCTTTGGTGACAATCGCCGGGCCGAGCGGGCAGAAGGTGTCGAAGCCTTTGCCGCGGGCCCACTGACCGCCCCCGCCGATCTTCTGCCACCAGCGTGCCGAGACGTCGTGGCCGATGGTGTAGCCGAGGATGTGGTCATAGGCCTTGGCTTTGGGGATATCCCGCCCGGCGGTCCCGATGACCACAGACAACTCACCCTCAAAGTCGACCTCGGGCTGGGGCGAGCAAGCTGGCAGGCGGATGGGCGAGCCGGGGTGGTTGAGTGTGGTGACGGGTTTGATGAAGACGATCGGGCGGGCCGGGGCGGAGCCGCCATCGAATTCGACGGCGTGATCGAGGTAATTTTTCCCGATGCAGAAGATGTTCGGCGGCTCGATCGGGGCCAGCCGACGCTCGATCTGGACGACTTCTGAGGTGGTCCTGAGCGGTCCTGACAAAGGCGCATCGTGGATAACTTCTGCCGAGCCACCTCCTAAGTCGTTTCCATACCTAACGTTGCCTTCATTATCAAAAAAACGGGTGATCCGCATGGCTGGTGTATCCCTGGGTTATTTGCCGATATAATCCCTAACGCCCCGCTCACGCGGGGTTGTGCACATTAGGACCTTGAAGGGAGCCATTTTGGCGGAAGAACCCGTGAAAGCAACGACGAGCCCGAAAAAAACCGGCCAGGCAGGTGCCAGCAGCGCCCCCGGCAACACATGGCTGGAGCAGAAGCAGGAGAACCAGGGCAAGCCCCAGGGCGTGCCCGAGGGTCTATGGAAGCGCTGCCCCAACTGTGAAGCGATGCTTTATGCCAAGCAGGTCGCCCAGAACCTGCACGTCTGCCCGGACTGCGACTACCACTACCGCATCGATGCCATGCAGCGGATCGAACAGCTGTGCGACCCCGGCAGCTTCGAGCCGATGTGGGCGGACCTCTCGCCCCGCGACACGTTGAGCTTTAAGGACCGCATCCCTTACAAGGATCGGTTGAAAAACGAACAGAAGAAGACCGGCCACAACGACGCGGTGCAATGCGGCAAGGCGTTTATCAAAGGCCGTGGCGTTGTGCTCGCGGTGATGGACAACCGGTTCATGATGGCGTCGATGGGCTGCGTGGTCGGCGAAAAGATCACGCGAACAATCGAGCTGGGCCTGGAGCTGGACCAGCCGGTGATCGTTGTCAGCGCATCGGGCGGGGCTCGGATGCAGGAGTCGGCCTTGTCGCTGATGCAGATGAGCAAGACGTCGGCGGCGCTAGCAAGGCTGGACGAAGCGGGCGGCTTATTCATCAGCGTATTGACCGACCCGACCACCGGCGGGGTCACGGCGAGCTTCGCGATGCTCGGCGATGTGATCCTGGCCGAGCGCGAAGCGTTGATCGGCTTCGCCGGGCCGCGCGTCATCGCCAACACCGTTCGGCAGGACCTGCCCGAAGGCTTCCAACGGGCCGAGTTCCTGCAGGAGAAAGGCTTCGTGGACCGTGTCGTTCATCGTCACGACATGCGAAGCGAAATCAGCCGTGTCATCGACTACGCCGGGAAGTAGCGAGCGGACCAGACATTCCCCATCGGTGAGTCCGGATGGCATCGGTGCAATACCTTTTTACTTCGAACCTCGTTTCGGTACGTGCTAAGCGGACGCTACTGGTCGTCCTGCTGATGCTCTCGTGCGCCATCACGGCCCACGCCAAGCCGCCGAAGCTCAAGCAGTTCCGCAGCCGGTCGTACCTGATCCACACCAACCTCACGCGCGACGAGGTCCGGGCGTACGGCAAACACATGGACGCGGTCTTCGCTCAGTTCGAAGAACGCTTCCGGGACTTCCATTCGCGCGGCGCTATCGAGATGCCGCTGTACCTGCTGCGGACCGAGGCCCAGTACCAGGCGTTTATGAAAAGCAAGGGCATCAACGCCAAGAACACCGGCGGGATGTTCTTCTATTCGCCCAAGGGCCAGGGCCTGGCGACATGGACCCAGGGACGCAGCCGAAGCCAGACGTTCAAAGTGCTCCAGCACGAGGGCTTCCACCAGTTCGCGTTCAATTACATCGGCCAGACCCTGCCCACCTGGATCAACGAAGGCCTCGCGCAATACTTCGAAGACGCGATCATCCTCGACGACAAGATGACCACCGGCCTTGCGAATGCGCGGCGTGTCGAGCAGGTCCGTCAAGCCCTGGCGGATGGAAAAACGCTCAAGGTGAGCGAGCTGGTCAGCACCGATGCCGAGGATTGGGCAGACGCGCTGCGGACGGACCCGGAGCGGGCGTCGCTGCTGTACGCCCAGTCCTGGTCGATTGTGTTCTTCCTGATCAATGGTGAGGATCAGCGGTATCAGTCGGCGTTCGGTCGATACCTCAAGCGCGTAGGCGAGGGTCGGGAGAGCCGGGCCGCCATGGAGGAAGCATTCGGCAACCATGAATTGACGGGGCTTGAAAGGCGCTGGATCAAGTTCGCAAAGGATCAGGAGCCCGACCCGATCAACCTCGCGGCCACACGGATGGAGTTTCTCGGCGAAGCGCTGCGATACATGCACGAAAATGGCGCCAAGACGCCCAAGAACCTCTCGCAGCTGCGCGACCTGCTGCAGGCCCGGCAGTTTGTGCTGACACGCATGAGCCACGGGGTCACCGTCAAGATGGACGCCAAGGACCCGTCGCTCTACCGCTACGCCCGACGCAACGGCACGACCGGCCTGTTCCGCCTGCTTGAGCCGGCACGCGACGACCTGCCCGCACGCATCACCGCCACCGGCCTACGCCCCGAGCCCACGCTCGTCTGGTCTCGCGACAACGAAGGCAAACTCGTGCAGGACATCGAGTACCGCTGACCGTATCACAAGTTACGGATTGATCACATGAAGCGACGGGACTTGTCGCGACGCAGATCCCTTTACATCACCAATCCATCGAACCCATCCAATCCCAACGGCTCCTTCGTGAAAAACGGTTCGGCATATCGCACACCGATGCGTGACCCCATGTAGCCGTTCATCTCACGCACAAACTCCACCACCCGCCGGTTCTTTTCCGGCACAACAAACTGGGTGTGGTACGCCTTGATCGCACGCTCCTTGTCGTCCATCTGCTCGGTGATATCCAGGCAGAACGTCGGGTTCGCGACCCAGCGCAGGTGCGTGCAGTAGTAGTAGATCAGCCACTTGGGATAGATCGGCTCGCCCGGAAGGTCCGTTTTCGTCAGCTTCGCATCGAAGCGCGCGTCCTCGACGATGCGGGTCACCGCGCGGTGGTCGGGGTGGGCGTCTTCGGGGAACGGGAGGAAGATGATCTGCGCCTGGTGCTCACGGATCACGCCCGCCATCTGATGACGGGCCGGCAGGGTGTGCTCCACCTCGCGGTTCTTCAGCCCGAGCAGTTGGCGCTTCACCCCCATGATCTTCGCCGCCTCGGTCCATTCCTTTTCGCGTTCGGGGAGTGAGCCGTAGGGCGTGGGCTCGCCGTTGGTCACGTCAAGCAGGAGGACGTCGTGCCCCTGCTGCGCGAGCCGGATGATCGTCCCGCCCATGCCCAGTTCCTGATCGTCCGGGTGCGGGCCGACTACGAGGATGTTCGCCATGATCTGATCCTATTGTCATTAGCCACCGATGAACACGGATGGACACAGATAAGACATACCAAAATGACATCCGTGTTTACCTGTGTTCATCGGTGGCTAATCCTGGTTTGCATTGTCTTGGAGTAAACGTTCATACAGCCGTTCTAATTCCCGCGTCATGTGCTCGGCACTAAACTTTTCACGGACGAGTTGCCGGCCGCGCTCGACCATCAGCCGCCGTTCTTGGGGGTGCTGAATCATCCAGACGATCGCGTCGGCCAAGGCCTGCTTGTCGCCGACAGGAACGAGCTTGCCGGTTTGCCCATCGATGCAGATCGAGCTGATACCCCCCGCATCATAGGCCACGATCGCGCAGCCGCAGAGCAAGGCCTCGGCAAGCACACGGCTCTGGCCTTCCTGATAGGACGGCAAAACGACCAGGTCCATCGCACTATAGTTCTGCTTCATCTGTTCAAGTGGGACCAGACCCGAGAAGGAAAAATGATCCGCGAAGAAGTCATCACCATCGAGGATGATCTGGCGGACCTGCTGCGCGTACCAGCCGTCGCCGACAAACGTGCAGTCGATCCAGGGTTCGACATTGGGGATGACCGACTTCATGGCCTCGATCAGGTCGGCGTGGCCTTTGAGCGGGTCCATCCGACCGACCAAACCAATGACGAAACTATCAGCCGAGAAGCCGAACTCATCACGCACCCGAGTAACATCGACACCCAATACGTCGAAGTCCTCCACGTTGATCCCGCTTGGAATGACGGTAAACAAATCTTCGCCGGCGATCGCCTTGGATCGGAACGCGTCGACCATGGCCGGTGTGATCGCGACCATGTGGTGGCAGCGTTTGGCGGCCCAGCGTTCGAGCATGACGTAGAGCCGATGCACGAGTTTGGATTGCCGATCGTGGAAAGGCAGGCCGTGAACGGTATGCACGACAACCGACACACCTTCGGCCCACGCCGCGCCGCGCCCGATGATGCCGGCCTTACTTGAATGAGTGTGCACGATGTCCGGCTTGATGTCACTGATCAGCCTGCGAAGCGAACGGTAGCAACGAATATCGTGCCACGGATTCACCGCCCGCCGCATTGACTTGATCTCATGCAGCACCGCGCCGCTCGCTCTTGCTTCTTCCAGCAACGACCCTTCCGGGCCGTAGATCGGGCCGTACGCCAGATGCACCTCGTGCCCGGCCTTCACCTGCGCGGCGCAGCTCAGGACAGTGTTCTGCTGAGCGCCGCCCTGGATGAGTCGCGTGATGACGTGGAGGATCTTCATTATTTATGATTTGTGATTTAAGATTTATGATTGACGCATGCGTGGACTGGCACGAAGTGTGATCTGTACGAACAAATCATAAATCATCAATCCCAAATCATACATCTCCATGCCTGATCCACTCCAGGCACAAGCCCTGCGGCGGCAGGGTCGGGCCGGCTTTTTGGCGATCGGTTGATTCCAATATCTCGTTGATCCGCGCAGGCTCGAACAACCCGCGACCCACCTCGACCAGCGTGCCGGCGATGATTCGGACCATGTTCCAGAGGAAGCCGCTGCCCTCGACGGTGATGGTGACGCGGTCGCCCTGCCGCTTCACGTCGCAGCGATGGATGGTGCGGATGGTAGACTCCCGGCCGTGCCCGGCGGCGCTGAAGCCTTCAAAATCGTGCTCACCCATCAAACGGGCCGCCGCGTCGTTCATGCGATCGATGTCCAGCTCGTACCAGCAATGATAGACCGTGTGGCGCATCGCCAGCGGGCGGTGATCGGCGTTGTGGATCGCGTAGGTGTACTGCTTGGTCACCGCGTGCTGGATGGCGTCGAACCCGGCGTCCACCCGCTCGACCGAACGCACTTCCATATCGTCCGGCAGTCGGCTGTTAATCGCTAACGCCATCCGCTCAATCGGGACGGGGGAATCGGCATCGAAGTGCGCGACCTGGCCACGCGCGTGAACGCCGGCGTCGGTCCGGCTGGCGCCGATCAGGCTGATCGGTTGCCGCAGCACACGGATCAAAGCGTCCTGCAAGACACCCTGAACCGTCCGCAACGGCGGCGCGTCGGGCGGCTCCTGCTTCTGCCAGCCGTGGAACGCGGAGCCGTCGTAGGCGATCACGAGTTTGTATCGATGGCGCTCGCCGTTTGCAGGTGATACGGCATCGTCGTGATTCACGTCCGGGGGTTCCGGGGCAGCCATGGATCAGAGTGTAGCGGACTTGACCGGGTAAGCGCCGACAAGACACGGCGCGGCTGGTTAATAATCCTGCCCGCTCTCGCGGAGGTGGACCTGTGGCTGCTTGTTCGCCTTCAGCAGCGAACCGCCCCGCACCACCCCGACGAACAGGTCGTGATCGCCTTCGATATCCATGTGGCTGACCAGTACGCATTCCAGGTATGCCAGGGTATTGGACAGGATCGGCAGCTTGGGCATCTCGCCTCGGATCATTTCAAACCCGAGGAACGGGTCGTCGGTCACGGAGGCGTCGTTGAACGGGCGGAACTTGCGGAGCATGATCTTGTCGTCTTCAGCCAACTGGCAGAGGCCGAACTGCCGGCTCTCGCTGATCAGGGGCATGATGGCCCGGCCCTTGGCGATCGCGACCGTCACCATCGGCGGGGTCAGGCAGGCCTGCTGGACAAAACTGACGACGATGCCCATCCGCTTTTCGCCGGACGCGGCGGTGAGGATGAATCGGCCCGACGGGAGCCTGCCCATCGCTTGGCCGACCGACTCTCTGATCTTCGGCTCAAGCTCGGGGTGGGGGTTTTTTGCTCGCATTTACTATCCTTCGATTCACAAGCATCTTTAGCTTAAGCCCTCGTGTCAGCGCCCGCAATGGCCGTTACATAAAACACGTATTTCACTACGACGCTACACTCACGCCATGACTTATCGGGCAGTGATTTTCGACCTCGATGGCACGCTCCTGGACACCCTCGACGACCTCGCCGAGGCGACCAACCACGTCCTGGCCCGGCGTGGGATGGCCCGGATCACGCCCGCCGCCTGCCGCGGGATGATCGGCAACGGTGCCCGCATGCTGCTGCACCGGGCGACCGGGGCCGAGGGTGAAGACCTGGACGGAGCGCTCGACCTCTTCCTCGCTTACTACCACCAGCACAAGCTCGACTACACCCGGCCATACGACGGCATCGAGAAAACACTCGACGCCCTTCAGGCCAAGGGCCTCGGCCTCGCGGTGCTGAGTAATAAGCCCCATGCCGCGACGACCGAGCTCGTCAGCGTGTTGCTGCCGGATCGGCCATTCGTCGCAGTCTTGGGCCAACGTGAAAACGTACCCATCAAGCCCGACCCGACCGCCGCGCTGATAATCGCAGAGCAATTGAAGCTGCCGCCGAGTGACGTGGTATTCGTCGGTGACTCGGGTGTCGACATGGCGACCGCAAAGGCCGCGGGCATGCTGGCGGTGGGTGTGACGTGGGGCCTACGCGACGAACCCGACCTGCACGAGCACGGCGTGGACGTGGTTATCCATCATCCAAGCGAGCTGCTGGACGTGCTGTGAAAATATTTAAAGACACTTATGTTTAGCGGCGGATCGCAGATCCGCGCGTTGTAAGACCGTCCCAATCGCACGACGATCTGCGATCGCCCGCTAAACTACAGGCCGTGGGCCTGCGCTGCAGACAGCCCCGTGCGCCATTCCATGTATTGGTAGGGTAAACCGAGTTCGTTGTGCAGCGCCTTGATTTTCGCCTGAAACGCTTCGTATTGTTCTGATTGCCAGTCATCGGACCCTGCCTGGCAAAAGAACACACGGCAGGCGAACGGCCGATCACGGTGCACGCTGCACATCCCATCGATCTGATACGGACATCCATCCTGCTTGGCCTCGAGGATCGGCAGCGCGACACCCCCGGAAGTATTCGCTGAGCTTTCCGGGCCAACCAACGACCTGAACCATGCAATCTCCAGACCGGACATGTACAGCCGGTGTCCGAACGAATCGAACCTGCAGCAACGCCCGCTCTGCTGGCAGGTGAAGCCGGAAGCATCTACCGCCCGATCCATCTCATCGAGCAGGTCTCGCATGCGGTCCGTAACCGCCGGCAGCCGCATCGCCTCCGACCACGCACTCCAATGTTCAGCCTCAATACTCATCGCAAACCTGTTTAGCCACAGATGAACACCGATTAACACGGATCAAGACCTTGGCTTTTTATCTGTGTTCATCTGTGTTAATCGGTGGCCAATAGAATCGATCAATCCTTGTTCTTCGCCAGGATGATCCGGACCTGATCGACAGGGTAGAACGTCCCGCCGTTCTTCATGCCCGGGCAGTTCTTGGCCGCACGGTCCCAGTGCCGCGAGGTCTTGAGGTTCTCCGGCCAGAACGGCCAGGTCCGGCACTGCGTCGGCCTGACGGGGTAGATCGAGCAGCCGCTCTTGCCCTCGGCGTCACGTACGAGAAAAACGCAGTCGAATCCGTGACGGGTCGAGACCTCGCCCAGCGACCACCGCTTCTGCTTCTTCTGGCAGTATTTTTCGTGGAATTCTTCGACGCTCAGGCCCAGGTGCTCAGCTATGGCCTCGCCCTCCTGCTCGTCGAACCAGACAAAGCCCGGCGGGCCCGTGCAGCAGTTGCCGCACTGCGTGCAGGTGAAACTCAAGCCGTCTTCGTACCAGACCGTATCTTTCTCCACTTCCGTCATCTGCAGATTGTAGGGGAATTCGCAGGCAGATGTGTCGAAAGATCACGCATCCAACAGTGCGCCGACATGAGCCACAACGCCCTGAGACAAAGCGTCGAGGTCGTACCCGCCTTCGAGGACGGAGACGAGCTTGCCGCCGCAGTGGCGCTTGGCGACGTCGATGAGTTGCCGGGTCATCCAGGCGTAGCCTTCGGTCGTCACGTTCATCTGTGCCAGCGGGTCTTGCTTCGCGGCATCGAAGCCTGCGGAGACGAGTACGAACTGCGGCGCGAACGCGTCGAGCTTGGGGATGATCTGAGACTCGAACGCCTGTTTGTAGTGATCATCGCCGCAGCCGGGCATGAGCGGGACGTTGAGTGTGAAGCCCTCGCCGTCGCACTTGCCGGTCTCGTTGCCGAATCCGGTGCCGGGGAACAGGGTCATCGGGTCCTGGTGGATGCTGATGAACAAAACGTCGGATCGCTCTTCGAGCAGGTGCTGCGTGCCGTTGCCGTGGTGGACGTCGAAGTCCACGATCGCCACGCGCTGGAGGCCGAACTTCCGGATCAGGTCCTCGGCCGCGAGCGCGATGTTGCCGAACAGGCAGAAGCCCATGGACTCGCCGGCCTCGGCGTGATGCCCCGGGGGGCGGACGGCGCAGAAGGCGTTGTCATACTCCCCCACCCAGACCAGCTCGGCCGCCTGGATCACCCCGCCGACCGCGAGTTGGGCGATGTCCGCGCTGTCTTCGCAGATCGCCGAATCGGGCGTATCGATGAAGGGCACGTGGTTCCGGCAGGCACGGAAGCAATGCTCGACATAGTCCGGGTCGTGAAGGCGCTTAATGACATTGAGGTCGGCGAGCCTGAAAGCGGGGCGCTGGAGCCTGTCGAGCAGGCCGGCGTCGCTGAGGCCCTGCATAATCGCGCGGAGCCGATCGGGTCGTTCGGGGTGGCCTTGGCCGGTCAGGTGTTCGAGGAAGCGGTCATCGTAGATCAGTGCGGTCGCCATCCCCCCATCATGACGGGCCCAGCGTGTGCAGGCAAGCCGTTAGGGCCCCAGACACTTTGATAACGCGACGACGGCACGATCAGCGTCCATCCCGGAGATAGTCAACGTCTTGAGTGGCTGCGATTGACCGGCTGTTACGGCAACGTCTCGCAAGCTGACACCCAACACATCCGCAAGCAGCTTGCAGACGGCCTTGTTGGCTTTGCCTTGCTCCGGTGGTGCGGCGACGGCAAGCTTCAGACGATCCCCGAGCATCCCAACCACCCGGCTGCGGCTGGCGCCGGGCACGACCTTGACCCGTAGCGTCAGGAGCCCGTCCGATTGGGTGTGAATTGCGTCCTGGATCGGGGGTGAGTTAGTCATGGGTAGGTCCGCGGGGCGTTATTTGCCGGTGACACCGGTTATAACAGGTCATCCGTCGGCGAGTCTTAATGCAATCCAACCCGCTCTATGCTCCGTCTCGATCGGTATCTTAGAGTTGTAAGACACTCATGTGGAGGCAGACCGCATTGCATCGTTCACACGACAACCCGGCAACAGAACCGGCGCTATGGCGTCGGCCGGGCTGGCTGCGTGCGCCACTGATGACGCTATTGCTGACCGGGCTATTAGTGTATGGCTCATTGCTGCCGTGGAGCTTTGACATTGCCGGATACGTAGCTGCATCCGGCGGCTCATGGCAATCGGTGTTCTCGTGGGTCACCAGCCCGCGTTGGATACCCGCCGCCACGAACGTCTCGTCGTATGGCGTGCCGGTGTGGATCAGTGACCTGGTCCTGAATCTGCTGCTCTACGGGCCGCTGGGTGTCTTGCTTCGGCTGACGGCGTCGCGGATAACCGGGCGTCAGTGGGCGCAGATCGCATTGTCCGTGATGGCAGTGGTGGCACTGAGTTGGCTGATCGAATCGACGCAGAGCCTGATCCCGGGCCGCTACGCATCGATCCAGGACGTGCTGAATAACAGCTTCGGCGGTGCCGTGGGCGTGCTGCTGGGCCACCGGATGAACAGCCTGTGGCGATGGTCGGCGTTTGTGTTCTATCGACGGACGGCGGGGCCGAGGTACGCCATCAACCACTACCTGTCGAAACAGCGCAGCCGACCGACGGTCATGTTCGGCGTGCTGATCATCAATGCGATGTGTATCGGCCTGTGGTATTGGGTCACCTCGCAGCCGAGTGACGGATCAGCGGCGGTCAGCCTGGTGCCCTTTGCGGAGCACTTCAGTCGGTCTTACGACGTCGCGGCCGTGCTGGTGAGCCGATCGATGGTGGTGTACTGCCTGTTGGGTGGCTTGTTGATGGTCATGATGATGCGGGGCCGAACACGGGCGGCGCTGGGCTGGGTCGTGCTGTTGGTGGCCTTGATGGCGGCGGGCGTGGAGGTGATGAAGCTGTTATCGGTCGAAGGTGGATCAGCCGACGTGACCGAGCCCTTGCTGGCGATGATGGCGGGCGGTTTCGTGCTGACACTGGGCTTCATGCTGATGCATGCCTGCCGGTGCTCCTGCAGGCGGCGAGTGCAGATGCCGGTCGCGACCGAAAGGCGTCAGCGCGAACACGATTACCGCTTTGCCATCGCCTCCGATAACCCCGGCCGGTACAAGGCCTGACAGCGGCCCGCCGCTATATCACACTTACCCCAACCCCTTAAACCTGTGTTTGTTAAGTAGTACTTGCAGGATGTCGATGAGCCAAACAGTCGTTGAGCATTTAAAGAACGCGTGGGATTCAGGTAGACGCTGGCTCATGAATCAATCCGCTTCTAAGAAAGAGTTCCGCCGTCACGGTCGGCTCAAGCGGCCGGACCTGCACTGCAGCGCGGGGGTGGTGATTGATCTGTCGGCCGGGGGGGTGCGTCTGCTGTCAAAGCGCCCGCTCAAGGGCACGACCCGCATCACCTTCGACATGGCGGAGCAGGAACACATCGACGCCGAATGCAAGATTGTCTGGTGCAAGCGCGTGGGCTTCCGGGCATTCCTTGTCGGGCTGCAGTTCCAGAACCTCCCGATAGCTTCCGCTAAACGATTGCTCCAATACGGGATCCGTACCGAGCAGCGTCAACCGGGTCGCCGTCGATCCCGTAGGCCGGGGCCGGGCACAGCGGTGATGGGCCTGTTCCTGGGGGCGGTCGGAGCGATAGCTCAGTATGCTCACACCAGTGGCTGGACAAAACTGGTCCAGTTGCCGCAGGAACTGACCGCGTGGCTGAATTACATGTCGGTCGCTCTGCTGGTCCTGGGCTGTGGCCTGATCACATACACGCTACTGCGACAGGTCCGCTGGCCCACCCCGGCCATGACAGTCGAATCGGCCCGCGGGAGGAAAAACACAGAACCTGCCAGGCGCGACCCCCGTCTGATCCTCGACAGCATCCTGGAGAGCGCCCTCGGCGGTGTGTTGATCCTCGAATCCGTGCGGGACAAAGACGACAACATCACCGACTTCGTGATCCAGCGGGTAAACCCCGCGACCGAGCAGCTCTTAGGCCGTAGCGCGGTCGATCTGGTCGGCAGCCGGATCAATACCACGCTGCCCTGCATCAAGCGCGAGGACATGCTGCGCCATGCCGTTTCGGTTGTGGAAACGGGCCTGCCCCTGGAGGAGAGCAAGCAGTTCGCCCACAACGAGAAGTGGTACCGCTACACGGCTGTGAAACTCGGGGACGGCCTGGCGATCACGTTTGCCGACGTCAGTGACCAGCGCGCCAGTGAAGCCAAGCTCCGGCACGCCGCCTACCACGATGCGCTGACGGGCCTGCCCAACCGCAAGCTGCTCACTGAGCACCTCGTGCAGGCGATCAGCCGAGCTAACCGGATCAAGGGCTATAAGTTCGCGGTGCTGTTCCTGGACTTCGATCGGTTCAAGATCATCAATGACAGCCTCGGTCATGAGGCGGGTGACCAGCTGCTTCTGTGTATCACCGAACGGTTGCGTGATAACCTCCGTGAACTGGATACCACCGCCCGCCTGGGCGGCTCACACCTGCCATCACGTCTTGGGGGTGACGAGTTCGTTGTATTGCTCGACGGGATCCGTGAAGACCAGGACGCGGCGGTCGTTGCACAGCGCCTGCTGGAGACGTTCAGCGAGCCGTACCAGATCACCGGACACGAGGTGACCTCGACGGCGAGCATCGGGATCGTCGTGGGCTCGTCCCAGTACAAGAACCCGGACGAGATCCTGCGCGACGCCGACACCGCGATGTATCAGGCCAAGAGCTCGGGTAAGGCGCGCTACGTCATGTTCGACGAGCAGATGCACAAGTCGATCGTGAGCCGGCTGAAACTGGAGAACGACCTGCGTGCCGCGGTCGAAGCCAAGGACTTCCATGTCGTGTATGAGCCGATCATCGAACTCGGCACGGGCAAGCTCGATGGCCTCGAAGCGCTGCTCCGCTGGTCTCACCCGCAGCGCGGCGAGGTCTACCCATGTGACTTTATCGATATCGCCGAAGAGCTTGGCCTGATGGGGGAACTCGGGCAGTGGGTCTTACGGCAGGCCTGTGTGGATTTTGCGGCACTCTGCCGTGAGCACCCGGACCACGCGCCGGCGTTCGTGAACGTCAATGTCTCACGGACCCAACTGCGAGACCCCGGGCTTGTCGGGCAAGTGCATGCGGTCATGCTCGAGACAGGGATCAAGAACGGGCAGCTCCGGCTTGAAGTCACCGAGTCGATGGTGATGAACGACCTGGAGCAGATGACAGAGGTGCTGACCCATCTCAAGGAATTGGGCGTGGGGCTGGCGATGGACGACTTCGGGACGGGTCACTCGTCACTGACGTGCCTGCACAAGTTCCCGCTGGACGTGCTGAAGATCGACCGCAGCTTCATCAACAGCGCAGGCCGGAAGGAACGCTACTACGGAGCGATCCTTCACTCCGTGATCGAGCTGGCGGGCAACTTGGACATGACCGTGATCGCGGAAGGCATCGAGAACCCCAACCAGCTCGCGCTGCTGCAAGGGCTCGGGTGCCGATACGGGCAGGGCTACCTGTTTAACGAGGCGGTGACGTTCGACGAAGTCACATCACTTCTTCAGCGCGACTATCGAACTCAACAGGCCGCCTGAGCTTCACGGCAAACGCTGGAACACGCAAGAAGTGACAGGTGGTCAGGCCGCTCGTTGCAACGTAAAACGTGCCACGGGCTTGTCCGCCAACCGGTAGGACTGGTTGCTCGCGTCTTTCACCACCGGCCAGACCGTCAACTCACCTTGCTCGATAACGACCGCACGCGGCGTAAACGGGAAACCATAGGCCCCGGTGTTGATCACCACCTTGCCCCGCCGACGCCAGACCCCCGCCCGGTGGATGTGCCCGAACACGAAGAACCGGGCCTCCGGGGCGTGCCGGCATGCAAACTTGAGTGCAGTCTTTGGCAGGGTGTGCCAATACCACAGCACACGGATTACCTGCAGCGCTTTGTCTCGCCACCTGCGCCAGCCCGTCGGCTCGGGCTCGTGATGCCGTGACATCTCGTCCCAGGTGAAGTGCGATGCGTACTGCGACGCTGCCAGACGGCCCGGCGAGGTCGAGGCCTCCTCCTCATCCAGCGCATTATGGGTACGCTCGTTCAGGAACCGCAGACGATCACGGTGCCCGGTCCAGGGCGAGATGGCTGGGTGCAGCACATCGCCGTGGGTCAGGTAGACCTCGCCATCATTTAACTCAAGGCTGCGCCGGTCGGTCAGCAGGGGATCGTGATTGCCCGAGAGCAGCGTCAACTCAACACCGTCGGCTTCACAAAGCTGCTCGATCTCCAGGACCTGCCTGGCGGCCTCAGTGCGCAGCAAGGCGTCGTTCACCTCGGCGACATCGCCGTTGATGATCAACCGGTCGGCCCCTTGCCACAGCGGACGCAGGGCCTCGGGGGATCCCGCGCCGCCCCGGGGCTTGCCCAGGTGTGTGTCCGATATCACGACGATCCGCTTCTGTGGATTCATTATGGATAGATATTCGGCACGAATCCCCCTCCCATCCAGTTCCCTGCAAGCTCCCGACAGCAAACCAGACAGCACCATATCTCGCGCCAACGCCCTATGCCTCTTGATGTACATACAAGATCGGTCGATGACGCTGGTACACGCGGTGTAACCCGCAACGGAACTATCAGCCATTTTCTGGGAGAGCCAACGATGAGAATAGTCAAGACCATTATCGGAATTCTGGCATCACTATTTGCCAGCGCTCATGTTGTGGCCCTGATCAACGTGATCATTGATGGGAGTGATGTTGCCAAGCCCTTCGAGGCATCGGTGTATGCCGCGCATGGGATCGGTATCGCGATCGGCCTGCTGATCGCTATCGTGTGCTTCCGGGGCAAGAAGAAGTCTGCCAGCCCCGAAGTCTCAGGAGAGGTGGTGCAAGAGCAGAGCGGTGAGGGCCGACTGACCTTCTAACCGGGGTAAGGCTACAAGCGTGTCTGAGTTACGGCTGTCAAACTTGGGCACACATATAACATCACTCCCCCACCGTCTTTTTACGCCTCAGGATGTGGTGATAGTGCTGCGCGAACCGGTGGGCTTCGTCGCGGATCGCCTGGCAGAGCCGTAACCCCGCGTTGTCCCGGCCGAGGCGGATCGGCTCGCTCTTGGCTTGGGTATAAATCAGCTCCTCCTTCTTCGCCAACGAGATCACCATCGGGGGCTTGACGTCCAGCTGATCGAAGGCCTCCATCGCCGCGTGCAGCTGACCCAACCCGCCGTCGATCAGGATGACGTCCGGGTACAGCTCGTGCCCCGCCCCGGCCTCACGATACCGCCGGCTGACCACCTCACGGATCGAAGCGTAATCATCGTTCCCGCCCGGCACAGACTTGATCTTGTACCGCCGGTACGCGTTCTTGAAAGGCCGGCCATCGACAAAACACACCTTCGACCCGACCGTCTCACCGCCCTGCAGGTGTGCGATGTCAATCGCTTCCAGGCAGCGGATCGGCTCGCTTAGCGCTAAAGTCTTGCCAAGCGACCGCAACCCCTTCCGGGGATCATGCACGAACGACTCGACCTCCGGCTGCCAGCCCTGCGCCTTGCGCCCCCGCTCGTCGAGCTTCTCAAGCGCCTTGATCTGATCTCGCAGCACCGCGGCTTCCTCGTACTGCCGTGCGTCCGACGCCTCCTGCATCTGCACACGCATCTCGCGGAGCATCACCGAACGCTTGGACTCCAGGAACCGAACGAACCGCTTGATGTCCTCCCGGTAGGCTTCCTTGCTGATCTTCTCGGCACACGGCGCGGTGCACTGCTTGATCGGGTAGAGCAGGCAGGGCCTGAAGTTGCGGCGGGTGTCGTCGTCTTCACGGATATCCAGATGGCACGTACGGAACTTGAACACACGCTGGGCGAGCTGAACGCTCTCCCTCAGGGCGTAGACGCTCGTGAACGGCCCGAGCACCTTAGCGCCTCGGAACTGCGGGGCCGAGGGTTCGCGTGTGATAAAGACGCCCGGGAAGTCGTCGCGCATCGTGACGACGAGGTAGGGGAAGCTCTTGCCGTCGGTCAGCCGGGTGTTGAACCGAGGGTGAATGTCCTTGATCAGTCGGTTCTCTGCAAGCAGCGCTTCCCACTCGCCCTCGCACTCAATCACGTCGAAGTCCTCGATCAGATCGAGCATCGGCTGCTTCTTCGGCCCGAGATCGGCAGAAGACACGAAGTAGCTGCTGACACGGTTGGGCAGGCTGGATGCCTTGCCGACATAAAGCACTACGCCGGCGGCGTCTTTCATGAGGTACACGCCGGGCACGGCCGGCAGCGCGTGGGCCTTAGCTAACAGCTCGTCGAGTTTGTCGCGGCGGGAAGACATTGAAGGTGATCTTACGCGGGCTGAGGCTCCGGGGGGACCAGCCGGGCGCGCAGCGGCTTGATCGCCAGCAGCACCAGCATGACCAGGCATGTGATGGCCAGCCATTGGGGGATCATCTCATGCTCATGGGCGTGCTGCGCCTGGGCTGATGCGGCGATACCCATCGCCCCGGCCACCCAGTCGGTCGCCAGACCGCAGAGGATCGCGCTGAGCCCTACCCCGAAGAGATAGGCGACCATGTAGCGTGTGCCCAGTTCCTGCCGGACCACGCCCAGGGTCGCGATGTTCGTCGCGGGCCCGGCGAGCATGAACACCAACACCGCCCCGGGCGAAAGCCCGGCGATCAGCAGGCTCGCGGCCAACGGCGTCGAAGCGACCGCGCAGATGTACATCGGGATGCCAACAAACACCATCAGCACCATCACGCCGATACCGCTGCCTAGCTCGGCAAACTGCCCGGGCTCGATAAACGCGCTGATCACGCCGGCCAAAACCAAGCCGATCAGCAGCCACTTCGCGGTATCGCCCAGGATCTGCCCCGCGGCATCGATCATGGCGGCAAACAAACCCTGCTTGCTGCTAGAAGGCGTCCCCGTATCGTCGGAAGCCGTTTGCTTGGATGAGCAGCACGACGCCTTCGGCTCGGGCTCACTTGCCTTGGAAGCACAGCACGACGGCTTTGCTTGGAGCTGCGGCTCGGGCTTCGGTGTGGAACAGCCGCATGTGGTCTTGGGCTCGGGCCGGCTCGAACAACAGGTGCCGGAGGTTTCGGCCGCCGCTTGCGTATTGGTGCGTTGTGTCGCTGGTCGGACGGCAACGCCGAGCAGGCCGGTGATGATCGCGCTGGTGATCGCTGAGATCGGCCGGACGATCGCCAGGAACGGGCCGAGCAATGCGTAGGACACGGCTACGGAGTCCACGCCCGTCTCCGGCGTTGCTACGAGAAATGACATCACCGAACCACGCGACGCCCCCTGACGACGCAGCGCCAGCGCCGCCGGGATCACCCCGCAGGAACACAGCGGCAGCGGGGCCCCAATGAACGCGGCCTTGACCACGCCGCCCCGGCCTTTGAGAAACTCCGTAAGCCAGGCCGACGGGACGTAGACCTTGATCAGCCCGGCCACGATCAGTCCGATCACCAACCACGGTGCCGCGGTCAGGGCCATATGCCAGGTCGCCTCAATAATCGCGATTAACATCTGCATGCGATTCATTGTAGCCCGGCCGATCAAGTACGGCACGAGTAGGACAGACGGATCGATCCGGCTACCATACCCGCATGCCTTCCCTCCCCATCACACTGAACGCGGACTTCGACTCAGGCTCACTGGATACAGCGAACTGCGTCGTAGACGGTGACAACATCCATCTTGCCGGCCGGGACAACCACAGCACCGGCTGCTGGAAGTGGCTGCACTTCCAAGCCTCCAACGTCGCCGGCCAACAACCCACCTTCCAGATCGGCAACCACTTCGATACCGACCCCGCCCGGCTGGACAACCTGCACATGGTCTATCAGGAAGACGGGCAACCCTGGCGGTACTTTGACCGAAACGTCCACGACCCCAACAACAAGCGATTCACCTTCCACAACACTCGGCCGTTCACCAGCGAAAAAGTTACCGTCGCGTACGGCTATCCCTATCCTTTCTCGCGCATCGTCACACACACCGAACAGCTCCAACAAAGCCCGTTCGTTACACCCACGCCCAGCGCCGACGACAGGTGCATCCTCGGCACATCGCCCGGCGGCATCGACGACCTCGGCCGAACCATCGCCCCCAGCCCGCTATTCGGCTACCAGATCACCGACCCCGACTCTACACGCAAGAAGCAAACCATCGTCCTGATGAGCGGTGTGCACCCGAATGAAACGTTGGCGAACCACGTGCTTGAAGCGCTGCTCGATTGGCTGGTCAGTGATTCGATGCACGCAGACGAACTGCGCAAGCGAGCACGCATCCTCGTCTACCCGATGGCGAATCCCGACGGCCGGGTCGCCGGGTACAACCGCAGCACCGTGCAGCACGTCGATCGTGACGCCAACCGGTTCTGGCGAGAAGACCTCTGGCACGACATGCCCGACATCGCCACGGTCGGCAAGGCCTTACTCAACGACACCCAGCAGCACGCCGACATCTTCATCGACCTGCACTGCTGGACCGACACGAAGCATCACGTCGGGATCCTCTGCAAAAAAGAGGGCTACTGGGATGACCCGGTCTGGCGCGCGATGGTCGCGCTCGAGCCCGGTTTGGCGACGTGGGACTCGGGCTGGGAGAACCCATCGACGGAGACCTTCGCATTTAAGCAGCTCAGCCCACGGTTCTGCATGACGTTCGAGCTGATGTACCTGCCCGGCGAGACCCTGGCTAGCCTGCGGAGGATCGGCAGGCACCTAGGTGAGGCGCTGGTGCGTGGGTTGAGCTAGACAGAGTTTTTCAGCTTGTGAAGTTGCCGTTAATCCATTGAGTACTGGCCGGCGTGTGATATTCTGTGTCGATGGGCGGAATCTACGAAGCGTTTGTGCCTCTTTCGCCGTAGCCACACCCAACGGATCGCATTGCCTATCATTGAGGAGGAGCTATGAAAACTGACGCCACCTTTATCGTTTCTGGCATCGGCTTGATCCTTACCAGCCAGGCCTTCGCCGCCAACCCCCTGCCGCCGGTGACCAAGTCCGGCCTGACTGTAGAACTGGTGGACTTCGTCGACCTGCCCGACGCGACGCCGTCGCAGTATCGTGACGGCATCAACTACCTGACCGAGTCGCCGGACGGTACGGGCCGACTCTTCGCGATGGACTCGCGCGGCGGCGCATACATCATCGAGAACGGCGTGAACGTCGGCCTCTTTTTCAACCTCAGCACCGCGCCCAGCGTCGTCGGCCAGCCCGACATCGATATCCTCATCGGCAACTTCGGGCAGCAGGGCCTTGGCGGCATCGCTTTCCACCCAGACTACGCCAACAACGGTGCGCCCGGATTCGGCAAGTTCTACACCGCACACAGCGACAACATCTCCGGCAAGCCCGCCCCCGACTTCCCCAGCCCCGGCTCAACCACGCACCACAGCGTCATCACCGAGTGGCAGGTCGATCCGCTCGACCCCTACGCGTTGGACACCTCTTCCCGGCGCGAGCTATTGCGTATCGGTCAGCCGTTCACCGATCACAACATGCAGCAACTGGCCTTCAATCCACTGGCAGGGCCCGGTGACGCTGACTACGGCAACCTCTATGTCGCGATGGGCGACGGCGGCAACAACTGGCCCCCCGTCCCCACCGATCCGTTCCAGAACGGACAGAACGCCGGCTCGCCCCTCGGCTCCATCCTGCGCATCGATCCGCTCGGTAATAACAGCGCCAACGGCAACTACGGCATCCCGCTGGACAACCCCTTCGTCGGCGATCCGGACCTGCAACACACCCTGGCCATCGATGAAAGCACGACGCCCGGCGACGAAACCGCCGACGAGATCTGGGCCTACGGCCTGCGCAACCCCCACCGCTTCAGCTGGGATACCGGGCTCAACGGCACCGCCAACATGTATATCTCAGACATCGGCCAGGCCAGCATCGAGGAGATCAACCTCGGCAGCGCCGGCGCAAACTACGGCTGGCGCGACCGTGAAGGCACCTGGTCTACCGATCCGAATAACCAGAACACACTCAACGCCCTGCCCGGCAACGACGCGCTGTATGGCTACACCTACCCCGTAGCCCAGTATGACCATGACGAGGGCTTCGCCATCGTCGGCGGCTTCGTCTACCGCGGACAGGCGATCTCCACGCTCCAAGGCAAGTACATCTTCGGCGACCTGGTCAACGGCCGATTGTTCTACACCGACGTTGACGACATGGGCCCCGGCAATCAGACGCCCGGCAACCAGGCCGACATCCACGAGCTGACCATCATGCACGACGGCAGCGAGCAGTCGCTCCTGGATATCATCGGCACCCCCGGAAGCCCCGCCCCCCGCGCCGACCTGCGCTTCGGCGTAGACAGCAACGGCGAGATCTACGTCATCTCCAAACGCACCGGAGAGATCTTCAGCCTCCTACCGCAAGAAATCGCCCCGGGCGACCTGTCACCCGGCGACGGGATTGTCGGCCTGAACGACCTGGACGTGGTGCTGAACCATTGGAACCAACAGGTCGCCGCACGCGACCCGTCCAAGGGTGATCCTACCGGCGACGGTTTCGTCGGCCTAGACGACCTTGACTTTGTGCTGAACCATTGGAACAACACCGCCACACCCCCCACCAACTCCGCCAACATCCCCGAGCCGACCGGGATGATCACGCTGGGGCTTATCGGCGTGCTATGTCGACGCAAGACCTCCCGCACGCCTTGAATCGACTCACGCAGCATCACGAATCGACCCGGCAAGGCGTAAACAGACAATTTTTTCTTGTGAACCATGCGCTCTGGTGCTATAAGTTTATAGGTTCATAGCGTTCTAACGGGGAGCCTGTCATGAAGTCTCGAGCTTGCGCCGATCAAGGGTTGATCGGTGGCATCGTGTCGTTGGCCTGTGTCCTATCGGTGGCAGAATCCGGCCTGGCGGTGCCATATGCCTCGGGTGTGCAGCGCGACGGCAACACGGTGAGTTTCACACTCAACGAGCCGGCCGACACAGTCACGATCACACGCGACGGCGGGAACGCGGTCGCGTTGACAAGCGCCAGCAGCGGCGAACACACATTCGACATGACCGGGTATAACAGCTACATGATCGGTGTGACGCACAGCGCCCCGGCGGGCTGGGCGGAGAGTTCGATCAGCGTCGGGAATCCGATGCTGAAGTTCGAGCGGGCCAACGGCATCGCTGTCAACCAGAACCCGGGCAGCCCATACTTCGGGCGGTTCTACGTGTCGCAGCGCGACGATACCGTGACATGGACAGGCCGCCAGATGGGCGACGGCATCTATGTCTTCAACGCCGACGCCACCGATGCTTTTGGCATCACCGATGCCAATGATACGAATGCCGCGAGGACAGGGGGGATCGACTTCACAGGCAGCAGTCATTCCCCCTTCCGCCTGACGATCGGTAAGGATGACACGTTGTATATTGGTGACGCCTCCGACGTTCACGGCGGGATGTACTACACCGACGCGGACGTTACAACAGGCGGCAACCTCTTAGCGGGGTCGGGCGGCACCGCGCCCATCACCGGGCAGAACCACGGCTCGATCATGAACACGCCTGTCGTGACCGGATCGCTATATGAAGGCGACCTGGTGCTGTACACCATCGATCAAGACCTGGAAGCGAGCGTGCCGGGTACCGGCAGCCACATCTGGCGTTACGACCTCGGCGGGGCTCACAACTTCTCCGGGGCACCCACCTTGATGATCGACGCCAGTCTGTCTCCCTATCTAAGCGACACCAATGGCGGATTCGATACCGACGGAAGTTATGTTGTAGACGCCGACATCGCACGCGATCCACGCACCGGCAATTTTCTGATCATCCAACGGAATGCCGTACCAATCATCATGAGCCCGGACTTTTCCACCGTACTGGGCGACCTACAAATCCAGAACTACAGAAGCGCTGCGTATTCACCCGACGGGAAAAACTTAGCCCTTCGCAATAGCATGGGTACCTACATCCTGAGTTTAGATGCTCAAGGCCTGCCCATTAGTACCTCTCCGTTCGAGGTTGAACGCTTTCGCTCTCCCTATGGAATCGAAGGTGGGTCAATTTCCATGCGTGTCCCCATTACTTACGATCTTGCGGGCAACATCTACACTGCGGGCAACCAAGGTGGTAATGGTGAGCGACTCGGCATCTACTCCCCCGGTGGCGACTCCGCCGCGATCACACGCTCCGACGGCACCTTCACTATCAACGGCACAACCTACGGCGAAGACTACCTGCCGGGCGACTTGGACAGCGACGGATTTGTCGGGCTCAATGACCTTGACCTGCTCCTGGCGCATTGGAATCAATCCGTCCCACACGGCGAGTTGCTACAAGCCGACCCAACCGGCGACGGGTTCGTGGGCCTAGATGATCTAGACCTCGTGCTAGGCAACTGGAACACCGGCACACCGCCGGGTTCGCAAGCAAGCATCCCCGAACCGGGCTCGATGATCTGCCTCATACTGACGGGCATGGGATGCCTTGGTCGGCGTCGGGGCTAAAGGTGACTGCGGATACGAGCCCACAACAGCTACTCATAGCTGTAAGCGCATAATCCATAGCAGGATAGAGCTGTATCCAAGACTCACAAAATGTGATTCTGGGTATTGATTTATCAGTTTAACCGGTTAAACTTGCTTGGTGTTTATCAGGCAGGCATCGGCATCCGTGTATAAGCCGACCTAGCCTGATGGTTCGGAGGAAAACCCCCTATATGAAGACGCTAGCTGTTCTTATGTCATCTCATACTGTAAGGCGAGATCTGAAATTTGCTGGGTGTGTTGCCGGTGTGCTATGTCTTAGTGCCCACGCCGCCCATGCGGTGGATAGCTCGCCGACCCCGATCCTCCAGTACTTCGAGGGGACGTACGAAAACCACATGCACCGGGCCGCGGACATGTTCATGGCTGGATACGGCTCGATCTGGCTGCCCCCTGCCGGTCGTGCCAGCACGGGTAGCGGCTCGGTCGGCTACGACCCATATGACCGCTTCGACCTAGGCCAGTGGAACGACAAGACGCTGCACGGCAGCGAAAAAGGGCTGCGTGCTTTTGCGGATCAGTTCGAGCGCATGGGCGGGTCCGTGCACCTGGACCTGATCTGGAACCATAACGGCTTTCAATATGATGACATGCCCGGCTTCCAGGACGCCGGCGGGTACCCGGGCATGATCCTTCAGAACCACGACGGCGATCCCGATACCGACGGTGTCCCGGGGACCTACGGCGACTTCCACAGCCCATCGGCCGGGGGGAACGACGCGCGCTTTGGCGGCGGCCTGATCGACATCGACCACAGCACCAATCACCAGCTCATCCGTAACCCCACCACGCCCGGCGATCCGCTGAACATCCCCGCGGGCACAACCGATTACTTCGGCCGAACCGCGAACGTGCCGGACGCAGCCAATGCGCGCTACTACCCCGACCGCGATCTCACGCCGATCAGCGTGTACAACCCCGCTACTAATGAACAAGATATCCTGATCTACCCATTCAATGCCGGTGACCCGACGGCCGGCGATCCCATACCCGAGAACGCGACGGGCTACTTGATGCGCAATGCGCGTTGGCTGGTTCAGGACGTCGGTGTCGAGGGCTTCAGACTGGACATCCCCTGGCACTTCCCCGAGTGGGTCCAGGGATTCTTCGACCAGGCGGTCTACCGCGCCAGCACACGCACGCATCTAGACGGCTCGCCGTTCCACAGCTTCAGCTTTATGGAGGCGGGCAACGGCAACCTATACGACCTCAACAACCGCTTCGTCAATAAGAACATCGACAACAACAACCCCGGCGTCATCGGCAGCAACTACGACGCGCTGGACTTTAACTTCTTCCACTCGCTTAAAGACAACCTCACCGCCAACGGGCTGCAGAACGACTGGCGTAATGTCGTCTACAACAACCTCGACCGAAACGATGACGGGCTGATGAACGGCTCCGCGGGGATCAAGTTCGCCAACAGCCACGACGACACCGCGGCCCATCTAGACAATGTCGCACACGCCTACATGCTCATGCTGCCCGGGCAGGCGATCGTCTACTTCAACGCCAAGCAGCACGGCCTTGGCCGCGACTTCCCCCGCGACAGCCGCGGCGACGTGCTGGGCGGCGTGTACGGCGACATGATCACCACGCTCCTGGATATCCGCAGCACCCACGGCCGGGGCGACTTCCGTGACAGGCTGGTTGAAAAGGAAGTCTACATCTACGAACGATCCGGCAGCGCGCTGGTCGGTGTGAACAACCGCGGCGACAGCGGCTACGACACGCGCACGGTTGACGTCGACCACCCGGCAGGGACCTACCTCGTGGAGCTGACCGGCAACGGCCAGACCAATCCCGATCTGCCTGAGCTGATCGCTGTCGAAGATGTCAGCGGCCAAAGCAAGGCCACCCTCCGTGTGCCGCGTAACGGTTCGGGCGATGAGGGCTACGTGATCTACGGCCTGCCGACCCCACAATCACAAAACGGCATCGAGCTGATGCAAGCGGGTGGTGTTTCCGTCCTGCCGGGCACCATCTCCGTACCCACGCCCTTTGCCAACGGCGCGGTGCGCGTGACCGATCGTCACGTCATCACGGAAGACCAGTTCACGATCAGCGTCGCCACCGAGCCGGTGACACTGACCGGGACACGCCTGGACAACGGCAATCTGGTAGCTGACACCTATCGTGATCGCGACGCCGATGGTGACAACGCGCTGTTCCGGGTGGACGGCGGGCTGGACCTGAACGGCATCAACCCCGCGGGCACGGTCAGCGGTGTGGACTTCGACCAGCCCGACTTCGTGCATTATGGGTTCGAGGAGTTTGTGACAGTGAACAGTCCCGGCTATCACGCCGTGGACGGGTTCGGCCTCTACCAACAGGTCATCGACACGACACAGCTGGCCGAGGGCGAGCACTACATCACCGCCCGTGTGATGCGGCACCGCGACGATGGCGGCCCGGCGGTGTTTGATGAGTTGAAGCGCGTAATCTATGTCGACCGCCTGGCGCCTGTCTCCGATGTCTATGACGTCATCCCCGTCAACGCCTCCGGCTCGGGTGACCGGGACATCATCATCGAATCGACAGACCTCACCGCCGATAGCGTGCATGTCTTCCTGAATCTGCCCGTGACCAGGACCGATGCCGAGATCCTGAGTATGGCCCAATCGGGGCAGGGCGTAACCGAGCAGGTCGATGTAGGGCTCTTCAAGAGGTACAACGGCAATACGCCTGAAGGCAACAACGTCTTCACCGTGGTCACGTTCGAACCGACCGGCAACAGCAGCATCCAGCGGTTCGTCGGCCAAGCCGTCACCGACGGCCGAGGTGCGGGGCTGGGCGATGTCAACTTCAACGGCGTCATCGGCCCCGACGACATCACCAGCACCCTGTACGGCTTCGAGCCCTACCTCTACGCACAGAACGCCTACTTCAATCCTGCGGCCGACTTCAATGCCGACGGCCTGATCGACTACCACGACCTGGCGATGCTGAGGCAGACGGTCACCGACGCCGGTGTATCTCAGGCGGTGCTGGACGAAGTCGATGCCTTGCTCGCACGTCGCGGGGACATCAACCAGGACGGCCAGACCGACGCCGACGACATCAACGCACTGTTCGGCCTGCTCGGTAGTACAGACTGGTTTAACGACATCGACGCCAGCGGCGTGGTGGACCAAGACGACATCGCAGCCATGCTCACCACGATCTTCGAAACAAGCCCCGGCGACCTGAATCTCGACGGCTTCGTCGGCCTGGACGACCTGGACACACTGCTTGCCAACTGGAACCAAACCATCGCCCCCGGACTGGCTTATCAATCCGGTGACTCCAACGGCGACGGATTCGTCGGCCTGACTGACCTTGACGTTATCCTGAACAACTGGAACGCCGGCACACCCCCGGGTTCACAAGCAAGCATCCCCGAGCCCGGCACCCTGCTACTGGCCGGCCTGGCGAGCCTGGGCCTGATCCGCCGACAACAGCACCAAACACTCTCTTAATATTTTAGTGTTTTTAACACTTCATCATTCCCCAGCCGCCCCGGGACGGTTACACTGCCCTCTCCAGGCGGGCGGGGAGATCACACGGACGGCCCCTGACCTCGGTTGACTTCGAACCGTTCATTTTCACACAGGGACCGACCCAATGTACCCACGAATCGCTGTTGTCCTGTTATCGTCGATGTCCCTATGGCTGTCATCGTCCCCCCTATCCGCCGGCCCCCTGACCGCCGGCGGCGACCACAGCGGCGAAGACCACTCCGGGGATGACCATTCCGGCGAACACCTACCATTCATCAACCTCAGCTTTGCTGACGTGAGCTTCTCCAACTTCAGCAACACGTTCCTTAACCACGCCAATCTGACCAACGCGGACTTCACATCCGCCGATCTCACGTCCGCCTTCCTGGAGCATGCCAACCTCACAAACACCGTGTTCCTCAACGCGACCCTGGTGTCCGTAGTATTCAATCAAAGCCCTTCGTCTCCTGGCTCAGTTAATCTGAATGGAACAGACTTCACCTCGGCAGACTTATCATTAACTCAGTTTCGGAATATCGTCGTCACTAACGCCGTGTTCGATTCGGCAAACTTGACATCCACCGACTTCCGCGACACCGTGATCAGTGCCGCACAACTCCGAAGCGCATCAACTTTTGTAGGCGCCGATCTCCGTGGATCTGACTTCAGCGGACAAGATCTCAGCGGGCTTGACTTCACAAGTGTTCGACTTAGCCAAACAGACCTCCGTAATCCGAACCCGGCCCAGGCGATCACCGATACGCAGCTCCGTGCAGCCGCAAGCTGGAACACCGACGGGCCGTCAATCAGCGAGTTAGATCTAAGTGGAAATGACCTAAGCGGCTTTGATCTGAGCGGGATTTCTCTCACCGGGATCAACCTCAATGGGTCCAACCTTAACGGCGTTAACTTCACGAACACGTACCTCGGTGATGCCGATCTTAGAAATACCAATCCCGCACAAGCGATTACCGCAGACCAGATCCGTTCAGCGGAAGGCATCGGAGGCGCCAACCTGTCAGGCAATGATTACCGCGGAACTGACTTGTCATCGGTCATCCTCGGTGGGACCAACCTTACGGGCACTGATCTTTCGAGCGCCAATTTGAACAGTGCCAATCTTCTCGGTACGGACCTTACCGGCGCGGACTTGACCGGTGCGGATCTTGGGGGGGCCATCCTGTGGTCCTCAAATATCTCGGGCCCACAACTACGTTCAGCTTCTAATGTGGTTGGGATCAACCTGTTCTGGGTTGATGTCAGTGGATTTGACTTAAGTGGCCTGGACCTGACAGATGCCGTGCTGGTTAATAACAACCCGGCCGAGGCGGTGAATGGGGATCAATTAAGATCGGCGGCCTCGGTTGTGGGCGTGGACCTCTCCGGCAACGACATGCGTGGGCTTGATCTGACTGGGATCGACCTGACTAACGTCAAGTTCTCGAATCAGGACCCAATCACCGCGGTCACGGAAAGCCAGCTCCGATCCGCGGCGTCGATCTCGGGGATCAGCCTGATACAGAACGATCTGCGGGCATTCGATTTTACCGGCCTGGCTATTGGCGCGGCGGACCTCGATCGTGCGGACTTGCGGAATCCCGACCCGGCCACGGCCATCAGTCAGCAGCAGCTTCGTGACGCAGATCGGGTTTCAAGAGTTAATCTCAGCGGCAATGACCTGAGCGGCTTTGACCTGTCGGGTATTGACCTGGATGGTGCTGACCTGACGGGCACTCACCTGAACTCGACCAACCTTAACGGCGCGGACCTGGATGGCGCTGACCTCAGCGGCACCGACCTCTCCCAGCTCGTGGGCTTCCCGTCTAGACTACGGGGGGCGAACCTGACCGGGGCCGATCTGACCAACGCAAACATTGGGTTTACAGACAAACGCGATGCAATTTTCGATCAAGCCATACTGACCGGGGCCGATCTGCGTTCATCTAACTTCCGCAGGATCACGGACACACAACTGCAAGCCGCCGCTGATGTGACGGGGGTCAACTTCAGCGGCACTGATCTTACGGGGTACGACCTGACGGGGGTGGATCTGTCCGGTGCGGACATGCGCAACACGGTCCTGACGGGGGCGATTATCAACTCTACGATTTTTGCAGGCGCTAACTTCTCAAGCAGTGACCTTTCGGGCTTAGACTTCAGCGGCGTGAATCTGGCCGGCGCGGACCTCAGCCTGACGGACCTTAGCGCGGCCATACTCACGGGCGCGGACCTCACCGGCGCGAATCTGAGCCTTGCTGATCTGCCTGCGACGATGCCGATGCTGCCGGTTGCGGCGGGTGTGACGGTCGCGATCAATCAGGACATAGCTGTCAACGGGCCGACGGTTGTCGAGGCGGGCGGGTTGTTGAGTGTGATCCCGGGGTTGAATCCTTTTGGGACAAATTCCGCCACCAACGACGGCGTGATCAGCGTGATCAGCCGGCCTTTGGACTTCGGCGCCGGCGGGCTGCTGAACCGTGGAGACCTGATCCTTTTCGATACCACGGTTGACGGGCCCGTGACCAGCCCGGCCGGATCAACCATGAATGTGGTCGGCACCGTCACCTTCAATGATCCGGTCAGCGGCGCCGGCACGATCTCCGGCAGCGGGACGATCGTCTTCAACGGCGGGCACAACCCCGGCGACAGCCCGGCGACGGTTTCGATCGACGGCGACGTGGTCTACACCGAGAACAACGTCCTGACGATCGAGATCGGCGGCCTGACAGAAGGCGAGTTCGACCGCGTCGTCATCGACGGGGACGTCACCTTCGGCGGTGAGCTTGAGATACTCTTCATCAACGGCTTCCAACTCCCGCAAGGCCAAGGGCTGAATCTTTTCACGGTCGGAGGAACCGTGAGTGGCGCGTTCAGCAGCGTCAACGCACCGGCGGGCCTGGAAGTAGGTGTGGACGGTTCGGGCGGGCTGACGGTCATCTCGGTGATCGAAGGCGATCTCAGCGGCGACGGGTTCGTTGGTCTGGCCGACCTTGACATCATCCTCCAGAACTGGAACCAGAGCGTACCGCCTGCCAACCCGCAAGCCGATCCGAACGGCGACAACTTCGTCGGCCTCGATGACCTGGACGTTGTCCTGAACAACTGGAACGCAGGGACACCCCCCGCCACCAGCACCAACATCCCGGAACCGGGCACGTTGGCTCTGCTAGGGATACTCGGCATGATCGGTCGACGGCGTCGCTAGCAGGAGCCTGACCCCGCCTATGACCGTGCGGCGCGGTACAATGGGCACATGAAACTGCCATGGATCAAGCGTGACGGGACGAGCAGCCGGGGCGAACGAAACAAGCACGAGGTGGTGTTCCACACGTACCCGAAGCTGCTGTTCATCTGGCCGATCATCGCGGCGGGGTTTCTGTTCTGGCCGCTCGGCGGCTGGGAATGGGTGAACAACGAATCGCTTGGCTGGGTCTACCTGCTGCTGTGCGTGGTGGTGATCCTGACGATCGGCGTGGACATCGAGCGGAACCATGCGGTGTTCTGGGTCGCGGCGTTTGGGATGTTCTTCTTCCTCGGGCTCTGGCTCAGCGAGAGGTCCGGCTTCACGCTCTTCGGCAACCTGTTCAACTTCTTCGAGGACCAGGAGGTCGCGTACAACCGGGGCTTCGGGCTGTCCGTGAGTATCCTGCTGTTGATCCCGTACCTGACGATGATCGTCTGGGCGCGGATGCAGCACCGCTGGCGGATCACGCATAACGAGTTCGAGCACTACGCCTGGGGCCGGGCCGACGACTCGCTGGCGCGGGGTGCCAAGCGGGTACGCAGCACGTACCCGGACCTGCTGGAGCTGCTGCTCTGCGGCTCGGGCACGCTGATTGTGTATTCAGCGACCGGGCGGTCGGAGCTGCGCCGGATCCCGCACGTGCCGTTGATCTTTATAGTCCGGAAGCGGATCAACGCGCTGCTTGAGGCGACCGCCGTAACGCAGACCGACGCCGACATGATCGCCGAGGCCGAGGAGCAGACCGAGGACGTCGAGGATCAGGCCACCGACCTGCCCGAGCATAACAGCGTCGCGGACGACGACGTGGGGATCGGCGGGAACGAACCGCTTTGATCGGCCGGACGTAAAAATGGGGGAGTTGTGACATGGCCGAGACCAAAATCGACATCCTGAGCGTGAGCGATCTGCCGCTGGTTTCCTCGTTATATAACCAGGTCTACAAGCCTGCGAAGGAGGTCGCGTTTTTCGAGCGCCGCTTGCGGAACCGTGAGAACGCGCTGATCCTTCTGGCGGTGGTGGACGAGCAGCCGGTGGGCTTTTTCGTGGGGATGGAGCTAAAACCCAGCGTGTTTTTTGAATGGCTCTACGGCGTCATCCCGGGCTATCGGCGTCAGGGCGTGTGCTCGCAATTGATCGAGGCGGCCAACGCCTGGGCGGCCGATCACGGCTACCACTTCAGCCGGCTGGAATGCCATAATCAGCACCGCCCGGTCCTGCATATGGCGATTAAACACCGCTATGACATTCTGGGCATCCGCTGGGACCCGGACCACCATGAAAACCTGGTTATTTTTGAGAAAGAACTAACCAGTTCATAGCCCATAAAATCCTTGACGCCTACCATATCCGGGCTATAATCGGACTGTCGTGCATGTCTCCGTAGGAGAGCACCGGGGGGTCGCCAGCAGTTTTCCACGAGAACCATTTGCCAAAGTTGCAGTCTTGCTCCGGCCGATATAAGGTTCTACGTGTTAGCCCTGATCTGAGGGCAACCCAGTCACGACGCACCGGGCAAGTGGTGCGTCAGGGTGAGAAACACTTGATATGCCGGTAGATCGAAGGAGCGATCGGGCATCGTAGCCGTCCCGAAAACCGGCCAGGAAGCCGTGGGCTCGGGAACGACACAGATATAAACCGCGTCAGAAAGATCCTTGTGGATCTGGATTGACGCTAAGGGACGCACCGTCCGGAATACCCGGATGTGCCTCACCTGAAAGCCCATCGTGAGCACGAGCGACCGCTATCAGCAGGGGGATGTCGTGACGCATCCCAGCAGGCCCGAGTGGGGCCAGGGCGTAATCAAATCCGCCCAGGCCATCGTCCACAAAGGCACCGCCGCGCAACGGCTGAACGTCGAGTTCGCCAACCGTGGTCGGGTCGTGATCAACACAGCGATAGCGCCTCTGGCGCAGACGAAAGGATTGAAACCAAGCATGAGTTCCTCGATGACCGCCAGCGGAGGCTGGCTCGATCAACTCGAACGTTCCAAGAGCAACTCCCACGAGCTGTGGGAACTGCCCGATGCACTGACCGACGTGTTTTCGTCGGAACTACAGCGCCTCCTGGCCACGCTCGAAACCTACAAGTTCACCACCGAGCCGCGCCCGCTGATCGACTGGGCCGTCATGCAGACCGGGATGAGCGATCCGCTGACCAAGTACACCCGTCACGACCTCGAACAGGCTTTCGCCCGCTTCGCCCGCAACCGTGACCAGCACCTCAAGGACGCCGTCCGCAATCTCAAACGCAACGGCAAGCACCAGGTCCTCGTTCAGGCACACCAGCAGTGCAGCGTCCTCGCCGGCCAAACCGCGCTGGAACGCGCGATGCGCCACTGAGGGTATTTTTGATTGATGATTTATGATGTAAGCACCCGGCATACCGCCGGTGTGAGCTTACGCTTGCGCACATCATAAATCAGAAATCAGACATCATAAATCCCTATAATAACCCCATGCCCACCCCCGCCGACCGTATCGCGGAGCTTCGCCGACAGATCGATCGGCACAACAAACTTTACTACGTCCACGCCGCACCCGAGATTTCCGATCAGGACTTCGACGCCCTGCTGCGCGAGCTGATCGACCTTGAGACCAAGCACCCCAAGCTCGTCACCCCGGACTCCCCGACCCAGCGCGTCGGCGGTGAGCCGATCGACGGTTTCAAGACCCTCCCCCATGCCCGGCCGATGCTGTCGATCGACAATACCTACGACCGCGAAGAACTCCGCAAGTGGTACGACCGCACACTCAAGGCGATCGCCAAATCAGACGAAACCGATCCCGACCAAGCCGGTGACAAGCTCTTTGTCGACGAATTAGACCCGGCCGTCGCGTTGGTCCTCGAACCCAAGGTCGACGGCGTCGCGGTCAGCCTGCGCTACGAAGACGGCCAACTCGTTCAAGCACTCAGCCGGGGCGACGGCAAACGCGGCGACGACATCACCCACAACGTCAAGACCATCAAAGCAATCCCGCTATCATTATCCATAACCCCAGAAAAGACCCCAGAAAAGGGGTCAGACCCCGTTTCACAAGACGTTTCACAAGACGTTTCACAAGATACTCCGCGGGTGCTGGAAGTGCGCGGCGAGATCTTCATGCCCGACGCCGAGTTCCAGCGGATCAATGATGCACGTGAAGATCAAGGCCTGGAGCGTTTCGCCAACCCCCGCAACGCCACCGCCGGCACACTCAAATCACTCGACCCCGCCGTCGCCGCAGACCGCAGGCTACGCTTCTACGCCCACGGCAAAGGCGAACTGGCCCCCGACACCCACCCCAGCCACCACGACTTCCTCGCGGCCCTACGCGCGCTCGGCCTGCCGACCAACGAACACACCACCCTCGTCAACTCCTTCGACGACGCCTGGACTTTCATCGAATCCTTCCAAGACAAACGCCCCACGTTGGGTTACGCGACCGACGGCGTTGTGATCAAGCTCGACGACCATGCGCTGCAGGCGCAGCTCGGGGCCACCAGCAAAGCCCCCCGCTGGTGCATCGCCTACAAGTACGCCGCCGAGCAGGCCACGACCGTGCTCAAGCAAGTCGAATGGCAGGTCGGCAAGACCGGCAAACTCACCCCACGCGCCACCATGCAGCCCGTCTTCCTGGCGGGCACCACCGTCAGCCACGCCACCCTGCACAACTACGGAGAGATCCTGCGAAAAGACATCCGCGTCGGCGACACCGTCGTGATCGAAAAGGCCGGCGAGATCATCCCGCAGGTCATATCGGTGGTTGAGTCCAAGCGCCCGAGTAAAACAAAAAAGATCGCCGCACCCAAGCGGTGCCCGATCTGTCAGACCGATACCGACATCGTGTACGACAGCAAGCGCGTCAATGACATCGATAAGTGGGAAGCCCGCTGCGAAGCGGAAAAGAAAAAAGCCGAGCGAGAAAACAGAAAGCCCAGCCTGCCCGACAAGCCCGAGCCCCTCGGCCCGACGGACGAATCCATCCGCTTCTGTACCAACCCCGAGTGCCCAGCCCAATTCCGCGAGAAGCTGATCTGGTTTGTCGGCCGAAACCAGATGGACATCGACGGGCTGGGCGAGAAAGCAATCATCCAGCTCGCCGACGCAGGCCTGCTGAACACCTTCGGCGATGTCTACAGCCTGCACACCCGCAGGGACCAGCTGCTTGAACTGGAACGCATGGGCGAAAAGAAAGTGGAGAACCTGCTCGCCGGGATCGAGGCCAGCAAAGCGCGCGGCCTGTCGCGTGTTTTGGCGGGTCTGGGTATCCGCCACGTCGGCGCTTCTGCCTCTGCTGCCCTTGCACAGCACTTTGGCAGCGCCGAGGCGATCAAGGAGGCCGACACCGCCGCCATCGCAGAAGTCGAGGACATTGGCCCGATCACCGCGGAATCGATCCACACCTTCCTCAACAGCCAGGCGGGTCAACACGTCATCGAAGAGCTTAAGGACGCCGGGGTCGACCTGACGGAAGAGAAAGCCGCCCCCCCGCCCGAGGCAGGAGACTCCCCCGTCGCGGGCAAGACGATCGTCATCACCGGCACGTTCGAAGCCTTCGACCGCAATGAACTGAAGACCCGGCTCACAGGGCTCGGTGCTAAGGTCACCGGCAGCGTTTCGAAGAACACCGACATCCTCTGCGCCGGCGAGAAGGCCGGCAGCAAACTCGCCAAGGCTGAATCGCTCGGCGTCGAGGTCTGGGATGAGGTGAAGGTGGCAAAGGTAGTCGGCGGCTAGCATAGTCTTCAATTACTCACGCTTTCATATACTCACTTCCAAAAGGATTACATGTATGCCTGAAGTTTATATCAGCACCGATGTCGAAACAGACGGACCGATCCCTGGCCCACACTCTATGCTGAGTCTGGCCTCCGCCGCTTACCTGCCGGATAAAACCCTGGTCGGCACCTTCACCCGGAATCTACACACGCTCCCGGATGCAGAAGGCGATCCACGAACCATGGCCTGGTGGGAATCTCAGCCCGAGGCATGGGCTGCATGCCGGGCAGACCTTGTTTCCCCAAACCACGCCATGCGGGAGTATGTCGGTTGGCTTAATACGCTTGAAGGATCCAAAGTCTTCGTCGCTTACCCCGCGGGGTTCGACTTCACTTTTGTCTACTGGTACCTGATCAAGTTTGTCGGCGAGAGCCCGTTTTCGCACTCGGCGCTCGACATTAAAACCATGGCCATGATGCTACTCGGCAAGCCCTACCGAAAATCGGTCAAGCGGAATATGCCTCGCTCGTGGTTCGATGACATGCCCCATACCCATGTCGCCCTCGACGACGCAATCGAGCAAGGGGCCATGTTCTGCAACATGCTCGCCGAACACCGTCGCCAACGAGCATAAGGATTCGAGCGACATCACCGATCTAGCTACACCCCCATGCAGATGCAACACCGAGCCGTCGTCGGCGAGTAATGTGCCATCGCCCTCAAACTATTCGGTCACTGGCGGAGCGGCCTCTTCATCGACCGGCAACTGGACACGCACTTCCACCTCATGCTCCGCGTAGACTTCCGGCTCTTCGTATACAACAGGTTCATACACCGGCCCGCGTTGATCCAATTCATTGAGGATCTGCTTACGGTTGCTGCTGAACGACAGATCACCCAGCCGCTCAAGGATACGGCTCTTGCCGGCCGACGTGAAGGACGGGTTCCGGATCAGCGTCGTCAGGACGCCCATCTGCTCACTCTCAAAGCTCAGTGCATCCAGTGCCGTATCAACGAGGTATACCTGGTCACCGGGATCGAGGCCCGGCCGGCCGGCGATACGGCCGAGGTGGTCGGCCCGCTCGCTGCTGAAGCTAAGCGACCGAGCCGCCTCGATCTCCGAGATGATCGCGTCGTCCCCGGCATACACGACGCCCGGTTCGCAGGTGTGAGTCGGTTCGTGCCTATGGGTTTCGTGTTTTGACACGACGATGCAGCCGGGCAGCAAAGGCAAGCAGATCGCGAGCAGTGCGAGAAGTGTGGTGTTGCGGCGGTTCATCGGGATCCTCCAGAATGTAGTTGCGATTCGGACTCGAACGACTGACCTGTTGGGTAGGACGCCTGACGATACCCCGGGTTCCACGATGACAGGTAAAAGTGTGGAATCTGCCTATATTTGTCCGGATCACCTGCCTACGCGAGCTTGACCCTTCACCCGCCGCCGGTCCACGGATCACCGGCACTGGATATAATCCCCGCATGCTGATCCGACGTGCCACGGTAGCCGACGTGCCCGCGATGGGCCAGATCATTAACGACTGTGCCGAGTTTGGCTTGATGCTGCCTCGGTCGATGTCGTCGTTGTATGAGAACGTTCGGGAGTTTTTTGTAGCCGAGGACGAAGACAAGGTGGTCGGCGTGTGTGGCTTGAGCGTGGTCTGGGCGAATCTAGCCGAGGTCTGCGCCTTGGCGGTCCAGCCGGACCAGCGCGGCCTGGGCCTGGGTCGGAAGCTGACCGAGGCGTGCATCGAAGAGGCCCGGACGCTGGGCGTGCGGACGATCATGACGCTGACCTACGAGCAGGCCTTCTTCGAGAAGCTCGGCTTCTCAGTGGTAGATCGGCAGCAACTGCCGTTGAAAGTCTGGAGCGAGTGCATCCGTTGCCCGAAGAGCCAGGCCTGCGACGAAATCGCGATGACGCGGGTGCTGGAAGACGTCCCGGACCTGGCGGCACCCAAGCCGGCCGTCCCGCCGGCGGACCAGTACGTGGTCCCAACGATCCGATCGAAGTGAGTTGAGAGTCGTGTTACTCGCCTGATGTACCCGGGCGTGCTACGCTACCGGTAGACATGCCAGAGGCCCACGCTTGGCTCCGTGAAATCATCGAGTCGGCGCAGCTCGCTGCGCTGAGCGAGGCCCTGCGCGCCCCCGGAAGTAAACAGTATCAGGCAGGTGGCATCTCAGCCCACGGCAGCCGGGGATCGAGCATGGCTCTGACCGCCGGGGCGCTGGCTTCATCACTCGGCAGGCCGATCGTGCTGGTCGTGGCGCACCTGGATGAGGCGGACGACGCGCTGGACGACTTGGCGCTGTTAAGCGAAGCAGGGTGTGATGTCGATGCGGTACGTTTCGGCGCGCTGGAGGTGCTGCCGGGCGAATCGAATGTGAGTCTGGAACTGCTTGCCGAACGTCTTGCGGTGGTCGGGCGTTTGGTCGAACAGGATGTGCCGGGGATTACCGTTGCACCGGTGCAGGCGTTGATGCAGGCGGTGCCCGAGCCGGGAGCGCTCAAGTCATTTTCAAGATTGATCCGCACCGATGACGACCTGCCGCCGGGCGACCTGATGGATTGGCTGACCGAGGCGGGCTATCAGCGTCAGGATGTGATCGAACAGCCCGGCGACTTTGCGTCGCGCGGCGGCATCCTGGACATCTACCCCCCCGCCGGCTCAACCCCCGGACCAACGACGAACTCGAACGCCGACAACCAATTGCTCGGCCCGATCCGGCTGGACTACTTCGGCGATTCAATCGAATCCATCCACCAGATCAACCCCGACACCATGGGTTCGGCCGGGCGTATCGAGTCCGTCCGCATCATCGGGGCGGGTGCCGAGCAGATCCAATCCGACGAGCGAACCGTCAACCTGATCGACCTGATGCCGGAGGACACCGTCTTCATCCTGCACGAAGTGATGGAGCTTTCCGAACAGGCACGCGGGTATTACGAACGGCTGACCAACGCTGTCGGCGTGTATGCCCCGAAAACCATCTTCAGCAAGATCAACGCTCGGCCCCACATCCAGTGCAACCAATACTCCACAGGCAAAGATCAAAGCCGTGACATCACCCTGCCGATCGAGCAGCTGACCACCTTCGACGAGGACGCCAAGGGTGCGATCATTCAACTCGGTGAATTGGCGCAGACCGACGGGCAGCGCGTCGTCGTGCTATGTCAAAAACCCGCCGAGCGAGATCGTCTGACCGAGTTGATCAAGGAACACGCGCCATCAGCGATCAACGACATCACGCTTGAGGTGGGTTACCTGCACCGTGGCTTCACATGGCATCTCACACCAGCCACCAACCACCAACCACCAGCCACCACGCTCCACCTCGTCCCCCACCACGAACTATTCCACCGCTACCACGTCCGCCGACGCGTGCGGCGGATCACCGGCGGGGCCCAGGCCGGGGACGCTTTCCTCGACCTGGACGTCGGCGACTACGTCGTCCATGTCGATCACGGCATCGCGAAGTTCACCGGCATCAAGACCATGCGGCGCGGCGGCCTGAGCCAGGAGTACCTGACACTGGCGTTTGCCGGTGACGCGATCCTGCACGTGCCGGCGACGCAGATTGATCTGGTGCAGAAGTACGTCGGCGGGTTCGAGGGCCGGCCGCCGCTCTCCACGCTGGGCGGCAAGAAGTGGGGCAAGCAGAAGCAGCAGGTCGCCGATGCCGTGAAAGACCTCGCCGCGGAACTGCTGCGCGTGCAGGCGGCGCGCCAGACCCAGCCCGGCACACGCTACCCCGGCGACACCGCGTGGCAGCAGGAGTTCGAGGCCGAGTTCCCCTACGACGAAACCGAGGATCAGCTCGCCGCCATCGCCGCCATCAAGCAGGACATGGGCCAGGATCAGCCGATGGACCGGCTGGTCTGCGGCGACGTGGGCTTCGGCAAAACCGAAGTCGCGATCCGCGCGGCATTCAAAGCCGCCGAGTACGGCAAACAAGTCGCAGTGCTCGTCCCGACAACAGTCCTCGCCGAACAGCACGGCCGAACCTTCGCCCAGCGCATGGCCGACTACCCGTTCAAGGTCGCGTCGATCTCCCGGTTCAAGACCGGCCAGGAGCAGACCAAGATGCTCAAGGACCTCGCCGAGGGGAAGATCGACATCATCATCGGCACACACCGCCTGCTCTCCAAGGACGTTCACTTCGCCGACCTGGGCTTGGTAATCGTCGATGAAGAGCAGCGCTTCGGCGTCGAACATAAAAACAAGCTGCTGAGCTTCCGCCTGACCGCCGAGGTGCTGACACTGACCGCAACACCGATCCCCCGCACGCTGCACATGTCCATGATCGGGCTGCGTGATATCAGCTCCTTATCGACCCCCCCCGCCGACCGACGCGCGATCGTCACCGAGGTCGTGCCCTTCGACCGCAAGCGCGTCAAGCAGGCAATCATCCGTGAGCTCAACCGCGACGGCCAGGTCTACTTCGTGCACAACCGTGTCCACAACATCCAGAGCGTCGCCGACGACATCAAGCAGCTGGTCCCCGATGCCAAGATCATCATCGGCCACGGGCAGATGCCTTCACGAGAACTGGAACGTGTGATGCTCGCCTTCATGCGGCGCGAGGTGGATATCCTCGTCTCCACGACGATCATCGAGTCGGGCATCGACAACCCGACGGCCAACACGATGTTCATCAACCGGGCCGACCACTTCGGGCTGGCCGACCTGCACCAACTGCGCGGCCGGGTCGGGCGCTACAAGCACCGGGCGTACTGCTACCTGCTGCTGCCCGAAGATCGCCCGCTCACCGAGGTCGCGGCGCGTCGGCTCAAGGCGATCGAGCAGTACTCGATGCTCGGCGCCGGTTTCAAGATCGCGATGCGTGACCTGGAAATCCGTGGCGCGGGCAACCTGCTGGGGGCCGAGCAGTCCGGGCATATTGCGGCCGTGGGGTATGAGATGTACTGCACACTGCTTGAGCACGCCGCCAAACGCCTGCGCCACGAGCCGGTCATCGAGCCGGCCAAGACACACCTCGAACTGCCGATCGCCGGGGCGCTACCCAAGCGCTACATCCCAAGCGACAAACACCGGATGGAAGCGTACCGCCGGATAAGCCGTGCCGTCACGCTCGGGGAGCTCGATGAAGTCGTCCAGAGCATCCGCGAAGCCTATGGCGATCCACCCAAGCAGGCACAAACCCTGATCGACCTGACCGAGGTGCGCGTCGCGGCGAGCACGCTCGGCGTGGACACGCTCAAGCTGGAAGGCCCGGACCTGATCTTCACCACACAATCCCCGCAACGGCTTGAAGATGTCTTTACCAACGCGCCCGGCCGGGTCAGTGTGCTGGACGATTCGACGCTCTACTACCGCCCGCCGAGCAACTACCTCGATCCGCCCGACACACTGCTGGCGGTGCTGAGAAAACTCTTGGTCCGGCCGGTTAACGCACTTAATACCGAACCGCAAGCCGAGCCCGCCTGATGCTCCAACTCGTCATCTATCACCCCGCGATCCCGCAGAACACCGGCAACATCGCCCGCACCACCGTCGGGTTCAATGCCCAACTGCACCTGATCAAACCTTATAAGTTTGAGATATCAGACCACGCGGTCCAGCGCGCCGGGCTCGACTACTGGCCTCACGTCAAACTCACCGAGCACGAAAGCGACGACGCGTTCCTCGACTGGCTCGGTGACCGTCGGCCGTGGCTGGTGACCAAGTTCGGCAACATGCGCTTCGATCAACCCGATTACCAGCCGGATGACGTGCTGATTCTCGGCAACGAAAACTCGGGCCTGCCCGACGCTTGGCATGAGCGCTGGCCCGACCGATGCGTCAACATCCCGATCCTCGGCGAGATCCGTAGCTTCAACCAATCCAACGCCGCCGCGATCATGCTGGCGCATGCAAGCCTCAAAGCCGGGGTGTTTGAGAAGATGTAACCACAGAGATCACAGAGGGCATAGAGATCGAAGCATTAGCCGCAGATGTACACGGATGAACACAGATAAACCAGGATAATGAGTGTATTCCGAATCTGTGTTAATTGGTGTTCATCTGTGGCTATTCCGATACTTTTCTGTGACTCTGTGTTCTCTGTGTGCTCTGTGGTGAAGTGTCTTACCCCATGCGCCGACGGTTCATCATCCAGTCTTCGCGGGTTTCGATGGCTTCACGGACGATCGCCGCGTCTTCCTCACTGAAGCAGCAGAGCACGACGCGCTCGGGTAATTCGTTCTTGTGCAGGTAGCCGAAGACATGGCCGAACGCGATCTTCGCGGCCCGGAGCTTGGGGAAACGATAAACACCGGTGGAGATACTGGGGAAGGCGATCGACTTGCACCCGTTCTCCGTGGCAAGCGTCAACGTCTGGTGATAACAGGAGGCGAGCAGTGTGTCTTCGTGGGTGTACCCGAGCTTCTGCGTGTCGTCCCCGTTCCAGACGGGCCCGACGGTGTGGATGATGTGGCGGACGCCTTGAGATTCAAGGTTGAACGCCGGCGTAATCTTCGCCAACCCGGTCGGGCAGCCGCCGAGGGTTTGACAGTGTTCAAGCAGACCGGTTCCGGCGGCACGGTGGATCGCGCCGTCCACCCCCCCGCCGCCGAGTAGCGACTCGTTCGCCGCATTAACGATCGCGTCGACCTTCAGCGTGGTGATGTCGGCCGTGATAACTTCGATACGCTCGAGTGGGGACATGGCTATAGGTTTATGAGTAGAGATTGTGATTGACGTGTCACGCAAACGGACCAGCCGCACGAAGCGTGAGGCTCAGGTTCCCGGCAGACAGCTAGTAGCCCGTCGATCCTTCCCCTTCACGCAGCGACACGGGCTTGCCGAGCACCTCGTTGAGCACGATCGCTTTGCGTAGGTCGTCACGCGACAGGTTGCCGGTGATCGCCGAACCAGAGAACGGCATCGGCTGCAGCTGCACGGGCTGGGTGGATGCCCGGCGGGGCTTGCGCGTGGGGACGGTTCGCCTGGTTGTCGATTCGCTCGGATCGGGCACAACCACATGTTCATGAACCAAAACGCCCCGCTGCCTGGCCTGCTGGCGGGCGCGTGTGTGAGCCTGCTGCTGTCGAGCTCGCTGCTGGGCCTGCTGACGGGCACGTTGCTGAGCCTGAGCTTGTTGCCGGGCCCGCTCCTGAGCCTGCTGCTGCGCACGGGCCGCCTCACGGCGACGCTGCAACTCCGCCTCGCGCTGAGCCAGTGCACGGCGCTGCGCTTCATTGGGCTCCTGCGGCGCCGGTTGTGTGCTTCGCTCGGATCGCTGCTCGTACTGCGCTTTGGCTCGCGCCCGCGCGATCCGTTCGGCCATGGTCAGGTTGGTCGGGTCACCGCCACCTGCACTGGCATCACCCCCCCCGGCCGAGGTCTGCATCCGGCCGCGCGACGCTTCACGAAGCTGCTCCCGGCGACGCGCCGCCATCTGCTCAAGCTGCTCGGGGTTGTGCCCCTCATCCCGCTTGCGCTGAGCCTGGCTCTTCTTCTTCATGTTGCCGATCGCCGAACCCACGATCGTTGCGCCGACGATCACAAGCCAGATCCAGTCCTGCCAGGCGGCGAGCGTCAGAGTCAGGTGCTGTGTCATTTCAGTCTCACTTTCACTCAGGCACAACCTTAGCGATCCGGGCGGCTCCCGATCGAAGCCGCCGCGCGATTCCGGGGCTCAGCCTATTGTATCGGGTGGATCGATCCAGAACACGGGAGCCGGCTCGGTTTGTGTCCCGTCTGCGGGAGGCGTCATCGCCTTGAATCCTACGCCGTAAACCCGCCCTAACAGCTCGGGCCGCATCACCTCTCGGCAAGGCCCCGCCGCGACCAGCCCGCCACGATCCATCAACCAGACGTCGTCGGCATACCGCGCCGCCAGGTTGACGTCATGCAAGACGATCAACACCGCCGGACCCGGCCGACCATCCTCGCCCTGTGCGATCTGCTTGAGCATCTTCATCGTCTGGTGAATATGCCTTAGGTCCATCCCCGACGCCGGCTCGTCCAGCAACATCAATCTTCCACACCCGGCCGCCTGCGCCACCGCCCGCGCCAACAACACGCGCTGCTGCTGACCGCCGGATAGCTCAGAGTACACTCGGCCCTCCAGACCGGCCAGGTCACATTGTGCAATGGCTCGATCGACGTGCTCGCCGCCGTCACCCATCGCGTACCGCCCCATCGCGACCACCTGCCGGACCGTGAAAGCAAAACTCACCCCCCCCTGCTGCGGCACATAACTGACCAGCGTCGCCCGACGGTCAAAAGGCATCTGCTCAACCGGCTCGTCCGCCACCTCGACACGTCCTGACCAGGGGCTGAGTTGGCCGAGCATGAGCTTGAGCAACGTGCTCTTCCCCGCCGCGTTGGGCCCGATCAGCGCACAGACGCGACCATCGGACAGCTCAGTCGATACGTCACACACCACCGCCCTGCCCGGCTGATACCCGAAGCTAACCTCGTGCAGACTCGCAGCCAGGCCGCCGGACTCTCCCGACAAGCGCTGATTAAGCATCTCGGCATGGCTTGTCGTGTGTGTCAACAGGTGAAGGTCCCAATGGTGTTACACGGCTGATCGAACCACAGCCCCGATAACCTCTACAAACGCTCCGGGCCGTACGGTTTGTGACGATTCTACCCATTTGACGCTCAGGGGGAGCACGAATTCGCCCGATGTAGATTCCAATCCGTGCGCTAAAGGTGTCATTTATGGAGCAGGAGCATTCACAGCCCGTTAACCCCCCGCCAGAGGACACGCTCCAGGTCGAGGGCTTGCTCAACGAGCTTGAGGACCGGCTGGGACAGCTGAAAAACTGGCAGAAAGAAAGCGACCACCAGATGGAGCTGGTGCGTCAGCAGGGCGATCACGCGCGCGACGAGCTCGAAAAAGCCCAGCAACTGGCCGAGGAATCCACCCGTCGGCAGATCGAGCTGGATGAGCTGAAGGCCGAGCTCGATCGGCGTCAGAGCGAGCTGGATGCCAATCAAGACGCCTTCGATGCGCGTCAGTCGCAGATCGATGCCCGGCAAGCAGAACTCGACGAAGCCCTGGCCGATATCGCGCATCAGCGCGAAGAGGTCGAGCAACTCAAACACAACGCTCAGCAACAAGCCGAGCACGCACAGCACCAGCTAGACGAGGCCAAGGCCCTCCAGTCTCAGTACGAGCAACAGAAACACGAACTGAGCGAAGCACGCACCAAACTCGAACAGGACCAGGCACGGGCCGATGAGCGGTCCAAAGCCAACGACCTGCTCAGCGCTGAACTGGATGAGCAGCACGCCAAGCTAGGCCGCGCCGAGGCCGACCTGGCCTCCCGTCAAGGCGAGTTCGATCAGCGCAGCGAAGAAGTCGAGAAGCTGGCCGAATCGCTCAAAGACCAGCAGGCGGAGCTGGCGCAGGAGCGCGATGCCCTGTCTGCCGAAGTATCGGAGCAAAACGACAAACGCCAGGCACTCGCCGAAGAACTCGAATCCGTTCGGGGCCAGCTGACCGAAGCCCGGGATCGCTGCCTGCAGGCCGAGCAGAGCCGGCAGGAGCTAGAGGGCCAACTCGCCGAGCGTTCCGAGCAGGCCGACAAGACCGCCGCCCAGTTCCAGGCACTGAAGCAGACGGAAGACGAACTCGAATCGCAGCGCGTCGAGATCGCCAAGCAACGTGAGCAGCTGGATCACGACCGTAGCGAGCTTGACCAGGGTAAACAGGCGTTGCAGGCCGAGCGTGAAGAACTATCCGCCAAGAGCCATGCCCTCGAAGCCAAGTTGGCCGAGGTCGAGGCCGGCGAAAGCGCATTAAACGACAGCCGGGGTCAGCACGACGCACGGTGCAAAGAACTTGACGAGCAGAAGTCGCTTCTCGATGAGTTGCAATCCGACCTGGAAACACGTGAATCGGCACTAGCCGACCGCATCAAGCAGGCCGAGGACCGTGACAAGCAGCAGCAGGACGAAGGCTCCGAACTGTCCCGTCAGATCGAGTCGCTGCAGAGCAAGCTGCAGGCATCCGAATCTCAGCGAACGGAACTCGAAGCCAAAGCCGGCGAGCTGACATCACAATCATCCGAGTTAAGCGAGGCCAAGAACCGCCTGGAATCGCAAACCTCGCAGCTGTCGAACGAGAAGAGCGAACTCGAGGCCAAGCTCAAGGACCTGGCCGAGCAACTCGATCGGGAGAAGGCCGAACTTAGCTCCAAAGCAGAGCAACTGGCCGATGAAAAATCATCGCTCGAAGCAAGGGCGCAGGAGCTGACTGAGCAGGTCGATCAACTCACCAGCAAGCAATCGCACGACCTGGGCGAGCAGCGTGAATCACTGGACAAACGTGAAGCCGATCTCGAAGAGAAGCTCGCCACGTTCCACAAGACGCTGGCCGAGGGCAAGGCGCAGCTGACCAGCGAGCGCGACAGCCTCAAAGAAAAAGCCCAAGCCCTCGAAGCACAGGCCAAGGAACTGGCGTGCGAGAAAGACAAACTCGCCGGCCGGACCGAGGCGCTAAGTGAAGCCGAGGAGAAGCTGTCTCATCGCAAAGACCAGCTTTCCAAAATCAAAGCCTCGATCAACGACCGCACACAGAAGCTGCAAGAGCAGGAGAAGAAGGTCGCCTCAAGCGGTGCCCAGTTCGCCGGGCTTGCCAAGGAACGGCAGATGCTGGTCGAGGTCAAGAAGTTCCTCGAGGTCTCCGAGGCGGAGATGATCCGCCGCTGGGCCACGACCAAAGCCGCCAGCATCACGGCATCGGTCATCATTGCCGTGCTTATAGCGGCCACCTTCAGCTACTTCGCCGGGCAGAGGGTCGTTCAACCCACATGGGCAAGTGCGATGTCCATCAAGCTCGCGCTCCCCGAAGGCGAAGAACCGCCCTCAGCCGGGGCCTGGCTGAACACCGCCCAGCAAACGCTGACAAATCAATCCGTCCTCAAAGAGTCCGTCCATCAACTCGAGCAGCGCGGCATCCGCGACTTCTCCGGCCCCGAAGCACTGTCAAGCCACCTGGGTGAGAGCCTAGATATCGCAGGCAAACCCGGCTTCATCGAGTTGACGTATCAGAACACCAACAAGCAGCTGTGTGTCACCATGCTGGAGTCTATCGGCCGCGCCGTCGTCGCTTATCAACTGGCGCAGGATCGACTCAACGACCGCAAGGACTCAGCCAGCATCCACCGCCCCGCCACCGGCTCGGCCGCACCCGTCGCCGATGACCGGCTGAAAGCCTCCGGAATCATCTTCGGCTCGCTGATCGGGGCGGGCCTGGTCCTGTGGGTACTGATGCGTGTCTGGCTGAAGCACACGCAGCGGATGTTCGGCGTCGAGAACGGCCCGGACCTCGCTGTCCTCGAAGCACCGTCAGGCTGGGCGGCCGACACCAACATCAGCGAAGAATAAACCCAACCCTATAGCGCATACGCCCTCACTCCTACGCTATACTGCGCCCCACTTTCCTCAGGATAAGGCGCAGACATGAGCGACGCCGTATCAGTTCCAAAGACCGACCTGCCCAACAAGCGCCTATGGTCACTCGACACTCTGCGCGGGTTCGACATGTTCTGGATCATCGGCGGCGACCGGTTCTTCCGAACAATCGCGAACAAGACCGACTGGGGCTGGGCAGATGCGGTATCTGTACAACTCACCCATGTAGAGTGGGAGGGCCTGCGCGCCTACGACATGATCTTCCCCCTGTTCATGTTCATCGCCGGCGTCGCCATCCCCTACGCCCAAGGCGCTCGGCGGCAACGCGGCGATTCGCGCAAGGCGATAGTTCGCAAAGTGCTCGTCCGTGCTGTCGTATTAGTCCTGCTCGGACTCGCCTGCAACGGCATCCTCAAGTTCGGCCGCGAGGGCTTTAGCTTCGACGACTTCCGCTGGCCCAGTGTGCTCGGGCAGATCGGGATCGCCTACCTGTTCGCGTCACTGATCGTGCTATTCACGAAGCGGTTTGCCGTGCGCTGTGTGTGGCTATTTGGCATCCTCGCCGGGTACGCGGCGGTACAACTGTTCGTCCCCGTGCCGGGCATCGGCGCCGGGGTGCTGACGCCCGAAGGCTGCATCAACGGCTACATCGATCGCATGCTCCTGCCGGGCAGACTCTACGGCGGGACGTTTGATCCCGAAGGTATCCTCTGCATCGTCTCCGCCACGGGCATCACGCTCATGGGCGCTCTGGCCGGCCACGCGCTGCGGCGACCCGATGTCTCCGGCACCCGCAAGACAGGCCAACTGCTGGCCGCCGGCGTCGTGATGCTCGGGATCGGCCTGGTGATCGCGCCGTGGTACCCGCCGATTAAGGCCGCGTGGTCCACCACCTTCAACCTCCAGGCCGGTGGGATCTGCCTGTTGCTGCTGGCGCTGTTCTACTACGTCATCGACGTGAAAAACTACCGGCGGTGGACGTTCTTCTTCCGGGTCATTGGGCTCAACGCCATCACCATCTTCATGGCCCCACGCGTCATCGACTTCGGCCACGCGGCCAACTTCCTCGTCGGCGGCCTGGCGGCCATGAGTGAGACCTGGCAACCCCTGATCATGATCACCGCGGTCATCGCGCTGAAGTGGCTGTTCCTCTACTTCCTCTACCGGAAGAAGGTATTTCTGCGCGTATAGTGTGAAGAGCCATAGCCACCGATAAACACGGATGAACACAGATGATTAATACAGGGCTTGTATAGCACCTGTTTCGAGGTTTATCTGCATCTGTGTTTATCGGTGTCAATCGGTGGCTACTTCCTATTCGCCAATAACCGTCACGATGATCGTGCGTGAGCGGGGCTTGATGTCACATTCCAGGTGGAAGACCTGCTGCCACGTCCCGAGGTTCGGCCGGGCATCCGTGACCGGGAGCGTTAACGACTGACCGAGCCAGGTGGCCTGGAGGTGCGAGTGACCATTGCCGTCGTGCCAGGCCCGCTCGTGGCCGTAGTCACGCGAGGGCGGGATCAACTTGTCCAGGATGGCTGGCATGTCCTCTTCAAGCCCCGGCTCGAACTCGATGCACCCGATCGCCCCGGTCGAGCCGAGGTTCGCCACGTTCACCGTCCCCACCGTCACCCCCGACGCCCGCACCACCTCGGCAATCTCCCCGGTCAGGTCATGCATCTGCCCGTGACGATCCGTCCTGATCTGTAAGGTCTGCTGGTGTGTCATGGGGGTATGGTAAAGGGGATTGGGGATTGGGGATTGGGGATTAGGGGTTGGCCCCATCAGATACACCACCCCCGCACATGACGCATAAGTCATTCATGAAACATTACTAATAGCGGCTGCCGCCCCGACTGCAGGCCTCCGCCCCCAACCCCAAACCCCCAATCTCCGTTTGACACCCCCGCCCTGCTCACTACAATGGTCGATTCGATTATCCAACCGTACAAAGATGGACCTAAACCGATGAATCGGCAGACTTTCCACGCGAAAAACAATGAGGTGCCGCAGGACTGGCACGTCGTCGACGCCACGGACCAGGTGCTCGGCCGGATGGCGACACGCCTGGCGGTGATCCTGATGGGCAAGCACAAGCCCCAGTACACCCCCCACCACGACGTGGGCGACTTCGTCATCGTCACCAACGCCGAGAAGATCGTGCTCACCGGCAACAAGCTCGACGACAAGCTCTACCGCACCTTCTCCGGCCACCCCGGCGGGCAGAAGACCAAGACCTACCGCCAGATGGTCGCCGAAAAGCCCGAGCTGCTGCTCGAGACCGCGGTCCGTCGCATGCTCCCCAAGAACAAGCTCGGCGCCGCCATGCTCAAGAAGCTGAAGGTCTACGCCGGCCCGGATCACCCCCACCAGGCCCAGGACCCCAAGCCCCTGGAACTGAAGAGCGCCTGAAACCAGACTTCTACACTCATACGAGACGCATAAACGATGTCCGAAGAAACCACCGCCGCTGAGACACTCGTCGAAGCCCCGATCGTTGAAGAGCAGACGCGCCCCCTGGCTGAACCCGCCAAGCCCGACAAGGGCGGCTTTGTCTGGGGCACCGGCCGTCGTAAGTCCGCCGTCGCCCGCGTCCGGGTCAAGCCCGGCGAAGGCAAGTTCCTCGTGAACAAGCGCGACGTCAACGAGTTCTTCTCAGAGCCTCAGCACAAGAGCGCCTGCCATAAGCCCCTGGAAGTCACCGACACGCTCGGCAAGCTCGACGTGCATGTCAACGTCCACGGCGGCGGCATCACCGGCCAGGCAGAAGCCATCCTGCTCGGCGTCGCCCGTGCCCTCAAGGGTTACGACCCGACCCTCGAAGCCACCCTCCGGGCCAACAACCTGCTGACCCGTGACCCACGTGAAGTCGAACGTAAGAAGCCCGGCCAGCCCGGCGCCCGCCGTCGCTTCCAGTTCTCCAAGCGTTAATCCCCTCCGGAAGTTACGCTCGGAAGCAAAATTACTTTCCACGGAACCCGCCAAACTTTTTTGGCGGGTTTTTTATTGACAGGAATTAAAACAGATGTTTGAATGGTTGGTCAGTAAATAGTCCCTCTAACCAGGAGCATCCCAATGGGCGGAAAAAGCACGGCGGTGGATCGTAGGACCCTTAAATACAACAATTTAGATGATTTGGCCCGGGACATCCGGATGATGGCTGGACAGGGCATCAAGACGTCCGGCAACTGGACCGCGGCACAGAATATCGAGCATGTGACGCTCTTGATCGATGCGTCCATCGATGGCTTCAAGTTCAATGTGCCCCTGCCGCTGCGGGTGCTGGGCCGGCTGATCAGGGGCCGTGTGCTGAATAAGGGCATCCCCGCCGGGAAGATCAAAATCCCCCCCGTCGCCAAGGCCTCGTTCGACCCCGACCCGGCGACACAACTCGAAGACGCGGTCCAGCACCTTAGCGACTCGGTCGAGCGGGCCAAGCAGAAGAAGATGACGCACGCCAGCCCGATCTTCGGAAAGCTGACACACGAGCAGTGGGTCCAGCTACACTGCCGACACGCGGAAATGCACTTCAGCTTCCTGCTGCCGGCAACCGAATCCCATGAAGCCAACTCAGCCCACAACGCAGCAAGACACGCGCCGACGACTGCTTGACGCCGCCGTCGCCATCTTCGCCGAGCGTGGCTACCGCAAGACCACCGTGCGCGATATCTGCCGAGCCGCCGACGCGAACGTCTCGGCCGTGAAGTACCACTTCGGCCACAAGGCGGCGCTCTACGACGCGGCCTTCGACCACGCGCGCATGCGCTCCAACGAATCCAACCCATTCGTCGTGATGGATAAGGCCCGCAACTTCCACGCCGACCAGTCCCCCGAGCGCCGGCTGTACCTGTTCATCCGCACGATGCTCGACCACCAATTCAGGGACGGCAAGCTGACCGACCTCACCAAGCTCATGTCCCACGAAATGATGCACCCCACCCCCGCGCTGGACCGCCTGATCGATGTCTCGGTCCAGCGCGTCTACGGCGGGCTGATCTGCATCCTGCTGGACCTGATGCCGGACGGAACCTCAGAAGAGCAAGCCCGCAACTGCGCCATGAGCGTCAGCGCCCAATGCCACTTCCACCACCTGGCCCTGCCACTGATCAACCGCCTCGAACCCGACCAACGCTACACCCCCGAGGCCCTGGACGACCTGGCCGAACACATCCATCAATTCACCCTCGCGGCGGTGCGGGGGATGGAGCAGGGTGTATAGCGGTCATACAGCGGACCCGATTCCGCGGTTAGTGATGACGATGGATTCACCCGCCGCCTGGCGGTAGCATGGCGTGCTAGGAGACGCCGCATGCCCGAGTCTTGGGATTATTACCAGCCGCACTACCGCCCCGCTACCTCGGCGGATATCTTCGCCGGATTCGAAGTGTCGGCGCAGGTTAATTGGTTCATCGAAGACCCCGAGCGCCCATTCAGTATGGAGATGACTCTCGCAGCTTGGGCCGATGCCACGGATTGTTTCGATTACAAGGAGTTCAAATGCCTGCGGCAGTGGCTGGCCGACACCTACCAGGCGCAAATCGACCCCCTCCAGTGGCGCGCTCTTGTCCGAAGTTCCGACCAAGTCACGCTGGGTGATATCTGTGAGTTTGTCGTTTCATGCGGTGGGTGGATGCTGGACCCGTTGCCGCTTCGTATCGCCGGGCGGGACTGCGAGGAGGCCGGAGTATTTCTGACGCTGAGGGCCGCGATGTACCATGCCGGCGGAGCGGCACAGCCGATCCTGCCTTCCACCTCCATCGACGAGGTCATGCGCAGCAACCCCGATTACTTCGGAACCCTGCTCTACCAGAGCTGCCCACCGCTGGTTGGCCAGATCACCACCGAGTCGGCACTAATATTGAAAGTACTTGGGCAGACGTTTATTCGGGTGCTGCCGAAGTCGGCGCTGAGCTTCCTGCTGTCCTACACGGGGCTGGCCGTGTTCGTACAGGCGTGGAACTTCTGGCTGTACACCGCAGCAGCGCTGCTGCTGTCCATGATCGCGTTGTGCTGGCTGCCGCCTAGCCGGATGGGGATCGGGTCAATGGAATCGATGGCCGACCTCTCCCGCGAGATCGCGCTCCGCCGGCACGAGGCGCAGCCCGTACAGGCCTGAAACGTAGTCAGACGCATCAAGCCAACAGGTATACCAAGCCCGGCAGCGCTACGAGCAGCAGCACCGCCGAGCCGCACCCCGCGGACGTTGTCTCTTCAAGTGGCTGCCAGTCGGCGACCTCTTTGAAGATCCCGTCGCCGGACGCGAACGATTCAAACGCCGCGATCACGTCCTCGGCCGAGAGTGTTTCTCCTTTGGCCGTGTAATGCTCACCGCTTGGTTCGACACGGTATTCCAGCACCATCCCCGACGTGCCCCCCGCCGTCTGCATGAACGAGCCGTTATCCAGCGTCAGGATCGCGAACTCCGTCTTCATGTCCGCGACCGCGTTCACCGCCTCGGCGATCGTGTAGTCGTCGATCGATTCGTAATGACGGTCGGGGGTTTCTAGCTTCATGTCTGCCTCTGGCCTACGAATGACTGACATCCTGGTACAAGACGCGCTGATGCTGATAGATTACTCAGTACTGGTGCCCTCAGCATCCTGGCCGGCAGTAGTATACTTCTTTATCCACTCGTCTTGCGGGTTCAAGTCCTCATGGATAGCCAACAGCGCCTTGAGCGACACCGGGTCTGGGATGTCATTCAAGACTTCGGCAATCTCCTTACCGACTTCAGACCGCCGTTCGACCTTCTGGTAGTACTGCTTAAACGCATCCTTCCCATCATCAGGCAGCCACATCAACAACTTGCACAGGGATTCAAAGTGCTGTGGATCATCCTCCAGCGCCTTCTTAAAAGCACGGACGGCCATATCAAAACGGTCTGTTCCAACATAGGCGTCGCCAACCACGGCCAACACGTCGGCATCGACACCAACGAGCTTCGCGTACCGATCGGCTTCGACCAATGCTTCACCATGCCGCCCCAACTCATTCAAGACCACGGCTCGTTGGAAATGGCCGATGGGAAGGGGCGTTTCCAGTGAAGCCGCTTGGTCTAGGTAAGTCAGGGCCCGAGTCGGCTCGCCCTGATCCATGTAGATTCCACCAAGAACGACAAACACCATCCCACGCAAAGCCTCCGGCAAAGCATCGCTATCCACCGCTTCCAATTGCTCGATCGCCAGTTCGATATCACCCTGGGCCGCGGACAGCATGCCGTCATACATCAGCCCAATCGCCACCAGTGCCTCGGGGTTACCTCCGACCACATGTAGCATCGAAGCGGCCATCACACGTGACCAATGGACCCCGACATCGATCTGGTTCACGTCGTAAAGACGCATACCCTGATCGCCATTGAGAAGGTGCCAAGTCACCTTCGACCCGATGCCCTCATGATCCCAGTGCCTTGCCGTAACCGCAATAGCATTGTCATCGCTTTTATTCACAGCCTTAATCTGAATACGATCCCACGACATGCCTACCTCGGGGCGACACAGGTCGTGGGCTAAGACCGGCAAAACCTGCTGTTTGAAAAATTCCCTATCCAAGGGTTGAGTCTTAGACTTCGGCATGCATCTCTCGATCTCGTCGCACAGTGCGTCGGTATCTATCAACGCGGCCACTGAATCAGTGTCCTGTGCGACAAGTCCTTTACTAAACCTCTCGAAGAAGTCGAGGATAGACGGGTCCACCTCAGATGGGTTAAGCGACTTCCCTTCCAATACCTCAACGATGCTAGGTTGGGCATGTATCGGATATGCAAAAGCACAGATACTTAACAGGACGAAGACACACCAACACCTGACCGAAATACCACTCATCTATTGTCTCCTTCCCACCGGATGCCGCCGGTCAGACGTCCAGGTTCTTCACGTCGAGCGCGTGGTCTTCGATGTACTTTCGGCGGGGCTCGACGTCCTCGCCCATCAGGACGCTGAACAGTTGCTCGGCCTCGCTCGCCGCGTCCCAGGTGACACGCAGCAGCACGCGGTCGGCGGGGTTCATCGTCGTCTCCCAGAGCTGCTCGGCATCCATCTCGCCCAGGCCCTTGAAGCGCTTGATATCCATGCCGCGCTTGCCGTGGTCGAGGATCGCCTGGATCACGCCCTTGAGGTTCACGATCGGCTCGACGATCGGCTCTCCCTTGGTCTCGGCGTGCAGCTCAAACTTCGTCGGGCCGCGCACGCCGGTGACGGACTCTTCCTGCTGCAGGTCGTAGTCGTCGATGGTAAGGCCCAGTTCCTCGAGCCGTTTGAACAGGCGCTCGAGCTCCTTCACCTCATGCAGTTCCTTGCGGGTGGTGTGCGGGTGATCGCCTTCCGCTTCGCCGATGAGCTTGTCCATGTCCGGGTCGGCTTCGCTCAGGCCGTGCTTCTGCTTGAAGGCTTCCTCGTCATGCTCGGACCAGAAGAAACGGTCGCCGGAGAGGCTGTCGGTCCCGGGCACCAACACATGGATGCGCGGCAGCCGGCCGCGGCCCTCCGGGTCCTTGGCCCGCTCTTCGAGCAGCTGCGTGAACGTCAGCCCACGTCGCTCGACCACGCTGATCAGCTCTTCGATGTGTTCGAGTACTTCCATCGCCTCGGATAGCTTGTCGAACTCAAGCCGGACCTGCTCGGAGCGGTCGGGGTTGAAAGCGATCAGTGTCGCATCGCCCGAACCGAGTGTGCTCAGCAGCATGCGCATACGCTTCTCGTTCAAGACGTATTCGCTCTTCTTCCCGCGGATCACCTGATAGAGCGGTGGCTGGGCGATGTAGACCCGGCCCTGGCGGATCAGCTCGGGCATCTGGCGGAAGAAGAACGTCAGCAACAGCGTACGGATGTGGCTGCCGTCGACGTCGGCGTCGGTCATGATGATGATCTTGCCGTAACGCAGCTTGTCGATGTTGAAGTCGTCGGCCCCGATGCCGCAGTTCAGCGCCTGGATGATGATGCGGATTTCCTCGAAGCCGAGGATCTTGTCGAGCCGAGCCTTTTCGACGTTGAGGATCTTACCCTTCAGCGGCAGGATGGCCTGCGTGTTGTGATCACGACCGCCCTTGGCCGACCCGCCGGCCGAGTCGCCTTCCACCAGGTAGATTTCGGATTCACCGATGTCTTTGCTCGTGCAGTCGTAGAGCTTGCCGGGCAGGCCGCCGGAATCCAGCGCGCCCTTGCGGCGGGTCAGATCGCGGGCCTTGCGTGCCGCCTCGCGCGCCTGCGCCGCCATGATCCCCTTCATGCAGAGCCGCTTGGCGTCTTGCGGGTGCTCTTCCAACCAGGCACTGAGGGCCTGGCCGACGGACGTGTTCACGAACGACTCGACCTCGGCGTTGCCGAGCTTGGTCTTGGTCTGGCCCTCGAACTGCGGCTCCTGGACCTTGACCGAGACGATCGCAGCCAAGCCTTCGCGGAGGTCGTCCCCCGACGGGGGTGTATCGTTCTTGAGGATGTTGTTGGCGCGGGCGTAGTTATTCAGCGTGCGGGTCAGCGCGGTCTTGAATGCCGAGAGGTGCGTACCGCCCTCGATCGTGTTGATGTTGTTGGCGAACGAGAGCAGGGCCTCGTTATAGGAATCGTTGTACTGGATCGCGACCTCGCAGACCAGGCTCTGGTCCGGGTCCTCGGTCTTGAAGTAGATCGGCGGCTCGAGAATGATGTTCTTGCCCTCGTTCAGGGCGGTGACAAACGAGGCGATCCCGTCAGGGAAGTTGAAGCTCTGGCTCTTCTCGGCCCGCTCGTCGGTGATGGTGATGTTGAACCCGGGGTTGAGGTAAGCGAGCTCCTTGAGCCGGCCGGCCAACGTCTCGAAGCGGAAGTCGCACTCGGGGAACATCTGCGGGTCGGGCTTGAAAGTGACCTTCGTGCCGGTCTTGGAACGCTCACCGATGACGTGCAGCTCTTCGCTGACGATACCGCGCTCGAAGCTCATGGCGTGTAGCTTGCCGTCACGGGCGACCTCGACCTCGAGGTATTCGCTGAGCGCGTTGACGACGCTGGCGCCCACGCCGTGCAGCCCGCCGGAGACCTTGTACGACTCGTGGTCGAACTTGCCGCCGGCGTGCAGGACGGTCATGACGATCTCGACGGTGGGTCGGCCGTTGAGCTGGGGGTTGGCGTGCTGATACGGCCCGACGGGGATGCCCGAGCCATCGTCGATGATGCTGACCGAGCCGTCGGCGTTGATCTTGACTTCCAGGTGGTCGCAGCGGCCGGCCATGTGCTCGTCGATGGCGTTATCGACGATCTCGTAAACCAGGTGATGCAGGCCGCGCGAGGTGGTGTCGCCGATGTACATCCCGGGACGTTTGCGGACCGCTTCCAGGCCCTCCAGGACCTTGATGTTCTGCTCGGAATACTCGCCTGTTGGCTTGGGCGCTTCGGGTGTCGCAGCCATGGTGGCGGGGTCCTTGACCGTCGAGTTCTCGTCCATGTGTTTATGTGCCTTTGCCAGCCGATCGGGGCGTGCCCAAAACGCGGCAGACCCCTGATAAATAAGGTGTTTTCGTGACGTTTGATGATACCAGAACTTGCCAGGATCAGCCAGTTTTTCAGGGGGCCAAAGTGGCCTAGAAAGATAGGTTTGTCTGCTGATAAATCAGCCCAATCAAGGCCTTACCGGGGCGGCCGGGGGCTTAGTGTCAGCCTGATCTATGGGGCTGAGTTCCGGCTCGGTTTCAGGGACCGCTTCAACATCGCTTTCGGGGACTGGAGCCTCTTTCGGCTTCGGCGCGTCAGGCTCCCCTACTACTTCTGAAACCGGGACCGGTTCCTTCGCACGCACCGCCTTGATCTTGTCCGACAACCTTTCTCGCATACTCACGAGCTCAGGATCGAACGACATTTCCTCCGGTGTCACGCGACGCAGGTAATTGCCCGCCTCGGCCCAGGCACGCAAGGCCTCAGGCTCACGGCCGAGTTGATGGAGCACGTCACCCAGATGGTCGGTGACCACCGCCAGTGTCGCGGAGCCGGCCTGCCCACGCGCCGCACGGTACTGCGTCAGCGACGCCTGCTTGGCTTTGTTCAGCCAGACCTCCGCGTCCTCGAAACGCCCGAGCTTGTAGTACGCCCAGCCCAGCGAGTCCATGTATGCCTCGTTGCCCGGCTCGCTATCCACCGCCCGCTGGATCAGCTTCAACGCCTCCGCCGGGGCTTCGTTGCGTGTCAGCATCGCGTAGCCCAGGCCGTTGTTCGTCGGCCCGTGGTCCGGGTGCTTCACGAGGATGTCCCGCATGATCTGCTCGCCCCGCTCCGGCTCCCCGTGGGTGCTGAGCTTGACCGCCAACATGTAATGAAGCTCCGCATCGAACGCCTCGAACCGCTTGGCCGACTCCAGGATCAATCGTTCCGCATCCTCGGCTTGACCCAATTCGTACATCGACGAAGCCATCAGATTCACGATCAAGACCGCGTTCTCGACCTCATCCTCAGCGAGCACCGGGCTGAGCGTGTCGATCACCAGTTGGTGTTTGCCCCACTGCGCGTAGAGCACAGCGAGTTGCCCTGCCCGTAGTGGCGTATCCTCTTCAAGTAATAGCAGGCGCTCCTGGACCTCGAACAGACGCTCCTGATCACCGGCCTGGCTGTAGAACCGGATCGCGATCTGAAGTAGCAGCGCGTTATCCGGCTGAGCCTCAAGACGTTTTTCCAACAGCGCGATCGCTTCACCGTTGCGGCCGGCGGCGTGGTAGGTATCCAGCAGTTGCGTCATCGCCTTGGGGTCGTTGGCGTTTTCGGTAAGCAGCCCTTCTAGGATCGCGATCGCCCGGTCGTAGTTCCGGCTGGCGTCGTGCAGTTGCGCCTGGACAAGCCGGCCGGTTCGGCTGTTGGGGATCGTGCCGAGTAGCCGCTTGACCAGGATGCGCCACTTGGCCGTCTGATCCTTGATGACCGATTGCCTGCCCGGCTCGGGATCATAAAGGTCCAGCAGCGCCCCGTATAGCGGTTCGGACTCTGGCTGGGCGTTGAGCGCATCCTGAAGGGTTTGCTCGGCGTCTTCGACTCGGCCCAGGCGTATCTCCAGGTTCGCCTTGGTGATCACCAGCTTCGCGTCGGCATCACCCTGACGGATCACACGCTCCAGCAGGTCCACAGCGTCCTGCGTCCGATCGGTCTCGGCAAGCACACGCGCCCGCAGCAGGATCACCCCGGTCTCATCCGATTCCGACAAGGGCTCCAACACCTCGGCCGCTTGATCGAACTGATCCTGCACGACCAACACCTTCGCCAACTCGATCCGCGCGACCGCCAGGCCCTCGTCCTGCTCCACCGCCAACTCGAACTGCTCGCGGGCCTGGTCAAACCGGCTCAGCACTGCCAGGCACAGGCCCCGCAAGACGACGTGCATCGTCTTGCCTTGCTCGGCGGATCGCTCGATGACGTCCAGCAACGCCCGGGTATCAGGGGCATGGGTCACCAGGCTCGAGCCGTAGGTATCGGCCATCGAAGGCGCAGAGGCCATCAGCTGAGCGGTGAGGTCGGCGGCCTCTTTAAGTGTCTGGTCTGTATGCGGCACCTGATCAGCGGGGAGCAGGTAATAGTGCAGCAGACGCTGGAAGACCTGCGCGTCCGCGGGTTGCAGTTGAAGGTGATCGGCCAACAACGCCTTGGCGGGCTCATCGGGCAGGACGTCCGCGGCGGCGATCGCCAACGTCGCGGGTCGGCCCTGTGATTGGTAAACCGACTCGATCGCCTCGGCGAGTGACGCGGCGCTGATCCCCTGCTTCACCGCGTAGCGCACCATCGCCAGCGACTGCGCATCACCACGCTGCCGTTTCAGCTGCTGGATGACCATCCCGCGAGCAAGCTCGGCATCGCCATCGAGCATCGCCGCATAGATCTGACGCTTGTCCAGCTTGACCGGGTCGGGAATGCCTGCACGTAGCGCCAGTTCGTACGCTTCCAAGGCATCATCGGGCCGATCCAAGCGCAGGTTCAGGTCGCCCAACAACTGGAAGGTCACGCCGATCTGACGACGCAACAACACACGATCACGGGCGTGGCGAGACGGCCGAACCGACTGGCCTGTCAGCTCAATGTACTGATCGAGCTGGTCGATTGCGGCGTCGATGTAGCCCGCGTTGCGCAGGGCGTTGCCTAAGAAGTGATGTGCTAACTCGGTTAGCGCCGGATCGTCAGCCTTCTTGATAGCGTCATCAAACAGCACGATCGCTTCGTCGTGATCGCCCTTCTCTGAGGCGAACCGGCCCAGGACATAGACACTGGCGGCATCATCGGGCTCGATGCCCACGGCCTGCCGGAAGTATTGCGCACCACGGATACGGTTACCCGTGCGCGTGTAGACCTCACCGATCAGCCGCAGCAGAACCGGCTCATCGGGGACCAGCCTTAGCGCGGCTTCGAGCTTCTGCTTGGCGAGTGTGGGGTTGCCATCCAGCCAGGCCGTGCGCGCCTGAACATAGGCGAGCTGGGCGGCGAGCGGCGGTTCATCCGCGATCTGATCCACCGGCGGCTGGTCTTCGGACGGGTCCAGGTACGCCGGTCGATCCAGCGTCGACAGGATCTTTCGCATCGACCACTTGGCCTTGGATAGCGCGTCGCCTTGCAGCGGAGAAATTGCGTCATCTGAGATGCCGGGCGGGACCTCGATCTGATCATTCAGCCGATCGCCGCCAAAAAAGCCGACGCGTTGGGCCGGCTCATCGGGGCCCGTGGTTCGTCCCGATTGACAGCCGGCCGTCACCGACAGGCACAAGGCAGACAGCAAGATGATCCTTCGTCCACTCATGGATACTGATCCCGCCGTTTATCCGATCAGGGGATGACTTTCTTCAACGCGTAGCTGAAGATCCCGGTTGCCCCGGCCCGCTTGAGCGCCGGGACCAGGTTACGTTCAACCCGCTCTTCCAACACGACCTCAACGGCAACCCACTTCTCATCCGCCAGGGCGTTGACCGTCGGGCTCTGCTCGGCGGGAAGGATATTAAGCACCTCGTCCAGCGCCGATCGGGGCACGTTCATCTTCAAGCCCACCTTGGACTTCGCATCGATCGCGCCCTGCAGCAGCAGCGCCAGGTCTTCTATCTTAGCGCGTTTTTTCGGGTCGGCCCAGGCTTCTTTGTTAGCAATCAGCCGGGTCGTGCTGGTCAGCAGCGTATCGATCACACGCAGCTTATTGGCACGCAGCGACGAGCCGGTCTCGGTGATGTCCACGATCGCATCGACCAGCCGGGCCTTGACCTCGGTCGCCCCCCAGCTGAACTCGACCTTCTTGACGTCGACGCCCTTGTCCTTGAAGTAGCGCTCGGTCGTGCCCAGCAGTTCGGTGGCGATGATCCCGCCGACGAGGTCCTCGGGCTTGTGGTAATCCGACTCCTCGGGCACAGCCAGAACCCACTGCGCGGGCTTGCTGGTAGCGCGGGAGTAGCACAGCTCGCACACCTCGTGGACGTCCGAACCGTTTTCCACGACCCAGTCGTGCCCGGTGATGCCCATGTCGATCACGCCGTCCTCGACGTACCGGCTCATCTCCTGGGCGCGGAACATGACGGCGGCGAGTTCGGGGTCATCGATACGGGGGAAGTAGGACCGGCTGGGCACGGTGATGTCGTACCCGGCACGATCAAACAGGTCGATGGTGGCGTCCTGGAGGCTGCCCTTGGGGATGCCGATGCGTAACAAGGCGTCATTGAGTTTGGAATTCATGGTCGTTGGTTTCACTTCTTCTTCGTTGTCTTCTTCTTGGTGACCTTCTTCTTGGTCGTCTTCTTTTTAGTTGTCTTCTTGGTGGTCTTCTTCGCGGCGGGCTTCTTGGCGGTCTTCGCCGGCTTGCTCTCAGCGGTATCCGCCTTGGCGGGGGTCTTCTTCTTGCTCTTGGTCTTCTTGGCCGGGGCCTTGACGGGCTCGCGAACCTGGTCTTCACGCTCTTCATCCACGCCGAACGTGGACGGTTCCGGCGCCTCGAGGACGGACGCGGGGGTCTTGCACCCGTCGGACCACGTCTGCAGCAGCACATGCGCCTCGACCGAAGGATCGCCCGCCTTGAATTGACGCAGCAGCAGGGTCTCGACCTCGGCGGGGTCAAGCCCCTCATCGACCACACCCTCGCGCACCAGCAGCGCCACCAGTTTGTCATCCACGGGGATCGCGTGGCCGCCGAAGCAAAGGAGCATCACGCTCGCCGCGGCGTAGGGTGTGATACCCGGGAGCGTATCCAGGAACTGCCGCTGCTCCTTCTTGTTCATCGCGGCGGCCTTGGTCATCTTGATGTCGTGCTCGCGGCGGTAGACCTCATTGAGCGACTCGCGCAGCCGTTCGACACGCCAGTAGACGCGGGGATAGTCTTCCCCGATCACCTCGACGATCTCGTCGGTGTGGCTGACGCGCAGCTCGTTGTTGTCGACCATCTCCTCCATCAGCGCATCGTAGGCCTGCTCGGCCTTGCGCCGGGAGGCGTCGGCCTGGAGGAAGGCCATGATCAGCTGCGTGGTCGGGGCGTACTCGGTCACCTCCGGGTCCTTGTGCCGAGACTTGAGCTTCTTCATCAAGCTGTTGAGCTTCTTGATCTGTGCCGGTTCTTGCTTCACGTCTGTCCATCCTGTTCGCCGTCTTCGGCGGGGGTTGGGGGGGTCTTCTTATTGCCACGGCGGATCGCGTCCAGGACGGCCGCCTGCTTTTTCAGTGTCTCATCCAGCGCGAACCTGAACCGCGGCACGGTCCGGGTCGCCATCTTCTTCAGGACCAGCGAGCGGATGTGTCTTGTGGCGCTCTGCAGCCCGTGGAAGTTCTTGCTCTGCTTTTCTTCCGGCATGATCGAGACGAAGATCGTCGCGTTGGCCAGGTCCGGCGACACCTTCACGCGTGTGATACTGATGAACGCGTCGATCCGGGGATCGGCCAGGTCGCGCTGCATCACCTCGGCGATGGCCTTCTTCAACGTGGCTTCGATCTGTGCGACTCGGTGACTCATGCGCTGCGGTTCACGGGCCTATCGGCCTGACAGTATCTCGATCTTGTGGTCGGCCAGCGTGTAGCCGCGGCCGTTACGTAGCTTGTTCAGGACCCCGTCCAGGACGCCCTGGCAGTGCGGGACCTCATTACTCACCATCGCCAGGCCCAGGGTCGCGGTGCGGTGGACGTCGTGGTTGCCGACCTCGGCGACGGAGACCTGGTGCTCACGATGCAAGCGGTCCTTGAGGCTCGCCACCACACGCCGCTTGTCCTTGAGCGAATCCGCCCCGTCGATCGTAAGTTCAACCTGAAGGATCCCGATGACCATGATTGGTGGTTAGTGATTCGTGGTTGGTGGTTAGTACTGTTGGCTCATGCAATCCTGCATGCATGGGACCGTTATAAAGATTGGGTGGTGCTAGCGGATCGATCTTTTTGAATCACTAACCACTAATCACCAACCACTAAACACCACGCCTATTCCAGCTTCCTTGCCACCTCTTGCACGCTGTAGCAGACGACCACGTCGCCGGGCTTGAGGTCGTCGAAGCCCTTGAGGCGGATGCCGCACTCGGTGCCGGCCCGGACTTCCTTGGCGTCGTCCTTCACACGCTTGAGGCTCTCGACCTCGCGGTTGTCCGTGATGACCACGCCGTCGCGCTCGAGCCGGGCCTTGCCGGACTTCTGGAACGTGCCTTCCGTGACGATACAGCCGGCGATCATGCCGACCTTGCCGATCTTGAACACCTGCTTGACCTCGGCCTGCCCAATAATCTCTTCCTTGGTCTCGGGCGCGAGCATGCCTTCCAACGCCTTGGTCACGTCGTCGGTGACGTCGTAGATCACGCGGTAGAGACGGATGTCGACACCACGGGCTTCGGCGATTTCCTTCACGGCACTGGTCGCCGCGACGTGGAACCCGATGACGATCGCGTCGGAGGCATCCGCCAGCAGCACGTCGTTCTCGGTCACACCGCCGACCGCCGAGTGGATCACCTTGACGTTGACCTCGTCGTTGCCGAGCTTCTCCAGGCTCTTGCGGAGCACGTCCATCGAGCCCTGCACGTCGGCCTTGAGCACGACACGCAGCGAGTTGGCCTGGCCGGCCTTGATGGTCGCGGCGAAGTTGTCCAGCGTGACCTTCGTCTGTGCAGCTAGCATCTTCTGCCGCTCGGCGTCACGGTACTGCTGAGCAACGCTCTCGGCCTTCTGCAGTGTCTGGGTGACGTAGACCTTGTCGCCGGCGTCGGGGATCTCGTCGATACCCGAGAGCTCCAGCGGGGTCGCCGGGCCGGCTTCCTTGATCGGCTTGCCGCGGTCGTTGGTCATGTCACGCACGCGCCCAAACGAACGCCCGATGACGATGAAGTCGCCGACCTTGATCTGGCCGTCCTGAATCAACACACGGGCGACCGAGCCGCGGCCGGGCTGCATCTCGGCTTCGATCACGGCACCGCGCGCCGGGCCGCCATAGTCCGCCTTGAGTTCCAGCAGCTCGGCCTGGTAGTCCAGAATCTCGAGCAGGTCCTGGATACCCTCGCCGGTCTCGGCCGACGTCTTGATGATCTCGGTCTCCCCGCCCCACGCGACGGGGTTCAGCCCGTGCTCGGCGAGTTGGCCGTAGATCTTCTGGACGTTGTCTTCGGTCGCCTGGGGCAGGTCGCTCTTGTTAAGCGCCACGATGATCGGGACGCCGGCTGCCTTGGCGTGGTTGATCGATTCGATAGTCTGGGGCATCACGCCGTCGTCTGCGGCGCAGACCAGCACGACCAGGTCGGTCATCCCCGCGCCGCGGGCACGCATGGAGGTGAACGCTTCGTGGCCGGGCGTATCCAGGAAGACGACGGTCTTGTCTTTCTCGTCGCTGCCCTTGACCGTGACGCGGTAGGCGCCGACGTGCTGGGTGATGCCGCCTGCTTCATGCGCGGCGACGTCGGCCTTGCGGATCCGGTCGAGCAGCGAGGTCTTGCCGTGGTCGACGTGACCGAGGACGGTAACGACCGGTGGCCGGCCGCGCTCGTCGACGGATTCACGCTGGGCGAACTCCTGCTCGACGACCTCCTCGGCGGTCTGTTGTTCCTTGACCTCCAGCTCGATGTCGTACTCCATCGCCACTTCCATCGCGGCCTCGGTCTCGATGGCCGAGTTGATGGTGGCCATGTTGCCCTTGGTGAACAGCCACTTGACGATGTCGGCGCCCTTGATGCCGGTCGCGGCGGAGAGCGCCTTGATGGTGATGGGCTCCTGGATTTCGACCTTGCCGCCGGTGACGACGGCGCTCTGGGCGACCTGCCCGGAGTGCTCGGTCTTGCGGAGGTTACGGCGCCGCTGCTTGAGGAAGCCGGTCGCGCCGGAGAGGCGGGCGTCCAGTTCTTCCATGTCGGCCTGGCTGAACTTGGTCGGGCCGGTGGGCAGTGCGTCGCCGCGTCCACGGCGGGTGTTCATGCCACGGCGTTTGTTCGAGCGTTGCTGTTCCCCGCCGCCGGGGCCTCCCGGTCCGCCCGGTCCGCCTGCGCCGCGCCCACGGGCCGGGCCGCGTGTCCGTGTGATGCCGGGGACACCGTCATCCATCTCGTTGCCGCCGGTCATGCCGCCACCACCCGCTGGCCGACGTGGCCTGGGCGGACGCTCCGGCTCCGGCTTCTCGATGCGCAGCACCTTCGGACCCTTGAGCTGGACCTGCTGCGGCTTGTCGAGTTGTTCGCCCGCAGGTTTGATGACCTCGGGACGTTTGGGAACGTTGGGCTGACCCACGGGACCGGCCGGCTTGTCCGGTTCTGCTTCAACGGGCTGATCGGCTTCGGCGGCGACGGGTGGCGCAACATCGTCGGTCGCTTCGGGTGAAGCATCGACACCCTCAGCCGCCGGTGCCTGCTCGACGGGGGCCTCGGTGGCGGCCGCCGGCTCGGCAATCACCGGTGCTTCTTCTACAACGGTTTCAGCAGGCGCTTCAACCTCTTCGGCTGGCTTCGCCTTGGCCTTTGCCTTCGTCGCCTTCTTGGGCTTGGCGGGCGCTTCCGGCACCTCAAGCGTCGCGGTCGCGGTGGCGTCATCATCACCGCTGTCTGCGCCCTCCGCCTTCTTCTTGGTCGCCGCTTTCTTCTTCGCCTTACGGACCTTGGTCAGGTCCACCTTCTCGGCGGTTTCGATCGCGGTGTCCTCGGTGGAAGCCTCTTCACTGAACCATTGGTGGATCGTCACCGCCAGGCCCACCTTCACGGTAGACATGTGGTTCGTGATGTCCGGGACGCCTTCGGCCTGGCACTTCTCTACGATGGCCTTGCTCTTGACACCCAGCTCTTTGGCTAACTCGAATACGCGCTTGGCTTTGGCCAAGTCCTGCTCCTTCCGGCCTTAGGTCACGGCCGGCCTTGGGTTCGACGCGTCATACAAAACGACACGCCGGGATTCACTCTCACCACCCTGCTCAGGCGGTTTCATTGCTCGTCTGCTTCTCACTATCCGCTTCGTCGGACGACGCTTCTGCTTCGGCCTCATCTGTGGTGGCCTCATCTGCGGCGGCTTCTTCGGCCGGGGCTGATTCCTCGGCCACTTCAGCGCCTGCCTCGGCATCGCCGCCTTCGGTCTGACGCTGCTCGAGCATGTCCACGATCGATCCGGTTGGCTCAGGCAGCAGGTCGCCAAGCACCGACGCGGCCTGGGCCTCGCCCGGCATCGACGCCAGCTCCGCTTCCTGTTCCTGACGCAGCCGTTCGGCTTCTTCCTTCTCGCGGGCCTGCTCCTCGGCCACTTCCTTGGCACGATCTGACGCCGCCGCCACCATCGCCTCGGCCAAGTCTTCATCCAGGCCAAGCGTCTCTTCCAGGTAAGGCGCACCGACTTCCTCGACGTCGAACACGCTGATGACGCCCAGCGCCGCCAGCTTGTCGATCTGCTCCTCGTCCAGGTCCTCGACCGTCTTGAGGCAGGCCTCGAGCACGTCCAGGCTCTTGGTGAACTCGGCCGGGGTGAGGATGTCGATGTCCCAGTTGGTCAGCTTCGCACCCAGACGCACGTTCTGGCCTCGCTTGCCGATCGCCAGCGACAACTGGTCTTCGTTGACCACGACCGTCGCACGGCCGAGCTCGAAGCACAGCGAAATCTCCACGACCTCCGCGGGCTTCAGCGAGTTCTGGATCAGGATCTGGCTGGACTCGTTCCAGCGCACGATGTCGATCTTCTCGCCGCCGAGTTCATCAACGATGTTCTTGATACGGCTGCCCCGCACACCGACACACGCGCCGACCGCGTCAACCTTCGAGTCGATCGAGCTGACGGCGATCTTGGTACGGTGGCCTGGCTCGCGGGCCATGGCCTTGATCTCGATGATCCGCTCAGCAACCTCGGGGACTTCAATCTCGAACAGCCGGCGGATGAACAGCTCATCGCCTCGGCTCAGGACGATCTTGACCTGGTTGCCCGCGTCACGGACGTCCAGGATCAGACAGCGGACGCGCTCGCCGGGCTGGTGTTGCTCGCCGGGGATCTGCTCGCTGCGGGGCATGAAGCCTTCAGCACGCCCGATGGAGACGACCAGCGAACCGCCCTCGTAGCGCTGGGCCATACCGGTGGTCAACTCACCGACCCGGTCGATGAATTCGTTGTAGATGCTGGCCCGCTCGTCCTCACGGAAGCGTTGGATCATGACCTGCTTGGCGGTCTGTGCGGGGATTCGGCCGAGCTCTTCCAGCTCGATCTCCTCTTCGCCACGCCAGACGCGGATCTGCCCGGTCAGGCGATCGACCTCGGAGCTGAACTCATCGGTGTCCAGCGCGTTGAAGTGTTTGCGTGCAGCGGACACCATCGCCTGCTCGATATCAGCGAACAGCGATTCCTTATCGACGTTGCGGTCCCGCGAGATCGAATCGATCAGTCGGAGCATTTCTGCGTTGTTGATGGCCATGAGGGTATACTTTCTTTAGTTGTTTCTGATCCCAGGCCCGTCGGACCCGGTGCTTGCCAAATTGTCGTCCAGACTTTCCAAAAGGCGCTGGACACGAGCCTGTTACATATCCAAACAAAAAACCACGCAGCAAAACACGCTCGTGGCCCAGGCAAGTCGGCGTCGGCGGTGGGTTGAAAAACCCGGCCGTCACCGGCAGGTTGTGACAGGATGGGCTTAAGCCCGTACCGCCACCCCCTTCCTGCGGGTTTCCCGCATCGGGTGGCCGTCAATTCCTGACACGCCTAGGACACAGTGGTGATGGGCCGGACCCATCACTTGAGCTGCGCTCCATGACCTTGCATGGCATGTTCCTGCCGCATAACGCTTCCTGCCTGAGGCTTACAGCCTCGGTACATACCTCCCCCGTCCCCTCGGCACCACGCCGAGGATGAACCCGTAAGTGTAGTTAAGCACTGGTGCATGTCAAGATTTATAAACCCGGGGCACCCGCCGGATGGGGATAAATCCCCCGGCACTGATCGGGCGGGAAAGGCCGGTCCGCCACCTCACCGACGCGGCCGGGCACTTGCCAAACCCGGCGTGTTCCGCCATAATGCCCCGCTCGACACTTGTCCGAAAAACCCACGGCCCCGGGATATCGCCTCGGATATCCACGGCAAAGCCAACAAGAGGAAAACACGATGGCTCATTCCGTCTCCGCCCGTAAACGCATCCGTCAGAACGCCAAGGCCCGCTCGGTCAACCGCTGGCGTAAGGGCAACATCCGCTCAGCTATGAAGGCTTACCGCGAAACGCTCCTCCACGGGACCGTCGAGGAAGCCCAGACCCAACTCAAAGGGCTCTACAAGATGCTGGACCAGGCCGCCAGCACCAGCACCATGCACAAGAACACCGCCGCCCGCTATAAGTCTCGCCTGACAAGCAAGTTGAACCAAAAGCAGGCCGCCGGCAGCTAAGCGGAATCATTAAAATTACATAAAAACAACCGACCCCATCCCATGGTGGGGTTATTTTTTAACGGGATACGGTAAGATACCCGTAACATCTATCGCCCTGTAGGTTTAGTCAGATTAGGGCACGGGTGGACAGGTGGTTCTACCCGATCTTAGTCGCATGAGGTGTGGTTTGCCGATGAGTCCTATCGGTACAGGATGTGTTCTCTTATTTGTGGTTCCCGGAGGCGGATGGTGAGTCAACCATCGGATCGTCAATCAGAGTCAACCGGTCACGGGCCCGCCCACCCCAAGCGGCAGGCAGACAGCCCGGAGACCCCTAACGCTAAAAACAAGACCGACCCGTCCGGAGTGACCGGCAGCCATCAGACCAGTAGCGCCGCATCGGTGGACCTGGCCCAGGTCAGGCCCGCGACGGGTTCATCTCTCGCTGCTTGGCTCTCCGGCTGGCGGACACGCCTTGCCCGGCTATTCAGTGTGGACCTGCGGTCGCTTGCATTGGTCCGGATCGGCCTGGCCCTGCTATTGCTCACCGATCTTGTTGCGCGAAGCGGGAACCTGGTCGCGCACTACAGCGATCTGGGCGCCCTTCCTAGGTCGGTGCTCTTTGAGACCGAAGGGCTGCGTGCGTACCTTTCGTTTCACGCGATAAGCGGATCGGTCATCTGGCAGGCCGTCCTGTTCGGGTTGGCCGGCTACTTCGCGTTCACACTTCTGATGGGTATCCGCACCCGTCTGGCGACGGCGGCATCGTGGCTGCTGCTGCTGAGTCTTCATCATCGCAACCCCGTAGTGCTCCAGGCCGGGGACACGCTGCTTCGGCTGATGCTGTTCTGGGCCATGATGCTGCCACTGGGTGCCCGCTGGTCCGTGGACGCCGCGGCCGGGCCGCTGCAGCTCTATCACCGCAAGGACAACCGCCTGCTATCGGTCGCCGGCGTCGCGATCCTGCTGCAGGTGTGTCTTGTGTATTGGTTCACCGCCACGTTCAAGGACCACCCGATGTGGTGGCACCGCGACGCGGCGGCGTTTGCCCTGCACGTCGATCAACTGGTCACGCCGTTCGGCATGTGGCTGCGTCAGATCGACTGGCTGCTACCGATCTTGACATGGACGGCGTTCGGGCTGGCGATCGCGGCACCGATCCTGGTCTTCTGCCCCGTCTGGACCGGCACGGCTCGCGTGCTTGTGATCCTGGCGATGATCGTCACACACCTGGCTCTGGCGATGAGCCTGAAGCTCGGGCTCCTGCCGTTCGTCGCCGCGGTGAGCTGGCTTGTATTTGTCCCAACCCAGTGGTGGGACTGGCTGCACAGCCGGGGACGTCGTCACCAGGGGCTGGCGACCAATCCGTCACGTTCCCTCTGGCTGATCGCGATCCTCAAACGCCTGCCCGCCGCGGTGTCTCGATCACGGCGCGGCACGGGCGACGTCCTGATCGACATCCCGATCGATCGCCATCGCGGGATCCGTGCACGCGGCTGGGAACAGGTCGTGGCGTCGCTAGCACTGGTCTACGTCGTGGCCTGGAACCTCCAATGGCTCGACGCCAACCGCGACCAGCCGGTCCTCCCCGTCCGGATGGCCATGATGGGCGACGTCCTGCGGATGGAGCAAGGCTGGAACATGATCCCCCCCGAGGCAGAGGCCCTGGACTACGACGGCTGGTTCATCATGCCCGCGGTATTGGCTAACGGCACCACCGCCGACATCTTCGTCAACCGCCCAATCGACTGGTCCGACCCTGTCGGCCGAACCTGGAGCAACCCCGATGCCCGCTGGCGGCGGTTCCTACGCAACATGGCCAAGCCGCAGTTCAAGCACCACCTCCACCCGTTCGCCGAGTACCTGGCCCGCAGTTACAACAGCGTCCACAGCCCGACCGAGCAGATCGTCTCCTTCACGATCATCTACGTGAATAACAGAACTCAGCCCGACGGCTCCTCTACATTGACCCGCCGGACACTCCTACAGTACCACCACGGGCCGGATGGCTTCTATTACTTTCAAATCAAATAAATGACCCGGCGTTTAACCGGGCCTCTTGTGGGATTCGGTTCAGACCGCGAAGCAGTCAATCCTTGTCTCGCCTGACCATCGCGCACGCTCCCAGATACATCAGGGCCGCGGTGGTGGGTTCGGGGATGGCGAACAGACCCAGCGCGTACACATCGTCTGACGGTAACAGCCCGATACTGCTGGCAGGAAACGCCACCGCAGGCGCTCCACCGATTGCTTCGGTCAAGCCAAATCGCACAAGGTAGAACACACAAATAAACCGTGCATCGCTTACGCGCCGAGATCATGCTTGCCCGTGTGTTGAAAACCACAGAGCATGCTACGATCGGCAAGCGAGATCACCGACAACACAGAGCCATCGGAATCTACCCATGAAAATCGCCATGCTCTCCCCGGTCGCCTGGCCCACCCCGCCGATGGGCTACGGCCCCTGGGAACAGGTCGCCTCCAACATCGCCGACGGCCTGGTCCAGCGCGGCCACGACGTCACCGTTTTCGCCACCGCCGACTCGCTGCCGGCCGGCAAACTCCACGCGATCTGCCCAAAGCCTTACGAACTCGACAAGTCCATCAACCCCGACGTCTGGATGCCGATGCACATCGCCGAGTGCTTCGAGCACGCCGACGACTTCGACCTGATCCACAACCACTGCGACTTCCGCGCCCTGGTCTTCGCCCGCCTGGTCAACACCCCAGTCATCACCACGATCCACGGCTTCAGCAGCCCCTCGATCTACCCCGCCTACGAAAAGTACAACGCCGACACCTGGTACGTCTCGATCAGCGACTCCGACCGCTACGACAAACTCGATTACGTCTCCACCGTCTACAACGGCATCGACCTCTCGCAATTCACCTTCCGCGATACGCCCGGCGAAGACCTGCTCTTCATCGGCCGCATCCATTACGAAAAAGGCTGCGCCGAGGCGATCCACATCGCCAAAGCCGCCGGCAAACGCCTCATCATCGCCGGCTTCGTCCAGCAGGAAGACTACTTCAAAGATAGTGTCGAGCCCCACATCGACGGCGATCAGGTCCGCTTCATCGGCGCCGTCGAAGCCGCGCAGCGAGACGAGCTGATGGGTAGCGCCCTTGCGGTTCTGCATCCCGTGATGCAGCCCGAACGCTTCGGCCTGATCATGACCGAGTCCATGGCCTGCGGCACCCCGGTCATCGCCTTCGACAAAGGCTCACCCCGCGAAGTCATCGCACACGGCCAAACCGGCTACGTCGTCGATGACGTACAAGCCGCCGCCGACGCCGTTGCAAAAATCCACAAGATCGACCGCCACGCCTGCCGGCAGCACGTCGAACAGAACTTCACGATCAACCAGATGGTGGACGGGTATATCAAGGCCTACGAGCAAGTACTCGAACAGCACAACCACGGCGGCAAGAAATCAAGCAAGTAACCCAACCACATCTGCCACGAACCGCCGGCTCGCACGAATCACTGAAGTTCCACCTCCACCTCGACGTCTTCATCCACGCGCTTCAGTGTCAGCGTGATGGTGTCCCCGGGCTCTTTTTTCTGGAAGTAGAGGAACAGGTCGTTGTTGCTGGCGATGGGCTGACCGTCCACGGCGGTGATGACGTCGCCCAGGGCGATCCGGCCGTCATCGGTCTCGCGGGTCGGGCGCAGGCCGGCCTGCTCGGCGGGGCCGTCGGGCCGGACGTTGATGATCAATACGCCCTTGATGCCCAGCCGGCCGAGGATCTGCCGGTTGGCGCGCTGGCTGACGGCGATGCCGATACTGGGGCGCTGGTACTTGCCGGTCTCGATGATCTGCGGGACGACACGGTTGACGGTGTCGATGGGGATGGCGAAGCCGATGCCCGCCGAGGCGCCGCTTGGGCTGTAGATGGCGGTGTTGACGCCGATGACCCGGCCGAGCGAATCCAGAAGCGGCCCGCCGGAGTTGCCGGGGTTGATCGCGGCGTCGGTCTGGATGACGTCTTCGATGGGTAGGCCGGAGGCGCTATCGATCTGGCGATTAAGCGCGGAGATGATGCCGGTGGTCAGCGTGTGGTCCAGCCCGAAGGGATTGCCGATCGCGTAGACGTTCTGGCCGACCAACAGGTTATCGCTTTCGCCGATCGGCAGCGGCGTTAAGGATTCGGGTTCCGCATCGATCTTCAGTACCGCGATGTCGTGATCGGGTGAGACGCCGACCAGCGATGCCCGGTGGCGTGACTGGTCATGCAGGATGACCTGGGCGCTGTTGGCCCGACGGATGACGTGGTAGTTGGTGACGATGTGTCCCTGGTCGCCCCAGAGGAATCCGGAGCCCGTGCCCTGTGGCACATCACGGACGTCGCGCGTCCAGATATTGATCTGCCGGGCGAGCGTGTTGATGTTGACGATCGCCGGGCTGGCTTTTTCGAAAAGCGCGATGGTGTGCCGTTCCCCGGCCGTCAGCTCCGCGAGGTGCGCATCGTCCGGCTCAGCGAAAACAGCCGCCCCGTGTACACCAATCACCAGGCAGAAGACAGCGATCATTCGGTGGAATATGGACATGGCGGCGAGCTCCTCAAAAAAACATGGATATAGCCTTATATACGCACAAACAACCCCGTTGGGTCACACCTCAGAACGTGCTATAATACCCGACTCGAACCCGGGCATGACCGCCCGCAACAATCCCTAACGATTATCAGGGAACGACTTATGTCCACCGTCATCACTGGCAAAGCCTTCGTCCTCGGCGACGATATCGATACCGACCAGATCATCCCCGCCGAGTTCCTGTCCTACGACCCGACCGACCCGGAAGAGCGCAAGTTCTTCGGCATGTACGCCATGGTCGGCGTGCCCCCGGCCACCAGCGGCCTGCCCAAGGGCAACCTCCGTTTCGTGGACGAGGGCAAGTTCTCCAGCGACTACGCGATCGTCATCGGCGGGAAGAACTTCGGCTGCGGCTCCAGCCGTGAGCACGCCCCGCTCGCCATCGCCGAGGCCGGCGTCAAGGCCGTCGTCGCCGAGTTCTACGCAAGGATCTTCTACCGCAACTGCGTCAACGGCGGATACGTCCTGCCCTGCGAGACCGGCACACGCGTCTGTGAAGAGATCAGCACCGGCGACGAGTGCAGCCTCGACATCGAAGCCGGCACATTGACGAACAACACGACCGGCAAGACGTACCAGCTTAAACCCCTCGGCGACGTCAAGCCGATCATCGACGCCGGCGGCGTCTTCGACTACGCCCGCGGGGCCGGGATGCTGAAGTAGTCTCAATTTAAATAGACCTTATGAAACGATGCGACTTGTCGCGCTCTTGAGATAAGCCATGCAAGCGGATTACCTGAAACAAAAACACGAAGCCGGGCTCAGCTACAGCGACTACGTCGCCACCGGCGATGCCAACAAGCAGCAGGACTGGCAGGCGATCTACGACCAGGCCGACCTGACCGGCGACCAGCAGGCCTTGCTCGGCTCATTCACACGCAAGATGAACGTGATCGGCTTGTCCGGCACGTGGTGCGGCGACTGCGTCCAGCAAGGCCCGTTGATCGAAAAAATCGCGGAAGGCTCGGACCTGATCGACCTGCGCTGGCTGGACCGTGACACGCACATGGACCTGCAGGAACAGCTACGGATCAACGCCGGCAATCGTGTGCCGGTGCTGGTCTTCTGCGCGGAAGACTACGAGCCGGTCGGCTGGTTCGGCGACCGTGTGCTGTCCCGATACCGGGCGATGGCGGCGAAGAACCTCGGCGGGGCATGCCCCCTACCCGGCGCCCCGGTGCCCGACGACGAGGTCCGCGCGACGCTGTCCGATTGGCTGGATGAGTTTGAGCGTGTCCAGCTGCTCCTGCGGCTCAGCGGCAGGCTCCGCCAGAAACACGGGGATTAACCCTCCCCACGAACCGCCCGGCAGCGAACCTTGCCCGGGCACGGATGGGGCGATAAACTCCCGCGTCCTATCCACGAAACCATGCCCCGCCCGCGGTTCAGGCAGGGGCGCTTAACTCGGGACACCCCGGCAAGATGCCGACGGAGTGATCAGTGGCCAAAAAATCGACCAAAAAGAAGGCTTCCGACACAACACGGAAGAAGACCAAGTCAGCCGCCAAGACTGCCAAGAAGACCACCAAAAAGGTGACCAAGAAGGCAGCGACCAAGCCGGCCAAGAAGACGACCAAGAAAGCCACTGCTAAAACGCCTACCAAGAAGGTCACCAAGAAGAAGGTAGCCAAGAAGGCCGCCACGACGAAAAAGGTCACCAAAAAGGTCACGAAGAAGACCACCAAGAAGGCCGACGCCACCAAGGGCGACCCCAAGGACAACGGCAAGGCCGACGCCCACGAACAGCCCACGGCCCCCGCACCCACGATCCGCCGGGTCGTCCGCCCCACCCCCCCGCCGCAGGAAGAGCCCAGCTACGACGATTGGACCCCACTGTCCGACGCCAAGCTCAAGCGGATCAAGTCAGGACTCGGCCGTAAAGACCTCAACGAGTTCAAGCAGCTGCTGCTCGAAAAACGTGCCGAGATCGTCGGCGACGTCATGGGCATGGAAGAAGCCCGCAGCGCCGGCGGCGGTGGCGAACTGTCCAACATGCCGCTGCACATGGCCGACATCGGCTCGGATAACTACGAGCAGGAGTTCACCCTCGGCCTGGTCGAATCCGAACGTAAGCTCCTGATCGAGATCGACGCCGCCCTGGGGCGCATCCAGAACAAGACCTACGGCGTGTGCATCATCACCGGCACCCCGATCCCAAAGGTCCGCCTGGAAATCAAGCCCTGGGCCAAGTACAGCATCGAGATCGTCCGCGAACGCGAAAAACGCGGCCTCCACAGCTTCTGACTCTTATTTTCACCATTGGACTTGACACTAAACAGAAGGTCTGCGGTCAGTTAAACACCCGCTTTAATCTGTTAAGTATTACCGATGAGCTAAATAAAAATAATGTGTAGCTAGCAGGCTCAGGAATAGTCGTAGCAGCCGGAGGCACTCCAGCATTCCAACTTGTTAACAACACGTCCAGATCGTCAAGACCGACAAAGCCATCTCCATTCAAATCTGTGCTTATGCCGGAAGTTGAGACGGATTGGTTCCAGTGATCCAGCACCATGTCAAGATCACTGAGCCCTACGAACCCATCCCCATCGATATCACCCTGTAAAAACCCGGGCAGTTCAAATAAGAATATCCCTTCACCTTGACTGAATGTTACATCAAGAACCAACTCTCCACGGTCATTAAGAGGGCTGCGTCGCCCTTCTTCGCCGCCAGAGCCACTGTCACTGTTTTGGGGAAGTGAAAAACTTGACACAACCCTTCGATCAGGGAGGCCGGGCGTTTGGCTAACGCTTATTAGATCCCCTTCCCGAAGAATCGGTGACAATCCGCCCGTTGGAGTTGAAACATAAAGTACCTCATCATTGGCATCGGTCACACCTGGCCCTTGGAGATATGCCAGAAAGATCAGATAACCGGAACTATTCATGAACAGATCGCTTGACGATTGGTTGGGATCATTTGTAACAAACGGACGGAACTTAATACCTGGTTCCAATCCCGGTGCCTGATCCCCCCCCGTCGCGACTCTCGTAAACGGATCATTGTATCCGCCCCGGTAGACTGAATAAGTCAACTGTTGATTCAGCACACCGCGCTCAACACCGTAAGCAGCAACTTCTCCCGTACGATTAAGGATAAGCCCCGAAGTTGACTCGATGTTGACCTGCTCTCCATCGATCTCTATGGGGATTCCATGAAGCCAAGCTGCGCGGATGTTATTGCCGCGATGTACCATGACGCCGTAGTCATATCTGGGGCCATACTCTGTTGGAACGTAAATCCCACCTAGATAGGCCAGATCCTCTCGGTTGTTCGTATTAATGTAGTTGCTGCTGGCAGACCAAGAACCTTGAGCATAGCCATTTGTTGGATCATCCCGTATTAGGATTGGCCTGACACCGGAAGGTTGATCATCCGCCCATATCCCGCTGCTCGCCATACCACCTTCAGGTTCGGGATGGGATGCCCTAAAGCGCATACTACCCTGACGATTGAGCACCGGAGTGCTGAATCCGGTGAATACGTTATTTCCCCCCAACCCACTAGCAGGCTGACCAGCCACCACCCGAAGAGACATGGATGTGGCAGTACCCTCGAAAATCGCCGCGCCCACCCCGTCAACCTGCCCTGTCACAGCCATGCGCCCGCCTTTGCTGTAGACGAACTGATTGATCGACGTTATTTCAACACCGGGGTCGGGAGATGCAGCATTACCGATAACATAACTCACCCCATTGTTGGTCTCAGCCCACAGCCCTGTCTCATTCGGAACGCCTATCCCATAGCTGTTAGCTGCGGTCCCGAGAAATCCAATTCTATTCTGGTCATCGATGATAGCCTGGCCTGAGAAGTTGCGGAGGGGCATGGTGGCACCATTGGCAACCGTGCCTGTCCGTATGACGGCCTCTAACCGATCATTGCGGTAAGCTAAGAATGCACGATCATCGGCACTCGTGACACCTTCGCCACGCAACACAGCCTCGAATACAAAGCTGCCTCGCCTATTTATATTCGGGGTGAATGTATTGCGGATAGTCAGCCCAGAGCCAATGTTCGACGGAACCGGGTCTCCACGCTTAACTAGAAGACGATGCTGTGTGGACACCAAGTCCGCCATCACGGGTCCGGCGGTGGTGACGGCTAATAGTAGTGGAACACCAAAGACCATCAGACTTCTTACGCCACAATACATAGGTTATGCCCCTTTCATTGGATTAATACCTCTACCAAAACACCATGCCACACTGCAATTGCGCCCGCATAGATAGACATCGCTCACTTGACATAATAGAAGCCTTGTGCGTTGACTTCTATCATCAGGAATATGAACTTTTCATTACTTGCCCATAGCGCAGTTACCCTATGTGCAGGATTGGCTTGTTCAATATATACATGCAACATGAAACGTATTAGTTTTTAGTGATTATGGGTCCACGGGCCTGTTCTTTATGTCACGGAATACAGAGAACAGTCTTGTGAGGTGATCGGCCGCACGTCTAACTAGCCCGCCACTCACATCTGATTACAATGAACAAGATGAAATCATCCGAGAACTCGTCAACATCAGATAAGCAGATTGCACCAGCGGCTCCAAGCCCATCATGCAATAGGCTCAAACCAAAACATGTCGGGCTGTTTATCGCCATCGCCATCCTCAGCCTCCTGGCGGACCTGGGCCTGAAGAGCTATGCATTCAACAAGGTGGCCGGTGAACCGGTGACGCTCAATGCCGAAGATGCGCCCTACTTCGGCGTACCGCATCACGACCCGACCACGCTCATCCCCGGGGTGCTGAACCTGCAGCTCACCGCCAACGAGGGCGCGATCTTCGGGATCGGCAAGGGCAGCCGGTGGGTCTTCGTGATCGTCAGCGTCTTCGCGGTCGGGTTCGTCGGGCGCATCTTCTGGACCAGTGATGCACGGATGCGCCTGTTCCACGTCGCGCTGGCGCTGATCCTTGCCGGGGCCTTGGGCAACCTCTACGACCGGGTGTTGTATGGATTGGTGCGTGACATGCTGCACCTGTTCCCGAACACCGACCTGCCGGGCGAACTCACCTGGCCGGGCGGGGCTCGTGGGCTGTACCCGTGGATATTCAACCTCGCGGACGTGCAGCTGCTGGCCGGGGTCGTCGTGGTCATCTGGGTCACCTGGCGTCACACGCCGGCGAAACCCACAGGCGACACGAAGCCCGCAAAATAGCCCCCCACTCCCCTCTGCATCCTCACCATTAGCCGCGGGCTGCCAGCCCGCGCGTGTGTTCATCCACGTCGCTACGCCCTCACCCCATCTTCACACCCTGCGCCAAAACGCCCCCGCTGTTACAATGCCCGGCCCCAACCAAGGGCTATTTATCATGGAAAAAGCACACGCCTACCAACAATGCATCGACCCTGACTGCGGCGCAACCTTCGGCATCCACGAGGTCCACCTCGCCTGCCCCGTCTGTGCCGAGAAGGGCAAGCAGTCACTGCTGGATATCAAGTACAACTGGAACCGCCCGGACGTCCCCAAAAGCCTCAAGGCCTTCGAGCACCGCTGGATGACCAAAGGCGAGCACGGCCAGGGGGCGCTGGACTTCTCCGGCGTCTGGCGCTTTCGCGAACTGATGAAGTTCTATGACGACGAGAGCCAGATCGTCACCATCGGTGAAGGACGCACCAACCTCCAGGATGCGCAGCTGCTCGCCAAGCAACTCGGCATCAAGCCCGGCAACCTGTTCCTGCAATACGAAGGGCTCAACCCCTCCGGCAGCTTCAAAGACAACGGCATGACCGCCGCGTTCACACACGCCAACATGATCGGTGCCAACCGCGTCGCCTGCGCCTCGACCGGCAACACCTCCGCCAGCCTCGCCATGTTCGCCTCGCTCTCGGAGATGACCGGCATCGTCTTCATCGGCTCGGGCAAGATCGCCTACGGCAAGCTCAGCCAGGCCCTCGACTACGGCGCACGCACGCTCCAGATCCAGGGCGACTTCGACGCATGCCTCCGCCGGGTCCGCCAGATCGCGCGCGACCGCAAGGAACTGGGCATCTACCTGATGAACAGCGTCAACCCCTTCCGACTGGAAGGCCAAAAGGCGATCATGCTCCGCATCCTTGAAGCACTGGACTGGGACGTGCCCGACTGGATCGTCGTCCCCGGCGGCAACCTCGGCAACTGCTCGGCGTTCGGCAAGGCCTTCGCGGAACTCAAGGAGCTCGGACTGATCGACCGCATCCCCAGGCTCGCCGTCATCCAGGCCCAGGGCGCCAACCCCCTGCACGAACTGGTCAACAAGCACGGCGTCACATGGAACGACGGCCGATGGGACCGCGACACCGTCCAGAACTACTACAAAGAGCAGGACGGCCAGGGCTACGCCGCCAAGACCATCGCCAGCGCGATCGAGATCGGCCGGCCGGTTAACTTCGCCAAGGCGCTACGTGCCCTTGACATCATGAACGGCGTGGTCCGCGAGGTCGATGACAACACCATCCTCGAATACAAGGCCATGGTCGGCCGCTACGGTTTTGGCTCCGAACCCGCCAGCGCAGCCAGCGTCGCCGGGGCGCACCAGCTAGTCAAGGAAGGCGTGATCGGCACCGACGAGCGTGTCGTCTGCATCCTCACCGGCCACGTCCTGAAAGACCCCGACGCCACCGTGAAGTATCACACCGGCATCGACATGAAAGCCATCCAGGAAACCGCCCCACGCAGCGAACCCACCGGCTGCATCGCCAACCGCCCCATCCCCGTCGCCGACGACCTCGAAGCCATCATCGAAGCCATCGGCGCACCGACGGAAGGCGTGACCGCTCACGCCGGCCCAGGCAACGACCCGCGCGAAGACCTGCCGGTTTCTGAATACTAGGGTTCAGGGATCAGGGCTCAGGGATCAGGTCTAACCACCAACCACCAACCACTAGCCACCAATCACCATCCTTATGGCCAAGCAAGCAAAGACCGCCATCACCCCCACCCGTGACGAAGACTACCCCCAGTGGTATCAACAGGTCGTCCGCGCCGCCGACATGGCCGAGACCTCCCCGGTCCGCGGCTGCATGGTGATCAAGCCGTGGGGCTACGCGCTGTGGGAGAACATCCAGAAGTCGCTGGACAAGATGTTCAAGGACACCGGGCACAAGAACGCCTACTTCCCCCTGTTCATCCCCAAGAGCTTTTTGGAAAAGGAAGCTGAGCACGTCGAGGGTTTCGCCAAGGAGTGCGCGGTCGTCACGCACCACCGCCTGGAGGACGACGGGCAAGGCGGCCTTAAGCCCGCCGGCGAACTGGAAGAACCGCTGGTCGTCCGCCCCACTTCCGAAACCATCATCGGCCACAGCTTCGCCAAGTGGATCGAGAGCTACCGCGACCTGCCGCTGCTGGTGAATCAGTGGGCCAACGTCGTCCGCTGGGAGCTGCGCACGCGCCTGTTCCTCCGCACCGCCGAGTTCCTCTGGCAGGAGGGCCACACCGCCCACGCCTCCAAGGAAGAAGCCATCGAAGAGACCGAGAAGATGCTCGGGGTCTACGCCGACTTCGCCGAGAACTTCATGGCCATGCCCGTGATCTGCGGGTCCAAAACACCTGGGGAAAGATTCCCGGGTGCCGTCGATACCCTCACCATCGAAGCCATGATGCAGGACCGCAAAGCCCTGCAGGCCGGCACGAGCCACTTCCTCGGCCAGAACTTCGCCAAGGCCCAGGACATCATGTACCTCGATCAGAACGGCGAACGCGTTCACGCATGGACCACCAGCTGGGGCGTCTCCACCCGCCTCATCGGCGGGCTGATCATGACCCACTCCGACGACGACGGCCTGATCCTCCCGCCCAAGCTCGCCCCGGCCCACGTCGTCATCATCCCCATCACCTTCAAGGCCGACGACCCCGACGCCGTGCTCGATTACTGCTACAAACTACGCGACGAACTCAAGGCCCAGACCTACGACGGCCAGCCCATTGAGGTCGAGCTCGACAACCGCGATATCAAGGGTGGCGACAAGGTCTGGTCCTGGATCAAGAAGGGCGCACCGATCCGCCTGGAGGTCGGCCCGCGCGACATGGCTGAAGATGCCGTCTTCATGGGTCGGCGTGACAAGCCCCACAAGGAAAAGAAAGGCGTCAAGCGCGCCGAGTTCATCACCACCGCCGGTGACATCCTCAGCGAAATGCAGTCAAACCTCTTCGAGCGCGCCAAGGCCTACCGCACCGAACACACCCGCGTCGTCAACGCCAAGGACAAGTTCTACAAGTTCTTCACCCCCAAGAACGACGAGCAGCCCGAGATCCACGGCGGATACGCTGTCTCACACTGGTGCGGCGACGAAGCCATCGCCGACCAGATCCAGAAAGACCTCGGCGTCACCATCCGCTGCATCCCGCAAGCAGATGCCGACCTCCCCGGCCTCGACGGCCCCGGCAAATGCATCTTCACCGGCAAAGAAAGCCCGACAAGAGTTCTCTGGGCAAAGTCGTACTAACGCCCACAAGACTAATAAAGAAACTGTGTTTCTGCCTGTGTGCGCTCATAACCAATGTATGGTGGTATTGCGCTGAGCGTTATACTCAATGTATGACATTCGCCCCGCACCACCAACAGACCATCGACCGACTTGCAGACGCTTACCGAGACGACCCGCGCTTCCCGGCGCTGATCATCGGCGGGTCTGTTGCGAAGGGGTTCGCCCGGCCGGACTCGGATGTGGACTTTATGATCGTCGCGACCGACGAGTACTTCGCCGAATGCAAGGCGAAGCACGACATGTTCATCAACCGCACGGACCTGTGCGACGACAACTACCCGGGCCACGGCTACGTCGACGGGAAGATCATCGACCTGTCGTTCCTGAAGCAGGTTGCTGAGAAAGGCAACGACCCGTCCCGCGCCGCGTTCAACGGGGCGTTCACCGCCTACTCGCACATCCCCAACCTCGACGACCTGCTTAATAGCATCCCGGTCTACCCCGAACACGAACACGACAAGCGCATCAAGGCCTTCTACTGCTCGGCGTTCATGGGCCACTGGCTGATGAACGAATCGACCCGACACGACAACCGGTACGCCATCGTCCGCGCCGCGTCACAACTCGCACTCTACACCGGCCGGCTCATCCTCGCGCATAACCGCATGTTGTACCCCTTCCACAAGTGGCTCATGCGAACACTCGAAGACGCGCCCCAAAAACCGGTCGGCCTGATCAACAACATCAACGCGTTATTGGAAAACCCAAACGCCGACACCGCGACCACACTCTTCGAGCAGGTTCAATCATTCCACGACTGGGGCATCACCGATCTCGAAGCCTACACCTGGTTCATGACCGAGGTGGAGTGGAGCTGGATGACCGGCTCGACGCCGATCGAGGATTGGTAAGCGATCGCAGCGCTACTTACGGCGAAGTGGTCGCACCGCTGTCCGACACCGCCCCATCGGGTTCGGCTGTGTCATCATGCGCATCTTCCGAGCCGTTCAGCCAGGCCTCGAGCTTGTCGATCTGGGCACCGACCGCGGGCTTGATCGCCGGCTTCAACAGTTCGCGCAGCTGAACAATGATCGTGCGGACCTCCGAGCGACGGTTCTCTCGGCGGAAGCGCTGGGCGGTCTGGATGAACTGGTCCACGATCCGGTCGTCGGTCGGGTTGATCCCACCGCCGGCGGGCCCAAGCAAATCGCGCGCGATATCAAAGGCCTCGTTGATCTGCCCGACCAACAGGTGAGCTCGGATCGAGCCTCGGCCGAGCCTGTCTTTCTGCGTATCACTCAGGTCCGAGGCCTGGGCCTCTACTGTCTGGAAGTCCGTCAGCGCCGTGGCCGGGTCGTCGGCCAGCAGCAGCGATTCGCCGCGCGTCAGGGTGAGTTCCAGCCGTTCGGCGGCGGTGACGCTGTCGGCGTCTTCGCGCTCGATCGCGGCGGACAGGACGTCAAGACGCAGCTGCGCCGTTTCGCCGATCTCGGTGAGCTGACGGGCCGTGTTCAGGACGGACTGCGCCGGGACACGCGCCGACATGGCGATCAACGCCTGCCGCCACGCTTCGGCGCTGCGCTGCGGCAGGTTGGTGCTGAGGATGTTGTAGGTGTACGCGCCGCTGCCCCGTCGGGTCGCCGCCGCGATCAGGATCGGCTGGATGACCGGATCGGCCACACGGTCGGCCAGGTGGTCCAAAGGCCGGTCGGACTCGGCCCAGGCTTTCGCGGCCGCGAGCTTGACGTTGGTGTCGGGGTGGTCCACCCACCGCGCGATGTCTTCCCAATCGTCGCGGTTGCCGACCTTGCCCATCAGCGTGATGACCGGCGGCTGCGGAGGTTGGCCGTCGATCACATACTTCCGCGCCAGCTTCGCCGCGCGGTTGACCTGCGACTTACTCATCAGCTCCGCGTCATACGCCGACGCCAGCGCCGATGCCGCTGCGGCACGCAACGCTTCATCGTTCAAAAAGTCCGCCGCGGGATCGACAGCCTCGGCCTGGGGCAACCGGGCCATCACCTGCAGATATGCGCCTAGCACCGACGGCACCTGCTCCTGCTCTTCACCGAGGCGCTGGGCGATCAGCTCCGCCGCCGGCTCATCCGACAGGTCACGCAGCAGCAACGCCGCGTCGGCACGGATCGACGGGACATCATCGGTCAGCCGCTGCCGCAGCGCTTCACGCAGAGGCTCATCAAACAGCAGGTCATCCAGCAACCGCTGGCGCGCCAGGTCCATGCCCAGTTGCTTGATCGGCAGCAGCGGCCGATCCAGCATGTACACCAGCACGCCGGGCCGGCCCTGCGGCGAGTTGGCCTGGTAGAGCGCGCGTTGTGATTTGAGCAGTTCGTCTTCGATCTGATGGTCCCGGGCTCGGCGACGCGATTCACGCCGCTCGAAGTTCTCAAGGATATGCTCGGTCCACTCCTTGGCCCACAGGCCCCGGTTCTGCTTCCACCAGGAGTCCCACGCCTGCCGGTCGGCGTCGTAATGATCCAGGGCGGTGAGGTTGCCCAGCGCCTTGAACGCGTTCTGCTGGATCTGCTCCGGCTGCTTGGGATCGGTCAGTTTCATCAGCAGGCCCGCGGTCTGCGTCGTGCGGTCGTGGCCCAGCGCCAGGATCGCGCCGCTACGACGCGGCACCGTCTCGCGCGCGTTGTCCGCGATCTTTGTCAGTTCACGGATCACGTCCGACTGGTCATACCGCCCAATCGCCGCGGCGAGGTCTTCGGTCAGCCCGTTGTCTACCTGCCCGAGCAGGCCGATCATCGGCTTGGCCAAATCCTTCGGCGGATCGTCGGGGTAGGTCGCCACCGCCTGGATCACCGCACGCCAGCCGATCCGGCTCTGCTGGGTCGTCAACGCAAGCGAAAGCGCGCTGATGGCCTCGTCGCTGTCGACTTCCAGCAATTCGGTCGCCGCCGCGGCACGCTCGGCCAGCCCCAGGCTCTCACTGGTCAAGCGCGTCCAGGCATCGGTCACCGGCGAAGCATCGGGCGGTGTGAAGCTGCTGTTCTGCGCCCCGGCGGGGCTCAGCGGCAGCGCGACGAGTAACGCCAGCACAAACACCCCCCCGACAAGTTGACCGGTGAACCGGGCGAGCAATCCAAGGCCGTTAACGTGCATCCGATGTGTCATAAAAAACCCGATCGTTGTTGGCTGACCAAGCAAACTATTGTATCCGTCTAAACGCCGGACGCGTGCCCGATAACCGCTGAAACTGGATAATCCTCCCCGCTCTGCTATCGGCAGGCCCCGACACACGCCAAGAATCCATCGCTCCTCAATAGCCAACGCCCTATAGTCCCGTGCTTGCTGTCATTTGGACGCGTTTCAACACCCCGGGTTCACCCTCTCGCCGCCCGGCTCGACATCCCCGGTCAGTGGGCTACCATGGCCGGACCCTGGCGCCGGCGTTGGCCGCCAACCCTGTAAACCCAGCATCAAAACCGCCATGATCGACCTGAAAGACCTCCGAGCCAACCCCGACAAGTACCGCCTCGGCCTGACGCAAAAGGGTTACCCCGAGTCGCTGCTGGACGACCTGCTTACGGTAGATGCCGAGCTGCGCCCGCTGATCACGCAGCGTGAGCAACTTACCGCCGAGCAGAACCAGATCGGCAAGCAGATCGGCCAGGTCGCCGGGCAGATGAAGAAAGCCGACCCCGATCAGAAGGCCCAGCTTCAGGCGCAGATGAAAGAGCTGCAGGCCAAGCCTAACGAAATCAAAAAGCAGATCGCCGAGCTGGCCGGGCAGGCATCCGAGTTGGAGGCGAAGCGCGACCAGCTATGGCTGAGCATCCCCCAGCCGGCGGACCCGGACGTGCCCGTCGGCGAGAGCGCTGATGACAACATCGAAATAAGCACCTGGCACCCCGACTGGTTCGACCCGGGCAAGAGCTTCCAGGAAAACAAGGGCTTTGCACCCAAGACCCACATCGAACTGGGCACGTCGCTTGGCTTATTCGATTTTGAGCGCGGCGTGAAGATGGCGGGCAGCCGAAGCTACGTCTTGACAGGCGACGGGATGCGGCTGCACCAGGCTATCTTGCGCTTGGCCTTCGATACCATGACCAACGAAAACGGCTTCACGCCGATGAGTGTGCCCGTCGTGGTGCGTGATGAATGCATGGTCGGGACCGGTTTCTTCCCCGACGGCAAGGACCAGGCCTACGAAGTCAAGGAAACAGACCGCGGCGGCGGCTACGACCTGTACCTGACCGGCACCGGCGAGGTCGGCCTGATGAGCCTTCACCAGGGCGAAACACTGTCCGCCGATCAGCTGCCGCTGTGCTACACCACGTTGAGCACCTGCTTCCGACGCGAAGCCGGTGCTGCGGGCAAGGACACCGCCGGCCTCTACCGCGTGCATCAGTTCGACAAGATCGAACAGGTCGTGATCTGCGAAGCCAACAAGCAGACCTCGCGCGACTGGCATCAAAAGATGATGGGTTTCGTCGAAGACCTGCTTCAGAAGCTGGAGATGCCCTACCGCTTGCTCCAGTGCTGCACCGGCGACCTGGGCCCGAAGAACGTGGACATGATCGACATCGAGACCTGGATGCCCGGTCGGGGCGAAGAAGACGCCGACGGCTCGCCCACCGGTGCCTACGGCGAAACGCACTCCGCAAGCAGGCTCTACGACTACCAATGCCGCCGGCTGAACCTGCGCTACCGCGACCCCGAGACCAAGAAGCCGGTCGTCTGCCACAGCCTGAACAACACCGTCGCCGCCAGCCCGCGCATCCTGATCCCCATCCTGGAGCTGTATCAAAACGCCGACGCCAGCGTGACCATCCCGACCCTCCTGAGGCCCTACATGAACGGCCAGGAGCGGATCGAGAAGGCCTAGTTAGCCAAAAACTTTTATTATATAATTTATATCAACACCCCCAGAGGACGCCTATGGCGGTAAGTTATTATCAGTCTTATATTTAAGACGTCTTGGTTGACGTTAAATGCGGATTCTGTTATAATCCTGTGATGCCTACCTCAACGCGTCGCAACGCGAAGACCGCCAGGGGTTCGAAATCGACAACTGCAGCGAAAACAAAGACTAAGGGCACAGCTGCCCGAAAGTCTACCGCGCAGGCCGGCTCGAGCACCAAGATCACCAACTATACCACCGCTTTGCGGTGGCTCTATGAGCACGTCGATCACGAGCGGATGCGGATGGTCAAGTATGACGAGCGAACCTTCAGCCTGGCGCGGATGCGTCGGCTGCTGGACGTCCTTGGCAACCCCCATCAGCAGCTCAAAGCCGTGCAGGTCGCCGGCAGCAAGGGCAAGGGCTCGACCTGTGCCATGCTCGCCAGCATGCTGCGTGAGTGCGGCTACACCGTCGGGCTATACACCAGCCCGCACCTGATCGACCTGCGCGAGCGGATCACGATCGACGGGACCATGATCAGCTACAACGAGGTCGCCGAGATCTTTAAGCTGATCGCAGCGAAGGAAAAGGTGCTCGGCGCGACCCCGCCGACGTTCTTCGAAATCATGACCGCCGCGGCGCTGCGCTACTTCGCAGACCAGGCGGTGGACGTAGCCGTACTCGAAACAGGGCTTGGCGGCCGGCTGGACTGCACGACCGTGGTTGACCCCCTGGTCAGCGGCATCACGCACATCAGCCTGGACCACATGAATATCCTCGGCGAAACCCTCCCCGAGATCGCCCGCGAGAAGGCCGGCATCTTCAAGAAGGACATCCCCTCACTTACCGTCGCGCAGGAGCCGGAGGTCGCGGAGGTCCTGGCCAGCTGCGCCGAGGCCGTCGGCACGCCGCTTGAAACGACCGGCGACCAGATCGACTTCTCCTACCGCTTCGAGGCCAACCGAGAACTCGGCCCGCACACGCGCGTCTGCCTGACCACGCCGACCAGCCGGTTCGAGCACCTGCCCGTCCCGCTGCGCGGCGAGCACCAGGCCCACAACTGCGGCCTCGCCCTGGCGATGCTCGACAAGCTGCGCAACCACGGCTTCAACCTCCCGGAAGAAAAGGTCATCGAGGGCCTTGCCAACACCGAGCTGCACGGCCGGATGGAGCAGGTCTGGGACCAGCCGCGTGTCATCATCGATGGTGCCCACAACGCCCACTCGATCCAGGCCCTGATCCGCTCGCTCGGCGCCCACATCAGCTACGACTCGCTGGTGATGATCTTCGGCTGCGGCCAGGACAAGGACGTCGCCGGCATGCTCAAGCAGGTCTCGCTCGGCGCCGACAAGATCATCTTCACCCGCGCCAAGAGCAACCCCCGCGCGGTGGAACCGGACGACCTGCAGAGCGGTTTCGCCAGTATCTCCGGCAAGATGGTCCAGGTCACGAGCAACTTCAAGGACGCCCTGAAGCTCGCCGCCAGCGCCGTCAGCCGTGAAGACCTGATCATCATCTGCGGCAGCTTCTACCTCGCCGGCGAAGCCCGCAAATACTTCCAGGACGCGTCGAACAAGCCGCGGCCCCGGCGGTAAGGGTGCCTACAATACGAAGTCTTGAGTGTACCCAGAAGTGATGAACCGGATTAGAAACTAAACGAGAACGTTTCTTCCGGACCGTTATAAACCATTACGACGTGCTCAAGAATATCACGGCCGATCAGGCAATCGATATTCTGAGCAGGCATGGGAGCCTCAATCACTCTTCCGGTGTAGCGGATTGGTCCAAGTCCTGCTTTACTGGCCGTAGGAAATAGCAGCGTCATGTCATATCGATAACAACTGACGTTGTGTGATGACGGTGTACAGATTGCCGTTTTATCAATCGGGTGAAGCCCTAATGCCCCAGCCGTGCCATTTTTCATGACTGTGTGCGAGGCACCAGTATCAATTAACGCGGATACCGGAATAGGATTAGGAACCGCCTCGCCGGCCTTTTGCAAGGCCGCTATAGCAGCAGCGCTAGGGTAAACCTTCAAATCCACAATCGGCCCGACCTGCTGAAGATCGGACACCGAGGAAGAAAAGTGCGGCATTGATCAGTACCCGACGTGGTTGTTGACAAAGTTCGCAGGCGACTCAACGTCAACAACCCGCTTCACAAGGAACGGAACATTCCCAAAGCGATCATACCCCTGGGCGATCGCATCCATCTCGGATTCGTATGCTCCAACCACCTCATCCCCCTTAATAAGGACAAACTTGCCTGGAGACTTCGCAAGCAGTGAGTCCTTGTGCTGCGCGTATGTGCGCAGTTCACATTCCAGAACATCAGGTTGTTCCTGGCATTCAGGCATCCGTAGACTCCTTGCGGAAGGGCGCAGTGTTCTCCTCACTCCACGCATTATTGTACCTAATATATGCCTCATCGACAGGAATTCCAGAAAGTATCCCCAAAAAGGCTTGACAAGTAAAGAAAAACAGAATACGCCCAATTTTATCGGATCAGACCCCCCACTTTGACATTAATGCAAGTACCTCATTCAAAAGGACCTATGCGCCTTTGCCTTGCATTACACCTGGATACAGTACACTTTCAGGTATTGTTTTCAATCATTACTCCATCAAAACCCACGATGTTCCGGGTGTGACGGCGGCCACAGGGTCAGCGGGACCGGGTCGGGCCTGTGTGCCGTTGGGTCCATCAGTCACCGGGGCACAGCGCTTGCAAGTTTCACCGTTGTCCGCGTCCCACCCGCCGGAGCGGGTGGGCATGTGGGAGGTGAACAGCCCGTGAGTCCCGGTCCTTTTAATCATCGGATACTCAGTACAAGTCAGACTGTGCCGTCGTGAGGTTGTCGGCAGACGTGGGGCTAAGACACATGCGCCTCCACCTATGGCGGTTGTGACGGGTTTGTGCGCATGAAGGTGGTGCAAGCGCCTGAAGGATGCGCCATAAGTCCATGTATGCAAAGGACGAGACTGTTGAGATACGCGACCAATCTGCCTGAACTAAAAATGGTCACCGCAGTGCGCACATGATGCACCCGGGTGCCCTACCCCAGTTGCTCAACCTGGATCGTGTCGACGCGTTTGTCCTTGATCGTGGCTTCGGAGACGAAGACGACGGTGTCGCCGGGCTCGACGTAGTTGCGTTGGAGCAGGATCGTGCCGGCGTCGTGGACGGTCTGGTTCGGGTCGTCGTGGAAGTCCAGGAACGTGGGCTGGATGCCCCAGAGCAGCGCGAGCTGCGGCAGCAGCGTGCGGTTATTGGTGAAGGCAAACGTCGGGCACTTCAAGACACGTGCCCAGGCGGCGTGTCGAGCCATGCGGCCTGTGTGGGTGAATACGACCAACGCCGCGGCGTTCAGTTCACGCGCCAGGTCTGCGGCCTGACGCACGATCTTGGCGTGCGGGTCGTCGATGGTGGCCTTGAGCGCGAAACCCGCCCCGCCGGAGCGTTCGGTACGCCGGGCGATACGGTCCATCGCCTGCACGCAGGAGACCGGGTACTTCCCGACGCTGGTTTCACCGGAGAGCATGATCGCGTCCGCCTGCTCGAAGACGGCGTTGGCCACGTCCGTCACCTCCGCACGGGTCGGCGAGGGCGAATTGACCATCGACTCGAGCATGTGGGTCGCGACGATGACAGGCTTGCCCTTCACAACGCATCGCTTAACGATCTTGCGCTGCAGCGGCGGCAACTCTTCAAACGAAACCTCGATACCCAGATCGCCGCGGGCGACCATGATGGCGTCAGAAACTTCGATGATCGAGTCAACGTTCTTAGCGCCCTGCTGATCTTCGAGTTTGGCGCAGATCTTCTGCGGGGCCTTGCGATAATCAAGAATCGCACGCAGACGCTGCACGTCCTCGGCCTGCCTGACGAAAGACATGGCGAACCAGTCCACGCCGATCTCGATACCCAGTTCGATGTCGGCGATGTCCTTATCCGTCAAGGCCGGCAGGTTCACGTGGACGCCGGGCAGGTTGATGTGCTTGCGTGAGCCGAGCGTGCCTTCGGTAAGGACTTCGCACTCGAGCTGGTTACGTTTCTTCTTGAGAACCTTCATCTCCATGCTGCCGTTATCGACGACGACGACGTCACCCTCGGAGATGTCGTTGACCAGGTCGTCGTAGTTGACGTCGACGGAGGTGAACTCTTCGGACTGCTCGCCGCGGACGGTCAGCGCGATGACCTGGCCGGGCTCGAGGTTCAACTCGGTAGCAAGCTCGCCGGTGCGGATCGCCGGGCCCTGGGTATCCATGAGCACAGCCACGGTCTTGCCGAGCTTCTCGGCGGCGGCGCGGATGGCGAGCGTGTCGGCCTTCGCCTGCTCGTGGCTGGCGTGGGACATGTTCAGCCGGCATACATTCACGCCGGCTTCGATGAGCTTCTCGATCACGGCCGGGTCATTGGTCGCCGGGCCGATGGTACTGATGATTTTCGTGCGTCGGGTTTCAGGCATGGGGGGAGTATAGGGGGGATTGAATCCGAGGATATATCCGGGGGGGTGTGACACAAGCCGCTACGGTGGCGAAGCGTGCGGGGATTATACTGTGTGCGTGTTACGGATAGGTAATGTCCAACTGAAGACAAATCTGTTGCTTGCGCCGATCGCAGGGTATTGCGATCTGGCGTATCGGCTTGTCGTCCGCTCCGTGCCTGACATCGACGGCCACGGCAGCGTCGGCCTGGCTTGCACAGACCTGTTATGTCCGCAGGCCGTGCTCAACGAGAACCAGAAGTCCCTCTGGCTCGCCGCGACCAATCCGGACGATCAGCCGATCTGCATGCAGCTCTACGGCGCCGACGGCTCGATCATGGCCGAGGCCGCCAAGTGGGCCCAGGCACACGGCGCAACCACCATCGACATCAACATGGGCTGCCCCGTCGATAAGGTCACCAAGAAGAACGGCGGCTCGACGCTGCTGTGCGACCCGGGGAACACGGTCAAGCTCGCCAAGCAGGTCGTCGATGCTGTTAACGTCCCCGTCACCGCCAAGATCCGTCTGGGCTGGGACGATGCGCAGATCATCACCAACTCGCTACCCCCCGCCCTCGCCGACGTCGGCATCCAGGCCGTCACCGTCCACGGCCGAACCACCGAGCAGAAGTTCCGCGGCGAAGCCCGGCTCGAAGGCATCGCTGACGTGGTCGATGCCGTCAAACGTCATCACGACATCCCCGTCATCGGCAACGGCGACATCAAGACGCCCCACGACGCCAAACGCATGCTCGACATCACCGGCTGCGACGGCGTCATGATCGGCCGGGGCGCGCTAGGCCAACCCTGGCTGTTCCGCGACACCGCCTGCTACCTAGCAACAGGCGAGCTGCCCGAGCCCTACCCGCGCATCGAACGCGCCCGGCTTGTGCTCGATCACTTCGAGAACCTGCTGGCCATGCGTGACGAGCGCATCGCCTTGAACACCATCAAACGCCGAATGAGCTGGTACGGCCCCCACCTCCAGCCCTGGCCCGGCCTGCGCCGAGACGTGCAGCAAGTCACCAGCGCCCAACACTTCCACGAATTCATGGCGGCGGGGATGGAGAAGATGAACGAGCAGCCCGTGACCGCCTGACAAACCCGTGAGGCCAATCCTTATGAACAAGCGATACATGATGGCCGCGATCGCGGCGTTGATAGGCACGATATCGGCCACCGCCCCAGCCCAAGCCGATCAGGAGAACACGATGAGTAAGACCAAACCCCAGCCGGTGCGTGTGGCGGTCGTGGGCCTGACACACACGCATGTGCATTGGATCCTCGGCCGGGAGAAGGACAAGGGCGATATCACGATCGTCGGGATCTACGAGCCGAACATTGACCTCGCTCAACGCTACCTCGATCAGCACGGCTTCGACATGTCTCTGCACCACACCGACCTTGAGCAGATGCTCGACGTGGTGAAGCCCGAAGCCGTCACGCTGTTCGGCACGATCCGTGAACACACGGAGCAGACGCTGCTCGCCGCCGAGCGCGGCATACACGTGATGGTAGAAAAACCCTTGGCAGTAAGCCTGGACGACGCGAAGCAGATGCGGGACGCGTGCAAGAAGGCCGGCGTGCACCTGCTGACCAACTACGAGAGCACCTGGTACGCGAGCATGACCGGCGCGCATGCCATGGCGGCGCGAGGCGAACTGGGACAAGTCCGGCGTGTGGTCGTCAACATGGGCCACGGCGGCCCGGTGGAGATCGGCTGCAACGAGGAGTTTCTTGAATGGCTCACAGACCCGGAAGAGAACGGCGGCGGCGCGCTCACGGACTTCGGCTGCTACGGGGCAAACCTGATGACGTGGCTGATGGATAACCGCCGGCCCGAATCGGTGACCGCGGTCGCGCTGCAGACCAAGCCGGACCTCTACCCGGATGTAGAAGACGACGCGACGATCGTGATGGACTACGGCGACGCGGTCTGTGTCACACAGGCTTCGTGGGCGTGGACCCATTCGCGCAAGGACATGACGGTATACGGGACCGTCGCCAGCGTGCAGACAAAGGGCTGGGACGGCCTGACGTTTCGGCCAAGCGAACAGGAAGCCGAGCAAAAAGAGGCCGACAAACTCGACCCCATGCAAGCCGATCCGTTTACCCACCTCGCAGCGGTGATCCGTGGCGAGATCGAGCCGAACGGCCTGACATCGATCGAAAACAACATGATCGTGATGCAGATCCTCGATGCCGCCAAACGCTCAGCCCAAACCGGGCAGCGGGTGACGCTGAACCAAGAATAACCCGGCAGCTTCCTGACAACCCGCTATAATCCCCCTCCCCTAAGCCGCGGGCTGCGAAGCTGCCGCGGGCCCTGATCCCCGATCCCTAACCCCTGGACCCTCCAATCATGGCCCAGAACCATCTGCGTAACGTCGCGATCATTGCACACGTTGACCACGGCAAGACCACCCTCACCGATCAGTTGCTCTATCAGTCCGGCCAGTTCCGCTCGGCGGAGCTCGACAAGCTCGCGGGCGGCCAGCACAACCTGATCATGGATACCGGGGACCTGGAGCGCGAGCGCGGGATCACCATCACCTCCAAGAACTGTGCCGTGAACTACCACGGGCTGGACGGGGCGGACTACAAGATCAACCTCATCGACACCCCGGGCCACGCCGACTTCGGCGGCGAGGTCGAGCGCGTCCTGAAGATGGCGGACGGCGTCTTGCTTGTCGTCGATTCATTCGAGGGCCCGATGCCGCAGACCCGCTTCGTCCTGGAAAAAGCACTGAGCCACGGGCTCAAGCCGGTGGTCGTGATCAACAAGATCGACAAACCCAACGCCCGGCCGGACGACGTGGTCAATGAAGTCTTCGACCTGCTGGCCTCGCTGGACGCGCCGGACGAGGCGCTGGACTTCCCGGTGATCTACGCCTCAGCCAAGAACGGCTGGGCCACCAACGACCAGGCCAAGCTCGGCGCAAGCGATCAACCGACCGACGTCCGCGATCTATTTGAAGCCATCCTCGAGCACGTCCCCCCGCCGTCGAAACAGACAGCCGATCTGGCGGCGCCTTTGCAGATGATGGTGACGACATTGGAATACTCCGACTACGTCGGCCGTATCGCGGTCGGCCGGGTCTATGGCGGTCGGCTCAAGGGCGGGCAGCAGGTCACGGTCATCAACCGGGCCGGCGAAGGCTCGCAGCAGCGGGCCCAGCAGGTCTTCGCGTTTGAAGGCCTCGGCAAGCAGGAAGTCCCGGAGGTCGAAGCGGGCGACATCTGCGCCGTGGTCGGTCTGGACACGATCGACATCGGCGACACCATCGCCTGTCCTGACATGCCCAGTGCACTGCCCCCGGTCGCGATCGATGAGCCGACGCTGAGCATGATGTTCCGCGTCAACGACTCACCCTTCGCCGGCAAGGAAGGCAAGTTCGTCACCAGCCGTCAGGTCTGGGACCGGCTGGAAAAAGAACTGCACAGCAACGTCGCCCTGCGTGCAGAGCGAGCGGAGTCCGGCGGCGGCGAGGCGTTCTTGGTCTCGGGACGAGGCCTGATGCACCTGGGCGTCTTGCTGGAGACGATGCGCCGCGAAGGCTACGAACTGGCCGTCGGCAAGCCGGAGGTGATCCTCAAGCGGATCGAAGACAAGGTCAACGAGCCGATCGAACAGCTGATCGTGGACTGCCCGGCCGAGTGTCAGAGCGCGGTGATGTCGCTGGTCAGCGACCGTCGTGCCGAGGTCGTGAAGATGGACCCCAAGGCCGGGGCCGGCGACTACGTCCACATGGAGTTCACCATCCCCGCGCGCGGCCTGATCGGTTTAAGAACGCGCATGCTCACCGCCACGCAGGGCCGGGCCATCATGCACCACAACCTGCTGCGTTACGAGCCGATCCGTGGCGAAGTCCCCAAACGCGCCGCCGGCGTGATCATCAGCAGCGATGCCGGCCAGGTCATGCCCTACGCGCTGGACTCGCTCTACGACCGCGGCTTCTTCTTCGTCAAGCCCGGCGAGCAGGTCTACGAAGGCCAGGTCGTCGGCGAGCACTGCAAAGACAACGACATCATCGCCAACGTCACCCGCAACAAGAAGCACTCCAACGTCCGCGCCGCCGGCAGCGACGACGCCACCCGCGTCCGCCCCGCCCGTGAGATGTCCCTGGAAGCCTGCCTGGAATACATCCAGGAAGACGAGCTGGTCGAAGTCACCCCCACCGCCATCCGCATGCGTAAACGCCTCCTCAAGGAAGCCGACCGCCGCCGCGAGTCACGCCAGGCGAAGGCGAAGGAGACGGCGGAGGTGTAAAACGGATTATTGGGCACCCTAATGTGACCTGAAGGACAAAATGGGGGCACATGTCTGAACGATTATTTGGGTTCATATCGAACTGCATTAAGCCGCTAAGCCAAGAATCCGATAAGAACCTCAATGCACCCCTTCCGTATTTTAACCTGGACACTCACAGGTATCGTTCTGTTCACCAGCTTCCTTTTCGGCTGTGAAGACTACGACGCTAATATGACGCGCACCCACCTGGCTACAGCAACGACGTTGGCACCGGTCGTGCAAGCCCTCGAAACATATAGGGAAGCCAACGGGGCATACCCCGAATCGCTGGACGAACTCATCCCTGATTACCTGGCCACCATGCCGAAGATGCCCGAAGGGCTCCATACCCCTTGGTACGAGCGGAAAGACGCCCGCCCCGGCACCATCTACCGACATACCGATGAGCTACGAGAGTATTTCCTGACGGTGAGCATCCCTTCAACCGCCGCGCTACAGTACCCCGACACACTAAGTTATTACCCGAAACGTTGGCGGCCGGAAGACTTCGACAAGTCACCTGCGATTCTAGAATCAGGACACAACCATCGAATCGTCCTAGATGACGACTGGGTCCGCTACTGCCCATAGTGCGGAGCCCACGTTCGGATGTCATGAGCTTCTGGGGTACACTCTTGCTGGGTGCCACACTTTGACCCGGAGGGCAAAGTGTGTCTTGGTATCATGTGTGGTATGAGAGACAGGGAGTACGGAAATCAATTAGGCCACCACACACTTTGCAGCTTCGCAGTCAAAGTGTGGCACCCAATCCTACTTCTAATAATTATTCTTTTCATATATGGATGCGGTGATTCTGATGATACAAGCATCCGAGTTGACGCTACCTCGCCGCTCTACGGCGCATGGGTTGTCGAAGAGGTCTCAGAATGGAGTACGGGCGAAGCGGTCGTGGTGATCGCCCGTACACTTACGTTCAATCGTGATGGCACCTTCACGATTCATGTGTGGCACAACCCGGACGCTTACAGTTGGGGCAAGCGGCCCAAGGATGTTGAGTACGAGGGGACATATCTGTTAACGAGTGAGAAGTTTGCGCTGACATTAGATGGCGAGATGTATCAAGGTGATCTGGGCCGGCTGCCGGATGTGCTGATTGTGGATTGGGGTGGTGAGGGTGGGCCGACACAATACAATCGCGAGGACAAGTGAGACATGAAGCCTGTAATCCACGTCCGAAGAACGCGTGCTTCGGGTACAATCCCGCTGCTATGACTACGACGACCAACAACAATCTCTACGACGTCCTCGCTCAGCGGGGGCTGGTTTCGCAGACGACGGATGAGAACATCCGGGAGCGGTTAGCCAAGCCGGTGACGCTGTATATCGGGTTCGATCCCACGGCGGACAGCCTGCATGTCGGGTCGATGGTACCGATCATGGTGCTGGCGCACGCACAGCGCTGCGGGCACAAACCGATCGCGGTGGTCGGCGGCGGCACGGCCCTGGTCGGCGACCCGTCCGGCAAGACCGAGTCCCGCAAGATGCTCACGCTGCAAGACATCGACCACAACGCCAAAGGCATTGCCAAACAGATCGCCTCGATCGTGACCTTTGACGCCCCCGGCCGAAACACTCCCACCGGCGCGGTCATGGTCAACAACGCCGACTGGCTGACGAAACTCAGCTGGGTCGGGCTGCTGCGCGACTTCGGGCCGCACTTCTCGATCAACCGCATGCTGACGATGGACTCGGTGAAGAGCCGGCTCGATGCCGAGAGCGGGCTGACGTTCCTCGAGTTCAACTACATGGTCATGCAGGCGATCGACTTCCTGCACCTAAATAAGACGATGAACTGCACGGTCCAGATGGGCGGGCAGGACCAGTGGGGCAACATCGTGATGGGGATCGAGTTGGGCAGGCGCATCGCCGGGGCGGACCTCGCCGGGCTGACGATGCCGCTGGTCACCAAGAGCGACGGCGGGAAGTTCGGCAAGAGCGAGTCGGGCAACATCTGGCTCGATCCGAAGCGCACCAGCCCGTACGACTTCTACCAGTTCTGGCGGAACACCCCCGACGCGGATGTGAAGCGGTACCTCGGCTTCTTCACCTTCCTGCCGATCGAGGAGGTCAATCGGCTGGGCGAACTGGAAGGCCAGGAACTCAACCAGGCGAAACAAGTCTTGGCATACGAAGTCACCAAGCTGGTCCACGGCCAGGCCGAGGCGGACAAGGCCCGGGACAGCACCGCCAAGGCGTTCAGCTCCGCTCAGGACGTCACCGGCGAAGCGATCCCCCACGCCACGATCAGCGTACAAGAGTTAGCCGGCGGCGTCGGCGTGGTCCGGCTGCTCGTCACGGCGGGCCTGGCCAAGTCCAACGGCGAAGCCAAACGGCTGGTGATCAACGGCGGCGTCCGCCTGCACGACCAGCCCGTCAAGGACATCACCGCCGTCGCCAACCAGGACAGCGTACGCAACGGCTACCTGCTGATCCGTGCCGGCAAAAAACGGCTGTTCCGGTTTGATGTGAAGTGAGTCCTGTTTAGCCGCAAATGAACGCCAATACACGCGAATCAAAGCGTCGGAGCGAAGCCGGGTTGCGGACGGTGCTTATGTTATGTCCAGCATCTGTGTTCATTCGCGTTTATGCGCGGCTGATAATCTGCTTGGTGTGTGCGACCATGTGCACTATGACGTCGGTCACGCACGCACAGACCTGGGAACGCTTGCCGGACATGCCCGTGGCGGTGGCGGCACCGGCGCTCAGCCTGCAGGGACGCAACGCCGTCGTGACCGGCGGGGTCGTGCTGGGTAGCGGTTCGACGAAGGCTGTGCAGGTATTGGACCTGGACACCATGACCTGGCGGGTCTCCACCGCGCTGGTCCACGCACGCTACCAACACGCGCAGATCACGCTTCAAGACGGGCGTATCCTCATCGTCGGCGGACGCAAACGCGAACCGGCCACCGGCCCGGTCACCACCGCCAGCTGCGAGCTGATCTCGGCCGACCTGACCTCATGTGAATTAACCGCGGAACTGCCGATCATCAGCCGGACGCCGACGCTGCACATGCTCGGAGACGGGCGCGTCGTATCGGTGGGCGTACACATCGTGGCCATTTTCGATCCGGAGAACGAAACCTGGGAAACCCAGATGCCGCTGCGCCAACGCCGAAGCGGGCACACCTCGGTGATGCTCGACGACGGGACGATCCTGGTCGCCGGCGGGGTGAACAACGCAACATTCGAACGGGTGGACCTGCAGGCCGGGGAAAGCACGATGCTGAGAGTCCGGCTGCCCATGGCGCTGGACGACCTGGCGATGGTGAAGCTGCCCGACGGCCGACTGTGGGTGATCGGCGGGCAGAGCAGCACGGGTGAAACGACCGACCGAAGCTGGCTGCTCTCTCTGGACCCGGACGCCGGGGATCGGCTTGTTGAAGGCCCGGCACTCGGGCTGGCCGGAGGCATGGCGGATCACCTGGCGATCCCCACACCGGGCGGGATCGTCGTGGTCGGCGGGGAATCCCAGCACGCGGGCAGAGACACGGAACTGACTGACGCCTTCCGGCTGAACCCGAGAACACTTACGGTCACCCGCCTGCCCGACACGCCGATTGCCCACGACGACGCGGCCGGCTTTTTAGATGGCCGATCCGCCGTGGTCCTCGGCGGCCAGGTCAAGGCCTCGTTCCTGGGGATGCCCGTCCCCACGCCGATCCGCGCGGTGCACCGGATCACGCTGGATAGTGAGAAAGCCGCTTACGAATAAGCCATCCAAGGTTCCCCGGCTCGGCGTTGACCGGCGGGCCCTGCGCCTCTATTCTTGCATGTCCCCCCTTATGTAGCGAGTAGCCGCACCCCGAATGCCCGACACCCCGCAGCCACCCACCGAGACGCCCGCTCCCCACCACGGGGGCAACTTCCGCCGGTTCTTCCTGCGCGGGCTGGGCATCCTGCTGCCGACGCTGCTGACCATCTGGCTGTTCGTCTGGGCTTACGGGTTCGTGCAGGCAAACTTCGCCGGCCCGATCAACCTGGGTGTCAAGCACCTGCTGGTCGAGTTCTCGCCGTACCCCATGGCGGCGGATGAGGACTACGACGAGGTCTTCGGCATAGAGAGCAAGGAAGACGGCGGCCTGAGCACCGCACAGAAAACCGCCTGGGGGCTGGTCGATGAACAGGTACGCAATGAGATCGGCGAGGACGAATACGACAAGACCCGTCAGTTAACCCAACGCCGGGCCTGGATGCAATCCCAGCCGGATGTCGAGCAGATCGTCCGTACCAATGTGGTGAATCGCTGGTGGAACTCATTCACGATTGGCTCGTGGGTCATCATGGACCTTATCGGGCTGGTGATCGCGGTCGTGCTGATCTATATCGTGGGCTGGCTGGTCGGTAGCTTCATCGGCCGACGGCTATACCACAAGGGCGAGGAACTGGTGCATCGGGTGCCGCTGATCCGGAACATTTACCCGGCGATCAAGCAGGTGACCGACTTCTTCGTCGGTGCCGAGAAACGGCCGCAGTTCAGCGCCGTCGTCGCCGTGGAATACCCCCGTAAGGGCCTGTGGTCCGTGGGCCTGGTCACGGGTGAGACGATGTCGCTGATCCAGGCCAAGGCCGGGGTCCAGTGCCTGACGGTCTTCATCCCCTCAAGCCCTACGCCTTTCACCGGTTACGTGATCACCGTGCCCAAAGCGGACACGATCGATTTACCCATTACAATAGAAGAGGCGATCAAGTTCGCCGTGTCAGGCGGCGTCCTGATCCCACCCGGTCAGCAGATCGGCAACAAGCCCGGGCTATTTGGTGCCGGCAACGGCGGGCAGCGCCCGGCAGACACGGAGCAAGACCCGCCGGCCACGTCGGCGTAGGAGTCACCCCACTAAGGGAGCGTATCTATGGATATCATCGTCAGCGGCAAGCACCTGGACATCACCGAACCGATCCGGGAGTACGCCGAGCAGAAGGTCAGCAAGCTGAGCAAGTACTACGACCAGATTCAGCGTGTGGAAGTCATCGCGGACAAGACCCAGTCCAGTGAGTTTGAAATCGAAATCATCGTCCACGTCGGCCACCACGAGCCGTTCATCGCCACCAACCACGGCGAAGACCTGTATGCCACGATCGACCTGGCCCACGACAAGCTCGAACGCCGGCTCAGCGAACACAAACAAAAAGTCAAAAACCACAAGCACAACCCCGCACGTTAACGCGATCAGAATCATTACCCGGCGAGCCACGCCACGCGAGAACACAACCGATGAAGCTCCTGGACTTCGTACTACCCGACGCACTGATCCCCGAACTGGCCTCCACCGAACGGGACGACGTGATCACCGAACTGGTCGACGCGATCGTCGCCGCGGGCGGCATCCCTAAAAAACTCCGCGACGAACTGGTCAAGGAGATCATCGGCCGCGAGAAGCACGGCTCGACCGGCTTCGGCAAAGGCGTCGCCGTCCCACACGTCAAGCACGACAAGATCGACAAGATGGTCGCCGCGATCGGCGTCAGCCAGAAGGGCGTGGACTTCAACGCACTGGACAAGGCACCGGTCTACTCCATCGTGCTCCTGGTCTCGCCCAAAGACAAGCCCGACGAGCACCTCAAGGCCATGGAGAACATCTTCTCCAACCTCCAGAAAGACAACTTCCGCCGGTTCCTGCGTCAGGCGACCACCGCCGAAGCGATCAAGGACCTGCTGCACGAAGCCGATACCCAGCAGCTGGCCGGGTAAGCCATCGAACACGTACGAACCCGAGACGCCAAGCATTGGATACCGCTTCCACCCAAGTCACCATCACCAACAAGCTCGGCCTGCACGCCAGGCCGGCGATGTCGTTCGTCGATACCGCAAGCGGGTTCAAGAGTGATATCCAGGTCACCAAGGACGGCCAGGTCGTGGACGGCAAGAGCATCATGCAGCTGATGATGCTCGCCGCGACCGCCGGCAGCGAACTGCACATCCAGGCCGAAGGCCCCGACGCCGAGCAGGCCGTCGACGCCCTGACCAAGCTGGTACTCAGTAAATTTGACGAAGAGTGATAGCCCCACAACCGTGTAGCAGGTAGTCAGCTTCTACATGGAATGTGCATCCAAAAGGTCATAGCCCGCCCGCAACGCGGACGTGGCCCCCAACCACACCCCCGTCCTACCCTTTGTGCCTCATCAACTGGTGGTAACTCCACACCACCGGCGCGGACAGCGCGTAGATCACGAAGCCCGCCGCCAACGTGGGTTGCAGCCAGACCACCAGCAGCAGCGCAATGATCACCGCTTTGGCGAACGTCACAAACGGCACACGCCCCCGCACATAACGGTTAAGGACATGCACGTAGCGGAACTGGCTGACCATGGCCACCGCGGTCAGCAGGCAGATGAACACCATGACCACCGCCGCCGACCGGATCAGCAGGTGGTCCGCCTCATAATTCACGAGCAAATCCTGATGCAGCAGGATCAGGCTGGCCACCGTCCCCGCCGCCCCGGGCGAGGGCAAGCCCTTGAACCGGCCACGCTCATGCTCACCGGCATCAGGCGATTCGATGTTGTAGCGGGCAAGCCTCAACGCCGCACAAGCCACGTAGATGCACGCCGACACCACCGCCAGCCGGTCGAACAGCACGCTGCCCGTGGGATTCATCTCCGACACGAACGGCGCACGCACGCCGATCAGCTGCACGACCATGAACGCCGGCGCGACGCCGAAGGTCACCATGTCGGCCATCGAGTCGAGCTGCGCCCCCAGGTCGGAGAAGCTGCGCGTCAGCCGGGCAACCCGCCCGTCCAGCCCGTCCATCGCCAGGCCCAGGAAGATAAACACCGCCGCCATCGTCAACGGCGACCAGCCGAACGGCAGCGGGTCGTCCGCAGGCGGCATGGGACGCGACGCGAAAAAGATCGACGCAAATCCGCACAGCAGATTCGTCAGCGTGAACATCGACGGCAGCACCGCGATCCCACGCTTGGCGACTCGCCGGTGCAGCTTGGGCGGCAACGGCTCATCGACGAACAGTTCGCGGTCGTCCTCGGCCTCGGGGTAACGATCGAGCATCCCACCATCTTACCGCGTTTTGCCTCGTTGCTTGCCTGGGGTATCCTTATTCGGATGCTAGCGACCCACCCCCTACCCACCGCCGAACCGCACGTCGGGCCGACCGGCCTGGCCGCCAGATGGCCCGCCCTGGCCGTGTTCCTCGCCACCGCCGGCGTCCTGATGACCGCGTTTATGCTCACCCCCAACACCCAACAAGGCGTCGGCACCCATGAGGCGCTGGGCCTGCAACCCTGCGGGTTGGAAGCAACCACCGGCATCCCCTGCGCCACCTGCGGGATGACCACCAGCTTCAGCCTCGCCGCACACGGCCGGTTCGTCGAATCGTTCCTCAACCAGCCCGCCGGAGCGATGCTCTGCTTAGCTACCGCGATGGCCTGCGTGGTCAGCGGCTACGCCCTGATCACCGGCATGAGCCTGCTGCCCATCAGCCGGGCGGTCTTTCGACCAAAGGTCATCATTATCGGCGCGGCAGGCCTTATTATCGCGTGGGCGTACAAGATCGTGATCCACACCGGGTTATTCGGAGCCGGGATATGAATAGACGTTTCAGCCGTAGCGTGTTGATCCTCGCCTGGACCTGCGGCCTGTGCCTGCTGGGCCTGGGCTGTGAACCGCTGTCCGAAAGAACCACGACCGTCGATGTCCCGGCCGAGTATCTCGGGCTGGCGAACCAGCGCGTCGCGGTGATGGTCTCGGCGGACAGCCACATGCTCTACCAATACCCCCAGGCTCAGGAGATCGTGTGCCGGGCCGTGACAAAAAAACTCGCCATCAACGTGCCGGGCGTCACGACCACCATCCCTGACCAGATCACCGAGTTCCAAAAGGCCAACCCCTACTGGATGAACATGCGCTACAGCGAACTAGCCAGGCACATGGACGTCGACAAGATCGTCCTGGTCGACCTGATCGAGTTCCAGACCCACGAACCGGGCAACGCCCACATCTGGCAGGGGCTGATCACCGGCAACGTCGGCGTCATCGACGCCCACGCCGATGACCCCGACAACCTTGTCTTCCAGAACACCGTCTCAGCCCAGTTCCCCGAGAAAAGCTCGGTAGGCATCATCGACTCGGATAGCGACACCATCCAATTAGGCATGGTGTTCCTGTTTGCCCGCAGCAGCGCCGGGCTGTTCTACGACCACCAGATCGAGGTAAACGAGTGATGGTGTCAGGCGCAATCGGCCGAAGCGGATGCCCGCTGTTGTTGGTGATGCTGGCGTGCCTTGCCGGCATTGGCTGCGAAGGGCCCGCGTTCGTCTCCTACGTCATCACGGGCCCGCCGAAGATCGAGGCGATCTACACACTGGCTGACCAGCCGACGCTTGTCATCGTCGACGACCCCAAGCAGCTGCTGGGAAACCCGAACAACGCCACCGTGGTCGGTGCCAACGTCGGGTTCCACCTGAAGCAAAATGAAGTCTTCACCGAAGCGGCCACGATCCCACAAGACCGGCTTTCCACCTACGCGGCCGGGCTGGGCGACAAGTACGCCGCCACGCCGATCGATCGGATCGGCCAGGAACTGGGCGCGGCGCAGGTGATCCACGTCATGGTCAAGTCGGTGAACCTGCAAAGCAAGAACACCTATTACGAGCCGACGGCCGAGCTGGAAGTGAAAATCATCGACGCCGACACGGGCAAACGCCTGTTCCCCACCCACGACAACACACTACCCGGCGCCGCCGTCCAGCCCGGCCACCCGATGCGGGTCACCATGAAAAGCCAGACGCTCGACGAAACACGCCGACACGCCCTGCCGATGCTGGCACGATCGTTGTCCGAGCGCATCGGCCTGGAAGTAGCGCAGCTTTTCTACAAGCACCTCCCGCCCGACGCCGAGTGACTTCCCATACGCTCATAGACCCTCGCGCCATATCTGATCCCGCCGATGCCGACGCTCCACCTGATCGATACCCATAACACTCAAGCCTGCCCGGCGGTCCTGGACGCTATCCAAGCGACCATGTCCACCTCACATAACCACGACGACACGCTGCTGGTACTGGGCAGCCGGTCCTTCACGCACGAAGCAACCCAAGCCGGCATCGAGCGCCTGCATCACATAGCCGCGCCGTACGGCCAAGCGCTGCTGGGTCTGCATCGTTTACGTAGAGACGCACAAACCCGGCCGAACGCGGGCAGCGTCACCTGCTGGTCCACCGGCGCGCTTCAAGCAGCAGCGCTTGTATTCAAACGCCGTGACATCCGCCTGATGCTCACGCACACCCCTACCCCGAAGCAGATAACACAGTTGCGCCGATTGAGGTCGAAGCATCAATCAGCCATACACATCCAGGCGGACAACCACGTCCTGGCAACGCGACTACGCGACGAGGGGCTCACCTGCCAAACCCAGCCATTCACAGCCAGCACACCCAGCCCTGAACCCATGCCCGATGCAGAGCGTGCCGAGCTTAGACGTAGATGGGGCGTTGATGGCGACGACGATCGGGCCATCCTGCTGCTCTCCGATCACGCAGACCTCGTCAGCGCATTGCAAGCGGCCCATGTCATGGTGCTGGGCTGCTCTGCTTATGTTGGCAACCGCGGTGAACACTGCCGGGTCTCATTGATCACGCACCCCGGTCAACGCCACCGCACCCGGGCCGAGTCGTGGATTGGCCGTCAGACATCCAGCCTGCTTATCATCCAGGACGCCGAGGCGGTCCGACCCTGGCGGCTGGCTGGCGCGTGCGATGCCGTGCTTGCGATCGGCCGGGACGCCGGCGGCCTGGGCCTGCGTCGTATCGCCGGATCGGGCGCGGCAACGGTTTCGTCTCAATCGGGGCCGGCGGGCGAACTCAATGGCCTCGGCGACAACCTGAAACTGGCTCCCAGCGACAAGCCCAAAGACCTCGCCTGTATGCTGCACGCAGTGCTGTCATGACCCGTGAGGAATAGACGCCGCCCGGCACAGGTTTTAACGATGCCAGGCATGTGCCATATGTCATTGATCCGCCCTCAGACCTAAAACCGTGACCCGCCCCACCACCCCCTACCCCGGCCCGAACACACTATGCGAAGATTGCGGGTACGCGCTGAAGGGCCTGAATCCCGACGGCGATTGCCCGGAATGTGGTTTGCCGATCGCGGCGAGTTCACCGATCCATCGCACCGGCCCGGCGTGGCAAACGAAACCGTCACCACAAGCGGCCTTCAATATCATCATCGCCCTGATGCTCCGACCCGGCCGATTCTTCCGGAGAATGCGAGCGGACGGCACAAACACAAACCCCAGGCTGTTCCTGTTTCTGACCGCGGCGGCGATCGGTGTGACCTGGTCAATGCTCGCTTGGGCAATCGCTCCCAAGGGCCAGGCGTGGGTGCTGATACAAGGTATCAGTGTGTGCCTTAGCGTCATCGTACTGACCTACATCGAAGCCCTGGGCGTGGCGTACTTCGCCCGGCGACGCGGATGGCGGGTGCCGATGCGACTGGCAGAGCGGCTAGCGTGCTACAGCTCGATCGGCTGGGTGCCCGCGGCCTTCGTCATGTGGCTGGCCATCCGGGCGGTGGCCAATGGGTACATCGACCGGTGGATGCAGCGGTTGCTGGGCACCTGGGAGCCCTGGCAGAGCTGGGCCCTATTAGTGCTGATCGCCGCGGTGGCCATGATGTGGTTTGAAGTGCTTGTCTGGATAGGGGTTAGGCAGACCAAGCACGCCAACGCCTGACACGGCAATCGCCCCGTAAACACCTCAAATAGACAGACCACTAAGCGTCCCATAACCATGTCAGGGGATTGTCAGGGGTTTGTGGAAACTTGACGAAATCGCTGTTTCACGGATAAGATCAACAGATACATTGGTTTGGGTTCGGCTGTGATGCTCCGCATCGCAAGGCCCAGACCCGGCGGCGAGACCGCCTGTAGTTCCGTGTTACCGCCGTGTTAAGCGGCGCTTACCCGGCACGATCCGGGCTGAATTCGGCCCGTTTCGGTGACCGATCCACCGCATGCATCGACATGATATGTCGGTGCATCGGCCGTCTACCAAAAACGTAGGCGGGATAGATCAACAAAGCTCCTCTTGTTCGCTATGGAAGTTTGGACCACGACAACCACTCGGGGCATCGGCCGAATCACCAAGGCCGTCACACAATCGCGCAGCGGCGCTAAACCGCTATGCATCGCCCCACCCCCGTTTTCGCAACACGCGAGGGCTGTTCGCTAAGTCGTGATTCCAACAACCCATGCGTCCGAGCTTGATCGGTCGCCCAACGTGTCGTTGCCAAGGCCCCCACCCTTGGCCGACCCCGTGATCGTGCCCTAATCCGTCGGCTAGCGCTACGCGCGCAATCGCCGGCTATAGAAGGGCGTGATCGATGACCAGCCTCATCCCCCTATTAGCACAGACCACCACCCCGCCCGGCAACACCTGGCTGCTGCCCGCGCTCATCGGCCTGGTGGTCGGCGGTGTCGGCACCGTCGTGGTTCGCAAGTTCATCGGCGTCCAGATCCTCGCACAGAGCAAACGCGCCGCCCAGGACATGCTCGAAAAAGCCAAGAGTGAAGCCGAGACCGTGAAAAAGCAGGCCGAACTCGACGGGCTCAACGAGCTTGCCAAACGCCGCGAAACCTTCGAAGAAGAACTCAACCAGCAGCGCAACGAGGTCAAGGAGATCGAACGCCGGCTGACCAAGCGCGAAGACAACCTCGACCGCAAGCTCGACGCCCTGACCACCAAGGAAAAATATCTCGACGACCTCGACGCCGGGGTGAAGAAGCGCGAAGCCCAACTCGCAGGCAAGCAGGAAGAGGCCGACGCCCTGATCGCCGAACGGCGTGACCTGCTCGAGAACACACGCCAGGAGCAGAAGCAGACACTGCTGCGACTGGCGAACCTGTCCGAAGAAGACGCCAAGCGTGAATCCCTCAAGGCCGTCGAGCGCGAGTGCCAGCACGAAGCCGGCCAGTTGATCCAGAAGATCACCGACCACGCAGAGGAAGAAGCCAAGGACGCCGCCCTGAAGATCACCCTCCAGGCGATCCAGCGTTACGCCTCCGAACACACCGCCGACTCGACCGTCAGCGCCGTCGCCATCCCCAGCGACGACATGAAGGGCCGGGTCATCGGCCGGGAAGGCCGCAACATCCGGGCGTTTGAAAAAGCGACCGGCGTCGACGTGATCGTGGACGACACACCCGGCGTGATCGTCGTGTCCTGCTTCGACCCCGTCCGCCGCGCTATCGCCGCCGAGACCATGCAGAAGCTGATCGAGGACGGCCGGATCCACCCCACACGCATCGAGGAAGTCACCGAACAGACCACCAAGGATATCAACTCGCGCATCGTCAAGTACGGCAAGGACGCCTGCATCGAAGCCAACATCCAGGGCCTGCACCCCAAGCTCAGCGAAACCATGGGCCGGCTCTACTACCGCACCAGCTACGGCCAGAACATCCTCCGACACTCCATGGAGACCGCCTACCTCTGCCAGGTCATCGCCGAGGAACTCGGGCTCGACGGCGAACTCGCTCGACGCTGCGGCTACCTGCACGACATCGGCAAGGCCCTCGACCACGAGGCCGAGGGCGGCCACCCGCAGATCGGCATGGACTTCGCCAAGAAGTTCGGCGAAAAAGAAGCCGTCCTCAACGCCATCGGCGGGCACCACAACGACATCCCCGCCACCACGCCCTACACCCCCATCGTCATGGCCGCCGACGCCATCAGCGGCGCTCGGCCCGGCGCACGCCGTGAAACCCTGGACCGCTACGTCAAACGCCTCGAACAGCTCGAAGGCATCGCCACGGACATGAAGGGCGTCAAGGACGCCTACGCCATCCAGGCCGGCCGCGAGGTCCGCGTCATCGTCGATCCGGACAACGTCGACGACACCAACTGCAGCTACATCGCCCGCGACATCGCCAAACGCATCAGCGAAGAAATGACCTTCCCCGGCGAGATCCGCGTCACCGTCCTCCGAGAAATGCGCACGATCGAATACGCGAAGTAATTACGGGTCACTACCCGCCATGTCCATCGAAGACATCATCGCTGGCACCGGCGAGACACCGATCACGGTCGAACGCATCTCGAGGGACTTGAGATCGCTGGGCGTCGAGTCGGGGATGAATATGCTCGTCCACAGTTCGCTAAGCAGCTTGGGCTATGTCTGTGGCGGCGCGATGGCAGTCGTGCTGGCATTGCAGGAAGTGGTCGGTGAATCAGGCACCTTGATGATGCCCGCCATGGCCGGTGAATGGTCGGACCCGGGTGATTGGGAAAGACCGGCCGTACCCCAGGCCTGGCACGACGTGATCCGAGACCACTGGCCGGCGTGGGACACCGAGATGGCGATGACCTACGAGATGGGTGCCGTCGCCGAGACATTCCGCCGCCAGCGCGAGGTGCTGCGAAGCGGACACCCCAATTGCTCATTTACCGCTCGAGGACCAAACGCCCGTTTCTTGACACAAGACCATGGCCTGGACCACGGCATGGACGATCAATCACCACTCGGCAAGCTCTACGATCTTAAAGGCCACGTCTTGCTTCTGGGCGTTGGCCACGCCAACAATAGTTCACTGCACCTCGCGGAGAACAGGGCCAACTACCCAAAGAAGGCTTACGTAAAACAAGGTGCGGCCATGCGGATCGATGGCAAGCGACAATGGGTTGTATACGAAACGCTTGACCTTGACAGTGACGATTTTAAAACCATCGGTGCCGCATTCGAGAAACAAACCGATCACGTCAAGACCGGCCCGGTCGGACTGGCGGAGTCGCGTCTCATGAGACAACGGCCCCTGGTTGACTTCGGATCAGACTGGATGAACCAGCACCGCTAACGGCGACGCCGATACGCCAACGACCCGACACCAAACCCTAAACCGATGAACGCGGCAGGCTCGGGAACCGCGGTAGTTGGCGGTGTGCCGGTATTCCAATTTTTTAAGATGATGTCCAGATCATCCAGGCCAATGAAGCCGTCGCCATTCCAATCTGCCTGGGGATCACCGGGCGGGACATCCATATTCCAGTTCGTAAGAACACGGTCCAATTCCGCCAACCCGATGAAGCCACACCCCAGACCGATACATAATTCACCGGGGATCTCAGCGTCCGGCACCACACCCGTTTCAGGCGGCGTCCCGCTGTTCCAGTTCTTGAGGATGACGTCCAGGTCATCCAGGCCGACGAAGCCGTCGGGCACCAGGCCTTCGCAGCCGGCGCAATCGGCCCGGGGGTCGGCGGGCGGGACGGTCATGTTCCAATGCGTGAGGATGAGGTCGAGGTCGGCCAGCCCGACGAACCCGTCTCCATCAGGCAGACAACAGGGACAATCCAAGAAGGGATCACTCAGGTCCAAAGGCGAACTGAGCGGCGGCGTGCCCGCGTTCCAGTTGTTGAGGACAACGTCCAGATCGCCAAGGCCGACGAAGCCGTCGGCATCGGTGTCACCCGCGACGCCTTGGCCCGCCCTGTTCCAGTTCTGGAGGATGATGTTCAGGTCGCCCAGACCGACGAATCCGTCGCCATCGAGGTCACCGGGGACGGCGAGGTACTGGTACTCAGCGGTGATCCGGGCGGAGGTAATCTCGAGATACGAAGGGTAGTCGTCGTTCACGGCACTGGGCGGGGTGTCGATCGTGACGTAGGCGCGCCCGCTGGTGATCGGCGGCGGATAGATGGCGACCCAGGCGAAGGGTTGGGTCAGCTGTTGTGTGGACGACGCCTGGCCAAACGGGCCCATCACGGTAGGCGATATCCATGTCATGCCGGGGACGTTGTACTGTTCCACACTGGTGGCCGACACGAGCAGATCGACCGGCGGCGCGACCGCGCCCTCGTGCCCGGGATGGCCGGTGGCGGTGATGTCCAAGGTCACGCTCCAGAGCGGCTGGAACGCGAAACCAAAATCGACCAGCGCCTCGACCGGCTCCTGGCCGTGGACAAACGTCCCGACCAACTCGGGGATGTCCAGCGTAAGGGTGTTGTCGTAGGCCTCACTGGCGCGCGGGCTGATACCCAGCATGAGCACGGCCGCGAGTGTGAACACGTGAACGAAAGACTTCATGATGGCCCCCTTGTGTGGATCGTGAAAGATCACCGGATCGGATTCCCGGCATCAAGCAAGCATATGTAGCTCCATTCGCTTGCAGGATACCCCAGGTCGGCAGACGACACAAGACAAATTAAGCGGTTTTTAACCAAGTAGGCCAAGTCCTCTTGCGTTGGTCTGCCCAGCGGTGACAATGGCGTGTGGGACCTGTCCAGAGGGCGGATAATTAAGGGGCGTATCGATGCGCTGTCCGGAATGCAATGCGACGATGGAAGAAGGGCTGCTGCCCGTGTCCGACGGGCTGCACTGGTCCAGGGGCCGATCGACCGCCGGCGGCGGCATGGCCGAAGACGTCCCCGGCACCCACGCCGTCATGCGGCCCAACCGCATGGAAGCCTGGCGCTGCAAGAAGTGCCACCTGATCCTCTTCCGCTACGGCCAATCATGGGAAGCCAACAAGCAGGCCCAAATGCGCCTCGGGGCGGAGGCACCCCAAGCCCAGGACGGCGAGTCCGAAGCACCGGACAGCGAAGCCTGAGTATCAGTCCGCGCACAAGGTAGCACGACGGATCAGTTCATTCGATCATAATCCGGTGCTGCTAGTTCTAAGCGGTATTGCCGAACAGCAACTCACGCACATCCTGTAGCACACGGCGGTGCGACTCTCGACGGAACCCCGCGCGCGACTCCAGGTAGGCTTTGACGTGTTGATCGAACGTGCCCGGCGCGAGCATGAGGGTCAGGGGTGAACCGAGCTTCTGATGCCGGGCGATCCAGAACAGCGTCCACTGATGCCGCCAGCCCAGCCCGGCAAAGTTCGCGGCGCTGATGAACATCAGCCAGGGGTGCGACTGCTCGTGGCGGTGCTTCCACCACTGCACGATCGACACCGCGCTTAGCAGCAGCATGACCGCGCCCGCGGCGACCAGCAGCCAGTGCGAGGAAATCAACCCGTCGCTGGTCAGGTTGTTGGAGATCTGGTCAAACCTGAATTGGGCCGACCCCTGCGTATCGGGGGCGGGTTCGGCCTGGGCGAGTATCAGGGGTATGCGAGCTACGCAGATCATGGCATATCAACCCGCGGCGGCGTGGTCCTCCGGTGTCTGAGTTGGCTCATCAACGCCGGGCTGACCCACCAGCAACTGGATCGGTAGCGGCTGACTCATCAGCTCGATCAGGTTCTGTACCACCCGGCCGGCCCGCTCCCGGATCGTCGGGTCCGACTCGGTGATCGACATCTCCGCCACGTCACGCGCCACCTCGGCGATCCCCATCGCTTCAACCAGCCACAGCGCACTGGCCCGGTGCTCGGCCCGTGGGTCGCTGAGCATGTGCGACAAAGCCTGTAGCGCCTGCCCGGCGTTCATCTGCATCAGCGCCTGGATCGCATTGGCACGTGCACGGTTAGGTTCCTGCTCTTCGGTCAGGCTGACTAAACGCTCGGCGTGCTTGCCGGTATCCAGCTGCGCCAGCGCCTCGACCGCGTTGGCGCGGATCCGCTCATCCTCGTGCTCCAACGCCGCTTCGATCGTCGGCAACACCCGCTGCGGGTCCGCCGCGCCCAGCGCCTTGATCGCCGAGGCCACGACACGCGGGTCATCATCTCGGCTCAAGCGCAGGATCAAGTCCTGCAGCAGCAGGCCCTGGTTTAATTCCGTGATGATCGAAAGCGCCCGGGTCTTGGCGAGCGGATCGGGCAGGCACAACTTGTCATGCAGCGCCGCGTGGAACGTCGGATCGATCTTGATCAGCGCCCTGCCCGCGGCCAACCGGTGCTCGCTATCCAGGCGCGGCCAGCTCTCCCACAGCTTGCTGAACGCCACCGGCGTCAGCCGTTTGGTCGCGATCTGCTGGACACGCACATCGGGCGAGTTAATCAGCTGTGCAAGCACCCTCGTGATATCCGAGTAGCCCCGGCGGATCAGGTGCGTCACCGCGACACGGACAATGCCCGGCTCACTATCCGAACAATATCCCGCGATCGCGTGGTTCGCCTGTGTGGCGTCGTCGACCTGATCGGCGATTGCGATCAATCGCCTCAGCGCCAACAGGCGCGTCGCCGGGTCGGGCGCCTTGCTAAGCTGGCCCAGCCGGCGTGTCATGTTGTGCGGCTCGATCGGCAAGGCATCCAGCCAGGCGACCAGCCCGAGCGTATCACCCGGCCGATCCAATTTTACAAATGCAGACATGCCCGGCACGAACCGTTCCGTGTGCTTGATCTTCGCGATCGCGTTGCGGATCGGATTCAGCTTCAGCAGATGCCACCGACTCAGCGCCTCGGTCAACGGCCCGGTTTCCACCGCCAGCCCGATCCCATCCAGCGCGAACGGCTGCAACGACTCAAACGCCAACGCGGCCAGCAAGGCCCGGCGGACGGCCGGCGTGTCCGACCGTGTCAACATCACCCCGGTCGGCCGGGTCCAGTCGTCCCCCATTTCTGCCAGCGACCTCAGCAGCTCGCTGATCGCCGGCAGCGGCAGGTTGAACATCGCCAGGAGCACTTCCTTGCGTTGATGTTGAGCGAAGTACCGCAGCGCATCTCGGACCGCCGAAGTGACAAACGCCGTCTCCACTGCCATATGACCGGCCGGGGCCGACTCAGAACCGGTGTCCTGGGTACGCTCCGCCATCTCCAGCAGGCAGTTGGCGGCCTCGTCCTTCAGCTCGTCCTGCCCGTGACGCAGCAGGTCGGGGATGAGATACGCCAGCCGGACGGAGGCCGACTGATGGATGATGTGCAGCGCGTTGGCCGGCCCGGTGCCCTTGTGGTTGCTCATCGCCTGCCGAAGGGCCCGGGTCAGCTCGGGGGCCTCCAGCAGCACGGCCTGTCGCGTCTGTTCAGGTAAGCGGTGATATTGCTCGATCAAGGCCAGACACCCCTGGGTCTGCCTGCGATCCAGCAGCACCTGCGCCATCGGCCCGAGGCTCTCTGGATCGGCGGTTGGCAGGGCCTGAGCGAACGCCAAGTCGATACAGGGATCGGGTTTAGCGCGTAAAAAGCTGTGGATCTGCTGTAATTTGACCATAGATCGAACACCTGCCGTGAACCTCACGTATCCAGAATGAAGCCGCCACGGCCTAAGGATTATCGGTCTATTGTCCCAAATGGCTGTAAACCAAGGATGTAACAAAAAAAACTATGCTAAATAGCTCAAAAAAAGTCTTCCCTTACCCCCCGCCAGTGGCTATAATCCCGCTCACACCCCCGCCGAACGTTTGTAGTTCCTAGTACATCATTAACCGTGTTTTTACCCTCGAGAAAGCCAGGGGATGGTCATGAGCGTTAGTCATAAGTCAGCAAGTACACAAGCCTTCCGTTTAATGGTCTACCGTCGGCCGTTGCACCCCGAGCTGTTCGACCTACAAGCTCGGCGCATCGACCGCCACGGCGACTACGAAGCGGAGAACTGGATCACCCCCGCCGGGCATCTGGTGCGGTTTTCCTATGACGGTGTCGTCCTCACCGAAGCCGTCATCGAGAACGCCGACCACCTCCCCGAGCACGGCCTGATCCACGCCCTGCCCTGCCTCGGTGAAAAAGAGTTCGAATACGAACCCACCGAAGAGGACAAGGTCGGCTACGTCACCACCATCCAGACCGAAGCCCTCACCGACAACCTCTACGCAGCCACCCTGCGGGAGATGAAGGACTTCGCCCGGGAGACCGGCTCGCTCGCTCACCCGTACCAGGATGAAGACGGCACACCCTGCCTGTCCGTGCTGGATACCCAGAAGTACAAGCGGGAGTTCCACTTACAGAGCTACCACCTCCTGGGCTCCTCCGGCCTGGTCCTGCGGACCCAGTCCATCTTCGAGGTCCTGAGCTAAACCAACCCAACGCCGGGCCTAAGCGCAGCGAAGGCCCGGGCACCAGGCCCCCGGACATCCGGGCATCGCCCACCACACCCATAACCACCCAACACACCCCCACGCCATGTGAGGGTGTGTTTTTTTATCCCCCGGGTATGCTGTTGCCTACGCAGCAAAGCTGCTAGAACCTCAAGCGTTTCTATCACTAACATGGAAATGGCTGTTTAGCGGGCGATCGCAGATCGCCGTGCATCCGCCCCGACAAGTGATTGCGCCAGGCACCACAAAAACCTCACGACACAGCATCCAGGGACAACCATGTCAAACACCCGCAACGCCTTAGCCTCAAAGATCACCCAATCCGGCATCGTCGCCATCCTCCGCGCCCCAAGCGACCGGGGTCTGATCGATGCCTGCCGGGCCATGGCGGATGGGGGCCTGCTGGTCGCCGAGGTGCCGTTAACAACCCCCAACGCCCTGGGCGTCGTCTCGGAAATCGCGCGTGACCTGGGCGACCGTGTCGTGATCGGCACCGGCAGCGTCCTTAATCGCGATGACGTCAAACGTTCCGCCGACGCCGGGGCCCGGTTCATCGTCAGTCCGATCCTCAAGCCCGAGATCATCGAAACCAGCCACGCCCTGGACCTGCCCTGCATGCCCGGTGCCCTGACGCCGACCGAGGTGCAGCAGGCCCACGAACTCGGCGCCGATGTGATCAAGGTCTTCCCCGCCCACCGCCTCGGCGGCCCGGCCTACATCAAAGAGCTGCTCGCCCCCCTGCCCCACCTCAAGCTCATGCCCACCGGCGGCGTCCGCCTCGATACCGTCAGCGACTGGATCGCCGCCGGGGCCGTCTGCCTGGGCGTCGGCACCAGCATCCTCCGCCCCGACCTGATCGACGCCGGCGACTGGGCCGCCCTCACCGAGCACACCCGCAGCTGGACCGAGGCCGTCGCCAAGGCCAAGCGCCTACAATCCGTTTGAGTCCACGGCCCCGATTGTCCGATAAAGACTGCTATCCAACGGGTCCAGCCGTGTTTAAGGGTCCGGATCATACCCAACATGCTCAGCCGGCCCCCCGGCTACAGACGGAGACAACCACGATGCTCAAAAAGACCCTCATGCTCGCCCTCACCGCCGCCTTCATCCTCTCCCTCGCCGGCTGCAACACCATCCACGGCTTCGGCCAGGACCTCGAAGCCACCGGCGAAGGCCTACAGGAAGCCGCCGCCGGCTGACCCCAACCAATCTAAAGACCGAACGGAGAAATACATCATGCTCAAGAAAACCCTCACCCTCATCCTGACCGCCGCCTTCATCGTCGCTCTCTCCGGCTGCAACACCGTCGAAGGCATCGGCGAAGACATCGAAGCCGCCGGCGAAGGCATCCAAGACGCCGCCGACTAACCCCCGTCCAAGCGGCCCACGCATTCCCACGAATAATCTGAACTACCCCTTAAACCGCGGCCCCCTGCCGCGGTTTTCTTGTTCCCCCCGTTTTCTTCCCAACCCATGTCTCTTCCAATAACCTTAAATTAACGATGTTGCTTTCGAGCGAGAGGCTTATAGATGTTGCCATACACTGGCCTTAGAAGAAAATCAATATATTGGGGGTCGCTAGCCGCAAACCCCAATATATAGTGGACCGCGGCATTGAATGTCGATATGATAGTTGACAACAGTTAACACGCAACGTGGTGAAACCACCGGGAGCTTGGCCATGGATGGCAAACAACTAAAGTACCAGCGTGAGGGAAGAGGTTGGACCCAAGCTGATTTAGCACGTTCAGTGGGTGTAACACGTTCAGCTATCAATTACATCGAAGCTGGCAAACGAGGTGCTAGCCCCCAACTAGCCAAGCGTATCCGGGAAGCATTGGGGATATTTGACCGTGATACGCTGCTAGATTCTCCATCAGATAGTTTGATGATCGGGACACTAAAGGGGGATGCCGCTCAAAACTGCCTGCACGTCCTGTTCGAGATTCTGGAAAACCGCAGCATCACCGAGATGCAGCAGGCTTTGCTTGCGGCTTCGAATGAGCTCGAACGGTCAGATCTAGAGAAGAGAGCGATTGAACAGAAGGTCAGACTTCTAAGTCAGTACGGATCGTACAAGAAGTACGGCGTTCATACCGTGCCGGCTGACTTAAGTCTCATCGACATCGAGCGGATGACTCAAAGATTGATCAGGCGTACGTATGGCACGGACTTTACACTTAGGGATTTGCCCATCTTGTTGCACAAGGTGATCGGCAGCATCTCCGATATTTTTATCCGTACACCAGAACAATGCCCATTCTTAGATATTGAACCACCCGCCGCGTATGCCGTAGATGGATATGACGGCGGGATTATCTTGGTACCGAAAAAGTTCCTCTCATCGAAAAGCGCTTGGGAGCGCAACCGCGCAAGACCCAGGACGGCACATGAACTAGGCCATCTGTTTCTTCACAATCTGAAATACCGCTTTGTGCATACTGATTCTGGAAATATTCACATCGAGGACATAGACAACCGTGGCTCCACTGCTAGACGCGACGATAACTTGGTGGAGCTTCAGGCCAAACGTTGGGCACACGCACTGTTGATGCCTGCATACCTGCTTGACCGCGCCTTATGTGATTGGCTTGGAAAAGTCATACCGCATTACACCCATGACACTATGAAACGGGACCAGACCGCGCTTGCCTGGTCGAAGGAAGAACATAACTGGCCGGATGGGAGGCGCTGTACACTGGCCGAATTATTCCAGGTTTCCAGCAGCAGAATGGCTTTGAGGTTGGTTGAAACGGGAGCAGTAGCAAGCCTACATGATCCGGTGCAGGCCCCCGTGTACAGACACCCAGATTTGGACCCAGACACAAGCAAGAGATGAGATATCATCATGGAAGTACTGATCTACTTGTTAAAAACGTTAGTAGGCTCTTTGCTTAAGAACTTGGGAACACTCATGTTCAATAAATCCATAACGAGACTGCAGAGTACTATAAAACCCTCGCCTTATAAAGGTCGACAGTCCTGTTTGATCGGCCCAAAGTACCCTGCGCTCTAGTCTCATATCACCTGAAAGCCTTCATATTTGACCAGCTATACAGTAATGCTCCAGGAAAGGAACTGGATTGGGGTCGTACCCCGGCTTGGAAACCCAAGTCTTCTCCGTGTCTCTGTGCCTCCGTGGGCTCCGTGATAAACGTATAACATCATCACCCGTTTCCGTGCGCACGCAGTCGGCCTGTTTCGATGCGCGATGCTGCATACTGGGTGGAAACTGTAAATCCGTCGATGCCAGCGAGATAACCCGTCACCGAACGAGCCGTGAACCACATCCATGCGCACAAACCCGTCCGATCCGACATAGGTAGACCCCCGGAAGTTTTCACAACTTCCATCTGCACAGCTTTCGCAACCCGGATTAACTTCCGGGGGCGGGGGCCGGGGGTGCTGACATCACACGACGGCGACAGTCTGACTTGTACTGAGTATCCGATGATTAAAAGGACCGGGACTCACGGGCTGCCCCCGCCCCCGGAAGTAATTAGCCGGGGACCGGATAAGTGAAGATGGAACATCTCACAGCTTCCGGGGGGGGACTTGCAAGCGCTGCGCCCCGGCTGGCATTGGAATCACGGCACACCGGCCCGACCCGGTCCCGCTGACCCGGTGGCCGCCATCGCCCCCGGAGCATCGTGTGTTTGGAATTGATGATGTAGGATGGATGATTGATGATGTGAACAGTCGCTCAACAACCACAAGCCGTACTAACGCGACACATCATAAATCAAAAATCACACATCATAAATCTATTAATCTGCGTAATCTGCGGATACCTCTCCGCTGCCCGACTTGATGCGTGACGTCCCCTAAGACGGCTTGTCGGAGTCGTCGTCCGGTTTCTGGATCAATAGCTCAGCCTGCTGCTTAAGCTTCTCCAGCTCCTCGGTGAGTCGGGGCTTGTCGTCGGCGTCGGCGGACTTCAGTTCGGCCTCGCGCTGCTGGATCAATTCGGTCAGCGCCGCGACCGCCTGCTCTTTTTCCGCGGCGGCCTCGGCCTTGTCGAAGGCCACGGCCTCGGCGGTGGACTTGCGCTCCTGGCGGTCCTTCTTCCGCACCGAAACGGGGACCTCCGACGGGGCGTCGGGCTGGGGCCGCTGCACCATGAAGGTCGGCGACATGATCTCGATCCCCTGGCCGTGCAAGGTATCGAGCACCGCCGAGTTCAGCAGCGACCGCGTCGTGATCAGTTGCTGCGTCTCGGTCAGCAGCCCGCTGACGCGGTAGGTAACCGCGAAGTCGCCCAGCTTCATCACCCGCACGTACGGGTCGTCAAGCCCGACCTGTTTCGCAGCCGAAAGCAGCAGCGGCTCGATCACGGCGTGATGGACGCCGTAGCCCAGGCCCACCTCGGCCGAGACGATCGTCCCCGACGAGCGGACGACCGTGTATGGGTGGGTAATCAGGAACAGATTCGGCAGCGTCGTAAGGTCGCGGTCTTCGGTCTGGATCTCGGTGTGCAACAGGCCCCGCTCGGTCACCCGGCCGAAGTGTTGATCGCTCCGCAAGAAGTCGCCGATACTGAAACTCTTGGTCGATCGGAGCATGAAACCCGCCATCGCGTGAGCGACGAACGTGGTCGATGATAGACCGATCACCGCCGTGGTCACGAGCCCGAAGACCGCCAGCAACTGGTCGCGGGTCGATGTTGGCACGGGCAACATGACGATCATCAAAACGATGCACACCGCGACCACGCCCATGAACGTCAACTGCCGTGTCCGCCGGCTCTCGTAGCCCATCATCGGGGCCCGCCGCAACAGCAGCCACCACGCCAACCAGATCGCCACCGCCGTAATCGACAACACCGCCACCATCGGCAGCGCGAACAGGACGAGTTCGATCAGGCGGTCAAGCATGGGCAAACGCTCCAAGCGGAGGGAATAAAAGCGGAATGGGAGAATAGAGGCCAAGCCCCCTTATGACATCACGCACCAAGTAGATTGTACCTGAAGTGGATCAAGAGAAACGCTACCACCCCATGACAAGATCGAACATCCAATCGGCGGGTTACGCTTCGCTAACCAACCCTACTTGCTTCGACATTGCGTCTATGTCAATAATGTACATATCCCCTTTTCTTGCCCTTTTCTTGTTCCTTTTCTTGCCCCCATTTCTTACTATATCCCCTTTTCTTGCTACGTCGCAATGGTGGTCTAGGTGGGACCGGATCTGGGGCTCCTCCCTACCCATTCCCTACAGATCCCGATGGAGTAACAGTGCGGCCAGCCGCATAATGTATGATCTATAGCTGACTCCGACGGCCAGGATGGTTCGTTGCAATAGTGATATTTTGATTATGTGTAGATAGGAAGATGTAATTATGAACGCATCTATGCTTGCTTCACTACAAGGAACACATCAGCTTATTCGGAAATCGGGTACTTATTTCGATAGTGGTGTAATCATTGATATGCGTAAAGGTGAATACAGTGATGAGGAAATGGGATGTATTACCATTGGATCAGACTATTCGATTACCACTAAAGAGTATACGCTGACAAGTGTTAGATTAACTATGTACAAGTGTGGTGCCTGGCACTTTGAAGTTCCTATGGTTCAAGCATTCAATCTGCATTTGAGCCCAGCTGGACATATTTCTGCCGAGTATATGGATGAAAGTCAAAAATGGACGCATTCGTTTATCTGCTCGAGGAAGAACGGAGTCTCGTGGAATAATCGGTGACAGAACTGTTCTGTAGAAAACCTTTCCCCTGACGCCAGAGGATCATGACGTTGTGGGTGAGGCCGTTCAGCATGATGTCGCGGTTGTGGGCGTGGGTGCAGAAAAAGGGGATAATGCAGAAAAAGGGGATAAGCACATATCTCGAGCCGTTCGATCGGCCGATCACCCCGGCAAGGACAACACAAAGTCCGTACCGCGGCCTTCGTCGGCGTGGACTGACAGGGCGCCGCCGTGTTCTTCGACGATGCGCCTTGAGGTCGGCAGGCCCAGGCCGCTGCCGCCGCGCTTGGTGGAGAAGTAGGGCTGGAAGACTTTCTCGGCTACGTCCGCGGGCATGCCCGGGCCGGTGTCGGTGACGTGGATGCGGAACTCTTCGCCGGGCGCCATGCCCCCGCCGCCGGGCGAGCGGACCCGTTCCGTGCGGACGATCAGTTCATCCGCCCCGCCGTGGGGCTGGTTCTTTTCACGGGCCTGGGTCATGGCCTGCACGGCATTGATCATCAGGTTCAGGATCGCCTGCTTGAGCAAACCCGCATCGGCGCTGAGCGTGGGGGATTCGGCCGAGAGCTGGGTCCGCAGGTTGACCTCGGCCTCCCGGGCCTGGGGCTCGAAGAAGTCGATCAGCTCCTCGATCATCACATGCAGGTCGGTCGGCTGGGGGTCCAGCTCGACCCGGCCGGCGAACCGGAGGAAGTCTTCGAGGATGTCCCGGAGCCGGAGCGTTTCCCGGCTAAGCGATTCGAGCCGACGCTGGACCCTGCCTAACCCGTCGTGCTGGGATTCACTGAGGCCCTCTTCGCGCGATAGCTCCGCGACGTCTTCCTGCAGGAGCTGGACGTTCAGCCCGACGGTGGATAGCGGGTTCTTGATCTCGTGGGCCAGGCCCCCGGTGAGGGTGCCCAACTCGGCGAGGCGCTCGGCCGCGCGGGCGCGCTGCTCGAGTGAGCGCACCCGCCTTTCCGTCCGCCGCCCCCAGAACAGGGCCAGCGGGATCGACAGCAGCAGCCCGACCGCGATGCCAATGAATAAGTAAGACCACATCAATAGGGAAGATAGCGGTCCCTGGAGAGGGTGTCACCTTAAGGGGCGTTTACTCATGCGACGGCGACCCACACGTGCCGATCGCTCGGCAACGTGACATATCAGAGATGTGAACCGGGCGCGGCGGCGCCGGCCGACTCAGTGGGCGGTCTGTTCGGGCACCTTGGACCGTGCGACGGTGCGGGCCTGCCAGCCCTTGTCACCCTCGATCAGGTCGTAATCTACGTCTTCGCCATCTTTCAGCGAACGGAAGCCGTCGCCCTGGATCTGGCTGTAGTGGACGAAAACGTCCTGGCCCTGGGGCCCGGTGATGAAACCGTAACCCTTCTTAGGATCGAACCACTTAACTTGACCGTGAATCGTCGGCATTGTCGAAACTCCTCAAAGAGAACGAGGATCGTGAATTGACATGGAGCAACAAATGAACATCTGGGCGTAGACTTTTCTCTTCGCGGGTGATACGTCACCCAATGCCTTATAAAAAAGAAGTGACTCACTTCGACCAACGGGTCCGGGTCTGCAGGTGAATGCGGTTTACCTGCCTGCCGAACTATCTCCCGTGAGGGGCCCGATTTTGACGGGAGGCCCCAAACGGCTCTACCTAACTTAACAGCTTTGTGCCGCTGCGCAAAGCCTTTAATGTCACCAGGGGCCTTTCAGCCCCTGGTGCGATGTCCGATATTAATCGATTTTTAGCTCAGACGGAAGCATTTTCTTCAGATTCTTGGGTTTCCGCCCCTTCGCCGTTCTCCTCGGCCTCCTCGGCCATGGCTGCCCGGCGGGAGAGCTTGACCCGGCCCTGATCGTCGATCAGCAGCACCTTGACCCGCACCTTGTCGCCGACCTTGACCACATCCGAGACCTTCTCGACGAAGCCGTCCTTCAGCTCGGAGATGTGGCAGAGGCCGTCCTGGCCGGGGATGACCTCAATGAATGCACCGAAGTCCTTGATGGTGGAGACCTTACCGTTGTAGATCTGGCCGACCTTGACCTCGGCACCGATCTTCTCGATCTCTTCGATGGCTCGCTCGGCCTTGCCGCCGCCGACGGCGGAGACGTAGATCGTGCCGTCTTCCTCGATCTCGATCTTGGCGCCGGTATCGGCTTCCAGGGCCCGGATCTGCTTGCCGCCGGGGCCGATGAGCTTGCCGATCTTGTCGGGGTGGATCTTGGTGGTGAGCATCCGCGGGGCCCACTGGCTGAGCTCCTTGCGGTGGGTGGGGATGGCCTTTTCGATTTCTTCGATGATCTGGATGCGGTTGGTCTTGGCCAGCTCGAAGGTCTTGCGGATCTGGTCCATGTTCAGGCCGCGGATCTTCAGGTCCAGCTGGATGGCGGTGATGCCGTTGCGGGTGCCGGTGACCTTGAAGTCCATGTCGCCGAAGTGGTCTTCCTCGCCCTGGATGTCGGTGAGGTAGACGTCTTCCTGCCCGGCTTCGTCGGCCTGGATCATGCCGATGCTGATGCCGGCCACGGGAGCCTTGATGGGCACACCGGCGTCCATCATGGCGAGCGTCCCGCCGCAGGCCGAGGCCATGGACGACGAGCCGTTGGATTCCATGATGTCGCTGACGATGCGGACGGTGTAGGGGAAGTCGCTGACATCGGGCAGCACGGGGGCCAGCGCCTTCTCGGCGAGCTTGCCGTGGCCGATGTCCCGGCGGCTGGGGCCGGTGATCCGCTTGGCTTCACCGACCGAGAACGGCGGGAAGTTGTAGTGCAGGTAGAACTTCTCGGAGTACTCGTCGTGCAGGCCGTCGACGATCTGCTCGTCCTTGCCCGTGCCGAGGGTGCAGGTCACCAGGGCCTGGGTCTCGCCGCGGGTGAACAGGCCCGAGCCGTGCACGCGGGGGAGCAGCTGGACTTCGCAGTCGATGTTACGCAGCTCATCGAAGCTGCGGCCGTCGGTCCGGCTGCCGCCACGGATGATCACGCGGGTGATGTCTTCTTCCAGGTCGTGGATAGCTTCCTTGGCCTGCTTGCGGCGTTCGCCGGCGATCTTGTGCTGGGTGTAGGTCGCGTCTTCACCGGGCTCGGGGAACTCGGCAGTGAGGAAGTCGCCGATGGCCTGCTTCACGGCGTTCTGGCGGTCGGCCTTGTTGCCTTCGCTGGTCTTGGCGGCCTGCAGCGGGCCGGAGAGCTTGTCCTTGACGGTCGCGATGATGTCGTCGGCGATCGGCGGGGTGTTGTTGACCTTCTCCTGGCCGCACTTGGCGACCAGCTCGTCGATCAGGTTGGCGATGGCCTTGACGTGCTCGAAGCCCTCTTCGATCGCCGCGGCGACGTCGTCTTCGGGCAGCTCATGAGCACCGACCTCGATCATGTTCAGCCCGTCCTTGTGACCACACAGCAGCAGGTCCAGGTCGGAGAACTCGCTCTGGGCGACGGTGGGCATGACGGCGATCTGGCCGTCGATCCGGCCGAGGCGGACGTTGCCGACCGGGCCGAGGAACGGGATCGAGCTGATGGACAGGGCGGCGCTGGCGGCGATGCCGGCCAGGACGTCCGGGTCGTTCTGCCCGTCGGCGGCCATGACCCAGCACTGGATCTGGACCTCGTCCTTGTAGCCCTTGGGGAACAGCGGGCGCAGGGGCCGGTCGATGTTCCGCATGGTGAGGATTTCTTTCTGGTTCGGGGCGCCTTCGCGCTTGCGGAACCCGCCGGGGAACTTGCCGGCGGCGGCGAGCTTCTCGCGGTAGTCCACGGTGAGCGGGAAGAAGTCGATGCCTTCACGGGGGTTGGCGTGGACGGCGGTGCCCAGGACGACGGTTTCGCCGTACTGCACGAGGACGGCGCCGTCGGCCTGCTTGGCGATCTTGCCGGTCTCGATGCTGAGGGTCCGTCCGCCGAGCTCGAGTTCTACGCGGTGGGTGGTCATGATGTGTCTTCCTATGTGTTTTGGGCCGTTTGATGAGGCGGGTATGCAGATCGCCTGCCACGGCCCGTGGCAGGAATCCGTTTCGCCGTTCCGATGCACTGGAAGCAGAGGGCAGAGGGCCGGTGACGCCGGGAACAGTTAAAAAGCGGTGCCCCAAACAGATAAGGGGGCGGGCGTCGCGGGTCGCCTGCCGTCTGGGTCCATCCGGACACGTCGTCCGGTTCCGGGACGGCGTGGCTTAAGTTACTTACGGAGGCCGAGTCGGCCGATCAGGGACTGGTAGCTGGCGCGGTTGGTCCGGGCCAGATAACGCAGCAGGCGGTTACGTGTCGAGACCATCTGCAGCAGGCCGCGCCGGGAGGCGAAGTCGTGCTTGTGGTCGCGCAGGTGCTGGGTGAGGTTGTTGATCCGCTCGGTCAGGATTGCGACCTGGACCTCGGGGCTGCCCGAGTCCTTGTCATCGCGGCGGAACTCGCTGATAAGTTCGGTCTTCTTCTCTGCAGTGATCGCCATGGTGTTCCTCTTCTCGACCGGTGGGCAGGGAGACGATCCCCGCCGGCGGGTCTAGGCGTTAATTGGGTTGATCCATCTCAATCTTGAGCCGCGAATATTAGCAGAATCGGTATGCAGTGGCAATGTGGGTGGTTCGCGGGCTGGGAAAGGTGATACGGGGCCCGGGAGACATGTACTTTGCCACAAGCGTTTGCTGGAAAAGATGTTGTGGGTAAGCGGGCGACCGGTACTGCCTGGGGTGCTACACTACGCGCATGAGCCCAACTACCCAGACCGGGACGGATCGGTATGCCCAGTCAGCCAAGGCCTTCGCCAAGGCTCAGTCGCTGATGCCCGGCGGAGTCAGCTCCCCGGTGCGGGCGTACAAGGCCGTCGGCCGGGAGCCGGTGACCATCTGCCAGGGCAAGGGCGCGACCGTCACCGATGTCGATGGCAACGAGTACATCGATTATGTGTGCTCCTACGGCCCTCTGATCCTCGGCCACGCCCCGCCGGAAGTCACCTCCGCCCTGGCGAAAGCCGCCCAGAAAGGCACGAGCTTCGGGATGCCGACCGAGGCGGAGACGAAACTGGCACAGGTCGTCATTGATGCACTTCCGGGGGTCGAGCTTGTCCGGTTCGTCAACTCCGGCACCGAGGCCGTGATGTCCGCGATCCGGCTGGCGCGCGGCGCGACTGGGAAGAATAGAGTCATCAAATGCACGGGCTGCTATCACGGGCACAGTGACGGGCTCTTGGTGCAGGCCGGGAGCGGCGCGACGACTTTGGGTGTGCCTAGTTCGCCGGGCGTGCCGGATGCGGTGACGGGTGAAACGCTGCTTGTGCCCTTCAATGATCTTGAAGCCATGCGCACGGTGTTCGAGCAACATGCCGGTGACATCGCCTGCCTGGTCATCGAACCGGTCGCCGGGAACATGGGCTGCATCCCCCCAATCCAAGGTTACCTCCAAGGTCTGCGTGACCTCTGCGACAAACATGACGTGCTGCTGATCTTCGACGAAGTCATGACCGGCTTCCGCGTCGCTTACGGCGGAGCACAGACGCTCTACAACGTGACGCCCGACCTGACCTGCCTGGGCAAGATCATCGGCGGCGGCCTGCCTTGCGCCACCTACGGCGGACGTGAAGACCTCATGCGCCAAGTCGCGCCCGACGGCCCGGTCTATCAGGCCGGCACACTCAGCGGCAACCCCCTGGCCATGGCGGCCGGTTTAGCCACGCTCGAAGCGATGCAAGCCGAAGGCGTCTACGAACAGCTTGAACAAACCTCCGCCACGCTCGAAGCCGGTTTACGCAAGGCCGCCGCGGACGCCAGCGCTCCGGTCTACATCACCCGGGTCGGGTCGATGCTGGGGCTGTTCTTCTGCGATGGAGCCGAGACCGCGGTGACCAACTACGAGCAGGCGGCGCGCTGCAACACCGACCGCTTCACCAAGTTCTTCAATACCATGCTCGACGCCGGCATCATGCTCGCACCGTCTATGTACGAAGCCTGGTTCGTTTCCACCGCCCACGACGATGTCGCCATCGAGCAGACCCTCGACGCGGCCGAAAAAGCCTTCGCCCAATCGTCATAACCGCCCCGCCACGTCAATAGCTATGATGAGCACGGCTTAGCCTTGCGTGGTATTGTTTTACTTCCACACACAGACGGGGGGCTCAACACCCCGAATCCGCAGACCAGGAGGCATTCATGACAACCCTACTACAACGATCCGCCGGGCTCTTGATCACGGCCCTGGCGTTGCTGCTGTTCACCGGCTGCACGGTCGCCGAGACCAACAGCGTGACCGCACCGACCCGGCCGAACATCCTGGTCATCTATACCGACGACGTCGGCTACGGCGACGTGAGCTGCTACGGCGTGGGCAAGATCCAGACGCCGCGCATCGATGAACTGGCCCAGAGCGGCCGGATCTTCACCAGCGCCTACGCCACCGCCGCCACCTGCACGCCCAGCCGTTACTCCATGCTCACCGGCAAGTACGCATTCCGCAAAGAAGGCTCGTACGTGCTCAACGGCGACGCCGCCATGCTGATGCAGCCCGGCGAACTCACCCTCGCCTCGCACCTCCAGGAAGCCGGCTACCACACCGCTGTCATCGGCAAGTGGCACCTGGGCCTGGGCGACGGCACGATCGACTGGAACGGCGAGATCAAGCCCGGCCCGCTCGAGATCGGCTTCGATCACTCCTACCTCATGCCCGCGACCAACGACCGCGTCCCCTGCGTCTACGTCGACGGCCACCGCGTCGAAAACCTCGATCCCGACGATCCGATCACCGTCTCGTACGGCAAGAAGGTCGGCGACCGCCCCACCGGCTACGAGAACCCCGAACTGCTGCGCTACCCCGCCGACGGCCAGCACAACAAAACCATCATCAACGGCATCAGCCGGATCGGCTTCCAGGCCGGCGGCAAGAGCGCCGAGTGGCGCGACGAGGAAATGACCGACCGCTTCACCGAACGCGCAATCGAATACATGGAGAAGCGTGCCAAGGTTGACGACGACCGGCCGTGGTTCATGTACTTCAACCTGATCGACGCCCACGTCCCGCGCTGGCCCGCCGAACGATTCCACGGCAAGAGCGGGTACGGCCTGCGCGGCGACATGATGCTCCATGCCGACTGGAGCGTCGGCGAACTGATGGACGCACTCGACCGGCTCGGCATCCGTGACGACACGATTGTGATTTTCACCAGCGACAACGGCCCCGTGCTCAACGACGGCTACCGCGACGGCTCGGTCGACAGCAACGGCGACCACACGCCCTCCGGCCCGTATCGCGGCGGCAAGTACCAGTCGTGGGAAGGCGGCACACGTTTGCCGTTCATCGTCAGCTGGCCCGGGCACGTGAAGCCGGGCGAGTCCGATGCATTGATCAGCCAGGTCGACCTGCTCGCCACCTTCGCCGAGATGACCGGCCACAACCTGCCCGCCGAACTATTGCCCACACTCGACACGCGCAACGTCCTGCCCGCGATGCTCGGTGAATCCGACACCGCCCGGAAGATCCTGCTCACACAGGGCCACGGCGGGGTCAGCATCCGCAGCGGCGACTGGAAGTTCATCATGTCGGGCAAGCGCGGCAACGACTTCACGCTGCACAAGCACGGCGGCAAGAACAACCCCCTGAACAGCCCCGCCATCAAGCAGGGCGCTTACCTGTTCAACCTCGCCGACGACGCCGGCGAAAAGAACAACCTCGCCGAGTCCAAGCCCGAGCTCGCTGAGGAACTCAACCAGACTCGCAAGGCCCTGATGGAAGACGCACACGCCGTCGAGGTCATGGCCGGGGACTGAACGCGAAGCACATTGTGTCGTTGTATGCGGGAGACTAGAATCCTCTGTTCGCCGGGCCTATGCGAGAAAAGACCCGGCGGGAGTGTGATTTATCATTAACCCCTGTAACGAGATACAGCGATGACCGCCGCCGCGACCCCCGAAGCCGTAACCCAGACCTTCAAAATCCTCGCCGCCGACAAGCTCCACAAGGACGGCCTGGCATTTATTGAGTCCCAGCCCGACGCCGAGCTGGTCAACAAGCCCGGCCTGTCGGAAGAGGAATACGCCCAGATCGTCGGTGAGCACGACGCGATGATCGTCCGCTCCGGGATCAAGGTCACCGCCAAGATCCTCGAGAATCCCGGCAAGCTGAAGGTCATCGCCCGCGCCGGCGTCGGCGTCGACAACATCGACCTCGAAGCCGCCACCGCCAAGGGCATCCTCGTCGTCAACACCGCCGAGGCGTCCACCATCACCACCGCCGAGATGGCGTTTGCGCTGATGATCGGGCTGCTGCGAAACGTCGGGCCCGCCCACCAGGTCATGAGCCAGGGCGGCTGGGACCGCAGCAAGTACTCCGGCAGGCAGCTCGCCGGCAAGACCCTGGGCATCGTCGGCATGGGACGTATCGGCCAGACCATGGCCGAGCGCGCCTTGGCCTTCGAGATGGACGTCATCGGGTACGATCCGTTCTTTAACCAGGAAACCGCCTGCGACGGCCGCGTCAAGATGGTGCAGGACTTCGCGGACCTCTGCCCGCTGGTCGACGTCATCAGCTTCCACGTCCCCTTAAACGACCAGACCCGCTCGATGCTTAGCAAAGAAACGTTCGCCAAGTGCAAGGACGGCGTCTTCGTCGTCAACGCGGCGCGCGGCGGGGTGGTCGATGAAGCCGACCTGATCGAGGCGCTGGACTCAGGCAAGTGCGCCGGGGCCGGGGTGGATGTCTACCCGACCGAGCCGCCCGCCGAGGACGACCCGATCCGCACGCACCCGAAGATCCTGCACACCCCGCACCTGGGCGCCAGCACGGCAGAAGCACAGGTCGCGGTCAGCGTGGACGCGGCGGCGAGCTGCCTGACCTACCTGCGTGGCCAGGGCGTCAAGGGCGCGGTCAACGCTGGGGGCCTGAAGATCGACCTCTCACCGATGCAGCAACGCTACGTCGACCTTGCCGAGCGCATGGCGACACTGATCAGCCCGATGATCACGCGCGGCATCTGCGAGATCACCATCGAGATGATCGGCGGCGGGCTCGCGGCAGGCCAGAGCATGATCGAACGCATGACGCTGGTCTCGCTGCTTCAAGACCACCTGTCCGACCCGGTGAACATCATCAACGTCACACAGGTCGCCGAGGCGCGCGGCATCAAGGTCCGCACGGTGCTGGTGGATGAAGAGGGCCAGCGCGGCAGCCAGCTGACGCTGCAGATCGACGGCCCGCAGGGCGCGGTCGACGACAAGACCCACCCCGCCGACAAGACCCGCCGGATCGTCGGCCGCGTCTACGACGATCAGCGCCCGCGCATCATCGAGATCAACGGCTACCACATGGACATGGTCCCCGCCGGGCAGATGCTGCTACTACAAAACGAAGACCGCCCCGGCATGATCGGCCTGGTCGGCTCGGTGTTCGGAGAGGCCGGCGTGAACATCGCCGACATGACCATCAGCCGCCGCGACCAGACCGCGCTGATGCTCCTGAAACTCGACGGCGAACCCGACGCCAAACTGATCGAAGGCCTCAAGAGCCAACCCGGCATCCTCAAAGCCGCCGCCGTCAAACTCGCCGCCGAAGAGGCGTGAGTCGGGCATCGGGTATCGGGTATCGGGTATCGGGTATCGGGTATCGGGTATCGGGTATCGGGTATCGGAATTCTAAACAGCTAACGAATACGAATAGACATAAAACAAAGCCGGGTCTTGGCGCCAGCCTAGGCCCGGTTTTTTATTCGCGTGTTAGCTCCAAGTCTTCGGAAGTCGCCAGAGCCAATCAGTGGACCCAAAAGCTCCAAACAAGCAGGCTGATCAACAACACACTGGCGGACAGAAGAATAAGGACGGATCTTTTCGGCAGAGCGAGCTGCAACTCAACGGGTAATTCAACATTGGTACGAGAGAGTAAAACCTGTTGCAGCGGGCTAAAGAAAAACTCAGCAATAATTAAACCATAGAGTGGTGAGAACAGGCTCATTGCTATGGCGGGACCGATCGATGCGGGATCGCTCATATTGCTGAGGTACAGGATCATGTTCAGTAACACACCAGCCAATCCGGCGGCCCAGGCGAGCTGGTAGCCACGCGATAGGACGGCCATATGGGTTCTGATCCGGCCCTGATTTAGCGAACGCAGCCTGATGAATGGGATTAAAATCGCTTTGAGTGCAGCGACCGGTCCAAAGCACATCCAAAGCCCTGCAATTACAACACCGATAACCCATATAAGTGAGGGGATGTTGATAAAAGTGGTCAAATCAACGAATGCATCGAAACTATACCCATCGGCGATACACCACATCAACACCAGCAGTAAGCCCAATGCGCCGATGAAACTGTGTACAGGATGCATCCTGAAGTCTGAAGCCGAATAGGTCAGAGAATTCTCCGGATCGAACTCGCGTCCACATTCGGGACAGCGGTGATCCTTCAAGCCCTTGAGGTGGTACTTGCATTGGATGCAGTACATGTCGTCAGACATCTTCGATCCTCCTTGATCCTGACGGCGACGTTTCCAACAGAATAACCCATACGGCAAACATGGGTATCGTTATAAAAACAACCGGGCCTTGGCTCAGCCAAGACCCGGCTTTGAATTGCGTTGATTCGTGTGAATCCTAGTTGAATAAACTTCCGGGGGACGGGGGTCAGCCGCGTGCCAGCGGTTTGCTTTTGCTCTGGAGTTTTGGCAGGGGTTCGCCGACCAGGTCCATCTTCTTGTTGAGGGTGGAGGCCATCTTGTCGAGGGTGGTCGAGAGCAGGAACTTTTTCAGTTCGCTGCGGATGGGTTTCCACTGGTCGTGCTGGGGGCAGGGCTGGTCGTCGTTGCACTTGGACATGCCGACGACGCAGGCGTCCAGCGACTCGACGCCGTCGACGTGGCCGACGATGTCGTAGAGCGTAATCTGGTTGGGCGGGCTGGCGAGCGCGAAGCCGCCGCCGCGACCTTTGGCGCTGGTGAGCAGGCCCTTGCGGACCAGGTCCTGGAAGATCTTGGCCACGAAGTGCCTTGGCAGGTCGGTCCCTTCGCACAACTCATCGAGCAGCACGTAGCCGTCGGGCCGGAGCATCGCCAGACGGGTCATCGCACGGATCGCATAAGCACAGGCGTTGGAATAAATCATTGTGAGCTACCTCTTGACGTGAGGGGAGTTTACATGACGATAAGTCTCAATAAGGGAATTATAGGTGGGCTAAACTTTTGATGCAATGGCAAGGCGTCCAGGATCGTGCGGTAAATACACTACGCCCGCCGGTATAAATCGCCGCATTTGTCCTATGATGGTCGCGCTCTGTGCGCCAAGCCCTCGGTAGACGACCGACCCGGGGTGTGGAGCGTCAGGAAACTGCTAGAATCCCGGTTTTGATACGTTCCCCCAACTATCGAGCCTGACCATGACGCCTCCGACCACGCCCGCGACCCAATCCGATAGCCTCGAGCGCCTGGGCCTGACCCAAGGCCACTGTGCCGTGGTCGGCCTGCAATGGGGCGACGAGGGCAAGGGCAAAGTCGTCGACCTGCTGGCAAGGGAATACGACCTGGTGGTCCGCTACAACGGCGGCGCCAATGCCGGGCACAGCGTCCAGGTCGGCGACAAACGCTACGCCCTGCACCTGATCCCCTCGGGTGTGCTCTCTGAAGACGCGATCAACATCCTCGGCAACGGCGTCGTCATCGACCCGGCCCAGGTCGTCAAGGAGATCAACACCCTCCGGGCAGAAGGCATCACCATCGGCGAGAACCTCAAGATCAGCGACCGGGCGCACCTGGTCTTCGAGTACCACAAACGCCAGGACGCTTTGTACGAGCAGGCGATCGCCCAGGCCCAGGGTGACAAAGCCGCGATCGGCACGACCGGCCGGGGCATCGGCCCGTGCTACGCGGACAAGGCGCTGCGCTCCACCGCGATCCGCGTCGGCGACCTGCTGGATGAAAAGACACTGGCGGAGAAACTGCAGCGCATCGTCACGGTGAAGAACACCGTCCTCGGCGCGTTGGCAAGCCAGTGCGGCGAAGCATACGAACCCTTCGACGCCAAGCAGCTGCTGGCGGACACGCTCAAGCTCGCCGAGGTCCTGCGGCCGCACATCTGCGACGTCAGCCACCTGCTGAACACCTCGATCGACGCGGGCAAACGCCTGCTGTTCGAAGGCGCCAACGCGACGCTCTTGGATATCGATCACGGGACGTACCCGTTCGTCACCAGCAGCAACTGCTCATCGCTGGGCGTGCACACCGGCACGGGTATCCCCGGGCATCAGGTCAAGAACGTGCTGGGTATCGTCAAGGCGTACCAGACCCGCGTCGGCGGTGGTCCTATGCCGACCGAGCTGTTCGACGCCACCGGCGACCGCATCCGTGAGGTGGGTAAAGAGTACGGCACGACCACCGGCCGGCCCCGACGCGTCGGCTGGCTGGACCTGGTGGCGCTGAAGTACACCGCCCGGCTAAGCGGCGCGACCGGGATCGCCTTGATGCTCCTGGACGTGCTCGCGGGCCTGCCCGAACTGAAGCTCTGCACCGGTTACAAACTCAACGGCAAGGCCCTCGAGAACTTCCCCGCCGACCCGGACGTACTGGATTCGGTTGAGCCGGTGTATGAAACGGTGCCCGGGTTTGAGCAATCGGTTGAAGACTGCCGATCGTTTGACGACCTGCCCGACAACGCCAAGGCGTACATCGAAAAAATCGAATCGTTCGTCGGCGTGCCGGTCGTGCTCGCGAGTGTCGGCCCGGCCCGTGACCAGACCATGCTTCGGGATTGCTAATGTCTGATTTCTGATTGCTAAGTGAAGAGAAGGCCAAAGCCATCGTGGACGCACAGACCAAAACCACATCAGCAATTAGCAATCAGGAATCAGCACATCTCGTGCTGCCCCGCCATATCGCGATCATCATGGACGGCAACGGCCGATGGGCCCGCGCGCAGGGCAAGGACCGCAGCTACGGCCACCGCAAGGGCGGCGAGTGCATCCGCCCGCTCGTCACCGAATGCGCCAAGCTCGGCATCGAGGCGCTGACCCTTTACAGCTTCTCGACCGAGAACTGGACACGCGACCAGGAAGAGATCGACTTCCTGATGGGTTTGTATGTCGAGTACCTGATCGCTGAGCGCGGCGAATTAGACAAGAACAACATCCGGTTCGTGCAGCTAGGCCGACGCGACGGCCTGCCGCAGGAAGTGCTTGACGAACTCGACCGGACCGTCGATCTCACCAAGAACAACACCGGGTTGACGCTGGCGCTGGCGCTGAATTACGGCTCACGGATGGAGATCGCCGACGCCGTCCGCGACATCGCCGACAAGGTCAAGGCCGGCTCGCTCGATCCCAAGAGCATCACCGAGCAGACGATCTCGGACCACCTCTACACCGCAGGCCTGCCCGACCCGGACCTGCTGATACGCACGGCCGGGGAGATGCGCCTCAGCAACTACCTGCTCTGGCAGATCAGCTACGCCGAGATCTACGTCACCGACATCTGCTGGCCCGAGTTCGACGTGCCGCAGCTACACATCGCACTCGACGCCTTCGCCAAACGCAAACGCAAGTTCGGCGCTGTGGTGGAATGAGACCACACTGCATTGCAAAGCACCCAGCCTCACTTCAATAGCTGCCGCGTATGTCGCAGCGGCTAAAACGTTATGAATCCATCTGTAGTGGGTGCCACAGTTTGTCCCGAAGGGCAAAGTGTGCCCGCAACGACACATTTTGCTGCTGCGCAGTCAAAATGTGGCACCCATACGCTACGTCTGGAGCTGGAACGCTCTAACAAAAATATTCGTTGAACCGCCCGATTCACAGAGCTTCGTAAACTTGCTGCGCCAGGGCCCTGAGCTTCGTCATGCAGTCGTCGCGTGTTGTCGCGGCGGCGAAGACGGTGCAGATGGCGGCGCCCTTCCTGATCGGTCGGCCGGGCTCGGGGACGTCGGCGACCTGGTCACGGCTGAACAGGGCATACAGGTCAGACGCGGCGCAGTCTTTCCGGGCGAAGACGACGGCCTTGGCGTGTGTGAGTGTGCCGCGCTTCTTCTCTTTGCGTGAGCCGTCGGTCGGGGTGAGGACGTGGACGCCGGTGATCTTCTCGATGAGTTCGGCGCTGGCGGGGTAGCGGGGGTTGACCTCGACGGGCCAGAGGTCGCCGGCGAAGTCCATGATCAGGTCCACGCCGAATACGCCGCGCAGGTCGGAGCGTTGTGTGAGAACAACGCCGAGGTGAGACAGGGCTTCACGCGACCGCTCGGTGAGTTGAAGCGGGCCGACGGAGCCGCAGTAGCTGAAGCCTGACGCGCCGAAGCTGGGGTCTCCGATGAGTTGTTCGGTTGCGCCCAGCAGGATGGACGACCAGCCGTCGCAGTGAAACACCGCGCTGACGGGCATGCCCCGCACGTACTGCTGGATGTAGTGCCCGGCACTGATCGAGCCGCCGGGCTCGAACCAGCCGATGCCCTGCCCGCCGTAGGAAGCGATGGGTTTGAGCAGGTAGCGCGTCTTGCCGAACGACCCGAACGCGGAGCGCCAGAGCCGACGAAGAAAGCCGATGGACGTCAGTGTCTTGCAGTGGCGCAGGCCGTGGGTCGTGGGGATCGTCGCCAGTGCGCTGGGCCAGCGCACTTTGCGGACCGCCTCGGGCGGACTGGTGAGGAAGTGGTGCTCGAAGTCCACCGCCTTGAGTAGCTCGAACGCGTTATCGAGCCCGCCGGTCAGGATGACCTTCGCCTCGGCCGGGGCCTCGTCGAGCAGGCTCAGGACGGCTTTGGGGTCGTCGTACTGCTTGACCACGCGGACCGCCGCCCCCGGGATTGCGCGCAGGTCCACATCGCCCCGGCGGTCGATACACCAGGGCTCATACCCCGACCGCACCGCCGACTGAGCCGCGGCGCGCGTGGAGCTTCCCAGGATGATCAGTGGTTCACCCACGGTAGATATCATAAACGTTTAGCGGGCGATCGCAGATCGCCGGGGTGGTGTACCGTTGTGTGAGTCGCCGCGCGGGTCTTCGATCCGCCGCTAAACAGGCCTGCGCATACTGGTCACTTGGCGTTCAACACGCATGTGTTCAGAACGTGCTGGATGAAGGCTTCATGCAGCTGCCGGGTGATCGGGCCGGGCTTTGCGTCGCCGATGGGCTGATGCTCGATGTGGGTCACGGCGGCAACGTGCAGGGTGGTCCCGGTCAGCAGCACCTCGTCGGCAGAGCACAGTTGATCGGACGTGAAGCATTCTTCACGGACGGGCAGGTTCAGCTGCTTGGCCAATTCGATCAGGACCTGCCGAGTCACGCCGTTGAGGATCCAGCGGTCGGCCGGGTGGGTCCACAGCTCGCCGTTGATCACGATGAAGGCGTTGGCGTTGGTCGCTTCGGTGATCCGTGTGTCCCGGTGCAGGATCGCGGCGTCGAAGCCGGCCTCGTTCGCCGCGTTATGCGCCAGCACATTGGGCAGGAGCATCAGGCACTTGATCCAGCAGTTCGCCCAGCGTTCATCCGGCATGAGCGTGGCGGTGAGCGTCGGCACGGGGGCGTCGGGATCGAGCCCGGGGACCGGATCGGCGGTCATCAATACCGTTGGCTTCACCCCCTTGGGGAATAGTGCGCCGCGGGGGGCGGCCCCCCGGGTGATCTGCCAGTACACGCGGGCATCGGCCAGCTGATTCTGCTCGACCAGCTCCTGGAGGATCTGCGGGGCACGCTCGAAGTCCTCGGGCGGCTGGATCCTGATCTTCTCCAGGCTCTGGCTAAGCCGCTGGAGGTGCAGGTCCAGCTCGAACGGCCGGCCGGCGTAGTACCGGAGGACCTCATAGACCCCGTCGGCGTAGAGGGTGCCGCGGTCGTCCACACGCATGGTGGCCTGGGACCTGGGGGTGAATCGGCCGTCTATATAGATCATCGGGTCGCTGCTGGGCATGGCGGTGGGTTGTAATAAAACGGGAATACGTCTGGATCGTGGTTGGTTTTATTATTATCGGCAGGCCCGGGCGGTTTCGGTTGAAATGCGTCGGCCCGCCGTCGGGGATTCTTGCAGGTGGGGTAGCGCCTCACTACACTCGCCGTTTTCACCCCCAGAGCACGCGGAAACCCCGGAAACCCCGATTTGCGATTTGAATTGATCGATCGAGTGCTGGACCGGCAGGTCGACACGCTGACCGGCATCAAGACGGTGACGGCCGCGGAGGAGTACCTCGCGGACCACTTCCCCGGCTTCCCCGTGCTCCCGGGTGTGATGATGCTGGAGTCTCTGGTGCAGGCCGGCCGCCTGTTCGCAAACGGCGGCGACACAGCCCAGGGCCCGCCGCTGGTCCTGACACAGGTAAAGAATGTTCGTTACGGTAATATGGTCCGGCCGGGCCAGGCCCTGGAAGTCACCGTCAAGCTGAGGAAGCGCGACGGCGACGGGTACGAGTTCCAGGGCGAAGGCAAGGTGGACGGCCAGGTCGCGGTCCAGGGCCGGTTTCGGCTCGATCCGCTGGCCACGGCCTGAACAAACTGATTTCAGACTACGATAGACGAGACAAGTTCGGAGAGATCAACCATGACGCATGACGAAGTGTTCGAGAAGGTCCGTGAAGTGCTGGAAGAGGCCTTGGGTGTGGACGAGGACGAGGTGACCCCCGAAGCCACGCTCGGCGGGGACTTGGGCGCCGAGTCCATCGACTACCTGGATATCGTGTTCCGCCTGGAGAAGGCGTTCGGGATCAAGATCAGCCAGGCAGAACTGATGGCTGACAACGTCCTGAGCGATCCGCAATACGTCCAGGAAGGCAAGGTCACCGACCTGGGGATGGATGAACTCCGCAAGCAGCTGCCTCACGCGGACCTGGACAAGTTCGATGCGTCACGACTCGTCGATGACTTCCCCAACATCTTCACGGTCGAGTCGATGGTGAAGTTTGTTGAGAGCAAATTGTAGGGTCTTGGGTCTAGGGACTAGGGGCTGGTCAGATAAGTAGCCAGCCGAAGACAGGTGCCTGCCTGACTAGACCCCAGACCCCAGACCCCAGACTCCACTATGCGCTGGATCTGGATTGATCGCATCCTGGAATTGGAACGCGGCAAGCGTTGCGTGACGGTGAAGAACGTCAGCGCCGCCGAGGAGGTGTTGCACGACCACTTCCCGGCCACGGCCGACCGGCCGGCGCAGCCGGTGATGCCCAACCCGCTGATCATCGAGGGCATGGCCCAGACCGCCGGGATCATGGTCGGCCACGCCGGCGACTTCAAAGAGAAGGTCGTCCTGGCCAAGATCACCAAGGCCAGCTTCACCGGCGTCGCGCGGCCGGGGTACACGATCCGATTCACCGCCGAGATGGACAGCTTCTCCCCGGTCGGCGCTTCGACACACGGAAAGGTCGAACTGATCGATCCGCACACCGGCGAAACCAAGCCGCTCGCCGAGATCGTACTGATGTTCAGCCATATCGATCAGAACATGTCCGGCCTGGCGTTCCCCGAGCACAACTTCGTCTTCACGGGCCAGCTCATGGATATGCTGCATATCTCGGGCTTCTCGCCAACAGGCTAACCTGTTGACCGAAATACAAAACTCATAAAGAAACCAAAGCACATCAGGGTGTGTGGCTTGTAGAGTGCCCCACACATAGAGCTTGGCCTATGCGCGTGTCCCGTAGTTTTAAGATAAACACGTTAACCGGGTCACATTGTTCCATAAGTAGCGGGCAAAGCGTAAGGCAATATATTTGTATTTTTATTTTATTTATTTATTTGTCCCTACACCGCAGCTGCGGTACAATTCCGTAATGGCATACGAACGTGTTGAACGTTTGCTGCGCATGGTCACCATCCTGCAACGGGACGAGGCGAATACAACCGAGTCGCTCATGAATGAACTCGGTGTCAGCCGGCGAACCCTCTTCCGTGACCTGCGCACACTCAACAAAGCGGGCATCAGACACCGGTTCGACCGCAAGCGCGGGTTTCATCTTGATCAGGACTCGCAAGTTCCGCCCATCAACCTCACGATCCCGGAAACGCTGGGGCTCATGCTTCTGTCCAAGACCGCCTTCAGCCAGCGCGATCGGCCGATGATCGGCTATGCGCTCTCGGCCATCTACAAGATCATCGCAACGGTGCCCGCCCCGATCCACGAGGCCTGCAAGGAGATGATGGCAAACGTCAGTGTGGCACCCGACACGCAGCCGATCGGTAGGCAGGACTTTGATCGCTACGTCGAGTTGCAGCGGTGCATCGATGAGCAGCGTTGTTGCCGTGTCGTCTACCGGGGCCCCGCCGACGAGGATGACTTGCATGCCGTTCTTGATCCGTACCTTTTACACCGCGTCAATGGCGCTTGGTACGTCCTGGGGTATACCGATGTGCATGACGAGGTTCGCATGCTCAAGCTGAGCCGGATCATCGACCTCGACCCGACCGACGAACGCTTCCAGCGCCCCGAAAACTTCAAGGCCGAGGACAAACTCGGGCTGGCCTGGCGGATGATCCCGGAGGGCAAGGAGTACGACGTCGTGCTCGAGTTCACCGCCAAGGTGGCGACCAATGTCAGCGATACACGCTGGCACGTGACCCAGGACCACAAGATACTCGAGGACGGCCGCTGCCTGATGACCTTCCGCGTCGATGGGATCAAGGAGATTGCCTGGTGGATCTGCGGCTACTCCGACCAGGTCAAAGTCATCAAGCCGCCGCAGCTGCGTGACATCGTCGAGCAGATGCACCGTGACGCCCTGAAGCAGTATGAGAGCCCGTCACCAGCGCCCGAGGTCAAGCTCGGCGGGTCGGTCAAATCCAGCAAGCCGACACGCGATACTTCACGGTCGCCGTGACATCGCCGAAACACACGCTTACTGATTCATCACATCAGGCAATGCATCGGCGAGGTCTTGGGCTCGGATACCACGAGGCCCGTGCTGCTTGGCCCATTGGTCGGCGGCGAGCCCGTGCAGGTGCGCGCCGAGGCAGGCGGCGTCGAACGCGGGTAAACCTTGCGCCATGAGCGCGGCGATCAGTCCTGTCAGCACGTCACCGGAGCCGGCGGTCGAGAGCGCGGGGTTGCCGGTCTGGTTGGTGTAGAGGCGTTTGCCGTCGGTGACGACGGTGTGTTGGCCCTTGAGCAGGACGATGCCGTGATGCGCCCGCGCCAGCTGTGCGGCGGCCTGGGGGCGCGAAGCGGGGTCGGTCGGCGACTCGGTGATGCCGAGCGGGTGGGCGAGGCGTTTGAACTCGCCGGGGTGCGGGGTAAGGACGAGTTCCGCATCACTGTGTCGGCGCGGCCTGGCCGTGCGTGCCAGCAGGTTCAGGCCGTCGGCGTCGAGCACCACGGGGCGAGGGCTCCGCAGCAGCGACAGCACCTTCTGGCCGCCGCCGGTCGCCAAGCCCATCCCGGGCCCGACCGCCAGCACGGCATGATTGTCCGGATCGGCCTTATCAATCGCTTGACGCCAGGCGTCGGCATCGGCTTCCAGCAGGACCCCGGTCGCGCCGGGCTCAATCGTCAACGCAAACGGCAAGACGTCTGGGGTGGTTGCGATCTTCACCAGCCCGGCACCGCTGCGCAAGCCTGCCCTGGCACACAACGCCGGGGCCCCGATCATGGTCCTGCCACCGCCCACCACGATCACCGTGCCGAAGGTGCCCTTGTGCGCATCTGCCGGTCGACCTGGAACGTCGGGCAATGTGTTGACGGGTGTGAGGTCTTGCATCAATCGTGTTTGTGTGCGGTGTGGTGAGACGTGATACGGTTGATCAGGCAGGCGTTATATGCGGCACCAAAGCCGTTGTCGATATTCACGACGCTGACGCCCGAGGCGCAGCTGGTGAGCATCGAGAGCAAGGCGGTGATGCCGCCGAACGACGCGCCGTAACCGACGCTGGTCGGCACCGCGATGACAGGCGCATCGACCAGCCCGCCGATCACACTGGGCAGCGCCCCTTCCATCCCGGCGATGCACACCAAGACACGCGCCTGACGGAAGGTGGGCAGGTGCGGCTCGATCCGGTGCAGCCCGGCGACGCCGACATCGTTGATCGCCGCCGTGGGATGACCTAACGCCTTGCAGGTCATCAACGCTTCCTCGGCAACCGGCAGGTCGCTGGTCCCGGCGGTGATGATCGGTATCTCGGGCAGGTCTTTGCCGGGGCTCGGGGCGTCGCCCACGATCAGCGTGGTACCGCGGGTGCCGACCTCGATCGGCCGATCCGTAAACGCCCGCTGGACCGCCTGGATATGCTCCGGATTCGTACGGGTCACCAGCACACAGGCCTCCCGGCCAAGGATCGCTTGGATGATCCCGACCAGCTCATCGGCGCTCTTCCCCGCGGCGTAGACGACCTCTGCGAAGCCGCAGCGGTGCCGTCGGTCATGGTCCACCGTGGCAAACCCAAGCGACTCGGCCCGCAGTGCCGAGAGGGCCTCACGGGCCTGCTGCGGGGATAACCGCCCTTCGTGGACGTCGTTCAAAATGGCATCAATTTGGTCCGACATATTGGATTAATTAAAAAATAAGACGCATTTCCATGACAAGAATCTGAAATATTACCATCTTCTAATAATCAGATGATATAATCTTTTTTCAGTGGCCCGATGGGTCGTTTTCCGGGGCGACCCACACTCCGCCATCCACCTCACATGAACCCCCAGACCAACCAGCACCTCCCGGCCTTGGTGGTTCTTTCGAAACTACTCCGTATGTGTCACTTCGATCTCCAGCCGGCCGAACGTGGGCAGCATCGCGATCATGTCGTTGGCCATCTGACCGTCCGCCATGGACGAGACGCTGAGCGTGATGTGAGCCGCGTCAAAGTCGCGCCCGGGCAGGACCGCGTCCAGATCCACCCATCGCCCGCCGTCACCGTCCTCCAGCCAGGCCTGGGTCCACATGTGATACCCGAAGACGCCCTCCTGGCCGAGGAACTCATCGATGTACATCAGCCCGGTGACCGTACGTGCGGGGATGCCCTTGGCCCGGAGCAAGGCGGCAAGCAACACGCCGTGCTCCGTGCAGTCGCCCTGGGCGGTGCGTGCGATCTGCCCGGCCTTGGCCAGCCCCACCGACAAATCCTTTTCATCGATAAAGTCGTGGACGAACGCTCGCAGCTTGCTCGCGACCTCGTGATCTGGCGCGTCATCGGGCACCCCGGCCAAGGCCTTGTCTAGCAGTGCACGCACGGCCGGGTCATCGTGATCGATCATGTCCGAGCGGTTCAGGTCCGCCTCGGTTGGCAGATCGTCTACCGCATTCACGGGCTGGGCCAGGTCCTGAACGACGGCGGCGGTCGTCTGGTCATCCCACACCACGCGTTGGTAGCCGGTCCGGGGAAGGGCCGGCTGCACATCGTCGGGCAGCCCGGGCGCATCCTTGATCGTGATCTTGTAGATCGCACGATTTGTCTGGCGGGCGTTTTTTAGCTCCCCCTTTGGATGGATCAGCGTCTGGGCCATGATCCTTGGCGGATCGACTTCCGCCTTGGCAAGCTGCTCGTCGGCCTCGATGATCGTGATATCCATTTCGGGCATCAGCTGGATCGTTGACTTGATGCTTCGGCCCTGCTGGTCCACGTATTCACGCACGGTCACACCCGGCATGCTCGAGAGCTTGGCCTCCCACACGATCGCGGGGACAACCTTCCCGAAGACCTCGACGTTCTCCTCACCGATGATCCTGGTCTTCATGGCGATCGGGGTCAATCCCATGCTGGGGTCAAGAATCTTGACATCGATTTCGGTCTCGCCATCCGCGATCAGTTTTTCGATACGCTTCTGCGCCGCGTAAGGCGGCAGGTACGCCGGGTCGGGTTGCGGGATGGTGGTGGTGCGTGCCGCGACGCCTTGGCCGGTGGTCAGCTCGACCTGATCGTCGACGAACTTGAGGTGGTTGACCATCGCCAGTGCCCCGGACTTCAGGGTGGAAGAAGCCTCGACCGGTTTGCCGTCCAGCGTTTCGATAAACCACATGTCCTGCGTGATCGTGATCGCCTGGTTACCACGACGAACAGTGAGCTTCAGCTCGGTCTGTGTGATGTAACGGCCGCCCTTCTTACGGACCTCGGCGTGCATGTACCCGGCATGCTGGTCTTGCATCTGCAGGACATACCAGCGGTCGAACTCCGTAACCACCGTGTCGTCAGCGTGGACAGACGAGACCGTGAGCAACAGCACACAAGCCAGGAACACGATCAGTGTGTGGATATATTTCATGTCGGGCATTGTACCGTAGTACCCGGCCCGGCCCCCGGATTATCCCCCGCCCCCGGAAGCTCCGACCCCGCGTGTTCTGCTAGGCGGGCACGGAGCTCATGCAGCTTCTCAGGCGGATACAGGGCGAAACACCAGTCCCGCCTTCGAGCCACCCGCGCGTTGGCCAGACCGATCTCGGTGCGCTTCAGCTCGGCCGTTGCGGCTTCAATCGCCTCGGGATGGCTGTGGGCCAGTTCCTCGTTGATCTGATGGATCTGCTTGAACGCCTTGCGCCGGCGTGACCGATCGCGGTCGTCGTGCATGTGAGCCAATAGCGTCTGCTTCTGCTTCGTGAGCTCATCATCCAGCCCGAGCACGCGGTCCAGGTTGTGCGGCAGGTGATGACGCTTCCAGACGGCCCGCTGTCGTGCAGCTGAGTCGGATACGGGCACGTCAAAATCCAGGTACACGTCCGCGGTCACGCCCGCCATCGGCGCGAGCGCTTCACCCGCCCACTGTTGCCACCACTGCTCGGTGATCCGGTCGTAGACAAGCCCCCCCGTGCCATGGATGAACAGGTCGCACAGGCTGCTGCGCATAACCGCGGTGAACAGCAGCGCCCTTGGCAGAAGCGTATCGACAGATCGGTCAATTGGCTCCCCGTCATCGAACACGAACATGGGTTCGTGATCAGCTAAGTCAACTAACACGCGGCGGCGCGGTTGGCCGACACGCACGGCCCAGATTGGCAACTCCACAAACTCGCGCGTCATTACCAGCAGCGACATGCCGGCCTGCGGGTGCTGTGCCACGGCCTGGTTGTACGCCGCCGCACAGGCATGAGCGTCGTGGAGCATCCGCGTTACGATCGATTCATAGGCGGGCAGGCCTGCGAGGTCGCTGACCAGCATGATGGGCACGTCCCCGGCATAGGGCCGCTTCAGCCGTGTCAGCACCACCGCGACCTGCTCAGCCAACGACGCGCAATCCGGCATGTCTTCAAGCGCTGACCTCAGCGGTTCTAAAGACTCATCATGCAGTTTCGTCAACTGATCGACAAGCATACGCACATCGACCGGCGGCTGATAGCCGGTGGGCACGTCCAGCCGATGGGGCGCAAGGCTCAGTGTGTTTACTTGCAGTTGATCGCCCTGGATCGTCGGGACATCCAAGCGCCAGACGTCGTGGGTGTCCTGGTCGACGATGACGTGAAGCTTCGCGGCGCCTAGTTGCCCGGCGGCGAGGTCCATGGCGATGTCCTTGGCCAGTATCCCCGGGTGCCAGAGCTGGGCCTGATGGCCGGTCGCGATCAGCGGTGACGTGTTCGTGCTGAGTTCAGCCGCCCCGAGCCGTTTGGCCCGTGCGTTGATGCGCGTTAGTAAGGCATCCCGATCGGGAGAAGCAGCCACCCTTGACGACCAATTGCGGATCGCCGGCTCGACTCGCACTTTCGTGGCGGGTGGCGTCATACCGCGGCGGCGCAGGGGGAGAACTTGTCGGGGTGCTTGGCGAGCTCGGCGCGGAAGACCTGCTTGTAATGCGCCAGACGGTGGTCGGCATCATCCAGCGGCCCGCCGAAGCTGCGGTTCGGATCGTTGTAGATCAGGTTGATGGGGACTTCTTTGATACGTAGATCCGCGGCGGCGGCCATGACCCAGGCCTGCAGGGGGATGGCGTAACCCGATTCGTTGATGTGCATGTGCTTGAGCGTCGAGACGCGGTAGGCCTTGTAGCCGCAGAACGTGTCGGTGAGATTCATGCCCAGACAGCGGTTCACCATATCGGTGATCTGTGCGTTGATCGCACGCCGGTCCTCCGGGGGCCGGTCGCCGCAGCGGACGTCTTCGAGGTATCGGCTGCCGGAGATGATGTCGGCGTCGTCCTGCGCGATCGCTTCGTAGAAGTCGGGCAGGCTCTCGGGCTCGTGCTGCTCGTCGCAGTCCATCGTGATCAGCCAGTCGTACTGGTAGCACTGGCTGTAACGGAAGGCGTCGCGGATCGATCGGCCGTAGCCACGGTTCTCGGCGTGGCGGATGACATCAACGGGTTGCTTGGCGAGCAGGCACGGCGTGTCGTCGGTCGAGCCGTCGTCGATCACGAGGATCATGTCGGCGTACTGCCTGACCTTGTCCAGCACGCGGGCGACATACTTCTGCTCGTTGTAGACCGGGATAGAGACGATGATGCGTTGCTCGCCGTTGGCTCGGATCATAGGTATGCTCGCGGGGTGTTCTTGGGGAGGTCAGCAAAAAGGTAGGCGACCCGGCGGGCCGGATCAACCTAACCAACGCGCCAAATCGATAAACTGTTCCACCGAGAGGGATTCACAGCGGGCGTCGGGGCTGATCCCCGCCGGGAGGGTCCGATCACGGCCGAGGATCGCGCCGAGCTGCTTGCGCCTCTTCTGAAATAATGTCTGCAACAACTCGCTGAGGGCGTCGGGATTATCCGTCAGCGGGTTTACCCGTCTTACCAACCGGACCACCGCCGATGCGACCTTGGGCGCCGGCCAGAAGCACGCCGGGGACAGCGAGCCCACCACATCGACCTCGCACATCGCCTGGAGGATCACGCTCAGCGGGCCGTAATCCTTCCCGCCCGGTTTGGCCAGGATTCGGTCGGCGACCTCCTTCTGGATCATGATCACGGCCGTGGACATCTCGCGGTTTTTGACTGCGAGGTTCACCAGCAGCGGTGAGGCGATGTTGTAGGGGAGGTTGGCGATGAGTTTGAAGTTTGGGGGTTGGGGATTGGGGGTTGGGGATTGGGGCTGATCGTGCAGCAGGTCGATGACTTCGGGATTGAGCGTGTGCTTGCTTGCGAGGATGTCGCCTAGATAAAGGCGGAAGCGATCGCCGAAGGCCGCGGTGCGTTCCTGGAGGATCGGCTGCATATCGGTGTCGATCTCGACGGCCAGGACATGCGCCCCGGCTTCGAGCAGCCGCTCGGTCAACGCCCCGGTGCCGGGCCCGACTTCGAGGATCAATTCATCCTCGCGCACATCAGCGGCGTCGAGGATGCGGCGCATGTGGTTGCCGTCGTGCAGGAAGTTCTGCCCGAAGCGTTTCTTCGGGTGCAACCCGTGCGCGGCGAGCAACTGCTTGATCTCGGTGAGGGTTTGGGCCATTAAAGTCTTTATAACACAGAGCCCACGGAGACACAGAGGCACGGAGGCACGGAGAGAAAGACTGTGATGAACGCCGATGAACGCTTATATCTGCCAAGAGAGGGTGGACCGGAATACTAACCCATCTGCGTGTTTCAGCGTACATCACTGTTTATAACTCATTATTGATACTCCGTGCCTCTGTGTCTCCGTGGGCTCTGTGATATGTATCAAGTGTTGAGTTGATCCACCGCTTCCAGCCATGCCTTTGACATCAGCATGTGGCCGGCCAGGGTCGGGTGGACGCCGTCGGGGGCCCAGTACTCGGCGGGGGCGCGATCAAGCGCGTCGAAGAATACCTGCTGATACGGAACCCATACGGCGAGGTACTTCTCCGCCAGTTTGCGTGCCGCATCTCGGTAGCCGGTGATAGCCTGCACATGCTCAGCAGTGATGTCGCCGGCTTCTAATAGGAAAGGCTCGCCGAGGATGAGCTTGACGTCGGGGAAGTGCTCGCGGGTGCGTTCCAGGAGGATGTCGTAGTCGCGCACGTATTCCGGGAGCGTGCCGCCGAAGCCGTGGAAGTGGACGTGGCAGTAGTCGTTAACGCCTACGAGGATGCTCAGCACGTCGGGTTTCAGGTCCAGGCAGTCGCGTTCCCACCGGTCGGCGAGTTGATAGACCTTGTCGCCGGAGATGCCGCGGTCGTAAATCTGTAGATTCAGTTCGGGGTAGCGGCGCATCAGCTCGGCGGCGGTGTGGAAGACGTAGCCGTGGCCCAGCGCGGCGGGATCGTTGGGGCCTTTTCGGCCGCGGCGGCGGTTGGCGTCGGTAATGGAATCGCCCTGGAAAAGCACGACATCGTTGCGATTAAACATAGTCCCATGAGCATACCGCCGAAGGCCGGGGCGTGCTACGATACGCCGATGCCGATCCGCAAGCTGCCCAAGATGCTCGTCAATCAGATCGCCGCCGGGGAGGTGATCGAACGACCCGCGTCCGTCGTCAAAGAACTGGTCGAAAACAGCCTCGATGCCGGGGCGACGCGGATCGAGGTCGCGATCGAGGACGGCGGGCGGCAGCTGATCCGGATCAGCGATAACGGCACGGGGATCCCCCCCGAAGAGCTGCACCTGGCGGTCGAACCACACGCCACGAGCAAGCTCACCGCGGCCGAGCAGCTTGCGGCGATCGGGACGCTCGGTTTCCGCGGTGAGGCGCTGGCGTCGATTGCAAGCGTGAGCCGACTCAAGATCACCAGCCGGGCGACACGCGACGGCGCAACCGAAGAGGCGGCGGCGGCGCTGGAAGTCGTAGGCGATGACATCAGCGAAGTCACTCCCGGACCGGGCTCGCCGGGCACCGTCATCGAGGTGCGCGACCTGTTCTTCAATACCCCGGCTCGGCGTAAGTTCCTCCGTACCGCGCCGACCGAGTTCGGGCACATCAACGACACACTCAGCCGGATCGCCATGGTGCATTACCACGTGGCGTTCAAGCTCTCACACAACGGCAAGACGACTTACGACCTGCCGGTGGACAACGACCGCGCCCACCGATGCGCCCAGCTGCTGGGTAAGGACATCGATGATGCGCTGATGGAGTTCACGCACGAGGACCTGCCCGACCGAGGCGGCGCGAAGGTCTGGGGCCTGGCCGGGCAACCCTCGATCGCACGCCCGACCGGCAAGGGGCTGTACCTGTGCGTGAACGGCCGACCGATCAAGGATCGCAACCTGACGCACGCCGTGAAGGAGGCGTACCGCGGCCTGATGCCGATGGACAAGTTCCCGGTCGCCGTGGTGCTGCTGGAGATCGACCCGCACGCGGTGGACGTCAATGTGCATCCGACCAAAGCCGAGGTCCGCTTCCGCAACCCGTCGCATGTGCACGGCCTGATCCTCTCCGCCGTCCGCCAACGCCTGCTCGGCAGCGACCTGACCCCCACCGCCTCGCTTGTAACCAACAGCTTCCAGCCGGCCAGCCTCCCCGCCCAGGGATCAAACCTCGAGCCGCAGGTCGCGACCGATGCGTTTGTCGATTACTTCAAGCGCATGGACCCGAAGCAGAAAGGCTTCGCCTACCAGGAGGTACGCAAGGCGCTAGCCGAGGAAGACCCCGCAGCGGTTGGCGATGACGATGAATCGCTCATCCCCCCCACCGCTCATGACCATCACCCTCAAGCCCCAAGCCTAACGTCCCAAGCCATTCTCCAGGTCCACAAGAGCTACGTCGTGACGCAGGACGATGACGGGTTGGTCATCGTGGACCAGCACGCGCTGCATGAACGGGTGATGTTCGAGACTTTGCGCAACCGCGTGTTGGGCGAGGGCAAGCCGCTGGAAAGTCAGCGCCTGCTGATGCCCGTGATCATCGACGCCGACCAGCAGCGCCAAGCCCTGCTCGAACAGATGCAGCCACTGCTTGAGAAGATCGGTGTGGAGTTATCGAGTGTCGGCCCGGACGCCGTGGCTGTGCAGGCCTTCCCGTCGTTCCTGTTTGAGCGAAACGTCGAGCCCGACGCGTTCCTGCCGGACCTGGTCGCCAAGGCCGAGTCGGGGCAGCTGGACATCACGAACCCCAACGCCCTGGAAGCCGCGCTGCACGAGGTGCTGGACATGATGTCCTGTAAAGCGGCGGTGAAGGCAGGTGATAAAATGAGCGAAGACGAGCTCAGCGCGCTGCTGGCCAAGCGGCAGGAGATCGAGCGATCGAGCAACTGCCCCCACGGCCGGCCGACGACGTTGCGTCTGACACTCAAGGACTTGGAGAAACAATTCGGCCGGACGTAATCGGATCGCATGTGCCGACCTGCCGGATGTGAGCGTTACTAACCCCCAACATGATTAAGATGAGCCTTATGAAGATGCAGACCGTTATGTTGTACGCGTTATGCGTGTGTGTGCTGTCACTGGGTTGCGCGTCGAACGCCTCGACGCAGGTGCCGGCTGAGAAGCCGGAGCACCACTTCGAGATCGGCGACGAGCACTTCCTGCTGGACGGGCAGAAGATCGTCCTGCGCTGCGGCGAGATCCACCCGACACGTGTGCCGAAAGCGTACTGGCGTCACCGGCTGCAGATGTGCAAGGCCATGGGGCTGAACACGGTCAGCGTGTACGTGTTCTGGAACTACCACGAGCGGACGCCCGGCGAGTTCACCTGGGAGGGCCGCGGCGACCTGGCCGAGTTCATCCGCATCGCGCAGGAGGAGGACCTCTGGGTCATCCTGCGGCCCGGGCCGTATGTCTGCAGCGAGTGGGAGATGGGCGGGCTGCCGTGGTGGCTACTTAAGCATGAGGGCATCGAGCTGCGCACGCGGGACCCGAGGTTCATGGAGCCGGTCAAGCGGTACATGAAGGCCGTGGGCGAACACCTCGGCGAGCTTCAGGTCACGCGCGGCGGCCCGATCCTGATGGTGCAGGTCGAGAACGAATACGGTTACTACAGCAACGATGCTGAATACATGGGCGAGCTGAAGCAGATATTTGAAGACGCCGGCTTCGACGTGCCGCTGTTTGGATGCAACCAGGCGTGGAGCCTGAGGAACGGCCACCGCGACGACCTGTTCCCGGTCGTGAACTTTGGGAGCAACCCGGCGGATGCGTTCAGGCAACTGCGGGAGCTGCGCAAGGACGGGCCTTTGATGTGCGGCGAGTTTTACCCCGGTTGGTTCGACACCTGGGGCCGGGAGCACCACATCGGCGACCTGGATCGGTACATCGCCGACATCGAGTTCATGCTCGAGAACGACGCGTCGTTCAGCATCTACATGGCGCACGGCGGATCGAGCTTCGGGCTCTGGGCCGGTGCGGACGCCCCGTTCCTGCCGGACACGTCCAGCTACGACTTCGACGCCCCGATCAGCGAGGCGGGGTGGACGAATGAGAAGTACAAGCGGGCCCGCGCGCTGATGCGTCGCTTCCTGCTGCCCGGCGAGACGATGCCGGAGCCGCCTGCGATGAACCCCGTGATGACGGTGGACCCGGTTACGCTGACCGAGCGTGCGGCGGTGCTGGATAACCTGCCCGAGCCGAAGCCGTCGGCCGAGCCGCAGAACTATGAAGCACTTGACCAGGCGCGGGGCGCGGTGGTGTACCGGACGACGGTTCCCGCCGGGCCTGCGGGCAAACTCAAGGTTGAGCGCGTCCATGACTTTGGCTGGGTGATGCTCGACGGGCAGGAGATCGGCGTGTTCGATCGGCGTAATCGGCGGTTCGAGCTGAACGTGCCAGCGCGAGACAAACCGGCGCAGCTGGACGTCATGGTCTACACGATGGGCCGGGTTAACTTCGGCAAGGAGATCCACGACCGCAAGGGGCTGCACGGCCCGGTCGTACTGACAGATGCAGATGGTGAGAAAACGCTAAGCGATTGGCAGCAGTATCAGCTGCCGATGACACGGGACATGCTGGATGGCCTTGCCTATCAACAAATGTCGCCGGGCGATGTCACGACCGGCGCGGCGTTCTACCGGGGCACATTAAACGTCGAGAAGGCGGAGGACACGTTCCTGGATATGACACCTTGGGGCAAAGGGATCGTGTGGATCAACGGCGAGTGCCTCGGGCGGTATTGGAATATCGGCCCGACGCAGACGATGTACGTCCCCGGCCCGTGGCTGAAGCAAGGCAAGAACGAGATCGTGGTGCTTGACCTGTTGGGGCCAAGTTCGCCGGTGATCGCGACGGTCAAGACCCCGGAGCTCAACACACTTCGGCCGGAGATGAACTTCGGTAAGCCCCAGCGTGCTGACGTGACGCTGACGCTGGCGGATCAGACGCCGGTTCATGCGGGCGAGTTCGAGCCCGGCGGCCAGGCACAGACGGTGAAGTTCGAGTCGCCTGTGGCGGGCCGGCAGTTCTGCCTCGAATCGCTTAGCGCGTTCGGCGATCAGCCGTTCGCCGCGGTGGCCGAGTTGGTCCTGATCGGCGCCGACGGGAAAAGCATCGACACGGCCGGCTGGTCGATCGCTTATGTCAACAGCGAGGAGTTCCTCGGTGAGGACGGGACGGCCGAGAACGCCTTCGACAGACGGGCATCGCAGTTCTGGCACACGCAGTGGCAAAACGGCTCCCCGGACCACCCCCACCGGCTGGTGATCAACCTCGGGCAATCCGAAACCGTCACGGGCTTCCGCTACCTCCCCAGACCCGGGCAGGACAACAACATCGGCGGGCGGATCAAGGGCTACCGCGTCTATGTCGGAGACGACCTGGTAGAGCCGGCGCTCTGAGGTGAAGCCAACAGCGATATCTGAGCTCGCAATATAGAAACCAAATAGAAAACCCGGATAGGAAGGCCTATCCGGGTTTTCTTTTTATGGTTGGTTCAATTGGCGATTTAGCCCAGTGCCGCGGCGCCGGCGATGATTTCGCTCAGCTCGGTGGTGATGGAAGCCTGGCGGGCGCGGTTGAACTTGCGCTTGAGGTTCTTCTGCATCTTCCCGGCGGCGTCGGTCGCGGCCTTCATGGCCACCATGCGTGCAAGCTGTTCGCTGACGGTCGCTTCGTTGAAGCACTGGAACAGGCTGGTCTTCACGGTGATCGGCAGCAACTCGCCGAGCAGCTCTTCCGGGTCGGGCGAGAAGTCGTAGACCGTTAACGGGCCTCCCCCGGAAGCAGCCCCGGAAGCCTTCGCTTCGCCGGCATCGGCCTTGGGCGGCTCCATCGGCAGAAGCTGAAGCACACGGGGCTCCTGCCGGCTCATCGTGACGAACGCGGTGTAGATAATCTTGACCGCGTCGTACTTACCCTCGCGGAACGCATGCATGTAGCCCTCGGCCAGGCGGTCGATGTCGACATACTCGGGCTTGTCGTCGATGTGGCTGTGGAAGGTATCCACCGGGACATGGGTGAACTTGAAGTAGCCGCTGGCTTTCTTGCCGACGACTTCAAGGGTCACGTCCTTGCCGGCCTTGATCTCCTGGGTGGCGGTGCGGAGCAGGTTGGCGTTGTAGCCGCCGCACAGGCCGCGGTTGGAGCTGATGACCAGGATCAGCTCCTTGCCGGTCGCCGGGCTGGGGCTACTCAGCAGCGGGTGGGAGACCTCGCCGGTCTCGCCCAGGTTGGCCGCCAGCTCGCTGACGATCTCGCTGATCCGCTGGGTGTAGGCCTGGGCCTCGGTGGCCCGTTTCTGCATCGCCTGGAAACGGGCGGTCGAGATCATCTGCATCGTTTTGGTGATGCGTTGGATATTCCCGACGGCCTTGATCCGTCCCTTGATTTCTCTGGTTCCGCTTGCCATAGGCGGGCCATGATAGCGTCTGTCGGCGGGCGGGCAACGTTGGGGGCTAGGTGATACGGTGTGCCGCCTAATTAAGCCCGGTAAGCCGCCTCAAACAGCCCTGAGAGGCCGTCACAGCCGAGACGGGCCTCCTTGTGTCACGATAGGTAAAATTCCCGCCCGATCTTGAATCCAACCCGCCACACCGGGCGAATCTATCCGTGACAGCCAAGCCAGACGTGCTCGGCACACGTGAACCCGACTCAAACTCAGGAGATAAATCATGTTCCGATCCACCTATTCTATCGGCGCGCTCACCGCCACCCTCGCCTGCCTGACCCTCGCCGGCCCCGCACCGGTCTTTGCCGGCAGCTGTTCCAGCCACAGCGCCAAGACCGTCGAGAAAGCCCACGGGGATATCGTGGACGTCGCCGCGAACGCCGGCTCGTTCAACACCCTGATCGCCGCCGCCAAGGCCGCCGGCCTGGTTGACGCCCTGAAGGGTGACGGCCCGATCACCGTCTTCGCCCCGACCGACGAAGCCTTCGCCGCACTCGGTCAGGAGAAGATCAATGAGCTTCTCAAGCCTGAGAACAAGGCCCTGCTCGCCTCGATCCTGACCTACCACGTCGTGCCCGGCAAGCAGACCGCCGACAAGGTCGTCAAGGCGCACGAGCTGGATACGCTCAACGGCCAGCGGGTCGACATCATCACCAACGACCACGGCGCCTACATCGACGGCGCGAAGATCGTCTCGACCGACATCAAAGCCAGCAACGGCGTGATCCACGTGATCGACTCGGTCATCCTGCCCAGCACCCACGACATCGTCGAGACCGCCATCGAAGCCGGCTCGTTCAACACGCTCGCCGCCGCGCTGGAAGCCGCCAGTCTGGTCGAGGCCCTGCAGGGTGACGGCCCGTTCACCGTGTTCGCGCCGACCGACGAAGCGTTCGCCAAGCTGCCCGAGGGCACGGTCGAGTCGCTGCTCAAGCCCGAGAACAAGGACCAACTCGCGGCGGTGCTGACCTACCACGTCGTGTCCGGCCGAATCTTCTCCGATGCCGCCGCAGCCGGCGCGACGGTTGAGACGCTTCAGGGTCAGACTATCACCACCAAGTCCGAAGATGGTAAGGTGTTCGTGAATGATGCCCGGGTCGTCAAGGCCGACATCGACACCAGCAACGGTGTGATCCACGTGATAGACTCGGTGATCCTGCCCGGCACCGACGCGATGTCCGCCAGGTGATCACGGCTCACGACACGGCAAACAACCGGAGTTAATCCGTGCCTTATCAGCAAACGAACCTGGAACGCGTGGCCGCGGGCGATCAGTCCGCGGTCCGCGTTTTGGTTCAGCAGTACAGCGCCCCGCTGTGGACGCTGGCTCGGCGATTTTGCCCCGATCAGGCTGAAGGCGCGGTTAAGGATGTATTCCGTGACCTGTGGGACCAGGCGTGCCGTTTCGATCCAGCCCGGTCCACAGAGGCGACGTTTATTACGATGGTGGCCCGCCGCAGGCTCAAGGCCCACTCCCGCCACCATGCGACCGGTCAGGCAACCGCGTCAGCGAAAGCGCCGATGGCGTCTGCCGGGCCGGCCGGGCCTACGATGCACGGGGACCGGGTCCTGGCTTCAGCCGAGCAGGTGATCGAGGACTTTTCCCCGATGCAGCAGCGTGTAATGCGTGCGGCGGTCTTCGACGGCATGAACCCCGCAGGCATCGCCCAGCGCATGGACCTGACACTAAGCGAAGTCAAAGCGATAGCCCGGGGCGGCTTGCTGCAACTGAACCAGGCCATCACGAACCGCCAAGGCCATACGGGGCATGCCCCAGGCCCAGATTCAGCAGACGAATACACAGATGACAACACACCGCGGGGTGACGCACCACCTGGAAGTGAGGTGCCGAGATGAATGAAGCCAACCACCACCCATCCGAACGCCTTTTGGAGCTGTTGGCCGACCAGGCTCTCCAAGGCCTGGATGATGCGCAGCAAGCGGAGCTAACGACGCTCCTGGAGAACACCGAGGATCAATCCCTCGAGAACGAGTTGGACCTGGCGATCGCTGCGGCGTACCAGGTCTATGAGCACCGGGCAGGCGTGATCCACGAACCCATGCCCGCTGCGCTCAGCCATCAACTGATCACGGAAGGCTATCTAAGAACCTCATCCAAGGACGGGCAAGCAACGGAAGATGACGGACCGGTCGCGGTCATCGGGCCGAGCCGCCCTCCCCTGTCTCACCCGGCCCTGGGCTGGCTGACCGCGGCGGCGGTGCTGGCTTTCTCCACGATGGCGTGGTTCGCCAATTCCAGCCTCCGCAACGATGTGGGCGACTTCGCCTCTGATCGCAACAGCCTCATCCAGACCGCGCAGGACACCGTCACCACGGCATGGGCCCCGTCAGACGATCCCATCTACGGCAAAGTGACCGGTGATATCGTCTGGTCGGACAGCGAGCAGCGGGGCTATATGCGACTGATCGGCCTGCCGATCAATGACCCGAGCGTCGAGCAGTACCAGCTATGGATCGTGGACCCCGACGTCGATTCCCACCCGGTGGACGGGGGCGTATTCAACGTCGACGCGCAGGGTGAGGCGATCATCCCGATCGATGCCAAATTGCCGGTCGACCATCCCACGGTGTTTGCCATCACGCTCGAGAAGCCCGGGGGCGTAGTGGTCTCGGCGGGCCCGCTGCGGGTTGTCGCGCCGGTCGGCTCCTGAACCCGACGCGGCGACTGCCACAGGCGGCATAACCGTCACCCTTTCACAACTCGCCCCCAGCCGGACAGCCCGGGCCGGTGCGCCGGGGGACTGAAAAAAACCACTCAAAGCGTTTGGCAAAAGTGCGAACGGAATGGATGTTTAACCCATGCTCGTGGGTGGCGTCGCGCGACGCCGGACGGGTACCAGTCTGGGGCGGCCTGACATGGTCGGCAGGCTGACAATCGAATTGGCCCTACGAGGCCACAGCACGAGAGGTGGGTTCACCATGTTGAAGGCCTCCAAGCGTTTTATCCTGTGCAGTGCGGTGCTTGCTATGACCGCGTTCCCCGTAGGCCGCGCCAGCGCTGATTCAAACATCGAGTTTGAAATCAGTGACGGCCGGGTTATCCCGACCGAGCAGTTCGCCGCCAAGGTGACGGTTCTCGGTACGGCCATCCAGAATCGAGGTGTAGACGTTCCCGTGACCATCCAGTTCCGCATCGGCGACGAAGTCTTTGAGCCCTTCGGTGCCCACGACGACCCCGATGCCGGCGACGTGAACAACGAACAATCCAAAAACACCCGACACATCGTCGAGCAGCAGTTCGATGCGAACCAGTCGATCGATATCACCGCCACCAGCTGGATTAACGGCCGTGCTTACCTCGAGCGGAACTCGGTCGAAGAGTCCGTCTCCGTGAAGGTCCTGCGTGACGGCGACGACGTGCCCGCCATCGCCGGCCTGGAGAACCAGCAAGACGTGGCGCACTACCTGCGGAACTACATCGACGTGGACACGCGGACCATGCACATGGACGAGAACCAAGTGATCTACCTGTTCGAGCTCGGCACGACGAACATGCGCAGCAGCGCCGCCGACTTCCAGGACGCCGTTGTCCTGGTCACCCTGGGCGAGAGCCCCGAGGCGCTGAACCAGACCGAGCTGATGGGCGCGCTGTACGACTGATCGGCAGTCTCCTAAAACCACTTCCCCTGTTTAAGCCCACGGCATCACGCCGTGGGTTTTTCTTTAGCTGTGGCGTGATGTTAAGATATAATGGTGTTGATAGAACAACTCACCTATGGAGGTTCGCCATGAACACCGCAGACCTCGCCGGCAATCAAGCCGCATCGAAACCTGATCCATTAGAAACCTTCAAGGCCCCGCCCGGTGCCGGGACGCTGGGGACGTGGCTGTTCACCGCCGGGCTGACCATCGCGTTCGCCTGGCTGCTGGTCGGATACGTGGCCACGCGGTCGGGGCAGCATGTGCCCCCCCTCTCGGTGCCGATCTGGTTCTGGTTCAGTACGTTCGTGATCCTGGTGTCGAGCGTGACGCTGCATTGGTCGTACCTGTCCGCGAAGATGGGCCGGCTTACCATCGCCGCTGTCGCGCTACGGTTGACCACGGTGCTCGGATTGGTCTTCATCGGCCTGCAGACGCCCGGGTTGGTCAAGCTGGTGCAGCTACACAACTATAACGGCGGGGCGGACGAGACGGCCTACATGATGGTGCTGGCGCTGGTCTGCCTGCACGGGCTGCACGTCCTGGCCGGGCTGATACGGCTGGCGATACTCAACAAACGCAGCCACACCTGGCACGCCCACGAACACGGCGCGGCGCACCTCAAGCAGATGTGCCTGTTCTGGCACTTCCTGGCCGTCATCTGGGTCGTGATGTTCGGCGTGATCCTGTGGGCGTGATCTTTGATACCAAGCCGTTAATTAATTGCGATAGATAAATCCGACGGCATCCGTCAACTTGATGAGTCTGGTGATCCGTGCATCACACACCTTGCCAACAGGCAGGCGTGTGCGACAATAGTGGGATGGACAACATCACCGAATGGTTGAATCTGCATCCGGTTTACTGGCCGATCTTCATCATCCTCGCCCGAATCACCGACGTGTCACTCGGCACGGTGCGTACGATCTTCGTCGTCCGCGGCGCGAGATGGAAAGCGGCGATGCTGGGATTTCTCGAAGTCATCGTCTGGGTCACGGCCGTATCTGGCGTGTTGGTACAACCCACGTTGATCAAGATATTGTCCTACGGCGCAGGCTTCGCCATGGGTAATGCGATCGGGGTCTGGATCGAAGAGGTCCTGGCGATCGGCCAGCAGCGCGTCGTCGCCCTCAGCAGGCATTACACGCACGCGGTGGCCATGGCCTTACGCATGGCGGACTACATGGTTACCGAAGTGCCCGCGCGCGGCGGTCGGGGCGAGGTGGCGATGTGCTTTGTTATCGCACCACGCAAAAAAACCCATCAGATCATGCAGATTATTCAGGGCGCAGACGAAGACGCGCTCGTCGTCGTCGAAGACATCAGGCACTCGATCTTGTCGCACCGACCGGTCACGTCGGCGTCTACCGGTTGGCGTGCCGTGCTAAAAAAGAAGTGATACAGAGGAGGGGATCAACTAGAGCGTTATGAATCCATCTGTAGCGGGTGCCATGCTTTGTCCCGAAGGGCAAAGTGTGCTCGCAACGACACACTTTGCTGCTGCGCAGTCATAGTGTGGCACCCAATACGCTACATCTGGATTGAGTACGCTCTAGCCCCTTCGCGTGCGGAACCGGCCTCCCAGGCCCTTCTTCGGCAGGTTCTTGGGGATGTTGCCGTCGGGGAACATGGCTTTGAGTTCTGCTTCGCTGTAGCCGGCGGTGTCGATCCCGCTGGAGGCCCGCGATTCGAGTGTGCGCGCCGGGGCCGAGGCGCGGCGCTGCTCGGCTTCGCGGACCTCCCGGATATCCTGAGGCACGGGGCCGGGCTTGAACTCGGGGTAGTCCAGCTTCTCGATCAACGCGCCGGAGAGCTTCTCGATCTCGGTCAGCAGCTGGCCCTGGTCCGGCGTGACGAACGACCAGGCGATGCCGCGCCGACCCGCACGGGCGGTCCGGCCGATCCGGTGGACATAGACCTCGGGGTCCTCCGGCAGGTCGTAATTGATGACGTGGGTGATGTGCTCCACGTCCAGACCGCGCGCCGCCAGGTCCGAAGCGATCAGCACGTCGAGCTGGCCGTTACGCATGGACTGCATGACCTGGTTGCGTTTGCGCTGGTGCAGGTCGCCGTGGATCTCACGGGCGCTGATGTTCTTGTCACGAAGGTATCGGGTGACCTTGTGGACGGTGGCCTTGGTCTTGCAGAAGACGACGGTGGTGTCGGGCTTCTCGTTCCGCAGCATGTGCAGCAGCAACGAGCGCTTGTCCCAGGGCTCGACGGGCAGGTACTTCTGGTCGACCATCGACACGGTCAGCGAGCCGGAGACGGTGGTGATCTTCTTGGCGTCCTTCTTCATGAAGGATCGGCCGAGCGATTCGATCTCGCGGTCGATGGTGGCGGAGACGAAGACGGTCTGGTGCTCGCGCTTGACGTTGCGGAGGATCTTCTTGATGTCCTCGCGGAAGCCGATGTCGAGCATGCGGTCGACCTCGTCGAGGATGGCGAAGCGCATGTCATCGAAGTGGATCTGGCCCCGGCCGAACAGGTCCATGACGCGCCCGGGGGTGCCGACGATGATGTGCCCGCCGCGCTCGACGGACTTTTGCTGGGCCCGCATGGACTCGCCGCCGATGATGCAGGATGTGCGGATCGGCGTGTGCTTGCCGAGCGAATCGAGCTCGGCGGCGACCTGCGTCGCCAGCTCACGTGTCGGCGTGAGGACCAGGGCCTGCATGCGGACGTCCGGGTCGGCCAAGTGAAATAGCGGCAGGCCGAACGCGGCGGTCTTGCCCGTGCCGGTGCGTGCCTGGCCGATGACGTCGTGGCCGGCGAGGATCTCTGGGATCAGCTGGGCCTGGATGTCGGTGGGGTGCTGGAAGCCGGCTTCGGTCAGGCCGTCGACAACGCTGTCGCGCAGCCCGAGGTCCTTGAAGGAAGTGGAGGTATCGAATAAATCCTGGGTGGTCATGGGTGATTCCGCCAACGCCGACGGGCCGAGAGCTCGGTCCGCGGGAGGTGCTTTTCCGGCGTCGGTCGGCGGCCGGCGGCCGCGCAGAACCCGCGCCTGGCCGGGACGTCTAGCCCGGCATCGAGCAGCCGACGGATCACCAACGGTCACCCACAGGGATGTGGCGCTGCGGGATGTGTGACTGGCGTCTGGCGTAAATGACTGAATAAGCTATGCTTATCCGGGTTACACCCGAGGCCCGACACGCGTCACGCAGCACCCTCCCCGTCGTCTTGACTTCCCCGAGGCGTCCAAAACCCTTCGTGAACGCCCCGGCCGGACGACGGCTGGTAGGCCGGCTGCTGACAAGATATTACGGAGACACTGCCCGTGGTACAAATACGTGGTCCGCAGACCGTATCCCACCCCACCCGTGCAGAGGCTTTGATGGCAAATCAAATCAGCTGGCTGGAAGTCGACCTCACCGCGCTGGAACACAACTTCCTCGCGCTACGGGAGCTTGTTTCACCCACGGCGAGTGAGGCGAACACAGATACGCCGCCACCCGCACGCCCCACCCTCTGCTGCGTCGTGAAGAAAGACGCCTACGGCCTGGGCGCCGCGGCCGTGGCGCACCGGTTGGTCAAGGCAGGCTGCGATATGCTCGCGGTCTACAGCGCCGCCGAGGCCGAGCTGCTTGTCAACAAGAGCGTCAACTGCCCGCTGCTGCTGCTGTCACCGCTGCGCGAACTGAACCGGACCGATGCGCTCTACCGCCCCGCCGTCGCGGGCAACCTGCACCTATCGATCCATGACCCAGGCCAACTCGAAACCGTCAACCAGATCGGGCGGACCTTCGGTATCAAGATGCCCGTCCACCTGTATCTCGACACGGGCATGAGCCGATCGGGGCTCAACGGCGAACAGTTCGCACACATCGCGCAGCACCCGGACAAGTCGCCGCACGTGCGCGTCGCCGGGGTCTACACACACCTGGCCACCGCCGACGACAACCCGGACTTCGCCTACGAGCAGCTGGAGCAGTTCGAGGAAGCCGTCGCCCAGCAGGCGGACCCCCTGCCCGATGACTGTGTTCTGCATATCGCCAACAGCTTCGCGACGATGCGTGACCAGCGGTTCCACCTGAACATGATCCGCCCCGGGCTGGCGCTCTACGGCTACGGGCCGGAGTTGATGACCGGGCCGATGCTCGCCGAAACGCCGACACTCAAACACACCACGCGCTGGGTCACGCGGATCAACCACGTCCAGCGTTACCCCCGATGGACACCCGTCGGCTACGGCTCCACCCACAAGCTCAAACGCAACAGCGTCGTCGGCGTCATCCCTGTCGGGTACGGCGATGGGTACCCGCTGGCGCTGAGCAACAAGTCATCCGTCCGCGTGTTTACCGATAACCAGGGCATGTACTTCGACGCCCCCGTGCTCGGCCGGGTCAACATGGACCAGCTTTCGATCGATCTCACCGATGTGCCGATCGATCAAGAAGACTGGGACATCCAGTCACTCATGGACAAGACCGTTCACGTGATCAGCGACGACCCCGCCGCGCCCAACAGCGTGCCCAACCTCGCCCGTTTGGCTGAAGTCCACGCTTACGACATCCTGTGCAAGCTGTCGAAAGACCTGCCACGGAAGTACACACATTGATGTTCAATGTTCGATGTGGATTGTTCAATCTGTCTTAAGCGACAGGTCACGTTCTTCACATGGAACATTGAAGATTGAATACCGAACATCACCCCACCGCGCGTTCGAGCACTTCCAATGCGCCGTGGACGTACTGTGCATTACCATCGATATTGAGTACGGCCGGGACGCTCATCGCCTGCAGGGCACGCTTGGCGTCGGCGAGTCGGGACCAATCTTCATCGACGGGCAGGCCGAGCTGTTTGCGGTGGTGGGCAAGTTCCTTACAGAGCTTGTGGCCGTGCAGTTCGCCGGGCCGGCCCCAGTAGAGGTGTTCCATGTAGACGCCATCCTGCACCCAGTGGCTGACGCAGACCTTGGCCAGGTCGAACAGGACCGCCGGGCCGTCGGGCGGCTGGTTGCGTGTCATGGCGTTGGCCAGGTGCAGGTCGCCGTGGCACCAGTGCTCCATCGGGCGGTCGTCCCAAATCCCGACCCAGTCCTTGTACTTCTTGTGCGACTTCTTCAGCGCCTTGTTCCAGCGCTGCGCGTCGGCGAGGCCTTGGGCGCGGACGGACTTGCGGGCGTGGTCGTGGATCGCGGCCCAGTCGCGGTGCTCATGCTCGGTCTTGATGGGGATGGCTTGAGACGCCTGGTAGAACCGCCCGATCGCTTCGATCAACAGGCTGAATTCCTGCCCGCCCCACGCCGAGGAAAGCGGGCCGTTGGGCAGGCGCTCCATGACCATCCACGCCATGTCGTACCCGCCGAGCACCTCGCCCCCGGCATAGAGCGTGGGCACGATGTCCTGCGCCTCCTGCATGATCCGCATCCACTGAAACTCGCAAGGCGGGACCGGCAGCTTGACCACCACGGGCTGTTCGTCCCCGGCATCGTCCTTGTAAGTGGCGTACCCCGTGGCGGCACCGCCGCGTTGCCAGTCGGTGCGGAACCAGCTGATCTCGGACAAGCGGTCTTCACAGACCGATCGCAGCACCGGCTCGAGCATCCGGCCGAACGGCCCCTCAGCGATTTCATCCGGGATCGGCGCGGCCTGATGGCTCGCCGGGGTATCGACCGGGGCGTCGGGATTGGGTTGTGTTTCCTGGTCTAATGTCATCCGCTTATGCACAAAGTAGGCCCTGAACCGCTGTGAGGCAAGGCGGGCTATAAAACACTCACAAACCGGCCGGCCGGTTGTGAAATCGGCCGCCTAAGTGATTACGATGTGCCGGTTTCTTAAGTTCAATACCGGAGAAGATAGCCGTGCGTGACCCGCGAATCGATAAACTGGCCCGTGTCCTGGTCGAATATTCAACCGGCATCAAGCCCGGGCAGCTGGTGAGGCTGACGGCGTCGCCCGTGGCGAGCCCGCTGCTCGAAGCGTTGTACGAAGCCGCCCTCAAGGCCGGGGCACACCCTTTTGTGAAGTGCGCCCCCGACGCGCTGAATAACCTCTTCTACGAGCACGCCAACGAAGACCAGCTCCAGTTCGTCAGCCCGCTGGCGCTGCACGAGATCGAGTCGATCGATGTCTCCATCGGCCTGTGGGCGGACACGAACACCAAGAGCCTGTCGCGTGTCGATCCAAAACGCCAGGGCATCGCCTCGTCGGCCCGCAAGCCGATCATGAAGGTCTTCATGGAGCGCGCCGCCGCGGCGAACGATCCCGATGCTCATCCGGGCGTCAAGCCGCTGCGATGGACCGGCACACAGTACCCCACGGCCGCCAGCGCGCAGGACGCCGAGATGAGCCTCAAGGAATACGAAGACTTCGTCTTCAAGGCGGGCCACCTGGACCTGGACGACCCCGTCGCCGCCTGGCTCGAAATCCAGAAGCGTCAGCAGAAGGTGGTGGACTACCTCACCGGCAAGAAGGAGGTCCGCTTCCAGACCGCCAAGGGCACCGACCTGACTGTCAACGTCGAAGGCATGAAGTGGATCAACTGCTGCGGCCACGAAAACTTCCCAGACGGCGAGGTCTTCACCGGCCCGAACCTCGACGCGCCCGACGGCGGGGTCAACGGCATCGTCAAGTATTCCTTCCCCGCGGTGCACCACGGCCGAGAGGTCCACGACATCGAGCTGACCTTCGAGAAGGGCCGGGTCGTTGATGCCAAGGCGTCCAAGAACCAGGCGTTCCTCATCGATATGCTCGATCAGGACGACGGCGCACGCGGCGTCGGCGAGGTGGCCATCGGCACCAACTACCAGATCCAGGAATACACCAAGAACACGCTGTTCGACGAGAAGATCGGCGGCACGTTCCACATCGCTGTCGGTGCCGGGTACCCCGAGACCGGCAACATGAACACCTCCGGCCTGCACTGGGACATGGTCTGCGACCTGCGGCCTGAGAACGGCGGCGGCACGATTACCGTCGACGGCGAGGTGATCTCGAAGGACGGCAAGTTCGTCTTCGACGGCTGGCCGGGGAACGACTAACCACTGATCAAGACAACAGCATTAGACAGGATGGACAGGATCGGTCCCCACTACGTGATCCTGTTAATCCTGTCATCCTGTCCATATTCTTGCCTTGGCGAATGGCATCGTGGTCCGTCCCGCCGACGAGAATACACCATCGGACATTTCCGATCACGGGACATCTAATCCGGTAGAATACCGCATCACCCACGCCGCATCACCGGGAGCCAGCCCATGTTGACCAAGACGTTGAACCGCATGATCGAGAAGAAGCAGACCACGGCCCGCGAGATCGCGGAGATGGCGGGGGTCTCGACCTCGACGGTCTACCGCTGGATCGCCGGTCAGAGCCAGCCGGACTTCGATTCGATCCGGCTTCTGGTGCGTCACCTGCCGAACATCAAGGCGCAGGAGTCGCTGCTTCAGACGTTCACGATGGGCACGACCTGGCAGTTCGCCCGGCCGGACCTGGAATTGGACGTCAACGCCGACGGCAAGATCGACGCCGCCGATGCGCTGGACGCCTCGATCGGCGCGGTCAACAGCTCGGCCAAGAGCCTCAAGCAACTGCGTGCGGCCTTCAAGGACGGCAAGGCGGACGCCGACGAGGTACTCGAGCTGATCCACCTGCTGCAACACACCGCCAGCCAGTGCATGATCACCCAGCAGGTGCTGGTCCACCTCAGCGAGCAGAATAAACGTCGAAAGCTCAAGCTCGTGCGGTAGAATGTGCATGAGCTTTCATGCGAATACTCATCGTCATACTGTGCTGTATCGCGCTGCTACCCATCGGCGGGGTTGTGTGTGCGCAGGTCGAGCCGAAGACCGAGGCATCGACTGACGATGCCGCCGGCCGACGTGATCAGCTTACGTTCGAGGAGCGCAGCCCGCTCAGCTCGGTGCAGAAGGTCACCGGGCGGTTCCGCGCCACCCTGAACAACCCGCCCGGAGATTACAACCTGGCTGACGAATCGTTCGAGCTGTACGTCCCGGGGAGCTACGACGGCAGCGAGGCGTACGGGCTTATGGTCTGGATCAACGCCGGAGACCACGGATCGCCGCCCGAGAACTTCCTCCCGATTCTCGACAAACACAAGCTGATCTGGATCGGCGCCAATCGTTCGGGCAACACGCGCAGCTTCTGGCACCGCGCGGGGCTGGCGTTGGATGGGCTGCACAACGCGAAGCAGCGATTTAACATCGATCCGATGCGCCTTTATGTCAGCGGCATCTCCGGCGGCGGGCGGAGCGCTTCACGGGTCGGGCTGGTCTATGCCGACGAGTTTGCCGGGGCGTTTTCGATCATCGGCACGGATTACTTCAAACGCCTGCCCCACCCCGACAGCAACCGCAACCAGGTCCAGCAGACGCTCGTATTCTGGGCCCCCGCGTTCAACCCGCCGAGCCCAAGCGTCCTGCGGCGAGCCAAGCGCGACGGCCGATACGTCCTGCTCACCGGCGAGACCGACGGCAACCGCGACCAGACACTCGTCACGTATGAGTACGGCTACAAGCGGGCCAAGTTCAACCACGTCACCTACCTCGAAGTCCCCGGCATGGGCCATGTCATGCCGCCCGCCGAGTGGTTCGACAAGGGGTTGGCCGCTTTGGACGCCCCGCTTATCGAGATACGCGAGCGCAGGGAACAGGAAGCGAAGAAAGCCTTTGACGAGGCGGTCTACCGCCTGAGTAAGAGCCCGCAGCACGGCATCCGGGCCATGCAAGAGCTGCTGCAACACTTCGGCGACACGACCTATGCCGACAAAGCCCGTGAAGCGCTCGCAAAAACAAGGCCCATTGAATCCAAAACCGACGAGGTCGAACCACCGATCGACCCGGCGGAAACGCTACTCACCCGCAACCGCGAAGACCTGGCGATGGCGAAGAACTACCTCGCCGCGGACCGACCCGACCTGGCCAAACCCCTCCTTGAGAACGTGATCACGCGCACCCCGGATTCCGAAGAAGCGGCCACCGCGCAGACGCTCTTAGATGAGTTACAAGCGGACTAACGCTACACCGTGATGTGCTCGGTCGTGCGCTCGGCGTAGACCATGCCTTCTTCATCCTCGGTGACCAGGTCGAAGCCCTGATCGCGGAAGGTGGCGACCATGCGCCGGTTCTCGATCATGGTCCCGCCGTAGACCCGGCGGATGCCCCACCGCTTGGCGACCTTCAGGCAGTATGAGGTCAGCATGGTGCCCAGGCCGACGCTCTGCCATTCATCGGCCACCAGGATGGCGTACTCGGCATCGAAGTGGTCCGGGTCCGCAACCAGCCGGCCCACGCCGACCATCCGCTTCTTGCCGCCCTGGTTGGTCAGCGCGACGATCGCCATCTCGCGGTCGTAGTCGATGTAGCAGTAACGCATGGCCATTTCGTGGGTCGTCTTGCCGATCGTCGAGAAGAAGCGGGCCCGCAGCGATTCGGCGCTGCAGCTTGCCAGCAGGTCGTGCCAGCGCGGCTCGTCTTCGGGGCGGATCGGGCGGAAGGTAACCTCTTCGCCGTCGGGCAGGACGACCTTGTCCACGAAGCGCGTCGGGTACGGCCGGATCGCCAGGTGCGAGTAGTGCTCGTCGGGCTCGCCGGGCGAGTCGTCGGTGATGATTCGGGCGTCCAGCGCGGTGACGCCGTCGGGCGTAACCAGCAGCGGGTTGATGTCCAGTTCCTTGATGTTAGGCGTCTGGGTCACGAGGAACGAGAGGTGGATCAGCACCTCGATGAGTTTGTCCACATCGACCGGCGGCCTACCGCGGTAGCCGTTGAGCAGAGGCCAGCACCGCAGGGATTCGAGCATCCGCCGTGCGAGCCGTTCGGTTAAGGGTGGGATACCCAGCACACGGTCCTGCAAGACCTCCGCGGTGATCCCGCCCATCCCGGCGAGCAGCACCGTGCCGAACACCGGGTCTTTCTTCACGCCCAGGATCATCTCCACGCCGTCGCGTCCGGTGACCATCGGCTGGATCGACACGCCTTCGATGTCCGCGTCCGGGCAGTGCTTCGCCGCCGACTCGGTCACACGTTGAAACGCGCCGCGCACGGCCTCGGCGTCTTCCAAACCAAGCGCCACGCCGCCGACGTCCGTCTTGTGCGTGATTTGTGGCGATCGGACCTTCATCACGACCGGGTAGCCCATCTTGTCGGCGAGCGCCACCGCTTCGTCGGCGTTTGAGGCGGGCTCGGCCATGGACACCGGGATGTCGAAGTCCATGAACAGCTTCTTGGATTCAATCTCGCTGAGTGTGCGGTTGGGGACATCGGCCAGTGCGCCGATGAGTTGCTTATCCACGACGTTGCGGATCGGCACGGCCGAGGGCGTCTCGTAGAGCATCTCGATGTTCTTGGCGTAGTTGACCAGGTGCATGTACCCGCGGATCGCGCGCTCGGGGCTGGGGTAGGACGGGATGTTGTGGCGGGTCAGGATCTCCCGGCCCTTCATCACCGATGCCCCGCCCAGCCAGGCGCCGAGCATCGGCTTGCTGGTGTTCGCGCCGGTTTCGCCGAGCACACGGGCGATTTCCTGGTCGTCGGTCATCGCCTGCGGCGTGAGGATGACCAGCATCGCATCGACGCCGGGGTCTTTGCCGACGATCTTGACGGCATCGGCGTAGCGCGTGCTGGTGGCGTCGCCGAGCACGTCCACCGGGTTGCCGTGGCTCCAGGCGGCGGGCATGCAGGTATTCAGTTCATCGAGCGTGCTGTCCTGCAGCTTGGCAAGCTCTCCGCCACCGGCGAGCAGGGCGTCGGTCGCCATGACACCCGGGCCGCCGGCGTTGGTAACGATCGCCAGCCGGCTGCTCTTGGGCGGTGTATGACGGGCAAGCAGTTCCGCGCAGTCGAACAGGTCGTCGATCGCAAACACACGCTCGATCCCCGCCCGGCGGAACGCCGCGTCGTGCACATCGTCGGCACCCATCAGCGCCCCGGTATGCGACGCCGCCGCCGCGGCGGACTCGGCGAAGCGGCCGGCCTTGTAGGCGATGATCGGCATCTTCTTGGTAAACGCGCGGGCCGCCGACACAAACCGCCTCGCGTCCTTGATCGATTCGATGTAGAGGATCAGCGAACGGGTGCGCGGGTCCTGACCGAAGTAGTCGATCAGATCAGGGAAGCCCGTGTCCATCATGTTGCCGACCGACACGAAGTGCGACAGACCGATGCCTTTGCGCACCGCCCAGTCCAGCACGCTCGTGCCCAGCGCCCCGGACTGTGAGATGAACGCGATGTGCCCGTCCTTGGGCATCCCGACCGTGAAGCTGGCGTTGAGCCCGAGCCTCGGCGTGATCACGCCCAGGCAGTTCGGCCCGATGACTCGCATGCCGGCCTGCCGCGCGATCTCGGCGATCTCAAGTTCTTCTTTGAGACCCGCTTCGCCGGTCTCCCGGAACCCGGCGCTGATAATGACTACCCCCCTGACCCCGGCCTCGGCGCACTGCGTCACCACGACCTTGACCGTCGGGGCCGGCGTGCAGATCACCGCCAGGTCCGGCGTGTTCGGCACCTCCAGCACGCTCTTATAAGCAGCGATCCCCTGCACCGCCTCACGCTTGGCGTTCACGGGGTACACCACCCCGTCAAACCCCGCGCCGACCATGTTGCGCAGCACGGCGTATCCCACGCTCGTCGGTGTGTCGCTGGCGCCGATGATGGCGACTCGCTCGGGCTTAAAAATCGCGTCCAGGTGTCGGATACTCACGGTAATATCCTCTTGGGTTGTAGGGGTGAAAAATCAGGCGGGGGGCACGGAATCAAGATATTGTAGTCTTATTTCCAGCCATGTCTACCGGTCGCTTCCCCACGTAAAGAATCCATTCAACATGTGAACGCTAATCTTCTGCGATGGTCAACGGCACGGTCGCGTCTTCATGACCTCGTTCGATGTGCAGCTTCTGTACGCGGTGCTCGGACCAGTCGGAAACCTGCAGATCGGGGGCGTCAGGTCCGTCGTGGACCTTGAGCAGGTTGTAGCCGTTGTCGCGCTGCGTGGGGGTGAAGCCGGAATCGCGGATGAGTTGGCAGAGGACGGGTTCGTTCAGGCAGTAGGTCGTGCCGGCGGCGCTGACGACGTTCTCTTCCATCATCACGCTGCCCATGTCGTTCGCCCCGTAGAACAGGCCGATCTGCCCGACCTTCGGGCCCATGGTCACCCACGACGCGCCGATCGAATGGATGTTGTCGAAGAACAGCCGGCTGATCGCCTGCATCCGCAGGTACTCGCTCGCCCCGGCCATCCGCAGCAGCTTGCCGGCGGCGGGCACGGCCGCGTCGCACGCAGCCTTATCAAACGCATCCAACTCCCCGGCAAAGACCTTGTCGGCTAGCACATCACCAGGGAACGGCTCATCACTTCCGGGGGCGTAGTCGGGGATGCGGCCCATCGGCGTGTTCTCACGCTGGAACGGCCAGCTGATGAAGCTGATGTACTTGCCCGGCCAGTTGTTCTCGATCGCTTCGTCCTGACGCTGACGGATCACGTCCATGTGCATCATCCGGTCGGCGATGCCCTCGATATGACCGAACATCATCGTCGCACTGGTCAGCATGCCCAGCCGATGCCCGGCCGCCATGACGTCCAGCCACTGCTTGCCGTCCGCCTTGCCCGGGCCGATCCGGCGACGCACGTGCTCGGGGAAGATCTCGCCGCCCCCGCCGGGGATCGTGTCCAGCCCGGCTTTCATCAGGCGCTTCAGGATGACCTCTAATTTGGCTTCCCACACTTCGGGGTCTAGCTCATGGCTCTTTCCGGGCGCAGTGGTCGGGAAGCCGTCGAGATCAAACACCGCGACGAACTCCACGAACTCCGGCGGGCTGAACCCGTGGATATGCACCCCCGGGAACTTGTCTTTGATGCCGGCCAACATCTCCTCATAGAACTCGATCGGCAGGTCCGGATGCATCCCCCCCTGCAGCAGCACCTGCGTCCCGCCGATGTCGACCAGCTCCTGGATCTTCGCGTGCAACTGCTCGGTGGAGAGCGTGTAGGCGTCGTGCTCGTCGCCGTCGCGACGGAAGGCGCAGAACGTGCAGCGGGCGGAGCAGACGTTGGTGTAGTTGACGTTGCGGTCGATGACGTAGGTGCGTTTCCCGCCCCCGGAAGCATCAACGCCGCCATGTATCCGGTCGCACACCGCCGACGCCCACCGCCCCAGGTCGTGGGTCGAAGCCTCGTGGTACAGCCGCACCGCATCCCCCGCCGACAGCCGGGCCTCGCCGGCGATCACCGCGTCGATATTCAGCGCCTCAGCCAGCGCCCGCCCACTTGCCTGATTCATCGTCGTCATGAGCGGGATTGTAGGCCCGATGGGCCTAGTCGTCACGGGGCGGGATCATCGGACTCCACCGCTTCAATCGTATCTGGCCAGTCATACCAAGAGGGGCCACGATATCCGTAACCCATCATGCCAAGCTCATCGGGATGACTCGGCTCTGGGATATCCGGTTGATCTGCCTCTCTCTGGGTGATTCTATCCGTCTCCGGGTCGGGATAAATGATCCAATCACCGTCAGCAGGGAAAAACTTAGTTCCCCAACCTTCCGCATAATTGTTCTCCACGCTTCTCCAATGCAGATTAAATGGGAGGTGTGCCTGGTCGTCATCACCGTCTTCTCCGACAGCGTATATGACGGGCCGGTCGTCGATGACACGATATCTAGCGGGTTCACCGGTCATCGGATCGACGGGCAAATGATCCAAGTATTCCCCCAACAATTCACCAAGACTATCAGGCCAGACACCGTGATCACGCCTGTATTGTTCAATCGCTATGGCGGTTTTAATACCCTCGTACTTGGCTGTGCATAGTGTGATAGACTCTCTTGCGCGTGTGTAATCACCGATCAAATGTAACGGCCGATAGCGACGCCAATCTGATCGTGACCAATTCCAGATTTCACGCTTTACGTCCGACTCGTGCATTTGCCACATTGGTACATAAAGAGCCGATTCGGCAGTATCAAAGAGATCTTCAATTTTATGATTTATCTCTTTACGTGATACGACCAGCACAGCTTCGATTGGAACCTTACTAGCATGCCCCAGCCTATCTACCCACGTATATGTGTACGTAGGCTCCCAGTCCCAATCAGAGTCTAGCAGGCAGATGCCTTCTGGCGTGATGTGTCCGTCGCCCCGCCCGTTGTCTGTGTAGATCCTTTGCATGTAATCAAGGATCATTAGCCGATCGCCCTCAACCGTGACCAGTTGATGCTCTGCATCTTGATTAATCAATTGAAGTAATCGTTTGAGTTGTGACTCATGAAGAACCGACGGATTCGTGGCCATCACATCTGAAATAACCCCGTAGACCTCTTCACGTATTTCGATCCCCAATAGACCATTGTAGTGCATGGGAACTTCGGTTAGATGTTTAACCATGCCAAACATGGCTTCTAGATCATCACAGAACCGTTCCGGGTCATGCGATTCTATCGCCAGGTATGCATCGGATACCAGAACCTGTGCCAGGTGTCGGATAGGCCAGAAGTTCGCCAACTCCATCCAATACGCCATGGGTTTTAGACGATCCCGCTTATCAACCACATAACGATCTGCTGGCAGGTTCGGATCGATCTCGCTTCGCCCGTAAAAGACGAGAGCGTCCTCATCCCTGTAGTGGCCAAGGTATCCGACCGTCAGCCCTAAGCCTGGTTTCTGGGCAGCCTCTCGTATTAACGCGAGCTCCGCCTGATGATCTTCGAGGAATGTAACCATACCCATCCAGTGTGGTTGATAAGGCGACACACCGTCATAATCAGGCTTGGGATAAGCTTCGTCATACTCATGCATACCAAGGTATGCCTCGCGGTATAACGGCCACGCCCGGTCTTCCTCCGGCACGGCCAGTGCGGGCGCGTTGAGTTGGGCAAGGTAATCAACAGATAGTGTCGGCTTACTGAACCAAAAGAACACCACCGCCCAGAAGTACATGCCAGCCAGCGCGATCGGGACCAGCAACAGGCACCCCGCGGCATGCTCGGTGGCACGCCAGAGGATATGGCGTCGACGTTTGTAGGCCCGTCGGTATCGGCGCGTGGTCTTGCGTCGGGGCAGTTCCTCGATTAACGCCTCCGGTGTCTTGCCTGCCGCGATCTCGGGCTCGTAACGCTCGATAAGTTCCTGCGTGAGTTGCGTCTGCTCACGCCGGGTGAGATCGGCCCGGTTGACGATCTTGTAGAGGTGTCTGGCTAACGGCTCCGGGAAGGCGGCACGGAAATGACTATAGAAGTCATACCGGCCGGTGATCTTGCCCCGCAACAGGTCGCGAATGGGTGTGTAGTTCAGCCGCCTGAGCCAACCACCTAGACGTAAAGATTCAGCATCTTGTGCCATGTGCGCCCCCTATCACTGATGTATACGCATCCCCGCACCCGGCGCGAGGCTTACACACACATCTTAACGCGTAGCAGCCTGATTCCAATAGAAATCGTCGGCCTGATAGGAAGAAATGAAAAACGTGGATTCAATACGTCGGCATCGTGGGATCGACTTCCCGGGCCCAGCCAAGGATGCCGCCGGTGAGGTTTAGGGCTTCGTAATCACGCTCTCTTAAGAAAGCGACCGCCATGGCGCTGCGCTGGCCGACGCGGCAGATCACGACCTGGGTCTTGTCGGGGTCCAGGTCGTCGACGTGGTCGGGCAGGGTCTTTAAGGGGATCAGCTTTGAGCCGGGGAGCTGAACGATCGCGTGTTCCTTCGGCTCGCGCACGTCGACCAGTTCGATATCGTCGCCACGGTCGAGCATGGCTTTGAGTTCGCTGGGGGTCACGGCCGGGGGATTGAGCATGGGGGTTGGGGGTTGGGGGTTGGGGGTTGGGGGTTGGGGGTTGGGATGAATCGTACGGCAGCGAATGTCCTATTTCCTGCTTTCCCAATTTTCTGTTTTCCTGCTTTTCCTGCTTTTCCTGTCACCTTGAGAGTATAGGCTGAAGCAGATCGACCTTGGCGAACAGTGCCGGGGTGCCGCCGGTGTGGACGAAGACGATGGCGTCCTCGCTTGAGTACAGCCCGGCGCGGATGTCGGCGAGCATGCCGGCGAAGGCCTTGGCGGAATAGACGGGGTCCAAGAGGATGGCCTCGGTGTCGGCGAGCAGCTTGATCGCTTCGAGGGCGGCGGGTGTGGGCTGGCCGTAGGCTTCGCCGAACTGGGTGTCGTCACAGATGACTTGCGAGGCATCGACCGGGTCGGCCCCGATGCCGGCGGCGCATTGGTTGGCGAGCGTGAGCGTGTCCTGTGTGATCTCCTCCGCCCCGCCGGGCACGACGCAGTAGCCCTTGATGGTGTAGTCGCCGCCGAACAGCGACTTACCCAGGACCATACCCGCCTGTGTGCCGGCGCTGCCGTTGGCGACGTAGACGCAGCGCGGGCTGACGACCTGCTCGACCAGTTGGCTGTTCATCTCGAGAACCATGTTGGCGTAACCCAACGAGCCGACCGCGTCGGAGCCGCCGGAGACGACGACGTACGGCACGCCGCCCTCAGACGTGATCCGATCGGCAAGCTCCTGCATCTTGGGCTTACGGTCCGGGCCGGCCTTAACGTAATGACACTCGGCCCCGAGCAGGTCGTCGATCAGCAGGTTGCCTTGCAGCGGCGGCGCATCCTCCGGCGAGTTAAGCACCAGCACGGCCTGCATGCCCGCGAGCCTTGCGGCGGCGGCGGACTGTCGCACATGGTTGGACTGTGCGCCGCCCTCGGTGATGAAGTGGGTCACGCCCTTGCGCTTGGCGTCGGCGATGAGGTATTCGAGCTTGCGCGTCTTGTTCCCGCCGAAGGCGAGCCCGGTCAGGTCGTCGCGCTTGAGGTAGATGCGCGGCCCGGCGAGCTTGTCGGTGAGGCGCGGCATGAACTCAAGCGGCGTGGGTAGCACGGCGAGGCGTTCACGGGGTTGGGCGAAGAAGTCCATGGGTGGTCAGTGGGGTATAGGGTCTAGGGTATAGGGTCTGGTCAGAACAGGTCGTAGTTTAACGGGATACCTGGAGGATGCCGTTGGCGACAAGCTTCCGGGCGGATTCGGGGGAGTAACCAAAGACCTGCCAATGTTCCAGGCCGGCCAGCGCCGCCGTGATGTCTTCGGGCGAATAGATTACCGCTACCCTGCCGTCGATCGTGATCGCTTGCAGCCGCGGCGCGTTGGCCTGGCCCATCGTGCGTTGAGCGAACCGGCTGTAGGACACACGGCGAAGGTCGTATGCCGAAAGGCCGAGGCCCTTGCCAGTGATAATCGCGTCGTCCTGAGCCAGCGGCAGGACCGTGTGCCCGGCAAAGGCCTGCGCCAAGAGCGCATTCGCGGCGTTAACCGCTTCCGTCGACCCGCCCGCGGCGTCCAGCCAGAGCGTGCCGCCGGCCTCGACCCACTCACGCAAGGCTTTCGCCTGATCGTCGGACAGCGCACCACCGCCCGTGGTCGTCATGAACGCGATCTTCGTATCAGCGAGCTCATCGGGATTGCGCGTCTGGACCTCCAAGCCGAGACCATGACCCCGCGCCATCAGTGCAGCGATCTGCTTCAGCGCCCCGGGCTCGGGATCAAAGTCGCCGTCATGTCGCAGCCGTGCCACGGTTAACTGCTCGTAGGGTTCATCGTCAGACGGCACGATGTAATTCGACGCCAATCGCGTTCGGCTGGTTTCCGTGCCGACGGCGAACAGGTACATGTTCGACAGCGCCACGAAACTATCGGCGAAGCGCTTCGGGTCGTTGCTCTGCAGGCCCCGGCCGAGGTCCTTATTAAAGACAACCACGAGCGGGCGGACCCCGTTGTGCACCATCTGCATCGGCACATTCTGCTTCAGCGGGGTATGCAGGCTGTAGAACGGGTGGGCCGAATCGACCGGCTCAAGCGATCGCCCGGGGCATACCGCTTCGACCAGCGCATCAATACTCGGCGACAAACGATTGATCGGGGCCTCGGGATTGATGACCAGCATCCCCCCCGCTTCGATGTACGCGCGTAGCCGGGCAAGCTCATCGCCGGAGAGCGTGAACGGCTCATGCGTCGCCAGGTACATCAGCGGCGCGTCGGCTAGTTCATAAACCGGTTGATCCAGACTGACGATCTGCCAGGCGGTGTCGGTCTCGTAGACATCCGATGCGTACTCGGAGAAGTTCCATAAATCGTTCGGCCGATTGTTCCACGCCCCGTCGAACTTCAGCTTCGAGACGGCGATCGGCTGTAGCGCGTTAGCGAGATACGACAGTGCGAAGCCGGTGGACAGGAGTTTGCCCTGTTGACCGCTCGGGTCTTCCCACAGGCCGTCGTCGCCCTGGCGGTTGAGCACCTCGGCGGTGACGTGGCGGTGCCAGTCGATGCCGTTGAACGTGCGCCGACCGGTCGCCTGCCCGACGCGCTGGATAGTCCACATGTAGTAGAACCAGTCGGCGCCGGGGCTTTGAGCTGGATCAAAGTTGGCGTCGAGCCAGGCGAGACCTTTACGGAGTTCCGGGGAGACGTTGTCACGGCCGGGAGTCAGTTGTTTATCGCCCTGGAGGAATCGCTCGGTGAGGGTAAGCGCCGCGACGCCGCCGGCGGTCATCGGGCCGGTGACGGTGGTGCGCGTGTTGGTGGTGATGGGTGTGCTTGTTTCACTAGCACGGGCGTTCAGTTCGTGGAGCATACCGACCGCCCAGCCGGCGGGTTCATCGCCGGGGGTCTTCTGCTGCGTCAGGCGCCAGTGCTTGTCGATGGGCGTCCAGACCTTCTTTTCATTGAGGCTAAGACCCATGCGGTTCGCGGCCCAGAGTCCCAGCACGCCGTATAGCCCGCTGCCGTGGTCGCCGAATCCGGTGGCCCTGCCCTGGTAATGCAGTTCGTTGAAGTTTCCCACGTCGGTAATCGCTGAACCGAGCCAGGCGGTGTCGCGCTTGGCTGCGCTGCCGTAGAGCCCAAGCGGCAGGCGAGAGAGCATCATCAGCCGCATGCCGCGGTCGTAGGTATGCGGCGTGTCTCGGCTGAGCACCCAGCTGATCCGCGCGTGCAGCCTTGGGTCCTGATACGACTCACCGGCCGCGAGCATCGCCGCCGCCACCAGTGCGTGGTTGCCCGCCTCGTAGATCACCTCCTGATAGACCGGGTCTTTCTGGCGGTAGCGGTTGAGGTACCAGTAGTAGCTGTCATGGCGGACAAACTCGTACGGCAGGATCGGACCGGGCGCGTAGACGTCGTCGCTGCCCGACTGCCTGTCGGCGGTATAAAGCTCATGCACGGCGGCGCTGATCGCGGCGCGGACATCGTCGATCGAGAGCGTCTGGGCATCGAACAGGCCGACGGGTGTTGGCGAGGATGGTGTCGAGTTTGCACTTACCGAACTGGTCAGGCTGAACGCGCGGATGGCCGACGGGTCTTGCAGCAGGTCCAGCATATGGCCGGCGTGGTTCGCGAAGCTGCGCATCTCCGGCTTCACATCTCTAGGTACCGCATCCTCGCCACGCAGGTAAGGCTCATACGGCCGGGCCCCGCTTGCGGCCTTACTTAACCGAGCGCGAAAGCCGGACAGGGCGCGGTCGTCGTATCGACCGAGGTAGCCGTGGCGCGTCGCCTTGTAGAGCGCATCCATCAGATCAAGCCCGGCCCGTTGCCGCTGACGGATCAGACCGGCGATCCCGCTAGCCAGGTCATTCAGCAGCGCCCGGTCGCCGCTCTGGACCATGGTGTACGCCATATCGAAGCGGTACTCACGCAGCGACTTGACCACGTCACGGTAGCGCTCGTTAACACGGTCGACGTCCCGGTCGCGCATCTGCTTGACCTGGTCTTGCAGCTTTTCTATTTCATCGACGATCGGCTCGGTTTTCCTGCGAGCGGCGTCGGTCATATGCGGCAGCGCGGACCGGCCGGAGTAGGTTTTTTCAAATGGCGGGACGCCGACGGTGATCCGCGTCTGGGACCGCAGCCTGGCGATCTTCGCGTTGAGCGCCTTGCCCTCTTCTGTGTAGGGCGAGACGTACCGTGCCTCGGCCTCGGGGGGCAGGTGCTTGAACAGGTCCCGCAGCGCCCGGGTGACCTCGGCGGGCAATGGTTCGTCGGCCTGTTCTGAGATGGCGTGAGCGTGTAGGTATTGCTGAATGAAGGGTATCAGGTGCCAGCGGATGTAGGTATCGCCGTACGTATCGCCGGTGAGTTTCTCGGCCATCCGCTTAATGACCGTGGGCCCGTCTTCACTATTTAGTGATTCAAGCACGCGGTGCGGGCGCGACATCACCGCACGGTGCTCCGGGCTCTTGATCGTGCCCAGGTCGTTGGCTTCGTTGATGAGTTGTTCAATGGCGGCATCGACACGCGAAGTGGTGTCGTCCACCTGTGAGTAGACAGGTATGGTAAACAGGAACAAGCACCACACCCCCAGCAGCCAGCCGGCCGCCCGAGTGTGACGTCGGAAACCACCCCGGATCGTCCCGTTCGTGTCCCGCCACATGCTCGACCTCCCGGCCCCGGCCCCCTGGCACCCCCCGGAAGCCTGATCAGATCTCCTGGATCTCTTTCGTCTTGCTCGTGATCAACTCATCGACCTGAGCTTCATACTTCTTCGTGAGTTTCTGCACATCGTCCTTGGCCTCTTCGACCGCGTCTTCGCTGAGGTGCTGGGCCTTGTCCTTCGCGGCCTGATCGATGTGCTTGTTGGCGTCACGCCGGGCGTTGCGGATGGCGACCTTGCCCTGCTCGCCCATCTGCTTGACGCTGCTGATCAGCTGGGTGCGGCGCTCGCCGGAGAGTGCCGGGAGATTCAGCCGGACCTGTTTGGCTTCGACGACGGGGTTCAGCCCCAGGCCCGCGGCCTCGATCGCCTTGCCGATCTCCTTGGTGGAAGAGGCGTCGAACGGCTTGATCAGGATCTGCGTCGGCTCGGGGACGTTGATCAGCGCCAGCTGCCGAAGCTCGGTCGGGGCGCCGTAGTAGTCCACCTTGATGAACTCGACCAGGGCCGTGTTGGCACGCCCGGTCCGGACGCCGCGCAGCTCGCCTTTCAGGTAGTCCACCGCCTTGTCCATCGACTCTTCACACGTCAGCAGGCTCTCATCAATATCCATCTTCGGCTCCCTATCTTCAATCTTCGATGTTCAATGTTCAATGTAACGGACAAAAGGGAATACATTGAACATCGAACATGGCACATTGAACATCACCCTGCCACGACCTTCGTGCCATGGGACTTGCCCGCCACGACCTCGGCGATGTGGCCGGGCTCTTTCATGTTAAACACAATGATCGGGATGCCGCGCTTCTGGCACATGTCGAACGCGGTCAGGTCCATGACCTTCAGGTCCCGCTCGATCGCATCCTTAAACTGCAAAGTATCGAAGCGTTGGGCATCGTCGTGCTTCATCGGGTCCTTGTCGTAGACGCCGTCGACCTTGGTCGCCTTGAGCAGGACGTCGGCGTTGATCTCCGCGGCCCGCAGCGACGCCGCCGAGTCGGTTGTGAAAAACGGGTTGCCGGTCCCGGCGACGAAGATCACAACCCGCCCCTTCTCCAGGTGACGGTTGGCCCGGCCACGGATGAACGTCTCCGCGACGGCCGAGAGGTTGATCGCGCTGAGCACCCGCGCCGGCTGGCCGAACTTTTCTAAAGTTTCCTTGAGCGCCAATCCGTTGATCACGGTGCCGAGCATGCCCATCGAGTCGGCGGTCGCCTGAACGATGTTGCCTTCCTCGGCGAGTGTCGCGCCGCGGATGATGTTGCCTCCGCCCACGACCACCGCCAGCTCGGTGCCCAGTTTCGCCGCCGCGACGATTTCCTTGGCGATCACGTCCAGTTCCGGGCCGTCGATCCCGAACCCGCCGGGCTTACAGAAAGCCTCACCGCTGATCTTCAGAAGCGCCCGCTTGTAGACGGGCTGTCCGGTGGTCGTAGATGGGCTGTCGGTCGATTGGGTCATCGTGGCGCTCGGCAGGGTACGGATCAGTCAGTTCGCGTATGGTACAAAAAACTCGCGACGCTTGACCCGCAACCACTTATTGGTCCAGCAGGTCGTCCAGATCGTCGATGTCCTGGATCTTATCCACGTCCGCCCAGGGGTCTTTGAACGGGTCGTGGATGGAGCCGTCCGCGTCCGTCGCACGTTCACCTTCAAACCCGAACATGTCCAGCCAGCGATTGATGTGCTGGTCCGACAGGTCCCCCGCCGAAGGCTTGCCCCCGGTCGCCGCTTCCCCGGCCGCCTCACCCGCGTCGCCGACCTTGCCCTCGATGACCAATCGGGCCAGGCGGTTTAAAAACGCCTCGGCCGTCCAGTCCCTTGCCCGACGCCGCCGCGCCGCCCGCCGGATCACGCGGTCGCTGGAGACCACGGTCAACCGCTTGGGGGCTGTGTCTTCATCGATCAGCCGGACAATCACATCATCCGCGGATTGCCCCGCCCCCGAGAAGATCAGCTCCACCGGGTCCACGTCCATCGGGTCCGGCGAGTGCGGCTTGGGTGAGCCGTCACACACCACCGTCACCCCGCTGCGCGCCCAGCCGCTGCGCGCCAGCAGCTTGCACAACGACGCTTCACCCAGCCCCGCCAACACCGGCGGCTTCTCGGCATGCAACACGTTGTAGCAGTCGATGATCAGGGGCATGTTGTTGGGGTTTAGGGTTTGGGGTTTAGGGTCTGGGGTTTAGGGTCTGGGGTTTAGAGATCAGGGATTAGGGTGTAGGGCAGAAACGACCAAGCAATCGCACTTATGATAAGAGTGTATCAACGCCGGTCCTGAGCGTAGTGAAGGACCGGGTATCGGGTATCGGGTATCGGGTATCGGGTATCGGGTATCGGGTATCGGGTATCGGGTATCGGGTATCGGGTATCGAACGAATCGTATTTCAAGATGTGCTAACTTCCAGCTTTCCAGTTTTTCACCATGAAAGCCCGTCAACTCGAACAACTCGGTATCCCTCGGCAGCTGGCGAAGATGGCCAAGTGGACCGCCCAAGCTGCATCGAAAGCGGGCGTCGATCGCAAGGCCACGCAGGACACGTTGCGTTTACTCGCCCAAGACCCGGACGCTTATCGTGACGATCCACACTTCGGCGAGCTCGCCCGGCAGGTCGCGCTGATCCAGAAGACAGAAGCCGCGGCACAGGAAGCCTACACCCCCCGTGACACGCCGGCCCCCTACCGGCAATGGGGCGACGACCTGGACACCAAGAGTATCGAGCAGATGCATCACGCCTGCCGGCTACCCATTTCAGCTCGGGGCGCGCTGATGCCTGATGCCCATGTCGGCTACGGCCTGCCGATCGGCGGGGTGCTCGCCACGCGCAACGCGGTGATCCCCTATGCCGTGGGCGTGGACATCGCCTGCCGGGTGAAGCTCACCGTGCTGGACATGCCCGCCAAGACGCTCGAATCCCAAGCCGACCGCCTGACCGGCGCACTGGAAAACGAGACGCGCTTCGGCATCGGCGCCGCGTTCAAAGACCGGCAGCGCGACCACGAGGTGCTGGAAGATGATTGGAGTGTCTCGCCGATCACCAAACGCAACCGCGACAAGGCCGCGACGCAGCTCGGCACCAGCGGGTCGGGCAACCACTTCGTCGAGTTCGGCATCTTCCGTGCGTATGCCGATGCCGACGAGCTTGGGCTCGATCCGCAGCGGGACTACCTCGCGCTGCTATCCCACTCCGGCAGCCGGGGCACGGGCGCGGCGGTGTGTAATCATTACTCGCAGATCGCGATGGCCATGCACCCGCACCTGGACAAGGCGACGCGCCACCTCGCCTGGCTCGATCTTGATAGCCACGAGGGCAAAGAGTATTGGGAGGCGATGCAGCTGATGGGCCGGTACGCCTCAGCCAACCACGCCTGCATCCACCGGGCCATCGTCAAGCGCCTTGGCGCGGACGTGCTGACCATGATCGAGAACCACCACAACTTCGCATGGAAAGAACAGCACGAAGTCGAAGGCGAAGTCGTGGATGTCATCGTCCACCGCAAGGGCGCGACCCCGGCCGGGGCAGGCGTGCTCGGCGTGATCCCCGGGTCGATGGCCAGCCCCTGCTACGTCGTCCGAGGCAAGGGCTCCAGCCCCGCGATGGATTCCGCCGCCCATGGCGCGGGGCGCGTCATGTCACGCACGAAGGCCAAAAACACCTACCGCTGGCACAGCATCCGCCCCATGCTTGAGAAGGCCGGCGTCACCCTGCTCAGCGCCGGGATCGACGAGGCCCCGGTGGTCTATAAGGACATCGACGAGGTGATGTCGCTGCAGAGCGACCTGGTGGACGCGATCGCCCGCTTCGATCCCAAGCTCGTCAAGATGGCCCCCGCAGGTGAGAGGCCGGAGGACTAGGCGTTGCTACTCTAGCACCCGTAAATCATTTTTTAATATAACGTTAGGGTGCCTCTGGCCGCCCCGCCCTCTCAAGTTAATCACCATATCTCCAAGTCGAGGCGGCTTAAGACCCTGCCTTGCCGGGGCGTCGGGAACCTACTACACTGATGGTCTTCAGACGATTCGGGCTTATATGTTACATGCTCCCGTTCGTCGGCCCACGCTGGTATTCTAAGTCATCAACCCCATAACCTTCGCCAGGGAGTATCTCCAGATGTCCAGTACCGTGAACACCAACTCTGAACAGATGCAATCCAGTCTCCAAGAGACCCGGAAGTTCCCGCCACCGGCCGAACTCGCCGCCTCGGCACACGTCGGCAGCGAAGCCCAGTACCAGGAGATGTATAAGCGCTCCATCGACGACCCCGAAGGCTTCTGGGGCGAGGTCGCTCAGGACCTGCACTGGTTCAAGCCCTGGGACAAGGTCCTGGAATGGAACTGCCCCGACGCCAAGTGGTTCGTCGGCGGGCAGACCAACCTCAGCTACAACTGCCTGGACCGTCAGGTCAACGACGGCCTGGGCGACCAGACCGCGATCATCTGGGAATCGGAAGGCGTCGACGACGCCGGCAAGCCCACCGTCCTGAACCTGACCTACGGGGATCTTCTCAAGAAGGTCAGCAAGTTCGCCAACGCCCTGAAGAAGCTGGGCGTGAAGAAGGGTGACGTCGTGACGATCTACCTGCCGATGATCCCCGAACTGGCGATCGCGATGCTGGCCTGTGCCCGCATCGGTGCGCCTCACTCGATCATCTTCGGCGGCTTCAGCGCCCAGGCCATCAGCGACCGGGTGGATAACTGCCAGAGCAAGTTCCTCATCACCGCCGACGCCGGCTGGCGCCGCGGCAAGCCCGTCCCGCTGAAGAAGAACGCCGACGACGGCATGGAGCTGACCGACAAGGTCCAGACCTGTGTGGTCGTCAAGCACGCCGGCGTGGACGTGCCGATGAAGGAAGGCCGGGACCAGTGGTACGACGACGTCATCGCCGACTGCTCCGACGAGTGCCCCGCCGAGCCGATGGATGCCGAAGACCTGGCGTTCATCCTGTACACCTCCGGCTCGACCGGCAAGCCCAAGGGCATCATGCACACCACCGGCGGGTACAACGTCTACACCTACCTGACCGCCAAGATCTCCTTCGACCTCAAGCCCGGCGACGTCTTCTGGTGCACCGCCGACATCGGCTGGATCACCGGCCACTCCTACATCGTCTACGGCCTGCTGCCCAACCGCGTCCCGTCGATCATGTATGAAGGCGGGCCCAACCACCCGGCCGAGGACCGCTTCTGGGACATCATCGAACGGCACAAGGTCACCAAGTTCTACACCGCCCCCACCGCGATCCGCACCTTCATGAAGTGGGGCGACGAGCACATCGACAAGCACGACATCTCCAGTCTCAAGATCCTCGGCACGGTCGGCGAGCCGATCAACCCCGAGGCCTGGATGTGGTACCACGAGAAGATCGGCGGCGGCAACTGCCCGATCATCGACTCCTGGTGGCAGACCGAGACCGGCGGTCACATGCTCGTGCCCAAGCCCGGCGTCACCACCACCACCCCCGGCTCGTGTACGACCCCGTTCTTCGGTGTGGATGCGGCCGTGGTCAACTCCGAAGGCGAAGAGGTCCCGACCAACACCGGCGGCATCCTCGTCATCCGTAAGCCCTGGCCTTCCATGCTCCGCGGCGTCTACGGCGACCGCCAGCGCTTCATCGACACCTACTGGTCCACAGTCGAAGGTATGTACACATGCGGCGACGGTGCCCGCAAGGATGAAGACGGCAACTTCTGGATCATGGGCCGTATCGATGACGTCATCGTCGTCGCCGGTCACAACATCGGCACGATGGAAGTCGAGTCCGGCCTGGTCAGCCACGAGGCCGTCGCCGAGGCCGCCGTCGTCGGTTATCCGCACGACATCAAGGGCAACGGCATCGCCGCTTTCGTCATCCTCCGTGGTGACATCCCCACCGGCGACGCCGCCGAGGCGCTCAAGAAGGAACTGAGTAAACACGTCGCCAAGGAGTTGGGCCCGATCTCCAAGCCCGACATCATCAAGCTCACCGACGCCCTGCCCAAGACACGGTCCGGCAAGATCATGCGTCGTCTCCTGCGTGACATCGCCGCAGGCAACGAGATCAAGGGCGACATCACGACACTGGAAGATAAGAGCATCGTCGAGAAGTTGCAGAAGGGCTAAGCCCTCCCACAACAACCCAACCAACCACCAAGCCCACGTTCAACCGAACGTGGGCTTTTTCGTCCCGTCCATCAGTCTCAGCGTATGGGCTGATCGCTCAATGCGATCATTCCCCAAAGATTACACAATTACGTCCCGCGGATTTACTTTCATATAGCAGCTTATCGACACGCTCAACCGCCGAGTACTTGTCATCAACCAGCTGGACCATCGTCGCGCCGAAAGATGCGGTGACGCATAAGCTCTGGTCATCAACTATCAGGCAGCAACTCGCCACGAGGGCTCGTAGCTTTTCGGCCAACTGCTCGATGTGCTCGTTCTTGGCCGATCCAACCAAGATCAAGAACTCTTCGCCACCCCATCGCCCCACGGTGTCGTGCGGCCGGCAGTTCAGGCTTAGCGTGCTGGCAACCATCTGCAAGACCCGGTCGCCCGTATCGTGACCATGATTATCATTGAAGCTCTTGAAGTGGTCCACGTCGAGCATGATCAGCCCGAACCTGCTTTGGCTAGTATCCAGCTCGGTGAAACGGGAGGTCAGCGCGGAGTTCAAGTAACGCCGGTTGGCGATCCCGGTCAGGCTGTCAACATACGCCATCTGCTCAAGCTCACGGATGCGTTGAAGGTCCGCCTGCTGCGACGATCCGCTGTGAAACGTCTCGACCCCGCCGATGACCCTGCCGGATCGGTCGTACACCGGCGAGACCCGTATGGTGATCGGCACACGGTGGCCGTCCTTGTGGTGCAGATAGACGCTTGTTTTTCTGCACTCGCCATCCCCCATCGTCGCCGCCAACGGACACCCCGCCTTGCATAAGCACGTCCCCGTATCATCCACGTGCATCAAGATATTGTCAGCACAACTTAGCCCGACAACCTCGTCGGCTTTGAATCCCGTAATACGCTCGGCACCCCGACTCCAGAACGTGATGCGTCGCTGGGTGTCCACGAAGTAAACGCCGTCGTCGATCCCGTTCAGAAGTTCCTCGTAGAAGCCGGCCTCACCCTGCAAGAGACTTGTGGACTGATCCGCTTGACCGACCACGATACCATCGTCACCTATCATCGTGCTTCCTCCACCCCGCCCCGCCCCCGGGAACCATGCCGGCCTTGATCACACAGCCCTCAATCTATAAAGCCCACCCCATCTTCTAATCGACATGTTGGGAGAGTGACTTAGCGCAGAGCACGATGAACTCGGAAGTTAACGCATCAACCCATTATCGGTCCCTGCTTTCTGTCAAATGACATGGCATATCTTCTGCGGATTTCCGTCAATTTCGGAATCTTCTGCAAAGTTCCGTCATAATAGGAGGTGCAGTAGCATTAAAATAATGGCGGGCTACCCTTTGCCTGCTGCAACAACGTAGTTCGCTGTTTTTAAGCAGCCACTGCGACAATCACAATTTACGGATGGGAGAGAGTAGGCTCGGGCTTATTCTCTTTTTTTCATTGCGCACATCGGTGTGTGCCCGCCCAGCAGCCTTTGTCTTATTTTTTTCAGGAGACGAGGATGTTCGTGATGGCTGATAGGAACCCCCTGACGCGCCTTTTCAAGCGCGCCCAACGCTCCCTCTTCGCGTGCCTTGCCGTGGCGGTGATCTCGTCAGGCCTTGCCGGCCAAGCGTCGGCGGCGGTCGAGTTCTCGACGTTTGATGTGGGCGAACCGTCCAGCCTCGAGCTCTGGGGCATCGGCTGGATCGGCAACACCAGCAGCAGCATCAACCGCGTGGGCGGGGCGCAGAACATCGACGTCGTCCGTATCGGCAGCACCAAGGAGTGGGCGCTGGACGAGAATAACAACCTCCACCCCGACGCCATCGCAGAGATCGATAAGCAGATCGCCAAGGCCGTCCTGGTCCAGCAAGGCAACCCGAACGTGAAGTACGCCATGGTCTCCAGCGGCGGCAACGGGATCAACGATTACTACGTCCAGAACAACGGCAAGGATATCCGCGGAGCCAACTGGCTGGAGCTCTTCCGCGCCACCAAACACTACGTCGAAGGCACGTACGGCATCGAGCTTGCCTACGTCGAAGTCGCCAACGAGCAAGACTTCGGCGGCAAGAAAGGCAGAAAGTCAAACATCCACAGCATCCAGCAGCGCTTCCAGGCCGACCCGGAGATCGGGGTGCTCCCGCTCGTCGGCCCCTCGACCTTAAGCTCCGGCGCCGCCAAGAACTGGTACGACGTCGCCAAAAACTCCACCGACTGGGGCGCGACGCACCTGATCGGCGGGTCGGGCAACAGCTACATCAACTTCGTCAAGCAGGTCCGCAACGACGGCAAGCCGTACTTCGGTTCTGAAGTCCACCACCTCGTCGAGATGATCATCGCTGAACAGTACGGCGGGATCGGCGGCACATGGTGGAACACCGTCTCCGAGGTCAGAGGCAAGTTTGTTCAGGCGACCGAAGGCAACCGCCTGTTCTACCGTGAAAAGGCCGGCTCCATCTCGGCGGCGAGCGGCTACCGCGATACGGTTGACCCGAACACGATCCACGTCTTCGCGGCCTCGGCGGGCGGCGGCGGCGGCACCACGTTCGAGTTCGTCACGGACCGCCCGGTTTTCTGGGACGGCGTCGGCCCGCAGACCAGCTTCACCGTCTCCATCGGCGACTCCGAAGAACGCTACATCCAGGTCACCATCCCCGAACCCGCCACAGCCGCCACATTCGGGCTGCTTGCGTTGGGCATGATCAGACACCGCCGCTGAAAGCATTCGGTAGCGCGCACGCTCTTTCTGTGTTTATGTAAGATTGAGTTGTATATCCTGCACTTTGCGAAACAGCCCCGATCGTAATCGTCGGGGCTGTTTGTGTAGGCCTGTGTAGACTCATCTGCACGCGGCAGAATGACTCAAGCACCCAACTCTCCGCTGCGTAGCCCCGTGCTCTATCCATTGAACAGTGCCGGCTGACTCAGATGGATTGGTCTAAGGGCCTTGGGCACATGGGTGTAATGGCCCACTCCCGTTTCAATAGCCAGCGATGAGGTATACTCTAATTCTCAACATACCCAGGTAGGGATTGACTCATGGCACCTACACGACACCTGCCTATCGACAGCATCTATCTTGGACAGACACCCCAAACACCGATGGTCCCGGTCACGCTACATCCCGGCGGCCCCACGATCTGGTGCAAACTTGAGTTTCTTAATCCAAGCGGCTCAACCAAAGATCGGATTGCGTCATACATCCTGACCAAGGCCTGGCGGGCGGGGGAACTGGGTCCGGGATCGGTCGTGGTCGAGGCGTCCAGCGGTTCAACCAGCATCGCGATGGCGATGGCCTGCGCCCAACTGGGCCTACGCTTTATCGCAGTGATGCCCGAAGGTGTGAGTCACGAACGCACACTGATGATCCGTGCCTACGGTGGGGAAGTGGTGCTGAGCCCGCGAGGCGACGGCGTGATCGGATCGATCGAAGTCTCACACGAGATCGCTGAGCGGGAAGACGCCTACCTACCGCGCCAATTCGAGAACCTAGACAACGCCCAGGCCCACCGGCTGAGCACGGCAAAAGAAGTCGTCCAACAGGCTCCGAACCAGTGTGTCGATGCGTTTGTCAGTGGTGTCGGCACCGGGGGGACACTCGTCGGATTACACCTGGGGTTATTGGATCACGGGTGCTCGGCCAAGCCATTCGCCGCCCGGCCGATCAGCCGGGGCACCACATGTGCCGGTTGTTTCCAGGAGGCCGAGGCGTGCAGCTATTCGAGTTGTATCCCGGGCGTCATGGACAACATGTCCAAGATCTACGACCCGGCCCGGATGCCGGGGCTTGTGCAGATCGAGGTGGACGATCAGTTGGCGATCGAGGCGACGCGCGAACTGATAAAGAAGGGATTCCCCGTCGGCCCGAGTTCCGGATTGAACTACGCCGCCGCGGTTGAGGCCAGCAAGCAGATGCCTGACGACGCGACTATCGTTACGGTCTTGTGCGACCGGATGGAGCGCTACTTCTCTACCGAACTGTTCACCGCGATGCCGGAGACCGCGAGCTAAAGACGAACCGCTTATATCCATGCGGTTTAGACTACCTGCCAAGAACCCGAAGACCGCCCCGCCTTCCCACATAAACCAACCCAATACACTTAAGCCACGTGTCAAACCGTGGGTCTTTTGCATATCTGCTAGAGTATGCTTAATCGTGATTAATCGCATATGGGGGCGACAATGTTTAGCAAAGCCTTGAGCAAGTTAGCCGATGTCGTTACCTCCAGCCTAGGTGGGCACCGCAACAAGGTGCCTTCCGACTGGACTTTCAAGGACCTCGTACGTAACCCGAAGCTGGCCAAGCGCGTCTTGGCCGATCGTGCGCTCGATCTGGAAAAGGTCACCGACGAAGACATCCACCATATCATCGATGGGCTTTGCCACGAGGGCATCTATCGCAACTGTGCCGAATGGATTAAACAACTGGCCCCACGGGCCGCCCCCATCGCGATCAGTCGGCTGAATGAAGAGGCTCTGGCTGAAGAAGTCGAAAACGGGAGCTTCCCACTCAAGGAGTTGATACCAATCGTCACCGGGTTTTCCGACCCGGCAGTATTAGTCCGTTTAAGGGAAATTGCGAAAGATAAGCGGCCACACCTGCGACAGCTGGCCGGCGAGGTTCTAGCCGGGGCTGGGCGAGACGAAGACATCAATGTGCTAGTCGCTCTATTGCACGATGAGAATGAGCGGGTCAGGGATTCCGTTCTCTTCGGCCTCAAGCTGTATTACACAAACAAGTATAAAGACCGCGAGTATTCCCCAGCGATTGTCGAGGCGCTGTACCCTGAGATCCGTGCAACGGTCGGCAAGAAACGTTTTATGCTCTAGCACCCGGCCGAGGTGTTGTTCAGCCTGGATAACCAGCGAGCCTCTACTGACCTGTCTGACCCGGCTCTCTGGGCCCATGACGCCCCCGAAGGGAGGGAAGTCGTCAACGCGTTTATCGCCGCCAAACTGCCGCCGCCCCTCGATGCTCTAGAGAAGCGGGTTCATGAATTTGCAAGTAATGATGAGGGGGAGGTTAGCGCATACCAATACGCTCGCTCACTCAAACTCTTATCAACGCACGATCTTGAGCGGGCAGCACCATTCTTCGAGTCCGCCTCGGAGCATCCAGATAAAATCCTTCGAAAAGTGGCTCTAGAGGGCCGGTGTCAACTCGCCGGCATCCTCCCCCCTTCTGAGAAAGTCTGGCAGATGTATCGTCAGGCCAAAGAGAACGTCGACTACAACGAGCATCAAACCGTCATTGCCAAAATCGGTGCGATCAACGGCGAAGTATGTAACGGCGGCTTCGAACAATACCTCTGGAACGGCACGGCAGACGAATGGCCCAAACACCGCTCCGCGCTACAGCAGATCAGCGCAGATAAACACATCGCGATTCTTGATCGTGTCACACAACTGTTTGGCGAAACCGGACCGCCGACCGAACGTGCACAGCGGCACAAGCCATTAGCGAAAGTGGCTCGGAAACACGGCAAACTACTAGACGAGTGTAACTCTGAGTGGTACGAACACGGTGAAGAGCTTAGCCGTCTCAAGGTCGAATACGCCCTGAAGCATCCTGATTCATTTCGGCCGTGACAGGCCCAACGTATTAAGAAGCGGGTATCAGCTAGATTTACTCACCACCAGCACCGCGGTGTCGGCGTTGAGGTTGGGGTCGTTGTCTTCTGAGATAGTGACGCCTTCGTGGGTGTTCAGGTAGATGGCTGAGTGCACCGTCGCGCCTTTGGCGACCAGTAAGTCCTGCATGTCGGCGATGGAGGGGAAGCGGCGGTTGGGGGTGTCGTACCACTCGTAGGAGTACTGCCCCTCGGCCTTGGGGCTTCGGCCCTGCTCGGAAATCATCTTGCGCAGGTCGCGGTAGGCGAAGTTCGAGAAGCTGATCACGCACCGTTTGCCGACGCGGAGCATCTCTTCGATCAGCCAGCCGATGTTCTCGATCGCTTGCAGGGTCGCGCTTAGGACCACCACGTCGAAGCTGTGATCCGTAAACTCGGGCAGGCCCTTGTTCAGGTCGTAGTCCAGCACGGGGATGCCGCGCCGGGCGGTGGCGATGATGTCGTCGTGCTTGATCTCCACGCCGCACAAACGCCCTGCCCCCTGCTTGCGCAACGCCGCGAGTAGGTGCCCGTCGCCGCAGCCAAGGTCCAGCACGGATTCGCCGGGCTTGACGAATCCCCCGATGTGTTCGTCGATCAGGTCCAGCTCGGTCGGCGTCTGGCAGGGCTTGGCGGGCTCGATCGCGGCGCGGATCATCGGGCCGAAGCGCTCGACGTCTTTGTCAACCAGGAACCCGTCGTGCCCCGCGCCGGTGGTGATCTCGCAGTAGCTGACCGGCTGGTCCCTCGCGGTGAGCGCCGCGACCAACTCGCGCGACTGCCACGGCGGGAAAAGCCAGTCGCTGGAGAACCCGACGACTACCCATCGGCACGTCGCCGGCTTAAACGCCTCGACCCGCGCCTCGTGCGTGCTGCCCAGATCAAACAGGTCCATCGTCATCGAGATGGTCACATAGCTGTTCGCGTCGAAGCGTTCGACGAAGCGCTGGCCCTGATGGGCGAGGTAGCTGCCGACGGAGAACTTGCTCTCGAACTCGGTGTCGATCTGCCGGGGCTTGTGCCGATCGATGTCGAACTTGTCGGCCATGCCCTTGCTGGAGAGGTAGGTGATGTGCCCGAGCATCCGCGCGATCGCCAGGCCGGTGTCGGGCCGGGTCGGTTTGTCGTAGTAGAACCCGCCGTGGTAGTGCGGGTCGGTGTGGATGGCGTTGCGGGCCACGACATCGAACGCCAAAGATTGGCTGGTCAGCCGGGGGCTGGTGGCGATCGGGCAGCTAGCCTTGACGCGATTCGGGTAACGGATCGCCCAGGTGAGCGCCTGATGCCCGCCGAGCGAACCGCCGACCACCGCTGCGAGCGTTTCAATCCCAAGGTGGTCCAGCAGCATGGCCTGAAGATCGACCATGTCTTCGACGGTGACGTTCGGGAAGTTCGGGCCGTACGGCTTGCCGGTCTTCGGGTCGATCGACTCGGGCCCGGTCGTGCCGCGGCAGCCGCCTAATACATTCGAGCAGATCACGAAGTAGCGATCGGTGTCTACCGACTTGCCCGGGCCGACCAGCGCGTCCCACCAGCCGGGATCGTCGTTCGGTGTGTGCCTGGCGACATGTGAATCCCCCGAGATCGCGTGGCAAACAAGCACGGCGTTGGACTTGTCCGCGTTCAGCTCGCCGTAGGTCTCGTACGCACAGATGACATTTGGCAGCACCCCGCCGAGCTTCATGTTGAAAGGCGCATCGAACGAGACCGACTTGATGTGCTTAAGCGGCGAGCCGGAGCGGAGGTCGTCGGTGCTGTCGAACGTGTCGGGCATAGGCACATCTTAGCGAAAAGAAAACCCCGCCCTTCCGGACGGGGTTATATGGCTATTCAATGTTGACAGAAACTGTCGCTCAGGCCTTGGCGGCGACGGCGAGGGCCTGGTCGATGTCGGCGATGATGTCCTTGACGTCTTCGATGCCGACGGAGATCCGGATGTAGTCGGGGGTGACGCCGGTCTCGGCCTGCTCCTCGGGGGTGAGCTGCTGGTGGGTGGTTGACGCGGGGTGGATGACCAGGGTCTTGGCGTCGCCGATGTTCGCCAGGTGCGAGCAGAGCTCGGTGGCGTTGATGAAGGCCTTGCCTGCGGCCATGGCCTTGTCGTTGTCCGCGGCCTTGATGCCGAAGCCGAGGATCGCGCCCTGGCCGTCGGGCAGGTAGGACTTAGCGCGGGCGTTATCCTTGTGCGAGGCGAGGCCGGGGTAGTTGACCCAGGCGACGTTCGGGTGGGCGTCCAGGTGCTTGGCGACGGCGAGGGCGTTCTCGCAGTGGCGCGGCATGCGCAGGTGCAGGGTCTCGATGCCCTGGAGGAACAGGAACGCGGCGAACGGGCTCATCATCGCGCCGGTGTCGCGCAGCCAGTGGGTCCGTGCGTGCAGGTTGTAGGCGATGTTGCCCATCGGGCGCAGGTGCTCCTCGAAGACGGCGCCGTGGTAGGAAGGCGAGGGGCCGCAGAACTCGGGCCACTTCTCTGGGTTGTCGGCCCACTTGAAGTTGCCGGAGTCGATGATCGCGCCGCCGACGTGTGTGCCGTGGCCGCCGAGGAACTTGGTGGTGGAGTAGACGACGATGTCGATGCCGTGCTCGATCGGGCGCAGCAGGTACGGCGTCATGACCGTGTTGTCGCAAATCACCGGCAAGCCGCAGGCGTGGGCGGCGTCGGCGATACCCTTGAAGTCGGGTACGTCGTTCTTCGGGTTGCCCAGCGACTCCATGTACACGCAGCGCGTGTTCTCATCGACCAGGTCCTTGATCTTCTCCGGCTCGTTGGGGTCGAAGAAACGGACCTCGATGCCCATGTTCTTGAAGGTCTGGGTGAAGAGCGTCCACGTCCCGCCGTAGAGGCTGGTGGCGGAGACGATGTTCTGCCCGGCGTGGGTGATGGTGAGGATCGAGGCGGTGATGGCGGACTGGCCCGACGCGAAGCACAGCCCGGTGACGCCCCCGTCCATGGCGGCGAGGCGCTTCTCGAGCACGTCCACGGTTGGGTTCATGATGCGGGAGTAGATGTTGCCGAACTCGGCCAGCCCGAACAGCGCCGCGGCGTGGTCGGTGTCGTTGAACGTGTAGCTGGTCGTGGCGTAGATGGGCACGGCCCGCGAGTTGGTGGCCGGGTCGGGTTCCTGCCCGGCGTGCAGGGCCTTGGTTGCGATCTGGTATTCGGTATCCGCCATGGTGTTGCTCCTGTCGTTGATGGTTGAGCCCGGCATTATAGAGAACGTGCCGCGATGTGCCGGATCAGGGTATAGCGTTAGCGGGTGGTGCGCAGGGTAGAACACAAGACCGTTGCGTATGCTCATTTGATTGTGGAATGATGCCCGGCCGAGTTACCTGATGCCCGTGTCAGGATCAGCCTAGACGGACTCGGCATACTCACGCAGGTGGATATCCAGGAACGCGACGTGCTCGTGCAGCCAGCTCTCGGCGAAGCGGTGCAATTCACGCGCGATCTTCAGTGATGGCTCTTTCCGATAGCGGGCCATGTGCTTGGCAAAATGCTCGAGGAAGTAGGCGTGCTCCTGGCGGTTCTTCTCAGCCATCGGGCAATGGGCCTTACGCATGCAGCACTCTTCATCGCCGAAGTGCTGTTTGACATGCGCTTCGATCGCTTCGAGGTGGTCGAGCAAAGGTGCGTCCTGAGAGGTTCGGCGATCGACCAAGTCTTCCAGGGTGTTAAGCAGCTCGAAGATGTGCCGGTGCTGATCGTCCAGTTTCTCAACCCCGGTGGTGTATCCCTGCTTCCAAATCAAGGTCATGCTCGTATCTCACTGCACTCGAAGTACACTGCGCCGATTCCGTCCGACAGGGATCACGCGCGATCAAGAAGTGATGAAACGCATCAAATCCACACCAAAAAAATTGCCGGCCGCACAGCGTCGGTTGGGTCCCTGATGCATGTCGCACCCCCCTCCATAGGAACCACTCGGCACTACACGGCCAGCTTTCCGCTCAACCCTTCGCTCGTTGCGTCGGGTTGTCCAACAGGCCCGACTCGGTCGGCCATCCCGCAGGGCTTTTCTGCGCCGCTTCACGGGGGCCGGTCATCCCGGTCGGCCATGACTTCCACCTACACTGTATATCGGCAACAGCCTCATGTAAAGACAAATCCGTTTGAATTTTGCCTAATCCCGCCGTGCTCCGCATCCCAGCACGCTTCGCGTTACGATGAAGTGCCTGAAACATAGTCCCTTACGAGTCACCGAACCTGCCCATGACCCTGCTCAGCGTCAACGTCAACAAAGTCGCCCTCCTTCGAAACGCCCGGCCGGGTGACACCCCCAGCGTCGTGTATGCGTCAAGACTTGCGCTCCGCGCAGGGGCTGCGGGCATCACCGTCCACCCTCGGCCGGACGAGCGCCATATCCGCCATCACGATGTTGGGGATGTCGCCGAGTTACTCAAAGAGCCGGACTACCGCGGCCGAGAGTTCAACATCGAGGGCAACCCCTTCCTCGGCGAGTTCATGAACCACGCACGGCAAACCCGCCCGGACCAATGCACGCTCGTCCCCGACGATCCCGATCAATCCACATCCGACCACGGCTGGGACATCACCTCGAACCTCGATCGGCTGAAACCTATCGTCGAAGAGCTGAGGAGCCTGGGCTGTCGGGTGAGCCTGTTTATGGACCCTGATCTCGAACAGATAAAGCAAGTCCCCCAGACCGGCGCCGACCGGATCGAACTGTATACCGAGAGCTACGCCGTTGCCTTTGCGGAAGGCGGCGAGGTGTTGGAGCGGGAGCATCAGCGTTTCGCCGACGCCGCGAAGTGCGCGACAGACCTGGGCCTGGGCCTGAACGCCGGGCACGACCTGAACCTGCACAACCTCGGCCGATTCGTGACAATCCCGAACATCCTAGAAGTCTCGATCGGCCACGCCCTGGCCGCCGACGCTTTGGAACTGGGCATGGCCGGGGCGGTCAAGGCGTATCTGGCTATTCTGCAGGCCACCCAGTAAACATACAAGCATGTGAACACATACAGGTCATATTCAGCACTTATATGTAAAGATCAAGCCTAAGCACGGGCACGGTAGGTGATTAAATAAGATTGGCAATGTGAAACAGCTAAACCTTCTTACCATTGAGAAAAAGCTGAACATCGCTTACCAGGCGACCAATGTAGCCGCTTATGACTTCGATTTTGAGTTGTTCTTCGAATGTCACCATCCTCAAGGCTGGCATGGGAATCAATCATGTACATTGCGGGTCGGTGCAATCAATGATTACGAGAGTATGACTAAAGAACTGGGGTCCTTCAGCCTCTCCCCAATAAACGATCAAACCGAACACAACAGGGCAAGCGAGCTGTCTGAATGGTATCCGCTCATTGAGGACCTGACGCCCCGTAGCATCTGCGTGGATGCCTTTCCGACAGCAGAAGAAGTAGAGGGTCTGTTCGGATGGCCCATATTCATCAAGGGCTCTCGCCAGACAAGCAGACACAATCCTGACTTGGCTATTGCCCATGATGCCCATGAGTATCAGATGATTGCCAAACAGTATTGGAATGATCCAATACTGAATTGGCAAAAAATCGCGATACGAGAATTCGTCCGACTTGACCCTGTCCCCGGCCAAGTCCCCAAGAAAGTAACCCCATCTCGAGAGTACAGAACGTTCTGGTGGCATGGCGAGTGTGTGGGCTGTGGTCGCTATTGGCATCAGGTACGCGATTACGGTCAAGAGGGACTGGAAACCGGGCTTGCCATAGCAGAGGTGGCCGCCAGACGATTATCTGTACCGTTCTTGTGTATTGACATCGCGAAGACTGTTGATGGGCATTGGATCATTATTGAATGCAACGACGCTCAAGAGTCTGGGTATATGGGCGTCGTGCCCCAGGTGCTGTGGCGGAATATCACAGACCGATGTAGCTGATTGAATAGCTGGTAGTATTGCCATCTACCGGCCAAGCCGTCCAAATACTCGGTAATTAAAAAACACCCCGGCCGGTTTCTGCCGGGGTGCGTCTCTCCCCATCCGCGGAGACCGTATAGGCATCCGCCATCTGATCCCGGCCGCCGGGTTTCTCCCCTCCGGGTCTCCCCTCCCGCGGGTTGGCGTCCGATCAGATTGATGGTCTGTCTTGTCGTGGGCTGGTGGTGTGCCCGCAATACAACACGGCCGCACGGATGCGCGGCCGAAGCAAACTACTTCCTTACTGTTAAAACGCCCTGATACCCATCGGCGAGATCACCTTGGATACCTGAGTGCGTCTTAGATGTTGTGTGACGATTTCGCATCCGGTCCATGGTCTCCGTACCAAAGGATGACGCGAGCACTATAGCAGACACCACGACGAACGGTTGTGGATAACCTGTGTTTTACGTGATTTTCATTGTGAATTTGGCGCATGATGTGCGCCCGTTCACTCAGAGAAAAAAACGATCAGTGTTCACGGGATTGTTCGAGTTCGGTGCGCGCATCGTCGATTAAACGCACCAACTCGCCCGGCATCTGCGCGCCTTGCCAGCGTGCCGCCACCGCCTGCGTGTGCTTGTCGACCAGCACCTCCGCACGCGCGATGCCCAGCGCCCGCTCGTCGGCATCCAATTCATCGAGGTGCTGCAACGCGAACCACACCGCCTGCAGCGCGATGATGTCCGCTACCGAGTCTTTTAATGCCTGCCCGGTCTGATCGTCCGGGAGCGCCAGCGCGCCGCGCGCAAACTCAATCCACCGGCCAAGTAAGACCGACCACGTCAGCTTGTCGGTATCGAGCGGTTCACCCTGAACCGGGCTTGGTTCGTCGATAGTCACCCGCCGCTCACCTTCACCGGCTGGCCGGTCTGGGCCGACAGGTGTACCGCCTCGACCTTTTTCATGTACTTCAGGCCCTCGGCAAAGTCGGGGCTGACCCGGCGCTGCTGCTGCGGCACACCTTCGCGGGAGGCCCGGACCGCCGTGATAAAGCTCGCCTCAACAGCCCAGTCAAACATCAATTCGGCGGGCACTTCCGCGGGCTGGAGCGGTTCGCCGGTCTTGCCGAACAGCAGCTTCCCGCCGACGGGGTAGCGCAGACGGCCGGCGGCCCCGTAGATCGTGATCGAATTCATCGGCGGCTCCTGGCTGACGCCGGAGTGCTGCTCGTTGATGACGGCACCGTTCGCCAGCCGGCCCTCGATAAAGACCACCTGCGGGATCTTGATCGTGTACGGCTTGCCGTCGGCGTCGGTCTTGGTCGGCACGGGGGTGTGGCAGGCGGCCTTGAGCGTGTCGTACTCACCGACCCAGGCGTTGAGCAGTTCCGCCCAGATACCGACCTGCATGATCTGCTTGCCGGAGTACTCGACGCGTTCGCGCCAGGTGATCTCGTTGGGGTTGTCGCAGCTGGCGTCCAGGCAGGCGACCTCGACTTCACGCAGGTCACCGAGCAGGCCGCGCCGGATCACGGTGCGGACAAACGGCTCGTAGGGCATGCGGTGCGGCGGCGGGCAGAGCATGTTGACCAGGTCCGGCCGGGTGTTCGCGGCGTCCAGCATCTGCTGGGCCTGCTCCAAATCCGACGCCATCCGGGCCTGGCAGAACACGTGCTTGCCCGCCAGCAGGGCCGCGACGGACATCTCGCAGTGGGCATACGGCCAGGTCCCGATGAACACAGCGTCCACATCCTCACGGGTGATGAGGTTGCGCCAGTCCGCCTCGATCGACTCGAACCCAAACTCGGCCGCCGCCTTGCGTGAGCTTTCTTCGCTGCGGTTACAGACGGCCACCAGCTTGACGCCGGGGATCGCTTTGAGCCCGGGGATGTGCCGTTGACGGGCGATCCCGCCTGCGCCGATGAACCCAATGCCGATCGTGTCTGTATCCACCACCCCGTCTCCTTATGCTGCCCTCGGAATCCAACCATCTACGGCGTCAGTGACCGCATCAGTCTACCCCATGATCCCGCCTGGGACAGGGTCGGCGTGCCTATACTGACCCGCCGGCAGCGGGCGGCATGCTGCCGCGGATTCATACCCCATCAGCCCACACGACGGAATAAGCAAGGCCCCCGGCCGGTTATATACGAAGTAGCCATGATCGCACCGACGCCCCCGAACAACGAAGCGGAACGCCTGGCAGAGGTGCGTGCTTTGAGGATCCTCGACACGCCGCCGGAGGAGAGGTTCGACCGGGTGGTCAAACTGGCCCTGCAGGTGTTCGGGGTATCGATCGCCTATATCGCGATGGTTGATCAGGACCGGCAGTGGTTCAAGTCGCAATCGGGGATGTGCGACAGTGTGAAACAAACCTCACGAGATGTCTCGTTCTGCGGGCATACCATCCTCCAGGACGAGCCGATGGTCATCCCGGACGCGACCGAAGACGAGCGGTTTTCGAATAACCCGATGGTGATCGGCGAGCCGTTCATTAAGTTCTACGCCGGCCACCCGCTGAAAGGCCCCGGCGGCCACAACGTTGCCACGCTCTGCATCGCCGACCAGGTTGCCCGCCCCGGCGGCCTGACCGGTGAGGAAGCCGAGCTCCTGCGGCTGCTGGCGGATCAGGCCGAGCACGAACTGAATACCGCCGACGTGATCCACAGCCAGCGCGAACTGCTGGCCACCAAGAGCGCCCTGATCGAGACGCAGCAGCAGCTGCAGCGAGAGCTGGATGAGGCGGCGGACTACGTCTCCGCCCTGCTGCCCCGACCGGTGAATCTCGACGGGTTCAAAGCGGACCACCGCTACATCAGCTCGTCGAAACTCGGCGGCGATCTGCTGGGTTACCACGCCCTGGACGATGAGCACTACGCGATCTACCTGCTGGACGTCACGGGCCACGGCGTCGGCGCGGCGCTGCTGGCGACAACGATCGGCCGGGCGCTATTACGGCACGGTAGCTTAGCAGCCAACCTCCACGACCCAGGCGATGTACTCAACGCGCTGAACCGGTCCTTCCGCTTCAAGGACAACAACAATAAGTTCTTCACGCTCTGGTACGGCGTCCTGCACCGACCCAGCAACACGCTCCGCTACGCCGTCGGCGGGCACCACCCGGCCCTGCTGATCCCAATGGGCGGCGAGCCCGTCGAAATCGGCTCGCCCGACCTCATCGTCGGCATCGAGAAGTCGCACACCTATGAGACTAGGTCGGCCACGCTCCCCCCCGGCTCACGCCTGTACCTGTTCTCGGATGGGGCCTATGAAGTCCGTAACCCCGACGGCGAAATGCTGCGGATCAAGGGCCTGCAAAGGACCATCAAGCAGCACGCCCAGACCGACAACGGCCGGCTTGACCTGATCCTCGATGAGGTCCGGGCCTACCTGGGCGACGACCACTTCCCGGATGACGTCTCGATCCTTGAACTCACGATCGGAAACTGATCCACGCCGATGCGTAGCCAGCGAATCGGCCGGCCTGTTGGTCTTCCTGTGTGACGGGTATCATATATCTGCCCCTTCATGAGGAGACCGACATGCCGGCTCACCGCTATACCATCCTGATGCTCTGCCTGTCCGTCCTGTTCAGCGCGTCCGCCGTAGCCGAAGAAGTCGAAGGCGAAGCACAAGCGGAAGCTGCGCCCGAAGCGCCCAAGACCATCACCGTCGACCGCGAGGCCGGCGTCATCGACATCAAAGCCAAGCTTGTCACCACGCAGCCCCAGTGGCTGGAGCTGGTCGCGACCACGGCCGGGCCAAAGGGCCGGGCCCACGAAGCGATTGTGACCATCGACACCAAACCCAGCCGGATCCACCTGGCGCTGGTGACCTTGGGACTAAAACCGGGTAAGCCGCTGACCAACACGCTGAAAGGTGAAGAGGTCCACACCGAGCCAGCCAAGGGCCCTGCGGTGGAGTTGTTCTTTGTTTACGAGAAAGACGAGCAGACCCACGAGGTCCCGGTGCATACCTGGGTGGCTGACGCCAAGACCGACAAGCCGATCGCCGCTTGCAAGTGGCTGTTTACCGGGTCGGTCTTCCGTCAATGGGAGGACAGGGAGTACTACATGGCCGACGAGGCCGGCACGATCGTGTCGCTGGTGCACTTCGGGGACGACCTGATCGCCCGCCAGACCGACACCACCAAGGACACCGACTTCCAGCAGCTGAAGCTGATCGAAGAGGTCCCCTTGGAACTCGGCGATGAGCTGGTCCTGCGGATCAAGGTCCCCAAAACCAAGCCTGACCAGGGCCAACCCGGCCCAGACGAGCCCGAATCGGACCCGGAGAGCCCCGAAACGTCTGATAACCCGCCGAGGATGAATCCTGATCAGCACGCCCGCCGGGCTACGAAACCGTTTGACAACCCCCCCGCCTTTCACGACAATACACGTTCATTCCTGAACAGTATTTAGGTGGTACCCCCCATGCGAAACATGACCAAAATGTTGTGCCTTTTGGTGCTCAGCCTGACCCTGGTATCCACGACCGGCTGCGGCCGTGTCACCGCCGGCCAGGTCCGCAGAAACATGACCCCCGAGTTGGATACCGTGACACGAAGCCGCGAAATGTGGAAGAACGATGTGGCTCGTTACACCGACAACAACCTGCGTAACGCCTGGGACGACCTGGACCGTCTGCTGCTGCTGCACCGCAACAGCCGGCTGACCCCCTGGCCCCAGCCGTAAACCGCCCGGCCACCCAATCAACCTATGCAACATAAGCCCCGCGCCCGCCGCGGGGTTTTTTCATGCCGGTGTGGATTGGGCCCGCGAGCGAACGTGGATGCGCGCGGTCTTTGCCCAGATCGCCACTTCATGAATCCGGGATGAAAGTGATTGATCTTGCCCTGTTCCGGTGTTAGATTCTATGATCGTATTGTCCATTTCTCCCTACCCGCATGCTGGTAGCTTTGTGCAGGAGAGTCATCCATGGCCGAGAGGCTCATTCCGGACGGAAATCGTGTGTCAACTTCGATCAATCAATTACTATTAGCCGGCTGCGTGGCCGCGGCGCTGCTGTCCCCAGGTAACGGCGTGTCCGCGGCGACGTTCACGAAAGTCGCTATGACCGGCGACATGGCCCCGGGAACCAACAAGGCGTTTCTCCCCATTCCGAGACGTTTCCCCGAATATGGGTTTACCAGCGTTACACTGACCAGCACCGGGCAGGTCGCGTTCAAAGTCCGACTGGAACATGACATCAACAACCTCCACCCCAGAGGCGGGATATGGACCGGTACACCCGGGAACCTTCAACCCCTCCTGCTGGACAACTACCCGACGGCTGGCTTGCCGGAGGGGCAGACTTTATCCGTATTTGATTTCACAGTAAGCGTTGGGTTCACGACACAGGGGGATAACGGCGAAGTGGCATTCTCTGCGGTTGCCCCCGTATTCCCTTACCGAGATACCCTGGGCGTCTGGCAGGGTACGCCGAGCGATCTGAGGGAAGTCGTCCTGTTGGGAGAGCAAGCCCCCGGCATGCAAGCGGGCTGGGTATTCGATACGTTTTCCAGCGCGCCTGATGATGTCATCACCGCACGCCTAAACGCAAACGGCGGCTTATTTTTTACTGCCGGGACGACTGATGGACAGGCCACGAGTAGTGGTCTTTGGCTCGCGAACGCAGATGGCATTTCGCCCATTGTCATCCCGGGACAGCAGGTTGCGGGCCAGGACCCCGGCATTCATTTCACCAGTGTAGGATTGGGGACGGATTCCCCCAATGAACAAGTCCTGTTCACTGCCAAGACCAACGATGGGCCTGATGGCAATCGAAGAGGACTCTGGATCGGCGGTGAAGGCATGAATCCCCGGCCGATCGTCCAGCACGGCGACTTCGTATCCGTTTTTGGAGGATGGGGGGAGCAATATCCGCACGATGCCGAGGTTAGATCATTAGACCAACCTATTCTTAATAACGCCGGCCAGGTCTTGACCCGTGTTGGCAATTATGGCCTATGGCTGGATACGAACGGCGACTTCAGCCCGGTCGCACGGCGATATGAGTTCGCTCCGGGCTTACCCGACGGATCATTTTTCAGAAGTTTTGGCGGGAGCGAGTTGAATGATGCCGGTGAGGTAGCTTTCACAAACGACGCCTCAATCAAGCGGGCAGACGGTTCATATGAACTCCGAACCGGGCTTTGGGCTGGCCAACCCGATGCTCTTAGCCTGATTGTGTTGGAGGGTGATCCCGCTCCGGGTCTGCCGGGGCTGACGATCAACGATCTACAAGATTACAGTGTCAAACTCAATAACGCGGGGCAGATTGTCTTTAAGTCACGGGTTGGTTACCGCGACGTTCTTTGGTCAGTGGAACCCGGCGGCGATCCACAACTCATTCTCGGCCCGGATGAATCCATCGAGGTAGCGCCCGGGGACTTCCGTACAGTAAGTAATTTTCTAGTTAATGGCTTCAATGACCTGGGGCAGGTCTTGCTGACTGTTCGATTCACGGACAGCACGGAAGGCTTGTTCATCACCACGGTCCCCGAGCCGGGGACTGGGATGATAGGCCTTGTCTCGCTGGCAGCCATAACCCGCAGACGACGGCGATAAACATCCCGCCCTATCCGCGTTCATTGGCGTCCATTCGCAGCAAAACCCCTAACTCATGATCGGACGGCCACGTCCTCGGTCTGAGGGGAACCCTGCGGGAAGTAGTCCTGCAGGGCGTAGACATTCCACGCGTCGTTGCTGAGCGCTTCGATCGCATCCAGCGCACATCCGGCTGCGGTCAGCGTCGTGATCATCGGGGTCTTAAAACGCACCGCCGTCGCACGCAGCTTGCCCTCGTCGGTCGCCGGGCCCTTGCGGGTCGGGGTGTTGATGATCAGGCCGATCTCGTCGTTCTTGATCATGTCCTCGGCGTTAGGCCGGCCCTCACTGATCTTGTGCAGCCGGTTGGTCTCGATGCCGTGCTCAGCCAGGTGCGCGTGGGTGCCGCCGGTCGTGTAGACCTCGAAGCCCATGTCCAGCAGCTTCCTCGCGATCGGCTCGACCGCGGGCTTGTCGCTGTTACGGACGGACAAGAAGACCTTGCCGCTGGTAGGTAGCGACACGCCGGCGGACATCTGGCTCTTGGCAAACGCCACCGGGAACGACGCGTCGGCGCCCATGCACTCGCCGGTCGACCGCATCTCCGGGCCGAGGATCACGTCCACGCCGGGGAACTTGCTGAACGGGAACACCGATTCCTTCACGGAGGTGTGCGTCGGCACGACTTCTTCAGTCACGCCCAGGTCGGTGAGCTGCTTCTCGATCATCACCTTCGCCGCGTTCAGCGCCCACGGCACACCGCAGGCCTTGCTCACAAACGGCACGGTCCGCGAGGCACGCGGGTTGACCTCGATGACGTAGATCTCGTGCTTCTGGCGCGTCTCGCTCGGCCGGCGCACGGCCCACTGCACGTTCATCAGGCCGCAGACGTTAAGCGATTCCGCCAGCTTCCGGGACATGACCTTGAGCTCTTCGACCACGTCCGCCGGGAGCGAGTACGGCGGGATCGCACACGCCGAGTCGCCGGAGTGGATGCCCGCCTCTTCGATGTGCTCCATGACGCCGCAGACCAGGGCGCGGGTGTCGCTGACGCCGGGTTTGCCGAAGTCGCCCACCACATCGACGTCGCACTCCACCGCCTCGGCGAGGAACTGGTCGATCAGGATCGGCTGGCCGGCCAGGTCGGACGCGCCCAGCGCGATCGCCATGTAGTGGCGCAGCTGATCGTCATCGAACACGGTCGCCATCGCCCGGCCGCCGAGCACGAAGCTGGGGCGGACCAGCACGGGGTACCCGATCTGGTTGGCGATCTTGATCGCTTCGTCGATGTCGAAGGCGATCCCGTTGGCCGGCTGCTTGATGCCCAGGCTCTGGATCAATTCGCTGAACCGCTCGCGGTCCTCCGCCAGGTCGATCGAGTCAACACACGTGCCAATGATCGGGACGCCGGCTTTCTCCAGGCCGTGCGCCAGGTTCAGCGGCGTCTGCCCGCCGAACTGCACGACCACGCCGTGGATATTGCCCTGTGAATCGGGGGCCCCGAACGCCCCGCCGTTGAGCCGTTCGCAGAGGTTCAAGACGTCTTCGAGCGTCAACGGCTCGAAGAACAGCAGGTCGGATGTGTCGTAGTCGGTCGAAACCGTTTCGGGATTCGAGTTGACCATCACCGACTCGTAGCCCAACTCATTCGCCGCGAACGCCGCCTGCACGCAGCAGTAGTCGAACTCGATCCCCTGGCCGATCCGGTTCGGACCGCCGCCGAGGATGATGACCTTCTTATTATCGGTGACGCGGACCTCGTCGTCGATAAAGGATTCACCGCCAACCTGCTTGATCGGTGTCTCGTACGTCGAGTAGTAGTACGGCGTGGCCGCCTCGAACTCCGCGGCGCAGGTGTCCACCAGCTTGTAAACCGGCTCCACCTTCAGCGACTTGCGGTACGCACGCACCTTCAGGATCGTGTCGGTGCTGATCTTGCCGAGATACAGGTTCGCCAATTGCGGGTCGGAGTAGCCAAGCTGCTTGGCCTTGAAGAGCACCTCGCGCGGCACGTCTTCAAGCTTGTCGAAACCGCACAGCACATCCTCGAAGTCCACCAGCTGCTTGAGTTGATCGAGATACCACCGGTCGATCTTCGTCGCCTCGAACACCTGGTCGATCGACCAGCCCATCTTGAATGCGTAACGCAGGTAGTACATCCGGCCCTGCGAGGGCACGGTGAGCTTCCGGCTGAGCTTGGTCTCGTCGATCGGCCACTCGACGTCCGAGCCGTCGGCGTTCTTCACGCCGCGTTTGGCGTTGAGCCATTTATCATTCGCATCGAGCCCCAGCCCGAACCGTTTGACCTCCATCGAGCGGATGCCCTTCTGCAGGCTCTCCTTGAACGTCCGCCCGATCGACATCGCCTCGCCGACCGACTTCATCTGCGTGGTCAGGGTTTCGTCGGCCTCGGGGAACTTCTCGAACGTCCACCGTGGGATCTTCGTTACGACGTAGTCGATCGTCGGCTCGAAGCAGGCGACCGTCTTGCCGGTGATGTCGTTGGGCAGCTCCCACAGCGAGTAGCCGACCGCGAGCTTGGCGGCGATCTTCGCGATCGGGAAACCGGTTGCTTTACTGGCCAGCGCACTACTGCGCGAGACGCGCGGGTTCATCTCGATGACGACGACCTCGCCGTCGTCGGGGTTGATGCCGAACTGGATGTTGGACCCGCCGGTCTCGACGCCGACCGCCCGGATGATGGCACACGACGCGTCGCGTAGCCGTTGGTATTCCTTATCCGTCAGCGTCTGGGCAGGCGCAACCGTGATCGAATCGCCGGTGTGCACGCCCATCGGGTCGAAGTTCTCGATCGAGCAGATGATCACGACGTTGTCGTCGTGGTCACGCATTACTTCGAGTTCGTACTCCTTCCAGCCAAGCAGCGACTGGTCGATCAGGATCTGGCTGTTCATCGAGGCGTCGAGGCCGCGCTTGCAGATGTCGGCGAACTCTTCGCGGTTATACGCCACGCCCCCGCCGGTCCCGCCGAGGGTGAACGCCGGGCGGATGATCGCCGGGAGCCCGACTTGGTCGAGGATCTCATATGCCTCGTCCATCGACTCGGCCACGCCGGCCTTAGGACAGCGCAGACCGATCGATTCGATGATGTCCTTGAACTGCTGGCGGTCTTCCGCGCGGTAGATCACCTCGCGTGACGCGCCGATCATTTCGATGCCGTGTTTTTCGAGAACGCCCGTCTCGTCCAGCTCGCAGGCGCAGTTGAGAGCCGTCTGACCGCCGAGGGTCGGCAGCAGCGCGTCGATCTCGTAGGCCCCGCCCTTTTCTTTCTCGATGATCTTGGTGACCGCCTCGGGCGTGATCGGCTCGATATAGGTCCGATCGCTGAACTGCGGGTCGGTCATGATCGTCGCGGGGTTGGAGTTGACCAGGACGACCTGGTAGCCCTCTTCTTTGAGCGCTTTGCAGGCCTGCGTGCCGGAGTAGTCGAACTCGCAGCCCTGGCCGATCACGATAGGCCCGGAGCCGATGATGAGGATTGTGCGGATATCGTCGCGTTTGGGCATGATTTAGGGATGCTGGGTGTGGGGGTGGCGGGCCCGCTGACGGGGCTAAATTGCGGCCAGTGTAGCGTCTGCGGCGAAGCCGCGAAAGGGGAGGGGATTTATGATCTAGGATTGATGATTGATGATTTGAGACCAACGGGTCCTTGTGGTTGCCGGCCGGGTTTTCACATCATCCATCCAAAATCACAAATCACAAATCTCACCCCGCCACATCCACCACATCCGCCTTCATCGCCGCCAGGTCCAGCAGCATCACCGAGCAGCGGTCGTTGACCCAGCCGCAGCACTCGCCGGGATTCAGATAGAGGATGCCGTCGCGTGTTTCGTTGACGATCTCGTGAGTGTGGCCGGTGATCACGACGTCCGCCCCCGAGATGTCGCCGGGCTTGAGCCATTCGATCCAGTGGTGCATCACGATCGTCTTGCCCACCAGTTCGATCTTCAACGGCCCGTCCACGATCTGGGGCAGGACCTTCTTCAGGCCGACCTTCTCGCCGTCGTTGTTGCCGTAGACGCAGTAGACCGGGACGTTGACCGCATCCGCCGCGATCAGCTTCGCCGCGAACGGCGCGACCAGGTCGCCTGCATGCAGGATCGCCTCGACACCGAGTCGCTCGAACATCGCCACCGCCCGACGGAACGTGGGCAGCCGATCATGCGTATCGCTGATAACGCCGACCTTCATGGGGAATAAGTATGGGCGTATTGCTGACTTAATGCAAGATGAACCGGTGAAACTCGGATACATTCGGATACAAACGGATAAGAGAAAGAGAGTGATCCGCAGATTACGGTGATTACACAGATTCTGAGTCGTGAATCCCGGCTTTCCAATCTGCGTCATCTGTGAAATCTGCGGATACATCTTCATCCGTTTGTATCCGCATGCATCCGAGTTCCCCCCCTCCTGTATCATGTCCGCATGCCCAACCGCCTCGAACAATTAGAAAAGCTCCACACCGCCGACCCCGAGGATGCGGACGTGACCTACATGATCGCGATGGAGTACGCCAACGCCGGCGACCAAGCTGCACTTCCGGGGGTCTTGGAATGGCTTGACAAGACCCTCGTCCTGGACGCCGGCTACCTCTACGCCTACTTCCAGAAAGCCAAGGCCCAATCCGCGCTGGGCCAAGACGCCGACGCACAAGCCACACTCAAACTCGGGATCGAAAAAGCCCAGGCCGCCGGGGATGCGAAGGCCCGTGAAGAGCTAACCGCATTACTAGAGTCAATCGAATAATAGTGAAATTAAAAGCATCTGAAAAAACTCTACCTTTGCCGGTAGATATATACCGTCAGTAGAAGTAGCAAACCCCGTGGCCCACAAAATTGCGGGCCACGGGGGAGTAATACATCGATAAACGAGAATATCCTATTCAGCTACGCCGTAGAAGCGCCACGCCACCCAAAACAGCAAGTGCAAGTGTCGCAGGCTCCGGTACGGAAGCGGACTGACCGGGTGGGGTTCCCGAACCCCAATTTGTCAGCACCAGATCTTTATCACCCAGTCCAACAAAACCATCACCAGTTGGATCGCCTTCCAGTAGGACACCGGCTGTAACAGTCTGATTCCAATTATTAAGCACGATATCCAAATCTCCAAGGCCAACAAAACCGTCGTTGTCCAGATCGCCCTCCAACACGGTTTGTAAGGAGATGGTCCCACTACTGCCGTACACAAGCCCGAATGTCAAGCCGTCAACGGCAGGAAACTCAACCGTGTCAAACTCACCTGTAAGCGTCCCGGTGTAGGTAAGGATATCGAAGCCATCTCCTATGGACGGCTCATGGCCACCGACGAGGTCCATATCCAAGGTCTTGTCGAGGGTCAAATCACCAGAGACATCTACCTGTGAGGATGTACTAAACGTCCCTGATTCCATGAGTATCTGTAATCCACTAGGACTCAGATCCAGGTCATCCTGCACGACGAGTTGTCCCGCCCCGGCCTTAGTTAGATTGATACCTTCCGTAATAGACGGCGAAGCGGACAGAAGCAACCTATTACTCGCACCAGACCCTTGGATATCCACCGTCGCATCTGATGTAAAATTAACCTGCGAGGCTATCGTGTGAGACGCCCCCGTGACTGTTATCTCGGAACCCTCAGCGTGGTTCATTGCCAAAGGCCCGCTAGCCGGTACAGTCAGGGTATGGGCCGTACTACTGTCAAGCGTAATGCCACCAAGACTTCCCGGGATGGATGCCGCCCCACCGACCGGCGCATCCAGTACGAGCGAAACCGAAGCAATGCCGCCATCCGATGCGACATCATTCGCCGACAGTTGAAGACTACCGGCTTTGACCGTCACAGTAGCGGTCGCAACCCCACCCAGCGCTGTTCTGGTGCCATCGGACCCGCCGTCGCCTGCATCTGCAACTGCCTGAGCCGTGGCCTTACCGGTGACAGTCACCGCCGTGGCGTCGGCATTGGCGTTACCGCCCAGCCCGCCTGTGCTTAAACTGTCCATGTTACCACCCGCCCCACCTTCGGCACTCGCATTAGCTGTAGCATCTCCATTAACCGCCCCGGCATACGCGTTTGCGCTCGCAGGCCCACCTTGAGCCGCGGTTCCGGGTAGACTGTTGGTTTCAAATGTTGCGGAGCCCGTCCCGCCCGCACCCCCTATCGCGGTCGAACGTGACACGATATCGGTAGAAGTGCTCGTCAGTGTATCGGCCTGTAAGGTCGTACTCGCGGTGGCGTTACCGCCCGCTGTGGCGAGCGTACTGCCCCATGCCATGCCGCCTGCACCACCTGTTGCATACGATTCTCCACGATAGGTTATTTCACCGTGAGTAGCATCGTGATTGATGGTCGATGTAGCGTTGCCCGCGTAACCGGGGGCCGCCTGTGTGGAGTTGGTGCTATCATAATACTCGTTCCCGTTGCCGGCAGCCCCCCCCGTAGCAGTCTGCTTTAATGTAATGCTTCCACCGGTGCTATGCCCACCGACTTTATTGAGCATGAGTGATTCGGCGCCGTTGCCACCAATCCCCCCCTCGGCGTCCGCTGGATCACCGCCTTTGAAATAGGCACGTCCGCCATTACCGCCCGTTTGCTCCGCTTCAACCAGCACACTCCCGCCGTAGTTAGAAGTCCCCGTTGCAGATGCGGTAGCTGAACCCCCTGAGCCGGCGGTAAAACCATCACCCCCGTTCCCCCCAGTCGCTACAGCCCGTGAAGTTAAACCAATTGCGGATGTGGCAGCCGCCTCGGCGTCGGCGCTGGCGGTGCCGCCCGATTGGGCAGTACCTGCCTGCCCTTGTCCTAACGAATAGCCGCCCACGCCGCCCGTGGCGATGGCTGTGGAACTGCTCAGACCTACCGAGGTTGCATCGGCAGTCGCATTACCCGCCATCCCACCAGTTCCCGAAGTGTCACTCGTTGTACTGCCGTTGGATGCGCCACCACCACCATTACCGCCCTCGGCGAGAGAATACTCCGTCCCTGTCGCCGTAGCATCGCCGCCGTCCCCACCTTGGCCGGGCGGATTCCCATCCCCACCTGCACCGCCGTCACCGGCATACGCTTTATTCACCGGGTCGGCAGACGAAGCGCTAGCGGGTTGGCCATCACCACCATCCCCACCCGGATCGTTCTGATAATCTTGTGCATCTGTACCAGAAGAACCTTGCGCCCCAGTCACCACATTATCCGCCCATAGCGACGATGGTGAGACAGCAAGTATGAGACATGCCATCGGCGTAGCCAAGCAAGTTAACGACGTACGGACAGACTTACAGCATCTAAACATTTTCCGCTCCTTCTCTGAAATTATCTGGTACCCGAAAACTAACAATCCAACATGTGAGTTGGTACCCCAAAATCTACAAGCAAGATAACATTACACAATCTTGATGTCAATACAATGTGGTTGTTTTTTTTATTTGCCGATTACAATTCGAGCAAGGCACGCATTCAACCTCTATAAACAAGCTGAAACAACTCTAATGAAACCACCTCCTAAAAAGAACTGCTCACGTCGATGACGCTAATCAAGTACAGCCGATATCACCGAGGGCGCGGAGACACAGAGACACGGAGTAGAAGTGTGGAACAGTAATAAATGCTGATGCACGCGGGTGAAGAAGTTCAAGACGGACTTATTATCAGTGTTAATCCGCGTTTATCACTGTTCTAATTCTTGTATCGTCCCTGTGTACTCTGTGGTGAACACGGCTTATCCGAACTCCGCCAGCACCGCGTCCCATTTGCCTTGGGTTCTTAAGATGTGCTCGACCGCTTCGCGGGCGGCGCCTTGGCCGCCGTTGGCTTCGGTGACGAACTTCGCGGCTTCCAGCACTTCGATCGCGGCGTCGGCGACGGCCATGGGGTAGCCGACCTTTTTCAATGCCGGCAGGTCGAGGATGTCGTCGCCCATGTAGGCTGTGTGATCCAGCGATACCCTGGCCCGTTCGCAGATCGCTTCGATGCCCTCGGCCTTGTTCTTGCAGCCGTGCAGGTAGTGGTCGATCTTCAGTTCCTTGACACGCCGGCTCACCACCTCGCTGGACCGCGCGGTCAGCACGCCGGTCTGAATCCCGCTGAACATCGCGGCGCGGATGCCGAAGCCGTCTTTGATGTTGAAGCGCTTCAGTTCGTTGCCGGTGTTGTCGTAGATCAGCGAGCCGTCCGTCAGGACGCCGTCGATGTCGAAGACGATGAGCTTGAGATCAGGGATTGGGGGCTGGGGGTTGGGGATTGGCGGCCTCACTTCGCGCGTAAGGATGTCTGGAGGGTGTTGAGTTTACGGCCGAGCAGGCCGGTGAACTCGGTCAACTTTTCCATTCGTTCTGATGAAACATACTGCAATTCGATGCACAATACGAAAAAGGTATCAAGCTCAGCCAGCAAACCTCTCGCGATTGATATGAATCGGAGATACCCTTTCGTGTGATCACGCGCCCAACCTTCGGCGATATTGGTGGGCACGGAAACAGAGGCTCGCCGCATCTGATCTGTGAGTGCATACCGCTCTTCATTCGGCAACTCCTGACACAAACGGTATACACGTTTGACCAGTTCTATCCCCATCTGCCACACTTCAAGGTCGCGGTAGCTGCTGATGCTCATACCGAATCCCCCAACCCCCAATCCCAAATCCCCAACACCTAGCCTTCGATGACCTTCAGTGCCGCGAGGTCCTGAACATCGATTAATCCTACCGGCTTGCCCTCGGCATCGACCACCGGGATTTCGTCGAAGCGGCGTTCGCGCACGATGCGGACGGCATCGCGGACCAGTGCGGTGTTAGGGAGCGTGGTGGGGTTCTGGGTCATCAGTTCCCGAATCGGGCCGCCCCAGACTTCCGGACCCTTATTGATCAGGGCGGAGCGCAGGTCGCCGTCGGTGACGATGCCGGCGAGCTTGCCCGCATCATCAACGATCAGCAGCGCCCCGGCACGGCGGAGCCCCGCTTCTTTGGCGAACTCCTCGGCCTGGGCGTAGGCCTGTTGGACGCTCAGACCCATACCGATCAGCGGCTGGTTGTCGCCGGCCTTGAATCGCATGGCATGCACGACGGGCATCAACTGCCTGCCGAGCCCGCCGCCGGGGTGGAACTTCTGGAAGTCGTTTACGCCGAAGTTGCGACGCCGGCTGACGACCAATGCCAGGGCATCGCCCAGCGCGAGCATGGCCGTGGTGCTGGCGGTCGGGGCGAGGTTGTGTGGGCAGGCCTCGGTCACGTCGCCGATCAATAGCGCCACGTCGGCGATCCGCGCCAGGTCGCAATCCTCTCGGCCGACCATCGCGATCACGGGTACTTCGTCCTGACGCAATAGCTCCGCGAGGCTGACGACCTCGTCGGTGTTCCCGCCGTAGGAAAGCAGCAGCACGGCATCGCCCTTGCGGACCTTGCCCAGGTCCCCGTGCATGGCCTCGACCGGGTGCATGAAGTGGCTGGGCGTGCCGGTGCTGGCGAAGGTGGCGGCGAGCTTCTGGCCGATCAGCCCGCTCTTACCGAGCCCCGAGACGACCAAGCTGCCGTCCTTCGCGCCCAGGACCAGCTCGACCGCCTGGTGGAAGCCGTCCGTGATCTGGACATACCGGATGGCATCCGCCTCGGCGTCGAGGACCTGCCGGGCCAGCTCGGATTGCTCGGCCCGGGCCTTGGGATCAGGGCCGGGGACGTCCGCGGATTGAGATTGGGCCTTGTTCATAAGATTCGGTCTACTTAAAGTGGACCCTGAAGTTGCCGTGTCTGGGCGGGAAAAGTGGTATACAGTGTCGTTATGATCGTTGATGACCCACCCCCGGGTCAAACCCGCCCGTCGCAGGGCATGATGTGGAGCGAGCCCATGACCGTGACCAGCCAGGACTACCGTGTTCAGCTCGACGCCTATGCCGGGCCGTTAGACCTGCTGCTGTACCTGGTCAAGCGTCACGAGATCGACCTGCACGATATCCCCGTGGCCGCGCTGACCGAGCAGTACCTTCACCACCTGAAGGTGATCCAGGAGATCGACGTCGAGTTGGCGGGCGAGTTCCTGGTGATGGCGGCGACGCTGGTGGAGATCAAGAGCCAGATGCTCGTCCCCTACGTCAGCGAGGAAAACGAGGACGGCGAACCGACCGACGCGATCGAAGACCCGACCGACCCGCGCTACGAGCTGGTCCAGCAGCTGCTTGCATACAAGCGATTCAAAGACGCCGCGATCGATCTGGAAGATCGGCAGCGCGACTGGGAATCCCGCTTCCCTGCCCATCCGACCTCACGGCCGAAGGACGCCAAGCCCTCGGCAGCGGATGAGCCGGAGGATGCCGAGCTGGCCGAGATCGATCTGGAAGACGCGAACATCATGGACCTGTGCGAGGCGTTCGGGCGGATCCTCGATTCGATCGGCCACAAGCCGCAGGTCGAGGTGACCTACGACGACACGCCGATCTCGCTGCACGCCGAGGACATCGCCGATCGGCTCAAGCGCGACGGCGCGATGACGCTTCAGCAGATCTTCATCGGCCGCTCCGGCCGGGGCGAAATGGTCGGCCTGTTCCTGGCGGTCCTGGAGCTGGTGCGGACCCGCCGGGTCGGCGTCGAGCAGGACAGCTCGAAAAGTGAAATCCGCCTGAAGCTGCGTCCGGAGAGTGACCACCTGGACCCCAGCGGGACGGACCCGGGAGAGCCTGACGCAGATGCGACGGATTGGCGTGACCCGGAGACCGGCGAGATGCAATATGACTGGCCGGATGAGGCATCGCGTCAGCGAGCCGAACGGCGGGCACAGATCCGTGCTCAGCGGGCCGCCAAGGGTGACCTGGCCGAATCGGCCACCCCGGAACCCCCGGAAGTCATGGATGCCATGGATGGTGGGGACGATGCGGATGACGAATCCGAGCCCGATTCCTCCGCACACCTCGACGAATCAGACGACGAATTGACGTAGTCCACCGCCATTGCCCCCAAATGGCCCTTCAAGCCCCAGAGGGCCTGTTTATAGCCCCTGCTCCCCGTCTTGCTTCAACCCCCCGATCCCCGCCTATCCAACTTATATATAGATAACCTGCCGGGCTGATCCCAAGCAATGTGTGGGTAAGGACTAACAAATAACTAGGTTATCGGACCCGGCCTTTGCGGCGCGTTATCCGCATCCACCCAGAGATTAGCCTGGCAGCCAGCGTGGTGTTATCGGTCGAGAGGGCCAAACACCCCAACTTACCTATCCACATGCATTTGACCTATCGGGGAAGCCCCGTCAGAATACCCGCGCTGAATCTGGTGCAAAATTCAGCCTGTCGGGCTCAACCTCCCGATAGAGACCATACGTTTGAGAGATTCCTTTTCCATGGAACGGAGCTTAACCATCATGCTACGAAACAAATTGACTGCTTCCGCTTTTGCTGTCGCGGGTCTGGGGCTCATGGCCCCGGCTCAAGGCGACCAGATCACCGACATGCAGGCTCAGATCGATGCCCTGCGTGCCGAACTGTCCCAGGTGCAGACCACCCAGGGCGACAACTGGCTCACCGAGCGTCGCGCTGAAGAGGTCAAGGGCCTGATCATGGAAGTGCTATCGGACGCTGACACCCGTGCGTCGCTGCTGAACGACGGCGCGGTCGCCGGCCACGACGGCAAGCACTTCTTCATCGCCAGCCCCGACGGTGCATTCGCGATGTACCTCGCCGGCCAACTGCAATTCCGCTACGTCTACAACAACCAGGACATCAGCACAGGTGACGAAGACGAAGGCGGATTCACCACGCGTCGCGCCAAGGTGAAGCTCAAGGGCCACATCTCCAGCCCGAAGGTCAAGTACGACGTGACCCTCGCTCACAGTTCGTCCGGCAACACCTTCCTTGAAGATTACAACGTCAGCTACGACTACACCGACAACCTCACCGTCTCCGCCGGCCTGATGAAGCTGCCCTTCCTCCGCGAGGAACTGGTCAGCTCCAGCAAGCAGCTCGCCGCCGAGCGTTCCAGCACCAACGAGTTCTTCACCCTCAACCGCGCCGAAGGCATCAAGCTGACCTACGGCGAGGACAACTGGGTCCTGAACCTGATGGTCAGTGACGGCGCCAACACCGGCATCTCCGGCCCGTTCGGCCAGTCCTCCGAGTTCGCCGCCACCGTCCGTGGTGACATCGCTCTGGAAGGCGAACTGAAGCAGGCCAAGGACTTCACCGGCTGGGACGGCGAAGGCACCAGCCTCGTCCTCGGTGGTGCGTACCACCTGGAGCTGGGTGACGGCCGTAACGGCGGCACCAGCGACTACAACGCCTACACCGTCGACCTGTCCTATGAAGACAGCGGCTTCAACCTCTACGGCGCCTACATCGTCGCCGAGATCGATCCGGACAGCTCGGGCTCCAGCGACCGTGACATGGACGGCTTCGTCGTCCAGGGCGGCATCGACCTGGTCCCGGACAAGACCGAGATCTTCGGCCGCTACGAGTTCATCGACGGCGATGTCTCGGGTGAAGATGACTTCGACGCCTACACCGTCGGTGTCAACTTCTACATCAACGGCCACGCCACCAAGTTCACCGTCGACGCCGTCTTCCTGAACGAAGACCTGCCGACCTCCAACCCCTTCGGCGCCAACGCCGGCAGCTCGAGCCTCGGCCTGCTGACGGGTACCGAAGACGAAATGGCTGTCCGCAGCCAGTTCCAGCTGCTGTTCTAAGTTCACGCAGCCGAAACACTGTTAGCTACAAGAACCCTCGGGCTCTGGCCCGAGGGTTTTTTCATGCGCTCAAAAACCAGTAACCGTCTGGTGCCAGACGCGGATTCATCGCATCACGCTATTGTGCCGATAGACAAGCTATGTCCAGCATCTCCGCCACCGACGCCTCAACCCTCAGCCAGGCCCAACTGGCTCAGGAAGTCAGTATGAAGATCGCCTCGAAGACGCTCGACGCCGCCAGGGCGCAGGGCGACGCCGCGATTTCACTACTCGAAGCCGCGGCCGAGGTGCAGCAGCAGGGTCTTGGCAGCCTCGAACCGCACAAGGGCCAAGCGATCGACGTCACGGCTTAGCCATGCTGAAGTGTGAACGCTGGAAGCTATGGCAGAGGCCGCAAGCCTCAAGCCCCATCCCTCAAGCCTGATCCTGATCTCTCACCCAATCACCTGGCCGACCGCTTTTACGACCTGGTCGTGGATCGTGCCGTTGGTGGCGATCACGCCGCGGTTCTGCTCGAGCTTTCGGCCGTGGGTGAAGTCCAGCGGCTTGCCGAAGGCGTCGGTGACGGTGCCCCCGGCCTCCTCGACCACGATAGAGCCCCCGCCGTGATCCCATATCTTTTCGCGGTACTCAGCGCTGGTGGGTAGACGCAGGTAGATCGACGCCTCGCCCCGAGCGACCGCAGCATACTTGGCCTGACTGTCCATGCGGACGCTCTCGGCGGTGATGCCCAGGATCTCGGCGATCTTGGCCGAGTCGCTGTGACTGGAGTGGCCGGACTCGACCGACTCGCAGAACCGGGCCTGGGCGGTGTCGGTGATGTCGCTGACCTTGATCGGCGTGCCCTCAAACGAGGCGTCGTCCAGCGCCAGGGCCATCGCCCCCTGACCCCGGGCGGCGACCATCAGGACGCCCTTGCCCAAGCCGTCAGCGGCCGGCAGGTTCGGACAGCCCAGGACGCCGAAGACGACTTGCCCGTCCTCGATCAGAGCCAGGGCGATCGCGTACTGCTCAGCCCGCAGGAAGCCCTTGGTGCCGTCGATCGGGTCCAGGGTCCAGTAGCGTTTCATCGAGCCGTCCGCCGGGGGGGTCGCGCCGCCGCGGTCGATCCAGGCGAGCACGTCGTCCGGCGAAGCCTGGCCCTTGGCCTTGGCGACATGCCCGACGACCGCGCCCAGCAGGGTGGCGTTGTCCTTCTCACGCAGCTCCTTGGCGTCTTCCTCGCCGACGACCGGGTCATCGGGGAACGAGTCCATCAGGGCCTTGCAGACCACCGCCTGGCTGGCGAAGTCGGCCACGGTGACCGGGCTGCGGTCTTTCTTCTGGAGGGTATCTTCGGTCACCAGGTTGGCCTGGACGGCCTGGGTGACGGTCGCGGCCAGCCGCACGGCGGTGACAGCGGTTTTCAGTTCGGTCGTGAGTTGCATGGGATCATTCTCCGTCTCAAAAGGGGAGACGGGAGTGTAGCGGATTATGCGCACGTTTTCCGCAGACCGGGTCTTATTTGTTTAGCGGGCGATCGTAGATCGCCGTGTCTGCAACCGTTATTGGGGGGTGATCGCGCGGATCTTCGATCCGCCGCTAAACGGGTCGGTGGATTAGAACCCGCCGGGGGCTCCGGGGGCGTGGGTGGCGAGGTTATGGAAGCGGGTGGTCGAGCCGTGGAAGTGCAGCTTCACCGTGCCGGTCGGGCCGTTACGCTGCTTGGTGAGGATGACCTCGGCGGTGTTGGTATCTTCGTAGTCTTCCTCGCCCTTGTGGAAGTAGTCCTCGCGATGCAGCATCATGACGACGTCAGCATCCTGCTCGATGCTGCCTGACTCGCGCAGGTCGCTCATGCGTGGGCGGTGGCCCTCGCGTTGCTCAGCGGCACGGTTGAGCTGGCTGAGGCAGATGACCGGGACGTTCAATTCACGGGCCAGCGCCTTGATGCCTCGGCTGAGGTTCGAGACCTCCTGCTGCCGGCTCTCGGAGCCCGGGGCGCTCATGAGCTGGAGGTAGTCGATCATGATGGCCTTGATGCCGTGACGCGCCGCGAGCCGACGGGCCTTGGCACGCAGACTCAGAAGGGTCAGCCCAGGCGTGTCGTCGATGAACAGCGGCGCTTCAGACAGTTCGCCGACGGTCAGCGCGAGCTTGCCGAAGTCGTCCTGGCTGAGCATGTTTCGGCGGAGCTTGTGCGAATCGACACCGGAGCGAGAGCAGAGCAGACGCTGGGCGAGTTGCTGGCGTGACATTTCCAGGCTGAAGACGGCACAGGACTGGCGCGTCGTCGCGGCGACATGCTCAGCGATGTTCAAAGCGAACGCGGTCTTACCCATCGACGGGCGTGCGGCGACGATGATCATCTCGCCGGGCTGCAGGCCGTTGGTCATTTCATCGAGTTCGAGGAAGCCGGTCTCCAGACCGCTGCGCATGCCCTCGTCGGATTGCAGGTGGTCGTAGGTTTCCTGCAATAGCTCGCCCAGTTCCGCGGCGTCGGTGCTGGACTTGGTTTCAGCGATCTCGAAGATGGCGCGTTCGGCCTTGTCCAGCAGGTCGCCGACCGGCTCGGAGGAGTTGTAGCAATCATCCAGGATCGCCCCGGCCGACTGGATCAGGTGACGCAGCGCCGACTTCTCGCGGACGATGTTCGCGTAGTACGCCGCGCTGGCGGCTGACGGCACGCTCTCGGCCAGCTCGATCAGGTAATCCAACCCGCCGACCTGCTCGAGTTGCCCCTTGTCGTCCAGCCGCTGCTTCAGCTGAACCATGTCGATGGACTGGACCTGGTCGTAGAGCTCGACAAGTGTCTCGTAGATCGCGGCGTGGGCCGGCTTGTAGAGATCGTCGGCGCTCTTGATGATCTGGATGACTTCGCCACAGACCCGCCAATCGAGGATCAGCGACCCGAGCAGGGCGCACTCAGCCTCCAACGCGTGCGGCGGCAGCTTGTCGAAGAGCTTACCGACATCGACCTGGCGGTAGTCCTTGGACTGCCGTTTGAACTGGCCGGACTGGATGGGGGCGGTGCTCATCTGGTTCTTCCGTGGACCCTGATCCCGGAGGGGACGTCCATGTGTCAACTGACACAATCATAACACAGCGGCAAAACGCCCTTGCGGGCTTGGATAGCCTGTTTGGAAGCTGTCGGTAACGGCGCGCGGGTTGGTGATCCGCCGCTAAACGTTTCTGGATGATGGTTGTACAGGCACGGTGTGTTGGTTGTGTCATGAAAACGTCTTGACGGGCCTGGTGATTACTGTTATATATGTGTATACACTTGGCCGGACTTCTTTTTCCTGTGGAGCCTGAAGGACCCGATGTTCATCCGGATCGAAAAGGCGTCGGGCGTACCGATTTCGCGGCAAATCGCTGACCAGGTACGTGCGCAGGTCTTGGCCGGCACGGTGGAATCTGGCCATAAGATGCTTTCTATACGAGAGTTAGCCCGCGAGCTGGCGGTGAACCAGAACACGGTCCTGCGGGTGTACGAGCGGCTGACAGCGGAGGGATTGCTGGAGCGCCGGCACGGCAACGGGACATATGTGCGATATCGACCGGGGTCGGCGAGGTTGAAGAGGCAACGCAAGCAGTTCGCGGACGAGATGGCGCAACTGGTGCGTCGGGGCCTGATGCTGGGGCTGGATAGTGAACAGCTACGGTCGATGCTGGACGAGGTGGCTCGGAAGCAGGCGGCGGCGCTACCGAAAGCCAGACGAAGGAGTGAACGACATGTCGACGGCGATTGAACTGAAAGGCGTGAAGAAGGACTTCGGGATGCACCGGGTGCTGAGGAAGGTTGAACTGAGCGTGAAGCAGGGCGAGACGTATGCATTCCTCGGACGCAACGCGGCCGGCAAAACCACGACCATCCGTATGCTGCTGGGTTTGCTCGCACCAACAGGAGGAAAAATCCGTGTGCTGGGCCTGGACCCACAAGTCGACCCGCTGACCATCCGGGGGCGGGTCGGCTACCTGGCCGAGGACCAGCAGATGTACGGTTGGATGCGCGTCGAACAACTGATCCGTTTCATCGCACCGTTCTACCCGACGTGGGACCACGACCTGGCGAAGCGATACCTGAAACAGTTCGACCTGCCGGCGAGGACGAAGATACGGAACCTGTCGAAGGGGCAGAACGTGCGGCTGGGTCTGCTGCTGGCGCTTGCGCATCGGCCGGAGTTGGTCATCCTGGACGACCCGGCTCTGGGGCTGGACCCGATTATGCGAAAAGAGTTCAACCGTGATCTGATCACACACCTGCAGAGCGAAGGGCGGACCTTGTTCTACAGTTCGCACCTGTTGTACGAGGTGGAGCCGATCGCGGACACGGTGGCGATCCTGCACGACGGGGTGATCGTTAAGCAGGAAGCGACGGAGGCGCTGCGCGGGCAGGTGAAACGGATCGTGCTGGCGAAGCAGGATTACGACCGGCTCGAAGTCCCGCCACGTCTGCTGGACCTTGCCGAAAGCAATGGCGAGGCCGTGATCACACTGGAAGACGCCGCCCCGGTAATCAAGTCTCTGCAAGATGCCAAGACGCCACACCGCGTGGTCGACCTGAACCTAGATGAGATCTTCGAGGCGTATGTTGCCGGGAACACCGGTATAACGAAGTTGACCGCAGAGGTCCCGGAGAACGCGGGGGTAGCGCCATGACCGGCCCAATCCTCAGCCTGATCGCCAAGGAATATCACGAGCAGAAGTGGCGGTGCGCGTCGCTGTGCGCGATCGGGCTGTCGGTGGTGCTGTTTACGATGGTGGTTGAGCCAGAATCGGTGTTTGCCAGCGGTCTGACGGCAATGGGATTCCTAGCGTTCTTAGGGACAGTGTTCATCGCGATGGGCGTTGCTGCAGGAGAGCGATCATCGGGGACGCTTGAGTTGTTACGTGCGTTGCCGATGCGTATGCCGGTGATCGCGGCGGTGAAGGTGCTGGTGGGTGCTGCGACGAGCCTGACGCCGGTGCTGGCGGTGTTCCTGACAGTTTGTGGCTGGTGGCTTGCAGTTCTGATAATGGCTTCCAACGGTCATGCGTGGGCTGTTGACATAAAGAGTGAGGTGGGGATATATGCCGACCCAGAGGAATACTTCGCCTTTGCGTGTGTTTGTTATCTGAGTTGTCTAAGTGTTTACGTGTGGGTCACCGCCCTAGGCGCCAGGCAGCGGACCGAACTGCGGGCCGGCTTGCTTGGGGCTGGCGTGGTCATCGGAACGATGTTGTTGATCGTATTTTTTATCTGGACCATTAAGCATATTTCCTCGGCCTCACATGAAGCGTTTTTTCGCGAGCCTTATTTGTACTCCCTCCTGATCGGCATCAATCCGCTTGGGGTCTATGCGGGGCTCGATGGCGGGGCGTACATACCGTGCATGGTTGTCTCGCAACTCGTCGCGGACGGCTTACTGCTTGTGTGGCTGCTGTACCGCTTCGGGATTATCACGTCGCATGACAACAGGTCTCCGCGGACAGCGGTTGCCATTATCGATACGGCCCTTCTGAGAAAACCTCGGTCTTCGCCGTTTACCGCTGTGATATGGAAGCAGTGTCGGGACACATTGCCGATGGCGGCGTTGGGGCTGGTAGTGATCGCGGCATTCGTAACGGTGCCGATTCTCGAGTCGCTTCGGTACAACAGCGGAGATACATCTGCCGTCATCAACAGCACGGTGGCACAGACCAGCACGACCATCGGTCTAATGTTGGCGCTGGTGGTGGGCGTGGGAACGTTCGTGGGCGACTACCAGACTGGCCAGCTGACGTTCTGGCGGTCAAGGCCGGTGAATCCAAGACTGTGGTTCTGGAGCAAGTACGTGACTGGGCTGGCGGTGGTTGAGTTGACTCTGCTGTTGCCGTGGCTGCTGTCACAGTTACTGACCGGCTGGTACGATCTGGCACGGGGGCCGGGTTACATGGTGACGTCGGTGTTGCTGTACTTACTTGTGTATTCGGTATCCGTGTGGATGGCTTGCCTGCTGCGACACATAGTTTACGCGGGGATCATCGCGATGGGCATCGTGATGTTCCTGGTGGTTCCGCCGTTGTTGACGGAAGTATTTGCACAGGTATCTGTCACCTATGCGCTTGACGAAGACCTTACGCCGTTCTTCTGGTACACGGTAGTGACAACGATGATCGCAGTGTGGCTGGCGACGCGAGCGGCGCGGCGGGAGGCGGGGTTTGTGGTGGAAAGATAGCGGCGAGCAATCGGCGATCCGCCGCTAAACCGCAAGCGGTCGGTCGGGCGTTAATCGGAGTTTAGGGCTCAATCCTCTGCCGGGGGCGGGTTGTCCAGGAAGTCGGCGAGTTCGGTGAGGCTGGGGCTGTGGGCGTTGCGGACGTAGAAACCGGACGTGTGGTTGCCGGTGGCGAGGCTCTGGTGGACGTTGAGCCCGGCGAGCTGGCCCAGGCAGAAGCCGGCGTTGAAGTTGTCGCCGGCGCCGGTGGAGAGCTTGGGCGAGCTGGTGAACGGGCCGACGTATCGGCCGGTCTCGACGCCGGTTTCGGTGCGGAGGGTGGCGGCGGCGGATTTGCGGGGGTGGATGATCACGCCGTAGATCGCCAGCTTCTCGCGGATGGCGGCGCTGGTGGATTCGATCGCGGCTTCGGGGTCGCCCTGGATCGGGATGCCCAGCACGTCGGCGATCTGCGAGGACTCGCTGAGGTTCAGCCCCAGCAACACGTCGGCCCGGGCGTCGAGCTTGGCGATCAGCTGCAGGGCCCCGTGGATGTCTTCACGTGTGCGCTTGGCGGGGTCGGCCAGGTCGATGAAGATCAGTTTCCTCTCTTCATCGACGAGCGTGTCGTCATACAGCTTCTGCCAGATCGACTCCATCCTCGGGAGCATGGTCCAGTTAACCATCCCGATCAGCCGGCTGCGGGTGACGACCTGCTTGAATGTGTCGGTCCCCATGACCTGCTCGATCGCGTGGTAGTCAAGATTGGCGATGGACTGGTACTTGCCGAGCATCAGCTTGCCGTCGGTGAACTCCAGAGCGTCGGTGAAGCCGGGCTCGCAGACGGAGTGGACGTCGGCCTTCTGCGCGAAGTCCTTGAAGGTGTGGTGCAGTTCGGGCAGGCCCAGCGCGCCGATGTAGGTGACGTCGAAGCCGGCGGCGCAAAGCGCGTTGGCCATGATCGGGCCGTTGCCCCCGAGCTTTTCGAGCGTGGTGACCAGCTCGAAGTTGGAGCTATGACCCGCGGCGGCCGAGACGCGAGCGCCGAAGTGTTCGATCGTGGGGATCGGCTCGTACTGATCGACGCTGGTGCGCTTATCGACGACCTGGATGATCGAGTCGACGAACCCGTCAAACCCGAGCAGCACGGGCATCGTGGCGATGGTCTTGCTTAACTTGCGCAAACCGGCGGCGGCTTGCCTGGCAACGTCGATACGGTCGGGCATGGGCAGACTCCGGTGGGCTCCGGGGGTTTCGGAGGATCGGGGATTCCGGCGGCTTTCAAGTGACTGACGGCAGCCCGGCAAGGGTAGCAAAAACAAGACGGTCCGCAACGCCCCGGGCATGCATATACGCTAATCTAATGCCTCGAAACCGATGCACAGCCTTCCGATGGGTGTAACACCGTGAAACAAACCGATGCCTACCACGGACCGAGCCACGGCCCCGTCAAGGCGGCGCTGATGTCACTGGTCCGGCCGGTGTCGGCGGTCCGGCGGGCGGATCACCTCCCGCTCTGGCATACTTGGGGCGTGCATGCGGCGGGGATGGGCTGTTTCTGGTTCGCGATCTGGGTGCTCGCGGCGCTGGAGAGCATGCGATACGAAGTGGGTGTTGCCGAAGCGATCCTGCTGCTGCCCGATGAGATGGCTGAGCTGGCCGGTGAGTTCATCGAAGAGCTGGATCAGGTGTGGATGTGGATCGCACTGTTTTTCATGGGGCTCTTCACGGAGCTGTCGTTTGTGCTGGCCGGGCTGGTGGCGATGTCGTGGGGAGCCAGGGACGAGCCTTGGCGATTCAGCTACAGCCGGGCACTTCGGCGGATGTGGCTGCTGACGCCGCACGCCGGGACGGTCACCTTGCTCTGTGGTGTCGCCATCGGGTGGATTGACTGGTATTACTGGGACCACTACGACACCTTAGGCGCTCAGTACATTTTAAGCACGGCGGTTTTTGGCACAGGTAGCCTGTGGTCGCTGTGGGTGTTTCTTGCGGCGCTGGGTTGTCGCAAGCCCGCGTCGGTCTGCCGATGGCCCGCCGGTTGCATGCACTGCGGCTATCAATTAACGGGGATCGGGCACGACCAAACCTGCCCGGAGTGCGGCCATGCCATCAAGGACACGTTAAGCAAACAGACACGACCCGGGATAGCCGGGCCGGGCTGGCTCTTGTGGTGGATCAAAACCAGTTACAGCGCAGTGCGCAGGCCGGCCGAGCTTGGGAAGACGATACACGTGTTATCTCCGGACAACGGGCATCGGCGCTGCCTGGCGATCTCGATCGTGGGGATCATGCTTATTTCACCCGTGGCAATGGGCATCATCTTCCTCACGATGAGGCTGATACAGCTGTATACGCACAACTACGACTACTTCAGCGTCGAAGACACGATTCAAGTCATGCTGGTCGCGGGGAACTCGATTGGGCTGGCGATGACAGCCTCGTTGGTGGGTCTGGCACTACTGAGCGCGACGGTGATCGGGCTGATCGACGGCTGGCGGGTCCGGCGGAACCTGATGCCGGCGGCGGTCCGGGCGGCGGGGTACCAAAGCGGCTTCGTCTTGCTCTGGGCGGTCGTGTTCTGGGCGAACCTCGTGCCGTTCGTGGCGGCGATTGAGCTGGATATGCTGACACGGGTCGCCATTCGGTTTGATGTCGATATGGAACTGCTGATCTTTGTCTGGCAGGGCGGCCTGCTGCTGCTGGGCGTCACGATCTACGCCGCCCTCATCGCCAAGGCCACCCGCGCCGCCATGCACGCGAACTGGTAGAGGGTGGCTAGTGGCTAGTGGTTGGTGGCTGGAGAATGATGTCTGTTCAGCTTAACTAGACCGGTTCTACCCCAGTCCCCAGACCCCAGACCCGGATCGGCCGGGTTTTAGTAATCGCATATCAAACCCCGTGTGGCGGTCCTAATGATGAACGAATATCCTTAGTCCCATCATGAGCCATACCTACGACTTTTCCGCGATCGAAACCCGCTGGCAGGACCGCTGGGCCGACGACCAGACCTTCAAGACCCCGAACCCAGGCGAAGAAGGCTTCCGGGGCGATCGGGCCAAGTTCTACGTCCTGGACATGTTCCCCTACCCCTCCGGCGTCGGGCTGCACGTCGGCCACCCGCTGGGCTATATCGCCACCGACATCGTCTCGCGCTACAAGCGGATGACCGGGCACAACGTGCTGCACCCGATGGGCTACGACGCCTTCGGCCTGCCCGCCGAACAGTTCGCCGTCGAGCACGGCGTGCATCCCAAGATCACGACCGACAAGAACGTCGCCAACATGACCCGCCAGCTCAAACGCCTCGGGCTCAGCTACGACTGGGACCGCTGCCTGGCGACGACCGACCCGGGCTACTACAAGTGGACGCAGTGGATTTTCCTTCAGCTTTATAAGAGCTGGTTCAACCCGGCCACGCAAAAGGCCGAACCGATCGGCGATCTGATCCAGGCGCTCGAGACGGGTGAATACGACATCGGGCCCAACGGCGGGCTGATCAGCGATGCGGCCGAGGGCGTGATGGATACGCTCGGCGGCGTCGAACCAGGGGCGCGCAAGTGGACCGAGCTTGCACCCGACCAACAAGCCCGCCTGCTCGACGAATACCGCCTGGCGTACCTCGCCGAGGTCCCGGTCAACTGGTGCCCGGCGCTCGGGACCGTACTCGCCAACGAGGAAGTCACCAACGAGGGGAAGAGTGAGCGCGGCAACCACCCCGTCTTCAAGCGACCTATGAAGCAGTGGATGCTGCGCATCACCGCGTACTGTGAGCGGCTCGCTGACGACCTGGAACTGGTCGATTGGCCCGAACCGATCAAGCTGATGCAGCGCAACTGGATCGGCCGAAGCGAAGGCGCGGAGGTCCACTTCCCGCTCGCCTACGGCTCGGCGCAAGACCCCGAAGAGATCATCACCGTCTTCACCACCCGCCCCGACACGCTGTTCGGCGCAACCTACATGGTGCTTGCCCCCGAGCACCCGTTGGTCCGTGCAATCACCACCGACCAGCAGCTGGACGCCGTGACGGAGTACCAGGCGCAGGCCACCGCCAAGTCCGACATCGACCGCCAGGCCGAGACGAAGGAGAAGACCGGCGTCTTCACCGGCGCATATGCCCTGAACCCCGTGGATAACGAGAAGGTCCCGATCTGGATCGCCGACTACGTCATGATGGGCTACGGCACGGGCGCGATCATGGCCGTCCCCGCGCACGACCAGCGCGACTTCGACTTCGCCAACCAGTTCAAGATCGACATCAGGCCCGTCGTCCTCCCGACCGTCGACTGGCTGAAGGAAAACGCGCCGGAGGAATGCAACACCGAAGACCTGAATGAGATGCGGGCGTATTACCTGCTGCACGCGGACATCTTCAAGTCCGCCTTCCCCGGGCTCGGCGCCGGGATCAACTCGGAGAACGACGAGGTCAGCCTCAACGGCAAGCTCACCCCCGACGCCAAAGCCGAGATCACCGCCTGGCTCGAGAAGCGTGACTACGGCAAAGGGACCGTGCAGTACAAGCTGCGCGACTGGCTGTTCAGCCGGCAACGCTACTGGGGCGAGCCCTTCCCGATCCTGCACGCGCCGGACGGCCACATCGTCCCGGTCCCCGAGGAAGACCTGCCCGTCGAGCTGCCGCCGATGGACGACTTCAAGCCCCACGCCAGCGACGACCCCGACGCACCGCCGCAGACGCCGCTTAGCCGGGCGCCCGACAGCTGGAAGCACGTCGAATACAACGGCGTGACCTACACCCGTGAGCTGAACACCATGCCTCAGTGGGCCGGCTCATGCTGGTACTACCTGCGCTACCTCGACCCAACCAACAACGACCGCTTCGTCGACCCCGAAGTCGAGCGATACTGGATGGGCCAGGGCAAGGGTACAGGGAACAGGGATCAGGGATCAGACAAATCCCCTGAGCCCCGATCCCCGACCCCTGAACCCTCCGGTGTTGACCTCTACGTCGGCGGGGCCGAGCACGCCGTGCTCCACCTGCTTTACGCCCGCTTCTGGCACAAGGTCCTGTTCGACCTCGGCCACGTCAGCACACCCGAACCGTTCGGCCGGCTGTTTAACCAGGGCTACATCCAGGCGTATGCCTACACCGACAGCCGCGGCGTCTACGTCGATGCCGAGAAGGTCGAAGAAGACGCCGGCAAGTTCAGCTTCAACGGCGAGCAGGTCAACCGCGAGTTCGGCAAGATGGGCAAGAGCCTCAAGAACGCCGTCAGCCCCGACGACATCTGCGAGCAGTACGGCTGCGACACGCTGCGGCTCTACGAGATGTACCTCGGCCCGCTCGATCAGTCCAAGGTCTGGAACACCCGCGACATCGTCGGCGTCCACCGCTTCCTGCAGCGCCTCTGGCGCAACTTCGTCGATGAAGAGACCGGCGAACTGCTGGTCGTCTCTGAAAAAGCAGACGAAACGCTCAAACGCAAGCTGCACAAGACGATCAAGCGCGTCACCGATTCGATGGAGTCGATGTCATACAACGTCGCCATCGCCGCGCTGATCGAATTGAACAACGAGCTGGTCAGCCTCAAGCACATCCCGCGCGAGGTCGCCGAGAACATGCTCCCGATGCTGGGCCCGATCGCGCCACACATCAGCGAAGAGCTCTGGCAGCGCATGGGCCACGACGGCTCGATCGCTTACACGAGCTGGCCCACCCACGACCCGGCGATGCTCGTCGAAGACACGATCGAGTACCCCGTGCAAGTCAACGGCAAGCTGCGCGGCAAGGTCACCGTCCCCGCCGACGCCGACGACGACGCCATCGAGGCCGCCGCGAGGGAAGACGAAAACGTCGCCGAACACATGGCCGGCAAAACCGTACGCAAGGTGATCGTGGTGCCGAAACGGCTGATTAATATCGTGGTTAGTGGTTAGTGGTTGGTGGTTGGTGGTTGGTGGTTGGTGGTTGGGATATGGTAAGACACTATGGGAGCCGACCATCAACAACTGGATGTCTGGCACGAGGCCATGAGTTGGGTTACGCGTGTCTACACAATGACTACCTCACTGCCGGATAGCGAGCGGTTTGGCTTGATTTCACAGCTACAACGGGCTGCGGTGTCAGTTCCGGCCAATATTGCCGAAGGTGCCGCGCGGGACTCGACAAAAGACTTCCTCCGACACCTGTCGATTGCCCAGGGATCAGCCGCCGAGGTGGACACACTGATCCATATCTCGATCCAACTTGGGTACCTCCCCCATGATCGATGCGCAGACTTACTGGAGAAAACCATACAGATACGAAAAATGCTATCCGCCCTACAACGGGCTTTACGTGATAAAGTATCATCAGCGGACTAAACTCCAACCACTAACCACCAATCACCACCCCATGATCCTGCTCATCGATAACTACGACTCCTTCACCTACAACCTCGTCCAGCGGATCGGGGAGCTTGATGCAACGCTTGACCTGCGGGTGATCCGTAATGACAAGGTCACGGCGGACGAGGCGCTGGCGATGAAGCCGGGGCACGTGATCGTCTCGCCGGGGCCGTGCACGCCGAAGGAGGCGGGGGTGAGCTGCGACATCATCCAGGCGTTTGCCGGGAAGGTACCGCTGCTGGGCGTGTGCCTCGGGCATCAGTCGATCGGCCACAGCCACGGCATGATCGTCGAACGCAACGACAAGCTGATGCACGGCAAGACGTCGCCGATCCACCACGACGGCAAGGGCATCTTTGAAGGCCTGTCCAACCCCTTCATCGCGACACGCTACCACAGCCTGGTCATCCGCCCCGACAGCTTCGACAGCGAGCGCTTCGAGAAGTCGGCCTGGACTGATGAAGGCGAGATCATGGGCCTGCGTGCCAAGCCCGGCGTGTTCGGCGACGCCCCGCTGGAAGGCGTGCAGTTCCACCCCGAGAGCTTCCTGACCCTCGAGGGACCGATGATGCTTGCCAACTTCCTGGGCCTGCCACGCCCGACACACAACCCGGCCGACGCGACGGCCTGATGTATTCAGACATCGATTGAATCCGGCTGTACCACGGCGTCGTATAATGCGCGAGGTAAGGGTATGGCCATGGACATGACAGACCACGCCAACCAGACCATCTGCCTGACGGGCGCTACGGGCTACGTCGGCGGTCGACTTGGCTCGCACCTGCTCAAGGCCGGGTACAAGGTCCGTTGCCTGGTCAGGTCGGCGGACAAGCTCAAGGCCCGGCCGTGGGCCGACGACCCGCGTGTCGATTGCCGGGAGTCGGACCTTAGTAACACCGAGCAGCTATCTGAGCAGATGCGTGGCTGCTCAGCAGCGTATTACCTGGTCCATTCGATGCAGGCTGTGGGTGAGTCTTATGCCGAGCGTGACCTTGTCCTGGCAAAAGCCTTCGCCGCCGCCGCCAAGCATGCGGGGGTCAAGCGGATCATCTACCTGGGCGGGCTTGGGGAGATGGGTGACGACTTAAGTGAACACCTTGTCTCGCGCCGGAGCGTGGAGTCCGCCTTGGCGAGCGCGGGGGTGCCGGTGACGGTGCTGCGTGCGGCGATGATCATCGGGTCGGGCTCTGCATCGCTTGAGATACTGCGCTACCTGGTGGAGCGTCTGCCGGTGATGGTCACGCCGAGGTGGGTCAAGACCGAGAGCCAGCCGATCGCGATCCGCAATGTGTTGCATTACCTCGTAGCGTGTTTGGACACACCGGAGACGATCGGCAAGACGCTGGACATCGGCGGGCCGGACGTGCTGACGTATCGAGAGTTGATGCGGATCATGGCCGGTGTGCTGGGTTTACCAAAGCGGTGGATCATCCCCGTGCCGGTGCTGACGCCGAGGCTCAGCTCGATGTGGATCCACCTGGTCACGCCGGTGGGTTACCGCATGGCGCGCCCCCTGGCCGAGGGCCTGCGCAACCGGGTCGTCTGCCGGGACCACACCACTACCGCGCTGATGCCCCAAACCCTGCTGACCCCTAAGCAGGCGATCCTGGCCGCGACCGGGAAGCTGCAACGCGACGAGGTCGAGACGACATGGGCGGATGCGGGGCGATTGCCGGGCGACCCCGACTGGGCTGGCGGGACGGTGTTCGTCGATGAAAGACGGATCACGGTTAAGGCCCCGCCCCATGCCGTGTTCAACGCGGTCTGTAAGGTCGGCGGCGGGCATGGGTATTACGCGTCCGACTGGCTTTGGCGGCTGCGCGGCGCGATGGACAAGCTGATCGGCGGGCCCGGCCTACGGCGCGGACGTCGCCATCGGCAACAGCTGGCGGTCGGTGATGCGCTGGACTTCTGGCGCGTCTCGGCGATCGAACCGGCCAAGCGGCTCCTGCTTGTCGCCGAGATGAAGCTGCCGGGCGTCGCCACGCTCGAGTTCAATATCGCCCCGGCCGAATCCAGCGACCCGGCCGGCACCACCTTGATCCAGACCGCGCGCTACCGCCCCGCCGGCCTGATCGGGCTGCTCTATTGGTACGCCGTCCTGCCGCTGCACCACTTCGTCTTCAACGGCATGCTGGGCGGGATACGCACCGAGGCGCAATCTGCCGCGCAACCCCAACTCGATTGACACACTTTCGGGGCAATGTTGTGGTAATTTCACATGATCGTGACAGCCGGGCGCTATATTCTGGCTTCACCGACGACTACCCGTCCGTCTATTCAATCACGCGCAATGAGGAACAGCCATGCAGAGCCATGAACTGGATTATGAGATCGTCGGCGACGACATGCAGATGGTGCAGGTCGAGCTGGACCCGGGCGAGACCGTCATCGCCGAGGCCGGGGCCATGAACTACATGGAAGACGGCATCACCTTCCAGGCCAAGATGGGCGACGGCTCGAACGCCAACGAAGGGCTGATGGGCAAGCTGCTATCCGTCGGCAAGCGAGCGCTGACGGGGGAATCGCTTTTCATGACACACTTCACGCACGAAGGGATGGGCAAGAAGCACGTCGCGTTTGCCGCGCCTTACCCCGGGAAGATCATCCCGATCGACCTGCCGAGCGTCGGCGGCGAGTTGATGTGCCAAAAGGACGCGTTCCTCTGCGCCGCGATGGGCACCAAAGTCAGCATCGCTTTCCAGCGCAAACTCGGCGTCGGGTTCTTCGGCGGTGAGGGTTTCATCCTCCAGAAACTCCAGGGCGACGGGCTCGCCTTCATCCACGCCGGCGGCACGATCGTCAAACGCGAACTGCAGGTCGGCGAGACGCTGCGCGTCGATACCGGCTGCCTGGTCGCGTTCGATCCGAGCGTCGACTATTCGATCGAGCGTGCGGGCAACCTCAAGAGCATGTTCTTCGGCGGCGAGGGGCTGTTCCTCGCGACACTCACCGGCCCGGGCACCGTCTGGATCCAGAGCCTGCCGTTCAGCCGGATGGCCGACCGCATCATCGCCCACGCACCGGCCAGCGGCGGCAGCGCCAAGGGCGAAGGCTCCGTCCTCGGCGGCATCGGCCGCATGCTCGACGGGGATTAAAACGTATTCACCACAGAGAGCACAGAGAACACGGAGATAATGCAACAGGGATGCACACGGATAAGATGAGAGAGCCATCACTTATTGGCTTTATCCGTGTCCATCCGTGTTTATCCCTGTTTCTTTCTTGACTTTCTCTGTGTTCTCTGTGCTCTCTGTGGTGAACTTCTTTCTCAACGCGTATCCGCCTTGATGATATGTTCGGCGCGCAGCTGGTGTCTTGCGTTGAAAAGGCGTTTGTAGATCAGCAGCGCCATCAGGATGCAGCACAGGCTGGTCGCGCCGGCGATCATGAACATCACCACGATCTGATACTTCGCCGCCTCGGCCGGGTCTGCACCGGCGAGGATCTGCCCGGTCATCATCCCGGGGATCGCGACGATCCCGACGACGCTCATGCTGTTGATGATCGGGATCATGCCCCGCCGGACCGCGTCACGCAACGGCTGACGTGCGGCTTCCCACTTCGTCGCGCCCATCGCCAGGTCCGCTTCGATGTGGCCCCGCTTTTCGCGCAGCGTGGTCAGCAGCGTATCGACACAAAGCGATACGCCCGTCAGCCCGTTGCCGAGGATCATGCCCAGCAGCGGGATCATGTAGCGCGGCTCGTACCAGGGCTCCACCCCGACGACCACGCCCGTGACGATGATCGTCGTGAACATCGCGCTGAGCGCCAGGCTGGCCAGCGCCAGCAGCGTCAAGCCCTTGAACCGGCTCTCGCTGCGGCGTACCGCCTCCCGGCTCGCCGTCAGGAGCATCACCGCCACCACCACCGCCAGCAGCCAGTGCGCCTTGGGATCGAACACGAACCGCAGCACCAGCCCCAGCAGCATGAGCTGAAGCACGGTGCGCACCGACGCGATCACCAAACGCTTCTCCAGGTCAAGACGCAGCACCAGGCTGACCGCCCCGGCAAGCACCACCAGTCCCGCCGCGATCAGTAGGTCCCAGCCGCTGAGCACGATCGCCTGGCTCACAAAATCTCCCGCCGCCGGGTCAGGCATCAGCCACCGCCCTGCCATTCGGCGTGTAGGGCGCAAGATCGATCACATCCGAGCAGACACGCTCCGCAAACCCGTCGGCATGAGTCACGACCAGGATGCCCGTGCGCTTCTCCGCCATCGCTTCTTTCAGCAGCGACTCGACCCATCTGATCGACTCACGATCCAGCGCCGAGGTCGGCTCGTCCATCAGCACATAGTCTGGTCGCGTAAGCAGAGTGCGCGTCAGACACACACGCTGCTTCTCGCCTTCAGACAACGTAGTTGCCTCTTCATCGAACTTGCCTGCAAGACCAAGTTGCTCAAGCCACTTCATCGCAAGGTTCTGATCGAACCCGTCTGTCTGGGTCTGGAACATGAACGGCCGTCTCAGGTTCGATGCTACGCTGCCGTCCCACACGACAGGACGCTGCGGCAACAGGCAGACACGTTTGCGGAAACCCGGCCAGCCATGGTCCGCCGGCGTCTTGCCGTCGAGGGTGACGGCCCCTCCGGCCGGGTCGATCAGGCCGGCGATCGAGCGTATCAGTGTGGTCTTGCCGCAGCCGGACGGGCCCATCAGCCCCACCGCCTCGCCGGGCTTGATCGATAAGGTCAGCCCGTCGATCAACAGATCGCTCTTAGAGCCGTCGGCACGGACTTGTAGCTGATCGATTTCGAGCACGATGGCTATGGTACCGGACCCAACGTGACAGGCCCACCGAGCGGTCTGCTCCGTGGGCCTGCGTTTCTCTCCCTAGTGTACTTTTTGCCGGCCGCCGCATTGCCCTACCCCACCGATAGGGCCCACGCGGTTTAGCCGAGCAGTGACAAGACGCTGGACGCGGTGTTGTTGGCGATCGCCAGGGTCGAGGTGCCCGCCTGCTGGAGGATCTGGGCACGTGTGAGCTTGGCGGTTTCTTCAGCGAAGTCGGTGTCGCGGATATCGCTTTCAGCCGCGGTAAGGTTCTCCATCGCGATCTGGGAGCTACGCAGCGTGGTCTGCAGCGTGTTGCGTTCGAAAGCACCGAGCCGGCCACGGAGGATCGAGACCTGATCGATCGACTCGTCGAGCACCAGAGACGCCAGGCGGGCCTGTTCGGCGCCATCGGACCCCTGGACCAGCGAGTTCGCCCCGCCGGACTTGACGCTGCTGAGGTAGCCGGTGATGGAGGTGCCGAGGTTGTCCGCGGTCACGGACTGGATGCCGAAGCCGATCTGCTGCTGGGTGTTGATGCTCGGGCCGATCTGGTACGTCGCCCCGCCGCCGGTGATGGTGAACTCGTAAGGCGTGTTCAGCGTCTGTGCGGCACCGCTGGTGAGCGTCAGCTCCAGGCCGAGAGTGGTCGTGCGGAGTGTGACGTCAAGGCCATCGCCCAGGGCGAGGTTGCCGTTGACCAGCGCCAGAACGTCCGCCCCCTCATCGCGGTTGATCTCGCTGCCGTCGAGGGCGTCGACGGAGGCGAACGATTCGCCGTTGTCGAGTTTTCGGACGGAGACAAACGCGTCTGAGCCGTAGGTGACGCTGTTCAGCTGGATGCCGGAGGTGTTTGTCACGGCAGCGGAAACACCGGTGGCGTCGGAGACGGCGTTGATGCCGAAGACGACCGAGGACAGCGCCGTGCCGGAGACAAACTCGAAGACCTCGACGCCGTTGTTGCCGGCGATGGAGAAGGTGACGCTGGAGAGCAGCGCGGAGCCGACCACCGGGTTGGCGGCCGAGATAAACAGCGACGCGGTCTCGGCGGAGTTGAGTACCTCGACGGTGACGGGCAATGTCGCGTTGGTGCCGAAGTTCACGCCGGTGACGCGCAGGTCGGTGATCTGCGAGGCGGTGAGGCCCTGGTTGACATAGTCAAGCGAGCCGTTGAGCAGCTTGAGCCCGGCGAAACTGGTGGTGTTGGCGATTCGGGTGATCGAATCGATCGCCGAGTCGATCTGCAGCTGGTTAGCCTGCGTCTCTTCTTCGGAGAAGGCACCGGTGTTGGCCGCCTCGACGACCAGGCTCTTCATCGAGATCAGCAGGGCGCTGATTTCCGAGAGCGCCCCTTCCGCGGTGGCGATGACGTTGCTGGCGCGTTCGATGTTGTCCACGGCCTGTGAGACGCCGGAGATTTCCTGCCTCAGGCGTTCGGAGACGATCAGCCCGGCGGGATCGTCCGCCCCGCGGTTGATCTGCAGACCCGTGCTGAGCCTTTGCAGCCTCACGCCCAGGTCGTCGTTGGCCTGAGCCAGGTTGCGCTGAGCGATCAGAGACGAAACGTTGGTGTTAATGCGTGTCATTGACAATCCTCCTTGATTGTCCGGTGAATACGCCGGGCGTTAACCGCCGCCGGCGTCCAAGCATGCTCGATTGGGTACCTGTACTTCGACGCGGGAACCATCCCCGTGCCACAGTGTGGGGCCGAAACCCCGATCTATGTCTTGCGTGCACCCGGCGGCTTGCCGTTGTGCTTGCGCAGGTTTTGATCCGCTGCGTTCAGGTCGTCCACCTGGACCCCCGTGGCCGCCGTGTTCTCGCGTTGGATCGCCTCGTAGACTTCCTTGCGATGAACCTGGACCTGCCTGGGCGCGGAGATACCCAGCCTGACTTTGTCGCCCCGGATGTCCACGACGGTGATCTCGATCTCGTCGCCGATCATGATCGTCTCGTCGCGTTGACGCGATAGAACCAGCATTGGTTCGGGCTCCTTCCTTGGGCCGTGTCGCGTTGTCGCCGCATCCTTGCGGCGTGCGCGTCTCGCGGTTGTTTGCGTAGCTGTTCAAAGCACGTCTCATAGGCCGGCGTGGGCATCTGCCCGCCGGCGGGTTGGTTAGGCCGACGCCGCGTGGACCGCGGCGGGGGCGTTCAACTCGATCAACGGCACACGCGTCGTGAAACGCCGGTCGCTGAGCACCAGCTGCTCGCCCACACGCTTGCCGCAGTGGATGACCAACGGCCCCTGCAGGTTGCCGGTCAGCACCTGGCCCCGCTTGTTGACGATGACGAAGACCTGGGCATCAGCCAGCGACTCCAGCCCCATCTCCTGCATCTGCTCGGCCTTGAGCGGCACCTTGTAGGTGGGCACGAACAGGCTCGGGTCGGTGACCACGAACGCCAGGTCCGGCAGGTCGATCGACTGCAGCCACCAGAAGTAGCTGTCTTCGCCGGCTTCGATCAGCACAAACTGCTTGTACTTCGGGAAGCCCAGCATCCCCTTGGGGAAGCTGATGATGCGGGTCTGGTCTACGTCTACTTCACCAAAACGCGAGGTATTGATCAGCATGATCACGGTCCTCAAACTCGGCCGGTCCGTCCTGGATGTCCGACCCGGGCCTCCGCCCAGGTTGACGGCATCGTGCCGCCTTGGTCTGTGCCCCCCTGCCGGCCGAAGGGCCGGGGAGCCGCGCAAGTGCTGCGCCCTTTAGCGCAGGAAGTTCAACAGGCTCAGCTGCAGGTTTTGCGCTCCGACCTGCAACGAGGCTTGTAACTGCGTCTGCAATTGCGTGAAACGCGTGATGACCTCGGTGAGGTCTGCGTCCTGCAAATCGCTGAGTAATGTCTGTTCCATGACTTTCAGGTCCTGCGACCGCTGTTGTTGGCTCTCGATCCTGCGTGCCCTGACGCCGACAGTGGCGCGGGCCTGGATCACGTGGCGGTTGTCCGCTTCCACCTTGCTAGTAGCAATCGTGATGCCAAGCGTGTCGTCGGCGAACAAAGAATCTCGTAAATCTGCTAAATGTGTGAAAACATTCTCGACCCGGACGGTCGCTTCATCGCTGCTCTGGAACGTCAGGGCCGCGCCGTCTTCCTTGAGGATGCCCAGTTGGTCAGCCACGACGCTCCTGCCGACGCGGGTGATGGTGAAGCCGCCGCCGCCGAGGGTGTTGTCCTGGAAGACCAGGCCGTTGCCGGTGGTTGCCAGGTCCACGGTGAAGTCCACCCCGACGGTGAGCCCGGCACCGGTGGCGGCGGTTTCGATAGCCGTGATCAGGTCGTCGACCGATCCCAAGCCGGAAGCGTCGATCGCGAAGCTGGTGCTGTCACGCAGGGTGATCTCGAAGTCGTCCTCGCCGGAGATCGGCTCGATGCCCAAGCCATGGCGGAAGTCTTCCAGTGCGGTGGACCGGCCGTAAGTCCGGATGCCAAGGTCCTCGGCGGTGGTCCCGCCGTTTTCACCTACCGACAACTCCAGCCCGCTGACCTCGCTGATCAGGTCCAGGCCATTCTGATCCGCGTTCACTTCAAGCCTGAGCCCAAGGTCCAGCCGCTCGATCTCGTTCACCAAGTCCTGGATGTTCGTCGCGGCGGAGAAGTCGGCCGTCTTGATCTGCTCGCCCTGGGTAATAATCAGGCCGCTGGACCAGTCGACCGGGACGTTCAGGGCAGACAAGGGGGTCGTGAGCGTCAGCCGGGGGTTCAGGTCGCCGCCGAAAGCCGTTGAACCGCCGGGATTGATCGCCGCCAGGTCGATCCCCAGGTCGGCGGCCACACGCCCGTTGCCGATGTCATCGATGACAATGGTGTGGCCGGGCACGTTGGTCAGTTCAAAGGTACTCGGGCCGATCGCGATCCAGCCCGCACCCGGGTCCACGCTGTCGATGGCTTGGTTGATACGGGCCTCGACGTCGCCGAGCGTATTCGCGTCCGACAGGTCGAGATTGACCAGCGTGCCGTCGATTGTGATGGTGACTTCGCCCTTGGCGACACCCACTTTGAAGACGCCGTCGATGTCGTTGATGTAGGTGGCGGCGGTGGTGTCAGGATTCAGGTCGACCAGGCTCTTGACGCGGGTGGACAAGGCCCCGAATGCTTCGACGCCGTTACTGGTAAAGGCGTGGCTCTCGATCAGGCCGGTGTCGGCCGACAGGTTGATGTCCGAGCCGGTGTAGCGGATCCCGCCGAGGAAGTCCTCGAACACACGCCCGCCATCCGGAGCGCCTGCGTTGCCACCGAACAGTGAGACGCCGTCCACCTGACGGTTCGCCAGGTCCATCAGGCCCTTGAGCTGTGCATCGACGACCAGTGCCTCGGCATCGCGTTCCTCGGTGCTGGCGTGGATCATGCTTGAGGCGAGCGTCTGGGCCTCGATCAGGATGCTGGACGCCTCGCCGAGGGCCTGGTCCGCGTTATTCAGGACGGAGACGGCGTGCTGGAGGTTCCCGTCGTGCTGTTCACGCGCCGCTAGCTGCTCACGCAGGTGCAGAATCGCGCTGACGTTGCTCGGATCGTCCGAGGGCACCGCCTGCTTCAACCCCGTGCTGATCTGTCGCTGCATGTCGAACAGGTTGGCGTTGGTCGTACGCAGACGCGAGAGCATCAGATTGCTCTGCATCAAAGTGGTCGAACGCGCGATGGCAGGGGTGGTGGACATGGTGGTTAGTGGTTAGTGATTAGTGGTTTGTGTGTGGTGATTAGTGGTTACTGGTCTTCTATGAAGCGACACGACTTGTCGCGTCCGGATTCCTTATGCATCGCGCTACACCGCCGCGATCAGGGTTTGCAGGAGTTCATCAATCACGGTTAACAACCGGGCGCTCGCCTGGTAGGCGCGCTGGTATTGGATCAGGTCGATGGTTTCTTCGTCCGCGTTCACGCCGGAGATCGACTGCTGCTGATTGACCAGCCCCTCCCGGATAATCGTGTCGGCCTGGAGGCTTTCGCGTGCCTGGGCCTGACGCACGGCGAAGTGCTCGACGTGGCGGTTCCAGTGCTCGGTCAGGCTCAGGCCGTTCAGGTCCGTCAACTGCTCATCCCGCAGCGCGGCAACCGCCAGGGCGGTCGTGTTGTCGCCGGGGTTGTGCCCCTCGGCGCTAGACCCGGCGGCGGCGATCAGGCGCGGGCTTTCCATCAAGACGCTGTTGACGTCGATGTCAAAGGCGTCTTTTCCGGTGAAGAATGTGTTGACCCCCAGGATCGCCAGCAGGTTCGAGGTATCGTCGCTGAAGCTGATCTGGAAGTCGGCGCTGTCGGCTTCGATCTGCAACCGGCCGTCGCTGGTCACGCTGGCGGAGATGTTCGACGCCAGATCGATATCGGCCGCGACGCTGTTGAGTGTCGAGTCGCCGGCCGGATTGATGCCGTCCAGATCGACGTCGATGGTGTTCGTGACAACCTGCCCGGTCGACTTCTGGATCACGTGAACCTGGAACGACCCGTGGATCGGCAGGACAGGCAGGTCGGTCGCATCCGCGTCGTTAAGAAGCGCAGTCGGGTCAGTGACGGTCGTCGCGCCGGTGACGCTGTCCAACAGGTCCAGGCCCTGGCTCTGTGAATGGATACGGTTGACCTGGTAGATCAGTTGAGCCGAGAGCGTGTCGAGTGCGGTAATCGCGTCCTCGACGTCCTGGCCCTTGAACTCCAGCAGCGCGCCCAGCTCCCCGGACGTGATATCCAGCGGGCTCTTGTCGGCCGAGATGACGACACGGGTCTCGGTCTCGCCGTCCACGGTTGTGCTCAGGGACTCAACGCCTCGGCTGGTGTTATTCAGGATGATCGGCAGCGAGCCGACAAACACGTCAACGCCCCCGCCGGTCTGCTCGACGGTGGAGATATCCATGAACTGTGAGAGTTCACCGAGCAGCACGTCGCGCTGATCACGCAGGCCCGGAGCCCCGCCGGAGCCCCGACTCGAAACAGAAATCTGCCGGCCAAGCTCGGCGATACGCGAGAGCAAGTCGTTGACCTTGTCAGTGGTCTGGTCGATCTGCGCTATGGTCTGCAGCTGAAGGTTGCCGAGCTCGGCATTCAAGTCACGGATAAAGCCGGCGAGGCTGCCCGCCTGCTCAGCAACCAGCGTGCGTAGCGCAACATCCTGGGGCTTATTCGATAGCTCGCTGTAGGCGTTGAAGAACTCGCCCAGCGCGGTGGACAGGTCATTGCCGGAGAACTCGTTCTCGATCGCCTCGATCCGGCCGAGCAGCTGCTGGCGGATCGCGCTGGCGGATTGATCGGAGATCGAGCCACGCAGCCGTGCTTCGAGCGCTTCGTCGATCGTGCGTGTGATGGACTGAATCTTGACACCGCGACCGATGAACTGTCCGGGCCCGATCTGCTGGGCGCGCTCGGGGGCCAGCGTGACCGCCTGGCGGTGGTAGCCGTCGGTCGCGAGGTTGGCAAGGTTGTTGCCGACCACCTGCAGCGCCGCCTGCGACGCCAGGAGCCCCGACTTGCCAATCTGTAATGCTCCGAACATACCCATGGTGATTCAGCCTCTAGCCGTTAGCCATTAGCCATTCGTAAGAGAATCATGCGGTCGCACTAAAGGTGCTGACGGCGGTGTTCTGCTGCGGCAACGAGCCGCCTCGGCCATACGTCGCTATCCCGGCGGACAGCGCGCCCAGCGTCTGCACGATCCCGTGCATGTGCTTGGATAACGCTTCGGTCGCGCGGTGGACCACGTGCGTCTGCTGCTGCACCTCGCGCATCCGTTCGAGCAGCTGCTGACGCAGCACCAGCAGCTTGCCTCGCATCGGTTCGCTTAGTTGCTCGGCCAGGTCAGCCATCTTCAGCGGCGCCTTGGCGTTTGGATCGTATTTGAGTGTCAGTTCGGCTACGGTGTTCAGACGCTGTTTCTCAAGCTCAGCGATCTTCTGCAGCTTCTCGTGTTCGAGCACACTGACCTTCGTCATCGCCTGGGTGTCATTCGAGCGGACCAGCTCGCGCTTACGCACCAGCAGCTCCAACAGCTCGGTGTGTAGATCGAGCAGCTGCCTGAGCGTTGCTTCAAGGTTGGTAACCAGCCGTGCGGTCTTAGCATCAGCCATGGGCGACGAACTCCGGGTTAGTGTTCTGAGCCTGGGCGGCCCGGTCAGCGATCGAGCGGTACACCGCGTCCACAATCGAGAAGTCCGCCCGGGAGGTGACACGCTCGGCCAGGAGCGTATCCAGCTGCTGACCGAAGACTTCCTCAGCCTGACCGCCATGGAACAGATCGCTCTTGAACGGGTCTTCACGCATCTTCGCCAGCATCGGCTGCACGAACGTCGTCGCCACCAGCTGCTCGGCGGCGGTGCGCAGTGTCTCGGCCCGCTCCGGACTCAGCCCCCCGCCAGTCAGCGCAGAAGCATCACCCGCCGAAGCCTGTGCGTGCTTAAGCTGCTGCGCAAAGGCTTCGCCGCTCGGCCTGGCGAGCAGGCCGGCGGTGGCGCGGGTCGGGTTGTCCAGTGCGGTAATCTGCATGGATGGTTTACTCGTAGATCAGCTCCGCGTGCAGGTGGCCGGAGGCGTGGATCGCCTTGATCACTTCGATGCGGTCTTGCGAATCAACTTTGAGCTGGTTAAACGCCTCGATCAGGTCGGCGAGCTTCGCACCGCCTTTGTCTGACGGATCAACACCGATGAAGCGTTGCTCGGTTTCACTGGGGTTCAGCTCGCTGGGCACTGGTGTGGGCGTGATGCGGGTGATGGTCAGGCCCTTCTTGGAGATCACGACGGGGCTGACCTCGACATCGTCAGTCATCACGATCGTGCCGGTGCGCTCGTTGATCACCACACGGGCCTCGATCGGCATCAACGGCGTGGGGAACGACATGACCATCAGCTTGCTTAAGAACAGCGACGGATCGGCGCGTTCCCACATCGGCAACTGGATGGTGACGTTCTTGGGATCGATCGCCTTGGCGAGCGGATCGCCGTCGGGATTCAACTCGTCGTTGATGTTCTGTGCGAGGTTACGGGCGACGGGCCAGGAGGCGTGCCGGCTGTCGATGACCAAAGTAACCTGGCCGTTCTGCACGTGGCGGGTCATGATGTCGCGTGTAAGCGTTGCGCCCTCAGCCACCTTGCCGGAGGTCGGGTTCTCCTCGTCCTCGATCGTGATCTTGCCTTCAGCAAACGCGAAGATCATGTCCACGTCGGGACGTGGAGCCATCAAAGGCGTCATGAAGAGCGTGCCGCCCTCGAGGCTCTTGGCCGGGCCGATCGAAGCGACACGTACGTCCACCTGGTCGCCCTCACGCACGCCGTTCGCCGGCAACTCGGCGGTCACCGTGACCAGCGCGACGTTCTTCACGTCCTTAAGCTCAGCAGCGATAGTGTTCGGATCGACGAACTGGCCGATCATCTCCGCCAACGGACGCATCGCCGGCAGATACTTCCCGCCGTCGCCCGTGCCGTTCAGGCCCACGACCAGACCCGTCCCGATGATCTTGTTGGACTCCGAGCCCTTGAGCCGGGAGATATCCTGCACCTGCACAGCCAACGCCTGCGAGGTCGCGATCGATAGCGAGAGTGCCAGGAGCCAGAATGCGTTGAATCGTTTGGTCATACGTCTACCCCGTCACGGCTAAGCCGGGTCATACCTTGTTGAAACTTAAATCCCGAACAGCGCGTCGAAGAAGCCGGTGATGAAACCCTTCTTGGTGGACTTCTTCAGTTCGCCCTTGTGCTGCTTATCCAGGTGCAGGTCGTAGAGCTCGGTGGACAGGACGGTGTTGTCCACGGTGATGTCCGCGGCGCGGCAGGTGCCGGAGAGGACGATGGTGAGCTCTTCCTTGTCGTGGATCATGGTCTGCTTTGCTTCGAGGACGATCGTGCCGTTTGGCTTGACGTCCGCGATGCGTGCGGTCATCCGGCCGGTCATGCTTTCGGAGCGTGAGTAATCGCCCTCGCCTTCCCACTCGCTGCCAAACTCGGCGCCGACGCCCGGGTTGCCGCCGGGGAAGTCGTAGGGCCGGACCGTTAGCTCCAGCAGCTTGTCGATGTCGATGAAGTCGGTGACCTCGCCGTCGATCTTCATTTCCTTTTCGGTCTCAAGCGAGGCCTTGAGATCGGTCTTGAACGACTCGCGGATGATGACGGTGACAAGATCGTTCTCGGCGTATTCCCGGGGCTCGGGGATATCGACCGCGATGAAGCTGTTGGCCGAGATCGCCGGGGAAAGCGGGCTCTGGTCGGCGTACGTCGGGACCGAGGGCTGCTCCTCGATGAGGTACAACGACGACGACTGCCCCACCGCCGTGGCAACCGAACCGAGCGACAATACCGAGACAACCAATACGTTTGGTGTGTTTACAAACTTCACCGAATCACCTCTTGAGTAGTGTTATCCGCCATCACGGTCGTGGCTTCGGGCTCGGGATCATGGCCGATGGAAACGACGGCCTCACGCCGACCGGTGACGGTGGCGAGGAACGTGTCGCTGGACGATTCGCTACGGATACGGATCGCCGAATCGAGCGTGCCGTCTTCCTTGGCGATGCCGACCGTTCGGATCACCAGCCCGCCGACGAAGCAGCGGACCTCCACCAGCTCGCCACGCTTGACCAGCACCGGCGGCCGGACGGAACGGACGGCGAGGATGTCGCCGCCGCGTAGTGAAGCGGTCGCTTGCTGGCCGATCGCCAGCGCCGGATCGGTGATCGGCGTGATGTCGTCGTTGTCGATCACGCACTCACGGACCTGCAGGTCGTCCCGCGTGTACGTCTGCCCGCGTGTCACCGGGCCGGTGGTGACCACCGCCAGCATGACGCGCTGAACCGAAGCGTTGACGTGGAGAGACTCGCTGACCTGACGGCCTTCATACAGCCGGATCTTCAGCGGGACCCGACCGAGCGTGTTCTGCGAGGTCGGCTCGATCTCGATGCTCCGGCCGAGGATTGGCAGGTCGAGTTTCTTGGCATCACGCTCGGAAAAACCGATACGCAGCTCATCGGCGTGCAGGCCGACATGTTCTGCCAGATGCTGCTCCACCCGCGCCCGGAGTGTGAGTGAGGTCTGCAGGCCGATCGGTGTCTCGATGTTGGCGGCGACCGCCTGCCCGGCTTCGGGGCCCATCGATTCGGGCTCGATCAGGCGTGTCACCCGACACTCGTTGTAGCCTCTTAGAGAAACCAGGCCCCAGTTCACGTCAGCCTTCGTCAGGGCGTCTTCAACCGTGTCGAGCGTGACGGTGTACTCACCGCGCTGCTGATTAAGCGACATGAGCACCAGGTCGCCGTGCTTGATCGCCGCCGGGCCTTCGAGCTTGGCGACGTCCTTGAGTGTGACCTGCTCGCCCGTCACGCCAACCTCATCAAAGAGTTGCACGGAGTCGGCCCGGGTTGCCATCCCCAGCGCCAACACCAGCGCCGCCACCAGGAGCATGAGCATCCGGCGGATCGTGGCGCGGGGTGTGTAATCGGGTTCAAGATTCATCATCGAGCTCGTCCTTGCCCGTCACGGGCGTTTACTTAACTGGCTTAGAACCGGCTGAGGTTGCCGATGACCTGCAGGGCCTCGTCGGCGGCCTGGATCGACTGGCTGTTCATCTCGAAGGCGCGCTGCGTCTTGATCAGGCTGACCAGCTCGGTCACCGGATCAACGTTCGAGGACTCGGTGAACTTGTGCATGATCGTGCCGAGCGTGCCGCTGCCGGGTGCCCCTTCGATAGCCGGACCGCTTGCGACAGTTTCAAGGAAGATGTTGCCACCGAGCGACTGCAGGCCGGCACGGTTCACGAAGGTCGCGATCTGAACCTCACCGAGGACCGACGGCTGGTTTGAGCCGGGTGTCACGCCGGAGACTTCGCCTTCGGGGGTGATAGAAATCTGCGTGGTGCCTTCAGGGATCGCGACCGGCGGGTCGAGTCGGGGGCCGTTGGAGTTGCCCAGGACCAGTTCGCCGTCGATGTTGCGGAAGAAGTTGCCGGAGCGTGTGTAGCCGAAGCCGTCGCCCTGATCCGGGAGGATGGCGACTTTAAAGAAGCCGTCGCCGTCGATCATCATGTCGAAGTCCTGGCCGGTGCGGATCGGGCTGCCAACTGAGAAGTCGGCCTGCGTGTTGCTGACACGTGTGCCCAGCCCGACCTGGATGCCCGCCGGTCGGCGGTCGCCGTTGGCGTTCTCGACACCGGGCTGAGCCTTCTGCAGGTAGAGCAGGTCTTCGAAGTTGGTGCGTGAAGACTTGAAGCCGATGGTGTTGGCGTTGGCGAGGTTGTTGGCCGAGACGTCCAGCGCGGTGGACAGGGCGCTAAGCCCGGTGGATGCTGAGTGCAGTGCGTTGATTGCCATGTTTACCTCGCAAAATTAAAGCCGGCATCACGCCGGGGACTTACTGATTACGGTCTAGCCGACACGTCCGAGCGTGTTCACAGCACGGTCTAAGACCTGGTCGTGATACTTGATCATGTTCGCGTTGCCGGTCACGGCCTTGGTCGCGGCGACAACGTTCATCATCGCCATGATCGGGTCCACGCCGCTGGCTTCGATGTAGCCCGGACGCAGGTCCATCTGATCGCCGGTCAGCGCTTGGCGCGCGTCCCGGCCCTGGAAGACGAACAAGCCTTGGCCGCGTTTGTTTAGTGCGTCGAGGTTGTCGACACGGGCGACCTGGATCTGTGTGACCGCTGCGCCGTTCAATAGGATGTTGCCGGCCTTATCGATCGAGGCCTGCCCGTTGCCGGTGACGACGATCGGCTGATCGGAGCCATCCAGCACGCGGTGACCGGACTGCGTGACCAGCTCGCCTGCGTGGTTGCGGGTGAACCGGCCGTCTCGCGTCAGCGCCACGGAGGTCTGGCCGTTCGCATCAACAGTCTGCACCGCGAAGAACTGGTGCTTGTCGACCAGCGCGATGTCCAGCGGTTCGTTGGTCATGCGGAGCGAGCCGGGCGTGAAGTTGATCCGGTGGGTCCCGGCAAGCACGCCGCCGCCAAGTCTGTCCATCACCTCGTTGGAGCGATCGATGCCCAGCTGGTCTTCGATGGATTCGGGATCGCGCTGGCGTATCGAGGGCAGGTCGGGCTTGAACCCGGGCGTCTCGACATTGGCCAGGTTGTTGGCAAAGACGTCCTGCCGGTAGGTATTGGACAGGACGCCGGAAGCGGACAGATACAGGCCGTAGTTCATCGTTCCACCTCCGTGTGGTCCGAGCCGCCGAAGCGGGCGGCGACTACGTCCTGCGGGGCCGGTCCGTCGGCCCACACAGCGCTTGAATCATCCGCGTGGTATGCGTCGGTGGTCTGCTGCATGTGCGCCGCCTCGGCCAGGGACGCCAGACGGAGGATCGCCTCGCCCAGAGAAGCCGAGCCGGAAGAACGCATCAGTGGCAACCAGACCTGTTCACGCATGTTCAATCAACCTTGTCAGTCAAACTTCTGCGGTACGAATACCGGGATACAAATTCCGGGAACTTCCGGGGAAATTCCGGGGAACTTCCGGGGGGGGACGTAACGGCACGTCGCCCACAGTCAGGAGGCAACCCCGGTGCCAGCGGTGCCAGTGAGTGTCTCGACGCTGACAAAGTGCCCCTCAAAGGCGCGTTAAACGGGGGTATTGAAAGGACTAATAAATTTATTTGTTGCCCGTGTAAGGACGAAGAACAGCAGGCAGAAGGATGTGTGCTAAGACAACCAAGGCGCAAGAGCTGCGTTAACCCGCGCAGGCCGTGCGCTGGCAGACCTTGGCTGTGTGGACACGGATCACGCGCAGAATCCAACCGGACGGCTGAGAGCTGTACCGCCATTAAATGACGCGGTTTAAAACAACGGGCTAGTCAAGCAGGTAGCGCCGCTGCGCAAAAAGCGATTCGAGACGGTCCTTTAACATTGGCGACGCTTTGGGATCATCCAGACGCTTGCCGATCTCGACGAGCAGCCGGATCAGGCCGTGGTAATCCGCGATGGAGATGACCTCCGAACCGATGCGGGCCTTGCTTGTGCGCGTGGCCGATGAGCGTTTGCCCCTTTGTTTCTCGGGCGTTTCAGCGAGTGGGCACATGTTGTGATAGTTGCCTAAAGGCAGACACACACACGTCGCCGTCAATCCGTAAGACTGATACGCGGAGGCCTCGCATGTCCCGCCGGGCATGAGTTTGCGTTGCCAGTTGTACTTGGCGTCGCGTTCTTCTATTGCCTGCGCGACCCGACCGACACGATAGGTGAGGTCGGGATCAAAGCTGCTCGTGCGGTCACCGACACGGATGATCGGCCCCCCGCCGATCGGCGACTCTGCAAAGCTCTTGGACGCCTCCAGCGCGATCAGCCGTGCCCCCTTGGGGATCAGCCCGCTCTTACACGCCCCGATCGCCCCGACAAACCCGACCTCCTCCGCCCGCGTCAACAGCACACGCACATCGCCCCCGGAAGTTCCCCCGGAAGCTCCCCCAGATGTCTTCTTTAACAACACCTCAAACGCCGCCAGCGCCGCCGCGGCCCCCGCCAGGTCGTCACACGCCGGGGCGTGCAGCCGGCCCCGGGTGATCTTCGGCGAAGGCAGGTCCCAGGTCAGGATGTCGCCCGCCTCAGCCACCACGGTCTTGGTCAGCTCGATCGTGGCCTGCTTGAACTGAACCGACGCCTCGGGCTGATCGAGGTTCACTACCCGCCCGCGCACCGGCTCAAGCCCGCCCAGGTGCAGCCGGACCCGGCTGTTCACGAAGTATTCGTTATGCACACCGCCCCTGAACTCGGCCAGCACCCGCCTCGGCCCCAGCTGCTGGACGACGACAAACGCCGGGTGATCCATGTGGGCGGTGATCAGGATGGGCTTGCGGGAGCGTGCGTCGGCTCGCTTGAGCAGCAGGTTCCCGTATCGATCCCGCTGCAGCCGGACCGAACGCTTCCGCCGGGCCCACTGCTCGATATAGGCGATGACATGATCCTCCCGCCCCGCCGCGGTGGGCAGGCCGGTCAGGTCCAGGAGATACTTTTCGTGCTTGGCGCTCATACAGCCTCCGCTTCAAAAGGTTACCGGTAAGATGGTAGCCCCTGATGAAGCAAGCCCCAAACAATCCGGCCGTGGACGTGGAGGGTTTGGCCGTCATCCGCCGGGACACCCGGATCCTCGACGGCGTGAGTTGCCGTATTGAACGCGGCAAGTACACCGCGATCCTCGGGCCCAACGGCTGCGGAAAGACGACGTTGGCACGTTGCCTGACCGGGCAGATGTACGCAACCCGCGGCCGGGTAACCGTCCTGGGCGAAACACTCGGGCGGACAGATATCCGCGTACTACGCAAGCGCATCGGGATCGTGAACCCGACAACCGACACGAAGCGTCATCACGTCACGGGTGCCGTGGTCGATTCGGACCTAGACACGACCCGCGCCATTATCACCGGGTTCTTCGCGACCGTCGGGCTATACGACAAATACACCCAGAAGCAGCGCGACCGGGCACGCGAGCTGCTCTGCCTGGTCGGGCTCGGTCATCGCCTGGACCATCGGTTCTCACTTCTATCCACCGGCGAGCAGCGGCGGGCCCTGATCGCCCGGGCGCTGGTGCATGTGCCGGAGCTGTTAATCCTCGACGAACCCACGGCGGGACTGGATCTGGCCGGTCGTGAGCAGGTGCTGGCGACGATTGAGCAGGTCCTCGAACAACCCCAGGCCCCGGCGGTCCTGATGATCACACACCACGTCGAGGAGCTGTCGCCAAAGACCCACCGGGTGATGCTGATGCGCGGCGGTCGGTTTGTCGCCGAGGGGCCCCCGGAAACGATCATTACGCCGGAAAAACTCAGCGAAACGTTCGGCTGCAAGGTCTTTGTGGAAAAAGTCCGTGGCCGGTACTGGCTGCAAGTCCTGCCGGAGGCGTGGGTTGATCTGGTTCGGCCGGACACCGCCTGACGCGGCGGGGAATCTCGCTATACTCCCTGCCATGAGCGACCAGACCCCCCTTGTTGGAATTGTGATGGGTAGCGCCAGCGACGCGCCGACGATGCGTCAATGCTCGGCGGTGCTCGAACAATTGGGCATCCCCTACGAAATGAAAGTCTGCTCGGCCCACCGCACGCCGGTACGGGCCCACGACTTCGTCAGCACCGCCAAAGAACGCGGCCTGAAGGTCATCATCGCCGCCGCCGGCATGAGCGCCCACCTGGCCGGGGTCATGGCCGCCGGGACGCATATCCCGGTGCTCGGCGTGCCGATGGACGGCAAGCTGATGGGCGGGCTCGATGCCCTGCTCTCGACCTGCAACATGCCCAAGGGCATCCCGGTCGGCACGATGAGCATGGGCAGCCACGGCGCGGTCAACGCCGCCCTGTTTGCCGCCTCCATCATCGCCCTGTCCGATAGCGACATCGAGCAGCGCCTGCTGGACTACCGCAAGGCCCAGACCGCCGCCGTGCCCGAGTTCCCGCCGGAACAGTAAGGACTATTCACCACAGTGACACAGGAATAAGACGTTATCCGCAGATTACGCAGATCACGCAGATTTGCTGAGGCATACATAACTCATTCTTAATCTGTGTCATCTGCGAAATCTGTGGATACCTCTTCTTGCCTTCTCTGTGATCTCTGTGCCCTCTGTGGTGAACCCGTGTCTTCATATCTTGTCTGTTGGTATGCTTAGTCACGTATGACAAGCCCGAAGCACACCATCCTGTTTGCCGGCGGCGGATCGGGCGGACACATCTACCCGAACCTGGCGGTGCTGGAGCGGCTGCGCGAAGCAGAAGCCGATGTGCAGATCCACTTGCTGGTCTCCAACCGCGAGGTAGACCGACACATTGTTGAAAAAGAGAAACTGCCCTACACCGCCCTGCCCGCACGGCCGTTGGTCATGCAGCCCAAGGCGTTGTGGGAGTTCTACAAAGCCTACAAGCAGAGCGAACTGATGGTGCTGGGGTTGATGCAACGGGGCGCGTCGGCGATGGTCTCGACCGGCGGGTTCGTTTCAGGCCCGGCGGTATCCGCGGCGCAGAAAGCAGGCATCCCCTGTGCGATGCTTAACCTCGATGCCGTGCCGGGCCGGGCTAACAAGTTCACCGCGAATAAGGCCAGCGAGGTCTTCACCACCTACTCAACCGACCTGCTCCGCCGAGCCCAGAAGATCGGGATGCCGCTGCGTCGGTCGGTGATCGGCAGCCAGCCGCCCGAAAAAGCGCGCTGGGCCCTTGGGCTACGGCCGGACCTGGACACGATCCTCGTGTTCGCCGGCTCGCAGGGCTCGGCATCGATCAACCAGATGATGATGGAACTGTGCACCCGCGCTCAGCATCGCAAGGCCCTGGAGGGCTACCAGATCATCCACATCACCGGCCCGGACGATCAGGAGAAGGTGCAGCAGACCTACGACAGGGCGGACGTACGCGGATTGGCCTATGCATTCTGTAATCAGATGGGCGCGGTCTGGTCGGCGGCGACGATCGCGATCGGCCGAGGCGGGGCCGGGACGGTCGCCGAGGCCTGGGCCAATGCCGTGCCGACGATCTTCATGCCTTATCCCTACCACAAGGATCAGCACCAACGGCTCAACGCCCAGCCGCTGGTCAGCGCCGGTGCCGCGATCCTGCAGCAGGACAAGGTCGACCCGATCGAAAACGTCAACCAGATCGCCGGCCCGCTCAAAGCCCTGCTGGGCAACAAGAACCAACTCGAGAAGATGCGTCAGATCATGAAGGACACCTGCCCCCCCGACGGCGCCCAAACCGTCGCCGACTGGTTAACGACGATGACGGGTGTTGGGTTTGTGCAAAAAATCGGGATGTAAAGGATATGGATAACAACGCGGGGCGCACTTAAGCAAGCGGATCCAACTCACTCGTCTCCCTCCCACTCACTTCTGGTTCAATTTGGTGGGGCAGTGCCCTAGCACAAATTTTACAATCCCTGAGGCGCAAAAATTCTGTCTTAAATCCCAGTGCTTACAGCCTGCGGAGCAGATCATTTCTACGACCACGACCTAATGAATCGGGTATTCAGAACCGATTAACCTGTAGTTCCATATGAAGATGTGTTGGTCAGATTAAACCTGTTCGAATCGAGGTTACCGATGCGCTTAACTATCGCGAAGAAACTGGCTTCCGGGTTCAGCCTGTTGATCTTGATCCTGCTGATATTGTCCGGGGTTGTTCTGCATAAAGTAAGCAGCGTTAAGCATGAGACGCAAACGATGCTTGATCAGAACATCCCATCGGTCAAGTACGCGCTGGCAACTCAGGGGCAGATTCATCACGCCCTATCCCTGCACCGTGGCTACATGATCCTGGGGCTAAAAGCCTTGGCCGATGAGCGGGTGCATACCTGGGATAGAATCAACAAAAACATTCAATCACTTGATGAACTATCGACAACCTGGACGGACCCGGCGACGGTCCAAGCCTTCAACGAAATCAAGCAAGTCATGTCCGAGTTCCGTGAGGCACAGGACGAGATAGCCAACATCGCTCATACCGATAGAGATATCCCCGCACAGATCATGTTCCTCAATGAAGCCATGCCGCACGGCAGAGCCATGGAACAATCGCTGCATTCTATCCTTGTCGCTGAGCGCGACATGGCGGCCACAGACGAACGCAAGATGCTTGTCGAGCGCGTTTCATCTTCCCAGGTACATCTTCTATTGGTTGCTCAAGCGATCACCACCTACCTTATCGAAGGCAGCAGCGAGAGTCTCGCTCATATAGAAGGCGAAGTCGATGCGTGCCAAAATTCGGTGGACAAACTGCTGACGATGACTGATCTATTCACCCCTGAGCAGCAAGCAGACTTCGATCATTACATCAGCGAACGCGAGATGTTTCTTGCAAAAGCACGTGAAGTCATCGCCTTACGCTCTGGCAATGATTGGTGCCAATCCGAGTATATCTGCTTAAACAAAGTAACGCCCCTGGCAAGCCGGGCGACTGAGTTGCTTGAGCAGATAATCGAATCACAGAACGATGCTGAAGATCAAGCTCAGTTGAAGGTAGCCTCTGGGATCGATCAACTGCGGTGGACCACCATGATCGGTTCGGCCATCGCGGTCGTCATCGGCATCGTCATCGCGATGATGCTGAGCCGTCAGATCACTAAGCCCCTGAACAGCCTGGTCGAGCGCATCAAGGATATCGCCCAGGGCGAGGGCGACCTCACCCAGCGTGTTGAAGTCAAGAGCCAGGACGAGATCGGGCTCTTGGGCACATGGTTCAACACCTTTGTTACCAAGATCCATGACGTGATCGCGGACGTGACCAGCCACTCGACCGATGTCGCGGCGGCCTCAACCGAAATCGCCGCCAGCGCTGAAGAAATCGCCGTGGGCATGAACGAACAGGCGCAGCAGATCAACACCGTATCTTTGGCGGTGGAGCAGATGTCGGGATCCGTTCTTGAGGTTTCTCGTAACTCGTCCGATGCCGCGAACTCAGCTAGCGAGTCGGGACGGATCGCCTTAGAAGGCGGGGAGGTCGTCAACGACACGATCCAGGACATGAAGTCGATCGAAGAGGCTGTCTCCTCCTCTTCGGCATCGGTTGAAGAACTCGGCCGATGCGGCGAGCAGATCGGCGAAGTGATCACTGTCATTAACGACATCGCCGACCAGACCAATCTGCTGGCTCTCAATGCCGCGATCGAAGCCGCCCGTGCCGGGGAGTACGGCCGTGGATTCGCTGTCGTGGCCGATGAGGTACGAAAACTCGCCGACCGGACCACCAAGGCGACCGAGGAAATTGCCGGATCGATCGAGGACATTCAGGACAAGACGGTGCAGGCTGTGCAACGGATGAACACGGGGACCGAGCAGGTCGCCACGGGTGTTGAAAGAGCCCAGCAGGCCGGGGAATCGCTGCAACAGATCGTTAACTCCGCCCAGAACGTGTCGGGGATGGTCGAATCAATCGCCGGTGTCGCGGAACAACAGTCCGCCGCCAGCGAAACCGTCTCGAAGAACATTGAACAGATCCGGCTGGTCACACGCCAGACTTCTGAAGGCACCAACCAAGCCGCCTCTGCCGCCGCTCAACTCAGCCAGCGGGCAGAGAATCTTCAAAACCTGATGGGGCAGTTCAAAACACGCAAGGCTGGATAACCCCTGAACAGAGTACCTGGCCGGTGCGGCGTCGAGGCGACGAAAAGCCTCGGCGTCGGCCTGGACCAAAAGCTGGGTAAAGGTACGTAGGGGTTTAGCTTGAATGACGGAGTTGGGAAAAACCAGCGAGTCGAAAGTAGCTAGAACTCTTTGCGTGATTACTTACCTGCCTCTGTAAGTCATCCCCGTGCAGGCGGGGGTCCATGCCTTTGGAATTCTAAGAAGACTGGATCCCCGCCTTCGGGCTTTATGCAACCCCCTGCCTGATAACATGGTCGCGGGCGAGGCGGATCAGGATTTTGGCGGTGACGTAAGGCTCGACACGGCGGCCACGCACCCACGGCGGCAGGTGGGTCAGGCCGCCGCCGAAGTTGCAGAGGTTGGCGAAGCGCGTCTCGACGCGGCGACGGGTGCTAAGCAGTTGGCGGATGAACGGTGAAGGCGCACGCATCCGCTGGATCATGGCCACACGGTGCTCGCTGTGCACGCGTGACTGGCCCAGTCCCTTGGCGTGGCGGAAGCGGCGCGGCGTCACCAGCACCCGCCCGGCCCCGGCGGCCTGGTCATAAAGCGGATTGGTCTCGTAGTTGGCGTCGGCCAGCAGGTAGCCCTCGCCCAGCTGTTCTTGTTCGATCATCTGTTTGGCGGCGATGCGTTCGTCGACGTTCATCGGCGCGACACGGTAGGCGACGGGGCGGTTATTCTCGGCATAAATCGCGTGGAGTTTGTAGCCCTTCTGGAACCCGCCGGCGCCACGGCCGATCGTCGCGCGGCGGTCGGCGCTGTGCTTGGCGACGGCCAACGGCTTGCCGTCGATACGCAGGGTCAGCGCGTGTTGTGTTTGAGGCTCGAGTCGATCCATCAGTTGATCGAGTGCCCGACGGGTTTCGGGCCGGGCCAGACGCCGGCTCATGGTCGACTGATCCGGCAACGCCGCCGGCGGCTTGACGCCGACCCAGTGGCGACGCTCACACGCCCAATACACCGGCCGATCGTGCAGCACCGCCCAGAGGTAGACCCTAAGGATGCGTGCGGTGGGATGCACAAACCGCCGGCGTCGGACGAGGGTTGACATGACGGTGAGTTGGGCCGTTAAGATGTTCCACAGTTCGCGTTCCATGCTGGTGACTCCTTTTCGGTAAGGTCGAGTAAGTGGTCCACCAGTATGGGCGCGAACGCTTGTTAGCGCCAGCGGTTAGGTGAAATGGCGCATAAAGCCCCTGCGCGGGGATGACGGGAACTAATCATGCAATGTGCTCTAGAGTGTACTCAATCCAGATGTAGCGTATTGGGTGCCACACTATGACTGCGCAGCAGCAAAGTGGTCGTTGCGAGCACACTTTGCCCTTCGGGACAAAGTGTGGCACCCGCTACAGATGGATTCATAACGCTCTAGCAGCCTTTAAGCTATTGCTCATCCCGTGGCTCATGTCGTGCGAAGTGGCCAGAGTGAGTTGATGTTGGCTTCTTAATTTCACGATTAAACGACTCTGCAATGATCTGTAGCGTCTCTCTCGTATCACGATCATATTCTTCCACGTGCGCGTTCGCGATATGACGTGCCATGTCGGCCATCAAAAACCCCCATGCTTCACGCTCGTCGATACCTCTATCCGGCTGCTCCCAAAAACCAATGTTAAGAACCACAAACATGTCACCATGCGCGATCCACGTACGGACCATTTCGACCGAATTTGGGTCAGAAACAACTTCCTTTGGGATCACTAGTTGATTGGCCATGAGAGGTTCTTCCCTGTCTGGTTTTTCACCGCAGATGCGTCAAACCCGAAGTATGTCTCCTACATTTTCACACTAGAAGAAGTACTCAAAGACATCAAGCAGGGCGAAGTTTGCTGTACTCGGTTCTCCGTATGAAAACCTACGCATCCTCCACTGCAGCCGTCTCACCCAAAAACTAGGCAACTGTGGGGGATTAGGGTGACATAGCTGAGGGATATTGGGTTGCAGGTTTACTTTTTATTGTCGCGACCGGACGGTTGATCTACAATGCGTGGCTCGACCCACCCCCCACCCGGCACGGACCTACAATGACCCTCGTGGACGCTAGCAAACTCGATATCGAGCAGATCACCCTCCCGGCGGGGAACGTGCAGACGTACCTGACCGCGTTCCTGCGGCACCGGCCGATGCCCGACAAACTCAAGCAGGCGATCGAATACGGGCTGCTGGGCGGCGGGAAGATGATCCGGCCGATCTTGGTGATCCGCAGCTGCGAAGCGGTCGGCGGGCGAGCCGATCAGGCCCTGGCTGCCGCGGCGGCGATCGAGATGGTCCATGCGTTCAGCCTGATCCACGACGACCTGCCGGCGATGGATGATGACGACCTGCGCCGGGGCCGGCCCACGCTGCACAAGCACGCCGGGGAGGCCATGGCCGTGCTGGCCGGGGATTCGCTGCTTTCTCTTGCGTTTGAATTGATCACCACCCGCATGAAGTCGGCGGACACCGCGCTGGAGATCATGCGGGAGCTGTCGATCGGGACCAACGACATGATCGTCGGCCAGGTGCAGGACACGCTGCAGACCGGGCAGACGGCCGAGGAACCGCTGGACCGGCTGGAAGAAATCCACCGCTACAAGACCGGGGCGCTGCTGCGGGCGGCCTGCCGGATGGGCGGGATCTGCGGCCGGGCCGGGGCGTCGGAGCTGACCGCACTGACCCGCTACGCCGAGGCGATCGGGCTGATGTTCCAGGCAGTGGACGACCTGCTGGATGTGACCTCTACCACCGACGACCTGGGCAAGACCGCCAACAAAGACGCCACGCAGGGCAAGCTGACGTATCCGAGTGTGCTGGGGATTGACGGGACGCGCGAGAAGATCGCCCGGCTTCACGCCGAGGCCGGCGCAGCCCTGGATGGCTTCGACGCCAAGGCCGACCCCCTGCGTGAGCTGAGCGATTATCTGGCTGTGAGATTGAAGTAGTTCGCCGATCCGCCACGGCATCTGGACCGTAATCAATCAAAAGACCGATACTTGGGCTAGAATCTCATATCGGGTATCGGGTATTGGGTATCGGCAGGATGATATAACCCGTTAACAACCCAGTGTGTACGGCATAGATTCTTAAATCAGCAATCAGAAATCAGAAATTCTCCCCCCATGGACACCCCTCTGCTCAACGCGATCCAGAGCCCGGCCGATCTCAAGCGGCTGAGCATCGACCAGCTGCCCCAGCTGGCGCAGGAGGTCCGTGAGGCGATCTGCGACCAGGTCGCCAAGACCGGCGGGCACCTGGCGCCGAACCTGGGCGTGGTCGAGCTGACGATCGCGCTGCATTACGTCTTCGACTTCGGGCGGGACCGGCTGCTGTTCGACGTCGGGCACCAGTGCTACCCACATAAACTCCTGACCGGCCGACTCGGTTTACTCGGGAAGCTGCGGTCGCGCGACGGGATGGCGGGTTTCCCCGACCCGGACGAATCGCCCTACGACCTGTTCTCGGTCGGCCACGCGGGCACGGCGATCTCCACGGCTGTGGGCATGGCACGCGGCGATGAACTCAACGGCGAAGCCGACCGCAAGTCGGTTGCCCTGGTCGGCGACGCGTCGATCGTCAACGGGCTGTCGTTCGAGGGTTTGAATAACGCCGGCACGCTCAACCGCCAGTTCCTGGTCGTCCTCAACGACAACGGCATGTCCATCAGCGATCCGCAGGGCGCGATGGCCGCCTACTTCGATCGCATCCGCGTCAGCCCGACCTACGGCGACCTGAAAAAACGCGCCCACAAGGTCCTCGAGCACATCCCCGGCGGATCGATCCTCGAAGAGATCTACCACCGCGGCGGCGAGATGCTCAAGCACGCCATCGCCACCGACCACATGTTCGAGCACTTCGGGCTGGTATGCGTCGGCCCGATCGACGGCCACGACCTGCCGACCCTCGTGGACATGTTCAACGAGATCAAAGACATCGACCGCCCCGTACTGCTTCACGCCAAGACCACCAAGGGCAAGGGCTACCGCTTCAGCGAGAAGGACGCGACGACGTTCCACTCGCCCAAGCCGTTCCGGGTCGACGGCGACAACGCCGAGCTCGCCAAGGGCGGCCGCAGCTTCACCAGCGCGTTCGCTGATGCGATGCTTGAGCTGATGGACGAAGACGAGAAGGTTTACGCCGTCACCGCCGCGATGGGGCCGGGCACTGGCGTGGACAAGCTGATTGAGAAGTACCCCGACCGCACGCGCGACACGGGGATCTGCGAATCGCACGCGATGGACATGTGCGCCGGCATCGCCAAGACCGGGCTCAAGCCCTTCTTCGCGGTGTACTCGACGTTCAGCCAGCGCGCGCTCGACCAGGCGTTCCAGGAAGTGACGCTGCAGGGCCTACCGGTGCGCGTCTGCATGGACCGCGCGGGCCTGGTCGGCGGCGACGGCGCGGTGCACCACGGGTTCATGGATATCTCGATGTTCCGTGTATTACCCGGGGCTGTGCTGCTGGCGGCGGGCGACGAGCCGACGCTTAAGGCGGCGCTGCGGTTCATGAAGGATTACAACGACGGCGCGACCTTCCTGCGCTACCCGCGTGACAACGTTGCCGACCATCCTTTGCAGAGCGGGTCCGAGTGCCCGCCGTTTGAGTTGGGCAAGGCGAACCTGCTCATCGCCCCGGATGCCAAGCCCGACCTGGTCGTCTTGGCCTACGGCATGCCGGTTTACAACGCGATGGAAGCGATCAAGTCGTTAAACGACGAGGACTACGACATTGCCCTCTACGATGCGCGCTTCGCCAAGCCGGTGGACATCGAGCTGTTGCGCAAGGTCATCGGCGCAGGCGTGCCGATACTCACAGTCGAGGAACACGCGCTAGCCGGCGGCTTCGGATCGGCCGTGCTCGAAGCCTGCAACGAAGCCGGCCTGCCGACTCAGGGCATCAAGCGCCTGGGCCTACCCATGAAGTGGATCAAGCAGGCCGGACGAGGTGAACAACTCGCCGAGGTCGGGCTGGATGCTGGCAGCATCGCACAGACGATCCGCGAAGTACTCGCCAACCGCCCCACCCCCTCGCCCACGCAAGATCAGACCACCGCCAAAACGGTGTGAGTGCGACTATCTTTAAATTGAACTTGCCGCACGGGCGTTGCCCGCGGGCTATTGCGTGTTGCGTGATTACATACCGCTTTGTTTTGTCACCCCCGCGCAGGGGCTTTATGCAACCCCCTGCCTGATAACATGGTCGCGGGCCAGGCGGATCAGGATTTTGGCGGTGACGTAAGGCTCGACACGGCGGCCACGCACCCACGGCGGCAGGTGGGTCAGGCCGCCGCCGAAGTTGCAGAGGTTGGCGAAGCGCGTCTCGACGCTGCGACGGGTGCTAAGCAGTTGGCGGATGAACGGTGAAGGCGCACGCATCCGCTGGATCATGGCCACGCGGTGCGGGCTGTGCACGCGTGACTGGCCCAGCCCCTTGGCGTGGCGGAAGCGGCGCGGCGTCACCAGGACGCGCCCGGCCCCGGCGGCCTGGTCGTACAACGGGTTGGTCTCGTAGTTGGCGTCGGCCAGCAGGTAGCCCTCGCCCAGCTGTTCTTGTTCGATCATCTGTTTGGCGGCGACGCGTTCGTCGACGTTCATGGCGGTGACACGGTAGGCGACGGGGCGGTTATTCTCGGCATAAATCGCGTGGAGTTTGTAGCCCTTCTGGAACCCGCCGGCGCCACGGCCGATCGTCGCACGCCGGTCGACGCTGTGCTTGGCGACGGCCAACGGCTTGCCGTCGATACGCAGGGTCAGCGCGTGTTGTGTTTGAGGCTCGAGTCGATCCATCAGTTGATCGAGTGCCCGACGGGTTTCGGGCCGGGCCAGACGCCGGCTCATGGTCGACTGATCCGGCAACGCCGCCGGCGGCTTGACGCCGACCCAGTGACGACGGTCACACGCCCAATACACCGGCCGATCGTGCAGCACCGCCCAGAGGTAGACGCGGAGGATGCGTGCGGTGGGATGCACAAACCGCCTGCGTCGGACGTGGGTTGACATGACGGTGAGTTGGGCCGTTAAGATGCTCCACAGTTCGCGTTCCATGCCGGTGACTCCTTCTCGGTAAGGTCGAGTAAGTGGTCCACCAGTATGGGCGCGAACGCTTGTTAGCGCCAGCGGTTAGATAAAATGGCGCATAAAGCCCGCAGGCGGGGGTCCATGTGAAAGCCTGACTGGATACCCGCCTACGCGGGTATGACGGGAAGTGACTTCGCAAGACGCTCTATTGCTTTGAAACCAGCCACCAGCCACGAGACACCAGACACCAACTCACTTATGCCCCTCGGGCCCACCATCAGCTAAATACTTCTTTGTGATCGCAGCGGTGAGGTCCACATCGTTGATGTTCGCCAGCGTACACAGCCACGCCAACACGTCGGCGAACTCGCCTTCCAGGTCCTCGTGGGTCGAGCCGCCGGAGGTGTTGCCGCCTTCGCCTTTGATCTTCTGCAGGGTCGTGGCCAACTCGCCGATCTCTTCGATCAGCCACATGAACGTCCCGGGTGTGCCGCGTGCCGAGTCGGTATCGAAGTACCGGGCGCGGATGTAGTCCTGGAAGTCGTGGAGGGTGACCGGTTCGTGTGATGTGTCGTTGTTTTCTGCCATAGCCATATTGTACGGGCCGGCCGGTGTGGCGCGCCCGACGACCCGGCTGGAATATCCAGCCCGGGCCGGCGGTTATCCAGCCATGGCAGACCGTCGAACCGGCCCCTGGAGATCGGCCATCCTCATCGTGCTGGCCATTGCCGGCGCGGGCGGCGTAGGCCTCTCGATCAGCGGCGCGCTTGAGATCGGCCAGCATGACGAGACCGCGATCAGGCCCACCACTACCCCCGGCCCATCGCCGCGGGTGCCGGCACAACTCCAACCCTACTTCTGGATGCTCGTCGGCGACGTGGTGAGGTACCGCGAGGCGGCCGAGCACCTGGGCCGCGATTGGTCCAACGCGCATACGCCGATGCTGCTGGAGGTCGCCCGATTCAGCCCGAACCAGCGGCACGTCATGGCGATCGCCGAACAGCTGACCGGACAGGACTTCCAGAACCATAACCAGGCCTGGCAGTGGGTCTGGAACAACGACTTCGGCATGCATCCGGACTACCCCTTATTTAAAACCCTGCTCTACGAACAGGTGGACCCACGCTTCGCCGCCTACTTTGATGACCACACCGACAACGCACTGATACGGCTCGACGAGGTGCGTTGGGGCGGCGTGCGACGGGACGGGATCCCGCCGTTGAAGCAACCCGCGATGCTCGAAGCCCACGAAGCCGACTACCTCGGGGACGACCACGTCGTCTTCGGCATCGAGATCAACGGCGACGCACGGGCGTACCCCAAGCGCATCCTCGCCTGGCACGAAATGTTCAAGGACACCGTCGGCGGGGTCTCGATCAACGGCGTCTACTGCACGCTCTGCGGCACCGTCATCATCTACCGGACCGAGCACAACGGCACCCACCACGAACTGGGCACCAGCGGTTTTCTCTACCGCTCCAACAAACTCATGTACGACCACGCTACCGAGAGCCTCTGGTCCACGCTCGAAGGCAAGCCCGTCATCGGCCCGCTGGTCGGCCGGGGCATCGAGCTGGAGTCGATGTACCTGGTCACCACGACCTGGGGCCAGTGGCGTAAGCAGCACCCCGCCACCACCGTGCTGTCGCTGGATACCGGGCACACACGGGACTACAGCGAGGGGGCCGCCTACCGCTCCTACTTCGCGACGGACGAATTGATGTTCCACGTACCTGAACTGGACACCCGACTGAAGAACAAGGCCGAGGTCCTGGCGCTTCGCTTCGGCGGAGATGCCACGCCGGCCGCGATCGAGACGGCGATGCTCAGCGATCAATCCGTCTATCACGGGGAACACGGCGGGACTTCGTACGTCGTGCTGACCGACGCCGGCGGAGCCAACCGTGTGTACGACGTCGGGGAAACACGGATCACCGGTTACGACCGCGACGGCTCGGCCACGGACGCCAACGGGCGCAGGTGGCGGGTGCGGGAAGACGCCCTGGTCGCCGAGGATGGCGCACGGCATGATCGCCTGCCCGCACACCGGGCGTTCTGGTTCGGGTGGTACTCAGCCCACCCCGACACCGAACTGATCCGTTAACCCGCTACCGCCGGATCACGCCGCGGCAGCTTCCATCGCCTTCGCCTTCTTGATACTCCTGCCTAGCGCGACCGCCAGGACCGCCGAAGCCACGCACAGCCCCGCCGCCAGGAAGAACGCCGGCTCGTAGTCGCCGGTCTGCTGCTTGGCGATGTTGCCCGCGAGGATGCCTATCACCGCCGCGATGCCGTAGCTGGTGAAGACCCAGCCGTAGTTCGCGCCCAGGTTCTTCGCCCCGAACAGGTCGGCGGTCGCCGAGGGGAACAGCGCGAAGTTGCCGCCGAAGTTAAAGCCCACGATGCTCGCCACGATCGCGATCGACCACTCGGCCTTGGCCTGGGTCAGCACGCACATGGTCACCGCCTGGAAGAGGAACATCGCCATCATCGCCAGCGTCCGGCCGATGCGGTCGGAGATCAGGCCCCAGGCGATACGGCCCACGGCGTTGAAGATCGCCAGGTAGCCCACGGCCTCAGCGCCGCGCGCCAGCAGGTTTTTCTGCTCATCCGTCGACAGCGCCGCGGCGCCCCCGGCCCCCTCGATCAGCTGATCGCCTGCAAAGCCCTTGATGATCCCGATCACCATCAGCCCCGCCATCGCGCCGGAGAAGAACATCAGCCAGAGCATGTAGAACGCGGGCTTCTTGAGCGTGTCCCGCCAGGTCGAGTCGCTCCCGGCACCGGCCGCCGGCGCTGCAGTCGACGAAGGGTTACGCAGCAACATGGCGCCGAACGTCACCGCCACCAGGCACACAGCGCCATGCACCAGGAAGAACTCAGTGATCCCACGCCCCTCGATGTAGCCCATGGCCCCGATCTGTTGCCCCTTGAACAGATACGCACCGAAACCGAAGCCCGCCACCGCCAGGCCACTGACCAGGCCCTTGGCGTTGGGGAACCACTTGATCAGCGCCGCCAATGGGCAGACGTAGGCGAAACCGATGCCTACGCCAGCCAGGAAGCCGACGGTCGCCCAGAGCATGAAGATCTTGTCCACCGGCTCCAGCTTGCCGACGAACTGTGTGCCCGTCGTCACACCCGCCACCACCGCCGCGACAATGATCGCCTGCGGTACGTAGCGCAGCATCGGGTTCTCCTGCATCTTCTCTTGCCCGCCAAGCAGGGCATCGAATACCATCAACAGAATCAGCCCCACCGCGCCGGTCAGCATCGCGTGGGCCAGGAAGAATACGAATGGGGAGTTCATGAACGAGGCGGCCAGGAATCCCATCCCCATCAAGATCGCACCAATGATCGCGGGCTGCCTGGGACCCTTAACGTCCTGCACACGCCCGGCAAAGACCATCGTCAACGCAAACGACAGGATGCAGATCGAAAACGCATACGTCAGCAGGCCCTTCTGCTTGGCCAGCTGACCCGCCTTCGCGTCGGCGTCCGCCACGACCTTCATCCCCGCCGTCTCCACGCCCTCGGCCGCCATACTCACCTGCTCGGCCTCGGTGATCACCGCCGGGAAAACCTCGGCGTTCAAGGGTTGCCAGAAAATGCTGTAGCCGTACACCGTGCCCAGGATCAGCTGGACGATGATCGCCCCGATCAGTACCTGATACCGGATCGGGATCAACGGGGAGGATGTACTTGCAGAATCAGCGTTCATAATCACGGGCCCTTCCAAGTGGTGCTTTAAGCGGAAACAGTGGCGCTTGAGACAGTATAAATATAATACTCTCTTGTGTGTAGTCGCCCCCTATCATGAAATCGACGTGCTTAAGCTGCTTCAGGCCGGCTCGAGGACCAGCCCCTCCAACTCCTGCTCGGCTTCGAGGTAGTTGGCGTTATCCAGTGCTGCGACCAGGCCCAGCGCGAACGCGGTCATGATCCAGCCCGTCCCGCCCGAGCTGACAAGTGGCAGCGCGATCCCCTTCGTCGGCACCACCGCAACCACCACCGCGATATTAATGGCCGCCTGCAGCCCCACCGTCAGCAATACGCCCAGCCCCACCAGCCGGCCGAACGTGTCCTTGCAGTCCCGCACGATCCCCAGCCCCGTCCAGAGGATGACCAGGAACAGGCAGACGACCACCGCTGCGCCCATCACGCCCAATTCCTCGCAGATCACCGCGAAGATGAAGTCGGTCGTGTCCTCGGGCAGATACCCGAACTTCTGGATGCCATTACCCAGGCCCCGGCCGGTCAGGCCGCCCTGGCTCACCGCCAGCATCGACTGGATCGGGTGGTACCCGCTGCCCGCAGGGTCGGCCCAGGGATCGAGAAACGCCGTCAGACGCCGGATCCGGTACGGGCTGTGGAGTAGCGCTGCGACCAGACCGATCAGCCCGACCGGTACGATCAGGGCGATGTGCTTGAGCCTTGCCCCGCCCGCGATCAGCATGCAGACCGCGACCAGCCCGATCAGAGCGCCAGTGCCCAGGTCCTCAACCACCACGATCAAACACGCAATCCCCAGCAGGATCATCGGCGGCACCAGCCCGTGGCGGAACGTATTCATCAACCCCCGCCTGCGGGCACACCACCAGGCGATCGCAAGGACCATCACCCACTTGACCAGTTCACTCGGTTGAAAGCTAAGCCCCCAGGCCTTCGGCCCCAAGTACAGCCACCGGCTGGCCCCATTTACGCTCTTACCCATGCCCGGCACCAGCGTCAGCGCCGACAGCACCATCGCCCCCAGCACGATCAACGCCAGCGGGTTCGTCCACCCACGCACCGCAAACAGCTGCCGGACATTGATCCGGCTGGCCAGGAGCATCACCCCCACCGCCAGCACGGCATAGATCACCGTCCGCCCGCTTAAAACCCCCATCGTCCCCGCCACCAGCCCGGCGTCCCCCGCGCCCTCGACCCCCACACGCGCCCCGGCTGAGTTGACCATGATCACCGCCAAACCCAGCAGCGCCATCACCGCCAACATCAGGATGTGCGAAGCGCGCACCATAGATGGGATTTATCGGCTGGCAGAGGGGTTATGAGCCAAAATCCGGTCGAAGCAAAACCGCCCACGGCACGCCGTTCAACGTGCCGTGAGCGTTTCGGGGGGGTGTTCGAATGCAAGCTCAACCGATCGACCAGAGTGCCAGGGCGTAGGTCACGGTCGCGGCTGACGCCATCACGGCCCGCACATGGTTCCAGAACAGCCATCGGCTCTGGTAAATAGACCAGTATTCAGCGGTCTGGCGGTCTTCGGCAGGCATGCCTGCCAGCCGTTCGTTCATCGGGACGTTGCAGGCCGCGGTGATCCCGAACGCTCCGAAGACATACAGCGCCCCGCCTAGGATCAGCAACCACCAGCCCTGGTTTTGCGGCTGCCAGCCGTGGGCGGCCGGGATGACCAGGCCCAGCACCGCGGTCCCGATGAAGACGCCCATCGTCAGCCGGTTCATCACCGTTCGGTTGATCCACTGCATCGCTTCGATGCCCTGTGCCGGGGAAAGTTTGGCAAGCGCCTGCATCACGAATGTCGAGAAGGTGAAGAACAGGCCGGCGACAAGTCCGGAGCCAAGAAGCCCCGCCAGGATCAGAATCATCTGTAAGCGGTTCATGCTGGCACCTGCACTTCCCACACGCCGGTCGCGGCGGCCTCACGGACATAATCAGCAAAGTCACGCGGCTTTCGGCCAAGCGCCCGCTCCACGCCGTCACACACCTGGGCGTTACGCCCGTCCAGGACTTCATTAAACAGGTAATTCAGCAGCCAGACCATCTCGTCCGGGGTCTGATGGGCACGCAGCCCGGCCTCGAACTGCTCGCCGGTGAGCTGCACAAACGCGAGCTCCCGCCCGGTCACTTCGGCGATCTCCGCGACGGCCTCGGTAAAGGTCATCAGCCTCGGGCCGGTCACTTCGTATACCTCGCCTTCATGGCCCGGCTCGGTCAACGCCGCCACCGCCACATCGGCAATGTCATTCACATCGATGAACGGCTCGGGGATATCCCGGGCGGGCAGCGCGACCGTGCCGCCGCGCACCATCTCGACAAACTCACCTTCATCGAAGTTCTGATTGAACCAGCTCGCCCGGACGACGGTCCAGTCGGCCCCGCTATCCATGACGATCTGCTCACAACGCTGCGCCTCCTCTTCACCGCGGCCCGATAGCAGCACCAGCTTCTTCACACCATGCTGAACAGCCAACTCGGTGAATTGCTGGATCGCCGCCGGCGCCGCCGGGACCGCCAGGTCGGGGCTGTACACGATGTAGGCCGCGTGGACGCCTTCCAGCGCCGGGCCCCAGGTGCTTGGCTGATCCCAATCGAACGGTGTGGCGGAGGATCGGCTGGCCCGCCGGACCGTTAGGCCTTGGCCTTCCAGCCGGTCTGCGACCCGTCGGCCGGTCTTGCCGGTGGCGGTCAGGACCAGGTAAGTCAGTTGGTTTTCGCGTTGGGTGGTCATCACATATCTCCTTCTGGGTTAGGGGCTTATCTATCTGATTGGCGTTGTCGATCTGACGTTTCCAACCACAACACGTACAGTATTGGTGATTTATGAAAGACTATCTATGGCATTTAGTCCTGACTAATTGATCAATCGTCTTATTCTGATGGCATAAAGGCAATTTCAGTGGTATGCTGCCCTGATGGAGACCACCTCAACCGCCCCCGGCCCCCCTGCCAGCGGCTGGGATTCCGCCGACCCCATCGGGCAGACCCTCCACGCCCTGCGCATGAATGGCGTGGTCTACTCGCGCTCCCACCTGACCGCGCCGTGGGGCGTTGCGCTGCCGGCGATGCCGGATTGTGCGCTGTTCCATGTGGTCACCGCCGGGACATGCCGGCTGGAGGTGCAGGATCAGACCCACACCCTCACACCCGGTGAGTTCGCGCTGATCCCCCACGGCCTCGGGCACAACCTGCTCAGTGCGCCGGGCGTTGAGGTCGTTGACTTCTTCGATCTGCCTGTTGAACAGGTCAGCCCGCGGTACGAGATGCTGACCTACGGCGGGGGCGGTGAGCCAACCACGCTGATCTGTGGCGCGGTGCGCTTCGATCACCCCGCCGCCAGTGAACTGTTGAAGATCCTGCCGCCGATTGTGCACCTGCAGACCTGGGGCGCTCCCGACAGCGAGTTGATGCACAGCACTCTGCGCCTGATGGCTGCGGAGGTCGCCGACCAGAGGCCCGGCGGGGAGACGATCGTGACGAGGCTTGCCGACATCCTGGTCATCCAGGCGGTCCGCAGCTGGCTGGAACACAGCCCCGAGGCGCGTACCGGCTGGTTAGGTGCATTGAAAGACGAACGGATCGGGCCGGCGCTCTTGGAGATCCACCGCCGACCCACGAACGACTGGACCGTCGCCAGCCTGGCCGAGTGCGCCTGCATGTCGCGCTCGGCATTCGCGGCTCGCTTCAACACGATCGTGGGCGAGTCACCCGTGCAGTACCTGACACGTTGGCGCATGCATGTCGCGGGGACCTGGCTGCGCGAAGGCGAGATCGGTGTCGCCGAATGTGCGGCGCGCTTGGGCTACACCTCCGAGGCGGCCTTTAACCGCGCGTTCAAGCGCGTGCTGGGTATCACTCCCGGTGCCTGGCGGCGCACGGGCAATCAGACCCCGGCCGTCAATGTTTGAAGATCATTCCCGCTAGCTGCGTCGACGTCGCCCAAGCCCAAGCGCGCCAAGCGTCAGGAATACAACGCTCGCAGGCTCGGGGATCGCGGCGGGGCCGGGCGGGGTGCCGGCGTTCCAGTTGTTCAGCACGATGTCGAGGTCCGCGAGACCCACAAAGTTGTCGCCGGTCGGGTCGGCCAAGGGATTGCCCGGCGGGATGGACTGGTTCCAGTTGTTCAGGATGATGTCCAGGTCAGCGAGGCCGACGAACCCATCGCCGTCCAGGTCGCCGGGGATGGCTGCGCCGCCGAGGACGCCGACGCCGAAGAGGCTGGCGTGGTTGAGGATGCCCCAGACGTGGTTGTTGGTTTCGTCGATCCCGTAAGCGCCGAGGTCAGCCGCGTCGAGCGTGCCGCCACCAAGTGCGGTGAGGTAGTCGGCGTAGGAGCCGCTGAAGAAGGTGGGCGTGCCGCCGGTGTTGCCGTCCGCCGCGGACTGCCAATCGCCCAAGACCGTGTTGTACCAGAGCAGTTCCAGGTCAGACTCGGTAGCGCCCCCCGGCAGCGAGCCTTCTTCGTAGGTTAGTTGCAGGACGTACAGGTCGCCGGCCCCGCCGCCGAAGATAAGGTCGACCGCGTCGCCGATCAGGTCGGCGCTGGCGGGGTCGGGGTTGGCGGTGATCTGCATCCCGACATTCTGGTTGTTGGAACTTGTGCCGCCGATCAGGGTCGCGGCGACGTCGAACGTGTTAACGCCGAGGATGTGGAAGTACGACGCGCCTGTTGAGATGTTGGCGTTGTCGGTGGTCGCGTTGACGTGCAGGTACTCAAGGTTCCAAACCTGGTTGGGCACGGGCTCGGCGTTCGCGAGGAAGACCTCGATGTCGTTGTTCTGCCCGGCGAAGTCTGTCATCTCGACCGAGGCGACCAGCTGACCGGTGCGCGTGCCCGAGAGTTGGCCGTACCGGACGAACTGTAACGTTGCCTGCTCAAACTCACCGGGCTTGACGGGTGTGTCCGGGTCAAAGCCATTGATCAGGTTGAAGGGGCCAACGGTTGTGATACCGCTGGTGAACTTGACCGACGCGCGGAGCCCACCGGGGGGGTCGGCGGCGTTGGCGAGCACCGCTTGTTCCGCGAGGTGCACCCGCACCGGGTCGGGCGACGTCGTCAGCAGCGGGGCCTCGAGCAGGTCGATGCTGATCGTAACCGTGTTGTCAGGGTCGGAGGGGTCACCGTCGTTGATGACCACGATGTCGCTTTCATAGGTGCCGGAAGGCAGGGAGCGATCGAGGCTGACGAGGTCCGGGTTGAAGGTGGAAACGCCGTCAGCGATCAGCTGGCCGGAGACCTGCCCGTTGTCGGTGAGATCGCCGCCGGGCACCAGGGAGGTGGAGAAGGTCGTGGTCACACCGGAGTCGTTTGTGACCTCAACGCCCTGGGTATACGTGCCGATACCGCGGAGCACGTTTGACCCCAGCGAGCTACCAGTGACATCAAACGCCCCGCCGTTGACCGAGGGGTAGAGCTCACCGCCGCCGCCCGCACCGTCGGTGGCGAGGTTGTCGATGGCGAACTCGCTGTTGTTCCCGCCGAAGGTGATCTCGCTGATGTAGATCTCGATATAGGAAATGTCGAGAAACGGCCCGCCGTCGACGTTGAAGTCGTCGTCGGTGTAGTTGCTGGCGTCGAGGGTGATGTGATCCTCGTAGCCGGTGCTGCCGCCTAGGCCGACAAAGGTATCGTTGAGCGACAGGAAGTCGAACGAGGATCGGCCGTCCGAGTCGTAGAGATAGACTTCGATTGAATCGGTGACCGCGGGGACGCCGGCCTCGGACCACGCGAAGTCGAAGTCGATCTGCTGGACGCCGGTGCCGGTGAGGCCGGTGAAGTCAAAGCCGATGTAGCCGGCCCCCAGGTCGGTGGGGTTGCCCCACAGGGCGTCGCCGTTGATCCGGGTGCCGTTGCCGACGACCTGGTACTGCTGGTCGAAGAAGACGCTGTTGCCGGTCTCGTTATAGACATCCACACCGTCGGGCGTGAAGAAACTATCCGCGTCCAGCAACCCGGTCGGCGAGGCGGGCCAACTGAACCCGTCACCCGTCGGCCCCGAAGTGAATTCATAGAAAATGGACTGCGCGCTAGAAGCGGTGGTCACGCCGGCTACGACGAAAAACGCGCAGATCAGCTTGAGCAGGTTGTGTCGTGCGGTAGTCATAAGAGAGTCCTCTCCATCCGAGATGGCTTAGCATGCGAACAGCTGACTAGTTGGCCGTCGCGCAGCCATGGTGCATACGGGCGAATGATATTGATGACAGGGTCCGCCCCCCGCCAGAAACTTGATCAAGTAAATAAATTACAAAAACAGCATGTGGGATGCAATAGTAAACGTGGATCGCTTCGGATTATCGCGCTAATTTTATGTGAATCCTCGGACAAAATTGTGCTTTTATACGGCGATGTGGAATGTACCGTAGACACGTTTCCCCTTTCCATCCAGGGGGGTTCATCCGCTATCTACCCGTCATCCATAGCTCAAATTAAATCCCGGCGGGGTGCGTTGCTACGACCCCCAGAGCTCTTGGCGTGATTCCTTACTGCCTCTGTATGTCATCCCCGTGCAGGCGAGGGTCCATGCCTTTGGTCTTCTAAGAAGACTGGATTCCCGCCTGTGCGGGTACGACGGTAAATAATCACGCGATGCGCTCTAAACGACACCGCCCGTACAGAAAAACACGGGCGGCGGTGACGATCGATTGATTGTTAATGAACGCGAATCCCGGACACCCGCAGCTTACTTTTCGTCCTGCTCGGTCTTGATGACGACGTCGTCGACCAGGCCGTAGTCCTTGGCTTCCTGGGCGCTGAAGAACTTGTCACGTTCGGAATCTTCCTCGATACGTTTGACGTCCTGGCCGGTGTGCTTGGCGAGGATCTCGTTGAGCTGTTGCTTGGTCTTGAGGATTTCTTCAGCCTGGATGGCGACGTCGGTGGTCTGGCCGTAGACCCCGCCGTAGGGCTGGTGGATCATGACCTTGGCATGCGGCAGGCAGTAGCGTTTGCCCTTCTCGCCCGTCGCGAGGACCAGAGCCCCACCGCTCATCGCCTTGCCGACACAGACGGTGGAGACCTCGGAGCTGATGTGGTTCATCGTGTCGTAGATGGCAAGCGTGTCGTCCACGGCCCCGCCGGGCGAGTTGACGTAGAGGCTGATGTCGACGCCGCGCTTGGTGTTCTCCAGGTGCAGCAGCCGCATGATGACGCCGGTCGCGCTGGCGTGGTTGATCTCGCCGACGAGGAAGACGACCCGGTTTTCCAGGAGCATCTCGTCGATAGTCATCTCGCGGTAGCGCTGCATGGGCGGCGGGGCGAGTTGGGGATTGGGGTAATGCCCGGTCGCGGTCATGGCGGCCATGGCGGCCTGGTAGCCGGGGATATTGACAGGTAGTTGGATGGGTGTGGTTCCGGGGATACTTCCGGGGTTACTTCCGGGGTTACTTCCGGGGATACTTCCGGGGGTGGCTTGCGGAACTGCCGGGGGATCGAACATATTCATCCGTGAATCTCGCTTTCAGCTACATCGTGGCGCGTGGTTTTCAGACAGGGACATGATAGCGGGTTTACTGGGGGATGGGGATCGGGGATCGGGGATCGGGGATCGGGGATCGGGGATCGGGGATCGGGGATCGGGAGGATCGTATCGATAGGTGTGGCAGCGGGGAGCAACACGTCAAAAAACAAACGCCCCTGTGAGGAGGCGTTTGCTTGAGCAAGTGTCTGGCTGAAGGGCCAGAGAGTTCCCATTTGGATCGGGCCTATGAGCGTGGTTCACCCCCGGAAGTGATTACCCGGAAGCGTCCACCCAGAAGCTTCTCCGGAAGTCTACCCGGATGGGTCCGGGTGGTATGGCGGTTCAGGCCTCGTCGTCGCCGGAGTGCTCTTCCTCGAGCATCTTGCGGAGGTAGCGGTTTTCCCGGCGGGTGGCTTCGAGGTCGAAGACGAGGTACTTGATCGACAGGCGGAGGTAGTCCAGGGATTCCTGGAGGTCGCCGACGGTCTTCTTGAGCTTCTTGTGACGCTCCTGGGTCTGGGCGGCCATCTTCTCGAGCTTCTCACGCTCGGCCTTGGGCAGCGTGGAAATCTCGCCCATCAGTTCGGTCAGCTTGGCTTGGAATGATTTTTCGTCCATGGTCGATCTCCTTTTCCGTCACGATCCCGTCATTGGGTGAGACAGAAAGAGAGATACAACTGCCTTGCCAGGGGCTCATAGCCGGAAACCCGAAGACTACGACACGCTTAAGTGTATAAAAATTAATGACTTGCCAGATTAATGAGGCCGACCGGGTGCACATGCCTTGGGCCGGTTTGCTACGGATGGTGTCTAAAAGCATCACACGGCAGCCTGAAGTGGGTCTACACTCCCCATCATGGATGACAGCCGTAAGATGGGGATAGCAAGCCCGGTCTGCAGGATTAGCGGGGGCGGCAACAGAAAAGCAGCCCCGTCACGCAAAGCAATGTGAGCGAAGCGGGCTCGGGGATCACGCCGGTGGATATCACAGTGGGCTGTCCGCCTGGTTTGCCGTGCATGATCCATGTCCCGACCGCGTCGTCTGTCACCGTAACCCGTCCCATGTGTACATGCCCTGTGGGATAGCTACCGCCATACCAGGATATATCGATCTCCTGCTCGCTGTGTTCTAGCACGTCCCCCACCCCTGGGATCGCCGCGGCACCGGGAATCGCGGCCCGTACACCACCGATCGTGAAGTAGGTGGTGTACTCCGCTTGATACACCTCGGGTAAGGTAGGGCCCAAAATGTCGAAGAGCTGTTGAGGGGGCGGCTCGTTGATCGCAACCAAGTCGTTTAAAAAGGGATGTGTATCCGAGTGGAAGTAGTAGAAGCTGCCTTGAGTCAGCTCATACACCAACCCGGCACAACACACCCCCGCTTCAGAATTCATGTAGATATCAAAGGTTCTGTACCCAGTCAGGACCGCCGAGTTATCGACTTCAACCCACTCGATGCTCTCCTCCGCGGTCGCGTGAGATGCTGTTAATAAGACACAAAACACAGTGATAGAGCACCACTTGAACATATGCTTTCTCCCCGGCCACGAAACCGTAGCCATGATGTCGATGCAGAACCCGAATGATTCGAGACCAACATATCCGAAGTAGATTGTAGCCATCGATGTATCGACTGGTCAAGTAAAACTAAAGCGAGTTATATGTGAATCAGGCCGATCCCAAAGCCTGTTACTGAATGGTTACTCGTCCCGAGCCGGCGGTGATCTTGCCGAGGATGAAGGGGGATTCGCCCTGCTTTTTGAGCTTGTCCATCACGGCGTCGGCGAAGTGCGGCCGGACGATCAGCGTGTAGCCCACGCCCATGTTGAAGACGCGGAACATCTCGTCTTCAGCGACCTTGCCGTGCTTCTGGAGGAACTTGAACAGCGGCGGGATGTCCCAGGCCTTTCGGCTGAGCTTGGCATCGACGCCGCCGTGCAGGGCGCGGTTAACGTTGCCGGGCAGGCCCCCGCCGGTGATGTGGGCCATGCCGCCGATCGGGCGTTTGACCTTGTAGGAACGCAGGAGGTTGACGATCTGTTTGGCGTAGATGCGGGTCGGCTCGAGCAGGACCTCGCCGAGCGGGCGGTCGTCTTCCAGTTGCGGGTAGGTCTTATTCAGGTCGAGTTTGGCCTTGTCGATGATGGCGCGGACCAGCGAGTAGCCGTTGGAGTGGATGCCGCTGGAGGTCAGGCCGATGACGATATCGCCCTTCTCGACGCGCTGGCCGTCGATCACGCGCTTCAGCTCGCAGACGCCCACGGCAAAGCCGGCCAGGTCGTAGTCGCCATTCTTATAGACGTCGGGCATCTCCGCGGTCTCGCCGCCGATCAGGGCGCAGCCGGCCAGCTGGCAGCCGTCGGCGACGCCCTTGACGATCTGCTCCATGTGCTCGGGGACGACCTTGTGGACGCCGACATAATCCAGGAAAAACAGGGGCTCGGCCCCCTGGACGATCATGTCGTTGACGTTCATGGCAACACAATCCTGGCCGATTGTGTCGTGCTTGCCCATCTGGACCGCGAGCAGGACCTTCGTGCCCACGCCGTCGGTGCAGGCGACCAGGACGGGGTCTTTGTAGTTGCGTTTGAACAGCCGTTCGTTGTAATCCAGCCGGAAACAGCCGGCGAACGCGCCGTGCTTGCCCAGGACGCGGGGGTTGTAGGTGCGTTTGAGGTGGCTTTTGATGAGGTCGACCGTGCGGTCCCCGGCGTCGATATCGACGCCGGAGTGGGCGTAGGTCAGGCCGGCGTCGGGGCGTGGATTTTTTGCCATAAGCCGGTAGTTTACGCTTCCTGCGGTCGGCGTAAACCCGGCGGAGATGTGAATCTGGGGAACTATCGATAAAAAAAACTGGACCGACGCCCTGTCAGGCACTATGGTTAGGTGTCCGGATGTCTACATGCTATCCATGCTGGGGACTGACGAGTTGATCGATAAGAGGTTGCATTGGGATTAACCAAGCGGGTATGGGCCGATGCCAGACGAACTGCAACAAGCCTTCACGGAACACGGTCTGCGCTGCACCCGGCAGCGTCGGGCGATCTACAACGCCCTGGTCGCTTCGCGATGTCACCCCACCGCAGATGAGCTGCACAAGGCGATCCAACAGACGAACGACGCCAGACTGAGCCTCGCGACGGTCTACAACACCATGGAGGTGCTGTGCAACGCCGGCCTGGCATACAAGCTGGCGGGCTGTGGCGAGAACGGGTCCACGCGATACGACGTCGCCTCCGACGACCACATGCACTTGCGATGCCGAAAGACCGGGATGATCAACGACGTCCCCGACGACCTGGGCAAAACCTTCCTCGAACATCTGCCTGATGAACTGCTGAAAGAGGTGGAGCAGCGGCTGGGCTTTAAGGTCTGCAAGGTCCAGGTCGATCTGATCGGCGAGTTCGACCAACCACCGGAAGCAGACCTGCCGCCGAGGGACCCCTCAAAAAACTAGAGCAACAAGAATCCAGACGAAGTGTTTCTGGGTGCCACACTTTGGCTGCGCAGCAGAAAAGTGTGTGGCGAACGAACACACTTTGCCCTTCGGGACAAAGTGTGGCACCCGTTACAGGTGGATTGTGCTTGCTATAAGAAGTGTGACGCCTTCCCCGGGTCATAGATGCATCCGGCGTGTATAGACCAGCCACTCGATCAGCATCACTGCTAACGCTCCCCAGATAAACCAGCGCCAGACTTCCCGGCGGATGCTCGCAGTCTGCGCCGAGGCTTCGCCGGCCACGGTGCTGACGTTCAGCAGGCCGGCGGTGCGGATGTCACTTTCGTCTGAATCGAGCATGTTCACGCCCAGCCGATCGTATGGCGGTTTGACCGTCGCATCGGTTTCATAAAGCCCGGCCCGCGCAATCGGTGGCAGCACCGCCGCGCCGCGCGTCTTGCGGACGCGCAGGGTCTGCGGCCCGGTGTAGATAATCTCACCCGCCGCCTCGGCCGGGACCGACACGACCTCACCGGTGCGATAGGCCACGCCCGCGCCTTCGGACAGCCCGGCAAGCCCAAGCGTCTGCACCGTGTTGCCCAGGAACACCGGGAAGCTGATCTTGATCGGCCAGTTCGACTGCAGGATGTCGAAGCTGGCGACGACGTGGCGTGTGCCTTCGATCACCGTCTCGGCCATGATCGGCCCGGACTGACCGGTCGCCAGCACAGTCGCCTCGGAGGACACCACCAGCCGGCCCGGACCGGAGAGGATCACATCCTCCAGCGCGACATACCGAAGCAGCGGATGCGTCCGCTCCCAGTCGAGGATGCGCTCCGAGGGCTGGTCGTCGTTTTCATCCGGCGCCACCCGTTCGATATCTTCGATCGGCGGTGCAGAGGCAAAGTACAGGCTGTCGACCAGCGGGACCGCCTGCGGGCTGTAGCCGTCGAACACAATCACGTCGAAGCCTTCCCCGGCAAGCCCGGATGCGCCCGCCGCCTCCCAGCCGCCACGGCTAAGCGATTCGGGGTCCTGGTCCTCGAACTTCTCGGGGGTCATCAAAGCCAGTTGACGAACACCGGCGCTCTGGATCCCGCGTTGCAGGAAGGCGTTGCCCTCCGTGACCAGCAGCACACGCAGCCGCCTGGCCGGGGCCAGCGTCAGACGGACGGTGTCGTCGGCTTCGAGCTGGTCGTCATGGTCGTGAGACAACTCAACCATCGCGGTGCCGGGCAGAACGAACTCGAACTGGACGGCGGACTCGTTCGTGGCATCCGAACCACTTGAATCTGCGCCGGCTTGGGGATCACGCTGCGGGGCGGTACCGAGGGTAACAGGCTGAACACGGATGACGCTGCCGTCGAGCGTGAGAGTAAGATTTGTCTCGACGGTTTCACGGCTGAAGTTGGCGACCCTTGCGAAGACCTGAACGATCTCGGGTTTGTCAAAGTCACGACGTGCGCTGAACGACACGATGCCGACGTTGTCGGTGTCGGCCGCGCCTGCGTTGCCGCCCGGGCCCCCGCCGATGGGGATGTACTTCAGCGCGGCGCCTGCAAGCGATAATGCCGAATCGTCTTCGCGCACCCGGCCGTCGCTGATGATATAGACGACCAGGCCCTCTTCGTCGTCGGCTTCCGCCCGGCCGGCGAACGGCTCGATCAAGCGCAAAGCAGGCTCCAGCCGGCTGACCTGATCCGTCGGCTCGATCCGCTTCACCGCGTCACGCAACAGCGACGGGTCGTTCGTAAACGACTGACGCACCTGAGCACTCTGCGCAAAACTCACCACCATCGCCCCACCACCCCCGGAAGCCGCGGAAGCATCGCTACCGGCACCAGCCGAACCCTCTGGCCCGTTACCCGTATTGAGGTTGTCGATCAGGTCCAGCGCCGCCTGCTTGGCTTCTTCCAGGCGTGTCGGTGAGATATCGGTCGCGTTCATCGAGCCGGAGTGGTCGATCACGATGACGACGCGCTGGCCGGGGCTGGCAACTGTCTCCATCGTCGGCCGGGCCATCGCGAAGAGCATCCCGCCGAGGATCAGCAACTGCAACAGCAGCAGCAGGCTCCGCCGCATCTTCTGGAACGGCGAGTTGACCTGCATGTCCTGGATCGCTTTCTTCCAGAGCAGCGTCGAAGAGATCGGCATCAGCCGACGTCGCAGCTTCAGAAAGTACAGCGACACCAACAGCGGGACGGTGATCCCCGCCGCGAGCAGTGCCAGACCTGGTGAGATGAAGTTCATGGTGATTGATTAATTGAAACAGTGATTAACGCTGATGAACGCTGATAATAGATCAGAGTTGGTTGACATAGCGTCTGACCTCGACTTTTGGTTTTCCGAAGTTGATAAGCAACCCAATTTGAATACCTGTTGCCTTAAGGTAGTTAATGGTCTGGGCTGCATGTATTTGGTTCAAATCGCTAACGGCTTTAACCTCGATAATAACTCTGTCCGAAACAAGCAGATCGGCAACATAATCGCCAACCACTACGCCATCGTATCTCACATGGATTGCCATCTGTTGCTTCACGGCGAAGCCATGCTTTTTCAACTCGTGCGCGAGAGCATTCTCATACACCTTCTCCAAGAAACCACACCCCAATGCGTTACTAACTTCATACGCACATGCAATGATCCGTTCGGTATGGCCGTCATTCTCAACCAATTTAGCGTTCCTACTCTTCATCAGCGTTTATCAGCGTTCATCACTGTTTCAAACTCTTCTCTGTTCCAAACAACTATCCCAACAACCCTTTCTGTCTGAGGTACTTCATAATCAGTGACTCGAACGGGACGTCGGTTTCGCTGATCATGTAGGCGACGCCGCGCTTCAGGCATTGTTCACGGACGTGTTGGCAGTAGGCCTGGACGTTGGCTTTGTAGCGTTTTATCAGTGCCGGGCCGACAGAGACCTCGGCGATGTCGCCGTCCTCGAGGTCGCGTAGGCGCAGGTCGCCGAGGATGTTGCCCTTGGCCGGGTCCACTTCCTGCGGGGCGAGCAGCTGGATGGCGTAGACGTCGTGCTTGTCGCCGGCGAGGTAGCGCATCGCCTGGTTGAGGTCGCCCTTATCCAGGAAGTCGCTTAGCAGGACGATCACGCCGGGCTGGCGCTGCACCAGAGCGAGGCGCTTGCATGCGGCGGCGAGGTGGCCGGAGGCTTGTTCGCCGGCGATGGGCTGTTGGCGGTCGAGGAACTCAAGCATCCGCGGGATCGGACGCCGGCCGCGCATCCCCTGGGCCATGTCGGTGATCGTGTCGGCAAAGGTGTACAGGTTGACGCGGTTGTAATGGCTTAGGCCAATATACCCCAGCGCCGCCGCGACGCGCTTGGCATAAAGCAGCTTGTTCGGGTCGCCGAAGTCCATGCTCGCGGTGATGTCGAGGACGACTGAGACGGATAGGTCTTCCTCTTCCATGAACAGGCGCAGGAACAGCTTGTCCAAGCGAGCGTAGAGGTTCCAGTCGATGAAGCGCAGGTCGTCGCCGACGACGTAGTTGCGGTAGTCGGCGAACTCAACGCTCTGGCCCTTCTTCTTGCTGCGTCGTTCGCCCTGCATCTTGCCGGTGAGCACCTTACGCGACATGACATCAAGCCGATCCAGCCGATGCATGAACGACGGGGAGAGGAGGGATTCCTGCTTGCCGGGTTGGGTGTTGAGTGTGGTCATGGGTATAACCGCGAAGGCGCTAAGAGCGCGAAGTCAAGATCACTCTCCGGATACCATCTTTGAGTACTTCGGCGTTGAAGTTGATTAAGAGGCCCAGCTCAAGTTTAGTAGCCTTGAGGTATGAAATAACTTGAGCCTGGTGGACCGGGGCGAATTGCTCGATAGCCTTCAGTTCAACCACCAACGATTTATCCACCAACAAGTCGATCCTGCCTTGGCCTACATTGACTCCTTTGTACTGGACATCAATGGGGAACTGCCGTTCAAAGGGTATGCCTTGCTGTTCAAGTTCAACTGCCAGAGCATTTTCATAAACGCTCTCAAGATACCCCGGCCCGATCTCCCGATGCACCTCGATCACACACCCAATAACCTGGTAAGCCAAAGCCTCAATCTTGTTATCCAGCTCTAATGCCATGTCTTCGCGTCTCTTCGCGCCTTCGCGGTTCAATTCATTACGCCGGGACGCCGTCGGCTTCGACGGGCATGGTGTCGATGATGTCGTTGAGGACCATGTCGGCGGTGATGCCCTCGGCCTGGCCCTCGAAGTTCAGCAGCACGCGGTGGCGCAGGGCGGGGAGCATGACGGACTTGATGTCGTCGACCGACACGTGCGCCCGGCCGTCGAGCATGGCGCGGACCTTGCCGCCGAGGACGAGGGCCTGCACGGCACGGGGGCTGCCGCCGAAGCGCAGGAACTGCTTGCTGAGCTTGGACGCGAACTCGCCTTCGGGGTGGGTCGAGAGGACGCTGCGGATCGCGTAGTCCTGCACGTGCGGGGCGATGATGACCCGGCGGATCAGCTTCTGGTAGTTGATGATCTTCTCGGCGTCGAGGACGGGCTCGATCTTCGGTTCCTCGGCACGGGTGGTGCGGTTGGCGATCTCGTGCAGCTCTTCCCGGCTGGAGTAGCCGACGTCGAGCTTGAGCATGAAGCGGTCGAGTTGGGCCTCGGGCAGCGGGTAGGTGCCCTCCTGCTCGATGGGGTTCTGCGTGGCCATGACAAAGAAGGGTTTTTGCAGTTCGTAGGTGTCGCCGGCGACGGTGACGGCCTTTTCCTGCATGGCTTCGAGCATGGCGGACTGGGTCTTGGGCGTGGCGCGGTTGACTTCGTCGGCGAGCACGATCTGGGCGAAGATCGGGCCATGCTGGAACTTGAAGACGCGCGAGGTCGTGCCATCGTCGTTGCGTGACTCGACGACGATGGTCGTGCCGGTGATGTCTGCGGGCATCAGGTCGGGCGTGAACTGGATACGGCTGAAGTCCAGCGACAGGGCCTGGCTGAGGCTGCGGATCAGCAGGGTCTTGCCGAGGCCGGGGACACCTTCGAGCAGCGCGTGTCCGCCGACGAAGAGGCAAGTCAGCACGCCGTCGATGATGTCGCCGTGGCCGACGATCCAGCGGGCGACCTGTTCACGGACGGCCTGGTAGTCTTGCCTGAAAGCGTCGGCCTGTTCGAGGACCTGCTGTTCGTCGTTGATGTTGGCGGTCATGGTTGTTGACTCCCTAAAACTTGTTATCAGCCGCGAATGAACGCAAATAGACGCGAATAATCGAGAAGCAGAATGTTCCGCTAGATTTTTACTTCAAACTCCATATAGCTGTATTTGCGTTGATTCGCGTTCATTTGCGGCTACAAATTCCTATACATTAATGATCGTTCTTTTCCTGAGCGCGGCGGCGGGCGGCGAGCAGGCGGCTGGTGGTCAGGCCGTCGTCCTCGGCGGGCTCGCTCGAGTCTTTCTGGTTGATCGATGCGGACGGGGTCGGGCTGTCGGACGCGCCGCCGACGGATTCGGCAAAGCTGTCGGACGCGACGAAGTCGTCGCCCGCTTCGAACTTGCGCTTGGACGAGGGGGCCGGGCCCGATGTTTCGCTTGCGGTCATGGAGATCGGGACGCGCCGGCCGGTGGAGCGTTGCTCGAGCTGCTGCTCGGTTTGCGCCTGGCGGTTTTTAAGTGCTGAAAGCGTGGCCTCGGCTTCGACCTCGCGCGGCTTGAGCGAACCGAGAACGGTATCGACGCGCTGCTTGCACCACTGCCAGATGGCGACGGCGTCCCATGCGATGCGCCGGCAGGCGACGTCGAGCATGAACAGCGCGATCAGCCAGTACAAGAGTGTTCGCCACAAGGGGCGGACCGAGCGCGTCTCGAAGGGGACGGTGCGATCGAACAGCCCGGCGGTGTCCGGCGAGGTCGGGTCGAGGACTCGGCCGTTGGTGATCTGCGCGATGCGCTGCAGCACTGAATCGTTGGACTTGAACCGGCGCAGCTCTTCTCCGGGGGGTCTGCCTGCGCCGCCGAAGACGGCGCGGCGCGAGCCGTCGGGCGAATCGATGAAGAGGCTGACGACGTAGTTGCCGGTCTGGTCCGCGGGTGTGTTAGCGCGGTACTGGCCTGGGCCGACCTGATCGAGCGTGATGGATTCGGTCGTGCCGTCGGGCTTGAGGATGCTGCCCTTGACGCTGAGGAAGTTGCCGAACGTCCCGGTGCGCTGTCGAGACCGCGAGGCAGAGCGGTCGTTTTCGAAGGCGGCGTCGAGTTGGACGTTGACCTGCCCGTCACGGATGGAGACGAGCATGTCGGCGTCGCGTGTGGCGCTTGGCCTGGCCATGCTGCGGACGGTGCGTGCCCAGAAGTCGGGGTAGCCGCCCCATGAGAGCCAGCCGGTCGCCCAGCGGTTGGTGGCGTCGGAGGTGAACGCGGCGCTTCGGCCGAGCCCGACCTGCCAGTGGGCGAAGACCGGTTCGCCTTCGGGCCCGACCATGGGCATGAGGATGCGCGGGTCGTGCTTCTCGCCGGTGAGGACGAGGCCCTTGAGTGTCGGGACGGTGTTGAGCCCTGCCATGATCGGCGAGCCAGTGGGCAGGACACTGGGCGTGAAGGGGACTTCCTTGACCAGGTTCTTGCGGATGGTCTTGGCTTCCTTGATGAAGACCTGTGGGAGGTTCGCGGGGTTGGTGATGGGGTGGTAGTTGCCGTTGCCCATGTTGGCGAGTTGCGTGAGCAGCTGTGCGTCGTGGCCGTCGCCGACGCCGATGGTGGAGAGGCTGATATCTCGCTGGCGCATCTGGGAGGCGAGCTTGATGTACGCGCCGGGCGACGGGGCCATGCTCTGCCCGTCGGTCAGGAGGATGATGTGTTTGACAGCGGCATCTTGAACGGTGAGCGTCGCGAGTTCGCGGTACGCCATGTCCAGGCCCGAGTAGATGTTGGTGCCGCCGCCGGGTTGGAGGCTGCGGACCCTTTTCGCCACCGCCTGTGGGTTGCTGTTGTAATCGACATCGACGATGGATTTGGCATCACCGTCGAAAGCAACCACGCCGACCATGTCTTGTGGGTAGAGCGTATTCAGCGCGAGCACGGCCGCCTCGTTGGCGAGCTCCTGCTGCGAACGGTTCGTGCCACCGACCGGCGAACTCATGGAGCCGGAGCGGTCGATCACCAGGACCAATGCGCCGGATGGCAGGATCGTCTGCGAGGGGATCTGACAGCTGACCGGGAGGATGTATTTATCAAGATCGGTGTTGGTCCAGCCGCCGGCGCCGAAGCTGTCGGGCCCGCCGAGCATGATCAGGCCGCCGCCGAGGTCGTGGACGTATTTGACCATCGCACGCTGCTGGGTGATCAGTTCTTCGTAAGGGACATTCTGGAGGATGATCGCATCATAGCGCTGCAAGCGCGAGAGGCTGACGGGCATGCCGCGTGGCGGGACGACGTCCAACTCGATCCCCCGGCTGGCGAGCGCGCGGGGCAGGATGTTACCGCTGTCGCCGCCGATGTTGTCGACGAAGAGGACCCGGCCCTTGCCGGAGACGAGCGTGAATGCCTCGGCCTGGTTGTTCACCGGCATGGTGTCCGAGCCTTCGATCGGCTCGAAGATCGCGCGGAAGTTGTTGACGCCGGTGAATCCCATCGGGACGTCGACCTCGCGCACGGCCAGGTATCGGCCAAGCAGCGGGTCGGTGGAGTCGGCCGCGATCGTGGGCTCGGCCTCGGGATCTACGGGATCGGATTCTTCAAGTGTCCAGTCGGACTGGTAGACCGGCGCGCCGAAGCCGGGGGCCTGGCCGTTGAGATCGACGGGGATGTCGTCGTGCATCAGCAGGACCTCGCCGTCGGCCGGGCGCGTGGCGCGGAGGACGACGCGGAGCGGGACGGTCTGGCCCTCGCGGGCTTCGTTGGGCGCGAACAGGCGTTCGACCATGACCTCGTTCTGGACGCGGTACTGCACGGGGAGGATGTCGATGGGGATGCCGGAGGCGGCGGCCTCTTCGGCGGCGGCGAGGACGTCGCCGGTGGTGTCGTTGCCGTCGGTCACCAGGACGAGGCGTTGCCCGGAGTCCGGGGGGAACAGGGCCATGCCCGAGCGGATGGCACTGGCGGTGTCGGTGCCCTCATTGGGCTGGTCGATCGTAGAGCTATCAAGATCGGCCGCTTCGCTGGGTAAGGCGCGGACGCTGGACTTGCCGTCGTATGTCACGAGGCCCAGACGGTCGCCGCTGCGCCGATCGCCGGCGAGTCCCTGGAGGTGTTTACGCGCCCACTGGCTGTAGTCCTGCGGCTGATCGGAATCGCCCTGCCCGTCCTTGGGCGGCTTGGCGAACTTGCGGACGGACTCGGACTGGTCCATCACCGCGATGACGGTCAGGTCGTCGTGCGTCTGCACCGCCTGCAGCCCGGCAAGCATCAGCACCAGGATCAATAACACCGCCAACCGCAGGCCCATCGCTGTCCAACGTCGCGCCGGCTCCAGCGCCGCGAGGCTGCGCATCCCCAGCCAGACCATCGGCACTGCCAGCAGCAGCAGCCAAAGGTACTCGGGATGGTCGAAGCGGATGAAGTTCATGGGGTCTGGGGTCTAGGGTATAGGGTCTGGCCCGAACTTAAGAGGCGCGTCGATACCCGCGGCGCTGGTATGTATGAAGAATAACAGGTTGATTGGCTTGGCATCGACCCCAGTCCCCAGACCCTAGACCCCAGACCCAAATTATCTCGGCGCGGCCGGGGCTTTGCGGACTTCTTCGGGGGTGTCGGGTAGCTGCTGGAAGTAGTCCTTGACGGTGCCGTGGTAACGACGGGGGACGCGGTCCTCGGTGACGGCCCGCTCGGCGTCGGTGCGTGCGTCTGTGATGGCCTTGTCGAACTCGACGGTGGCCTGGCCGGCGGACATCTGGCCGTTCTCCTGCCAGCTGGCGATGACACGGCCCTGGCCCTGCTGCAGGTCCTGCTCGGTGTGGGTGGTGTAAGGCCCGGTCTGGAACTCGGCACCAAGCGGGTTGTTATTGACGCCGCTGCCGGCCTTCTGGCCGCCCTTGCCGCCGCCTTGCCCGGGCTTCATGCCCTGTTGGCCTTGACCCTGGCCCTGGCCGCCGCCCTGACACATCGAGTTCATCGCCTGCTGCATCTGTTGCTGGGCGCTTTGCATCTGGTTGAGCTGGTTCTGCATCTGCTGCATCTGGCTGAGTTGCTGCTGCGTCTGCCAGGCGCCTTGGGAGAACTGGCCCTGTTGTTGCTGCTGGCCTTGCTGACCTTGTTGTTGGCCCTGCTGACCTTGCTGACCTTGTTGCTGGCCTTGTTGGCCGAGTGAGCTGGCCATTTGGCCGAAGGATTGGCCCATGCCATTGCACTGCGACTGGCTCTGGCTGGCGTTCTGGGATTGCTGTTGCTGTTGCGAGACCTGCTGGGCGGTCTGCTGCGCCTGCTGTTGAGCCTGCTGCTGGTTCATGCCCTGGTTTTGCAGGGCCTTCTGCACGGCTTGCTGTACCTGCTGCTGGTTGTAGCCGTTCTGCTGGAGCTGGTTGATCTGGTTCTGGGATAGCCCGGCGCTCTTGAGCTGATCCTGGATGTTCTTCTCGGCCTCTTCCTGGGCTTCCTTTTGCTCCTCGGCCATCTTCTCGAGCTGCTCGGCCATGTTGTTGAGCTGATCCTGCAAGGTCTGCTTCTCGGCGTCGGGCATGCCATCGATGCCGTCGGCGATCCGCTGAAGCTCTTTCTGAGCCTGTTCGAAGTCGCCGCGGCGCATCGCATCGACGAACCGGTCGGCCGGGCCGCGCTTGCCGGGGTCGAGTTTGCTCATCTGGTTCTTCGCGGTCTTGATCTGCTGCTTCTTGGCCTGCTCGGCGGCGGCGAGCTTCTCCTGCACGTCGGCGAGCTTCGTGATCGCTTCCTTGCGGAACTCGGGGTTGGTCAGGTCGCGCTTGGTGAGCGACGCAAGCTCCTTGAACACCTCATCGGGATCGGCTTCGTCGAGTTCGGATTCCTGTGTCTGCACGTCCTTGAGCAGCGCGTTGGCTTCGAGCACCTGCCGCTGCACGTCCTCGGCCTGGGCCTGCTGTTGCTGCTGCTTGGCCCGCTGTTGATTCAAACCCATCACGTCCATTTCGGGGACGAAGACAAATCCCAATGCCAAGACCGCGAGGGCCGGCATCGCGTAGCCCCAGCCGGGGCCCAGGCCGATCTTGAACGCTTCATCGACACGGGTGCGCGAGGCGAGCTGGTTGGCGTCGTCGAGCACCTGCTTGGCGAAGGGGTCGTCCTTGAGCGATTCGGCGTAGAGCGCGGTGCCCAGGCTGTCTTTCAGGCCCAGGCGGTCGTCCATCATCACGGCGGCGATGGCTTCGTCGGGCCAGCGCGACCAGGCAATGATCGGGGCGAGGATAAAGAGGATGCCGCCGAGTGAGCCGTAGACCCACGCGGGCTCGAGGGGGATCTTCAGGGCGAACAGCCGTTCAGCCATCAGCAGCCCGGCGGCGAGCACCACCCAGGCCAGCGCCAGCCAGCCCAATGTGCGGAGCCAGCTGTTCAGGAAGATGCGTCGGCGGGTGCGGGCGATGGCTTGGTGGACGGTATTCATCAGTAGGCTCCCTCGGCGGTTGGACTACCACATCATACCCCCATCAGGGGGCTGTATATAGGTATGACGACAAGATCGGGAAGGATGTTCCAATTTTTCACCAATGAGGGCGTATTTGGCTTATCGGGACCCGGAAATGGGATAAGTGGACGGATTAAACCGCTAAGGCGCGAAGGGCGCGGCGAAAGAAGGGAGAGGTATCCGCAGATTGCGCAGATGGCGCAGATGCGGAGCAAGCGGGGTGATGTCGGAATCAATCTGTGGAATCTGCGTTATCTGCGGATCACATCTTGATTGCCGGGCTTCTAAACACTCACGCGGTTCCGGGGGTCGTGGCAGGCGCGGGGTCAGCGGGACCGGGTCGGGCCCGCGTCCTGTGATTCCTCAACCAGCCGGGGCGAAGCGCTTCCAAGTTCGCAGCCGAAGCTGCGACAGCCCGTGAGTCCCGGTCCTTTTAATCAGCGGATACTCAGTGAAAGTCAGACATTCGCCAGCGCGAGTTATGTCAGCACCCCCGCTCCCGGAAGTATTTTCCCGGAAAGCTATGGGGTCTACCCTTGGCGGATGTGACGCATCCGTGCGCATACATACGGTTCCTGGCAACGCAGTCGAGCACGGATGTCTCGACCTATGCGCGAGTAACGATTAATGGACGATGCACAAGTTAAATGGCGAGAAGTGGCCTCGTCTGTGCGCCCGATCTGATCCTCCTGAACATCCTGTTCATCTGTGGATCACTTCAGCCTTCTCCGTGCCTCCGCGTCTCCGCGCCCTTCGTGATAGTTTGCCTCAGCGCATCGCTTTGTGCAGCTTGGATAATGCGCCGAGCAGTTGCAGTGCCTGCTCAAGCGGGAGCATGGTGGCGGCGTCGGACTTGGCGTTTGGTGGGTCGGGGTGGGTCTCGATGAAGAGGCAGTGGACGCCGGCGGCGATGGCGCATCTTGCGAGGGTCGGCGCGGTGTCGGGCCTACCGCCGGTGGACTTGCCGTCGGGGGCGGCGCCGGGCTGCTGGGTGGAGTGGGTGACGTCGAAGCAGACGGGCGGGCCGAGCTGCATCATGTCGTACAGGCCGGCGAAGTCGTTGACCAGGCGGTGGTAGCCGAAGAAGGTGCCGCGCTCGGTGAGCATCGTGCCTGAAGCGCCGGCTTCGTCGAGCTTGGTGACGACGTGCTTCATCTCTGCGGGCGACATGAACTGGCCCTTCTTGACGTTGACGGGCTTGCCGGTGCCAGCCGAGGCGACGAGCAGGTCGGTCTGCCGACAGAGGAACGCGGGGACCTGGATCATGTCCACGGCCTTGCCGATGGCGTCGGCCTGGCCGGGTTCGTGGATGTCGGTGGTGGCGGGGACGCCGAGCGCGTCGCGGACCTTGGCGATCATGCTGAGCCCTGCGTCGAGGCCGGGGCCGCGGTCGGTGTGGACCGAGCTGCGGTTGGCCTTGTCGAAGCTGGCTTTGAAGATGTAGCCCAGGCCCAGTTCGGCGCAGCGGTCGTGCAGGGCGGCGCCCACTTCCATACATAGCGCATCGCTCTCGGCCTGGCATGGGCCGGCGATGATGGCGAGCGGATGCCCCGGGCCGATGGGGACGGGGCCGACGTGGATCGTCTGCGTGGTCATGGGGGTAGTTTACAGGCTCGGGTAGACAGTGACTATCTGAATGGATTGATTGGAACTCGGATGCATGCGGATGCAAACGGATGAGGAGGTATCCGCAGATTGCGCAGATGACGCAGATTTAGATTCTGCTGTATTGACCAAACATAAATCTGTGTAATCACCGTAATCTGCGGATCACTTCTTGATCTTATCCGTTTGCATCCGAACCCATCCGAGTTACTTACTCATGTCCCGATCGGGTGCCAGGTGGTTTTGACTTCGATGGTGTCGAGGATGTCGTAGGGGCTCTGGGCGTCGTCGGCATGCCAGTCGGGGCGGTGGCGGATGATGGCGCGTTTGAGGTTGTCGGTGGCGAGGGTGCGGATCTGCTTGACCTGGTCGGGGTCGTCGCCGCAGTAGACGATGGCGTTGACGTCCATGTGTGAGGCGAAGTGTTCGAGCAATTCGTCGGGGTCGCCGGTGAGGAGGTTGACGACGCCGGCGGGCAGGTCGGAGGTGTGCAGGACCTCGGCGAAGGTGATGGTGCATAGGGCCTTGGTCTGCGGGCCGAGGACGACGGCGGTGTTGCCGGCGGCGATGATCGGCGCGATGACGGAGACGAGGCCGAGAAGGCCGGTGTCTTGCGGGGCGAGGACGCTGACGACGCCGGTCGGTTCGGGCAGCGAGAAGTTAAAGTGGCTACTCGCGACGGGGTTCACGCTGCTGAAGACCTGCTGGTACTTGTCGCACCACCCGGCGTAATAGACCAGGCGGTCGATCGCGCAGGCGACCTCGGCCTTGGCGGCTTCGGGCTGAGCGCCCATCTGCACCAGCTCGGCGGCGAACTGCTCGGCCCGTCCTTCGAGCATCTCGGCGATGCGGTAGAGGATCTGCCCGCGGTTGTAGGCGCTGGCTGAGGCCCACTTGCCCTGGGCGGCACGCGCGGCGACGACGGCTTCGCGGAAGTCCTTGCGCGAGGCCTGGCACATGTTGGCCAGCGCCTCGCCCGAGTGGGATTCGAGCTTGTAGAACCTGCCCGACTCGGTGCGCGGGAACTTGCCGGCGATGTAGAGCTTGTAGGTCTTAAGCACACCCAGGCGCGGGGAGCTGTCCAGCGCGGAGGATGAATCTTGGATGTCAGGCTGTGTGGGATTCATGTTTCAGCTCGATAGTTGATAAATACATTTAACCACAGAGGGCACAGAGACCACGGAGAAAAGGCGAAGAGGTTGTCCGCAGATTGCGCAGATGACACAGATTAGAGGCAGCAGGCTCTAGCTTGAATCCAAATCTGCGCGATCTGTGTAATCTGCGGATCATGTCTTCTCGTCTTTCTTCTCTGTGTGCTCTGTGTTCTCTGTGGTGAATAACTGTCTTAGTTCAATGACACGTATTCCTTAAGGCCGTGGAGTCCGCCTTCGCGGCCGAGGCCGGATTCTTTGTAGCCGCCGAAGGGGCTGGTGGGGTCGAACTTGTTGTAGGTGTTGGCCCAGAGGACGCCGGCGCGGATGTTGTTGGTGATCTTGAAGATCTTTGAGCCCTTGTCGGTCCAGACGCCGCCGGACAGGCCGTAGGGCGTGTTATTGGCTTTGGCGATGCCCTCCTCGGGCGTGCGGAAGGTCTGCACGGCGAGGACGGGGCCGAAGATTTCTTCCTGGACGATGCGGTGGGACTGGCTGGCGTCGAGGAAGAGGGTGGGCTTGCAGAAGAAACCTGAATCGGGGACGTTGCCGTCGGGCTGCCAGAGGGTGGCGCCCTCATCTTTGCCGAGCTTGAGGTAGTACTCGATCTTCTCGAGTTGGGGCTTGGAGTTGATCGCGCCGATGTCGGTGTTCTTGTCGAGCGGGTCGCCGACGATGAGCGTCTGCATGCGGTCCTGGAGTTTGCGGATGACGGTGTCGGCGACGGATTCCTGGACGAACAGGCGTGAGCCGGCGCAGCAGACGTGGCCCTGGTTGAAGAAGATGCCGTTGATGATGCCTTCGACGGCCTGGTCGATGGGGGCGTCTTCAAAGATCAGGTTCGCGGCCTTGCCGCCGAGTTCCATGGTGAACTTCTTGTTGGTCCCGGCGATGGACTTCATGATGGCTTTGCCGACCTCGGTCGAGCCGGTGAAGGCGACCTTGTCGACGTCGGGGTGCTTGACGATAGCTGCGCCGGTTGCGCCCGCGCCGGTGACGATGTTGACGACGCCCGGGGGCAGCTCGGCGTCACGGATGAGCTCGGCGAGCTTGAGCGCGGTGAGCGGGGTGGTCTCGGCGGGCTTGAGGACGACGGTGTTGCCGCAGGCGAGCGCCGGGGCGATCTTCCAGGCGGCCATCAGGAGCGGGAAGTTCCAGGGGATGACCTGACCGGCGACGCCGACGGGCGTGGGCGTCTTGCCGGGGAAGGCGTAGTCGAGTTTGTCGGCCCAGCCGGCGTAGTAGAAGAAGTGCGCCGCGGCGAGGGGGACATCGATGTCGCGCGATTCGCGGATGGGTTTGCCGCCGTCCATGGATTCGATGACGGCGAACTCGCGGGCGCGCTCCTGCATGATGCGTGCGATGCGGTAGATGTACTTGGCGCGGTCGCGCGAAGGCATCTTCGACCAGACGTTGTCGTAAGCGGCGCGTGCGGCCTTGACGGCGCGATCGACGTCGGCGTCGTCCGCTTCGGCGACCTCGGCGAGGCGGCTGCGGTTGGCGGGGTTGATGGTGTCGAAGTACTTGCCGGCGGCGGGCTCGACGAACTGGCCGTTGATGAACAGGCCGTAGCGGTCGTCGATCTGCACGGGCACCGTCTCCGGCGCAGGCGCGTAGGACCAGTCGGTATCGAACACGAGTTTGGGAGAGTCGGTCTGGGTCATGGTTGTGTTAATCCGAAAAACGGTTTTACCACAGAGGGCACAGAGAACACAGAGTCGGGGAAGAGGTTATCCGCAAATTACGCAGATGGCACAGATTAAGATTGAAACAAACATGAAGTATGTATTTCAATCTATGTGATCTGTGTAATCTGTGGTTCATGTCTTATCTTTTCTCTGTGGCCTCTGTGTTCTCAGTGGTGAATATCTGATTCCTTAATCATTCGAGAAGTAGTCGACAGACTGGTAGCTGCCGGATTGTTGTTTGACGATCTGCATGAGCACGTCGTTGGCGAGTCGGCTTGCGCCGAAGCGGAAGAGGTCGGGGGTCATCCACTGCTGGCCGAGGGTTTCGCGGAGCATGACGAGGTAGTGGACGGCGAGCTTGGCCTTGCCGATGCCGCCGGCGGGCTTCATGCCGATGACCTTGCCGGTCTCGTAGTAGAAGTCGCGGATGGCTTCGAGCATGACGAGTGTGACGGGCATGGTGGCGGCGGGCGAGATCGTGCCGGTGCTGGTCTTGATGAAGTCTGCGCCGGCGTGCATGGCGAGGTCGCTGGCCTTGCGGACGTTGTCGTAGGTGGAGAGTTCGCCTGTTTCCAAGATCACTTTCAGGTGCGCTCCCCCGGAACCGCCGCAGGCCTCTTTGACCTGTGCGATTTCGTCGAAGACGTAGCTGTATTCGCCGGCGTGGAACTTGCCGCGGGAGATGACCATGTCGATCTCGTCTGCGCCGTCTTCGACAGCCTTGCGTGTGTCGTCGAGCTTGACGTCCAAGGGGTACTGCCCGGTCGGGAAGCCGGTGGCGACGGAGGCGATGTGGATGCCGGTGCCTTCGAGTTCTTTTTTGGCGATGTGGACCATGGTCGGGTAGACGCAGACGGCGGCGACGTGGGGCAGGCCGGCGACAGCGTCGTGGAGATGGCGTGCCTTGTAGCAGAGCTGCTTGACCTTGCCGGGCGTGTCCTGGCCGGTGAGCGTGGTCAGGTCGATCATGCTCAGGACCATCTTCAGGGCATCGACTTTGGACGCCTTCTTGATGCTGCGCGTGGTGAAGCGCTTGGCGCGTTCTTCGACGCCGACCTGGTCGATCGTGGGGGATTTGGACAGGTCGGGGAGGGTTAATGGGCTCAAAACAAATCTCCGGGGGGAATCCGGGGGCCGGGGGTATCCGGGTTACCGATACAACCCCCGTCAGGATGACGGGGCTATATAGCCGGGCCATCTTGGCCCGGGCCTGGTCCCAATGGACCAAGCATATCATTTTACCCGATCGGTCTTTAGATCAAAGCGTTCCCATAAAATCGTTTACTGCGGCTTGATAGGCCTGCTTATGCTCGAACGGGAGGTTGTTGTGCCGTCCGCCTTCGACTTCGATATAGGTCGATTGGTTCGCGGCGTCGGCGATCTGGCGGGCGGAATCGGGCGGGCAGGTCCGGTCCTCCGAGCCGTGCATCACCAATAGCGGGCAGGTGAGGCCGGCGGCGTACCCGGCACGGTCGAAGTCCTTGAATCCCTTGGCGGTGAGTCGCAGCCACAGCCCGGCCAGCGGGATAATCGGCCAGCGCGGGTAGCGGCGGCTCTTGAAGATGTTGTGTAGCGGTTCGTCCCAATGACGGTACGGGGCCTCGGCAATGACGCCCACAATGCGCTCGCGCTGGCTTGCTTGTGCCTTGGCTGCCGCGGCGATGGCGATGCCTGCGCCCATCGACACGCCGAGCAGGACGATCTGCTTGGCGTCGTCGGGTTCGAGTTGATCGATCACCGCCAGCACGTCGTCCGGCTCGCGCAGCCCGCCGTGGCCTTGCTTAGCTTCCGATTCGCCTTGGCCGGGCAGGTCGAAGACGACGACCTTGCGTGCATGATGGAGGATCAGCGGGGCGCGCAGCAGGACGCCGTACCGGCTGTCGCTGAATCCGTGGATGAGGACGAACGTCGGGCCCCCGGAAGTACCATCCGGCCTTTCTCCCTCGATGATCCATCCGGGCGTGCGGGTATGGTCGGTGAAGGTGAAGGTCACCTCTTTGCCCACAAGCTCCAGGTCCGCCGGGTCCGTCGGATCGCCCTGCCCCAGCGCGACGGCAAACGTCTTGCGCCGTGGGTGCGTCAACGAATGCACCAGCCACCAGGCCCCGAGCAGCCAGAGGAGGAGGACGGCGGTGATGATGAGGAAGACAAGACCCATGGCATGGATGATAGTTGTTCTGCATATCAACCGCTGACGGCACGCAGCTGAAAACGGATCGGAACTTTATCCACAGATAGACAGGATGCACAGGATCAGAATAATAGACCCATCCAAACATCCTGAATATCCTGATTATCTGTGGATACTATTCTTCTCGGCGTTCATCTGTGTTTATCACTGTTTTAAAAGAAATCTTGGATAGAGCATGGACTATCAAGCACTCTTAAACGAAGCGATTAAAGAGGCGGAACAGGGTTTGTCCGAGGGCGGGCTGCCGATCGGGTCGGTGCTTGCCGATAGCGACGGCAATGTCGTGGCGCGGGGGCACAACCTGCGGGTTCAGACGGGGGACCCGACGGCGCATGCGGAGGTGGCTTGTATCCGAAACGCGGGTCGGCGGCGGGACTGGCCGAGGCTGACGCTGGTCAGCACGCTCAGCCCGTGTGTCATGTGTACCGGGACGAGCCTGCTCTACAAGATCCCGCGCGTGATCATCGGGGAGAACGAGAACTTCATTGGGGCGGAAGAACTCTTCAAGCAGCACGGCGTCGAGCTGATCAATCTAAATGACGCGCGATGCAAACAGCTCATGGCCGACTTCATCCGTGACAAGCCGGACCTGTGGAACGAAGACATCGGGATTGAATAACGCGGGCGCGGGACCGGCAACGGACGGCGCACAACGCGCCGCGTATTAGAGCAGTTTGCTTTATTATTTGCCGTATCATGCTGCGTCACCCCCGCGCAGGGGCTTTATGCGCCATTTTATCTAACCGCTGGCGCTAACAAGTGTTCGCGCCCATACTGGTGGACCACTTACTCGACCTTACCGAGAAGGAGTCACCGGCATGGAACGCGAACTGTGGAGCATCTTAACGGCCCAACTCACCGTCATGTCAACCCACGTCCGACGCCGGCGGTTTGTGCATCCCACCGCACGCATCCTCCGCGTCTACCTCTGGGCGGTGCTGCACGATCGGCCGGTGTATTGGGCGTGTGACCGTCGTCACTGGGTCGGCGTCAAGCCGCCGGCGGCGTTGCCGGATCAGTCGACGATGAGCCGGCGTCTGGCCCGGCCCGAAACCCGTCGGGCACTCGATCAACTGATGGATCGACTCGAGCCTCAAACACAACACGCGCTGACCCTGCGTATCGACGGCAAGCCGTTGGCCGTCGCCAAGCACAGCGCCGACCGCCGCGCGACGATCGGCCGTGGCGCCGGCGGGTTCCAGAAGGGCTACAAACTCCACGCGATTTATGCCGAGAATAACCGCCCCGTCGCCTACCGTGTCGCGCCGATGAACGTCGACGAACGCATCGCCGCCAAGCAGATGATCGAACAAGAACAACTGGGCGAGGGCTACCTGCTGGCCGACGCCAACTACGAGACCAACCCGTTGTACGACCAGTCCGCCGGGGCGGGGCGCGTCCTGGTGACGCCGCGCCGCTTCCGCCACGCCAAGGGGCTGGGCCAGTCACGCGTGCACAGCCCGCACCGCGTGGCCATGATCCAGCGGATGCGTGCGCCTTCACCGTTCATCCGCCAACTGCTTAGCACCCGTCGCAGCGTCGAGACGCGCTTCGCCAACCTCTGCAACTTCGGCGGCGGCCTGACCCACCTGCCGCCGTGGGTGCGTGGCCGCCGTGTCGAGCCTTACGTCACCGCCAAAATCCTGATCCGCCTCGCCCGCGACCATGTTATCAGGCAGGGGGTTGCATAAAGCCCGTAGGCGGGGGTCCACATTAAAACCATATTGGATTCCCGCCTGCGGGCTTTATGCGCCATTTTATCTAACCGCTGGCGCTAACAAGCGTTCGCGCCCATACTGGTGGACCACTTACTCGACCTTACCGAGAAGGAGTCACCAGCATGGAACGCGAACTGTGGAACATCTTAACGGCCCAACTCACCGTCATGTCAACCCTCGTCCGACGCCGGCGGTTTGTGCATCCCACCGCACGCATCCTCCGCGTCTACCTCTGGGCGGTGCTGCACGACCGGCCGGTGTATTGGGCGTGTGACCGTCGCCACTGGGTCGGCGTCAAGCCGCCGGCGGCGTTGCCGGATCAGTCGACCATGAGCCGGCGTCTGGCCCGGCCCGAAACCCGTCGGGCACTCGATCAACTGATGGATCGACTCGAGCCTCAAACACAACACGCGCTGACCCTGCGTATCGACGGCAAGCCGTTGGCCGTCGCCAAGCACAGCGTCGACCGGCGTGCGACGATCGGCCGTGGCGCCGGCGGGTTCCAGAAGGGCTACAAACTCCACGCGATTTATGCCGAGAATAACCGCCCCGTCGCCTACCGTGTCGCGCCGATGAACGTCGACGAACGCATCGCCGCCAAACAGATGATCGAACAAGAACAGCTGGGCGAGGGCTACCTGCTGGCCGACGCCAACTACGAGACCAACCCGTTGTACGACCAGGCCGCCGGGGCCGGGCGGGTGCTGGTGACGCCACGCCGCTTCCGCCACGCCAAGGGGCTGGGCCAGTCACGCGTGCATAGCCCGCACCGTGTGGCCATGATCCAGCGGATGCGTGCGCCTTCACCGTTCATCCGCCAACTGCTTAGCACCCGTCGCAGCGTCGAGACGCGCTTCGCCAACCTCTGCAACTTCGGCGGCGGCCTGACCCACCTGCCGCCGTGGGTGCGTGGCCGCCGTGTCGAGCCTTACGTCACCGCCAAAATCCTGATCCGCCTCGCCCGCGACCATGTTATCAGGCAGGGGGTTGCATAAAGCCCCTGCGCGGGAATGACAGTCAGTAATAACGCAAGACGTACTAATCTTTCAGCGGGGCGTAGATATCCGTTTCGAGTTCTTCGGGAGCGACCTGTTTCGGGTCGTTGAGGTAGACCTCGACACAGGGGGCCTCCAGGTATTCCTTGCCGTTGGCCGGCATCCATTCGCCGTAGAGCCAGCGGTAGGTGTCGATCATCTTGCTGTAGCAGCCGGTGTGCCGCACGACGGCGTAGGTGCCGCCGGCCCATTCACCGATGGTGACTTCGCCCTCGCCCTGAACGTCCTCGCCGACGGTGACCGCCGCGTCGGAGCGCAGTTTCTCGGGGGCAGTCTCTTCGGGGTTGTCGTGGAACAGGCCCACCGTCTGTGTGTCCGGCCCGAACACCCCGCTTTTCCCGGCCCAGGCGCACAGGCGCTCGAACGCGCCGCCGATCTGGTCGTACGGGCCTACGTGCCGGACCATCGCGATGCGTCGCGGCTGTAACTTTTCAATCCTGACCTCCATGATGTCGCTCCTAATTGAGGGTTCCCGGTCTTGGTCGGCCGACACCACTGGCCGGCCGGCCTAGTTTGAATACCCTATCAATATACTAACAAATACTGCCTTAGCAACCTTTGTGGATAACCCGGCCCCCGTCAAGGAGCACTTGAGGTCGGTGACGATGAGTCTGATGCACCAGCCGGTGTGGTGCCGTACACCGCTTCGATCGGCTCGGGCCCGCCGAGGTGGCGGACGAAGAAGCCGGCGGTGCGTTTCCAGCCGTAATCGCCGCTGCCGGCGCCGTGGCCGCCGGAGGGGAAGACCATTAGTTCAAAGTCTTTGTCGGCCTTGATCAGGGCGTCAACGACCTGGAAGGTGCTGGCGGGATCGACGTTGCGGTCCATCGCGCCGACGGTCAGCAGCAGTGCGCCACCGAGCTTGTCGGCGTCTTCGAGGTTGGAGCTTTTCTCGTAGCTCTCATCGACGGGGTATCCCATCCATGCTTCGTTCCACCAGATCTTGTCCATGCGGTTGTCGTGGCAGCCGCAGTCGGCCATGGCGGCTTTGTAGAAGTCGTGATGATCCAGCACGGCGCGCATGGCGTTCTGCCCCCCCGCCGATCCGCCGTAGATGCCGACGCGTGACAGGTCCATCGCGGGCTCGTGCTTGGCGGCGGCTGTCATCCAGGCGATGCGGTCCGGGAAGCCGGCGTCCTTGATGTTCTTCCAGGCGACGTCGTGGAACGCTTTGCTGCGCCAGTTGGTGCCCATGCCGTCGATCCGGACGACGATGAAGCCGAGCTCGGTGTATCGGCGGACGCGCTGATATGTGCTGAACGATTTGGGGACGTGCTGGCCGTGCGGCCCGGCGTAGATGCTTTCCAGGACGGGGTAGCGCTTGTCCGGATCAAAGTCGGTCGGTCGGTAGATGACGCCCCAGATGTCGGTCTTGCCGTCGCGCCCCTTGGCGACGAAGGGCTCGGGGGCGTGTCCGACCACTTGCAGCCAGTCCGAGGCGTCGGCGCTGGCCAGTTCACAGACAAGCGAGCCGTCGCTGGTCCGCCGCAGCTCGTGCACCGGCGGCTGGTCCACGCGCGACCAGCGATCGACGTAGTGCTTGCCGTCGGGTGAGTAGGTCAGGGTGTGCGTGCCGTTGCCTTGGGTGAGCAGTGTCAGTTCGCCGGTGTCGATGTCGAGGCGTGCGTGGTGCTCGAGGTAAGGATCTTGGTCTTTGTGTGCCGGGTGGCCGAGGATGGTGAGCCAGGCCTGGCGTTTGGCATCGTCGGTGTGCTCGATCTTGTCCACGCGCTTAATCAGCCAGTCGCCTTGGGTCAGCTGGCGCACGACGGAACCGGACGCGCGGTCGACCAGGTACAGGTGATTCCAGCCGTCGCGTTCGGACATCCAGAGCAGCTGGTCCTGCTCATCGAAGTGGTGCAGGTGGGTCTTGTTGGAGTAGTTGATGAAGGTGTCGCTTTGTTCGTCAACGACGGCGCGGGCTTCACCGGTCTCGGTATCCAGTGCGATAACGCGGAGGGTCTGGTGGCCGCGCTGGTTGTAGAGGAAGTAGCAGGTGGAGCTGTCGGGCGACCAGTGGAAGCGGTTGATCGACCAGGGCTGATCGAACAGGGCGCTATCGGTCGTGACTTCTTTTTGTGATTCGATGCTGAACAGGCGCGGCCTTGGCCGGGCGATGCGGTCGCCGGGCTTGAGGTAGTCGAAGGTATGCAGCTTGGGTTGGAGCTGGTCGCCGGGCGATGCTTCGACGAACGAGACGGGGTGCGCCTGGGCCGGGCGGGTCTGCACGGCGACGAGGTGCTTGCTGTCGGGGGACCAGTGGACGCGCCGGCCGAAGGGGTCGTCGGCCGTGCCGGTGGTGGTCAGGGGAGATGCTTCGTCTGTCTCAAGATCGACCAGTGACAAGTTGTGATCCTTCAACGTGACTTTCCACTTGCCGTCGGGCGAGTGATTCCGGCGCGTTTGATCTGTGGAAGCATCTTGATCGGGTGCTTGGGCCTGGATCGGTTCGTCGGGCACGATGACGACGCCGTAACCTCGGGCTGCGCGCACATGCAAGAGCACCAGGTCGTCGGGCTCGGCGACGATGCGCCATGCATGGCCGACGAAGGTGTGCTGGCGGTGTGATTCGCCGGGCTGGAGTGTGGCGTAGGTTCTCGTCCCGCCGGCGGTATCGACCCAGTCGATCCGGGCCGGTCGGTCGGTGGGGTTGGTGAAGTAGACGTGGGTGGACGTGCTGTTGCCTCGGCTGCGGATGGTCGCGTCGGCGGGCAGGGTCTTGAGTGTGAACGGGTCGTCGTGTCCGGGGGGCGGCGTCTTGAATTCGCCATCACGGATGACCAGGCGCATGACGTTGCGTTCGTGGATGGCTAAGAGGTGGGCATCGCCCGCCTCATCGATATGGATACGCTGAACCGGTAGACGCTCGGCGTCGATCTCAGGCGCCTTGTCTTCTCCCCTCCATGCTTCTTCCAGGTAGGACGCCAGCGCCTGGTGGTCGAAGGCGTGTCCCTGCTCGCCGGTCTGTGCATCGACGCGCATGAAGGATTGCGTGTCGTCCTGTCCTTGCAGGCGGTACCACAGCCATCGGCCGTTGGCGGACCATGACACGTTCAGGTCGCTGTTGAGCACCTTGCCGGACACGGCCTTGCGCAGGTCGCGGGCACGGTCAAAATCCTCGGCCGTGGGTTGGCCCGTTGCCGGTGCGCATAAGGCAAAAGCGAATACGCCAAGCAAGACAGCAAAAAGTGCCGGGCGCTGAGGCGAACAACAGATCAACTTCATCATCACGTACTTCCCATTTACGGTTGAAGCCTGGCCAGAGAATATCCACAGATAGACAGGATGATCAGGATTATGAATCTTACCGATCCGAATCCTGCGAATCCTGGCTATCGGTGGATTATAACTGCGTTATCTGTGGGCAGCGCCCACACCGGTTCATACCTTACGGTAGGCCCAGATGAAGGCGACGAGGAAGGCGAGGTCGCAGATGAGGAAGGGCTTCCACATCGTGGGGAGCATGGGGTCGCGGAACCAGTACCAGCCGACGGCGGCGCAGTAGCTGGCCTTGAGCATGATGCCGTAGGGGATCAGGTTACGGTTGCGCTTGGGATCGCGGGCGATGGCGAAGAACATGACGGCGAAGATCAACAGGAGCATCGCCGGGAACCGGACGTATCCGTAATGGTTAGGCGGGTGGACGTCGAACTGCTCGAACAAATCGGGCGCAAACAAGAGGAACGCCAGGCCGATCACGGCGTCGTACAGCCCGGCGATGTAGAAAAGGGGTTTGACCGAGGAAGATCGTGACATGGCGGCACCTCCCGCCCCGGCCCCCGGAAGTTGATCCAAGCCCCCGGAAGGGTGTCAGGCCCCGAACCCCGGAAGCGTGTCAGGCCGACTCCTTTATACCCGCAATCATGCCGTTCGTCGCCCTACGGTACTTTTTCTTGAATAGGTCGCGCCGCCAGGCGGTGGCCTCGTCGCTGTAGAGCCTGACGGCCAGGTCGTGGAAGCCTTGGACCAACTCGTCGCCTGTCATGGGCGTGGGTCGGTAGGTCAGGTCGAACAGGGTGCAGCGTTCCCATGCATTTTCCTTTAGGAGCCGGCCCTCGCGTCGGAGGCGCTCGTGCAGCGGGGTGCCGGGGAACGGGGTCTGCAGCGTGATCTGCACGTCGTAGAGTTCCAGTTCGCGTGCGAAGTCGTAGACGCGGTCGAAAACGTCGGGCGTCTGGCCGTCGAGGCCGAGGATGAAACAGCCGTTGACGCGGATGCCGTGGGCCTGGACGTTGTGGACGAGCCGGAGGTAGTCGTCGCGGTGCTTGCGCTTGAAGTCGGTCTTCAGTTCCAGGCCGGTCAGGCCCTGCTCGGTGGGGCTCTCCAGGCCGATGAGCACCTCGGCGCAGCCGGCGGCGCGCATGAGTGACAGCAGTTCGTCGTCTTCGCCGACGCTGATGTCGGTCTCGGTGAACCATTTGATGCGGCGCTTGGCGAGTTGCGGGAGCAGGGCTTTCCAGTATCGCCGGTCGACGAAGCTGTTGTCGTCGGCAAACTCGATGAACGGCCGGGGCCAGAGCTCGCAGATGCGGTCGATCTCGGCGAGCACCTTATCGATCGGCTTCTGCTTGTACTTCGGCGTGAGCAAAATGGAGCTGGCGCAGAACTCGCACTTCCACGGGCAGCCGCGCGTGGTCTGGACGGTGATGCGGTTGTACTTGTCCATGTCCAGCAGGTGGTACGCGGGCATGGGGGCGTCGGCGAGGTCGAACTCGCGCGGCTGTGCTTTGTATATGCGATTTAGCGAGCCGCGTTCGGCATCGGCTAACACATCGGGCCAACACAGCTCGCCTTCCCCTACCACCACAGCGTCGCAGTGCTGCAGCGCCTCTTCCGGCAGGCACGTCACGTGCAGGCCACCCATCACGACACGGGGACCGGGGGTACCCAGGGCGCGGATGGTATCGGCGAGCTCGTAGGCCTCGGGGACCTGGGCGGTGAAGGTGGAGATCGCGACCAGGTCGTAGGCGTCCCAATCCATGTCCAGCCCGGTGATGTCCTGGACATCGAGGTAGTCCACGTCGTGCCGGTCGGGCGTCATGCCGGCGAGGGTCAGCAGGCCGAGACTCGGCAGCGACGCGATGGTCTTGCTGCGCTCGACGAAACCGGGCAGGGTTAATCCCAGGCGCAAGAGTTCTTCATCACAGGCACGTACACCACTCATGGCTATGAATGCGATCTTCATCACAAATCCCCAGTCAAAGTTGTAGCCGATCGGGTTTGGGTCGGTCGTCCGGATTAGTGGTCGTGCTTGATCTGGTCCAATGGCACGGGCGGATGATTCTTCAAGCTCTCGATCGTCTTGAGCGTTTCCTCACTCGGCTCAAATTGCAGGACTAACGGTTTAGAAAGATCGATCAGCTCGGCGTCCGGGTGCTGGTAGCCTATGTCCCACTGGCAGACGATCAGATCGACGCCGGCTTCGCGTGCGATGACGGCCAGATCGATCCCGGCTTCGTCCAGGATGTCATCCACGGGCACGTGGCCGAAGACACGGTTGTGCATCTGCTGCTGTAGCGCCACAGCCTTGGCCTCGATCGCCTGCATGGCTTCGGCGTCGCCGGCCTCCTTGGCCTTGGCGTGGTCCTTGTGGAACTCGTCCGTCACGCCCTGGCTGATCATCCGGTGGTAGTGAGCCAGGGCGACGGTGCGGGAGTCGTAGACCCCGACTCGGAGCAGGTCCTTCCTGGCTTCGGTCGGGCTCGTGCCGGCCAGGCTCAGGCCGTACGTTAGGCCGAGGCCGACGATCGCCGCGGTTGTGAGCAGGTGATAGCGTTTCATGGTTGAGCTCCTTCAGGCAGGGTGTTTGATCAGGAGTAACGCGAACCAACCGCACCCGGCGGTCAGGCTCAGTACAGGCACGAAGAAAAGTTGCCGGAAGGGTTTTCGCCATGCGGCCAGGTAACACACAGTCGGCATTGAGACCGCGCCGATGATCAGCAGCGTGCCGGGCCAGTACGAGGAAGTGTCGGGCACTTCAAGTTGCATCACCGTCAGCGCGAGGCCAAGGTTGAGCATGCCGGTGCCGAGGAACGCGATGTGCCCCAGGCGCGTGAGCCGACGCCGCCAGGCGTTGTAGCCGCCCATCCAATCGTCCTTGTGGAACCCCAGCCCCTGGGCCGCCCCGGAAAGCAGCCCAAGCGTGATCCAGCACCAAGCGAACAGGAGGTTGGTCTCTGCCATCGCGGCTTCCGATCCCGATCAGGCTTTTTAAGTGATATACCCGAGCGGTGGTTGACAAAGCAGCACCGACTGCTTATTTTGTAAGTGTACACCTACATTAAGCCGATTGCAAGTCATGAAGCGTTAGAATCCGATTCGTGAGACCTGATACATGGACCGGCGACGCGTAGCAATCCGTAAAACTCTATGGTTTAATGGATTAAGAATTGGCTGGGCGTTAGATACCAGGGCGTGGCGGGCATAAGGGGCTGACCATGGCAGAGTTCGCAGTGCTGGTAGGGTTGGGATCGTTTCTCATCGCGATCATCGGCATCGGCAGGATCAGCCGTCTGGAAAAACAGGTGGACCGCCTGCGCACCATGCAGATCAAGCAGAACGTGCAGAGCCCGGGGGCGCCCAAGCCAACGTCAAAACAGCCTGAAGGCGGAAGCCAAAGCGAAGCGCCAACGGCCGCGCCGCCGACCACGAAGGGACAAGCCGATCAGGCCCCTGCACCGGATGCGTTGGAAGCGGTCGGGTCTACTCAAGACGGGCCGGCGGATTCAACCCCCACGCCCGCCTCGCCACCTCCCCCTGCTCCTGATCCTGTAACACCTAAACCACAATCCGAGAAGAGGCAGACGCTACACCGACTCACCTCGGCGGGTGATGATGCCCCTGCGCGGCCGATCCCGTCACCACCAGCCACCCCGCGGCCAACACCCAAACCACAACCCAAGCGTGTCTCACTCGAAGAGCGTCTTGGTGCCGGTGTGTATGTGTGGGCCGGCGGTATTGCGCTGATGCTCGCCGGGGCGTTCTTGATCAAGTACTCATTCGACAACGACCTGCTGTCGCTTGAAACGCGCCTTTGTATCGTAGGTGGTTTCGGTACGGTGTTGGTGCTGGCGAGCCTCTGGCTGCGCAGCCGGGCTGACAAAGTCGCCGCGGCCGTCTGTGGCGCAGGCGTTGCAGACTTGTTCGCCACCATCATGGCGGCGACGGCCTATTACCACGTGCTGAACCCGTGGTGGGGCTTTGCGCTGATGGCTGTCATCACCGCGATGGCGGTCGCGATGTCACTCATGCACGGCCCGTTCGTCGCGCTGCTCGGGTTGGTCGGCGGTTTCGCCGCGCCCATGCTGATCAGCGGGGATCTGGAGCAAGACCAGTGGTGGCCGATCTTCACCTACCTGCTGCTGCTGGAAGTCGGTCTGGCCGTGATCACCCGCAAGAAGCAGTGGTTCGGCCTCTCTGCACTCACCCTGCTGGCCGCGATTATCACCACGCTGGCCTACTCGATCTTCGCATACAACCCGGACCAGAGCCATGTGCTTGTGCTGTTCGTGCTCGCGACGGCGGTGGTGTTTGTTATCAATGCCGCCAAGGCCGCAGACGCCGAAGACAAGGCCGGCGGCCCCGCGCTGCTGAGGCGTATCTGGCTGGCGATTGGATCGGTGGGGACCGGCGCTCTGTTGATGACTATGCTGGTGGGTTTCAGCCAGTTCTCCCTGATCGAGTTGTCGGGCATGGGCTTGCTCGCCGCGGGGGCGCTGGTGTTGGCGAGGCTGGACTTCCGGTACATCGCCGTCTCGTATCTCACTGCCGGGCTGTGCGGCATGATGCTTTTAGCATGGCCCGCCGCCGATCAGATCACGAGCCGTGTCGAACTTAACCCGACGCACTACTACCTGCTTGCCATCGGTTACGGCTCGATGCTGCTGGTTGGGGGGTTCCTCTGTGTGTGGCGAAACGCCAGGCCGCTCATGTTCGTCTGGCTCTCGGCAAGCAGCGCGTTGGCGTTCGTCGTGATCCCGCACATCGGTTGCCGGGATCAGTTGCCCGAGGCGATCGAGTGGTGGATGGTTTACACCGCCGTCGTGGTGATCGTGGTGGCCTTTGCGACGATGGCATGGCGCACCCGGCCACACCACGGCACGCGCCTGATCGATCCGTACGTAATCACCGCGGCGGCGCTGGCGACCTTCGCCATCTGGTTCGCCGCGGACAGGCCATGGGCGTCGCAGACGTGGGTCGCCACCGGCTGGTGCGGATTGGCCGTATTCGCCGCGATGCTCGATCGCAGACTCAACTTGCGCTGGCTGATGCTGCCTGTCTGCTGGCTGAGCGGTGCCGCCCTACTGTTGATGCTGGTTCCGGGTCCGTGGCATTATGGCCTGCCGATGCGTCTGGGCTTCAACATGATGCTGTTGCATTACGGCCTGCCGGCGCTCGGCTTCGCGGCTATCGCGTTGATCTACCACCGCGATCCATGGGTTATGCTGCGTGTCGTCTTTCAGTCACTTGCACTGGTCGTTGCGGTCGTGGCTGTGACGCTGCAGATACGTCTGGGCTTCCACCCTGACGACCTTTGGCGTGAAGCCCCCACGTTGGTGGAGGTGTCGACCCACATCGGCTTCTGGCTCGGGGTCGGCGCGGCTGTCACCCGGTTCATTAAGCAGCCTGCTCTCATCGGCCTGCGCAACACCGCGATCGGCATCGGCGTCGTCGGAATGGCTGTTTCGGTGTTGGGCCTGTTGACCTTTGGTAACCCGTTCATTCATACGGCCGACGTGGGCGAGACGATCGTCGGCAACTGGCTGCTCTACATCTACGGCCTGCCGTGCGTGATTGCATTGGTCTTCTGGCGTGTGCTGCCCAACGAGGTCGCTCCCTTCAAGTGGGCGGCCGGCATCCTGTCATACGTGTTGCTGTTTGCGCTGATCAGCTTGCAGATCCGTCACGGCTTCACCCAGGGCGATATGAAGTGGCGCACGAATAATCCCGTGATACTTTATGAGTGGGCGACCTACAGCGTGGTCTGGCTGCTGATGGCGATTGGGATCACGTGGGCAGGTCGGCGCTGGCGTGCGTATCCGATCGACCTCGCAGCGGTCGCGACGGGGCTTGCGGGTATGGTTGCGGTGCTGGTCGGCGGGCTGATTCTCGACAACCCGCTGGAAACCCGTGTGGACGTTGGTGCAACCTACGTTCTCAATGGCCTGCTCTATATCTACGGTTTGCCGTGCCTGCTCATCGCTGTGTGGTCGTCGCTATGCCGTGACAAGATGCTGCCCCTCAAACCGATCGCCGCGTCCATCTCGCTGGTGCTGCTGTTCGTGTTGGTCTCGATGCAGGTCCGTCATGGATTCGCCGGCGCGGATCTACGGATCGGTGTGCACCCGATCAGCCAGGCGGAGAGTTACGGTTACTCTCTGGCGTGGGTGCTGCTCGCCCTGACGCTGCTGGTCAGCGGCATCGTCACGGGCAGCACGATCTTGCGCTACGGCTCGCTGGTGATCATGCTCGTCGCGGTGGGCAAGGTGGCGCTTGATGTGGCACAGCTCAAGGACCTTTGGCGTGTGTTCAGCCTGCTTGGGCTTGGCTTGAGCCTGATCGTGCTGGGATTTATTTATCAGCGGTTTGTCTTCCGTCGCCCCAAGCCGACTGAAGCAGAACCGGTCCATTCGCAGGAAGTTGAGTAAGCAGGATGCCCCGACCCAACCAATCTGATCAGCGGCGCGCCGAACTGGTGCCGGTAATTGCTAAGTCGTTTGCGGACCTGGGTTACCGGCGGGCGACGACGGCGGCGCTGGCGAAGCGGTGCGGGCTTCGGGAGAACCAGCTCTACCGGCTTTGGCCGAACAAGAAGGCGATGTTCCTGGCGTCGATCGATTTTCTATACGAGTACTCGGCCGAGAAGTGGCGCGAGCTACTCACGGCGGATGACGGGCTGTCCCCGGCCGAGCGCATCCTCAACTGGGAAGGCGCGCAGCGCGGCAAGTCCGGCCTGCACCGGATCACCTTCGCGGGCCTAAGCGAGACAGACGACCCGGAAGTGCATGAGGCCTTGCGCACCATGTATCGCAGGTTCCATCGCTTCGTCATCAAACAGGTGCGCGAGTATCGGGAGTCGCTCGGTCTTGAGGATCATCCCGACGCGGCGCTGAGCGCTTGGGCGGTGATCGGGCTGGGCATGATGACGAACATCAACCATGAGTTGGGGCTGTTGAATAGCGCGAAGCAGAAGAAGTTCCTGCATGACATCGGTATGCAGTTGCTGCATGGCGATGCGGGGGATTCCGGGGGGGCGGCGGGATAGCACGCGGCGATCTGCGATCGCCCGCTAAACGGGGATGGGGGGTAGTGAAGCGCGCTACGTTTAATGCAGGAACAGGCGCAGGCCGGTGAAGGCCATGACCATGTTGTGCTCGTCGGCGGCGTCGATGACGTCCTGGTCGCGTGCTGAGCCGCCGGCCTGGGCGAGGTACTTCGCGCCGCTGCGGACCGCTCGGTCGAGGTTGTCGCGGAACGGGACGAAGGCGTCGGAGCTGAGCACCACGCCGTCGAACTGGCTGGCCCAGTCGGCGCGCTCCTGCTCGGTGATCGGGTCGGGTGTCTGGGTGAGGGCCTTGGCGAGCACGGCCCGTTCGCCGTCGTCGAGTTCGTGGTAGCGGACGAACTGGTCGAGGGCGTTGACCTTTTCAGACTTAGGCAGGCCGTCGACGAACTTCAGCGCCAGGGCTTTGGGGTGCATCTTAAGGAACCAGCGGTCGGCCTTGTCGCAGGCGAGGCGGGTGCAGGCGATGCGCGACTGCTGGCCCGCGCCGACGCCGACGGCCTGGCCCTGGTAGCCGACGGTGATGGAGTTGCTCTGCGTGTGCTTGAGCGTGATCGTGGCGACGATCAGGGTCTCCATGACGTCCGCCGGGATGGTCTTGTTCTGTGTGACGACGTTCTTGAAGAGGTCGGCGTTGATGACGGAGTCGTTGTAGGACTGCTGGAGCGTGAGGCCGAACTCGACGCGCGACTCGACCGGCGGGGGCTGGTAGCCCGGGTCCATCTGCAGGACGCAGTACTTACCGCCCTTCTTGGCCTTGATGATCTCGAGGGCTTCGGGTTCGTAGCCGGGGGCGACGATGCCGTCGGAAACTTCGGGCTTGATGATCTTGGCGAGTGAGACATCGACGGTGTCTGAGACGCTGATGAAGTCGCCGAAGCTGGCGACGCGGTCGGAGCTGCGCGCCTTGGCGTAGGCGGTGGCGACCGGGGAGAGGTCGGCGGTGTCGTAGAAGTGTGCTTTGCGGAAGTCGTCAGAGAGGTCACCCGCGACGGCGGCACCGGCGGGGCTGACGTGTTTGAAGGAAGCGGCGGCGGGCCGGCCGGTGCTGGCGGCGAGTTCGCGGACCAGCTGCCAGCCGCGCAGGGCGTCAAGGACGTTGATGTAGCCGGGCGCGCCGTTGACGACGGTGAGCGGGCCGTCATCGAGGGGGCTGATGAGCTTAGCGTGGGCCTGGTTGGGGTTGCAGCCGTACTTCATCGAAATCTGCATGTCGGGGGGGTCCTTGATCGGCGGGTTTTTGGGGATGGCAATCGGAGTCTGGCGTCGGTTGACGCCCGGCCCCATGCTAGTGATTTGTGTGCCGGTTTGCTCACCGAAGCCCCCCACTGGCAGGCGGGTCGGCGATTTGTATAATGTCCGGGCTACGGGCCATTAGCGCAGTTGGCTAGCGCGCCTCGTTGACATCGAGGAGGTCACTGGTTCAAGTCCAGTATGGCCCATTGTTTAACCCACTTCCCGCCAGCATGACCCAACTGTCCGACATACGACGAAGATTTGTCACAGGCGGATGATCGATTCCACCTGATGGGACAAGAGATGAAGTTTTTTTTACTGCGTAGCCATAGCGGCGCAGCTTCATCCCTGTAAAGGAATATAAAATCTCACAATTAAGGGGGCACCGTGGCATATTTTGATGTGGTGAAACGGAAGCATGTCCTTTCGGCCCTCAGGGATCTCGATGCGGGTAAATCGCATCGCTGGAAGAAACCCAAACGATACTATGTTCAACACGAAGGCAGAAGGTACGCACCTAAGGCGGTCCTTGGCCTCGCGTATGAGCATGCCACAGCTTCACCCTGTAAAGACAGTATGTCTGGGGGAAAAGGATCGGGGCAAGCCAATACTGTTCTATCTGGCTTGGGTTTCAATATTCTTGATACACAGGACTCGAAGCGGCGCTATTGGTTAACCACACATTGGCCACAGCCAAAAGAATCGAGTCCGTTTGCGGAGCGTTGGCGTCATATCTGGCTTCGTGATAAGAAAAAAGCATGCGGAATCGATATCTCTCTGGGTGATATAGTACTTATCTATGAATCCAGGGGGGGAGAGACATATACCGAAGAGCAAAAAAAGATGGCTCGCATAAGACTTTCCATGCAGGAACAGGCGAGCAGGGAATCGTGTCAGTCGGAGAGGTTATCCGGGAGATGGAAGCCGACGGCAGACAGGTGCCGCATCTCTACGCGAACAACAAAAAGAGGTGGTGGAGATGGCGGGTACTTACTGGGCACCACAACGATGATGGATATGTACCTCGTGAGGAAGTGATAAAGGTCATTGGAGGCCACCCTAACTTACCGGGTCTGGGCGGGGGGAGCGGGGTTAAAGAACTTACGTATAAAGAATATGACCGCTTGCTATTTCTATTCAAACAGAACAGACATGCCGTTCCACTACCCGAAAAACCAAAGCACAGATGCGGCGGGGGTGGTGAATCCGATGATCACAAGCAACTAAAGCACTATGTAGCCGATCATCCGGAACACGCGCTTTGTGAGGCGGGCCTTCGCAAAGTGGATGTTGAGTACCCGTTCTGCACGGGTGATCGAATCGATGTACTTCTCGAAGACAACTTGGGAAGGCCCGTCGCAGTAGAAATCGAGTTGTCGCAATCCGCATCGCAAAAGGAGGGCTTTATGCAAGCGATCAAATATCGTGCGTTGATATGTGCCCATTGGGGCCGGAAACTAGATGGTGGTCGCGCCATGCTTGTTGCACATGAGTTAGCTCCTGAAATCATAGAGTTGTGCAAGCGCGAGGGTGTGGAATGGCATGTAATACCACGCACAGAGTTGACCTGAACACACTGCAAGCGATTCATGATAAATCGTTATTAAACCTAGTGATAAAAAAATACATAACACCAATTACATTAGCGGTTCAGGCGGTTGCAGGCGGTCAGGTAAAGCCCCGTAGGTTCGCGGCTTTTAATGAAGACAGATCGGTGGTAATTTACGGCTCGCTTGGATGCGTAATCTTGCGACATCAAACCCGTGAACCCCCCTATCAAAATGGACCCCTGCCATGGCCGACCAAGTCAAGTACCTGCTCGATGAATCCCAGATCCCGACCCACTGGTACAACATCCAGGCGGACCTGCCCGCGCCGGTGCCGCCGACGCTGCACCCGGGGACGGGCCAGCCGGCGACGGCGGACGATCTGTCGGTGATCTTCCCGGACGCGTTGATCGAGCAGGAGGTCACGACCGAGCGCGAGATCGAGGTGCCTAAGCCGGTGCGTGAGATGTACAAGATCTGGCGGCCCGCGCCGATGTTCCGGGCGCGTCGACTTGAAAAGGCCTTGGATACGCCGGCGAAGATCTACTACAAGTACGAAGGCGTCTCCCCCGCCGGGTCGCACAAGCCCAACACCGCGCTGCCGCAGGCCTGGTACAACAAGGAAGCGGGCGTGACGAAGCTGACGACCGAGACCGGGGCCGGGCAGTGGGGTTCGTCGCTGGCGCTGGCGTGTTCGCTCATCGGTGGGATCGAGTGCAAGGTGTTCATGGTCAAGTGCTCGGCGCAGCAGAAGCCTTATCGCAAGGCTTATATGGAAACGTTCGGCGCGACCTGCACGCCAAGTCCTTCTACGGAAACCAACGCCGGGCGTGCGATCCTTGAACAAGACCCGGATTGCCCGGGCTCGCTGGGGATCGCGATCAGCGAAGCGGTCGAGCTGGCGGCGATGGACCCCGGCACGAAGTACGCGCTGGGCTCGGTGCTGAATCACGTCTTGCTGCACCAGACGGTGATCGGGCAGGAATGCATCAAGCAGCTTGAGATGGCGGGCGACGACCCGGACGTGATCGTCGGCTGCACGGGCGGCGGGTCGAACTTCGCCGGCGTGGCGTTCCCGTTCCTCGGCGAGCAGCTGCGCGGCGGTAAACAACGGCGGATCGTCGCGGTGGAGCCGGCGGCCTGCCCGTCGCTGACCCGGGGCAAGTACGCCTACGACTTCGGCGACACGGCGCACCTGACGCCGCTGGTGAAGATGCACACGCTGGGTTCGACGTTCGTGCCGCCCGCGATCCACACCGGCGGGCTGCGCTACCACGGGATGGCGCCGCTGGTGTCGCACGTGGTGGAGCTTGGCCTGAGCGAGCCGGTCGGTGTGCCGCAGCTTGAGGCGTTCGCGGCCGGTGTCACGTTCGCCAAGGCCGAGGGTATCCTGCCGGCCCCGGAAGCGAACCACGCGGTGGCCGGGGCGCTACGTGAGGCGCTTCGCTGCAAGGAGGAAGGCAAGAGCGAGGTGATCCTGTTCAACCTATGCGGGCACGGCCACTTCGACATGGGCGCGTACCAGGCCTATGTCTCGGGCGAGCTGCACGACTACGAATACCCGGAAGAAGAGATCGCGATGGCGCTGGCGGGCCTGCCGCCGGTCGCGGGCTGATCAAACGACCGTAACCCATCCAACTGTCTCCCATATAGCCCGGCCATCTTGGCCGGGTTTTTCTTTCAGCGCGGGACGGGGTGAATGTGTTGAAAGTCAAAGAATAAACGCCGGCAGAACTTGAAACTCCCGGAGTCGATGTAGACGATTAGACATCTGTAGCGGACGAGTTTCTATAGGGAGTTGAATCGTGCCTGACGCGGGTCTGCGGGTATTGGTGCTGGCCGGGGGGCCGGACCGTGAGCGCGAGGTGAGCCTCGTGGGCGGCGGGCAGGTGGCTGGCGCGCTGCGCGAGGCGGGGCACGAAGTGCTTGAGCGGGATGTGCTGCCGGACGATCTGTCGGCGCTGGATGAGTTCGTGACCTGGGGCGGGGACGTGATCTTCCCTGTCCTGCACGGGCGATGGGGCGAGGGCGGGGGCCTGCAACGGGTCCTGAGCGACCGGGACCTGTCGTACGTCGGCAGCGGGCCGGCGGCGGCGGGGCTGTGTATCAATAAACACCTGACGAAGCTGACGGTGGCGGAGCACGGGGTGGCGACGCCGGAGTCCGAGCTGCTCTTGCCGGGGCGTGAACGCACGATCGAGGCGCCGGTGGTGGTCAAGGCTTTAGAAGAAGGCTCGACGCTGGGGCTGGCGATCTGCAAGACTGAGGCCGAGGCGGATGCGGCACGGGAGCAGCTGTCGGCCGACTACCCGAGGCTGCTGGCGGAGCGCTATGTGCCGGGCAAGGAGCTGACGGTCGGCGTGATTGCGGGGGAAGCGGGTAGCGAGGATGAGCCGACCGCCCCCGGAAGCGAGCCGACCGCCCTGCCGATGATCCAGATCGTCCCGGCCGGGGAGTGCTACGACTATGACGCGAAGTATGAGCGGGACGACACGCGGTATCTATATAAGATCGACCTGCCGGACGAGACATTGGACCGGGTGCGCGACTGGTCGCTGACGGCGTACCGTGTGCTGGGGGTACGGCATCTTTGCCGGGTGGACTTTATGGTCGATGAGTTCGGTCGGCCGTGGTTTATCGAGGTCAATACGATGCCGGGGTTCACGACGCATTCGCTGCTACCGATGGCGGCGGCGCATGCGGGGCTGAATCTGGTTCAGCTGACGGATCGGCTTGTCCGGCTGGCGAAGGCGGGTGTGGCGGTCGGGGATCGCCGGGCGGTTGAATAGGGTTCAGGGGGCGACCCGATAAATCTACATGTAGGGACCGGCTCTAGGCTGTGTCGCTGGGGTTTTGGCGGCGGGCGGCGGGGTTGGCCGATGCTTGGGGAAGCGAAACCAGTTATTGGAGTGCTGTTGGTTTATGGGTTGGTTCCTCTCAAGCAAGAAGAAAAAGTCCAAGTCACGCAAGCGCACGAGCCTGATGGAACGTGAGGCGTGGGACCCGAAACGGACGCTGGCGGCGCTCAAGCTGCTGGGCGTGTTCGCGTTGGCGGTGGCGCTGGTGATCGGCTGGCGTTACAGCGAGCGATACCTGCTGGACTATGCCAAACAGCATCAGTCTGAGCCGGTCACGGTGAAGCAGATCGAGCTGGTCGACGCCCCGGCGTGGATGAGCGAGGGGATCAAAGACCAGATCAAGCAGACTGCGGCGACCCATGTCAGCCCGGACCCGATGGACGGGCGCAGCCTGCGGCAGACGGCTGAGGCGCTGAAGCAGGACCCGTGGGTACGTGACGTGAACCAGGTCACCCGCCGATCGGGCGGTCAGGTGCTGGTGTCCGCGAGGTATCGCCAACCCGTCGCGGTGATCGAGAGCAAGGACGGCTACCACCTGGTGGACGCCAAGGGCGTGTGCCTGCCGGGGCTGTACCAGGGGTTCGAGGTTCAGCAGCTGAACCTGGTCACGATCGTTGGGGTTGAGACGCCGCCGCCTGCGAAGGCGGGCGAGGTTTGGCCGGGCGAACAGGTCAACGCGGGGCTGGCGCTATTGCGGCTACTGGGCAACGAGCCCTACATGGACAAGATCCGCAGCTTCGACGTCGGTCAGCGTGACGAGCGCGGCCGGCTGCGTCTGGTGCTGCACACGCAGGACGGCACGGTCCGCTGGGGCCTGCCCCCGGGCCAGGAAAACGCCATCGAACCCGACGCCCGGGTCAAGATCGGCTGGCTCCGCCAACTCGCCCAGCGCGACGCGTCTTTGAGCAGCGGCGGCCAGATCATCGACATCTACGGCCCGGTCCCGGGGCAGATGCAGCCGTAGCTCAGCAGATTTATCAATAACGGAGCCATATCAATAACGCGGGTAATCCCTCGCCATTAATTCCTACAAGACACATATTTGCCAGTTAACTGTTGCATACATATAGTGTTACGATGTAATATGTGAAACACTGTCAATCGAGCGTGAATACCAGATGGCCACTAAACGACCCGTTGCGATCGATCTCTTTTGTGGTGCCGGGGGTATGTCCCTAGGTTTCAAACAAGCGGGATTCCGTGTTGCTGGTGCGTTCGACCATGAGCAGCGCCACGTCACCACATATAAACAGAACTTTCCTAGCGCATCAGCACACACCGTTGATCTTGCGGATATGTCTGGCGACGACCTAAGGTCTATATGCCACGATGCAGATGATGAAATTGATCTGGTGTTCGGTGGACCACCCTGCCAAGGTTTCTCACTTGGAGGTAAGCGATCACTGGACGATGACCGAAACTTAATGATCTATCGCTTCGCCCGATTAGTTCGGGAGTTGGAACCCAAGTATTTTGTTATGGAAAATGTCCAGGGGCTACTGATTGGTCATGCGCGTGAAGTGGTAAAGTCTTTCGTTCATAGAGTGAGGTTGGCTGGGTATCGCATAATTGACGATATTCGTGTGCTTAACGCGGCCGACTATGGAGTACCACAGAGACGAAAAAGAACATTTATCCTAGGTTATAGGGGCGATCAGGAGGCCCCTAACTATCCGACGCCTTCACCTCTGATCGATACAAGAGGACGTCAGTACAATCCTGTGGTCTGGGATGCCATAGGAGATTTACCATGCATTGAGAAGCATGATTCGCTATTTGATACGGATGATTATACGGGTAGGCTTGGAGCATCATCTCATTACGCGAAACTAATGCGAAACGAGATTAAAGAAGACGCCGATGCGTTACCGCTTAGGCCTCGCAATGGTAAGCCTTTAACTGGGTGCTTACGCACTCGACATTCATCGAAAATTGTTCGGCGCTTTCGCAAGACCCGTCCGGGTACTCAGGAACCAATAAGTCGATACTACCGGCTCAAGCGTGATGAAGTTGCTCCAACCATCCGCGCCGGAACTGGCAGTGATCACGGTAGCCATACATCTCCCCGCCCGATCCATTTTGACTACCCTAGATGTATTACAGTTCGGGAAGCTGCCCGTCTTCATTCTTTCCCGGATTGGTACCAGTTTGACTCAACACGCTGGCATGCATTTCGACAGATAGGCAATTCCGTGCCTCCCCGACTAGCAAGATGTGTGGCACGTTCAACATTGGATGCACTTTATTCTTAACGCATTAAACCCATATACGTAGGGGGCCCCATGGCTAAGACCAAGCAATCGCGCGAATATGAAGCAGTGCCTGGTGATCCCGTCAAATCATTTTTCGTCCAGATGTTGACCCGCGACATTTCTCTTAGTGATTCCATTCTTGATTTGATAGACAACTGCATTGACGGGGTGCTGCGATCCAAAAAAGCAGGCCGAAAGAATGTGAAACAACCATTCAAAGGGTACTACGCCAAAATCTCATATGACGACAGTACTTTTGAAATAAGTGATAACTGCGGCGGCATTCCCTGGGAGCTACGGGAGTATGCATTTAGAATGGGGCGGGCTGGTCCACAGAGGGATGCTGACAAGCCAACGGTCGGAGTGTATGGCATTGGTATGAAACGCGCCATATTCAAAATTGGCCAGCATACTTTAATTCATACCCAAGATCGGAAAGAGCCTTACGACGTAGAAATTGAGCCAAGCTGGCTTACTGACGAAAGCAGTTGGGCGATTCCCGTACGTCCATCCAAGACAAAAATGGAAGAAGATGGCACGACAATTGTCATCTCTGATCTTCATGATGGCGTGAGTGACCTTTTTACTAGCGACAAGCAGTTATTTGATAAAGAACTGCGGGACAAAGTATCCACACACTATGCATTCATCATTAAAAAAGGCTTTTCGATTCAAATAAACGGGGTGGAAGTCAAGCCAAAACCAACAGAATTGCGATTTGACGAGAGCGCGAGCAAGGCTGGAATCCGGCCATTTATATATAAAACAAAAATCGGTGACGTGGAAGTGTTCTTGGCCGTTGGGTTCACGCATCCAATACCGTCAGATCAGGATATTGAAGAAGAACAAGAGAATAATCAGTACACCTCTATTGATGCCGGATTGCTCTGTTGACACCTTACCCCGCTTCATTCATCCCGGCTAACGCCGGATGGCGTAGGCCAACACTCTCATCGCGGTGTCGATCATCCGGCCGCGGTGCGTCTTGGCGTTCAGCGTCGAACCCGTCGTCCGTTTCAACGCACTGTTGTAACACTCCACCAGCCAACGCCTGCCGTAGCCCAACCTCTTCAGCGTCCGGTCCGTCATCAGCGAGCGGTATTCGCCACCCGGCGGGCCCTCTTTGTGTTTCACCGGCTTGATCACCGGCATCACGCCCCAGCCCTCGTGACAATAACGATGCACCCACTCCGCGTCGTAGCCGGGGTCGGCGTACATGATGTCAGGCCGAACGCTGCGAGCCGCCTTGTCCATCAGTTCACGCGCGTGCGTCTTGTCGTTGCCCGGGCCGTAGCCGAACACCGCAGACGCCGGGATCAGCGATCCACCCAGCACCAGCACCGATACCTTCACGAATCCCCGGCGTTTCTTCCCACTTCGGCTCACGTAGTGGGCGCTGGCGCTGCTGGTCTCCAGGCCCGTCGCGTCCATCGCCGACTCCTTGCACGCCGAATCGTCGGCTTCATGCGCCGCCTTCGCCAACGTCGACAACATCGCGTCCAGCACTTCCAGCACACCCACGCGGTGCGCGAACTTGTTCAGTGTCGAGTAGTTGGGCAAGTGTTTCAATCCCATCGCACGACGCAACTCACCGCTGACCTCCAGCTGCTCGATCACGCCGCGGTACGTCGTCTTCCAGTACGCCCGCAGCACCAGACACGTCATCAGTTGCGGCCGCGTGAAGTCGTGCCGGCTCTTGTAGCTGCCGTACGGCGACAGGTGTATCCGCGCCAGCTTCATCGACAGCTTCACCAACCGTACCATCGCCTTGGGCTTGCCGGCCTCTGCATCCTTGCTCTTGCTCATCCACCCATTGCAGCGCCATCGGGCTCGGTTGTCAAGATGGTTTCAACAGGGCAATGCCGGATGGACGGTGGTGTGTAATGATCGCGCTGTTGTTTATTGCGATAGATCAGAGTTAACTGGATGGGGAGAGGCGGGTGTCCCCAAATACCACACCCAATTCATTGCTATTTCTGGGATCGTTGAATTTCGATGCAACGATTCGTCGCAACTGCCCACCACCACCACCAAGAGAGGAATTGATGCCTCATCTCGCACATATCTTCAAGTGAAGAACAAAATGCGTGAAGGCCTCAACATGTTTACAGATTTCACAAATAAGTGGAAGGGGCGCGAGCTGGCAAAGCAGGCTCAGGATCAGATAATGAGCGCTGCTTCGAAGTCACTCGCCGAATTAAAGGCCATGGATCAGGCCAAGAAGATTCCATTTACTACTCTAGCAGGCGGGAATAAAGGCAAGCAATATAAGCCGCGATTACCAATGCCGCCAAAGTCGGATAACAAGAATCGGCGCATTGTGTTTACTCGCGATGCTGAATCGATTCGTGATGTTGCCGAGTATTTATTTGATGATGCGACAGTGGACGCCTCGGATGTTGGCAAGAAGTGTTTTGATATCCAACTCAACAAGGCGCGAAAATGAAGCATCCGGCATATCACCTACGATCTAACAAAGCAATAGACCGCTGTCTTCTGCTCAACGCGCTTGAATTGTGGAATGTCAAGTATGGCATATCATCGTTTAGTTACTACGGAATGGGGGGGCCCTATCTTGACGATGTGCGATTGCTGAGCCAGCAATTTCCGGCACTGCGCTATGTTTCTATTGAATCAAATACCGAAACGCACAAGCGGCAGAAATATCATCAAAACACTAAGAATCTAGTGTTCATTGGCAATGATATGAATTCGTACATTAAGCAGGAATTCCCAAGTGACACACAGAGTATATTTTGGCTTGACTATACAGATATTCGAGTCAAGAACTTTAGCGATTTTATAGAAGTGCTGCAGAGGGTAGGAGATGGGAGTGTAGTTAAATTGACAATGAGAGCGAGCGCAGATTATCCCCTCACGAGCACCATGCGTCGATTGCTTAGCACCCCAGAAGCAGAATCAATCAGTGACAATTGGATATCCGACTTTAATATGAAGTATGGTGCCTATTTGCCACGTGTGTTAACGGTAGATGATGTTGTCCCTTCGGAATTTATTGCCCTTCTTCAAGAGATGATTCGGCTTGCTGCTCAGAAAGCTTTGCCAGCCTCTACGGGTAATACGTTTCAGCTAATTCACTCATGTCAGTATACAGATGGAACACCAATGCTCAGTATCACTGGCATCGTGTGTTGCGAAGATACAAAGAAGCAAGTTCGTGAATGCTATCGTAAATGGGAACACTCCAATTTAGACTGGGATGCCCCTCACTTGATTGACGTTCCGGATTTAAGCGTAAAAGAGCGGTTCAAGTTAGAGAAATACCTTCCGATGACTGGGGGGGAAGGCAAGGTTCTGCAAGCCAGGCTTGGATACAAGATCGACAACAGTCAATACAAATCTGAGCGCAAGTTACTCAACTATCAACAGTATCACCGTTTGTATCCGCTATTCGCGAAGGTGAGCGTGTGAGAACGTTCGCAGACTGCAATTCAGCGGCACATATTCGGAATTGGCAAATAAGCCAAAACCGGCTTTTTTGAAACCTTGCCACCCAACGATTACCTCGGCTAACACAGGATGCCGTAGGCCTGCAACTTCATGGCGGCATCAATCATACGGCCTTGGTGCGACTTGTCATTCAGCGTCGCGCCAGCCCCGGTTCTGGCACACCGGTGAACCGCACTCATCTTCTGTACGCCTAGAATACACTACGTCGATTTCAGACGGGCTTCTTGTGCTCAATAGGCGACTGATTGGTTGACGGGCTAGGATTGCATCAGGATGAGTGAAACCCCCTCCCCTACTGCAGCGATAGAACCGAAGGGCCCGGAGCGTGTGTCGCGCTTTGATCCGTTTGGGTTGCGCGTGCTGGTGATTACGTGGAGCCTGTGGCTGTTGACGTCGTGGTCGATCACGCTGGCGTTCAATGCGACGGTGCATGCGGTGCGTTGGGTGATTTTCTCGGCGGTGTTCGGGCTGATGGCGGTTTGGCCGGCGCTGAGGTTGAGTCAGCAGTTGCCGTGGTACCCGCCGTACGGCCGGGGGTCGGGTGTGCGGGGGGTGGCGGCGAGTGCGACGAGGCGGGTGCTGGCGACGGGGCTGGATTGGTTGTGCCTGCTGGCGGTGCTTCAGGTGGTGATCTGGCCGTTGATGCTGCTTGGGCGGTGGTCGGTCGAGCAGACGTTTTGGCTGAATATGGCGGTGGTGTCGTGGTCGCTGCTGACCGGGGCGTTGGTGGGGCTGGGTCGGGTGTTACCCGGGGCGTGGGCCCGGCTGGGGGCGATGGTGTTATGCATGTTGCTGCTGGTGGGTGAGCCGATCTGGCGAGCGCTGTATGGGCTGTTTTTTGCTGTGTCGGGGAGTGGCGAGCCGGCTGGGCAGATGCGGATCAGCCCGATTCAGGCGTTGTGGGAGCTGACGACCACGACCCCGCCGTACGACCCCGGCCAGTGGGTCCCGGTGATCCTGAGCACGGCGGCGGCGGCCGGGCTGGCGTGGGGGGTGTTGATCGTGATGGCGGTGGTGTTGCGGGAGAGGTGAGGGATTATTACCTGGATGTCCTGATATGTGGGATGTCGTCGTGGGGTATCTGTAACCATATAGTGGCAGAACCTGGGCCTAGGCTGCGCCAAGACCCGGCTTGGGGGGTGGGGCTGAGGCCGATAACCGGGGGGCTGGGCGGCGCTTCCCCAGTGGGTGTGGAGTCGGTTAGGATAGGTTGTTTCACGGCGGCGGCGAGGGCCGAGGCTGTGTGACCGCCGTGTTAGGAATCAGTCTGTTGGAGAACCGTTGATGGAATTCGTCACGAAAGAAGAAAAGACCAAGCTCCAGGAGCGTCTGGACGCCCTGATTGCGAATCGGCCGGTGCTGGCCAAGCGGATCGCGGAGGCCCGGGCCCAGGGCGATCTGAAGGAAAATGCGGATTATCACGCCGCCAGGGACGATCAGGGCATGGAAGAGGCGGAAATCCGCCGGCTGGAAGAGAGGCTGAAGAACGCCCAGGTAGCCGATGATATCGAGGTCCCTGAAGATATGGTCTTTTTGGGGGCGGTGGTGCGTCTGAAGGACCTGGACGACGGAACCGATGACCTTTATAAGCTGGTCGGCGAGTCGTCGGGGAGTTTTGACGCCGACGAGATCGAGGTCACGACCCAGAGCCCGATGGGCGAGTCGCTGATGAAGGCCCGTGTCGGGGAAACCGTCCGTGTGGACCTGCCGAGAGGCCCGAAGCGGTTCGAAATCATGGAAATCGTGTCCTGAACGTGTTTTGTTCGTTTCGGGACGTTGATCGGGGTAAAATGTGTTGAGACGGAAAGTCCAAACTGCGGGGTTCGCCATGCAACAGCCGGTCACGTTTTCGATAGGACACCTGCTCACCACGTTGAGCCTGGCTGCCGTACTGGGCTTCGGTCAGGGCGCGGATGCTCAAACGCGCGCCGGCAGTGATGGCCACGCATTAGACGCCAACCAGCAGGTCGGGTCGAACGGCGTGAATCCGGACACCGGCCGGCTGGACTTCAGCCGGCGTAACGACATCATCACCGGCAACGTCGGCGGCGGCCGGGCGTTCCAAGACACAATCGACTACACCGGTGTCGGCGAGTTCCAGGACAACCTCGGCAGCGACACCCTCTTTAACTTCCGGCGGAGTTCGCTGTCGTCGAGCCCCAGCTTCTTCAACGCCACGGGCGTTGGCGGGGTCGGGCAGCAGGGCAACGTCCGCGTGTTCCGCTCGTTCACCAACCGCTCCGCTCAGCCCCAGGCGCCAGGATTGATCGCGCCGCAGGGCGGGACCTATCAGGTTAGCACCTACACCGGCTTCGGCACGATCTATAGCGGACGGGTCCAAACCGACGCGTTCCGTGACAGCGCCAACCGGCGCACACGCGGCCAGGCGCTGCAGGCGTTCCAAGGCGTCAGCGCCGCCGATGCTGAAACGGATGATGCGCTCAACAATGAAGCGTTGCGTCAGCGCATGATCAACCGCGGGCAGGACCCGGATCAGTCGCGCGTGATGAGTGACCTGAGTGAATCGCTGCGGGTGACCGGGAACATGTTCGATCCCTTTGCCACGACGGAATCAGACGAGCAGCCTCAGCTGTTGCTGGCCGGCCAGTTGCCGCCGAGCATGCTGCTGGGTCAGCAGCTGCAGTCGTTGATCGATCCGCAGACCGGCCAATTCGATCCGAACCGCAGCCAGCGGGTCCTTGACAACGTGTTCGAACGGATCGAAGACAAAGACACCACGTCGGATGACGTAAGTGTGTACGACCGATTGCTCAGCGATATCCAGCAGGGCGAGCGGGCCGTGACCGGCTCCCAAGGCCTGGCCGACGCGCTGGACGCGCCGACGTCCCAGCAGCTCTCCGAGGCGGAGCGTGCTTATGAAGAGATCATGATCGAGTTGTACGGCGAGGACTACAAGTCCCGGAACACCGAATCGGGTGATGACGCCGACGATCAGGTCCGCGATGTTGTAGGGCAATTGAACTACGACCTGCCGAGGTTGACGACGCTGGCGTCGGACAAGCAGACCCGTATCGCGGATCTCACGCGCGAGGCCGAGGCGGCGCTTGAGGGCGGTAAGTACCTCACGGCCGAGACGCGATACCGGCAGCTGCTGCGTGAAGTGAAAGACGACCCGCTGCCGCGAGCCGGTTTGGTTCATGCGCAGCTGGGCGCGGGGATGTTCCGCAGCGCGGGGGCCAACCTGCGTGCGCTATTTGTGCAACACCCGGAACTCATCGCGACGCGATACGACGCCAAGCTGCTCCCGCCGAAGGATCGGCTGCAATGGGTCCAGCAGGAACTGCAATCTGTCATCAGCCAGGGCGAAGGTGGCAAGGACGCGCCGTTGCTTCTGGCTTACCTGGGCTACCAGGCCGACTCCAGGCAACTGGTACGTTACGGCCTGGCGCTGGCTCAATCCAAATCGCCGCGCGACCCGATGCTGCTGATCGTGCGTGAGATCTGGCTTGACGAGTCCGATACCCCCTCGTCCTCCTCTGACGGGGAATAGACGGATTGCCCATGCCACATACCAAGCCCGACGGCCCGCAGATCAGTTCGCTGGGGGCGTCAGCCGATATGAAGGCACACGACGCCGAGGTATCCGCTGCGCCCAAGCTGTCGCTCACACAGTTCCTGGACCTTGAGTCGCTGCAAGAAATCCAGGACAGCTTCACGGCCGTCACCGGGCTGAGCACCACGATCCGCGACCGCGAGGGGAATCAGGTCACTTCAGATACCGATGCCGAGCGTCAGCGCGCGTCGGACCAGATGCTCGATCAGTTGATCACGCTGGATACCGACGAGCAGGGCCGATTCAGCGCCCCGATCTCGGTGGAAGGGCAGCTACTCGGCTCGATCACGCTTGAACGGAGAGCGGATGACATGGCCCCCGCCGGCGTGGAAGCGCTCAAGGCCGCTGCATTGGCGATGGGTCTCTCGGAAGATCAGGCGAGCGAGCTAGCCAGCGCCGCCGATCAGCAGGCCGGGCCGAAACGCGCGGCGGGCGTGCAGTTCCTGTACGTGATCGCCAACAGTATCGCTCGGCTGTGCTACGACGAATACCACACGCGCCAGCGCGTTCAGGAACTAACGGCACTGTACGAGGTCAGCAAGGCCCTGGCCGCGAACCGTGACCTACAGCAGGTGTTGGATACCGCCACACACGCGGTCGCCGACGTGATGAAGGCCAAGGCGGTCGCTATCCGTCTGACCAAGCAGGACAATCCCCAGCAGCTCGAACCCCGCGCGATCTACAACCTCTCGCAAGAATACCTGGCGACCGGGGCGATCAACGTGGACGACTCGGAGATGCTGTCCGAAGCGATGTCCGGCAAGGCCGTCTTCATCAAGGACATGCTCAACGACCCGCGGATCGTCTTCCCGGGTGACGCCAAGGCCGAGGGACTCGCGTCCATGCTCTGCCTGGGCATCATGTACCAGGACCGGGCGATCGGCACGATCCACCTGTTCACCGGCGAGCAGCGATCTTTTAGCCCGTACGAGGTCCGGCTGGTGACGGCGATCTCGCACATGCTCGGGACGGCGATCCAGAATGCAAGGCTGGACGCACAGGAAACGCAGAGCCGACGCGTCCTGCGGCAGCTGCACCTGGCGGCCAACGTGCAGCGGCGCATGCTGCCCGGCGACCTGCCGACACTCAAGCCGTTCGACATCGCGGCGCGGTACGTCCCCAGTTTCGAACTCGGCGGCGACTTTTACGACGTCATCGATCTGGACGGACACATCGGCATCGCGATCGGCGACGTGGTCGGCAAGGGCATCGCCGCCAGCCTGCTCATGGCCAGCGTCCGCGCCAGCCTGCGGGCCTACGCCCAGGACGTGTACGACCTCGACGAGATCATCGCACGGGTAAACAATGCCCTGTCGCGAGACACGCTCGACAACGAGTTCGCGACCTTGTGGTACGGCGTGTTCGATCCCGAGACGCTTCGGCTGACCTACTGCAACGCGGGGCACGACCCGCCGATGCTGCTGCGCGGCGAGACGATTTACCCGCTAGCAACCGGCGGCATGGCGGCGGGCATCCAGAGCGACATGGAGTACGAGAAGGGCCTGTTCGACATGGAGGCGGGCGACACGATCCTGCTCTACACCGACGGGCTGGTCGATTCGTTTAACGAGCGCGGCGACAAGTTCGGCCGGGACCGTATCGCCGAGTCGCTTCAGCAGTGCAAGGACAAGAACGCCGCCGACACGATCAACCACATCCTCTGGCAGGTCCGCAGATTCACCGGCCCAAGACAGGGCGTCGACGACACGACGCTTGTGGTGGTGAAGGTAGAGGCGTGAGTACACACAAGGTGTGGTCACCGCCTCATCGGCTCTACCGTCGCAATCATGGCCAACAGTCTACTGGTTAGGACAGACGCGGCAGATCGCTTGGGGGCCTCATGCTTTGCCTTCTATACGATCATGTGAATCTATATCAATCCCCTCGCCACCGCATGTCTGCGACATTACATCTCTACGGCTTTCACATATTTAAGGTGAATCAAGCTTGATCACCTCATAGATTGTGTCACAGGATTCACCTGCATATTGATAACCGCACTCCTGTCAGAATCGATTTGTTTCAGGCTTTCAGCTGCGGGCGGTCGGGCTCCGGCCAGTCGACGTGGAAGAACTGGCCACGCTTCTTGTCGGTGCGTTCGTAAGTATGGGCGCCGAAGTAGTCGCGCTGGGCCTGCAGCAGGTTGGCCGGCAGGACGGCGCTGCGGTAGCCGTCGAAGTAGCTCAAGGCCGAGGCGAACGCGGGGATCGGCACGCCGTGCTCGGTGGCGAGGACGACGACCTTGCGCCAGTTGCGCTGGCTGTCGTGCAGCGCCTTCTTGAAGTACGGGTCGAGCATCAGGTTCTGCAGCTTCGGGTTCTTCGTGTACGCGTTGGTGATCTTCTGGAGGAACCCGGCGCGGATGATGCAGCCGCCGCGGAAGATCTTGGCGATCTTGCCGAAGTCCAGCTTCCAGTCGTACTCGTTCTGCGCCTCGGCCATGAGTTGGAAGCCCTGGGCGTAGGCGCAGATCTTCGAGCAGTACAGCGCATCGTGGATCGCGCGGATCAGCGTGGTCTTGTTGCCGGTGTAGCGCTTGCGTGGGCCCCGGAGGCGCTTGGATGCATAGACACGTTCGTCCTTGATCGCGCTTAAGCAGCGTGCGAACACGGCCTCGGCGATCGCGTTGGCGGGGATACCCATGTCCAGCGCGTTGACCGCTGTCCACTTGCCCGTGCCCTTCTGCCCGGCGGTGTCGAGCACCTTATCCACCAGGAAGTGCTTCGGATTCACCGGGTCGGTCTGCTTCAAGATGTCGGCGGTGATCTCGATCAGGAAACTGTCGAGCACGCCCTTGTTCCAGCGCGTGAAGACCTTGCCCATCTCGTCGGCGGGCATACCGAGCACGTTCTTCATGAGGTTGTAAGCCTCACAGATCAGCTGCATGTCGATGTACTCGATGCCGTTGTGCACCATCTTGACGTAGTGGCCCGCGCCGTCGGGGCCGATGTGATACGTGCAGGGCTCGCCCTTCTTCACCGGCTTGCCTGCGACGTAGTCTTCGTAGGGCTTGCCGGTCTTCTTGTCGACCTGCGCGGCGATGGCGGTCCAGATCGGCTTGAGGCTCTTCCACGCCTCCTTCGAGCCGCCGGGCATCAGCGACGGGCCGAAGCGCGCGCCCAGCTCACCGCCGGACACGCCCGAGCCGACGAAGTTGATCCCCTTGGCGGCGAGGTCTTTCTCACGGCGGATGGTGTCTGTCCACAGCGCGTTGCCGCCGTCAATCAGGATGTCGCCCTTCTGCAAGAGCGGCAGCACCGCGTCGATCGTCGCGTCGGTCGCGAAGCCGGCCTGCACCAGCATGATGATCTTGCGCGGCCGCTTGATGCTCTTCACGAAGTCTTTGAGTTTCGCGTAGCCGATGACACGCTCGTGCGAAGGTTCACGCTCTTTACACTCCGCGATGAAGTCGGTCATCTTGCTGGTCGTACGGTTGAAGACCGAGACGGTGTACCCGTGGTCGGCCATGTTGAGCACGAGGTTCTGACCCATCACGGCCAGGCCGATCAGGCCGATGTCGGAGGGCGAGGGGGTAGCAGCGATTTTATCATTAGCCATCAAAGTAATCCCTATACATGAAACTGTTTTAATACAGATACGTGGTTGAACAAATATGATTGTTTACGGCCTGACGTTTGGGCTATGGCATACATCCCGACCGAATCATTCCCGACTCACCCAGAGGCCTAGTGCTGGATTGCGGATGTAATAGAAGCTCTTACCATCTTTGTACTGGTTCCATCCCGGCTTCATTCTCCCGATGTCGAACTCAGCAGCCGACTCTTTGTAAGGCCGATGGGCATACCCAACCGACACGATCTCGTCTCGAGTTAAAGCAAGGGTGCAATACGTCACACGGAAACGCCCCTCGCTTGATCCGTGGATCAGATGTGCCGCCGCCGACAGGTTTCCGGCTAGCTCATGGTCATTGCTCAATGCATCCAGCGTGTGCGGTGTACCCCTATACCCATGCCTTCTGATCAGCTTGTCGATCTTTTCGTCTTCGCCGAACATCCGCACGCCCGGTGCCAGCACGATCAACTCCCCGTCGTCCGCCATCGCCATCCGGGTACGGTAGATCGCTTTATTCCCTAACCATGTCGAGTGGAACTCATCCGGATCAAGATAGACAACGCACCGATCGATCGGCTTGTCCAGCACCGTGAGGTTGATCTCGCGACTCAACTCTGCAGCCGATTCGAATGTCGTATCATCATCTCCGCAATACAATCCTCGTAGCGCAGAGCTCGATCCATCGTCGCCCACCACAGTAAGAATAAAGCGGATCGGCAGCACCCCACGTATGAACCGATCGAACGCTGTGTTCAGCGCACGGCGCACCGGCGTATCGATCCGCCCCATGACCGATTCCATACCGCACACCGCCCCAAGGAAGTGTGACTTGTTGATCGTGTCCTGTCCGCCTACACCTATGAGGATGTTTTTCGTGTAGTTGGCCAGCCCGATCACCTCGTGCGGCACCACTTGCCCGATCGATAGGATCAGGTCGTACTTGCCGTCAAACAGTTGCCTATTAACGGCAACGCTCATCGGTTGTGTCAGCTTGCCGCCCGACAGCTCGCTTATCTCGTCGGTCGATATCTCCCCGAGTTCCTTCAGGTCGGTTCTCCAGCGGTGTGGGATTATCCTCTCGAAAGGTATCCCGGGCCCGAACATCAACCGGCATTGCATCCTGGTCATCGGTATGTGCGTGCCCAGCGCCGGCATGATGTCGATGTGTACGCTGTCGTGAAGCCGCTCCCACAGATGAGCCGTGATCTCTCCGGCTCGAGAAGTCAGCCGCGTGATGTCCGGTGGGATGATCAGCAGACGCTTCAAATCGCACTCGTTGCGCCATTGATCGATCAGCGCATCCAGATGCCCCCGCATCTCGTCCTGCGATATTGCCACATCCGCGCCGCCGATATTCAAGTTTGTTGTCATGGTCGTTGTCGGATGCTCTACCGCTTCACGCGGGCGTTACCCTGCCAGATGCTCCAGACCTGCTCTTCATCCGCCGGCTGCGCGTAGTCGGTCAGCATCGTCGCCGCCAACGCCCCGGTTGCCCAGCCGAACCGGGCGCACTTCTGAGCTTCCCATCCCTTCAGGATCCCGTACAGCAGCCCGCCGACGAAACCATCACCTCCACCGATCCGGTCCACCACGCCGATCTCACGCATAGGCAGCACATGCCAGCCGTCCGGTGCCGACACGATCGCGCCCCACTGGTGAAGGTTCGCACTGACTACCTGCCGAAGCGTCGTTGCAAACACGCCCGCGTTGGGGAACGCCTGCCTCGCACGCCCGATCATTTCCTTGAAGCCTTCGATCTTCGCATCGATCCCCTCGCCCCCGGCCTCCGGGCCTTCGATCCCAAGACACAACTGAAAGTCTTCTTCATTACCCACCAGCACATCCGCCAGGGATGCGATCTCTTTAAACACCTCCGACAGTTCGTTCTCACGCCCGTCCCAGAAGGTCGCCCTGTGATTCAAGTCAAACGCGATACGCGATCCGTTCTCCTTCGCCTTGTGCGCGACGTCCAGGCAGAACCGGCTTGTGTCCGGCGAGAGCGCCGCGATCAAACCGGACAGATGCACGATCTGAGCGCCCTCCCGGCCAAAGATCCGGTCCAGGTCGAAGTGCTTCACATTTAACATCCGCCCCACCTCCCCCGCTCGATCGTTGGCGACCCTCGGCCCACGCGATCCCGCGCCCGAGTCCGCCATGTTGATCTGGTGCCGGTAGCCCCAAGGCCCGCCCTGCTCGAACTCCGGCCCCTCGTAGTCCATGTGCCGGCCGGCCAAGTTGTCCTTGATGAAGCGCGACACCGGGCTGCCCTTCACAAACGCGGTCAGGATCTTGACGTTGAGCCCAAGGTACGACGACACGCTGCCGACGTTCGACTCAGCGCTCGTCGCATACAACTTGAACGTATCGCTGCAGTGGAACGGCTGGCCGTGCGTCGGCGTCAAACGCGTGCCCATGCTCGTGGGGATCACCAGGTGGTAACGACAGTCTTGCTTGAGATCGATCATAATTTATTCGCCAAGAAGTACTTCTAATGTTAAAGAGCTACATATCAAACTATTACTCATACTAAAGTTGGCACAGATAAGGACTCAGTATGTATTGGCTGTAATACACCTGCACATATCGGGGCATCTGCATACAACTTAATCAAACCTCTTGGTTCACTCTGATGGCCAGCTATTGCACGCCCCGTTCTGCAATTACGCGCGCGATGCGTTCGATTGCCAGTTCGTAGGCCGCCTGGCGGAGCGTAACACCCCTGGATGTGGCAAGGTCGGCAACCGAGCGATAGTTCGCGATCATCTGATCAGTCAACTTTCTGATTACATCTTCATGTGTCCAATAGAACTCTTGATGATTCTGAACCCACTCAAAGTAACTGACGATCACACCGCCTGTATTTGCCAGGATGTCAGGTATCACACGAATACCCCTGTCACACAGGATGGTGTCGGCCTGACATGTGGTGGGACCGTTAGCCGCCTCGCAGATAATCTTGGCATGAATGCTGCCGGCATTCTGGTCGGTGATGCTGTCCTCCATCGCCGCCGGTATAAGGAAGTCGCAGCGTGCTTCCAGAACCGTCTCACGGTCGATTGCTTTTGCATTGGGGCACCCAACGATGCTCCCGTTACGCTTCGTGTGAGTGATCAACGTGTCAATATCCAGGCCCGACAGGTTCATTAGGCCCCCGTTGATGTCGGATACAGCGATGATCTTGCTCCCGCGTCGCTGCAGTTCACGGGCGGCACCCTGGCCGACATTCCCGAAGCCCTGAATCGCGACGGTTGCGCCCTCGAGGTCGTATCCCATGTCACGGGCTGCTTCGGCCAGCGTGATGACACAGCCGTGCCCCGTCGAATCGGCGCGGCCCTCGCTGCCACCCATATCCAGCGGCTTGCCGGTAATCATGGCACGACTGTAAGCCCCATCAGTCATACGCCAGGCGTCGAGCATCCACGCCATCTCACGCGGGCCTGTGTTAACATCCGGCGCGGGGATATCGGTGCTGGCACCCACACAACCACGCAGCACGTGCGCGAAGCGTTTGGTTAATCGTTCCTTTTCAGCCAGGCTTAGCCCCGGATAATCGACCGCTATGCCCCCCTTCGCCCCCCCGAACGGCACGCCGGCAACCGCTGTCTTCAGGTACATCCATAGCGCCATCGCTTTCATTTCATCTTCGGTAACGGCAGGATGGAATCGCAGGCCTCCTTTGTAGGGACCGAGGTCGTCATTGAACTGGATACGGTAAGCGTTGAACGTACCTACCGTGCCATCGTCCATCTCGCATGAGAGTCGGAAGGATACGCACTTGTCCGGGGTGGTCATGCGCTGCAGCAACGACCTTCCTGGATAAGAGACATCAAGGTTCATGGGTTCGGCGTAACGGAGGAAGGTTGCCTTTGCCCGTTCGAATACGGAACCCGAGAGCATGTTCATTGGGGGGTGGGTTGTATCAGCCAGGGTTGACATGGGATTCACTCTATAGAAGTTTGGATTAGCCAATCAGACTTACACCCGGTTGTACGCCGTAGGTGATAGCAACGTATGCTCCGTCATTAAGTATTGACAGCCGGCCGGCCTCCATGACCAGTTCGTTGATGGCGCTGTTGGCGGGTGTAGCGATGATGCCACGTTCGTCGATCTGCTTGATCAGCTGTTGCCTAGCCGATAGCGCCTGGTCCTGTGCCGCGGCATCGGATACCGCGTTGACACGGATCGCCGACATGACGTTCGCCTCGATCGAATCGTAGCCGTAGCCCACGGGCTTGAGGCCATCGCCCTCCCATGGCACGAGCCGCATGTAGTCGGGGTTGATGAAACGATAAGCCGCTTCATCGGTGCCGATGGCGTCCAGGTCATAGCCCTGGTTCACGCCGCGGAACTGGTCGTTGTGCTTGAGGATGGTGCCACAATCCCGGCCCTCGCCGTAGAGGCAGATCCCCTGATCGTTCGTGCCGGCACCCTTGTCGGGGTATCCAAGCCCGTTGACGACGTTGAGCAGGCCGCCATTTTCGAAACGGACCCGCGCAGCAGACCACATATAGCCTTCATTGCCGTTGGGGAACCTGCCCTTGACGCCCTGCAATGACACGCCGGTCGGCTTCAGGCCGGAGATGAAGTAGACGAGGTCGACGTAGTGGCAACCGATGTAAGTGAACGGATCGGTGTTCTTGCACGTGAACCAGTTCTGGAAGTTCGAGTAGCGGTAGAACCATGGCTCGATCAGCCTCGCCTCACCGCACTTAAACTCGCCGAACTTACCCTGCCGGTACTGACCACGAGCATCGAGGCTGCGACGGTCGAAGCGCTTATGGTACTCGACGCCGACAAAAAGCCCCTTTTCATACGCCAGCTTTTCGATCTCGACGGATTGGCTGTGTTGCAGCACCAGCGGCTTCACCGTGAGCACGTGCTGATCCGCCTTAAGCGCCGTGATAATCACTTCGTAATGGACATGATCGGGGACCGCTACGATCACCAGGCTGCGCGGCGGCATCGATGCGATCAGCTCTTTATAGAGATCGGGATGCATCGTGTCGTCGGGTGTATCCAGTGGGGGGTGCGCCACGAACGACTGCCCGGGGAAAGCCTCTTCGAACCTTAGCTGCTCCGCCAACTCGCGCAGGGGCGCAGCATTCAGAGCGCAGACCTCAATCCGGCCGACGTCTCCTCTGCGCTGCAGGTGATAGATCGTGGGCAGGATCTGGTCATGGGTGATCATCCCCCCACCGACAATAACGACATCCAACTTGTGGGTATCGGGTCCGCTCATTGAATAACTACCTCCAGGCTTTGTTCGAGGACGCCGATCGCTTCACGCAGTGCGTCTTCGGGCGTGATCAGTGGTGGCGCAATCTTAACCGTTCCACCCCCAGTACCGACAGGCGCGAACATCAACAGGCCCCGCTCAAGACAGGCACGGACAATCTCTCTTGCCAGGGCGTTGTCTGGTTCGGTCGTCCCCGGCTTGACTATCTGGAGGGTCGCAACGGCACCGATCGCGTCGGCGGCACCGATGGGTCCACCGAAACGCTGCTTCAACCGTTCTAGCTCAACCGAGAGGATTTCACCGATACGCCGTGCGTTATCAACGAGCCCTTCCTGTTGGATTGTTCGAACGCTGGCAAGAGCGGCGGCTGCGCATACAGGATTGCCGGTATGCGTGCTGGTCATCGAGCCGGGCGGGAATTGATCCAGCAAGTGAGGCCTGCCGATTACGGCGCTGAGGGGCATCCCGCTGGAAATGCCCTTCCCACAGCAGATTAGATCGGCCTCTATACCGTAGTGCTCGAATGCCCAGAACCTACCCGTTCGTCCAAAGCCCGCTTGGACCTCGTCGAATGTAAGCACAATATCGTTGGCATCGCACCACTCACGCAGCTGATTCATGTATGTCACAGGTGCGAGCTTAGCGCTACCGCCTTGATAGGTCTCCATCATCACGCCAGCGACATGTTCAGGCTTGACACCAAGCTGATCAAGTGTGTTTAAGAACACCTCAAAGCGTGTATCAGGCTGGCGGAAACCGTCAGGGAATGGGACCTGCACCATCGCCGGGTCGAGGTTGACGATCCATTCCTTCTGCCCCGGCCATCCGCCGGACATCTGGGCACCCATGGTCCGGCCGTGGAAGCCGTTGACGAAAGAGACGATGGTGATCTTACTGTCACCGCCAGCCGTCTTGCCGTGTTGACGCATCAGCTTGATCGCGCATTCCGTGGCTTCGGAACCGGTTGTCAACAAAAAGACCTTATCCAGCCCCGGCGGTGCCACCTTGACCAGTTCCTCGATCAGCTCTCCGCGGATCTCGGAGGGGAAGCAGTAGTTATGCATCAGGCCGTGGTTGATCTGGTCAAGGGTGGCCTTCTTGATGGCCGGATGGCAATGCCCGGCATTCGTCACCAGGACACCACTGGACCAATCCAACCACTTGTTCCCCCAGCGGTCATAGACGCAACATCCCTCCGCACGATCCCACAGGACCGGGGGCTGGCCGCCCATCGACAGCGGCTCGTGCCTCCGCAGTTTCTCCAGTATGGGCAGTGATTCGGGGACCGGGATCGGGGTGACGATCCGCCGGTAGAGAGTCTGGACCTGGCTGACGTCTCGTGGCTGAAGCGTTGTCGCGTCTAACATGGGGCACTCTTTTCAAACCATAACCAGGCCGCCCGGTATTTCGGGTGATGACCTTCAAGTTATGGCCCTTCTGAGTGCTGACCTTGCCGCCACGGGTGCCAGCGAGCCGTTTAGTTGACAAGCCGCAGAAACGACCTTGCAGGTCACTTCTACGACACACATACTATACCACCCTGTAACTCTTGATACAAGTTTGCAGTGATATAGAAGGCGAGATATAAGGGAAATTGAGTATTCCGACACCATCCTCAGATCTATCTATGGGGGAGCGAGTAAGTACAGATGACAAGTCTTGAGGTGGAAGTTGATCGACCCAAATGAGCCCTGTTATGTAGACCTTCAGGTCAATGGTTACGGCGGTGTGGACTTCAACAGCGAAGGATTAAGCGCCGAACAACTACATCAATCCTGCCAGTGCTTACGCGACGACGGCGTTGACAAAATCCTTGCCACAATCATTACTGAGCACCTCGACACTATGGCTTCTCGCCTAGCCAGGTTGGTAGAGCTGCGTGAGCAGGACGATTTAGTCGCAGACGTTATCGCCGGCCTGCACATCGAGGGGCCGTTCATTAACGAAACACCGGGGTTTAGGGGCGCACATCCGGAGGACGCCATAATACCCGCCGACCCCGATGCCATGAAGCGTCTGCTTGATGCGGCGGGCGGCTTGACCCGCATCGTTACCCTCGCTCCCGAGCGCGACCCGGGCTATAGAACGACACGCCTATTAGCCGAACGGGATATCACGGTCTCTGCCGGTCACTGTAATCCAGACCAAGAAAAACTGTCGGCCGCGATCGATGCGGGCGTATCTATGTTTACCCATCTTGGCAATGGATGCCCCATGAAGTTGGATCGCCACGACAATATCATCCAGCGTGTCTTGTCAAAGGCGTCACACCTGACAATCTGCTTCATCGCCGATGGGGTGCATGTACCCTACTTTGCGCTACAGAACTACATCCATGCTGCAGGAGTTGATCGCTGTGTGATCGTAACCGACGCCATGTCCGCCGCGGGCCTTGGCCCCGGACGGTTCAAGATCGGCCGTTGGGACCTACTAGTCGGCGACGACCTGGCAGTCCGGGCACCCGACGGATCACACCTTGTTGGATCGGCCCTGAGCATGAACCGGGCGCGATCTAACCTGCTTAATAACACCGACTTAACCGACTCCGACATTAGGGCCATGGCCGTTGATCGGCCACGTGAATTGATCGGTGCCTAGGAAGTCCCTCCCATGTGCCGCGGCGAGAATCCGTTTACGGCTTCTGAGCTGCACCGTTAGATGCGTGCTTATCTTTAACAAGCCTTAGCTCACGGTACCCTTCGTAGTAGTGGAAGCCGCGCTTAAGTGATTCGGGGATGGACATTAGAAGCAGTGGTTCTTCTCGCGACTTCGAGTAGTCGTATCTGAAACAGCCAAATGTCCAACACACAGGCTCGGCTGGTTCTGCACCACTTGTAAAGGCATGGAGGGGTATTGCAGCTTCTACACAGTAGGACGTGTCGTGATCATCCCAGCGACCATCCGTGCCGTCCACTTTGCTCGCAACAATCGCTCCGGAGGACCACTCACGATAACGCCTGAACCCGCCGCCACCACGGCTGGCGTGCAACGCATCAAACACCGTCCCGTTTGGCGCGATAACCAGTTCGACATACGGAAGCTGATCTTTGTCCGGCTTAATGAACAGCTCGACCACGTCGCCGCGCCACAGTTCACCATCTGGCTCAGTGGTGTAGGACCAGATATCGTCATCCTCGCACTTGAACGCTACGTACAGGTAGTCATCGTCCCAGAGCATACGGACGCTCGTATGTGCTGGAGACTCACCGTTCTTGGGTGCGTAGATATAAAACGCTTCGATTACTCCCGCCTTCTGCCAAGCCGCTTCATTCAAAAAACCGTCGACTGTGATTGCGGTATAGGCACGGTGACAGGCGTAGGCTTCATCAGGCGGGTCATGTGTAGGCTTCGCGTAGTGGCAAGCTGGGACTACTGAAACATAGATCAACACACCAAGCAATTGAATGACTCTATATGTCATACGCTGACTCCGGCGCCGGTTTAATGTGAGGCCAGGGACCCGTTACTTCGATTCAGGTTCACTCGTCGACGGCTCCTCCGTCAGATCGTGATGATTGACAACCAGGCCGACGTCTCTGTGATCACGTTTGATACTCTTCAGCCTTTTGAACATGTTCCGCGTGTCGATAATACCACCGATCATAAACCAGACCGTCGTCGCGATCCCAATCACAACGACAATCCCGATCCGCCAGGCCCAGAAGGTCACCCATGTGTCCTCCGAAAGGTCGTCCCACAGGCCGAGCTTCGATCCCAGAAACACCAACGTGCCCACAGCGAACACAGCGAACCAGCCGATCGTCCACAAGAGCTTGCCGTAGTAGATGTAACGGTCGCCGCGGCTGAACTCCTCGGTAGGCAGCACCGCGCGCAGACCGGCAACGGGCGCAGCCGACTCACCCGCGTGGTCCTCTTTGACGGCATACTCGCCACGGTGCAGCATCCGTTCCATGTTGAATGCGGGCTTCTTTAACACCAGCCAGGAGAACAGTGAACACATCACATACCCAACAATCGCCAGTGTCATAGCGAAAAAGTTGACCCACTGGCCGTCCAGTGGGAACTCGTTCGGCCCGACCTCCCAGTTGATCCCCCACACCCGCGAGGAGACGCCTTCCAGAACATAGCGCATCGCGTTCAGCAACCAAGGCAGATCACTTTCCATCCAAGGATACAATGGGTCTTCCCAGTATCGTATTAATAACATGCCCCCTATGGCGGTCACGCACCCGATCGAAAGCGCCACCCACGCGCCGCCGGTCGAGCCTCGCTTCCAGTACAACCCGCCGATGATCAATGATCCCGCACCACCGATGTAAATCGCACCGGTGATAGCGAAGAACATGAAGATCAGTTCCTTCTGTTGAGAAAGCAGGCTGAAGAAAAAGATAAACACAGCAACGAACACGATTGAGATACGCAGCAGCAGCATGTGCTGCTTCGGCGAGAATGGCTTCTTGCGGAACGGCAGAACAACGTCCTGAACGAACATGCTGCCCCAGGCATGCAGGTAGGTGTCGTGCGTCGAGATAAACGCCGCCAACATGGTGGCACAGAGCAGCCCCACCACACCGATCGGGAGGGACTTGGCCAGTACCACGGGGACGGTCATCTGGTTACGTATCTGATCACTGTCGATCCCGTCAAGCACGGCATTGGTCTCGCTGACGATCCCGGGGAATCCATCCCCGTGCATGATGACGTACGCACCGATCGGCAGAAACATCGCCACCAGCGTAAACACAAGCCCCCGCCACTCGCCGAGGATGCCGGCCATCTTGGCCTCATGCGCCGAACTGGCGGAGCAGTTATAACCCTGGGAGCCCTGCCAGGCCTTCCAGCCGTACACCAGCGTAAACGCCCCGATCAGGAAGTAGAAGACGTTGAAGCCCTCCACCTTGGCGGTGTGGAACGGGTGGATACGCGAGGCTTCACCGGGCGCGGATGTCTGGAGCGTCTCGATGATCGTAGGCCAGTCAAACATCCAGAAGATCACGCCCAGGATGATCAGAAACACAATGTTGGTGAAGACGCCCTGGATGAAGTCGGTGACCATGACCGCGATCTGCCCACCCAGGAAGACGAAGAACAACGAGACCGCCAACAGCAGCAACATCACCCCGGCGAACATCAGATCGATCTCCGTGCCACGCACTGTGACCGGGTATTGCGGCAGTCCGCAGAAGTAGATAAAGAACCTCGCCCCCACCGCCGGGAAGATTCCGAAGTTGACGATACCCGCGACCCAGCCCAGGATCCCCGCGAACACACGCACACCTTTGCTGTAACGGATCTCAAAGAACTGCGCCATGGTCATGGCGCGTGTCTCTCGGTACCGGTAGATCACCCAGCCGGATAGCGCGATCAGCAAGGCCAAAGGCGACATCATCAGCATCCACCAGTCAGCGGTGAAGCCGGCGTTGTAGAACATCTCAAAAAACGCCACGATGCTTATCGCGCCCAGACCCGCGGTGCCCTGAGAAATACAGAGAATGTATCGGCCCGCACAACGGTTAGCGGCGAGGAAGTCCGCGACGCTCTGTGTGTACTTCTTCGTCGCCACCGCGGCACCGACAATCACGGCCAGCAGCCCAATGACGATGCACCAGTCCAGTGCGTGCATGTTGGTTGAAATCGTCGCGAGGCCCGTCTGTGTGATCATGGAATATACCCAGCAGCCCATCCGTGCTTATTTAATCCGATCTCGGTACCCGGCAGACCCACTCAGCCGGCCGTGTCGGTTTGCTTGACCGCTTCGGTGGGTCCGGACCTGGCTAGCATCTCATGCTTCTGAGCCAGATCGGGATCGCGGTCGTTCTCGGCATAGAGCCGCGACAGCCATAGGTGAGCCACCCTCATGCCCGGTGCCATCGATACACAGGTCTCCAGCGCCTGTATCGCCTTGTCGGACTTGCCGCTCTCCGCCAAAGCAACCCCAAGGTTGTAGTGAGCCCGTGGGAATTGATGCATTAAGCCGACTGCGTGCAACGCATAGTCGACCGCCGTATCGAACTGACGGCGGGAGATACACACCCTCGAAAGCCCGTTGTAAGCCACGGCGCTTTCACTGTCATCTTCCAGCACACGCCGGAATACTCTTTCTGCATCGTCCCACCGGGATAGTTGAACGTAAGCCTGGCCCAGACAGCCCAGTAGCATATGCATATCGGGCGCGATCGCTTCCGCCTGTTGCAGATACTCAAGCGCCGCCTCGGGCTTATCCTGTTGCAGGAGCGCCTGCCCCAACTGGACAAGCAGGACAGGTCTCTTGGGGTTTGTTTCGATCAACTCCCGGATAATTTCTTCACAACGATCGGCTTTGCCGGTCCGTAAATAGCACTTGGCCAACTGGAATCTATATGCAACGGTGTTTTCACCGTCCTCGTCCTGATCCAGTAATTCCTGCCACAGTGGGATGGCCTGATCGATACGGTGGCTGTCGTTAAGCGCCTTGGCGAGGTTGATTTTCTGGTCGAGGATGGTCTTGTCGATCGTCTCCTGGGCATCCTCGCTGGGAGCATCGATATAGCCCAATTCGACTAAATGGCGCAGTGCTTCGGCGGAGGCGACGGGGTCTTCTCGCAGGTCTTCGCCGTGCATCCCATCTTCGCCCTCGACCAGGTCCCAGCTGACGATACGCTCTGCGTGTGCTTGCTTGTCGAAGATCTCCAGCCAAGGCCGGCCGTCCATGTCTGCGCCGATCGGCAGGCCGAAAAGTGAAAGCACGGTTGGCGTGACATCCAGCAGCGTTGCGCCATAGATGTTTGAGTCTTTCTTGATCCCCGGCCCCTTGGCGCACACCACGCCGAAAGGCCGATGCCAGCTCTCGGGGTCCTTGAATCCGTCCGTGTCGAATCTACCCTCGCCACTGTGGAAACCGTGATCAGACACGAGGATGACCGTGGTATCCTCCCCGGCATACTTCAACAACGACTCAAGCATCATGTCGTGATATCGGTAGCACCCCACCATGACATCTTTGTATAGCTCGGCGTCCTTCTCGCTGACACCCTCGATCGCGGGCGGGTGGTACGGCATGAAGTGATGGCCGAACTGGTCGATGGCATCGTAATAGATTGCCATGAAGTCCCACGGCTCCTTGAGCATCGTCCAGCAGGCGGCGGCGTGGACGGTGCTGGTCCGAGCCAGCAGTGAGGCGAACTGGATCAGGCGCTGGTCCTGCTTAGGATCGATCTCAGCGGCGTGCGGGATAAACGGCAGGATCGCCTGCCCGTCGAGTTGTCTGGGATCGACCCGTAGCTTGATCAGGTCGTCGGCTAAACGTGCCGGATGGAACATCCCATCAAGATTGGTCTGCGACTCTTCCCCACCCATTAATTGCGTCACATAGCGATCGGTCACGATCGTCCCGTTGATCGGCTCGGCGGGGTGGCTGGCGAACCAGCTGACGACGTTGGACTTCAAACCGTTCTGTGAAAGGATATTCCAGAGCGCCTTGGTCTTGCGGCTGGTGCTGGAGACGGGCCTGATGCCACTGCCATCGGGCAGGGGTTCTGTGAAGCCATAGATCCCATGCTTGTCGGCACGCTTACCGGTGGCGATCGAGTTCCAGAGCATCGGGGAGAGGATCGGACGGATCGTGGCGAGCTTACCACTTGTACCTTCTTTGATCATCTGCTCCAGCGTCGGCATCAGTCCTTGCTCGATCAGCGGCTTGATCATGACCCAATCAGCGGCGTCCCACCCGATCAGAAGGACCTTCTTGCTGATTCGCTCTGTCATGGTCGTCGTATCCCAGCGCCGAGTTCTTGGAGATTTTTAAATAACTGGGCGGACACTTTCGCGCACGCCCAGTCTAAGGTTATAGGGTTTTACATACATAAAACGGAGGTTATGCCGAACGACGACGCAGGCCCACGGCGCCCAGACCAGCGGCCAGTAATGCCAGCGATGCCGGCTCGGGAACCGCACCGGCGACGATGTCAGTTTCGGTGTACAGGTCGGTCTCGTATGCGTATTCGTAGACTGTCGCCTCGTTCGCGACATCGTCCCAACTGATCCGGACCCAGCCCCAGTGCAAATCACCACCCACATCCTTCAGCAGGACGCCGGCGTATTGCGGGTCGACCAAGTTGCCGAAGTTGGTTGCGTCCTGCTTGGCGATGTGGCCACCACCAGCCGCGGCGGTGTTCGCGTTGTTACCGATGACGTCACCTTCTTCGAACGATCGGATGTAGTAGGAACTGCCCTTGGCAAGATTCGTCAGATCGCTCGAGCCGTACCCGCCTTGGATGCGGAACCGTGTGTAGCTGGCACCGAAGGTGACATTCTTGACCGTCAGGTCTACATACCCCGCGCCATCCATATTGATCCCGAAGTTGGGGTCCCCCTCAGCAATGACATGGTCGGGGATGTCGAAGTGTAGAATCGCGGCCTGGGCGCCTTGTGCGGCACCGAAGGCCCCTAGACTGGCTGCGGCGGAGTACGCCATCAGCCTTTTCGCTGCCTCAGGATTTGTCTGAACTGCTGCCATAATCTCTCGTCCTCCTTCTAGAAGCCGGCCAACGTGGCCGTTGTTAATAGATAAGAAACCTCATATTTCGACTGACTTGACGTAACAGACTACTGCTGCCGAATCCCTCGTAGGGTGGTTAAACTGAAGATTGGTTAGCTGACGCGCCGCTTACGGGTGAACGCTAAAGTGCCTCCGCCAGCCGCAAGTATGGCCAGTGACGTTGGCTCTGGGGCCACCGCCCCCCCGGATGGCGGCGTGCCAGTGTTCCAGTTGACCAAAACGACATCTAGATCATCCAGACCGACAAAACCGTCACCGGTTGGATCAGCTCGCGGGTCATTAATTGGATCGTTCGGGGGGACGGGCACACCGTTATTCCAGTCAAGCAGAACGATATCCAAGTCACCGAGACCTACAAATCCGTCACCATCCAGATCACCCGGCAGCGAGGACCCAACATCGCCGGCGAGGATGTCCGTATCGGGCGTGGTTTCATAGGCATACTCAAAAACGGTTACATACCGATTGGCGTCGGATTGATAATCACGAGCGTCAATAATGCCGTCGGGGAAAGGCAGGCCGTTGGCATTCACCACATCATGGACCGTGATCTGGAACCGAGCCCAGCCGTAACGGTTGTCACCATTGCCGTCCACGAATCGGACGCCGGCGTACTCGTCGTTGGGGAATCCGGACGAGGGGTCCCAGAATGTGTGTTCGCCGTAGCCGCCGTAGTTCGAGATGAGGCCGTAGAAGTGGCCACCGGCATTCGGGGTGATGTCTTGTGCGGCGGCGTTACCAGGTCCGATGACCTCGCCGGGCTCAAAAGAGCGCACGTAGTATGCGTTGCCGTTGAGTGTGTTTGTGACGCTGTAGCCGGCTCCGCGGTTGGGGTAAAGCGGATCGCTGCCCGGCAAGCCACTGGTTTCCACTGACCCACGCCACTGCACATTGCCATAGCCGAAACCACCGCCGGCGGTGTGCAAGAGCGCAACGTCGTCATAGCCGTCGTTATCAAAGTCGATCAGCAAACTGGGGTCGCCTCGATTGATGACGAGGTCTGGGATATCCGTATGAACAATCGCGGCCCCAGCATCCTGACCCGTGACAAATGCTCCGAGCCCAGCCGCGGCCGAGTAAGCCAGGAGCCTTTCTAATGATTCGCGTCGAGCTTGGGCGGTTGATCCAGACATAGTTTCCCTCTCCTAATAAAATGTAGATCTGGCCAAATGGTCTCATAGATATGGAATATGAGTTAGTTCATTTACCTATCTAATTAACCCTAATTCGATGCTTTGTCAAGTACTTTCTGCGTCCGACCCGCAGCTTTTATGACTTTGGGTGTTGAAACTGTCGAGATTGCGGTGATTCGCTTGGTACGGTTGCATAGCGCAACGCGCTGCTTGAAGTCCGTGTAATCACGTACCTCGCGTGCACACCAAAGGGCCTCGCTAAATGCCTGCAATCGGGGCCAAATGTGCTTAATCAAGCTGTCGAAAGTTCTTATGTGCTCGGTCCAAACCGGTGCCTCGCCACCCAGCACGAGACATGACGCCTCTGGACCGGTACCCTCGGGAACAGGCTCGAAGTCGTAAACTTTCTTGATGGGCAGCAGCGGCATCCAGTCCGGCTTGCCCTCCTGACTATCTTTACACCAGGGGTAATCCAAATAGACCCACTCGTGAAAAGAGTTGATCGTCTGCCGCCCCATCCCAACTGCCATGGCGCTTTGACCCTCAAGCCATCCCTGAACAACCTGGCCCTTGGGCATGCCGGCTTTCTTGAGGTTGTCCCCCCAGCCTATGGTCCGGATCTTGAGATGGTCGTGGGCAAACTGCGCGATCTGTGAGGCGAACCAGTACTCTAATTCATCCTCGCTATCCAACCCCAGGTCCTTCATCCGACGCTGACAGCGGGGGCAGTCACTCCAGATTCCGGAGGGCCGTTCATCTCCCCCAAGATGAATGAACGGCGGGTCAAAAACCTCTGCGACCTCGGTCAGGACATCCTTAAGAAAAGTAAGGACTTCATCCCGTCCGGCGCAGAACAAGAGCCGGCCGTCATGGCGTGTGTAAGCGTCTAAGCCCCCTTCCGCGTCGGCATTGATAGGCTTACCCGTGCAGGATAGCCTTGGGTAAGCGTGCAACGCCGCGTTACAATGGCCGGGCATGTCGATTTCAGGAATCACGGTCACACAGCGATCTTTTGCATAGTTGACGATCTCACGCGCCTGTTGCTGTGTGTAGTATCCGCCATAGCGATTCGGACCCTCGCCGCGCCAAGCGCCTACGGAGGTCAAGCGTGGGTACTTTCGGATCTCCAGACGCCAGCCTTGATCATCGGCAAGATGCCAGTGGAAACGGTTTAGCTTTAATGACGCGATCCGATCGATGATCTTTTTGATTTCAGCAACACTCTGCAGGTGCCTGGCCGAGTCCAGCATGAATCCTCGCCAAGGGAACCGAGGCTCGTCCTTGATACGGACACAGGGCATATGCCCGGATTGACCGGTGGTCGTGGCGCTTGCGATTAATTGTTTTAGTGTCTGCACGCCGTGAAAGACGCCATCGGTATCGTGCGCTTTGACTGTTAGGCTATCGGGATTCACAACAAGGTGATAGCTGCCCCTGGATAATGCCTCTGTGCTCTGATCAAGCTCCAGCCGTATAGAACCGGCCGGTACGCGGTCTTTCCCAAGTATGTCCGACAGGATGTTTACATCAGCGATGTCTTGGGTAGCAAGCCAATCTGCTAAATACTGTCCTATCCACTCAAGGTGCGTATCCCGATGCGGACCTGCTAAGTAGATATCTCTCGCGGATGCTAACTTGAAGAACCCGGGACAAGGTGTAATGACATTAGGCCTCGGAATGGTCGCAAACTGCATCAAGTACTACTCCTGAGGCCGGACAACACGCCCTCCTCTACGTCAGACACGGCGAGGTCCAACACCGCGATAGCAGCCCCCATCGCCACACTGTGATCGCCCAGCCTCGAAACAATCACGGGGATATGGCGGTTGGGTACGGGCACGAGTTCACTGTTGAGCTCTGATTGAACAAGGTTGATCAGTTTCGTGTTACAGAAAGGCATGTTGCTGCCGATGATCACCGCCTGGGGGTCGCTCAGGTCACAGATCGTAGCCAAGGTTTGCCCCGTCCCGATCGCCAATTGCTTCAGACTATCCGTGACCTTTCCGCACTCATCACCCATCAGGAGCAGTTCACTGGCATTGAGCTGGCTGACCGGCACGGTGTCCTGAAGGAGCCGATCGATTTCGCCGGCTGAGTAATGAGCCCCGCGGTAGGGCTTGCCGTCAAGGAAGTGTGTCGAGCCCAAGCTCTTGAAGGTGTAAGTATCGCCTTCGGAACTGACACTAAGGTGGAAGTAGATGAAGTTGTTCAGATCGGCGGCGGCACCGGTCCGGGCCTCGGCCTGTGCGGCGAGGTTGACGTTGTTGTCAACGTAAACACGCTTCCCAAACTGCTCTCTTACTAAATCCCGAAACGCGTGATTCTGAAGCTTCAGCATGGATGACAGCTTGATCCGCCCTGTATCGACATTGACGACACCGGGCACACCTACACCGACACCAAGCATCTTGCCGATTGATCCATCGTTCTCCGAGGCCCAAGCCTCAACACGCTTGCTCAGTTCCTCAAGGATCTCATGTAAGTCGATGCCGATTTCGAAGTGATCCTGGGCCAGGACGTTCCCAGCCATGTCCAGATATGTAAGGAACGCCCAATCAGTACTGATACCGAAGCCCGCGACCCACCCCAGGTTCGGGTTGACATCAAGAAGGACCTGCTTCTTGCCAACGGCGTTTGATTCGCGCTTTCCGATTGTGCGGATGATGTCATTGTCAAGCAGGCTGCGCACAATGTATGACACCGTCGAGCCCCGCAGGCCTGTCAGCTTCATGAGCTGTCGCCGTGACAACGGCCCGCCGCGGAGCAACTGAAGGATGAGGCGGCGGTTGTGTATCGCGGCATAGATTTGGTTGACTTTTTCGGGTTGGCTCATGTCAGATCCGGGGCTGTGTCAATGGGATGGTGCTGTAGCATACGGTGCAATCATGGCAGCGGAGTAGCTCACAACACCGTCGATAACGCCATTTGGCCGGTGCAATACCTACCAAATATTAATCCCGTTTCTCGTCAATGTTATCCCAACGGATGATGCTGTAATCGATCTCATCCGTAGACTTGCTATCCACGTGGCTATCAAGATACAAAATATTACCACTCCCACGGTGCCGTTCCGGGTCCGGGGTGATATTCTCGAGCAATGCACTGCCTGCGAACCACCAACTATGAGGCCTGCCGTTGGTAAAGGGCTCATGGTTAACCTCACGGTGCCCGGGGCTGTCCCAGAATAATGCGTAGCTGGATGTGGCTTTGACCGCGTCGATCCGATCACCCGCCCAAAGCTCGATCGCACCGTCGCCCCCATCATCTCCACCATTGTCGAGCCAGATCTGGGCCCACTTCATGCTGGACCTGGGGGTCGTATCGACATCGCCGGGCCCAAAACTATTTATGTCGTTGTTCATATAATAGCTGCCCCCGATCTCGACCGTGAACGACGCGTAATCGCCGGGGGAAGGATCACCCACACCTGGCAGAGCCGGCTCGGTGTCGTTCGGACAAATCAACGTGGCATCTTCCAGATTGCCGTTCTCGGTTGGGGAGGCGATCTCGGAAGGGTATCGTTCGATCAACAAAACGGGCCAACGGTTACGCATGGCCGTTCTACTAATCGCAAGCCTGTCACTGTCCTCCAACCATAGCTCATGGGCCAAACCGACCTGCTTGAGTTTAACCTTGCAGACCATGTTCTTCGCAGCTTCACGGGCCGCCCCCAATGCCGGCAGCAGGATACCCACCAGCAGGGCGATGATCGATATGACAACCAATAATTCAATAAGTGTGAAGGCTTTTCGCTTCATAACCCATCAACTCCTTAGTATAGGGTCCAGCAGGCTTAAATATACACGTGGCACTGCGGCAGTCCTCTTGACGTAGCTTGGCCTCGACATGAACTAAGAATACCTGGGTTGTGGTCACAAGTCAATATTAGTTCGTTAAAAAATCAAATTAAAATTGACGGGCTGCAAATCTCTAGCTACATTGGCCCTATGAATACATCCAACACGATCAAATCACGCTTAGGATTACTCATCTTGGCTGTCAGCATTTTCCAAGTGGCGTGTTCAACGCCTGCTCAAATCCACGCGCAGACCTCAACCACGCGCATCGGACACAACCAAGCCCCATCTGGTATCCGTGCTATGTGGGTATGGCGGGAGACATGGCTGAACACCGATCAAGCACAGGATCGACTACTCAACTTCTGTCAAACCCACGGCTTTAATCGGCTATTCGTGCAGATTCACGAAGACAAAGAAGCCGCGGCCTATACGATCAAGTACCCCGCACAGCTGACACGTCTGGTTGCCCAGGCGGCTGAACGCGGGATCGCGGTGGAGGCGCTTGACGGCGCCAAGGACATGGCGGTAGCGGCCAACCATGCTCACACGCTCGAGATCCTAGATGCGATCATCGATCTGAACCAATCTATGCCCGAGGGCAAGCGATTCGTTGGCATCCACTACGACATCGAGCCGTACATCATGCCTCAATGGAAGCAGGACCAGGAAGCTCGGCAGGTCATCATGCACGACCTGCTTGACTACTACACGAAAGCCAGACGTAAACTCAACGACCGTGGCTCGGATATGTTGCTGGCGTGTGATATCCCGATGTGGTACGACCTGAAGACCGACGCGGATGACAGTTGCATACTCGACTATGACGGTCAGACCAAGAATCTGCACCAACACATCCAGGACATCTGTGATTACATCGGCATCATGTCGTATCGTACACACGCGGTGGGCTCCAACTCAATCACTGAGCATGTGGCGAACGAGCTGGCGTATGCCGAACAGATTGGTAAAAAAATCTGTGCCTCGATGGAAACGATCGAGCTGAAGGACACGCCCGAAATCACTTTCTACGGATCAGGTCCACAAGCCTTCTGGGAGCAACTTAATCTTGTGCACAATGAGCTTGAAGGACGGCCGGGTTACGCGGGGATTCTTGTTCATTGCTACCGGGGCCTGCTCGATCTTCTGCCGGCGGAGTAATGGGCCACGCCTGAATGATTCGCCGTGTGACCCTATGACCTCCCCCGAGCAACTTAACCTTGCATGATCATCGACAAGGCACGCTATGAAGACGTTTGAAATCAACGGGCTGATGCTGGATATGGCTCGAGTTACCGAGCGATTCGACCATTATATGTCGGTGGCCCGCTCCGCCTCGGCTTGGGGGTACAACACGATCTTCGCTCACGCAACCGACAACGAGGGCTGCGCGATAGCCTTCCAGAGCCGCCCGGAACTGGCTTCGCCGCACGCCCTGACACGCGATCAGATCGGTACATGGCTCAGCACAGCAAAAGATAATGGCTTGATGATCGTGCCCGAGATCGAGTGCTTTGGTCACACACGCTTCATCCACGATTTACCGCAGTACCGCCACCTGGCGATGCCGACTTCCGGCGATTTTAACGCGATCGACCCACTGCACCCCGACACGCACGCGATCCTCAAGGACCTGTTGCACGAAACAGCAGAGGTTTTCGATTCGCCTTACATCCATGCAGGCTTTGACGAGGTCAATCTTGGCAACCGCTCTTTGCTTGGGGAGAAGTTCGCGGGGATGGATGACTGGGAAGTCTTCGCAGACATGGTAAACCTCGTCTATGGAATCATCCGTTCTCTGGGTAAACAGATGATGATCTGGGGTGACCACCTGGTCAGCGAGCCAAAGATCGCCGAACGCATTCCCAAGGACATCATCGTTTGCGACTGGCAATACCATGACGACCTGAATGCCAAGAGTACCGAAGCGCTATTGGGGATGGGATTCCGTGTTATATGTTGCCCATCCAGTAGCCGGTCCGGCGACATGATCATGCCCAGGGCAAACACACAAGGCAATCTACAGCGTTTCTCGCGCATCGCACACCAAGCTGGTGACCAGGTGCTTGGTCTGATGAATACCGTCTGGTGTCCCGGCCGCATGCTCTGCGGTACCGAGCTGTTCGCAATGGCACTTGGCGGTGCATGGTTTAATGATCCAGAGTCCGACGCGTTATCGATCGTTAGCCGGTTCGTGAATGAGCGTTACGGTCTGGGAGAATCAGCGGCAAAGGCAATCTTACGGCTATCGACATCCATACCTCGAAACGATTTACTGCGTCGGATCATGCAAACCGAAACCTCGGAAAAAGCGCCACCCGCCCCGATCACGCAGGCCGAGGCGTTGATCATGAACGAGGTCGCCGGAGTTTGTACGGGTCTGCGCCCGATATTCGAGAAGCATACCAGCATGATTCGGAGTAACCGCGAGGAGTTTGCCAACTACTTGCTGGCTTGCGATATCATCGACTGGATCAACAGGCTTGGCATCTACCAACAGAGCGGCCATTCGGCAGGCACACGATCTCATCTGATTGATGAGGGAAGTGGGCTACTCGATCGATGTCGTCAAGACTGGGGGCGACGACGATATGATGATGATCCTAAGCGTGACAATGACACCTTTAATGAGATGGATGGATTGATCACAAACCTTGGCAAGGCGGTCGCCGGGCTTCAAGATCTGGGTGTATCAGGTTCGGATTAGACGTCCATTCAACAGGGGGTGTATCTGAGCGCCAGCATATGTATCAAGTATGTCACGGAGACACTGGTTATTCCAGGTGTCGATTACTGACTCTTCTGCGGCACCATGCGCTTCTATCGGGGCACGGATCATGACAAGCCGCTGCGCCTGTCGTTTTAGAGCTCTTTGCGAGAGTCCTTACCACCTCTGTATGTCATCCCCGCGCAGGTGGTGGTCCATGCTTTGGACTTCTAAGAAGACTGGATTCCCGCCTGTGGGCTTTATGCGCCATTTTATCTAACCGCTGGCGCTAACAAGCGTTCGCGCCCATACTGGTGGACCACTTACTCGACCTCACCGAAAAGGAGTCACCAGCATGGAACGCGAACTGTGGAGCATCTTAACGGCCCAACTCACCGTCATGTCAACCCTCGTCCGACGCCGGCGGTTTGTGCATCCCACCGCACGCATCCTCCGCGTCTACCTCTGGGCGGTGCTGCACGACCGGCCGGTGTATTGGGCGTGTGACCGTCGCCACTGGGTCGGCGTCAAGCCGCCGGCGGCGTTGCCGGATCAGTCGACCATGAGCCGGCGTCTGGCCCGGCCCGAAACCCGTCGGGCACTCGATCAACTGATGGATCGACTCGAGCCTCAAACACAACACGCCCTGACCCTGCGTATCGACGGCAAGCCGTTGGCCGTCGCCAAGCACAGCGCCGACCGCCGCGCGACGATCGGCCGCGGCGCCGGCGGGTTCCAGAAGGGCTACAAACTCCACGCGATTTATGCCGAGAATAACCGCCCCGTCGCCTACCGTGTCGCGCCGATGAACGTCGACGAACGCATCGCCGCCAAGCAGATGATCGAACAAGAACAGCTGGGCGAAGGCTACCTGCTGGCCGACGCCAACTACGAGACCAACCCGTTGTACGACCAGGCCGCCGGGGCCGGGCGCGTCCTGGTGACGCCGCGCCGCTTCCGCCACGCCAAGGGGCTGGGCCAGTCACGCGTGCACAGCCCGCACCGCGTGGCCATGATCCAGCGGATGCGTGCGCCTTCACCGTTCATCCGCCAACTGCTTAGCACCCGTCGCCGCGTCGAGACGCGCTTCGCCAACCTCTGCAACTTCGGCGGCGGCCTGACCCACCTGCCGCCGTGGGTGCGTGGCCGCCGTGTCGAGCCTTACGTCACCGCCAAAATCCTGATCCGCCTGGCCCGCGACCATGTTATCAGGCAGGGGGTTGCATAAAGCCCCTGTGCGGGGATGACGGGCAGTAATCACGCAATGTGCTCTAGCGCGTACTCAATCCAAACGTATCGCCTATGGGTGGCACATTTTGACCCGAAGGGAAAAATGTGAGTGCAACACACGCTTTGCCGCTTCGCGGACAAAACGTGGCACCCGCTACAGTTGGATTGAGATTGCTCTAGCACGCCCGAAGAGTTCGAGGCGTGGAGGCTGGTGCTCGCTTTGTTTCAGGATATACACCCTGAGATTACATTCCGGGGCGAGTTCATTACGCCACGTTACGGATAGAAGATGCAGCAGTTGATGGTTACCGATGACCTGGCGGATGTGATCCTGTATCAGGACGAACCGTTGTACAGTATGGTAAGCCGGGAAGTTTGAGAATCTGATGCCCCTCCTGGCCAGACAGGGCGACCACAATCCAGATGACTTGCGGCAACGTTCTTGGGGAGGCGGCGGTCGATTCCTTCGGCCGATGGAGGGGTGAGGGTGAGAGTCGCGGGTGGCATCAATATGTGATCCCAATCTTCGGCGAGTGTATCCTGATCTTCTAAAACCGTGATGCTCTTGAGCAGGCCCGAATCCAAGTGGCCGTTCATGACGGCCCAAGCGCGTTCAAGAAGCTGCCAGACGGTGTCTGGTCGATCGATGACAACCGTTGGACAGCAGTATCCTACGAGCGAAATCACATCTTGGAGATTAAAGCCAACAGATGGCTAAAAGATGATAATTAACAGATTCACAAGTGTTTATGCAAGGGGAGCATGCTGCATAAAACTACCTATGAATAACTCGTTATTACCTCCATAGGTCTCGCATTCATAGTTCAATTAAATGTTAATTCGTTGGTCGATTTATTAGTTAGGCATGCTATACTGTGGGCATGGATGAGACTTTCCAATCTGCAGAGTTTCCAGTTCCTGACACAGTGAAACGTCGTGTTGTTCGGGGGGGAGGTACTGCCGTCATCATTTTGGCGCTGTGCACGCCCGCAATGGCGCAACACCACCGCTCGGCGTGGATGTGGTCCAGTGCATCGCACCCTTATGGCGCGACTAACATTCTTGGAGACCACGCGAAAGAAGCCGGTCTTATCCGTGACTTCCAAACTTGGGAGTACGATACGATCTACACCAGCTTCGGTTCCTGGCCACAGTCCGATCCGGAAAGGATCGCCCACTGGAACGCCGGGCTCGATGATGCGGGCATCCAATCTCAGATGCTGCTTGGCGAGCCCACATGGGTCTTCCCCGGCTCACGTCCCGGCCTGCTGAACATCATTCAAACTCGTTTGATCGACTACAACGCGGCACGTACGGACCCGCGTGAATTGATAGACGCGGTCCATCTGGATATCGAACCGCACGCTTTAACGCAGTGGAAGAACGGTACGGCCACAGACAAGCGCGACCTGCTGCTGGATCTACGCGATACCTACGATGACGTCCGCAACCTCCTGGACACAAACGGTCAAACACAGGTCGAAGTCTACGCCGACCTGCCGGTTTGGTACGACAGTTCTTCTTCGATTGGCTGGGCCCCGGGTGAGCGGGATCAGTGGTTTGTAGACCTCGCGGGATCACTCGATGGCTTCTCGATGATGGCCTATGAGCGGGATAACTTCAGCAGTATCGCCAACGGTGTCGGGTGGGAGATCGCCAACTTCAATGGTGAAGTGCGTATTGGACTCGAGGCTGCAGCAGTCGGACCGGGTGAGACCTGGGCAGACTTTGATGAACTGATGGCTATGGCCGATCAGCTCGAAGCGTATTACGGCACTGATATTGGCGGTATCGACTTCCACCCACTGAGGCATTTCACCGACCTCGCGCCCTTCAGCTTCCTCAGCGGCGATGTTGATGGCGATGGCTTCGTCGGGCTCGGTGACCTTGATGTACTACTGACTAACTGGAACCAGACAGTTGATACGGGTAACTGGGGGCAAGGCGATTTGGCCGGATACGGCGACGGCTTTATTGGTCTCAGCGATCTCGACGTCATCCTGAGCAATTGGAACGCGGGAACACCCCCATCGGCCGACACCACCGTACCGGAGCCGACATCACTCATACTACTGGGCCTGTGCGGTACTCTGATCGCGCGTCGAAGTATAGTCTGACTGGGCGCGTGCAGTACTAGTACTGATTGATTGTCCTCCTCGTATGTGACTAATTGAAGACTGTTGCTTGGCAAGTTTACTGGACACCGGCCCGCGCGTTGTCGGTTTGGCCATCGTGACGCGGGCTACTCCAGGAAGTGGGTCACTTTCTCGGGCATCCTCCTTGTTGCCCGTAAGTCAGGTAGCCTTGAAGTAGCGGCGCTTCATCCGGCCGAGTAGGGCTCGTCCGTCCTGCTCACGAAAAAAAGCTGACCCGAAGGCCAGCTGTTTGTTGTAAGTCGGGGTGACATGATTTGAACATGCGACCTCTTCGTCCCGAACGAAGCGCTCTACCAAGCTGAGCTACACCCCGTGGTGGTGTGTCCGGCCGGCCTTGGAATCGGGCTGACCAAGGCGGAAAGCGTAGCACAAACCGGGGCTTTAAACAATGGCTTGGCTGGGGGGCTGGATGGGGGCGATGAGCACCGATGGGGTCGCCGCGAGAGCGGCGGGATGTGAAGTTTCGCCAGCTAAGGTTGGCGATGGACGGGTGGGGCTGCCGATAGCACCCCATGGTCGGCCGATCGGTCCCGTGTCGGGGCGTTCATGTCGGGTCGGCGGGCCCAGCCCCGTAAGGGTGTGTCTTTTTTTAGGAAGGCCAGCGATGAACCGTCCACAAAAGCCCGCACGCAAGAGCAAGCCCATCCGCCGTCGCCGCCCCCTGACGCGACTGATTTAAAGACCCGGCCGAACAGCCACGTGGGGAGGCGAGCGTCGTGTAGACCGCGCCGCCCATCCGCGTTACTCTGTCCGGTCCTATGCCAAAAAACAAGATTAATGCCCTGATCCTGGGCTCCGGCGGGCGTGAACATGCGCTGGGCTGGAAGCTCAAGCAATCCAAACAGTGCGGCAAGCTGTACTTCGCACCCGGCAACGGCGGCACCGCGGCGCTGGGCACGAATGTGACAGACCTGCCTTTCGATCCGGTGAACACGAAGAACGCCGACGCGATCGACTACTTCTGCCGGCAAAACAATGTCAGCCTGATCGCGATCGGCCCGGAAGACCCGTTGTGCGACGGACTGGCGGACCGGCTCAAGCGCGACGGGCGGTATGTGTTCGGCCCGGTCGCGGCGGGCGCAAGGCTCGAGGGCGACAAAGACTTCAGCAAGCAGCTGATGCGGGCGGCGAGCATCCCCACCGCCGATGCCAAGTCGTTTACCGACTACGAAGCGGCGGTGAACTACATCGAGAACCGCGAGTTGCCGGTGGTCGTCAAGGCGGCGGGGCTTGCCAAGGGCAAGGGCGTGATCGTCTGTGATAATAACGAAGAGGCGCTGGCGGGTGTGAAGCAGTGCATGGTCGACAAAGAGTTCGGCGATGCCGGCGACACCGTGATCGTCGAAGAAAGGCTTGTCGGGCAGGAGGTCTCGATCCTGGCGCTGGTCGACGGGCGGAACATCTTCGTGCTCGACCCGACCCAGGACCACAAGCAAGCTAAGGAGGGCGACACCGGCCCGAACACCGGCGGGATGGGTGCGTACTGCCCGACGCCGCTGGTCAGTGATGAGCTGATGACGACGATCCAGAGCGAGATCCTGGTGCCGACGGTCGATGCGCTGCGTCGTGACGGGGTGGAGTTCCAGGGCGTGCTGTATGCCGGGCTGATGCTCACGGCGGGCGGGCCGAAGGTCCTGGAATTCAACACACGGTTCGGCGACCCGGAATGCCAGCCGTTGATGATGCGGCTAAAGGGTGACATGATCGACATCATGATCGCGACCTGCGAGGGCAGGCTGGCGGACGTGAACCTGACCTGGGACGGACGGTGCTGCTGCTGCGTGGTGATGGCAAGCGGCGGGTACCCCGGGAGCTACGCATCGGGCAAGGTGATCACGGGGATCGACGACGCCGAGGCGGACCCGGATGTGCATGTCTTCCACGCCGGCACGAAGACGGGCAGGGACGGCGAGTTGGTGACCGCCGGGGGGCGTGTCCTGAACATCTGCGCGATGGGCAGGGACCTCAAGGAAGCCCAGCAGAAGGCCAACGCCGCGTGTGAGAAGATCAAGTTCGATGGGGCCTGGTACCGCAAAGACATCGGCTACCGGGTGATGTAGCGCCTAACCCTTACCACCGCGATCCCATTTAGCCCGGGTGCCTGACACTCGGGTCTTTTTTTATATTTCAAGGATTCCCTTTGATCACATACCACTACACTCCGTCTATCTAAGGAATCCCCTTCCCCCAGCCGACGGAGGCAACCATGTGCAAGCTCACTTGCGTGATTTCACTCGCCGCCCTACTCACTTTCCCGCTGCTCGCCCACGCCGAACAACTCCACCGAGCCGATCACGCCGTCGTCCGCTACACCGGCATCGAACCCGACCAGGCCAAGGCCGTCGCTGGCGTTGTCGAAACTTCTAGGCAACTCGCGGTGGATCGCTACAGCTTCGGCATGCCCGAGACCATCACCGTAACCATCGACGTCGCGCCGCGCAACAAGGTCCGCCTGTTCACCGACGGTAACGACCGGCTCAACCTCAGCCTCCGCTCCGCTGACCAGCTCCGCCCACCCGAAGAATCCGGCATTTTTAATCTCTACGGCATGTGCCACGAACTTGGGCACATCGCTATGTACCGCGCCATCCCCCAACACGGCTGGCTCAATACAGCCGGTGCCGAGGGCTGGGCTCACTACCTCGGTTCCGAGTTGACCGACGGCGTCTTCGACACGCTCGGTGAATCCGGCTGGTGCTACCCATATGACTACAAGCAGGACGGCACCGCCCGCCTCAATCAGCAACTCGCCGCCGAAAAACCCAGCGATACCGCACGCGCAGCCGGGCTCTGGCGCGACCTCGTCTCACTTATCGGAGAAGATAACATCGCCCCGCTGTTCAAGGCATGGGGTGAAGCGGAGGTCGATCCGACCGACCCCAGCCCTGCATTGCGCCGCGTCGTGATCGACCTGCACGACGACCCCGCCGTCGCCGACTGGTGGAACCGGTTCGAGCCCCTGATGATCCGCGTCCAGCCGCGCAGCGACTTCACCGCACGCACCGCCAAACCCACCGAACTCTTGCGTCAACCCACCGAGCTTGCCCACGACGACGGCCAGCCCAAGGCCAAGCGCAGCATCGCCGGGGGTGGGCATGCCGTGGCCTATGAGGCACCGGGCCCCGGCTGGTATCTCACACAGGTGCGAATCTATGGTTCCCGTTACGGACAACCCAGGCCGCCGGCCGAGGACTTCAGCGTCTGGCTCTGCGACGCCGAGGGGCAAGTCGCCCGCGAGTTCAAGTTCCCGTACAAGACGTTCACGCGCGGCAACCCCAAGTGGGTCGCGCTGCGGGTCGAGCCGACGGAGGTGCCGACAGACTTCATTGTCTGCGTCGGCTTTAACCCGACCGGGACCAAGGGCGTGTTCGTCCATCACGATGACGCGGCGGACGGGGGCGGTTCGTATAGCGGCTTGCCGGGCAACCTCGGCGAACCGATGGCCCGAGGCAATTGGCTGATCCGAGCGGTTATCGACCAGCATGAAGAGGCCGATGCGTTACGGGAGCCGAAGAGCTAGCAGATCAGGGGAATCTGGGTGGTCGGGGGTCGGGGGTCGGGGGTCGGGGTATCCGGGGGGCCGATAGCGTCGGGCCGGTGATTCGGGGTCGAGCCCATCGTGTATTCGCTGGATCGTGTATCCTATCCGGCCCATGCCACAGCGAATCGAACAGCTCAAGACCCAGGCGGATGCCGACCTTCAGGCCGTCAACTCACCGAGTTGCTGGAGGCGTTCCGGATCAACTACCTGGGCTCGAAAGGTGCGCTCATGGCGTTGATGGGCCTGCTTAAAGAAGTGCCTAAAGAGCAGAAGCGCGGGTTCAAGCAGAACGCCAATGCCTTGCGGCAATCGCTGACCGAAGCCTTCGAACAGAAGAAGCAAGCAGTGGGCGGGGGCGCTAAGCCGCGAGCGGCGGCTAAACCGCTCCTGGATGTCACGGACCCGGCGGTCTTCGAATCGGTGGGCTACGACCCGGAAGAATGGACCGGCTTCGCATTCGGGCTGGGGATCGAACGCCTGGCGATGCGCCAGTACGACATCAAGAACATCCGCTAGCTCTTCAAAAATGACCAGCGGTTCCTGCGGCAATTCTGACCTAACACAGGGGGCATCTGATGGGGCTCGACATCTACGTCGGAACACTGACACGCTATTACACGCGCGACTGGGAAACCATCGTCCAACGCATGGGGCGTGAGCAGGGTATCCAGGTCCAGATGATCCACGCGGGCGACCCGCCCAAACCCAACGCCTTTCAACGTCTGTTAATAAAGCTGGGGCTCAAGCCCAAACCCGAAGAGCCGATGGACAAGGACGAGGTCCGCTCGGTCGTCGAAACCTGGCAAGGGAACCTGATCAACGCCGTGGCCGTGAACGGCGTGCAGGTCCATCAGTGGCCCGAGTCGGACGACCTGCCCTACTTCACCGACAAGCCGGACTGGTCCGGGCTCTATGCGCTGATCGCGTGGGCGGTACATGTGGAGCAGCCGGGGCTGGAGAAGCCGGAGCAGACGCCGGACGTCTTCAACGACGAGCCCTACAAGCAGGCGATGAGTGCGTCAGAAGACAGCCAGTTCCGGTCGCTGATGATGTGCGCCGAGTTCTATGTGCCCTCAGAAAAACCGTTCAGCGTTCGTGCCCCGGGCCCTAATGGGGATGAAGTGAGCCTGGCGACCACGTGTGGGCTACATGACGACCTGATCGCTGTAAACGAAGCCAGTTGGGGGGTGGATGCTTCGGCTATCGACGCGTGGCGCCAAAACGAACCCGAACCGGGCGTCTCAGCCTTTGAGGCGGAGGCCCGGTTCGGATGGGCAGTCATGATGCAACTCACACGTCAGGCGATCGAGTACAAACTGCCGATGAAGCTGGACTATTAAGCCGCCACTTGGTCACTGCAAGCACTACACACAGACAGTTAATCCAGATCAAACCAGATGACCTGCGAGGATTCGCTCGCGGTGAGTGCGATGCGCGTGTCGGGCTGAGCGGTGAAGGCGTCGCCGCTCTGGAGTGCCTGGCTGTCGGCGGTCACGGTGCCGGTGGCGACGTGGACATAGGCGTATCGGCCGGTGGGTGTCGCCACTTCAAGCGCCGCTCCGGGGTCGAGGTCGGCGATGTAGACATTCACATCACGCTGGATCGGCATGGAACCGTCGGCGCCGTCGGGCGATGCGAGCAGTTGCCACCGGTTGTACCGGCCCTCTGCGTCGAAGGCGATCTGATCGTAGCGCGGTGCGATGTCACGTGTATCGGGCTCGATCCAGATCTGCAGGAACCGGACGGGATCGGTCTTGGAATCGTTGTGTTCGCTGTGTCGGATGCCGGAGCCGGCGGACATGGCCTGGAGTTCGCCTGGCGCGAGGCGCTGGCTGTGGCCGAGGTTGTCACCGTGGCGTACGGCACCGGAGATCACCCAGGTGAGGATTTCCATGTTGTCGTGGCCGTGCTCCCCAAAACCGGCACCCGGCGAGACGACGTCGTCGTTGATCACACGTAGAGCGCGGAAGCCGAGATTGCTCGGGTCCTGATATTGGCCGAACGAGAAGCTGTGTCGGCTGTGCAGCCACCCGATCCGGGTGGTGCCGCGGTCGTCGCCGGGTCGGACGGTGATGCGGGATTGGGTGTTGGTTGTCATGGTGAAGACTCCATGGTGGTGAGGTAGAAGCCCTTGGATCGAGTCGCGGGGTTGTAGGCAAGCGTCTGAATGAGCCGTGGCGTTAGACCGTGGCGGCAACCCGCTGAGGTGCCTTGGCCAATCCGAAGGCCTGAATCAACGTCAACCGGCCGGGGCCGATCAGGCCCAGACCCGTGACCACCGCCGCGAGCGTGAGCGGGTACTCGTTGCCCCCGGTCATGTTCTCAAAGCCCTGTCCAACGGTGAACGCCGCCACCAGCATCGTAAACGCCAGCGGTATACCCACCAGGCGTACCCCGACCCCAGCGATCAAGAGCAGACCGCCAAAGAACTCGCTGCTCCCGGCGAGGTAGGCGCTGAGCGTCGGTAAGGGGATCCCCAGCGACGTGAGGAACCCAGCAAACCCCTCGATCCCGGCTCCACCGAACATCCCAAAAAGCTTCTGGGAGCCGTGGAATACGAAGACCGTCCCTACCATCAGTCGAATGACCAGCAGCCCGCTATCGGTCATCCACTTCTGTGTCGCGTCGTTGATCTTGAACATGGGTCGCCCTTTCAATAGTTGTTTAAACAAGTATTAGTTGCGTCCGGGAACATACCCGGCACGCGATAGATTTATTCCGGGGTCCGTGCCCTTTCGAGCAACTGGATCAGCTGCTTCTGTTCGGCTTTACTTAAACCGGTGAACTGATTTGAGTGGAAGTTGACCAACGGCTTGTCGATCTTCCTTAAAAGTGTCTGCGCCTTGGCGGTAATGGCCACCAGCACCACCCGTCGGTCTTCCTTGCCCCGTGTCCGACTGACCAGCCCGTTGCGCACCAATCGGTCGATCAGCCGGGTCACATCGGGCACCGGGCTCACCAGCCGATCCGCGACCTCCAGCGTCGGCAGGCCGGACTCCCCGTCCCGCTTGGCACCGCGCAGGATCCGCAGCACGTTGTACCCCGCCGCGGTCAGGCCGTAGCCCTTGAAGAAGCGCTCCATCTCACAGGACATCAGCCCATAGGTCCGCGCCAGGTTCAGGTACGCCTCCACCTCCGTGGAGACGAACGGCCGGGGCTGCTTGATTTCCTGTTGTAATAACGACATGGTGATCGGCTACTCCACGGGGGGTCTTGTTTCAGTATCGTCCCATTATACGTTTGAACATTAGTTGTGTCAACAATTATTATGCCCGCCCGGCCGGATTGTTGATTCCAGGAGGCCGACAGCGTCGCGGCCACATACCGTCAGGTTTTCCACAATACGGAATCCGTAGACAAGGGCCCATGGGCTGGTCTAGGATGACGCGCCCGTGTACCCCCTTGAGGAAGCACAAGGATGCAAAAGATGAAAAAGGCGCTACTTCAGACCGACCTGCCGCTTGATGGCCGACGCCAGGGCAAGGTCCGTGATATCTATCAATGCCAGACGAAAGACGGCCAGCCGGCGTTGCTGATCATCGCATCGGACCGCGTCTCGGCGTTTGACGTGGTCATGAGCAACGGGATTGGCGGCAAGGGCGCGGTGCTGACGCAGATCAGCACGTTCTGGTTCGACATGATCGCCAAGCACTTCGGCGATGAGCTGGAGCACCATCTGATCTCGACCGATCCGGCGGACGTGCAAGGGCTTAGTGATGAACAGGTCGAGTCGCTCAAGGGCCGGGTGATGATCGGCAGGCGGTGTAATGTGGTGCCGATCGAGTGCGTCGTGCGCGGCTACATCACCGGGTCGGGCTGGAAGGAATACCTCAAGACGCAATCCGTCTGCGGGATCAAGCTGCCGGAGGGGCTGAAACAGTGTGACAAGCTGCCCGAACCGATCTTTACGCCCGCGACAAAGGAAGACGAAGGACACGACGAAAACATCAGCTTCGAGCGTGCCTGCGAGTTGGTCGGTGAAGAGCTGATGACGAAGCTAAAAGCCTTGTCACTCTCGATCTACAGCATGGCGCACGATTACGCGGCGCAGCGCGGGATCATCCTGGCGGATACAAAGTTCGAGTTTGGTTTACCGGTGGATGGTGATGGCAAACCGATCCTGATCGATGAGGCTTTGACGCCTGACAGTTCGCGTTTCTGGCCGGCGGATCAGTACGAGCCGGGGCGCGATCAACCGAGTTTTGATAAGCAGTACGTGCGGAATTATCTTCAAGGCTTGGTCGATGAAGGCCGATGGGATAAAATGCCACCTGGCCCGGAACTGCCTCAAGAGGTTGTCAACAACACGCTGACGAAGTATCTTCAAGCGTACAAGGAGTTGACCGGGGGCGAGCCGGCATACGTCAACGCCTGACGCGCTGACACGACAACGCGACAAACGATCGGCGCCCAAGGGCGGACCGATTCTCCCAGGGCCCACGACGCGCCACGCGTGGGCTCTGTTTTATTTCGATGCATCGGGACTGAATGTGATTGCCGTTAGGCGCGCGACAAGTCGCGGCGCTTCATGGCGCGGCCGGGGGATCGATCGTGAATACCAGATGCACCGGGTTATTCTTCGGGGGGCGGGGGGAAGATGAAGACACTGTGCGGGCTGGACCAGTTGCGGCCGGAGATGGGGTTGTCGATCTCCTGGCGGTAGCGTTTGGTGGGATCGACGATGAGTTCGGCGGTGCCTTTTGCTTGCGAGAGGTTGCAACGCTCCAGCGGCCGGTCGGCCTTGCCGCCGGTGTGGTTGAGCCCTTCGATGGAGAAGGTCGAGCTGTGGCAGGGGCACTTGAAGATACGGCTCATGGTGTCGTAGCGTGTGCCGCAGCCGTTGTGCGTGCAGACGGCGGAGAGCGCGACGAGTTGTTTGCCGTCGGAGACCAGCCAGATGCCGTGGGACTCGCGGTGGTTGCGGTAGACGCCGGGCTCGCGGAACTTTTCGGGATCACCGATGCTGAACGGCTCATCGGGGAGTTCGAGCTTGCCGCGCTTGGGCGTGTCGGGAGAGGAGCCGGACTCTTCGCCGCAGCCGAGAACGGTCAGGGCGATGCCGGCACCCAGGGATCGTGTGAATTGGCGTCTGGTGATTCGCATGGGACTCCGTTCCCTGAATTGAGGATTGAGCGACTGATCCGTTTATGTCATGTCGGCATGGCATCGACGGCTGCCTGGTAGACCTCCAGGCACTTCTGGGCGGCGCCGTCCCAGGTGAGCTTACGCAGTTCCAGGTCGGCGTTGCTGCTGAGTTCCTGACCGAGCGAATCGTGGCGGAGCACGGCGATGATCTTGTTGGCGATCTCGTCGACGTCCCAGAAGTCGACCTTCAGGACGTGCTTGAGGACTTCGCTGGCGCCCGCGGTCTTGGACAGGATGACCGGGACGTCGTGGTTGACGGCCTCGAGCGCGGCGATGCCGAACGGCTCGGAGATGCTGGGCATGACAAAGACGTCCGCCATCTTGAACACGCGGGAGACATCGTCGCCCCGGATGAAGCCGGTGAAGGTGACCTTGTGGCCGATGCCCTCGCGGGCGGCAAGCTCGATGATGTCCCGGACCTTGTCGCCGGACCCGGCCATGATGAACTTGACCTTGTCGTACTTCTGGAGCACTTTTTTCGCGGCCGCGATGAAGACCTCTGGGCCCTTCTGCATGGTGATCCGGCCGAGGAACAGCACGACCTTGTCACCCTTCTCGATGTGAATCGTGTCGGGGGTGTCGGCCTGGATGGGGGCGCCGTTTTCGATGCCGTTGTAGACGACGTCGATCTTGTCTGGCTCGACGCTGTAGCGGTTGACCAGCACGTTCTTGGTCAGGTGGCTGACGGCGATGACGCGCATGGCGGCGTGCATGCCGCGGCGTTCGACGTCGTAGATCTGTTGGTGGATGTGCTCGCCGGAGCGGTCGAACTCGGTGGAGTGGATGTGGACGACCAGGGGCTTGCCGTGGACGGCGGCGACGGCCATGCCGGCGGGGAAGGTGAGCCAGTCGTGGGCGTGGACGACGTCGAACTCCTGGCCGTGCGCCAGGTCGATGCACAGGGCGGCGTACCGGCGGGATTCGCTGACCAGGTCGCCGGAGTAGTCCCCGGCGTTGGTCTGGGGCACCTGGTGCGCGGGGTCGGCCCCTTCGATGGGTGCCGGCGGGGGTGTACCGAGCACGGACATCGGGCGGTTGAACTGGGTGACGGCCTGGTCCGCATGTGCCTCCGATGCCTCACCGACGTACTCCATGCTGCCGGGGTACGGGTGTGCGAACCGGGCGGGGACGGCCTTGAAGGTCACGTGATCGAAAGCCTCAGTCTCGGCCTCGGCGATCGGGGGCTGGTAGGTATAGGTGCTGGCGACGGCTTCGGGAGACCGGTCCCCCACCGCGGCAGCGGGTGATTGCTGGGCGAGCAGTTGGACGTGCAGGTCCTCCTTGAACTCGCCATCGATGGTCTTGGGCAGGACGAACGTGACATCGGTCTGCCGCTGGCTCAAGGCTTTGGTTAACCCGTAGCAGGCCGTGCCGAGCCCGCCGGAGATAAATGGCGGGAATTCCCAGCCTAACATGAGCACACGCATCGTCACACTCCATCACCGCCCAACGCATTTTGGGGCACCGACACCCGGTGTGTCAGCTACCTGATAATGAGCTCCACAGATTGCCTTTGTCCAGGTAATACAGCCGCGAGGTCTCCCCTGATCAAGGTAAGGGGCGTACAGGGAGATGAGGCTAAGTCAGAAGATACCGCGCGGTGTGGATTTTGCAATCCGGGCGGGTGTGGATGTGGGTTGCGGGCCAGTCAGGGCAGATAACACAAGAGCGGAAGTCGGCGGCTATCCGGCTTCCGGGGGGATCAGGCGAACTCGTCGGTTGTGCTCATGTCGCCGAGTTGGCGGAAGCAAGCCTCGTAGGCCAGCAGCACCTTGACCACGCGGTCGATGTCGGCCGGGTCGGTGCAGGCGTCCTGACTGTTAACTTTCAGTGATGAACGGAAGACGTAGACCTTGGCGTCATCACGGAAGTGCTCGATCGGGAGCGGCCCGGCATCGTAGCCCAACTCGACCAGTTCCTCGTCGAGCAGGTCCTCCATCTTGTCGCCGGTGTGCAGCAGGTCGGCTTCGATGGATTCGCTCAGCCAACGGTCCGAGGTGAACAGGCCGACCCAGACGGTCGAGGGCTGGTCCGCGTCGTCCAGGACCTGGTAGAACGCTTCGCTCTCGGCGTCACGCGCCTGGCAGTGCAGACCAGCCGACTCGGACTGTACGTCCTCGAAGACGTCCGCCTGCTTGACGCGCTCGGCGACGGCCTCGATCAAACTCTCAAACGCCTGCGAATTCATAACCAACGCCTCTCTCGAACTGAACTTGTGTGTCCGCCTGCAAGCCCGGACATGACCCATCGGGCCTTGACCGGGGAGTTGCCGGCACCCATCTACCCACGTGCCGGTTAAACATCAATGTATACATCCTGATGCGAACATACAAGGCGGAAACGGATATCACCACAGAGAACACAGAGTGCATAGAGATAAAACCAAGTGTGATCCGTAGATTATGCAGATTGCGAAGATAGATGACATGGTTCAGATCCTGATCTTAAATCTGTGTCATCTGCGGATACCTCTGTAGTCTGACTCTATGCTCTCTGTGTTCTCTGTGGTTAACGACTTCCCCGCTGTCGGACGGCTTCGAAGAGTACGACGGCGGCGGCGTTGGCGGCGTTCAATGAATCAACGGTTTGGCCCATGGTCGGGATCGACAGGCAGGTGTCGGCGGCTTCGAGCCAGGCGTCGCTTAGGCCGGTATCTTCCGGGCCGATGACCAGCGCGATCGGGCCGGTGAGGTCGGCGTCGGTGTAGCGCTGCGACCGATCCGAGTCGGGCGTAGTGGCCGCGATCTTGATGCCAAGGGTGAGCAGGTGCTGGATCAGGTCGGTCTCGTCGGTGTTGATGATCGGCAGCGTATAGACCGCACAGGTCGAGGCGCGGATCGCGTTGGGATTGAAGGTGTCGACAGGGTTGCCACAGGTCAGGACCGCCTTGCATCCCGCGGCCTCGGCCGAGCGCGCCATCGCGCCGAGGTTGCCGGGCTTCGCGGTGCCGACCGCGACCAGGAACAGATCGTCCCGCGATACCTCGGAAACGTCTTCGAGCGTCCAGACCGGTTGCTTCACCACAGCGATCACGCCCTCCGGCTCGTCACGGTATGCCAGCATCTTGAGCAGTGCCCCCGGGAGTGAATAGACATAAGCCGATTCAGACAAACCCGACAAGACGCCGGACAAAGTTGGCTCATCCATCAAGTCGGGACTGAAGTAAACTTCCAGCACTTCCAGCCCCGCATGAATCGCCCGCCCCACTTCCCTCGGGCCCTCTGCGAGGAATAGCCCGGTCTTACGCCGATCGCGGGAGCGGCGCAGCTTGACCGCGGCCTTGATCCGCGGGTTGGCGGCGCTGGTGATGGGTTTGGCGTCGGGCATGGATGTATCGTACCCGGTTGATCGCGGTGGTGATCACTTGTCTTGTGGTGACCGATCCCCCGGCAGAGCCGGGGGCTGAGGGAAAGCAGAAAGTTGGCTACTTAGCGGATTCCGCCTCGATGAAGATGCGTTTTACCTCGGGGTAGGCTTGCTTGATCTGCTTGTCGATCAGGGCGATGCGGGTTTCGAGTTTCTCGGTGGTGGCGGTGTCGTTGAAGTCCACGCTGAGGTTCAGGAGGACGAACTCGGGGCCCATGTGCATGGTCAGGACTTCGTTGACCTGATCGACGTCGGGCTGGTCGGCGACGATCTGGCGGATGCCGGCGACGACGTGCTTGTTGGCGCTCTCGCCGATCAGGAGGCTGTGGGTCTCGAAGGCGAGCCAGGCGGCGGTGCCGGCGAGGACCAGGCCGATGAAGATCGAGGCGATGCCGTCAAACTCGTGGATGCCGGTGATCTGGCTGAGCAGCACACCGATGAAGGCGACGATCAGGCCGACCATGGCGGCGGAGTCTTCGAAGAGGACGACGAAGATCGACGGGTCTTTGCCGCGGCGTACCGCTTCGAAGTATCCCCACTTGCCCTTGGCTTTTTTGAACTCCACGAACGCCATGTACCAGGCGAACCCCTCGAAGACCATCGCCAGCCCGAGGACGACGTAGTTGACCATCGGGCTCTTGATTTCCACGGGGTGCAGGACGTGGTGGACGCCCTTATAGATCGAGACGGCGGCGCCGACGGCGAAGATGAGCATCGCGACGATGAAGGCCCAGAAGTAGATCTCCTTGCCGTGCCCGAACGGGTAGCGCTCGTCGGCGGGGATCTTGGCGCGCTTGAGCCCGAACAGCAGCAGGACCTGGTTGCCGGTATCGACGACCGAGTGGATGCCCTCGGCGAGCATGGCGGAGGAACCGGTGAACGCGGCGGCGGCGAACTTGGTGATCGAGATCAGCCCATTACCGATCAGCGCGGCGTAGATGACTTTCTTGCTTGATCCGGCCAAGGGTGGGGTCCGTGGTTGGTAAATAGTGGTTAGTGATTAGTTGTGGGACATGATAGGGAATCGGGGGGCGAGTTGGAAGGGTAAGGCGCAAGCGTGGAACGTGCGCGCAATGTTTCGAGGGCGTATGAGGGCGGAGGGTATTAATCGTGGCGTAGCGCGACGATGGGGTCGAGGTTGGCGGCGCGGACGGCGGGGTAGAGGCCGAAGACGATACCGATGAACATGGAGATGCCGACGGCGAGGACGATGCTGTAAACGGGGACGATGGTGTCGATGCCGGACATGGCGGTGATGCCCATGGCGATGGCGGGACCGACGAGCGTGCCGATGAACCCGCCCATGGCGGAGAGGACGACGGTCTCGACGAGGAACTGGCTGACGATCTGCTTCTTCTTGGCGCCGATCGCGCGTCGGATGCCGATCTCGCGGGTGCGTTCGGTGACGGAGGCGAGCATGATGTTCATGATGCCGATGCCGCCCACGAGCAGGCTGATCGCGGCGATGGAGAAGAGCGTCCAGGTCCAGATGTTGGCCTGAGCCTCGGCGGCGCGGAGCAAAGCGAGGGGGACGAACAGTTCGTAGTCCCCGTCGGGGTGCGTGATCTGCATCATCCGCTCGATCCCCGCGGCAACGGACTCGACGTTTTCGGTCTCGTCCACAGCGATGAGGATGCGGTGCAGCTCGACATGCTCGGCCTGGAAAGAGCCGGACGCCCGGCGGATCATCAGGTCGGAGTAGCGCTCTTTGGCAACGTTGATGGGGATGTAGGCATCGACCTCGGAATCGGGGGTGCGTGCCCCGCCGGCCACCTGTTCGTTCTTGACGATGCCGATGACACGGTAGAGGTCCGAACCTACTTGGATGGACTCGCCGATGATGCCGCTGCCGGCCAGGAGATTGCGTGCGCCTGACTCTGTGAGGACACAGACGTTGGCGGAGGTCTGGATATCGCGTGGGAGCATGACACGCCCGACGATGACTTCGCGGGGGACCAGCTCGAACCAGTCGGGGGTGGTCCCGACGATGAGCAGTTCGTGGGCGCGTTCGCCGTAGAACGCGTTTTTGCGCAGATCCTTGGTGGGGACGGTGAGCTTGACGTGGTTGAACGTGTTGTTGATGCGTTTCTCGTCGTCGTAGAACAGGCCGTACGCCTTGACCATGGCGCGGTTGCCCTCGGCGGCCTGGTTGTCGGCGCTCTGCTGGCTGGTGAGCATGATGTTGTTCGAGCCGAGCGCCCGGATCTCCGCCAGCGCCTTAATGCTCGCGCCCTCGCCGACGGCGAGCATGGCGACAACCGCGCCGACGCCGAAGACCACGCCCAGCATCGTCAGGGCCGAGCGCAGCTTGTGCAGCAGCAGGCTCTTGATGCCCAGGCGGAGCATGCGTATGAGCTTGCTCGTGGTCATCAGGCGTCCCCCTGCATATGGCGATGGGGGGAGCGGCAGCAAGCTGCCTCGCTAAACGCGGGGGCGGGGAGACTTCGCGTGTTGAGGGGAGGGACTTCGTGCATCAGGCGTCCCTCTCGATGTGGTCGATGACGCCGTCTTTCATGTGCAGGCGGTGCTGCGCGTGTGCGGCGATGTCTTGTTCGTGGGTGACCATGATGATGGTCTTGCCTTGGGCGTTGAGTTCGTCGAGCAGGCTCATGATCTGCGAGCTGGTGGACGAGTCGAGGTTGCCGGTCGGTTCGTCGGCGAGCAGGACGGGCGGGTCATTGGCCAGGGCGCGTGCGACGGCGACGCGCTGCTGCTGGCCGCCTGAGAGCTCGCTTGGCCGGTGTCCGAGCCGATCGCCCAACCCGACGCGGTCGGCGAGTTTGGCGGCGTGCGCTGCGCTTTCTTCGGCGTCCCAGCCGAGGTAATACAGCGGGAGCTCGATGTTCTCGCGCACGGTGAGTTGCGGGATCAGGTTGAAACTCTGGAAGATAAAGCCGAGGTGGCGCAGGCGGAACTCGCTGAGCGCGTCGTCATCGAGGTCGGCGACGTCCTGCCCTTCGAGGTGGTACGAGCCGGAACTGGGCCGATCCAGGCAGCCCAGGACGTTGAGCATCGTGCTCTTGCCGGAGCCCGACGCCCCGAGGATGGCCCAGAACTCGCCCCGCCCCAGTGTCAGGTCCACACCGGCCAGCGCGTGGACTTGCTGGGTCCCCATCTGGTAGGTCTTGCGCAGGCTTTTCAGCTCGATTAACGGCCGGCCCGCACGGCCATCGGCCGGGTATGTTTCTGGCGTGGACAAGGGCATATTACTTCTGCGGCGACTGTGCGTCGGTGGGCGTGGAAGACGTACCTTCTTGCTGTTGTTGCATACGTTGAAGCATGGCCTTGCGCTGCTCGGGGGTCATGTTCTTGACGCTCTCACGCATCTTCTCGATCTGCTCGGCAGAGGGCTTGGCGTCTGCGGATGGTTTGGCAGGCGCATCCGATTGTTGCTTCGACTGATCATTTTCGTCGGAGGTGTCGCCAGCTGATTTCGCGGCAGCCGTGTTGTTGTTTCGTGAACCGTTAGGATCGACGCCGTCGAGCGGCGGGTTGGTGAGGATGCGATCACCGGCGGACAGGCCCGAGATGATATGGATCCGGTCCTCGTTATCCAGGCCGATCTCTACGGGTACGGACACATCCCTGCCGCCGCGCCGGACATAAACGGTGGGCTGCGACCCGATCTTGACGACACACTGGACGGGGATGGCGATCACGTCGTCGTGTTGCTCGACGATGATCTCGGCCTTGCACGTCATGCCGGTGCGGACGCCCTCTAAGCTGCCGTCGAGGTGGATCTCGGTGTTGTAGACCTTCAGGTCGGGGTTACCGCGCCAGAAGTTCTGGGCATCGGGGAGCGGCGCGATGCGGGCGACTTGGCCGATGAATTGTTTTTCGGGCAGTGCGTTGATGTAGATGTTCACGGGCTGGCCGACCTTGACCTTCTTCAGGCTGGACTCGTGAACCTTCACGTTGACGAGCATGCTGCTGGCGGTGGGCAGGTGGATGATCTCCTCGCGTTCACGTACGGCCCGGCCTGCCTCGAGCGGCTCGTCATTGCCCCAGCGACGGTCCCGACCGGTCGTGGCGTATACGACCATCCCCGAGGTGGGTGAGTGGATTTTGGTCTTGCTGAGTTGGTCTTCGATCTTCGTCAGCCGGTCTTTCTGCCGGGCGAGCTCGGACTCCTTGGCCTTGAGGTCGGCCTCCTCCTGCACGACATTAGCCAGGGCCTGGCGTTTGACCCGGTCCAGGGCCATCTTGCTCTGCTCGACTTCGCTTTCCAGCTCACGGACCCGTCGCTTGTAGGTGTAGTCCACGAGCAGAGCGCGGTTGGCTTTGGCGGTTTTCAAGTCCAGCGCGGCACGATCCCGCCGAAGCTTGTCACGTGTGAGGTCGGCCTCGGCGATGTACTTGTCGTCGAACAGCTTCTGGGACCATGTGGCGGTGTTCTCGGCATCCTCGAGGTCGCCCTCGGCGAGCTTGATCTTGGCGTCCATCTCATCAAGCTCTTTGGGGTATTCGCCCTCGACGTACTTCTTCTGGTCTTCCTGGGCGAACTCATAATCGAGCTCGGCCTTGTCGACATCGCTGTCGCCCCTGCTGCGGGTAATCTCCAGGTTTTCCCGTGCGCGGATGAAGGCGGCGTCGGCGTTCTGGACGCGGATCTGCTGGTCCACCAGCCTGTCGTCGAGTTCGCTGGCGTCGAGTTCGACCAGGAGGTCCCCCTCATTGACGTGCTTGCCTTCTTCGATAATCCAGATGATGGTGGTTTGGCCTTCGACTTCGCTTTTCAGGACGACCTGTTCGCGCGTCTGGATCGTGCCTGACTCGGTGACGTGGATGGTGAGCGGCTCGCGTTCGACGATGTGGATCGGGCCGTTGGCGCTGACCGACTCGCCGTCCGACAGGCTGCTGATACCAAGCCAGCCCAGCAGCACAGCCACGACCAGCGCGCCGCCAAACACGGGCCAGGATCGCCACCAGGCCGCCGCCCGGGAACGGGGCGGGGTTTTACCCGCTGTGGTGATCGTCGCCGCCATCGTGTACCTCCTTCGGATCGTAAGGCTGCCAGAGCCCGTGCTCGTTCACTTCTAAAACGCCCATGTCACGCTGGATCTCCAGCTCGGCGATCAGGTACGCCACCAAAGCATTGGTCAGTCTGTTCTGCGATTGAACCAGATCGTCCTTCGCGTCCAGGGCGTTACGGATGCTGCCCCGACCGGCCTGCAGCAACAGGTCCGTGCTCTTGACGCGCTCCTGCGCCAGTTCGACCGCCCCTGCCTGGATCCGCAGCGACTCACGTGCCTCCAGCAGGTCTCGGAGAATATTACGCACGTCGAGCTTGACGCGGTCTTCCGTCTCCTGAAAATCCCGCACGGCACGCTTGAGGTCGATCAGGCGGTTGCGGTAGGCGTTTCGCTCACGGGTCCGCTCGATCGGCAGGTCCAGCGTCAGCAGCGCGTCATAAAAACCCTGGTCAAAACGGGGATCAAACGCGTCCGGCTCATCGGCTGAAGATAAGGAACGCCCCTCCCCTGCCGAGGCCCGGCCCAGGAGAGTCAGCTCCGCGCCTAAGGCGTCCGCCGCAATGACGACCTGTCGCTGTGTGTCATACACCTCGCTCTGAGCGATGCGCAGGTCCAGCCGGTTGTCCAGCGCAAGGTCCATCGCGACCGCTTCGGGCAACTCCATCGGCCCGGCGCCCTCCCTGCTGGGCGTGACCAGTGTCACCGGTGCGTCGGCTGGGAGCGTTTCTTCGGCGTCTTCTTCTTCATCATCCACCTTGGGCAAAGACTCCTGCACGACCTGCGCCAACTGACCCAGCTCGTCTCGGTCCAGTTCGATCAATGCGTCGACCGGCAACCCGAGCGTGAGCTTGAACCCGTCCAGGCTGCGTTCGTAGGACTGCTGGGCGGAGATCCAGCTCTGGCGGGCGCTTAATTCATCCTGCAGCGCCCGGTCCACCTCGATCTGGGATTGCCTGCCCGCCTCGGCCTCACGCTTGACCTGACGGACCGTGATGGCCAACCCTCGGTAGTTGTCTTCCTGATTCTGAATACGGTCCAGCTGCTGCAGGACGGTCAGGTAGCTGCTGGCGATGTCCACCGCAAAGGTGCGCTTGAATCGCTCAAAGCGGTAGATCGCGTACAGCGCATCCCGTTCGGACTGAACCAGCGGCTCGGCCACGATGTGCTTGCCCGAACCCCTAAGTAGCGGCAATTCAACCGAGAAGTCGGCGGAGAGGGCGTTGCTCGACGAGCGGTCCTGCGTCAGCAATTTGGCGACATCGAGCGCGATTGCGCCCGAAAGTGTCAGGCCGTTCTGGAAACGTTGTGTGAAGCTGAATTCCGTGTTGCTGTCGATCCCGGAGACCTCGGGATCGACGCCGGGGTTGTGGCTGATATCGGCACTGGTGACCCCGGCAAAGGTGGTGCGGAAAGCGTCGCGCTCCAGGTCCAGCGCGAGGGCGGCCCGGTAGACGCTTTCTTTCTGCGACTGGTACTCCCGGCTGTTCCCCGCGGCGACACGCAGTGCATCCATCAGCCCGAGTTTCAGCGGCTCGCCGGGCGTTACCGGCATCAGGTCATCGGATTCGCCTTCGCCTTGCTTGAGGTAGTCATCCTCGGGCCAGTGCGGGATGGGCTGAAGCTCGGAGACCCCAAGCGACGCGTCGTGGGAACGGGCCAGTTGCTGGGCCTCCATGAGCCGACGCCGAAGCGTCAACTCGGGCTTCTCGATGGTGAATGCTTGTTCTCGTCCCAGGCCTTCAAGCTGCTTCTGGCTGATGATGCCGGCAGCCACATCGTCGGCTTCACGACGATAGTCGCCTGGCTTACAGCCCCCGACGACACACGCGACCATCACGACCCAGCAGCCGATCGCCGCAAGCCCGATGCGATTGTATTTCTTTATCTTTTCCATGGATACAACTGTCACACCCGGCCAGCCTGTCGGCACATTGCCGGTTCGATTGCTTTTTTCCACCTGCGTGGACATCTATATATAGACGTACCAACACCATCCCGTTGTTCAGGCAACTTATAACATAACGCGAATCAGTGGGGTTGTATTGCCCGCGGCGTGTAACCCCCAAGGAATACACAGGGCGTGCACAAAACGTTTGTCCACATCCATTAACAGCCGATGGCGGCAGCGGTGTGTCGGTGTTGACCCTCTTAGCGGATCGTGCTTATAATGGTTTAACGAATGCGGGGTAGAGCAGCTTGGTAGCTCGTCGGGCTCATAACCCGGAGGTCGCAGGTTCGAATCCTGCCCCCGCTATTGCTTGCCACACAGGGACTTGCGGTTCACGCGAGTCCCTTTTTTAATGCGCCAAAATGGCAGATTGCACCATAAATTGCACCATACGGCGCGTGCAAAGACGGCTCGCTTCCCGGCACTTAACGGTGGGAGGCAATCGTGGCTTACCTGTTCAAGCGTGGCAAGCGCTACTACATCAAGTACTACATCGGCGGCAAGCAGAAGCAGAAGTCGCTGGGCACCGATTCCTATCAGGTAGCCCGTGAGCTGCAGCGTCGCTGTGAATCAGAGTTGGCTCAGGGTGGCGAGCACCCCCTGCCCACACGCTCCCCCATTCCGGGGGTGCTCCAAGCCTACGTAGATCACATCCGGGCGGTGAAGACACCCAAGAGTGCCCAGACCGATGTCTATTACCTGCGTGAGGCTTTCGGCCCCTGCTGTGAAGCCCTGACCATCACCAGCCGAAAACCGTCAGCCAAAGCCCGCAAGAAGAAGTCACAGAGCAAGACAGACCGCCGCTGGAATCTGCCCATCATTGAGGCAAGCTGTTTCGAAGCGATCACCACCGCCCAGATCGCCGCGTTCATTGACTTCAAGGTCCGTGACCAGGGCCTGAAACCCAAGACCGCCAACCACTACCGCTCCATCCTGCGGCGGCTCTTTAACTGGGCATCCGAACAGCACAGCATCCGCCTGCCCAATCACACCAACCCTGCCGCCAAGGTCCGCCCCCACAAGGAACAGGCCCCCACCATCCGCTTCCTGACACTCAGCCAGATCGATGAGCAGCTGCACGCCCTGCGGTTCAAGCCCAAGCTGCAAACTATGGTTGCGGTGCTGATCTACGCGGGGCTGCGGCGTGAGGAGTTGACCTGGCTCACACTTGATGATGTGGATCTGTCCCGAAAACGCGGTGGGCATGGCACCATCCGTGTCCGCGCCAAAACCATCGCCGGTGAATACTGGCAACCCAAAACCCGCAAGAACCGGGCCGTGCCCATCAGCCGGACACTCCGGGACTACCTGGACCGCTACACCCCACCCAAATCCACTATCACCACTTCCGGGGGCGGGGGTGGAGGCTGGTTCTTTCCCGCACCTTCCGGGGGGAGGTGGGATGCGGATAATTTTTCCGCTGATCTGCGTGCCGCAAACAATGAAGCCGGTCTTGTATGGTCATGCCTGGACTACCGCCATACCTTCGGAAGCCAACTCGCCCAGAAAGGTGTCAGCCTCTACAAGATCGCCACGTTGATGGGCAACTCACCTGAAATCTGCCGACGTCACTATGCCGCACTGATCCCCGAAGCCTTGGTTGATGAAGTGGAATTCACCACGCCTGACAACCGGGTAAGTCACCTGACCGGTTAGTTGCGGATTGATCGGCCCATCCAGATCCGTTGCCTGTCCTCATAAGCCTTGACTTCCTCCCGTACATAGCGAACCAGCCCGTTACGCCCCTCGCCCAGGCACACACGGCTAAGGCCCGCACGCCGGGCGATCCGATCCACGCTGGAACGGCTGCAACGCCACCGTTGAGACAGCTCTTTGGGTGAAATGTAGGGTGTGGCTGGCTTCATGCGGCACCATACATATAGTGCCACTAATACCGCAGGATTTGCATCACAACCGTCTTGTCCTACCGCGCCCAGCATGCCGCAATGAACATCCTGTTCCTGATTATTATGGTCACTCAGCCCGAATATACCGCCTTGAAATCGCCCATCGTGAGCTTGGAACTCCTCTCTATGAGTTGCCCCTAGTTCTTCTTCACTTTGTATACCGCATCATCCACCGGCTTGTAGGTCTTTGGATCGACGATCTTCATGCCAAACTCATCATCAGCCGCTTGAGATTGATCAACAGATAAAGACCGCAGTTCGGATTATGCTGTTTGTTCAGGTACTGTGCCGCATGAGACAATTACGATCACATAGACCTCTTCTTCCGCAAGCTCTTCGCGCTCAGCTTAGGTTAAATTAATTGTAAGTGTTCACGGCCTGATTGCCTCGTAGCCATCCCGGCCAACCACAACATATAGGGGGCTGCGCCCTCGGCCTCATCTGTGTACAAGATGACAGATGAGCCGCTTGTACAACGAAGAACAGGTCAAGCAGATCGTCGCGCAAGCGGTTGCCGAGGCGGTGGCGCCGCTGCGGGAACGTATCGCGCAGCTCGAAGCGCAGGTCTCGCGGCTGAGCAAGGACTCGTCCAACTCGTCCAAGCCGCCGTCCAGTGACATCGTCAAGCCCAAGGCGACCAAGGGCAAAGGTAAGCGTAAGCCCGGCGGCCAGAAGGGCCACCCCCGGAAGGTGCGCAAGCCGTTCCCGCCCGATCAGGTGGATCGAACCTGCGTCTACGAGTTGCAAGACACTTCAGGGCTTGAGCCCTTAAAGGGTTCCGAGGGGTGGCGGATTGTGCAGCAGGTCGAACTGCCCAAGAAGTTGTTTTACGTCACCGAGCACCGCGCCCGGCGTTACCGCTGCGTGCGGACCGGCCGGATCGTCACCGCGCCGCTGCCGGCACACGTGGTCAAGGCGGGGTTGATGGGGCCGCGGCTATCGACGCTGGCGTGTTACCTCAAGGGTGCGTGCCACGGCTCGTACCGCACGGTGCGAACCTTCTTCGGCGAGGTGCTGGGCCTGGACGTGAGCGTGGGCCTGCTGGCCAAGGCGGTGCGGAAGATGACCGTGGCGTTGGGCGATCCGTATCAGGAATTGATCGACGCACTGCCGCGTCAGCCGGTGCTAGGCATCGACGAGACGGGCTTGCGGCACAAAGGCGAAGGCCACTGGGTGTGGTGTGCCCACGCCCACGGAAGTGAAGGGTTCACATGTTTTGCGATCGATCCGTCGCGCGGGTCGCGTGTGCTCAACGACATCCTCGGGCCGGACTATGAAGGCATCATTCATTGCGACTTCTTCTCAGCGTACCGCAAGTACCTGGCTGACACGCCGGGCGTGCGGATGCAGTTCTGCTGGGCGCACCTGATCCGCGACATCAAGTTCATGCTGGACATGCCGGATGCGGTGACGCGCAACTTCGCCAGGCGCCTGCTCAAGCCGATCCGCAAGATGTTCGCCCTGATCCATCGGCGTGATCAGATCAGTGCGTCACGCTATCAACGCGCGCTGACCAAGTGCAAAGGCATGATCCTCAACCTGATCCGCCGCGCCCCGGATCGTCACGAGCCGCGGAAGCTCAAGAAGCGGTTCCGGGACCACGGCCGCTGGTACTTCACGTTCATGGACCACGGCCATCTCCCGGCCGCGGCGGTGGAACCGACGAACAACGCTACTGAGCGCCAGATCCGCTTCGTCGTGCTCGACCGCAAGGTGACCCAAGGCACCAAGGGCGTGATCGGCAACCTCTGGTGCGAACGCATCTGGTCCACCGTCGCCACCTGCCGCCAGCGCGACAAGCCGATCTTCGGGTTCCTGCTGGACACGTTCAACGCCCACCTCCGCGAAAAACTCACGCCCTCACTGATTTATGCGTGAGAGCGTGAACAGTTACAATTAATTCGATCGACAGGATCACGCTCAGCGGTAGCAAGCTCCACTTCCGCGGCCTTACGCTCCTCTTGTTCGTAGATGATTTTGCCTGAAATCGCACCAACCGCTATGGCTTCCTCCGCATCTGCACTAGTATTTGATCGGTATCAAGAGGTTTCTGGACGGAAACAAATTCTTTAACACTTTTATTCACACAATCTTATGTATATTATGGCTTGTGGTTGACCATATAAACGTATTGCACCAACCAAACATATCCTAGCACAGCTATTTCTCATACCTCGCCCAAAAAGCTTTCAGCACTGACTAGCATAGGAGATCATAATTCCGTAACATTAATCTCGATTGAAGTCACATTGCCCGGGATTCTCGTGCAGAACTAGGATATTTAAGATGAGCCTTTTCTCGATATTTAATGCCGAGGCCAAGTTTGACAACCTGCTGCAGATTCATATCAACGGCAAAGTCGATCAAGAGAGGAGTGAAGCCCTACCTAGGCTCATTGGTGATGTCTGGGTACTGAACCGATTGAAACTCACACTCAAGTCTGCCCATAAGGCTTTTCAAGATTACCTATTTAGTTTCGATGCCCAAATGGAAATATTTACGTCCAACCTATATAAAGGTAAGACGATCATTGCTCCAGATGTCAATATCGAAAGTTTAGACGCAAGTACCGTTAGTAAACTGCGCGATTTTTGGAATAATATCCTTAGTGCTGATACGCTGGTGAGCAAATCTAGCGAGATGGAAGATTGGCTTTCTGGCGCTGGCGACGGGAAGGTATATCGTGTTCTAGAAACTATTATAAAGTCGGACTATCAAGATAGACATATTGTCTCTGATCTTGCAGAACTAAAGGCCACCGGCCAAAAGTTTTTGAATGACGTCAATGAAGTCCGAGCTAAATTTAAAATACTTGACGATGATGTTCGTCAGGGGCAACTAGGACAACTAAATAGCAATATTGACAACGCGCGTCGTCCAGTATTCCGTGCTGCAATGGCGGCAGATCAGTTGATGGAACGTACAGAGAGAATGCTAGAAGTTACTCGGCGTCGCCTTGAACGCATTGTCCCCCAAGATGATTTTTATTCAGTTCCTGGCCTTGACATCTAAGACCTCCAGCATTTTACTGATAATGTTTACCGGGCCTCTTCATGCACAAACTACCCAAGTTTAGTAGATCCAGTAATAGTCGGCGAAGAGCACACTTCTTCGAAGCTGCAACTGATCTACACATTGAATTAACTCAGGCACACACCGAGAGGAAGGTGATCACCTTCTTGAATAATTTGGAGAAGTGCCTTGAACAAGCCCGAATCCAAATTGCTGAACATAAGATAATCAGTGGTATTTTTGACTACTGGATGTGTGTGTACCCCGATATTTTTCGTGATAATAGGATTCGGCATCCAAATATATTTATAGTAGGTCATTCACGCACGACACCTAAATGGCAATTCACCGAGACAAAGCTCGATTGGGGCGATAACAAATCATGGCTAGATTACTTAGAGTCACACTATCCCGGCCCTTACGACATACAGGAAGCGCCGCGCTGCCCAGTCTTATATTCGCCCGATTCTCATGCAATTCGACTCACACAGGAAGCGTATGCTGACCTTTGCATAGGTATGGCTGATGACATCCATTCGATACTCTACATCGTAAAAGAACCGCTAGAATTTCATGGCAGCAGGGAACTAAAATCACTTTACACAGAACATGTCGTTCAACTTTTAGCCTCACAAGTATATATAGGATATTGCTTTTTTGAGGACAGCGATATTGAACTCTATCAAGACTGGAAAAGGCTTGTTGATAAGGAAGTAAAACGGGTTTCGTTAGACGATGATAATGATGTTTGCAGAACAAAATTAGTTCAACTTCCATACGATTATAGCAGTAGTACATTTTTAACCAGTGTTGGATATTTAAGGCTGAAGAATGGTGCTACGCTAGGTGTTTCGGCAGACGAAGCAGATGGTCTCACCCATTACCTTATCTCGATGAGTCCTGATAGCGCTAATCAAGGTATTGCAGATGCAATTCGAAAGATTGCCCAAGCACTTATAGCTCATGAAATGAATAGCGTAAATCCACCGTCTGTTAGATTGAGGACAGATTGGCTTAGGGGGGCAGGTATGATAGATGGCGCTGAGTTGAACCACATAACAACTAGCCTGCAGCCGGTATGGACAGGCGTGGGTTATGATCCAGATGCTGATCTAAGCTTGAAAGAAGCCACAATGTCCAATATCGGAAACAGTGACCATAGTAACAATACATGAAGATAGACACCATATTGATAATAGGTTAGGCTGCGCTCATGAGCGATATAGAATCCTCAAATAATAGCTATATCCGAATAGCAGATGCTCCGTTAACATTTGTCACACTCGCAGTTGCTATGGGGGGCTCTTTAGCAACTGCGATTGCTGTATCTGGAAAGATCGTTTCAATTTTAGGATTCACTCCTGCTGCTACAGTGATCGCTTATTCTTTGACATTTGTTTGTACGGACGCGATCAGTGAAATCTTTGGTAAATTACGGGCGAAGCAGGTCGTTTACGCAGGCATTATTGCACAATTACTAACGATGGCTCTGATCTTGGCGGCAATTAGAATGCCATCAGCTGAATTCTGGGAGAACCAGGAAGCATTTGAAACCATTATGAGTACTAGTGCTCGCGTAACGATTGCAAGTATCTTCGCATATATCGTGAGTCAGCTCCATGATGTCTGGGCGTTCCATTTCTGGCGTAGACTGACACACGGTAAACATCTCTGGTTGCGCAATAATATGTCAACGATGTCATCCCAAGCGATTGATACCGTTATATTCATTACAATCGCTTTTGTCGGCATATACCCAATTGGTCCGATTATTTTAGGCCAGTTTGTTGTTAAGCTGCTGATCGCAGCGATCGATACACCTATCGTATATGCTATCGTCCTGTGGACACGGTCAAGTGTTAAGAGGGTGGCATGAGCACGATCTACCGAGAGATTTCCATGGATCGTCCTGCACAAGCAAATGAGCTTGTCAAACAATGGGACAGTGTCGCAACTCGGTATGACTGGAGTCCTAGCGAGTACACATATGTGATGCCCGCCCTGTTGAACTTCATCGGCTCATTGTCTGGCCAGAGGGTTATCGAGTTGGGATGTGGGACCGGTGTTGTTACAGAAAAACTCATCGCCGGTGGCGCCGAATCTGTTCTTGGGGTCGATTGGTCCCTCTCGATGCTCGACATATTGCGATCAAGATTGAATGACTCACGAATTGAGTTGGTCCATGCGGACTTCTGTGAATCCTTAGAGTACCTAAGTCAACGTGAATTTGATATCGCTGTATTCGCGTTTTCATTTGAGCAGATTCCTTCATATGACGAGGCCCTTCGTGTGCTGCGCGCAATATCGCGAATTTCGGGCACTACTTTCATACTATTACCTACACCTGTTGAGGACCTACGTCAGGAAGGTGACATTGAAAGGCGACAAGTAATACGCTACGGTCATGAATGGATTGAGATCAATATCACAACTCATCTTAACCAGCAAGCTACTTTTCTTCAGCCGAAGTGGAGTGAAGGAGTACTGAGAGATATTTTTAATCACGCAGGTTTAAAATATGATTGGGTGCGAGTTGATGTACCAGTGCAAAGTGGTGAAAGCATCGCACCATGTTATTCTCTTATAAAATTAGAATCGGATATGACATACGCTAGGCCTTGAGATCAAGCTGACAGTCCCAGAGAATCCAACATATTGAGTATACTCTGAGTTTTTTATGTCCCGTTCGGATTGAACGAGTCCCATAGTTGCCCATCTGCCGGCACAAAACGGCATACGCTACCACCAACCTCCACCGTGTTTCGCTTGTGGATAATTCTTTAGATGTATTGTGAGGTGTGGGGGCGAGGGCGATCACTCGTCTAACTCTGAGTCTCCCGCAATATGTGATGAACAACAGCGTTGATAAACTGCTATGTATCGAAATTAATCTTTAGTGGCTATACTTGTCTTGCCATCAAGAAGCTGTGCCACCATTTTAACCCCCTCTAGATGTGTCAGGTTATTTCGGAGTTTCGAGAGGATCTCTTCATCTTCAAGACGGAAAGATTCAGCCACAGATGGTGTCTCACTCTTGTTATCGTGGACAACCACTGAGAACCGATTAGGGCGATATGTCCCATCACCTACATCAAATGTGATCTGGAGAATACCAGCCGTGAAGCCAGATACGTCAGGGTTCGTATTCTGATACCTAAATGTCATTTGCGGCCAATCAATATCAATAAGCTTCGCGACGAAAGAGTCTATTGCTGAGCCGTCGAGGGTGTAATTGTCGCCCCTGTAGATTAACGACTCACCTTTGGGCACGATGGAGTTAATGCCAATGAGACGCGACTTATCATTCATCACGACATAATCGACCCAATATCCTTCAACATACTCTTTCGAAAGCAACCATTTTCTTATGGGCGTGAATCCATGGAGAAATGCTGAGGCCATGTATCGAAGCACTACGATAAAGGAAGCCAACAGAACGAAGAGAATGGTATAAATCAGATATACGTTCTGGCTAGCACCAGGACCTTCATTTATATATAGCAGCTCACGTATAGCAGCCGTTAAAGCCACGCCCCCGACGAAGCCAACGATCACCGAAATTCGATCTATCAGCTTGTAACGACTCATTGGCTTTGAGGCCCAGAAGGAAAATGAACGCCATCCCATAATCCCAACACGTGCCATATTATAGCTCTCCATGTCAAGCAAATGCTACGGATGCTACAATTACTATCTGGCACAGCTTGGCACAGAAGATTGGCGGATTTCCTACTCTCTCGCATGTGGATAAATTCTTAGAAGTGTTGCGCTGCGCGGGGTTGAGAGGGATTACTCGTCTTTACACCGAGGAGGTTGGCAAATCAATTGGTCAACCAGCCATAGTTATTATCTTTCGGGTCAACGCCCGTGAAGGACATATCAAGATGAACACCTGCAGCGTCGAATCAAAGGCTTCGGCAACACAATCGTGCCTCACACCATTTAGATCGTCAAACGCAATCATGCGTTTCCCTGTCATTCGACGTCCGCCCATAGGCACTATTTGACCGACCGGATCGTCTGGTGTGACATATTTGGGGAGTTCTATATCGCCAAACTGTTCCAAGAAGGATTGAGAAGCAACTACGCGACGCACACCTGCCTTGAAGCCATGTCCAGTAATCAGCTCAGGTGGGTTAAGAACAACGACGGCACAAGCCCGGTCGTGCATGCTTACAAATCTACGGATTGATGCATACGCGGAAGCTTTGAACTTCTTCCCAACTTTCAATGGCGCCTTCAAACCAAATGGTTCATCCCGAACTTGTTCTGTGAAGGTATCTAGTTGGAATAAGACTTCTGATGCAAAAAGATTGGCCTCAGCATCAAAACGCTCGGCAATATCTGGAGAGATAGTCTTTTCACAATCCTCCACTACAGCATATAAATCACGCTGCCAATTCAGCCAACCATGAGCTGTTTCGTGAAGACGAAGAAATAACTTTCTTGCGGGATACTTGACCGGGCCCACATATACAAGGCGAGCTGTGGCATCAAAGACACCAAGAACCTTACTGAGAGCACGCTTGAGAGCTTTGCCTGTCTTCCCTGCTCGACGTCGCAGACCCTTTAGAAAACCCTCATCAAGAGCTTCTTCCGGCATCTCTTGAACGTTAGCCGCTGCCATGATTTGTTCGACGGGTGTTGGAAATACCCCCAAGCAGTCTGCTGCTTCCAGGACCCGACGCGCTTCATTGCGTAGCTTGGCACCATCGGGTCCAAACCGTATTTCATCTTCGATGTACTTCATCCGCCGCCCTTTCGCTGACGTAGAAATGCCAAGTATGACAATAGGGCATCTTCTTCCTCAGAGGTGAGGTTTTCATCGGCGAATGTCGCAACTCTGCCATGTTTCTCTGAATCACGGCGCGCAGAAACCAGATATCCGGCCTTCTCCATTAGCTTGTCGTAAGCCACTGCATAAACCTCGGATAACTGGTAGAGAATATTGGGCGACGGTTTGGCGATTCGGCCATTCTCAAGCTGACTTAAGTACGCATTTGAAACGGCTTTACAAGTTGCGTCTTCAACCTCACGGAGCGTCATTTTTTTGGTGCTACGGAGGTCAGATAGATAGGCCCCCAGGGACGAAGCCTGGTCCCAGTCGGCGGTCGGGCGTGGCATGGGAATCTCCTGTTGTGTCCTGCAGGGATATCGACAGAATATCATGATTGCTAAAATATTCAAGCAAATTACTGTTGTGCTTGATTCATTTAGCCGATAAGATATACTAAGCATGGCGGCACAGGGCCGCCCTAGCGTTTTTTCCTCATTTTTGGAGCTTTTTTGATGGCAAGCAAGCATTGTGGCGGCAAAAGCCGTAGTGGACCTAAAACAGTACCTGTCAGTGGTCACCGACGTTCTACCCCAGGAAAAACATGCCATGGGCCGGGCAAACCGGGCCCAAAATCCGTCAGCGTTAAACCACACAAACGATCCAAGCCCTGACGTTCAGAGCGAGATCGATCCCCCCACCGCTTCTGGATGAAAGGAGCTTGTAAAGATGCCTGAAAATAACAATTACCACGTCGTCCCGCATGGTGATGGGTGGGCTGTTCGTCGTGAGAATGCCTCTCGCGTTTCCAGCACCCACACTACTCAGTCCGAAGCTATTAACCAGGGTCGTAACCTTGCTCAAAACACGAACGGCGAATTGCGCATTCACAGACCTAACGGCCAGATTCGTGACTCAGACAGTTACGGGAATGATCCAAAGTCGTCCATTGATACTAAGCACTAACTCAATACCCTAAGCAACCACAAAGGTAATAATTATGCATCCTCGCCCACTACCTACGAGGCCGGATATACCTCAGATTCCTCGACCGCCAATCACTCTGCCGCCAAGACCGACACCAATGCCGCCTCCAAGGCCTATTCAACCTACGCGCCCTATAACACCACATCGGTGACGTAGTTTACTTGAAAGCCATTAGGTTGATGTTTCCTAGCTATTATCACTTAGTCGCAGTTTGCGCGCAAGTAGGTGATATTGGGTGTAACTCGGTGCGACAACAGCCTAAGTGTTTCGCTTTTGGCTGTTATTGGCGATTTGGAGAGGCTGGAAATTAGTAAATAAAATCAATGTGTTGAAAGAATAGGATGACGGTGGGTTTGTTCTTTGGTGGGAAATAAGAACCGAAGTTCAATATGTCCCATCCTTAGAAAGGACACGTCTTGTTATCTACTGCATGAAGATCCCGCGCCTAACCCACTGATTTGTATAATTAATCTATGGCATAATGGCAAAGCGAGGTCCTGCTGGCGCGCAACTTAGTCGCATGCCACTGAAAACACATCGTCAAGGGCCTGGATGGCATTCGCCTGGAAGTCCGGATGATGTTTGGCGTATCGCTCGGTCGTAGACTGGACAGTATGCCCCATCATCCCCGCGATTTCATGCATTGAGATCCCCGTCATGGCTAACCACGTCGCACCCGTATGCCGTAGTGTGTACGGAACCACATCACGGCCCAATCCGGCTTTTTCACGTGCTTTCCGAAATGAAGCCTTCAGCGACCAAGTGACACCTTTTCCCTTGTACTCGATGATATAACCCGATTCGGAATCCTGAATTCGGCGGGTCAATATCGGGAAGAGGGTCTGTGTGATTCGAACATTTGGCTTTCGCTTATTCGTTCGGGCTTCCCCGATAGGTAAAAACCGGATCAAGCCAGCCTCCAGATCAACCTGCTCGGTACGAAGGTCCAGTATTGCCCCCGGCCGAGCAAGCGTGTGTAGTGCTATCAGAACATAGTCACGCATATGGGCCTGTTCGCAGGCAGCAACAAGCCGACGGGCCTCTTCCGGTCTCAGCCATCGATCGCGGGGCGGAGACAACGGGAGGCTGCGGATATGCGGCACCTCGGTCAGATACCCCAATCGTCGGTAATAGTTCAATGCCGCACGCAGCACCACAAGTTCACGGGCGATGGAAGCTTCGGACAAGCCCTGAGTCTGCCGTAGCGTTATATATCGCTCAATATGGAATGGCTTCAGCTCACCAACATATACTAGGTCTTGCTGCCGAAAGAATAGATCGAATCGTTTTATTGCCCTCTTTGCATCACCATATGTTCGTTTGCCTTTCATATGTTGTTGGAGATAGTCACCGAGTGCGTCACAAAGAATAACTTGATGAGGTTGGTTGAATTCTGGCCTCGATTGCTCTCTGACATAGTCAGCCAGAATCAGCTTGGCTTGCTCAAGATCGTCTGTATGCGTCGTCGTGCGTTTTGTGCGGCGCGTTCTCTGGTCATACCAGGTGATATAGAGGTTCGAGCTGTTCGGGTGTGCTGATAGCCAGTAACGCCCGATCTCAAACACTCGTTCTTGTGCCTCTCCACGTCTTGCCATACATCCCTACTCTGTTGTTCAATAAACCGGTTGAGGTGGTCCTCTGTTAAGAAAATCCGCCTCCCAACCGCGAAATAGCCAAGACGACCTTCCCGACGGAGGTTGTCAATTGTGCCGGGAGAAACGCGCAGCAGCTTTGCCGCCTCCACTCGTGTGTAGCGTGGGATTAGATCAGCCATCGTTAGAGTTGTGCCTCATGCGGTGGTTTAACTTCCGTATTTGGGAATATCTAACACAACACTCTACGGCAGTCCCTAATTGTCGCCACATGATTAGGCGTAACGCGCTGGCATGTGGTGGGTAAAGACCTATCGGCTTCGATGAGATTGATTCGTATCCGAGGTGTGGCGCGGATGCGGCGCACATGACTAGCCATGAAAAAGGCCGGCCCCCGAAGGGACCGGCCCCATTATTCAGATTGAACAGGCGAGGGTTTTACTTAGTAGCCGGCTTTGCCGCTTTGGCCGTGGTGGCCTTGGCTTGCACGGCGGGCTTCTCCGGAGCCTTGGCAGGCTCCGCGTCTTTCACCTTTTTCGCAACGGGATGACATCCATTACCCATGATTTAACTCCTGGATTCGTTTAACAGACGCGCCGACCGCTGGTAGTAGTTCCGCAGCGTGTCACGCGACATGACCCAAAACACATAACCGATCAACAACAAACCTAGCTCTGATCCATCAGGGAAGCGTTCAAGCCCGAGGGTGTACCGGCGGGCCGCGTACCAGGCGATCAGAGAAATCAACGAGTTGGCATAGAACTGGTAATGCCGGTAGTGGTACTCGACCAGGGACTCGAATGCGGGGAGGCTGGACAGGAGCATGGATTCGTCCCAGCTTGGACGTTTCAGGCCGGTGATGGCGTGGAGCCGGTCGATCACCACAAAGCGGATCGCGCTGGCGGCCATGCCCAGACCGACCGAGGCGAGTGTGACGTATAGGAATCCGCCTACGGTGGGTTCTCCTGCCCCTGATGACGCGGTGCTGAGCCAGACCCTCGCGGTCGGCTCCACATATCCCACGGCGATGAGGGCGATCATGCCCGGTATGACATAAGCGATTAGAAGTCCGAAGTTCTGGTTCGAAAGTCCCCTCATTCGCACCCGCCCGGCGTTGTTGATATACGTTAAGTGTTTTGCCACAGACAAGATGCCTTGGCAAGCGTGATATGTGATCTGGTGGAACCATCAATCGCATGGCACGGGTACTCAGTGGATGGGCTGGGCACGACGCGCTTCCAATTTAGAAGCACCTCCCCCCAAGGATACCGTGCTTCCTATATGGGAGCAAGCCCGAATCGCCCAAGACCACAACATCGCCCCGCCTACAAGGCGTTATGCCATCTACTCAAGGCCTGGCGCACAGAATCAGGGCTGACACAACGGGAATTGGCCGCCAAGCTGAAGGTTGCCCCCAGCATGGTGGCCAAGGCTGAATTGGGAGACCGCCGGATCGACCCGGTTGAGTTCGTGAGCTGGTGCAAGGCCTGCCAGATCGATCCCAGCAGAGCCATCAAGAAAGTTAAATCCTAACGATCGGCCGGGCATGGCTGATCGGATGAGACCCTCCGCTCAAGCCCTCTGGCAATAGGAGACGCCTGCCTCCTGTGAATCCCATCGGGTCCAGCCGGGGTGAGACCCGACGCGATTCCCATCCGGCAGAGAATACTGAAACTCATACGTTATAATGCATATTATGTTTAATTTGGATGAATAGGCAGACACCGGGTCTGGATAACACAGTAGAGTCTAAGATTAGACAGACCCGGATTCTGTTTACCACATGAAATCCACGAACACACTGATCCGCCCAATCAAATTTTCGGCAAATAAGAGACATGAACTCGTCACACATCATGAAAATCACGCTATTCATATGCGCTGCGGCGCTAACCAGTAGCGCTTTTGCTCAGCGTCCCTCTCTGTATGAGAAATGCCCTGATCTCCTCCGAGTCCTATTTCATACGGAGCATTGGGCAAAACCAGACATCGATGACGAAATGGCCAAGACTCTTCGGCAGTTGAAGCCGGATGAGGTGCTCTGTTTCAAGGAGGCCGATCTCGTGGCCAAGCCGGTTCGCGAACTGGTGCGAGAAAGCAAGGCCTACTTGTGCATTTCAGGTGAGAGCCTTGCACTAGCTGAGGCCCTCAAGCGCAAAATTGATCCAAAGCGAATCCGAGTTCTTGCCGCACTCCCGGAAACTGACCTTGATATTCGTGCTACATTTACAGAGCTCCGAAGCTCTTATGATGACGATTTGATGAAAAGGTCAATTCAGCAGATGAAGGACGCTAGGGAACATTGGCCAGAATCCAGCTTTCTTTCTGCCAAACCTGATGAGTCAATTCGTGATCAGGTAGTTGCCGCATCAAAGTCATGTCGTCCCGATGAGTTAATTATCATTTTTGCTCATAATGAGAACGGAATTCTGAGATTTCCCGATGGATCTTTATTGGACTCCCAATGGCTTGGGCGGTTTAATGCCAGAAGCCCAATGCCGGTCGTTCTTTCGTGTGAAACGTTGCTCGCGGCTCCCGACGCAGCCGGCGTGAAAACGCTGAAGCGTCTGGATTTCAAGGACACAGGAATCGTGATTAGTGAAACCCTGAAGAGGTTTCAAGGGAAGCAGGATCTCCAAGAATTGGGACACATAGTCCGCAGTCTCGATGAGGGTTTTCGCGGACTTGAGAAAGCTCGTGACACACGCCTTAAGGTCGTCCTCGGAATCTCAGCGACAGGGGGGATTACCTTGTTTGTTGCGGCACTCCCAGACGCAGAGCCTGAAACCAACAATCGGAACAAAGAAGAAAATGGAAGCACTGGGATCCAAGATTAGAACCGCATCGGAATCGATCAGAAAGCATCAGAAGCCTCTGGACGCGGGAAGCGCCTCAAAGAACGATGCCCAACCGCTCAGAGTGACGTTCATGCAGATCGTGATCTCCCTCGTTGCTCTTGTATGGGGAACTCTGATTATCCTTGGAGTCGGAGACGCAGACACCGAGTTGAAGATGGCCGCATGCGGATGGGTCGGCACTGTGATTGGATACTGGATCGCATAATGCAACAAGACATGGTTGCCGCCCTTCTCCCGTAGTGCTTCTATATGCCCACTTACTCTTGATATAATATATATCGAGACTGAACCTCACTACAGCCGTATACCCCGGCTGATCCCCCGACTCGTACAGTGATCGTTGCTCATAACTAGGTTGGAAACTCCCATGTCATCTCCGCGTACAATCGCAGAAAATAACTTCTCGCAGGCGTCGGCGCACGCCGCTCTGTTCGAATTGAGGGTGCGACTAAGAGCCGGTGCTGTTCCAACTTCCGCCGACCTACCTATTGACACAAACCTGGCCAACGTAGTTATGAAGGTCATTGAACACTATCAGGACAGATTAAGTGATACAGAAAAGACCGCACTGAAAGAAGCATGCCGCCTGCGAAACAAGGTGCTTCACTGTGAGTTCTCCACCGCTCGTAAACTGCTCGATCCTGATGGAACGCAAAGCCATTCGGGGGGAGTGGTCCAGGTTAGTGGAGTCACCCCCGAGAACGTCCTTTCAACACTGAATCAGCTTAATGCTGGCAAGGATGTCGGCCAGCAAGCCGTCTCTGGTACCGCCACCAAGAAACACCGAGACTTGTTCGGCTGGTTACTGGAATCACATAGTGCGGGTGAGTTCGCTGATGCCACGGAGTTCTTTAAAAAAGCGATCGCCCTCATAGATCGACTGAGCGATGCATCTCAGGACAACTAAACCGCTAGCACCTGCTCCCCCTGAGGGCGCAGTTCACCATCTGGCCCAACATAACGGTATGCGTGCGTATCCGATATGCATGTGCCCTCCTTGGCTGTTTCACAAACGACCGTTTACGCAACATAACCAGTGGAACCCGAAAGCAAGTCTATACGTGTTGCGTATCCCATATTACATTCTATGTTGCGCAAACGATCAACATGCAACACCACCAGAACCACTTCAGTCCTCCTGTATCTCCACCCCGACGCGGGTGATAAGGGTCTGTTCTGAAGCGTCCCCCTCGGCGAACCGGCGGTCGGCCTCCTTGAGGTAACCAATGCGGCGTTCTAGTAGGATCGGCTCGACTTCATCGAGGTTTGTGCCCTCGACAATCACCCTGCCCATCGAATAATAGAGGATCAGTCGGCCCGACCCGTTGAGGAAGGTACGTTCCAGGAAGTGGTAGAGAAAACCGTGCCGATCTCCGTTACGTAGAATCAGACGCAACGCATCAGGACCAATCGTGTGCTCGCTGTAACAGAGATTTTGACGGACTTGATCACCATCGATTCCAGATGGTGTGGAGCCGGATTCCACCAGATCATAAACACCACCGGTCTCTGTCTCACGAGACCGGCCTGTGGTGTACTTATCCACCACACTTGATCGTCGGGGTATTGGCCTACCGTTCCCGTTCATGCCCCATACCTCTGATAGGTTGACGTGTGCGTTGGCGGGCAAGTTCGTAGCGTTGCCTCAAGGCAAGCCTCAGCTCGTGGGCCTTACGCTGCATGGCCCGGCCAAAGAAGAGTGTCCGAAGACGCCGGGCCTGTTGATGGCGATGGCTTCCGTAGCGTTGCCGGGCCAACTCGGTGGCGGATGGTCGGTGTTCGCTGCGTTGGATGGCCTTCAGCAGATCCCGCTTGCTGTCGGTGTAAACCCTGGCCTCTTGCCGGCCACGGCTGACAGAGACATAGAACTGTTCGATAGAAGACGCGGCCACAGATTCTGATCCTTGAGCGATGAACACCCGGTCTACGGTCTTGCCTTGGGAGCTGTGGGAGGTGCTGCAATACCCGTGGGTGAACAGGCCGTTGTCCAGGCCCACTTTCAAAGCCTTGGCGGGACGCCAGGACTTGGTTTTCTTGACGGGTTCCAGCAGCATCGCACCGTCCACCGTGAACCTTCGCAGGCGATACGTGGTGCCGTTATTGATCCTGCTCTTCCCGTCCACGGTGCGGGTGTTCTGGGTGAACCGCACCAGATCACCTTTAATCAGACCGATTTCCTGTGATTTATAAACAGAAAATCGGTCTGTTTTGTTCTTGGGCAATCGAAGGGGCAGCAACTTGGAGGCCCCCGATTGGCCCCGCAGGATCACCTGGCCGGTGGTGACGCTGTGTACCACAAACCAGCTTCCCGGCTTAACCCCCGGAAGGGCTTTGTGGAAGTAGATGCACATACCCTTTTCGTATTGCTCGGTGTTCCGCTTTTGGGCATCGGTCCAGTGCAGGTTACGCTGGTGGGTGACAGCCTTTTCCTTGCCCTTGAGCGTGCCCAAGGCTTTTAGATTGTGCCTCACGTGCTCTGTGACCTTGCCTGCTTCCGCGTGGGTAGGAGTGACGATCAAGGCACTCTTGCCCCGGCCAATCGCCTGCACGTAATCAGCGGCGACCAGTTCATGGTGCTTACCGTCTTCTACCTCGATGATCGCCCCCATACAATCCAGTCCCCGGAAGCCCTTTTCGACTTCGCCTTTGCTTAATGACTCCACGACCTTCTTGTAAGCACCCCTTTGGCGGACAATCTCGGTGACTTCCACCGGCTTAATGCCGGCGTTTTCATCTAGAAGCTTGAACAGGTCCGTGCCACGAGATACGGAGCGGTGCTGTTTATAGTCACCGGATAGGATCACCCGGGCCTTGAGTTTGTCCGCCAGCTTGAATAAGCGGTGTACCTCCCGCGTGCCCAGCAGACTTGCTTCATCCACCCAGATCACTTGGCCCCGTGCTTGTTGGTGCAGTTTGGCATTCTGCAGGAACTTGGCCACGGTCTCGGCCCCCGCGAAGCCTTCGTTGCGTAATACCCCACGGGAGGCCTGGGCGGATGGAGCCAATGCGATGACCTTTCTGCCATTGGCTTCAATACCCATCACCGCCTCCTTAAACAGGGTGGTCTTGCCCACACCGGCGGCGCCCCGGATGGCCATCACCCGATCAAACGATGACCATAAATGTCTGACTGCCAACTGCTGCTCAACATTCAGTTCTACATCGGACTGCTGGCCTATGATCCGGTCCGGATCACCTAATGGAGCGTGCCGCCCTCGGCCTTCCCGGGCGAATCGTAATAGTTCGCGTTCTTCTTCCAGTAACGCTGGGGTGGTGATCCATCGCCTGCCTGTCTCATCTATGTGCGTCAGGACCTGATTCTGATCCACCAGCCCCCGGAAGGTTTTTAATATCTGCTCAGGCTCCAATGCTCCCATGCCTCGACGCATGGCCTCAATGAATACAGCCTGGTCCCGTGCCACCGCGTCACGCTCAAAGACGTGCGTATAAGCATGATCCAATGCGTGATCGGCGGTGACAGGTTCCGCACCATAGAGCTTTTGAGCTCTCTCCAGACGACGCACTTCCGCTGGATCAAGTTGCTCCAGCCAGAGGTTGCGGAGTTCCTCCAGGCTGAACTTTTTGTTCTTGTGCTGGCGGGTCCGGGCCCCGAGTTCGCTTTTTCGGTCTGGGTCTGTGATACCCAGGGCTTTGGCGACACTTTCAATCTCGTGGGTGCGTTTAGAAAAGGTTTCAATGGTTGGGCGTTGAACCGCGGCCACTTCCCAGCCCATGGCCCCGCGACGGTCAACGGCATAGCCCAGCTTGCTGATGGCGTTGGCCAGATGCGAATGGAATAACTGCTGATAGTACGGGGCATCCTGATGCACCAGGCCCGGCTGCAGGGCTTTCCACTTCTTCTCCACAGATGAGTAACTGGCATTGAACACGAAAGCGTGCAGGTGAAGATTCACGTCCGGGATGATGCTGTCCTTCGAGGGGCGGCTGGTGTGATGCACAAAGCTGGCACCCGCCCAATTGCCCGTGATCTCGTCGCGGTCCTGATCCTCCTTGCGGATCCTCACTGCCGCCTTGCGTTCCATATCAGCCAGTGTGGCATGAGCCGCCTCCCGCAATGCTTCGATAACCCGGGGGTCCTGTGTGTAGGCCCAAAGCACGGACAAGCTCTTGGGAGCATTGAAACTGATATCGAATCCCACCCGGCGGTGCTGCCGTGTGCGACCCGTCAGGGGTTTGCCGGTGCGGGGGTCCAGGTTGTCGCATAGTGAGCAGAAGGGGTCTTTCTCAACGGTGCCGCTTAACCGCAGATGCCGGGCACCCTTGCCGAACCACATACCCCTGGATTCATGCTCATGGTAATAGTCCATCCGCGCATGGGACTTCGCGCCCATGTAGTAGGCTTTGGCGTCTTCCGCGGACATCGTGGGTGGGGCTATACGCAGCATCTCTCCTGTTAAGTGCCGTGACGTGGATTGGATTTGCACATCGGGATGGAACTTTATGATCTGCCCAGGTGTTCTGCCTCAATGGGGCGCTCGTTCCATACACAGACATGTTCAAGGAGCCTAACACGATTCGATTGAATTTTACGCTCTAGTCGCCAATTCTTATCGCAACTATTAAATTGATCCGTTACACTCATGCCATATGCGGTTCTGGGCGGACTGCGGCCATCTACTAATATGGTTTTGTTATCTATTCTTGAGAGGAGATTTTGTGGACAATTTACATCCAGCCCACTTTCTGGCAGCTGCTTCTTTAATGATTCTCACTACAACGCAGGCATCCTTCGGCACTACTGTAGATTTCGATTGGGCAACTGTAGGCAACACAGGAAACGCAGCAGATTTTAATGGCTTTGGATCTGTTAGCTATGAATACAACATCAGCACTACTGAGGTGACCAATGCTCAGTACACCTTGTTCCTTAATAAGGTTGCAGCGACCGACCCATTTGGCCTTTACAACACACAGATGGAAGACAACTTTGGCGGCATTAGCCGCTCTGGCACACCAGGTAATTTCACTTACACAGCCCAGATTGGCCGCGAAAATAATCCCGTGACTTTTGTTTCCTGGTTTGACTCGATCCGCTTCATCAATTGGCTACACAACGGCCAAGCAAACGGTGACACAGAAACTGGTGTATACACATTGCTAGGCGGAACGCCAACCCCAAGCAACGCTGATACGATTGTGCGTGATACAGGTGCAAAGTATTTTCTGCCCAGTGCAGATGAGTGGTACAAATCAGCGTATCACGACTCAACATCAGGAATGGCAGGTAACTATTTTCTTTTTGCCACTGGAAGTGACAGCGTACCTATCAGTGATCAACCTGGAGACAATCCGTCTGCGGTGAATTATAGAAATGATGATGGCCTAGCCAACGGTTTTAATGATGGATTTGCAATCACAGGTTCTACAGATGGGCCGGGTGCCACAAACTCGAATCCCTTTTCGGATGTTGGGGCTTATATCGATGCTGAGAGCCCATATGGCACCTTTGATCAAAATGGCAATGTGTGGGAATGGAATGAGACATCCGGCGGGAACTCTACACGAGGCTTTGGTGGTGGATCGTGGAACAGCCCCGGCGTTAACTTGCAGTCAACGATATTTCTTTTCAGCAATAACCCGACAAGTGAAAATTTCAATACCGGTTTCCGTATCGCAAGCCTCGTCCCGGAACCCGCCTCAATCCTGCTAATTTCACTTGGAGCACCTTTGTTGTTGCGTCGGTGGCAATTGTGAGCATGTATAACCGTTCGGCACACCAAAGCCGATACTGAGTGTGCCCCATTCGTAGATAAATTCTGGCACAGCCCTCGGCACCGGTATGTCCTAATCGCCAGATATTTTGGTGCCGCCAAAGTATCCGGGCTAGTTTGTTTTAGTTGATGACCAGAACCCGTACCTTCCCGTTGGGGTTGAACTAAGCCTGCCAATCTAAGCCAGAGCCCGGCTATCGGGGTCAAGGGGCCGTGTAACCACTCCGTGGCAGCCCGCACCAACCCCTTGACCCCGCCGTGCCCCGGCTTGGGCGATGGGCAGGTTCAACCAACCAACAGAAAGGAACAGAACCATGACTAACTCAAACCAAAAACAATCCAACCCACCCATTGATACGGTCCGTATCGGGCGTGTCTCATCCTCCATCTGGGAACGTACAGATGCCAAGGGAAACCGCTTCTACAGCGTCACCTTCAGCCGGAGCTACCGCGACGAGAACGGTAAGATCCAGTACGCCGACTCCTACGGTCATCATGACCTCTTACGTCTGGAGAAGGTTGCCGGTGAGACATTCCGCCGGGTTGACCAACTTGAGCAACAGGACCGGGAAGCCCAATATGCTTCTACTGAGACTGATACAGAGGCCGCCACATAAGCGATCACTATCTCCTAACGGTCACATGATGACCGCTTGCCCCGGCTCAATGAGCCGGGGCTTTTCTTGGGCTAAATAGCAGATGGATGCCACCGCTACTCGTCTGTTAACAGTTCAACCCGCAAGACTGCCGGGATGTCCCGGGCCCCATTGAGTACACGAATCACCTCAATGGCGTCAGGCCGCACCAGGTAAAAGATCAGGAAATTTCGGAACCCCGGTATCGGCCATTTTCGCAAGGTCTCTAATCGCGGGATCACCGGCTCAACCGCTGACCCCATCTTGGGATGCTCGGCCAGCTTCAATAGATTGGCTTCCACCTCATCCAGGAATTGCTCCGCACTGTCGGGCTGATCCTTGTAGATAACGGTGTAATGATCGATCAGGTCGTCATAGACCCTTGGCCGGCGGGTGATGTGGCACGTCATGAGGAGTGCTTACGCCGGGCGTGTTCACGGGCTGCTTTGCGGATCGCCTGAAAATCATCTTCATCCATCGTCACCGCTTCCCCTGAATCCAGCCCTTCCAGCAACAGGGCCGCCAACTGTTCGCGGGCAAGGTCACGTTCCTGGTCCCGGCGAATCAGATCGCGGAAGTACTCGCTGGAGTTTTGGTATCTGCCCGAACTGATAGAAGCGTCCACATGGGCCGCGTGCTCAGGGGTCAAAGAGATGTTCTTGCTCACTCGATCTGGCATATGAGTAGTATCGCATAAATAGGGGCCTGTGTCAATAACTGACACAGATAAATCTGATGCCCTACTCAGCCCATAATCGGCGACGAGAGCCAGCCAGCAGTTCTCGGGCGGCTTTTTAGTCATCCGGGATAACGCCTTGGCATCTAATCCCTGCTGCTCCAAAACGGAGGTGCCCTGAACATGCCCCACCAGCCGCTGGGCTTTTGCATCGGCCTGTTGCCGACACAGTTCCGCCTCCGAAACAACCGGCCCGGCGGATAAAGTCATCCCAAGAGCCTGAGCCACTGCTTCCAGATTATCCAACCGGGCAGCGTGCTCTGTTGCCCGCCCCTGGAGCATCCTTTTTAGGGTGGGTACAGACACCCCGCTGCGTGCCGCCAAGGCAGGGTATGACATCCCCAGGCTCTTACGCCGGGTGGCCAATTGCTCTACGAGGCGGTGTGTACTGTTGATCATGGGCCCATTCCTATCCGCCAATATCGTATCATATATGATACGGATCTACGGGCCTTAAAATGACCCGGACAAAGGGTGAATAGGATGTGTGATATCAATGCTGTTGCAGGATGGGCCATAGTGAGGCCTTAGATTGATGTATCCAGGGATGAATAAAGAGATATTTAGATATGAAAGTATTAACTGGCAGACGTCACCCCGATGAAGAGCATTGGAAAAAGCAGTCAGATTCAGAGTGCTATTACATGACCTTAATCTGACCAATGCATCCCATGCCGTTTCGGCTTGACACTGCGCTCTGACCGTAGCAACATCCGTATTGCACATGCTCGATGTTATTAGATTGATAAGAATTTCTAGTACATACCAGAGCTTCATCATCTACAAGCACAGCCAATGTGCACTTATATAATGTCTTTTCAACCGAGAATACAGAACCGTGAATCAAAGTAATGAACATGGTAAAGAAGAGACCAAATTGAGTGACACGTCAACTCACGGATTCTCGAATGATCGCCCCTTATTGAGTAAAGTTGATGATAAGCTCAACCGAGCAGCGTTTGCCGAGCGGGTCGCGGATGTACTTAGTACGATCCCAAAAGGGGCAGGATTAGTCATTGGTATTCATGGACCTTGGGGCGATGGAAAAACGACTGTTCTCAATCTTCTGAGGTTTGACCTGGCCAAAGATCCAACTGCAATCATTCGAGATTTTAACCCATGGCGATTGTCGGACGAAGATACTATGCTTCGCGGCTTTTTCTACATGCTCGCGGACGCTATCGAGGAATCCCTATCTACTAAGCTCGAAAGAACCAAGGCGGGGGCAGGGAAGTGGGCAAAGCGAGGACGATGGATCACCAGACCTCTGGGGTGGTTCTCCAAATCCGCTGACTCTGTAGACAAGATACTAAGGGACTTTGGAAAACTCGCACAAAGCGGCGATACCGTGGGTATTGATGAGTTGCGCACTCGTATCGATTCGCATCTCAAGAATTCTGCAAGGCGCATTGTCGTTCTTATAGACGACATTGACCGCTTGGACAAGCACGAAACACACGTACTCTTTCGGTTGATTAAAGCCTGTGCGGACTTTGCCAACGTCTGTTATGTCCTTGCCTTCGATGACGTAGCCGTTGCTAAAGCCCTCGGCGAGCGATATGGCGCGGGAGATGAAGCATCTGGGCAAGCATTTTTGGAGAAAATCATCCAAGTACCGCTTAAACTGCCTGTGGCGATGAAAGAGGATTTGCGATCATTGTGCTTTCAGGAGATCGACCGGGCTCTAAATTCCTCGGGTATCGAATTGTCAAAGGAAGAATTAGGTGGTTTTGTTTCCGGCTTTGACAGAGGCATCTCGGTCCGACTCGATACGCCCCGAGCGGCTAAACGGTATGGAAACGCACTCATGTTCGCACTGCCGATGCTGAAAGGTGAGATCAACTTAGTTGACTTGCTGCTTATAGAAGCTGTACGAGCGTTTTATCCTGCAGTCTACAACTGTATCCGTATGAATCACGTCGAATTTTCTGGGGTGGATTCGGAGCATCGCAGGCAAGGGGATAACGACACTCAGGCTGTTGTGCTGCTCAAGCCTATCATGGACAACTTACCCATTGAGGAACAGCAATCTCTGAAATCATTGCTTAAAGGTTTGTTCCCACGGCTGAGTAGGACGTATGGCACTAGTGGGTATGGAAGCGATTGGCTTATACTATGGGCGAAAGAGAAACGCATTTGCTCTCCAGACTATTGCTCTCGTTATTTTTCCTATGCCGTGCCAAATAATGATGTGCGCGAATCAGATATGGATTCACTATATTCTGCTGCAGCGGCGAACAACAAGGGCGAAGTGCAAAAGATTCTGAAAAGGCATTTTGCAGGTGGTAAAGCTCGCCGCGTCATCGAGCGGCTCCGACAAAAGGAGGAAGATACAACTCCTGAAGCAGTATCATCTCTTTGCCTTGCTATTGCCGAATTAGCGAAGCATATCCCCAACACGCCTATTCTTTGGAGTGCCGGTGGTACGCCCGCGCAAGCAGGTATACTGATCTCTCGACTGATTGATCAACTTCCTAGAGGCAGTACCCGTGTGACCCTTGCCAAAGAGGTTGTTGAATTGGCTGATCCGCTTTGGTTTGGCGATGAATGCCTCCGCTGGCTGCATGTTACTGATGATCCGGATAAAGACGAGCACAACACACTGACGAAGGATGAAGTGATGGAAGTGGCCAAGGTGCTCGTTGAACGAATCAAAGCTCGCGCGGCAGAGAACGAAATGCTGTTTAATATTGAGGCGTCCCAAGAGAAGTCGCTTCTCTATGAATGGTGGAGAGTTGAAGGTCGGGAGCCTGTACAAGCACATCTTTCCAGTGTTTTTGCCAATGAACCCCAGAATATCGCTTTGTTTCTGCAGGCGATGGCTCCACAATCTTGGGGCGAAGGCGACGTGCTGCCACGAGTCGGTGAGCTTGGTGGCGATCAACTTAAGAACATCAAGTTGATCTACGACCTCGATATACTTGCCGATTTGATCCGAAAACACCTACCAGGTGATTTTGAGAATCCGCAGTGGCATCATGACCGTACTACCGCTATTGAGCAAAGACTGGCTGAGCAGTTTATGTTCGTATACAACAAATGGAAGACTGAAGGAGAACCACCTGACAGAGAACTAGATGAGGAAAAATCGCAAGCCATACAAAATACTGACAATGAAAGTACCGTTACAAAAGAGTCTTAACTGCCCCCCGGTAGATGCCTTCAAGCCATCTAGATTCAAAGTATTGGGGCATTTTCAAACATTGTCAGAATAATTCCGGTGATGTTCCTCCAACGCAAAAGGCGGCTGCGTTGCACAGCCGCCTGAAGAAAGTGTTTCAGCGATCGAAGCGAGCATTCCGGGTTAGCGGCAAGGATTCGGCGTGAGGGCAATAGTCGGCCAATAAGGCTCTAAGCGACTCGCACGCACGATTGCACTCGCGGTGTGCCCGGCCCTGATACCAGCCCTGCTCCTGTTCTAGAGCTCTTTGTGACCGACCCTTGACCTTGCACCACTTAAAGGCTTGGTGTTGGGGACTAGGCAGTGTGCGCAGTGCGTGGGCGATGCGTTTCCAGAACTCTCGCTTGCGGAGTTTGGCCGCAGGGCAAGCGATCATCGGCTGTTTGGCCAAGTTGTGCTCCTGCTTCTTGAACAACTCACGCCGATGATTTTCTTTCATACTGGGCCCGATGCAGATGAAACGCACTGTATTGTGCAAGTAAGCATCCAGGTTCTGCACAGGCCCCTTCACCAGAATCCGGGTGCGGGTTGTGCAGAATGCCATAAACACAATCGATTCTTCCTCCCCAGGCTCCAACCGCCTGTTCCAATACCGGGCTTTGGGGCCCAGCTCTTCAAACTTCTGTTCCAGGTAAGCCGGATCACTTAAGCGATCGAGCTGTTCCTGGGTCAAATCGATGCAGGTGGCGGTCGCGGGTCCATCGCGGTCGTTAACAGGGCGCATAGCGGGTCTCCTTGGAATGAGGTATGGGTATGTCGGAGCATGGAGAACAACATGTTTAGGTTGGAATCAAGCAGCAGGAGCGCGGGAACAGCTAAGGCGGTTCCACCGACGACCGCTTGAGGTCTGTATGCAGGTTGGTGACTTCAGCTCACCTCCCGGGATTGAGCCACACGGGCCGCGTGACATCGCATCAGCCGATCCAGTTCTAGCCGGAGCGCGGGCTTCCAACCCGAACACAGGTTTAAGGTGAACTGAATGACTTCACTGTCGCTACGGGGCGTGTCATCCGAGATGAATTTCAGCCAAGTAGAAAGTGCTTGATTAACATTGTCCTGCTCCTGCGGTGAAAGAGACTGGGGCTTTTCCCAGTCAGCCAGGATTTGAGCGGTGGTGGGGAAGACGGCCCCGCCCCCGGTAGATTCCCCGGAGCCTCCCCCGGCTTTCTTCTCTACCGTGCCAGCGAAAATGACATTGGCGTGCTTTAACTCATCGGCAACTTTCTGATTATTACTTGAAAACACACATCTTGAGAGCGTCCAACGTAGGCGGGAGGGTTTGCCATATCGCTTGAGGTAGCGGCGCAGGGCCCGAAACGAGTGCTCATGGCTGCTACACCGATTGGCCCAGGCACGCATACGGTGAGGCAACCGTGTTCGGCGACGGCGAAACTGTAGATCATTCCATGTCAGACCAGTCGAGATGTTGAGGTTGTGGGTCATTGAAGGGGTCTCCAGAGGAGTCATCGGGTTACTACTGCCGGCTACGCTTCCGGCGTCATAGATAGGGTGCGGTGAGGCATCGGGGTGTTGCGCGCGTAAGAGAAATTGTTGGATTTTTTTATGCGGTCTCGCCTGCCAAAACCCAATGACTTGAGACTCTTCTTGGGTGTCCCCCAAGGAGAACATCCATGCTCAAAAGCCTTCGCCGAAAACTACATAAACAGACCGATAAACCCGCCCTACCCCCGTTCCACCTGGACACGCCGCTGACACCGCTGTCCAACCGGGAAGAAGATGTCTGGCGTATCCGTCACGCGGTGGAGGGCGTACAGGCCTTCGGAAGTACCGGAGCGGGCAAGAGCAGCGGCGTGGGAGCAACTCTGGCTCGGGCATACCTGAATCACGGATTCGGGGGTCTGGTGCTCACCAGCAAGATCGATGAGGTGGACCAATGGCGACGCTACTGTGAGCAGACAGGCCGCCTAGGGGACTTGATAGTTTTCTCCCCAGAATCAGATTTCAGATTTAATTTTCTCCGCTATGAATCAAAACTATCCGGGAGCGGAGGGTTGACCGAGAACCTGGTCCATCTGTTTATGACGTTGCTGGAAGCCGCTGAAGGTGGGCAGGGTAAAGCCAACGATAGTTTTTGGGATAGATCGGTCCGACAGCTCCTTCGGAACTCAATTGACCTCTTATTGATGGCAGGCCGGGAGCTGAGCATGCCCGACATCGCGGCGGTGATTACCAGTGGCCCCCAATCTTTTGAGCAACTGGAGGATCCCGGATGGCAGGCGCGGTCACTGTGCCTGCAATGCCTGGAAGAAGCAAGCGGTAAACAACACGTCTACCCAGACTATGACATGGTGGAACGTTACTGGATGCAGGAGTTTCCGGGGTATGACACACGCACACGGGCCAATGTGGTGCAGACCTTCTCCACCATGGCCGATGGGTTTTGCCGCGGTGTGATGCGGGAGTTGTTTTCAACAGGTCTGAACATCGCGCCTGAGTTTACGCACCACGGCAAGATCATCGTACTGGCCCTGCCCACTAAACAGTATCACGAGCTTGGCCGGATTGTGCAGGTACTGTTCAAGTACATGTGGCAACGCTCCGTAGAACGCAGGCGGGTAAACGACAACACACGCCCGGTGTTTCTCTTTTGTGACGAGGCACAAGAGTTTGTCGTTAAGAGTGATGCCGACTTTCAGGCTACTGCCAGATCAGCTCGCGCCTGCACCGTTTACCTCACCCAAACTATCTCAGGCTACTACGCCAAGCTCGGCCAGGGGCACGGCCACTACAACGCAGATTCCTTTATCGCCAACCTGGGCACCAAGGTCTTCCACGCCAACGGAGACCCTGCCACCAACGAATGGGCTGAGCGGTACTTCGCCAAGGGCTGGACATACCGTGCTAACAGCAATGTATCGCAGGCAAAACAGGATGAATCCAGCGGCAAAAATGGAAACCAGGGGCCACAGATTTCCAGCGGGACCAATCCGTCATTGGAATCATCGGTGTTGGCATCCACCTTTACCACGTTAAAAACCGGCGGCCCTGTAAACAACATGCTTGTGGAGGCACTCATAGGGCGGACTGGCCATCGATGGATGGCCACGGGCAAGAGCCACCTCAAAGTGGCTTTCCAACAGCAACCCTAACCACAGGAGGCACCCCATGCCGCCCTCACAATCCAATAATTCCCAAGACGACATGAAACTTGCACTGCGTCAAAGCCTGACCGATGGGATGAAGCAGGCCCAGGAGTGGGGACAGATCTGGCAACAACTGATCCAGATCTTCAAGTTCTGCATCTCGCTGCTGACACTGCCCTGGCTACCCATCATGCGGACCAAGCTCGGTGAACGCCGCTTCGGCCTGATGCAGCGGCTGATGGGTTTATTTGTCTTGATGGTCGCGTCCACACTGGCCGAGTCGCCCACCGGCCTCGTGATGATCCTGATCTATATGGGATTCTGCATCGCCCATGCCATTGCTGTCCACCGGCGACGCAAGAGTGGTGAACGCTGGCACTCCTACTGCCAGGGGATCTCAAGACTGCAACCCTACTTAAAGAGTGTGAAGTATGTGACCGTTAAGGACATCGATCTCTACCTGGACCCTGCGGTGCTGATCCTGACCGGGCTTGCCGTTATGGGGCTGGGCGACCGCTACGGCTTGTTCATCATCGCTAATGGCATCGCGCTGATGATCGAGCAACGCATGCTCTACAGCCGCCACCACAACCTGGTGCTGGATCAGATTGACCAGATGATCGTCTCGGAACAGTTAAGTGATGCCCTCTCCGGAAAAGAGGATGTCAACGAAACACAGGGTTTCATCGTGCCCGGCGCCGCGTCATGGTCTGATGAGGAAAGGCAGATGGTCACAAGCAGCCTGTCAGGCCTGGACCCTGTCCTGAAAGCCATCCTTGATCCATTGCCAGAGGACAACTACACGGATTCAAGAATCTCCCAGGAAACCGATGCGGATGCTGCAACACGCGGCACGGTCACGACACTTAACTAACAGAAGATCTTCGGGGTACGTGGCTCGCCCCGGTACACGCCAGAGTCTGACAATTCTCTAACCCCTATTCCAGAAAGGAAGGCCCAACATGTACTCCAAGTACCCCACTACCGTTGGCGATGCCTACGCAGGTGGCTATCACTTTGGCATGTACGACGGTCGGTTACGCCGTGGCCCCTATGATGTCACCGGCTGGCACGGCAGGACGTACAGCCGTCACTACAACGGCACCGTCTACGCCAACAAGTGATACCACACCATCGCCGAGATGATGTCAGCACCCGCAGGGTTCACACCCTGCGGGTGTTTTTATTTCCCTTCACCTCCGGAAAAGTCAATGAGCCGGAGACAACCGTTGCAACCACCATTATCACATGGCACCTCCCCATTGATAAACCAACAAACGAAAGGACAAACACCATGACTGACCACAACACTAACCTACCCGTTGAAAAACTTGGCTATGGGCTCATCAAGTGCGCTATTTGGGAGAACATACCCACCGATCCAGACAAGAAGCCATACTTCACCACCACCTTCTCCCGCTCCTACCAAGACGATCAGGGTAACTGGCAGGACACCCAATCCTTCGGCTTGAATGATCTGCTACCACTCTCCAAACTCGCCGACCAGGCACACACAGCTATTCATAACCGAATGCGAGCCAACAACGGCAATGCCCGGCCTGTGCAAACCGACCGGGGCAGGTAATCCGACGAAGCCCATTCCGGGGCCCTTCCATGGCTATGTGAGTCTAGCCAACCGTGCTCGGCGTCAAGGGCAAGACAAGCCCCCGGAACCTTGATTCATAGGCCAATGTTTCCGGGGGCCCTTGACCCCTGCGCTCAGTTGGCTGGTTTGCTCCGCCATCCAAAGCAAGGGGGCCGTGTGAAGCGGCATCCAACATTCAATTGAAACAACGGAGAGGGAGAAAGATGAGCAAATCAAAAGACATCTACCAGGACATTACAGACCGGATTATCACCTGCCTTGAAAAAGGCGTGGTGCCCTGGAAAGTGCCATTGCGTATAAAAGGGTCCAACCAGTGGCCAAGCAACCGTTTGACCGGTGAACCCTATCACGGCGTCAATGTCTTTATGCTTGCCGTCACCGGTTGGATGGGGGGATATACATCCAATCGTTGGTTGACATATCGTCAGGCCAAGGAGCTGGGCGGGCACGTCTGCAAAGGCGAGAAGTCAACACCCATCGTCTTCTGGAAGCAGTGCACCAAGGAAGATAAAGACACCGGCAAGGATAAACAGGTGCCAGTGCTACGGCGATACTGTGTCTTCAATCTCGATCAGACTGAGGGCATCGAAAAACCAATAGAAGAACAGTACGAGCCGCTGGATTTTCAACCTGTCGAAGCAGCGGAAAAGATTGTCCGTGGCTATCTCGGTCGGCCCTCCATCACACACCGGGGATTACAAGCCTGCTACAAACCCCGGCTTGATGAGATCGACATGCCACCCCCGGAGGTGTTCACCACAAAGGAAGCCTATTACGCCACCCTCTTCCACGAACTCGCCCACTCCACCGGCCATTCCAAGCGGCTGGACCGAGGCCTGGACACGAATCTCAAACCCTTCGGTCATCCTGATTACTCACGCGAAGAACTCATTGCCGAAATGGCGTCCGCCTTCCTCTGTGGCCACGCTGGCATCGAACCAGCCACCGTTGAAAATAGTGCCGCCTACCTCCAGTCCTGGATCAAGAAACTCAAGGGCGACAAACGCCTCATCATCCAGGCCGCCGGCAAGGCCAAGAAAGCCGCTCAATGGATGCTGGAGCCGGATCACGTAAGGAACAAAATTCGCACCAACCTCCCCATTGGGGCCGCACATGATAAGACCCGGTGATCGCACGACTACCGCACTCTGATACTAGATAGTGCCTTTCAGATTGAGCCGCACCCTATCCCTCGCTATTGCTTTACACACAGGGGTTTACGGTTCACGCGAACCCAAAATCACTACGCTATAGCGGCAACTGCCCCATACAGGCGGCGGCTAAGATATGCACACAGAGGGCCAACTGATTCCTGAACATATATAGAAAATGTGATTGACAAATCATCACCCAAACCCTAATCTATAATAATGAATTGAATTTCAATTCATTTTATTTGCTTGGGACGATCTCGCCCACAATTTGCATATACAGGGAACAATAATGGCCAAGCGCACCCAGCCCGAATCAGAAGATTCCAATGTAGAGACGTGCGGGGGCCGAGAAGTGCTTGAGAGAGTCTGTGGTGGCGTTACATTCCAATCTGCCTTCATGTTCGACGAATCCATCAATAAGTATGCTGACGAACTTTCGAAAGCACTGATTGGTCGATCTCGCCCGCGTAGACAAAAGACCGACTACCGCGTCGATATAGACAACAAGAGAATCATAATCCGCCCTGCAAAGACTGAATTATGGGTCTTTGTGGTCAGTAATAACGACTGTTACTTTCAGGCAAATGGCCCTCAGAAGAAAGAGCTGGACGGAATTTTCACACAGATTAACGATGTGTATCTTGAGGTCTTTTCATCACTTGAAGTAACGGCGCAGCACTCAATCGGCATTAAGTTTACTGATTCAATCTCGCCAATCGACAGTACGGACATACCAAAACTTCTTCAACACCAATTAATGTACTCTACCCAACCGAATATTGATGAGCTAGGACATCTTGATGGACTTACTTATCGATTTGATTTTGATCGCGATGATCGAAAAATCGCAACGTCATTTTCTGCAAGTAGGACTGCGGACGGACAAAATAAATTCGTACTCGATGCAGATTTCTATTCAAATGAGTTTTCTATGATTCAAGATCGTTATTACGAGTACATGTCTGAGGCATATAATCTATTTGTTGGGCCGGTAACGAAACTCTTTCACATAATCAGTACTCTTCAGAACCCTGATTTGTTAAATGGAGATGGAGCATGATTAGCCCAACCCTCAAGGATTCGCCAACGACCTTAGCGTTGTCAATTGGCCCACATTTCTCGATTGACTGTAATGCGCGCAACAATCTCCGTTGCTTCACGAGATCTGTATCTAATAGAATAAATGACAGTAAGTTAGATACGAATGTCTTATTATCAAATACAACTACTTGCTATCATTCCCGGGTTGAGCCCGATACTCTGCATTTCGTCGAGATTAATACCCATCGCTCCCAGGTATTTCTTAGCAAGCAAGACACGATTCGCCCCACCTTTGGCACATTGCTTCGTCAGCTCAGGGTAAGATCAGGCATTACACAACGGGTGCTTGCATCCACGATTGGAGTTAACGTCACCTATATCTCAAAGCTAGAAACTGGTGCTGTAGAATCCCCTGCCGCTCGGGTTATAGGCGCAATTTCACAGGCTCTCAACGTCCCACCTTTAGACCTGATGATTTCAGCAGGCAGATTACCAAAGGAATTCATTGAATTGATTTTGAGCAATAGTAATATTATTTCTCTTATTCAAGAAGCAATCGAATACGATTTAAACGATACACAGTGGGAATTGTTGTTCCGATTATTACGGAAATTCGGGCATGCAAATGCCGATATTGACTAACGTTTCATACTTCATACGGCGGTAGCCACAATGCAACACTTACCAAAAGTAACATTTTCAAGCGAGTACGCCTCGCATTATCCTGAACTAGCCTTTGGGTTAGGCGCTGTATGGGGATGCACAAGCAAAGCGACTGGAAAAAACATCGAAAAGCACCGTGATGAACTTGAGTCGATGATGCGCGACAGGATGCCGATCATAAAGAGTAGTATCGGCCACTATGACTCATTTTTTAAAAATCACAAGTATAAATGCCCACTACCCGGACAATTTCACAACACTTGCATGAAGGGCCTTCCTCGTATCACTCCATACGTGGACTCACTCTTAATTACCGAAATGTGTCATGGTGTTCTTATGGGCGTCCAAGACCTTGACAAGATCCAAGATCAAGTTCTATTAGATACATCAAATGCGGGAGAGAAGTTTATGGGGATGCGCAACACGATTACCTGTAGAGATAACGATATCGTGATCAGATCAGGCGGGGACATTATTGCATCATATTTCCAGGGACCAGATAGTAGTACTAGCGTGACCAAGCAATCATGCAACCTATTATTCTATGGATTTTTTGCGCCGGGTATTGATGTGTCAATAGTACAATCTGCCTTAGATCTGGCTATATCTTTACCAGCTGGAAATACTGAGTGTAATACAGAAGTTAAGATCTATTCGATACACAACCACGATTCGGCGTAATTCCGCATCATCTTGTGGTATCTACCAGGCGATATGACCTGAAATACTATGTTAAGCGAAATAAAGATGGTTACCCTCGTCTGTGACAATTTTTCCATGGGTGATTGCGATGTCAGACAGCGGTATTGGAGAGTTATATGATGTTTCTATCGGTCACCCCCCCGCTGAGGGTAAGGCTATCGAACGCCTCGATCATCCTTCCAGATTGGTCTCTGGGATACGACCCTATCCGAATCATAAAATTCATCTTGGTCACTACTGCGGAGTTATTCGAGATCTTATTGCGTCTCAGTACAAGCATTTTGGCCAAGTATTCGTATTCATTGCGGACTACCATGCTTTACCTAGTATATCTGATCGTGGGGATTATTCAACGATTGCTGAGTCTACACGTCGTATAACAGCGGGTTGCCTTGCTCTTGGTATGGATCCAAGTAAAACTTGCTTCTACCAACAGTCTGCAGTCCCGGCACTAACTGAATTAGGCTGGATAGTATCATCAATAATTCCACTTAATCAGTTATGCAATACACCGACAACACGAACTCTTCTTAAATCTACGAATAATATTATCAAGTTATCAATACCTCTTGGAACGCTTGCCTATCCCGCTCTAATGGCAGCCGATATTCTTGCACTACGAGCCACGGAAGTGCCGGCCGGTGATGACCAGGGTCCACATATTGAAATTGCTCGTAAAATTGCCCGTAAATTCAACCGGCGATTTCAACGCAACATATTCCCTGAACCATATCTCCGACTCTCAACATCACCTCGTATAATCGGCACGGATGGTAGCAAAATGGACCGGGAGAATATCATAGGTATCTTTGAGGATTTTCGCGCCCTCGAACAGCAGGTTTCAAAGATAATTACGATGCCAGTGCGTGTTGGACAATCAGTCAATCCAGCAGACTGCCTACTCTTCAAAACATTCAGTCTGATAGCCGACAGCGAGCGAATTGATGCGCTGATTCACCAGTATCAGACCGGCAACTTTTCCTACGGGGAACTCAAAGACGAGCTTATAATTCTGATTCAGCGTGTTTTTGGAGAAGCTAAGGAAAAATATCATCAACTCATGTCTAAACCACTTGAACTTGATGAACGCCTTCGAGAAGGCTCGCAATTTGTTAGGATGGAGGTGACAGAGACAATGGAAGAGGTACGGGAATTAGTTGGTCTCAGGCCTTCATTGCACGCAATATACTAAAGTGGAGTGATAAATGGAATCACTTGATAAGCTTCATTCACTTAACTTGTCTGAATTAATATCCGTACAGAGATATAAAGGTCGAGCCGAATTGCCAAGCGATTTTCTCGATCATTGGTCAAGCATTCATACAAATGCAAAGCTTAGCCTGAGCCATACAGGGTACTCAGCTACAAGACGAAGATTAATATCCCTGCTTTATGAGTTAACATATCCTATTTATGCTGTGAAAGAGAAATCGAGCGGCGAACGTCTCAAGTATTATCAATATTCTGATGTTGCTGTTATACAGTGGTATATTGGCAATAAACATGTGCCATTTCGAAGAATAAAGGCACGTTCTCTTAAAGGAATTCAATCGATACTCACCAATCTCCACGACTTTGAATCGCGCAGTGTATTTGGCTCCATCAAATATTCCAAACTTCGATTTGATAATGAAGTTGCAATCGATCGCATAAAGAAACTCACTCATACCAACACAATAGTCACGACTCTTCTTGAGAATATTGGTGTGGCGGCCAATGAGTCTTCGACCACAGAGTATTCTAATCTCGGGGACTATGTGTTTGAAGAACAAAATCATGATGGAATGTGTTTAAGTGTACTTGCACATTTGATGGCGTTTCCACAGACACAATATCACGACGAAATTATATTTATGCGGACTATTCACATAGCCGAGCTGTGTTTCTTTCTTTTACAGATCATTTTTATTGAAGCCATTGAGGCCATCCAAAAATGCATGTATAGCGCCGCGAGGGCAGCTCTTACCGAGGCAGTACAAGTTGTGGATATACTGCTTAGTATATTTCGTGCTTTGAGAACGATGCCAGATGGACGAAAAAAAGGACACAACCACTTTGCAGATTTTCGAGATTATACGGAGAACGCTAGTGCAATTCAGTCAAAAGGATACCAGCTGTTGGATGTTGTGTACCGTGGGGTTGATATTAAGAAGGCTGAGATAATTGGTTCCGGATTACAACCTTTTCTAAATTCGCTAAGCTCATTTGCTCACCCGAACATGATATCTCTAAGGTCAGTAATCAGCGATGAGGATTACCTTAAAGGCGCAAATGACGATGAGAAGGATGGGATTACGCATATTGCACGCCAGATTGACCGCAAGCTGTTAACATGGCGCCGCATTCATCTGGGATTTGCTCTCGCCTATTTGCCTCCAGCACAGCCTGGAACTGGCGAAACGGCTGGCGCTGCTTACCTAGAAAAATTTATCGAAGAAGGAAAATTATTTTCAGATACCGCTAGTGATTCAGACCTTCTTCAAGATATGTTCCCTGACATAGGTGTGTTCCGTCCCGGATCAGAAATCGCACCCAGCATATCCGAACGAACTGGAGTTTAGGAACACATTAGATGGAGTAAGAAATATGACAGGCCCATTGTCTGAACTACTGCACGAGGCGCATGCTCTAATTGAGAAAGATGGTATTGTCACAGTCTTTCAAGGTGAATTAGTTAAATGCGACACACTCTGTGAATTAGGTGATCTGTCAGATAAGCGAGGCGAACCAATTGTATTTATTACTCCATATTGCACAATTAGGGAGCGTGGATACGAAGCCAAGGGAAGCGAGCCAATACTTGCAATTGTTGTACAGAAAGAGGAGCAATATAGTGTTGCTGAGTTGCTACGCGAGCTAAGACCGTTCAGTCAACCTGTATTTGGTAGATTTGAGCCTAATGTCAGTGACGAACAATTCGCCGAGATCGTACAAACGGTTCAGACTAATGAGATTTTTCACGGCAATGTCGCACAAGTCATCATATCTCGTAGCTTCGAATGTGAATTTAAACGATCAGGCAGAGAAGACTTTCTAGGTGCATATGGCGCGCTGATCCGTGGTCACGGCCAGTACATGACATTCTGCTTCTGTGATGGCAATAATGATGGATTAGTTTATTTAGGTGCTTCACCGGAGCGGCATCTTCAAATTACCCAGGATTCAACATTAATGAATCCGATTGCTGGAACTCTGCGCAAGGGACGACACGAGGGTTTCATTGAAGAGCTTGTTGATTTTATTCTCAGTGAAAAAGAAAAGAACGAGTTGTTTCACGTATTAGATGAAGAAATGAAGATGATGGCGTGTATTTGTCCACGTGGCGGACGGGTGACTGGGCCATTTCTACGTGAGATTGATTCGGTAATACACACCGAGTACCGACTTCGCGGTCTAAGGGGCACTAATACAATCGATGCGTTAAGACATTCTTTACATGCTCCAACACTTGTAGGCGGCCCTAGTGAAAGCGCCGCAAGAATCATCGCACAGTATGAAACAGAATCTCGCCGATACTATGGCGGTGAAATTGGTGTACTTCGTCCTGATGGCACTCTTGATAGTGCCATAATGATTCGATGTGCCGAATTAAGTGGAAGTGACCTCGCGAGCGTTCGCGCAGGAGCCGGTATTGTCCACGACTCAGATCCAGTGTCGGAAGCCCTCGAAACAACTGCGAAGGCAGCAGGGGTTATTGGACGTTTAAGTGGCAACATGTCATCAAATTCGAGAATGCTTACCCCAACAATTGAAAGTCTAATGTCACCGTATTTGAACTTGAGAAATACTCACTTATCTCGATTTCTTGTTCAGTCACAAGTAATAGAAGAGGTGGAGGGACTAGCCGACAAGAAAATCCTCATTGTTAATAATGAGGATAATTTTTCATTCGTACTGGGCCATATGATTCGACATATGGGTTGTGAGGTTGAAATCCAGGATGTGGAGATATTGGACTCAGTACCCACAGCCTATGATTTAGTATTACTAGGACCAGGTCCAGGAAACATTAATGATTTGGATGACATTCGAATGAATAGCTTGCGTCGTATTACAAAGGAATTGTTAATGCGCCAGACGCCTACACTCGGAATCTGCTTGGGCCATCAAGCAATAGCACTTGAATTGGGCATTCCGGTTGTTAAGCAGACAGTGTGTACGCAAGGAATACAACGCAGGGTTCGTTTGTTTAGTGGTGAGCATGTAAGAGTAGGTTATTATAATTCATTCTCGCCGAAGTGTAATCCTAATACCACACCGACAGGAGTTACAACCGTTACCGATGATGACGGTTATCTGACTAGTATCAAAGGTAGGCAATTTGTCGGCTACCAATTTCATCCTGAGTCTGTAATGTCAGAGGAGGGTTACCGTATTATGCTAGAAACTCTCAGTCAATTGCTCTAGCAAGGTGTATGGTTAAATCATTGTGCTTATTAAATGCACCATAAACTGCACCATACGGACTGGAAAACATGGCAAACATGGGTATCATGGACACTGTTGTAAGGAGAACGTAACTCTCCTTGGTTGCCGCAGTTACTGTGGTGACAAGTGTTTGCGGGGATCGCCGGGAAGCCACTCATAACCCGGAGGTCGCAGGTTCGAATCCTGCCCCCGCTATTAACCTCGACGTAAGTCGGGTTTTTTTGGGGGTTACACGGATCCGCCAGGCTGCCTTGGCACCCGCTATGAACCGGCGACCACAGGGCATCAAGCCGTCACATCAGGATCATAGCGATGTAGTCATGGGCCCGAAAGCAACCAACTCCTCTTGATCCTGATCTTCATAGGATCTCATTCAGATATGGTCCAACATATTGAAGATGGCTTGCAGGCGGATAGATATGGCAGGAGGTGCTGCCCGGGCAAGTGCATGCACTCTACGTTTAAGAACCTGTACGAAAAGCTCATCATCCCGGCTGTAGCCGGTGCATCATGAGGTTGGTCATGGCGATTTGAATCATGGCGATGCTGCTGCTGGCCAGGCTCTCGTAATCTTTGCTCAGCCTCCGGTATCGGCCCAGCCAGGCGAAAGTGCGTTCGACGATCCAACGTTTGGGCAAAACCTTGAAGCCTTTCACATCGTCGCGACGCTTGACGATCTGAACCTCGCGTCCCAGCCGGCGGCCGGCCTGTTGAAAATCTTTGCCGCGATACCCGCCGTCGGCCCAGATTAGTTTGAGCCGATGGTACAAGCCGACGATGTCGATCAGCACGTCTTCGCCGCCGTCGCGTTCGGGTGTGTCGGCACCGGTGACGACCACGCCCAGGATCAGGCCGAGGGTGTCGACGATCAGGAAACGCTTGCGGCCAAGGCATTTTATGCCCGCGTCGTAGCCGTGGCAGCCCCTTTTTGCGGCGCGTTGGTATTGACCGATTGCGAGTCAAGCGCCGCGGCCCAGGGCGTGGGCTTCTTGCCGACCTGACGCCTGACCTTCTCACGCAACTTGTCGTGGATGCGTTGCCAGGTGCCGTCGAAGATCACGGTCGCGTCACGGATCACGCCGTCGAGTCGTATCGCCGACAGCATGGTCGTCGTCTTCCAGTGCCCGTGTGGCGTGCGGTCGACGCAGCGTGTGCCGATCGGCGACCGGCCGTACAACCGCGTCATGTTGCTCTGCGCCCCGGATTCGTCGAGGAAGATGAGTTGTTTGGGTTCCGCGAACCGGCGTGCCAGCGCGAAGCCGATGCGTCTGCGTTGAACGTCCCGCCGCAGTTGTTCGGCAGCGATCAGCGACTTTTTTTAAACGATAACCCCAGCTTCTTAAGCGCCCGGCACACCGTCGACTCGGCCACCTTCACGCTCAGTTTGCCTTGCAACTCACGCGGCGTCACGCCCGGGTTCTTGGCGACCTCAAGCTCAAGCGTCCGCAGGTCGGCGTCGGTCAGCTTGATACACCCATTGGGCCCGGGCTTGCCCGGCAACACATCGCCGGTGAGCCGACGTCGTTGCTTGAGGCAACGCACCGTCCCGGGCGCAATCTCGAAGCGGGCCGCCACCGACGCCTCGGTCTCACCACGATCGATCGCCGCCAACACCTTCCGCCGTCGGTCCATCGAATACGCCATCCTTGTGCCTCCTTGCGATCAATCCATCATCGCAGATGGCAAGCAATGGCGCAAGTGGCTCTAGCTGAGCCGGGCTCTGCTGAGCTCCGCCCGCCTCAGCTAACCCGTTGCAGCACCGTTCGGTTAACATAAACATTGGTACATCACTTGGGGGCAGGTCAATCTTGCCACAGGTCTAATAAGCTGACCGGACTCTTGGTGCGATTGAAAGCTTCGGGCGTAGTTTGGTGCTGAGCCCATGAATTGATGGCAAGCCGGGTTTGAGCGTCGACGAAAAGCTAAAGACCAGGACTGGTTTTCAGGAGGGATGTCAAGAGTGAATAGCCCATGCATACATCACCGCTGTCAGCACCACCGCAAATAACGCCAGCCCAAACCCCGTGCCGTGCACCCGGTAGGGCGATCGCTGCCCGCCGTACATCCAGGGCATCAGGACATAAAACAGCATCGCCGACAGGTACGTCGTCACGAGTATCGTGATAAAGATCGCGCCGGCTCCGACGGCTGTCAGTCCCTCGCAACAGGCAGACCCAACAGGCAACACCACCAGCCCCCATGCCAATGCCCCGGCGATCAGGAGCCTAGCGGTCCGTCTGCCTTGTGTCTTGGGCTTCTCGTAGAGCATGTACGACACACCCACGTTCGCCAGGTGCGCCGCGAAGCTAGCCGTGTACGCCCACCACCAGCCGTGCCAGTGATACGCCGTATAAAGCAGTAGGCAGACCATGCCCAATCCGGTAACTGCAAACACCGCGCCGATCGTGTGCATTGGCGGTGTCTTGGTGCGTGGCCAGAGGATGCTGTGCACCAGGAACAGCATCAGAGGCGGCAGAAGCCAAGTCCATCCGCCAAGCATAATCGTCGCGTAGCCGAATAGGGAGCCGGCGATCAGCGCGCTATCGTCCATAGACGACCGCCGCCGCCATATCAGCGTGAAGCCGACCAGCGCGATCACACCCACTACCCGCCACGCCAACGCCTCCGCCGGGGCGTCCAGGTATATATCGAGAAACAGCCACGTCCCCAGCGGAACCAGCAGGTTGTCCAGCCCCCGCCACGAGATCGACTCCACCAGCATGACCAGAAGCCCGATGGTCACCCCCAGCAGCAGCGACTCTACCCTGCCCGTCTCGGCCATCAGCAGCACCGGGATATGCACACACAGGAACGTGACAATGAAGAAGGTCAGCGACCCCTCCGCGCTCTTGCGCCCGTCGAACGTCTGGTAGTGCACAGACCCGTAGCGCACCCCGATCAAAGCCGCAGTGGCGTCCGCCAACGCTAACACCAGCACAGGCACGCCAAACAGCAGCTTGTCACCCCCGCTCAACAGCCAGAGCAGCCCGACCGCCACCGGGAAGTACACATCCCCGAAACTCGTCCGCCCGACCCCGCTGATCACCGTCCCCACCGAGCGCTTGAGCACCGGCAGCGTCCGCATCGCCAGCATCCCCACCGTTGCCAACCCCGCCAAGGTCAACACCGGCCAGTTCTCCTCGAACAGCCACGGGAAGCTCAGCACCGTCACGCCCATCGCCACGTGCAACAGCTTCCGTAAACCCTCTGGATGCACCCAGCCCGACCGCCCCAGCAGCCTCAGGCCGCCCATCAGCAGCCCAAGCTCCACCAGCACTATCATCCCGAGGATCAGCGTCACGCGATCTCCTCCACCACAAACCGGCTGTAGAAGAACGCCTTATCCTGCAGGTGCAGGTCCTTCGCCAGTGCTTCCATCGGCCTAAGCTCGTGCGCCATGCTCTCGGGCCGCGATCGCGGAACCAGCATGTTCCAATACGCGATCCGCCCGCCGCTGCGGCCGTGCTTCACACACCGGCGGAGTAGCGCTTCTGCGTTCTCATCCGACATGTACTCGAACACATCGCTCATGTTGAACCGGTCGATCGAATCCACTGGCATGCCGTCCATCACATCTTCGAGGGAGCCCCGGACCGCTTCAATCCTATCGAGGTTCCTGCGGATCGGCTCGAACGACTCGGGGCGAAGCGCCAACGGCAATGCGTCGCCGTGCGTCCTTGTCAGGATCCAGTGAAGGTACGGATTGGCCGATGGATCGAGCTCCACCAACGCGTGCTCAGCCCGTTGATAAATACGCCCCGCCACCGACCCTTCCACGTACCTGAAGAACGCCGGGTCGCGCCCGAACCGGCCCATCACGAAACGCGAAAAGAACACGCTGAACAGCCATCGCCAGCGCCGGTTGTTCCATCGCTTATCGTAAAACGCCCGCCGTGCCTCCGGATCGCGCGGTGTCAGCAACGCGCGCACATCCGCCCGGCTGTGGACCAAAGGGAGCACACGTGTACGGAACAGGTTGAAGTAGTTCTCAAACTTACCCGCCGCGCCGATACCTTGTTCGATCAGATCCCGCCGTGCATCCCAATAGTCCTGCTCTTGAGTTTCCAATACCGGCCGGCACTGCTGGTACAACGCCCACCGCCGTTTGCTCGGTCGTGACCCGATCAGTTCCAGTAATCCCTCGTGATCCAATTCCTGGTAAGCCGCGATCCTCAGATGCAGGCAGGCCAACTGCGCCGGGCTCAGGTCGACCGCGATCACCTTCGCCGGGTCGCGCGTCAGCATCGCCAGCGCGTTGTCACCCGCCGAGGCAATCGACAGGCACGTGTCGCCGCTCTGGATGTCCAGCGCATCCAGCAGCACGTCCGCATCCTCCCATACCTGGGCGTAGCGGATCGCCGAGAAGTCCGCGTGTTCACTGGCTTCCGTCGCCACCGTCGGTCTCCGTTGTTCCGTCGATGATCTCAACCGTGCCGCGCTGCCCGTCCATCTCGACCAGCTGCCCGTCGCACAACAACTCGGTCAGGTTGGGGATCGACACGATACTCGGCACGCCCAACTCGCGCGACACGATCGCAGAGTGCGACAAGAGGCTCCCGTGCTCGACCAGCATCCCCGCCGCCGCGGGAAACAGCATGATCCACCCAGGATCGGTCCGCTCCGCCACCACGATCGTGCCGGGTTCCAACTCAATCCCACGCGGATCGCGGATAACCCGCACACTGCCACGCACCACGCCGGGACACGCCCCGATCCCCCGCAAGCCCCCATCGCTTGCGACAGCATGCTCAACCGACCCCGAGTGCGCATCTTCATACGCGTTGCCGACCGGAACCGCGCCCCGTGTCTCGAACCGGTCGGTAGGCGCTTCCATCTCACGATACCGATCAAATTCCGCTTGCCTCACACGCACTAAGCCCGACAGGTCGGTGCATGTGGCGGTCCCATTGACATAATTGATCAGTTCATCAACCTCCAAAAAGAACACGTCTCTCGGCTCATCCAACACACCCTCGACCGCCAGCCGCCTGCCCATCTCCAGGAAGATGCGCCGTACACGACCAAACAAACGCGTCCGTTCAAACCGCAGGTTCTCCCGGTCCCTTACACGACGCCGGGCATTGCGTAACACCCAGCCGAATATCACCCGGTGCAGCGGCCGGCCACGCAACGCCCCGCCGATACGCTGCTCGGCCTCGGAGCGCATCTGCTGTTCACCATCAGACGTCTCTTCGGAACCCGACCCCCGTCGTGCCGCATAGCCGATCGATCGCAGCAGGGGGGTCGGGTCATCATCCAGCGTCTGCGATTCAAGCTTCAACTCTTCCAGGCACCGATCTCCGAACTTCTCGCGGTAGGCGTTAAATAGCTCATTGAGTCTCTCGTGCTTAGCCAGCGTTTGAACAGCCAGACCCGCCTCAGTCTCGCACAAGGTTCTAACAAGTTCAGGATCTTCCGACACCAGCGCCGCCATTGCCCTGATCCGCTTCGCCGGCTCCGCACTGATGATCCCGCCCTCGGCACAAAGCAGGTGGTTGTGCAACTGACCACCCTCATCCCCGCCCCATTTGCCCGTCAGCGAACGCAGCACCCCGAAGAAAATCATCGCCAAGAAGTCGTTGACCAGCGGCGCATCCCAACGCGCGATCAGCGCTCGCTCCAGCACACAATACGACTCGGCCAGTTCGTCAAGACGCTGATCCGTCAGGGAGGGGGTCGGATCACGCAACGCCTCATCCAAACGATCGTAGAACCTTCGTATAGACTTCTGCAGCGTGAAGTGCTCATACACCAGCGCCAGTCCGACGCGCATCAATCGTAGCATGTCCCGCCACCGCGCCCCACGCCCGGTCGGGGCAAACTCTGTCATCAATTCCTCCGGCAGCCCCTCACGCACGCCCATCATCTGCTCCATGAACTTGCGGTTCGCCGCGAAGCCCGGTAGCAGAGACAGCATCCGGTACCAGTTCAGCAGGTTGTAATACACCCGCCCACGCACCAGCCCCAGCATGTTTGCAAACGTATCACTGTGCGCCTCGACCACCGCCGGCTTGACGCGCAACAGCAGGCAGAACTCTCGGTACACGCCCTCGTACGCACGCCGGGCAAACGAAAATGTCAATGGCGTCGTGATCCCGCTGTAGCTCTCGGCAATGTTTGAGTTGTCCCACAACTGCAACCGCCCGTCCGGGTCCGCCACCCCCGGAAGTGACGTGATCGGCCGCGACTGCAGCAGTAGCAACTCTCCATCGCGTAATGCCCATTCGATATCCTGCGGCACACCGAAGTGCCGCCCGGTCCGCCGCACCAGTTCCGCCACCGCGCGCACTTCAGCGTCCGTGATCGCCGGCTTGTCGCGCTTGGCTTCACACACATCCTGCTGACGCGTCCCGGTATCTGTCTGCGGGTCGGGCACATCCATAGTCGCCTTAGTTATGACCTCGTGTTGCTCGATTTCACCACTACGATCCACGCGCCAGGTATCCGCGCTCGCATCCCCGCCGACCAGTGCCGTGCCCAAACCGTACACCGAGGAGACCACCACCGCGCTGCGGCGCCCCGTCACCGGGTCCGCGCCAAACGCCACCCCCGATGCCTCGGCGTCCACGAACTCCTGCACCAGCACCGTCGGCGGCGGCGGCGGCGGCGACAAACCAATCCCGCGTTCCTTTCGATACGTCAGCACACGCTCCGTGAACCCGCTGCGCCAGACATCAACAACCCGTTCAGCCAACCGGTCCGCCGTCACCGCCAGGTAACTCTCGAACTGCCCCGCAAAAGAATGTCCTGAGCCGTCCTCATCCACAGCGCTCGACCGCGTCGCCAGTAACAGGCCCGACATCCCCTGTGAATCAAGTGCCGCATTCAACGCATCCATAACCCCGGCATCCAGTCTCAAACCTTCTAGAGCTCGTTGGATCGTGTCGACATCCGACCCCGCATCCAGCACCCGCTCCTGTTCCTCATTCAAGCTCGCCCGAAACGCCGCCGGTGTCACGACTACCCAGGGCGGGATCGGTAGACCGCTACGCCCAAGCGCCGCAAGCGCCCCCGCCTTGCCGCCGAGTTCATCGACACCCGCCGGTTCGCCCATCGTGATGACAAACCGTTCACTCATGGCTGATCAGCCTCCAAACCAGCGGCGCCGCCCCGAGCCCCAGATACAACGCAAGCGTCCACACACCCGACAACTGCTCCATCCACTGGCCTTGGCTCGGCGCTTGCGTTTTCAGGAATCGCCGGCTCAACACCACACTCACGACGCCCATTACCAGGAACACGCACACGATCGGAATTACAAAATTAATGTGCCACGCCGCCAGCACCGCGCACACCCACGCCCCGACCAGAACGCCAAACCACGACGCCACCGCAACCCTCGGCCCCCAGAGCACCGAGTACGTCTGCACCCCCGTCTCCTCGTCCTCGGGGCTGCGTATCTTGCGACCGATCTCGATCACCATCCCGTTGAAGAAACTCGCGAGCAAAAACCAGATCAGCCCCCGCGGTGGCCCCTCACCCGCCACCTGCCAGTCCGTGCTTGTCGCGTACAGATCGATCAACGGCATGATCATCATGTGGCTGACCATGTATACGATCGGCCGTTCGCTGAGCCATTTGCGGACGAAAAACTCCTTGCTCATCAGCGCCAGGTACATCCACGTTACCCCGAGCAATGTGATCAGCTTCGGGTACAACCAGAGCGCCAGCACCAACTGCAATACCCCGGCCGATACGAAGACCACCCCCAACTCACGCAGACTCACCAGCCCCCGCGGTACCGGTCGATAAGGGCGGTACCGAGTATCCTCCTCGATATCCTTGAATTCGTCCGCGATCCGTAGTTGCAGGAAAAACAGGAAGCAACTCGCGAACGCCACCACGATCGCCCGCCACGCCGGGACCGTGAAATTCCCCCGCAGCATCGACGAGAACGCCACCGCCGAGAACGAGAACGCCGCGATCAGGATGCCGTGGGCAACGATGGGGAAACGCTCACGTTGATAGACCCACCACTTACTCAACATCTGCCCCATCCGCTTTCTTCTCGCCGCCACCCTGACTACCCCTGGCCAGCTGCTGGTGAGCCGATGTAAATTCGCCCGCCGCCAGCGCCCCGATGATGGACAACTCACCGGCAAGCACCAGCGCCGCGCAAACCTCCGCCAGCGCGTTCGCCGGACACTCCTCCGGCAGCTTGAGTATCTCCAGGCACGCCTGCGCGGAAGGCAGCCCCGTACCACCCCCGATCGTGCCCACAATCAGGTTCGGCAGCGTGATCGCCGCGTACAAGCTGCCGTCCTCCGCCTCTTCGAACCTTGTCAGGCCCATCGCCGCCTCGGCCACGCACGCCGCGTCCTGGCCGCACGCGATGAATACCGCAGCCAGCGCGTTCGCGTAATGCCCCTGGATACCCAGTGCCCCGCTCATCACGCCGCCCACCGCCGACATCCGGTAGTACTCGACCATCCGCTTCACACTCGTGTGGAAACGCGAAGCCACCAGCTTCTCTGGAATCGTCACCTCCGCGATCACCTTCTTGCCTCGCACGCCAAGGAAACTTTGTGGCGTCGCCTTCTTGTCCCCGCTCATGTTCGCTTCCACGAACCAGTACCGAGGCTTCACCGGGCTGTTCGCCTCGATCCACCGGCACGCCGCGTCCGTCGCGATGGTCACCATGTTCTGACCCGCCGCCTGCCCGACCTCGTACTCCAGCAGAAGGTAGACGTGGTTGCCCTGCACCGACACCTTCAGGTCCGTCAGCTTGCCGTGCCGTGTCGTCGACTCTGCTTCCTTGCGGATCGAATCGAACTGCTGCGTGGCCCACGCGACGAACTTCCCCGCTTCAATAAAGCTATGGAACGCAAACGCCGGCGAACGCCCGACGCCTTCATTCACCACCGCCGTCCTAGCGCCCCCGGCCCGACTGACCGTCTGCGCACCCCGCGTGCAGGACGCAACCAGTGCCGCCTCCGTCGTCGCCATCGGCACGTAATAATCACCCCGCGCAAACAACCCCTGCACACGCAACGGCCCAGCGATCCCCAACGGGACCTTCGCCGTGCCGATGAAGTTCTCGATGTTCCTGCTGAAACACTCGGCCTGTGCCTGTGCCTGTGGATCGAGCAGCACCCCGCGGGCCGCATCGGACCCACCGATCGTCTGCCAACGCCGATCGACAACTTCAGGCTCGATACGCGTGCAGCTCGTCAGCCGCGGCGGCAGCGATTCATCCGAAGGCTCCAAGCGCTCGCCCAGTTCCTCCACGCTCTGCTGCGCCAGCAATCGCTTGAGAAACCGCGTGACACGTGTCATGTCTGTAGGCACTAGCTATGACCTCCGATTCACTTATGCTTACCAAAGGAGGGGACGTTAAGGCTTCGACGAAGCTCGGGATAGAGTACCTTCGCATTGTGTCGGGCATCCAGCGGGATCGCGTTATCAACTACGATATCGTCAATCACGCCTGCGAATCGCGTTTCCAAAGCTGCCAAGACCTCATCCGTCTCTACAAGATCCTCCCCATCATCGTCCAATTCCGGCTGTATCACCAAAGTACGGCCATGGTGCTCCAGCACCGCAGCCAACTTAACCCCCTTGACCTGCCGTGCCTCGCACTCGATCGCAAACGGATAAACGGTCCCGCGCTCGTCACGGATCACCGCCGACGTACGCCCAAGCAGCCACAGCCGACCCGCAGCGTCGAGCCGTCCCATGTCGCCCGACCGGTGCCAGACCGTCCCGCCAACGCGCAGCTTGGTCTCCGAGTCGTCCTCTGGATTCAGGTAGCCCTTCAAGACATGCTCGCCCGTTACAAGAATCTCACCCGGCTCATCCACGCCGCACTTGGCCGCATCAAATTGCTCCGCCGTCATCTCCCCAGCCTCCAGCCGGAGCGGATCAGCCACGCGCAACTCAACCTGCCGCACCGGCTGCCCGACCAGCAACCCCTTGCCACCCGCGATCGCTTCGACATCATCTGGTTTGAAACCGCCATAGCCCACATGCGCGATCGGCTCAGCCTCCGTCGAACCGTATAAAATCACCGGACCACCACTGGGCATCAACAAATCCAGCCGCTCTAGCAGGTCATGGAACACGGGTGCGCCACCCGTATAAACACGCTCAAGCGGTGCGAGCGTGCCGCCCGTCTGTTCACAATGCTCCGCCAACCGTTCATAGAACGCCGGCGACGCAGTCGAACGCGTAACCTTGTGTTTCCTGATCTGCTCAACCACCGGCCCAGGCTCGATAAACCCAGGCCGCTTCAGGTCCGCATCCGCCAACACCGTCGTCACACCCGCCGCCATGTTTGCCAGCACGAAGATCGGCAGCGTCGCCAGGTCCACCTGCCCCGGCTCCATATCGATTGCTTCAACCAGCGCCGCCTGTTGCGCTGCAAGCAACCCGTGCGTCCGCACCGCCGCCTTTGGCAAGGCCGTGCTACCGCTGGTAAACGTCAACAGTGCAGGAGAGTCCGCTGTGCATTCCGCCAACGCCTCAACCGATGCCCCCGACACATCTCCACCAATCACCCGCGGATACACCAGGCTCTTCACCCGCCACAACCCGCCGTACGCCACACGCAGCAGCTGTGCCTTGGCCGACCCCAGTAACGCCTTCGGCGGCGCCACCTCGCAGCACCGCCGCACGTGCTCGCGCCCCGCCGACGGATCCAGGAACTCCGCCACCAGCCCCGCACGTAGCAACGCCGACATCGCCAAGTATAGCTCGATCGATATACCGATCATCACCAGCACACGGTCGCCCGGCCCCAATCCCTTGCGCTCAAACCAGCCCGACAGCGCTGCAGACTGCTCAGCAATTTCAGCAAACGTGATCGTCCGGTCCCCTCGCTTCGTCGGCTGGATGATCGCCACGGCCCCGCCGCGCGCTTCCGCCTGCTTCAGCAAGGGTTCGGCAACGTTCACGCAAGAATCCGTTTCGAATACAAGGTGTACCTGCGGAACGGCTGCCCGTAGTGCCTGGACAGGCTCAGTGACTTGTTCGTCTCGTGCATCAGCGCGTGGATCGCGCGCTTGAACCCCAGCGCGTGCGCCGCCAGGTGACAACGCTCCATCAGCAAACCGCCCAGCCCCGCCGCCGCTCGCCCCGGCCGAACCGCCAGCGTCTTCACGATCGCCGTGTCCACCTTCTCCCCACGCGCCGCTTGCAGGAAGTCCGGCACACCGAACACGAACCCTAGCAACTCACCGTCCTGCTCCGCCAGCATCACAAGCTCGGGGATCAGTTTCTCCCGGATCGGTCTGTACATCCCGAGGAATGTATCCAGATCGATCGGCGAATACAGGTAGTTGTTCGCAAAGGCCTCCAGACTCAACGCGTGCACGCTCGCCAGGTCGCGCTCAAAATGATCCATATCGATCGTGCGGATCGTCATACCCGACCCCAGTTGACGCTCTTCCAGCCTGACGATCTTCGGTTGCCGCACCGTCAGGTCGGGCACCTCCGCCGAAAAGTACACCGCCAGCGACCCGAACCCCGTCCGTCCGAAATACCCCGGCCACTCGCCGGGATTACTCGGTTCCATGAAAAAAGCCGGACGGTCACCGCGCTCCGTGACCAGCCGGTACGATCGCCACGTGTTCCCATCGATCGGCCCGATCGCCACCACAGCACCAGCATTGCCCAACCGCGCCACCGCTTCAATCAACAGCATCTCACCCGCCGCCGCATCCACCGCTGCGAAGTGCCCGATCATCCCCGTCGCCTCGTCCGACAACTTCGGCGTATCGCTGTACCACAACGAACATCGCCCCCCGACACGACCCTCATCATCAACCATCAACAGGTGCGCATCGACCGCCGCCTGGGCCAACGCCGCCTCGTCCATAAGTGCCAGACCGTCAACAGGTGCTAGTCCAACATGTTCAGCCGGATTGAACGGGATCACCCGAAACATACATATTATAGTAGTCGATCAGGCCGCTCTCGTCCCACCCGAAGTACCTCTCAGACACTTCACCGGGAAGTTATCCGTCAGCCACACGCAGTACAACCAAATCGTCATCCAAATTCTGAGCATAATTGACCGCTGCAGATCGAGGATACTCGCTCATCGCTTACCCATACATTGACTGCAGTGAGCAACGGCGAGCCGATGGTCGAGCCGGGCACTCAGGCGTTCCAGGATCAGTATCTTATGTGTGGCGTTGGCGGCTGGAGAATCCGCAAGAGAGCGATAAAGGCAAAGGTCGATTCACTACCCAACGAATGCGATGTATCCAAGCTGCCCTGTTGAAACCATCTTGACAACCGAGCCCGATGGCGCTGCAATGGGTGGATGAGCAAGAGCAAGGATGCAGAGGCCGGCAAGCCCAAGGCGATGGTACGGTTGGTGAAGCTGTCGATGAAGCTGGCGCGGATACACCTGTCGCCGTACGGCAGCTACAAGAGCCGGCACGACTTCACGCGGCCGCAACTGATGACGTGTCTGGTGCTGCGGGCGTACTGGAAGACGACGTACCGCGGCGTGATCGAGCAGCTGGAGGTCAGCGGTGAGTTGCGTCGTGCGATGGGATTGAAACACTTGCCCAACTACTCGACACTGAACAAGTTCGCGCACCGCGTGGGTGTGCTGGAAGTGCTGGACGCGATGTTGTCGACGTTGGCGAAGGCGGCGCATGAAGCCGACGATTCGGCGTGCAAGGAGTCGGCGATGGACGCGACGGGCCTGGAGACCAGCAGCGCCAGCGCCCACTACGTGAGCCGAAGTGGGAAGAAACGCCGGGGATTCGTGAAGGTATCGGTGCTGGTGCTGGGTGGATCGCTGATCCCGGCGTCTGCGGTGTTCGGCTACGGCCCGGGCAACGACAAGACGCACGCGCGTGAACTGATGGACAAGGCGGCTCGCAGCGTTCGGCCTGACATCATGTACGCCGACCCCGGCTACGACGCGGAGTGGGTGCATCGTTATTGTCACGAGGGCTGGGGCGTGATGCCGGTGATCAAGCCGGTGAAACACAAAGAGGGCCCGCCGGGTGGCGAATACCGCTCGCTGATGACGGACCGGACGCTGAAGAGGTTGGGCTACGGCAGGCGTTGGCTGGTGGAGTGTTACAACAGTGCGTTGAAACGGACGACGGGTTCGACGCTGAACGCCAAGACGCACCGCGGCCGGATGATCGACACCGCGATGAGAGTGTTGGCCTACGCCATCCGGCGTTAGCCGGGATGAATGAAGCGGGGTAAGGTGTCAACAGAGCATATCCAAGCCAGCCATTCCTGTCCGTCGCACTGCCGAGCATTTTTATTTTCAGATTGTTCAAACGCCCAACAACGATCATCTATCAGGATTTCTCGTGAGTAATGCTACCAACATTAGATATGTGATTGGCATCAACAAAAGACATCCAATCAATCGTAAGAGACCTACAATTGCATATGAGGTAGGCCATTATGTACAAAAAACATCGTGGTGGTCTCATACATGTGGATGAACACAACCGCGAGGGTTGTACTAGAGCATCTCGATCGAGTGAGGGCGAGGATCTCCAAAAGATCGAGGCTAACGCATTTACAGCCGAATTGCTGATGCCAGCCGCATCCCTTGAGGATGACGTTACGCAGATGAAGGCACGATCCGATCTCGATGACGAGGCGTTAGCGACGCCTCGGTCTCACCACGATCGATCGCCGCCAACACCTTCCGCCGTCGGTCCATCGAATACGCCATCCTTGTGCCTCCTTGCGATCAATCCATCATCGCAGATGGCAAGCAATGGCGCAAGTGGCTCTAACACCCTCACCGATTTCGGAGGGATTTTCATGTGATACCGCATAATCAGGATGAGTTCGCCAGCACGCAAATGACAAAACCTCACGCGCGAGAGCAACCCTACACCCCAGAAATCTTACGCGCGAGGGTAACGCAGTTTCGGTTACCAGCGTAGATCGTGCTCGTTTGCCGCCTGGAGGACATCAACGCCTATTCAGTATTGCAGTCCTTCCCCTATCTCCTGCATCGATAGGTCTTCACCACAGGCTTTTCTGAAGACGAACCCCTCGCCTAACGGGTGCGATTAAGTTCGTCAGATGGCACTTACCCGATGTCAGATCGGCGTTCTTGCAGCCGCAGACTTTCAATCTGAGATGATGCCTTTCGGCAATAGCGCGGATTCGCTCAATGTTGTCTCGACGAACTTCAAGAGGCAGTTGGGTCGCACCCCCGGTGCCTTTGCCCCGGATAGCGGCTTGCCGTCATGTGTCCGTGCCTGCAAGAAGTCGTACGCCCAGACGTGGTCTTGGTACGCCGGGCGCAGCCGGACGCACGACCCGTCGTTTAGCCATAGATGTCAGGTAAATTTCGTCTGCTTAACTTGGAGGTCATGCTTGGATGGAAAGCTCGCATCAGCTGATTTAGCTGTAGCATATTCCAAATATTCGAAGTCTGCATGAGCGTTACGCCCAGATAGATCCTGAGCACAAACACCCACGTACATACCTGTAAAGCCTAAGAGGTGCGCGTAATCGTCTGAAAGAATACTCGCATCTAGCCAAGGCCCAATTGACGACCATTTTGTGCGGTCCAAGCTGTATCTAAAGCGCAGTCTGTCCTCACGAATAACCAGTCTAAGGTAGCAATCATCCTGGTCGCTAAGCTGGAGGGGTTCACTTAGAGATAATGAGAGGGAGCCTTTGTCTGAAGAGAGAACATTGATGCATCGCCCAAGTTCTACATCTCGCGTGATATGACAATAATGGAATAGCTGCCTGTCGTAATATGCAATCAATCCAGCGAGTTGTTGATCATCGTCTGGATCAAATTCAATATGCGTCGTTACTTGGCACTTAAAGTCTTCAACGCGTCGTGCTACAAAACTCTGCCTGCATAGCGACTGTGGCGAATCTCCACCGTACAGCCTCAGCCAGCCAGGACGCTTCGTCGTGGAAACCAGCGACTCATCCTCAGGACCACGGAGGGTGTTCAAGCTTGAGTGGAGGGGGCCTGGTTGAAAACGAATCATCTCCGCTGTTTCCTCAGGCTGCGGGGTATTATCCACCCTGAGCGATGAAACAAAGCTATCACGGGCGACTTGTGATCCATTATCGAGCCTAGGCCAGCCGTCTGGTGTCCATACAACCTTCTCAATCGCGGTTTCACGCCCGAGTGTACAACGCATCGAAGGCCGTAAAGGTCGGCCACAGAGAAAAGCCACGTACCAATGATCATCTGGCGTCTTGACGAATGATCCGTGCCCCGTCTTCTGGAGGTATTGATCGGGGTGATCTTCCGTACATATCAAAGGTCCATTTGGATCGACTTCATACGGCCCTGTAATCAACCTTGACCTGGCAACCGTGATCGCGTGTTCGTAGGACGTGCCCCCCTCCGCTGTGACGAGATAGTACCACCCATCTCTGTGATAAAGGTGAGGGGCTTCCGTGAGTTCACGGCTGGTGCCTCTAAAGATATTCTTAATCGGGCCCACAAGCTTCTTATGAACGGGGTCATACTCCTGCAAGACGATGCCTGCAAATGGATTTCGATCCGGGTGGTGGCTCCACTTCATATTGACAAACCATTTGCGGCCGTCTGCATCGTGAAACAGCGAAGGGTCGAAGCCGCTACCGTTGAGGTAGATGGGATCAGACCAAGGCCCGGCAGGATCCTCTGCGGTGATCAGGTAATTGGCGACGTCGTGGAACGATGGCCGAGAAGTGATGTTGCTGTAGATGAGGTGGAATAGCCCACTAGATTCGTCATAGCTCAGGCAAGGTGCCCAGACTCCACCGGAGTCTGGCACGCACGACATATCCAATTGGTCACGGCGTGTAACCGCATAGCTGTAGTGCCGCCAGCTAGCTAGGTCTCTTGAATGATGAATCCTCACAGCGGGCCACCACTGAAAAGTCGAAGTCGCGATGTAATAATCGTCACCACGACGGGTTATGGATGGGTCAGGGTGGAAACCCGTCAGGACAGGGTTCTTTATCGTACTACGTTTCATCTACAAATTACCTCAAAGGAGTTCTCGGTCGTGTCATTTATTGCGTTGACCACATATTGCTTACTATCATGCGTCACGATCACTTCGTAGGTTCCGAGGAACCCCCGGACCTTGACAATACCCCCTTGGTTCGACTTCGTAACTTCATTGGTCCACCATTCGTCGTGGACAAGGTCCAGCCATGCTTGTCCATGCGGGCGCGTATCCCATGCCCGATCGAACAGTGCGACGCCCGGTCTCCAGTGCCTACCCTCCCAGAAGCCCCAGAGGATAACGCCATTGACGGATGGGTGACTAAATAACACTGTGAGTACATCACGCATGTAATCAGCCTTCAACGATTCATCTGGCATGGCCATGTCAAGTTCGGTTACCTTGATGGGCAATTCAAGAACCGCGAATTTATCCAAGATCTCAAGCAGCTGTGTGGGGGGTGTCACGACCGCGCCGAAGTGTCCTTGCATGCCGACACCATCTATGGGGGCGTCGTGATCGAGTAGATAGCGGATCGTTTCCAGATAGTGCTGTACATGCCCCGAGTCGGTATTACCAGACGTGAGGATCCCCCAGTCGTTTATGTACAGTGCCGCATCGGGGGCGGATGCCCGTGCGATTTTGAACCAGTCGACCATCACCTCCCGTCCGAGGATATCCATCAGATCATGATTGTTGAAAGGTTCGTTCAGCACATCCCAGTCCACCAACCGGCCCACATACTGGGTTGCTGTGTCATTCACGTGCTCCGCTACGCGGTCGCGCAATTGATCGGGTTGGCCTTGCAGGCTCTGAAGATCATCCGGCAGGTGCTCCCAGCCAGGCCATACAAGTACGTGACCCCGTACGGAGATACCCTGCGCTGTAAGCCAACCCAGCGCCGGTTCAATATCCGCCGGATCACAGAACGGCATGTCTTTCCACTTCAGGTCGTTCTCTAGGGTGACTTCGTTGAACAACTCGGCAACTTTCTCCCGGTAGATCGCCAGCGCAGGATCATCCTGGTCGGCTAACGCCTCAGCTGTCACGGCGGTCCCAAATTTAAATGCATGCCGTACCATCCGAACCCGAACTTGGGCGTCAGGGATTGGCTGACCACTGGCATCAACCACACGAATGATCATATCGCCCTTGCGATGCTGATCGATGCGCTGCTGCGCCGAGGCGCGCCAAGGGGCATCGTCCTCTCGACCGGCATAGGTCAACTCGGTCTTGGGCAGCTTTGAGATGTCATAGTCCGGACCGTAATTGGTCAACTCCACCCCAGCGATGTCGACCTGTTGGGGCCCATAACCAAGTTGGAAGGTCAATCGAGCTTCGTCAGGCGCAAAACCGCGTGCCAATTTGAAGGGAATGTCAAACCGCTTCCAATCAGAAGCCGCACTGATCTTCGTGTGCATCTGGTTGGTATAGTCAGGACGGGCTAACTCAAATTTGACGTCCGCAAGACACTCGCCGGTCATGGATTCCTGGCAGCGTAGGTACAACGTAGCCAGCAAGACATCTCCGGCCGCCAAAGGCCCCGGATTATTCATTAGCAATTGGACTTCCCAAGGATCGGCAGTTGAAGCCTTGACCGTCACTCGGGCAGCCCGGGTGAACGCTTGATTGGCCACCGATACAGCCTGTACCGAAGCCAAATCGTCGGCACCATGCAATGTAAAATCGGTCACGTCGTTAGGAATTACCGCTGTCGCCTCTGCAGGGAAATCTAGGAGTTCCTCAGCTTGTGCCACCGTCACCCCTGTCGTCATCAGGGCGGGGAGCATGAAAAGCTGGCTGGCGAGGCAAATGCCTAGCCAGCCAGCATGTATCCCACGAACTACACTCAAACCTCGCATTTTCGAAAGTCCGTGAGTTAGGAGGAAGGATGCCGATCACGTTGCACAAGGGCCAAGGTCCCCCCAAAGAGCAGGAACAATGTGGCAGGCTCGGGCACCGCAGCAGAAGACGGAGGTGTCCCAGCGTTCCAGTTGTTCAGCACGATGTCCAGGTCGGCCAGACCGACGAAGTCGTCGCCGGTCGGGTCCGCGAGCGGGTCGCCCGGCGGGATGGATTGGTTCCAGTTGTTGAGGATGATGTCCAGGTCGGCCAGACCGACGAAGCCGTCGCCGTCCAGGTCGCCCAGTAAAGTGGTGGCCTCGCGGATGGTGATGCTTTCAATCTCGATGTTAAAACGGGTGGTGGCGGTAACGCCCTCTGATTGCAACTGCAACCGGGTCAGATCGAAGTTCTGAAGCATATCGCCGGGGTTGGTCTTACCAAAGGCCTGAAGGATTTCCCCAGCTGTTCCATCACCGAGTGGAAGAACGAGCTCTGTGAAGTCAGTCGTGTTCAAGTCGGCGGTATTGAACGTATAGAGAAAATCATCACCCGCATCACCCGGATCGGAGTCGGTAAGCTGAACGTTGAAGCTGGCGGCATCGTTATTGGCCAGGAGCTTGGCGTTCACGACCAACTCGGCCTGCTCGGCGTCGAAGTCAATCGAGGGCAGGTCGAAGCCAAGGCCACCGAACGATGTACCGGGGAAGTCGCCGCCGGCCTGAAGCTCGGCATCCACGACGATATTGGGGCCGGTCGTGTCAACCGCACCGGTCGCCGACATTGAACCGAATGTAAATTGGGAGGCCGAAGCTGTGTAAGTGGCGTTATTCAGAACGACGGGCAACCCAATATTGGGGTCCACGATCTTGATATCCTGGACGTCAACGACCAACTGATCGGTCGTGTCGAAGACACTTTGGATCTGCACCTGCTTAAGACCGTAGTTTTGGATTTGGTCACCGGGCCCCATCCCGAAGGCCGTTTGAACCAAGAATGGGTTTGTCAGTGGTTGTGTGAGGGTGACGAAGGAACCAATCGGAGCAGATGTAAGGTCTACTGAAAAGAAGAACTCATCGCCAGCAAAGTTTGGGTCAACGTCGATCAGCACGACATTAAAGCTCGACGCGGTATTTGCTGCGTCCACGCGCACTGTAGTTTCGAGCATGACATTATTGAAGTCGAAATCGACATTAGGGATAAAGTCCGCCCCGACCCCGCCGAACAAGCCGTTGACACCGTCGCTGTCCGTCGAGATATCTAGGCTAATCAGGCCGGCAGAGGTATCTACGGCACCTGGCGCAGAAAAATCGGCGAACGTAAACCCGGAGCCATTGACTTGTGCTGCGTCAAAGACCGCTATGTCAGCCGCGTGTGCCTGCATTGAAATGCCGAAGACAATGCCCGTCGCGATGGTCGCGAAACGTAGATGCGTTACAGAACGATGAAACATATTTTGTCCTCCTGGGCCGGCTTTTGTGCCGGCGCAAACTGTGTAAATGCGTGAAACTCCCACATGTTAAAGTCGGGGCCGATCTGATTTCTCAAGACCGACCCCACATTAGTTAGGCCTACCGGTTTCCCCTGCGGATCAGGCCGAGACACCCCAGGCCGACACAGGCCATCAGGGACGACGGCTCGGGAACAATTCGGACATAGTCAATCTCAAGGTTCATCCGGCCGGTAGCACCCCATGGAGAATGGATCTGCAATTGATCCAGGCCCGGGTTCTGGACGGCGTCGCCCGGCGTATACCCGTAAGCGCCTTGACTGAACAGTGGCCCCGGGGCCAGCAAACTCTGCGTCAGGGTGACAAACCCGCCACCCGGAGTCAACGACGAAATGTCAAACTGGTAGTGAAATTCATCGGCAACCCCCGCACCATCCAAATCACGGTAAACGATGTTGATGGCGGTCGCGGCGTTGTTGGCCAAAGCCCGGAGACGGATTTCAAGGTCCGCGGTCCCGGGATCGAAGTCTCGCTGCAGAAAGTCAACCCCAACACCGCCGAATACACCTGGGTTCGTCCCGGGGTTATCGACCACATCCAGAACTATGGCCGAAGCGGTTGTCGTCACCGCACCCGGCGCGGCTAGGTCCTCAAAGGTGAACATGTCTGCCCCATTCTCCGGGTTCGTTGGCAGCGTACTTTCGTCAAGCTGAACAATCACGCCATACGACGGAGTCGATAAACAGGCAGCCGTAACAATAGTTCCCACGAAAAGGTTTAGACGCTTCATTGCTTGCTTCATTTTCTCTCCTCTCCAATAGTGGTTAGACAACACAGATAAGAACAACGAGTAAAAGCCACTCACCAATGCAATCGCATCGGATCAAGCATCCTTCGGAACTGGCCCCGTGGACCCACGTACATTCAGATGTTGCTTCATGATGATGGTTTCGTGTTCCCCGCCCCACTCACGCGCTATCTTGCGTAGTAGGAGCTGAGCAGCAACACGCCCCATACGATTGTTGTCGTAGGTGACTGTGGTCAGCGGTGGGTTCAGATACTGAGTGGGGTAGATATCGTTGAAGCACAGCACACTGATGTCTTGCGGTACACTGATCCCAAACCGGGCCAAATCGTGCAGTAGTGGGATAGCCTCGAAGTGGGAGTAGCAAACCAGCGCGGTAGGCCGATTAGCATCTCCCCCAATAAGGCGGCTTGTGATCGTGTCGGTGTCAGAGCGCCAGACCATAGAGTCATCGTCTCCATCGATACCCAACTCGGCTTTGAAACCACGCAAACGGTCGTGGATGCTGTAGTGGTCCTCGGCGGCGTGGTTAATGTAGAAGCCTATCCGCTTGTGACCCAGCAGCTTCAGGTGTTTAACAGCGAGCACGGCCCCGGCGTAGTCGTCGATCAGGACGCTAGAGATTTTTTCCATGCCACGATCATTATTGATGAGGACGGAGGGAATGTCGTAGCGGTCGATCGTGTTGAGTACCTCACCGGCATTGCCGATATGCTGCAACATCGCACATCCATCGACTCGCTGCTCAACAAGTAAATTGCGCCACCCTCGGTCGTCTGCATCAACCGGCACGAGTACAACGTGATAACGGTTCTTGTAGAGTTCGGAAACGAATCCCTCAACAATCCCGGGGTTGACACCATCGAACAACGCATGCCACTTGGGCTGGAACAAACCGATACTGTGGGTCTTCCCCTCCGCAAAGGCCTTAGCACGCCAGTTAGGGCGGTAGCCCATTTGCGCAGCAATCCGGCGGATCCGCTCAGCACGTTTGGCAGAGCCGTGGTGCTTCTCCTTATTTTCACCGTTCAATGCACGGGCAACCGTTGAACTAGACACTCCAGCCCGTTCGGCAATCTGGTAAATCGTAGCAGTCCGCTTTGGTAACTTGGTTTTCATGAATGAGCGGGTCCTGATACGAACACCAACATTTACCACATCGATTTTGACATCGGTCCCAATTATATCGTCGCCACCCCCCCTGTCAAGGATTTTACGGCAAAACGGAGCCAGATCAGATCACCTAAAGAATACTACTAATGCAACACAATAATCTGCACTACATAGCATTAAGTGATTCATTGAAAATGTGTTTATTGGAGGCCATGGCCGACAAAGCCCATTGACACTGGTAGCGTCCCACCTCCGACCCTCCAAGAAGCCTCATTCGACAAGACGACCAAACGATATGATGATACCTCGCAAGAAAATATAGTGTAATCTGTTGACATTTAAGTCTTTATAACATTTATCACTCATGAGGGCTCTAAATATTGACTGACCGCCTTCTGCTAGAGGCCTGCGGGAAAGCGTATGCTGACCCTTCCCGCTGATATAAAATCATTAAGCCTTGACAATTAACAAATTACTCCTATTCTAGAACGCGTGCCAAGACTATTCCATGGAATGGCTATTGTAAAATCGGGACCAATCCCATATTCTGGTGGGGTACACAAAATGTCCCACCGTGGACTTCACTTGTCCAAGGGACAGCGTTCCAAACACAACGGTCTATCCGGCCGCCCATATTTTGGCACATTGAATCTTGGAGATTGGCAACATGATGCAAAACGGAACTCCTCGGCAAGTCCGGTCCGGTTTTACCCTGATTGAATTACTTGTTGTGATCTCGATCATCGCACTGTTAGTTGGCATACTCCTACCAGCCCTCGGTGCGGCAAGGCGTACTGCGCAAAACGTGCAATGCCGATCCAACGAACGACAGATGGGCGTGGCCATTTTTATCTACGCCGAGCAAAACAAAGGAACACTTCCATTTGGCGTCAACAATGGCGGGTCATACCCAGAAGAAGAATGGACCGACTGGTCACTCTTGGCATTCAACGTCATGGGCAAGACCGAGAAAACCTGGAAAGAAGAAGGTCAAGCGAACACGGGAGACACGGGTCTGATGGAAATGAACGCCTGCCCTGCCGGGATCGAGCAGGAAAGTCCGAGCACGGGTACCATCAACAGAATCCGACAATATTCTGCTCACCCACGTTTAATGCCCGACCTGAATAAGGCTGACTTGGCCAAGAACCCAGTCGGTGGCTTAGAGCCGGCAAACCTTGATCAACTTAAAAACGCTTCTCAAAAATTCTTGGTCACGGACGGTACCCAGCATCCCAACGATGGCTTCAACACCCATCCGGTACTTTATAATCTAGATAATGTCGGGATCTTCAAATCGCCTTACTTCTACTTCGGCGAATCAGGCTACGATTATGATCGCCCGATTGACGTGGGTGACAACACGGACACTTTGGCCAATTGGGGCCAGATCCGCTTCCGCCATGGCGGCAATAATTCGGCCAACTTCTTATTCGGCGACGGGCATGCCGATGGCATCAGTTACAGCGGTCCGACTGAGCACGATCTGATAGCCGAGAATGTTTACGTTGAGCCCTGATCTACCTGATCTATATGTTCAGAAAAGTGTTTAACGTATCTCTAGGTCATGTGAAATAGTAGCGAGACATCTAACCCAGACCGCTAGCAGAAAAGCGATCGAATGATGTTGTGTAGGAAAAAGGCTGTGTGTTGTGGCGTGCTCGGCACGCTCTTGTCGGCTGCGCATCCATGCCGGGCGGACTATGTTCTTTCGGACTTCAACGGCACGGGCTTTAACTACACCTTCGAGGGCTTCAATCAGACCACCAATGCTAACTCGGTCCGTTTGCTTGACCCGGTCGACAGTTGGGGCGGCGCGGGCTTGGGGAATTCGTTTGACTTTACGCCATACGCCGACGGCCGGTTTACGGTGGACGTTGTTCCTAACGCGGGGAACCAGGCGGACATGTTTACGCTCGAGTTGATCGACACGAGCGGCCGGACGGGTAAGTGGAGCTTCCATGTAAGCGGCCTGCCTACATCGAGTTTCAGCAACCTGGTCTCTGCGACCACGCTTGCGAATCCGACATCGGGTGTCGGCGATTACCAGAGCCTGGACCTTGGGAACATCACGACGTGGCAGGTGCTTGGTGAATATGGCGGGAGTGTGCCGTTTGACATGAACTTCGATCGTGTCGCGGTGTCGAGTACCGTGCCCCCCCCACCGGCTTATCCCGGTGCCGAGCCTGACGCGGCTTGGCGCACGACCGCGGCGAGTGATATCGATCTGTACCGCAAGGGCAACTTGAGTTATACGGTTACGGCCGGTGGCGCGCCTGTGCAGGGAGCGCAGATCGACGTTCAGATGACCGAGCACGAATTTAAATGGGGCTCGGCTGTCGCGGCGTGGCGGCTTGCCAGCGGCGCGGGACAGCAGACGACTTACAAGCAGAAGGTGGAGGAGCTATTTAATGTCGCGACGCTTGAGAATGCGTTGAAGTGGCCGGCGTGGGAAGGCGAGTTTGGGCCGATTTTTGATCAGAGCAAGGCGGCGGGCGCGTTGAACTGGTTGGAGGCACAGGGGATTACCGGGCGAGGCCACGTGCAGGTCTGGCCGGGCTACAGCAACCTGCCGTCCGCCATACAGGCCAAGATCGACGAGTACAACAATCCAGGTACAACCTCGGGGCGAAAGAACCAGTTGGAGACCGAGCTACAGCAGGATGTGATCGCACATATTAATGAGATCACTGCGGCGGCCGCGGGCCAGGTCGATTACTGGGACGTCATCAACGAAGAGCGGACCAACCACGACCTAATGGACATCCTCGGCGACCAGGTGATGGTTGACTGGTTCAACGTGACGAAGGCGGCCGATCCGAACGCGGTGACTTACCTTAATGAGTGGGGCATCCTGGCCTCGGGCGGGGGCACCAACACGTCAAAACAGCGGGAGTACGAAGACACGATCCAGTTTTTGATCGACCAGGGCGCCGCGATCGAAGGCCTCGGCATGCAGGGGCACTTCGATGAGGGATCGCTCACCGGCCCTGAGCAGCTTTGGACGATCCTCGACCGCTTCGATGACTTCGGTCTGCCGATCCAGGTAACCGAGTTCGATATCAACACCCCGGACGGGGCGTTGCAGGCTCAGTACACGGCCGATGCGATGACCGCGTTTTTCGCACATCCTGCGATGGATGCGTTCATCATGTGGGGCTTCTGGGAAGATGCGCACTGGCGACCCGATGCCGCCTTGTACCGCAGTGACTGGTCGATCAAGCCCAATGGGCAGGCTTACCTGGATCTTGTCTTCGATCAGTGGTGGACCGATGAGCAGTCCATCACGGACGGAACCGGTGCCGGGACGGTGCGCGGCTTCAAAGGCAGGCACGACGTCACAGTGACCTATCAGGGGGTCAGCCAGACACATCATGGCATAGTGATCAGTGACACCACCAGCAACCTTCAGCTCCCATTAGCAAGTTCGGTTGATGGCTCATTGGACGCCGACGTACTTAACACCTCGGGAACCATGGAAGTCGCCGGCATAGACAGCATCGGCACGCTCCGACTAACCGGTGCGTTTGAGCAGTTGGCATCGGGCACGCTGCACATCGAGTTCACTGACAACGACGCTGACCTGATCTTCGCCGATAGCCTGGTCTTAGACGGCACATTGGTGATCGACACGCTCGCAGGACTGACCCCAGATGTGGGAGATGTGTTTGTCGTCCTCTTAAGCACCGGCACGCGTACCGGAATGTTCGACAACGTGATTTCGCCGAATCTGCTATTGGATGTGCAGTACCTCAACAACCAAGTCAAATTAACCGTCTTGGAGGTTCTAGCGCTGCCAGGAGATCTTGATGGCGATGGGTTCGTGGGCCTCTCTGATATAGATATAGTGCTAAATAACTGGAACCAGAATGTACCACCGGCCAACCCCGCAGCCGATCCGACGGGCGATGGCTTCGTTGGGCTTGATGACCTGGATATTGTCTTGAGCAACTGGAACGCTGGCACACCGCCGGCTGACACATACCGCAGGATCCCAGAACCACATAGTCTGTTGTACTTCGGGTTGTTAGGCATCTCACTGTCTTACAGAAAACGGTCTATGTAGGTTGGCCTTTATAACGATGTCACTAAACAACCCTAAAAGATTACCGGGGCGTAATCTATTCAGACGTTGGCTTTCCCGTTTAGATTTCCCGATCTCTCACGAAAGTTTATCGGTGGGTGGCTGGATAATCTGCGGACTGGCTTTGTTTAGCGGTCTGGCGGTGTGGTTATGGCCAATCCCTACAAGAGAAGGCTTATCATTTTGGGTCTTCACCAAACTCCACACCGAATTGTATGCGGATAGCATCACACAATGGAACCGAGATAAGGACCCGGACGTTCATATCACTCTCCTGAGCAACGAGTCATTACAACAGCGGATGCTGGCGTCTTTCTTGTCGGACACGCCGGCAGCAGATGTATTAGAAGTGGAACGGAATTTTGTGCCTCAGGCATTCACGGGCCCGTTGGAAGACGTGGGATTCGTAGACCTGACGAACCTTCTGAAAGAACAAGGTATCTACGGACAACTCAACGAGCCTTCGTTCGCGCCGTGGACGTCGCGCGGCAGAATCTTCGGACTACCGCACGACGTACACCCTGTGATGCTGGCATACCGGGAGGACGTATTCAAGGAAGCGGGGATCGACCTGACCCAGGTACAGACCTGGGATGAATTTGCGAGAGTGGTCCGGCCGATGGTCCAAGACCGTAACGGGGACGGGATTACAGATTACGTCATCAGTATCTGGTCGAGTGGCGGTTTCCGCGATCAGCTGGAGACCTTATTGTTGCAGGCCAGCGGCGGACTATTCGACGAGGACGAACAAATACAAATAAATACGGAGGCGAATGCCTGGGTGCTGGCAACACTGGTGAGTTGGATGACCGGACCTGACCGAATCGCGGTGGATGCGCCAGAGTTTGACCCTCAGGGCAACCAGATGCGGCTGGATGGGCGTGTATTGTGCGCTTTGATGCCAGATTGGCTGGCGGGCGCTTGGCAGACGGACATGCCTAGCCTGTCTGGCAAGATCCGAATAATGCCGCTACCCGCGTGGGAACTGGGTGGTCGGCGCACCAGCGTGTGGGGTGGAACAATGCTGGGTTTCCCCAAGACTTCCGAAGATTTTGAGTCAGCATGGTCGTTCGCGACTCACCTATATCTATCGGAGGAGTTGGCCGAGGACATGTACCGCAAGAACTACATCATCTCACCAGTCAAAGCGTACTGGGACCGGCCGTTTTATGGCGAACCAGTTGAGTTCTTCGGCGGCCAGCCGATCGGTCGGCTGTACATCGAGTATGCGCCGCAGGTTCCGCCGCGAACTTCGTCGCCATTCAACACCTACGCCAAGGATCGGGTAACCAACGCGCTATTCCTGCTGAAAGAACACGCGATAAAGCACGAGATTTACACGCGCGATGAGCTATTAGCCGAAGCGAGTCGCCTACTGGCCGAAGCCGAGGCGATGGTGGTCCGAAAGATGGAACGCAACGTGTTCCTAAAGGGGGGTAAATGAACGCGGGATATCCCAAGTGGGCACCATACGTGTTGGTTGCACCGTTCGTGACGGTGTTTGCGGTGTTCTTGGCGTATCCGATGTTGTACTCGTTAGTAATGGCGTTACAGCAAACGTATGGACCTAAGGCCAGCGAACTGATTTGGCTCGACAACTTCAAGCATCTGGCCTCTGACACGTTTTTCTGGAAGGCGATGTGGAACACGTTCGTGTTCGCGGCAGGATCGGTGTTTTTGCAATTGCCGCTGTCGCTGGGTCTAGCGATGTTGCTAAACCGGCCCCAGGTCCGCGGACGGGTGTTCTTCCGTCTGGTCTTCTTCTCACCGGCACTGGTTGGGACGGTGTTCATTGCCATGATGTTCGCGTTGATGTTCAACCGGGACGGCCTGATCAATGTCTCACTACACAGCCTGATACCTGCATTCGATCCCGAGTTCCCCTGGCTGGAACGGTTCGTTATGACGTCGCTGATCCTGGCGGCATTGTGGCAGTACACAGGCTTCAACATGATCTACTTCTTGGCCGCGTTGCAGAACGTCAGCCGGGACCTGACCGAAGCGGCGATGGTGGACGGTGCTGGACCTTGGGCAAAATTCCGAAATGTGACGATCCCGGCAATTCGGCCCGTGGCGTCGTTTGTAGTACTGCTATCGCTGATCGGTAGTTTTCAACTGTTCGAACTGGCGTGGGTGCTGTTGAACAACAGTGGCGGGCCCAACGACCAGGGATTGACGGTTGTGATGTACCTGTACCAAAACGGGTTCATAACATTCGACCTGGGCTACGCCAGCGCGATTGGCTGGGTACTGGCAATCCTGCTGATGGCCTTCGCATTGGTCCAACACCGGGTCAGTACGATGGGAGAGGGATAGGGCATGGCGGACAGAGCACACAAGTTCAAACTAGGGGGGGTCACGCTGTATGTCATGCTGTACACAGTCTTGACGTTTTGCTCGCTGATCACGCTTATCCCATTCGCGTACCTGCTATGCGCCTCATTAAAGCCAACAGATATCTTCTTCGACGACCTGTTCCTGCCGAGGGGCGATGGATGGTTCGGCGTGGCTTGGGACCGGATGAGCTTCGATCACTACGTTCGGCTATTTCAGGAGGAAGGTTTTCTGCGTGCAGCCCTGAACTCGACGTTCTACGCATCGGTTAGCGGGGTGCTGGCTACGCTGTTCTCAGCAACCAGTGGCTATGCGCTAGCAAAGTATCGGTTCCGGGGTCGTGACAGCATCACGAAACTTGTACTAGCGGCACTGGTCGTGCCCGGTGCGTTGTTGCTGGCACCAAACTACCAGCTTCTATACCGGTTCGGGATGTTGGACAGCTACGCGGGGCTGATTATCCCGGGACTTGCGCCGGCGTTCGGGGTGTACCTGTTCCGGCAAGCGACTGTCAACGCTGTCCCCAACGAAATGCTCGAATCTGCACGGATCGACGGCTGCGGTGAAATCAAGATCTTCTTTCTTTTTGTCCTTCCTCTTGTGCGTCCGATGATGGGAGCTTTTCTTTTGCTAACGTTTTTAGGCTGCTGGAACAACTTCATTGGGGCACAGATCGTGCTCCAGACCCCGGAAAAGATGCCGCTGGCAGTGGCGATCAACCAGTTAAGGGGCGTGTACGGCATCGACTACGGTCTGATCATGGCCGGGACTGTAATCTCGATCCTGCCAGTGCTGGCATTGTTCCTGCTGTTGCAGAGGGAGTTTTTGTCGGGACTGACGGCGGGAGCGGTCAAGGGGTGAATTCAAAGTATGCCGTTTGTCTCGATTTTGAACTGATTCGGACCACCTAACTTATGGCCTACTTGTTTGGTATTGATATCGGTAGCTCATCGGTGAAAGCGAGTCTGCTGCTATGCATCAACGGTGCCGGCAGTGCGAACGCCTGGCTCAAGCGTACCCTCGGGGGTAAGATTGATTACCAACACATGAATGACGCGGCCGCAGAAGTGCCGATCGGTTGTGACGGTGCGGCTTTCCTGCCGTTCGGCAATTGCGCGGAGCGCATGCTGAGCAACACCGACCCGGGCGCGCAGCTGCGCGGCGTGAGTTTCAACAGCCACGGGATCGGCCACCTGTGCCGCGCGGTGCAGGAGGGGATTGTGTATTCGTTTCAATATGTCATCGAGGTGATGCAGGAAACCGGTGTGGACCCGACCATCATCCGTGCAGGAAAGGCGAACATGTTTCTGTCTGATTTGTTCCGACAGACGCTCGCTAACGTCACCGGTGCGCAGATCGAATTGTACGACACGGACGGCTCGGTCGGCGCGGCGAGAGGCGCGGGGATTGGCTCGGGTGTTTACACAACACCTTCAGAAGCATTTGCTACACTGCCCTTGGTGGGCCGGACTGAACCCGATCCGAATCAGACCGATCAGATGCTCAAGGCATACCAAGCCTGGCGCGACTGGTTAAATAACCTATAAATAATTAATGTGAAAGGCCCGACGCTATGTCGAAACCTGTGATCTTAGGCGATCGTGAATACTTTCCGGGTATCGGTACTATCCCGTTCGAAGGTAAAGATTCTGACAACCCGCTTGCGTTCAAGTGGTACGCCCCGGGCCTCGTCGTGGCGGGCAAGCCGTTGAAGGATCACATGCGGTTTTCGGTGGCCTACTGGCACAGCTTCTGCGGCACGGGCGCGGACCCTTTCGGGCCGGGCACGCATGTATTCCCCTGGGACGGGGATGCCGATGCGGTGCAGGCCGCGAAGCACAAGATGGACGCCGCGTTTGAATTCATCACCAAGCTGGGCGTTGAGTATTACTGCTTCCACGACTTCGACCTCGTGGCTGAGGGGCCGACGTTTGCGGAATCTCAACGTCGGCTCTCGGCGATCGTGGAATACGCCAAGACGAAACAGGCCGCGTCGGGCGTGAAGCTTCTGTGGGGTACGGCCAACCTGTTCAGCAACCCGCGCTACATGAACGGCGCCTCGACCAATCCCGACTTCAAGGTCGTGGCTTACGCCGGGGCGCAGCTCAAGGGCGCGCTGGACGCAACGATCGCGTTGGGCGGTGAGAACTACGTCTTCTGGGGTGGACGCGAAGGCTACATGTCGCTGCTGAACACCGACATGAAGCGTGAGCAGGATCACCTCGCCCGTTTCCTGACCATGGCCCGGGATTACGCGCGCGGGCAGGGGTTCAAGGGCAACTTCTTCATTGAGCCTAAGCCCTGCGAACCCAGCAAGCACCAATACGATTTTGATAGCGCGACAGTTGCCGGATTCCTGCGTCATTATGGTTTAGCCGAAGACTTCAAGCTTAATATTGAGGTGAATCACGCGACCTTGGCCGGCCATACCTTCGAGCACGATCTGCAGGTCGCTGCCGACGCCGGGATGCTCGGTTCGATGGACGCCAACCGCGGCGATTACCAGAACGGCTGGGACACCGACCAGTTCCCGGTCGACCTGTATGAATTAACGCAGGCGATGCTGGTCGTGTTGCAGGCAGGCGGTTTGCAGGGCGGCGGGATCAACTTTGACGCAAAGACCCGGCGGAACTCGACCGATTTAGAAGACCTGTTCATCTCGCACATCGCAGGCATGGATAACTTCGCGCGGGCGACAATTATCGCCGACAAGGTCTTAACCTGCTCGAAGTACCTGGAATTGCGTAAACAACGCTACGCCAGCTTCGACTCGGGCAGCGGAGCCGACTACGAGGCGGGCAAGCTTTCACTTGAAGACCTCGCCAAACTCGGCGCCGACTGCGGCGAGCCGCCGATGACCAGCGGTAAGCAGGAACTGTTCGAGGCGATCATCAACCAGGCTATCTGAGCGATTTGCGCACTGAACAAATAGATTGTCATCGCTGATTTGTACTCCGATTGAGCCAGAATCCGATCGCGTTCCGTATGGAATACGGCCATAAAATGACGGATTGGGCCATCGGCGCAAGACGGCAGCTTCCCCGGATACACAGAACTTCCGGAGTGAACTTGCAATATGGATGTGCGAGCCGGGGAAGGGGCGGTCAGGCAGCTCGCCGCTCATAATGCTTGAGAAGCCCACCCAGCAGGCTCCGGCAAACGATTTGTGATGTGTCATCGGGTCGGTCGGATTCATCTACCAGATTCAGCCTAACAACAGGGCACGGCCAGCGCAATACCTATCATGCGCCGTACGCGCTACGGGTGGATTCAGGATGCTCTAGAGGTGGAGACTAAATCTTCGGCGATAGTTGGTACGCCGATGCTCCTGACGTAGGTGACCATGAAGAAGACGTTCTTCTGGAGCGCGATATCTCTGCTCTATCGGCGTGTAATTCGGCGACGGATGGGGACGGGCTCCGGCGGTAGCGAAGAGGCACCATTCACGTCGGTTCAGACCGCTGCCGGTTGTTGGTCTTCTATATACTGGTTAACGTACTGAGTCCTAGCTTGTATTAGCGTGGCGATCAAGGCAATCTTGTCGGTGGCGATTCGACTACCGGGCATGTCTTCCAACACGTTTATCAACAAAGAAGCTGTCGCGCATCCGGCCGTCAACGTCGAACATGCGGAACTCGATGCGGTCGCCGCGCACTTCGGCGGTGACATAATGATGCACGCCGGGGAAGGACTTGGCCTGGAACCAGTTACGTGTCGGGGCGAAGTCGGCGAGGTTGCCGCCGGCACCACCGACCTGGAGGTATACGATGCCGCTGCCTTCATCTGCGGTCTTCGTGCCTTGCACGGGGAAGGAGCGTTGGTAGGCATGTAGGTGGCCGTAGATCACCACGTCGATGCCGCCCTGTTCGTAGAGTTCTATGATCTGGCGGACGCGTTGATCGCCCATCTCGCTGGGGCCCTCCCAGGTATCACCGTAGTCATCCTGCTCGGAAGTCCACGTGGGGTGGTGGTGCATGGCGATTTTCCACTTGGCCTTGGATTTGGCGAGTTCACGTTTAAGCCATTGGTATTGCTCTCCGCCTGGCGCGAAGTCGGTCTTGGCCTGGTTGCTGTCAAGCATGAATAGCTGCACGTCGCCATAGGTGATAGTGTAGTAGCCCTCGGGCTTTGGCAGCGAGTGGTAGCGGTTGTACCAGTACAGGTCGCCCTCGCCATTACCGGGTACGGGCAGCGTCGGGACGCGCGCCAACAACGAGCCCATCCCCACGAAGTACTCCATGTTCCACTGGAACTTATTGGGCTCTTTCCCGCCGTCGGTCAGGTCGCCGGCATTCAGAACGAAGTCAACGCGCTCACGCCAGAGCGCCTCAGCAAGTTGGGCGTTGATATGCGGGCGTGATTCAGTGTCCCCGATGATGCCGAAGACAAACGGCTGGCCCGACTTGACAGCGGTGCGCGCAGTCAGAATGCCAGTGCTGATCGCTTCGCCGACCGATGACGTGGCGGTCACTTCGTAGAAGTAAGGCGTGTCAGGCTCAAGGTCATTGAGCGTGACTTCACGAATGAGCTGTTTGGATAATGGCAGATCGATCGAATACTCAAGATCGGCTGTGCGCCCGTATCGGATGGTGGCGGCGGCGGGTCGGTCGGTTTCCCACAGGATGCCAAGCGTGGTCTTGGTCGGGTATTGCAGGGCCGGGCCAGCGTTGAAGTGAAAGCGCTCCATCAGGGCACCGCGCTCGACCCGACTCTTGAGGCGGTCGATGTGCTCCGTGAGTTCGGCCTTGCTCAGGACTCGTTCGGTGACGCGCAGAGCGTTGACCAGGTTGGCCGTCTGCATGTAGGGCTCGTTGTGCATGTATGAAGCGAGTTCGACGTGGTCGATCGTTTTGGCATGGCCACGCAGTTGCCCGACCTCTTCGCCGTTGACAACGAGTCTGAGCACTTCGCCACTGCGCACCACCGCGACGTGCAGCCAGTACTTCTTGAACTTATGCTTTCGGCCAAACTCCCCGGATACGGTCACGCCGCCGGGCGAACCGAGCCGAACCTCATCATCCCAGTAGCTCAGTGCGACTTCCTCCGCCTCGCCCGCCTGGTTGATCAGTCGCAACACCACGCCGACATCGCGGTTGACATGATCGCACAACCACAATTCGGCGGTGAAGTCGCCGTCGAGCTCGTGCGCCGTCTCGAACGATGTCATGCGTTCGGTCGGGGCCTGACCAAACAACAAGAGCGGGTCAGTCTCGAAGCTCAGCCACGCCGCGTCTGTGAGCTTGGGGCGAGGCCAGGGGCGGGTTTCGTTAGCCGCGCGCTCGGGCAATTGATAGTCGGGGACCAGGATCACATCAAGCACGCGGCCATCGTCTCCGGCCGGCCCGGTATGCGCGGCGGCCGGGGCGATCATGCACACGAGGATCGTCAGCATCAGGCCAACGAGATATTGCTTCAACATATACGCACTCCTATGGGTTCAAGCAGCAGGATGATACCACGGTCGATGATCAGTTCCCGACCGTGTGGTAGAACACGGATGACGGTGTGGACGTAGGAAAGTCCTCGCCGGGCCGACGCCAGCGGAGACTGAGTACCTCGCCCATGTAGTCTTCGAAGTACTCGATGCGGATCGGGTGGTAGCCGACGTCCAACGCGACCTGGCCACTGCGGACGCGCGGTGAATGCGAGCCGTCGTTGTTGACCAGTTCCAGATCGTGGATGTACATGCGTGAGCCATCATCAGAGGTCACTTCGAACTCGTAGACGCCGGCTTCGTCAAGTTTGATGTATCCGTTGAAGACGACCGCCCAGTGGTCGTCGCGCGGCTTGATCGATTCGATGCCCGGGCGCTCCACCACGCCGCTACGAATGGCTTGCAGCTGGCCGAAGTCCGGGAGCATCCTCCACCGGCCCTCGTAGTATGTGTATTCGAGCCCGTGCTCAATGTGATCGACCGACACCGAGGCCACGGACTTGAGCTTGCGATAATCGCTTTGATTGTCCGCGCTACGTTGGCCCTGGCCATCGAAGGCGGCAGCGATGATCGTCGCGTCATCCGTCAGTGTGATCGGCGAGTCATAGATCGGCGAGTCTTCTGTTGGCGACATGCCGTCAAGGGTATAGCGGATCACTTGGTCCGGCCTGGCGGCTGCGAGGGTGATGTCGATCTGGTCCTTGAACGCGGTCGGACGCGGCGAGAACACAGGCCGAGCGGGCATCGACTTGGCGAGAAACGCTTCGCGGCTGGGCTTGTTGCGCTTGTCTATCGTAAACTCATCGATTCGCCGGCCATCCACATCGATCACGCGGAAGTTCAAGATATCACCGGCGATTGTGGTCATGGCGAAGAAGTGGCCCCGGAACACCTTGGCGGTGAACCAGGAACGATACGGCGCGAAGTCCTCAAGCGAACCCCCGCAGCCGCCGACCTGCACATACACGGTCCCGTTCTCGTGATCAAGTTGGTCGCCGCGCACCGGCCAAGTGCGTTCGTAGTCGTGGATGTGGCCATAAAACACGACATCAACGCCGAACTTTTCGTAGAGCTTGCGCATGTGGCGAATGTCGAGATCGCCCTGGTAGTGTAAGCCGATATATGCGTCTCCATAGTCGGTCTCATCTGAGCTGTAGACCGGGTGATGGTGGACGACGAAGTTCCACCGGGCGGTCGAAGTGGATAGCTGCGACTCGAGCCAGTAATACTGCGGCGAGTCTTCGGTGACTTCGCGGTTGGTGTCGATGAAGAAGAAGCGGGCGTTACCGTAGTCCATCTTGTAGAAGTACTCGGGCTCGGGGTTGGCCATGTAGCGGTAGTAGTTCTCGGCATCGCCCTCGTGGTTGCCCAGGGCGGTATAGATCGGGAAGCGGGCCATGAACTTCTGGCCCGGCGCGAGGAAGTCGTGGGTCCAGTGGCGGTCGTCCGAACCGGTGCCGACGATGTCGCCGGCGTGGATGGCGAAGTCGGGCCGCTCACGCCAAGCCTGTTCGGCGATGTGGCCCCAGACCTTGGGGTTGTCCTGTGTGTCTGAGAACACCGCAAAAGCGATCGGCGTGTTGGGATCGTTCGGCGCGGTCTCGAAGGTGTAAACTTCGCTTTGATAGACATCGCCGGAGGAGAACGTGCTGACGACACGATAGAGGTAGACACTGCCGGGCTCGAGGCCTTGCAGTCGTACCTCGTGCATGGTGCGTGTGCCATCCAACTCGGTCGCTTGATCGAGGTTGGGTTCATCGGCATCGAGTTGCGCTAGGCCGTATTCAAGGCGGGTCGTCGCCGGGTCGGCAGTACGCCAGAGCACAACGATCTCGTGCATGGTCGCGCCTTGTAGGTACGGCTTAACGATCAGGTGATCGGATGCATCGCCCTCGGCCTGTAGCGGCGCGGACAGCGAGAGCACTATCGTGCAAGCGATGCCGAGGATGGTGTGTAACATTGTGATAGACCAACAGCATGTAGTTTGCCGATTCATCGGTATGTCCTATCGAGGGCGTGTCCTGATCGTGTTTGTCTGCCGCCGGGTCAGGTGGGTGTAAGCCGGGCACATTGGTGGATTGCCAGCAACAGCAGATCGACGGCGTCGCGCAGTTGAGATTCATTAATGATCAACGGCGGGGTAAGAGTGAGTGTTTTTCCAGCGGTGACCTTAAAGTTCAGGCCGGTCTCCATGCAGCGGTACATAATGCGATTGGCCAAGTCACTGGTTGCGGAAGTCGGCTTGGCCTGTATATCCATCGCCATAAGCAGGCCGACACCGCGCACCTGCTTGATGAAGCCATGACTCAGGGCGAGGTCGCGCAGCCATTCCAGACTCAACGCGCCTAGGAGGCGAGACTGGTCAATCAGCATCTCATCTTCGATCACATCCAACGTCGCCAATGCCGCGGCACAGCCGATGGGGCTTTTCTCGTGCGTGTAATGGCCGAGTGCGAGGTGGCCGGCGACATCGAGTTCGGGCCTGGCGAGCACTGCCGCCATCGGGACTACCGCACCGCCTAGTGACTTGCCGAGACAGATCATATCGGGCTGAACATCGAAGTGCTGGTAGGCGTACATCCGTCCGGTTCGGCCAAGGCCGCTGCCCACTTCGTCGAAGATAAGCAGCGCCCCGTGTTGGTCGCAAAGCTGCCGCACGTGCGTCCAGAAACCAGGATGTGGGACCTCGGCAGTGGCCCATCGGATCGGCTCACTCAGGACCGCAGCGACGTCGCCTTGCTCGAGATGCTCACGGATCGCGACCAACGTCGGATCGGTGGCCGGATCGAACCCGGCACCGGGCTCGCTGTGCGTTGGCGCGGGCGCAAGGCATGTCGGTTGCAACATCGGGCCGACATCCTGAAGGAACAGGTCCTGGCCGCCGAGCGACGCGACGTCCATGGAAGCGCCGTGGAACGAGCCTTGCATCGTGACGATGCTTGACTTACCTGTGGCGACGCGCGCCAGTTTCAGCGCGATGCCGATGGCGAGTGTACCGCCGGGGGCGAACAGCGCCTTGGTTAGCCGCCCACCGGTGGTCTGCCCGAGCCGTTCTGCAAGTCGGGTCGCCAATTCGTGGGTAAAACGCCGGGTACAGTACGGCAGTGTGTCGAGTTGTTTCTTAACAGCTGCGACGACCCGGTCGTGCCCGAAGCCGACGTTGTGCACGCCGTTGCCATGGAAGTCCATCAGCGTCATGCCGGAGCGCGTGTGTAGCTTGATCCCGTCGGCGGCGATGACTTCATCCAGGCAAGGTGTGGACAGGCATTGATGGAGGAACGACGCATCATCACGCTTCAGCACGGGCAAGGCCTCGACGCTGCGCTGCTTACGGACGGCCATGCCAGCGGATGACGTGTTCAGATCGCCCTCGTGATCCAGGTCAACCGGGGGGCGGATGGTGGGTGAGTGGGTCATCGTTGCTTTGAATCAGGGTCCGTAGTAAACCTTGCGGAAACCGTTCTCGACGGTATCACGGAAGGCGGGGTCTAGGGCGTTGCGATCGATGCCGTCTTTGGCTTCAGGGACGTGCCCCCAAGCTTCAACGGTCATCCGCATGTACTCCGCGTCGGGCCCGTAAGTCGCGGCGTGGCCGTCGAAGAAGGCGTAATTGCCGCGATCGTCGTGCGCCCCGCCGGTGGGCCAATGGTTGTTACGGACGCCCTCCCCGTCCCGCCAGCCATCGACGTCAAGGACTAGGAACGTGCGGTCGGGATACTTGACAGTCCTGTCCACGATCTTCTTAACATTGCCGCTGCTATCGCGAGCGTATTCCGGCAGCGCAAAGCCATCGACTTTACCCGTGGGGTAGATGCCGCGCATGAAGTAGGCATATACCTCATAGCTGTGCCCGCCAGAGCTGTCGTCGGCACTATCCGCGTGATCCATCAGGTCGGTGTATTGCTTTATGGTTGTCCTTCCGACGGTGATGGTATCGGGTTGACTATCGACTACGTTCTCGGTGGAAGGACAGACGAAGACATCAAACGCATTGATCAGGCCGGGGGCTATGTGAGTGAAGTCATCGGACCCGTTGTCCGTGTTCTCGATGGGGATGCCTTCGTTATCCTCGGCGAAGAAGAGTGAGGCTTTGGTAATGTTGGCGACGTTGGACTTGCACTTGAGCATCTGCGCGGATCGCCTGGCGCTGCCCAAAGCGGGCAGAAGGATACCAACCAGCAGCGCGATGATGGAGATGACAACGAGAAGTTCGATGAGCGTAAAGGCTGTGCGGTTGGTGCGTTCGCTTCCCACGTTGAGGGTTCCTGTATGAGTGTTGCGATAACCAAGCGTCGTGGATTCTGACTTCGAACAATAAAGCGGCTGCGGGTGAATACACCCGCAGCCACAAAGGGGTATATCCGGACATGCTTAACGCATGCGACGAATCATGGCCAGACCGGCGAGGCCGAACAGCGCGAGGCTGGCGGGCTCGGGGATGTTGGCACCGGACACCGGCGGGATACCGGCGTTCCAGTTGTTCAGGACGATGTCCAGGTCCGCCAGGCCCACGAAGTTGTCGCCGGTGGGGTCGGCGAGCGGATCGCCGGGGGGGATGGCCTGGTTCCAGTTGTTGAGGATGATGTCCAGATCGCTGAGGCCGACGAACCCGTCGCCGTCGAGGTCGCCGGGCAGGCCGATCATGGCCAGGTCCAGTGCGTCGGTGACACCGTCGCCGTTGAAGTCACCGCCGGCCCAGCCGAGGTCGAGCAGGCCGTTGTTGGCGAGAACCAGGTCCGAGTCGGTGCCGTCCACCACGCCGTCGAGGTTGGCGTCGCCGAGCTCGAAGACTTCCAGGGCCTGGAGGTAGACTTCACCGGCTACGTCGTCGTAGCGGACGGCCCACTCGACGCCGTTGAGCGAGGCGTCGCTGAGACCGCTGGTGAGGGTGAAAGACCCGGTGCGGGTGCCGGCGAAGTCGATGAGCAGCCATTCCAGCGGGCTGGCGGAGTAATCGCCCGCGGCGGGACGGTAAGCCAGGACGTCATCGAAAGCGGCGCCGATGAAGCCATTGGTGATGATCAGGTCGCCGTTGGTCAACACGTTGGTGCCGTTGACGTTGACGACCGAGTGGGCGCTGCCGGTGAGGGTAGCCTTGAGCGTGCCCTGTCCACCGGCATCGTTGGCCAGATCCTGGCCGAACTGCTGGCCGAAGAACAGGTCGCCACCGACATCGATGGAGGGGTCGCTGCCGATGACGTTCAGTTCACCGGTGCCCCGGGACCCGATCGCTAGGTCGCGGTCGAGGATGAGGCTGCCACCCGACATGTTGTAGTTGCCGGTGGAGTGGGCGTCGTTATCGCCATCGCTGGGTGACCGGCCATAGGCGATGAACATGTCGCCGCCCCGCTCACCTGCGGGGTAATCGCTCTCCGGGTTTTCGCTCTGGCTGGGTGCGTCACCGGTGACCCGGACGGTGCCGGCGTACTGGTTCAGTGTGCCGTAGCCGAACGAACCGACCATGATCAGCCGCTGAGCCTCGAGCGTGGCCCCGGCACCGTTGACATTGACCACGCCGAATCCCTGTCCATCTTCTTCGGTACGGAAGCCGTCGTAGTACTGCTCGGCACCGCCGATAGCGATCTGCGAATCGTCTTGGATCCCACCGCCGTCCATCGGCACACCAGAACCGGCGCGGAGGGTCGCGTTGCCGTTGATATCGATCTGGGCGAAGGTGCCGTCCTCTTCGCCGATGGTCATACGGTCACCGACGTGGAATACGGCATTGTCATTCAGTGTGATGTAGGTCTTATTAAGGTGTTCACCCTCAGCGTAATCACTGGCGGGTCGGCTACGGTTTGTGTCTTCACCAAGCCGCACAGAACGATCGGATCGGATCAACGCATTATCGTTCAATACAACATTCACCACGCCCGCTGCGCCACCGTTACCAGAGTCGTCGAAGGTCTGGATATCCCAGCCGCCTCGCATGATCGCATCGTCGTTGAGCGTGACGTTAATCGTCGCGGCATGACCATCCTGGTGATTGGCGAACACAATGTCGTCACGGACACGGACCTCTGCATTCTCATTCATGGTGAAGTCCACGCCTGCCTGCAGATCGTCGGCTGCGCCGTCCACACCCAGAAACAGGTCGTCGCCTGAACCATCGACCACCGCGTAGCCTTGGGACTTGGATGCGTCGGGAGTGAATCGACCGACTTCCAGCAGTGCTTCTTCACCGAGTACGACAGTGCTGCGGTTGGTAGTATTCAAAGCACCCACTTCTAGGTCTTCATCGGTGTAGAATACGACATGCGCGTTCTCAATCACGAGGTGGCCGGCGTCCGCAATACCGACCTGTCCGTCGTCGCCTTTGGACATGTTGAACTCGACGACGATCTGCGGGTCTGTACCGGGCACGCCGCCATCGATGATCACGGTGCTGCCATTATCGACCTTGAGTGAACCGTTATCGTCTACGTCGAGCGTCGCGTTGTGGCTCTGGTCGATCAGCACCGTGTCGCCGTTTTCGATCACGGCCCAGTGGTTTTGATTGGGGACGATGCCGTCGGACCAGTTGTCGGGGTTCTCGTAGTCGCCGTCTCCCTCCGATCCGTCCCATACGTTGGGGTATACGGCATTGCCGGCGATGATATCGGCGATGTCGAAACCCGAAAGCGCGGAGGCAGTGATCTGGACAACCTCGCTTTCTGTTACCGTACGGTTCCAGATCGCTAAGTCATCAATGGCACCCCAGAGGGTATCGTCGCCGGTGCGGCCGCCGATGGTTGTGGCCAGCCCGCTGGTCAGTGAACCGAGACCAGTGATGTCGCCGGTGTGTTCAAGAGACCCGTTGTGGTATCGTCTGAACTCGTTGGCGGATCGATCAACGACAAGGACGTGATGGACCCATGTACCGAAACCGATGTCATTCTCGTCGCTGGTTAGGCCGCTACCACCCGGTCCAGGGGTAACACCGTCGCCGACGTTGAGTCCCCAGTCGTCACCGGCGCTGGAGAAGTAACCAAGCGACCAGCCGGCGTCTATACCGCCATTGATTGTTTCCGTGACAGGTCCATCATCATTGTCATCGACATACTGGACGGATTTGTTGGCGATGATGGCGGGGCCGTAGAGGCCGTCGTCTTCATTGCCGCTGTTCAGTGGCGAGACATCGTCAGGGAGCATAGACCAGACCGAGATACTGAAGCTGCCTGCGCCGAAGTCGAGTTGGGTTGGGCTACCGAGTGAGACGTGATCATCGTCGCCGTCATCACCCCCGAGCCAAAGCGCGTCGCCGGTCACGCCGGTGGTGCCGGCGTCGATGCCGCCGATCGCGGTGCCCGAGGCGGTGGCGTTGAGGTAGGTGGCACTGCCGGCTCCGCCCCAGGCCCCGTCGAGTGTGCTGGACGAACCCCCGATTGCGCCGGAAGTATCCAGCAGGTTCATGTCAAAGTCGTAATAGGCTTCGAGGCCCGTCGAGAGCTGCGCTTGGGCGGCCGAAGCCCCGCCCAGGGCGATCACACCCGCCAACAGACACAGCGAAAACCGCTGAGCCTGGCCGATTCGGCTGTTTTCCACGCTCGATTCAGACATCCCTCTTCTCCTTGATAAGTGTAAGATTAAAAAACACTTGAGCTCGCTGGCCATCATTGTTCAATGGCTATCTAGGGCTATCAGGCTACGCGCCTATGCACCCTTGACTTGTTGACGGAGAAGATACAACGAGAACATAAGCATACCGTTAAAAGTTTCTTAATTTATGGATAATATTTCCTATGAGGAAACGCTTGGGCTCAATTTTGTGGAATGGGATGCGTATTCAAGTGGTAGCGTCAGTGGATGTGATATTTTGTACTAGCTTCAAACCCTTGATATTGTTGTATTAGTGGTAATGTTTCTCTTTTGGCAACTCGAATCATTGCATCAGTCTGGTCGTGGAGGGTGTTATTATCTATTATTTCTGTCCTCGCTTGTGTTGAGTTGCCAATGAGTCAACGGCTACAGGGACCTTCCATGAACATGACCGAACTAGCACAGCGCCTGAAGCGGTTTCGGCTTCAGCGGGGTTTAACGCTCGAAGAAGTCGCCTCCCAAGCCGGGCTCTCGCGCGGCTGGCTTTCCAAAGTCGAGAACTTCCGCGCCACACCTTCGCTGCCGGCGTTATCTGAAATCGTGCGGGTGCTAGGTATCCCGCTTTCGGAACTGTTCGAGGGGCTGGATACGCGCATGCCGCTCGCGGTCGTGCGGGCCGACGAGCGGATCGAGTTTCGGCGCGACGAAGAAGTTTCACTTATCAAGTATCAGTCACTCGCCCACAGCCGACCCGGCAGGCAGATGGACCCGTTTGAACTCACGATCCCGCCGGAAGACACACGCCCACAACTCACACACTCCGGCGAAGAGTTTTTATACGTGCTGGACGGGCGCGTCCGACTCGAATACGGCGAACGCTCGGAAGAACTTAATCCCGGCGACAGCGTGTACTTCGACGGCGAAGAACCGCACCGGGTTGTCTGCCTTGAAGGAGATCGGCCCGCCCGCGTACTGGTCGTATACTACGGGACCGATAGCGATGGCCTGCTGCAAAATGGCAACGATAGCAGCGAGCCCGACACGGACAGTTGATTACAAGGCGAGGTCGCGCGTTTCACTTCACGAGTACAAACGGTGTTGCTCTTAGCTCGATTCGACGAGGCCAAAGTTCGCGCCGGCGGTGCGAGGTGAATTTCGACCGAGCGCTCTGATCATGAGGTCGCCTAGTGAATCGGTGGTCAGCCGACGCGGGTTGTTCGACAGGCGCACCGGATCGACCAGAATAGCCAGTCGTCTGCAGTCGGTTTCGTTGATCCCCACTTCCCCCAGGCAACTGGGGAGCCCAAGCAATTGAAGCAGGTCGCGTATTGCCTCGGGCAGATCGCACGGCTCGACATCGAGGAATGAGGCGGCGAGTCGGACGCGCATGATCACGTCTTGGACACCACGCGGGTCTATGCAGTCTTCGTCGGTGACTTCGGCGTTGGCCTTGGCGAGGTAGCCAAGGGTGAGCGCGACGGCGTGGCCGTGCGGCAGACCGAACTGCTGGCTGAGCTGGTAGGACATGGCGTGCGAGGCGGTGGTCTTGCTGATGTTGATCGCTTCGCCGGCCAGCCGTGCGGCGACCATCATGGCTTGTCGGTCGAGCAGCAATCCCTGCTTTACGCTGGGCACCAGGTGCTCACTGACCAGTTCGCCGGCGGCGCGGGCGTAATTAATGGATGCTTCGGTTGCGCCCACGGCCCAGATCGATTCCATAGCCTGTCCCAGTGCGTCCAAGCCGGTGCAGGCGGCAAGTTTGGTGGGCATGGACATATGCAGACGCGCATCGAGTACTGTGGCGGTGGGCCGTAGTTTCGGGTGGGCTACAGACACCTTACCGCCATCGACATAGATCGCAGCGAAGTGCGTGGCGTCACTACCCGTACCGGAAGTCGTGGGTACGGCGATCAAGGGTAGCGGGTTGGCTCGGTCGGTTTGCCTGCCGCGCGATAGTTCGTCAATCAGGTCGGGTGTCGAAGCTGCGAGAGCCGCGATCTTCGCCACGTCTAGGCACGAGCCGCCGCCGATGCCGACGACCAACTGCGCTTCGATCTTCTGAGCCAGGCGTGCCGCTTTCGCGGCATCTTCGCATTTGGGGTTCGGCGTGTACCCGGTGAAGACCGCACTTGTTTGAACCTGACCGATCTGGCGATCGATCTCGTCCGTGAGACCCGCCGCTTCGATTGCGCCGCGGTCCAGCACGAACAGCACGCGCTCGGCCGATACACCGTCGATCAATTCTGGCAGCATCTCGATGTGGTTGACGACCGCGGGGTCTGCTTCGAGCATGCGGTAGAGCTTGGACTTACCCAGCAGGTAGGCGACGTCGACCCAGGTACCCGTTACGTTTTTGCCGCTGCTCACTTGGCACCTCCGCTGGCAAGTGGCTGAAGGTGACCGCTGACTTCGCCAAGTGTTTCGATGGGGATAACGCCAGGGTATTGATCGACCACTGGGCGGGTGCGATCGCTGAGCACGGCGAAGACCTTGCCGCAGCCCGCCGCGAGGCCCTGCTCGATGTCGCTGACGCTGTCCCCGGCCTTCCAGACGCGCTCGGCATCGACGACCGAAGCACGTTCCATCAGAACATGGATCATCTCCGGGTCGGGTCGGCCGTTGGCGACCTCATCGCTGGTAACCGAGTCATCGATCACTTCCTCCCAGCCGAGACGCTGGATGATCGTCTTCATGATCGGCCGATCGAAGCCGGTGTCGAGTCCGACTTTGCATCCACCCGCTTGGAGTTGCTTGAACAGGTCCACCGCACCTGGCATCTGCTCGACCGAGCTGGATGTCTGGTAGTGCTGGATCATCAACTTCTGGAACACACTGTGTGTCTTCTCGACGAGGTCCTGTGCAGGTGTGGAGCCCGTCAGTTTCTCCAGTAAGATCTTGATGGCCAAGGGCTTAGGCATGCCCATCAGCGGGTTGACCATCTCCAGTGCTGCCTCAACGTCAACTGTCGCCAGAGCCGAACATACCGATGACCCCACGGCGTCATCGTCATCCAGCACGGTTGTCCCAGCCACGTCAAATACGAATAAGCTCGGAAAAATCATATATTTACCTCGTGATTTAATAGTCTTGTTAGACCCGGTAAGCTGCTCCCGCTATTAACAGAGAACTAGCATAGCACCTGTTGCATATATGTCAACATGAGGGTACATATAGGAAACTTAATGCGGGTAGAAAACCCCGCTCATGGGCTGGAATCGGGCTGTCCTAACAGCATTTTTGCATCGACGGTCTAGCGTAAGCAGGAGTATTCATGACTGACGACTTGTACATCATCGCGGAACTACGGGCAAAGAAAGAACATACGATGGCGCTTGGGGATCTACTCGAGAGCCTGGTTGAACCCACGCGCAAAGAGGCTGGCTGCGTTCGGTATGACCTATGGCAGGACAAGCACGACTCCGGCCAGTTCATTCTTGTTGAGCAGTGGAAGAGCGAAGAAGAACTGGAAGCGCACCTCAAGGCACCGCACCTCATGCATGCGAAGAAACAATTTGAGACGTTACTAGCCAGTCCGCTAGTGCTACGGTTTTTTGACCACGTGGGATAAGCGGCCGTATCCATCGCCGCGACATGAAACGACCGGATGATCATCATGCCTAAGCCCCATAGCCAATCCGACAAAGCCGGGATTCAAGCGCTATCGGCACATGTGTGCGACGGGGCGGATCCGGCGGCACCGGTCATAGTGACGAAGCAACTCGGTATGACTTTTCCCGGGGGTGTCGAAGCGACCAAGTCGATTGACATGAAGGTATTTCCCAAGGATTTTCTGGTGATCCTGGGCCCTTCCGGCGCAGGAAAATCGACGCTGCTCCGCTCGCTGAACAGGCTGAATCATCCCACCGCCGGGCAAGTGCTGCTGCGGGACAAGGACATCACGCATGTGTCAGGCCGTAAGCTGCGTCGCGTGCGTCAACAGGTCGGGATGATCTTTCAACAGTTCAACCTCGTCGGCCGATTGTCCGTCATTGATAATGTTCTGTCGGGCCGTCTTGGCAGGCGCAGTGGGCTGATCAGCTATGTGCTTTCGCATGTGCGCTGGTTCAAGACCTCAGACAGGGATGCGGCGATGCGGGCGCTGCAGCACGTCGGCATCGCGGACAAGGCCTATCAACGCGCCGAGACGCTCTCAGGCGGACAGCAGCAGCGCGTGGCGATCGCACGCTTGCTCGTGCAAGAGCCACAGATCATCCTCGCGGACGAGCCGATCGCCAGCCTAGACCCGGCGTCGGCAGCCGCGGTAATGGACACCCTGCAGGCGATCAACCGGGAGCAGGGCATACCGGTTGTGGTCAATCTGCACCAGGTCGAAGTGGCCAAACGCTACGCTACGCGGATCGTCGGCATGCGCGCTGGCCGGGTGCTTTTCGAGTGTTCGGCCGACGAGATGGACCACGATGTGGAGAAGCGGCTCTATCACAAGACGCCCAATGATGGGGGCAATGGGCCGGCAAACCAAGCTAAATACCCACTGGCAGAGAAACAAGGCACGGCCACATCCCCGGCAGCCGTGAGTTAAATCAATCAACAAGGAATCATCCCGATGCATTACCTATCAGGTCATACCCGCCATCAACTGCACATGGTGCTTCTGCTACTCGCGGTGTTCAATTTGGTTATAGGATGTGGCGAGCAGGAGCCGACTGCAGACGCCGAACAATCGACGACGACAAGCGACACGGCTGCGGACGTGAGTGATCATTCGGGCTGGCCCGACGTTGTGCGTGTCGGGTTGGTGCCGACCGAGGGCGGTGCTGATACCCGCGAGCGTTTCGCTTCGTTCCGCGATCACCTGCACAATCACATGAACGTGCCGATCGAACTGGTTTCAGCGTCGAGTTACCAAGGCGTGATCACTGCGATGGCCAATAACCAGCTCGAGTTCGTCTGGCTTGGGCCCAAGAGCTACATTGAGGCCGCCGACCGCGCCAACGCCGAGGCCCTACTAATCGAACTGAACATGCAGAAACAGCCAGGATATCACGGCGTGTTCATTGTCCCGGCCGACAGCCCGATCAAGTCATTGCATGACGCGCGGGGCAAACGCTTTGCCTTTACCGATCCGAACTCCACATCCGGTTGCCTTGTTCCCTCGACCGTGCTGTTCGATGAACTGGGCGAGCCGGCCGAATCCTTCTTTGGGGAAGTGTTCTTTTCAGGTGCGCACGGCACATCAATCCTGCAGGTCGCCAACAACGAGATCGACATTGCGGCGACGAACGACCTGGACCTTGCCAAGCTCGTGCAGAAAGGTTCGATCCAGCCGGACGATATACGTGTGATCTACACATCGGATCTGATACCCGGCTCGCCGCTCGCCGCGAGGCGCGACGTGCCTAAGTCGCTGAAGCTGGCATTTATTGAAGCAGTTCTGAAACTCAATGACAAACCGGCGGTTCTCGAGCAGCTACAGAACGGCGGCTACGAACGGGTCAGCGATGAAGAATACGACATCATCCGCGCGATGAAGCAGTACTTGGCATCACGGAATCAGGACAAGTCGTCGTAATTGCTTCGATGAAGGAGTGGTTGATTGTGCGTGACGAAATGTCAACCAGCGAAAAGCCGCTGCCCAAACCCCCGAGGCTGACGGGCGCGCAGTGGGCAATGCGCTTTGGCATGGTTGTGACGGTGCTTTGCGTATTGGCATGGGCGTGGCAGAGCGCGGGCCTGAATCAGTCGTGGAAGTTATGGGAGAACCAGCAACGGGCGGTGGACTACCTGCTGGGCAAGCGGGTAGACGGCTCGGAGACCGAGCGGCGCAATGAGGCAGAGCGACTGCTTCGTGTTCGCTGGCAGGCGCAGACGCTTGAGCGGCTGACCACGGAGCACGAGCGGGCCGGAGGCACCTCGCCGTCGCTGACAAGCCTGATGCGAGAAGCGCAGAAGATCGCTCGTGATGATTTACAGCGGATGACGCGTGATCGCTACGAGGCACTGGTGAGTGAAGAGATGGAGAGACTGCCGGAGGTGGGGCAGCGACGGGGCGGGTACTTCCCACCGGAGACAGACCCGCATGCGATCTTCGGCGACCCGGCGAGGATCGATCAGAAAAGCATGCGCATGGCGTGGCTAGCTGAACAGGGCGACAAGCTAGGCATCGGCGGCGCGACGCGCTGGGGGCTGGCGGCGGTGTTCGGGGATGGGTATTCGGGCAAGTTGCTGGAGACGATCGCGATTGCGATCTGGGGCACGCTAATCGCGGTGTTTCTTGCGCTGCCGGGTTCGATGCTGGGTTCGAAGACGAGTCTTAGAATATTGTTCACACAAAACAGCACGCTGGCCACAATCGGCCGGTGGGTCGGGCATTTTTTCGTCAGGCGGGGCTACGATGTTTCGCGCGGGTTCAACGAGATCGTGCTGGCTATGATTTTCGTGGCGGTGCTCGGCCTCGGGCCGTTACCCGGCGTGCTTGCGCTACTGATCCATACTTACGGTATCCTCGCCAAGGTCTTTGCAGAAGCGATGGACACAATTGATATGCGTCAGGTCGAAGGGGTGCAGGCGACTGGTGCCGCACCGACACAGGTCGTCGCGTTTTCCGTGCTGCCGCAGGTGATGCCTTACGTCGTCAGCCAGAGCCTGCTGCGTTTTGAGGCCAATGTGCGCGGCGCGACGATCCTCGGCGTAGTCGGTGCCGGGGGGATCGGGCAACTGCTAATGGACAAGTTCGGCGCGTACGAGTTTCAAGAAGTCGCCACGATGATGATCATAATCATCATCGTCGTCACCCTGATCGACTTCGGATGCACCAGAGCGATGCGGGCGGTGGTATAAGTGACATTGACCGATGGTAACGCGCGCTGTACAAATAGATCGTCATCGCAATATTCTCTCTAATGTGGCCTGGCCATCGATTCAATTCTGCGCAGAATACTGTCGTGCAATATCCGGATTGGGTATCGACGCAAGCCGATGGCCAATCCGGCTGGACGGGCTTCCGGGGATAACATGAATCCGGATGTAGAAAGAGTGGAGGATCAGGCGGCGCGGTGCTCATAGTGCTTGAGCAACCCACCGGGGCGGGTGCGGCAGACGATTTGCGATGTGTCATCCGGGCAGTCGGCTTCATCTACCTGGTTCAACCCATGCGGTCCGTGACCTGGGCCTGCAGCCCAAAACCGCCAACCACTACCGCCCCATCATCCGGCGGGTCATCAACTGGGCCGTGGAAACCCAGGGTGTCCGGCTGACCAACAACACCAATCCCGCCACCCACGTCAAGCCCTACGCCGAGCGGACACGACGTTCACTCGCCTTGTCATGCCCCAAACAACAACGCAACTTCCGAACCATGCGTCTACGCTGCTCGGGGTCTACAAGTTTGGGCGGGAGGCTTCCCGGAGGATATGGATGCCCAACGCCCGATCCGCTACCAGCTTCTTCAGCAGCGCGTTCTCTCGCTCCATCTCCTTCATCTGCTTGGCCATCACCGGGTCCATCCCGCCGTACCTCGTGCGCCAACGGTAGTACGTCTGCTCGCTGATGCCCAACTGCTTGCAGACCTCCGGCACCTTCTGCCTCTCGCCCAGCTCAGTATCCCCCCGGCGGAGCTTGGCCACGATCTGCTCAACACTGTGTCGTTTCTTCATCGAGGAACCCTTTCCGACCAATGGCCGGCTGGATTCTCAAAAATCTCCTGGATCAGGTTTTCAGGAGGGGGTCAATTATACCTGGAGCTCTAACCCGTTTTGCTTAGCAACGACGAACCCCCTGCAATAGCACGATAAAGGAGATTGACTAGTTGTTGCGTTTCCATGCTTATCTGATCCTCTTCCGCGGATACTGAGATCAAATCTTCTACACGTCCCGCACTATCGGTTAAGACTGGATAGCCATGGTTTGCGGCGGTGCCACGTATACGGTGAGTTACTTGACGAACCTGACACCAATCGCACCGCTCAAGTGCATCTTGGATTTGGGTTGCCATGCTCTGTATCGATTCGATGTACGCCTTGAGGATCGGCTTGAATCGGTCGTTCTCTAGCATCGTGCTGACAAGAGGGCTGGGGGTTTCTTTAGTGGACACGTTGGGGGACGCGGGTTGGGCTGGTAGGATATGATTTATTTGATTTTGATTCTTGTGCATAGTCAGTGCTGAGGGTTCTGAATCACCCGCATTACTCAAGTGTTTTACCAATGTTTGGTAGAACACGCTTGCAATAATAGGCTTGGATATGTAATCGTCGCATCCTGAGTCCATACATTTTTTCTGATCATCAGACATGGCATGCGCGGTTAGGGCGACCACCGGCAGGGTAATGCCGCGACGACGAAGTGTTGCGGTTGCAGTGTACCCGTCCATCACAGGCATTTGCATGTCCATGAGAACCAAGTCGAATGAACCATGGTGAGATGCTTCCGTGATACGTTCAATCGCTTCTTGTCCATCCCCAGCGGTACTGATGGCAGCACCCGTCTGCTCAAGGATATATCGCACGATTCTTATGTTGTCTGGGTTGTCATCGACGACCAGGATTCTTGACCGTGAGAGATCTGGTGCAACTTCCGGCACCAATGAGGCGATCTCTGGGTGCCTGCCCTCAGCCGTGTCACGGAACATCGTTTCAGCCACCTGCTCTAATGGCAGATCAATGGTGAAAGTGCTACCTTCATCGACCACGGAGCTAACACTCAATCTCCCACCAAGAAGATCTAGGATTCTTCTAGCGATCGCTAGCCCTAGGCCGGTACCACCCGCTTCTACGCGTCGCGTATCGTGGGCTTGGCTGAAAGGCTCAAATATCTCATCAATCTTGTCTTGAGCAATTCCTATCCCCGTGTCTTCCACAGACACGCGTACAGACGCCTCCTTGTGATATGTAGAACTAGATTGTGTGATACGAAGGCGCACATGCCCCCGGTCGGTGAACTTAATTGCGTTACCGACCAGATTGATCAGAACCTGCTTCAATAAGGTTGCATCGGTAACAACGGCGATCGGTTGTTCGCTCGTATGGATGATTTCTAGCGAAAGGTCCTTTTCCTCCGCTAAAGGACGCAAGATACTCTCTACGTCACGTGCGAGGCGATCGACCAGACAAATGTCTTCGTGGACGTTCAACTGTTCGGCCTCGATCTTAGAGAGGTCGAGGACGTCGTTGATTAAAGCGAGCAGGTGCTCTGCATTTATCTTAATACGTTTACTGTGGTCCTGATACTTATCGATGTCATAGTTTGGGTCGTTCAACATATCCGCGTAGCCGATGATGGCCGATAGGGGGGTGCGGATCTCATGGCTCATGTTAGCCAGGAATGAGCTCTTAGCGCGGTTGGCACGAGTTTCTCGATTAAGAGCTTCTTTCAATCTAGAACGGTTGTAATCACGCTCACGCTCATCAATCCGGCGCTCAACCGCTCGAGACAAGCTGTCTGCGATCGTGTGAAGGAGAGTAACTTCTTCCTCTAGCCAATGCCTTGGAACAACCTCGTTTTCGAATCCCAACATTCCCTCGAGTCTTCCATTTATCTGTATAGGTAATGCCAGGATTGCTCGTACATCATGTCGGTCGATCACGCGGTCTACCCGACAGGGCATGCTTGAAGACTTCACGTCGTTGATAACGATAGGGCGGCCATCACTCAAATGGCTGAACCACCACCCATACTCACTAATAGGGACATCTTGATATTCATCGCCGACCTGCGTAATGCCTTCGGCGCACCACTCATGTGTTTGAAACACCATCTGGGCTGATTCGCGGAAACGTAGTAAGAAACTCCTTGAAGTTCCCAAGAAACACCCTAGGTTCCTAAGGATATTATGTATTGAGCCATTCAAGTCTTCAGAGACCAGGAAAGACTGGATTGTGCTACCCGCAAGCTCCTGGAGTTGTGACAATCTTGTGTCCCGCTGCCTTTGCCGAATGCGATCCGTGATATCTCGAACATACACGCAATTGAACTCGCGTCCCTCGTGTGCAAGGAAGTTCACCGAGACTTCAACTGGAAACTCCCGCCCATTCTTACATCGATGCTTTGACTCGATCGTGAATGAACCTCTCTGCCTGAGGTCGTCCCAATGTGCCGGCCAGAGATTCTTTGTCATCACCAGGTCGATATCAAAGACAGTCATCCCTAACAACTCACCCCGCGTGTAGCCCAATACCCGGCAGGCAGCATCGTTAACATATTCAAATTCCGCCTGCTTATTGATCCACATGATTGAGTCGGACGACCTGTCGACCATGAATTGAGTCATGCGGGCAGATTGGTCATCAGATCGGATATTTTGCGCCAATACAGGCATTCCATGTTTTCGGATCATAGCCTCGACGCGTTGCTCGACCCTATTATCTAAAGTCCTTTCAATCTCATCGATTTGCTTTTTCGTCTCGTTCAGCTCGCGACATGTCTCCATGAGTAGCGACTCAGCACGCTCACGTGCCTGTCTTTCACGCTGACACCGTAATTCAAATGAACGGTCCGTCATGTTGCTGCTCTGAGATGGAATCGGACTTCGCCGGGGCTGTCGATCATTGGTAAGCGCTCGACGGTGACCTGCTCGTTGAAGTACTTGATGCAACCAACGATAAGCCCCTCAGCTAAGTCGGCCATGCCACGCGAGGAACGATAGATTAGGATCAGCTCGCCAGGCGCCACGTCTTCATATCCGATTGAAGGTGGTGATGATGCCGGGATCGTGTTACGAACAAAGACATGAAACACATAGTCAATACGCCGAAAGACATCAAACGAAGAATCAATGCCTTTCATAGAATCCGGATAAGTGTCAATAAGGATACGGAACAGATATTGACCGAAGGCGTGACAGGCATCAGAGGGGTGATCCCCCGTGACGCGTTCAAGCTGCGCTAGCAGCAAGCCAACTTCCTTGTGGTCATAGGTATCAAATGCTGTATAGGCACCGCCATGCCGGAAGTTGCAAGCTTCGATCACCTGCTCGGCTACTTCCACACCGTGCTGTTCGGTTACGAAGTCGATCAGCTTATTAAATACGAGTCCAAGCACTATGTCACCTCTGTGTTCGCTCCAGAATGGCTTCCTGGTAAGCGTTGATCCCGTCTCCGGTATCCGGCGGATTCGAGATTGAACTAAGGTTAAAATCGCCTACGTCGCGCCCAACCTGACCCGCAATGACCGACACTTCAGCCGTCTGCCGCAGCAGCGCCAAGATATCGGACACTCTGGCACCGGCCGTCCGTTCCGGTGCTTTGGTAGGCACGAGCACAACATCTCCAGGCAAGAGCCTGGCTTGCATCGACAACTGAAGGCCATTGGCCTGTGCCATGCTCTCGACATTGCCATCCGCACGGATGACATATACCTGCTCTTTATCGGCAAATTCCGTAGCTCCTCCTGCTCGTTTTAGGGCTTCTGCTACAGATAAGCCCTCGGCGGCGACAAAGCTGTTTGGCGTAAACACACTTCCGATAACTGAGACGGTTTCTTGTTTGCGCGGGATAACTAGCCGGTCACCTTCCTCAAGAGCAAGGTCGTAGTCACTGTTGGGAAATTCTTCGTTATAAAATGGGATCACGATCCGCCCGGTGCTTTCGCGATTGGCCATGCGACCCATTAATTGCTCCATATCTTGCAGAGCCAGCTTCGCGGCCACTCCTTCACGGGCCATCCCGGTCTGGACCATTTCACGTAAAGCATCTTCATAGACTCTTTGAGTCCTTTCTGCTAAGTGTGCAAATTTGTCATGCTGTAGATTCTGGACGCTCCGGCGATAGAAGGATGCGGCACGTAAATCTGCGTCGGGATCTAGCCCTCCTGCAGCAGCGATCAGGCCACTAATCTTTGTGCCTGCCGGGAACACGTACTCACCCGGGAACCGGACCTGCCCCTCGATTCTCGCCTTGATCTCGGACTGGCGCATCTGACGGATGATCAACCTATCACCGTTCTGCAATACTGGGTTGTGCTCCCCATGGCGTGTCAGAGCATTTACAAGATCGAATCGATACCGGGTTACGTCGAGTTGCCCAGTAGTGGGATTGTGAACCCGACGAATGAGCTCCGCCTCATCCATATATGCGTTGGGCGTCAGGTTGCCCGCTAGAGCGATGAGTTCGGATACCCTCAACCCAGTCGTCAGTTCGTATTGACCTGGTGTCTTTACCGCCCCCATAACATCCACAATCGGCCTGACAGTCGACTCTGATCTTGAGCGAATGGTGATGTGATCCAGCGGGAGCAGGGGAATATTATGCTTTGGGTCACCGTTGAGTGCATGTGCGATATCAATCACCATCACTCTGCGAGTGGTACCCACCACCTTCCGATCAGGAATCAGTTCCATCCTTCCCGGTTCACCGACCTGCCGTGAGACGAATGCCTGAGGCAGGAATGCATCGACCGTAAGTCCATCAGCCAGATTGATTATATCCCGAACTCGTAAGCCGCCACGGTATTGGTATGCCCCAGGACGGACGACCTGGCCTTCGATCTGGACTACGGGTTGCAGACGATCGTCCACCGCACCAATCAGAAGCAATTCACCATTGCTCATTGGCCGAACAAGACCTTCTTCATTCAATTCGATGTCGATTGTTTGACGGCCTCGTCCGTCACTTGTGAGTTCAATCTGTGCATGGGGTGTAAAAGTGAAAGGGGTAAGCCCCCCAGCCAGTTCAATCGCTTGTTTAGTTGTGATTGGGTTGTACAGTTCATATATACCGGGGCGCTGTACATATCCCGCGATGCCTATGGTTGGGCCGATCGATGGCACATGTACCACATCACCCGCTTGCAGAATGTGGTCTGAAGCAGGTTCGCCCAAAGCGAAAAACTTGTAGAGGTCAATCTGTTCAACAGAATCGCCTTTCCGACGAAGTTCAATAGTACGCAAAGAACCAGTCTTCTTGGGACCACCTGCTGCAGCGAGTGCATCTAATGCTGTAGCCTGTGCACTTACTTCTACCAGCCCGGGGTTAGCCACTTCGCCAACCACATGGACCTGGATGACCCGCATCCTGCCAATCGAAATTGAGACTTGAAAGTTCTTGCGCGTTTGAGCGTAGGCCCGGGAAATGATATCTATCATTTCGTCGAAGCGTTTCTGAGCAACTGAAACGGGACCGACCTCTGGAAGGATAATTTGCCCCTCGCGATTCACAACCAGAGTTACGTGTTCATCGAAACTGCCGGATACAGTGATGATCAGTTCATCACCGGGGCCGACGATATAGTCATTCGGCACAGGTCCGATAGCCGGTTTGGCGTTGCCGTGTTCGAAGTAGCGGTATCCGAATTGTTCAAGGCTTCGGTCAGCACGGCGATCAAAATCACCCCTGTACATCTTTTCTAGCGGCGCTATAGATTGAAGAGGAGACTTCTCCCCCTCTGGCAGTTCATTATCGGAAGCGGGTGTGTGGATATTGATCGTCAACGGTCGTGAGTCATTAGTCCCAGGTCCACCCGGTTCGGCGATGGACCCTAGATCGTCTTGGCGGGCAACTGTTGGGCTCTGGATAGGAGCAGTTAGATCACGCGGGACGCCGCGCGCTTTAAGGCCATGTAACTGATTTACTGACGTCGGCGATATCGGCTTAGGTACAGGCTCGGCACCTTCACGAGGGATTAGATCAATCGGCTCACTGATTGACTGGGCCCAGCGAGGCATTTGGCGAGCCTCACCTGGTACTTGATTCTTTGATTGCTCAGGGCTGACCACACAACCTTGAATTGTGAGGGTCATACCGATTGTAAGAATTATGACTTTTACGAAGCTCTTGTACATTGTTTCACTCCAATGTCTTAAGACGGTAGATGACTTTCATAAGGCAAGCCTCGTGCCAGTATGGGGCCCAGCCAGAAGTTCCCTTTCAAGCCAGAGTGAGGGGGCGGGGTGTTCTCAATTTGCGTGGTGCTTCTCACTTCGCGATGAAGCCGGCTGAGAGATGTCCCTGCTGGTCAGGGAATTGGGTTCCAACGGCTGGCATCATCTTTGCGGTTCTCTTCAGTAATGACCGTAATTGAGATCAAGAAAGGAGCCCCAAATGGAAACGATCCTCTCTAGCCTGCTTATCGATGACGACCCGGATTCATTACGTTTCCTGAAGTGGCGCTTAGGCGAGCACTTCCCCAAGCTTCGAACCGCGACGACCCAGACGGCCCGCGGATTCGCAGGTTTTGATATCTACTTCATCGATAATGATTTCGGGGGGAAACATCATGCGTTGGAATTGACACGGAGTCTGCGTGAATCATCGCCTGAATCGTTAATCATTGTGTTCTCCGGGAAGATCAACGATTTACTCTTAAAAGATCTAATTAATGCCGGGTGTGACGGGATCTGCTCCAAAGGCAACCCAGGCGACCTAGACACATTGATGCGAATCACAAAGGCATACATCGACACCCGCTCTCGCCAAATGGCTGATAGCTCCAAGATGGGTTTGGGAAGTACGATTGAATCCATTCGCATGATGCTCAGAGAATGGAACGAGCGCCTATTGAATCAACACGAGTCTATCGAGGAGAAGGCATCGTGAGATCTAACATCTATCCCAAATGGCTGTACCTGCAGCGAGTGTTTGCCGCAACAGCATGTGTGGCTTTGGCGCCGTTATTTCTGCTGATGTATGCTTCGGTACGTCTGACCAGCAAAGGGCCGTTCCTGTTTCGTCAAGCAAGACGAGGCGTAAATGGATTACCGTTTGAGATTCTGAAAGTTCGCACGCTTGCAGTCAACAGCGAAAACAGTACCCGCCTGGGTACTTCAAACACAAGTCCGCACGCCACACGTGTAGGAAAATTACTACGGGCTTTGAAACTTGACGAGTTACCCCAATTATGGAACGTGGCGCGCGGTGATATGGCATTTGTTGGTCCGCGACCAATCCCAGAAGCTTTATATCAACATCTATCAGAGCAGATAGCTGGATTCGAGATACGTCATTCAATCCGTCCTGGCCTGACTAACTTAGCGCAAGTCAGTCTCGCCGACAACAGTTTAGATGAACGGCTTGTGGCAGATTGGTCCGAACGCTTTCAAGCAGAACTGCATTACATCCGTCACCGATCCGTTGGTTATGACCTTCTGATTATCGGGATGACTGTTTTATTTATCGTACGGCGTACTATAGGACTAATTACTAAGAAGCAGGAGGTTGGCTCGGGCCATCCCTCTGCATACGCCACACGGGTTCTCCAAACATATATCTGCAACCTGGATTACAGGGGCGTTTTAAGGAAAATCAGTAAATGTGTTGAATCTGCGGAACGAGAATATGTGTGCATATGTCCCGTTCACAGCGTGGTTACAGCAGTGTGGTCACGTCGACACCGAGAAGCACTCAGAGGTGCAGCACTTTGCACGGCTGACGGGATGCCGATCGTCTGGCTCCAGAAGTTGATGGGGCATCCTCGAGCCAGCCGAGTGTACGGCCCAACATTGATGCTCCATGTTCTCGCTGCTGCAGAGAGGCGAGGCTGGCGCGTAGCCTGCTACGGGGGACACGAAGACCGGTTGGCGGATATGACCCGCAACCTGCTCAGCCGTTATCCGCGTCTACAATTAGTTGAAAGTATCAGCCCGCCGTATCGCGAACTTACACAGCAAGAAGATAACGCGATGGTCAGCCGTCTTAATGCTGCTCAGGCAGACATCATCCTTGTAGGACTGGGATGTCCCAAGCAAGAGCGGTGGATGGCGGAGCACAGCCCACGAGTCCGAGGGGTTATGCTCGGAGTCGGGGCGGCGTTCGATTTTCACGCTGGAGCAGTCAGGCAGGCCCCTTCAAGTCTGCAGTCTCTGGGCATGGAATGGGCATTCCGCCTAGCCATGGAGCCTCGTCGTCTATGGAAGCGATACGCCAGCACCAATCCGGTTTACCTTGCGTTGGCAGGATGGCAATTGATCCAGCACCACCTCATGCGTCGCCGCTTTACTCTTACTGAAGATCAGTATCTTGTTGAAAGAGGTGTCAAATGAACTCAGTGATAGCTGTTTGCATTGCTACTTATCGACGACCGCAGATGCTACGCCAGACGCTGAGAAGTGTTCTTCAGCAAAAGGTTAACGGATACACAATCTCAATCCGGGTCGTGGACAATGACCCGGAATTGTCTGCTTACCCAGTCGTTAGTACCATGCGTCAACAGGCACATCGAGATATCTGCTATGCGGCCGAGACTTCTCAGAATATCGCATCGGCCCGCAACAGGGCCCTTCGCATGGGTCCCACTGACCTCGTAGCGTTCATTGATGACGATGAGGTGGCATCCGAAGGTTGGCTGAATCAAATGGTCCGTGTTCTTCACAATACTGGAGCGGATGCAGTATTTGGTCCGGTCGATGGTCGCGTTCCGAACGAGGCATCGGATTGGATCAAGCAGTCGGGTATGTTCACCAAGAACGCTTCGGATACTGTCACCGATGTCCACTGGCGCGACGCACGCACTAGCAACGCCCTTGTCAAGGGTACATGGCTGTTCGAATCCGGTTACCGCTTTGATCCACAGTATGGTTGTAGCGGCGGCGAAGACACAGAATTATTTTCAAGGATATACCGAGACGGCGCACGTTTCGTCTGGTCACCAGAGTCCGTTGTAGAGGAGACCGTCCCGGCTAACCGTGCGACACTTAGTTACCTCTGGCGCAGAAGGTACCACAGCGGGAAGACATACAACCGTATTCTAGCCGGGCAGAATGCCCACCGGCCGTTTAGGCAGCTCGGGTGCCGGCTGACCGCACTGTTACTGTTGACCTGGCGGGGGCTGACGTCACCACCAGACCAACGGGCAAACCGCATGGCACAGATTGTCATCTACACCGGCCTGATCATGGGGGGGGTGGCTGGTTGGCTTGGCCGAGAGGATAATACAGCCACCCAATCTTACGCACAGACTCAATCGGGGCATTAGCTTTGAGAGTAGCTTTCCTGACCAATATTGTCAGCCCATACCGCAAGCCTGTCTTTGAGCGATTAGCCAAGACACCCGGCTGGGACCTGCGTGTGTTCATCAATGCCGGCAGCGAGTTCGACCGGGACTGGGACGTGGACACCGACGGTATGGATGTCGTCCAGAGCCGCACCCTATCGATTAAACGAAACGTGAGAACACTCGAACCCATTCCATTCGATCAAGAGATCACGCTACATATCCCAACCGGGCTATGGCGAGACCTGCGGAAGTTCAGGCCAGATGTCATCATCAGTCATGAATTAGGTGTTCGGTCATTGATTGCCTCGACGTACTGTCGGGCTCATCAAATCCCTCTGGTGATCTGGGCTTATCAGTCGCGTGTCAGCGGCGGCCAGGGGGGGGCCCTGAAGCGGCGTATACGGCAGGCCTTGCTCCACCAGGCCAGGTCCGTCGTGGGCATGGGCGTACAGGCAAAAGAAGTTCTCCGCTCATTGGGTGTTGAGGACGAGCGGATTATCAGCCCGCTGAACGCTGCCGACCACCCCGCACTCCTATCACGACACAAAACATCAATAAGCCGTCAGCGTGCAGATGAGATCAAACACAGACTCGCTGGCGGGAAGCATCTTGCGTTGGTTGTTGGCAGGCTTGTGCCGCTAAAAGGCACCAATACCCTGCTGGATACATGGGCAAAGCTACCGGATCATGTCCGATCGGAGTGGCGGCTCGTTTTCCTTGGTCGCGGTCCACTCGACAGACTCGTTGATGCTGCCAAGGGCATGGGGGTGATCAGAGCAGGCACCAGCGATACGTCAGAAATGTCGGATTGGTACGGGGCTTCCGATCTACATATCTTCCCAACCCTGGGCGACGTATGGGGCTTGGTAGTAAATGAAGCCATGGCATGTGGTGTACCGACGCTCTGTTCCATCCACGCTGGCTGCTACGATGATCTGATCGTCGAAGGCGTCACCGGAATGGGTTACGACCCGACACATCCCCAGGCCGTCACTAGGTTGAAAGACGCCTTAACGGATCCATCGCTTAAGACCATCGGTGAATCCGGACGCGACGCGATTGCTTCAGTAACACTTGATCGACTGGCAGACGGTTTTAGACAAGCCGTATCAATGGCATGCCCTCAGATCATGTGATGTCCGGCATTCGTATCGGCGACCCACTCCGGCCTCTCCAGATTACGGCACAGCACGCAACAAAACCGGTTTCCACTAAGACCATCGCAGAAAAGGCGCCTAACGCTCCGTACATCGAACAGGCCGGCCACATCATAATCAATGCGATCACCGAGCCCGCGATCCGTAGCCGGGTCACATCACTAGCTCCCCGGTCGTCTTGCGCCTGTAACGCTGTGACCAATACAGAGCCAACACACTCAAGCCATGCGTATGTCACCGCAACCGCTACGAGAAGCCGCGAGCCAGACATCCATTCACCGAACATATGCGTGAGGATGTACTCCCCCACCGGCATCAGAAGCGCCATCAGAGCCAGCGCCATCAGCGTGCAGATCAAGACTGCATGCATGGTCAGACGTACCGCGCGGTCTTGCTCTGAACGCCCGTAGTAGAGCCCTAACCGCGGCCGGACCACGCCACACAAGGCCATTGTAAGCATCCTTATCGGACCGATTAACGTGAGCGTCGCACCGAGCCGACTGACCTCAATGCCTGCCGCGAGCGCCGCTAGAAGGATCGGCTGTGCCCGACTACCAGCCGAATACGCGATTGAACCCAAACCCATAACTCGACCAAGCCGGAAGAGTCGCCGACGCTGTTTGCTATTAACCGGCCTGGCGGTCAGGAGCAGCGAGGCATCTCGGCCAGCCATGACAACCAACATCAGCATGTTTCCAAAGACGCTAGACCACCAGAAGGCGGCAAGCACATTTGATGCCCTTGCAAAATACCAGACCACTGTGACCGATAGGATCGGCACGAGCAGGCCAAGCATATCAGCCCAGAAGGCGTACCAGGAAGTGAATGTCAAATTACGCCAAGCACGAAAACCGTGGCCGACGCTCTGAAGGATGGTCGCCAGGATGAATCCGACCCAGACCACCGGGCTGATATCTAACGGCGAAGCTACACCAACCACAATAAAAAGCAGTGCCCCGGCAAGTATTGAAGCGACGCCGATAATTTTTATGGCACCTGCAATCAGCGAAGCCTGGTTGTCTCTTGGTTGGTCCGGGCTAACTGTGATGACCGGCGTTAAGAGGCATGCATACAATAGTGTGGTCCAGATGACCTCAAGCGTTAACAAAACGATGAATGTGCCGTAGAGGTTCACACCGGCTAAACGCGCGATCAAGACATTGACAGCCATGCGCAGTACCGATCGGCCCACGCTGTCGGCCAGAGCAAAGTACTTATCGTTAGATCCCTGCTGCAATCGTCTTATCATCCGTACCCGCCTTTGTATTGGGTATCGGCCTGTGATCCAACATCCCCCAGCCGACGACCCCATAAGCAATGGGATATCACGCCGGCATTCCTTGCCCAACTGTATTCGCCCGCGACATAGTTACGAGCCTGGCGACCCATAAGGCGCAGTGCCTCCGTGTCCGCCAGGGCCTCGCCCAGGATACGGCTTAATGCCGGAACATCTTCCGGGGGCACGACCCATCCCAGACGCTGGGTAGAAGATTCAAGCCGATCTGCCAAACCACAGCTCTCGGTCATTAACACCGGCGTACCGCAAGCCATCGCTTCAAGATATACCAAACCGAATGATTCGTTCCAGGAAGGCAAAGCGAATAGATCTGCCCATGACATCCATTGCTGCAGTTCACTTCTTTGTAGGACACCGGTGATCTGAACATGGCTCTCAAGCCCAAGTTCAACGATTAGCTTTTGCAGGGAGGGCACGGGCTTGGTTACCAGTATCAGCGTGCTGCGTGAACGCTCCATTCCCATCTGTGCAAATGCCTGGATCAACTCCTCGAAGCCTTTTCGCCTGTAGTAATGCCCGGCCGCCACGACCAGTTTCCTCCCCTCCAACCGGGCGGGACGTGGCTTCATGCGTCTGTTCAAGCCTTGTGTGGCAACGCCGTTCGGCAGGTGTACCACATTCGGGCACCCGATCTTGTGTCTAAGATGTCCGGCCATTTGTTGATTGACCGTGTATACAGCCTGTGCGCCAGCGGCAGCCGAACGGTACGCCTGTGCCAGCCTTGATCTGGCGCGAAGCCGAAGCACATCTTCTGCCGAGTGTTCAATGAATGCGTACGGCAGACCCAGGCGGGCAGCGACACGACGAATAACCCCCCCCCAAGGCACGCAGCCGTGCGCTAAGAGCCCGTTGATCCTATGTCTTTTGATCGCATTCGTTATAGGCCTTGCAAGCGCACATGTAGCATGGCCTTGCACGGTGGCTGGAGACCATTGAGCCACCCCGAACCGTATCATCCGAGGGTACGCATAAGCAGTGCGTGGAGAATCGATCGGTATACCATTAACCTCATAGGCCCTGGGCCTTCGAACATGTCGATCGAATCGGTCACATAACTGACCGGCAATGGCGGGGACCCATGGAGCGGGGCTGAACACCGTGGTCTTTATGCCCATATCGTTCAGGGCCAATGCCTGATCGATATGGTACAGCCCTTGTGTAGGCCGATCCGGCCACGGCACAGTCATTGAACACATCAGCAGTCGGCGCTGACTAGTTAACATAGCCCAGCCTCCGATTGATGAGACCCTCAAATACACGCATAAGGCCCGTGAGGTGCTGCTCAGGGGTATAGTGCTTGAGATATCTCATCCGCGCGGCTCGACCCATTGTGCGACAGCGCTCTGAATCGTCCACCAACGTTCGGATTGCCTCTCCAAGTTTTGCCTTGTCGCCCGCTGGAACCTGTATGCCCTGAACACCATCTTGAACAATTTCAGACGGCCCCCCGACGTCGGTCACAACCACAGGGCGCCCCTTTGCCATTGCCTCAATCACACCTAGACCGAACGGCTCCATCCACAGGCTGGGGACGACTGCCACAGATGCTTGACCGATATAATGCTGCACCCGACCCTTAGGCAGTTGACCCAGGAACCGGATATATCTCGAAAGCCCGAACTGTCGACGCAGCGACTCACCGAGACTCCCCTCGCCGATGACCGTCAACGGTATCCGCTTTTTATCACATACTTCGACCAAGTCTTTCACACCTTTCTCCGGCTCTAAGCGACCTACAAACACCGCGGTGGCCTGACCAATGGGCCAACTTGATGCCCCGGGGTCATCCACCGCGTTTGGCAGATGGTGTATCAAGTGACCCGATATACCCATATGGATGTGTAAACCACGAATAGCGTGTGAAGGTGCAAGGTATGCATCTACCTGATCGCGAAAGACCTTGGATCGCCATCCGTGGGCTACCGCGTGATACCACCCCATCGTCTGCAATCTTGATGACCGATAACAACCACGCGCTATGGCGCGCATCCTCCGGCCATCCAGACAATCGGTACAGACTTCTTGATTACGCCAAAACGTTCCGCTGGCACAGCCTAGACGATAGTTGTGCAGTGTCTGAACAACCGGGATACCGAATCGATGGTGGGCGGCATATACAGAGGGGCTGATCAATGGAAACCAGTTATGGACGTGGCCGATATCTGCCTCAAACTTCCTTAACTTTTCTTCTATGGATCGTTCGGAATCGTGGTTCCATCGGCTGCGTCTGGCTGTCAATGCCTTGCCACACAGCGTCGCGCGTTTACTCCCGCCGAAGACCTCTTCGTTGTCAAACTCGACCCGCATCACCTGATGGCCTGCCGACTCAAGAATCCGGTGCTCGAAGTCAACGGCGACATCCTCGCCCCCAGTCTGTCTGTAACGGTTGTGGAAGATAGCGATCCGCATAACGGTCTCCTAAGAATCTGTTGTTCTTAGGAACCTCAAATCCCGTGCCATTCCACATCCAGCCCCACAGCATCCTCGAACTCTCAGATTGCTACATCACGGGCCATGTGTTTTCTCATGTTGCGAAACAACTCGCTCTTATCCAGCCAAATACAGTCATGCATGTCTGGCACGCAGATTGTCTAAATCATCACATGGAAACAGACCCCCACGAAGTCAAGACTCAAAGCCAAACCACGACTCACACTGGGATTGGATGGCAGGCACCGCTCGTTGACCTGCTGGTTATCGCCCAGTCACAGCTAAAGGTTATCACTGTGATCCTGGTGCTGATCCTATGCCTCGGGGCAACGCGATACGCCGCCACGCCATACGCCTACCGTGCGACCTCAATCGCGGTCCTGATGCCTCGCGAGAAGCATGTCTACGACGTGTCAGTCAACACGGGCAGCATCGAAACCACCGAGGACGCCGCTAAGCGCCAAAGCACTGGTACGCTGATGCTGCCATCGCAACCCGAACTCTACCTGACCCTGCTGAGGTCACGTCCGGTAATGCGCTCGTTGGCAGAGCGGTTCCAAGACCATATGACTCAGCCCCTAACCCCTCAGAATAGTGACGAGCTGGTCCATGCAATCCGCGACATGATCAAATTGGACGGGTCGGAAGAGGGGTTGCTTACTGTGACCGTAACCTCAAACGACCCGTCTCTCGCCGCCGATCTTGCGAATGCCGTGATCGAAGAAGGCGAGCGTGCCAGCAAGTCTATTGAGCGCCAATTGCTGCTTCAACAAGCTGGATATATCGACGAGGCCAAATCGGCGTCATCGAAGATGTTGAAAGATACCGAACATCAACTTAAGCAATTCACGGGCCAGCACACAATCATAAACCCGCAGGCACAGGCCACCGATCGGATCATTCAGATGCGCCAGGTCATTGGTACAAAGGACCAGTTAGAAAGGGACTTGGCGAGACGCCGCTACAGCTACATCGATACCGACCCTGAGATACAGCGGCTCATAGCCGAGATCGCGGAGTGCGATAAACAGATCGAATCTCTGAATGCCCGTGGTTTGGGGAAGGTTGCCTTGAACGAGGTGGGCAGTATTGCGGTTGATTACGACGGTCTGATAGAGCGTGTCCGGTATCAACGTGACCTTGTCTCGTCGCTGACCACACAGGCCGAGGTGTTCCGGATCCGCGCGGAGCAACCGGCGGGAAGCATCGCGATGATACATCCGGCCGTACCCGATCATCGGCCCGCGGGGCCAAGCAAGAAGAAGTTCTTACTTATACATCTTGGGTTGGGCCTGTTCGTGTCCTTAGGTGTAGCAATCGTTCGCCACCAATGGCGCATCGCACGCCACGATCCGTATGTGGCCCAGCGTCTCAAACAGTTACGCCCCTTCTGGCTTTCTTACCTCGGTATCAATAGGAGCGGCGTCCAAGCATGAATCAATCCATTGATCGCGGGTACAGAGGCTCCGTTTTAACAGAGACGACCTTGTTTACTCATGGTCCTGTCGCCGTGGTTGCTACGCTCTGCGCAATCATGTGGATGAACTATACGATTCATGGATTCAGATTGCCCTGGAGTCCAATCGTGGTGAGTGATGCTGATTCAGGAGCAGGCTTACGCCAGCTGATTTTTGCTTCGGCCGGGCTATTCGCACTGCTAACCCTCATTAACCGCCGGATTCTGATGCAGACGCTTGTACGGTATCTGCCTTGGACTTTACTTGCTATGGGTGTTCTATTCTCATCACTCTGGTCATACGATCCAGGCATGTCAGGTAAACGTGGGATTATTATGGGTTTGGGCATGTTGCTCATAATGGCATCAGTCTCCTGCAATCAACGGCCGGCTCATATAATGCAATTAGCAACTGTAGGAACGGTCACCGCGAGTGCACTCACTTCACTGATAGCATGGGCACTACTCCCCGCCGGATGCAGCAGCATCATTGAACGACCGGGCTTGGCTGGGATCAGCAACCACCCCAATACACTGGGGTCCGTAATGTTCACGGGACTCATGATCTCGCTTGGGATGACCGCAGTTCGGCGGTGGGAAGTGGTGATATTACGGTTCAGCCAGTGCTTGATGTTGACATGTCTCGTCTTGACCGGCTCTATTACATCCTGGTTTGTATTCTTGATTGGCTTAGCGGTATACCTGGCCTTGACACAGAACAGCTATCGGCGAGGTGTCATGGCGATTGGTATCACTGTTACCGTAACACTTATATGGCTCATCGGTGTATCACAAGTGCAATCGTGGGTGTTCGATGTTCTCAAGAGAGATGAGTCACTTTCAGGGCGTGATAGCCTTTGGTCTTCGGTATGGCATGAAGGGTGGAAACAGCCCGTCTTCGGCTATGGATTTGGTGGATTTTGGTACGAAGGGCGAGGCCGCGAGCTTACTGGTACTTGGAACCCACGCCAAGCCCACAACGCATGGATTGACCTGTTCGTGGACCTTGGGTTGCTTGGTGTGATTACGGTTGGTTCATTATTCATTAACACGCTATTAGTGGGGTGGATTCATTGGTCATCTAAGACGTGGGCTCAACGCCGCCTGGTGGCTTCGATCATCGGGCTTGGTGTGGCGATGCTTGCCATATATGCCACAAGCCAGAGCTTCATTTTGAAGCTTGATCAGTTCACGATGTTCATCCTGCTATGGGGCCTGCTTATTATCGGCCGTACGAATTCAGAATCAAATCTAACTTGAGCTTGACGGGTAAGACATCGGACAAATCAAGACGACAATATGATTGGACCTGCGTTTCCTAGACCCGATAATCGGTGACCCATTGACTTCCAAAAAGCATCACATCTTGGTTATTGATGACGACCCGGACTTCTGCAATGTGGTGCGCTTTATGCTTGAGGAGTCAGGCTATCACGTGGCAACCGCATCGTGCTACGATCAAGCTATCGGTAGGATCGAAGAGCGTGTGCCTCATGCCGTCCTACTCGACCGCCAGTTGGAAGATGAAGACGGCCTGGAAGTCATAGGCCCTTTACGGAAACGACTGCCCAACACCCCTGTAATACTAGTTACGGCTAACAGCTCCACAGAAATCGCCGTCCGAGCAATTAAACTCGGCGCCTATGACTTCATCAATAAGCCCCTGGATGAGGCGAGACTTTATACGACACTGACCAACGCGATCGATCGCGGATCGCTACTGGAACGCCTTGATGGTGCAGACATAGATGGCGAGGCTTTCGAAGGGATGATCGGCCGGTCGCCTGCCATGCAGACCGTGTTCTCGATCATAAAATCCGTCGCACCGACCGATGTCAGCGTTCTGATCTGTGGCGACTCGGGCACGGGTAAAGAGCTGATTGCGCAGGCTATTCACAACCGGTCCAACCGGAGTGAAGGCCCATTTGTCCCGATCAACATGGCGACACTACCGGCCGAACTCGTTGAATCAACGCTGTATGGGCATGAACGGGGCGCATTTACCGGCGCAGACAGCGCCCGAATAGGTGCGTGTGAAGAAGCTCAGAACGGGACACTATTCCTGGACGAAGTCACCGAGATGCCGATTGAATTGCAGGCTAAGCTCTTGCGATTCTTACAGGAAAAGACTTTTCGTCGTGTCGGGGGCTCAAAAGACTATTCAGCAGACCTCAGAATCGTCAGTGCGACGAACCGTGACCCATTAGAGGCTATTTCCTCCGGGAAGTTGCGTGAGGACCTCTATTACCGCTTGAACGTCGTGCCGATCGATGTCCCTACACTTGCAGAACGTTCCGGCGATTTGCCGCTACTGGTTGAGCATGCTATCGGCTTCTTTGCCAAACAATACAACAAGCAGATATCGATGATCGCAGATGACGCGATACAGTATCTGGCATCTCAACCATGGCTTGGCAATGTACGTCAGTTGATGCATACGATTGAAAGGGCGATCGTACTCAATGATGGCACTACATTGACCCTCGAAATGTTGGGGCAAGTAAAACGTGGAACAGATCGTCCCGGACACAACCAGCAGGAGAGGGACCATGTGGGAGCTACCGTCCTCAACGCATCATTATTTTCTGGTTCTCATATCGTACCGCTCGAAGAGTTGGAGCGAATGGCCATTGAGCACGCACTGGCTGTCTGCAACGGATCACCAAGTGAAGCCGCTAGCCATCTAGGTATCTCATCTGCCACGATCTACAGAAAAATCAAAACCTACAAGTTAAAACAAGTCGTGGCATAGAACACGCTTCACTGATTACTTTGGGCTCGTGTAGGGCTTGCCGATCGATACCGACCTGCGTCATTTTGCCTCGCAGTGGGTTTGGTATATGTCACATATCTATAAGTCCTTTAAGGGCCTCGCTGTACAAATAGATCGTCATCGCATTATTCTCTCTAATGTGGCCTGGCCATCGATTCTATTCTGCGCAGAATACTGTCGTGCAATATCCGGATTGGGTATCGACGCAAGCCGATGGCCAATCCGGCTGGACGGGCTTCCGGGGATAACATGAATCCGAATGTAGAACAAGTGGAGGATCAGGCGGCGCAGTGCTCATAGTGCTTGAGCAACCCACCGGGGCGGGTGCGGCAGACGATTTGCGATGTGTCATCCGGGCAGTCGGATTCATCTACCTGGTTCAGCCCATGCGGCGGTGTATTGTCTAGCCCCTGGTGAGGCCGCTGATGGTGGTAATAGTCGACGTAATCGTTGACCAGATACCGCAGGTGTCGCTCACCCAAGACGATGAAGTGATCCAGACACTCATGCTTGATCGATTGGACCCAGCGCTCGATATACGCGTTCAGATTGGGCGATCCGGGTGTCAGCTTCTGTATTCGAACCCCAACCGACCCAAGGAGCGTGTCGGCATGGGAAAGACTTCCGGACGTAACCCGATATGAACCCGGCAGGTGACAAGCTATTTGTACACCGCCATCGTACCAGAGGCCGCCGGAATCCCGCTGCATTTGAGGCTCACAACCGGAGCATGACCGACCACGTCTCTTGGGGTCTAGACATCGCCAACTTCACGTAAATGGTCGACGTCGCCGCCGGGGCGGTGATGATGGTGATCCCGGCGTACCTCTACGACGACCGGGACATGCACGACCTGGTGATCGTCGGTGAGATGCTGGCCGTGGCCGCGATCTTCATGTGCATCGCGTTCGTCACGGTGGACCTTGGCAGGCCGGACCGCTTCTGGCACATGATGCACGGGATCGGGCGGTTCGACTGGCCGATGTCGTCCTGACCTGGGACGTACTGGTGCTTAACGGCTACCTGCTGCTGAACCTGCAGATCGTCGGTTACCTGCTCTACAAGCGCTTCCGCGGACAGCAGCCCGACAAGAAGTGGTACCTGCCGTTTGTGTATCTCTCGATCGCTTGGGCTGTTTCGATCCATACCGTCACAGCGTTCCTCTACTGAGACTATCCCAGTCGACCCTTCTGGAGCACCGCGCTGATGGTGCCACGGTTCCTGGCTTCGGCGTTCGTCTCCGGACCGGTGTTTATCATCCTTGCGTTGTTGGTGCTCAAGCACTTCCGCGGCGTGACGTTCGGTGACCGGCCGATCAAGACGCTCGTCAACATCATGCGCATCACCATCCTCATCAGCCTGCTGATGCTGGCGTCCGAGGTCTTCACCGAGATGTACACCGGCGGCAGCCACACGGCCAGCGCCCGGTACCTCTACTTCGGGCTGCACGGGCACAACGGCCTGGTCTCCTGGATATGGACCTCGGTCGTGCTGACGATCATCGCGGCCCTGCTGCTGCTGGTCCCAAAGGTGAACAAGCGCCCCCGGCTTGCCCGTGGCGGCCTGTGTGTTCGCGTTTGTCGGGCTCTGGATCGAGAAGGGCATGGGCCTGATCATCCCCGCGTTCATCCCCTCGACGCTGTACGAGATCGTCGAATACGCCCCGTGCCTGAATTAATGGCGGATCACGGTAGGCATCTGGGCGTTTGGGCTTATGATATTGACGGTTGCCCTGAAGATCAGCACCCCGATCTTCACCGGCAGGGAATCGTTGAGCAGTTTAAGTGAGACCGATACATGATCCGTTACGGCAAGAGCACACAGAACGCCATCGCGGCGATGAGCCGGCTGGCTGAGGTATACGGCAGCGATGAGCGGCTATCTTCACTTGATATCGCCAAGACGCGCGGCATCCCCCAGACGCTGGCCGCCAAGCTGCTCACGCAGTTGTCCCAGGCCAACCTCGTCTCCGGCGCGCCGGGGCCGCGTGGTGGATATGCGCTGGCCCGTCCGCCTGCGGAGGTCACTCTCATGGATATTGCGAAGGTATTCGAGCGCGTCAACGACAGGATTAACTGCCCGTTTGGGCCCGGCTGGTGTGGCAACAACAAGCCATGCCCTATACACGATCAACTCCTAGAACTGGACAGTCAAGTTGAGAAGTTCCTTGAGTCAACGACGCTTGAGTGTTTCGAGAACCACCAGAAGACGGATGATTAAGCCGCCAACCTTCGGGAGAGCCCGGAGCCGCTGCATTGCCTTTGTCGGACACACAGGGACGAACCCTCTGCGACCTGTGCCTCTCATTGACCCGCGCTTGCCAGATGCGTTGCTCCTACTGCCGGCCGGCCCGCCTGATGGATTGTGATCGCGGCGATGATCTTACGACCGATGAGATCACTCTACTCGTAGCACACTTCGTCGATCACCACGTCCAGAAAAAAGTCCGACTGACCGGCGGCGACCCGGCCGCCAGGCCCGACCTGGTCCAGATCATCAAGCCGATCGCAGGGACCGGCGCGATCGACGATCTTGCGATGACGACCAATGGCCTGTCACTGGCGAGTCGTGCCCAAGAATACGCCGAGCCACCCAGGCCGGCGCTACACGCGAGGAGATCGAACAGGCCATCCTCCAGGGCATGAACACCTGCGGCTTCCCCGGGACCACAGCCGCCTGGCGTTGGGCACATATCCAATTTGAGCGAGACGCACAGGACACAGACTGATCGCCCCTGGATCTGCGTCATGGTGCGGCGCTATGCATCGCATCGGATCAACTCCGTTTAATCCGGAAGCGCGCGTCGTGCATGGAGGGCTTCGTTCTCCGCTTTGAGGTACTAGATCTGTTTCGCTAAATGGCCACGAGTAGCGTGGCAAGCAACAGAAGTAAGTAGCTGATGAAGCGCGTCGGCATAAGATAAACTTTCGGACATAAATCGATATGAACCCGGCAGATGACAATCTTTTTTTTCACCGCCATCGTACATGCCACCGCCAGATTCCCGATGAATCTGGACTCCAAACCGGAGCACGCCGTCGCCAACTGACCCGATCTCTATAAGCCCGAATTGGCGAGCTAAAGCGGCCTGAAAAATAGATGGGGCCATACACGTCAGGACTACCGGGTGTGACATGAAGTAACCATCTACCCATCAATTACTTACGCGACTGGTGGCATTCCGGATGCTGACACAATTGCTAACATTTCGCTCATTCTAGAGCCCCTTGCGTGGTTTTTTCCCGTCATCCCCGCGAGGGGCCATTATGCGCCCGCTCCGTAAGGCCTTGCGCTTAGCGCAATTCGCGTCCACACTGCTGTTGCAAATCGTCCCTTTCAAGGAGCAGCCGCATGGAACGCGAAGTTTGGTCGATCTTGATGTCCGCTCTGCACGAGAGCAAGGTCGCGCTCGCGTTGATCCCGTAACTGCGTGGCACGGGCTACGTCGTGGCCGATACGAACTACGGCGACAACCGTTTGTATGAAGCCTGCGCTCAGCGTGGCCTGCGGTTGCTCGCGCCGCGCCGCCGACCGTTCGACGACGGCGAGCACCAAACCACCGCACTCGACCGCGCCATCATCAACGCAGGCGTTGCCAGCCTTACTCAAGCAGGCGAGACCGCCAACCATGTAACACTTAGTGCGGGTAGTACACTCAATCTCAATGGCAGATCATTGGCCATCGGATCGTTCGATAGCTCATCCGGATGCGCCTAAAACGACAGCAGCCTGACCGTCAACGGTACCGGCTGCACGTTCAGCCCCGGGGCCACCAGCTTCACGATCGACGGTGTCAGCGGCTCTGCGCTGCCAACGCTGACCTAGGCCAACACGGCCACCGCGTAGCTGACGGGCAACCCCCTCAATCTCGGCATCATCAACGCGAGCCCTGGCGCTCGCCGTCAGCAGCTTCTTTGAGAGTCATCGCATTCTTAGTAAGTGATTCAATGCACTACTTGTCTTTTATACCACTGGAGGAAGGGCCAGATGGAACTATAAATCAGATGGCAATCCGTGCTGCCCAGAGCATGAAACGACACTTGCCCGTATCGCGCAACCCCCATATTGCTACAGATGAGTGTAGATGTCGTATGCATTCCAACGGCTTGAGTCAATGTCCCGCGTGAGGTTCATCGCGACCTTCCCCTGCTTGAGTACCACGATCCGGTCAGCCGAGGCGATAGCCAAGTCAACGTCATGTGTAACCCAGATGAGGGTTGTTCTTGTCGAACGCGCCTTGTCGAGAATGCACCGCTCAAGTTTCTCACGTCTGGCCTGGTCAATTGCGATCGTGGGCTCGTCCATCAACAACACATCGGAATCGGCAGCAAAGCTAAGAAGAAACTGAGCCGACGCCATCTCACCGCCTGAGAACTGGCTCACTGGTAGATCAAGCTTGTCCTGCAAGGGCAATCCGATCTGATCAATGACCTGTTGTGCGTGTTGTCGTGTCGCGTGGGGGGGGCGTCGGAGCCGCTTGACCCGATACTTGTTTGAAGCGAGGCAGAAGAGTTCCAGGAGCGTCATGGAGTCCGGGAGAATGTTGCGCAGGTGTTGCGGCCAGTAGGCAAACGCGCTTGCACGCTGCCGGTTCGTCATCATGACGACGGATCGGTCGTTTAACTCGATCGAGCCGCGGCTCGGGCACATACCGAGAATCGCTCGAAGCAGTGTTGTCTTCCCGCTGCCATTATGTCCGAGCACAAAAGTAATCTCCCCTCGCTCCAGTTCGATGAAGATGTTGGAGAGTGCCTGGACCTGCCGAGCCGTACCCTTGTCAAATACAACCGATAGGTCATTTACCCGCAAGCAGACCATCGCCTAGCTCCTCACAAACACTTCCTTGGCCTCGACGCGGACAACCGGAATGGTCAGCGCCGCCATTATCAGAGCCGCAGAGATGATGCTGAAGTACTCGGCACCGAATCCGATCGAGTAGGCGCTGGCGACCAGGACTCGATGCAGCAAGGCTCCGCAAATGACACAGGCAATCTGCCACCAGATCGCATAGTTCGCCTTACGCGATCGCTCAAGGCCGTTTCCGAGAAAGACTGATGCCAGCAGCGCAAACAGAATACTATTACCAAGATTGACGTCGGCGAATCGCTGGTAATGTGCAAACTGACCGCCGCTGAGCCCGACCAACCCGTTCGCAACCGCTAGGCCACGCCTGAGATAGGCGGAATGGGCCACGCCCAGCATCGGTGCAAGGGTGGGGCTGGTGCCAGTCAACCTCAGCGCCAGGCCAACCTCGGTCCTGAGAAACCAAGTCACCAGCCCCCCAATGAAAACCAACAGCAGACCCGATCCGATCATCGCTGCCATCTCGCGTGCATATCCACCATCAGAGATCAGCACACTGAACACATCGGCTCCCTCCATGGACAACACCGGCTTGCCCATGAGCAGGAGATTGATGGAATACAAGCTCATCATAACAATAATGGACGCAATAATCGGTGGGACTTTGAATATGGTGTTGCATACCCCAGTAAGATAGCCCGCACCCGCGCCTGCAAGCGCCCCAAGTATGAGCGAAACACTCACAGGCACCCCGGCGTTATGCGTGATGGTCGCTACCACTGCACCGAGAGGAAACGATCCCCCGCAGGTTAAGTCGGGAAACCTCATCACCCTCAACGACAGGTACATGCCTAGTGCGCCAAGCCCGAGGATGGTCCCGAGCGATAGGGCCGTCAGTAGTGCGTAGAGCGACATGCGGACACTTTCACTCGACGATGATGATGCTTCCGCCGTCATCAGGGGGCAAGGCAATCCCTAGTGCATCAGCCACCTTGAGGTTCACGTGAATAAGCGGATTATCTGCAATACGGACGGGGAGATCACCGGGTTTGCTGCCGTGGAGAATGGCAATGGCCATCTGGCCGGCCTCCTTCCCCATCAGGAAGTGGTCCGTCGTCAGTGACGCGAGCGCCTGTCCCTTCTTCACCGTGTCACTCTCACATGACAGAAGCGGCTTGCGCCGACGCTTACAGATGTCAGCAACGATATCAACTGCCGACGCCAATGTGTTATCCGGCAAAAGGTAGAGAGCATCACACCGGTCAATAAGTGACGACACAGCATCGCTCACGTCAGCCGTGTTGGAGACGCTGGCGGTCACCAGTGTGATGCCCGCGGCTTCAGCAGCGGGTTCCAGCCGGGCGAACGTCGAAGCGGCGCTGGGCTCGCCCGGGTTATAGGGGATGCCGATGACTGACGCGTCGGGCAGTATAGTCTGCAAAAAATGGACGTGAGCTTCTGCCGGGCTGAAATTCGAATAGCCCGTGACGTTTGCTTCAGGGTGAGCATAGTCCCTCACGATACCAGCCTCACGCGGGTCCGTTACCGCCGCGAATACAATCGGCGTGCCATGGGCTTTCTCGGCAGCCACCTTGGTCGAGGGGGTTGATATCGTGAACATCAGGTCGACGGGTCGGCTCATGTACTCGGCAATAATCTGATTCGCCGACGCCAGGTCGCCCTGTGCTGACTGGAAGAGGATGGTGACCGTCTGACCGTCTACGTACCCTGCTTCTTCGAGTGCCTCAATAAAGCCTTGCCGAGACTCCTCAAGCAGAGGGTGATGTACAATGTAAGTTATCCCGATCGTCGGACGATCGGTCGAATCTCTATTGCCGGATTGCCACTGCCAAATGAAGATCGCCACGACCAGAACGATGCCAATAGACAGGCCAGCACGAAGTCGGGTGTTCTTGTGCATGTCGTGATTCCCCAAGTAAACCAGTGGCAAAAGTTCACGAAAATCCGGTAAAGACTTCTACTTACTCTCTGCGATTATCATCGTTGAATCCCGGCCCCCCCGCAACTTGTACCGATTCACAGCCACACCGACGCGCGGCTGACAGTCGTCAATGCATCAGGGTTACGCACCCACCCGACGTCTGGAATACAGGGCATTGTGTCGTCGGTTCGCCCGGGGACTCCGACCCGTTGCGACACCGTTCAGCCCACGTGCCTAGTCCAGGCCTTGCTGTGGGTTGACCACGAGCCGCCGAAGTCGCATGTGGTCAGCCAGGCGATGTTAGCCCCACGCCGAACGAAGGCCGCGGGGCGTTCATTGCCTCGCTCCGCGTGTAACGGAAGTGCGATTGCAACCACTGAACATCTCGTCTAAAATTATAAGTTTACATAGCTACCCGCTCCCCCCCACAGGGGTAATCCCATGTGGTGTATTTATTTACTACTGGACTCACGCGATGGTTGACTCGGCATCACAGCTTGTACCCGATATCCGAAATATACAATCGGATGCGATCGCGCAGATTGACCAAGCCCAGACACTTGACGATATCGAGCGATCACGGGTAGCTTTCCTTGGACGGAATGCGGAACTGACACGGATCGGCGCGATGATGAAGTCGCTTTCCCGGGAAGATCGCCCGATCGTGGGTAAGACGCTAAACGAGGTTAAGTGCAGCATCGAAGTGCGGCTAGCCGAACGACGCGGCGAGCTTATGGACACGGCAATGAAGCGCGGTGGTGTGGATGCGCTCGACGTGACGCTGCCCGGTTTACGTGAACCCATCACCCCCCGACACCCGGTGATGGAAACCATGGTGCGGATGAAGGAGGTCCTGCTGGGCCTTGGCTTTCGATACGACGACTACCCGGAAGTCGAGAGTGACTATTACAACTTCGACGCGCTGAATACACCCGACTGGCACCCCGCGCGTGACATGCACGATTCGTTCTACACCCGCTCGGGCCACGTCGTACGCACACATACCTCCGCGTTCCAGACCCGCGCCATGAAGTTGTATGGCCCGCCGCCCCTCTCGGCTATGACCTTTGGCCGTTGCTATCGTCGCGACACCAAGGACGCCACGCACTATCCAGTCTTCCACCAGTTGGATGCCATCTGCATCGGCCGCGACATCAGCTTCTCAAACCTACGCTGGACGTTGGAGGTGCTTGCCGGTTCTCTGTTCGGGAAGGATGCAGAGATACGCTTCCGACCCAGCTACTTCCCGTTCACGACACCGAGCGCCGAAGTGGATGTGCTGACGTCTACAGGTTGGATTGAGGTCCTCGGCTCGGGCATGATCCGGCCGGAGGTGCTCCGGCACGGTGGCATCGACCCTCAACAGTGGCAGGGCTTTGCTTTCGGAATCGGTATTGACAGAATGGCGATGAGACGGCACGGGGTGGATGACATCAGGCTCCTATACAACGATGAGGATGCGTTCCGACGTAAGCCCTGAACTGATGCCGCTTCTGCTTCTTACTGACATCCTTGGGAATCCCATCCAGTGCTCATCAATACCCAACTCGTACAACAGTATCTAGACGAGACTTTCCTGCCGAAAGAGATTCAAGACGCCCTGATGCGGGCGGGGCTAGAAGTTGAGTCTTCCCATCACCTCGCAACCTCCCTCAAAGACGTGCGCATCGGTTTCGTGCGTGAGATTGTGCCACTTGAAGGGTCTAAGGAGAACTTTGTTTGTCAGGTTGATATCGGCAAACCCGGACTCGTCCCGATCGTGTGCGGATCCGAACACGAGGTAAGAGAGGGATGGGGGGTCCCTGTCGCCCTGTCGGGGACACGCCTCCCGGCACGCAAACACGCGATCGAGCAAACCTCGATCCGAGGGCAACCCTCACACGGCATGATTTGTCTTGACGGTGAACTCGGGCTCCTGATGCGCTCCTCGGGGCTCCAGGTGTTTGACGAATCGACTACACCCGGTTCTCGGTTGATCGAAACGATCGATATCGATGAGAGGTTGTTGGACGTCAGCGTTTTGCCGAATCGACCGGATTGCCTGGGCTTGATTGGCATCGCGCGCGAACTGGCCGCCGTGCTGGGCTGTTGCGTTGTCTATCCTGACATAGATGCTGGCACTTTAGACGACCCGCCGCGGGATGATGCCGTCTCCGTCAAGATCGAAGACCCGGCCCGGTGTTCGCGCTATCGCTGTGCTTTGTTTGACAATATATGTGTAGCGAAGTCGCCGGCTTGGTTGAAAAACTGGTTGCTGACCCTCGGGGCCCGGCCGATTAATAACGTCGTCGATATCACGAATTTCGTGATGTTTGAATGGGGCCACCCCCTGCATGCTTTCGACTTCGGCTCGGTTGACGGTGCCAGGATCGTGGTACGCCAAGCAAAACCTGGCGAGACGCTGCACCTGCTCGACGGCACAGACGTCGAGCTCAACGGCGACGATCTGGTTATCGCTGATGCAACACGACCGATCGCACTTGCGGGGATCATGGGCGGAGACGCAACCCAAACCCGCCCGGACACAACTCAAGTGCTCCTCGAAGCGGCGCACTTCCATCCGACCGGTATCCGCGGGAGCCGACGTAACCATGACTTGTCCACTGAGTCATCGTACCGTTTCGAACGCGGAACAGACCCCAACCGCATGCTAAACGGGGCTTTTGACCGCGCCGCCTCTCTCTTGGAGCAGATCGCCGGGGGGCGCCGTAGGGGCAGGTCAATCGACTGCTTGGCCCAAGAGATCAAACCAAGACAGTACAGGCTCCCGACTCAGAAAGTCAGCTCGTATCTTGGTCGTAATATGACGTCTGGCCAGATCACCGAGGCTTTGACTCGGATTGAGATGAAGTGCCAGTCGGACAATGGCTCTGTACATGTCGAGGTGCCGACGTGTCGCGTGGATGTAGACGATCCGGTCGTCCTCATTGAGGATGTGGCGCGCATCATGGGATACGACGCCATCACAAGCCAAGCGCCAGCCGAAGTCCGTGCCATTGGGATTCGGTCGTGGCTGGATCGGCTTAGGGATGAACTGGCGGTGTTTTTGTCATCGCAGGGTTTTGTGGAATGCCGAACATTGCCGTTGGTTGATCCCTCACAGGATAGCTTTGTCGAGCAGGTGATCGAGCCAGTCACCCTCGTCAATCCCATTAGGCAGGACGAGGCAACGCTGAGGCGTAGCCTTCTCCCCGCCCTGATTGTGGCCGTTGACCAAAACGCGCGGCGCACAACCAGATGCTCACGCTTCTACGAGATCGATCGTACCTTCCGCATGGTCAACGACGAAACCCATGAACAATGGGTGGTCGCCGGGGTCATCGGCGGACCGGTGCATGGCGCGTCTTGGACCAATCAGCAGAACGTCGGCTTTTTCGAGGCTAAGGGTATCGTGGAGAACGTGCTTGAGATCATGCACGTCGATACACCCGTTTTCTCGCAATGCCAATTGCCAGGGATGAAAGCCGGAGCGGCCGCCGAGATCATCTCGATGGATAAAGTGATCGGGTACTTGGGCGAGGTCGATCAGCAAGCTATACAGGATCTTCATGTCAATGAGCCATTGTTCGGTTTCCAGATCAGCCTGGAAGACCGAGGGCAAGACGCCAAATCCAGATACCATAGCCTGCCTCGGTACCCGGCAATCGAGCGTGACCTAGCCATTATCGTGGACCGCACGATCTGGTACAGGGACATCGAGCAAACCATCTACCACACCATCACACGAATCGCGAATGACACGCCCGCACATGAGGAATCAAACCTCAATCTCGGTGACTTGGAGTCGTTGCACTGCTTTGATCGCTACGAGGGACCGGGCGTACCGTCGGGCAAGCTAAGTATCGGTCTGCGGCTGTCATTCAGAAGCCCGACCCGGACGCTTTTAGCCGATGCGGTGGATAATTTGATAGGCCAGATCATGGACGACCTGAAATCAGAGTATGGCGCAGAACTTAGACGCTAGCCCAGAGTTTGTACTCTTAGAGACGGCAAAATCCGATTCACACGTCTTCTCTCCTCATACGGGGTGAACCATGGCGGGATACATGCTCAAGCATGCTGGTCTGAGGATGGCGCTTCAATCGCTGTTGATCAGTTTTCGTGATGGCATGGTTGACGAAGCCGATGCAGACACGACGCTCTGGCTCACCACAACCCAAGAGTCGCACAAGGATAGCTTGATCTGTCTGCTGGCTCAGAACCGGTTGTACGTGATGAATCCGGCTGATGAGAACGATCCCGATAAGGTATGCGATGTCCAGACGCTGACACCACAGTGGACTGTCGATCTTTGCCCGAGTGAGACCGAGGCCGTGACGTACAAGGTCTACTGCCACGGGAACGCCGGAATCATATCTACACCGGGGCACATGCTGATGAGAGCAATCGGGCTGACGGCCCGCCAACTCAAAGTGCAGACGGCGATCAACACACTCAACACGTCGCTGGACGAAACCTCTACACGACTCTCCGAACTCACGCTTACCAACAACGATATCCCATCATGGCAGGACTGTTTCCATTCGGCCGCCAGAGGCATCGAACAAGCCTTTCCTGAGGCGGCTTTCATGGTGGTCGGATATGATGTGCTCGCCTGGCGAGAGGCAGGACGGAACCAGAAACCACCGGACCTGAGTGTGGAATGGCAAGGCCAGCCAACGGTCGGGCCGGAACAGACGCAGAAAATCGCGCAACGGATCGTGAGTGAAGCGATCGCCGGCTATGAGCAGGCTGGATGCGAAGCAAGGCATGTCAACCGGTTCCAGGTTAATCTTGGGAACTCATTAGCCGACACACCGGGGACCGACGTGGCTGTTTGCGCTGTGTCATTTTTACACAACCCCAAGCAAGTGAACGCCAAAAACGGTCTGCCGCTGTTCCTCGTTGCACACATTACGAATGGCACATTGCCTCAATTGACTGAAGACGAGTGGATCGCAATCGACGCCCTCCTCGCCCGCATGCAGAAAATCTGTGTGTTGCGTGATCGGCTTTCTTTCAAAGAGGCGGCTGAGGATCTAGACAAACAATTGAGCCGTGCGACAAATCAACGAGGTGCTGCCATAGCTGTCGCTACGTTCCTCGACAAGATGTTCGCCGCAACAGAGGTTGCGGTTCTCGAGCGGCAGGGGAACTTCCTGAGCGTGATCGTTGATTCCCGTGTCCCGACAGGTGATTTGCCCGTTTTCTACATCCCCGATGGCAAACCCGGCCTGATCACCTTGCTAACCAATCGCTGGTGCAACGCAGAGGCCCCGATCGAATCCGTCTACACCCCGAACGTACTTAAGTCGCCAGACTATCTACCAGTGTTGGAAACCACGCGTACCCAACTGACCATACCGCTGGTATGGCAGAATGAACTGGTCGGTGCAATGCTGATCGGATGTGGTGCGCTAGACGCGTTCACCCCCGACGATCAAGACATGATCGCCGCGACAGGCGCACGCTTTGCCGACGCAATCGCGTTTTTACGACAAAGCGCCGAAGTACGGGCGATCTTGCACATGCTCAAAGACTATCTGCCGGCGATCTACATGGATATCAAGAATGCGTGCGACTCATTCGTCAAATCCGACAACCTGTCGGAGCCGCTTGATCGGCAACGCCTGTTAGACCGAGACCATAAGTTCCGGCGTGTACTGCTTGAGGACGTTGGAGCAAAACTTACGACGATGTCCAGGTTCATTGACGAATACTCGAGAATCGACGCGGCGTCCGATCAGGATATCTCTGTGGATCCGTGTTCACTGATAAGGGAAATCTGGCAAGAGGAGACCGGGCTTGACTTGGCTAGATCTGAGTTCCGTGCAGAGCACGGCCACGACCCCCAGCTCGAGTTCGCAACGCCTGACGCATGCACTGAAATCAGGGTCCGCACGAAGTTGACCTGCCTCAGGCTCGCCCTGGCCCATATCCTTCAGAATGCAATCCGTAGCATGCTCCATATGCAAGGGAGCAGCAAGGTGATTATCTCTATCAATACTACCGACGAAGTGCAAGGGACTCATGCTTTCTTGAAAATCCGAATCGAGGATGAGGGGAAAGGCATAACCGAGCAGGAAGAGAAACATATCGACACGATCTTCAATAAGACAGACATATCCCCCTCCCATTTGGGTGGCGGCTTGAATATCGCAAAGCGAGCAATGGCCAGTTTTGGTGGACGGATTGAGTACAAACCTAATGTAGATATCGGCAGCACGTTCACACTGTTTGTCCCTAAGGTGTAATCCAGATGCGACCGGTTGACCGTAATAATAAAAAGCGTGTGCTGCTGCTGGAGGACAGTTCCGCGAGTATACAGCGCTTCGATGAGGCTTATAACGATTTGTTCCGCGCAAATGACTTCACGGTCCCCTTCGATCTGGACCCCTGCCAGGAGTGTGATGAGGCCTACTGGAGGTTCATTGAATATCAGGCGGGTTACGATGTTGTGATCTGTGACTTCAATCTAAAAGGCAGCGGCCAGCTTGATGGGATCGGCTTGGCCCTTGCATTTGGAAAGTTGGCTACACACTTCCAACGCGACATTGCGCCTCTGATCATCGGGTATTCCGGTATCACCGATCTCAGCACGCACGAGAAGTTCCTTGCGATCAACAACCTCGTTCCTTCTCAAGTATTCTCATTCGAAAAGCCCACATTTAATCTGCACGACAACACACCACTGTTCTTGCTCAAGACCGCGGTCGTGGGTGACGTTCAGTCGCTTCGAGAACGCAGCGTTGTACCAGGTACTGTCATGCCGCCCGACGTTAAACAAGAGTCGCAGAACATCGAGCCCTGGAAGGTCGAGGCCATCAAATCGATATTTGCGGGCTACGATGTATGCTGGATTTACCCTATGAAAGCTGGTTACAGCGGCGCCGAGATGCTATATGTTCGCGCCTCGCGTGACGCCTGCGTTACCACGAGCACCAAACTCTTCGTGGTCAAGTTTGCCCATCGTGACTCCGAAGTGCGATTAGACCAGGAGATGCAGAACTATATCGACTTCGCGCCACTTATCCGTGATTCGGTTCCACGTCTATTTGGCATGTTTGACGCGCTCGGTGACGACCGAGCATCCCAAGCATTACTTTTTGAGTTTGAAGATATTGGTGCCGGAGACAGCAACCGGCCAATGAACTTTGCCGAAGTGTTTTTCTCTGATAGCAAGGCGTGGAATGAAACCGATTGCGGCGATTTGGCGACGTTTGGTGAAGAAAGTCGGGTTTTGCGCCGCAAGGCGAATAAGCAAGTCATAGCTTTGGAGGAATCCCTGCGACCATGGCACCTAGGGCAGCAGAAAGGTATAAGGCCATGGCGGGATTCGCCCACCTATCGTGACGGTGTATTTACCGACATGAACACCCTCGTGTCGCACGTCACGCGCTTGTTTCCTGTTACGCAGAATCAAGATTTGGAAATTCATTCAATCGATCTATCTCACTTCTTTCCCATCTTCCCGCCGAACTCCATGATAGCCAATCCGCTCCATTTATTACTAAGCCATGACGACAAGAAGAATCTCGGCGAGCGTAACCTAGCGTGCAGTATCGTACATGGCGACCTACACCCCAGGAACATACTTCAGCGTTGCGACAAAAAAACGTGGGCAATCATTGACTTTGAAGATGTATGCCTAGACGGCCATGTTGCCATGGACATGGCGACGATGGAGTGTAAGCTGAAGTTCTGGCATGCAGACTCCGTGTGTTGGCTGAACCTCGGCGGCGCTTTCCTAATGGAATGCAAACTCATAGACCGCACGTTTGAACTAAACGGGGTCACCAAACCGAACGTCCCGGCCTTGGACTCGTTGAAGCAATATGGTGCCGGAAACTACGCGCCCGACATGCACCTCCTGCATGAACGCATCTTTGCTTTGCGAGAACCGTTCATAGAGAGGGTCCTTCCTAGCATCAGAGATGGTACCGGAGCCTGGACCGTTGAACGCGAATATTATGCGGCGCTATTCTGGCAGACAATGCGTAGTTTCCAATGGCTCACAAAGCCCGCACCACCTCCGCAGCAATGCCGGAGAGATGCGGTCGCTCAATACGCATGGCTGGCCGCGTGCCTGGCTGCCTCGGTGACCTGTTCTATTGACGATTAAACTTGTGCGATGATAGGTTACTGAGACGGAATCTGCAGATAGCCCAGTGAACACGGACGCAGACGGAGACACACCTTAGCCATGCCATGAGAAGAGGATTACTACCCCTTGAATCATATCCCATCGGATAGCTATGAGATGGCACCGCGGTCCAAGGCTCATTTGGTCGAGTGGGGCTTTGACTGGTATGATTCGTCTGGATGTAGTCATGGACTAGGGCGTGCCGCCTTGAACGTACTAGTTGCCCTTGCATTTGATGGTCCGCTACGCCCATCAGATATACACGTGAGTGGCGAATTACAGCTTGCTTCTGCGTCACTTCAGAATAGATCATCGATCCCGTTCGCAAATTACTTGTTCCGTCATCGGAAGATGGCCCTATCAGGCAATACCGCAACCCAAGTACATATTGAACCCAATGTTCTCAGTTGCGCCAATGACGTCGGCCCAGTCTATACAAAGACGCGTAAGTCAAGGTTGCCGGTATCATCACTCCGGAATATTTTAATGAAGCATTCGTGCATCTGACCACTTACTCAGGAAGTAGATACTGATTTGGCTGCATACTCGCATACATGCCCGAAACCAGCAGCGATAGCCGTGTACCGCGGCTTCGTCCTGAACCGTCCAAAGTCTTTGATGTCGATCCTGTACATCACACTATTACCTACGGTGGCTTGCAATTTATTCACGTTGCCCCCCGCCAGCAAGCAGCAGGCATACACAATAAGATTCCCCACCCCTCCATTCCAATGGGGTATACCCCCCATTGCGATATAGGTACACCCGTATAAGTGAGTATTCTGATCACCTGCAATGCCAACCGGAAACACATGAATAGGGCATGAACGTCATGGAATTGATTGGATCGCATTCAGTTATTGATTTGGGTCACGCTCTTGATGAGAAGATACCATTGCTTCCTTTTCAACATCCACTAAGCACTAGAAACATTGTTGAATACAAAGACGGCGCACTTGTACGCAGCTTTACTCTCGATGAGCACCAAGGAACACATGTTGATGCACCTGCGCATTTTTACGAGGGAGGAGACACGGTTGATCTGATTATCGCCCAGAAATTGGTTACCATGGCACACCTGATTGATGTGAGATCGAAGTCAGAACATGTCGACAATTACACGGTCACAGTCGAAGATATCTTGGCCCATGAAGAGTCAATCGGTAGAACAATCGACGGGGGGGTGGTGATCGCGTGGACCGGGCACGATCGCTGGTGGCAGACACCAGAGCGGTATATGGGTATGCTAGATATGGGCCCGTTTGTCTTCCCGGGTTTTTCTCTTGAATCAGCCCGGTTACTCTGCGACAAGCGTGGCGTCACAGGTATCGGGATCGACGGGCCGAGTGTTGATGCGGGCTCTGCCGTGAATTACCCTGTTCATCAATACACGCTCAAACACGGGCTGTATCATGTTGAAAACCTCTGCAATCTTGCAGCAGTAGGTGTTGGGGTATTCAGGATCATCATTGCGCCCATCAAGCTTGCACGCGGTTCAGGAGCACCCGCGAGGGTCTTTGCCATTGTTTAGCCGTTGAATCAGCGATACCTGACACCCTAGCAACCAATTTTGCGCAGCACGAATAAGGTAGGATGGATGAACCATACGAGTCGCTCTAAGCGGCATGGCTGACGAGAAGCTTAGCAGGAGCGCACCGACAACGGGTGAAGACAATATGCAAGACATGCCAAGACCAGAATCAACGCAGGACACCGAACAAACGGATGTCGCAAGCCGCTCACAGTATTTAGAAAATGCTGAGATCGTTCATGCACATTTTTGTCGTGCACGTCACGCAGTGGACAACATGCTGATGGCGAGTGTTGTGCTCCAAGTAGCCATCGCTGTTACCCCATTAGCCAGGCTGTCGATTGAGAAGGGATTTATATGGTTGGTATTCCTGGTCTTCATGTTAATTGCAATTGAATCGATATTGCGTGTTCTTGCAGACGGGTTTCACGACTATTCACAATTATGTCGACGAGTATCGCGAGATGCTTATGCATCCGGCCAAGACATCGATGATGCATCAAGGCGCGATATCGCCTCTCAAGAACCTTGGGCCATTGGCCTACTGGGCTATCATAGGACGAACCTATCACTCGCTGAGTATTATGGTCATCAAGACATCACGATCGGCCCAGAAAGACTGCGGGCGATATGTGCATACAGCGCATTTTTCTCACACCGTCTGATGCGGCTGTACTTAGTGTTCATGCTGATGTGGTTTTTCGTTTTTTTTGTCGGCGGGCTCACAGCCCTGATCTACCTTAGTGGGTCTGAAACAACATCGCTGGAAGCCCGACTGACATCAGTTGATGTGCTTTTGACTGTGGTCTGGGCTTTTTTTGCCATCCGGACGCTGCAGACCGCATTCCGTGCTTACCTAATGTATCAGAGTGTGTTCCGGATCGAGCAGTTGCTATGTAAATCCCAAGCCACTTCCGCGCGAGAGATTAATCAGTTGGCTGCTGCCTATGATTTTAATCGTGCCAATACATTCAAGGTACCAAGTGTCATCTATCGCATATACCGTAATAAGATCGAAGCGAAATGGAAAGACCTGGGTGGAGTGCCCCCCTCTTGAATACCTGATCCAGTTATTGTGAGAGAATCCAACCGGCCGCAGGCCCGAAAGCATTCTCAGGATCAAGAAGCGACATACTCCCGAGCAGATCGTGGCAAATCTGCGTCAGGCCGACGTTGAGCTAACCTGTACATTCAGAAGACCAGCCAGCCCCTGGGAGAACGGCTACGTGGAATCATTCAACGGCAAGTACGGGATGAGTTGCTTGACCGTGAACTGTTCCTCGGCCTAGGAGAGGCCCGCGTGGTGCTGGACGAGTGGCGGCTGGATTACAACCACCACCGCCCTCACTCGTCGTTGAACTGGCAAACACCCGCGGCCTACGCCGCGACGTTAGATGACTTGAAGGCCGGGGTGTTCCCGGCCGCCTCGGATGCTGAGCCTCCGGTCGGGGCTTCGCCCCTGCCTCCGGCTCAGCATCCGATTAACCCGCCCCCGATTCTCTCATAACATGTGGACCAAAGGACCAGAGGGGGGGCGATCCGCTTGCCTCGTGGTTGACCTTTCCCCATAAACTGCTCCGATTTCGTATTAGGTTCATTGCCGGGCGGCCCCTCGTGAAAAGGTCGAATCACACGCGGCCATCCAAGAGCCCATACAGGCACGCTAATAACGGCTGCACAGCTATTAATCATGTTTAAGCATAGGTATACGGTACGGTAAGTATCATCCACATTGGCCCTGCACAAGCGGGCTGGCTAATTCTGACAGGATGCATGCAAAAACGCCTCGTGGGGGACGGTTTATCATTGAACCGCGGCCTTGCCTTGAGAATGCCTATGAAACCTGCTTCTGAAGATCACCAGTGCCTGGCAGAGTTTGTCAAGAGTGGCTCTGATCGGGCGTTTCGCCGGCTCGTAGAGAAGTACACCGACCTGGTGCATTCGATGGCACTGAGGCGGACGGGGCAACGCGACCTGGCGGACGACATCACGCAAGCGGTGTTCATCGTGCTGGCTAAAAAAGCGAAGTCGATCCGCCCGGGTCAGTCCATCTCGGCCTGGTTGTTCACGGTGACCCGGTACGCGGCGATCGATGCGCTACGCCGAGAGGCCGCACGTAAGCGTCACGAGAAGAAGGCGTCAGCCATGGACCACATCGAAGATGAAACCGGCGCCTGCGCGGAATGGGAAGAAGTGCAGGGACACCTGGAAGTAGCGATGGACGGGCTCGGGGGCCGAGAGCGTGAGGCCGTGCTGCTTCGTTACTACGAGAATCAAACTCTGGATCAAGTCGCTAAACAGCAGGGAACAAGCACTTCGACGGTGCATCGTCGTATCGGGCGAGCCCTTGAAAAGATGCGGCGACATATGGCGCGCAAGCAGGTCATCCTGCCGGTCACCGTGCTCAGTACGTACATGGGTGCGCACGCCGTCCAAGCCGCCCCCGTCGGCCTGAGTGCCGGCATCACCCCCCTCTTGATCGCATCCGGTAAAGGCACCGCGGGCCTGGCCGGATCGGTCGCAATAGCTAAAGGAGCTATGACAGCCATGATGAATATGCATCTGAAAATCACCGCCGCGGTCTTGTTGTTGTTCGGCACGAGTGCGGTCGCCGTTCAGCAGACCACCTCCGCGGTACTCAAGAAGCAGCTCGCCCCGCCACAGGAGCAATACGAGCTGGCCTGGTCCGACGAGTTCGACGGCGAAGCCCTTGACCGGGGCAACTGGCATTACCGCGCCGATGCGAAACTCAAGAGCGTGCAGCTGCCGGAGAATGTTTCGGTCGCTGACGGCCAGTTGGTGCTTAATCTGACCAAGCTGGATAGCGAGGTCCAGGGCAAGCGCTACGCCGGGGCGGGCGTCGTCTCGGAAGAATCCTTCAAGTACGGCTACTACGAAGTCAGAGCCAAGCTTGGCGACGGCGTCGACAGTGACGGCGACGGCGACGGCAAGATCGACGAGGGCTGGCATCACGCGTTCTGGTGCCTGCGTGCCAAGGACGACGGCCAGGGCAATATCCCGACCACCAAGACCGACGAAGACAATAACGACGCCAACACCGAGATCGACGGTTTCGAGATCGATCCCGGCAAGCCCGGCGAGCTATCGCAGCACGTGATCCTCTGGGAGGACGGCAAGACCATCGGCCGGCTGCCGCGCGTCGGCGCTGACCGCGTCAGACTCAAAGGCTACAAAGCCAGCGAGTGGCATACATACTCGTTCCTCTGGACCGAGGGCATGGTCAAGTTTTATGTCGATGACAAGCTGACCCACACCGTTGAATACCCAGCCGACCAGTACCCGCAGACCGAGGTCAACGTCTGGCTATCTGCGATCGCGACAAACTGGTTCGACAAGACGCCCGAGAACAGCGAAGCGCGGTACGACTACTTCCGCTACTACAGACTCAAGTAACTACCGAACTGTAGCACATCTCTGAATGTGCCCCCGATTCCCCCGGGGGCAGACCACCGTGTCTGCCCCTTTTTTATTGCCTATAGTGCAGACGGCAATCATTGTTTGTCTTAAACACTCGCGCCGGCCATGATCTTCGGATTGGTTAAGGTGCGCCGCCATCTGTACTGGGCCGGGATACTTCGCCAGACTCCCTCAGCCTTTCCAGGTCCTTCACGGTATTAATCTGCCAGTTGTCCGGCCAATCATCATGGGGCTGTAGTTCGTAGACATCTTGTCGGTCCAGTAATCGCTGCATGCTCAGGTCGTTGCGTTTAATCTGTGATTCGACAGAGGGCAGACAGCTTCGTGAATAGACCGCAGGTACCGGCTGCCAACGATCTGTACGGTAGGCCACGGCCTGACACTGCTTTGTACGATGTGCCAGGAGCCGCTCGATCCAATTATGACGGATCACATAGGCGTCGCAGGAACAGAGTAGCAACCAGTGCTCACTTTTGGGCATGTCGTGTAAAGCGGCCTGCAACCCCGCCAGCGGCCCGAGGCCGGGATTCAGGTCTTGGATGGTGCGCAGGCCAAAGTCGGTGTACTTGTCTGGCTTGTCAGCTACGACGGTTGTGCTCGAGGCAAAAGGTGACAGCAACCTACAAACCCGCTTGATCAGGCACTCGCCATCGATCTCGGCGAGCGCCTTGTCGGACCCGAAGCGCGAGCTCCGGCCGCCGGCAAGGATGTATACAGGGACTTGATCGACGCCCATCTCAGGCTCCAGACACTACCGCCACCAACGCCAGAACGGCGCGACCGACGGTATGGGTTGATCGGCCGTTTGCTCGACGAATCCATCGCTGCGTGATAAGCCCGCAAGGTCGCCCGAGCCTTTAAGTGGCTGCAACTGTGCTTCGCCCGGACCCGTGAGTGAAACGGGGCGGAACCAATCCAGGCCTAGTGTCGCTTTGTCCGGGTTAATTACGCGCACCAGCGTCGGCGCCATGGCCTGATCGGTCCCCCCGGCTTGTTTGTACATCATAGGCAGGCCGAACCGCGTCAGTGTCGTCACGGCCGACACCGGATTCCCGGGCAGGCCCATCACCAACTGGCCGTCGGGCCCCACCGCGCCGAGCATCGGCCGACCCGGACGGACCGCCAGGCCATGGAATGCGACCTCGCATCCGAGGTCTTTGAACACACGTGGCACATAATCGTGATCGCCCATCGATACCCCGCCGGTCGTGATCAGGACATCCGTGTTGCTAAGTTGCCCCCCCAATGTTTGCTTGATCACTTCGGGATCATCGGATGCGTGCGTAGCTTCAACAAGCTGCACCCACGGGTGTGAAGCCAGCATCGCCCTAAGCGTCGGCCCATTGGAATCGCGGATACCGGCTTCGGGGAGATCTTGATCCACCCGGCGTAACTCATCACCCGTGACGACAACCGTCACACGCACCCGCTGATAGACCTCGACTTCGGTGATGCCGAACGCCGCCAGGCTAGACACCTGTGACGCGGTCATCAGGCGGCCGGTGTCGACGACGACTTCACCTGCTTTTACGTTCTCCCCGCGATGGCGGATATGAACGCCTTGCATCAGGTCGGCCGATCCCTGGTGAAAACTGACATAATCGGAAGACTCATCTGTGAACTCACGGCGGACCACCAGCTCGGCACCATCGGGCACGGCCCCGCCGGTGAAGACGCGCATCGCAGAGCCGGGCGGTAACGCAACGGGCGATTCACCCATCATCACTTCGCCGGACACAGGAAGCGAAGTCTGCTCGGTGTCCGCAAGACGGACCGCGTACCCATCCATCGCGGACACATCGACCGGCGGGTTATCGCGGTCGGCAAGGATCGGTTGAGCCAGCACACGGCCCACCACGTCAGCCGACGGAACCGATTCGGTCTGCACCGTGCTTAACTGCTCTGCCAAGCGTGACACCAACACGTCCGGCGGGTCTTTCACCGGTGTGTTACAGCCTCGATACGATTCAGCGGATGCGCCCATTAAGTATTGCCCTGCTTGTCGGGATTAAACTGTATCTGTGCTCATCGCCAAGCGGCGACCGTGCTCGGGAACCATAGGTGTTCATCGCCAACAGGATAGCTTGCCCGACCTCCTCACGGCTAGCCCCGGCCCGCGCCGCACGGCGAACATGGCTGCGCAATACTGATTCCAATAGGGAACTTCACCACAAACTGCTTGTAGGTGTATGGCAGCCTTGCTGGGTATTGATCGGCCATGTCATCCTCCAATGTAAATCATCGTCACGAAGGCCCGTAGCGGGTGCCGGGCAGTTCATGATGCGCCTCGCCATGCAGCATTGTATCCAGCCTGCGGGGATCGGACACCGGCTGCGGTATCCCTTGAGCCGCCAGCAAGATTTACACAAGCCGTGTGATCTGTCATGATATATACTCAGTTCCTGTCAACGCCTTACCTGTGATGACTGGTATTCCATCTCGACATGTTTGATCGATGTCATGCCTGACTACAAGGAACTACCTGAACATCATGCTGCAGAGAACGATCAGGGCCTACTTGATCAGTTGTTGAGTAATGCCGCCCCAGGCATACAGCTGGACGAAGTCTACTCAGAGCTCGGACCACAGATTCAGGTAACAGAGCCAACCTCATCGCCAGTGAACGACATGCCGATGCGTTACGACGACAAAGAGGCTCGGAGGCGAGACGCAGCCTTAGGAATAGCTGAGGGTACGCATCTTGTGCGATTACCACCCCATCAAGCTATGTGAATCACTAAGCACACAACACCGTGTGATTTCTTTAGTCTCTCAAACGCTCAGGAGGACACCACCATGACAACACGGAACGTATGGAAGCTAGCGCTTATCGCCGGCTCGTTGATGCTGGCCCCTGTAAGTGCCTTAGGCGCGGAGGGCGTGCGGGAAACGCCCGTCGCAGTCAGTGCAATTAACAGCGAAGATATCCAAGAGATGCCCACGCAATCGGTGGACGACATCCTCAAGACGATGGTCCAAGAGGGTAAGGTCCACCTGAACATCCGGGGCCGGGCTGAGTTCGCCGACCAGGACGGGAAAGACAGCAGCGAGGCCCTCACTGTCCGCACACGCCTGGGTTTCACCACCGGTGAGTTCAACGGCCTGTCCTTCCATATTGATATGGAAGACATCCGTGCCGCCGACTACGGCCAATACAACGCCGCCGGCCTCAACGATCAGCCGAGCAAGACCGTGATCGCCGACCCTGAAGACACCGAGCTGAACCAGCTTTACGCCAACATGTCTTTCGACACGTTCAACGCACGCATCGGCCGGCAACGGATCAAGCTCGATGACGACCGGTTCATCGGGAACGTCGGCTGGCGTCAGAACGAACAGACCTTCGACGCCGTCAAGCTCGACCTGATCCCCGTCGATGGGCTGGACGTCAACTACGCCTACATCTGGGATGTAAACCGGATCTTCGGCCCGGATGCAGACAGAGACTACGAATCAGACTCCCACGCCATCCGCCTTTCCTATGGCGATGACAGCCTGGGCAGGATCACCGGCTTCGGCTACCTACTCGACTTCGACGATGAATCTACCGCGGCGGCGAACTCATCCAACACCTACGGCTTCCGCTACGAGGGCTCGAACCCGGTCAAGGGCGACCCCGAGGGCCCGAAGCTGAAGTATGTCTTCTCCTACGCCCGCCAATCCGACACCGGCGAGAACCCCACCAGCTACGACGCCGACTACTTCCTCGCCGACGCGAAGTATGTCGATGACGGGTGGTATGTTGGTGGCGGGTACGAGCTGCTCGGTAGCGATGACGGCAACGCCGCGTTCCGCACGCCGTTGGCGACAGGGCACAAGTTCAACGGCTGGGCCGACATCTTCCTGGTCACCCCCAGCGACGGCCTGGAGGACACCTACATCTATCTCGGCGGCGACCTGTTCTCCGGTCTTAAGGGCAAGGTTGTTTACCACTGGTTCGATCCCGACGAGGGCGGCCGTGACTTCGGCGAAGAGGTCGATGTCGTACTTACCAAGAAGCTTACGGAGAACGCCGACCTGCTCGCCAAGTACGCCAACTACAACGGCGGCGCTTTCGACGACATCGAGCGATTCTGGTTCCAACTGACGTTGAACTACTGATCGGGCGTATATTTTACCGATCAAATCGACAACAAGGCGTGCATCATCATCAAGATGGTGTACGCCTTGTGTCGTTATGGCATGCACACGACCTGTGCACAGATACAATTGATTAGGCTAGAATCGTGGGTATTCAACCACGTATCGGAGCCCACGAAGTGGACAAGCAGATCGAAGTAATCAAGCAAGCGATGTGCGAGATCGGCCGCCGTATATGGCAGCGAGGTTATTGTGCCGGCAACGAGGGCAACCATACCGTGCGCATCGGGGACGACCGGGTGCTCTGCACACCGACCGGCCTGTCGAAAGGCTTCATGGAGCCAGACGACTTATGCGTCGTGGATATGGAAGGTACGCAGGTCGAGCAGAACCCGCGAGGCCGACAGCGCACCAGCGAGGTCCTGACGCATCTGGCGATCTATAGGAAGTTCCCAAATGTCGGGGCTGTCATCCACTCCCACCCACCTCATGCCGTGGCCTTCTGTATTGCCAACATCCCGTTGCCCGAGGGGGTCCATCCCGAAGCGGAACTCTTCCTGGGTAGGACCGTCTTCGCCGACTACGCCACCCCCTGCGGGCCCGACGTGCCCAAGAGCTTCATGAGTAAGCTCACCCCCCACACCAACACCATCCTCCTGGCAAACCACGGCTCGATCAGCCTCGGCGAAGACCTCGCCGCCGCCTACGACCGCCTTGAGATCCTCGATAACTACTGCAAGCAGTTGCTGCTCGTACAACAGCTTGGCAAGGTGAATGTCCTGAGCAACGAACAGATGATCGAGCTGCTGAAACTCAAGCAACGCCTGGGTCTGCCCGACGACCGCTTTGACCAAGTAGCCGCCGGTCGGATCGACCTCAGGAACGAGCCGTTCTTCTCTAGGTTCAGTTCTTAGTCAAGACTTCGTGACCGTAGCGGCACGGCGATCATACCGGCACCTCCTCGATATCGGGCGTATCGTCCGACCGGATTGCCCGAGGCCGATTAAGGCCCCGGGCAACCGTCGGCGCCGAGGCGAGGAGGATCATAATCATGAGAAACACACCGATCGACCAGGCCACATCGTTGTCAGCCTGCTGCACGAGTGGGGCTTCGGCATCGAAGGACACATGCATCGGCGCGTTGGGATTGACTTGAATCGCACGGGTGAAGTGCAGCGCCTTGCCGCGCACCGGCAGGTTCACGATCAGCGGCACCCCCGCCGCCGTCGCTGCATCTTGTGTCTCGATGATGCGGGCGATGATCGCTTCGAGGTTTTCGCTGTCGGCCTTGCTCAGCGAGCTGCGGAGCCGACGCGCTTGGTTGCGGTCGAAGTTCTCGCCGTAGGTCTGGACTTCCTGCTGGCCCTGCTGCACCCCCGATTGCTGACGCAGCCTGATGCGGTTATCGACCAGCCCGACCAACGCCTGTTCTTCCGCAAGCTGGTGAAGCTGGACGCGGGCGTCTTCATTCAGCGCCGAGTCAGAGAGGGAATAGAACCAGGCCGATTCAAACGCCTGCCGGGCGGCGCGCTGCTGGCCTTTTGCCGCCAAGGCGTCGCCCTGCTCCTGAAGATCAAGCGCCCTGTTAAGGTTGTACACGTTGGTGCGCTCCACCTGCTTTTCGTAGGCTCCGGCGGTGTAGTGGGCGACCTGTGTCGAACGGCTGGCAGAATCGTCGTAGCCGAGCGTGCCCTCGAAGTCGCTGTAGGACAGGCCGGGCGGCGCGTACACCGTGAGGTTGACGTTGTGTAGCGGCAGATCAAATCGGGGACCTTCCAGTTGCGTCCAGCGCCCGTCACTTGAGTGCGTATAGACCAGGTCGATCTGAACCGGCAGGTCGCCCGCGGCATCCGGGCTTAGCGGGATCAGGTACACCGGCTCGCCGCCGTCCTCGCGTACAGACGGGATGACCGAGCGCGCCCCGACCAGCAGCGACCAGAGCTTCGCCCCCTCGGGCAGACGGGCCTGAAGGTGGCGCTTCCCGCCGACGTTCATCTCGAGTTGCACACGATTGATCGACTCGCCGGCCTCGGTCAGCACGGAGGTGATGTCGACCCGACGGACACTGGCGTCTAGCAGGTCCGCCGTCGCGTGCCGGATGATCTGCAGGTCCAGCCGATAGTCCGCGCTGGAGTTGACGTAACACAGCGCCGCGTCGGAAAGATCGCCCGCCCCGAACTCACGCGGGATCGTGCGGGCTTCCGACGGCTGCATCGCCGAGCCAAGCCCCGCTTCGGCCAGTTCCACGCGCGGCCCGGCGGTGACGGTGACAAAGCCACGCTGACGCTCCGCGCCCGGGACAGACACGGGCTCGATCGTGACATTATCTACGCCCTCACCCACCGGCGTCTCGTAGCGCACGGTCAGTTGATACGGCCGGGCGAACTGTTTGCGTGTCAGTTCCACCCGAAAAAGACCAGGATCGTTTTCATCCGGCCGGCTGATGCGCGCTACTTCCGAACCGGTGATAACCACGCCGCTTGCCGAGTCGGGCACACGCACATCGAACAACTTCGCCCCGGCATGACGGATATGGTGGCGGATGTAGCAACGGTGGCGTACGACCGATTCAAGCACATGGGCTGTATGCAGTACCCGGGCGTCGATCACCGGGTCGATCACTTCTGTATTCAACGACAGCGTCCAGCCCGGCCGAAGCAGACGAAACGCCAGGGCCCCCACCGTCCGCACGCCCACCTCCGCCGGGTCGAACTCACTGATCCCGGCACGCCCGGCAACCGATACGCGCACACCCTGCTCGGACGACACCACCATCTGCCCACCGTGCTTGAGCGCACCGACGACCTCAACGCGTGGCGCTTCGATCGAGTCGGGCAGTTCTGTAATGGATCGAGAAAGGGTCAACGCGATCGCCACCCGCCCCATCGTCTTGGCGCGGAAGTGAACAGCCACGATTCGGCCCGAGTCCGTCTGCGTCTCGTCCCAGTGGCTGACCTCCGCGGCGTTAAGCGCGTCGATGTCATAGCCGTCGGGCAGCTTCAGGTCGACGCTGAATCGGCCGGCCTTGAGGACCTCCAGGGTGAGCGTGCCGTTATAGATCAGCCGTTCGTCCGAGATCGTGAACGACGCGCTCTCCATCGTGCGCAGCTCAGGCTGCACACGCCGCGCGGTCACCTCGATCAGGTCATCCGTCCCGGCCCGGTAGGCCGAGCGGATACCGCCCGACAGTTGCGGCGCGACCGGCGCAATGAGTCCTGCGGCGTCCCTGGAAAAGTCGTCGACGTTCACCGGCTGTGGATGCTTATCTACTACGATGTAGACGCTGTCTGTCTGCGCCAGACCGATCGTGCCGCGCTGCTGCTGGGCGCCGATCACCTCAAGCCGAGAGACGGTCACCTCCGCGGGGAGCTCGGTCACAGCCCGTTGCATCACGACGTGCAAGGCATAGCTGCCCGTTGCAGGGCGTGCGAGTTTAGCCTCGATCAGACGTGTTGTCGGGTCGTAGCGCCATGCGCCGATGTGCGCACCCTGTACGCTTGTGACCGACACACCCGCGGGTGCTTTAAGCGTCAGCGCATCGATCTGGCCCTTTGCGATATCAAGACGGACGATCGACGTGTGTTCGATCATCCCTGCATCGAACCGTACCAATTCGGTCGTGCCGGCAAAGAACACGGTGTCCTCCAGCGACCGCTGCCTAGACCGGGGATGCCAACTGAAAGCGACCGGGGCACCGTGCCCGATGATCGTGTTCAGGGTTGTTCGGCCGCCGGATTCCTGCTTGGTCATCCGCACGGCGTTTGGGCTGTGCACTTGGTAAGCCGTGCCGGGGATCGAGAGTGTCACGCGGTTGGTCAGCGAGGCCGGGATCGGCATCTCAAAGGCGCGGGCACGCACATCGTCGCCCGGGGGCAGCGGCATGAGGAAGCGGACAGTGACGTCATATCGGCCGGGCTTCTTAACTACCAGGTCGTATTGACCGTCATTCTGCTCGAGTTCGACGTGTGTCTTGTCGTGTTCGGAATCCATAAGGATCGCGCCGGGCTCCAACAGCTTAAGCCGTAACGGCTCGGCGGTATCGATCTTAAGCCGCATCTCCCCGGCCATGGCGTCGTCTTCCACCGCCAGGTCCAGCTCAACCCGGTTGAGCATCTGTCCGTTATCAACGATCGGCGGCGCGACGGTTGAGGAGCAGCCGTTAACCATGCCAAGCGACAGAGCCATCAGCGCGGCCACGGCAGCCGGACGCGTCGCGATCCCGCGCCATCTCAAGACCGCCACACGCCAGAGGAACACACACGCAATAAGTAGAGGGAGGCCCCATGTCATCACGTGTCCGATCGGTACTGCTAGCACCGGCAGCCGACACGCGCCGAACAGCAGCGCCGCCAGCCCGAGTGACACAAGCACGATGCGGTGTTTGGGTTGCACGACCCCAGCAATCAGGGCAAGCAGGCCGATCGATGGCACAATGATCGCAGAGAAGACACCCGCGTATTGTCGCCAGATCGGCGCGACACGAAGACGCAGCGCCACGCCATCCCCGCCCGTGGCGGACATGACTTGTGTGAACGACATCGCTTCGGTCTGGTCCGGCTGGGCGATCCTGTCGCTGAACGCCGGTGCGTTCGTAGCCGTGATACCAAGCAGCACCAGCAACACCAGGCCAAGCCCCGCGATGGCGACCGGCCCTTCGGAACGGTTGACCAACAGCACAACAGCAAGCACCACTGCGCACCCCGCGATAACCCAGAGCGTGATGACCGATTCGAGCACCTGCCCGATCGCCCACTGCCAGCAAGCAAGCACCGATCGCAACTCACGGGCCACCCGGCCGTGATTCTCGTTGCGCGGCACGGGCTGCAGGTTGCCGGCCACGTGATGAACCGCCCAGCCGGGAGGCGCGGAGACATGCCAGCTGTCATAGGTGGACGCGACCGACCCGGATGGGCCAAGCAGTTCAAGATTGCCGGCTAAACCCAGCCTGGGGTGTGAAAGGCCGTAAACGAGCTCGAGGGTCATCGGTGTGTTGGGGTCGCGTGGCCGCTGCAGGGGGATCAACAGCTCACCGGTCTTCTTATCGTGTGACGCAACGATCCGTTTGTATTGATTTATGGGGACGCCGTTCTCGTCATATCTGATATTGCCCTGCTCGTCGGTCATGTAACCGTCGGCCAGCCGTGTGCTCCAGACCTCTGCTTTCTCCGGCAAACGCAACGAGAGGAACTGGCTCGACGAGTTCTTCACCTTGAACGTGACCGTCGTGGAGGATTCCACCTCACCGTTGTCCTGAGCAGCGATGTGCGTGTGGATATCAGTTAGTTCCACGACGGACGCAAGCAGTGAACCGTGGTCGTAGGCATTAACCGTGATCGTCATAGGTTCAGCATGCCCGGTCGTGCGGTAGCATGCGATCATCGGGGCTGATACCAGTAGGCGATAATTCGCCGGGAGTTCTTCACGGTCCAGTTGAATGAAGCCAGACCCCTCGGCATCCTGCGCAGCAAGCTCCACGTCCTGATGGCTGGCGACGACCATGTAACCGGTCTGCGACTCGACGTCTGCACACCGCACCCCCCCCGCGATGATCGACGAACCGGTCGGCCCCGGCTGCGCATAGGTCACAGCCAGATTGTAGTCACCGATCACGCGACGCTGAAGTTTCACTATCCAAAGCGACGGGTCCAGCTCGCTCTGCCTGGCGTGGCGCACATCACGCCCGATAAATTCAACGTTACGTAGCGAAGGATCGATACGGTATGTCAGCTCATCGATCGGCGATCCCGCGATGTAATACGACAACACCACGTTCCCATACGCCACACCGTCACCCAGTGAGATCAGATTAAACGTTTCGACGCTCACACTCGGCGGTGTGCGTTCGGGTTCAAACCCTATGCCCCACCCTGGCTCTGCAAAACGAAATGCGTAACGGGCCGACTGCACGTGCAATGGGACCGAAGCGACGTTGACCTCACGCAGCTTATGTAGTTGATCGATCACCTTGCCAAGCTCAACGCCCTGCTCCGAAGACAATACCAAGAATCCCCGCCCGCTCCGCGCCCCGATCACATCGAAACCCGATAGCGTCATGACTTGATCCAACGGCGACCGTCCGAGTTCCAACCGCATGTCCAGCACCACCCGGCCGATGACCGGCTGAGTAAAACTGACGCGCACCCGGCGGGACGACTCGTCGTCGGCCTCGATCACACGGTAATCATCCACCGGCGCGCCGGTCACGTTAACCAGAGTGAGGCCCTCCGGCAGCACAACCTCCACCTGCCGCAGTGATGCGTCACGCACGTCCAGCTCCGCCTGTGCGTTGATACGCATCTCGTCCTGGCCGGTGTGTACCAGCACGCGCAGCTGTGCGTCGTACGTGGGGACAACATGGTCAAGCTCCAGCCGCATCTGATACGCGGGGGACGCGTAGGTATAGAAGAAGGCTTTCGCGGTCGGCATACGTCGAGGGTGATGGTTGTCCAGGATAATCCGCGGCATCACCTGTGCGTCGATCTGTGACAGCCCGCCGGCTTGCTTGACGACCATGGATATCGCGCTGTCGGTGCCCACAGCCAGATGCCCCCCCGCCCGTGTCCCGCCGATCGGCTCGATCACCGGAAGAACAACTTCCGTCGGGAAGGTCTGCACCTCGGCCTCACCAACGACCTGTAAGCCGTAGCGCCCGGTCTGCGGACGGTTCAGGTTCACAAGCAACCGGCTTGGCTTGTCACCTTCCGCCGGCTCCAGGCTCCAATCGCGGATGTCGGCACCCAGCACCTGCGTGATCGCCAGGTCCTCCGGCACATTAAGAACGAGGCTTTCAAGCCGGCCCTGCGATACGTCGTAGATCACCAGTGTGTCCAGCCGGATCGCCCCGGCCTGCACACGCGCGATGGTGTTGAGTTCGGATGCGTATACCAGCTTGGCGTCCAAGTCACGGATCGTCGGCTTCCAGCGCACGACAAAACGCCGATCCGATCCCTGCACCCCCGTCACATTGAGCTTCCCGTTCACGACATCCCGCTTGACACGCACCGCGCCGACCAACTCGACTTCCAGGTCCACACGATCACATGTCAGGTTCAATTCGCGCACACGCGAGGCCGGCATATCAAAACTCGCCTCGCGCCAACTGGTGTCGCCCACCGGCGTAGGCTTCGCCGCCAGCGTCAGCTCGACCGAATGTTTGCCCGCCGTGGCAAAGCCAACCCGGTAGGCCTTACGCTCGGCGTCGTAGTCCAGCGTGTACCCGGACTCGGGCGACAGCACCTCGTCCAGCACCACGTCGCCGACCGCGACATCGATCCACGCCCCGGCGTGCTCGGTAACCACATCGAAGCGCACCGTGAACGTCAGGTTCTCTCCGTCGATGTCGGCCGACACACCGGCGTTGCTGACCTTGGACTCGGCATACGTACGGTCGGTCATGGCAAACATAGCCAATAGCGTGAGCAGGACGCACAGGATTCGTTGCTTATTCATGGTGATCTCTCGGATAATCTCGGGCTCGACTCGGCCTCGTTGTGTGATCGTGATTAAGACGCACGCGATTATTCGCCGCGCGGCAGGCCCTGGGCCCGGGTGACCAGTACCGGCAACTCCTGCGCCATCTTGTCCATGGGCAGTTGCGACGCCGCGATGTCCACGATGCGCTGCACCTGTACCAGGTTGCTGTTCACATCAGGATCGCTGACATGCTCGCTGCCGCGCAGCACCTCGGCGAATCGCGCCGCACCGGCGGCCAGGAAGAAGCGCGGGTGTTCGACCGGGTCCATCGGCTTGATCTGGTCGTTGGTCAGTCTCGACTCAAGCTCGCGCACCTGGCCGGTCTCGGGGTCACGGTAGCGGACATACACCGTGCCCAGGTCCGGCTCATCGCCCAGCGCGAAGACCGGGCCGTGCAGTTCGAGCTCGTACAGCGCCGTGGCGGACTGCCCGGAACCGACCTCGCCGGCATCAACCGCGTCGTTGCGGAAGTCGCTGTCGGCGATGTCGCGGTTCTCATACCCGATCAGTCGGTATCGGCGGACACGCTCTGGATCGAAGTCGACCTGAATCTTGGCGTCGTAGGCGATCGTCGGACGCGACGCGGCCATGTTGTCCACGAACACGCGCTTGGCCTCATCGATCGAGCCGACGAACAGGTAATCGCCGTCGCCGGTATTGGCGAGCTGCTCGAGGATGCGGTCGTCGTAGTTCCCGGCCCCGAAGCCGACGCTTGTGAACGACACGCCTTGCCGACGCAGTGTCTGTGCCTGCTCGACCAGTTCATCGGCCTCGCTGGGCCCGACGTTGGCGACGCCGTCGGAATTAAGGATCACGCGGTTGACGCCGTTGGTGATGAACTGCCGCTGCGCGACTTCGTACCCGAGTTCAACGCCGCCGAGCAGGTTGGTGGACCCGCCGGTCTGCAGGTTCTCCAGCGTGTCGAGGATCTGCTGCTTGTTCTCTGCGGGCTCGGCTTCGATCAGCAGGTTCGCCTCGGTGCCGTAGCTGACGACCGACACGCGGTCCTGCTCTGAAAGCTGATCGAGCACCATCCCCAGGCTCTTGCGGACCAGCGGCAACCGGTCCTCGCGCGCCATCGAGCCGGACGTATCGACCACGAACACCAGGTTCGCCGGCTTGGCCTGGTCGCGGCCAATCACCTTGCCGCGCACGCCGACCTTCATCAGCACCGTCCCCTGCCCGAACGGTGAAGGGCCGGCCTCGGCATAAACACCGAACGCCTCGCTACCCGCCTGCTGGGCCGGGTAGTTGTAGTCGAAGTTGTTGACGAACTCCTCCATCCGCACCGTGTGCTTCGGCGGGAGGAAGCCGTTGTTGATATAGCGACGCGCGATGTCGTAAGACGCGGTGTCCACGTCCAGCGCGAAGGTCGAGAGGCGGTCGTCATCGGTCATCACCCAGGGGTTGACCGGCATGAGCCTGGGTTTGCGGGCGGGTGCGGCTTCCTCAGCGGGCATGACAAACCCGGCAACGAGACTGGCTTGCTGAGCCTGCTCGGCCTCTTCCCGGACTTTCTCAAGCTTCTCCACGGTTGTGCCGAGCGCGACCTCTCTCCCGGCTTGCTGCTGCTGCACAATAGTCAGATCATCGATCCGCTTCTTCACCTCTTCGAGTTCGGCCAGTTCATCGACTTCCCCATCGACACCACGGTTCGGTCGACCGAGAGAGAGCTGAGGCCAGTCGGCCGGATACGTCGCTACTTCGTCATACGGGATCGTGGACTGATCGTTGGTCGTTACCTGATCGCGATCGCCTAACTGAACACGCCGGTGAATATCACGAGCTTGGACATAGATCTTGGATTCATCGAACATCTCCCTTAACGCATCCACAGCCACATCGTTGGGATCAAGGACGTCAGCCTGATCCAATACATCCAACATTTCTTCGTACCGTTGCTCACGTTGAAGGTCCAAAGCCTGGCGAAGCAGACTTTGAACCTCTTGCTCACCCTGCTGCTTCGCATCCGCCGCATGGGTATGTGTGCGGTCCCAGCGCTCGCCCAGTTCTACCTGATCCAAGGTTTCCAGCCGGGGCGTCACCGAGGATAACTCGGATTCATGCGTGGCCTCGGCCCCCTCCACGGTCACCGAACTAAAACGGTTGACCGGTGCGGTGGTCGGTTCGGGCGTGGCGACGGGTGCGGTCTGTGACTGCGGCGCCGCATCGTCACCAAAGACCACCACCCCGCTGCTTCGACGCGACCGGCGCACATCCTTTTCGAAGAATTCGGACCCGTAATAATCAGTATCACGCGCGACATCACGCAATTCACGCACGACGCCATTGTCAGGCTGGTTCAACACGATCCCGCCGGACAGGGAGTCGGTCACTCCATCGCCCGCACGGAGGGCGAGGGTCGTCCCGCCGCTAACTTCGCCGGACGCGGCGGTGTTGACGCCATCCATAAAGTAGGTGTCGAGAGCACGGGCATCCACTGGGCCGTTTGTGATCTGCTGAGCATGCTGAAGTTGTCTGCGTGACTCGTCGGCCTGCGCCTGTTTTACGGCCCATTCGTTGTTCTGGATCGGCTTGCCGACAACACCCTCAACCGGAGCCTCGGCGGTCTGCCGATAGGCCAGCATGTCGGGACGCTTGGCAAGCTTTGCAGCGCCGAACGAGTCACCGTAGTTGTAGAGGTCGGCAACACCACTGGCGTCTGTAGTGGATTTGCTGAGTTCGATAGCGTCCATCGACACCACCGGCATATCAGCGTTGGCGGTTACATCGGCATCCCCGGCGTAACCCCTGTACTGCCCGCCGCCGTACCCACCGCCGTCATAGTCGTCGTATAACGTCCCGAAATCCGCCGCGAAGTTACCATTATGATCCTGGGCCGTTTGTTTGCCGTACAGGGCGGCACCCTGATCGAAGCGCTCCCTACGGCGGGCAGACTCGTTCACCCCCAAAGCCTCGTCGGTAACGTCGAAATCGAGCTTGCCATCTTTGACCAACCCGCTCTCGAACGACGCACTGCCATCGCCTCGACCAGCTGAGCCGCTCCAGTCCCGGCCGTTAACCACAGCCGTATCACTCTTCATTGCCAACTTCTGACGAGCCATGTCAACACGCGACTGTTGCAGTGCAAAGTCGTCTGTTTCGCCAGCGGGGGTGGACTCGGCGTCGGCCATGGCGATCGACCCGCCGGCGTACCAATCAGAGGTGGTTCCGGCCGTTACCGGTGTCCGACCTTGGTAATGAAGCGTCGAGCCGCTGTTCACCGTGAGTTGACCCTCGATCAATTCGGGCAATTCATTCTTACGCTCGTACGACGCGCTGCCATCGCTACGGGTGACTGAGACGCCTTTACCATCGCCGTGCTCCATGTACCCAACGATGCGCTTTGAATCCAGACCTTCGGACTTTTCACCCCGTGCCAGCAACCTGTAAGAGCTGTTCCCGTCGATCCAGTCGTTCTGCTCCGTCTGGCTGAGCTTGGCGAAGTTGCTTGGCAGGTCAACGTCGGCATCGGGTGCGATGACGTAGTCCGGCGAGATATAGCCGTCCTCAACAAGTTCGCTGACGCGCTCGGGGTATCGGCCGTCGTTGTCTCTTGCGTAAAGCTCCATCCCCTGCCCGATCCCGCGGGCCTGCGAGGTCGCTTGGGCACTTAGTGACGATTTCCTCGACGCTCCGAGGCTCGGTAGCAGGATGCCCACCAGGATCGCCACGGTGGAGATCACCAGCAGCGCCGCGATCGCCGGGTGCATCGGCGTGCCGAGTTGGAAGCGGATCACGCCGCGCTTGCGCTTGTCGCGCTCGATGTCTTTCTTGAGCGCAACACGGTGCGCATCATCAAGCCGGGGCGCTTCCTTCTCGCCCACCGCGTCACGCAGCAGCTTCGCGGTCAGACGCATATCGCCCAGCCGTTCGTTAAGTTCGGCGTCGGTCTTGAGGTATTCAAGCAGCTCGGAGCGCATCGGTTCTTCGAGATCATCGAAGACCAGAAGGGCCAGCATGGATTCGGCTTGTTCGCGGTTCATGGTCAGTCTCTCCCGTTAACGGAACGGGCGGTAGTCTTATTCACGGTCAAACTACCCCGGCCTGCTTAAGTTGCCTGGCGAGGGTCATCAGGCCCTGGTTCAGGTGGTACCCCACGTTGCCCGGGCTCATCCCCAGCACCTCAGCGATCTGGCGGACGGTCATGTCGTCGAGCTTGAGCATCAGGACGCGCTGCTGGGTGTCGGGTAAATCATGCAGCAGGCTAAGCGCCCGGTGGGTGGCCTCGTGCGACTCGAGCGTGTCCAGGCTGTCTTGTTCCCGGTCCAAGGAATCTCTCGTGCTGACGGCGTCCTGTTGCATCTTTACTTTCGCGGCACGCTGCCGGGTGCGTTTTCGGATCGCATCGATCGCCAGGTTGTGCGTGACCCGCATCAGCCAGGCCCGCGTGTTCTGTATCCCGTCGCGTCCTTTTTCACGCCACTGCCGGTGCAGCCGGAGCAGCGCGTCTTGAACGATGTCCTGCGCGTCGTGGTGCCGACCTTCGTAGTCCCGGCCCAACTGGTGACGCGCGTAACGCAGCATGGCCGACTCGTGCTCGGCGACGACGTCGTCGAAGTCCGCCATGTCCATCCCCGGACCGGAGTCCCCTCGATCGGACCCCGTCAACCTAAGCCCCCGACCCGTAAGCGCTCCAGACCCTTCACGAAGCCCCGCACCCTCAGATCGGGCGCCGGCGTCTCCATCCTCGGCATGTTCCGGTGATGTCTGCGTCATGGGCCAGCCATATTGTCCACGTTCACAGGGATAGACGCACATCCGGGACATCCGTCTGGATCAATTGTTAAAAAACCGGGCCTGGGCCGTCTCCGGGAGCATTGGGCGGGCTTGTGGGTGGCTGATGGGTGAGTTTCCAAGCTATCCGGGTCGGCCGAGCGATAGAATAGGGGCCATGCCGCGTGTCTTTATCGGTGTGGACGTCCCCATGCTCGCCCCGCTGAGGCGATTGATCGAGGAGCTGTCGCACATTGGGCCCAGCGTCCGCCCCGTCCGGACCGACGGGCTGCATCTCACGCTGAGATTTCTCGGCGATGTGGAGCCGTCGGCTACTACTCAGCTTGCCGAGGCCCTCGATGCCGCTGTTGGCGAAGGCCGTGAAGCGGGTTGGCTCATGCCTTTCGACCTGCACCTAACCCGCCTGGACGCATTCCCCCATCACAACAGCCGCCACCCTCGGGTCGTCTTCGCCGCGTCAGATGATCCCGGCCCCCTGCCGAGGCTATCCGAGCTGATCGATGCAAAGCTGGATGCGTCAGACTTAGACATCACCCCGCGTGACCACCCGATGCATGCCCACGTCACCCTGGCCCGTGTAAAGCACCGCCGGCGCCCCGACCGACGCGCTGTCGCCGGCATCGCTGATCTGTTCAAGCAAACACAAGGCACTTCGCTCGGCACCGCGCGCATCAAAGCCGTGAAACTCATCGAGTCACGCCTGGGCGCGCAAGGCCCGGACTACAAGGCTCTGCACGTCAGCACATTTAAGTAGACTGCACTTAGAAAGCAGTTCATAAAACATCCATCCATAAAAAAAAGCCAACCACACAAAGTCGGTTGGGTCCATAGCGGGCCACTCGGCTTTACGCAGTTGGCTTAGTCAGGGTCCGGTCGTTTTGTATCCCGGTTGGCCGGAAGTCAGTCCGGCTGCCGGTCCCTGATTTCAAATCCAAATGTACCACTGCCCCATTTAAAGTCAATAGAAATCCGCCGCCCCAAACACAAAAAACCCCTGTTTTTACAGCCGATAACGCAACTCCAGCACCCGCCAATGCTTACTCGATCAGGGTTGCAAACGCATTGTCATGCATGCCCGTAACCACCGCATAAGCACGCAAGAACACGGCCTATGCAACATCACAAATGGTTTTATAGGAATTGCCAATCGCCGCTACTGACCGTGTACCACCACAGCAGCGCGTTGGTCAGCCCGTGTGACCAGATCACCGGGCCAAGGCCGAGTTTGCGTCTGCGCCCTTCGCTGTTGGTCCACTTGACCATCAGACACCACAGCACACCACAAACAATGCAGCCCACCCAGTCCCTCGGCACATGGTTCAACATGAACACAAACGTCGACGCCGCCACGCCGAACACACTCACCATGCCAAGCGGCGTCTCGTTGAACTGCTTGGTGAACATCGGCTCCTGCTGCGCCGCGGCGCGGAACGCCGGCTTGTGCATCAGCACCTCACCGATCCCCGGCAAATCATGCAACACCTGCATGATCGCAATCCCCGTCTTCTTCGCCGAGTGCATCGCACGCAGGCACAGACTCCGGTTAAAAATCTCTTCCACGAACGGCACGATCAGCGACATCCCCAGCAACCGCAGCACGATCGCAGCAGAGTACGTCATGGGCAACGTCGTACGCATCTCCTGGAAGGTGTGCGGGTCGCCGGCCGTGTTCAGCGGATCGTCATACGCCATCCCCGCCGTCAGCCATGACCAGCGCTCCGGCAGCTCGCCGCCGATCCACCAACCCAGGAAGATCCACGCCGCTGTCAGGAACACCGCCGACGGGATCACCGTCCAGTGAAACCCCAGCGTCATCTCCGGCAGCAGCTTGCGATACCGCCAAAGCATCCCCACCGTCAGCACGCACTGCAGGCTATATAGATAAGGCAGCGTCCGCTCGTCCCAGTCCTGTGCCAAGCCCACCAGGAACATGCACGCCACCCACAGCAGCAATGGCCCCAACCGGACCAGCCCCGGCCCCTCCGCCATCGTCCGGTCCAGCGCCGCCAGTCGGCCTGTCGCCGCCGTAGCTTCTTGTGATTCGTGGTCTTGCGTCTGATTCATAACGACTCTGCACCGCCCATCGACCGATCATCACTGACGATTTACAACCAATCCCCAACCCGCAGGCTGCGAGCCCTATTCTCCCCCCTCAAGCCGCAGGCTGCGAAGCTGCCGCGGACCCCCCCCCCAACCCCTCCGCCCTCTACTCACAACCTTACCGGACCCGCGATACGATAGAGCCATGTCCGCTCCCACGCCACATCCGGCCTCCTTATCCCCCGACGACCTGCTCAAACAATGCACCGTCCGCCGATACAAAGCCTCTGGCCCGGGCGGCCAGCACCGCAACAAGGTCGAGACCGCCATCGAGCTCACCCACCGCCCCACCGGCCTCTCCGCCACCGCCACCGAACGCCGCAGCCAACACGACAACCAACGCACCGCCCTCAAACGCCTGCGCCTCAAGCTCGCGATCGAGCATAGATCCCCCACCCCCTCCCCCCCCGGAAGCGGGGCCTCAGAAATCACCACCTCCAAATATGCCGCGGGCTGCGAAGCTGCCGCGGGTCTCCCCACCGACCTCAATCCCCTCATCTTCACCCCAAGCGACCTCTGGCTATCCCGCATCAAAGATAAAAAAATCTTCCTCAGCCCCGACCACCCCGACTTCTCCACCCTCCTGGCCGAAGCCCTCGACACCCTCCACACCTGCGCCTACGACCTTCCTAAAAGCGCCGCCCTGCTCAACACCACCAGCTCCCAGCTCATCATGCTGTTCAAAAAAGAACCCGCCGCACTCGCAAAGGTCAACGCTTTTCGGACCGAATGTGGACTGCCCGGGTTCAAGTGAACAAAGACACGACGACAAGCTAGCCGTCAAATGCCCCTTGAATGTCAAAAATGACCACCTCAAAGGCGACACCACCATCGCCATCCCCCTCGACTCCATCGAAGACGAACTGATCCCCCAACGCTACCTCCTGCTGGAGAAGGTGAAGTAACATGTTTACAGCTAGACCATTAATTCACGTTTACAGGGCTAACAAGGTCTTCCGGGACATCGCGGTTCAATCTCGAATCAGAATATGAATGGGTGCCGTCTACTGAGAAACGCGATTAATCCTGTGGCCAACACCGCAGCAGATGCTGGTTCAGGCACCACACCAAAAGCTACCTCCTGGGCCCCCGAATAAAAGCCGTTATATTCATTTGTATACACTAGACGAATGTAACGGGCGTCCGTTTCCGTAAAGTAAAATAGTTCGGGGCGTCCATCTGACCGCTGATGCCCCCTGCCCAAAGCCTGGAACTGCCCTAGATAGACCGAAGAAGAATAATCTTCGTAAGGGCTGGCTGTTAGCGTAAAGTTATATATCTGCGCCCGGTAGTAAGCAGACAAATTCCAAAGTGCGAAACAGGAAACCGGGTAGACCTCACCGAGATCAAAATCAAGAGTGACATTATGCTTCCAACCCGTAGTAAATGCCGCTTCCGCGACGTTCGGCGGCAATTCACCGATGGGTGTCACCCCGGTACTATAGTTAGGCGACAGCCCTGATTGATTAATCAGATTGACCGCCGGATTCTCCGGTGACTCCCCGTAGGGTGGCCACGCACCCTCACCCGACACAAGCCTGACACCTGTAGGTTGAATCGCAACAAGCCCCGCTTGTACAACACTCCCAATCGCGATAGTCAGTGCGAAAGCAGCAATTACAGTTGTCCTGACGATCTGCCTGTTCAGCATGGCTCTTTCTCCCTGAAATTGGTTTGCGTAATCAACTACTTGATAAGTCACAGACATCTGCAGTTTGCCCGTTGATTCCTAGGCGGTGTAACGTCTACGATGCTGACCCAATCTACTCTGAACCGGTCTTGCACACACTCAAGCGATACGGATACTGACAAAGTCTGTACAAAATGACTTCGATGTGCACGCTTAGCCCGCACATCCATTCGCTCTGATCTGGGTAAACCGGAAATTGCTATAACTTTCACCCCCTTCACGTAGTCAAGTCAACGCACAACTTTCACGGCTTCACCTTATCACTCCTGACTAAAAGGTCAATACCATTCTTCTGTTTTACTGAATTATTACATCCGAGTTGCCGGCGTGTTCTCCGCCTTTGTATTTCAGCAATAAATCTTGTCAAGTAGACATAATGATTCCTATGCGGTGGTAAGGCTAGCCGGGTTACAACATGCAACTAACTAAGACAGAACAATGAAAACTTGACGACATCAATCGGCAAGCCGCCGATCTTACTCAGTGCCATGACAAGAACCTGTTCCGACAATGGACATTCTGCGCGCACAAAAGTGACCACTTCACCATAGGTAGAGACGCGCGTTTCTCCGGAGACCCACCACGGAGACAACTTCCGGGAATCGGGAAGCTTCCGGGGGCGTGCCTGCTGACAATCTCATGACGGCGAGGGTCTGACTTTCACTGAGTTCCCGATGATTAATTGGACCGGGACTCACGGGCTGCCCCCCCGGAAGTTGTGACAGGTTTCATCTGCACAACTTCCTTCCCCGAAGCCCACGTTTTTAAAACGTGGGCTCTTCCGGGGGCGGGGGGACTTGCAAGCGCTGCGCCCCGGCTGGCATTGGAACAACGGCACACCGGCCCGACCCGGTCCCGCTGACCCGGTGGCCGCCATCGCCCCCGGAGCATCGTGTGTTTAATGAATCGCTGATTGCTAATCTCTAATCGCTAATGTGAAGGGCAAGCACCCAATGAACTCAAGGCGCACCGCAGCGACACATTAGCAATCAGAAATTAGAAATCAGAAATCCCCTTAATCTGCGGATACCTCTTCAACTAACCACCAACCACCCTCCTCACCGACTGCTCGGCGAGATGTGCTGCACGATCGGGTTCAGCAGGTCCGGGATCAGACGTTCAGCCGCCAGCGCCTCGGCACGCTGGCCCAGCGCGGTGGTGATATCCTTCAGGTCGTCGAGTTTATCGACCGGGGCGTAGTTGCGCAGGGTCACGAACAGGCTGATCGGTTCCTGGGCGTAGCGCTTGCCCGAACCTCGGCGGGAACGCCTGCGGGTCTTGACCTCGAAGTAGCCTTGCAGCGAGCCGCCCTCGGCGAGGTTCAGGCCGAACACGGGCTGGACGTCCAGCACCTTGGCGCCCTCGGCCGCGTCGGTCGGCTTGAGCAGGCCGCCGAGTGGCGAGTCGGCGAACAGGGCCTCGTAGACGATCTCGTCGTGGTCTTCCTTGCACTCGATATCGAAGCCGAACATCAGCTCGACGTAGTCGATATCCAGCGGGCTCAGCGTCAGGTAGAACGGGGCGATCTCGAGCATCCGGCGGTGGTAGCGGTAGGCGTCTTCCATCGCGTCGGGGTTGACGTGGCCTGTGCGGATGGCGTTCTGCTGGAGGCTCAGCCAGGTGTACTCGGCCTCACGCCGGCTGGATTCCAGGCTCAGCTCGCCGTCGTATCGGCGGAAGCGGGTCATGCTCGGCTGGGTCTTGCGGACCTGGTCGAAGAAGTGCAGCAAGGTGTCCCGCTCGGTGGGCAGGTCCATCTTGAGCGCGAGTTTCTGATTGATATAAAAGTCGGTGCACAAAGCACCAAAGCTCGTCGCCATGGTCATTTCCTTGCCGCCGGCAGGCCCCGGCGCAGCGTTATAAACGTTCCAGTATAGCAGGCATATGGGCCGATATCGAGCCTCGCCAGGCCCCGCTGATCGGGGATCAGCCCCCCTGCCTCGCCCTTTGGGGAGCCGGCTCGGAAGTAGACTGGACCCACCTGGATCACATAAGGCGGATTCACAAGCCCGGACAGGTTGGCACCCCCTTCCGCCACGTGCGACACGGCGGCTATCGATCCCACTGGCACGTTTATGGATGTGATGACGATCCGCCCCCTCCCCCAAGCCCCAATCCCTAACCCCCACCCCCTGATCCGCCCCAAACCCCCGGGTTGAAAAGGCCGATAGACTTGCTAACCTTTACGGCTCGACATCCCGATTCCCCGGTAGCTCAATGGTAGAGTAGGTGACTGTTAATCACTTGGTTGCTGGTTCGAGTCCAGCCCGGGGAGCTTCCTGAAAAGTCGCTAATATTGGCGACACAACGGTTAACGAAAGACGCCCCGCCACTCAAGGCCGGGCGTTTTTTCGTAGCCCCCTGCCAGTAAAGGGTTAGGGCGCGTCCTTGAAACGAACGCAACCTCTCAGTTCGATACCCAGAGATCGATACTCCGGACCAAACCCAGGGGGTTCGGCCCACACCCCCGAACAAAACGGCCCGAAGTCTCGGACTCTCTGTTTTTCCCTGTCGAAGTGGTTAACAGGCAAGTTCGCTCCGGCTACCGAGCGAAATCCCAAGTCCGAGATGGTGCCATGAGCGCAACGGCCACTATGCCTCTTCGAGCACCGGGAGCGTTTCGTTGGCATGATCTGCGTAAGCTTGGTGATGGCCCGCATAGGCAGCCACTGAACGAACTAGCATCGGCGTCATGGCAGTAGTGCCCATTATTGCCATCATCGCCACGGTGCGAGGTCAGTGCTTAGTATCACGGATCGACTTCGGATCATTCCCGTACGAGTCGGTGTCGCGAATCTGACCATTCTGGCCGTGAATCCGTAGCTCGCCCTGAGTCTTCTGAGCCAGTGGCTTGCCCGCATTGATCGCGGCCTTCTGGGTGCTGTGAGTGGATGAGACGCGTGAGGCGTTCTCCCGACGGACTGCCCAGCCATCGTTGTGCGGGACCACGTGATAGTTCTTGTCCTTGGCCATAGGTGGCTCCTTTGCCCTGTGGGCGGTTGGGGATTTATTGTAGCCTATGCCACACATGGACGATATGTCAAGTATATGCTTGAAATTTAGTCCACTAGATTATACCATGTAAATAGGTCATAGGAGTGTATATGGAAGAATGTAAAATTTTATCATCACAAATAGTCCATTTGGCAAGGCTTGCGCTCACTGGCCGACCTCAGGATGTGCAACTCCACATCCGCAGGATGGCGAAGAAGCTCAAGGGCACGCTTCCCGAGGCTTCTGAGGGGCTCTCGGAGCTCCTGCGGGAAGCTCCGACTCGCTCGTCACCTATCCGACGGGCCGAGGCACCTGCTCTGCCAGTAGATTTGGATACCCGCATGCAGCTCATGCGCGTGGAGTCGCCCGTCCATCTGGATATTACGCCGATCTACAACGAGCAGGTTGAAACGCATCTGCAGGCGATCGTCACCGAGCACCAGAGCCGGGACGCCTTGGAAGAACGTGGTCTCGAGCCCACGCGAACGACGATCTTCACCGGGCCGCCCGGTGTTGGGAAGACGCTCTCGGCGAAGTGGATTGCCGAGCAGCTCGGCCTGCCTCTCCTTATTCTAGATCTGTCGGCGGTGATGAGTAGTTTCCTCGGACGAACAGGCAACAACGTGCGACACGTGCTTGACTACGCCAAGGCAACGCCGTGTGTGTTGCTCCTAGATGAGTTCGATGCGATCGCAAAGCGTCGCGACGATGGCACAGAAGTGGGAGAGCTCAAACGCCTCGTCACCGTGCTACTGCAGGAGATCGATGATTGGCCTTCGAACGGGTTGTTGCTAGCGGCCACGAATCACGCAGAGCTACTCGATCCCGCAGCTTGGCGCAGGTTTGAGCGTGTAATCGAATTCTCGCTACCCGAACACGACGGTATTACCAGTGCACTTCGACTGTTTCTCAAGGATGAGTCGTTCAGCGAGTCCTGGCTGGAATCTCTCGCGGTCGCACTCCGTGGATCTTCGTACAGCGAGATCGAGCGCACCGTTCTTCAGGGACGCCGCGCAGCAGCGTTGTCCAGTTCAGAGATTGACGAGTATTTCGAGGCGATGGTCCTCGGCCATCTCGGTGAGATGAGCAAACAAGATCGGATCGAATTCGCAGCTCAACTGGTGGCATCGGGCGCGCTCACGCAAAGACGGGCCCACGAGATCACGGGAGTTAGCCGCGACACAATCCGCAAGCGAGTACATAGCAACGTGGAGACCTAATCATGGCCAAAGACCTGAAGTTCCTGCTCGGATTCGGTGAGCGCCTGACGGAGCCGGTACCTCCGCCCGGAGGTGGGCAGGAATCCGAGCTTCCGTACTCGGTCGAACAAGCACGAGAGCGGCTCGTACCGCTCATCGTGAACGCTGCCCAAGAGTTTGACGATCTTCCCGATGATGCGTGCCCAAACAACGAGGCGGTCGCCGTTATCACGCTGCACCCGCAAGCGCTGTCGAAGTCCGCATTCCCCGGAAAGCTGCTGCGTGAAGTGGGCCTTGAGGCGATCGGGAGCCGTCCGGTTCGGGTGACGCCCGACCGGTGGACACGTAAGGGTGACCCAACCGAATCCGAATCAACGGCGCTCTTTGTCGCGGGCGACAGAGACGCGTTTACACATTGGGCATCAGGCCTTGGAGCGTGGACCGAGCGAGACCGAGCGGCTGACGATCTAGCAAAGATTGAGAATATTCGCGCTGCGCGGTCCGAGGATCGTATCCAACCCATTCCCAATTCGGTTGACGCGCCGCTACTTGAGATCGCACTTCACTGCAGCCCAACAAACGATTTCGTACTCGACGCGTTCGGTGCGTATGCGAGACGACTCGGTATGCAGCCCGACTTTGATCGGCGATTATATGCAGGACAGCTCTGCTTCCTACCGATGTGGGGCGTACGTGATCAATTGCCCGAGCTCGGGCAGTTCTCGTTCCTTCGTGTCGCCCGGCTGATGCCGAGTCTGCGTCCCGTTGCCCCAATGCTCCGGTCTGTCACGCCTAAGCCGTTTTCTTGCGAGCTCCCTGATGCGGAACCGGTCGATCCCGGGCTCCGAGCCGCGGTATTCGATGGCGGCGTCCCTGAAGGATCCCCGTTGTTCCGATGGATGGACGCGCACGACGCCGGCGATGTCGGCCCGACTGTTCCGGAGTACTTGCGCCACGGCTCGAACGTGAGCTCTGCGCTGTTGTTCGGGCCTGTACATCCCGATGTTGCACTTCCGGTGCCCTACGCGAAGATCGACCACTACCGTGTGCTCGACGAGACCTCTGGGCGCGATGAGGATCTCTTCGATGTGCTCGCACGTGTACGCGATGTCATCCAGAGCAATTCGCATCAGTTCATCAATCTCAGCATTGGGCCAGAGATCCCGATCGACGACGATGAGGTACACACGTGGACGTCGGTTCTCGACGATCTGCTCTCTGACGGCGACCGCTTGGTCACGGTGGCCGCAGGAAACGGCGGACATAGGGATAGTGAGTTGAGGTATGACAGAGTGCAGGTGCCGTCTGACTGTGTGAACGCGATGGCCATTGGGTCTGCAGATAGCCTTGACTCAGAATGGTCGCGTGCTTGGTACTCGTCGACCGGACCGGGGCGCAGCCCCGGCCTTGTCAAACCAGATGCGCTCGCGTTCGGGGGCGTCGAGCAGGCGCCGTTTTACTTCGTGCACGCGGCAAACTCGAGTAGGAGCGACAGCGATCTCGGAACGAGCTATGCCTCACCGGCAGCGCTGCGTTTGGCGTTGGGTATCCGCGCCCACTTCGGCGATCGACTTACGCCAATGGGCATCAAAGCACTGCTTGTTCATGCCACGGAAGACCGTGGGATATGCAAGACCGAGTGCGGCTGGGGACGGTTGCCCTCGGATCTCGAATCGTTCGTCGCGTGTCCCGATGGAACCGCGCGGATTGTGTACCAAGGCGAACTGACGCCAAAGCAATACCTAAAGGCTTTGATCCCAATGCCGACCGAAGCCCTGTCTGGCAACGTGGAGATCAAGACAACGCTGTGCTACGCGACCCCGATTGACGCAGCGCATCCAGGCAACTACACGCGGGCTGGTATGGATGTAGTTTTCTTTCCACACGACAAGCGCTATGACCCGGAATCGAAGACACCCGGGAAGATCAAGTCGGATCCTTATTTTCAGCTCAAGGAATTCAGCAACGAACAAGAGCTTCGGCACGACGCACACAAGTGGGAAACCACATTGCACCGCGTGAGAACCAAACGCGCGGCCAGCCTATCGAACCCCGCCTTCACGATCCACTACAACCCACGCGAAGGTGGCGCGCCGACTGGAGCAGCCGAGAAGGTGCGATACGCCCTCGTCGTGAGCGTGACTTGCAAGAATGCTAAGGATCTCTACGACAAGATCTCGCGTCGGTACGCGACGCAGATCCAGCCGCTTACACCGCTCGTTCAGATTCCGATCCGTGCACAAGCCTAACCCTCAAGCAGTGACTGCCTCCAAGTTGTGCCCTCTTCCGCCCGTGAAGAGCGGGTCAAGGACGGCGTTACAGCTTACACAAAGTTACGCTCTGGAGCTGCACCTGCTAAAGGCCAACCTATACCACGAACCCCATTACTCGTCTTGCCACACCACCTGTATGCCACGGTCGTTCAAAATCTCTTCCACCTGTAGTTTGACCTTCAGATCAGTTGGAGGCGATGGATATATGATGCCGGGGCACACGCCCTGACCTTCATCAACCTCCTTGTCGATATATCTCCAAATTTGCCTGGCATGCCTTAACGCATTGGGCCTCACCCGATGCGGTGCCACACGATCCCAGTCGGTCGCCTTCACCTCAACGATCGAGACATAGTCGCCAAGTTCCTCTATCAATATGTCAATACGCCCCTTCTTACCCTTGTACTTTGTTGGAGCTTCAAATCTTGCGACACCATCTTTCAGGTTCTTCCAATCAGCCTTGACTCGTCTTTCGAATTCGCGTCCCCGTGTAATGTCGTCTTGGAATGTACGGCGTTGCGATTGGGTGTCGTTTTCTGCCATCGGATCGGTACTCTTGTTACGGTCTTCAATATGCGCATGTGATTGCTATCAAAAAACGCCCGGCCGACCCGTAGGGCCAAGCCGAGCGCTTCCGGGGGCAAGGTTGTACGACCATGATAACAAGCCCGTCTGCCTTTTCATCTCCGCACGGGTATTCCACAGACATTTACTTCCATTCAGCGTCGTCGTCTTCACACCCCTCGTGTTAGTTAGCGGCAGTTGTCTATCGAGTGGGGCGGACTTCATCTCATGGTGATTTGGGGCCGCGATCATGAAGCAGAAGATCGCATCTGCTGATCTACAGGCGACTTGGACTCTATCCCGACTTGTTTCACCAGTCGGCACCATTGAGCTCGCTGTTTGCTCCAACCGGGCTCCATGGCGATCGGCCTGACCATCCGCTCGCGGATCGGGTCTCTGCCTTTTAGCGTTCGGGGCAACGAGAGAATCGCCTCCTGGATATCCGGGGCCAGGTAGCGGAGGGCCATCACCTGCGAGACGCGGGCCCGTGTGACGTAACCTAGCCGGGCGAGTTCAGCGTAATCCGACACGACGCCCTCCTTAACGAGTCGCTCGAAGTGGATAGCAAGAGCCAGCAGACGTGACACCCGAGGCACACGACCTGGGGGCGGTGAGGTAGCGTCGCCGCCGTGATGTCCAGGGCGGATATGTTTGCGGCCCCTGGTCGAGGTTGTGAACGACACCCGGTGTCGGGTGACCCTGCCGGTACGCTCGGTATGGGCTTGGTCTACGGTCATGCGTCATCTCCTACATCTTCGCTCCGTTGATTGGTGAGGCCTGGGTCCCGCTGGGGCGGTAGGTGATCTCCACCGATTCATCTCCCGTGGAACCGTCGTAGCGGACACGATCGATCAGGAGCTGGAGGGTCCGGGTCTGTTCCTGGGTGCTCAGCGTCTGCCAGAGGGTATCGATCTGCTCGAACGCCTTGGTCACCTCGTTTGGGTCTACCGCTTGGCGTTCCTGTTCGGCCAGCGATTGTTCTACTTGACGCAGCCGCTGCTCGGCATCTCGTGCTCGGTCCTGCAGCGTGGCGAGTTGCTGTGTAGAGTCGTCCGATGGTTCCGATGTTGCCAACAGCTCGCGGATTGCTTTATGGTCGTGTTTGAGCTGATCGCTGAGAGCCTTACGCTGAGACCGGAGCTGCTCCGATTCTGCTTCGATTGTTCGACGTACCTGTTCCAGTGTTTCTAGGGCCAACTCAGGCGACCGCGCGACCTTTAAAAGTTCGCCAACCACGAAGTGCTCAATCTCGGCCGCAGGCACCGACGCGCCGGGGCAGGCTTGGTGGCCTTGTTTCTGAGCCTTGATGCACACGTAGTAGCGGTAGCGCTTGTTGCCTTTCGAGGTATAGGTTGGGCTCATGGCATAGCCGCAGCGGTGGCAGTACAAGAGCCCGCGTAACAACGCGGGGCATTTGGTAGTACGGCTCGATGAGCGGCCCTCCCGGCCGTTATTTTGCAGTAACACCTGGACGTCTCGCCAGAGTTCGGGCGAGACAATCGCTTCGTGCCGGCCCACGTGGACTTCATCTTTGTAGCGGACCTTCCCGGCATAGAGGACGTTGGTGAGCAGACCGTAGAGATTGCCCTTGGTATACGTTCGGCCACCGATCCGTCTGCCTTGTTTGGTGGTCCAGATCTTGGTTCGCCAGCTGAGTTGGTTCAGCTTCTTGACCACTTTCAGCAACGAACCAAGCTCGACGTACAACTTAAAAATCGCACTGACCTGCTCGGCTTCTTCCCGGTTCACGACCAGGCGTGGGCTACCGTTGGACCGGTCGACACCATAACCCAGGGGTGGTTGGCCGCCGGTCCAGAGGCCCTTACGCCGGGTGGCGGCGATTTTGTCACGGGTGCGTTCACTGATAATCTCACGCTCGAACTGACTGAAGGAAAGCAGCATGTTGAGGGTCAAACGGCCCATCGAATGGGTCGTGTTGAACTGTTGGGTGACGGAGACGAACGATACCCCGTGCTTCTCCAGTACCGCTACGATCTGGGCGAAGTCCAGCAGGGACCGCGTGATACGGTCGACCTTGTAGACAATGATGCAATCAACGGCACCAGCCATCACATCACGGAGCAAGCGTTGGAGGGCGGGCCGTTCCAGATTCGCGCCGGAGAATCCACCGTCATCGTAGTGCTCGGGCAGGCACATCCAGCCTTCTGCTTTCTGGCTGGCGATGAATGCCTCCGCCGCGTCACGCTGGGCGTGGAGCGTGTTGTAGTCCAGATCCAAGCCCTCTTCCGTAGACTTGCGGGTGTAGATCGCGCAGCGGATTGTCTTAGAGGCGGTTCGGGTCACGCTTTCGATCCTTGCTTATTGGGTTTTGTCAAGCCGAAAAATGCGAAGCCGTTGCAGTGCGATCCGGTGATGGCCTTGGCTACACCGCTAAGGGACTTAAAACGCTCCCCCTCATATTCAAAAAAACCACCAGCCAGCACGGTCACCTCGATTGTTCGCCCCTTGTACTTCCGGGTGAGTACAGCCCCGGGCATCGGCAGGCGCTCATCGCTCGTAAACCGCACACGATGGGTGGCCGTGTTTGCGGATGACTGAACCGAGCCTTCCGGCGACGTAACCGCCGAAGCTTTGGGCATGGTGGTGCGGATGTCCGTGCCTTTGGCCAGTTCCTCGGCACGCCGTCGTGCACGCTCGGAGATACCGCCTTCGGCTTTGGCCTGGATACCCCAAGCCAGCTTCCTAACGAGATGGTTTTTGTTGCCGCTGTGGGTTGTTTCGCCAAACACCTCTGCGTACCGTTCGCGCAGCTGCTTAGGGGTCATGCGCTTCAGGACGGCGACTTCTTGTTGGATATTCGGGGCCATCGCGGGCGTTCTCCAAGGGCCTGTTCTGTGCTTGATCACCGCAACGTGCGGTATGCCACTCAAGCTCTTCCGGGGGTTACCGTTGTGTTGCACATACATCCATGATTACCGCCAAGCATCAAGTCCATTCCGGAGATTCTGAGAGAAATTGCCGACTTTCAGAGGCCTCGGGGGCACTTTCGGAGGTTCCCCGTGGATCGTCGGCCCCCGGCAGGCACGAACGGCGTTTGAGGCGCAGGACGGCCTTGGCGAAGATGGCGGCTACTTCTTCGAAACGTTCTTCTGGACTAAGGTCATCGATCCGCATGGGGGTTTCCTGGGGCCAACTTTCGGGGTAACTTCCGGGGGGGGTAAGGCCGGTCACGGCGGTGGGCCGTGACCGACGGGGTGGGGCCCATTCGACCGGGGACTGTCACTTAAGGTGACAGTGGGCGTGTGGCGTCTGTCAGGGACTTGGACAAGGTCTGCTGGTCGCGGGCGTGCCAGTAGGCCGGGACGCCGCGCTGCTTCGTGGCGATGTCCTTGAGCAACGCTTCATCGGCGTCGTCGCCAAAGCCGATGGTGGCGATGCTGATCCCCCGCAGCCGCTGATCGTCGGCGATCTTTCGTGGGTCACCGCTGCCGTTGTGGCCGCCGTCGGTGAGCAGCGTCAGCTGCTTAGCCCCGAACTGATCGGGATCAAAGCTGTCACCGGCTAGCTTCAACGCCTTGGCGATATCGGTACCACCATCCGCGTGCATGGACTTGACGGCATTCACGAGACGGGGGTGGCCGTCGGCGTCGACAACCGCATCACAGATTACAGACGGATCATTGTTAAACACGATCAGCGTGATGCGCGTCCCCGTCTGCTGCCGGGCCTGAACACCCAGCAGCGTGATGGTGGACTTCTTCAAAGCGTCCAGCTTGGTCACCCCGGGGTCACAGGCACCGCCCATCGAAGTCGAAACATCAAGGACCAGGACCTGATGCCCGATCCTGTTCGTGGCGGGGAGCGTGGACCCGGACGCCCCTCCACGCGTCAGCGCCCTTGAGTTGTGGTTGCGAGGAGACGGCGATGTGGGTCGGTCATCCAGAACACGGGGTCGGTCGGACAAGTAACGGGATTCGTCGTGCATCTTCAAGGCTCCTGTGGGGTGAAAGAGGAAAGAGGGTCAGCCATTCAGGCTCCGCAACTGGGCGGAGATGTCGGCAAACTGCAGACGGGAACAGACGGAGATCATGCGGTCACCGGCGGCGGTGACGCCGTCAACCACCGTGGGATTCGTGGTAGCCAGGTTACGGAGGTACAACCCCAACCCCGTCACCTTGACCTCGGCCTGGCGGCGTGAGAGGCAGTGATTGGACCGGGCGAGCTCGTTGCGCCCGATCTCGTACCGCCCGATTGGCACACGGTAGTCCCGGGTTCGGCCGTCGCGGAAGGTGCAGTGAAGCGATAAGCCGTCGAGGATGTCCCGGCCACACACCTGGCACCGGAGTGGGTCGGGGCAGGGTGACCCGCAGGCTAGGCATCTGGGCACCGTCGCGTGGCTCGCAACCGATGGGTCCGGGTCGATGGGCCGCCGTCCTTCCAATACATCTACTACCTCGCGGGCGGTCTGGGGCCACCGGTCTTCGGGGTGTTTGGCGAGCAGGCCCCGGCTCAGCGCCGCCATCACGGACGGTGTAGTGGGATTGACATGCTCCAGCGGGACAGGTTCTTCATGAGTCACCCGGTGGATCGCCTCGGGTTCAGACGCGGCTTCGTAGGGTGATTCACCGCTGTACAGCCAGTACAGCACACACCCCAACGCGTGAAGGTCTGACCGGGGGTCACGCTGGCACGGCGATGTGATGCATTCCGGCGCGATGAAAGCCAACGTGCCCAGCGGTTGATCCGGACGGGTCAGACGCGGGCTGGCGTGTGGGTCACTGACCAGTCCCAGATCGATGATGTGGACGGACCGAGAAGAGGGCTCATAAACGATGTTATTGGGTTTGATGTCACCGTGTTGCAGGCCCGCGTCGTGGATCGCGGTCAGCCCCTTGGCGACCTTGGTCACGATTAGCGTGGCTTCTTCATCGGCTGCCAGCCAGCCGTCTTCTGCGTGGGCTACCAGGTCCTTGCCCGGCGCCAGCGGGAACACGACGTACAGGCCCTCTGAATCATGACCATGATCGATGGCTGTGATGACATAAGTGTCATGAAAGCCAGGATCCGCTTCCCGGAGCATACGAGCTTCGAGCCGATCACGCTGGCCGGGATCGATCGAGGGGCTGACGCGTTTAAGCACCACCTGGTCACCGGATTTCCGGTCGGTGGCGAGCCAAACCTTGCCGTGCCCACCCTCTCCCAACACCTTACCGACCTTGTAGCGCGAGGTAGGTGGCGGTTCCAAGAATGTACCGATGAGATCCAGCAGATTCATCTTGATTCGTTCTCCGTTGTCGGTCGGGCTAACCGTTTGCATCCCCATCCTTGATGGGGCGGCAAGTGAAGTTGGATCCGCTCTGTTTACGTCCGGCTATTAGGGTGCTGAGGCAACCTCAGGGGACCTGGGGCCGGGGGGCTAATTGCGCCAGGAGGAGTGGCGTTGGCTGCGACGTGGATGGTGACTGAAGCCCATCACAAGCCGTGCGATGCCGAATAGCGTGATGATCCCCATGGCCACCAGGGCCAGGGCGTAGAGCGGGTCACGATCCGCGGCATCAATCACCACGTCGAACAACCGGGCGACACGGCGGCTGACCCGACCGTTGTCGGTAGTCAGCAGCCACAGCAGGAAGCCGGACCCCAAGACGAGGAAGACGGTGGGCCATCGGATCTGCATGGTGAAGTCTCCTATTGGTGTAGATACGTGTGGTTCTCGATCCGTTCTGTTTCGATTCCGTTCTGTCATCCGGCACGGAATCAAACCCGGAATCGTTCATAAACCCAGGCCCGGGCAGCCCCAGGCGTCAGAACCCAAACCCGGATTGCTTTCCGCCCCCGGAAGCCCCGGAAGTGGGTGTGTGGGGCAAGGCCCGATCGGTCCAGCTTGCGACGCGCCGCGGCGACGGTGCGGGGCGTGGGGCAGACGATCAACAGGTCAGCCCCGATCGCTTCGGCCTTGAGTACGTCCTGCACCACACGGTCCGGCTTGCGTTCGACCTCGACCGCGAGGGTGATCCGGCCGCGTCCTGCCAGGCGGTCCACGAAGCCCCCGGGGACGGCCGCATCAGGGCGGATTTTGAATCCGCAGCGACGCAGGTCCTCCGCCACCCGGTCGGCCAGTAATTCATGCAGATGGCCGTTGTTCATACTGCGGCCTCCAGAGCCCGATGTCCGGCGTCGGTGAGCGTGACCACCAGGGCGTTACGCCCCCGGCTCTTGAGCTGGACGGGCTCCTGCGTGAGCAGGCCTCGGCGGACCAGTTCAAGCCGTGTGTCCGAGCATTTTTTTGCGCCCATCCGGGCGAGCTTGGCGTAGTCCCCGGCCTTACGGCCCGTGTTGCTCTGGACGGCTCGGAGCAAACGAGCTTCGTCGGGTGTCAAACGGGCCGCATCAGGTGAGCGTCCATCCCGGCTTGTGGCTGTTTGGGGCATAGCCGACGTATCCGCCGGGCTGTCCTTGCCCGGATCGCTTGGCATCGATGATGCGTGGGATCGGACTTCGCTCCCGTCATCGGGTATAGCGGCGGGGATTACCGGGAGTGCATCAAGTCGTTGCTGGGCGTTGTGACTGGGCATGGGGTGTCTCGATGGTTGATTCGTGGGAATGGTTCAAGCGCGATGCGTGGGCAGAGCCAGTAGCCGCCGTTGGTTCGTAGCGCCAGGGAATCCGCCATGAACAGCGGCCCCGTCGCCCCCAGCTTCCGGGGGCGGGGGCGGGGGTGGGGATTGGACGCGTGTGAAGTCGGCGTAGGGGACTTTCAATTCGAAGGGCTCGCGCCCGATGGCCGAATCGGCCAATTGCACGATCCACCGGCCGGGCTTGAGCGTGGTGGCTGCGTAACGCAACTGCTGTTCGGTAAGGCCCATCGATCGACCGATCTTGGTGAGGTCTGGGTAGTGGACAGTGCGGCCAAGGAATTTTGTGGAAGTATTCGACAGCACCGCCGGGTGGAGGTCCGCACTTTGGGCGAGACAGTGCAACGCGACCCCCATGCCTCGCACCACCGGCATCAGGTTGGACAACGCGCAACGGCCCGAACCCGATGCCCCCGCAAGGCGGTTGGCTTCGTCGATGACCACGTAATGGGTGATCCCGGGATTGCTGACACCTGCCGCGACACGCGAGGCGAACAACCGCAAGATCAGGTCGTTCAAGACAAGGTCCTGAGCCATGACCGACAGATCGCCCAGGCTCAGTGCCAGGTGGAATCCTTCCGCAAGATCGACCGGGTCCCAGCCGAGTGCGTAATCAAATACTTCGCCTGCGGAAGCCAGCAACGCGTCGAGCGCATTAACCAGGCTAGAACGGCTTTGCGGGTGGGCTTCCTTGTTGGTGGCGATGCGGTTGCGCAGGTCTCGCAGAGTCGGCCAGTACCGCGGTTCGGAGTGGTCCAAACACCCGGCATCTCTGTACGCTTCCACCACGGACTTCTCGACCAGACGCGCCGCACCCGGCGGTGTATCAAACACGGATGTCAACAGGTCGGCGACCTGGGCCGCGTAGGACCGCGGCTCAACGCCCCGAGGGGGTTGCAAGGGGTTGAGTTTCAGGTCGCGGCCACTCAGATGGATCAACTCACAGCCCGCTCGTGCGTATGCGTTGCCAAGCAGGGCGAACTCCGCCTTGCTGGGCGAGATCAGCCACGTGCTCGGAACGCGTGGGGCGATTTGCACGATGATGAATGCCGCGGCGAAGTTCTTTCCCCCACCGCTGCTTGCGAGCGTAAGGGTATTACCCTCGAACACGGACAGCGGGACACGTACCGGGACCGTGGGCGGTGTGGTAGTGACGCCCAGTGCAACCGGACCGTTGTTCAGTTTGGTGGGCCGACGGAACTCGGGGCTGCCGTGCAGTTGCGTGTGGCGTTGGTGATTGCCCACGCGCTGCTGAAGCTCCGCGACGAGGTAGTGATCCACCGCGCCATGAAAATAGGCATTCATCTGTGAACGGCCGAAGGCGTCTTCCATCAATCCTTCCTGGATGGCGTAGGCCACCAGTTCATCGATCTGTGGGTCAGAGCCTCCGCGAACGTGTTGTTGTCGTTCTCGTCGGGTCACTTGTCTTGGTCCTCGAAACGAAAGAAGAAGTTGAGCAGCATCCTGGCCGCGGTCCGCCGCCTACGCTTTTGGCCGTAACGTTGGTGGCAGTGATTGCAGAACAGGTACACCGTGCCGTTGACCTCGGTCTGGTACGCGGCCTGGCGGGAAATCGGCTTGCCGCACGCGTCGTCGGTGGCTTGGGATGGTGCCCCGGTTCCATCCTTACCGGCGAGGGCGCCGCAACACGTCAGACACTGATCACAGCACAACTGCCTGGAATCCGCGCAACGCCCGGCAAGTTGACGAGTCATGGGGTGGCCGCAGTCCCAGGTATCGGTTGGTGACTCGATCTCGTAGATCTGGGTATCGCCATCAACTCCGAGTTTGATCTCCGTGCGCGACACCGGATGCAACGTGACCTCACCGGTGACCGGATCACGGCGTTCCACCGCTCTTGCCACGAAGCGAATGGGCTGGGGGTCTGGATCGGGATGATTGTGTTGACACATACCGGCCTCACTGTCCAAATAGCCCACGGGATGCTGCCGCAGCCACATACCAGGCAACGTGGAAGGTCAAGAAAATGGCAAGCCCGGTGATTATCAATCCAACGAGCCGCCAACCTGCTCGCAACCAAACAGCCATTTCATCGATGAGCGATTCGAATTCGGTTGGTTTATTCCATCCCATGCGGGGTTGTCCTTTCCGGATAGGGGTTTCTTAGTCCTGGGGTGTAAAAATCGCCTTGCGGGTCGTGTAGCAGTAGAAAGACTTCTGTTCGTTGTGTCGGGCGAGGGTTTCGGCAACGGACCGTCCGCGGACCACCCGACTCACATCCAGGTAATAGATGCCACAGTGGATCCACCCGCCGAGGTAATGCCCCGGCAGACAAAGCCGCGCCCTGAAGTGATCCACGTAACGCCAGATCACGTTGGTCGTAGGACAGGTGCGGAAACGTCGCTGGGTGCCCATCATCGAGACGGCGTAGTTGTCGTCCTGCCACGACTCGAATGGGTATCCGTCGAGGTCGATCGTGAAACCACCTTCCCCCCAGCCGACCGCCACGGCTGCGGCCAGGTGTGGCTCGCAGATTGGCGGTAGTAATTGAATCTGAGTTGTCACGGTGCTCGGCCTTTCACATGGAGTGTTAAGCATTTGGTTTGGGCTTCTGTACTACCGGGGCGCGCAACTCTGCGCTACATGGCGCTTCGCTGCTCGGTTACGTGTTTTCGTTAGAATTCAACGGACTTTTCGTCTTCGATCAGAGCCTGCCGCTGCTCGTGGAATGCCTCGGCGCGCAAGCGACGTTGATGTTCTTGGAGTCGGGCTTTTGCGCGTGTAAGCCGGTTTGAGACTGCGCCCCTCGAGACATCCAGATAATCTGCGATAGATTGCTGCGACAAGCAGCAGTCGAACCTGAGAACAACACACTCCCATTGCTGGAGGGTGAAGACCTCTGCGGCGGCTTCGTACTTCTCAAAGATCGAGCGGCTGTCGGGCCGGCAAGATGCTTGAACGACGTGTTGTCCGTTGAGTGGTTTCAAAGTCATTTCTAAAAACTCTTTCTCGCGATTCGATACAGGCGCAGGACAGCCGGATCGCGGACCGACCGCCCGACCGGGTCGGGGTTCCGTCCGGTATGGTTAGGGTGTGCTTTGGTTTAGAAAGCCCGCTGGTGGGCCGTGTGTATCAACGACGACGTTTTGTGATCATCTCCAGGCTTACGCTGCTGGTCGCCCGATTAGGCTGGCGATCCAGGTCATAATCCGATACTTTCGGGGCCGAGGATTCCGGTTCCTGGGTCCAGCCAGTGAGGGGGCTCGATTGATCGAAGCCGCCTCGCCGTGGTGGGCGATTTCCTGGAGGAGATCGACGTAATCCAAGGACGAATCATCGCAAGGCCTCATATCCCTATTGTGGTGTTGCATGGCGTGCTCCTCTCAATCTGCTAGGTATGACTGATTCGATCCGTCAGCTGAGGAAGAGCATAGCATGAAAATATGAGTCGAATAGACGTAGGTCTATGTTTTTCAGGTACTTACGAGTCAATTTTGCGGGCTGAAATGAGCCTGGGCCAAGGCTTGTATCGCTTCACAAAATCTGTGGGGCATTTAGCAATTATTTCTTGGGAACTTCGGAGCCATGACAGACATTCAATTCCGGATCACACTCGTCACGCATGATGGATCACTGCCTGGCCTTTTCGTCGAGAAGCGGCCGGCAAACCAACCTGAGTATTGCGGGTACTACATCTATATCGATGGCGAAAGCCCCAATCCGCTTCCCCGATTGCGTGAAAAACCCAACACCCCGATCCCCGTCGAAGACCGGAGACCGGTTCGCAACCTTCTTAACTTCTTTTCGTGTCTATTAAACCAGGAGAGAGATAAGGTTCTCTTTGGGGAGCCGCTAGATGCTAAGGGCATGTGGATTGATTCAGATGAGTTTGGGCGCCTGACTTACCAAGCTTGCAAGATACCCAAGCTGAAAGATGTCTTCATCGAACCCAAGTTCTTTAGGGCGTGCGTTGTTAATAGGCCACACGGCAAAGGCTTCTACACATGCCGCGCCGAGTCTATTTCTTCGAAGCCAATCGGTGGTTTCCACGAACCCTTTGTACGTGCCGATTTGCCGAAACCGATGTCGTATGAGCTCGTGGGTCGTGAGGAGGACATCAGGAATGTCAAGCAGATGTTGCTGGGCCGTCGGGGGCTGGGGCCGGTTGTGATCCAAGGTATTCCCGGTGTTGGCAAGACTTCCCTGTGTGTCGCGATCGCTAACCTGTTTGCTGATGACGGAGTGGCGTTTCCCGATGGCGTGCTGTGGTATGCCCTAGGCCCCGAAGGCACACCCGAGATCGCCTGCAACAGCTGGGCGAACGATCTGAGAATCCCCACCGCGGATTACACATCCCAGGTAAAACAGGGCCTGGAACCAAGTGATCTTGTCCGAAAAACGATCGGCAACAAGTACATCTTGGTTGTCGCTGACGACGTGTGGGAACGGGGTGCCGAATTGTTGGTGGGTGGGCATAATTGCTCACATCTACTAAGCACACGTGAGTCAATCACCGCCCTTAATATGGCCCAAGCAGAGGGTGTCTATAAGCTCGAACCACTTGAACATGCACATGCCGTTGAATTGTTCAAACGGATCACGGGTGACGTGGATCCTGAAGTCGAGGCAGCAATTAACCCGTTACTCGAATCCCTTGATGGTTTACCGTTGATGATCACGATTGTCGCCCACACGCTGTATTGCAAGAAGTACTATGGTGATAGTTCTGGCCAGATAATCGATGCCATCAAACAATTCTGTGCCGACTCAGACATGTTTTATTCGGCTACTGTGCCGGAGGAGGGGATGTCCTCTCAGCGGATACCGTATGGCCAGAAGAAGCGGAAACGCTCTCTGGAAGAAGTCCTTGCGTGGTCGACCCGCAGCCTGCCTGATGATCACGCGCGTGAGGCGTTCGAATACCTTTCGCTCTTCCAGCCCAAACCTCATAAGTTCACGAAAGAGGCGGCTCTGGCGGTTCTGCCCGACGGCCAGGAGTCGTCTTTTGAAGCCTTGCTGCATTCGGGCCTGGTTGAACGTGCGGCTAAAAGTGGCGAAACCACTCAGTACCATATCCATCAAGCCATTTCGGCATATGCCAAAGCAAGGTTCATGACGGAGCATGAACTCGTCGAGGAGGGCATGGCGAGAATGGCCGACTACTACCGAAGGAAACTGGATCCATTCACTGATCCATATGGTGGTATGAGTGTGCCTGAAAGGAAACTATTGGCCGACGAGTCCGGCCATATCCGTGTGTGTATCGACTATATAAGTGATCGAGATGACACGAAATCGGCATCTGAATTGGTTTGTGGCCTGTGTGCCTTAATGAGCGCACAGGGTTTGTGGAACGAGATGTTGGAGATCGGGGAATCGTATATAAACCGGGTTGATCCCGAGACGGCTGCACACCTGGGCAGCCATCGTCTATCTTGGACGGCCTGGCAGATCGGAGACTTCGACAAAGCAACACACTACGCCGAAACAGGCAAGAAAGCTGCGCTAAAGGGGCTTGAAGGGCCTGATCAGCATTTGTACCTATTCTCCGCCGCACACAATCTGCACCGGGTATCGATCCTCAGGTACGCCACCGAATGGGAGAAGCATGGTGATGGTAGCAAACGCCTAGGTGAACTGCGAAGTGTAGTCATAAGGCTTCAGGCCGACGTTGACGAAGCCGCAAAGCAGTATGGGAACCACAAGCATAAAGACAGGCTTACAGCTATGGCGGAGGGCGATCGCGGGTATACAGCGATGATCACGGGTGACTTCAATAAGGCCGAGGAATGCTTCACCCACCGGTTGAAAGCCGAGAAGGGCGACGCACAGAAAACCTGCCGCCGATTCGAAGTGGTGATGGCCAAACTCGGGCAGCTGCGTACAACAAGAGGTAAGGTAAAAAGAGAGCGGCTCCTACAGCAAGCGAAGAAGGAGCTAGACACGGCATATGCATGGATCGGCAAGAGCGGAGACAGACGCCCCGACATCAGCGCGGAGTACCACTTTTCCATGGAAGAGTGGTGGATCCAGCAGGGAAGCCTCAAGGCAAGAGAAGAAAACGAAAAAGGGATGAAGTTCTGGAAACAGTCCGAGCGGGTACCCTTTGCCCGGCTGGTCAGGGCGGCGCCGCTGCTAGATCACTGATCTGCAATAAATGGCGGGTTCCATATCCCGCCCTCGCCACCGTGCGCCTCGTCCGGCTTAACTTCGACACGGCCGTAGTTTTCGGATGGACCGTTCGTAAAGTAGTCGTGTGGAGATCGGGGCTCAAAAAGCGGCACATCGGCTTCGGGTGATATTGTCTGCTCCTCGCTTGGCTTCCACGCTTGACCATGAGGCAGGCCACTGACATGGTATCGCCAGAACCGGTCTTGATCTTTGATGGCCAACTCCTCCGTATCAGAACTGCTTGCTAGTACCCTTTGTCGTGGTAGCAGAAGGTCCAGCTCAAAGCACCCATCACTACGGCACGTATCGCACCAGTTCAGTAAACGGAAGCCCAGGTCTCTGGCTTCATGTGTGTCGTAGTGTTTTTCGACAATGCCACGGTAGACAATGTCGAACAACGTCATTTGATCATCGGCGAGATGTGGCTGGATCGAGTCCGTCACTAGGCGGCGTTGCCGGCCCTGTTCGATCACGTCGATGTAAAGACGCCATGGCAAGCTCTGTGTTCGATTATCGATCGTAGTTTGGTTTTCGTACATGGTAAATCCTCCCGCGGGGTTGACCCGCGTAGGAGTCGGAAGTCATGTGTGGTATATAAAGGTTGCGCTTTTCACCACCGTGCAGTAGTTCTCAGTTTCTGCGGACGTGTGAGATCCAAATGATGCAGCAACGTTGAGTCTGACGACGGTGTGGTCATCCGGCCTCGTCCCGTTCAACCACCTTGACACGCGGCACGCCCAACAACCCAGCCGCAGCCAGTTTGGCTTCGATGGCTTCACGGGCTTGGACATCGGTCGCTACGACGAGCACCCGTGTGAATCCTGACAGCAATCCCGCTTTCACATTGGATACGAAGTCTGAAGAGCCCGTCTCGACCTCAATCCCGACGCGTTCGGTCGCGTCCCGCCCGGTCCCGGGCCGAAAGGCAAGTACATCCACACGGCCACCGTGACGTGGGGCTTCGATCTGTACCCGATATCCCAGTGCTTCGTAACGCCGCGCCCACCAGCGCTTCCAGTAGGCGTGAGCAACAGACTCATACCCCCGGGGCCGGGATGCTGTCAGACCCAACGCTTGCAGGGCAGTGCGGGTCGGTTGTAAGACGATTTTCCGAGTCGAGCCCGCGTGGATGATCTGCTCCTGGAGCCAGTGCGACCGGACCAGACGCATCTTGAGCCGGTGGCCGGATCCTGCACTAAGGCTAAGGCGCTGATATCGCACCCGCACACCGTCATCCGGGTTCGCCAACACATCCTCGATCATCGCGATGGCTCGGGGCTGCATCGCCTCATCCCACAGGTGAACCCCCGGTACGCCCGGGCCAAGTGGCGACAGGTCGCCGGATCGGGGTGGACCTCCGGAAACCTGGCCTTTGAGGTAGTTATGCAGCCTATCGTCCGTTACGTGTCCCTTGACGATGGGCTCGTGGTCGAATCGCACTAAGAACGGTTCGGGCCAACGCCCTTGCATCTTGACGACACCGTACCCGACAGGCAGCCGTGTCAGCGTCTGCTTGTCTGCGTCGTCCATGGAGCACAGCGCAGCTGCTTTGTTGACATCCAGTGGGTCCTTCTGGTTGAGGCAGATGCTCGTGAACATATTCCCGGTGACCTGAGGGCTCAACAGACTCACCTGCTGGTCGATCACGACGAAGGCGATTCCGATCTCCCGTGATTGTCGCAGCAGGGTTGACATCAACCGGTTGGCCGTGTTTTTGGCCAGAAAGTGATGGGCTTCTTCGAGGATCAGGGTGAGCTGGTGTTGCTCTCGTTGCGGCGCGACAAGATACAGGTGGTATAGCCACAGACACAGGATGGGTACCAGGAAACGGACCGTCGGCCGGTCCAGGCTGTCCAGTTCGATGACCGTCGGGCGTGTGGCTAACACCCGCATCATCTCGTGCTGATCGGGCGGGGTCTTGGGAGATCGGATCGCCGCCTCCAGGGAGCCCAATACGCGTTGTGCGGTCAGCCGCCAGCCTTGCTCGCGGTCTTGTAGGGGGGCTTGGTTCATGGCGTCGAGAACCTGCCGGATCGTGGGCGGCCGAGTCAGTTCTTGGTCTAGTTGATCGATCGTTCGGCGTATCAGGCTGCGGGCACCCTCACCGAGGGTGTGCGACGCGGTCATCACGTCCAGTACCTGCCCGAGGTAGACCCCACGCTCCATACCCGGCGGTTCGATCAGCGGATTGAATGGCAACGGGTTCAGCCTTCGCCCGGGTGTATAGAACGCGATCTGCTGCTTAACTAGAGATAACAAGTCACGCCCGTTGCGTTTGACGTCGAAGAGGATGAAAGGGTGCTGGCGTTCAGTCAGTTGTTTTAGCAGACGGAGTAACACACTGGTTTTACCGGAACCGGATCTCCCTAACAAAATCGTATGCTGGATCAAGTCACTATCATCGAGCCCGAACGGCCATTGTTTCTGGTTGTAGATCACCGTGCCAAGACGGTACTTGCCCCGGGCGAGTTTCTGCGGAGGCAGTGAGAGCAAGGGTTGGTTGTTATCTCGCAGCAGCTTTCTTGATTCGGTGATGACCTGCTGGTCGATCAGGTCTCGTAGTGTGGCATCTGCCGTCTGGCGGGCGCGCATCCAGCGGTCGATCTTCTCGGGTATCAACGGGCGCAGCTTCCGAACCAGTCGTGGGATGTCCATGGTCAGGATGCCAGCACGGTGTGCCGGACGACCAGCTGTGAGAGCCGGTCCTGAAGAGGCATCAATCGTTCGATGGTCTGGACAACCAATCGACGTCGCTCCGCCTCGATCTTCTCAAGCTTGAGCTTCAACTCCCGGAACGCGTCGCCGTGCGGGTGCCCGTACTCAGGCCACCGAGGGTTGAGGTTCCAGATCGCCGAGTTGATCTCGCATGTTTGTTCATCCAGGCTCTTTTTGATCAAGCGATGTGTCGCGCGGATCTCCACAAGGTGACCCACGACCAGGGCGATCTCCCGTAGCACGGTGGCTTCGGGCGATACATCGTGCAGCGAGACACGGCGGCACAGGTTGGTAGCGTGTGCTTCAAGGGCGGAGACCATTCCTGTCGGTTCGGTTTTCCAGGTCGCCCGCTCAAGATCGGGCTGCATCGGTGCCATCCTCGCCTCAGTCCAGGTCCTTCAGGCGTTGGCGTGCCATTTTGACGTAGTCCTTGTTGATCTCGAAGCCCAGATAGTCACGCCCAGTGAGCTTGCAGGCCGCGGCGGTCGTGCCGGAACCCGTGAACGGGTCGAGCACCAGATCGCCCGGCTCTGAGCTCGCTTCAACTAGGCGTTTGAGGAAAGCCACCGGCTTCTCGGTCGGGTGGCCGTAACGGCCCCGGCCGTTGATCGGGTACGTGTACACGTTGACCCGCTCGGCCTGGCTCGGGCCGAAGTTGAACGTCCCGGCTTTCGGTCCCTTCACGAGATAGAGGCATAGGTCGAACGCCGAACGCCAGTTGGTCTTGGCAAAACTCGGCAAAGGATTGGATTTACACAGCGCCAAGGTGTTGCGGTAACGGAACCCTTTACGTACAGCCTCACGAACGAAGTGGCCGCCCTGCTCGCGCGCCAGGAACAGGTAGAGCGCCCCGCCGGGCTTGAGCACACGGTGACACTCGATCAGCAGGCGTCCGATGAATACGTCGTAGTCCAGTGGGGTCTGGAACGTGTCCCAACTCCCGAACACCTCGGCGGTGCTACGGACCTTCCCCTTGCGTACCGTCAAACGGCTCGGGTGTGCTATCCCGTAGGGCGGGTCGGTCACGATCAGGTCGATCGATTCATTTTCAATGTTCTCAAATGCCTTGAAGGCATCTATGTGGTGGATCTGGTTACGTGTCGGCATGGTCTGTCTGTATCTCCCGGCGGCAGTGCGCCGGAATCACAGGGCTGACCTTGACTTCAAGACCCTTGAACTGATGAAGGCGGGCCTATATTACCGGGGCAATCTTTCATAGAGACGTGTGGGCAGGCAGTCCCGCACCGCGGTGTCCAGGTCGTCCATCTGCTTTGCGGCGTCTCGGTACGCACCTTTGGCCACCGAGATGTAGATGTCACGCAAATCGGCGGCGTCCCGGTAAACCGTGGCCGCCAGTTCGTAGTCGTAGGCGGAGGCATACGAACGACCCTCCTTAGCCAAATCACAGATCGTGCCGACTAGATCACCGAGGTCCTCGGCGATGTCTTCACCGGCGTATCGATGGATGGGTCTTAATTGCTTCGGATCGATCGGTTGAAGCATCGGGTCTTGCAGCGGTGTGTCGTGGGGGGTCTTGGGGTTGGGTTGTGTGTTCATTGGGATTCCTCCCCGCCACCGGATCACATTTTGTATGGCCGGTTGCGGGATGAGTGGGATAGGATGGGGTTGTGACGGCCCGCCGGAGCAGTTGCTGGTATACGAGACCGGATTCGGTCAGGCGGTATAAGGGGTGAGGGTGGCTGCGGTCGGCCAGCGGTTCGACGACCCCGAAGAGACGGAGGTGGCGGATCACATCCCGAACGTTGTTAGCGCTCAGGCGGATCGTCGGGTCTCTGAACAAGGCCTTACGCTTGATGTTGGATGGGAAGGCGGATTCGTCCAATGCGAGTATCACGGCCGATCGATGCGCGTGACAAAGGTCACCGTACCGGGTCCAGTCCACGTCCGGAGGCAGGTCGTGATTCAGATCAGGCAAACCTACCCCATGACGCAGTTGTTGCTGCGTAGCCTCACCTATTGTGGTGAGCCAGTACAGACGACTGCGGCTGGCTTGCGGATTCAGGCAGGTCAGCAGGCCTTGCCGCGCCAGCCTGGACAGACGCTCGCTGACCCGGTCACGTGGCATCGAGAGGCGGACTGACAGTTGGGCCGCCGTGCAGGGTTGATGGAGCCAGATCAGTACCTTACAAGGTGATCTAATGTGTGGTGTTAACGCTTGTACCCGATCGCCCGTTGATTGGCAGTGGGCATCGCCTAGGTGGTTCATTCCCCTCAGGTCGGCGGGATACCATCCATAGCGGTTGAACTGTTGAGCCCGGCAGACTCCGGAAGTTGGGCGAGGTTCGAATCCGGGAGTGACATGGCAACGCACGGGACGAGGCGTAGCGTATTCGTCTCTGTCCAGGTACGACATTCATGTCACCGATCCGTGGTGACGGCTACTGCTAAATAAATGTTGTCATTGGTCAGTGACTGTGCGCGTTTCGATCGGGATCAACAGATTGATATGCTGGCTGGTCGGTTCAAACGTTAATAGGCGGCGGTGATACACAGCGGCCATGGTAAATCCCCAATTCACCTGTGAGACCTGCCGCAAACGTCTGCGGATCGGTGATAACGTTATAAGGCTGGGGCGCGGCGTACTTGGCACGCGCGGCTACATCCCGTTAGAAGAAGGTGATACGTTCTGTTGTGATGCCTGCCTGCGACGCCATCTGTGCGGCAAATCCGACCCCAGCCAGGACCTAAGGATCAGAGACCTCGACCGACAGGCCTGACCCCCGAAATATGGTGGGCAGTGCATCGGAACCGACAGGGGTCGGCAGCAGCGCAAACCTTATATAGATGCAATGATCCAATACGGTAATAGCCTTGACCCAATGATCAAAGGCGGCATATATCCACGGCACCCCTAATGGGGGACAAAACGGCACGCGTCCCATCGGGGGCTGTTAACTTTTTTGACCCCCATTGGGGGATCACACCTCCGGAGTTATGCTGAGTTGATCAGGTCAAGTCATTAATAGGTTAATCTGATGACGCAACACATGTCTTCTCCCACCGGCTCTTTGCCCGGCCGATACCGGCGTGCCCGTGACCGCCTGCTACAAGACCCCACCATCCACCCTAAAAACCGCCGTTTGTTCCGCCAGTTCTTTGAACACCAGGAGCACAAGCTCAAGCGGATCAACGGCCTGCCCCAGCTTGACTTGGGGGCATACCGTACGCTGTATGTTTACATACACCGATTTCGCAATGTGAACCGGTGGTTCAACAATCAGCCGTTAACCGGTATCACCCGCGAAGACATCCAGTGTGTGTACGACGGGCTGGAAGACGGCGTCATTGTCAACGCCGCGGGCCTACCCTATCAGTCCCGGACTGATTACTACAACAAGGTGTTCAAGAGCAAGCTTTTCCAGCTGGCAGGCAAGCAGAGCCTGGCCAGGGAAGTCATCGAGTTCTGTCGGCCTCACACCAAAGAAGTCCGTTTCATCGGGGAAGCCACGTTCCGCAAGCTCGTAAGCCACGCCCGAAAGCCGCTTCACCAACTGCTTTTGTGGCTCGTATGGGACTTAGGTGAAAACATCGGGGCCCAGTTGCAGCTGTATCCGTCGGACTTCTGCCGGCAGGTGAACACCGAGACGGGCGAGCCCGAGTACCGGGTCAACTTCCGCCGCGAAGTCCTCAAGCGGTCACGTCGGCCGCGCTCGGAACTCACCAACCATCCCGAGACCGTGGCCTTGCTGGACCAGATCCTGCCCGCGATAGCGCCGAATCAGCCCGTCTTCGGATTCGATTATGCCAACGCACGGAAGTTCATGCGCAGGGCGGTCATGGCGTCCGGGGTCACCTGTGAGCCGAACGGGGATCACGTAACGTGGAAAGATCTGCGTAGCGGGATGGCTTGTGATCTGCTATCCAAGGGTTGGACCCGAGACGAGGTCAATGCTCGGTTGGGGCATAAGCCCAGCAGCACCGAGATCGACGCCTATATCAACTTCCTGGCCATCGATCGGCACCGGCCCAAGCGGAAGGTGCATACGTTCCAGACCGATCGGTTACAGGCTGAACTGTCGGCGGCACGAGAACGGGAGCAGCTTCAGGCACGCAGGGCTCAGGATCTGGAACGGCAGATGAGCCGTCAGCAGGACACGATGGAGCAACGCCTAAACGAGATGCGGAGCCTGCTTGTTGCCGAGTTGCGTGAAGAGATCAACACCGCCAGACAGAACAAGGCGGCGTGATGGATCGGGCCATCGTCGGTTCAAGCCATATAAAAGCTAGTATTCATTACCCGCCCATGGCTGATCAAAACGGATCTTTCAGGCAGTCCATCGAGTTCATCCGAGATTACATGCACCTGCTTAGCCCGAAGAGTCGAGCCAAAGCCAAGTTACTGATCAACTCATATCTCAAGCGTATGCCAATCAGCCCAACACCAAGCGAGCAAGAAGACCTGAAAGATACTGCCAAACAGCGCCACCGGGTATAAGTTCCAAGGGTTAACGGCAGACCGCTACGACCATAACCCGTGTCTTACCATCGATCACGACCAACTTCTTGGTCATGATCATCTCCCGGCCCTCTGGGCACGCCACATCGGCGGGATTGCCCACAAGACTGCACTGTGCATTCGGGCACGAGCAACCAGCCGGTTCCTGGTTGGCTCCACACGCATTGGCGGCGTACTGCGGATTACCGCTAACGAGGTCACAGGCCTCGCCGGGGTCCAGCCGGTCGTTGCCGCAGATCGCGCATGAGATGTTTACGACGAGTTCGCTCTCGGTGTCCGGTACACCAATGGAGTGATTGACTTCCACCACGCCACCACACGGCCCTGCGTTCACCGCCACTAGGTAGTCGGTCCATGGGACCGCACCGAACTGCGCGTAACCGTTGAGGTTAGTGGGCATGGACTGATATGAGCTTGCCAAACCATTCGCTGCGGCGAAAAACAGGCCCACTTCCATACCGCTGATATTGGTACGGCTGACGACGTCGTAGACGCGGACCGTAAGATTGGAAGCACAGACCGGATCGAACCGGTCCAGGTTATTCCCGTATCGGGTTACGGGCTTGGCAACACCCGAGTCGTTGATCTTGTCAAGATTGTAGTGATTCCCGCCTTCGTCCCAGAATTGCAGGTGACCGTTGCAGTTCGAGTCGTAGCCGTCCAGGCATGCTTCGGGACGTCGGTGAAGATCGTTTAATGTCGGGCCAACACGCCATGCGTAATCACCGGTGGCGTTGTTCCAGACACAGTAACTGCCCAGCCCGTCGGTGACGTTGCCTACCGTGTACCCGAGCAGCGGATTAGGCGAGTAAAGATTCGAGTGTGTCCTTTCGGAGCACGCCTGGAACCGTCCATCAGTAAGTGTACACGCCTTGCTCGCTGTAACGCTTTCATCGTTCCAGACTCCCGGTGACGCTGTACGGCAGGTAAACGACCAGCCGCCTAGTTCGACTACTTCACCCTCGTTGTAGTTGCTGCCGTTGTAGACACAGAACGAGGCTTTATCCGCGATACCAACATCGGGGACCAAAGGGTTGCATGTGTAATACTTGAGCCGGGGTGTTCGCTCGACGTCTAGCATCATGCCTTCTTCGGTCAGCAACGATAGGAGTAGATGATGCGCGGTATCCCGATAGCGTATGGTGTGTGCGAACAGGGAATCAATACGCCCGATGAACGGGGCAAAGGTCTCAAGCGTCTGTTCAGATCCCGATGAGTCGGGTGTCGAGACTTCGGACAGTGCACCATCAGTCAAGCCCGTATAGTTGACCACGACGCCATACAACTCGTTAAGTTTTAAATCTTTTTCAACTGCGTTGAAGTAGTCCTGAGTCTTGCCACCACAAATGGTACGCGGGGTTAGGCTCAGGTCGCGGTGGAACGTGCCAGTGTCATCCTGAATCATAGATAGATAGCCTAAAAAATCTACCGCTAGCGGCATCCATTCGTAGTCGCGGATTAAGGTTGTGTTCAGCATCGACACCCCAACGTCGTTCTTCAGGTCTTCCAGGAACGATTGGTAGTGCTGGTTAATGGCGTTGCACGCCGGGTCACTGTTGTGTAGCGAACAGCCAGCCACACGGTAGGCGTCCAACTCGTCGGCCAACCGGCACATGGCCCCCCGGAAATCCCGGATTCCCCGGAATGATCCGAGTCCGTCTGTCCGGGTGGTGTTGGCTAGGAACGTGAGGAATGCCGGGCGGGCCCAGGTTTGGTTAAGGAATTGGGTCAGCGAGGCGATGATCCGCTTGTCATCGATCAACACAGCCTCGGGGCCGGCCGTACGGACGGCGGACTGTTCAAGCCACTTGGGCATCGCGTCTAAAGGCTGACATGCCCGGTAGTGGACGTAGTACGGTGTTTGTTGGCGGACCGAGAGCGTCCGGTTGGCCCCGCATGCTGACGGGATCACCACATGGGTCGCGCTGGGTATTGCCGGCAGGGCCAGATCGCCGACGCTGTAGTTATGGGTGGTGAAGGTGATGATGCCCGGATCAAACCCCGAAGCTTCACTCATATCCATCGGGAGCGTACCGTTCGTCTTGAACCTTGGCTCCAACAACGCTAGCGGGAGTCCGTCTTCACAGATACTGTCATGGACGGTGAGTGTTGTATAGGCCTGTAAGCCGCAATAAGACGCGCTTATCAGTGTCGTGCCGGGAGTCAATGCATGAAGGCGGTTGTCCACCGTACCGTTGAAGTCGGCGGCTTGATCCTGGTAGGACACGTAGTCCACGAGCGGTGTAACGTCGTGCCACTTATCTGCTGACAAGGCGTAAGCGAAGTAGTGGATCTCATCGCCGGTATGCGTGCTGTATTGACCAGGAAAGATGGCGAGTTGATCGATCCCGTCACAGGGCGTTGTGGGTGTCAGTGTCAATGGAACATGAGAGCAATCTGTACCTTCGCCACCATACGGGCAGAACGACAGCCTTAAGCGCGTTGTGTCGGCTAGCCCGGTTGTGAGTTGTGTGATCAAACCCGTGTCGCAGGATGAATGGTTGTCGCCGGGTTCACAGGCTGCCAGGACGTTGGCCTTGGAGATGTCACCCAGCCCGTGGATCGACACGAACGGATTGCCGTCGCCGGGTAGCTGCGGGTGCAGCCTATGGATGAATGATGCGTCGAATTCACTAACGGTGACCCACCGGTCGTACCACTCACGCTCTAGAATTACTCGGGTCTGACCGCACCAGGGATCACGGCAACTGACGGCAGTTAGCAGTGGGTATAACCCTTCACGTAAGGCAACAGGGCGGGTCAACTCATCTGCACGGTAGCCACCGAAGTAACGGACCTGGCCCTCGGGCACGGGTGCCGCGACGTGCCAGGCTACTTCGCCGGAGCGGTTACGGTTGTCCGAGATCGCGGTGACAGATCGGGCATATGGTGTGATCGGGATCGTGGCGTAACGGGTATCTGATTGCCCGTCGGTATCGGTGACTGTGGCGGCGCATCGGTAATGATGATTAGCAACGGGGTGGGTTAAGCTCTCGTTGTAGACACCGGCATCCGTCCAGTAATCAGTACCGGCCAAAGCGTGATGCCAGGAGTAGCTGTACGTGACCAAGCCATCGTCTTCATGAGAAGCTTGACACACCAAGGAATCCTGATCCGTTGCGTATAGACTGCCACTTACCGTTGTGATGTTAATTGCTGTTATCACCGGTTTCCGTGACAATACCTCTGTGCTATCTGAGCTTGTCTGGGTGTAGCTAAGCGTCGACATTGACGATGAACCGTCCGAGCCAGTTACATTCAGAAGGTGGATCATCTGCACCCGACAACCGATCGTGGTATGCAGGTGGCCATCGTTAAGCGGCATCACGTCAGCGGGGCTCCAGCCGCGGACTACCTGGTCACCGTTTAGGAACTGGTACAGCACATCGGTGACAAAGAAGGAGGCGACACCGTCGTTGTTGAAGTCCACATCGCATCGGACCGATCCATCTACGTTGGATACGGCGGGGTAGGTGTGGACGCTGATGTTGTATTGGTAATGCTCCAAGAACCGCTGCGCAGATACTTCCCCGGCGGGCAGCCACAGCGTGTCAGACGGGGCCATCGGGTAGTCGTATGCCCAATCCAATTCGGTCGCGTTGGCGACACTCATGAGTAGCAGTGTCAGCAGTACGGTATCTATATATATACGCTTTAGCCCCACGCCGATCCACACCCCATAGGCCATGGATTGGGTCCGCACCCTTAATAAAGCTTACCCCCCCGCCCCCGGAAGCTCCCTGGAAGCTATCGTTAAATAGCAATGATGGAATACCCGTATCGAGATCTCTCGCTGGCTAGCCCCGGCGGCGACGGCTTCGTCTACCGCCAAGCACGAGGGCGGCTAATCCTGTCAGCCCCAGCGCCACGCCACAGGGCTCGGGTACCGGTGTAAGTGTACCGTAGTGAATGTTCTTGTTGCTATCGACCAATAAGAGGCTTTGGTTCGAGGCGAGATAATCAAGCCCTTCGATTCCGTGACCTAGTCCGGTGTCCACAGACCCGATAGATGTGATGGTTTGTTGACCACTTACCAACTGGGGTAATGCGTAGGCTTCAATGACGTCGCTGTTTTGATACCCTAGCAAGACCGCATTGAGGCCGGGCTCATATTCCATTGCGGTGAAAAGTCCTAAGTCCGTCTTGGCACCTTCGACAGATTCGAGCGTACCTAGGCCGTGATCATAAAGTATCAACTCGGGGCCGTTGAGCCCTTCTTTACCAATTAGATACTGGTCGTTGCCGATGCCCGCCAGGCTATCCGCTCCAAGTGGTAGCGCGGCTATCTGTGTATACGGTTCTGCTCTCGCGGGTATCTGGAACATCGCTCCCAAACCATCGATCAGGATCTGATCGCCATCGGGGGTGGTGGTTGCACCCGCACTATCGTCGACGCCGTTAATGGAGCCGCTGACGGGCGTCAGGTCGGTTGTGAATTCGATATCACCAACCCAAAGAGAATCGCCCTGGTTGGCCACGTTGTACTTCTGGTCGGGCCACGCGTAGTCGGCCGTGATCGCTAATTGGTATTCCTGTGTCATGGTTATCACCGGCTTGAGGAATTGGTGCATCCTTATAAAGCTTGTGCTGTTGTCATCGCTGGGCCGTGGTGATAGCCGGCCCCCGAATCCAGGGAGTGGCCGATCTATCTGCTTCAATGCCCGTGCAGGCCCGGTCCGGGGCTTTTTTGGGGATAGGGTCCCCCTCCAAGAGCCTTCGGGTTCCTACTCCGCCATTGCGCCCACTGCGGGTTCATGGCCCCCAAAGCATACCCTGCACCCGCTATGGGGTCAAGTAAATCTCTACATTCAAAGGAATATGAGCGGGTCCGGGACACCCTCCGCCGGATGCGCCACGAGGCGGGCCTGACGCAGCGCGCCCTGGGCGAGCAACTGGGTAGGCCCTACTCCTATGTCTACAAATGCGAGGCCGGTGAACGCCGGGTCGATCCCCTGGAGTTGATTCTCTGGAGCTGGGCCTGCGGCTTCGAGCCCGGCGACGTCACCCGCAGCCTGGCCGAGAAAACCCCCCGCCCCCGGCCCCGGAAGCCCCTTCGCCCCCGCAAAACACTCAAGAAGTTCCCGAGGACACCCGCTCGGGGGCCCACCAAGTAGCACAGTCTCTGACAACGGTCGCCCCGTTAACCGCTGGGTTGCCCTTGCGCCCATAGTGCGCCCAGGTTACAGCACGCGCCCCCCAATCAATATTCCGGGGGAAACTTCCGGGGGCGGGGGGAGTTGACTGTGTGGGAGGTTCATGGATTCATGTGGTCACACACCATCCGATTCTTGGAGTGACCCGCATGACGACAGCGCCCCGTGATTTACTCATCCAACCCATTATCTTCGATAACGGTGTTAAGGCTTCGGCAGACCGTATGAGCCCGGTCTTTCAGCGGTTGCTGGAAACACAGCAGATGGACGACCCGTTGTCACGGACAGCCGCGGTATGGTGCGACGGCAACGGCACGGTTCAGGTCTGGGAGCCGCCCGACCCGGTCGCGCGAGCCGTGTTCGCGTCGGTGCCCCGGTGGTTCGCCCACGAGGAACTCACCATACACGGGGCGGTCGGTGATAGACTCGATTCACCGAGTTACGACACGCTGCACATTGATGGCAAGCCGGTGCGTTGTCCTGAGAAGGCGGCGTACTTTGTCGAACGGGAAGACCCGTACCAGCGTGTGGTGATCTGTTGCGAGACCTCAATCGCCGATACCAGGACCATCCGGGTTATGTCGGGCGAGCCCGACCCGCCGGAGGCCTGGATCGAGCGGCTGCGTGTCTACGCCAAGCGGCACAACCACATGCGTGGCCGGTGTGTCGATCCCGCGGGTGATTTAATCGTACCGGCCCAAGAGGGAGGTGGCCTGCCCATCTCACTGGGTGATGTGGTGTTGACGCCCGAGCAGAAGTCAGTTGTCCAGCGCCACATTCTCGGGTTCGCGGATCGACTCAGGAAACCCGGCTCGTTCAACGGGCGGATGCAGCGAGGCGTCTTGCTGGAAGGCCCACCCGGCTGTGGCAAGAGTCGCCTGCTAAGGGCGCTACTCACCGAGCTCAAGGGGCTGTCGGTATGCCTGGCCACACCCAGCCATATCTCGCGGACGGGCATCGACGAACTGCACCACGTCATCGATTTCATCAGCCCATGCGTGGTCATGATCGAGGAGATCGACATCTTCGGTCAGGACCGGTCGCTGGGCGGGCACCCTGAGATGGCCGAGTTGATGCAAATGCTCGACGGCTTGCGAACCATCCCGGGTGTGCTGTGGATCGCCACCACGAACCGCATCGAAGCCGTTGAACAGGCGTTGGCTGACCGGCCGGGCCGGTTCGACCGTCGGATCGCGTTCGGGCCGCTGCCCAATGCTGAGCGGGCTAGGCTGGTCGATCTGCTAGCACGACCGCTTGCTGTGGAATCAGAAGCACAGGGCCTGTTGCTGGCTAAGACGCATGAGATGACCGGGGCGCAGGTACGTGAAATCCTGGAGACCGCACGACTCATCCACCATGAGCGCGGGATCGATGATCAGCACCTTGGCTCCGAGGTGGTGTGGGAGGCGTTAGCCGACTGTGGCTTCAATGGGAACCGCCTGTTTGGGTTTACAGCCCCCCAAGGTCCCTCACACACCTAAAGGATGGGTCTCAAGGGTTCGGAACCCGCCAGAGGCGGCGAACCTCAACACGAGTGGTGCATATCAGTCCAAGCTATATAAAGCGTTCCCGCCTTCATCTATTCATGAACGACATAATTAAATCCAGATCACTGGAACGGATCCTGCAACGACACCAGATCACGCCCGAAGATCAAGCGACACCACCAGTCATCCTAGATGCTCTGGGAGAAGCCTACGACACGGGCCTGTTGAGGGGACGCCACCACCACCCCATGTATACACGAATCGACCTCATGGGAGAACGCGATCACTACGCCAAGCTGGTCCGTAAGATCGGCACACAATGGATCAATATGGAAGTCATCACACCCAACCTAGACTTGGAATCCGCCGTGCCGACCGACAACCCAGCCGAGCAATGGATCGCGGCGCGGCATGTCCGTGACGAATTGGAAGTATGTAAAGCTGGCTACGCTGGTATTGAGGCATACTATCAAGCCTTCCGCCATATGGCCGACCCCGGAGGTGGGTATCAGATTTAATTCTTACCTCTGTATGTATCTATCCAGCAATGCCCATCTTCTTGCAGGTCTAAACGTGGCAGGGCCAACAAGTATATAAGTGTGTGTTTCATATATTTTTAACTGCCCGGCCAGGTTACCCGCTTTAATTAGATGCTCGGATCAGCGAGCGGAACAAGCAATTGATGCTTCGATTTATCCGGACTGGATTACTTGGCAAGACGGTCCTCCATAGAGCTAGAAAGAAGATCGGCCCTGTCTTGTGGCCCTGCATATTTACTTCTTCTCGATCAACACAACATTATTCGGGTGCGTGACGATATTGAATGTTTTACTGCCGACCTTGTATCGGAACGTCACGCGGGTGGTTTTCAGATCAATGATCTTACAGTTGATTGGCTTACCACCCACCCCAGGGAACAGGTAGGAGGCCGTAGTTCCGGCATCGAATATCTTCTTTAGGATCGGGTGCATACATCATCTCCGGTTGATGGATTAATCTGGTAATGATTTATTCGGTGCCTGGCTCAGGATCTGTAAACCCACCACTTATGACATCTTTGAAGAGGTGCTCGGCGGCCTCGTCTACCACCCTCGCCTTTGTCTCCGCTGGCAGGTCCGAATTGGCCAGCTCGGCCAGGGCGATAACCTGAATCGATTTGAGTACCTGCAAGTAGAGGCTAGCCGCATCCTCCTCGGTGATCGAGCCGTTGGCGAGTAGCACGTTAAGCCGGTACAGCGCCTCCCGTTGGATCTGCAGTGTCTGGCTACGCTTGGCCAGATCGATCACATTCTGAGAAAGCTCTACCTTGGCCGAACCATCGACGCCCTCAAGCCCATTTAAACTGGCTTCGATCGCAGATTTGTACTCTCTGGCTGTGTCTGGTGAGGGCTCAGAGATGATATAGACTGGCGACTTATCAGATTGCTTTGTAACAATGTACGTGCCGCGGCGATCAGTGGAGTAGTCCACGACCGTCACATCCTGATTATTCAGGCTCCGGTGAATCCGCGTTTGCTCACAACCTGCCGTCAGGCTCAGCAGGATTACACAGAATGCACCCGCGAAGCCACTCATCAGTATCTTGTTCATGTTTCCATCCTATTAATGGCGTTGACATTCAGTTCGAGTTAGGATCAAAGTCTGACGCGACGTATTTCATCATAATCCTGACGGGCCGATGATCAGAGGCGGTTCTGATTACTCCGCTGCGCATCCTGCCTTTAGCGATCCCGGTCAAGATGAAACAAGGTGGGGACCATTGCCATTAATCACTAGGTTGCACTGTGTTGGCGCTCATCGAGTGATCTATGGCAACTCTAGGGTCACGGTATTGTGGGTCGATGCGAATGGCCTCATTCCAAGACTCTTGGGCATGTTCCAGTTGGCCCAGATTCTGGTATGCGATACCCTTGTAATAATGCGTGGGAGCAGATAGTGGGCGTAACTCAATGGATCGATCAAAATGCTTAAGGGCCTCGCCATAATCCTCTCTGCGCAGACTGATTAGTCCCAGATTGTGTTCCACGGACCCGTTGCTGGGATCGAGTTCCGCTAAACAGTGCAGAGCGTCCTCCGCCCCCTCGTCTTCTGCTTCAAAAAGAAGTTTGCATAAGGCGTGATGCGCCTCAATATCATCCGGAATCTGCTTGATGGCAGCATGTAGAATTGCTTTGGCTTCCCCGTGCTCTCCGTTATTGGCGGCGAGTTGAGCACGAGTGATTGCGAATGCTGAGCCTTGAATGAGCGTCTTATCCGATTCCGCGAGAAGTGATTCTACGGCTTGGACCTTATTCTGATGTAATAAGTTGTCCACCAGGCCACGCCACCCATCTAGATACCCGGGCATGTCGGCATGAATCGCTCGCCAATATGATTCCGCCTCCTCCCATCGACCCATTCGCTCGAGCACGACAGCCAGGTTCTGTCGGCATTTGTGCCCCACAATCCCTGGGTCGAGGCTGGAAAAATGACGGGTTCTATTACGTTGAAGGATCCTCGTGTAAGCCTCTTCTGCTTCGACCAACTGGTCGAATCTCTGGGCCAATGTGCCCGAGAGGAAGAGTAATTCCGGGTCGTCCGGATATCTGCCAAGGCCCTCCCAGCAGCGTCGCTGCGCATCGGTCGGTCGGTCCATGGCGTTTAGGGTAGATACGAGCAAGGAATATGCTTTACGGAGGTGGGATTCGGATGTGCTCGACATCTCGATACACTTAGTCAAGAATTCGGTTGCCCGCGTGGGCTCGCCTGCATTCGCATGGGTCATCCCCAGATTGAAGAGTACAAAGGGGTGGCCGGGCCTATTTTCGAGGTCCTTGTTCAAGATCCGTAGGTCGCGCTCGAGTTTGCGGGCCTGGCCTTCCGGGCTGTAGTCGGCACCCGAGTGATCAATCACGATATCCGTCCAACCGACCTCGCCACCTAGCCGGCGTATCGAAGGCAGAACCTGTTCGTGTATCCTCCCTTCAAAGCATATACCTGGGATATTGCGGATAATTTTCACATGGTCTACTACCGTTAATCCAGTTTCCTGATGAGATCCACACCGTACTTGAGCCACATAGGCCGTTTTTGATCTGAGGTCTGGCGATTGCATCAGGTCGCGGAGTTTGCGACCGTCTACCTGCGAAATTGTGTCGTCTGAGTCCATCCAGAGGACCCAATCACCCGTCGCGTGACGAAGACTCTCGTTCCTAGCAGCAGCAAAGTCGTCACACCATAAAAACTCATGGACAGATGCCCCGTGATCCCTGGCGATGTCCCGGGTCCGATCGGTCGAGCCCGTATCGACCACGACCATCTCATCAACCCACGGCTTAATGCTCTTTAATGCATCTGAGAGCGTGCGCTCATTATCCCGGGCAATCATACACATGGAGAGACGAGGCATATCTTGGCTATCGTTACTCATTGCGGCTCTGTCGTTATGGTTCGCGTTTGGGCTGGAACCCATCATTCCATCCCATTTCTCGCAATATCGGCGTTGGTTCTTGTCGTAAATGGCATCCATATCGAGACCCTCGCCCCGGAAGGTCTGCGATCCGAAGTGATGTACGAATACGTCCTCTACAACGACCAGACGGTATCCCGCTTTTCTAGATCTTCGACAGAGGTCAGTGTCTTCGAACATCCCAACTTCGAATTGCTCATCCAACAACCCAATCCTGTCAATTAGGGATCGTTTGATTAGCAGGCAGAAGCCGTATAAGACCTCAACGGGCACGGCGCTACCCCGAGCATGATTTCGCCGATGTTCGGCAAACGCGTGCATTTCATTGAGGGAGTTATACGGCACTTCGATGCGTTGAAGGTTGCCGGTGTAGTTGGTGCAAGGCCCGGTCATGCCAATATTAGATGAAGACCACAGCGCCTTAGTGAGCCGTGCCAGCCAGCCCTCGGTTACCACGACATCGTTGTTGAGCAGCATGATTTGCTCGCCACGCGCCTGGCGGATGCCTTGATTGCACCCGGCTGCGTATCCACGATTTGTATCGTTCTCGATGAGGCATACGTCATGCTGGCATCGTAAGTAATCGATCGTTCCGTCGGTAGATCCATTATCCACGACGATCAATTCATAGGGCACATCGGTGTGTGTGCGCAGGCTATCAAGACACAACTTAGTATATGAGAGCTGGTTGCATGTCAGCACGACAATCGACGTTAGGGGATGGCTCCGTACTGTTGTGGGTGGGGGCTTAGTCGCCGGAGAGCATGAGGGCGTTTCACTCACCGCGTCAAGTATGCGACGCATCCTGTGTAGATAGGTGTGACGTTCTATAACCAGGTTCCGACCCTCGTTAGCGATCCGTTCTCTATCCTCGTCGTTCTCTAGATAGTACTGTGCCAGTTCAAGGAACTCATCAATGCTAGTGTATTCAACGATGTGCTTACGATCCTTGAACAACTCGCCTTGTCCGTTCTTGTGCAGACCATCGGTCAGGAGCATGGCACCGCTAGCCATCGCCTCATAAACGCGCATATTTAAGTCGTTGTTCAGACTTTTATTGAAGGCGATACGGCAGCTCGCCATGGCCCGAGCCATTTTCCTGAAGAACACGCGCTCGATCAGATGGTTGGGCCAGTGCCGGCGAATCAGTTCGATATACCTGTGACGAATTTCGTTATGGATGTGACCGACGAAACCGATGTCGTGCGTGGTTGCCTGGTCTTGTGGGGCGTGAACCTGCGGGTCACAGGCAAGGGGGAGCCACTCAACGGGTCGGCTTAGGTGCCGCTGTAGCAGTGAAGCGCCCTCTTTCTGGGCCGCGAATACATACTCCACCTCTCCGGCGCGGTGGAGTATACGCCTTGGGGTCAGATGTGTGTCAATCGCCCACAGCCCCAGGGGGCGTAGGTGTGCCGGGATTTGGTAATCGAGTCCATTATCGATAGACAGATACAAGTCATATTTATTGTCAATACGATCCACAGAAGTTGGCTGGAAGTAATCTACATGGGCGATCTGGCGGAGCGCTCGGTAGCAGTAAGCCCCAGTCGTATCACGACGAATATGGCTGTCAAAGATTAAGGCGACCTTTTTGTCGTGGTAGGGACTGTCCCCGCCTGTAGGGATGGGGTCCTGTCTTGCATAACGCCATCGGGGATATGTGTATCGGTATCCATCGTCTGGAGAGCGGTGCAGGCAAGCGGGGCGAATCGAGGGGCCGCTGCCAATCCAGCTTTCAGCCAGATGTCGGTTGTTAACGTTCAATGAGCATGGATCCGCCAGCATGCGGATGTATTTCGCGTCTGCCCACCAGAAATTGCCAGCATAAATCTTACGGCTATCAAGCCAATTGGGACCACAAGTATCATAACCATTAAGTGCCTCTAGGCAGGATTTATACTGCTCCACGACAGACCACAGCATAAAACGTCGCCAGTCTTCAGTCGGCTGATGTGGGCCGTATGAAACCCCCTTACTATGTAAATACAGGAGTTGGCCGCCCCCCCCTTGTGCACTTTCCCAGAGCAGTTGCAGAGTTGGAAATTCATACAGGCACGGATCGGCGCCGTGAGCGACGACATTTACTTTCTGATCATGGATTGGGAATGGCCCATCCATCATCCCCGCTACGCCGAACGTTATGCTCGAAGTCTCTTTATGAAGCCCCGACACGCAGATGGTATTCCATATCTCGTTGACGACCTCGCGCCAGTGGTTCATAGTGGCTACGTGAACGAAGACATCGATGTGGTGTCGGCCCGGCATACCTAGCAGTATATGCAATCAGTACAAGAATTCCACATGGATTGTGGCGTCAGATGCCTTCACCTAGATCCCTCAGTAATTATAGGGGGAGCACCACTGATACACATCGGCCGGGATAGAGCGCACAGTAATAGTGTGCAGGGGTGAATAATTGATAGATTATCCTTGGTCACCTCCGGAAATGGCCTGAGTCATAAGTGAAGACAGCGTCGTGTTTGCCCCGGGATAGTTCTGTGGGGGATGCCTAGCGGTATGTATAATCGGGATTAGCCTGAACTGGAGCGGATCTCGAACAGCGAGTCGGCCGCGACCCTTTGGATCTGGATATCGACGAGTAGTGTTCGGTCGGGCTGGAAGAATCGGTCGAGAGATTCCCAGGGTACGAACAGCGCCCCTTCCTTTGTAGATGCCAGGGGGAGATATCCCACCGGTGGCGATCCCCGCTTGCCCGTAAATATGGGGGAGGCCGTTAAAGCGATACGTAGGCCCTCGCCTGCTCTGTCGACATCGCTACGGAGCGTATCGATATCCATATAAAATGAACGGTAGGACGCATTGTCGCTATGCACGTGGACTTTACGCAGCACGTCGCGATGGAAGAGCCGTGCGAAGCGCGACCTATCTCGATCATCGACCTTGAACTCGACCAGGTAATCCATAACGCTCTGGTCAAATTGGTCGTGTACTCGAATAATCGTGTCTTGGTAACCATGGTAGTGCGCGTCAGACGCCTCTCCCCCGTCATGCGAAGGCTGAGATTGAGTTTGCCTGTGGTGGTCATGAAGTTCATCGCACCAGAGTGGGTAGCTGTCGTCAGTCTGTGCCAATGCACCGCTTATAAATGATGGGGTCAATTCACTGCGGGGGTTACGGGCCCCATTGAATGTAATCGTTCCATGGTTCTCGCTTGGAATGGTCGTGAAAGCGATCTTGTTCCGGCCGGGACTTACCAATTTATACTTAGGAGTGATGGGATTACCCTTGTCACCCACGCAGTAATCGAGCGATAGGCGACTCACGTTGGGATTGGCGCCAGCAACCCGCACGGTGCCATCAGATCCATCTTCGCTGATCGCCGCCCGCACGCCCGGGTACGGGGCGTTACCCACAAGGCATGTCGCCAGGATGCGCCCCGGGCCATACCACCTAGAGCGCCCCTGCGGTAATAGGTCGCGATGGGCAAGGTCCCAGACGTAGGGCGAACCTAATTCAAGACCCTTCAGGATGTGATAGCCGGTCTCGAAGCGGGACTTATACCCTTTAGCCAAGCGACCCGTCCAGGCTCGCCCCTTATGGGCCAAGGGCGAACCAAAGTTAGCGGGCGCAAGCATCAAGAAGCGGTGGATAGGGCAGGTTTCCGCCTTGAAGAATGTGGACATCCAGTCACGCGTGACCAGGCTGCCCGTGCTGTGGACAATCACATCGATCGAGCGCGGGTCCTGGGGTAGTTGCTTGGCAACCCATGCTCGCTGCATGGCGTGGACCAGGTCCACGTAGGTAACGTCGTCGTCAAGGCTCATCCAGTCAGCAAGATTGATCGTATCAACAGCTTGGCCTGTCACCGACCGCACATATTCAGCGAGCCGTCGAAAAGATCGGCTGGCATCCGACCAGCCGTGGATAATCAGGATAGGGTGTGACATGGCTAGAAGTCTCCCGGGATTCCAATATTCAAATATATCACATGTGCGATTTAGATACATTAAATGGCGAACTGGCGCCGCCGTAGTACTCATGTGAATTCTAAATGGCGGACACCAACGGGTCGTGCAATGCCGCCTTTATACACAAGAAGCGCCGAGGCACCGCGCCACAATATTGGGAATTATCCCGAAATGTTGTTGATGTTTTACGACCACCCGTTTATAGTTAACCTGACCAACCTATTTGTATTGATCGGGGGCCTACGCGCTCTCTACATAGTATTTTTTTACACACATGCGCTGGCATTGCTTGTTATCCGTGGGCGCATTCTAACTGGGTTATCGTGCGTTTAGCACGATGTGATGCTTGATAATGAGTAAGCGACGCGTTGCGGAGATGGCTCCCCAGGCGTCGTCGCAGTTGTGGTATGGGCACATTGAACTGATCTCCGGAGTCATTCACGCATGGCAACATTAACGGATCATAGCGGCCTGGAAGTCTTATCCTCTGACCCGTCGGGCGAGGGGGGACGTGCCATCCAGGACAACTTCAAGAAGCTGGTCGATTGGCAGATCGTCGCGGTGCTCGACAAGGATCTGGCTGGACCCCCGGCTACACCCCCGGATCCAGCGATTGGTGACCGATACATCGTGGCCTCGCCAGGGACAGGCGACTGGGCCGGCGAAGTCGGCAATATCGCCGAGTACGACGGCTCCGCTTGGGTCTTCACGACCCCCTCCGCCGGCCAGCCCGTCTATGTCATGGACGAGAAGCTCTTGTACCGCTGGGACGGAACCGCCTGGCAGAAGTTCGAAGGCGTGCCGGCAGGATCGGACACAGAGATTCAATTCAACGATAGCGGTGTATTCGGGGCCAACGCGAACTTTACCTACGACAGCACGGCCACGGCACTCGAGGTAGATAATCTGAAGCTTGATGGCAATACCATCAGCGCTACAGATACAAACGGCGACCTGATCCTTAGCCCAAACGGCACTGGGGCGATCCAGGTTGATTCAACTGGTAATGACCGTGGCACCTATGCCTTCGATCTGCAGATCGTAAGGGGCTTGGATTCACAAGTCGCGAGCGGCAATTATAGCTTTGCAGGGGGGATAAATTGCACAGCAAGCGGGCCTGCCTCTTTTACATTTGGTTCTACTTGTACTGCCAGTGCGCTTGTCTCGTTTGCAGTCGGCAGCGCTTGTACTACAAGTGGGGCAAACGGGGCGGCGTTTGGCAATACGACAACGGTTTCGGGCAGCAATGCAATAGGATGTGGACAATCTGTAACCGCGTCCGGTATGAACTCACAGGCGTGGGGCCAGGGAACGATTGCTAGTGGGGTTACATCATCAGCGGTTGGGTATTTTTCAAAAGCATCTCAGTGGGGACAGCAAGCCCACGCCTGTACACGGTTTTCTACAGCCGGGGATGCACAGGCAAGCCAGTTCGTTTTGTATGGCAGTACATCGGATGCGACACCTACAGTATTAAAACTCGTCGTGTCTACAAGCATCGTGGTCCCGGATGACACGGCCTGGATGCTGGACGCAAATATCGTTGCCGCCGAGGAGGGGATGGGCAATATCAAGATCTTCCGCCGACAGGGCGTCATCGTCAGCGACGGGACATATGCGGACATCAGCGCCATCGACGAAATCGGGAACGACCAAACCATCGAACTCGGCAGCAGCAGTAGCAGCAGCAGCGGCGGTCTATCGTGGGATGTCTCAATCACCGCTGACGATCCTAACAAGCTGCAAATCGAAGTGACCGGCGAGGCCGCAACCAATATCCGCTGGGTGGCACGTCTCAACGTGGTTGAGGTGTCCTACCCATCTACATGACCAATATCACCGAAGCCTGAAAGGATTACCTAATGCCAATACTCGACGATGCGATTTACCAACCCACAGCCTCCGACGGAGCACGTCAGATCAAACAGGCACTGCATAACGCCTTCCATCAGATGGAGCAGTCATTGGTCGTGGTCCGAGCGACGATCGATCAATACGGCAAGGCGGAGATCGCCCAGGCGCTGGGCCCCGACGCCGCAGAACTGAAGCAGGTCTACAACAAGATCAAGGCCGCCGTCGTCGACCTCGACAACTCGCGTCAGGTGCCGGACCTGCCGGATTAATTTGCCGGTTTTCTGCTTGACCCATATTTGCCGCGAATAGCCCCTGGCACCGTGTTGCGGCGTCACGCTACCAGCCACAGACGAGTCGCACCCATGCCTGACCGGATTTTCATACCGCCCGATGAAAGCAGCTCGGACGTCGTCAAGATCGGCGACGCCTGCTTCGAGCGCGTCGGCCCATCGGACCAGGCGCCGACAGTGTCCTCGGTCGATGAAGAGTTCGACAGCTGCAATGAGTGCGAGGGCGTCTGTTATAAGCTGGCAAACTGTGTAAGTGATGAAGAAGTACTTACCGATTCTGACATGTCAGATGAGGTAAGCAAAGTGGTTCTTTGGGGCGGTGATTGCTGGTCGGTGTCCACCGCTACCTGTGCCGGCGAAATGACCGTGGTAGAGGGGTATTCCAGGAAGTCCGGGTGCGAGGATGATGAATGCTGCAGCGATGTACCAAGTGGCTTGCCTTCGGGAGATCTGCCAGATGGTTATGAGGAGACTTATTCGCTGCCGGACACATTCCCAAGCGAATGTTTTGGGTCGGGCGGTACGACCGTAAAATGGGAGCCTCTCCTTGGCTATTGGTACTTCTACGATGATCTTATATCTCCAAAACGTACCATCACACTGACCTTGAACGGTAACAATTATTGGGCATTGAGTTTTGTGTGCGACATCGCTGGTGGTGATGATAGTGCCATCTATCATCGAGCATGCGGTGACATTACCGGCACATACACAAAGGTAGGTTCTGCTGTTCACACTTGGCCGGATTATGTGAGGGTCAGCTGAGCCATGAGCATTCGGAGCGCGATCAAATGTCTTATGCATGGTGTTGTACACCGACGATGTGGCCGGCGGTTAAACATGCCTGAGCCCGTACTGTGAAAGACCGCGAAGACACGGATCTCTACTGGTTAAATTGATTCTGAGCACTAACATGCCTGACCGGATTTTCATACCGTCCGATGAAAGCAGCTCGGACGTCGTCAAGCTCGGCGACGGCTGCTACGAGCGCGTCGGCCCATCGGACCAGGCGCCGACGGTGTCCTCGGTCGATGAAGAGTTCGACAGCTGTGATGAATGCGAAGGCAACTCGTCAAGCGCGAGTTACAGCTCTGAACCATGCTCCGATTGCGGTAATGATATCGAACAACCGCCTGTAACGATCTCATTTACACATGGACAATGTTATAGTCCACTTTATGGGATCGGTGGCATTCCGGTGAATGCAACTCCCCCGCAAGGGGAAACTTGTGACTTTGGCGGTGTTGACTGTCATTGGCATTGGTACGGGCCAGAATGCGATGGCAGTCAACAGCAGCAGCAGCAATTCTACGGATACGCAGTGGATGTGTATTATCATGACAACACGGATACTTGGGACGTTAGAGTTCATAGTAACACGCCACATAATGGCGAAGCACATGTGTATTGGAGTGCTGATGATTTACCATTAGATACGATTAGATGTAATGCTGATACCGGATATCTGTCCGGTGTCGTGGTTGTACCGCTGGGACAATACGGTACTACCTGCGCTGACACTTCACCGGTCACGGTGGTTCTAGGGGGATGAGATGCAATTTACAATGCAAATAAATAGCCGGCCCCGACAAGTACGAGGTGAGGATTACAATGTATTAACATCATCGTATACATGTCATAATTGCCATACCTATCAACAGAGATTAACAAATACCCACCGATATCCTGATGACAATATCGTCTTCGACTGCTCGCATGTTGTACCGTGAAATGTTGCTGATACTCCCAGGGCTCAAGTGAATTCGTTCTCACACATTATGCCTGATACAGAGCACATAGCTTTCATCTAGACTTAACACTCAGATTATCACAGAGCACCATATGCCGGATCGAATCTTCATACCCCCCGATGAAAGCAGCTCCGACGTCGTCAAGATCGGCGACGCCTGCTTCGAGCGCGTCGGCCCATCGGGCCAGGCGCCGACGGTGTCCTCGATCGATGAAGAGTTCGATAGCTGCAATGAGTGCGAGGGTGTGTATTACAAGCTGGTCAGCTGCCAGAACGACGAGGTGGTCTACACCCTGACTGATTTGTCAACTGAGGCCGCATCCAACGACGTGATCCTGACCAACGGCGACTGCTGGACGGTCTACGACCCGGACGGCGGATCATCCCCCACGATCGATGCGTCGGGCTACACTGTGGAGGACGACTGCGAAGATGAGGATTGTCCGGTTGTGTGCGATGATTGCGGCGAGGATAGCGGCGGCACAGCTTACACACAAGACGCAGCGACGACATCAACCACGGCAACAGGATGTAACGTATCGGACTTTACCGTCTTGTCCCCGATCGACTGGGTCTCTTATAGCGATCATGGATCGGGTGAGTGTGCCTGGCAATGGCAAAGCATATCAGGGAATTATTCCACACAGCTGAATGTTTTCAAACATTCAGACGGCACTTGGGACGCAAATTTGTCGGCGGGTCTTAAACCAGACAGTGTGTACTACGACAGCCAAATGGCGGGTACACATGTAACCGGATTGAAGTGTAATAGCAGCACCAACAAGCTCGAGGGAACGATCATTATACCAGAAGCCTTTTGGTGGGGTGCCTCATGTACCGGGCCGTCTACGATCACAGTCACGATAGGGTAGGCCATGAAGCTTCCGCTGTATACAGAAACGAGCCACTGTCACGCGCGGAGAGATGACGTATCTGGGTTGTCGTGCCGCTCCTGTCGGTCCAGCCTACACTTCCGTCAGTCGCTTACTAAGGCTTTCAGGTTGCCCGACGACGACGTGAACTTCGATTGTCCACACGGCGTGCCTTGGGATGTAGCTGAAAACCGGAATCCCAAACCGCAAAGTCATGCCTCCGGTCAGAAGCCCCTTACGCGTGATCATGTAGCAAAGCACGCCCTGCGCGGCGCCAGAAGCATCGCCAAGACCTCGCTGGGTATCGATCGGCTGCCCGCCGAGCAGATCACGGCCCGCCTGGACGTTTGCCGAGCCTGTCCCGGCGAACACGCCACCTTCAGGAAGGGCGATGTCCACACCTGCGGCCCAATGCTCAAATCACTGAAAGACAAAAACCGCAAGACCTGCGGGTGCATCCTCCGTGCCAAGGCGAAGGACCGCAAGGAAGACTGCCCGTTCGGTTACTGGCCCAAGCCCGATCCCGACGGCGAAACACCCGCAACAGACATGAATGCTTCTACAACCCCCGCGCCCGAGCCCCCGTCCGATCCACCGCCACACGTTACGTATCGGCCGCAGTATCAGAGCGGACGCCGTGTCATGTGTCGAGCCGACAGGCGTGACGCCATCGAGCGGCAGCGGCAATCACATGTCCCACGACCTAGCCAAGGCACACACCCGTCTAACACGAAGGACACAACGCTTCCGAACCGCCGGCACAACGGGCATGTCCAGGCGAAGACCTTATACGACTGGTTCGGCCGTGTCGTCGTAATCAACCTGGACCGTCGGCCGGACCGATGGGATCAACTCCAACGCCACCTCAGCGAAGTCAACTGGCCCTTCCGCTACCCCGAGCGCTTCAGGGCGATCGACGCTCAGAAGATTAGGCCGCCTACATGGTGGCGGGCCGGGGCACCTGCGTGGGGGTGCCACCAGTCACACCTGCGCGTCCTCGAACAAGCCCTGCAAGACGGCATGAATTCAATCCTCGTGCTGGAAGATGATGTCTGCTTTTCGCAAGACTTCCGCCGGAATACCGAGCAATTCCTGGAAGCATTGCCCAACGACTGGCACCAGATCTACCTGGGCGGGCAATATATACGTCCGGGCAAGAATCCGCCCACCGCGGTAAACCATCACGTCCTCAAGGCGCACAACATCAACCGGATGCACGCGTACGCCATGCGCGGTTCATTCATCCCGGCGGCATACAAGCATCTGTGCGATTACGAATCGCACGTCGAACAACACAAACGCCTCGGCCCCAAGGGCGGCGAGAAGGCCCACCATGTGGATCACCGGATGGGTGTGCTGCATGAGTCCGGGCGCTGGAATATCTACTGCCCCACGACCTGGCTCGCCGGCCAAGGCGCAGGCCGCAGCGACATCTTAGGCAAAGACCTGGGCCCGCGATATTGGCAACGACGGGTGAGTAAGATGCCGGCCGTGTCCCAGCCGCCCAAACGCCGCCTCCTCTTCCTGGCCCACCCCCGCAGCGGCACACGCTACATGGCCAAGCTATGCCAGTCGTACGGCCTGGACGTGAAGCACGAGCGGATCGGCGCGGATGGCATCTGCTCATGGATGCTCGCCGCCGACGCCGACCACAGCCCCTACGGCGATGGCACGGTCTTTAGCCAGTACGAATACGAGACGGTCGTCCGGGTTGTACGCCACCCGCTGAAGGTATTGGCCTCATCGATACACACCGAGAACCACGAGCCGGAAAAACCTCTCGCGATCGGCGATATGTCCCTGCGCGACTACCTGCAACGACACGCATTCAAGGAACGCTCCTTGGCGTATCGCAGGCACTTCCTCCATGCAGCCGGGCACTTGAATGGGAGCGCAAGCAACCGTTACGAGCAAGCGGTAGAAGTCCTGCTGGGCTGGGACAAACTGATCGAATCTCGTCGGCCCAAGTTCACGATCCATGCCGAGAACGCTACTGTTGAAGTGCAGGACAGCCTCGGCCTAGGCAGCCCCACCGGTTCCCTTCCATCGAAGCGTGTTGGGCGACGTCGCCACCCCGACCTGACATGGGCAGAATTGCAAAAGCACCTCCGCCCCGAGCTGGTTCAAGCGATGCACGACTACGCCGAACGATACGGCTATGACCTTGAAACGCCCGGGCAGCTTCTATGCTCAAGTGGCTTGACAACTGATAAACACATTCAACCTGACGGGGGTTCGGCCTCTGCCACGATCCGGCACATAGAAGCGACGGTGAATGACTCAGGCGGGGGGGTGTCACATGCCGCCATTGTTTAGAAATAAGCAGGGGCAATCTGTAGGGATGGCTGATGCGTACTCGGGACGTGACGCAGCGCTAATTGGCGGTGGTCCTTCGTTTGCCGACGTAGATAAAGACGCTCTTCGCAACTCCGGTCTGTTGACGATGACACTCAATAATGCGGTCGTCAGCTATAAGAGTGACCTTTGGCTCGGTGTAGATGCACCCGGACGTTTTGTAAGGTGGTTGTGGACCGACCCATCCATACAAAAGTTCACACCCAAACGCCATCACGGAAAGCAGATTGCCGGCGAACCCTCACTGCGTGCGGGCGAATGCCCCAACTCGTACTTCTATCGTCAAACACAGTGGTTCAAACGCGAGCAGATGTTTGCACCGCATGATCCGTCGATATGGGACAACCGGAACGGCCACGGCTGCCGAACCAGCCTCATGGATGCCATACGCGTGCTTTACCTGCTGGGTGTTCGCCGCATCTATCTGTTTGGTGTGGATTTTCATCAGTCGACCGATAAGGCATACCACTACTCGAAAACTCCAAACAGGGGCGGCGTTGCGAGGAACAATAACTTATACAAAAGAATGGCAAATCGCCTTGCCCGATTACGCCCTCTGATGGAGGAAGCGGGGCTGACAATATTTAATTGCAATCTGAGTAGCAAATTGATGGTGTTTGATCGCATGCATCCCGAATGTGTCTTTCGGGAGTTTAATAGTACTACGCGGATAGGCTCAATCAGAGACTGTATTTCACCTCGTGCCACTACAAAGAAGGCATCGACTCTTGTTATTGATGGTATGAATGGGTTAGGTGACAATATCTATTCGCGGCCATTTATTCGAGCAGCATGTACTCGCTATGACCAGGTCTATCTAAGAACCCCATGGCCTCAGTTTTTCTGGGACATGCAGCATGACTATAACTTGCGCTTCCTACGGCCTAATACACGCTTGAGAACTCAGAATAAGAACATGCAATATCTGTCCGATGGGACATGGTCGGTTAATCCAGACAAATCACATGAATGCAAAAAGATACGGTACGGGCAACGTGGATTTCGTCAAGGCCTATCGATACTTAAGCAGATGGATATTGCACTGCCTTTAAGGCGGAGTGTATTTGATTTTACTTTGCCACTGAAACCAGAGTGGGTTGCTAAGGCGGATGAATTGTACGATGGATTCAATGCGAAGCGACCTCTTGCTATCTATAGGCCGACAACCATCCGCCGTGAATGGTCAGCGCCCGCACGTAATCCTGATAATTCAATGGTGCGGCAAGTAAGTCAATGGTTAGCCGACCATTATTACGTGGTATCTATTGCAGATCTTAAGAAGCAAGAAGAGTGGATTGAGATTCCCGGGGAAACTCCTGATATAGCCTTTCATCGTGGCGAAGTGGAACCGGGTACCCTCGCTGCGCTCATGCAAAGGGCTGCATTGACAGTAACGCCTGTCGGCTTCGCTCTTCCAATGTCGCTTGCGGTTGGTGCAAAAGTCTTAACACTGTACGGGGGATCGGTTAGACCAGATCTACTTGTCGATCCTAGAATCAACCAATCCTCATCGTGGAAACTAGCGAGCACTCCTTTCTGCAACTGTACAAAGCGTTTCCACAACTGCGATAAACGTGTGCCACCGGATGAGATATCCCGGGTGTTAGAGGATATACGGGCTGAGAAGAATAAAGATCAGCAGGCGTTACCACATAATAAATTTATATGGTGGCCATCTAAAGAGATGGGATATTATCCCGTAGCTCAAAATGATATGCCTTATGACGAGGAGTATTTTGACAAATATGAGACTCTTGGGAAAACACCGATTGGATTCAAACTAAATCAGTTCCGCGCCGAGTTGGTAGATAGGTATACAAGTGGAGTCGTATTGGATTATGGGATAGGGTGCGGAACATTCATCGAAACTCGCGGGCCAAATACAACTGGGTATGACATCAATCCCCATGGTGTAAGTTGGCTGAAAAACAGGCAGTTATATGTCGATCCATACGGCTTGGAGTGTGTTGATTCGGTAACTTGTTGGGACACACTTGAGCACATTCGCTACCCGTGGGCCTTATTAGATAAGATCAGAAAGTATTTGTTTGTATCGATGCCCATATACAAAAGTAAAGATCATGTCCTGAAATCAAAGCACTTTAAGCCGAATGAGCATTACTGGTATTTCACTAGGGATGGTCTGGTGCGTTGGCTATCCGATGCAGGCTTCAACTTGCTGGAAGAAACAGACTACGAATCTCAGCTTGGGAGAGAATGCATTGGTACATATGTATTTGCTCGACGCGAGCCTATGACTGTGGGGGCACAACCAAGAGATAAAGAGTGTGTTGGGGCACTACATACGAGGTGTGAAGAAGCATGAGTTCACAAAGCGCAAGCATTATTGTTGTCAAGGGATCCGGAACCATCTTGTCGTACGACGGCCCTGATGGCCAGGGTCGCTACACGCCGTTGGATCTGGATCGCAACGCGTTGGCGGATGGCGATTCCGGCACCGGGTATCAAGAGCGTCAGCCCGACGGCGTGGTCTTGTGCTATGAGTGCGAGCCGTCCTCTTCCACGTCCTCTTCCAGCAGCTCGTCTTCATCATCCAGCAGCTCCGAGTCATCCGGGAGTTCAGGCAGTTCCTCCGAGACAGGCAACTCGGTGGAGTACATATTGTGTGAACCGGAATCAAGTTCCAGCGGCTCCGGCAGCGGGTCGGGTTCAGGCAGTTCCGGATCGGATAGCTCGTCCTCATCAAGTTCATCATCATCTTCGTCGTCTTCGTCTTCATCAAGCTCCTGCTCCGCGGACACCCCGTACGAACTTGGCTACGTGCGCAACCTGCTGCCAGCCAATTACGCGATGCCGTTCCTTGGCCAACCGATCGATTGCTCGGGCGCAGGGGTCCGAGGCGACCAGCCGATGCTATGCACGATCGACCAGGAGGTGTTTTGCGAGCCCTGCCAACCGATCGCTGCGCTTGGTGACCCGGCTGCTGATCTAGTTGGCCCCGCCTATGCACTTGATGCGCTGAACTACGCCGCACAGCACGTTCAGGCGTTCTGCCAAGGCTATCGCCTCCGGCCTCAGGAAATGGGTAACAACTGTGGCGCCGTGGCGGGCACCTCCGGGGTCAACCTGCGCAATGGCAACCTGGTCGTATCATTCTGCCTGCCCGGCAGCGGGCCGGCCGATCCGCCGATCCGGTTCTTCTACAACAGCCAAAGCATCGATGACAGCGAGTATGGCTTCGGCTGGACCGGGCTCTACCGCCAGTGGATCGAGATGGCCGGCTCCTCATCGTCGAGCAGCGCTGACCGTACCTGGCTCACGTCTCTATATAACCCCGCCGGCAAAGCATGGCGGATAGAACGCGACCCCGCGGACGGGCGGGTTGTGTCGATTACCGACCCGTTCAAGAAGAAGACTCAGTTTGACTACAACGCAAGTGATCGGCTCACGAAAGTCACGGACAGCGGCGGCAGGGCGACCACGTTCGTCATCAACAATGACGGCCAGTTGGAGAAAATAACAAGCCCCGCCAACGGCGTGACCCTTCTATCTTATGACGCTGAAAATCTGCTTGTCGGATGGACCAATCAGGCTGGTCATAAGACCGCATTTGCCTATGACGACTGCATGCGCCTTAAAACGATCACGACGCCGGAGAACGAGACGACCAGGTATCGCTATATCGAAGATGATCCGATCCAGCGTGTGGTGACTAACGCGCTGAATATCCCCACCACTATCACACTTGACGACCACGGCAACGCCCACGTCATCAATGAACCTGAAGATATTACGACGACATATACCTGGGATTCAATGCAGCGGCTCGATAGCTTCGTTGACGGGCGAGACAAGACAACCACGTTCAAGTACGACGAGATGGATGATTTCTCCAAGCGGATCGAGGTCATCGATCGCCCGATCGGAGCGCTCACTTTCACCTACGACACCACAAAGAGCCGGCTGACCTCAATAACCGACCCGAACGGTAACACAACGGCTCTGGCATGGGATGAACTGGAAACCGATCACTATCCCGGCGTGGTCACCACCCTCACCAATGCCGACAGCAAGGACTACGTTCTCGATTACAACGAGTCCGGGCAGGTCAAGAGCCTGACCGACCCGTTGACACACACCACCACCTGGGACTTTGACACCCGCGGCCGAAGGCTCGCTGTCACCAACGCCGAGAGCGAAACCACCACCTTCGCCTACGACAGCAAGAACCGTGTCAACGCCGTCACCGACCCGACCGATGAAACGACGCATCTGATCCGCGACGACGAAAACCGCGTCGAATCGGTCACCGACCCCAACACAAACTCCACCTGGTTCAAGTACGACGGCAACGGCCGACTGACATCGACCGAGAACGCCCTCTATAAGAAGTGGACCCGCAAGTACGACAAGAACGGCCGACTGGAGTCGGAGAGCGACCCTCTTGATAACACCACGACGTATACTTATGACGCAGCGGGCAACACTACAGAGATCAAGAACCCGAAGGGATTAGTAACAACCAATGCATATGATGATGTTAACCGCCTGGAAAGCACCACGAATCCGGACCTGAAGACGTCAACCTTCACCTATGACAAAGCAGATAACCAGGTTGCCATCACCAACGCTCTTGGCAAGAAGTGGACCTATACGTATGACAGTAATAATCGCCTAGAAACACGTAAAGACCCACTGCTTCACTTATCCACCTTTACCTATGATGATGTCGGCAATCAGACATCGATCACAAACCCCTTAAGCGAAACCACAACCACAGTATACGATGACCTAAACCGTGTTGAAGCTGTGATTGACGCATTGGATCACAGAACAACCTACGCGTACGACGACGCGAACAGGCTTGAGTCGGTTAAGGACGCCGAGGATAATGTCACAACATATCTGTACGACGACGCCTCGCGGCTAGAAGTCTCTGTCGACCCCAAGTTAAACCGCACCACCTATACATACGATGCCGCTGGCAGGCGCCGCACCGTGACCAATGGCGATGGCAAGACCGCCACAATGAGCTACGACGCGGCCGGTCGACATGTATCAACCGAGGATGCAGGTGGTAACATCACCACCCAGGTCTATGACAAAGCCGATCAGATCATTCAAACCATCAGCCCGCTGACATTCTCCAGTTATAAGTCGTATTACGATAATGGGCAGCTAGAGACCGAAACAAACGAAGAGAACGAAGTTACCACATACACCTACGATCCCAACAGCCAAATCGAAACGGTCTACAAGCCGCTGGATCGGATTACAACTTATGTCTATGACGATGTAGGACGGCTATCGGCCACCCAAGCGCCCCTGGGCATCATCACGACCAATATCTATGATGCTGCCGACCGACGTATCAATCTAGTAAACGGGATCGGGGTTACGACGGTATTCGATTACGATGATGCAAACCGGCTTACTCAGGTAACCACGCCGGAGTCACGTGTCACCACCTTCGGATATGACGATGCAGATCGGCCTACGGGCACGACCGATCCCCGTACCCACAAGACTACGATCACGTACTACGCTAACGGCGGCGTCAAGGAACAGGTCGACGCCAGAGGCAAGATCACCACCTACACTTACGATAACACCGGTCGGCTGGAAAGTGTTAAAGACCCCCTTTCGCGCGTCTGGACGACCGTCTACGACGCGGCGGGCAATATCGAGGTCGAGATCACCCCCCTCAGCTTCAGAACCACCTACACTTATGACGGCGCAAACCGCTTAAAGACGACCCTCGACGCCGAGAACCGTACGACAACACGTACCTATCACGACACAGGCTTGCTCCACGAGGTCATCCAGCCCGAAGGCTATATCACGACGAACATCTACGACGCCAACAGCCGGATCCAATCGGTTGCCACCACAGGCAACGCCGGTACGCCTGAGATCACGACCTATCAATACGACATGGCAGGCAGGGTTGAGACCATCACCAATCCCCGAAACTATCAGACAAGCTTCGTGTATGACAGCAGTGGCAGGCAGGTCGAGCAACGGCAGCAGATCGGCACCGGCAGCCAAGTCGCGGTCTACACATCCGTATATGACCAGGCCGACCGCATCGTCGCTCAGGTGTCGCCGACAGGGAGCCGGACCACCTATGTCTACGACGCTGCCAGTCGTCTGCTGGAACTCGTCGATGGCACGGGTTACACCACGATTTACGACTACGACGACGATAACAACCAGACCTCGAAAACCACGCCACTCGGCTACATCACGACCTATACCTACGATGGCAACGGCAACCTGGAAACCCAACTGATCCGCGCCAGCCTTAAGTACGGAGAGTCACCGACAAATTGTGTCACCACATTCGTCTATGACGAAAACAATCGGCAGACTGAGATTGTCGATGCCCTGAACAATACTTCCACCAATGTCTATGACGACGCCGGCCGCCTCACCGAGGTGATCGACGCCAATAACCACTCGGCCGTGTTTACCCTGGACAACGACGACCGGATGACGGTGCTCACAGACGCAGAGAGTCAGAAGACTACTTACACATACGACGACGTCGGCAACCAGAAGACCATCCACAAGCCCACCGGCGAATATGTGCAACAGGACTTCACCGGCTTGGACCAGCCCGAGTATATCTCCACGCGCAACGGCCCGGGCGGCGCCCTGCTCTCCGAGCAGGACATCAGCTACTACCCCTCAAACCGCCGTAAGTCGGATGAGTTCACCGACGATGCAAGCAATTCAGAAACCACGACCTACACCTACGACGCTGTGGGCAACACCACCTCGATCGAGAACGCCGCCGGCACGGTCACGCTCTCCTATGACGCCGCCAACCGGCAGGATGAACAACAGGCAGGCGGCCAGACCACCGGCACCGAGCACTTCGACGACGGCCGAGTCAAGAAGGTGACTTACAAGCAAGGCACGCCGAGTGCGTCCAGCACCGCCTATACCTACGACGACGCCGGTCGAGAAAAGACCGTGACCCGCGATGGCAAGACGACCACGTTCGTCTACGACCAGGACGGCAACCGCACCAAGCGCGAATTGCCCAACGGCTCACCGACCGGCATCGTCTTCAGCATGAGCTACAACCAGGCCGGCTGGGAACTGCGCCGCCAGGAGATCGCCACGGGTCCGTCCGTACTCACCGACGACTTCTTCGAGTACAACAAGGTCGGCATGCGCCTGACCGACCCGGGCAGCATCGGCACGCTCACCTACGACGCCACCTACCAGGTACTTACCCAGACCCGTGAACTCGAGTCGTCCGATCCGCTTGGCTGGTGCGAACTCACCGTCGATCAGTGGGACACGCTCACCCCCGATCAGTGGGCCGAGATGGTCCTTTGCAACCCGGCCTACAGCTACGACATCACCTACGACAACGTCGGCAACCCGCTGGTCGAGATCACCGACGCCGGCACCATCACCTCCACTTACGACACCAACCGCGTCACCAGCCGTAACCTCAACGGCGAGCTTACCACCTATACCTACGACGACCTGGGCCGACGTAAGACCATGATCGAGCCCGACCCGGACAACCCCGGCCAGACCGTCACCACGACCTACGGCTGGTCCCCCTCGGGCCGGCTCGCCTCGATCGACCTGCCCGGCGGCGGCACCGTCACCTACACCTACGACGGCTCCGACCTGCTGACCCAGCGCCAGTCCCCCAGCCAGACACGCAAGTACATCTGGACAGGCAACGCGCTGACCGCCGAGCAGGACGGCTCGGGCGACACGGTCATCGAGTACGAACGCTCCGCCTCGGGCTACGGCCCGCTGAACGCCAGCCACGACGTCTCGGGCACATCGGATCAAGCCAGCTACCAGGCGTTCGACCTCGCCGGCAACGTCAAGCGGGTCTACGACGACGACGAAAACATCACCGAGCAGCAGGTCTCGACCGCCTTCGGCGAGCTCAAGGCGGTACAAATCCCGGCGGGAACTTCAACCAATTCCGGGGCCGACCCATCGCTGTCGTTCGTCGCGGAGCTAGGCGGGATGCGTGACCCTGACACGGGGTTGGTGTATCTGCGAAGCCGCTGGTACGACACGCTGACTAAACAGTTCCTGTCGCCCGACCCACTGGGAGTGGAGCAGTCGGACGTGAACCCGTACCGCTACGGCGGTAACAACCCGGTGGCGAACTCTGACCCGAGCGGTCTGGACTTCATCACGACCAAGCGTGGGGTGGTGAACTGGGTGATCGAAGACGGGGGTTTCTGGAAGCGCAACGTCAAGCAGCTGCCGATCGGCACGCGGGACGGCGAGCTGATCCGTCTGAGCGGGTCGTACAACGGCGGAGTGGTGGGCTACGACGAGCTGCGTAAGCAGGTAGAGGCGGCGACCAGCCGCCGTGACATCAGCCAGTTCAACCTCAAGTCGCAGCATCGAATCATCCTGGCGACGATCAACGACGTGCGTCGGGGGTTGGAGTACAAGGCCGAGCCTGACAGCGTGCTGGATGTGGTGGAGGCGGCGAACCGGGGTATCGGTGCCGGCGTGTTACAGATAGCCGACACGTTTACGCCCAATTGGCAGTGGATGGGCGGGGACCTGATCGCGCAGGCGAACGCCAATGCGTGGGACGACATCGGTCTAGCGGGCACGTGGTACCAGTCGGCGAGCGCGGGCGCGGCGTTGATTGCGCGTGAGGCGTTGATCACGGCGGCGACGCTGGGCACGGGCAGCGCGATCCAGGCGGGTCGCGCGAGCCTGACGGCGGGGCGAGCGGCGACGACGGCGGCGCGTCTTGGCGGGACGGGGAGCAAGGTCGGGCGGTTCTTCAACACGGCGCGTTCGCCGATGGTGCAGGGTGCGGCGAAGGCGATCAGCGGATCGAACACAGCACTCCGCGCGACGCAAGCGACGAACTTCGGTCTGCGAGGGTTCGAGGCGTACACCACGGGCAGAGACTCTTATGAAGGCTATCAGATGCTGTCGGCGGGCAACCCGTGGGGCTGGCTGAACATCGCCGGCGCGGGCCTGGGAAGTATCGGCGCCGTCGGCGGCGGGTTCGGGGCGCTGAGGCGGATCGGTAGGGTAGGCAAAGATGCCATATCGCCCGGATTACTATCAAAAGCCACTTACAAAGGTAATAGTTATGGCCTAATCGGCATAGTTAAAGCGAGCAAGAAGTTTGATGAGTCTCTCCGAAGCGCCTACATCAAGATTGCACAATCAGAAGAGTTCGCGAGAGACTTAGCCAAGTATAATCAGTTCGCTTCCCGTCACGGTCTAAAGCGTGCAGCAAGTGTCGAGGAGATTATTGAGGCGCTTCAATCAAAAACCACGTTTGCAAGGTCGAGTAACGTGCGCGCAGGTGTATTCACCGGATCAAAGCATCGGGCTACAACGCCGTATTTGATTCAAGGCAATCTCACCGCAAAATATGGTGCCAGGGCTGGACGACATGAACTCACACATTTAGGTGCTGCACTAAAGGGTCAGGGGGATACTGTGTTGCATGAAATAGGAGTGCAAATTGCTACGACACCCGAGCAGTTGATTATTGCCGGCGCAATATTAGCTTCTGGCGTAGTTGCAGGTGGCGTGGGCTTGGCTTACACTCTGTGACAATGCATAAGGGTCGTGCATTACTTATAGCGTCGTGTTTGGTCTCCGGAGTTTCTGGATTACTTGTCTCATTCTTAATGACCAGCAATACGAGCTATCCCTTATTCATATCAATTCTTATTAGTCTGGTTGCCACAGCAGTTGTATTTCTTGTAATAGTATTTATACTAACCAAGTTAGGCTATTAGTTTTAACTATATTCTTCGGTATGGCCGTGACTGTGTAAGCTGGCGCAAAGAAGGCGGCGCGTCGCGCCTCCGGCTGCAACTGCTTCGTGTCGGGGACGGCGGTCCTGACGCCGAGCGGCGAGCAGCCGATCGAGCGTTTGCGAGTCGGCCAACGTGTACTGACCTACGCCCCGGACGAAGCGGTCAGCAAGCGTCAACCCGCCAACGAACTCGACCCGGCGACGACGCGCTGCATCACGCTGACGCTCGGCGAAGACCCGCATCACCCGGGCCGGCCGTTGACCAAGGTGCGGCTGCTGCGTGACGCGTCGTGGGTCGAAGAGAACCAGCTCGAAGTCGGAGGGACGGTCCCGCTGCACCTGTCGGAGCTGGGCGTGAAGGGCCAAGCCACCGTCCAGCAGATCGAGGCGTGTCCGGAGTTAGAGGAAGTTGCCGAAGGGATCGACGCCGAGGGCACACGTCTGGTCACGGCGACGTTCGAGCACACACTGGGCTACCCGGTGGACCTGAAACTGGAAGGCCTGGACGCACCGATCGGCGTGACCCGGCACCACCAGATCTACTCCGAAGACCGGGGCGGCTGGGTGGAAGTCGGCAAGCTTGAGACACGTGAACGAGTCCGGGTGGCGGGTGACGTGTTCGAGGTGGAGTACACCCACGATAGACCCCAGCCCGAGGCGGTCTATAATATCGAAGTAGACGCCGACCACGTCTACCGCATCACCCACGCGGGCGTGCTGGTGCATAATCAGTCGGTATGCAGGTTACACCATGCGTCTTCTATTGAAGATATAGATAATATTGGGACATCTGGTGTGCAGTTGCGTCTTGCAAGAGATGGCAATGAGTTTGGTCGTGGATTCTATACCGCACCGGATCCAGATTTAGTGGCAAGCTTTGCGAGGAAACGTTTTAAGAGCCCGGCTGTGATTAGTTTTGAATTCGATCCCGCCACTCTAAAATCGTTAAATACGTTGATTTTCAATGGACCTGATGATCGTTGGGTCCGTTTCGTGACTGATGTTCTCTCTGGTCATTACAATAAAATACCTCATGAATATGATCTTGTAATAGGTCCGATTCTTGGGAACAAAACTGGTCGCAGTTCCATTTTCAGAGGACATGCACCGATCGCATTCGGTGAGCAATGGTCATTCCACACACAGCGTGCTATTGACATCCTCAATAACGCTCAGATGCACCAAGTATTATTGTGAGAATTATGATGATAAATTATACATTTAAAACTGACAGTGATTCAGAAGACTTCTGCGAAAAAATAATCCAGATACTGAAGAATAAGCACGGAGTCAGTCGCGATCAGGCAATTTCACATATAAATATGATATGGAATGGGATTGACTTTCTAGGGGTGGATAAAGGAAACTGGCGCTACCACCTATCACCCGAGCGTTATGCAGTTGATTTCGCACGGGACATCAAAAAGAATGGTTGAGACCACTTTACGCCACACAGAATTTATCACCAGTTGACATATGACCCCGCTACGGCGGTAACAACCCTGTGGCGAACTCTGACCCTTCCGGTCAGGACTTCATCACGACCAAGGATGGCAAGGTGCAGTGGGTCATTGAAGACGGGGGTTTCTGGAAGCGTAACGTCAGGCGTGTGCTGATCGGCAAACGCGACGGAGAACTGATCAAGCTCCGCAGCGGATTCAACGGCGGGGAGGTGGGCTACGACGAGCTGCGTAAGCAGGTAGAGGCGGCGACCAGCCGCCGTGACATCAGCATGTTCAATAGCATGTCGCAGGACAGGATCATCCTGGCGACGATCAACGACGTGCGTCGGGGGTTGGAGTACAAGGCCGAGCCTGACAGCGTGCTGGACGTGGTCGGTTCGTATTACAAAGGGGTGTACGCCGGCAATCTTCAGATCCTCGACGCCTTCACCCCCGACTGGGGATTGATCGGTGGCAAGGCAGTCGCCAACCTCCCTGTTCAAAAACTATGTCACAGGCGAACGACGGCGTGAAGCCGCTTTAATTGAAAAGATGTGACGCCGTGTGACCGGCGTTTGATACGGACAGTGTATCCCTTATCTGGATTCGAGGTAATCCCGGCCGAGGTCCAGGACCAGGTCCGACATGGTTACGTCGAACCACCGCTTGAACATCTTGTAGGTTCGCGGTATGGGCCATGTGGCCCGGTCGATCATCCACGCGGATAGCTCTTCCTCAAAGATGCGTTTCCAGCGTCGCTTGAGGATGACGTCGAGGTTGCCGGGTTCCCGCGGCTCATCAATCAGATAGGTCGTCGGGCTCTTCTGGTGGTAATCCAGGTGATAGCTTGGCCCATCGTCGTCGAAGCTGTTCGCCCAGTCCGCGTAGGGTTGTTGCGGCGTGACGACCAGGGCACAGCGGTTGACACCGGGGATGCTCATGCCGCACTACGATAATAGTGACGGAGCAATCCGCCAAGTCGGATGCGGCAGTGAACCGGAGCATTCGAAGGCCTCGGGTCGCCGCGTTGTCTGGGTACCTTGCCGATCACCATGTGCGGCCGTTCGTGGTTGTAGTACTGCACGAACTCGTAGACCAGGTGGTTAAGGTGCTTCTCGCCCAGCACGATGAAGTGGTCCAGGCACTCCTGCTGTATGGTCTGCACGAACCGTTCCGCGTAAGCGTTTAGATTCGGTTTGGCCGGGCCCACTCGGTGGATCTCGGCATCCTCATCCACCAAGATCTGGTCGAACCACTGGGTAAACTTCGTATCCCAGTCGTGGATGAGATGCCCGATTTCTAGGCCCTCTGCTTCTGCATCCTGGATGAAGTTCTTGGCTTGTTGGGCGACCCATTCACCGTCAGGCTGCGCGGTTGCCGGATAGGCAATGACTTGTCGTGTCTCCAAATGAATGAAGAACAAGATGTAGTAATCTACAAGGCCACCCAGCGTCCAGATTTTCTTGCCGAAGAAGTCGCAGGCCCAGAGGGTGTCAGCGTGCATCTTAAGGAACTGATACCAGGAGCCCTCCCCCCGATCCGGGCTGGGATCCAAGCCGGCTTCCACCATGATATTGCGAACCGTCGATTTACAGATCTTATGGACACCCAGCTTCTTCAACTCCCCCAGCACCTTGGCGTATCCGCAGCCCATCTCGGTGCCGATGCGGACGACCAACTGACGTACTTCTTCGGGCTTCCGGGGGCGACCCGGTTTACGCTTGGCCAAGCGTTCGGCTTTGGGCTTCCTGGCATCAGCGAGCCAGCGTTGAAATGTGCGGTAGGTCACGACGGTGATCAGCCCCTTGATAGCTGGGCCGACCATGCGGCCAAACTTGATCAATCGTCTGCGTTCCTTGGGCGTGACAATAATGCGTCCTTTAACCCGCGCACTCAGGACCTCGTTTTCCGCTTTGAGGTATTGGATCTGGTGGACCAGTTTCCGATGGTCGGTGTTGGCAATTAACTTCAAAAGGGGATGAAATACACGAGCCATCATGTTATCCTAGATCTTGACGGGCGATACTGCCGGGGTGACATGGTTTTTGAACACCGGTGGAGGACAAGGCATTTTACCTTCACCGTCATCAGAAGCGGGTTAATACATGCAGGCGTGGAATAGCTGTCGGTAACCCAGTGGTCCTCTCAGAAGACGGATCACGAATCACAACTGGCATGAGTTCAAGATAGCCCCCGAAAGCGTCGGGAGTGTCGTCCCGGCCTCCCGGCGCTTCTTTATATAGATGGGGTGTTAACCAGATGGTTCGAGAACAAACCACGAACAACCGCCACCCAAAGTGTTTAACAGGCAGGTTGGGCTCGGGGGTAACGAGCAGGACTCGGAAATGATGGGAAATCACTCTCAACCTGTTAACCAGATGGTTTTAGTTTTTTCTGCGACCGAGTATCAACACAATGGTTAACAGCGCGCGATACGCGCGAGAACATCGGATTGTCCGGGTAAATGGATCCCTCCGCCCTACTGCTTCCCGCTCACTCGACACTACTGGCATCGTAAGACCATCCCTGTGAATAACTTGCAAAACTGTTTAACAGCGCGCGAGTCCTGAAAAAGCGCGCGATATTCAGAGATTTAATTTGCGACCGTTCCGAACAGGGAGCTTCCAACACCGCCGCGAATCCGTGGCGGTTTTTTTATTGCTAACGCTCGGCCGAAACGGCGTCTTCCTCGTCGTCCGGGTCGGCTTCTGTAGGGTCTTGCCGGTGGTAGTGTCTGATTCTGTAGTTGTTGCCGGAGCGTTCTCCGGTGCTCAGCAGCCGCTCGTAACGTGGTGAGCCGAAGCGGTCGAAGATCAGCCGTCCCTGTTCGACCAGTTCGCCACCCTTGGCCCGGGTCAGCAGGCGCAGGTACTTCACCCCCTTGTTTTGAGGGATGCGCGGCGCTTCTTCGTAGCTGTAGTACACGTCACTGGCAATGACGCCCCCCTCGAAGGAGGCCTTGCCCATCGGCACTTCGCGGTGGTCGTTTGCCAGCTCGATGTGCAACCGTCGGTAGGCATGGGTCGAGTCATGGTAGATGAACTTGCCGGGCTCAAACTCGATGATGGCGGGCATCACCAATCGGTCCCCGTCAAACTTGTAGGAGTAGACCATCCGCCGGTCTTTGCCGGCGAAGCTCAGCAAGCCTTTCTCTGCTGTCACCGTGTAAGGCCCCTCCTCACTTCGCTCTGGCGTGCGGTCGTCCTCGTTCACTGAGGGAAAGTGGATGTACTCGAATGCGATGGTCCACTGACCATTATCGTCTTGCGCCAGTGTCACGGCCGTGTCGATACCCTGGCCAATGATGTCTTTCACGCCCCGGTGCAACCATGTGCCGGCGACCAGTTCGGTCTCGGGTTTGGGGTCGTCCTTTGTTTCAGCGGGTGGTGTTGCCGTAGCGTTCGCGCATGCACTAAACACAACCAGCCATAACAGCATGAAGACAACGTTGATTCGCATCGTCATCCCTTCACATGAAGATCGTCTGGTCCGTGGTTGCCGGACCTGCCCGGCTGCCGATACCACCCCATCATACGGATGTGCGGGACGAGTGTTCCAAATCCCGGGCAGATTTTCCCTGCGAATACAGTTAGTGAGCCCCCCACTCACGGTGCGGATGACCTCGTGGGTGATGGGCTGTATGCAACCGCAGCTCGCTGATAAAAAAACCACGCTACCCGGGTCTAGGGCCGGGAGGCGTGGTTAGGAGGAGGAGGATGCAGTGTTCGAGTCGGTGTGGGGCCGTCTCGTGGGATTGCGTAGCTCTTGTGCTTGCTTCTGCATTTAATACGCGGGTTGGGGCTTAAGGTTCGGCGGGACTCAAAAAAATTATTGGGATCGGGATCGGGATTAGGATAAGGGATTGGGGGTTGGGATCTAGAGCACTTTGCGTGACTGCTTCCTGTCATTCCCGCGCAGGCGGGCATCCAGTCTTCTTAGAAAACCAAAGGCATGGCTCCCCGCCTACGTGGGGATGACAGATAGGGCCAGGTAAGTAATCACACAAAACGTCATAGGGCTAAGGGGGTGACACTGTAAAAACAGCCACCCGGTGTGGGGCCGGGTGGCTGTAGAGGAGGGTCGCAAACAGCGAAGGTTCCGTCGTGCGTGGTGGCGTGTTCAGACAGGTGTAAGCGGGTGCGGGGCAACCGATCACTGATGCGTCTGAGCCCAGTTTTCCGCCGATCCGTCCGTGGTCAGGCGGGCTGGTGAGCCGGTCACGATTGACGGACGCGAATCCGTTCGTTGACCTTCGCTGGTGCTGGGGCAAATCCATGTACGAATGGTTGAGGGATTTGCCTTTGCTTGTCGCCCGTTAGCTTAGCCGTCGGCCTTGACGTGCTGGCGCTGCCGGGCATGTGTCATGGTGTTTGCGAATCCCCTGTTCTTTGACCTGATCTTCTAGTCCGGGGCATCCTTGCCCTTACGATTCACTCGGGCGGCGACGCATCGCCAACCGCGGGTTCATCAGCATGTTCGGCCTGTCGGTGAGCATGCGCTGAAGCTGCTCGTTCCAAGCCTGGCGGTCGCGGACCTCCAGGTGGTCCTTGACGCCGATCAACACCACGTCCGAACCCAAGCCCGAACGCGAGAGCAGGTCGCCGGGTAACGTGACCCGCCCCTGCTTGTCCAGTTCCACGAGCTTCGACAACGAGTAGAACATGCGCTCGTATTCGAGCAGTTGCTCTGCGTCCATCTCGGAGTCGTCCAGTTCCTCGGCCCGCTGCTCGTAGCCTTTCTCCGTGTAAAGGCACAGCGCGCCGTCGCTACCCAACGTCACGTACAGATAAACCGTGCTGTCCTTGTTGGCCTTGAGCGATCGCTTGATCTGCGATCGGACTTCAGCCGGTATGGCCAGGCGGTTTTTCGTGTCGATCGAGTGTTCATAGGTTCCGGTAAAAACCAAGATGGTGCTCGCTTCAGGACGGTTGGGATATTACCCCACTTTGCCCCTCAACTCAACACCAAACCCCCCTTCTCGCCACATTTCTTTAAAAAATATCCATCACCCCCCTTCCCGGCACGCCAGGCGGCACACCGGCTGAATTGAACGATCATTGCGCAAAAGTTGCCGACAGGATTTCCACGGACGCGCCGCAGCGTATGCACGTCTGTGGCTCTGCCGCATTGCCGATGCGGCGGATGATCAAGCGGATTGCCGGAGTGAGCCGGCGAGCGGGAGCGTGAGGCAGAATGTCGCGCCTTCGCCGGGCGTGGAATCGAAAGTGATGGAGCCGTGTGCCGCGGTGATGATGTCCCGGCTGACGCTCAGGCCCAGGCCCGTGCCCGGCTGAGCATCATGGGCCTTGTCGGGATTGAATGTGATGAAGGGTTCGAAGAGCTGGTCGGCCACTTCGGCCGGCACCCCCCTGCCGGTGTCTGCAACAACGACCTGTGCGACTTCACGCTCGAGTGTGGCCCGTATCGTCAAGGTCCCGCCGGCAGGCGTCATGGCTTTGCGTGCGTTAAGAATCAGGTTGACCAGTACCTGCTCAAGGTCGGACGGACGTATCGCCAACTGGGCATGTGGGAGGTCCAGCACCAGCTCGATGCCCTGGGATTTCAGGCTTTTGCCGAGGCAATCGATTGAGGAATGAACCACATTCGACAGGTCCGCAACGTCCCCCGCGTGATCCTCACGGGCGTAGCCAAGTAAGTTGGCGCACAGGTCTGAGGCGCGCTGCGCGCCCTGGACGGCTTTGGTATGCGCTTTATGAGATAGCTCGGGGTCACCCGGCTTAGCCAGCGCAAGCTGGGCGTAGCTGATGATGGGCGTGAGGATGTTATTGAACTCATGAGCGACCGAGGCGGTGAGCGTGCCCAGTGTTGAGAGCCGTTGGAGATGGGCCAGACCCTGCTTGACTTGGCCGAACTGGCCCTCGATCTGTGTGAGCAGGTCAAGCGCCTCCTGGGCATGAGATAGCTTCAATCCGGGGTTCTGAGGCTCACTAGAGGTATTCTGGCCCATAATCGAACTATCGGTCAGAGGGATGATTGGCCTGCGTGATTGGTTTGCGGCGGTATTCCAGTCCGATAATATTTTGTGCTAAACCAATAACATTTATGCAACAATAAATTATGTGCCGTGCCTAATTTTGGCTTAGTACGAGTTATCGGACGCATGAACAGCGCTCATAAACAGGGTTGGCCCGACATGTTTCACGTGAAACATTGTCGACGAGAGCAGTCGGCTCTTCGACGTTTCACGTGGAACACTTGCTGTTGAGACGGCTCGGTTGTGTGGATGGTCAAAATAGGGCGTTCGGTGGTATGGCCGAGCCCTTGGCGGGTAAGGCTGAGGAGGGTACACTACCGCGGACGCACATCCCTTATAGACACGGAGGTCGATATGTCTACCAATAAAAAGCGTTCTTCACGGCTTGGTCGTGGACTAAGCAGCCTGATGGCGGCCCCGGTACAGGTGCAGTCGCCACAAGAGGAGACGACTGATTCAGGGGTATCAGGTGCTGGTGTCGAGGCGGTGGAGTCGCATGCAGAGGCTGACGGGTTGAAGGAGTCCCAGGCTGAGGCAGGGCGGTTGCCTGGGCGAGGATACGATCCTGTGGGTGAAGCGAGCCCCCCTTCTCATCCCAATAGCCGGGCTAGCGACCTGTACTATTTATCGGTGAGTGTCCTTGAGCCGAACCGGCATCAGCCTCGCCAGCGATTTGATGAGATCGGCCTGAAGCGGCTTGCAGACTCGATCGCCTCGGAAGGCATCATGCAACCGATCATCGCTCGGCCCCGTGAAGGTGCAACCGGCCGATATGAAGTCGTCGCTGGTGAGCGGCGCTGGCGTGCCGCCCAGATCGCGGGACTGGAGTCCGTGCCTGTGATCGTGAGAGATCTGAATGACCGCCAGCTGGCTGAGTGGGCACTGATCGAAAACCTGCAACGTGAGGACCTGAACCCAATCGAACGTGCTGAGGCCTTTGCCAGGCTGATCGATCAGTTCGGCCTAAGCCATGAGGAAGCTGGCGAGCGGGTTGGTATGGACCGTTCAAGCATCACCAACCACCTGCGCCTGCTTGGGCTGGCCGAGCCGGTGAAGCTGCTGATCAGTGAGAGCCTCTTGTCGATGGGGCAGTCTCGTGCGATTGCAGGTTTATCGGACGTAGCACAGCAGCAGATGCTTGCGGAGCGTGCGGTCCGGCAGGGGATGTCCGTGCGTGAAGTCGAGGCGGCGGTGAAGAAGCTCACTAGTGGTGAAAAGATCACTGCTAAGTCAAACCCCAAGCCGAAGGCCGCCAATCTGGTTGATCTGGAGAAGCAGATATCGGAGCAACTGGGGACGCGCGTGCTGATCAAAGCAGGCCGAAAGAAGGGGGCCGGCACATTGAGCATTGAGTTTTACTCGCTTGACCAGTTTGATGCACTGGTCGGCAAGCTGGGCGTGAAGACCGATTAGTCGACCGTGTCTTATTTGTTTATGATTTTTTGCCTGGCCGGGAGCGGCTCACGGTGCTATTAACCTGAAGGTTCAAGCGATACGCAGGTTTGTCGTGATACCGGGTACTTCGTGATATCTGATGGTATCAGGCGGCCTTTGCTTGCGCGAGCGTACACAGGGCCGCGGCGATGCCTTCGGGGGGGAGGCTGGCCATGGTGATGCCGGCCTCGTTGACGGACTTCGGCATGCCGTAGACGACGCAGGTAGCTTGATCCTGTGCGATCAGCTTGCCGCCGGCCTGATGCATATCCTTGCCGCCTTCCAGGCCGTCACTGCCGATGCCGGTCAGGACGACGCCGAGTGTGCGTGAGCCTGTCGCTTTGGTGGCCGATGCGAATAGGGCGTCGACACTGGGGCGGTAGACCGCCTCCTCTGGTTCCGGGCCCATGAAAGCTTCCAGCCTGCCCCCAGACTTCTTTCGGACCTGCATGTGCAAACCGCCTCGTGCCAGGTAGATGTGGCCGTACTCAATGGTTTCACGCTCCTCGACATGAACCACGTTCAGCGGGCACAATTCACTCAGGCGCTGAGCCATGGAGCGGGTGAAGAGCTCGGGCATGTGCTGCGCGATGACGATGGGGGTGCGTGTATTGGCAGGAAGGGCGCCGAGGATTGTTTCGAGGACGGGGGGGCCCCCGGTGGAAGACCCGATACAGACCAGGTCGAACTGGGCCGACCTGAACCGCGGGATGTCGGCCCGTGTTGCTGTGGGCTGTGGCTCGGGTGCCTTCTTGTGCGGGTTGGACTTAGCGAGTGCCTTGACGAGTTTGATCAGCTTGTCCTGCAGGCTGCTCATGTTCATTGAGAACTGAGACTGATCCTTGGCAATGACATCTGCCGCGCCGAGTTTCAGGGCTTTGAGTGACGCGGTCGAGCCTTCGGTGGTCAGCGAGCTGAGCATGATGACCTGGGTCGGAGCGGTGCGCATGATGTGACGTAACGCGGTCAGGCCGTCCATCTCGGGCATCTCGATGTCGAGTGTGATCACATCGGGCTTGAGCTCTTTGGCCAGCTGGACCGCTTCCTTGCCGTTGCGGGCGATGCCGGCTACTTCGATCTCGGGGTCGGCCGACAGGATGGTGGATACGGCTCGACGCATAAAAGCGGAATCGTCTGTCACGAGCACTCGCATGGATCAGCTCCGGGAATTCTAAAATAATGGCTTGAATAAGATCGGCCTACTTACCGGCTGTCTTAATCATGCGGCGGCCCTTCCAGGCAGATCCGCCTTGACCTCAGAGACCTGCTCAACCGGCAGGGCGGGGCCGTCGTCGATGCGATACACGAAAGACTTGCCCTCCATGTATAAGTGGACAGGCCCGGCCACCTTATCGGACATGTGGTACCTGCATCCGTCCAGGATGATCGTTGCCCCATGATGGATGGCCTTGTCGACCTTCACGTCCACACGTCGGCGTTGATTGATCTTTTGCTGCACAAGGCCGAGCGTACGCTGGGCTTTGTCGAGGTTCGCGTTGATGGTGGACAGCTCGAAGATCAACTCGCACTGGCGCTCCTTGTCGGTAGCGGTCATGCGGCCCTTCGTGGAGTTCTTATCGATGGTGTCCTTTTCGCTGTTGAGTACTTCTGCGTTAGCGGTGAGCTTTTCGACGATAGCGGTCAGCTCGGTGGCGAATGGCTGGAGCATGGGGACGGACCCGATGACCAGTTCGGTCTTGACACCCGCCCCGCTGCCGATTGTGCCGACGTGGACTTCGCCCGTTGGTACTAGATTCCCGCCGATGATCGAGCCCGTGGGTGAATTGATCTGCCCATCGATCATCAGGTCACAGTTGATGATCTCACGGTCGATGCACAGGTCCTGGCTGATGTGGCCCTGGATGTTGTCGAGGTACTTGCCGATGAGGTTTCCGCCGGTCTCGACATGACCTTGTTCCCGCCCGGCAAATCCGCCGAGGGCGACGAGGTCTTTGCCGGCCCGGATCGTTGCGGCTTCGATCAGGCCTTTGACTTCGACATTGCCGGTCGCCTTGACGATGAAGCAATCGCGGACACCTTTTTCGATGGTGATGTCACCGTCGAAGTCCAGGTTGCCGGTGGAGAAGTCGACGTAGTTGTTGATCTGGATGTGCTTTCGGATGCGCGCCTTGCCGGGTTCACGGAACAGCACACCGTCCTGCTGCGCGACCAACGTCCCGTCGGCCTTCTGCATGATCGACTCGTCGATGAAGAGCTTGGCTTCCTTGCCAACCTTGGCCGGGAGGGTGTTGCCAAGGACATCGCGTCCGTCATGTGCCGATTCGGGTGCGTGGACGCGTCCGATCACTTCGCCGGTCTCGACCATGTCAAAGGAGCATCGCTCATAATGCGAAACACCCGAACCGGGTGGGTCCGATTCGGGCGCTGCTTCGCCTGGTGTTGACTTCTCGTCTACCACCCAGGTGATGAACCCATCCACGCCGTGAGTCGGCGGGGCGGCGGTGGCGATGTCATACGTGGCGTCATCGTCGATGGGGGGCGGGTCCTGCACGATCGACTTGATCGCCGCGGCGGCCTGGTCGGTGATCTCGACGCCCATGCCGGTGATGATGCCCGTGAGCAGGTACTCGGTGAGCAGGGATCGGTCATAGTGCGCAGGGACCCGCAAGCTGGCCGAAGACTTGTCTGCGGCCACGATCACCGACGGCGATAGCTCTTGATCGGCGGGCATGGATCCATTCCATCATGGTCACGTCGTGCGTACGGCGCGATCACGCCGCGACGCGCGAGAGTGTTTCCTTGATCCGCTCACCGAGTAGGTCGGGGGTGAACGGCTTGACCACGTAGTTGTTGACGCCGGCCTTGATCGCCTCAACAACGCGCGACTTCTCGGCTTCGGTGGTCACCATGATGATCGGGGCCTTGTTGCCCTGCTCACGGAACTTCTTCACGAAGGTGAGCCCGTCCATGTTGGGCATGTTCCAGTCCACGAGCAGCAGCTCGGGCTGGAAAGCGCCGACCTTGGAGAGCGCGTCCAGGCCGTCGCAGGCCTCTTCGAGGTCTGTGTAACCCAGCTGGCCGAGGATGCCCTTCTGGATGTTCCGCATGGTCTTCGAGTCATCGACAAGCATGACTTTCATCGTATTTCACTCCTGAGCGTGTGGCACTGATTCGCCACGGTGTTGTAGGGTTGTTGGATCGATTGGTAATAACCGAGGTACTCAGCTCGCTGCGGGTGTGCCGGCGACCTGGCGGATGGACACTTCAACATTGAACTCGCCGCAGTCACATTCGCACGGGATGCTGATGGCGACGACGTCCTTGCGGCCGTAGACCTGATGGCATTGACCGATGACAACAGACGGGCAGGAGATCTGCACATCCTTGCCATCGAACTGTGCCTTCGCCCCGCCGGAGACCATATTCACCAACTCGCCCACGGCGTCGGCGAAGTCTTCATGGCTGGGCTCGAGCTCCGTGCCGGTGAAGATAGTGACCACACGCACGGCGGTGGTGGTGGGGAAACTCAGCACGACAGAACCCTCAACATCACCGGACATACCGATGATCGCTGAGATATCGTGGCCTTCCTCGCCGGGTTGCTTCAGCTCGGGCTGGCCCATCTGGACCGGGAGTTGGAGCATGGTCTCGAATACATTCTGAACCGATTTGATGAACGGAATGATGTAGGATTGATCCACGACTAGGGTCTCCTTGATGGTCAGGCTGCCGTCTTAAGTTCGTTGTTCACGGGTTTGTTGTTGCTGCGTATGAGTTGCACGACATCCAGGATCAGACACACGTCGCCGTCCTCACGGATGGTGGCGCCGCTGAAGGGGCCGCCCTGGGTGTACGAATCGTCCAATGGTTTGATCACGATTTCCTGTTGACCGATCAGCCGGTCCACACACAAACCTACACGCTGTCCGCCGACACCGACGACGACCGCGAAGCGTCCGCCGTCTTCTGTGGTTGTTTCGTTGAGTCGCTTTCGCATATCAACAAGGGGGAGCACAATGTCACGCAGCTTCATGACGGGGTGCCCCGATACACTCTTGACCTCTTGCGGTTCGGGCCGGACGATCTCAACGATGCTCTGCAACGGGATCGAGTACAGGTGTGACCCGACGCCCACCACCATGGCCGGCATGATGGCGACCGTCAGCGGGATGATGATCTCGATCGTGGTACCTTTGCCCTTCTGGCTGGATACGTTGATCGTGCCGTTGAGCTTGTTGATGTTGGTGCGGACCACATCCATCCCGACACCTCGCCCCGACAGGTCGCTAACCTGCTTGGCGGTGGACAAGCCGGCGGCGAAGATGAAACCGAACACTTCCTCGTCAGAGAGCTGCTCGAGCTTGTCGGGTGTGGTCAGGCCCTTCTCGATCGCCTTCTGTCCGAGCACGTTACGGTCCAGGCCCTTGCCGTCATCACAGATCGCAACACGGACGTGGCTGCCCTGATGCTCGGCTTCCAGACGGATGGTGCCCGCCTCGGCCTTGCCGGCCTGGACGCGGTCCTCGGGCACTTCGATACCGTGGTCCGATGAGTTACGCAGGATATGCACCAGCGGGTCGGCGAGATGTTCGAGCACGGTCTTATCGACCTCGGTGTCCTTGCCGACGATGTCGAGGTTGATCTTCTTGTTCGTCATCCGGGCCATGTCACGGATGACGCGCGGGTAGCGGTCGAACAGCTTGGCCAAAGGCTGCATGCGGGTCCGCATGACACTGACCTGTAGCTCGCTCATCAGGTGGTCGAGGTCGCCGGCGGCACCAGCGAAGTCTTCTTCGACGTCCGGCGAAACAGACATGTCCTTAAGGTTGCGTGTCAGCGCCAGGATGCGGTTCTTGTTAAGCACCAGTTGGCCGACCAGGTTCAGCAGCGACTCAAGGCGACTGACTTCGACACGGATCGTCTGCTCAGCCACAGGCTTCGCCGCGGGTGGCGTAGCGGCGGCTTTTTCCGTGCTCTGCTTAGTATCCTTGGCCGTCTTGGTAGGTGCGTGATCACCCTCGGTGGTCGGTTCTGCCTGGACGGCGGTCTCGTTTGACTGCTCCGCGGAGACGGGTGTGCTATCCGTTTTTTCTTCAAAGACACCCTCGATCACCAATAGCTTCTGCGGGTCCCCGCCGTGGTCAAGCTTGAGGTGATCATCCAAGGTGCCTTTTTCAGCAAGCAGATTGAGGTGCTCGCAGAACGTCTCGATCGGCCAGCTCAGTGCCCGCAGATCGCTCAACGCCTCCACCTGCTGGTCGATCAGCAGCTTGGCGGCTTTGATGCGTACCGAGATTTCCTGGATGGCATCACGAGACGCCTCGTTGACTTTGGTCGAGACATGGGTGATCGCTGTAACCAGAGCCGAGAGCTGCTCGAGCTCGAAGAACTCGGAGGTCTTCTCCATCTCCTGACAGACTTCGCTCAGGTGCTGGGCCGACTCCTCGAGAGTTGCATCGTTGGCCAGGCCCTCGACCGCTTCGCCGATCTGTTTAGAGGCGTCCTGAAGGTCAATGACCATGAACTCGATCAGGTCGAGTTTCTGGGGCCCAAGATTCAGCGGGGTACCTGGTTTATTGTCATCGGCTTCATTGCCCGCATCATCGGCGGGTGGCGAAGATGCATCTGACGAGGCCTGGACGTCGGCCGCGGCCTCGCCCTCGGCGATGGCGTGCAGTGTCTTGATCAGGTCATCCGGGCCGTCCCCCGCTTCCTCGCCGGCGGAGAGCTGGTCGATCATGCCCTTGACCACGTCGGCGCTTTGCAGCAGAGCGTCCATGACCTCTTCGGTGACGTCGACCTCGCCTTTACGCAGGCGGTTCAGCGCATCCTCCGCGGCGTGGGCGAAAGTGGTCACGGTGGTGAGCCCGAGGAAGCTGGCGGCACCCTTGATGGTGTGCAGCGCACGGAAACAGCCGTTGCACAGCTCCTGGGCTTCGTCTCCGCCCTCGGCGGACTCGAGCCTGACCAGATCGGCGTCGAGCTGTTCGATCAACTCACCCGACTCGGTCAGGAAGTCCTGTAGTAAACTGGGGTCCATGGCGTCTGACACTTGCGTACCTCTTTCCTTAGCCCTTCTTGTATGCAAATCCCTGGGGGAAGGGCAGTGGTTCAAACTTGGTGTCTAGTGCCCGGATCGATTCGCTGTGCCCGATGAACAGCGTTCCGTCGTCTTGTAGCTGGTCGTGGTACATCTTGACACACTGGCTCTTCATCTCGTCGTCGAAGTAGATCATGACGTTGCGGCAGAAGATGACGTCCCAGGTGCCGAAGCGTTTGGCGGCGAGCCGGTCCTTGAGGTTGAGCTTCTCGAAGTGAACCATGCTCATGATGGTCGGGTCGAGTTGGTGCAGGTTGCCTTCCTCTTTGAAGTAGCGGTTAAGCACCATCGGGTTGACCGAGCGGATCGAGTAGTGCGGGTACTTGCCGCTCTGGGCGGTGGTCAGGACCTTCTCACTGATGTCGGTGCCGAGGATCTCGATCCGCCAGTCCTGGAGGCGGACCCCCAGGGAGCGGTGGATCTGGATCGCCAGGGTGTAGGGCTCCTCACCGCTGGAGCATGCCGCGGACCAGATGCGCAGTGTCTTGCTGGTCTTGCGTGCCTCGAGCAACGGCGGGAGGATCTCCCGCTCGAATACCTCCAACTGGGGCTCGTTGCGGAAGAAGCTGGTTTCGTTGATCGTGATCCGGTTGAACATCTCCTGGAACTCGTCGGTCTGGTAGGGACCGGCGGTCAGGAACATGATGTACTGGTCGAAGTCTTCAAACTCCAACTCCTCAAGCCTGCGAGACAACCGGCTTTCCAGTACATACTTCTTGGTGTCCTGGAAGTGGATACCCGCGCGATCGTAGACAACCTTACGGAGCTTGTTGAATTGCTCGTCGGTCATCGTGACATTCTTAAGAGCCATGTGGATCCTTGGGTCTGTGGTCTGCGATCTATTACCAGTAGCACATCCCCCCTTAGACGTGGGTCACTCAACCGAGTGTCCCCATCTGTATCGTGTCAGGCCGCCTTCAAGCCCTGATCGATTGCTTCGATCTCGGCGTCAGAGAACAGCTTCTCCAGGTGCAGCAGGATCAGCAGCCGGTCGTCCAGCTTGCCGACGCCTTGTACGTAGTCTGTGTCCAACCCGCAGACCATCGACGGCGGCGGCTCGACGATGCTGGAGTTGATCCGCAAAACCTCGTTAACACGGTCAACGGTGAAGCCGAGCACTCGGCTGTCTACCTCAACCACGATGATCCGGACATCGTCCGAGTTCTCGAGTTCAGTCAGGCCGAACCGCTTCCTCAGATCGATGACGGGGATAATCTTGCCTCGCAGGTTGATCACGCCCTCGACGAACGGGGGGCTCTGCGGCACACGGGTGATCTGCATCATCCGGTTGATTTCCTGCACGCTCAGGATCGGGACGGCGTATTCCTCTTCGCCGACCTCGAAACTGACCAGTTGGAGCAATTCACCATCGGATGAAGCCTGGCTGTGTGCGGTAACAGCATCGTCGTTGTTCTGTGTCTGTGTTTCAGGTGCCATGGATCATCTCCGCTGAACTGGTGAATGCAGAACGTTGCTGGGTACGCATACCCGTCCCGTCGACGGATTCGTACATCGGACTTACTCAGCATCGGTGGGGTCAGGTTGCGTCTTTAGATAGAGCGCGTGAATCTATAAAACCCAAAATTGATCTGCCTTCGTGGCGATGCGCGATGTGGAAAGACAGCAGATCAGACGAAATAGCCCGAGGGGAAAGGGTTAGCCGATAATATGCTTGCCGGGAAGCTCATCCGATGCTCGGTGTCATGGCCGGTGCTTTGCTAGGCGTAGCGGTCGGAGACGTGCTGGGGTAGACTTATGCGCCATGAAGCAAGCCGCCCCCCACCTGTTGCTGCTGCTGTGTAGCCTGCTGCTATCCTCGGCCGGCTGCTCGCGGACCGTTGTACAGACCGATAACCCGTCTACGGTGGACGCCGAGGCATACCGGGACTACTACGATGCCTCGATCGAGGTGCTCCGCGAGCTTGGTTATGTGATCGACCGACGTGACTACCGATTCGGCACGATCACCACCGAGCCGAAGGGCTCGCCCAATGTGCTGGAGGTCTGGGATGCGCAGAACAGCACCGCCGACCAGGCGGTCGAGTCCACGCTATCGGACATGCAGCGTCGCGTCACGGTCACGTTAAGCAAGGCGACGGTAACGGAGCCCGTCCTGCTGCCGGTATCGCTATCGCGTGTGAACGTGACGTTCGCACCGTCGAAGGAGCCCGCGAAGGTCGTTGAGTCCGATGATGCTTATTCGTTTAAGGTGGTGGTCATGCTTGAACGCAAGCAGGTTCCCACCCGCCGGATCGCAGGCTCGGCTCGCCGCAACGTGTTCTCCAACCTCGCCGCCCCGCCACGAGAGCTGACCAAGCAGGGCGTCACCGCAAACTATTACGAACCGGTCGGCCGGGACAGGGAACTTGAAGACCGGCTGATCCATATGATAGGTGAACGCGTCGCGGAGGCGGATTAAGCAACCACAGGTGAACACGGATGCAGACTAGACTGCATCCGTTTACCACACAAGATGTCCATCCTGCTATCCACGGTTGATAGCTATCCTACGGTTAAGGTGCCCTTATGAGCAACACAACTGACACTGAGCGACAGACACTTCGGATCGGTCACAGCCCGGACCCGGATGATGCGTTTATGTGGTACCCGTTGGCGAACTTTGTCGCGCCGGACGGGACGAAGCTGACGCCGAAGGTCGACACAGGGCGGTATGACTTCGTACATGTCCTGGAAGATATCCAGTCGCTTAACGAGCGCAGCGCCAAGGGCGAGCTCGAGATCACGGCGCTATCCATCCACCAGTACCCGTTCATCGCAGACCAGTACGCACTGACAAGCTGCGGCTCATCGATGGGCGACGGGTACGGCCCGATGATCGTGGCTCCAACTCCGGGGGCGGGGGCGGAGCCGATGAGTGTGGCGGACCTGAAGGGCAAGCGCCTGGCGATCCCGGGTTACCAGACCACGGCCTGGCTGGCGACGCAGTTGATGCTGCAGGAGCACGGCCTGAACAAAGACGACATCCGTGCCGAGTTTGTGATGTTCGATGAGATCATCCCGAAGGTGGTCTCCGGTGAATTCGACGCCGGGCTGATCATCCACGAGGGCCAACTGACATATGGCAACTCGGGCTTGAATTGTGTGATCGATCTGGGCAAGTGGTGGACCGGTTCACGGAACCTGCCGCTACCGCTGGGTGGGAACGCGATCCGTCGTGATCTGGCAGATCAGATGCCGACGATCTGCCGTGTCCTGCTGGATTCGATCGAGTATGCCCTGGAGCACCGTGACGAGGCGGTGGCGTTTGCTTTGAACTGGGCGCGTGACATGGGCGCGGACCTGGCGGACGAGTTCGTGGGGATGTACGTCAACCAATGGACGCTCGACTACGGCGAACGCGGGCGGGAAGCGGTCCGGCTGCTGCTCAAGGAAGCCGCGGACGCGGAGATCGTGCCGGAATGCGGCGAGATCGACTTTGTGGACCCGGCGTGAGCGCTCAGGCATTAGGATGCCCATCGGCTTGTAGCTGATTGTTAGGACTTTTTATGTGTGCCGTAACCTCCGGGGAAGCTGGGAATCGATCCTGTAAGCTGGTGCGCCATGAAGCACTGGCCGTACCTATTGATGGGTGTGGTGATCGTGGTGGTGTTCGGCAGCCGGTGGTTCGGCCCGAGCGACCTATATGACAACGATCAACCGAAGACGGTGGCTTACACCGTTGATATGGTACGTCACGGCCACTGGGTGCTGCCGGAGGACATGCTCGGTCGGCCGGCGACTAAGCCCCCGATGTACAACTGGATCGGCGCACCCGTGGTAGCGGCGGGGTGGCATAACGAGTTCGCGCTGAAACTGCCCTCGACCCTGGCGGCGTTCGTGGTGTTGTGTGCGACCTGGTTGGTGGCCAGGATTGTGGCACATAAGGTCGCAGAGCATGATCCATCGAGTGATAAGGCGGATACTTCTGTAGCCGTACGTTTCTCGATCGCGTTCACGGCGCTGGCGTGTATTGGTGTACTGGCCAACTACAGCATTACCAAGCTGGCTTACACAGCCCGGCCGGACATGGTGCTGACCGGTTTCCTGACCGTCGGGTGGGCGGTGGCGACGTGGCTGCTGACTAAACATGAACGTCCTGTGCCGGCCGTATACAAAGTCCTGGGGCAGATCGTCTTGTGGCTGTGTGTTGCTGGCGCGGCGTTAACGAAAGGGCCGCCGGCGCTGCTCCTGGTGATCTATGTTCTGCTGGGTGGGAAGCTATTGAGTGGTCGATGGTCGTGGACACTTCGATCAGGGATCGTGTGGGGGCTGCCGACGGCGGCGGTATTGTTCGGGATGTGGGCATACGGCGCGTATCAAGCTGACCCGAAGCATTTTACTGAGGTGTTTCTTGGATACGAAACCGTCAACCGTGTGGGGCGGGGCGGGTTTGTGGGATTGATTACCGAGTGCTGGAAGATGCCCGCATTCTTCATGGCACGATTCTTCCCGTGGTCGATCTTCGCGCTGATGGGGGCATGGCACATGCTGATGACCCGGCCGAGACGGGAGTGGTTTAATAGCCCCTTGGGGCCGGCGATGTTGTGGGTGGTATTGGTGCTGGTGTTCTTCAGTCTGTCAGGTGGTAAACGCGCGGACTATCTTGCGCCGGTGTACCCGGCCGGGGCGGTTCTGTCGGCGTTCTGGCTGATGGTGGAAGGGCCTCGCATCTGGAGGCTGAACTGGTGGCAACCGGCGGTTGCGGGGCTGGTTTTTGCGGCCGTGGTGAGCCTGTATGAGTGTTGCTGGTCGCCCGCGGCGGTCGATGGGTACGGGGATCGGATCGTGGCTTTTTCACAAGACGTACACCGACATACCCAAGGCCAACCGATTCACTTCGAACACACAGGATACACCCCGATCCAGGCCCTGCTGGGCTACAACCAGCCGCCGGACATGCCCGATGAAAAAGCCTCTGGGACCTGGCTGATCCAAGCATGGGATCATGACCCAGCGATCCTCGTCTCAGACAAAGTCGTGGATGGTGATGCAGACGAGCTTCAACTGGCACTCTATCCAGACACATCTCGTTAGAGCCCATGCGAGGATGCGGATTACGGTGTCTTGGGGGCTGACTTGACGAACGGTGCGCCGTGGTGGTTATACTGGCTATCGGCAATGGGCCGCCCCGGGGGAGTCGGCGTTCGTCGGCGGGAGGCATGTGTGTATGGCAACGATCGTTGTGCTGAATGGAAACAACAAGGGCGAGTGGTACACTGTCGGCGACCGTGCGTTCATCTTCGGCAGAGATAACAAGCTGCTTGCCCAGATCAAAGACCCCTGCGTATCTCGGCATCACATGGAAGTCCGTAAAGAGGCCAGCGACGGCTGCTACTACGTCGTCGATATGGACAGCCACAACGGTGTGTTCCTCAACAGCGAACGGGTCATGAAGTTCAAGATGCTGCACGAGGGCGACCTGATCCAGATCGGGCACACGCTGATGGCGGTGACGCTTGATGTGTTTGACGATGACCTCCAGGCCAAGCGTTACCAGCGCAACTGCGAAAAGAAGTACCAGAGTCAGATCGAGCAGGTCCTCATGGACGAGTCGGATCGCATTGAGCATGATTCGGGGGCGACGCTGGTGCTGCGTGCTCTGCTGCCCTTCGGGAAAAGGCGGAAGTAGTTTTCCCGGAAGACAGTTCATTGAGTGCCTGCCACTGTTTTCCAGCTGCGCTTACAGGTAGCTCGTGGCGGTGACTTGTGCCGAGCCGGATTCCAGATTAATGATCATGTAGCGTAGGGCATCACAAAGATGGTCCGGGCCGTCTTTGACTGGGTCCTGACGTTGTGCGTTCTCGGTGTCGAAGTGATAGCAGCGCAACGCCTCAATCAATCTTTCACAACGTGGGTGGACCAGCAGTGTCTTTTGATCGAGCCGTCGCCTGACACGTTCGATCCCGTCGCGCAGGGAAGATCGCCTGGACTTCACTTTGTACCCTAACCTTCGTAAGGCCTGTACGTCGCTGATCCCGGTATGGCTGTTGCGCTGGTTGCCTGCGGGATCAACGCCGAGCCAATCCACACGCGGTCGGCCTTGAAGCGCTGCCCGTTTTTCGATGGCTTGCATGTGTTGGCCAAATGTAACGCCGGCTCTTACGTATTCGTCGATCACGTGAAGTGTGCGGCCGCCATGGTCCGGGTCTGGCTTGCCGATCGTTGCCCACAGCATTACGGTCGGGCTGCGCAGGCCGAAGTCCATCCCGCCGATCAACCCGCCGACGACGGCCTCCGGCACCTCTTCACAGACATGTATGGATGTGTCAAACTCAGGGTAGACACAATCGCTAACCTCCGGCTGCTTACACATCATCTCGACCGACCAGGTCCGTCGGCTGGTCCGGTGCCACTGCTGAACCAGATCATCCACGGGGATGAAACCGTCGGCCCGCTTGGCCTTGCCCTGGCAGTCTTCATGGAGCACGCATCCTGAGCATGGACGGTCTTCGGGGCATCGTTCGATCACATCAATAGCGGACCATTTGAAAAGACGGGATGATGGCTTGTCGTTGACTCCTTGGTGCTGGGTTAGCTTCGCCATCAAGCCAAATGGTCGGTGCATGGTGGATAGCGCCTCGAGAGCGCCACATACCGGTGTTCCACCACACTGCCCGGAACGTGTGACCATCTGTGCCGCCTGCCATACCGCGGGATCAAACTCCTCGACCTCGTCGCAGCGTAGCTTGTGGACGCGTACCCCACGGACCGATCTCTGTGAGCCGGCCAGGAGTTGAGCACTGCTGCCGTTCTTCAAAGCGATCCGGCGTTGAGTTGGCTCGCCATCAAGCAGCGGCCTGAACCAGGGTCGATCAAGCAGGCCTACGAGATGCTCATGCATCTTTGAGGACTGCTCGAGTGATCCCCCGAGGATCCGAACCTGGATGCCTGGCTTGAACAGCAGGTCCAGCAGCGTCGCCGCCGCACCAAGCATGGTCTTACCCCCGCCGCGGTTCGCCCAGACCACCGCGTCTTTGCCTGCGTGACCGTCTCCATTATTGGGCGGCTCGAAGTAGGCATGCTTCAGGTATTCGAACGGCGCGGAGTTGCCGGCCACGATTGGGGTGCGCGGCACAACCAATCCCATCGCAACACGGACAAACCGATGCAGCTGATCGTGTGTGTGTGGCCTGACCAGGTCTAGGCACCCGGTTGTGATAGCCGGAGTGGGACGTTTGGCCTTAGTCATCCTTGGTTGATGTCTCGCCGAGATTGGGTGTGTGCTCTGATGATGTCGCTTCCGGGTCTGTTTGATTGAGCAGACTGTGTAGTGCGTTCAGGCCGTCATCGGGGATCGTGTCGAGGGTGGCCGGCTTGAACTTTGAATCTACATCAGCCCTTGGTAATTCGAGCTTGAGCAGATCGACACAGGCTCGACGTGATGCATCTACGCCGGTCTTGCTGTCATCGGGCGGGTTGGTCGCCATGTCGATCAGTCGGCCGGCGGCGATCAGACGGTATCGGCTTAACAGCAGCTGCGTCTGGATGTCCGCCAGCACGCACAGCCCAGCCAAACAGCGGTGATTCGTCTCATCCTGCACCCACTGCGACAGGCTGTCCGGTGAGAGGCTGTACTTGCTGTGTAGCGTGGTCAGGTCGAAGTCGGCGTGGATGAGGTCGTGGATGAGTGCGGCGCGCTTCTTCGCGCTGATACGTCTGGGCATCGTTGCTGTTCCTGTTCAGTGGGTTGTTATCGTTTAGTCGTGCGGCTGATCGACGAGCCTCATGAGGGCATCTTCGCGTGTGCCTTCGATCTGCTTGAGTCTGGTGTTGAGTCTGCACTTCTGTTTGGGGGTAAGAAAAAAGTAGACCGCCACGGGCATGTCAGCGATCGGCTGTGGGTCGCGCGGCTTTGGGGGCGCGTCATGGATCTCCAATAACTTTTTGACCTGCTCGCTCCGCTCTGGGAGCAGCTTGGCCAACGTATTGGTGTCTTGCTTACTGGTTAATGCTGTAATCAAGGAAGCACGCTTCCTGGGATCATCTTGGCCCTGGAGGCGGTTGAGCGTAGCCAGCAGCAGTAAGGCCTCTTGATCATCCACCTCCCAAACCTCACAGCGGGCGGATTCATGTCCGAGATGCTTGAGTGCCTGGATACGGTGATGGCCGTCGAGGATCTGGTATTGCTGCCAGGGTACGTGCTCCCCGCCGGGCTCTTGCGTGATCGGCCGAACAATGACCGGGGGGTAGCGCTTGGTATTTTCAATATGTGCGACGAGCTTCTGCAGCAGATGCTCGGGCATCACGTTGCTATTGGCTGGATGAGCGATCAGATTGTCGATCTTGATGGGTTGTGAGTTCATGGACGCGGCTATGCCTTGCTGATACTCGACGTGTTGTCATGCAGGTAATAAACAGGCTCGAGCATGAGACGTTGGAGGGCGGCAGTTAAGTGGACGCGAGGGTCTTTGCTGTGCACGGCAGCCCGGCCCCCGTTTTGCCTGTACCAGCGGTATAGTTCTTTGAAGAGCCATGCGCGTCGCGCCACGGGCAGGGACTGGATCCTTGCAAGCGTGTGGTCCAGCACCGCGAGGTCGCTGGTATCCAGGCCGACCACCTGCATCACCTCGATGAGCCTTGCATCAAAGGCGTGTTGTGGGCGCGGGTAGGCGGTCATACCTGCTCGTTCAAAGAACGGATTGACCCGACCCATCGCGGCAAGCGCCTCGGTGTATAAGGTTGTCGGGCTATCGAGCGCGGCGCGGACAAGCCGGACAGCCAGTCCAAGCCCGCGCCAACACGGATGAACTATCACCCGGCTGATGACACGGACCTCCTGGTTCAGCATCATGGCGCGTTGCTTTGAAGGGAGCCACGAGCCGTAACGATCATGCAGGGCCCAGTTCCGCATCTTGCAAGAGAGGCTTGGCAGAGACTCGACGAGTACGGCCACGGTGTGCGTTTCAGGGTCGCGACTCATAAAACGGTCCGAAGCGGTTCGCCGGGTATGCCGCAGAGCCAGGACGCGCGTTGTGGTGGCGGGGCGGTCGGCTCGGTAATGATGCTGTTTGAGCGCTTTGTAGTCCTGGATGGTGCCTTGCACCAACACGACATCGCTGTCTGCAGCCTGGCGGGGCACATTGAAGAACCGGTCTTTAAGTAGCATGCTCATCAGGCGGGTCTCGCAAGTACTTCGATAGACTCGCCGAGATGTTTCTCGATTAATACATCGGGATCAAGAGATTCCAACAGGTCATCGTGGGTAGTGGCGGCGACGAAACAAACGTCTGTGTGGCTGACCCATTTACGGATATTGCGGGCGATCACCTTGGCGGTAACGCGATCGAGTGTGGCACAGAACTCGTCTGCCAGGACGACCTTCTGCCGGCTCGGACTCACGCCCGCTTCAATCATGGCCATGGTCTGCGCCAGACGTAGACGATAGCGCTGCCCGTCGGATAGCTGTGATGGGCTTCGGAGCATGACAAAGGCGTCATTCAGCCCGGCCAGGCTGAGCAGTCGCAGGACCTGGTCGATCGTCCGATTCGGGAACACATCGACCAATGGGCGGTCATCGATCTTTGGCAGGTGGTCAAAGGACAGTGCATGGGCCGAGTCATCCTGGTCGATCTTTTCGCGGATCAGGCGCAGGATGGTCGATTTGCCGCTGCCGCTGGCACCGGTGACGAATACGATCTGGCCGGGCAGGAGGTCCAGCTCTGTGTGTGGGATGATCTGGATGGACCGATCCTGATCGATCCCCAAGCCGAACATGGCAGCGACTTCCATGACGTGGGGGGTGGTGCTGACAGCCGAGCTTACCGTGTGGTCAAGCGTGATCCGCATGGATGCCCCGTGTGTGGTTAAAGAATTAATGAACTGAACAATCGGCCGCGAAGTTGGTACGACCTACGGCTAAACCCGGGAGCAGACGGCCAAACAACGATGTCAGGACAGAAGCCTGGCGGTTGCCTGAATGGTGTTCATGTGCTTTCGGACGTGATGCAAGGTGGTGCCCGTGACCTCTGCGGCCTGTCGCAGGCTCATGCCATGCAAGATCACGTACTTGGCCGTAGGCCGGGTTTCGAGGGGGAGGGTACTCATGTGGATGGCGACAAACCGGAACATCTTGTTCGACATACGTTTAATGACAACATTGGCCTGTCGGTGCAGCTGTCTGGCGGGCCGTTGATACAGCTTGGCGATCCGTGATACAGGCATGCCTTTACCCAGGATGTGCTCGATCAGGACCCGGTCCTTGGGCGGGAGGTACTCGGCGAGTGCCAGAAGCTCCTCGATCCTGCTACGCTTGAACTGCCTGCGGTAGTGAGCATTGCTCGGAATTTGTCCCAATTGCGATGGCATCGGCTTGATTTACCCCTGTGTATGGGTTATGTTAGGTATTAGACCTTAGGCGTATCTGTATGTCAAGGACTTGTTCAATATTTTTTGAACTCGTAAGGATAGGCGATGCTGACCCTGGGCGAATCGATCCGAGAGCTGAGACAGACGCGTGGGATGACGCTGGCGGCGCTGGCCGAATCGGTCGGTTCGACCAAGAGCTATCTGTCGATGATTGAGAACCATCGTGTGACCAGCACGCCCTCGGATGAGTTGCTGGGTCGGCTGGAAGCGTCTCTGGCAGTGACGGACGGCAGGCTGCGGCGTGCGGGTGACTGGGAACGTGCGCCGGAGGCGGTACGTGATCAAGTGCAAAAGCTGGCGGACGATGCGGCGCGCGGGCGAGACCTGGCGCGTTTCATCCAGGCCGCGACAACAACCCGGCAAGGTGTCGGGAAGAACCTGGACGCCTTGTATCAAAGCGGGCAACTCAGACGGATGATCGAGAGCACGCTTAAAGCCGATGAGACCGTGCCGGGTGATGGGCATGAGACCGACGGATTCGGCGGCGAACCGCCTGCGATGCAACGTATCCCGCTGGTCAACAAGGTGGCGGCCGGCTATCCGACCGGCTTTACGGACCTGGACTATCCCGCGCGTGCGGCAGATGATTACCTCAGCTGCCCGGGCCTTGATGATCCCGATGCGTTTGCGGCGGCTGTGATTGGCAAGTCGATGATGCCCGACTACCAAGAAGGCGACATCGTCGTCTTCAGCCCGGCGGCCGAGGTCGAAGACGGGAGTGATTGCTTTGTCAGGCTCGAGCCGGATCATGAGACGACTTTCAAGCGTGTTTACTTCGACGAGGGCGGGGCACTGGTTCGGCTTCAGCCGTTGAATCCGAAGTTTCCCCCGGCGGTGCATCCGCGCGAACGGGTTGCGGGGCTGTATCGAGCGGTGTGGCGATACGCACGGCTGTGAGTTGATCATCCGTCGATCACGACACATGCGACACATACACATTGGGCCGATACGTATCACGTAGCCCTCTACACTTGGCCGGTGTGACGGATTTGCGCGCATGAATGCGTCATAACAGACATTGACAGGACCGATAAACGCCTACCAGCCCTGTTCTAAGGCGAAACCAATAATCCGCCATTTCCATGACTGAATCGTGACCCGCCTGTGCGCACGGGTGGCGATCCGTGTCTGTAACCTGTTTTCCGACGCAATACTTCAGGTTTATCCAAATTCACGCTGCGCACTTAATTGGGTTGTCTGATGGCTCGATAATGAACAAGACAACACAATTAATACATAGCGATATCTAAAGATGAAAAGCACTACCACTCCAAGGCGTCATCAAGGCTTCACACTCGTGGAACTGGTCATCGTGATCAGTGTTCTGGGTATCCTGGCGGCGCTGGTGATACCGAAGTTCACGGATGCGAGCACGACGGCTCAGACATCCTCGGTACAGAACACACTGCGTAGCGCACGTATTGCACTGGAGCGGTACAAGCTGGACCACAACGACGCATACCCGGCTATCGGTGATATGTGGACGGCCATGACCGGCCGGACCGACCAGGACGGGACCATCAACGCGTCTGGCGACTTTGGGCCTTACATCAAGTCTGTCCCGATCAATCCATTTACCAATAGCAGCACGGTGGTGGCATTCGGGGCGGGGGCAGCGACCGACGGCTTTGAGTATGACGTTACCGAGCAGATCCCGCTGATCGCTGTGGGTTTCAACGAGACGACCGAAACCTACACGGCTCCCTGAGTGTTCAATTCCTGATGATCCGCCCGAGTAAGCGCATGGTTATCGTATGCGCCAGGCTGCGGCAATCCGCGTACGAGTGAAATCGTATGCCTCACATCACAGCTCACACACCCAGACTATCTAAGCTTGATCGTCGCCAGGGCGAGTGCGGTCAGCAGTGCGCTGATCAGCCAGAAGCGCACAACGACCTGCTGCTCGGTCCAGCCGATCAGGTGGAAGTGGTGGTGGATCGGGGCGCACTTGAAGATACGTTTGCCGCCGGAGAGTTTGAAGTAGCCGACCTGTAGCAGGACACTAAGCGCTTCGATGAAGAAGACGCCGCCGATGACAAGGAGCATAAACTCCTGGCGGATGACTACGGCGATAAAGCCGAGCAGGCCACCTAGGGGTAGCGAACCCGAGTCGCCCATAAATACCTGCGCGGGTGAGCAGTTGAACCACAGGAAGCCGAGGCACGAGCCAACCATCGCACCGGCGACGACCGCGAGTTCGTCGCTGAGGGGAATGAAGGGCACGAGCAGGCGCTTGGCCAGGACGAAGTCGCCGACCTGATGCCCTGCAATGAAGCAAAGCACCATGAAGGCTGAAGCCACGATTACCATCGTGCCTCCGGCCAGGCCGTCCATCCCGTCAGTCAGGTTCACGGCATTCGATGAGTAGGTGATGATAAAAATCGTCAGCAGGACGAACGTCCAGGTCTTCAGCACGATCAGGTGCGGCGAAGGCACATAGCTGCCATCCTGAAAGACCCATGTCTTCATCAGCGGCAGCGTGAGGCTATGGCTCATCATCTGTTCGTTCGGGTCGGGAAACAGGACGCTGCTGTTGCCCCAGTGGTGAATGAACAGGCCGAGGATCACGGCGAGCCCGATCTGCAGAAGGAGCTTCTCGCCAGAGTACAGACCGTGGCGTGACCCGGGCTTGCGTCTGGCGGTGGTGAGTTTAAGCCAATCATCCACCAGACCGACGACAAAGAGCCAGGTAAAGCACGCCATCGCCATGATGACATAGAAGTTGTTCAAATCCGCCAGGAGGAGTGTTGTGGCGTAGATGGCGGCCGCGATAAGGATGCCGCCCATGGTGGGGGTATTGGCCTTCTGCTTCATCAACAGGTCGAGGTCTTTGTGGTCGAAGGTGGGATTGTCACCGATCTTCTGCTTGACCAGCCAGCGGATCGTGCGCTTAGCGAAGAGCACCACAATGAGAAAACTGATGACAATCGCGAACACGGCCCTGAACTCGACCCAACGGAACACACCCAAGGGACCGAGCAGCGGGCTGCTATCGATCAGGTCCTGCATCGCTTCTACGAGAAGATAAATCATGTCTTAGGCAGTTTGATAACAATGGCTGGAGGATGCAAATGCACGTCGGTAAGGCATGATGGATTACTAGGATCGGCTACGGGAATACTGTTCGATCCTGGGGATCAGGCGCTCTAATTCAAGGCCGCGAGAGCCTTTGCACAGTACAAGACTTCCGGGCGAGATTGTCTTGGCGATCTCGTCGAGGACATACTCATCGAAATCAGCATGGTGATCGACCAGGCGTGACGAATCCGAATCCGTCGCCGCTTGAAGTGCCTCGGCCATCAACGGCCCGACCAGAACGACTCGGTGGAGGCTGCCGGATTCAGCCATGGAACGCAGTGCTAATCCGACCTCTCGGTGCGCGTCCGCAGCCAAATCGCCGAGTTCCAGCATGTCACCCAGCACGGCGACACGCCTGACGTCGTCATCAGCGGGGAACTCGGCCAAAAGGTCAAGCGCCGCACGGACGGAGTCTGGGTTGGCGTTGTATGTGTCGTCGATCACGGTCACGTCTGTAAAGTGATTCACGACGAGCCTGCCGGGCATTGGCTGGGCCTGCTCGAGAGAGGTCTTGATGGCAGCATCCTCTATCCCCATCCACCTGCCGACCGCCACGGCGGCCAGTGCGTTGCTGACATCATGGGGCGCGAGAAGAGGCAAGTCGATGGATATGTCGCTGCGAATGGAAAATCGCTGGCGATCTTCGATCAATTGGCGATGCCCGTGATTTGCATGGGCACCTTGGCCGAAGGTAGTAACCTGATCTGCCGGCTTGTAGGCTGAAGCCTTTGTAATCCAGTCAAGTGCGTCATGTTCAATAAACAACGTCCCTCTATCAGGCAGGTGCTGCGTGATGGCGGCCTCCTCCTCAGCCACACCTTTCAGGTCGCCGAAGAATTCCATGTGCTCATGGCCGATGCTGGTAACGACGGCGGCGTCGGGTTTGAGGACGTCTCCAAGACGATCAATCTCGCCCGGGTGATTGGTGCCGACTTCTGCGATCAGAAACCTGTCTGTGAGTGCGGCACCGAGTATTGTGATTGGAACGCCTAGATGGTTGTTGAAACTCTTGGGTGACTGTGTTCCGGCAAAGGTGGATGAGAGGACGGCATGGATCAGGTTACGGGTGGTCGTCTTGCCGTTAGACCCTACTACTGCGATCACCGTACACCCGGCCTCTCGGAGTCTTTGCCGGTAATCACGAGCCAGGGTCTGCAGCGATTGAACGGTATCGTTCACCAACAAGACCGGGTTCGTCGGCCGTGACGTTTCGATGGCATCCGGTTGATCAATGATGGCGATGGCGGCGCCGTTGTTGAAGGCGGTATTGACGAAGGCGTGGCCGTCAAAGTTCTCGCCTTTGACAGCGAGGAAGGCCTGGTCGGAGGTGAGTGTGCGCGTGTCGATACCCAGGCCGGCAATATCACTATCTGGATCGCTTGGCGGGATAAGCCAACGGCCCCGCGTCACTTGCTGCACCCATGCGGGTGTCCAGCATGACGTATGTGCGGTATCAGCATGGCTCATGGGGTGGCCTTCTGTTCGACCCATGTGGCGAGGGCCTGCAGGGCGTGCTCGCGATCGTCGAAGTGGATGTTCTTGTGTCCGATCGTCTGGTAGGTCTCATGACCCTTGCCCGCAAGCAAGACGGTGTCACCTGGAACCGCTTCTAACACGCAGCAGCGGATCGCCTCGGCCCGGTCGGGCAGGATGACCAAGTCTGCCTTGCGAGCATCCGGCACCCCGGCGTGTGCGTCTTGAATGATCGCATCGGGGTCTTCGGTTCGAGGATTATCTGAAGTCAGGTAAATGCGGTCGCCATATCGGCAGGCGGCCTGCGCCATCATGGGCCGTTTGGTCTTGTCCCGATCGCCGCCACAGCCAAAGACCACGATGAGTCGGCCGGGCGTTAACGGTTTGAGTGATGACAGGGCGTTTTCCAACGCATCCGGCGTATGTGAGTAATCAACCACCACAACGGGCACGTCCGGCTGGGGATCCTCGCCGTCGGCTTGCCATTGCACACACTCGAGTCGCCCCGGGACCTGGGGCAGTGTCTGCACCGCCTCAATCAAAGTATCACTATCGTCAACTAAATCATAAGCAACGGCGAGCGCCTGCAAGGTATTACTCACATTGTGTCGCCCGATCAGAGGGATGCTTACCTGTCGATCTCCCCATGGCCCGACGAGTCGGGCTTGGCTCGAGCCGGCATGTAGTTCGATCTCTTCCGCAAAACTAACCATCTCACCCGAACTGCCCTCCCGCTGTGTCATCGAAGTCCAAAGCGACCGCCCGCTGTAGCCCGCGAGAACATCCCGGGCATGCGGATCGTCAAGATTGACCACCGCCAATCCCTCGGACGTCAGCTGTTGAAACAGGATGGACTTCGCTTGGGCATAGGCCTCCATGGTTTGGTGGTAATCGAGATGGTCTTGTGTGAGATTCGTAAAAACACCGGCGCGGAACGACAGTGCATCAACCCGTCTCTGCTCCAAGGCGTGGCTAGATACCTCGGTGGCTACGGCGCGGCAGCCTGCGTCGGCCATTCGCGCCAATTCACGTGACAGCTCGATAGCGCCCGGAGTTGTCAATTCAGCGGGACGTTTACCGTTGGGCGTTCCATCGTCAGTGTAGATGGTTCCTATCACACCGGTCTGCAAACCGGCGCATTGGAGCAGGTGCTGGATGAGATAGGTGGTGGTGGTCTTGCCGTTGGTCCCGGTAACGCCGATCAACACCAAGCGTTTCGCAGGCTCGCCGAAGAAGTGCTCAGCGATCGTGGCTGCCAGGGGTTGATCTACGGCATCAGCCTGATAGTGCGAGATCGTGTCGGGCAGGATAAGCGAGTCGATCGACTCACAAATAACGGCCGTCGCTCCGAGCTCAGAGGCATGCCGGAGATAGCTTGCTGTGTCAGCACCTGAACCACGCGCAATGAATAGTGTGCCGGGTTTAACCCGCCTGGAATCATCGGTGATATCTAACGGCTCGGCGTGAGCGGGCCCGGCGATATGTCGCAGACCCAACCGCGAGCCCAACTCAGATAAGTCCATAGTAGCAGCCAAGTCCTCGGGTATTTCTGACGCCAGCCCAACCGTCCTCTATTGTAGTACTGATTGCAACCTGGCCGTGTATTATCGGCGAAGTTGAGTTTATCACGGGAATATTCACATGCTGATCATACCTGTGCAGACCAGTGGCAAGCTAACCTGATGTGAGAGCAATCCTGCTTCATGTCTTGGGTTATGAAGCCTCAGGATCAGTTGGCTAGCTATACAACCGATTATCGCGTGGTAGATCACTGGTCTGTTATCAGGGTCCGCTATGAGTATATTTGAGAATCAACCCATCGAAACGATCAGGATGGACGATCGGGAGAAGCGTCAGGTGATCGACGCGTATATCGCTCGTCATAGTCGGGGCACCGGAGACAAGCGTGACATCCGTGTGCCGTTTGGAAGCACAACAACGGTTCAAATCGAGATAGCCAATCCTGGCGGGAACGCTGTTCACTACACCGTCATCCCGCGCAATCTCAGTCGGTGGGGGATGGCCTTTCTTCACGGCCGGTTTGTCTATCCTGACAGCGTTTGCCATGTGATACTCACCACACTGGATCAGGAGGCGGTAACGGCGGAAGGGAAGATTGTCCACTGCCATCATCTGGGTAGCACAATCCACGAGGTTGGTGTGATGCTCAGAACACCGATTGACCTGAGTATGTTCATGCCGCTGAAGCCTGAGGAAGTAGCGGCACAGACAGCGGAGATGGAGCGTGACCGGTTGTGCGGCCGGATATCTTCCGGACCGAACTGCGGGGGTAGTGTGCTGATTGTAGATCAGAGCAAATCGGACCGGCGACTGTGTGAGATGTATCTTTCACAGGCGGGGTACACCTGCCACAGCGTAGGTGATGACAAGGCGGCTTTGGCGTGTGCATCGTCGGGCGGCTATTCGCTGGCGGTGGTGGATGTGTGCCTCGATCCCGCGTACGGGATAGAACTGATCGGCAAACTGCTTAAGGTCCCCAATTCCGTCCCGATCGTGGCGATATCCGCAGATGATAACGATGCCACATGTAGTGCGGCGCTCGAGGCAGGGGCTAAGGCGTTCTTACCCAAACCGTTGACGCAGGAAGGTATGGCCGAGCAGGCCGGGCGATTGGTCACCAAGCCTGGAGGGGGCGGCATGGGCGCGGATGCCATTGTCAGCTCCATGTGTAATGCCCGCTCCATGCAGCCGCTGTTGCGAGAGTATGTGGATGAGACGACGGAAATTGCAGCCCAATTGGCATCGGCGCATGCTGGGAACAACAAAGACACGGTCCGACGTGCCTGTCGGCAACTGAAGGGTTCCGGCAAGAGCTACGGGTTCGATATTGTGACGGAACTGGCCGAGAGCGTCCTGACATCTCTGGACGATACGAACAACGACCTGGCTCAGTGCAAGGAAGCCGTGGACGCGTTATTGGACGTTCTGACGCGTATCAGCCCGGGGTGAACGGGCCGACCGATAACTAATAGATATGAGGTAGATTGGAACAGCGCAGGAATCGGGTCGCTGTGGTGGGGGTTGCGATCACGCACATTGGCGTGTGACGGAGGCGGGGGCGATCCCTGTGCGGACCCAGACACTGGTCCGTCCGCGCCGGCCCTGGAGCGAGGTGAGGCGGTGGAGATAATTCCGCAGTGCCTCTTCGTCGAACTTCACCAGGAAGTCATTCGAAGCCGACTGGTTGCGCTCGCGGATCATCTCAATCATCTGCTGCTTGCTCATTCCGTTCTCCACGGACAGGGACGCGGGCGCGTCGTGGTCGTTGATCAGTGTATCTGTCGATGTGATACTCATCGCCTGCCTTGGATCGGGTCTGGATGGTGCTGCGCTTGAGGGTGTAACTCAAGCGGACGCCTGAACAAGTCGAAAGGTACAAGTTACGCGCCGGTTCTGTCCGCATACGTGCCGCCGTGCCGATGATGTGTTTGATTATCAGGCGAGGATCAGATCGGGCCGGTTCCGATAAGTCCTTTGCCTACGGCAGGAGTGCATGCGTTATGGCCATCATCGTTCACAGCCCCCACGACGGCCACCCCGTGAAGGTCCGCGACCAGGACCTGGAGCGTGCGATCCGTGACGGCGAAGGCAGGATTTTCTACGCGGTTAAACGCACCGACGGGCAAGGCTATTACGGCGCGCTGACCCGTAAAGGGTCTGATAAAGACGAGCAGCGCTATCTCGATATGCTCGAGAAGATGAAGACGGCCCGTGAAGTTGGCAAGCAACGCTCAGAAGAGCAGATCCATGATGCAACGGGTAAGGCTTCCAGGTCAGGAGCCCTGCGATGGGTGATCCTGCTGCTGTTGGCCGGCGCGATCGCGGCGGTGATGTGGTACCTGGTTAAGACCGACACCATCCCGGGGTTGCGAGACGCCCTGCCGGGTGGACAGACGGAACCGACTGAGGTTGATCCGGAACAAGATGAGTCGGTGATGGGCGAACCCGGTAGGCATGAATCAATCATGGAACCGGCGCTGAATCTTCAGGGCTATATCACTACCGCTTCAGGATTGCATTACAAAATCCTCAGGCCTGGAACGGGCGACATCGCTGAGGCGGGGCGCTACGTGCTTGTGCGTTACCAGGGGGCCATGCTTGATGGTCAGGTGTTTGACCGGTCGGCCCCCGGCGTGCCGGCGGGCTTCGTCTTGTGGTCGGGTGAGGTGCCGCGTGGCTGGGATGAAGGTGTGGCGGGTATGCGTGTCGGAGAGAAGCGTCGACTGGTCATGACCCCGGGCCTTGTCTGTGGGCCTTACCCGGGCGACGTGGTGGTGCCTGATGGCACGCTGTGTTTTGATATCGAACTAGTGGATGTGAAGTCGGGCGTGCGTCTGACCATGGGGCAAGCGGGTTCCGGGGTGATCGCGAGGCGAGGTGACACGGTCCGTGTGCATTACCGGGCGTACCTCGGACGTGAGCAGCAGGCGTATGACGATACCTACGAACGTGATGCACCCGCTGAATTGCGCCTGGGGGTGGGCGAGGTGATCCAGGGCTGGGAGATGGGCGTGGTTGGGATGACCGAGGGCGAATCACGCCTGATCGAGATCCCCTCGTATCTAGGCTACGGCCGACGCGGGGCCGCGGGGGTCATCCCGCCCGGTGCGAACCTTCGCTACGAAGTCGAACTGGTCAGTGTGCTGAACCGGACGCCCCGGATCGCACGTGTGAATCACGACTGATACGATCTTATGTGTGAGCGGTGGCGTAGACTATCCGGCCCCAGAGCATGCCGCTACACTGTGAATCATGATCAAGCGGATCGTGGGACTCATCCTGATAATGTTCGCCGTGCCGATCATCATCGGCGGGCTGGGTACACCAAGGCCCAAGGCGGACTTCGTCTTTTCCGTCACCGATGAGCACAACAACCGTGACCCCCAGCGGATGACCTATCTGCGTGACATCCGCCTGACCCACGCGCTGTTTGAGACGTTGGTCACGCTCGACTTCAATGATATGCAGACCTACCCCGGCGTCGCCGAGGCGTGGGAGATATCAGAAGACGGGCTGACGTACACGTTCCACCTGCGTGACGACGCGAAGTGGTCCAACGGCGACCCGGTGACCGCCCACGATTTTGTCTATGCCTGGCGGCGGGCCATGCTCCCGGATACCGCGGCGGGGTACGGCCAATTCATGTTTTTCATCGATGGCGCGGAGGAGTTCTTTAGCTGGCGAACCCAACAGCTCGAGCAATACGTTGAGGCGCATAAGGAAACAGGCGGCTCCGTGGAAGCGGCGCAGGCCTACTGGGAAGAAGCCGAGAAGAAGTTCTCAGAATCAGTCGCCATCTCCACACCGGACGACCGGACACTGGTCATCCAGCTGCATCGCCGGACTGAATACTTCATCGACATGCTGGCGTTCGCGACGTACATGCCGGTGCATACCAGCAGCGTGAAAGCCGGGGTGGACTTCAGTGCCGAGTCGGGCAGGCTGCTGGACGATCCGACCTATTGGAACGATCCCAAACGGCTCATCAGCAACGGCCCCTACCGCCTGGCGGACAGGAAGTACCGCCAATACAACTACCTTGTCGCGAACGATCACTACTGGGACCGAGCGTCGATGAAGAACAACTCGGTCCTCGAGTTGATCATGAATAATGAGCAGTCGCAGCTGATGTCGTATGAGGCGGGGGAAATCGATTACGTCCCGTCGGTGATCCCGACTATCGCCTTTGATCTGATCAAGGGCAAGCATCCTGACGTGCATGTCGTACCGATGGCTGGCACGTTCTTCTACAACTTTAACTGCCTGCCCAAGTTGAAGAACGGCGACCCGAACCCGCTTGCCGACTGGCGTGTCCGTCGGGCTCTAGCGATGGCGGTCGACCGCGACAAGATCACAGAGAAGATCACACGGCTGAACGAGCCGAGTGCGTATAGTTTTGTCCCGCCCACGGCCATCGCGTCTTACAAGCCGCCGATCGATGACGGCCCGCACTTCGATCCAGAAGGGGCGCGTGCGTTGCTGGCCGAGGCGTTGACAGAGCAAGGCCTTTCTGATGGTAAAGACATCACGGGACTGTCCATCCTCTACGACACCGGGTCCGGCTACAAAGACTCGGCCTTGGCCATCAAGAGTATGTGGAAAGAGCATCTGGGGATCGATGTGACGCTCGAGGGTGTGGAATCCAAGATCAGCGGGGCCCGTGGCCGCAGTCAGGAATACACGATCCGGCGCGCCGGGTGGTACGGCGATTACGCCGACCCGACGACCTGGCTAGACATCCGGCGGGGAGATGACGAGAACAATACCACCAAGTGGCGCAACGATGAGTATGATCGACTGATGGAGGAGGCTGCGGACGCGGCTGACCCCAACGAGCGCCAGGCCCTGATGCAAAAGGCAGAATCGATCCTGCTGAGGGAGTCGCCTATGTTGTTGATCTATCACCAGGTCACGGTTGGGTTATACGATCCGGACAGGGTATCAGGGTTAAATCTGAACGGCTGGAGCCGTGTGCGGTTTGAGCACATCGCGGTAGATCGGGGTGAATAGGAGCCATCCTGATCCAGCATTGTGTCAGTACGTTGTAGAGAATAGTGAGGCAGTATGTTCCGATTGATCTTCTGGCGTCTGGTGCAGTTCCCGCTGATCTTAGCGGTGATCTTTGTCGTGACGCTGCTGCTGGCGTGGGTGGTGCCCGGCGATCCGTTGAGTACGGACGACGGGCGCGAGGTCCCGCCGGAGATCAAGGCCGCCATGATGCGGCAGTACAATCTGGATCGTGGTCCGTTTGTGTTTGGTTATGGTTACCTGAAGGGGATTGTTGTCGGCACGCCCCAGGCATGGCCGGACTTCGGGCCGTCGCTGCATTATCAGGACGAGCGTGTGTCGGGCATCATCGGTGACAGCCTGCCGGTGAGTGTGATGCTCGGCTCGGCGGCGCTGGCGGTCGCGCTGTTGATCGGGACGGTGTCGGGTGTCATCGGGGCGTTACGGCCGGGCGGGCTGACGGATTTATCGAGTCTGGGTGTGGCGCTGATCGGCATCAGCCTGCCGAACTTCGTCACCGGATCGGTATTGCTCGCGGTGTTTGCGGGAATGTGGCAGTTGTTCCCGGTCGGGGGGTGGGGCACGCCGATGCACCTGATCCTGCCGGCGATCACGCTTGGGATCGCGCCAGCGGCGTACATCGCTCGCCTGGTCCGATTGGGCCTGGCGGACATCATGTCCAGCGACTACATCCGCACGGCCAGGGCCAAGGGGCTCTCTCGACATACCGCATTGTTCGAACACGCCCTGAAGGTCGCGTACCTGCCGGTGCTCAGCTTCATGGGCCCCGCGGCCGCCAGTGTGATGACCGGTTCGTTCGTCGTCGAAAAGCTTTTCAATGTGCCGGGGATGGGGGATCACTTCGTCAATTCGGTGATCAACAACGACCAGTTCCTGATCCTGGGGGTTGTGCTGACTTATTCATCGATGTTGGTCGTGTTCAACCTCATCGTGGACGTCGCTTATGCATGGATCGATCCCCGGATCGAATTGGCGTAGGTAGATAGCCGAGAGCAATGAGCGCTCATGTGAATGGAAGTGCAAGATTTAGACCCGAGCTATTCGCCCGCCTTCTCACTCTGCTTCTTCCACCCACCCATAGGCTCAGCGTCTCGTTTTAGGGCTATCACGACCAGCACCAAACCGCCGACAAATAGCAGCGCACTGAGCCACTGCCCGCGGGTGATATTCAGGGCGGCAAACTCGCGGTCGATCAAGTGAGCGTCGGGCATGCGGAAGAACTCGTTGGCGATCCGCATCACGGCGTAAGTCAGACAGAACAACCCCGCAATCAATCCCGGCTTCCTGGGCTTCATCCAGATCACGGCCAGGACAGCCAGCACCACGAGCCCCTCCATCACGCCGGCATAAAGCTGCGACGGATGCCGGGGTGTGAGTAGCGGTTCGACGGCTACGGCTACGACGCGGTTGCCTTGCTGGATCAGGTCAACGATGACCGTTTCGGTCCACATCATCAATCCGGGCACAACGGCGTCTGGCGGCGGCAACGCGGCATAGACTTCGTATTGCTGATCCGGTGACATGTCGTAAAGTTCGTGTGGGAACTTTACCGCCAGTGGGAAACCGGGATCGCAAGGTCGGCCGAGTAGTTCGCCATTAATAAAGTTGGCGATGCGGCCGAAGAAGATGCCTAGCGGCGCGCCGAAGGCGAACAGGTCCATGAGGTACAGAGTCTCGTGCTTGTGACGACGTGCGTAGTAGAAGCAGCCGAGGATCCCGCCGATCATCCCACCGTGGCTGGCCATACCGCCTTTGTTGATGGCGAGCACGCCCCAGAAGGGGAGGTCTTGTGTGAACTCCCACAACAGTGCGGGCTGATAAAAAAGCACATACCCCAAACGCCCCCCCACGAAGATACCTACGGCAACGGCGACGACCAGGTCGGCGGCCTGTTCGGGCTTGAGTGTGGATACGCCGACTCGGCAGATGCGCTTGACCAACAGGAAGGCGACAAAGAAGCCAGCAAGATAGGACAGGCCGTACCACCGGATGGGCAGGGGGCCCAACTGGAAGATGATGGGGTCCAGGTTGTGCAACCACGCGGCGAGTGTCATGTCTAAAGGTTAACGCATCAGCGTCGTCGGCCTTTTTTTCGGCCGTTGCTTTTCGCTTTGCTCTTTGATTGATTCTTCTTGTGTTTCAGCTTGGACGACCGGGTCGCTGCACGCGCCTTGCCGGGCGGGAGCTTTCGGTGCTTGCCCTTCCCGATCGGCCGATCGGCGATGACCGCCAATTCCATGACGCGCCGGTTCAGGTCGACAGCCGCGACGCGCACCGTGAAGGTGTTGCCTATCGATACGGTAGCGCCGGAGCGCTGTGCCACCAGAGCGCCGGTCTTGGAGTTGAGCTTCCAGCGATCGCTCGCCCCGCCCGGCAGGTCGTTGCTGCGGACGAAGCCGTCGACCAGATACTTGTCGATCTGGATATAGACACCGTTGCCTGTGACACCGGTGACTGTGCCCTCGAAGTCTTCGCCGATATGTTCGGATAAGAGCTCGAGCACCAGATAGTTACGCAGTTCGCGCTCGGCACTTTCGGAGTTGCGTTCGGTCGCGGAGCAGTGTCGGCCGAGCTCGCGTAGCTGCATCTCGTCGGGGATGAGGTTGTCAGAGGTTAGAGCGCTGCCGATCTTCTTGGCGCTTGGGCGTTTACCACCGCTCTTGCCAGCCGCGAGGATGTATTCGTCGATGCCGCGGTGGACCACCAGGTCGGGGTACCGCCGGATCGGGCTGGTGAAGTGGGTGTAGTGTTCGCTGGCAAGCGCGAAGTGGCCGATGAGCATCGGGGCGTACTCGGCCTTGCTGAGGGTCCGCAACACGGCCATATTCACCGATCGTTGTGCGGGCTTGCCTCGTACGGCTTCGAGCAGCGTCTGCAGTTGCTTTCGGCTTGGTCTTGCGGGGATGTTGTAGCCCGCGACACGCGCGAACATGCGCAGGTCGTCGATCCCGTGCGCATCGGGGTCTGGGTGGATCCGGCGGATCATCGGGACGTTGGCGCGGTCGAACAATCTGGCGGCGGCCTCGTTCGCTTCGACCATGAACATCTCGATCAGCGTGTGCGTGAAGGCATCATCTTCGGGCTCGGCGTCGATCACACGGCCTGAGTCGTCGAAGACGAGTTCGACCTCCGGCAAGCCTAAGACAATCATCCCCTGCTCGAGCCGACGTTCGCGGATGCGGAGAGCCAGGTCGTTCATCTGCAACAGCGCCGCGACGATTGGCTTGGGGTACTTCGGCTCCGTCTTGGCGTGCTTCTTGGCTTCTCGGAGGTCGCCACCGATCAGTGCCTGGGCTTCAAGGTAAGTCAGCCGTTTGTCCGAGCAGATCACGGTGCGGGCGAAACGCTCCTTCAGGACGTTGCCTTCGGCGTCGTAGGTGATGAAGCAGCTCTTGGCGAATCGGTTGACGCCTTCCTGAAGCGAGCAGACGCCGTTACTCAAGACCTCCGGCAGCATCGGGACGACGACCCGTGGCAGGTAGGTGCTGTTGCCACGCTCGTAGGCTTCTGTGTCGAGCGCGGAGCCAGGTGTGACGAAGTGTGCGACATCGGCGATATGCACGCCCAGCTCGACCGCGTCCTGCTTGCCGTGTTTACATGCGCGGATGGAGATCGCGTCGTCGTAGTCCTTGGCTGTGGGGGGGTCGATGGTCAGTGTAAGGGTGGCGGTGAGGTCCTCGCGATCGTCGGGGATCGTGTCGGGATCGAAGGCTTGGGAGACTTGCCTGGCTTCGCTGAGGACCTCGGCGGGGAACTTTTCCGCCAGGCCGAAGGCACGCATCACCGAGCGCGTCTCGACTTCGGGTTCTCCGCCCGGCCCGAGCAGGTCGGTAATGACACCCTCGGCGACATCGTTCGGGTCCTTGGGGTATTCAACGATCTCGATGACAACCTTGTCGCCGACCCGGGCGTTCTTGACGCTGGGGTCACGGATGACGACGGGGTCGCGCATCAGTCGGCCGTCTACCTGAACGACATGCAGCTTGCCGCGCTTGAGCAGCGTGCCGACGTATTGCCTGTCGGCACGCTGCAGAACCTCAAGGATGCGGCCGACGAATGGCGACTTGCCCGAAGAGGCACGTCGTCCTTCGTGGATAACTTTTGCGCGGACGCGGTCGCCGTTCATCGCTTCCCCGTTAGCGCCGGGCGGGATAAACAGGTCGCCGTGCTGAGTCAGCTCGTCGGGTTGTAGGAAGCCGAAGCCCTTTTCGTGTGCGCGGTAGACGCCGACCATTTCCTTGCCTGGCGGCGGCAGGGCGATGGTATCGGAGGAGCCGAAGATCACGCAGCCGTCATCGAGCAGGGCCTGGGCGGCGGACTTGAACTGGTCGAACTCGGCATCATCGACCCCCAGGTCCTGGGCGAGCTGGCGTAGCGTGCGGGGCTCGTATCGGGAGTCGGCGATGTGTCGGAGTATTGTGCTGGTATAACGATCGGACATGAGCGGTGTATCTTGAGGTCGCCGGCCGAACGTGGGCCGGCGGGATGGTTGGTCGGAGTCGGCCGGGCGTCGACAGCCCGGCTAGGCTATGCTAACGCAGATCACCCTGATATGACAGAACCCGATCGTAATGAGGTACCACATGGCAACGGACGAAGCATTGATCAAAGAGGCCGAATCGCTGGGCAGGCAACTGGGCGAGAATCCTAAGGCCGCCCGGCTGGAAAGCGCGATTAAGAAGCTGCGTGAGGATACGGAGGCCCAGCGGGCGCTGAATGATCTGAACCGGCAACTGCAGGCCGTGGCAGAAAAAGAGATGTCGGGCCAGCCGATCGAGGTAGAGGACAAGCGCAAGATGCAGGAGCTTCAGACAGCGGTGGTCCATAACCTGGTGCTGCAGGAGTTTCAGTTGGCACAGATGGATTATGTTGACCTGGTGCGTAAGCTGGATGATGCGATGTATGGCAAGAGCGCGGCGGCCCAGGCTGTGGGCGTAACCGGGCATGGCGGGGGGGCGCCGGCGGGGATGTAGACGTCGAGTCGAAGGCCCCCGGGAGTGGTAAATCAGCCCTTACTCTTCCGTTGAGAGTTCCTCATCGGAGAAGTTAAACGGCGGCCCCTTGAAGATTTCACGCCACAGCTCGCGCGAAGCCGCCAGTTCTGCGGCAATATTGGTGTTGACCGGTAGCGGGGCGTTCTGATTGGCGACATCCTGTACAACGTAAGTCATGACTTGGACGCATCGGCTCGCCATCTGGGCTTTATCGCTCTTGACGGCTATGTCTGCCTCGTCCGTCGCGAGCTCGTATTCCGGCATCTGCTCAGCGATCAACGCGTAGTAACGGTATGCGCTACGGCCGAGATCGTATAGTTCTTTGGTCACGTTCTGACCGTCCGTACGCTCGGCGATCAGCTTGCTCCAGAGCTGCTGCATGCCGTTCTGAACGGGCTTGAAACGCGCGTCGGGATTTTGCTTGTGGAAGCTGACCCGGCTGTGCAGCCCCTCAAGGACGGTCTTGCTGGCATCAGACAGATTGATCTCCGCTAGAGCGATCAAGACCTGCTCCAGTACGAGCGATGCGTCTTCGGCTTTGAGACGATCGGCGAGTACGGTAAGCACGTCCTTCTGCTGTGCCGCATCGAAGGCTCCGGCTTTTGCGGCCTTGCCAACGGACTTGCATATCCAGTAACGGACCGCGGGGCTGGGATCGTTGGCGCTGGCTTGCAGGATCGCGACAAGTTCCTGGCCCGTGAGTTTGGCACTGATAATCGCAACGTTCAGACGGGTCATCAGAGGTTCGTTGGGATCGATCAGCGGTGTGATACGCTGAGCCAGGCCTGCGAGGTAGAAGTCTTTGAAGAAGTCTGAGTTACTCAGGCCGATCGGGTCGGTGAGCCGGGAACGTGCTTGGGCAACCTCTGAGGGTTGCTCACTTTGCAGCTGCTCGACATAGGTATCGAGGTATTGACTGACGGTGGCCTGCTCTTGGATAGTAAGCTGGGCCTTTGCCTGGATGATGTCTTGAGGCAAGCTGGACTGTGCATGGAGCGACTGGCTGGCGTACCCGAGCACGGCGACCCATAGCGCCGCCAGTAGCCAATACGGGCATCGTCGGATGTTCATCGGGGTCCTCTCGGGCGGGCAGGGATTCGGGGTTGGACCGTGCACGGGGGCGTGACGGCATCTTGGATTAAGCTAGCATCGGCCCCGGTGGCTGTCAAACAATTGGGCCCCGCCGACGACGTCCAAATACTGCGACGACAAGGCATTGTATCGGACCAGCGGAGAGGCAAGGATCACCGAACCGAGAGGATGCTGGGGGAGTCTTCGGGATACAAAAGCATCACGAAGATCGATCCCACATACAGCGCCAAGCCAATCATTGTGATGATGATCCCGACCCGGTAGAAGCGTGTCTTACGATCCCGGTATGCCAGCGCCTTTTCCAGCCAGTGAAGGGCGTCGACCCCGGGCTGCTGGGTCAGCCAACGCAGGTGCAAGACGCCAAAGCACACCGTGGCGGCCGCCAGCATGACCAGCACCACACCGCTGATGATCAGCCACTTCGCCAGGTCATTGGTCCCGGCGATCAGTCGGCCGGAGAATCCGGTCGTTGTGATGACGATGCCTGAGAGCCCCAGCAGGACCTGGGAGCGGTGATGCAACACCATGTATTGCCGTTCAATCACCTCCATGATCGAGCGATGATTGTCTTCGCCAAAGAGGCGGATGAGGTGATCGGCTTCTTTCTGTCGTGTCAGCTTAGACATGCCATCATGATACCATCCGAGAATCATCAGCTCCGGGTCCGGATAACTGATTGTCATTGTGTTAAACCCTGTCGTTATATCGCGCATAAACGGTGTAACCAGAAGATCCATGGTTAAGCTGCCGATATCGGAGATATGAGTGGGAAGTCACACCGCATAACGGACCGGGTCGATACCCTGCTGGTCGAGGGTGGCGCTGGTGCGTGTATACAGCGGCTGCGTCTGGCGTTTCCATTCCATAGCAGCCCGAGGCGGATTGCGTTGGGTGTCTCGATCGGCGTGTGCGTTGCGATGCTGCCGACGATCGGGTTCCAGATGGGGCTGGCGTTGGTGATCGCCTGGGTGCTGCGGGCTTCCAGGCCGGCGGCGATACTCAGTGTCTGGCTGACCAATCCCCTGACGATGGGGCCGGTGTATGCGTTCACCTATATGGTCGGGCGGCCGTTCTGGTTTGCTCATCCTGAAGTGAGTTACGCCGAATTATGCCAGACCATACAAGGCAGCCATCACGGGTGGGACGCTACCGCGGTTTTCACCGCGTTCCAGAACATGTTCAGCCTGGGTTCGGGTTTATACGTGCCGATGCTTGTCGGGGGCACGGCGGTGGGATTGGTCGGTGGGCTGCTGGTGTATTACCCAGCCAAAGCGATCGTGACGTACTACCAGCGAAACCGTCGCCGTAAGCCCCGAAGGCGCGCGAGCATTACCCAATCTACACCCTGTGACGTGAAAACAGCGAACCGGCCCGAGACCTTCCGCTTGAGCCATGGGGCATCACGGCGCAAGGCCGCTTAAGTCAGATCTCAGGATCGATCCCTAGCTCTTTTACTTTTTTGTTAAGCGTGTTGCGGTTGATCCCGAGGAAGTCAGCCGTGCGCACTTTAACGCCGTTGTTGTAGTCCAGCGCTTCACGGATCAACTGCTTTTCGATTTCACCGATTACGAGATCATACACCTCGCCCTCGTAAGTCTGGTACTCATTGACGGCGTGCTCAGCCAATCGGGTGGCGAGTGACTCGATCGAGGCGTCGGTGGTCTCACCGCGTGTCTGCTTGGAAAACAGCCTGATTTGCAGGGGCAACAAGTCGTCTGTGAACTCCTCGCCTGTCGAGAGGACCACTGCCCGTTCCATTGCGTTTTCCAGTTCACGTACATTGCCCGGCCAGGGGTATCGTAAAAGTGTGTTGAGTGTCTCGCGGTTGATCTTGCGGAGGCCGCGGTTGTTTTCTTTGTTGTACTTGTCCAGAAAGAAGTCGATCAGCCGTGGGATGTCTTCGCGCCGTTTACGGAGTGGGGGGAGGTTGATCTGCACGACGTTCAAGCGGTAGTACAGGTCTTCTCGGAAGCTGCCTTTACGGACCTCTTCTTCAAGATCAAGGTTGGTCGCGGCAATGACACGCGCATCGACCTGTATGGTTCGGTGATCGCCCACCCGTTCAAATTCACGCTCCTGCAGAACGCGCAGCAGCTTGACTTGAAGCTGGGGATCGAGTGTACCGACCTCGTCAAGAAAGATGGTACCTCCCTCCGCGGCTTCGAACCGGCCGATCTTGTCTTTCACCGCACCCGTGAAGGCGCCTTTGATATGACCGAACAACTCGGACTCGAGCAACTGAGGCGAGAGCGCGCCGCAATTGATCCGGATCAGGGGTTGGTCGGCCCTAGGTGAGTTGTAATGGATGGCTTTAGCAATCAGTTCCTTGCCGCAACCGGTTTCACCGAGCAAGAGAACGGTGGCACGGCTGCTGGCGACCTGGCCGATGGTGGCGAGCACATCCAGCATCGCCGGGCTCGAGCCGATGATGTTGTCGAACTTATACTTGCCGCGGAGGTTGTCGCGCAGTTGCTGAGTCTCTTCGAGCCATTGATCCTTCTCGACCTGAATCAGATCATGGATACGGATCGTCTGTGCGATTGAGCCGGCGATGATGGTGAGCAATCGGGCGTCTGATTGAAGCTGCACATCGTCCAGGAATGGCTTGTCGATGCTGATGGTCCCGACGGTCCGTCCGCCATCCCGGACCGGCACACAGATGAAGCTGATGGCCTTATTCGGGGCTTCCTGGGCCTGGAGGTCCCGGCTGCCCGTGCGGTTGAGAAAGGCTGGGTCGCTGGCGATATCCCGGACAATCGCCGGCTCACCTGTCGCCAGGACCTGGCCCGTCACGCCTTCTCCGAGGGCGTATCGACCGCGCTTCTGCTCGTCCGGGCTCAATCCAATACTGGCGACGGTCTTCAGCTGGTCAGACGCCTGATCCCATAAAACCAATGAGGCCCGTTGGATATGAAGCCTTTCGCTAAGCAGCGCCATGGCGCGTTGAAAGACTTGGCTCAACTCGAGGCCATCGCCAAGGATTTGGCTGATCTGCTCCAGGATGACTAATTCTTGTTCAGCTCTATCCATACTACGCACATTAAATCATCAGTTTGGCTCTGATGCAACCCAAAGATGCCGTTTTGGTGCGCACGAATAAGGCCAGCTCTTGACATGGCACTTTGAAAATGCGGCAAATCTTCGGGTGTTGCCATTTAAAGACTTATGAGTGAACGGTGCTCATTGGGACGGGATTGGTGCGCGCGAAAGCGGTCAATTCACCATAGGTGTAGGCCACGCGAAGTGGCAACCCACATGAATGTGACCTTACCAAGGCGAGTGATCACCAGATGAGTCAAGCCAACCAGACCCCTGTTCTTAAGACCCTGGATCCGTCATTGCTGGATGTCCTGATCGAGGAACATCAGGCACAGGCTGAGCCAAGACTGCGACGGTTGTGGGATTACTACCGCAATCCAGCACGTCCCGAATCCGCCGATCGGCAGGGCGGGCTCGCTCAGTCGCAGGGCCTGCCGGATCGATTGACCCACGCCAACCAGAGCATCGGACAAGCCTCGGGTCAGGCCCGGCGGGAGGTCGTGATCGAAAATGATATCGCCTGGCGCATCAACACCATTGTCAACTTCATGTTCGGCAAGCCGTTTGTGATCCAAAGCACAGCCAAGGGTCCCGAAAAAGCCGGAGAGATTCAGAGATTCCTTCGCGGCGTGATCAAGCACAACGGGGGGGCGCGCTTCTTTCAGGATATGGCATTACTCGGCTCGGTGTACGGCTTTGTGGATGTCTTGGTCAATGTCAGGGACACCGGTCCGTCACCACTGGCTGGCGCACGTCATGTCGAAGACCGTTTCCAGCTTGAGTTGGTTGAAGCGCCACGGGCCATCCCGCTGGTAAGCCCTGAGGATTACCGCCGACTCGACGCCTACGCCCTGCACTTCCGCCAACGGATTCCGCAGGTCGAACAAAACCACTTCCTCTCACGGGTTCGCAACCGCGTCCTGGGTGGAGCGGGGCGTAGGCAACGGTCGGTTATTGAGACGACACAGGTCTGGACGGCAGAAAGCTATCAATGCTTCCGAGGGAACCCCGGCGCATTCGGTGGGAAGCCGAAACTGATTACAGAAAGCGTAAACCGACTCGGTCGTGTGCCGGTGGTTCACATACAGAACCTATCACAGCCATTGTTCTACGAGGGGCTGAGTGAAGTTGAGCCTTTGATCCCCCTGCAAGATGAACTCAACACACGCCTGTCAGATCGAGCCAATCGCGTGACATTCCAATCGTTCAAGATGTATCTCGGCAAGGGGATTGAGCACTTCACCGAGCGGCCGGTCGGCCCGGGCCAGATGTGGTCCACCGACAATCCCGACGCCTCAATTACAGAGTTTGGGGGCGATGGAGACAGCCCGTCAGAAGATTCTCACATCGCAGAGATCCGCGAGGCGATGGACAAGTCCAGCACAGTCAGCCCCCTGGCGGCCGGCCTGCTCCGTGCAAAGGTTGGCAACCTGACCAGCGAGAACGCGCTGCGCATCGTGATGATGGGCCTTCTTGCAAAGGTTGACAAGAAGCGCCTGACCTACGGGCACGGTATCGAGGCGATCTGTGAGCTACTGCTTCATGCGGCGGATGTGTACGGCGTATTACCGAGCAAGCCCGAGGAGCGGGGGATCCGTATTGATTGGGCGGAGCCGCTGCCCGACACCGATTCGCAGCTCCTACGAAACGCACTGATGAAGATCGAAGTCGGTGTCCCGCGCGAACAGGTGCTGACAGAGCTTGGCTATACCGAACACTCAGACCCTCAACTGCCTAGCACGATCCCTGCCTGATTGGCGGGACGCCGGGAATGCGCAGATACATCAATCGATGGGAAGTGAAATGACTGAAACAGCGGATTCAACAACCAGGGCACAGACAGATCCTGACCTCGACACAGTCGGATCGGGTGACGGCTCGGATCAACTCAATGCCGGCGACAAGCTCGTGCCGGTTAGCGAGGCGATCCGCTACCGCAAGCGTGCACAGACCGCAGAGCAGCAGCTCGAGCAGCTCAGCGAGCAACTGCGTGACGCCCACGCCAAGCTCGATGAGGCAAACCATGCCATCACAGGCCTGGAACGACGCTCTCAGGTTGACGCCATGCTCATGGAAGCGGACGCGATTGACCTTGAAGCGGCCCGTCTACTCACTGAGAAGGCGGTGTTAGAAATGGACGAACCCGACCTGAAGCTGGCGATTGAAGACCTGTGCCGTCACAAGCCGTACTTGTTCCGGCGCAGGATCGAGACGGGGGCATCGGCGATGGCGCCGGCCGTCCAAGACCACGGCCGGGACCCGGCCGAGTTGGCCGCACAAGACGCGGCAAGATCCGGCGACCGTCGAGACCTCCTTCGTTACCTGAGATTAAGACGGTCCCGCTAAGCACAACACGGGCGTCAGCAATCGCCCAGCCAAACAAACAACTTTCACACTGAAAAAGGAATTACACATGCCATTTACCGGCAAAGCCACATACACCGCGGGGGCCGACCTGCCCGAGCTGATCGAAGATGTTTCGGACATCATCGGGATCGTCAGCCCGTTTGAAACTCCGCTGTTGGATCACCTCGGTGACCCACAGCGTGCCGCACACAGCACCGTTCACGAATGGCTCGAAGATTCGCTTCTGCCTAACACCGACAGCATCGACGACCAGTCCATCAGCTCGCCCTCCACCGAGGCCGCATTCACCGTAGTCAATGGTGATCGCTTCCGAAGCGGTGACCAGATCCAGGTGGCCGGGTCATCTGAGATCATGCTTGTCTCGGCGGTGTCTGGGAATGACCTGGCCGTGGTCCGCGGGTATGGCGGAACGGCCTCTGAAGACCTCGTCGATGGCGATACCGTCCGGATCCTCGGTAACGCCGCATTGGAAGGCGACGACGCACCTGATGCACGCTTCACCAACCGGGTCCGTCGGACCAACTACACACAGATCTTCACCTCCGCGGTCGAGGTATCCGGCTCACAGATGGCTTCGAAGCAGATCGGCCTGTCAGACGAACTGGACTACCAGAAGCAGGAGCGGCTGCGGGAGATGATCCGCGACCTGGAGAACTGTGTGATCAACGGTGTCTCCGCGACGGCTAATCCACAAGGTGATGCATCGACACGTCGAACCATGAAAGGCATCATCCCCTTCATTCAAACCAACGCCTTCGAGAGCGGTGTTAACGGCTTCCCCACCGGCGACGGGTCGGGCAGTAACCAGTTGACCGAAGACCAGATCAACACGGCTTTGAGGACGATCTGGGAACAATCCTCCGGCTCGATCGATACGATCCTGGTCGGCGGATTCCAGAAACGGCGGATCAACAGCTTCATCTCCAGCGGACGCGGCTACGACGAGAGCACCACCCGGTTCCGTGACCTGGTCAGCACGTATGAGTCCGACTTCGGTGTCTGCCGGGTGATCCTGTCGCGATGGGTGCCAGCCGATACCGTGCTGTTACTGGATTCGTCGAGGATCGATGTGTTGCCGTTAAGTGGGCGAAGCTTTGGCTTCAAGAAGCTGGCCTCGACAGGCGACAGCGAGTCCGGACAGGTCATCGGTGAATACACCGTCGAACTGCGTAACGAGCAGGGACACGGCATCATCCGCGGTTTGGCCAGCGCATGACTTGATCTAACCAAGGCATAAATGCCCAGCAGTACATCCTTCCGTGTCGGGGGCACTACCACCCCCGGCACGATTCCAAGCCAATTCCTTACTGAGACATATCATGAGCTTCTGCACCGATCGCACCTTGCTAGCCATTGAACCGGCCATCTTTGCGGATGTGCCCTTCACCGCACAACAACGTTTGCAGGTCACCGACGGGTTTGTCAGCTCGACAACGCTGACTAGCGCCTTGGCCGACTTTGTCACCGCCCAGGTCGATGTGGGATCGGTTGTGTTGATTAACGGTGTGGCGCATGAAGTCGTCCAGCGGACAGACGCCAATACATTAGAGATATCGCTTCCTCGAACTCATACAACCGATTCGGCTATCCCCGGCGGTGGTGGGTCGGGACTAGAGGTCACCGTCAGGACGTTCGCGCCTCAAGCGGAGATTGTTCACCACGGCCTGCTTCGTCTGATCGGGATTGATGCGGATGATCCGAATCCTGACATCACCGTAGCCATGGTGCTCTCCGGTTCGTTGTTAGATCGGGTCGAGGCACTCGGAACGCTTGAGCTGGTATATGCGGCGGCGGCATCATTAACCGGTGATAACAGCGCCTTGTTGATGAAGGCGGATGAGTACCGCAGGCGTTACCGGATGGCATGCAACAACGCGGTCGTGTTGCTTGATACCGATGGCGACGGCGAAGCTGATCGACGCATCCCACTGGGTAACGCCCGGCTGGAGCGCGTCTGATAGACAACATCTTAGTTGGGCAGGCATCACCATGGTTACATTCGACAACGAAGTTTTATTTGAATCAGGCACGTCACGTTTTTTGATCGGTCCAATCAAACTACGGCACGCGGTACAGAACAGCCCTGGATCAGTAGGTGCCCGGCTAGACGCGCAGGGCGTTGAAGCAAGGCAGATCAAGCAGGTGGGCGAATTACTCGCGGATGATCCATCCGGATTGCAAGCGATTATCGATTCGATCAAGCAAAAGATGGACGGGTTTCCACACCTCTTGACCGACAATCTCGGACGGGATTGGCCCGACACAGTCATGGCTGAGTTTGAGGCGGGGGACTTCGTACGTGTGGGTGCCAGATGGAAGACGGTGTACACGGTTAAGTATTGGCAGGTCAAACCATGAGCAGCTTCATCACTACCGATGCGACACAAGACGTCTTTGAGTTGGTTCTCGCCAGGCCGGTCATGACGCTGGGAGGAGAGCACCCATGCCTGGTTCATTTATGGTGGCGAGCGCCGGATCAGGAGCAGAGGCTGGTTCAGATTTATGTGAATGAGAGTCTGTATGACGTCACTCAGAACGCATCGGTGCGTGAGACTTTCCTGGTGCTCGATCGTACCCGGCCGACCCGGATTGAGCTGCTCGCCGTGCCGGTGGATGATCCCGAATCGATCTGGCGTTCACAACCAAACCTGCTCAAGTCATGGCAGCCAATGGTCAATAGCAAGGCCGAGGCCGAGGTGATACGTGATGAAAACTTGCCAGAAGACGTGATTGTCGAGGTGGAAATCGATGGGGCCGTGATTGACGCAGGGCCGATGTGGCCTGTGACAGAAGCCAGGTCCGGGGTTTATGACGCAAACGGGCCAATCTTCTCGGAAAACTACGGATTGGGGCTGGGGATCGGCGATCTGGGGGTGGGGCCCTTGGGTTACGACGGGATGGTGTGGCGGTGGCGTCGAAATGATCTTGATCAGGGTACCCACGACCTACAGTGCACTGCGCTTAGCCTCACAGGCGAACCGGCGTCGTTACCGGTCAGTCTGGTGCAATCAATCGAACACCTACCAAATCCGGTCACCGGCCTGAGGATAGATGCACCGACCCGGTTAACGTGGGACACATAGCCCTGGATTCGCAATACATCAGAACCATAACGCGATGAGAACGCACCATGCCCATCAAAGAACTGACGTCCGATGAGATAGAAAGCCTGGTTGGTAAGCGGCACGCTTCGACGGGTATCGAATACCCGCCCAACGGCCTACAGCCTTACTACGAGTGGTTGGTCCGCTCATTGCACCTTCTGGCCGAATCGTCGTTCTCGGCGCTGCGTGTGTCTGCAGATGATGCTTCATCAACGGGCGTAGTTGTGTCTCCCGGCAGGTCGAACATCTCCGGCGTGTCGCTTGGATACGACGGTGAGACACTCGACCTGTCAACATATAACAACGACACCGCCTATCTATGGCTGTATGACAACGCTGGAGCCGCGCAGGTCGGCATGGCAAGCGAAAGCTCGGGGTGGCCTGGTGTCGCCCATATCAAACTGGCTTCCGTTTCTATCGCTGCTGGCGAGGTAACACAGATCATCGACCGTCGGATTGAACACGTGCTGAGTGCTTAGCTTGAACTACTTAAGTCACATAAACACCTACATCTCATGAGCGTGATTAAATACATTGACTTTCAAGTCCCCGATTGGGGTGAGTTACAAGGGCCACCCACCAGCCGGCTTAGCTACAGGGGTGAGGTGATGTCGGACTCACCGTTGATTTACCTAAGGTTAAACGAAACGGCGGGCTCGGTCGCACACGACCAGACCGGTCAGCACGACGCCAAGGTCGATGGGGATCTGACCTGGGAGGTAGGATTGCCTTTCATCTATGGCGATGCATCCGCCGCAGGATCAGACGAGACGGGTGGTGTGTCTGTAAGCGAAACGGGCTGGCTGCCGATCGGGTCTTCAGCCAGAACGATAGAAGCCTGGTGTAAGCCAAACAGCAGTACCCGGATATATCGCGGGATCAACTATGGGTCCACTGGGGCCGGTACACGGCTGAACTTCAGCTATCTGGCTAACGAGGTATCAGTAGCTGTAGGCAATTGCCGGTTTGGTGCACAAGGTTTGACGCTGGCGGATGAATGGCATCACTTTGTGTTGGTGTTCCCGAGTGGCGCAGCGCGTTGTGATGAGTTCATATTCTACATCGACGGCCTGGCCGTGACCGCGGTTGTCATCGCGGGTCAGGGGGCGACTACGATCAACACGGGCGACTCGTCATTGATGATCAATCAGTTCGAGCCAGGCCTGGCGAATGATTGCGAGTTCGCAGAAGTCGCGATCTACGGCAGTGCACTCTCATCCCAACGTATCCAAGAGCACTACCAGGCTGCAACGGAATCGGGGGTTGTATGAGTACGGTGTTGTCACAATCTTCATCAGCTAGCCACCCGGATCGACCCAAGGACGGCGGCGTAGGTTTACAAGCCACGATGGCTCCCGGGGACCAGGGGGCCTTCATATCACATGACACCGGACCCCCGCTTTCATACGGCCATTTACGATTTACCTTCAACCATTCAGGCATGTCGGGGGGGCGTGTTGTATTGATGGCGTGTCTGGATGCCCAGGGTACGGAGGTCCTACGCGTATCCTATGACTCACACACACGGCAGTTGATCGTCTGGACGACGAGCGGCGCTCAGGTGAGTACCTTCTTGGACGGTGTTCTGCCATGGCAATGCATCGAGGTCTCATTCGATGCCGGGACGGGACAGTTAGAGCTGTGGATCAACGGTGTGCCAGCAGACCAAATGGTGGGCGATCTGTCGGCGGTCTTGGTACAGATGTGCTTGCTGGGCGCAATTCAGAAACAGACAGATGTGACAGGCGAACTCCACATCGACGAATTCTGCATCTCGGATAGTTACATCGGGCCCGTGCTTGTTGAGCCGATGGCAACCAATGCGGGTGATCCGGCCAGGTGGCTTGTGGTCTATAACAAGAGTCATGTAGATGCCCCGGCATGGGCGGAGACTTATCGACAAGGGCGTGACCTACCATTCGCAAACCTGCTTGGCCTTACCCTACCTGGCGATGAAACGATAACTGCAGCTGAGTATGACCTAATCCGTCTGGCTATCCAGGAGTACCTATCCCAAACAGGGCTGGACAACCAGATCATGGGCATCCTGATCGGGTATGGCATGCCTGGTTATGTTGACTTCCAAAGTAATGGTGTGCTGGAGGCTGTTCCCTCACTGTTACAATTCAATTCCGCAACCGCAGGAACCGTTACGAATCCGAATGGTGCATCCACGATCGAAAACCGGTTGGGTATGGGGGACCTTTCGAGCATACGCATGACTTCACGGATTGACGGCCCGGACCTTAGCGTCGCCAATCAGGTCATCATGCGAGCGACATCCATCATGACGGTGGGGCTGTGTGCAGAAGAATCCGCTCTGTACTTCGATCCATTCGTAGGCATCGAGCCGAGTTACCAGCCGGCATTTCAGCAGATGCTGAACTGGGCGATTGGACTGGGTGGGATGCAAACACGTCTGCCGATCATGCTGAGCGGCGATCCGGCAGGGAACGAGGATACTGACTTTGAATCGGTCACACTCGACGGGTTCTTCTGGGGTTGGTCATCGACACATGTCAGTCCGCACATCTTTAATTCACCTCCTGGGCAACGAGCGGTCAGTGCTCAGCTGTACCTGGAAGGACCTACCGCCACTAGTATCCGGCAAAGCGAACCCGACAATTGGATCAATGTCCCAATCGAACAGGGATACGCGTCATCCATCGCATCATGTCGGGATAATTCTGTGTCGTCGATCCCTGATGCCGGCCGATTCTTTGACGCACTGCGATCAGGGTGGACGCTAGGTGAAGCCTGGCACGTTGCACAACCCGAGTTGCGGTCAGGCTTCTACCTGGTTGGTGATCCGCTGATGACGGTCCCAATGCCCACCGAGGGATTCGAGGTGTTTGGCCCTCTGCAATCGCTGGAAGACCTGGACGTAGCGTCCCCCAGCCATGTGTTGACATCACTTACTCAAGAGGTTGATCTGTCGGGCAGCCTGCCAACGGAGGGATTGCCGCAGCATTATGTGATACGAAGATCAGACGATTCCGGTCGGATCGAAGCATCGGCCACATCGCTGCACGTGGTGAACCATTCAGGCGTATTACATGAAGCATTGGTCGTGCCAGTATGGCCCGATGTAGAGTCGTGGCCTGTTGAGATTGAAAACGGGCTGATGCGACTCAGCGTCCATTGGCCATGGCGTCTAGACGTGACGGGTATCCATACGATCGAGTTGATGCAGCAGCCAACCGGCCAGGCACTATCCCTAGCTTCAACGGCGGCATTCAAGCCGCACGATCGAAGTGTCGTTGTCACGCTACCCATGCCTCCATCGACAACTCGCTATCGCTGGCGTCTGACCTCGTCAAGTGGTGAGACTTTCTATTCCACAACCTCGGATTGGGTCGAGCCAACGACCATGCCGACCAAACCCTTGCAGGCGATAGGAGTCTAACGTGAACGCGTGTGCAACATTGGGCATCGCCACTCGTACCGGTGTGTCGGGGGATCCGGAACCAATGGTCTTTATCGACGGCTCCCCTGAGCCCAGACTGCGTGTCGCCGACTGTCTGGCCGAGGGGCCATTAGATACCCGCCGGGTCGAGTTGTATGTGGATGCCGAGACGACAAGCGCTGATGTGATCAGGCGATGGCTCAAGGCCAATGTGGTGATTGCACTACCCCTGACACTTTCTGACGGCGAAACGCGGTGGCCTGTGCTGACGGAAGGCTTGCTGCAGCAGACAGAGTTTCTTGAGAAGAGCGGGCGCCGTGAGTTCAAATTCGAGCTGTCTGGATCGTGGAAATCAGTGCTGGCACTGCCCCTCGGTGAGGTGTGGTGGATCAATGATAGCGGTTCGACTACTGCACGAGATAACGGCAGGATCAACGTCGGCGCTCAAGGCAACCGGTCGGCTCAACAGCAACTGATCAACGGCAAACATGTATACCTGATACAGGACGGGACGGGGCTGCCATGGACGGTGGCCGACGCATTGGCAATGATTTCAGCATCGGCAGGATTGGGGCTCATGCTCAGCGGGATACCGCGTGATGTGGCGTCAGAGCAGCTGATCCAATCGATAGACCTATCGAAGCCGTTAATAAAGGTTCTTAAGAGTATTCTAGAGCCTTACGGTTTGGTCGTCTCGCGTGAGATAATGCGTACTTCGGGAAGTGTCGTCGAGACCCGCGCCGTTCGTCCGATGTCTCGAGGCAGACCGATCCAAGTGGCTTGGGCGAACAGCGTCGATGTGATTGGCGATCCTCTGTCCAGCTCGTCGGCAAGCCCGGTCCAAGCATCGCGTCGGTGGGTTGCCCGAGCTAGCGGGTGGGTGATTGAATCGACATTCACACTTGTTGGCGGATGGGGCCCGAGCTTAGAGGGACAACCGGATGATGACTATGACAAGGACCTGAGTTCGAACTTCACGGCCTATGCCGACGTGTATCGGCGGTGGGTACTAAACGAAGATGGTTACTACTCTGGTCCGCCATATAACAGGGGCCCGGCCTTTGACCTGAATGCTTTCTTCGATGTTACAGGGATCCCCGTACAGACCTTGGCGTTCGGTGACAATCTGACACGTGGGCCCGATGGCACATGCCTGGATCCGGTGATCGAAGTGAGTACCAACTCAGGCACAGACTGGACGGTCGCCAGTATGTCCATCGACATCCTAAAAGACCGGGCGGGGGTGTACCTGGACCCGACAAGCCTGCCCGGCGACTTCCTCAGTGCCGCACAATCAGGTTCCGCACGTGTGAGGGTAACAGCCACACTCACGAGCCCAGTACCTGTCGAAGAAACGCGTTGGCAGGGTAACGCCTTTACACCTCAACTACCCGAGATGGAAGTCGATGTCTCGGACATCTTCTTCTTCCGCCGGATTGATGCGGGCAGCATCCACTTTACGGGGGTCAAAGCCGGTACGCTTGATGCCGACCAGATTGATCACAGCGAGGACATGTTCCGGTGGCTGGTGAATCAGGTGACGAGACACAACGAAAGCGGTGATCGATATGGCGGTCAAGCCAAGCTGGAGTTGGCCGGGCCATTGCCGACGCTCAGACCGGGCGATCGCTTGCTGGATGTTCGCGGTCCGGGCGTTGCTGCAGACGGCCAGGCACAGGCCCTGACCGATCGGGGCGGGACTATGCAATCGATCAAGCACTTCTACGCACCCAGCGATAGAAAAGGCAGATTCACCAGGATCGACATGACATTCTGATTTTAGACGGGAGTCAATGAATGCTATCTGGCTCGATTGAACACCTCACGCAATTCGGTGTAGCCGGCCTGATGGGCCTGCTCTGGGTCTGGGAAAGACTGATGTCTCGTAAGCGTGAGGCCCAGCTTAACGAGGCGCACCTCCACCTGGAGAAGCAGAACCGCGAACTGAGTGTGCTCGTCAAACTTGTTCGGCAAAACACTCGGGCCATAACCCGCTTCGACCGGACACAACTACAACTGAAAGAACTCCTGGAGAAGATGCATCATGACATCGATCACCAAATTAGCTAGAGGTTCTGTATGCCTGTACCTCACGGCCGTCTTGTTAGTTCTAAATGGCTGCACCACACCCGCCTCAGTATCACCACTACTACGCGTGGCCGAGCGCGCCCTGATTGAAGAGTCGGGTAGACTAGATCAAGACATAGAGTTCGATAGAAGTCACACACGCCAAACACTCAAATCACTAGCGGATGCCTACCGGCAAGACCTTAGGGGCGCGGATCGACTGACGCCTCAGTGGGTAGAGGAGGCGACCTCTGTCTACGTCACGGCCCGAGAGCTTGTCTTGGCAAATGAATCAAAGAGAGCCGGTGAACGTAGAGCGCGATCTGACAACCTGCGTTCTGCTGCAACCGCCACCCGACGAGCAAGAGAGATCATCGAACGGCAAGACCGGCTGGTCCATGGCATTGTGGGTGATGACTTGGGCCAACTGCTGAATGTACTGGATGATCACGAAAACTGAGGAAGTACTTATGAACTCACACAGTCTATGTACGCTCATTGAACAGCGTATCACCTTGCGATGGTCCGAGTGGGCAAAACACCACCCTCACTTGGCCGAGGCGATTGACAGGATTCGCTTAACCGAGTCTGCGGTCGACCAGTTGCGTAACGATCCGGACTTCATCGCGGCGATGCGGGAGACCGACCTGGACGAGGCAGGTTTGATCAGAGCGGCACAACTTCTTGATCGAGCAGACAACATCATCCATCGCCTGTTGCCCTGATAGCAAGTAACACCAAGTGAAAAGGAGAGCACATGCCCGAAACCCATCAATCTACATTCCGTTGGACAAGCCGAAAGTTCATCCTGGCGGTCTCCGCTCAGATCACCGCGCTGCTGGTACTCTTCTGGCCGGGTCATGAAAGCGTGATCGTCGAGGCATCCACATCAGTGGCGTCTCTGATCGTAGTCCTGGCAAGCTCGCTGGGCTACGTCTCGGCCGAGGCCATGGTTGACGTGAATCGGTCCCGCGCCAAGGCGGACGCTGAGGACGATGCTTGATGATGACACAAGGCTGATCTATTCTGCTGTGAGATATGGTGAATCTGACGAACAGGATGACAACTCGGGCCGGCGGAGCCTGCCTCATGCTGTGCTGCGGCATGGCTACGATCGGTTGCGAACCTCCGCCCATCCAATCAGGTGCTGTCCCGGCGCAACCCGCAGATCACACGCAGTCGCCAGATGTTGCTAAGACCATCTGGCAGCCCCTCCCCAAGCGCATCCGGGTGTACCCATCGACACGATTTGTTCGGGAATCGGATCAGGCCATCCTCGAGGCACGGTTCGAGTTGTTTGACGAGATGGGCGATCCGGTCAAAGCACCTGGTTCATTCCGTATAGAGTTACATAGCGTCGATGAGGTCCGGGGCGGCGTGCCGAAACAGTTGCTATATTCATGGAACGCGGACACCACCACAATTGACCAACAACGAGAACACTACGACCCCATCACCCGCGGCTACCTGTTTCGGCTCGGCGTCGATAACCTGCGTGTGGCGAATCAGCCCACCCTCCTAAAAGTAATATTTACGCAGACTGATAAACCACGCCTGGAAGCCGAAGAGGTCATCCGGGCGGACTGGTAGTACTGTCTGACAGGCGCGTGGATGGCTGTATAGGATCAATCCAAACCCAACGCCAAGCGTGTCTGATTGATCAAGGCGTTTGCGTCATCTTCGTGCTTGGCTTCGGCTATCAGGCGGATGATCGGCTCGGTATTGCTCGGGCGGACATGGACCCAACGGTCCTGCCAATCGACACGTACGCCGTCTTGATCGTCGATCTTCTGGTCTTTGAATGCTTCGGACAAGATGGGTTTGATCTGCTGGATCAGATCGGGGCTGGCATCCACCTTGTCCTTCACGATGGCATACGCCGGGACTTCGCCAGTCAACTTGCTAAGGGGTTTGCCTCGCTTGGCGAGCATTTCCAGCATCAGCGCCATACCGACCAGGCTATCACGTACACCACTGACTTTTGACCAGATTACGCCGCCGTTGCCTTCCCCGCCGATCTCGGCACCGCATTGGTTCATCCCGGCGGTCACATTCGCCTCACCCACAGCGGTGCGCAGGACCTGCGCACCGGCGCGCTGAGCGATGTCATCGATCATCCTGCTTGTCGATAGATTCGCAACGGTTTTGTCACCTTTCTTTAGCAGGTGCATCGCAGCCAGTGCGAGCGTGTATTCCTCTCCGATGTACTTGCCCTGCTCGTCGACCACCGCGAGACGGTCAGCGTCTGGGTCCTGTGCGAAACCGATGTCGGCCCCTTGTTGGGTAACCTCGGTACAGAGCTCGGTCAGGTTCTCTCGTGTCGGCTCTGGAACATGCGGGAAGATACCCGTCGGCTCGCTGTACATGTGGAAGACCTTGACACCCAGAGCGTCGAGCAAGGCCTTAGCTTCATGACCGCCGGCACCATTGACGCTATCAACCACAGCCGAGAGGTTCGCGTCGCGTACAGACTGAACGTCGATATGTGGCAGGATGCTATCTAAGTGGACCTGCACGCCCGAAGTGTCTTCTTCACAGTTTTCTATCTTCTCCACAGGTACGAAGTCGAGGTCGTTATCTTTGAAGCGCTGGATGATCTCTGCAGCCTGGTCCGCAGGAGGCGCGGCACCATCGCGGCGAAGGGCCTTGATCCCGTTCCAGATGATCGGATTATGACTTGCAGTAATCACCATCCCGCCATCGGCACGGTGGTGGCCGATCATGATGGCAACCCCGGGCGTACTCAACACCCCGACACGCGTGACCCGGCAACCCGAGGCGATCAATCCGGCGGCAACAGCCATCTCGAACATCAACCCTGACGGGCGGGAATCACGGCCGACCACTACATGCGGCGGTACCCCACCTGTTGATTGCTTCAGCCAGTTGCCAAAGGCGGTGGCATAACGTGTCGCTACGTCGGGTGTGATGGATCGGCCGACCAGGCCTCGCATTCCACTAACGCTTAACATCAAGGGGGCTTGATCGCTCATCTCTCCGCTGGGCTCCATCGGCTAAATGCCTGCTGATCTAAGGGTATGCATACCCGGTCAAGATACGTGTATAGGGGTCACTCGTCATACCACTGTCGAAGCCGTGACAGCGTGACGCCTTCGAGGCCTGTCTCGACACGGTGGGCACGTGTCAGAAACGACTCGGGCCCGGTGGTTGCGATGCCAAGTGTCATCAGGCCAGCGCCACGTGCGGACTCGATGCCCGCGGCGGTATCCTCGATCGCCAGGCAATCGGCGGGCGTCAGATCGAGGTCGGGGTGTTTCGTTGCAAGCTGCTCGACCGCCATGCGGTATGTCGTGGGGTCGGGCTTGGATCGGGCTACTTGGTCGGCTGACACGATGACTTCAAAACAATCTTTCCTGCCAAGCCCCGAGAGCATCAGATCAATGTCCAGCGAGGTTGCGCCACTACCGATCGCGATGGGGATCTGGCCGTGGGCTTCATCGATTAACTCAACCGCTCCCGGGATGGCGGCCGCGCCGCTATTGACCAGGTTCTCGAACGCGTCCTGCTTCATCTTCATCAACGTGTGCAGACGGTCGTTATCCATAGGCTGGTCAATCGACGCGAGCATCGTCCGGAACGCGTCACGGTCGTCGAATCCGATGTAGTGCTGAAGGTAGTGGTCGTAGTCGAACGCGACACCGATCTCTTTACCGACCTCCATAAAAGCACGGTAGTGAAGCGGCTCGGAATCAACGACCACGCCGTCGAAATCAAATACAATGGCTTTAAGCATGGCGAGAGTTTAGATGCGATATGGCGGCCGGGCAATGTGGCGGCCGTGCTGGGTGACCGGCCGGGGTCAAAGGCCAACCGCTGCGAGTATACGGTATCACACAGGGTTAATAGCGATATCCGATGGGTCGCATTCTCAGGTGTACGTGACGCCTGAGCCCGCACGATCACGCGGAAGCAAGATATGACCGTTAACGTTCTTTTCTTTGGTTCTCTGGCTAACTCGCTTGGAGATCGGTCCCACACGCTGGAGTTGTCCGATAACGCGTGTGTAGGCGATGCACTTCAAGCGCTCGTTGATCGTTATCCGGCAATACGGGCGCATGGTTCGGGGCTCGCCACGGCGGTGAATCATGAATATGTCGGCCCGGAATTCAGACTTAATAACGGCGACGAGCTCGCACTGATTCCACCCGTTTCAGGCGGCTGATCGCGTTTCGACGCCGTAACCGGCGGAGTGTAGGCCCGCCCCCTCCCAGGGTCCTTTAAAGTTATCCGCCCACTCCACATTTTACTTTTATGACGGCTTAATCGTCTGGCACACCTGACCGATGATTCATTTTGTCAGGCGTTGTGGATATACGCCCGACAGGAGTGACTTTGGAGAAAGGTGATCAGCGTATGCCAAGGCAAAAAGACATCCTGACCACGGGTGAAGTGGCCAAGATCTGTAACGTGGCCCCCCGGACCGTTAGTAAGTGGTTTGATTCAGGCCAGCTTCGTGGCTACCGAATCCCCGGTTCTAAGGACCGCCGGATCCCGCTTAACGCGCTGGTCAAATTCATGAAAGCACACAACATCCCCGTGGACGGGCTGCAGTCCGGGCAGATGCGTGTGCTGATTGTCGATAATGAATCCGAGACCGTGCAGGTCCTGGAGAACGTACTGACCGAGCAGGCCAATTTTGAGGTGCGTATCGCACACTCGGGGTTCGCTTGTGGCGTCGAGTGCGAGAAGTTCCGTCCGCACGTCATGCTGCTGGATATGCACCTGGAAGATGTCAAGGGCGAGGATGTGCTCAAACTGATCCAGGGCAACGACGATCTTCAATTGACCAAGGTCATCGCCATGAGCGGCAAGCTGACCGACGGCCAGGCTCAGCACCTGATGCAGAATGGCTTTGACGGCTACCTCAAAAAGCCGTTCCACGTACGCCAAGTCGTGGAGGCCATCGAGAGCGTCACCGCGATCGTCTACTAATCGATCAGATCCAGGGAAAACGAGAACCAAGCCGTGTCGGCGTCACAGCCGGCACGGCCTTTTCTATGGTTATTCAAAGGGGGTCAAAGCGCAATGGCGGGTTGCACCATTCGGCAGATCAGTGTCCGCCTGGATAAGGCACAAGGTTCGCCTATCGCGGTGGTCCAAGGATCGGGCGGATCTGGCCGTTGTGCTCGAAGATCAGGCGGTTGGCCTCCTCGGCACCGATCTTTCGCAACGCCATGACTAATGCGGTTTTCACCATACCGTCGGCCCGCCCGAGGAGATCGGCCGCTTGCTCCCGGTCCAGATCGGTCTGCGAACAGATGATACGGATGGCACGGTCCTTCAGCTTCACATTCGAAGCCTTGAGATCAACCATTAAGTTGCCCCACACCTTGCCCAGTTGAACCATCGTGATGGTGGTGAGCATGTTCAGCGCCAGCTTGGTGGCGGTCCCGGCTTTGAGCCTTGTCGATCCGGTGACGACTTCGGGGCCGACAATCAATTCGATCTGGTGATCGATCTCGGCGGGGAGGCTGGGTGGCGGCGGGGTGTTCACCGTGCCGTTGCCGGGCACGACCGGGGCTTTCTTGCGGCGGAGCAGGCTCTTAACTGGGACGCAGCAGATAATCGCGGTGGTCGCGCCGTGTGTTTTTGCGTAGTGGATACCGCCCCAGACATAGGGGGTGGTCCCGCCGGCGGCGATACCGATGAGTGTGTCTCGGGGGCCGAGTTTGAGTTTCTCAAGTTCCGGAACTACCCCGTCGAAGTCGTCTTCCATCCCTTCGGAACTCTTACGTAGTGCGCCATCGCCGCCCGCGATGATGCCAATTACTTGTGATGGGTCGGCTTGGAAGGTGGGGGGGATTTCACTGGCATCAAGCACACCGAGTCGGCCTGACGTGCCGGCCCCGATGTAGACCAATCGCCCGCCGTGACGCATGCCCTTGACGATGTCATCGACGGTCTTAGAGATCGCGGGGATCGCTTCCTTCACCGCCACCGCCACGTCCATGTCCTGAGCGTTCATCATGCGTAATGCTTGCTCAGTGGATAACGCATCCAACGCCGCAGAAGCGGGGCTGCGCTGTTCGGTCGTCAGGTGGCCTCGGTTGGGTAGCTCTTTCACATCCGTCTTCATCATAACGTACCTCCCGGCATTACCCAATGACCGGCCACGCCCGGCTCGCTCGCTCCGGTCACCCGTGGCAAGCTGATCGGGACACGGTCCTGGCACAGCGCGCCAAGGACTGCGAACCCCGCGGACTCCCTGGCCTCTACTGGCACCCCCAAGTCGTCTGACAGCATCACCTTGCGTCCGTCCATAGCCCGGCGGATACGATCGACCAGGATGGGATGCTTTGCCCCACCGCCCGCAAGAATGACCTCATCTGCGTGGGCTATCGGCGAGTTTCCGATCATCCGGGCGACCGCGTCAACCACTGAAGCAACGATATCTTCCGGAGACATCTTTTTAGACATTCGATCAACCAGTCCGGTGATCCACCCTGTCAGATAATCTTCACGCCCTAATGAGCGGGGGTGTAGATCACGTCTGATAGGTTGGTCTTGCATAATCAAGTCCAATGCCTCTGCGACAATTCGGCCTTTCGAAGCGATCCGGCCGTCCGTGTCCATCTGCTGATCCGGGTACAACTGGCGCACCACACCATCAATCAGCAGGTTGCACGGCCCGGTGTCCGTGCCTTGTATCTGCGGCGGCAAGCCGCCGGCGGGCAGGTGAGTCAGATTGCTGATCCCACCGAGGTTCACAATCAGCCGATCATGATCCGGGTGACGAAACATCACCCAATCACTAAGCGGCGTTAACGGAGCACCTTGTCCACCCGCGATCAGGTCCGCCTGACGCAGGTCGTGACAGACAGGCACGTTCAGCCGTCGAGCAACGGGCTCGGGATCGAACAGCTGCCAACTGAGCCCTTGGTCCGGGGCGTGCCAGATTGTCTGTCCGTGAGCCACAACCAAATCCAACGCCTGGCTCTGTGGTAGATAGGACCGACAAACGTCACTAACCGTGTCCGCGTAAAGCTCTCCAAGTTGTCTAGCCGCACGCATGTACGACAACGGCTCATGCGCTCGACCCTCGGCCATCGGGCCCAACACCGCTGCCAAGCCACCCAGGTCTCGGCTAGCCGTGCCGAGGTACCTGGCAGTCATCGTCAAACCTTCGCCGGCCACTTCGACCAGCGTTACATCCAGCCCATCCAAGCTCGTGCCGGTCATACAGCCGGCAACCATCCTCGTATGAGATGTACTCATGGGCTTATGTAAAAGTATACCCGAATATTCTATAACTTAAAGCCCCAATTTGGGTGTAAAATAGCGCTATAAGTAGATTAAACGCCCTATGTATTGCTATATATGCATTTATATGGTTTCGGCATAATGGCGCTTTCAGGATGAAGATGTCATAAATAATGTTTATGACGACGGTTATGCCCAAATTGGATGGCACAACTCCGGGTGGTGGCGCTCACGCGCAGCACCATCGCTTGGCCGTGGTATCTTGGCAAAGTGATGATGCACTACTGACTTGATAGTGGTTGGGAGTGGTTACTCTTTGTTATCAGAGGTCTCTTCGTCGGTCTTCTTGCCCCCGAGCAGCCCGCCGAGGCCTTCGCCAATTGATTCGACCGCTTTGCTTGCCTCGTCGACCGCTTCACCGGCGCCTTCAGTAACGGCCTTCGCGGCTTCGCCGGCCTGTTCGGCGCTTTCACCGATGACCTTGGCTGCCTCTTCGACCGCTTCACCGGCCACAGCCGTCACATCACCGATCACCTCAACACCGAACTCGCCTAGGTCGCCTACCGCGGCAAGCCCGCCCTGCAGGCCCTCGCCGATCCCGGCGGGCAGGATATCGCCAGCCGACTCAACGACGGTTGCCATGATCGATGTCATGATAATCCCGGTCAGGTCGCCCATCGTGACGCCTTCGCCGTCGCTGCCGACGTCGGTCAGCTTGATCTCGGGGATGACGATCGGCACGGAGATGTCGCCGATGACCTCAGCCTTGACCTTCACATCGGTGATGACCAGTTCTCTGACGATGAACCGTTTGCCCTCTTCCTCTTCAGCGGGTTCGTCCGGCTGCTCGTCACCGCCGCCGGTTACTTCGGCCAGGTGCTCAAGGATGACCTGATAGTTGGCCTTGCCCTTGTCTTTCTCCAACGCTAGATCGATGTCGTTGAGCTTTAGAACGGGTACTTCGACAGTGTCGTCCATCAGTGAACCCAGACCGACCTGCACCTCACCATCACCCAAGCTGAAGAAGTGTTCGGCCTTGAAGCCCTCGGGGTTGTCTATGGACAAGCCGTCCATCGACATGCTGCCGGAGAACAGACCAATGTTAACGCTCTTAAGCTTGGTATCGACCCCCATCGCGTAGGTGCCGCCCTGCTCGATCCCCGCCTTCGTGATCTTGTTGATCGCGATGAATCCGATCACCCCCAGCAACACCACGATCCCGACCAACAGGGCGCCAATTCGGATAATCCACTTCATAGTTAAATCCCCTTCTCGGTGAGTTTGATGGTTAGCAGACGACATCAATATATCATGGTGGGATGCAGAAAGACGAATTGATGCGAGAGGCGATCCGCCTGGCCAGGCAGGGCGAGGGCCGGGTCGAGCCCAACCCGATGGTCGGGGCGGTCATCGTGCGTGACGGCGAGGTACTCGGGCGGGGGTATCACGGCCGGTATGGCGGGCCGCACGCCGAGACAGCAGCCCTGCAGGACTGTCGGGACCGGGGCAAGAATCCCGCCGGGGCGACGGCCTATGTCACGCTCGAGCCCTGCTGCCACTACGGCAAACAACCGCCATGCGCCAAGGCCCTGATCGATGCGGGGATCAAGCGGGTGGTGATCGGCATGCCGGACCCGTTCGAGCCCGTCGCCGGCGGGGGGGTGCCGATGCTCCGTGATGGCGGGATCGAGGTCGAGATCGGCATCTGCCGCGAGGAGGTCGAGCAACTCGCCGAGCCCTACATCAAACGCAACGAGACCGGCCTGCCGTGGACAATCGCCAAGTGGGCACAAACGCTCGACGGCAAGACCGCGACACACACCGGCGACAGCAAGTGGATCAGCAACGAACAATCTCGCCGGCACGTCCATGAGGTCCGGGCCCGTGTCGATGCGATCATCGTCGGCGTCGGCACCGCGGTCGCAGACAACCCGACCCTGACGGCCCGTGATGTCGAAGTCAAACGCATCGCAAGACGGGTCGTGGTCGATCCACACCTGCGCCTGCCCGAATCCTGCAACCTGCTGGACACACTCAACCTGGCACCACTGACGATCGCGGTTGACCAGCAGCTGTTTGATGACGAGCCTGATCGGCTTAAACACATGGTGGATCGTGGTGTCGAAGTCATCGGCCTGCCGGCAAGCTCGACCTCATCTCAAACAGAGAGTCATCAACTGGACCTGCGCCCCCTGTTGGAGCACCTGTCACAGGTCCACCAGGCGATGAACGTGCTGACCGAGGGCGGTGCGCACTTGACCGGCACACTGCTGACTCAAGGGCTGGTCGACCAGATCCTGGCATTCGTGGCACCAAGAATCCTGTGCGATCCACAAGGTCTCGATGCCGCTGTGGGAGCGTCATGTGAACAGATATCAAATGCCGCAGAACTCACGCTGCGGTCGATCGAGCAGCTAGGTGATGACGTCTTGCTGGACTACCGTGTCAGCCGGGCGTGAGGCCTTGGTGGCATAGCACCAAAAGAAAAAACCCTCGGCCGGAGCCAAGGGTTTGAGGTTTGACTAGAGATAATGTGCTACTTCCCGTAGAGGTACGTCAGCACGTCGCCGAAGCGTTTGGACCAGGCGGCCTCGTTCTGCTCTTCGCCTTCCACGACCGTTTCCTGGTAATCCGTTCCCTTAACCAGGCCGGCGGACTGCATGGTTGCGGCGAGGGTCTGCAGGTGTGGGACGGCCTCACCGGACGGATAGTCTTCCGTTTCGCCCTCGCCCATGTCGATCCAGAAGCGTGTGCCCTGCATCCAGTCATGGTCGGCTGTCCAAGTGCTGAGTAGCTCGCCCTCAGCTGACCACAGCGCGGGGGACAGGGCGACGCAGTTGCCGAAGATGTCGTTGTGGGCCCTGGCCGTATCAAGCGCGATCAGCCCGCCCAGTGATGACCCGCCGATGGTGGTGTGTTCACGATCGGGCAGCGTGCGGTAGGTCTTATCGATGAAACGTTTGGCTTCATAGGCGACGAACCAGCCGTAATAGACGCCCCGCGCGACCGGGTCGTCCTCGTTGATCTGGAGCGGGGTGTATTCCTCTGTGCGGTCCGGTGTGTTGTAAACGCCGACGATGATGACCGGCTCAATCGTGCCGTCGTTTATCAGCTTCTCGGCTGTTTCGTCCACGTTCCATTCCACGCCGGCAAAACTCGTCGCGGTATCAAACAAGTTCTGCCCGTCCTGGAGATAGAGAACGGGGTAGCGCTTGTCGGGGGATTCGTCGTAGCCCGGCGGCAGGTAGACCGCCAGCGTGCGGTCGTTATTCAAGAGCGTCGAGTGGAAGCCGACATGCATACGGATATTCCCGCTCGCGGTCGAGACGCCGGGCTCCGCCATGCCCTGGTCGACCCAGGTAGCCACCTCAAAGCTGATCGACTCGGTTTTGGTCGGCGTAAACGTGCGGTCCTCCATGTCCGCGCCATCAGGCCCACGTTCAACAGAGTTCCAGGAACCGCGTGTCACTTTGTATGCCACCGGCACACCCCCAGCCAGCTCGACCGTGGTGGTGTAGCGCCCGTCGTCGTCCTTCTTCAGTTCGAGCCCCTCGGCACGCCAGGAGCCTAACTCCGTCACGTTGCCGGCGAGGTAGATCTTCTGGTAGCGCGGCGTCTCCGGCGGCACGGTCACCGCGAAGTGAACCGTCACCTTCTCCGGCGGCGCTAGCGCTGCCTGACTGGCGAGCATGTCTTCATACTTCGTGTAGGCGAGCATGCCGCCCAACCCAACGATTATGCCGAGGATGATGATGGATGAAATGGTGTAAACGGTTTTTCGCATGATGGCGCCCCTTGCAGAATGTGCGTCCAAGTGATGGGCTGAAACGGGATACTAGTATATCCTTTTCCCAATCAGACTTGAAGACGTGCCGGCTCACCTCCACCGAATGGGGCGTCGCAGCACCGGCCGGTTCAGCAAGAAGTGATCCAGATAGCACACGTTAACTTGTTAACCCCGCATGAAGGAGCAGGGCATGGGACTGATCAAAGAGTTCAAGGAATTCGCGATGCGCGGCAATGTCGTGGACATGGCCGTCGGCATCGTCATCGGGGCCGCGTTCGGGAAGATCGTCAGCTCGCTGGTATCGGATGTCATCATGCCGCCGATCGGACTAATCACGCGGGGCATGGACTTCTCCGACCTGGCGATCCCATTACAGGGAGCGGTCAAGGACCCTACTACAGGGGAAGTCATCACGCCCGCCGTCCACATCCAGTCGGGATTGTTCATCAACACAATCGTCAACTTCCTGGTCGTAGCCATGGCGATGTTCGCGGTCGTGAAGCTGATGAATAAACTCAAAAGCCTGGATGATGAAGAAAAGGCCGCCCAGCCAGGCGAAACCCCAACCAAGCCGAGGCAGGAAGTGCTGCTTGAGGAAATCCGTGATGCGATAAAGGGTAAGGCCTGACGAGCCCGGCCATCAGCGATCAGTAACGGTCAATGCTTGCGCAGACCTCTTCGCCCTGTACGCTGGATGCCATCGCCAGGGTGGGGCCGGTATCCATCGACTCGTGGTGCAGCACGTCGGGCGCCGAGGTGATCCCCAGAACCTTCGCCGGCCCGATCAGCACGCAGTCGGCCCTCCCCTCGTCGTGGCGGTTGAGCGTGGCCTTGATCCCGTGCGTCAGGTGTTCATCGATGCAGACCCGCATGCTCGACGGCAGCTTTAGCGTGACGATCTTGTGCTTCTGATGTAGCTCGATCAATACCTCGGCGTGCGACTGCCCACGGCTGGTCGCCATCCTGAGCACCTCGCGCAGCTGCGCCAGCTCGCCGTTGAATGCGTTGCCGTTTTCGGTGTGGTCATGCAGCACAATCTTCACCGCGCGGGTCAACTGCTCAGCCGCGCGCTCGATCGGGATTACCTCGTCGACCAGTAGCTGCGGCGTCTCCCGCTTACGGTCTACCTTGCCCTTGAGGAACACGATCTTGTCGTTATCCAGCAGCGGCGCAACCACGTCGTATGTCTTGGGGAAAACCACCGCGTCGATCGGTCCGGTCTTGTCCTCGAGCGTCAGGTGGGCCATCTTCTTGTTTGATGCGCGGGTGAAAGTGGGGCGAACACGGGTGAGCATCCCGCCGATCACGACCTGCGTCTCGGCGCGGAGCTTCTCGATGTCTGCGATCGTACAGGTGCTGAACCGCTGCAGCGCGTCGGCGTGCTCATCCATCGGGTGGCTGGAGACGTAGAAGCCCAGGACCGACTTCTCGTGCTTCAGTAGCTCCTGCTTGCTCCACGGATCGACCTTCGGCAAGACAGGCTCGGGCACAGGTGCCGCGTCGGCGACCCCCTCCAGGCCGCCGCCGAAGAAGTTCATCTGCCCCGAGTCCCGGTCCGCCGCGGCGCGTTGCCCGGCCTGGATCGCGCCCTCCATCGCCGCCACCATGGCCGGACGCTGTTCGATCCCGTGCAACTCATCAAAAGCGCCGCACTTGATCAGCGCTTCAATCGTCGACTTGTTCACCGTGCCAAGCGGCACACGCTCGCAGAAGTCGTACAGGCTCGTGAACGGCCCGTCCTCGTCGCGGACCTCGATGATGGCGTTCATCGCCTTCTCGCCCACGCCCTTGACCGCCGACAGCCCGAACCGGATGTGCCCGTGGTTGGCGTCGTGCGGCTCGTCCTTCTCGAAGACCACCGTGAAGGCCGTGTCCGACAGGTTGATGTCCGGCTGGCCCACTTCGATGCCGCGTCTGCCGTCCGGCAGCATCACCCGCTTGCACTCATCAATGTACTCGACGACCTTGTCGGTGCTGACCGATTCATACGTCAGCAGGGCCGCCATGTACTGCACGGGGAAGTACGTCTTCAGATACGCCGTCTGATACGCGACGATCGCATAGCCGGTCGAGTGTGATTTATTAAAACCGTAGCCGGCGAACTTGAGGATCAGGTCGAAGAGCTCATTGGCCTGCTTCTCGCTGACGCCTTTCTCGCCCGCGCCCTTGATGAACTGGGCCCGGTTGGCGTTGATGACCTTCTCTTTCTTCTTGCTGATCGCCTTAATGAGCGTGTACGCCGAGCGGAGCGGGATATCGCCCAGCTCATTGACGACCTGCATCACCTGTTCCTGGTAGACCATGATCCCGTAGGTCTCAAGGGTCAGGCGGTCAACGATCTCGTTGACTTTCGGGACGCTCTCCCGGCCGTGCTTGCGGTTGTTGTAGTTCGGGATCAGCTCCATCGGCCCGGGGCGGTACAGCGCGTTGGCGGCGATGAGGTCTTCCAGCCGGTCAGGCTTCATCGCCATCAGCAGGTTGCGCATCCCGCCAGATTCAAACTGGAACACGCCCGCCGTCTCGCCACGCTGGAACAGGGCGAGGACGTTGGTGTCGTCGTACTTCAAACGTTCCAGGTCCAACGGGTCTAGGGTCTGGGGTCTGGGGTCTTGTCGATCAGTATCGTCCGCCTTTTCTCCGGCCAGACCCGAGGCCCCAGACCCCAGACCCTTAGCCACAGACGCCTTGATCGTTTCGTCATCCAGCGTCTGCTTGGTGAGCTTCTTGGCGCGCTCGATGATCGAAAGCGTGCGCAGGCCCAGGAAGTCCATCTTTAATAGGCCGACCTTCTCGACCGTCGGGCCGTCCCACTGTGTAACCAGTTGATCCGTGCCCGGCGGCTGGTAGAGCGGGATGATGTTATCGAGCGGCTGCGTCGCCAGCACGACTCCCGCCGCATGCACGCCGGCGTGACGCGCCAAACCTTCCAGGCGCATCGCGGTGTCGATCATCCGCTTGTGCGTCGGGTTATCGCGATAGAGCTTGGCGAGTTCGGGCTCCTGCTGCAGCGCCTTCTCAAGCGTGACACCTAACCCGTCGCCGATCAGCTCGCAGACCTTGTTGACTTCGTTTAGCGGGATGTCCATCACCCGGCCGACGTCACGGATCGCCGCACGGGCCTTGAGCGTTCCGAAGGTGATGATCTGGGCGACGTGCCCGTACTTCTGCCGGACGTACTCGATGATCTCCTGCCGGCCGTCCTGGCAGATATCGATATCGATATCGGGGTATTCCGTCCGGTCCGGGTCGGTGAATCGCTCGAAGAGCAGGCCGTACTTCACCGGGCAGGCGTTGGACAGCCCCAGCACATACCCGACCATCGTCCCGACACCGGACCCACGGGCGTTCGACGGGATGCCGCGTCGGCGGGCTTCATTGACGAAGTCCCAGACGATCAGGAAGTACGCCGAGATCAATTTGTCGGCGAGGATTTTCAGCTCACGATCCAAACGCGCTCGGATCTCGTCGGTAATCCCGTCTTCGCCGTAGCGCCAGAGCAACCCGGCCTCGCAAAGCTTGCGCAGCGCGTCGTCGCACTGCTCCTTGAGGTCTTCTTCGGTCGTCCCCTTGTCGTTGATCGCGTCAAAGGGCTCAAGATCGAATCCGGCACAGTAGTCCTGGTACCAGCCGGTCGATCCGACGGGGTGATCGATCTTCGCGGCTTGTACCGAGTTGCTGGCAGATTTACCGTTGACCTGCTCGATCTTCACGACCGGGGCGTGGTTTGCGCCGAAGTCAACATCGACGTTACACCGCTCAGCGATCTTCACGGTGTTCTGCACCGCCTCCGGCGTGTCCTCGAACGCGTCGAGCATCTCCTGGGACGACTTCACATACAGGTCGCGCGGGTAGTGCAGCCGGTTCTCGTCCTCCTTGATCTTGCCCATCGAGATACAGCACAACGTGTCGTGCGCGTCCCAGTCATCCGCGGTCATGAAGTGCGCATCGTTGTCGCACACGAGCGGGATGTCGAGTTCGTCGGCGAGCTGCTTGATGTACGGGTTGATCTTGTCCTGCAGCTTCTCTTGGTGCCGCTGCATCTCGAGGAAGAAGCAGGGCTCGCCCTGGTCGTTGGTGCCGAACAGGTCCTTGTGCCACTGGGCTTCCGCCTTGGCGCTGTCGTAGTGCGTCGGGTCTTTGGACTGGTGGTATTTGACCAGGTGGTAGGCGACGGACGAGCCGAGGTGGCCGTTGATGGCGATCAGCCCGTCGTTCCACTGGGCGAGCGTGGTCTTGTCCATGCGCGGCTTGTAGTAGAAGCCGTTGATAAAAGAGTCGGACGAGAGCTTGAGCAGGTTTTGCCAGCCGGCGTTATTCTCGGCAAGCAGGACGAGGTGGAACCCGCCATCGCTGATGCCCGTGTACTCACGGTTGGTGCGGTCGGAGGGCTTGCCGGCCAGGTCGGGCGCGACGTACGCCTCGATGCCGAGGATAGGCTTGATGCCCTGGGCCTTGGCGAGGCTGTAGAACTCGACCGCGCCGTGGAGGTTGCCGTGGTCGGTGACCGCGACCGCGTCCATCCCCAGTTCTTTGACGTGCTTGACCAGCCGATCCAGTCGGTTGCCACCGTCCAGCAGCGAGTACTGGCTGTGCAGGTGCAGGTGGACGAAGGATTTGGTTTGATCGCTTGACGCCATCCCTGGCTGGCCTCGACTGGGTCTGTGGGTAATAAAGCGCTACGCAACGCCCGACCCGCCAAAGGTAACGCGATGCTCATACGCTGTCGAGGCCTATTTACAGCCACTTTTTCAGCCGGATTCTGGTAAGTCTTCCATTGATCGTAGATTGGATACCGAGAGGTTACTTGGCGGTATTTTCTTGATTCTCGGGAGGATTAAAGGGCGAGTATGCCCGGAACACCCAGCGTAAAGGTATCGCACGCTCAGTCCTCACCACACGAGTCGGCTCGAACATCACAGATCGGCCGGTGTCCGCTAGGTCATCCGGATCGACCTCAGACCAGTTAACGACAGCCCGCCCAGTCAGCTGCAGCATCGTGCCGGTGCGGAAGTCCACAAACAGCAAGCCGGCACGCCCGTCGGCTGTCAGGTTGCCCAGCGTCTGGAACATATTGTTGCCGGGGTAGTCTCTGAAGCTGATGGCCCCATCCTCCGACACGCGCACAAACCCCGGCTCCCCACCCCGATGCGACACATCCACACCCCGGCCCGCCGCGATGCTGGCGATGAAGAACGTGTCGGCCGCCTGGATCAGGGCCCGATCTGCGTCAACTAATGCGGGACGCTGCTCCGCAGGGCTAGGTTCAAGTGGGGCGTCGTGCACCGTCACCTCACGCAGCTGGATGTACTTCGGGCAATTCCCAAACGCCTCCTGAACATGCACACGCAACAGGTCCGTGTCTCGCTCGACCCGCCCGTTGAAGCGGAACCGTTGCCGCGTTGCCAGATCAATCGCGAGGAAGCCGCCGAATCCATCAGGCCCGGTCCCAAGCTCGGCCGGATCGCCAGGCGCGGGTGCCGCCTTCACCTCGATCGTCCGGTCATCCACCACATCGATGAATCCCGGCTCGCCGGTCAGCGCCGACGCCCATACATCGCCCCCCGGGTCGGTTGTGCCATGGAACAGGACCGGCAGCGCTCCCAGGTACCCGGACGCACCCTCAGGCAGCGTCGATGCAATGATCCGACCGACCCGCTGTGCATGCGACGACACACCCGCCCGCGCCTGTACCGCCAACTCGCCTTCGTGGTATACCTCAGTCACGGTCTGATTCCTGAGCCTTGACCCAGTTCGGGTCCGGCCCGCATAGATGATCATGCACCTCCGGGTTTTGCCCCAGGCGCGTCGATCCCGAAGCACGGGCTCCGGCATATCGCAATTCATTCACGGGGACCGCCACGTCGTTCGCGCTCATGTCCCGACGGCACATCAGCCCATCGTCATCAAACTCCCAGTGTTCGTTCCCATGGGTGCGGTACCATTGCCCCGTGTGATCGCGCCATTCGTACTCGAAACGCACACTGATCCGGTTGTCCGTGTAAGCCCACAACTCTTTCATCAACTTGTAATCGAGTTCCTTTTCCCACTTACGGGTCAAGAATTGCTCGATCGCGTCCCGACCCGCGAAGAACTCACCCCGGTTGCGCCACTGGCTGTTGATGCTGTACGCCTTGGCGACACGCTTGGGGTCACAGCTGTTCCAGGCGTCTTCCGCGGCCTGCACCTTCGCCAGTGCTTTAGCGCGGTCAAAGGGGGGCTTGATGTCGGTGGGTAAGGGCATATCGGTGCTCCGTGTGTTCATGTGGGATCTAAAATCCCGGATCGGCTCTTACACCGATCCGGGGCGGGGAGGGTGGAATCTTGTTAGGCGGTCGGGACGCCCCGCGCGGCCTCGATCGCCGCCGCGAGCACATCCTTCGACTGGTAGCCACTCATCTGGTTCACGACCTCGCCGTCGCGGAAGACCACCAGTGCGGGGATCGACCGGATGCCGTAGGTGCCCGCCAGGTCAGGATTCTCGTCAACATCGACCTTCCCGACCGGGACGTCTCCGGCATAGTCGTTCGCTAGCTCGTCCACGACCGGCCCGATCGCCTTGCAAGGTGGGCACCACTCGGCGAAGAAGTCGACGAGCACCGTCCCCTCGTGGTCGAGAACCTGCTTTTGGAAGTTCTGTTCGGTCAGTTGCAGTGTGTTTGAGCCGGCCATGATTGGCCTCCTTTCCTGTTAGTTGAACGGTGTCTGCGTTTGGCCGTGTACTCACACGGCCGCGACTTCACTGGTGCTGACCACCGGGAAGTCGATGTCTGTCTGCGCCAAATGGTTGAAGTAGTTCGTGAAGATGTTGACGATGGTCTGGGCAAAGACCTCAACGACCTGCTCTTCGCTGTAGCCGGCGTCGCGGAGCGATTGCACCTGCTCGTCGGTCACGTGGCCTTCCCGGGCGTTGACCGCCAGGGCGAACTGCAGCGCGGTCTGCGTGGCGGGGTCTGAGGACTCGCCGCGTAGGTTGGCGGCTAACTCATCGGCTTCCAGGCCAAGATTCGACCCGATCGCCGTGTGCGCCGAGGCGCAGTAGTCGCAGGTGTTGGCCCCGGCCACAGCCAGTGCGATCTGCTCACGGAGTTTGCCCGAGAGCGTCCCGCCGCCGAGCGCCTGGCCGAAGCCGAGGAAGCCTTCAAGCACCGAGGGGGAGTGCGCAAGCGAGCGATACAGGTTAGGTGCGAAGCCGACTTTCTTCTGAACCGCTTCGAGCAGGCCGCGGCTTTTTTCAGGTGCGTTCTCGATTTCAAGGGATTGGATGCGTGCCATGGTGTGTTTCCTTTCAGTTGGGGGGTATGGTTTGTGGGCACATTGAAGTTCGGTTGCTAGCTATCTATTACGTCGTGGGTTATTCGCTATGTGAGGACTGTTCAAAGACGGCCGGGTTGGGGGCGAGCTTGGTAAAGCTGACGTTATCGATCGTGTAGCTGTTGCCGTCGCCCTGCAGTTGTCCGTCCGCCCAGCCGTAGAACGTCGCCCGGCTTGGGATCAGCAGCCCATCCGCGTCCTGCCAGTCTTCAAACACCAACGCCTTCCGTGGGAGTTGATCCTTCGGCGTGTCGCCGTTGATCTCCGCGCTGGTCGGCACGAAGTCGATCATCCGCAGCCGATGCGTGTCCTGCTCGATGTACAGCACGTAGTCGTCCTCAGGTGTGCTGCCGATGCCCGACTCATAGCTGATCGCGACACGGTCGTAGTCCTTGCCGTCGAACCTGATCGGGTCCAAGTCCCGGGCAATCGCGCCCGGATCGGCGAACACGAACGGCATCGTGATGAAGTAGAAGTTGCCCGACTCAAAGAAAGCGGGGGGGATCCCCAGAGCCTGGACGTTCGGGTAGGCCCAGGCTTCGCGATCGTTCTTCCCGGCGGTGAAGCCTTCGCCCGTCGTCACATGCCGGCGGTTGTGCAGGTCGGTCGTCTGCGTGAAGTCGAACGGTGCGTTGGCCCCCAGCGGGAAGTCACTCGTTCGGTAATCCATCCGGCCGTATGACCGCCAGCGCTTGATCCCGCCATGGGCCTGAATCGCCTCGTTCAATGCCTGCGACTGAGTCGCCTGCAGGGGCTCCAGGGCTACGTTCCCCTCTCCAGCCGACGCCGTCGTCGCGAGGCCGGTGAGCGTTGCGGCTTGTAAGGCGGCTGCCAGTACCAGGTTGTTCAGCTTGCGTGTGTTCATGGTTCCTGTCCTTTCGGTGGGTGATCTATCAGTTAGGCCCGTCTGTCTCGGCGAGCGGACCGTTCCGCCCACGACTGGAGAACAAGTATACAGATCTGTCTATTCCATTCAACTGAAAATTTGTCGAATTTGTGAAAATATGTGCTAATAGTGACACAGAAGCTGTATTTAAGCGTACAGTTCGGTATAATTTGATCACTACGACCGACGGAAGTGGCCTCAAATGTCCAAGAAACGCGATCAACTCGTTGAAACTGCCCTGGCGCTATTCAATCAAGGGGGCTTCCATGCCACCGGCATCGACCGGGTGCTGGAGGAGGCCGGTGTTGCTAAGATGACCCTCTATAAGCACTTCCGGTCGAAGGAAGAGCTGATCCTCGCTGTTCTGCGGCTGCGCGATGAACGCTGGCGCAACCGATTCATGCGGCATGTCGAGCAGGCCTCCAAGGACCCGCGCGAGCGGCTACTCGCCATGTTCGACCACCTCGGCAAGTGGTTTGCCGAGCCCAGCTTCTCGGGCTGCATGTTCATCAACGCCTCGGCTGAGTACGGCGACCACAAGGACCCCATCCACGCCTCCGCCGCAGAGCACAAACGTCTCGTCGAGAACTATGTCGTGGATATTGCCGAACAGGCAGGCGCCTCAAAGCCCCGCGAACTGGCCACCCACCTCTGCCTGCTGATGGAAGGTGCAATCGTGATGACACAGGTCTGCCCCGACGACGAGCGGGGGTGTGCCGCCAGCGCTGCCAAGCAGGCCGCTGTCGCCCTGATCGATCAGGCGACGGCACCTGTGGCACATTGACGGCCTGTTTCAAACAAATGAAACTGAATTTCACGCCGCAAAGGCCTTGCCGAGCACGGCCGCGGTGTCTAATTTAGTGATCCCCGATGACTTAACCCGTAGCTGTTGACCCGGAGTGCGAACATGACCCTGCCTATCGGCCTGCAACTGTATACCGTCCGCGATGACCTGGCTGAAGACACCGATGCCGCGCTGGGGCAGGTGGCCCAGATCGGCTACAAGCACGTCGAACTCGCCGGGCTGTACGGCAAGACACCCGAGCAGTTCCGCGCCCTACTCGATAAGCACGGCCTGACCGCCATCTCGTCACACGAACCCGTCGATGACGTCGCCACCGTGCTTGAACGGACTCAGGTCCTCGGCCATCGGTTCGTCGTCTGCCCCTATCTCGACGAGTCGATGCGGCAGAGCTACGGCCCGGTCCGAGACAAGCTGCTCGACGCTCAAGCACAGCTCAAGGACCACGGCATCACGGTTTGCTATCACAACCACGACTTCGAATGGCTCCCCGCCGAGGACGGCCGGCCTGCGATGGATGTACTGTTTGAAGGCACAGCATTAAACAGCGAGCTGGACGTCTACTGGGCCGCCAAGGCGGGTGACAACCCGGTTGACTGGATCAACAAGCTTGCCGGTCGCCTGCCGCTGCTGCATATGAAGGATATGGCCGACACGCCAGAACAAGGCTTCGCCGAGGTGGGCACGGGCACACTCGACTTCGCCGCGATCATCTCCGCCGCCGAGGCTGCTGGGGTACAACACCTGATCATCGAGCAGGACAGCAACTGGAAGCAGAGCCCGATCGAGTCCGCCAGGGTGGGTCTTGAAAACCTAGGCGGGATGTTGGTGTAGCGAACTATGCCGATCGGCTATCCCACCACATGCCCAGGTTGAACGTGTCAGGTGTGACTTCTGAATAGCGCGTAAATCAGCGCCACAAGAATCAGCAGCACGAAACCCAACACAGCAAACTCCCAAGTGACGCTGGCCAGCGACAGCGCCAGCCCGACCCGCGCCATCCGGCCGGTGGTTGAACGGCTGCGCCGTCGGCTCAGGTAGGGCTTTTGTGCGAACCACAAGTAAGCCGCCAAGCCAACACCGATCAAGCCACCGATGCCGCGGAGCGACCAGCCCAGCACGGTGTAGTCGGGCGGCAGGGCCAGCCATTCTCCATCCGCCGTCATGCCGAAAAACGAGGCGTACAGGCAAAGAAACACGCCCACGAATCCCACGAACAGCGACAGCGTCACCCCCCAGCGTGAGCCGGTCTGTCGCCGTTCAGTCGTTGGCCATTCGCCGGTGGTTTGTTCAGCCTGAAATCCCCTCAACCCTCGCTCCAAGTCAACAGTCATTTGAAGTGATACGCCATATCCACAATCAATTGTTACACGACAAATCGGCTACAAGCAAGACTTTCCGTAGCCTCATAGAACTATGATATAGCCCTAATTTGCCCAAACTGCCTACATGCCCGCGGCAGTATCCGCCTCGCCGAACTGGGCCGACAGCGCAATAGCCAACTCATGCTGTAGCAGCAGGTCGATGACATGCTCAGCGGTGGGGCTTTGAACGGGTCCCGAGTCTTCGCGGGCGTAATTCACCAGCCCATACGCTTCGGCGTGCTCAGGCAACTGCTCGCCCAACGTACGCAGATCTACCGTTTGTCCATCCACCATGATCGACCCGTCTGCCATAACCACGACATGCAGTACCGGGGCGGTAACGCGTGCCTCGGTGATCGAAAGGTCTTCTTCACCGCATCCGCACATCAGGACGAATGGCATGAGTAGTGCGATATGTGCACGCATAACAGACGCCCCTTGCTCTCGGGTAGACACACGACTACTTCTGACCGATCACAAGCTTGCCGTGTTTGTCCTTCTTTGAACGGTGCGGCTCGGCTTTCTTCTTGGGCTTGCCGCGCTCGATGCCCTTTTCGGCAAGGGTGGTCTTCTTGGTCTTACCGGTCTTGGCGACGTGTCTGATCCGCTCAAGCGCCTTCTTGGCGTAATCCTTACTGAGTTCACAACCCAGCCAGTCGCGCTTGAGCTTGGCGGCGGCGGCGAGGGTCGTGCCGCTGCCGGTGAACGGGTCGAACACCAGGTCGCCTTCGTTGGAGCTGACCTTGATGATGCGCTCAAGCAGCGCCTCGGGCAGCTGGCAGGGGTGCCAACCCTGTCGTTCTTTAAACGTGCCGGCCAGGCGTGACTGGTACCACGTATCCGATTCCGGGTGCAGGTAGTTCACGTCCGTCTCTTGCGGCCGAAGATACCAGGTGTCGTCCGGCAGCTTGCCTTTGGGATTGGCGCGGGCGTCGTTGTAAGTCGTCTGACGGGCGCTGGGGACCGCGATGGCGTCGCGATTGAACGTGAACGGCGGGTCTTTGGTGATCTTCTGGTAGTTCTTCTTCTGCGCCAGCGCCGAGCCGACACAATAGAAGAGGTGCGCGTGCGAGCGGTTGAACTTCAGTCGGCAGTTCTGCCCGAACGTGTAGTGCCAGATGATCCAGTTACGGAAGACCAGCTGCTTCTCGTTTTCGAGCTTGCGCAGGTGCAGGCGCGTCTCGGCGGCGTACTCGTCCCCAATCAGGATGTAGAGGCTGCCGGTCGGTTTCAGCAGCCGGACACAGCCATCGATCCAGTCACAGGTCCACTTGACGTAGTCCTCGTGCTCGCGGTTGTCGTCGTAATGGTCGTACTTGAAGCCGATGTTGTAGGGCGGGTCGGCGAAGATCAGGTCGACAGAATCCTCGGGCCACGACGCCATCTTCTTCAGGCAGTCGCCCTGGGCGATGGTCCCGGCGGGGAGGGGTTTAGGTTGTGTCTTCGTGGTCTTACGGGCCATAAGCCAAGGATTGTAGCAGGCTCAACGGGGGGCGCAAGCCGTGGTCGTATCACGGCCATGTGCTGTAGCGAAGACGTGACACGATCCGTATCAACGGCTCTGCCGGCGTACAAGCCACGCCAACCCTAACCCACAGATCATCGCGCTCCCCGGTTCGGGGCTGTAGCGGATGTTGTCGATGATCGCTTCTTGGCCGCCGATCAGGACCTGATCGACCGGACCGGTGAGTTCAATGAATCCCTGCTGGCTGGTGCCTAGCACATTAATCGACACGCCGTTGATGGTTGCTCCGTTGATAGCCGGGTCGGTGAAGTCATTGGCGTTGATGATCGATCCGCCCATGGCCGGGTTCACGTGCAGGTTCACGTTTCCACCACCTTCGTAGAAGGGGATCGTAACGAATGTTTGCCGACCGACCGTTCCGGCCAGATCGATCAAGGCGTTGATATTTTCGGGATACAGGACCTGCCCGGTTCCGAACGTGACCGGGGACCAGGGTGTGATGATGTCGGCCTGCCCGGCGTTGGTCGGCGTGCCGCTCGGCCAGAGGTAGGTCTGCATGTCGAACGTGACGCCGTCGCTGGTCAACGACCCGCCCACGTTCCTGGTCGTACCGAGCGGCAGATCATCGAAGCTGACGATCCCTGCATTCGCCGATCCGGCGGACAGCATGATCGAGAACAGAGCGGTCCACGCCAGGAGTTGCTTGCACATCACTGTTTTCCCTTCGCATAAGAGTAGGTACAGAAGTAGTCCAACCGTCATAAGGTCCACCTGCGCAACACATGACAAGCCGTAGGGGCTTGAATGCGTCGCCACACGGTCGCGTTGAGGTCTGCTGGGTCCTGATTTAGGGGGGGCTAGGAGTCCGGCGCGTCCACCACGCAACCTTTCTCCCGGCAAGTGAAGTTGTCCGGCTAAATTAAGCTGAAACACCGAAATGTCAATGGGAAAATTGTTGGAATTCTGTCAGAACACCCGACCCGTTAAGGTAGGTAATTACGTGTGGGTTGTCAGATTTAAAGCGTCAGCTCTGAAAGCCCGATCCACAAGTAACGACCCGGCCCCGTGTTGCAGAAGCCTCGGGGACGCCTATACTCAGTATTGAAGCTGCGGGCGCCGGCCCGCTATGAGAACTGGAGTGAATCGCTATGCCTCACATTATCGCTGAACCGTGCATCGGGACCAAAGACACCGCCTGTGTGGACGTCTGCCCGGTCGACTGCATCCACCCGACCAAAGACGAAGCCGAGTTCGAGTCGGCCGAGATGCTGTATATCGATAACGAGACCTGCATCGACTGTGGCCTGTGCGTGGACGAGTGCCCGGTCAAGGCGATCTTCCCCGAAGAGGACCTGCCCGAAGAGTGGCAGGGCTTCATCGAGAAGAACGCGGCCTACTACGCCTAAGTCAGCCATTAACTGTTAGCCTTTAGCCATTAGCTGTCTGCTTTCAGGCCGATAGCTATTGGCTATTGTTTTTCCATCCCCTGATCCCGAACCCTGAACCCGCACCCTAAGCCATGCCGCCGCGCGTCCTGATCACCGAGACATTAGCCGACGTCGCCGCCGACTGGTTGGCTCAGCACGCCGACATCGTGCGGTGCGCGCATGATGCTCCAGGGCTTAACACCGAGTTGGCCGAGGCCGAGGGATTGGTCGTCCGGACCTACACGATCGTGGATGATGCTTTCCTCGATTGGGCGCCGAAGCTGAAGGTCGTGGGCCGGGCGGGGGTGGGCCTGGACAACATCGACCTTGATGCCTGCAAGCGCCGCGGCGTCCGTGTCGTCTACACACCCGACGCCAACACCCAGGCCGTGGTTGAGTACATCCTCGCCCTGATGCTCGATCACTATCGACCGCGCACGAACATGCCGGACCGGGTGGATCCCGACACGTTCCACAAACTGCGCAAGACCGAGGTCGGCATGCAGCTCGACCAACTCACCCTCGGCATCGTCGGCTTCGGCAGGATCGGTAAACGCCTGGGCAAAGCCGCCCACGCCATCGGCATGAAACTCAAGGTCTGTGACCTGCTGCCCGAGGCCGAGCTGCGCAAAGCGGTCGACTACCCGTTCGACTTCGTCGATCACGCCACGCTCTATGCCGAGAGTCACATCGTCACGATGCACGTCGACGGTCGGCCGGGCAACCGACACATGATCAACGCAGAGATGGTCAAGCACCTGCGTGAAGACGCGCTCTTCATCAACGCCGCCCGTGGCATGCTGGTGGATTCATCCGCATTGGCCAACTTCGCCAAGTCCCACCCCCGTGCCCAGCTGATCCTGGAAGTCCACGACCCCGAGCCCCCACAGACGGATTACCCCCTCTACAACCTGCCCAACGTCCGCCTGCTCCCGCACATCGCAAGCCGGACTCACCAGGCACTGGACAACATGAGCTGGGTCGTGCGCGATGTGGTGCAAGTCTTGGACGGAGAGCCGCCCCAGTTCGCCGCTGTTTGAGTGTTTAGCCACCGATGAACACGGATGAACACAGAAGTTAAGTAGAGGGGGACTTACTCAGCAATCCTGATTCTTCATCAGTGTTTATCTGTGTCCATCGGTGGCTAATCCCCTGTTCAATCCTTCGCTTCGTCTTTTTCGATCACCGGGTTGCCGTGTTCGTCGATCTTCAGGTCGGTCGGGCCGGTGGTGAAAGTGACCGGGCCGGGGACGTTGGATTGCCACGGCTGATCCTTCATCAACTCCTGAGCGCTGCGGATGCCACTGATCATCGCCCGACGATCGGTCATGGACTGGGGCGTGTCATGCAGCGTCTGGTAAGCCGTGTGTTCTTCCTTATATAGATGCACCGTCTGCGTCGGGAAGGCGAACTGCACGCCGAGCTTGTCCGCGAGGCGCACGATATCGATGAAGAGCCGTTCGCGCTCACGCAGCTCGGTAGACCAGTCGGGCACCTCGTGGAAGATGTAGATCAGGATGTTAAGGCTCGAGTCGCCGAACTCGTGGCACCAGACCTGGAAGTAGTCCTTGCGGGTGTAGGGATGGCTGCGGACCAGCTCACGGATGCCTTCGGTAAAGGCCACGAGTTGATCGGGCGTCGTGTCGTACTGCACGCCGATGTGCGTCTTCCACCGCCGGTACTGACGCTGGCCGTAGTTATCGACCGACGCGTTGATGAGGTTGGCGTTGGGCAGCGTGATCAGCGAGTTGTAGAAGGTGCGGATCCGAGTCGATCGGAAGCCGACCTCTTCGACCGTGCCTTCGAGGCCCTCGGTGACGATCCAGTCGCCGACGGTAAAGGGCTTATCGAACAGGACTGTGAACGAGCCGAACAGGTTCTTGATCGAGTCCTGTGCCGCCAGCGACACCGCCAGGCCGGCGATGCCCAGGCCGGCCAGCCAGCCGGTGATATCCAGCCCGAACACGTTCTGGGCGACAAATAACGCGAATACGACGACGAGGAACAGCCGCAGACTCTTTCGCACCAACGGCACGAGTTGGTCATCGAGCTTGCTCTCGGTCTTCTCGCTCAGCCGAACCAGCCCGGCGTTGATCACCTCGACCAGGTTGAACAGGAACCAGCCCACCGCCAGGATCAGCAGGAACTCGATGATGTTGTTGCTGAACTCCGCCAGCCTCGGCTCGCGGTGGATGTAGTTAATCCCAAACCACAGCCCCACACTTAACAGTGCAAAGCTCGCGGGGCTGGCCGCGTTGTCGAACATGATCCCCCGCACCTCCCAGCCGCGCTGCGTCCACCGCCGGGACAGGCCCCTCAAGATCGACTGCACGATCTTGCCGGCAAGCAAGCCCACGAAGATCGCGCCCAGCAGCACACCCCACGCCCAGTTCGGTGTCAGCGTAAACGTCGGCCCGATCAAACGGACCATGTCGGCATCAATCCGGCTTTCCTGGTCGTGATACACCGGCGGGAGGTGGGCGGTGCTTTCATAGAGAAGCGGCAGCTCGGCAACGGTTTGTCGATCAAACAGCCAGCCGCCGTCATCGCCGACCGCCATCACGATTCGGCCTTCGGGGTGGACCTTGTATTCAGCCAGTTCCTCCCAGACCGAAGCGTACCTCGGCGACGGGAACAAGGTGTATCGCTTGATCGGTTCGCCGCCCTCATCCATCGGCGGGTCCACTTCGACCGGTCCGGGCAGTGTCAACAGATCGATGTAACCAAGCCTGTTCAGCACCGCTAGCATCATTTCCGCCGCCACACGTTCAAACGACGCTTCCATGTCGGGGGGGAAGTCGAAACACGCCAGCGCCTCCGGCAGCGCGTCGTCGTACCCGTTGTCCACACGGTTCATCGCCGTCAGATAAGCCGTCATCAGGTCACGTGGGCTTGCGTGATGATTCAGTTCGACCTCGGCCGACGGGGAAGCCGCTTCGGCAGCAGCCGTGGCTTGACCGTATAGCGCCGTCGGCAGCGCCCAACAGGACAACACAAACACGAGGAGGTAAAAGCGTGGCTTGAGCATGGCGGATATATCTCCAGCGGGGTCCGATACGCCGCTACTGTAACGCAATCAATCCGCGCATCAACGCACCGAAGGAAGGTGGGGTTATAACGGTTGTAACGGTTAGAGGGGATATGCGGATTCTGCAGGCCACGAGCGAAACCTAGGGGCGCTCAACGACCCGGACATTCCTACGGCCGTCGTCCTCGCGACCAAGCCCGCCCCGGAACAGATTGGCAAAGAAACGACCGATCTGTGCGACCAGCCCCAGCACAAGCAGGCACGCCAACCCGACGGCCACAGCCGCCAGTGTCAGCAGCAGGATCGGCACCACCACCACTAATACAGCGATAATAAAAGCCGTGCGCGTCACCCAGCCGGGCTGACGCCGGACCCGGGCATACAAACGCCCCGCGCCGGGGTGACGCCGACTCATCTCTTCTTCAAATCGCACGTGCCAATCCATGGCCCAATCCTAGCCCGGGCATCACCGGAAAACAATCATCTTCCGCAGAGGGTTATCACACCCGCAAAGGACAACAGCAAAACCAATGGTCCATCGATCGATCGCGGAATATCCCTCAGCCTTAAGTCGCTGCCGGTCCACGTCGATATCTCTTCTTGTAGACCGCGTATTTACTTCGCATTCGGATCGGAGGAGAGGACCCATGACCCAACCCCAAGCGTCATCCGACCAGACCGACAACCAGGACGCCAAGCAGATTGATGCGATCGTCCAGTCGGCGGTCCAGGAGATCAGCCACATCGCGACCCTCCCCGAGGTCACGATGAAGATCATCCAGTTGGTCGAAGACCCGGACTCCACAGCCAACGATCTGAACAAGATCATCAGCAACGACCCCGCCCTGGGCGCCCGTATCCTCAAGGTCGTAAACTCGGCTTTCTACGGCCTGCCCGGACAGATCGGCTCGATCAACCGTGCGATCGTCCTGCTCGGCCTCAATGCCGTGAAGAACATCGCCATCGCCGCCAGCCTCGCCAAGCTGTTCCGCGGCGGCAAGATCGCCAACAACTTCGACGCGCGTGATCTTTGGACACACGCCATCACCTGCGCGACCGGCACACGACTACTCGCCCAGAACGCCGGACTCGGGCTGCCCGACGAGGCTTTCCTAGCCGGCCTGATCCACAACATCGGCATCATGGTCGAGATCCAGGCGCGTCGGCCCAAGTTCGTCGAGGTCATGGAGAAACTCGAAGCCGAACCCAACCTGACGCTGCGCGAAGCCGAGACACAGGTCCTTGGCGCCAACCACGAACAGTTCGGCACAGCCCTCTGCAAGCTGTGGAAGTTCCCCCAGAGCTTCCAATACGTCACCGGCTTCCATCACAACCCGATGGACCTGAATGACAAGAACCGCACACTCACCGGCCTGGTCCACGTCGCGGACATCCTCGCCTCCAAGACAGGCGCCGGCTTCTCCCGTGGAACCGAGACCGAAGAAGTCGATCCCGCACTGCTGCAGTTCCTCAACCTGACCCCGGAACACCTCGATCAGGTCGCAGAGGCGCTCCCCGATGCTTTGGATGAAACCAAGGCACTGTTCCAGTCCGCTTGATTTGATGATTGTTTTCCGGCTGGCGGCGCTAGAGGTGCCCCGGCCCCGGTCAGGCCCACCGGCACCCTCCGGGCCCCCGCGTCGCCATTACGGCGTGCGCGGCGAAACTTAGGCGTCTCTCTTTTCCCTCCGGGCGGCGGTACTCAAAGGTGCCGTCGCCTTTTCTATTGGGCCGTGCTTGGTTAATCGGCCTTATTATAGATCAGGATTCTCGGGCCCCGGTGTATACTCAGCCTATCGCTTACACACGAGGCTGAGCTATGCCTGAGAACCGCATCCTGGAAAAAATGCTCGACCGGCTTTACGCGTCGTTGATCGGCGGCCCGAGCCTGAACTGCCGGCCGCACTCCAGCAGGCAGCGCGTCGACCTCACAACCCTGACCGCCCTGGGACGGCAAGAGATCAACAGCATCCTGGTATCCCTGTTGTCAGAAGCGCGCGGCTGTGAAGTAAAAGCCAGCGTGCCCGTCCCCCCTTCGCTGCTCTCACAATCAGGCCCGCCTACACTTCACTTCACCGACGAGGTTACCGAAGACAAGCAGCTATCGCCCGAAGAGCAAGCGGCCGAGAAGGCGTGGAACGCGCAGAAGTCGTTGATGACCAAGCTGCGCAACCTCTCGGAAGACGCCCGCACCTACGAACAGGACACCGGCGTACCCGCACTACAGCTGGGCTACCCCATCCTGAGCATGCCCCCCGCATCGGTAGGCGGATCGTCCCGCCGTGTCCTGGCCCCGATCGCGTTCATCCCGCTGCAGATGCAGGTCGCAGCGGGTAGGCACCCCAGCGTCAAACTCACCTGCCGGGGTGAAGGCATCGACCGGGTCACACCAAATCCGGCGCTGATGGCCTGGCTGGAACGCGAGACCGGCAAGACGCCACAGGAATTCTTCGAAGATGAAGAAGGCGCCGAGCCCTGGCGAGAAGTCCAGGACCTGATCCAGCACATCGTCGGCACGCTCGACCTTACTTCACCCAGCGATGGCTTGACCGACCCCGAGGCGCTGCAACTCTCACCCATCTCGCGTGCGGACGATCTGCCGTCTCAAGCAACTATCCTCCCCTCAGCAGTGCTTGGTTTGTTCCCCGCATCCAACCAGGGCCTGCTGCGTGATACGCGTGCCATGATCCAGGCGCCGGCGATCCCAGAGCCGGTCGCGCCTTTCGTCGATCTCGACGCCGACCTGACCGCCACCGAGCACAGCGTCCCGGACAAGCAGGAGCAGCCCGCGGCGGCTCGACGCGACATCGCCGACGAGCGTTTCGTCACCCTCGCCGATCCGTTCCAGGCCCGCGCGGTGGACCAGGCCCGCAGCGGCAGGGCGGTTGTGATCCACGGCCCGCCGGGCACCGGTAAATCCCAAACGATCACCAACATCATTGGCGACCACCTGGCCAACGGGCAGCGCGTGCTGTTCGTATGCGATAAGCGTACCGCTCTGGACGTCGTTGCCCACCGGCTTGATCACCTCGGCATCGGCCGGCTCTGCGCCCTGGTCCATGATCCAAAGCGCGATCAGCGCGATCTCTACATGAAGATACGCGCCAACCTTGATGACCTATCAGAATTCAAGACGCAGACACGCGCCGAGAGCTCGCTGAACAAGACGGACACCCAGCTATCCGAAGTACACGACCAGCTCACCGAGTATCACAAGCTCATCATGCAGCCGGCAAACGGCAAGCCAAGCTTCCACAACCTGATGGGGGATTGGCTTGCCATCGACGCGCCCGTGATCGACGGTATCGACGAACAGGCGCTCGGCACGATTTCACATGATCGCTTCGAGCAACACCGCGATGAGCTCCAGGTCCTGATGCAGCGAGCATCGTCTGTAAGCTACGCCACCAATCCCTGGGCCCGCTGTGCGGGTGGATCGCTCGACGAGTACCTCACAAGGTCAGTGGATGAGCTGCGCCGTGTGTTGGCATCGTGCATCGAAGACGCCCGCATCGCCGACAACACCCGGCACGACAACATCCCGCCGTTCGGTGCCCACCAGCCTCTACCCGAGCAGATTGATTGCAGAAATCAACTTGCCGTATTAGTTGAGCAAATCGGTAAGACAAGCGACACCATACGCCAGCATGTCTTGTCGCTGGATGCCGACAGCTGCCATAAGTTGGCGGGCCTGGTGCGGGAGAATGAGACGCGCCGAATCTCACTGGACACTCCGCTTGATAGCGCGCTGCAGCTTGTACTTGGCGATGACGTGCCGTCGCTGCGCGACCTCAACGGGCAGATCAGCCTGATCCAATCGTTTCGCAGGAAGCTGCAGAGCTGGACACGCATTTTCGCCTTCGGTTTGAAACGCCAAGCCTGCGTACTGCTAAGCGGGTACGGCCTCGCCGAGGGTAACGAGGATGCGAAAAAGCTCGAGACATTCCTGTTGGGTTTGCGTGATCGCCTCGTGCTGGTACACGCCGCAACGAAGCTCGCCCCGTATGAGCAGCTAGCGCCCTTGCCGGGAGACGACCAACTCGCATCGATCCTGCAGGGGTATGCCGTCACCCTCGGTGCGCTTGATCTGGTCGAGTCCGATGAAGCATTGACGACGGCGCTTGGCCGGGCGCTGCGCGACGAGACCGCTCGCGCTGATCTGATCGACGGGTTAAGCCGCAGCCCCGCTCGGGCGGATGCTTTGCAAGCGCTGGAACAGTCCATGCGTAACGCTGAACTGTTCGATCCGTCCTGGATGCAGCAGGCATTTGCACAACTCCGCGAAGGCAAGCAGGCCGGCGAAACTCTCGGCCAGCTCGAATCTAAGTTCGACACACTCGAATCCGTCCTCCGCGTCCGGCACAGCGTTGCCCAACTCCCGGAGAACCTTGCCAAGAACGTGCGGACCGCGCTGACCTCAGACATTGAGCCTGACGAGGCGATCGATGCGCTGTTCCGATCCGTGTTAGCGGCCGAACTGCGCCGCCGGCTTTCTGAGACCCCCGAACTGAGCAGGATGGATGAGCAGCAGCTGACGCACCTGTTTGATCGTTATCAGGCATTGGAAGTGAAGAAGCGCTCACAGGTCCGCGACTACATCCTGAATATGTGGATTGACAAGCAGCGCTCACGTTTGCTGGCCACGACCGGGTCCCGCCTGAACGGCGCCGGTGCCGACCTGCGCCGCAGGCTCTTTGTCCGCGGCAAGCGCGCGATGCGTTTAAGGCAGATGATCGCTGTGGGAAGGAAAGCACACGCCGAAAGCGAAGAAACTTCCGGGGCCGGGGGCGGGGGCGGGGGTGATCCGCTTTTTGATATGTGCCCGGTATGGATGGCAAGTCCCGAGACGGTCGCGCAGGTCTTCCCGCGCGAACCTTTATTCGATGTCGTGATCTTCGACGAAGCCTCCCAGTGTCGGCTCGAAGAGGCGCTCCCCGTGTTGACTCGCGCCAAGCGCGTCGTCATCGCCGGCGATCCGAAGCAGCTGCCCCCGACCCGCTTCTTTGAAGCCGCCATCTCAACAAGCGACGACGATGAGCTGGAAACCGATCAAGACCTGTTCGAGGCCCAGCAGGCCGAGGTCGAGGACCTGCTCGCCGCCGCACTGAATCTTCAGGTTGATGAAGCCTACCTCGATGTCCATTACCGTTCGCGCAACGCCGACCTCATCGAGTTTTCGAATGAACACTTCTACAAGAAACGGCTCCAATCGATCCCAGGCCACCCGAAGCACCGCAGCCCCGTTCCGCCCTTAACACTCTACAGAGCGGACGGCATCTACAAGGACCGCACCAACCGCATCGAGGCCGAGCGCGTTGTGCAATTGGTCGATGACCTACTCCGCAGAGCCAATCCGCCGTCGATCGGGATCGCGTCTTTCAACATGACCCAGCGTGATCTGATCGTTGATCTGCTGGATGACCGCGCGGTGGATGATGACGCCTTCGCTTCCCGGCTCGCCAAGGCCCGGGCCCGGACGGGTGAATCATCCTATGAGGGCCTGTTCGTCAAGAACCTTGAAAACGTCCAAGGCGATGAACGCGATCACATCATCATCTCCACGACCTACGGCCCGAACCCCGAGGGCAAATTCTACCGACGCTTCGGCCCACTCGGACGGGTCGGCGGCGGACGGCGACTGAATGTCCTGGTCACACGCGCCAGGCAGGAGGTCCACCTGGTCACCTCCATCCCGCGAGAGAGCTACCTCTCCGTCGATAAACTCCCCACCGGTGCGACCCCGAGCGGCGGCTGGCTGCTGTTCGCCTACCTGCGCTATGCAGAAGAACTGGTGGACCTCTACGAAGAAAACAACCGCATCCTGGCTCAGGCTGCCGCCGAAGAGTCAGGTGATGGCGACGCAGCCCAGGCCGGCCAGGCAAGCGTTATCCGTCGGCCGATCGAACCCGTTTCGAAGTTCGCCATGGCCCTAGGCGATCAACTCGCTCGACACAAACAAACCGGCAGCGACACGCACTGGGGCAACGAGGCTTTCTGCGTGGACGTTGCGCTTCACCACCCGACCAATCCCGAAGACGTCACCATCGGCCTGGTCTGTGACTTCGCCCGATACGAACGCGCCCCGGACCCCGTCGAGTGGGAGATCTACCGCCAAGGCATCCTCAAGTGGACCGGCTGGGAACTGCAACACGTCCTGACGCCGCAGTTCTTCCGCGATCCGACCGGCACCATGAACCAACTGCACTCACAGGCAATACAGCATTCCTCGTAAGTGTCATGTGTAGATCATCTTCAGGATGCTTATCTGCGACCCATATGACGACCACGGCCACTTCTCCCGCTTCATCCGCCCCGGCGCACGCAGCATCTTGTGCGGCTGCACGGGCACGAAGCTGATCGCCACGGCGTTCATCAACACCGACGGCGGCGTGGCCGTGGTCCTGTTCAACGAGCAGGACGAAGCGGTCGATTACGCCTTGAAAATCGGTTCGCAGCAGGCTGAAGGTACGATCGATCCGCACGCCATCACGACCCTGCTGATCGGCCCGGCTGAGACCTAGTACTCCCAGAGGCCTAAGAGCGGGCTGGCTGGTTGTAGTAGCGGATCGTCGAGCGAGGGTAAAGGGACACCGAACTGGAATGTCGTCCCCTGCATCGACCACACGGCGTTAGCGCCGCGCTGGGTATGACGCCAGAGCAGGTCCGCCGCCCCGTCGCCGGTGTAATCGGCGATCCCGGCGATCTGCCAGTTCGTGTCGCGCAGCTTCTTGATCCGCTTGCTCTTGACGAAGTCTGTGCCACTCATCTTCCAGACAGTGTTACGCCCGTCTGAGCGGTTGTGCCAGAGTATGTCGTTCTTCCCGTCCCCGGTGAGGTCACCCACGCCGGCGGCCTGCCAGTTGCGGCTTGCCAGTCGTTTGAGTTCGATCTGATCGACAAACTGTGGCCCGAACATCTGCCACGCGACGTTGCGCCCGTTGTGTGTGTTACGCCAGACGATCTCGTTCCAGCCGTCCCCGGTCATGTCGCCGACACCCACAACCTGCCACTTCTGGCTGACGAGGGTTTTAAGATCGATCCGCTGAACAAAATCGGCCCCATCCATTTCCCACACCCGGTTTCGACCGTCGCTTGTGTTTCGCCAGAGGATGTCGTTCTGCCCGTCGCCTGTGAAGTCCCCGGTCCCGACGAGTTTCCAGTCGGTGTTGTTAAGCTGCTTGATCCGTGATTCCAGGCCGAGCGTCGTCGTGTTCATCTGCCAGAGGGTGTTGTGCCCGTCCCGGGTACTTCGCCAGAGGATGTCCGCCATCCCGTCGCCGGTCAGGTCACCCGGCGTCGCGGCGGGGGGGGCGTTTAGAAGCTGAATTGAATCTGCGACCTTCAATACAACATAGCCCAGGTTGAATATACGAAAAACTTCGGAATCGATCACTTCACTTCTGCTAGTCCGCGCCCAGTCCGATCCCATGTAGATCGTATCGTCGTTGTCACCTTTTATGATCAGTGTGTCGCGGGGATCGGTGACAGTGTCGTATACACTGACTCTGTCTAGGATCAGGCTGTTGCTGCCGGAGCCGGTGAGGTCGATTACTTCGATGTTGCGTATGCGCTCAGCTACCGATCCATCCAATGGTAGGTACAGCTCCGATCCGTCCAACCTCAGGGTGTCATGGCCCCGGCCCCCGTCCACCGATAAGAACGCCAGGTCAGAGATGGCGATCACGTCATCACCAACACCACCGCGCAGCGCATCTGCGCCGCCATGGCCGATCAGCACGTCGTCGCCCTGGTAGCCCATCAGCACATCGCCGCCCTCTGTGCCGACTAGTAAATCCGGCTCGTCCGTGCCGGCGTCCAGCCCGTCGTCGATAAATCGGCCGCCGAAGATAACGTAGGCTTCATGCGGGGCGCGCGAGGATGCCCCGTCGGAGCCGATGCCGATGTCGTCAAAACCATCGCCGTTCACATCACCGACGCCGGCCACCGAAATCCCCACCCTGGCATACGGTTCCGGCCCGTGGATAGCAAAGCCGTTGGCGCCTTCGATGTCCGAGTATTCAAGGTTGGCGGCATACCCACTCGCTCGGCCGAATAGCAGATACGCTCCACCCGCATCGACATTACCATGAAACTCGGCCTTTGATGCCCCAAGCAGCAGGTCGTCAAAGCCATCGCCGTTGACATCGCCCGCGCCGCTGACCGCCAGGTGCCATCGATCATCTGACGTAAGCCCCTGCACGACAAAGCCATTCGTCCCGTCCAGGCTGTCCATGTCAAAAACCGGTTCAAAGCCTCGGCGCTTCCCAAACACGACGTAATTGGTATTCGTGTACTTTCCGTCCCCTTCATGTATGTGTTGAGTCCCGATGAGCAGATCATCGAAGCCATCGCTATTGACATCCCCCGCATGGCTGACCCTACCACCATCTTCCGTCCCGATGAGGATAAACCCGTTCTTGCCGTTCAGCGTCGAGAGGTCGATACCGTTGGCATACCCCGATCGCCTGCCGAAAACCAAGTAGCGTTCATTGCCGTAGCTCGAACCGAGCACAATATCGTCGTACCCGTCACCGTTCAGGTCCCCGATGACGCTCACTGAGTTTATGTTATACCTGCTCAGGGTCGCCTTGATGGCGAACCCGTTCGTGCCATCCAGGTCATCGAACTTCACGCGCTCCTGAAAGCCGGCCTTCTTGCCAAACACGACATAGCTGTCGGCGTTGGTAGCCACGACGAGGTCATCCAGCCCATCACCATTAATATCACCCGCACCGCTGACATCATAAACATAGCTGTGATGATCGGTGTGATCGAGAGTAAAACCATTCTCGCCATTCAGGTTTCTCAGGCCGTACCACCCCGGGATATCAGAGTTCTTGCCAAGCCCCCCGGCCTTGCCGAAGATCACGTAGGCGGTGCCGTTATTCCCCCACTCTTCATCGAAAACAGTACTCCACCAGTGGCCACCCTTGGCACCAATAATCACGTCGTCGAACCCGTCGCCGTTGATATCACCGGCACTACTGACAGACGAACCCAGGAAGGCATTGTAATAGCCATACAGCGTGAACCCGTCGCGCCAATTCATCTCGGCCTGATTGATCGTCCCCCCGAATCCGTCGGGACCGCCGTAGATCACACTGACTTTGCCCAACTCAGAGTAATACGGCATACCCACGATCAGGTCATCGTACCCGTCGCCGTTGAAGTCGCCAGCGCCGCTGATCGTTTCAATCTGATCATGCGGATCGGTGACCACGAACCCCTTAGAGCCGTCCCCGCCATGCTCCGCCGGGAGCGTGGCCAACTCGAAAGGTGTCGATGCCGACAGCAGCAGCCTCGGCTCCAGTGGTTCCAGAACCGTGTATGGCGGATTCACATGCCCGGGGCTCATTAACTTCGCCTTGCCCGGCAGGGTGATAGCACCGCCTCGGATCGGATCGTCAGAAGAGCGCGTCGCCATGATCAGTTCCCCGGGCCCCGCGGTGGGCCAGTTGCATGTTACGGATTACATGCTGTGGCCTGCCGGCCCGCCAGTAATCGTGTTTTTATGCTAACGCGCTGGTATCGCCGTCACAAGTGAATGATGCCACGAATCTGGTGATTCCCAGCCTTAATCTCTCTACCTCTACAAGGTGTGCTGATTTAATGGGGCCGACCAGCCAATTCCTAGCACCCGCTCACTTTGCTATCATGCCCGGTTCGCACCCCATTTGTGTAAGGACCGCAGACATGGCAAAGTCCCCCCGGAAGTCAAACACAGACCCCAAAAAGATCGTCCTCGCCTACTCCGGCGGACTGGATACCTCCGTCATCCTCCCCTGGCTCAAGGAACGCTACCCCGGCGTGAAGCTCGTGGCCTTCGCAGCGGAACTGGGGCAGGGCGATGAGCTGAAAGGCATCGAGAAGAAGGCTTACGCCTCCGGGGCCGACGAGGTCGTCGTCAAGGACCTGCGCAAGGAGTTTGCCGAGCAGTACTGCTTCCCCATGCTCAAGGCCCACGCGGTTTATGAAAGCGACTACCTGCTGGGGACCAGCATCGCCCGGCCGTTGATCGCCAAGCATCAGGTCCTCGTCGCCAAGCAGACCAAAGCCGACGCCGTCGGCCACGGCGCGACCGGCAAGGGCAACGACCAGGTCCGCTTCGAGCTGACCTACCGGGCCCTGAACCCCAAGCTCAAGATCATCAGCCCTTGGAAAGACCCGAGCTTCGAGCTGACCGACCGCGAGGCCGCGATCGATTACGCCAAGGCCCACAAGGTCCCCGTCGATCAGTCCAAGAAGAAGATCTACTCCCGCGACCGCAACCTCTGGCACATCTCCCACGAGGGCGCCGAGATCGAAGACCCGGCCAACGAGCCGCTGGACGCCTGCCTGGTTATGACCCTGCCGGTCAGCAAGGCCCCGGCCAAGCCGCAGTACGTCAAGATCGAGTTCAAGCAGGGCATCCCCGTCGCCGTCGACGGCAAGAAGCTCGCCGGGCACGACCTGATCCACCGGCTGAACAACATCGGCGGCCAGCACGCCGTCGGCACCACCGTCCTGGTCGAGAACCGCCTTGTCGGCATGAAGTCGCGCGGCGTCTACGAGACCCCGGGCGGCACCATCCTCTACGAAGCGCACAAGGCCTTGGAACAGCTCTGCCTCGAGCGCGACCTCTACCACTACAAGCAGCAGGTCGCCCTGCGCTACGCCGAGCTGACTTACAACGGCCAGTGGTTCCACCCGCTGCGCGAGGCGATGCAGGCCTTCGTCGATGAGTCGAACAAAGTGGTTACCGGCACGGTTACGGTCAAGCTCAACAAGGGCCGGGCCACCGCCGTCGCCGCCGAGAGCCCCAAGAGCCTCTACGACCTGGACCTCGCCAGCTTCGCGATGGACGGCTACGACGTTACCGCCGCCCGTGGCTTCATCGACCTGTTCGGCCTACCCATGCAGGTCCGCGGCCTGAAGCACAAGCCGAAGATTTAAGAACTCTAACCACAGAGACTATAGAGAACGATTACAAAACCCCATGACAATAGTCTTGGGGTTTTTCTCTGCGCCTACCCGTTCTCACCTGTGCCTGACATTTGCTTTACTATATGTACATGGCCGGTCGCAACACTTCAGGTGTGGAATCGGTGCCGCTGTACCGCGGCGGGCGAGTGATCCGCAGCTTGGCGTCGGCGCAAGGCCGGGGACTGCGTGAAACCCGACTAACCGCAACGTTGGGCTACCTTATTGCGCTCAATCCGGGTGCTTTCCTTGAGGTATTCGGATTCCCCGGGCAGTGCCGTTCTGTATCGGTTGAGCATGCCGAGGCCGAGGGGCGGTCAGATATCCGACTCGAAACCGATCGGGGAGTGGGTATTGTCGAGGCGAAGGTAACCGCCGTCGATCCGGCCGGGCAGGCCCAGCGCTATGACGCAGACTGGCGAGTTTGCTTGTCTCAATCTCGTGGGTACAAACAATGTTCGGCCCCGAGGACGATCCGGTATCTGCACTGGGAAGAACTTGCCCCGGTGTTGGAGCAGCTTTCGTCTACCAACAGGTACCAACAACGATTCGTGGCAGAAGATCTTCTGCGCTATCTACAGGAGCATCACATGGTCTCACGAAATGATCCGATTGAAGTCTATGCGCGCGAACTGAATGACGACATGACGGTTCGTATGTTTTTACACGGTCAGGTTTACGGCTGTTGGTATGAGAAAAACAGCCGGCTGCCCGAAGCCATGTACTTTGCGCCGCACTTCGGCCAGAAGATCGCGGGAATCATACCGGGCATCAAATCCGGCATAAGCTATGTCGCACGCATCAAAGAGATCGAGGTGATCCAGTCATGGGACGACTTCAGGAAGACGACGCAATCGGTGATGGGCAAGGCGTGGTGGAACAAATACCACGACGATATTTATTAGCCGCTTAGAAGTCACTGGAAGTGGGCCAAAAATACCAAGCCCCGAAGTATCCTGTACCTTGACCCACCGAGGCTGGTGTTCAACCCGCCTGTCACGAAAGATAATCTGCAAAGAGGCAAGGGTTGGCTCTCCAAACGTTTCCTGTCGTTCGATATGCTGTTCGAGGCGTGGCAGGCCTAGCGTTATTGTTATCCGTGTACATCTGTGTTCATCCCTGTTTCTATCTATACCCCCCCGGCACGGGCAACCCATCCAAAGGGAACGGTGGGTTCGCCAGCGGGCGCAGCGCAAGCTGCAGGAGCGCGAGTTCCTGGTCGTCCCCGGCGATGCGGTTGGTGCGTATGACGCCACAGCCGGTACACCGATGGATGATGGCCCACTCGCCGTCCTCGCGGACGTCGATGCCGATCGGTTCCATTGCTGCACGGCAGTTGCAGGCGCGGTCGCCCGGAGACACGTCCACGTGCCGCGACCACAGGCAATAGGGACAGTGGTTGCGGTGGCGGGTGCCGAACGAGCCGGACCTGGCTTGCATACCACAGCGGATGCAACGGAAGCCTTCCGAGTGCTGCTTACTTCTTCTTGACATATGCATTCATACCCGGTCGGCCAGGCCGCACGACTAAGTAGCGACACATTGACCGACGTGACAACGTCGAGCTAAGTCATCCGGTTGTCGGGGATATCAGCCCAGCCGCACGGTCGCCTCGGAGACGTCGGCGCAGGACAGCCCACGTTTAGAAAAACGCGGGCGCGGCTCGGGCTGTTCAGAGAGCGGTGGCCATACGCTAACAAATTAACCCCACCCCCGTAATCCGTCAAGAATCATATACTCACGTTTTTATGAGCGCATGTTTGTTGTTAACATAATCAACACATAGTTCTAACCTATTGCTCATTTTTCTATCACCAATCACTCATCCTGATTCATAAGAATGCCTCTGCATCAAATAAGGGGGTGAATGCGAGCCATACGTATGGCCAGCACCACTCACGAAAGGAGACAGGATGAAACTTCGTGATATTGGATCTACCGCTGGTCTGGCCGCCGCTCTGCTCACGTCGACACAGGCGTTTGCCGCTGGCGAGTTGATCGTTAACGAATACAACGCCGTCGGCGAAAGCAAGTTCCTCGACTTCGACACGCTTAAGCCTTGGGAAGGTGAAGACACCCACTTCGGCCGCATCCAGGGCAACGGCGGGAACTGGATCGAGCTGGTCGTCGCTTCTGATCACCTGGATATCCGTGGTTGGTCGATCCAATGGTCAAACTCTGATCCCGACTCCGGCGTGGTGACCCTCTCAAACGATGCCCGCTGGTCCGACCTGCGAGCCGGCACGATCATCACGATCATCGAAACCACAGATGATCTGGTCCCCGAGGTCGCCAACATCCAGGACAACGACTACAACGAGATCGCCGATGCCATCGGCACGCCGTTTAACGTCGATACCGACTTCAGTTTCGATCCCGCAACCGATGACTGGTGGATCAACGCCTGGCTCAGCGACGCCAGCCTGTTCACCACCGGCTCGTTCAAGGTCGATAACGATAACTGGGAAGTCACCCTCAAGGACGACCTGGGCGGCACCGTTCAGGGCCCGATCGGCGAAGGCCTGCTCAGCTGGACAGGCGGCGGCATCAACAGCCGGGAGATCGGCCGGCTCGAGCTCGATCCCTCCACCGCCGCGACCCCCGGCAATTACGACGACGCCGACAACAGCACATTCGGCGCTCCCAATGACTGGGACGATCAGGCCTTCCTTCAGGACTTCTCCGCCCTCCGTTCCTGGTACGTTCCCGGCCTCCCCGGCGACCTCGACGGCGACGGCTTCGTCGGCCTGGCGGACCTCGACATCATCCTCAACAACTGGAACCTGAACGTCCCCCCGGCGAACCCCGACGCGGACCCGACCGGCGACAACTTCGTCGGCCTGGCGGACCTGGACATCGTCCTGAACAACTGGAACACCGGGACCCCCCCGGCCGCGAATGCCATCCCCGAACCCGCCAGCCTCGCGCTGCTGGGCCTCGGCGGCCTGGCCGTCCTGCGTCGCCGGGCGTGAACCGACCTGCTCATTCAATGATCCGGCTTACGAGTCGTGTCGGATCGTCTTACTGATGAATCTTACCTGGGAGAAAATGTTATGAAGATCAAGAGCCTGATCGTGTCTGCCGTGGCCGCCGGTGCGTTCGCCGGCAACGCGTTCGCCGCCGCCGACCTCGTCGTCACCGAGTTCGTGACCAAATCCGACCAAACCGAAGATTGGTTCGAAGTGACCAACTTCGGCGACACCGCCGCTAACGTCACCGGCTGGCAGTACGACGATGAGTCGGCTGACATCCTCGATGCCGTGGCCATCACCGGCATCACCTCGATCGCCCCGGGCGAATCCGTGATCATCCTGAACGACATCACCGCCGGCGCCGATGCCGCCTTCCGTGCTTTCTGGGGCGGCCTCCCCGGCGTGCAGATCGGCGTCCATGACGGCTCCGGCCTGGGCAAGGGCGACGGTGCGACCCTGTTCGACGCCGCCGACAACATCATCCTCCAGGGCTTCTACGGCGACGGCGATTCGACCGACCCGTCGGACCTGATCCCCGATTCGCACGCCGGTGTCTGGGTCGGTGGCGAGGAATGGGACTCGGCCAACTACACCCCCGGTGGTTTCATCGGCGGCGTTGCCAACAACGGCGTGAACGGCATCTTCGCCTCGTCGTCCAATGATGGCGCTAACGGCGCACCGGCCTACGCCTCCCCCGGCACGGCCGTGCCCGAACCGGCCTCGATGATCCTCGCAGGCCTCGGTGGCCTCGCGCTACTTAGCCGCCGTGGGTGAGCATTCCCCGCGGTTTTACATACAGCGTAGGGGAGACGGCGGAGCTTTATTAGTAAGCCCCGCCGTCTTCTCTATTTGAACTTTCGACCCCAAGTCAAGGCAGACACATGGACGTACGCAATCAACCACGCGCCAAAGCCCGCGGCTTCACACTCATCGAACTGCTGGTGGTCATCTCCATCATCGCATTGCTGGTCGGCATCCTCCTGCCCGCGCTGGGTGCAGCCAGGCGCACCGCCCAGGGCCTGGTCAGCCTGTCCAAGGTCCGGCAATGGGGCGTCGCCTCGGCGGCCTTCACCACAGACAACGACGGGCTCATCGCCAAGGACGGCGTGGATAACGTCGGCCAGAACTTTCCCGTCGAAGACTGGTGGGCCAACGCGTTGCCCCCGTATGTCGGCTTTGATCCTTATGCCGAGATGAACACCACCCCGATGCCGGGCGACGGCGGGATCTTCGTGGATGACAGCGCCGAAGTGGACAGCCAGATCCTTTCCAACGGCGGATACCCCACGACCGACCCCAACCGTCCCACGTTCTTTTTCAACTACGTCATGAACTCAAAGCTCACCGATGAACTGATCCTTGATCTGGCGAAGCAAGGCGTGTTCGTGGGGAACGACCCCGCCAAGCTGCCGCGTATCGGTGAATCACAGATACCCGAAACCTCCAAGACGATCATCATGCTGGAGATGCGGTCAATCAACTCCGAGGTGCCCGAGGACGACCCGTTCTACGATGATAAAATCACCCACCTGAACCGCGCCAAGGCCAACTGGAAACGCGTCGCCGCACGGCACAGCAACGGCGGGCACTACATGTACGCCGATGGTCACGGCGACCGAGTCGATTACGATGTCGCTACCACCAACAAGCAGGGCACGCGCAATCCAGACGAACCCGATGGCGACTGGAACAACGACACGCTCACCTGGAACCCGCTCGGGCCGGCACTGGATTAAATACCGACCTGGTTAAACCCATATACCTCCCGTCGTACATCTCTCCGCCCCGGTCGTAAAGGACACATCATCGTGCGCATTTGGCTCTGCCTGTTCCTCATGGTCTGCCTGACCGCCATTGACCACGCCGCCCCTGCTCAAGCCGATCCCAAGCAGCCACAAAATGATCTTGAACTGACCCACCTGGATACGATCGACGTGCCCGGCCTGGCATGTGAGATCATCGATTACTGCGAGTCGGAAAAGCTCCTGCTGGCGACGGATTCGCACTGGAAGACGCTGGATGTATTCCGTGTCGAATCGCTTGACCCGCCGGTGCTCACACCGATCGATTTTGATGACGAATCGTCCAACGTTGCCGAGGGTATTGCGCTGGTCCGTGAACCGACCAGTGTGGCGGTGCACCCTTCGCTACCGATCGCCCTGGTCACCGTCCTCGGCAGGCGCCCCGGTGATGCGGGCACCGTGTTCGGTTTCGACCTTCGTCGGGACACGCTTGGGCGGATGATCCTCAAGCAGCCGGTTGGCGCACACCCCGACAGCATCGCGATTTCACCTGATGGCCGATACGCCGTTGTGGCGTGTGAAGCCGAGCGCGACCCCGATGCCCCCGGTGCCGTCTGGGTGATCGATGTCTCGGGATTGAAGGTGGACCGATATGCCCGCGATGGGGTTCTGCCCGCGTGGGAGGTGCCGGGCCTGAGTCAGCTGCTGCGCATGCCGGCTAGTGAGGTGGAGCCGGAGTTCGTGGCATTCGATCCATTCTCACGCTTCGCGGTGATTAGTTGTCAGGAGAACAATCTGTTGCTGACACTTGATCTGAAGGGGCCCGAACCCGTCTTTGGCAAACCGATCTACCTGGCCGCGGGGGCTGAGCCGGACGGCGTGTCTGTGCTGACGGGCGTTCAGGATTCGGAAGGGCGGACAGGTTGCCTGGTCGCGACCGCTGAAGAGGGCAAGCTCGCCAAATACGGCCAGGTGCAGGGCCACAGCCTGTCACTTCACTGGATCGACCCAAACAACGTCCATGACGAAGCGGCTCCCATGGCGCGCGTGGATGTTCGTCCGCTGGTCAAACCCTCCGAACCCGAATCACGGCGCGATCCCGAAGCCGTCAAACTCGCCCACTTTGCGGGCCGCCCCATCGCCGTCGGTGCGACAGAGCGCGGCGACTATGTTTACGCCCTCGATCTCGCCGATCCGACCAAGCCCAGGCTTATCGGCAAACTCAAGGTCGGCGACCGCCCCGAAGGCTTGATCTTGATCCCCCACGGCGAGGACCTCATCGCTGTCACCGGGGATGAAGGCGGTTACGGCCCGGGAACGATCAGCTTCGTCCGTATCCGCATCACCCATGAATGACGTCAAACAAATCGGCCGGGGATACGCTATCCTTCAGTTGATATCGTTCCACAACACCCGTGAGGCCGACATGCCTGAATCAACATCATCCGGACGCACTTTCGTCCCCTCAGACCTGGACCCCTCTGACTGGGGGCAGTTGGAGCCTTTGTACGTAAGTCTCTTGGATCGACCGACAGATACGATCGAGCAAATCCAGCAATGGCTCGCCAACTTCTCCGAGCTCTCGGCCGTGGTATCGGAATTCGGGGCGAGGAAGAACATCGACTCGGCCTGTCACACGGACGATCCCGAGATCGAAAAAGCCTACCTGCACTACGTCGAACACATCGCGCCGAAGATCAAGCCGATCTACTTCCAGATGCAGAAGAAGCTCCTGGCGTCGCCCGACCACGGCACACTCGCCCCCGATCGCTTCGGCAACCTGATCCGTGAATGGCGGTCCGCGGTGGAGCTGTTCCGCGAGGAGAACGTCCCCCTGCAGACCGAAGTCGCCAAACTTAACAACGAGTACGACAAGACCGTTGGCGCCATGACCGTCGAGTTCAACGGCGAGACACTGACGCTGCAGCAACTATCACGCTACCTGGAAGAGCCCGACCGGGAGTCGCGCGAGAAGGCCTGGCGGCTAAGCGCGGATCGTCGGCTTCAGGACCGCGACGGCTTCAACACGATCTTCGACAAGTTGTTGGGCCTGAGGAAGCAGATGGCAAAGAACGCCGACCTGCCGGACTACCGGGCATACATGTGGAAGGCGATGGACCGGTTCGATTACACCCCCGAACACTGCCATCAGTTTGCCGAGGCGGTCGAGCAGGTGTGTTTGCCCTTGATCTACAAGATGGATACGCAGCGCAAAGAAGCCTTAGGGCTCGATGCGTTGCGACCGTGGGACCTGAGCGTGGATGTGCTGAACCGTCCGCCGTTGCGTCCGTTTGCCGCGGATCAGCCGCAGGACCTAGTGGACAAGTCCACGGAGGTGTTCCGCCGGGTCGCACCGGGCCTGGGGGATGATTTTGCGACGATGAAGATGGGGCGGAACCTGGACCTGGATAGCCGAAAGGGCAAGCGGGCCGGGGGGTTTCAGAGTTCGCTGCAGGAAAGCCGCGAGCCCTTCATCTTCATGAACGCCGCCGGCCTGGACACGGACGTGCGGACCATGCTCCACGAAGCGGGCCACGCGTTTCACTTCATCTGGGCCGCCGCAGAAGAACCGCTGATGTTCATGCGTCACGCGCCGATGGAGTTCTGCGAAGTCGCGAGTATGTCGATGGAGTTGATCGGCGCGGACCACTACGACGTGTTCTACCCGGAACAAGCCGAACGAGATCGTGCGGTGCGATCGCTGCTCGAGGGCATCATCACGATCCTCCCCTGGATCGCGACGATCGATCAGTTCCAGCACTGGCTATACACGCACCCGGGCCACTCGGATTCAGAGCGCACGGTGGCGTGGCTGAAGGTGCTTGATCGGTTTGGCCGATCGCACGTGGACTGGTCGGGCCTTGACGAGGTGCGCGCGTCGATGTGGCAGAAGCAGCTGCACCTCTACCACGTCCCGTTTTACTACATCGAGTACGGCATCGCGCAGCTCGGCGCCCTGCAACTCTGGCTGAACTACCGCAGCGACCCGGCCAAGGCGCTCGATGACTACCGAAACGCCCTGCGCCTCGGCGGCAAACGCGCGCTACCCGAACTTTTCGAGACCGCCGGCCTGAGGTTCGACTTCACCCGCGCCACCCTCGAACCACTGATGGCGGCGCTGGGCGAAGAGCTTGACCGTTTGCCGGTGTGAAAAAGATTTCACCACAGAGGACACAGAGATCGCAGAGGAAGACAAGAAGTGGAACAGTGATAAACACTGATGAACGCTGAAAAGAAAATAAAAGAATCACAGCCATCGATTCTTACCTGCGTTTATCAGCCTTCATCATTGTTTTATCTCTGCGATCTCTGTGTCCTCTGTGGTGAATCGTCTTATTCCTCTGTGTCGGTTCCTGACGTTTCCTGCGTTGCCGGCATCTCCTTGAGCAGGTCGGTCAGCGCCCGGCCGCGGTGATCGATGGCGTCGGGGTGATCGCTGTTGATCTTATCAATCAGTTTCTGGGCATCTTCGTGATTGCCTTCCTGCCAGTGGTGGCAGGCGAGGTAGTACGTCGCATACGCCCCGACGTTCACGCCGTTGCCGTAGTAGCAGTCGCCAAAGTCGGTCATCGCCTTGGTCAGGTAATCGACACGCTCCTCGCCCTGGCTCATCTGGCCCAGGTACATCGTCGCGCATCCAGTACGGTTCAGGTCCGGGTATTCGTTGATGAGTTTTTCCAGCGCTTCCTTCGCAGCGGGGCTGCGCCACTGCTTGTTGGCGATCTGGTACAGCGCCTCGACCTCTCCCAACACCTCGGGGCTGTACTTGCCCCGGTCCTGCCGCATCCGTTCCCGCGCGGCAGACTTCGCCTTCTCCTTACGCTGCTCCGCCTCGGCGGCCTCGATCAACGGCAGCGCCTTTGCCTCAAGCTCGGCCAAACGCCGCTCCAATTCCGCAACACGCTCGGTGAGTTCCGCGATCTGCGCATCCTTGTCGGCATCAGACATCAGTGTGATCACGGGAGTGATACTGGAATCACTCGCGGTCTGTGCAAGCACAGTTGAAAGACTGGATGCACTCCATGTAAACAGAACGACCGCAATGACCATCACGGGCTTAAATGAACGCATGTCAGCGCTCCTTATATAAAGGTGTAACGATCTCCCGTCATTATCTCCACAGCGATCCCTACGGGCAAACCACCCGATGGGTTCTGATCAGATAAAAAGAATCAGCTTGACTATCGAGACTTAACCCAGTTGATCTTTGAGTGACTCGATCGCAGCCATCCCGTCTTCGGTCAGCCGCCAGCCGGGTGTGTTGGGATTCTCCGACACAACGACCCAGCCCTGCTGGAGCGCATAACCTGTCAGTTCCGAGGCGTAGCACAACGCCAGACGGTGTGTCACCGGGGGCAGCTTGGACCAATCCAGCTCACTACGTGCCATGCTCGCGCTCTCGCGCCATGCGCGCAGACTTTCAGAGAAGCTGTTGATGCTCATCGGGCCTTCGAGGTAGTTGATCAGCGCCTCGGTCATCGCCCTGGCGTTCTGGGCCTTGATGTCGTCGGGGATCAGGCCCAGCAGGTCATGCGGTGTCAGGCAGAACCGGGCGATGCGTTCGTCGTCCATCGGCCCGTTACGCAGAAGCGCGCTAAGCACATCCACGAGCATCGCGTCGCGCTGCCGGGTGTCGTGCCAGAATCCTTCAGTCGTGGTCGGCGGGTCAACGTTCATGGCGTGTCTAAAGCACGATCGGCTTAAGCCTCTTCGTCTTCCTCTTCTTCGTCTACATCTTCGTATTCGTACTCGTACTCTTCCTCATCCTCGCCATCGCCGTCGGCGGCGTCTTCTTCATACTCATACTCTTCGTCGTCGGCCTCTTCTTCCTCGTCTTCGTCCACCGCGACATCGCCGTCTTCTTCTTCGTAGGCGTCCTGTTCCACGGCATCGTCTTCGGCCTCTTCCTCGACGGCTTCTTCATCCTCCGGCGGGGCGAGGCCGGCCGCGTCGGCTTCGGCCTGGGCCTTGATCGCTTCCCATTCCTCGGCCGTGATCGTGACCTCGCGGGCCTGCGAGCCCTTGTACTCACCGATCAGGCCTGCCGCGGCGATCTGCTCGATCAGGCGCGACGCACGGGAGTAGCCGATCGTCAGGCGACGCTGCAGCAGCGACACACTGCCGCGCTGTGTTTCGATGACGATGTCCACCGCCTGATTGAACAGCGGATCGCGCTCCGCGGCTTCGCCGTCGTCGCCCACCGCGCCGGCGGTCTTGATCTGCACCAGCGAGGGCTCGAAGTTCTGCTGGGCGATCGTCTTGAGGTACTTCACCGTCTTGCGGATCTCGATGTCGTCCACCAGCGTGCCCTGGGCACGGATGAGTTTGCTGGAGCGCGGCGAGAGGAACAGCATGTCGCCGTGGCCAAGCAGCAGCTCGCCGCCCTTCTGGTCCAGGACGATACGCGAGTCCATGCCGGACGCGACTTTGAATGCCACACGGCAGGGCATGTTCGACTTGATCAGACCTGTCACGACGTTCGCCTGCGGCCGCTGCGTCGCGAGGATCAGGTGGATACCCACCGCACGGGCCTTCTGTGCGATCCGGACGATCGAGCTCTCGACCTCCTTGTTGGTCATCATCAGGTCGGCCAACTCGTCGATCACGAACACCATGTAAGGCAGCTTCTTGAGGATCCGGGCCTCTTCTTCCTCGTTGCTCGGCTCCATGCGGTCCTTGAGCTCATCCCAACCAAGCTCGTTGTACCCGCCGATGTCGCGGACGCCGGCCTCGGCGAGAAGCTCGTAGCGTTCGTCCATCTTCGTCACCGCCCACTCCAGGATCGCCGCCGCCTTGCTCATCTCCGTGACGACCGGGCACATCAGGTGCGGGATGTTCTTGAACATGGCCATCTCGACCATCTTCGGGTCCACCAGCACCAGCTTCAGCTCGTCCGGCCGCTTGGTGAACAGGAAACTCATGATGATCGAGTTCATGCACACGCTCTTGCCCGAGCCGGTCGTGCCGGCGATCAGCATGTGCGGCATGGTCGACAGGTCCTGGATCAGCATGTTGCCGCTGGCGTCCTTGCCGAGGAACATCGGCAGCTTCATCTTCCGGCAGCTGTCGTCGGTGCTGCTCATCAGCTCCTTCAGCCGGACACGTTCCTTCTTCAGGTTCGGCACCTCGATACCCACGGTGTCCTTGCCCACCATGTTCGGGACGATGCGGATGTTCTGGGCTTTGAGCGCACGAGCAAGGTCGGAGCTGACCGTGCTGAGCCGGGAGACCTTCGTGCCCGGCGCGAGGCGCACTTCAAACAGCGTGATCACCGGCCCGGAATCGATCCCGACGACCTCGCCCTCTATGCGGTACTGCTGCAGCGCTGATTCGAGCTGGAGGGCCTGATCGCGGACGATCTGCTCCATCTCCTCGGTGAAGTTGGATTCGGGCTCGACCAGCACGTCCATCTGAGGGAACTCGTAGCCGGTCAGATCAATCTCGCGAGGCGGCGCGGCCTTGGCCGGGTCCATCTTCGGGGCGAAGTTGATCGGCAACTGCTGCATCTTGGCACGCAGTTCTTCGGTCGAGAACTGCTTCTTCTGCTCGGTGTGGGCCTGAGGCGCTCCGGGCGCTTCGGCTTCTTCTTCCTCGTCTACTTCCTCTTCGCCGTCGTCCTCTTCCTCTTCGTATTCGTACTCGTACTCGTCATCGTCGTACAGGTCTTCCTCTTCCTCCATCCCGAACGACTGCGTCGCACCCAGGCCGCCGGCATCTTCATCGATCGCGGTCTCGGCGTCCTTCTTCCGACGTTTCGAGCTGCTCGAGCGTTTGGCCGTAGCGGTCCCGCCCGTCTCCTCTTCCACATCGCCACGAGACCACGGCAGCGACAGCGTGCCCATGCGTCCGGCCAGTTGCGGCATCCGAACGTTCGGCGTCGGCAGATGTGTCAGACGCAGGATCATCGAGCCCAGCGCCTTGGGCGCCGCCAGCACGAATCGGTCCGCCGCCAGCACTGCGCCGACCCAGAACCCGACGATCAGGATCATCATCGTGCCCGGCACCGCGAAACGCGCTGTCAACTGGTCGTCGATCAATTGCGCCAGGAGCCCGCCGGGGCCCTGAGGCGCGCCGTTGAACCCGTGCACCATCGTCGGCACCATCACGCTGATCATCGCGCTGGTGCAGATCGCCATCACGATCAAACCCACAATACGGATCACCGGCTGGGTCACGCTCCGTCCGATCCCGGCCAGCGCCAGCATCACCCCGACACCGATCAGCGCAACCCACGCGCCAGGCCCGGTCATGAGGTACACCTTGTGCGAGATCAGCGCCCCGACGTTGCCGACCCAGTTGTGGATATGCTCGTTGGGCACGCCGTAAGCGTGAGCCGGGGGGTCGGCCGGGTCGTAGCTCAGCATCGACGCCGCCAGCAGCAGCCACACACCCGCCGCCACCGCCCAGGCGATCGCCAGGTACAAGGCTTTGGGGTCGTCGTTTTTCTTGCGGGACTTCTTGGCCATGATGTGCATATACCTGTAAATGACGAAGACTTAGCCGGCGCACACGCATCGCGCCACGGTATGAATGTATCGGCAACCCCAAAGCCTTTGCGACAGAAGCTGTCAGCCGCTACAACGGCCGATAAAGTGTAAGAATTGGAACCACGAAGACGCGAAGGGCGCGAAGAAGACTAGGTAAGAGCCACCGATGAACACCGATCAACATAGAGAAGAATTGAACTTGGGCTCTGGGCAACAAAACCCATGACATAATCTGTGTTCATCCGTGTCCATCTGTGGCCTATTCTTTCTCTTCATACTTTCGCGCCTTCGCGGTTCAAGTTCGATTTCTCGGAGTCTCCCCATGAAGATCGCCACCAGCACCAACATCCGCCCCGAGTCGGTCACCGAGCCGCAGCTCTACGCCGCGCTGGCCAAGGCCGGGTTCGACGGCATCGACCTGCCGTTCTACAAGTTTCATAACGACCTGGATTGGGCTGACGATGTCGCCGCCTACGCGTGGGCCGATCAACGGGCTCAGTGGGCACAGGAAGCCGGGCTCGAATGGGTCCAGGCCCACGGCCCGTTCTTCGATATGTTCGGCAAAGACGCGGAAGCCGAACGCTCTCGCGAATGCTGCCGCCACGCGCTGAAAGTCTGTGGCCGACTGGGCATCCCATGGATGGTCCTGCACCCGGACATCTTCCCGGGCAACTTCGATGCCGAGCACGACGCAGCTATGCTTCAGGGCAATGCAGCATTTTTTCGGGGGTTGATTGGCGACTGCGAGAAGTACAACGTCGGCATCGCCATCGAAAACATCTTCGATCACTATGCCCAGACGCGCGGCGGCCAGCGCTACTTTGCCGGCATCCCCGAAGAGCAGTGCGCCCTGATTGATGAGTTGAATCACCCCCTGATCGGTGCCTGCTGGGACACCGGCCACGCCCATATGAACGGCCTGGATCAACGGGTCGGCATCACCGCGCTGGGCGAACGTCTCAAAGCCATCCACATCCAGGAAACCTGCTCCGGTCCCGACCGGGATGACCACGTCCTGCCGTTCAGCATCGAAACCCCCGCCGTGGATTGGGAAGGTGTCTGCGCCGGCTTACGACAGATCAACTTCCAAGGCCCCTTCGCCTTCGAGACGCATCAAGCGATCCGGCGCGTCCCTGTCGAACTGCTTGACGAAGCCCTACGCTACAACCTCGCCGTGGGAAAGTACCTGGTCGATAAGATCACGATGTCATGACTAGTGAGGCGGATACGCCAACCTATTCCTCGGGATGGCTGTATTCCGTTGAATCGTAATGATCGATATCGATCTTGATCCCCAGAGCTTCGGCTCGCTCCCGTGTCTGACGCGGAAGGCTGGGTGGATCAGGGCTTCGTCCTTCAGAAAAACAGAAGAAGTCGGCCTCATATCCTCTATCCAAGAGCGCCTGCAACTGTTCAGCTAGAGGCTCTATTTGGTCTAACAGCCAACTCAAGTGAGTGTTGAGCGTTGAGCTTTCTACCCACTTCTCCGATGACATGCTCCACTGCCCATGATTGAATGGAACATACGCCACAACCTCTCCGTTACGCCGGCGTCCAAAGCGCGGCTCGCCATTACGGTGAACATGATCATGAGGCAGTCGCAGCGCATGCATCACATCCAACGGATCGAGGTGTTCACCCATGATCCTCAGTGATGCGTACGCACTGGTGTATATCCTTTGTGGCATGGGTATTTGATTCTAATGGCTTGTGGAATTGATCGTCCTTCAGCAGTTTGCTCTGCCTGTGTCAAGGCAAGAGTGCCATACGTGCCCTCACACGCTAGATAGCAAATAGACAGGGTTTACGATTAGTTAACTGCGTTTGCAAGATCTTGTTGCAACTGAATCTCACACACAACAATGCATGCGTAATCAATCTGTGAATTACTTGCGTTGCGGTTTACAAATACATCAGATCGATGTATCTTCTAATTGGCCGCTCTAGTGAGTGGTTGAAGGGCCCGTGCAATGCTTGTTGTTTGCGTAATTCAATCCCCGTCTATCCGCGCCTGTCGCGACGCAATGGGTGCCGTAGATATTTTTCATTCTCACGATCAAACCCCGCTTCACCGGCGCGTTGTTACGCGCCTGTCTGCGGTCGCCCCATCGTGGGGCCGTTCCTGTTCATCAACGTCCGGAATCGAGGGCTGACTATGCCAGCGACCCTACAACCCAAAGTCGAGTTGCCCAGTGACGACAAACGGTGGCGTATCGTAGACGGCACCGCGCGTCGTAACGGGCTGAACCGTCACGCACTGATCGAAACGCTGCACACCGTGCAGGAAGCGTTCGGCTACATCGATGATGTGGCTCTCCGCTTCGTCGCCAAGCGGCTGCGCGTGCCTCTGAGCGCGGCCTACGGCGTCGCAACGTTCTATCACTTCTTCACCCTCAAGCCCAAGGGCAAACACACCTGCGTCGTCTGCCAGGGCACCGCCTGCTACATCAAGGGCGCGCCCAAGCTGATCGAGACGATGGGTGAGAAGTACGACATCCAGCTCGGCGAAACCACCGAGGACGGCGAGGTCTCGCTGATGGGTGCAAGGTGTGTCGGTGCCTGCGGCCTGGCGCCGGCGGTGGTGTTTGACGGCGACGTGGCCGGCAAAGTAACCAGCGAACAAATGGTCGAGAAGATCGAAGGGTGGGTGCCCAATGACGCCTGATGAACTCACTGCTTTAGCCGAACAAGAACAAGAGCAAGCCAAGCAGACCGAGCACACCGTCCGTGTATGCATGGCCGCGAGCTGCCTGTCCACTCATGCAGACCAGATCGCCGAGAAGATCGGCGAATCGCTCAAGGCCGACGGCAAGGAAGAGAAGTGCAAGGTCAAGTGCGTCGGCTGCATGGGGCTGTGCTCGGCCGGTCCGCTGGTCGCTGTTGACGACAACGACGGCAAGGAGACGATGTACCAGGGTGTCACACCCGACGACGCCGAAGCCATCGCCAAGAGTGTCGATAGCGAGCCCGTCAAGAAACTGCTGTGCCCGACCGATGTCCCGTTCTTCAAGCAGCAGAAGCGTGTGGTCCTGGAGAACTCCGGCTTCATCGACCCCGAGCGTATCGAAGATTATGTCGCCGTCGGCGGCTACAGCGCGCTGGCCATGGCTCTGACCGAACTCTCGACACACGACGTCCGCGAGCACATCAAGGCCAGCGGGCTCCGCGGCCGTGGCGGGGGTGGGTATCCGACGGGCCTGAAGTGGTCGAACGTCGCGAAGATGACCAACGAACAGAAGTACGTCATCTGTAACGCCGACGAAGGCGACCCCGGCGCGTTCATGGACCGCGCGGTTCTGGAAAGCGACCCGCACCGTCTGCTCGAAGGCATGGCGCTGTGTGCCTACGCCGTCGGGGCCGACAAGGGCTACATCTACGTCCGGGCCGAGTATCCGCTGGCGATCAAACGCCTGAAGCTGGCGATCAAGCAGGCCTCGCGTGCCGGTATGCTCGGGCGGGGGATCTGCGGCACGCCGTTTAACTTTGATATCGAAATCCGCCTCGGCGCAGGTGCTTTTGTCTGCGGTGAAGAGACCGCCTTGATCGCATCGATCGAAGGCAAGCGCGGCCAACCCAGGCCACGCCCGCCGTACCCGGCCAACTACGGCCTGTTCGGCAAGCCCACCTGCATCAACAACGTCGAGACCCTCGCCAACGTCCCCGCCATCATCCGCGAGGGCGGCGACTGGTACGCCTCGATCGGCACGGAGAAGAGCAAGGGCACCAAGGTCTTCGCCCTGGCCGGCAGCGTCGTCAACACAGGCCTGATCGAAGTGCCCATGGGCATGAAGCTCAGGGACATCGTCTTCGACATCGGCGGCGGGGTTTCCGGCGAAGGCAAGCTCAAGGCCGTGCAGACCGGCGGGCCCTCCGGCGGGTGCATCCCCGAAGATTACATGGACATGAGCGTCGATTATGAATCGCTCGCCGAGGTCGGCTCCATCATGGGCTCCGGCGGGATGATCATCATGGACGAGACCTCCGACATGGTCGACGTCGCCCGCTTCTTCATGGAGTTCTGCATGAGCGAATCCTGCGGCAAGTGCGTCCCCTGCCGCGTCGGCACTTGGCAGATGCATGAACTGCTCGACAAGATCTATAAGGGCGAAGGCACACAGGCGGATCTTGATCTGCTCAAGGAACTGTGCGACGTCGTCAAGCACACCAGCCTCTGCGGCCTCGGCCAGACAGCCCCCAACCCCGTGCTCAGCACACTGAAGTACTTCGAGAATGAATACATCGACCGCCTTGTCTCGCCCGCCGGTAACGGCAAGGGCATGGCAGGCACACGTATCGCGGAGGTGCCCTCATGAGCCCACGTAACGTTGTCCACCGACCCGAAACCTTCACGATCAAGATCAACGACACCGATGTCACGGCGCAGGCCGATCAGACCGTCCTGCAGGTTGCGCGTGAAAACGGCATCGACATACCGTCGTTATGTAACCTTGAAGGCCTCACCCCATGGGGTGGCTGCCGGCTCTGCCTGGTCGAGGTGCTGCCGCACGGCAGGCTCATGCCCGCGTGCACGACGGCCTGCTACCAGGAAATGGCTGTGGTCACGCACTCAGAACGGCTCGAAGCCTACCGTCGCACCATCCTCGAACTGATGTTCGCCGAACGCAACCACGTCTGCTCGGTCTGTGTGTCGAACGGCAACTGCGACCTGCAGGCCATGGCCGTGAAGCTGGGCGTGACGCACATCCACGTGCCGTACCGCTACCCCAACCTCTCGGTGGACAGCTCACACAAAGAGTTCCGCCTTGACCACAACCGATGCATCCTCTGCTCGCGGTGTGTGCGGGTCTGTGACGAGATCGAAGGCGCTCACACCAAGGACATCATGGGCCGTGGCATCGACTGCATGGTCGTCAACGACCTGGCCATGCCCTGGGGCGAAAGCGATACCTGCACCAACTGCAGCAAGTGTGTCCACGTCTGCCCGACCGGCGCACTGACCGAGAAGGGCACCAGCGCCGGCGAAATGGCCAAGCGACGCAAGTTCCTACCTTACCTGTCACTGATGCGGGAGGACGACTAATGACTGACACACCCAAACCCAAAGTCGCCACCGTTTGGCTCGACGGCTGCTCGGGCTGCCACATGTCCTTCCTGGACATCGACGAACGGCTGATCACGCTCGCCGGGCTGGTCGATATCGTCCACTCCCCGATCGTCGATCCCAAAGACTTCCCGCACGACGTGGACATCACGCTCGTCGAGGGCGCTGTCTCCAGCGAAGAAGACCTGCACAAAGCCCTGGTCATCCGCGAGCGCAGCAAGTTCGTGATTTCCATGGGCGACTGTGCCGTCACCGGCAACGTCCCGGCGATGCGTAACCCGTTCAAACCCAGCGTCCTGCTCGAGCGTGCCTACATCGAGAACGCCTCCGAGCCGGCGGCTGTGGAAGATCGCAAGCCGCCCGCCAGCTACCTCCCGCCGCTGCTGCCCAAGGCCAAGCCGATCCACGAGGTCATTAAGATCGACCTGTACCTGCCCGGCTGCCCGCCCCCGGCCGACGCCATCTTCCAGATCCTTGTGGACCTGCTGGAAGGCCGTGAGCCTGACATTAACGCCCTGACACGCTTCGGCCTGTAGTTCGCCGAGCACGACCGCCGTCATACAATTTAGACACAAGAACCCTCAACACGGCAGACACGACGATGCCTAAAACCATTACCATCGATCCCGTCACCCGCATCGAAGGCCACGCCAAGATCACACTCGTGCTCAACGACGACGGCGGCATCGATGACGCCATGTTCCACGTCACGCAGTTCCGCGGCTTCGAGAAGTTTATCGAGGGCCGACCGCTCACCGAGATGCCCGCCGTGATGGCGCGCATCTGCGGCATCTGCCCGGTCAGCCACCTGATGGCTTCGAGTAAAGCGTGCGACGACCTGCTCGCCGTCGAGATCCCGCCGACCGGCGCCAAACTGCGGCGCATCATGAACCTGGCGCAGTTCATCCAGTCGCATGCCCTGAGCTTCTTCCACCTGTCCAGCCCGGACATCCTCCTGGGCATGGACTCCGATCCTGAGAAGCGCAACATCTTCGGGCTGATCCAGGACCACCCCGAACGCGCCCGCGACGGCATCCGCCTCCGCGCCTTCGGCCAGAAGATCATCGAGATCCTCGGCGGCAAGCGCATCCACCCCGCGTGGACCGTCCCCGGCGGTGTGAACGAACCGCTGGATGATGAGCGCCGAGAGAAGATCGCCGCCATGGTCCCCGAGACCAAGGAGATCGTGCTGCGCACGCTTGGCTGGTTCAAGGACTGCCTAGGCGACTTCGAAAAGGAAATCGCCGCGTTTGCCAACTTCGATACGCTCTTCCTCGGGCTGGTCACCGACGACGGCCTGTGGGAACACTACGACGGCAAGCTCCGCATCACCGATGCCAACGCCAAGATCATGCACGAGAGCATCCCGCACCGTGATTACCACGAGTACATCGGTGAGGCCGTCGGCGACTTCAGCTACCTGAAGTTCCCCTACTACAAGCCGATGGGCTATCCCGACGGCATCTACCGGGTCGGGCCGCTGGCGCGCGTCAACATCTCAAGCGGCTTTGGCACACCGCTGGCCGACGCCGAGCTGCCCGACTTCCGCAAGGAGGCCGGCTACCCCGCTCAAAGCAGCTTCCACTTCCACTGGGCCCGCCTGCTGGAAATCCTCCACGGCGTGGAACGCATCGAGCAACTGCTCAACGAGCCCGACATCCTCAGCGATCACGTCCGCGCCCTGGCAAGGCCAAACCGCTCCGAGGGCGTTGGTATCACCGAGGCACCGCGCGGCACGCTCTTCCATCACTACAAGATCGACCGCGCTACCGGGCAGATGCAGTGGGCCAACCTGATCATCGCCACCGGCAACAACAACCTCGCGATGAACCGTGGTATCCGTCAGGTCGCCGAGGCGTTCGTCGATGGCAACAACCTGACCGAGGGCATGCTCAACCGTGTCGAGGCTGTGATCCGCACGTACGACCCGTGCCTGAGCTGCTCGACCCACGCCGTGGGCCAGATGCCGATGCACATCGAGCTGGTCGACCGCAGCGGCAACAAGCTCGACGAGGTCAAGCGTGGCTGATCCGCTTAATGCGGCAGTCGACACACTCATCATTGCCTGCGGCAATCCCATGCGCGGCGACGACGGCGTCGGCCCGATCATAGCCGAGCAGGTCGAAAACACGCTGAGTCGGGAGCAGCGTGAACGGCACCGCGTGGTGATCACGCATCAACTGCTGCCCGAACTCGCGCTGGATTTGTCGCAAGCTAAGCACGCCATCCTCATCGACGCCCGTATCCCGGACGGCGATGCGATCGGTGAGGTCCGTGTCGATCCCGTCACGCCCGACGATTGCCTTTCCCCCGAACAGCCCGGCAGCGAAGCCGAAGCCGGGCTGACGCACCACTGGACCTTCCCCCGCCTGCTCGCCATGTCCCAGATGCTCTACGGCCGGGCACCGACCGGACATACGGTCAGCGTCTCTACCGACGCCTTCGACCATACCGACACGCTCAGCCCCGCCGTGCAGGCCGCCGTCCCCGCGATGTGTGATCATGTGCTTCGCCTGATATCGCTCAACGGATGACCTAAAGGCGTCCACCCATACAACCCAATCAGCGATAGATTCAGACTTCTTTGAATCCGCTTCCTGCCTGCGCTCGAATAGCTTATTGAATGACCGGTCCATAAAGCACGTACACCGAATGACAACACTCTGAATGAAAGGAAGTGGAAGATGAAAACGATTGATGTGATTGCAGCGATCCTGCTGGTGGTCGGCGGACTGAACTGGGGCCTGGTCGGCATCGCCCAGTTCGACTTGGTCGCCACCCTGTTTGGCGGCTCGGACGCCGCGCTGGCCCGCGTGGTCTACTCGCTAGTCGGCCTCTCCGCCCTCTGGCAGGCAGCGAGCTTCAAGGCCATCCAGCGCCGCTGGGGCACCTCGGGCATGTCGGCCGCGCACGCCGCCTAAGAAGCGCGGGTTGATACCAACAATTATTGACACCCCCCAATACCGTCGGCGCGTAGCTCCAACCCCCGCGCCGGCGGTTTTTCATTTTCAATATGAGGTTGAACCGCCAAGACGCCAAGAGCGCGGAGATAGGCTTGAAGAGGTATCCACAGATAGGCAGGATAATCAGGATGAAAGCGCGGCAATCATCGCGTTAGACCCAATCCTGAACATCCTGTTCATCTGTGGATCAACTCTTGTTCTTTGTCTTTTTGGCGTTCCTGGCGTCTTGGCGGTTCACTATCTCCAAACACACGATGCTCCGGGGGCGATGGCGGCCACCGGGTCAGCGGGACCGGGTCGGGCCGGTGTGCCGTGATTCCAATGCCAGCCGGGGCGAAGCGCTTGCAAGTCCCCCCGCCCCCGGAAGAGCCCACGTTTTAAAAAACGTGGGCTTCGGGGAAGGAAGTCGTGCAGATGAAACCTGTCACAACTTCCGGGGGGGCAGCCCGTGAGTCCCGGTCCTTTTAATCAGCGGATACTCAGTACAAGTCAGACTGTCGCCGTCGTGCGGTTGTCAGCACCCCCCCCCGGAAGTGGTGCCAATCTTCATTCGCACCGCTTCCGGTATCCGCCGAAGCTGAACAGATGGAACCTGTCAGAGCTTCCGGGGAAACATCCGGGGGGTCTACCTATGGCGACCTGGACACCTTTGGGCGCACAAATACGTCACAACACCTCGCACAAAACCCGGTAGCTGCTGGCCGGATCAGGATTAACCGATTTGCCGTGGTTTGGAAGAAGGATCACGCGAATCGGCCTTGGCCGTGCGCATCAGGCCGGTAAGCAAGGCGGATTTACCGCAGAGGCCGCAGAGAGCGCGGAGGGGGAGGTCTCCGCAGATGGCGCAGATCCGGATGGGCTGAGGTCCTGAAATATAACCCGGAATGAAATGTGTGTGGTTATACGTCCGGGGTTCTATAGCTCACCGTATTAAGTTACGATCGTGGTCGATATGGGGCACAATTTTCGGCGGGGCCAGCAAAGCGAGGTACCCAGCTACATGATAACGGCCCGAGTATCCAATTCTGAGAAGAATTGAAACATGAGCCGATGGTAAAATGCCGGCATGAAAATCCACTTATCACCATGTAGTTACCAATACCGGAGGCACTGAATGTTTTCGTGGCTGAATAATCTACTTCACGAAGGACTAACGGATTTTCAAAGGGCCAACAAACTATTCGTAGCAAAGAGATACCCGAAGGCACGCAAGCTGTACCTTAAACACGCGAAAATCAATCCTAAGGACGCGCCAAAATGCTATGCACAAATAGGCGAGATATGCCTCAGAACGAATGCCCTAGATGAGCCCAAGACCATTTTAGGTGGTGGGGCAAGAATCATTTTTGAAGGCGACAGAGACTCTGCAGCAGGTTGGTATCGCAAAGGCTTGGCATTATGCCCCGATCACATACGGTGCTTGCGTGGTTTAGCTGATGCACTTGATGATGAATGCCTAGAAAGGCTGGAGATTCTTAAGCAGTTAGCATCTATCGAATCAAGTTATCCGAGGCACGTGGAAGTCGGTGACATCTATTGTTCAGTGCATAATGATATGGTTTCCGCGCTCGAATGGTATACAAAAGCGTTCAGTTTATATTCGTCAGATATGGCGCTTTGTAACAAGCTAGCAAACGTGTGTTGCCAACTCGGACGTAGCAAAGAAGCAAAGGACTGGACGGATCTCGCAATGCAACTTCACAATGACGATGCGTAAATAATGTTCTCATTCTGCTATCGCCCACACCTCACCCGGTTGCATTTCTTTGACTTCGACGCCTTGTGGTTTGAATGCGCTGATGTCGTCGGTGAGTAGGGGGAAGGTTTTGTAGTGGACGGGGATGACGGTTTTGGGGCTGACCCATTCGGCGGCGTGGGTGGCGAGCTTAGGGCCCATGGTGAAGCGGTCGCCGACGGGGATCATGGCGATGTCGGGTTGGCCGATCTCGCCGATGAGTTTCATGTCGCTGAAGAGGGCGGTGTCGCCGGCGTGGTAGACCTTGTGTCCGCCCATGGAGATGATCAGGCCGCAGGGCTGGCCCATGTAGCGTCCCTGGTAGCTGGAGGAATGGAAGGCGGGGGTGAAGGCGATGTAGCCGAAGTCGGTGTAGACGCGTCCGCCGGGGTTGCCGGGGTCGCATTTTTCGATGCCTTGTTCGGCGCAGTACTCGCATATCTCGAAGGCGGCGATGACGGTGGCGTTGTTGCTCTTGGCGATGGGTAGTGTGTCGCCGAAGTGGTCGGCGTGGCCGTGGGTCAGGGCGAGGTAGTCGCAGGTAATGTCGTCGGGTTTGTGGACGGCGAGGGGGTTGCCGGTGAGGAAGGGGTCTACAACCAGTTTGTGTTTGCCGTCATCGAAGAGGAAGCCGGAGTGGCCGAGGTAGGTGATGGTCAGGGGCATGAGCATTCTCCATGTCAGGGAGGGCAGATGAATCCGTATACCATGCTACCGCTTTTCTCTTGAAGCAAGTTCACATAACAGATAGCTCATTAACACTCATCTAACCGCTCCGGGCATATCGCCCAGAAACTAAGCGGTGGCTGCTCGGCTGATGATTACATAAGCATTCATCGCCTGAATCAACCGCCCTGATTGCGTTTAAACGGCACTTCTGGTTTGGCACGGCCTTTGCAAATAAGTAGGGCGTCGGCGACGTCACCCGACCTGAGCTAAGTGGGCATGCGATGCTTGCATGTCTGATCAGCCAGCATGAGACCAGCAACAAGCCCGGCTAAGACCGGCCGGCAAGATCGAAAGACATGACATGCGAGCCTATTCCGCACAGGTCCGAGACACACCTTCCCTGATGACAGGGTGGTTCGGCCGTGTGGGCATGACGCTGTCACTGTTCGGTTTACGCCGGCGATCCGGGCGTGTTAGAAAACGATGGCCAAGCAGCACACGGGCTAGACAAGCCTCGCTCGAAAGCTAACATGCCGCCGCCATCACACGGAATCGATCCCCGGCCAAGCCAAAAGATCGATTCCCCCAAGGCAGATTCCGGGGTGTTCGCGGGAGATTGACCCGAACAGCCTACATAATCCAGTCCTCCAAGTGGTCCCGCAGTCCGACCGACCCATTTCTCTTAGCGGTCTGGCTGCGGGATTTTTTTATAGATTTGCAAGGCGACCAGCCCCCGATTGCCCGCCTGACGGCGCGTGGATATGTTTATTGGTCTTGATATGTAAATGAGTTACCGATCCAAGGCATCCGGCGGGGTCAGGATGTGGAAACTGACGCATTTGGGTGGGATTGGAAGGTTTGGCGCGAACTTTCTAGCATACCCGACGTACTGTTTAACATTCGGTTCTGGCCTGCTTTAAGCGGCCCCGCCTTATCGGACCACCAAGGACCACACGACATGGCCCATGATTACATCTCAGAAGACCTGGCCCTGAAGTCCAAGACGGGACGGGTCAGTGTTGAAATCCTTGCCACCCTGCTGGGCGGCACGCTGTTGATCTGCGCGCTGATCGCCAAGCTGACCTTCGACAACGAAGACCCCTCGAACCTGCTGGCTTGCATCGCCACCGTCCTGCTGGGCGCGCCGCTGATCTGGGTGGCGCTCAAGGACCTCTGGCAGGGCCACATGCATATGAATGAGCTGGTCGCCTTGGCCGTGCTCGCCGCCTTCGCCAAGGGCTGGTACATCGAAGCCGGCTTCATCGCGTTCTTCATGATCATCTCCGTGCTGATCGAGAATCGTACGGCTCTGGGCGCTCAGCGTGATATCGAGGCCCTGGTCCGCATCACCCCCACGAAAGCCCACAAGCTCGACAACGGCCAAGAGGTCGAGATCGAAGCCAAAGACCTGGTCCAGGGCGACATCGTCCGTGTCCGCCCCGGCGACAACATCCCCGCCGACGGAATCGTGGTCACCGGCATCTCAACGGTTAATCAGGCCAACATCACCGGTGAATCGCTGCCCGCCGACAAGATCGAAGGCGACGAAGTCTTCGGCGGCACGATCAACCTCACCGGCGCGATGGACGTCAAGGTCACCAAGGCCGGCGAAGACACCACACTCGGCAAGGTCAAGGACATGATCCTCGAGGCCGAGCACACCAAGATCCCCCTGATGCGGATGATCGACAGCTACGCCGGCTGGTACACGCCGACGGTCGTGATGATCGTCTTCATCGTCTGGTTCTACACCTCGCAGACCAACCCCGATGCGGCGGCTGTGGCGGCGATCTCCATGCTGGTCATCGCCTGTCCTTGCCCGCTGATCCTCGCTACCCCGACCGCGATGGTCGCCGCGATCTCCGCCGCCGCGAGGCTGGGTGTGTTGGTTAAGTCCGTCACCGACCTGGAAGGCGCACGCAACCTGACCGCCATGGTCTTCGACAAGACCGGCACGCTGACGACCGGGCAGCTGGAAGTCAACCGGCTTTCACCCGCAGAGGGCGTCGAAGGGGCGGACCTCTTGCAGGCGGCCGCCAGTGCCGAGCAACGCTCCCGGCACCCCGTAGCGAGGGCTGTTTTCGAAGTCGCACGGAAGGCTCGATTGCACCTTGATGAACCGCACGAGTTCCACGAAGAGGCCGGCAAAGGTGTGCGGGCACAGTTCGAGGGCCAAACCATCCTCGTCGGACGGGGCAACTGGATCACCCAGGAACACCACGACGACCACCTTCGGTACCTCATTGATCAGGCCACGGCCGACCCTGAGGCCGAGGGTCTATCGACCCTGTTTGTCGTGCGCAACGGCCAGTTCCTCGGGTGGCTGGGCCTGGCGGATAACACCCGTCCCCAAGCGGCCGGCGCGATGGACGACCTGCGAGACATGGGCCTGAAGCGTTTGATCATCGTTACCGGCGACAGAGAATCTGTTGCCAAGCGTGTGGCTGGGCAGATGCACACCGAGTATCAGGCCGAGGTCCTGCCTCATCAGAAGCTAGAGATGGTTGATTCGTTGAAGGGCCGTGGCCACCGCGTGGCGGTGATCGGCGACGGCGTGAACGACGCGCCCGCGCTGAAGGCCGGCGACATCTCCATCGCCATGGGCGCGGCCGGCAGCGACGTTGCGATCCACTCGGCCAGCATCGCGCTGATGAACAACAACCTCAACCGTATCCCGTTCCTGGTCAGGCTCTCACGCCAGACCAGCAACGTCATCCGGCAGAACATGGCGATCGGCGGCGGCTTCATCGCGCTGTTCCTGATCATCGCCGCGACAGGCAAGATCCCGCCGGTCATCGCGGCGGTGCTGCACGTGGTCAGTTCGCTGATCGTCGTCTTCAACTCCGCACGCCTGGTCCGATGCGGCGAAGACATCGAGCAGGCCGAACACCAAGCCCTCGAAGCGTCGCAGGCAAAGGCGGCGGAAGACGACGCACCCGGCCAGGCCGAGCCCGCGATGGCATGAGCTAAGTAACAGAACGTTTACCGGTCAGGCAACAGCCGCCCCAGTCATACAGAACTCGATTGAATCCTTCGGCACACCCCAGAACGTGAATCCCCAAGCGTCATCCAACCCGAACCCTCAAGCCAGGCGAGGCGGTTTATCCGACCTCCCGGTTCTGGAACAGCGCGACCGCCAGCGCCAGGATGGCGGTGACCTGCAACGCCGCATAGCCCGAGACAAGGCCGAACAACCCGGCCGAGATCGGCTTGTCTTGCGTGATCGCATCGGCGGTCCAGAAGAACTGCAGGTTAGGGGCAAGCATGTATATGAACTTGGCGGCGGCGTAGACCAGTTTCTGGTAGATGGCCAGGTCGGCCTGGAAGATCACCTTCAGGCTCTGGTAGTAGCCGGTATCCACCGGGATCGACAGCTTGGTGTTGACCAATTGGCTGAGCGAATTACTCGCAAGCCCCAGCAGGAACACGCCGAAGCAGATCAGCAGCGTCATGACCTGCCCCAGCCGGGTGGACGCCGCCACCGCCACGCCGGTCAGGACCAGCACTGCCTGGAACACCAGCCCCAAGCCGATCATCACCTGTATCAGTTCGCCGTCATGGGCGGTGAAGTCGGTCAGGGGGGATTGGATCTGCCACTGCTTGCCGATCACCAGCACCAGACCGAACGCAATGAGCTGCGTCACGAACAGCGCAGCGGTCAGCGTGGAGGTGAAGACCTTGTTGTACAGGTAGTTCGCCATGGTCGCGAAGATCACCGCTATCAGCGCCCCACCCACGCCGAACAGCACCACGGGCATGTCGACGTGATCTCTGGCGGTGGACATCACCCGGTGACGGATCGTCAGCGCCATCACCATGCTCAGCAGGATGTAGGCCACCGAGATCGCCAGGGCGATGCCGAGGTACTTGCCCATCACAAACAGTGGCCGGCCGACCGGTTTGCTGACGACGGTCAGAACGGTCTTGTTCTCGATCTCGTTGGCGAACACGCCCGTCGCGGTGAAGGCCGCCAGCAGCAGGCTGACCAGGAAGATGGTGCTCAGCCCCAGGTCGATCAACAGCTTGTTGTCGTCCTCCATGGTGTAGGCGGCCAGCTGCGGGTTCAGGACCAGCGCCAGCGCACCCAACAGGACCAGGACCACAAAGATCGGCTGACGGATCGCTTCGGTGAATGTGTTGTGGGCGATGTTCGCGAGCTGCTGAAACATAATGAAGTTGATATCCAGGATGAAAAAACCGGGCGATGCGTCGGCCCTTATCATACGGCCCAATCACCCGGAAGGTTTCCTCTTTCGATAAACCCCGCGTCCGACCAGACGCCGATTCACGTACGCTAACCCAACAACGGGCGTCGGGGCAACCCGGCCGCCATGACAGGATGGATGATGAGTCACGATCAAGAAACCTACCGCAGAGCATGCAACGCCGTCCTGCTGGGCCTGGGGACACAGCTGGTGCTGTCGATCCTGACCGCCCTGACGGGCTTGTACGCCGGGGCGACCGGCATCAACGCGCTGTTCTGGTACTACCTGGGCGGCCTGCCGATCTGGGTCATCCTCTGGCTGCTCTACAACCAGCACCGGCTGGAGCGCGTCGAGGCGCTGGAGACCGAGCAGCTCGCCGCCGATGACGCCCGCGCCGCCGCCCTGTTTGAGGAGGCCGGCGATCAGCTGCAGATCGCTCAAAGACGCCTGGACCGCCTCTATAAGTACGGGCTGAACATCGTCAGCCTGCTCGTCTCGCTCTTCCTGCTGGCGATGGGCGGCGCCATGCTTCGTTCGGCCGTGCAGGCTTATCGCGCCGCAAACGAGCTTGAAGCCGGCGGCTACTTCGGCGACCTCGGTGCGATGGTCCGTGCCGGCGGCGGATTCACCAGCGATAGCCCCGGCACGATCGCGATCGTGGCGGTGGTCATTGGCTTCCCCGCGTTCCTCATCAGCCGATACGTCGCCGGCATGACCAAGGTCAGCGAGTGGCAGCAACTCCGCGGCGGGGCGAGTTACCTGATGGGCAACTTCGTCGTCACCGCCGTACTCATCGTGGCCGCCACGTTGCAGGCGCTGAATGTCGCCTCCCTGTTCCCCGTCCTGGCGGTGGTTGCTCCGGCGGTCATGATCCTGCTGGGTTCTGAAATGCTCCTGTCGGTGATCTTCGGGTTTTACCAGCCCCGACGTCCCGGTGCCCGCCCGCGTCCCGCATTCGACAGCCGCATCCTGGGCTGGCTCACCCACTACGAATCCCTCGGAAAAATCATCGGCGAAGCCATCAACTACCAGTTCGGCTTCGAGGTGTCCGATAGCTGGTTCTACCGCCTGCTCGCCAAGGCGGTCACGCCCCTGACGGTCGTCGGCCTGGTCGTCCTGTTCGCGCTGAGTTCCTCGGTCCTGGTACAGCCACACCAGCAGGCCGTCATTACCCGTTGGGGCGGGCTCACCGACAACAGCGTCGTCGGCCCGGGCCTGCACTGGAAGCTGCCCTGGCCGTTGGGCAAGGCCTATAAGTACGACGCCTCGCGCATCTACGAACTCAACGTCGGTTCCTCGGCCAAGGGGTTCCGGCGCGATGTCGCGATCCTCTGGACGACACAGCATCACACTCAAGATAAAGAGCAGTACATGGTTTCCGCGCCTACCCCACAGGCCGACGAGACCAGTGATGATGCGAATACAGCCGGTACCAAAGCCATCGCCGGCGAACTGACCGGCGCCCTGGGTGTCATCAAATACCGGATCGCAGAAGGCGGGCTGTTGGACTACACCATGTCCTGCGATGAACCGGTCATGCTGCTCGAATCACTCGCCGAACGCCGGTTCAACCAGTACTTCGCCATACACGACATCGATGCGTTGTTGACCACCGCCCGTATCCAGGCCGGGCAGGTCTTGCGGGAGCAGATCCAGGCGGATGCCGACGCGGTTAAACTCGGTGTCGAGATTGTCTATGCCGGCATCGATGCGGTCCACCCGCCGCGCGAAGGTGACGTGGCGAAGAAGTTCCACGAGAAGATCGACGCCCGTCAGGAGAAACAGACGCTGATCCAGGAAGCCGAGCGTGAGGCCGTCGCCCTGCTCGCCGAGATCGCCGGCTCACAGGATAAGGCGCTGCTGATCGACGCCGCGATCCAGGACGTGGTGACAATGCAGCAGTCGCTTGAATCGATGCGTTTAAGTGCCGACTACGACCAGGCCAAGGCCGACGAGTTGGCGGGGCAGGTGCTGCAGAAGAAGAACGAGATCGAGAAGCTGCTGGACGATGCCGGGGGCGCCGCCGCGAAGCTGATCTATGAAGCCCGGGCTTACCGCTGGGAGTTCGCCCTGAGTGAACGGGCTCGTGCGATGCGAACCAACTCCCGTCTGGAAGCCTACCGGCAGGCCCCGAAGTATTACATGGCCCGCGAGTACCTGAGCACCCTCGCCAATGGACTCAAGGACCGACGCAAGTACATCCTCGTGGGCGAGCAGGAGCTGCCGCCGATCATCCGTCTTAACGCACAAACCACCACCAGCAACCTCGACGTGGTGGGCATCGGTAACTAACACACCACACAACGAACCATCGTTGGAGATAACTACGCTATGAAAAACAAGCTCATTTTCCTGGTAGCCCTCGCCGTCGCCGCGGTGCTGTTGGTCTACATGGTCATGTTCCAGGTCCGCTACGACCAGGTAGCCGTACGAACGACGTGGGACAAGGCGGTCGAGCCGGTCCGTAACGACGCCGGCGAGATCACCGATCCCGGCAGCCTGATCCTCGAACCGGGCTACGGGTTCAAGTGGCCCACGCCGATCCAGAAGGTACGCGTCTATTCCAAGCGCGTGCAGCTGCTGGATGACCAACTCAGCGAGATGCAGACCGCGGATAGCCAGGCCGTGATCATCAAATTGTTCCTGGCCTGGCGGATCGATGACCCTTATGCGTTCTTCCTGCGGCTGAAGACCGAGGAACAGGCCGAGAAACAGCTGACTTCGATGCTCGGCGAGCTCAAGGCCGTCGTCGCGAACTACCGCTTTGATCAGCTGGTGAATCACGACCCTGAGAAGGTGATGCTCAAGGAAATCGAGCAGAAGGGCCTTGAGCAGTTGCAAGCCAAGCTCAACGCGATATCCCCCGGCTATGGGATCAAGCTCGAGCAGGTCGGCATCCGCCGGATTGTCCTGCCCGAAGACACGACACAGAAGGTGTTCGAGCGTATGGCCAAGACCCGCGAGCAACTGGCCGAAAAGGCGCGCGCCGAAGGCGATGCGGAGGCAAAAAACATCAAGGCCCGCGCCGAGGCGGCCAAGCGCCGTATCCTGGCGTTCGCCGAGCGCCGCGCCCAAGCGATCCGGGACGAAGGCAACCGCGAAGCCGCGCAGTACTTCAGCGCCTTCCGTGAGGATCAGGACTTCGCCATCTTCCAGCGGCAGATCGAGGCGCTGCAGGAGATGCTCGCCAACAACACGACGTTCGTGCTCGACGCCAACAAGCTCTGGTTCCTGAACGCACTGGAAAGCGGTGGCGCTGATAGTAATTAATCGATGGCAGCCGATCGCTGCGTGCACGGGCAGGAACCTATACCTCATACCTGACACAAGACCACACCCATGGCCGAGAAAATAAAAAACCCGTTCGTCCACTCGCACGATGATGAATGCGACCACGGGCATCACCATCACGACCACGAGCCGTTCGAGCCCACCGATCCGGCGCAGAAGTCGCTCGCCGACGCGATGCGCGTCAGCTTCTTAATCCTGAAGTTCATCATGCTGCTGATGCTGATCGCGTACCTGGCGACCGGCGTGTTCCGCGTCGAGCCGCAGGAGCGCGTCGTTCGCTTGCAGTTCGGCAAGATCGTCGGGGAAGGCGACGGCAAGGTATACGAGCAGGGCTGGTACGCCGGCTGGCCCTACCCGGTCGAGGAGAAGGTGGCCGTCCCGATCATCCAACGCTCGGTGACCCTCCGCGAGCCGTTCTGGTACGAGTTGAACGCCACAGATAATAACGCCCAGGCCCGAGGCGGTCCGCTCAACCCCGAACGAGACGGCTCCCTGCTGACGGGCGACGCCAACATCGTTCACGGGCGGTTTGAGGTCTACTACACCATCAATGACGTGGTCGCGTTCGTCGAGAACGTCGGCATGCCGCGCCCCCGCGATATGTCAGCCGCCGATGAGTTGGTAGCCATGGTTGCTGAGCAAGGGATCGTGCATGCCGCGGCGAGTGTCGAGGCCGACCCGTTCATCAAAGGGACCTTCGCTCGCGACACTGCGAGGCGTCGCATCCAGGAGGTGCTCGACACGCTGAACGCCGGGATCAAGATCGAGAGCCTGGTCGTGGTCGCCAGCGAAGCGCCGCTGCTGGTCAAACCCGCCTATGCCATGGTTACCAACGCCGAAAGCGAGCGGGGCCAGAAGCTCAGCGCCGCACGCCAGGAGCGCACCAGCCTGCTCAACGAAGCTGCCGGCGAGGCGCATGAGGCTCTGTTCGATCTCGTCCAGGCGTATGAATTGGCCCAATCCGCCGGCGATACCCAGAAGGCCGACGAACTGGCGGGCGTGATCGATACAGCGTTCGATCAACTCCGCCTGCCCGCGGATCTAGGCGGCACTCAGATCGGCGGCGAGGCTTCCCGCCTGATCAGCGAGGCCAATACCTACCGAACCGAAACCGTCGAGCAGGTCAAGGCCGAGGCCAACAGCTTCGTCACGCTGATCAAGCAGTACCGTGAGGCGCCGGAGCTGTTCATGAGCCGGGAACGCCAACGCGCCCGAGAGTTGATCTTCACCGGCGACGTCGAAACCATCTATAACAACGCCGGTCAGCTCTACCTCGAGCTCAACACCGACCCCGACCTGGCTCGCAAGCGCGATCAGGAACGCCTCCAGAAGGTTGAGGAAGAAGCCGGTCTGTAGACCTATCATTAACCGACGGCATGACCGCAGACCGCAGACCGGATGTGTAACCCATGACCCAAGCCACCACACAACCCGCCGACACTCAACGGCCCAACCAGGACGTCATCGTTAGGTGTGTCGGGCTGACCAAGGTCTTCAAGGACTTCTGGCTGAGGAACCGTGTCAAAGCGGTCAACGAGATCGAGTTGGATATTTTCAAGGGGGAAGTCTTCGGCCTGCTGGGGCCGAACGGCTCGGGTAAGAGCACGACGATTAAACTCCTGCTCGGCCTGCTGCATCCCACGGCCGGCCGTATTGCCGTCTTCGGAAGACACCCGCGTGATGTCAAGAACAAGCAGCGCATCGGTTACCTCCCCGAAGAGTCCTACCTCTACCCCTTCCTGAACGCATACGAAACACTCGAGTACTACGGCAGGCTTTTCCACCAGAAACGCACCATCCGCAAGGGGCGTATCGACACGCTCCTGGAAATGGTCGGCCTCCAACACGTCGCCCGCCGGCCCGTCGGGGAATACTCCAAGGGCATGCAGCGCAAGGTCGGGCTCGCGCAGGCACTGATCAACGACCCCGACTTCCTGATCCTCGACGAGCCGACCTCCGGCATGGACCCGATCGCGACCGCCGACGTCAAGCGCGTTATCAAGAGTCTGGCCGAGCGCGGCAAGACGATCCTCCTCTGTTCGCACCTCCTGGCCGACGTCGAAGACGTCACCGACCGCGTCGCGATCATGTACGGCGGGAAGGTCAGGCGCTACGGCCAGATCGATGAATTGCTCGAAGAACACAACCGCACGATGATCAGCACCCCGGCCCTGTCCGCAGAAGATGAAGAGCGCATCATCGCGCTGCTCGAACAGCAAGGCATCGCCGACACCAGCGTCAGCCGTCCCAGGCAGAAGCTTGAATCATTCTTCCTGAACATCGTCGCCGAGGCACAGGCCGCGGGCCTGACGACCAGCGGGGCCGAGTCCGGTGGGAAGATCGCCTCGTTCCTCACCGGCGACGACGAACCGACCGAGGGCGAGGCTCTGATCGATCAGCTCGTCGCGCCTTCTGCCCCGGGTACACAGGGCGATCACCCCTCCGAGATCGAGCACGCTCAGCAGCAAGCCCCGCGACACGACGACCAGGTCATCGGCTCGCTGACCGGCGAGTCATCGCATACAGCGACGAACGATACGAACGCGCCGGAGCCCGAGCCAGAGCAGCAGGCCGACACCGGCCTGATTGATTCCCTGATCAAGAAGGACGGGGACGAAAAGCCTGAAGGCTGACCCTTACACCGACGTTACAAGCATGCGCAGAAGCTGGAAGATGTGGCTGATTGTATTGATCGCTCTGCTCGGGTTGACCGAGGGGATCGGTCTGCTGTTAGTCGCACAGGACTCGGCACCGGCCGGGAGCGTTGTCCGTTCCGCGGGCAGGATCCTCACCAATGCCTGGGTGATCTACGGCTTAGTCGTCTGGCGGGCGGTCCCCTGGGTCCGCCGATTCGGCATCATCCTCCTGGGTACGGCCGCGACGCAGATGCTTGCCCTGATCTGCTGGGCGATGGGCTGGACCGACATGGTCGTCGCGATCGGCGGCGCCTATGCCATGGCCCTGATCTTCTACGCCGGCCTGTGGCTGATCCGCATCCTGCTGTCACCCGGCATCGCCTTGTTCGGTGTCGCACGGACACTGATCGACGAAGCCATCCGCATGAAGATCGCGCTGGTCTTCATTGTCGGCGTGGCGATGCTTATCGCGGTCTTCCCCTTTGCGATCAACCAGGAAGACTTCCTCAAGTACCGCATCACCTCGTTCCTCACATGGTCCCTGATGGCGACCAGCGTGCTGCTGAGCCTGATGACGCTGTTCTTGTCGATCGCCACCATCACACGTGAGCAGGCACAGAAGCAGGTTTATCTTTCCCTGACCAAACCGCTGCACCGAGGCGAGTACCTGCTGGGCAAGTGGCTGGGGATCACGCTGCTGAACCTGCTTCTCCTGTCGGTCGCCGGCGCGGGGATCTACGCCTTCACGCTGCTGCTCGAAGCCCAGCCGGCCCGGGACAACGCCGACCGCCTCGCGGTCCAGAGTCAGGTGCTGGTCGCGAGGCACACGGTTGAGCCGACCCCCCCGGACCCGGCCGTACTCAAGGCGGTGTACGACCAGATGCTGGAACGGCTGCGCGTCGAGGACCCCGAGCGCTATGGCGAGCCGGGCTCTACCGCGGATACCGTCACGCCCGCCGACAGGGCCGACATCCAACAGAAAGTCATGTTGCGGTGGTTCAGCATCCCCAACCAGTCAGCCATGGTTTATCGTTTTTCGGGCCTGGGTGACGCCGCGGCCTACGAGCAGCCGCTGCAGTTACGATTCAAGCCTAAGCTGGCCGGCAACGCGCTAGAGGGTTTCGTCTATATCGGTATGCGGATCAACGGACGGCCTTATAATGACCCGTTGATCTGCCCACAGCCAGGCTTGCTCAAGCTCGCGGAAAACAACTTCCATGTGCTGAATATCAATCCGGATGTGCTCAACGAACAGGGCGCAATGGACGTCGAGATCTCCAACCCCGCGCTGGGTGGCAGAGCGCAGCCGGTGTTGAACTTCAATCCCAAGGACGGTATCGAGGTGCTCTACCGCGTCGGCGAGTTCGAGGGCAACCTGGTCCGGACGATGCTGGTGATGTGGCTTCGCCTGATGTTTCTGGCGATGCTTGGGTTGGCGGCCGGGTCGTACCTCAGCTTCCCGGTAGCGACGCTGGTGTGTCTGCTGATCTACTTCACCGCGGCGAGTAACGCCTACATCGCCGAGTCGCTGAAGTACTACGCCGCGTTCCCGAAGCAGACGCTGCCGTTCGGTGACCAGATCCTCTGGCTGATCGCGAAAGTGTCCGACCTGATCAGCAAGGGCGAATATGCAGACCTATTGAAGATGTTTATTAAGTTGATCGGGTCAGGATTCCTTATGGTCGCCCCGTCGTTTGGTGAGTTGAACGCGACGCCGTTGGTATCCGACGGCCGACTGGTGCCCGGCTCGATGCTGAGTCACGCTGTCATCTGGGCCGGGGGAGTCTGGACCGGGCTGACCGGGTTTATCGGTTGGATGATCTTCCGTAACAAAGAACTGGCGAGGGTGACGGTATGAAACCCGGACGCTGGGTACAGATTGTTGCGATCCTTATCACCGTGCTCTGCGTCGCGAGCTCGACGTTGTTGGTCAAGCCGATCAACGACCGCCGGGAGGACCTGGAGATTATCCAGCCCACGCGCTACGGCGACGCGCCGAAGTACGCGCTGCTGGCGGCGTCGATGGGCACGTTCCGCGGCCTGGCCGCCGACTTCCTCTGGTACCGGGCCGAGAAACTCAAGCAGGAAGGCAAGCTCTTCGAGGCGAACACCACCGCCGAGTGGATCACGAATCTTCAGCCGCGCTTCGGTCAGGTCTGGGTCTTCCAGAGCTGGAACATGTCCTACAACATCTCGGTCATCACCCACACGCCTGAGGAGCGATGGGACTGGGTCAACAAAGGTATCAAGCTCCTCCGCGACGAGGGCGTGGTCTACAACCCGAACAACATCGCGATCTACCGCCAGCTCGGCTGGACGTTCTTCCACAAGATCGGCCAGCGTGCCGACGACATGAATCAGTATTACAAGATCAAGCTCGCCCAGGAATGGCAGGAGCTGCTGGGGGCGCCGACCGAAGGCGCGACGCACAAAGTCGCCCTGGAGAAGTTCGAGCCGATCTCAGATGCGGCCCACTTCTATTTCGCGCAGGATACCGGGGGAGAAGCCCCGCGTGATCCTTTCACGCTTCTGTACGAAGACGCGCCCGGCACACGCGGCCTGATCTCGCGCCTGCGGTCCATGGGGTACGAGCCCGACCAGCATTGCCTAAGAGAGATCGGCCGGATCCGGATGTACGAAAGATACAGGGACCCGCGTAAACTCGTCGGCCCCGGCGGGGCGTTCCTGGATGAGCGCGGCTTGGAGCTTTACGAGCTCATGAGCGATCCGGCGGCCGCTGAAGACCTCGACACCTTCCTCGCGTTCCTCCGTGCGAAAGTCCTGATCGAGGACTACCACATGGAGCCGACGCGCATGTACCAACTCATGGAGCGGTTCGGCCCGATCGACTGGCGTCACGCCGGTAGCCATGCGATCTACTGGGCCGCCACCGGTGTCGAAAAAGCCGGCGAACTGCGTGACAAGACCAAGATCGATGTGCTCAATACAGACCGGCAGATCATCCACGGCCTGCAGATGCTGATGCACATGGGGCGGATCAACTTCAACCCAATCACCATGCGTATGGATATGACACCGGACCCCCGCTTTATCGATGCCTATGGCGACGCGATGGTGGAAGCCAACGAGCGCCAGATGAACATCGACTGGGCCGGCACCGGCAACACCAAGAGCTACGAACAAGGCCACGAGAACTTCCTGCTCCGCGCCGTCCTGTACACGTATCTCTACGGCGACATCGACAAGGCTCATGGCTACTACAAACAGCTCCGCGATCTCTACGGCGAGAAGCCACACAACATGTGGAAGGGGCAGAGCAAGTACACCGTTACACTCGAGGACCTGATCGCCACCGAGATCAAGGCCGACTGGCAGATGGCCGACCAGGTTGCGCGGCCGTACATGGAATCATTGATGGTCACGGCGTTCCAGAAGGGCCTGGCCAACGCAGATTACATCACCTATGGCAGATATATCGACACCGCTAAACGCATCGAAAAATTACTCTTAGACGAGCGAAAGTACGACAACGCCATCTCATCCGACGGCCAGGGGCGGTTGATCGACTGGAAGAGTTTTGAGGAACTGCTCGGGGCTACCTATACAAAATACATGCGGTCCCCAAACTATGATCTGCTGGAACGGGCCCAGGTGTACCGAAATTCCCCGCGAGACTATCAGTCTGCCGCGTACCCGTACATTATTGTCACGGTTACCGAGCATGCGGATGAGCTTGGCTACAGTCAATCCATCGATATCCTGTTCCCGCCTCCGCCCGCCCCCGAGGGTGAGCAGGCTCAAACGCCCCCCACTGGGGAGCAGGCAGATCAAGCCGATCAGCCCGCCGGCAACGAGACGATCCAGCGTCAGTAGACAGCGACGTGAGATCACCTGCCGTTCTTTGATATGGATTCCACCGTAATCGTAGCGGTCATGGTGTGCGTGGTGCCCGGTTCAAGCATGACCTTATTGTGCCTCGCATTGACCGTCTCGATACACGCCATTTCCTGCCACTCGTCATCTTCGAAGCCTTTCATTAGAGCGGCGTTCTCTTTCCACGGATTCCAGACAACTGTGGATTGCGACCCGGTTTTGTCAATCTTAATGCGTCGATTTTTCCCGGGATCAGTCAAGGTGCATGCCGATGTTGTATCGAGGTACAGGCGATCAACTTCCCCGGCAAAACGTACCGAGTGATCACGCTGGGTGTTACGCTGAAGTCCTGCGGTCTTGTCTAGATAAGATTCGCCTTGTAACCCAACGACATCGGCATGCCTGACATCCTCGACCGCCAGGTAGGTGTGGAGCGCCGCCTCGTAACTTGCCTTTGACGTGGAGGTGTTCTGGACCTGCAGCTTCATCGACAGCGTCCGACCGAATGAAACATGGTGGGTGATAGTAAACGGCTCTAACTCGGCTGATAGTTCGATCGTGACCACCCCGTTATGAGCAGATGTGTGCTGGACCTGCCAGGGCATGCGACGTGCCAGGCCGTGCATCGGAGCCGTGGCATCTGTTGGATGCGATCCAAACCATGGGAAACAGATCGGCACGCCGCCGTGGATCTCTATGCCTTGATCGTATTGGGCGCAGCGGCTCAAGAAGAGCACCGGCTCGTGCCCGGCCGGTTTGTAGTGGGTGACATGTGCGCCTAGCAGATAGATTTCCCCGGAGCAGGTATCCGTCTCAATGATGGCGCGTGTATGACCGCCTCGGCCCGATTCAAAATGTAGCCCCGGGGCATGGAAACGATGATTCAGTTGGTCTAACGCTTGTGACGTATTCACGTGCCGATTCTATCATCCCACACGACCGGTGCGGGATTTCCCGTGGGTAAGATTGCCATCAGTAGTGGATGTCTTATGCGCCCGTGAACGCCGCAAAGTGCGCTTCCTGGGCCGGCACGACCACGTCCAGCACGTCATGCAGCACCTGAGCCGGCGAACCGATCGCGTCTACGTCTAGCACCATCTCTTTGGGATAGTGTGCCAGGACCGGGGCGGTCTCTTGCTCGTAGACTTCCCAGCGGTGGCGGATCACCTTGATATCCGCGTCGTCGTGGCGGTTGCTCTTCAGGGCCCGGCGACGCAGACGCTCGGTCATCGCCGCCTCATCGCTGCACGACAGGTGGATCACCTTCAGCACCTCGATGTGCTCGTCCATGATCTTCGCCTGCTCGAGCGTACGCGGGATCCCGTCCAGGACCAGCAGGTCGTCGTGTGGCTGGTAGTGTCCGATGATCGCGTGAGCGTGGATGTTCTCCGCCCACATCTTCACCGTCACCTCATCAGGGACCAACTCGCCGCGGGAGCTGTACTCGTAAAACACCTTGCCCAGTTCGCTGTGGATGTCGAGGTTACGGAACACGTCGCCGCAGGCACAGTGATAGAAGCCTGGGACCATCCCCAGGATCTTGCCTTGAGTGCCTTTCCCCGAGCCGGGGGCGCCGAACAGAAGAACGGATTTGTAACGGTCCATGAAGTGCTTCCCGATGCAGTTTTAAGGATCACGACGTCGCGGGGCCACATCCCCGATCGACTCAGCGGGGTTCCAACACCCACCAGAACAGCCTTTATAAACCATATTCCGGCACTTCGCACCTGCAGTCGGCGGATACTTTTTCGCCGATCAACCACCGTTTTGAACGTGAATACACCGCCCCGTGTGAACAGGATTCACGTCACCCCCACAGCACCGAAGTTGTACCACAACAGGCTTTATAGCAATTCATGGTCAATGAAGAGCTTATAATAAATATCGCCTAGTCTTTTTATGGGCTGGCAACATTCTTGAGTTGGCATTAGGCACTTGAGTTGATATCGTACCATTTCGATACTATTATGTCCCGGCTAATAATCCGTGACGGATAATGTAAAAAAAATCGACGCAACCACCCCACAAACCGTGGTCGCGCTAACACCATGCTGGCACTCACTCGCAAAACCGATTACGCCCTGATCGCGCTGTCCTACCTGACCGCGCAGCACGCCGACGGCGGGATGCCGGTCAGTGCCAAGCGAATTGCTGAAACATTCGGCCTGCCCGCGCCGTTGTTAATGAATATCCTGAAGGACCTGGCCAACGCCAAAGTCCTGACGTCGACTCGTGGTCCCCGGGGCGGCTACCGCCTGGCGACCGATCCCGCCAGCCTGACCCTCCTGGAGGTTGTCACCGCCATGGAGGGGCCCGTTCGGCTCGCCGCGTGTTCCGATGGCCTGCCGGTCGTCGGCCAGGGATGCGAGTTGGCAAATACTTGCCCGATCCGTGGAACCGTCCGCTCATTACACAATAGGATTAACCGCTTCCTGGGCGAAGTGACCCTACAAGACCTGCACGACGAACGAGCCAATCAACAAAACGACACACACACCGCCGCACGACACGATTGTGCGTGCCACACGAATCAACCCCAATCCGTCACCGCATCCAACCGGCAGACGGCCTGATCTCCAAGGAGCCCGATCACCATGGCATTGAAACTGCCGATCTACATGGACCACAACGCGACCACTCCGATGGACCCGCGTGTGCTTGAAGCGATGCTGCCTTACTTCACGGAGAAGTTCGGCAACTCCGCCAGCCGTAACCACGAGTTCGGGTGGCACGCGGAAGAGGCGGTCAAGAAGGCGCGCAAGCAGGTCGCCTCGCTGATCGGTGCCGACCCGAAGGAGATCATCTGGACCAGCGGTGCCACCGAGTCGAACAACCTGGCGATCAAGGGTGTCGCCGACATGTACAAGGAAAAGGGCCGGCACATCATCACCGCCGTCCACGAGCACAAGGCCACGCTCGATCCCTGCAAGCGCCTCCAGAAGATGGGTTATGACATCACATGGCTCGAGCCGAATGAAGACGGCATCATCTATGCCCAGCAGATCGCCGACGCGATCCGCGAGGACACCATCCTCGTAAGCATCATGTGGGCCAACAACGAGTTGGGTACGATCAACGAACTGACCGAGATCGGTAAGGTCTGTAAAGACAAGGGCGTGCTCCTGCACACCGACGCCACCCAGGCCGTGGGCAAGATCCCCGTGGATGTGAACGCCGACGGGGTAGACCTGCTCTCGGGCACGGCCCACAAGATCTACGGCCCCAAGGGCGCCGGCTTCCTCTACGTCCGCCGGCGTAAACCCCGCGTCCGCCTGACCCCCATCATCGACGGCGGCGGCCACGAACGCGGCATGCGTTCCGGCACGCTCAACGTCCCCGGCATCGTCGGGCTCGGCGAAGCCTGCGAACTCTGCGAAAAAGAGATGGTCCAGGAAACAGCCAAGCTCTCAGCGCTGCGTGACAAGCTCGAACAGGGCATCACGAGCCAGCTTGAACACGCCGTGGTCAACGGCCACGAGGCACGCCGGCTGCCACAGACCACCAACATCAGCTTCCCTTACGTTGAGGGCGAATCCATGATGATGGCCATCAAGGAAGTCGCCGTGAGCTCCGGCAGCGCCTGCACCAGCGCGTCGCTTGAACCCAGCTACGTCTTAAAGGCCTTGGGCCTGGGCGACGAAATCGCACACAGCTCGATCCGTTTCGGTGTCGGCCGCTTCACCACCGAGGAAGAAGTCGATTACACGATCGATAAGGTCGTCACCGCCGTGAAGAAACTACTCGAGCTCAGCCCCCTCTACGAAATGGTCCTCGAAGGTATCGACATCAGCCAGATCGAATGGGGCGCCCACTAGCAACACACATGCAATAACAAACCATCGGAGTATTAACCATGGCATACAGTGAAAAAGTCATCAGCCACTACGAGAACCCGCGCAACGTCGGCAGCCTCGACAAGGAATCCAAGAGCGTTGGCACCGGGATCGTCGGCGCGCCCGAGTGCGGCGACGTCATGAAGCTTCAGATCGAGGTCGACGAATCCACGGGCAAGATCACCGACGCCAAGTTCAAGACCTTCGGCTGCGGCTCGGCGATCGCCAGCTCCAGCCTCGCCACCGAGTGGGTCAAGGGACGCACCATCGACGAGGCCCTGGCGATCAAGAACACCGAGATCGTCCAGGAGCTGAGCCTCCCGCCGGTGAAGATCCACTGCTCGGTCCTCGCCGAGGACGCCATCAAGAGCGCCATCCACGACTACCAGGAGAAGAACGGCCTGGACCATGACCACGCCGACGAGTCCGAACACGCCAAGGCCTGATCCACTACAATCCCCTGACCCACCCTATAGAACGCCGGACCGAACCCCGGCCATGCGACACGGAGTTTGAATACCATGGGTATCACCCTCACCGAAACCGCGGCCCGTGAGATCACCACCATCATCCAGCAGCAGGAGCTGGACGCCGAAAACGTCCGACTGCGCGTCGGCGTTAAAGGCGGCGGCTGCTCCGGTTTCAGCTACCTCCTGGACCTCACCGAGCAGCATCGCGACACCGATGAGCTCTTCGACGAGCACGGCATCAAGGTCGTCTGCGACCCCAAGAGCTATCTCTATCTCAACGGCACGACCATCGACTTCAAAGACGAAGTCATGGGCCGGGGCTTTGTCTTCAACAACCCCAACGCCAACTCCACCTGTGGCTGCGGCAGCAGCTTCAACGCCTGACACCACCTTGGTTGATCCAGAAAAAAATACACACGAGCCCACGTTCACCCGAGCGTGGGCTCTTTTCATGTCGCGCCGGCATGGGAAACAATTTTTAAAGACAAATGATCTGATAATCTGTATTTTATGAGAGGGTGTTAGAGCTCTTAGCGTGATTACTTACTACCTCTATATGTCATCTCCGCGCAGGCGGGGTCCATGCCTTTGGAATTCTAAGAAGACTGGATTCCCGTCTGCGCGGGAAAGTCGGGGTAGTAATTATGCAATGTGCTCTAGTGCGATCCGATCCGTGAAAATATCTCTTCCGATGTAGGCGTGCTTCTGCTAGCATTGACATAATAAAGTCAGCTATCTGACGAGGGGCGGTGGACTGATCGCAAACATGACACATCCGTGTGCTTGAGTAGCGCATCAATCTCAATCTAAGCCCCCTCGCAACGCCTAGTTAGTTGGTTAGCGTCTACTTCTGACGTCACGCTTGGGATGGAGGCGGATGAGAGACACCAAGGCGGGGAGCCAATCCGACACCACGCATGCAGGGGGGCGGTTTCACGTTGCGCCGCCGATGGTCGGCCATGCACCGGCCATGCAGGAGCTACGGGAAAAGATAGACGCGGTAGCGCCGCGACGGTGCACGGTCTTGGTCCGAGGCGAGACAGGAACCGGCAAGGAACTGGTTGCCAGACATATCCACGCCGGGAGCCAGCGACGGCACGGACCCTTCGTCCCGATCGACTGCTCGACATTACCGCAGACGCTGTTTGAGTCGCAGATGTTCGGGCACGTGAAGGGCGCATTCACGGGAGCCCAACAGAACACACTTGGCTTTATCCGATCGGCGGACGCGGGGACGCTGTTCTTAGATGAGATCGGCGAACTGCCGTTGGCGGCCCAGGCCAAGCTCTTACGCTGTATCCAGGAGCGAACGGTCGTCCCGGTCGGCGCATCCCGGCCCGTCCGTGTCGATGTGCGGATCATCGCTGCGACGCACCGTGATCTACGCGCCATGGTAGATGCCGGGACCTTCCGCCAGGACCTTTATTACCGACTGGACGTTGCACAGATTCAGACGCCGGCACTTAGAGACCGACGCGAAGATATACCCGACCTTGTCGAACACTTCATCAAGGACCTGGCCAGGCTGTATGGCGAGACGCCAAAAGCCATCAACCCGGATGCTATAGAAGCGCTGACGTGTCATGATTGGCAAGGCAATATCCGTGAACTGAGCAATGCGGTAGAACACGCAGTGATTTTCGGCGGTCCAACTCAGATTCGTATCCAAGACTTGCCGGGCTCATTAAAGCAAATAGATCGTTCGCAGCTACCATCCACCGACGCGTTGTTGACACTTGATCAGGTGGAGCGAGCGTTGATCGAGCGAGCGCTGAAGACCACCAATGGCAATCAGGCCAGGGCCTCCGCCTTGATCGGCGTGGAGCGCCACCGGCTTAGGCGGAAGATCGCAAAGCACGACCTCGAACACCTGACCAATCCCAAGCCACGTTAGCGTTCCGATCAATGTTCACTTCGGCGCATCGACCAGCCAACCGTAAGTTGGTTCTGGTTGTCATGTCATGTGCTAACTAACAGAGGTACCGAACGTACCTGTTGGTACAGTTCATTCCAAAGCAGAGCAACCCGCATGATCAACTCGACTTAGCCGACATGCTCGCGATGCATCGGTATGTTTCGAACCAATCGCCGAAAAAATGCCGAATGATTCCGCGCTCTGTTTGCTGCTGCGCAAATGCATCGTTGAAAAGGCACTTATAAAAACTCTCGGATTCTCTCTGCGTTTGGCACGGCCTTCGCAATATGTCTGCTGTCCACACAAGTGACGTGGGCAGAAGGAGGGCCGAGATGATTTGCTTCCATATGAATCATGTCTTGCTGTTTACCTCCAACGAACAGCAGACCGACTGCAAACCAGACGACGAGCAAACTCTCTGGATTCAGGTCGAGGCCGGCGATGTCGGGGGCACGTTACGGCTGATTCATCACCACGCCCCTGAGATAGTTGCGTTTGACTTGTCCCAGCAACACCCCGGCGCAGACGACTTTGCCAGGACGCTGCAGATGATCAGGGCGGTCCGCAGCCGAGCACCGCGCGTCAAGATTGTGGCGATCGGCTCGACGGCGCAACCGGCGATGGAAGCCATTGTGCGCCAGCAGGGGGTGACCGCCTACACACCATTATCTCCTGAACAACACCCACACGACGCACGCGAGTTAATCCAAGCGCTCTACTCGCGTCACGGGCCGAACCGGGTGCACGCCCCGCCGGACCATCACGCTCGATCAAGGGTGTGATTGAAACCCCGAAATCCACTTGAAACAACCCTGCTAATTGAAAGGACACACCATGTTCAAGCGATACACACAACACGCACTGATCCCCGCGATGGCGATAGCCGTACTCGTCATATCCCAAGCCGCCTACGCACAAGGCACCGCGACCGGCCCCGCTACGGGACACGAGGTCGTGCCCGGCCCGAACGTTTTTATCGGAGACATCACCGCGCCGATCGAGATCGACCTGGATCCCATCGGCCCGCCGTGGACCAAGGGCATCTTCGATCCCAACGGCTTCGTCGCCGCGCCGGGCCTCTTAAAGATGACCGAGACCATCCTCAATGTGGGTGACGAACCGTGGACCGACTGGCACGAGATCATCCTCGACCCACCCGCCGGTCTGCCGCAAAGCAACTGGGCCGCTGTCGGCGGGCTGTCCGTCAACGGGTCCGCCATCACGTTCGACATGACCGGGCTGGGGACACCGACGCTGGACCTCTTCAACTTCTCCTCACCCGTCCTGCCAGGCGACATCCTCGTCATCGAGAAGTTCGCCGAGGTTTACCCGACGTCCGGTCCGATGCTACGGATCGAAGAATACCCGACCCCCGAGCCCGCCAGCGCCGCGTTGATCGGTTTGGGCTCACTCATGCTGGTCCGAAGGCACGCCAGGAAGACATAGCGATTCACACTCTCGACTCCACTCCGCCGCCGGGCCGTTGAAAGTCGGCTCGGCGGATTCGAAGAACGTTGCACAACGCAACACGCAACCCATGACTCCACTCCACCGCCGGGATGCCCACAAGCAGTCGGCGGATTAGACAGACGACGGAATGACACACGACACACACGCTTCACACAGGGAGAAAGACATGCAGACTCACACACAGAACAACACGCTAAGACAGCTGATCGCAGGCGGGGCCGTGATGTCCTGCTTCGCGGCCGGGGCGCATGCCGTGCCCGTGGTCGGCTTGTACACCGACTCGGCGACCGGCTGTGACAGCCACGGGGACCAGACCCTGCTGCACGAACTCGGTGACGCGGCCGTGTTCCCGATCGATGAGGCCTTGGAGATCATCGCCACGCAGGTCGAGGTGCCCAGCCACTTCGAGTGTGTCCCCGACAACGGGGTGCCCGACGAGTGGGTTATCCGGATCACGAATATTTCGCCGTTGGCGTATACCGACCTGTTCTACGTCGCAGACCTGGGCGTCAGCGTCGGCAACTACGACGGCGGGATCTTCGATGTGGTCACGCTGGACCCGGGCGACGCCTTCCGGATCGACGGCACGGTCACGCCGGGCATCAACAACCCGTTGTTAAGTGAGTCGGGCCCGGTCGACGAGATTCTGGACCCAGGGGAAACCTGGCAGTTCACGATTACCAACTTCTCGCTGTTCGGCGTGGCGCCGAGCTTCGGTTCGCCGGGCGGTTTCGCCGCGACATCGAGCCCCGACCTGGCGGCGTCCAACTCCAGCATCCTCGCCAACGTTGTGCCGGAGCCGGCATCACTATCGCTGCTGGCATTGGGCATGCTTCAACTTGCCCGCAGGCGTTCCCACTAAACATCGCTAACCGAACCACACACCGTTTCATTCATATACACACAGACACACACACTTTCTTAAGGAGTAGAACCATGACACTTACCACCAAGCAACTGTTGACCGCAGGGATTACCGCCGCAAGCCTGATCGCATGCTCGCAATCGGCCGAGGCAGGGCAGATCGTCGGGTTCAGCTGGTCTTCCGGGATCGCCTCGGTCGCACTGGACCCGGTCGCGCCGCCGGTTGATCCCAACAACGACAACGTCGCCGGCCCCTCGCCGAACGAGATCCTGGTCACCCAGAAGGACTTCTTCGGGGTCAACGGCGTCGCCGACATCGTCTTTAACGTGATCGATTCCGGCGGGACAACCGAGTATCTCTTCTTCGAAGGCGTCAGCAACTCCACGGGCGTCGACCTGGATGAGTACCGGATCGAACTCGGATTCGGTGAGGGCGCGGGGTTCGTGAAGTCTACGCCACTTGACGGGCTGGACTTCGATGCCCCGGACGAAGATTCGCCCCGTGACTTCTCGGTCTTCTTCCCGTCGGACGTGCTGACCGATGAAGACACGATCGTCGCGGACGGCGGGATCTTCCCCTACCTCGCGTTCACGACTCCGCTGTTCCAGTTCTCGGTCGATGTCCCGGACGGGATCGATTCATTCACGATCCGACAGATCCCGATCGCGGTTCCCGAACCTGCTTCGGCGACGCTGATTGGATTGCTCGGAGCATGCGCCGTAATCCGCCGAACGGGCAAGCGTGCATAAACGGAACTACAAGCCAGCCCTTATCAGACTGAAACACTCACATACACATTCACACACACACGAGAAAGCGAAAGAACGATGAAAACTCAACACACCACACGTACCCTCCTCGCAGCCAGCGCCGCCTTCTGCCTAGCCGCCACACTCGGCACCCCGGATTCAGCACATGCCTATCTCGGTGGGTTCGAAGCGGACGACGGTTACGGCTCGTTCCTGACGGAGGTTTCGACCTCCAACGCCGGGGCACACGGCGCCAACGCCGGCGGCGGCTCGCTGGCAACGATCCCGCTTAACACGGGGCTCTGGGTCAAACTCCAAGGCCCGGTCTACCCCGCGACGGGCACCACCGGTCAGGTCGCCTACGCCACGGGCCATCAGAACCTGGACCGGACCAACCCCGGCACCTCTGATCAAGCCCTGGTGATCACCTCCAACGCCGACGGCTGGGGCGGCTTGCCACAGAAGTACGCCTACTCGGTCGACAATTACGACCTGGGCGGGGTCAACCCGCTTTCGACCGGTTCGGACATCATCGACATCTCGTTCTGGTCGTGTTCTCAGATCATCGGGTCAACCAACCCCGCTACGGGCTTGGGCCCCGGGACGATCGGTAACTTTGTTGAGTTCTTCGATTCCAGCGGGAACCTCGGGTTCAGTGTCGGCTACCGCCAGCCGGGCACCACGACGGACTACGCCGCGACCAACGTGGGTACATGGGTTCAGTCCGCCGTCGCGGTGAATCCCAGCACCTATCACCGCTGGGATATCACGCTGGACCTAGCAAGCGACACGGTTTCGATCGACGTCTTTGAGGCCGGCACCCTGACCAACCTGGTCTCAGGCGCACCGCTGGTCAACAACATGAATGACTTCACGGAAATGCGTTTTACCGGTATCCCCGGCGTGACCAACAACAAGATCTGGTCGCTCGACGACTTTGGGATGGACGTCCGGCCCGTGCCCGAGCCGGCGACACTCGGCCTGCTCTCGATGGGACTGATCGCCCTGACGTCACGGAGGCGCAGCGCCTGATCAATCAATCACGCAACACGTAATACACGGCTCTCATACACACAAACACACGCCAACTCACACAGGAACAAAAACCATGCCCGCACACAAACCACTAGCAACGACCCTTGCCGCCGCCGCACTGACCGTCCTCACCACCCAGGCACATGCTGTGCCCACCCAGATGGTCCACGTCAACACGCCTGACTGCGACACGCTTTTCATTCCGGACGAAGTCCATGAGATCGGCGACTTCAATTCGTTCCCCGCCGACGAGGCGCTCTTCGCCGTTGAACTGGGGGTCACGTCACTGAGCGCTTGCCCGGCCTCTGATAGCCCGCTGATCTCGAACGTCATGGTCGACATGCGAAACCTCTCGGGGATCGACTGGCTGGAGGTCTGGTACGTTGCCGATCCGGAGACGACGATCACCAACTTCGACGGCGAAGCGAACGAGGCCGGGTTCCCCCCGCTTCAGGAGGCCTTCCGGATCGACAACGACGTCAGAGACCCCGGCGGCGGTAACCACCCGCTGGTCTTCGAGAGCATGAATCCCGACGGCATCTGGGAAGACGGCGAGAGCTGGCAGTTCATCATCCAGGACTACATCCACCCGTCGGGGCTGTCTGCCGCGGACTTCAACTCCATCGGCGTGGGGAACAACTCCCCGGACTTCGGGATCAAAGACTCCTCGGGCAGCATCATCGCGATCGCGGTTCCCGAGCCGGCGTCGCTTGGGCTTCTTGGGATCGGAGCGATGGCACTGATCCGCCGTGGGCGCGAGAAATAAACGATCAAGTGTGAGTGTGTTGTGTCAGCGGTGTGGGCCTGAACGCTCACGCCGCTTTTGCTTTGGCTCTTGAGCGTACCGCCTTGATGGGGTAGCTCGCGGTGTGACTGCCCGCACTCGTCTGCGTCGTCACCTCGATCACCCAGTCGATGCGCGGGAAGGCGAAGCGAGAGCCGGGCGTGCTCGGCCGACGCTTCTTCTCGGGGACCTCGAAGGCGTACTCCCCTTGGACCCGGTCGCCTGATTGTGTAGACCGGTCTTTAAGGACAATATGCGACGTTTTAAAATACCGATCAAGCCCGATGCCGTTGTGGATGATGCAGCTCAAGGCGACGCGGACCTCTCGAACGGTCGCGTGGCCTGAAAACTTCTGGTCGATCCTGATGATGATTGGCTCGTCGAGTTCGACGGTGTGCTTGATCATCCGGACTCCGGGGGGTCTGAGTTTTAAGGCAAGCGCCGTGGCTCGCAAAGCTCGGTAGGCGGGCCAAAGACCGGCAACGGCATAGAGCACGGCGGCGACGAGGGCCTTCGCCTCATAAGTCGGCGGGACCGCGTGGTAGTAATACCCAACCGTGACGCCGGCCGAGGTATACCACCACAGCGTAAACGCCGACCACCCAAAGGCGCAGCCCGTTATCGTGACCGATGGCTTAAGCTCGAACCAATCGTACGGCCCCCGTGAAGTTGAACCGGGCGTCCGGCTGAACACCCCGGCCTTGCTCAACGGCAACAGGCCCAGGTTCAGGATCACTAGACCGGCCAGGATCAACCCAAACGGTCGGAACCGACCAATGGGCATCAGATAGGCCTCGCTGGGATCGCTCGGATTGACGTAGGCGGTTGCACTCGTGTAGCGCACCTTCTCTACTACCGAATCCGCCCAATGACGGGACCCATTCACCAGCAGCGGGGCGAAGCGCTGGCTGCTATATCTCATAGCCCCGACGCGGTAGCTGAAACTGACGGAGGGCTCAAACCCACCCATCTTGCTCGATCGTACTTCGATCTTTTCGATGTTGGCTGGGGTGGGGCGGTAGCTCGACAGCATCGACTGCTGGTGCCGGGCACCGTGGATGCCCAGACCGATCAGCAGGCCCGCCGAGACAACAATAACCAGGGCGTATCCGATGATCCGCATACACCCCAAGATCGACGATTTAGGACCGATAGTTGAGTGATCATTCGACACAAATTAACACCGGCCTACGACGCGACGCGCAATCCACGGTATTATCGGCCGCATGATCGTGAAGTTAGAAGGCATCCTGCAATCCATCGAGGCCGACCGGGCCTGTATCGCGCTACCCGACGGGCTGACCTACGAAGTGCTGCTCCCGGCGTATACCGCGGCCCGGCTAACCGGCTCCATCGGCCAAACCGTCGCGCTGCACACGCTCTATTACCTGGAATCCACCGCCCAGGGCGCGACGATTTATCCGCGCCTTGCCGGATTCCTCTCGCCGACCGACAAGCAGTTCTTCGAGTTGTTCGTCACCTGCAAAGGCATCGGCAACCGCAAGGCCCTCCGCGCGATGACGCTATCGACCGCCCAGATCGCCGGAGCGATCGCCGACCGCGACCTGGCGCTGTTGCAGAGCCTCCCCGAAGTAGGCAAACGTACCGCCGAGACGATCGCCGTCTCTCTCAAGGGCAAGGTCGATCGCTTCCTCGACGCCCCCGCAAGTATGCGCGGAGGTGTGGCCGGGCCGGACGGCGAACCCGCACAACTTCCGGGGGGCGGTCTGGCCCGCGACGCGCTGCATGTCCTGATCCAACTCGGCGAGAACCGCACGCAGGCCGTCAACTGGATCGACCATGCGCTGTCGATGGACGACGCCCCACAAGACGTCGAGGCACTGGTCGCCGAGGTCTACCGGATCAAGGGCGGAAGCTGAGAACACGGGTCAGTGAGGCATCGCACCACGGCACGACATCGCGGGAATATTGGATCAGCTTACGGTTGGTTCTCCGCATCGACTTCCGCATCTTCTTGCTCTACCTCTGCTAGCTCATACACCCGCACATAGTCAATCAGGTATTGCCAGGATGTGAGGTCCGGGTCGATCTCGCCGCCCCAGCTTCCGCCCAGAGCGAGGTTGATCAAGAGGTAGAAGGGTTGACGGAAGGGATTGTCCGGTCCTTCGCCGGCTTCATCGATTGAGAAGCTGAAGTACCTGGTGTCGTCGAAGAAGAAGTCGATGCGCTGGGCGTTCCATTCGATAGCGTAGATGTGGAAGTCGGCGTTGGGCGCCTCGAACTTGATCCTGTCGCCGGTCATGGTATGTTTACCATCCTCGGCGTAGTGCACGGTGGCGTGGACGACGTTGGGCTCTCGGCCTAGCCACTCCATGATGTCGATCTCGCCGCCTTCGGGCCAGCCTTTTCCCTCACCCAGCATCCAGATTGCGGGCCAGGCACCCTTGCCTTCGGGGAGTTTGGCGCGGACCTCGACCCGTCCGTAGCGCCAAGTGGCTGTGTCCCATGTGACGAGGCTGGCGGCGGTATACTGGGCGTATTCCCGCTGCTTCTGCCAGCCTTCCGCGTCCGAATCGTAATCCGGGTTCTTAAACTGTTCTTTACGCCCCTCGATGATCAGCATGCCGTTCTCAACCCGCGCATTCTCAGGCCGATCCTTGGTGTAGTACTGCATCTCCTGATTGCGAACGAACCCCTGCTCATAGCCCCACTTGGCAGGATCGGGACGCCCATCCACATCAAACTCGTCGGACCAGACGAGCTTCCATGAATCGGCTGAGGTTGGTTGAGCGCATATCGCGAGGACGAAGATCAGATTGATGATGCACTTCATAGTTGCCTCCTATGTGTATGCGTAGTTTATCCACACCGGGTGACCAGTGACAGCGCGCGGAAAAACGCCGCGACAAGTCGCGGCGCTTCGTGGGGGTTGATTGGTAACACGGCGTGACGGCCTGGCGTCACCCGCCCATGTCGTAGAAGAACTCTTCCTTGACGATCTTGCCGTTCTCGACGGTGTACAGGCCGGCTTCCTGCATCTGCATGCGTTGGCCGTTCATCGGGCCGCACTTGGCGGTCACGTCGTAGTCGAACAGGAGGATGAACTTGTCGCCGTGCGGGAACGGGCCGGCCACATTGCCCGAATGGACTTCGTGGTTCTCGCTCCACCACTGATTCTTCCCGCGGATGGCATCGATGCCGGTCATGGTCTGCGGCATGTCGGGGTTGCCGGAGTCGAAGGCCTCGACGCTGACGATGTCATCCGAGTAAAGGGCGTTGATGGCATCGAGGTTCTGGCCTTGGTTGCAGAACTCGGCAAGCTGCTTGCCGATGGCCAAGGTGTCTGAGGTGTCGGTAGGCATGGGGTGGCTCCTGATTGAAGTTATGGTTTCACGGTTCGAGGCCCTGCAAGAGCATATTATGATAGGTATTTGTTTGGTGTTGTCAAGCCCGGTTCAACGCATTATGCGGAAGCATCAGCCAACGCGGCAAAGTGCCCGCCAAGCGATTTAAGACACCCCAGCCAACCCATCGTGTGGTCGCTTCGTTCAAGCGGCTTGTTCAGCGGTTCGTGCGTCAGCAGTAGCTCCGTCGCGGGCTCATCCTTATAAGTGGCGTCGAAGAGCTCGATGGTGACCACCGAGTTCCCGCCGAAGTTGACGTCGTGGTCCCACGTCCAGGTGAAACTCAGCTTGTTCGGCGGATCGAGCTCGGTGAACTCACCCGTGACGACGTATTCCTTGCCTTCAGGGTCCGTCATGCCCAGGCGGTACCGACCGCCCACGGCCGGATCGATCTCACAGGTATTGCACGACATCTCCGGCGAGGCGCACCACCACTGCTTGCGCACATCTGTGTTGAGCCAGGCATCAAAAACCTGCTCTCTCGGGGCTCGGATCAGTCGTGTCAGGCGGACGTAGTTTCCAATAGCTTCGGTCATGGCTAGATTCCTAGTAGGGGTGAAGGGTCAGGGGTGCTACTTTTTCTTCTTGGTCTTTTTCTTAGTTTTCTTCTTGGTCTGTTTCGCCGGGAGCGTGCTGACATAATCAACCGCCATCGTCAGCCATTGATTGAGCTGCGCTTTAGTTTTAGTGCCCGCGGGCTTGACCATAACCCATCCGGTCATCGGCCTGCCCGTGATATCCATGGGCACCACATTCGGCTTGAATAGCGCCTCGATCGCCCGGTCTTCACCGATGCGTAGTACCAGCATGTCGTGATACACGCCACAGCAAAAGTTCCCGTTTAGGAAAAACGAGGCTCCGCCGAACATGATCTTCTCGCTGAGCCCGAGATCAACAGAAGCATCTCGAATGCGCTCAGTCAGTTTTGGATCGCTATGCATGGCGAGAGCTCATTGGGTAATTCCGTTCTCGTGTCGGCTCAACGTAAACCGACTGCCAGGCGAATCCTTTGAAACTCAAGGCCTTGATTCGTCTGCGGACTGCTCGAGGAAGCCGGTGAGATTGTCGAGTTGGTGGTCCCAGAACTGCTTATGGAAGGTCAACCACTTTTCCGCTTCGGTCATTGGGGTGGGGTCCAGTCGGCAGCGACGGATTCGGCCGTCCCGTTGTTGCTTGAGCAGCCCCGCCCGCTCGAGGACGCGCAGGTGTTTACTGATTGCCGGCAGCGACACGTCGAAAGGCTCAGCTAATTCGCCGACCGTGACGCCGGTGTGCGGGTCCGCCTCGCCGAGCCGGGTAAGGATCGCGCGCCGGGTCGGGTCCGCCAGGGCGGCAAAGGTTGCATCAAGTGAGGGGCTCATATGCTTAACCATATGGTTAAATATAAGGCTGGGCAGAATTCCTGTCAAGGGACCATCCTGGCAATACCTTACTTGCTGTTATTTATAGTATTATTGAAAGCTACTCGGTCAGGGCCGGATATCGGGCAGCGGTATTTTCTCTCGCTCCGCCTGGGCAAGGGCCTTCATCGCCTTGGTCAAGTCCCCATCCATCTGTGCCAGCCAGAGATCTGTGATGACCGAATTTGGGGTTACACCGAACAAGGCCACGGTGATCTCCCGTCGCAGCCTTGCGGCTTCGTCGGAACGGATGGACTGCTTGGCCTCTTCAGCGGCATCCGGATTCGTCGCCTCGACCAGCGCCCACCGGTTTGGGCTCCAGACGTTGGCGAAACGTCCGGCCTCTTGAATAAACATAGCCGCGATGCGCTGTACGTCGGGGTGTTCTACAAGGATGGCGGCGAACGGCTCGGGGGCCCTGGCCGCCAGGATCATGACCTCCTGCGGGTCGAGTGCCCGGCGACCGTCGGTGATGAATCGCGACAACGCCGGGTCCCGATCTTTTACCTGCTCAAGCACGCGCAGGCTCAGCGCGCTTCTTAAGGTGGCTCCCGATCCCGCGGAAGGCGCTGCGGCATAAGCCTGCTCGGCCAGGCCGACTAAGCGGTCGGCGTCGACCTCGCCCCCGATATGCCAGGACGCGATCGACTGCTCGAGCAACAATCCCACGGCGTACGCAAACGTCGTCGGGTCGGCGGTAGGGTCGATACGGCCCAGTGACGCCTCCGCCTTCTTGAGCCCGGCAGAATGCTCCAGCCGGTACTTTTCGTCGCGCTCGCCGGCGTAGTAGGCCCGTCTTACGGTCATCGTGTCCGTCAGCTCGATGTCGACGGCTTCCAACCGCCGGACCATGTGGGCGAGTTGATCGACGTCTTCGGTAAAACTGTGGACCATAACAGGGATCACGTAGCTTGAACTCGACTGGGGCGCGACAAGCATTAACCGATCGGCGTACCCCATGGCCTGTTGGATAGACGCGTGGTTGATCAGTGTGTTGATCGTTCTGACACGTTCTTCGTCCGTGTTGTACAGATAATAGATCGCGTCCGTAGAGGCCGAGGCGACAAGCGTTACATAATCGATCCTGTCCTTGGCGAGGTCATAGGCCGCCACCTGCAGGTGTTGGGAAGCGGTATTGGACATGAGGATGCTGTCGTCGGGTTCGAGTTGTACGGCTTTATCGAGCCGGCTGACCGCCTGATTGATCATCTCGGGATCGGCATTGACGTTGTACAGGGTCATATACGCCAGCGCCTGGTTGTTCAGCACCACCGCGTCCTCCGGGAGCTTCTCATATGCGAGGATCGCTTTGTTCAGGTAGTTCTCCGCCTCTTCGGTTCGGCCCTGTGCGATTGCCTGCGCGCCGAGAGTAGAATTCAGAGTGGCCTGCGTGTAAGCGTTATTCGGGTCGGCCCGCCGCAGCCAGTCGATCTCGTCTTCACGACTCAGTGACATGATGGCCCGGGTGTGAGCGGCGTTGTACTGCTCGGTAGTGTCTGTTGTGCTCCGGTAGGCCTCTTCGGCCAGTGTCCGAGCTTCGGAAGTCAGGCCGACCTCGCGCATCAGGTTGGAGACCGCGAGCAGCACCTCGTAGGACCGGCCGCTGGATTCAAGCATCTCGTCGAATAACTGCCTGCCTTCGTCGGCCCTGCCCAGCCAGAAGTAGACCTGTCCGAGGTAGAGCTTGAACTCGTCGGCCTCTCCGGCGATGCCCCGGATCGCCAGGAAGGTCTGCTCGGCTTGTTCGAGTTCAGCGCGTTTGGCTTGGGGGTCGGTCATGGACGAGGCACGCCCGAGCATCACGATACCCAGGTCCAGCGCGACGGGGACGACGGAGGACGCCTCGGTCAGGTTGTCGATTGCGGCGAGGATACTGGGGTTGTCTGCGATCTGTTCCTGGACATACGTATCAACCATCGTTATCTGTTCGGCCTCGTCGGCCCGATCATAAGCATCGTAAAATCTGCTGGGGCCTTGCCCCTGATTGAGTAGATCGATCTGGTGGTCCCAGGCCGTGTTGATGGCGGTTTCGTATGCCTGCTCGGCGTCGTGTAATTGTTCAAGCCGGTTGGCGGTGTAAGGCTTCAGCAGATCGTACGCCGGCCCGTACTGACCGCGGGCGGCGTACATCTGGCCGAGGACACGCGCACCCTGGGTATCACCGAGCCGGTCTTTGTACGGCTCAAGCAGGTCGATACAAGCCTGATCCTCGCCACGCGCTTCGTAGATCATGGCCAGTTCTGCCATCGCCTCCATGTCGTCGGGGTCGGCCTTGACGACACCGAGAAGCAGGGATTCGCGCAGGGCAAGCATCTCGTCGCTAATCCCCTGCATCTGGATGACGCAGTCGATCAGGTCCAGCGCGCCCCGCGGGTCGGTGGTTTTGAATTGGTTGATCAGGCGCAGCAAACGGCTGATCAACTCGGGGTACTCCCTGGGTGTGTTCTGCGGATTGCGGCGGTCGATGACGATCTCGATAACGCCGACGACCTGATCCGCGGGAGCGTTTTCGATCCCTGTATCCAAGAGCGTCTTGAGTTTCTGCTGCGCTTCGGGCGCGTGGGTTGTGTTGCCGCCGGCGACTTCGTGGTAGGCCCGGGCGGCGCGGATGAGCCTGCCCCCCTGCGCGTCTGCTTCCGCTTGGGCGATTTTCTGGCCAGCCTGGTAGTTGGGCGTCCCCGTGTGGTAGGTCCATGCCCCCAGACTTATGCCGGTAAGTAACGCGGCAAGGATGATCACGTTCCACGCCATGGCCAGCGGCGACAGCGCGACCTTACCAAGGCAGTGCCACCCGCCGGCTTCCGCGTCGGCTACGCGGTAGGCGCCCAATATGAACAGGGGGATGAAGAAGACGCCCAGGCACCAGGACTTGATGTAGGTATTGGTGGCCTCGTCGTGATCCCGTCGGCCGTACATCATAAAGCCGATGCCGTTGACCGAACTGAGCATGGGCGGGCTCTTGCCGGGCTCCATGTCGGGGAATTGTTGTGTGGGATCCGCTTCGTGCATAGCTTGCCCGGCCTTTCCGGCCTGACATGCAGCAGCAAACTGCGTGACCGGCCTGACGGAACCGCGGAACTGCGGCGCGTGGGTCTATGCGGAAGGCTGCTCAGACGAGATGCCCGAAACGATAACCCCCCGCTCTAGACGGATTATGCCAGAACACGGCCGTACGGGCAAAGGTCTTAATAAATTATTGTCTGGTTAACGCTTAATCGACGCCCTGTTCGGCGAGCCAGCGCTCCGCGTCGATCGCGGCCTTGCAGCCCATGCCCGCCGCGGTGATCGCCTGGCGGTAGACATGGTCGGCGACATCCCCCGCGATGAAGACGCCTTCGATCTTCGTCGTCGAGCGGTAGGGGTCTTCGAGCTTGATATAGCCGGCGTCGTCGGTATCGAGCTGGCCGTCGAGGAACTCGGTGATCGGGGTGTGGCCGATCGCCATGAAGAGCCCGCCGACCGCCTGCTCGCGTTGCTCGCCGGTCTTGGTGTCTTCGAGGATGACGCCCGTGATCACCTTATCGCCCAGGACATCGACGACCTTCGTGTTCCAGAGGATCTCGATCTTCGGGTTATTCTTCGCGCGGTCGGCCATGATCTTACTGGCACGCAACTCGTCACGCCGAACAATCATGTACACCTTCGAGGCGAACTTCGTCAGGTAGCTGGCTTCCTCGACCGCCGAGTCGCCCCCGCCCACGACAGCCAGCTCGGCTTCACGGAACATCGGCAGGGCCCCGTCGCAGACGGCACACGCGCTCACACCGCCGCCGGATTGGGCGAGACGTAGCTCGTTCTCCAGGCCCAGCCAGTTGGCCTTGGCGCCGGTGGCGATGATGACGCTGTGGGACTTAACCACCACACCGTTGTCGCCGGTGACGGTAAACGGTCGGCTTGAGAGGTCGACCGACTTAACGTTCTGGAACGGCGTGTAGAGCCCGGTCTGGAACTCGTCGCCGGTCTTGATGCCTTCGTCGGTTACGACACGTGTGCCGAAACGCAGCGCCTGGTCGCAGAACATCTGCATCATCTCCGGTCCCATCACGCCGGTGGGGAAGCCGGGGTAGTTCTCGACATCGGTGGTGAGCATCAGCTGACCGCCGGGCATGAGGTCCTTGCCGGTCGCACGGCCGGGGAAGACCAGCGGCTTGAGATTGGCGCGGGCGGCGTAGATGGCGGCGGTCCAGCCGGCGGGGCCGGAGCCGACGATCGTGACGTTTTCGATAGGGTGGTTCTCAGTCATAGCGGGGGATTGTAGCAGGATGGTTTATCGCGTCTATTGTAGACACGCCCCATAGCCAACACGTGATTCACCCGCATTATTCCAGGTCGAAAAGATCGATCCCCTCGGGCCCAAACCAGCCGAAACCTGCCTGGGTATAGAAGTCCGTGAATTGGGGATTGGTAAAGTCCATAGCCCCGCCGGCGACATGGCCGTCTGCCCAGGCGGCTTGAGTTTTTTCGTGATGCCGGAAGTGGACGCTCGGCGCACTCCACATGGTCGGCTCTACATTGGGGAACTGCTGAACGAAGGGCGGCTCTGCAAACGAATACTCGATCAGTCTGGCCTGGCCTGCGACGAACTTGTAGAACGCGGCGTCGGTGAACATAACCGTTTCGGTAGGGCGGGTCACGTCGTCAACACGCGCGGTGTGCGTCGCGGACTTCTTGTTTGTCCCGTATAGATCACGCCGGCCGCCGATGTAGGCGTGGTTGTATCCGTACCCGCCGTTGCCGCGTTCAAACCCCGGTGCGTTGTGATCGATCATGTTCTCGAAGGTTGGGCACTGACGGACCGCGCCACCGTGCCCGATGTAGTCGGCAAGCGGGCCACGTGCAGGATCGAATGTCTGGTCTTCGATCGAACCCGATTGAGAGAGGCGTCGGCCATGCCAGCGTTGGCGATTACCATTCGCAGAGAGATCAAAGATATCGAACGCCGCTGGCACATAGAACCCGCCGTTATCCTCAGCATAAACCGTGTTGGCGGACACAAGCTGCCTGAGATTCGATAAGCAGACCGCGCCCCGGCTCGTCTCACGCGCACTACCCAGCGCAGGCAGAAGGATCCCAAGCAGCAGCGCGATGATAGAAATCACGACGAGTAGTTCTATCAGCGTGAAGCCGGCAGGCACTTGAGGCAAGTTGTCAGGTTGTCGTCTCATCACGTAATCGTTCTTCACGTCAACCGATTAAAAAGGGCGGCCGCGGCAGGGGTCCCACCTGCCCGCCGCGGCCGCAATCAATCAAGACACATACCCGGCCCGCCGACGGCCGAGACCCATCAGCCCCGAACCCGACAGCAGCACCAGGGCCGTCCCCGGCTCCGGCACGAGCACCAGGTTGTCCGCCGCCACATACAACGGCGTGTTGATCCCGTACGTCCCGACGTCCGTCGAGTCCCACGACAACCCGATCGACGCCGCGGTGCCCAACGGCGTCAGGTCAACCAACTCCCACGTGTCGACTAAATAATCCTGTGCGTTATCCGAAAAGGTGTAATCCGCCAACCGGAACGTCGTAGACCCGGTCACCGCGCCAGTAGCGCCGGCGGCCGAGTACCCGGTGAACGTCACATCGAAGTAATCCGGATCATCACCGCTCACACCGCCAAATACCTTCGCGTAGCTGTCGCCCTGGAGCATCGACAATGCCGCGTAGGTCGTGTTGGTCAGGTAGACCGACACCGGTGTTTGCCCGGCGGGCAGGTCGAGTACTGCTGACGAATAGGCGATGCCGTAGTTCCCTGAGCCGCTCAGGTCCGCGCCGGTGTAAGCGGCGTACTGGTTCGTGAAGCCGGGCGTGACGGTGTCGCTGTCATCAGAATAGGTCCAACCCGAATAGAAGCCGCCTTGGAAGGTGGCACCCTTCGACACGAAGCTCGGGCTGGCGGGCCCATACAACGGACGATCAGCGGGATTGAGTTCATCAAAGTCCACGACAGTTCCCTGGGCGGTGTTAGCCAGCACGGTGCCGGCCACCAAAGTCAATAGCGTTTTCATAGTCTTTCTCCTCTTGGTGGTAAAAAGAATAAAACAGGTAAAAGAAAATCAGGCCCGACGATGCGAAAGCATCAAGCCGGCCAAAGCAGAAGTCAGCACAAAGGTTGCCGGCTCGGGGATACTCTGTCCCGACGCCGGCGCAGCCGATGTATTCCAGTTATTCAAGACTTGGTCCAGGTCCGCCAAGCCGACGAACCCATCCGCGTCGCTGTCACCATGCGAAAACGAGCCGGCGGGCACCGACAGGTTCCAGTGATTAAGCACCAGGTCCAGGTCCTGCAGCCCGACGAATCCGTCCCCGTCGAAGTCACCCGGTAGCTCGAGCACCTTCAGGTAATCGACCTCCGGTGCGAAGTACGACCCGAACGGGAAGGCCGAGTCACTGATCGACCGCAGACGGACGTAGGCGATGCTGCTGAGCGTGACAGGATTACCCGCAAGATCGATCGCGTCGGCCAGGTCGAATCCGTCGCCCCCGTGAGTGATATCGAAGTAGCCCGGCAGATTGGTGTCGTCATCGAACGGGGATGAGTAGTTCAGGCTGAAGTCGGGGTTCGTCGTGATACCGATCGCGGTCGGGGCCGTGCGTGGATCGGTTATCACGTCGTAGTGACCGGGCTTGATGAGGTAGAACGTCTCATCCTGCCAGCCCCCGGGCTTGGCACCGCCGCCGTCGGATTCGACCGCGACCTCGACGAAGCCCGGCTCGTAAAACGTGAAGGTCGACGGCGCGTTGCCGACGATCAGCAGGTCATCACCCGGCGCGTTGAGCACCTCGTTGCTGAAACCGACGACCAGCCCGGGCGTCCGGTCGTTCGTTCCGGACCCGGCGTCATCGCTCCAGCCGCCTAACGAAACGATCTCGGTGAGTGTGCCTTGCGATAACGCGACCTGCTCACCCGGCCCACCGAGCGCCGCCTGGGCGTTGTCGTAGAGCTCGATCGGGTCCGAACCGTAGACCACGTCCACGTGCTGCCCCGGCTCGAAGTACCCGAGCACATCCGCGTACCGCTCGCCATACACCGGCGGGCCGACCGCCATCACGCCCGCACACACGGGCACCATCCATCTCGTCGCCTTCCTTGGTCTTGCCAACATCGTGACTCCTTGCCCCGAATCGCGCAGGGCATCCCTCGGACAAACAAAGAATGTTCGTCCTCACGAAGTCAGCTTGGGCATGCGGGGCCGGAGAGGGTGATCGGCTTACGCGTAACCTGCCCGAACGTCCCTATTCGCGAGGACACCATCGGCACCCTTCAGGCAGGTCTTCCGGCTTAGGGTTTCGTCTCCGCCAACCTTCCCAACAAGCCCGTTGCAGGCCCGTCAGTGGTTCTCTCGGCGGGACGCAGGCCCGACTCATCGTCGGAGCCACCCATCACGGCGGCGCGTCCGCGGGGGCATTTCAGAATCGATTCCGGTCACAACCGGCCGATCCCGAGCACCCCACTTCCCTTTTCACGTAGCCCCGACAGCTAATTCGTCGGAACCACGCACCTGTGGGTTCTTCAAGCAGAACGCTACCCACCCAAACCGATCTCTGCAAATCCACCCCCAAATCAGCCTGTTTCCACATCAAAATGCCGCCCCCCCAAACATGAGACAAGCACCCCTCAACAACATACATAAACCACTCCCGTGTAATGTCTTAGGTCCGACGCCCCGCACACTTACCCGAAGGACTTGAACCCTACGCCACGTTCGCTAAGATGGTTGGCTCGCCAATGGCACGCGGGTGTAGCTCAGTGGTAGAGCGTCACGTTGCCAACGTGAATGTCGTGAGTTCGAATCTCATCACCCGCTTTCGATATGCGGCCGGTGCCAGACGGTGCCGGCCGTTGTCTTTTACTGCCAATCCCCGATATGTCATGGCGTTGCAGATTGTCACCACGCCGGCGGTGTGTGCCGGGGCTTCCCGGGTCGGTTGTGTCATCCCCTGCCATATCGTGCCCATTCGAGCCGCGTTCTTGCTGAATATTTGCTGCGCAGCATGATCCAGTATCGGCGGCATCAGTGCCCGTCTTGGCGAATGGCAATGACTCTGGTGACGCATCGTCTGGCTTGGGGATGCTCGGGAGCTTTGCCAACTCGCTGGCGATCGGCAAAAGCGCCTCGTCCATGTACGCCCCTTCGGTTAGGCGCGGGTCGGTGTGCCGCATATGGGCCTGTCTTGCCCGCTGGCTCATGCCCGCCGCCGCCATCATGGTACTCAGGCTCTTGCGTAGCGCGTGGAAGTCCGCGTAACCGGTGGCCCTGGTCCCGTACTCGATGCCGGCGAACTTCAGATCGGCCTTCAGCGCCGCCATACCCGGGACTGTGCGGACGATCGGTGTGTTGGCCTTCACATCGGCCGGGCGTGCCTTGGCCAGTTCATCGGCAAGCTGTGGATGAACTGTAAGGGTGTCAGCCCGCCGGCTCTTAGTCGTCTCCGCCCGCAGTCGGATGCGTGGCAACGCACCCTCAATGTCAACGTCGCCCCACGTCAGCGCCGCGATCTCAGACCGCCTCAGCCCAGTCCATACGGCGAGCAGGTAGCACAGGCGACGCTCGCGGCCTAGGCGGTTCGCTTTTGCAGCGGTTGCGGGCTTCACCTTGGCCAGCTGTTTATCCTTGTCCGGCCCACGTCGGATCGTGCGCAGTTCCAGTAAAGGCCGGCGCTCAGCGGCGTCAAGCAGCGCCCCAATGTCCTCGGCCGACAGTGCCCGCCTCGGGTGTTCCGGCTTGATGACCCGTCGTTCAGTGCGCTTCAAACTCACCAGCGGGTCTGTGTGGATGCGCCGCGACTCGACCGCCCAGTTTGTGAACGCACGCAGACTCCCGACGTACTCGTTGCGTGTGGCGCCAGACAGCGCCCGCCCCTTGACACGAAGCTCGGACAGATAACGCGACACCTTCATCGGGTCCAGATCGGTCAGCAGTTTGGCGCCGATGCCGTTGATGACTCGGTTGATTCGGTTCTCTACCTGAAGACGATACCGCGCGTCACGGCCGGCGGTCTTGAGCTTGGCGATGAACTCGTCCATGTGCTCACTAACCGGACGCCGGCGCTGCGCATCGAGCGGGTCGGTCAGGCCCTCAGCCTTGCGTGCAGATTCGCGCTCGAGGTTGCGGCCCAATTCAAGGCTGGCATCACGGTCGGTGTAAGCCGTCTTGTCACGCCATTTGCCAGTCTCGGCGTCACGCCACCGTACGATCCAGCGCGATCCCTTGCGCCGCTTGTCAGACTTTCGTTTGTAGAGACTTGGCATGATTTCATCCGCCTTCGCTATTCACCAGTGTATCAACCGACGCAAGAGACGCCGAGTGTTGTTCTACCTCACGCACCAATAACTCGGTGATTGCAATGCGGTACAGGCGCAGTCCTATGCCACCATTACTACGGCGCAAGTCGCCCAAGTTCGGTATTCGGTCGTGTCGCTGCTCAAACGGTTGCAGGGTGGTGACATGCATGTCGCGTAGCTCAAGCAGGTGGGCATCATCCAGTCCGGCGATGATCTCGACCGCCTCGGCGTGTTTCCGGGCTGCCTCCATGCGCTGCGCCTCAGCTTCATCACGTTCGCGTCGCCGCTGCTCGGCCTGCCGTTCAAGCCTCTCGCCGTGACGCTGGCGCTGCTCGGCCTCTGAGACGAGCATGGCCGCTTCGTCCTGGATGGCGTTGTGCAGCTTTCCCGGATCCCCCTTGCCAACTCGATCAACCACGCGCATCACCAGGCCAGCCGTGACACCCTCGACGGCTGCCAGTGTCTCGGCCCGCCTGATCCCCATGCCGCGCAGCAACTCCACCACCTCAGGCTCTGTGGATTTTTGTACCTCTGTACTCTGTATGGGTGGCACTGTTGATTGCCGGGGTTTCGTGTCCCGCATGCCGGGGTTTCGGCCTCTAGTTGCCGGGGTTTCATGGCCCGTTTGCCGGGGTTTCATATTCGAAAAGGGTGGCATCTCTATGTGCCGTAGTTTCGCGGGGTCAGTCTCAATCTCATAACTGTTCATTCGATGCCGGCCGCCTCCTACAACCACACGGATCAGGCCAACGCCCTCAAGCTCACGGATGTTACGCTGCACCGTTCGCGGGTCGATTTTGAGTAGATTGGCTATCTCTCCGACCGATGCCTCGCTCGTCCAATTCTTGCCCTTCACAACGATGTAGTCATAGATTGCCATGGCGCGGGGCTTCCCCATCAGCCATCTCAGCAATCCCGGTGTCGTGGTCACTTTCGTTGGATGCTTCCCGAACTGGGTGGACTTACAGCCATCACTCATCGCCGCCCCCTTCGGGAAACAGCGTTGTCTCATCGCAGTGGATGCACCACCACCGGCTCATAAACCGGAGGGCCATTTCGTGTCCGCACGTCTTGCACACCTGGTCCGGTGGGATCGCTGCCCGGAGTCGCCTTGACACAGCCGGCTTTTTCGCAGGCGTGGGCATCGTGGTCATGTCATTGTGCTTTGAGTTTGGTAAAATGCCCATGGTTCTAAGCCTAGCCGCCTGCTGCTCGTCTCGGGAAAAGTTGAGCATCACGCGGCATTTCTTTGCGCTAGTCGCCTTCCCCCAGGCTATCGACAAATCGCGCCAAATCAGCAGTTCGCCAGAGCGTTCGGCCTGTGAGCTTGACCGGCTTGGGAAGCTCGCCTCGGCTGACCGCGCGCCACAGGGTTCTTTCACCAATACCGAGCAGTTCGGCGGCACGTTCGGCGCTGACCAGCAGCGGGTGCATCGTGATGGTGTTGGCGGAATCATCCGACATGGGCCACCTCTTCGCTCACTGAAGGGCAGCCGTCGGAGATCCACTGTGTTACAATTTCAGGTCTCCATCGAGCCTGACTGCCTACTTTGATAGGCGGTGGCATTCGCCCACTGTCGCGAAGTCGCATTACTGTCCGAGTGCATACGCCCAGAATCTTCGCAACTTGCTTGATAGACAGAAGTTCACTGGCCATCTCGGTGCTGGTAACGGTTGGGGTTTGTGTCACGGCTATCGCCTCCTGCATGGACGGGCCGCTGAGTCAAGGCGTCGCCCGTGCAGGTAATTCGGCCTAGATTGTCATGACGTGTCATTCGCGGTTCCGGTGATTCCTAAGAATGTCAATCCTAAGGTAGCCGTGCACCGTGATAATTACTTGAATAGCGGTGGGTTAAGATGGATGTGTGCCCCAGGCATCTCATATCTAGGAGAGCCCGTCCGCACCGTCAACACCGTCTCAATGGCGGCTGGCATCTCCGATTACACCTTCCTCAGGATCAAGTGGTTACAGAAGTCGCCCAATGTGGAAACTTGGTGCGCACTATACTTCTTGATCCTGTCCGATCCGACCAATTACTCCAGTACCTTTGTTTTCCTCTCCCAACTCTTGCCGGGCCGTCTGCATTCGCTCGTCGATGTCTCGGAGAACGCACCGGGTCCAGAACGTATGATCACGATCCTCGTCATCCGCCATGCTCAGTAACTTGTCGGGGGCGCCAGCCATCACGATCAGTACGCCTATCTTGTCGTGGAGCGATTGGATGTAGTTGAACATGTCGGGCTTCAACAATTCAGCCTGGTTGAAGAACAACGGCCGTGAGTTTGTGTCGAGTGCATCTTTGATGCTCTGGAATAATTCGTAGGCGGTTCGTGCTAGCTGAACATCCAGTTGACTGGCCAGGGCTAGGAGGAACTGCTTATTCGTCTTCCAGCGTTCACATGAAAGGTACACACCACCGCGGCTGGTCGCGTGTTGTTGCATCAGCTCAGTGCGTAGCTCATCATCGGCTAGTGTGAATACAGCCATACTATGGGTGATGACGGCGGCTTCAATTATCTCAGCAACATGCGCGTCGGCGGTCGGGAACTTCATCGGGTCGAGAAATAGTGGTTGCATGGTTCACTCGCTTCGTTGGATCTGACCCGAGCATCAACAGATCGGCGAGTGGGTGACCGGCCGATGCCCGGGCCCCAGACGGTAGCGAACCGCTGGCCCAACGATGACAATATACCACTCAAGTCGCTGGAGAATCACTCATCAGCATCGCTGCGTCAATCATCGCGCCGGCGATAGTCTTACGGTCGAGCCAGCCGAAGCCGTAGAACGCGGGCGCGAAGTTCCAGCCGGCGAGTGACCCGGGCCGCGCCTCCGATGCACATCGTGTGCTGCGTTTCATCAAGCGGCGCACAACGGGTGAGATGGCGACGTGGATATACTTGCAGTCGATGCCCATAAACCAGCCAGTTGGCCCGACGTGTGCAATCGCCTCGGCCGTCTGTGCTTCCTCGATCCTGTGTTTCTGCTCTGGCGTCAGGCCACACCACCAGATCAGCGTCGCCAGTCGCGCGGTGTTGCGGTCGTATCCCTTGGTGACTTCGATAAATCGCTCGTAGGCCGTTCTGTGCAGTTCGTAGCGTTCCTCGACCCAATCATCCGGCCCAGGCTCGGGTGTCGAGGGCACGGCCCAGGCTGATAAGTTCGGCTGCGGCGCCCGGCGGTCGCGAGGCAGAGCCTTGGGCTCGTGGGCCTTCACCTCGTCATATGCGGCGTTGACGGCTCTGGTGAACGCCTTACGGTCAAGATTAGCATCGAGGTAGACGATGCGGTCCTGATGGTCGATGGCCCAGTCGACTGGCTTGCCCAGCGCATCCAGCTGCGCTACAGACACGATTCGATACCCGCGTTCGGTGATGCTGATGGCCAAGTCTTCTGGGCACCCGTTGAGTGTGATGACGGGAATGTATTGATAGTCAGGATTCATCCGTGTGGCTCCGTTTCCGTGCTGTATGTGTCGTATGGCCTAAGGGCCTGCCGGGTGCGTCCGGGACACGAGGCCTATCAGAACCCGTGTCAGTGGACCAAGCGGCGAGTCTGGCCGTTCATGCGGATCGAAACGATGCTGTCTAGCGCGATGGTCCGCTCGATCACTTCTCGATCCACGCCCTGACGGCTGCCACACTTGGCGGGCATGAAGGGATCGAGTTCGGCCGGATCGATCATCTCGCCCGTGTCTATCGTCTCGAATCGACGCCATATGCAACGCTCCACCTTCACCGACAAGTAACTCTTGCCCTTGTGCATCACGACCGGCGTGCCGGCGACGCGCTCACCCCACTGGCGGGCACATGCCTGGAAGTCGTCGGCCTTGTCCTCGCGACCACGCTGGCGATTTACAGCAGCCTCATAGTCATAATTCAGGACGCCGTTTAGGGCCTGGACCTTCACGACGTTGCCGGCGTAGGGGTTGCCGGTCTTGCGGAGCCTTGGGTCGGTGCGTGTGACGATGGTCACGATCCGCGTGCCGGTGTTCTCGGCCAGTTCGGCCAGAAGTTCATCAGCAGTGAGGGTCGGGGTGGCTGGGGCAATCGTCGTATAAGCGGCTGTCATGGCTGGGCTCCCGTCGTTGGGGGTGGTTCTTAACTCCGAATTAACTATACCGACACAAGAATAGTTTGTCAAGAGGGAGGTTGAAATAATAATCCTCCGGCGGTATAGTTTTTTTATGGGAGTCATCGGTACAGCAGAAGCAGCCAAGCGGCTCGGGGTCACGTCCCGGAGAGTGGTTGCTTTGATTCAGTCGGGTCGGTTGAAAGCAAGGAAAGTTGGACCGGCTTGGATCATCGACGAGCGCTCGCTGAAGACGGTCGAGAAACGAACACCAGGCCGGCCATCCAAAGAGAACTCCTGAACCACTCACTATGGCCCATCCGGCATGCATGGTCGATCGGGTGTCACGAATCAACCCTAACGCCTCCATGGCCCCCGTGTTTGCCGCATGATGTGTCGGGTCTGTCGGTTGTGTCAGCGTCGGGGTGGGAAGGTCCAGGTGATCCTGACCTGTAGTGCGGGCAGTAGCGTTCATGCACGGAGGCAGACTATGCCGAGCGAAGATCCTATCGTCGATCAGGCCCTCGACCTCATCGACAACATGAGCAAAGCGCAGATCATCCGGGTGTTGCAGCACATTCCGGGAATGCATGCACGGACGTTCAAGAAACAGATTCGCCTGACCTACCACGCCCCGATCCAGCGGTCAGAACGTAAGGTGAGCCGGCGCCGTATAGTTAACCGGCTCCATGGTGTACGAGACATCATTGGCGAATAAATGATCTTGACATCAGGCCCCGGACTCCCGATCATCATATTCACACTTCAACCCGGGAGACATACGATGCCCAGCTTTATTGTCAGTGGTCTCGATCGAGATGATGGGAGTGTGAGATTTACCACCGTCACCGCGGATAGTGCAGACGATGCAGCCAGGCTGGTGGACTTCGTTGTGGAGAAGGCAGAGCCTGTCCCGTCACCTACACCGAGTCAATCCATACCAAGGTCACGTCAGGCTACGCCCCCGCCCAGCTATCCAGCGATGCTTGTCTTTGCGCTGCTCTTCATGGTCGTAGGGTACACGTTGGTGATACTTGGGAGTGTTGCGTTGGTGTTCGCACTGCTGCCTTCTGATTCAGATGAGGGATGGCGCTTTACCGGCGGGGCCTTCGCCTTCTATGCCCTCTCCGCCGGCCTGGGGATCGCTCTCGCTGGCGAGTTACTCCGCGCTTTTCGGGATATGGCCCGGAATAGTTTCAAGTGACAGTTGTTATTGCGTGGCCTGTCACATGAGAGATATATCGCGTGGTATTAATCTGCCGGGGAGGTATGTATATGGCTAAACGTAAGAAGGGTTCCAGAAAGTCAGAGAAGCGTGCTGAGGCTCGAATAGACGAGTATCTCATGCGCAAGCAATTTGGTTTAAGCCAGGACATTGGCACACTTCTTCGTGACCAAAGTGGGCATGATATGTTCGAAGGCATGCAGGCTGCCGCTCATATGGCGGGTGCGACGACAAATCCCGAGGCAGTCGCACGTTTTGATCAACTCATAACGGAGTTGGACCCCATTGCCTCAATAGGAGTCATTGGTGGCCTTCTCACACATCCAGAATTAGGGGCTAATGCGTACCGTCTTGAATACATCCAGATGGCGATCCTATCTAATGCCCGTGGATCCCGGCCGCTTGACCGAGCGAGAATTCAAGAACTCTTCACCTTGACGGAAAAGACGGGCCGCAGCAGCATGGAGGATCCAGCGGAAGATTTATTTGTTGGCATAGTATTCGACGATTCCAGTTCGTACCGAATATTTGAAGGCCTCTGGGAGGGCAATAGTTTTTTTCTTCAGCGCTTTATCGATGTTGTATCAGGTATGCCACAGATAGAGCCTTTTGAAACACTTAAAGGTCAGGTGCATGCACTATTACAGCTATCCGAGGCTATTGCGTGTCGCCGCAATCTTGATAGATATACCCCTGGGGCAGAGTTCCACATATCAGAATTACCAGACTATATTCTGGATGATCTAGATGGGCTTGCTGAGGCCGTAATATTTACTGAAGAAGATTTAAACCACTTGGGTGTTCGAAGTGAACAATTGAGTCCATATCTTACAGCTCTTGATGGTTGGAATATAAATTTCTCTAGCGCAAAACTTGAAGGGCAGTTTCACCGCTACCCGATACTCAAGCATGACGATTGTATTATTGTCTTATCGCCTTCCCATCTTTCGGCTTGTGCCCGCTATCACATTTTGCAATTTGCCAATAACGAAGGTTGCCTTAAAGATCTGCAGGTTGCTCTAGCGGCTAGTTACTCTAAGTGTATTTCTGAGACATTGATCTTGGGCAAGCTTCCGCGTCTTCCAACACCTTGGCGGAAAGAACGTGATCTGCTTCTTTCTAGCTGCATGGCGGAAGTTGATTCAGGAAGGTTTATCCATTTCGTATTTGCTGTAGATGGTATTGCTGATGCCTCTGAGTATGGGCTGTGCGCGAGAAGCCCATCTTTCAATAAGTTCGATCAATTACTGAAGAAGGTGATACGTTCGGCTGTAGAGAGCGTGTCGAAGGTAGACGGCTTCCGAGAGGCCATTACATTAATCGTTACGTGTGGTTGGGGTCGAGGTGTCGCATTTGATTTGCCAACAGTAGATCATGATAAGTGGCGCGTTAATTTCATATCTGCGGAGCAACTGATCACGCTCAGTATGGTTGAGAGCATGGAGCCGCTCAACCTGTTTCGCATCATGGATCATGTTGAGGCGACTTCAAAGCACGGGGTCCATATTCGGAATATCAATGGACTGCTTAACCTGTTCGCTTGGGCCTTGGATATGGACCATCATCTTGTGCCGCACGACCAGATCGATGGTGATATGGCTTCGTCACAATCCGGCCTCATGCTATTGATAAATCAGAATTCATTATTGTCTCTGAGAAAATCCGTAGCGATACGCCATGATATACATCTGGTACTTTCGCCTGACGGCTCCCCTGTTCGCGTGGCGCGATATTCAACTAGCTCCTATTTCCCCGAAGATGAACACAGGCCACTATACGTTGCATATGATGATATGTTGGAAGGATGTCGTCGATCTGTATACATTGGCGACAACCTCAATGTCTGGCTGACTGTGAGTGATGATGATGAATCATCGGGGTCCAGGATATTTACTCTATGGGACTCGTTTGGCAAATGGCTTGAGCATTTGGTTCCAGCGATATGTAATCACGTTCTTCAAAACATCCATGTCAATCTACATTGGCATATTGACTTTCCTTCCTTTGATCCGAGGCGTGTCCCCGATATTCCTGATGAGATTTGCATAGATAAGTTGATGAATCGCATATCCTTGGATGTTGATCGGGCTGAATCACGAATCAGTATGCGTATCCCCGATGAAGTGTGCGATGTGTTCTATCACCCCAGTAATATATCTGAGACTGCAATCCTAAGGAAACTTGTCCACGGTATAAGCATGCTGATCGATCTTGATCTGGATGATGGGGAGATTGTTGGTTCGGTAGCAGGAGATCCTGGAGCGCGGCAATATCACATGTTCTCAGCAAGAGATTCTGTAGATTATTTATCTAGCGAATCCCGAGACCGTCCCATCAAAATTAATCTATTTGATGATGCCATGTGTCGGATCGGCCTGTCGGGATTAGCGCCGTCTCACTTCTCCGGTTCTGAAGTCGTAGGGGTAAAAGAATGTACGTCCGCACTTAATGCAATAGTGCTTGCTATCCGGGGTGAGTTAAGTGAGTTATTGTCGGGCTGGAATAGAGAGGCCGCACTGCGCCAAATGCTAAAGAACCTGGAGCTGCTACGCAGTGAAGGAGTCCTGTGGGAGCGAACGTATCGGGCAATACTGTCTTTGCACCAAGACACTGCAACTATACATGAGAAAGTTGCAAGAGAAGTGTCTGATCGCAACGCTGCTTCTATAACATCCAGAATACTAGCTGAGATGGCGGTCTGCGATTGTCCGGTTGAGGGGGGTGCTATTCCTGGCATGCTTGACATGTCACGCGCAATGGCAAAAGCCGGCCTGATCAACCAGATAGGCGGCTGGTCTGATTCAATTCATGAAGGTGCCCTAGAGCCAAAGTTGAAGGTGACCTCGCTTGGATTGGTGTTAGTAGACGGAAGGTTCCACGACGAGGTGTTGTATCCCATTGGGTACGAGTTTATACGAAAAGAAATCGGCTATAGGGCGGAACAATACGAGGAAATGATAAAACCCTATGAAGTTAGTCTTTCTGTAGATGATGTATTTGAAGTAGAGTTTCTGGAAGCATGGAATGGCGAGTTCGGTTTTACTATAGATCAAGGGCAAGAATATACTGGTGCGATAGAAAATCTATGCATCGAAAGAGGCGAATCCATTCTGATGTTACGTGAATCTGATGTAATACAGGCTTTAGAGGGGATTCTGTCAGAGGAAATAATTAAAAGGATTCACTCATGTATGACGTTAACGCCTAGAGAGTCCTGGGATGAAATTCCGCCAGGGATGACAAATCGCGACATTATGCCATGGGAGTTTAGGCGCAGGATGTCGCTGATCTACCGACCTCTCCTTTGTCTTGATCAAGAAGAAAACCCGCTGTTACTAATATCATCATCCCTTCTTCGTGATGGTTATTCCTATCGCGTTAACCGTTCATATCGTGCCGAGTATGACGAGGCAATGTTTGGCACAAAGGAAATGAAGTGTTGGGTTGGTGCATATCGAAACAGGGTTGGGCATGAATTTAACGACCTAGTTCGAGATAAGCTTCAGGATTGTGGCTGGTATGCCCGAAGCGAGGTTGCGCTTAGCGAGGTTATTGGAGGGAGGTCAGATGATGCCGATGGAGACATCGACGTTCTAGCCTGGAATAGTGAGCAGGGGAGGGTTCTTGTAATAGAATGTAAGGACCTATTATTTGCCAAGACTCCAGGTGAAGTAGCAAGGCAGCTCGGCGAATTTCGTGACGATTATGATAAGAAAGGTAAGCCGGATCGATTGCGCAGGCATCTAGATCGTGTGCGCGTGCTTAGGAACAGTATTGAGAAGCTGAGTGTGATAACAGGTCTGCCGGCGATAGACTTCGAATCGTTGCTTGTGTTTAGAAATGAGGTGCCCATGTCATATACGGAGGACGTGACAGGTAAAGATGTTAGTATTCAATATTACGATACCTTAGATGAGATATAGATGGCAATCTGTGCATTACACATTTGTTCTTCAGTGGCCATTGCTCTCAGGCGCATACTGTGCAACTATTAGTCTGTAATAACTCTACCGCCGACCGTACTGCCCACGGTGTCATCTAGGAGCCGTCGGCCACTACCAGGCTGATTCATGCCATCCGACCAAGCTACTTGCCACACCTTTGTCAACGCCGGCGTGGGTGCGTCCGCGTTGTGATCACACACCACCAGGACAGCACCGGTACCGCGGTCGCGGATGCGCCAGATGATACGGCTATGCTCTGGATCACCCGGGAAGTCGGGATCGTCTCGCCAGTGGGGTTGGCCCAGCGCTTCGGCGATGCGGTCGTATGGTGTGTGTAGAACACCAGTGTGTTGGTGGGTTACACGCTCATCATTCGGGATGGGCTGGAGTTCGATCATGTCTGGGGAAGCGGGGATCTGTGGGCCCGCACGTCGGCGATCAGGTTGTACAGGTAGACCGCCTCGTTTCTCGCCGACCCGTCAACATCGCTTAAGAGACTCATTATATCCACATCGTTCAGAGCGCCGGCTCCCATAATCTTGGTGCCTAGCGATGAGGCTATTTCGTGTGCCTGGGGGTCGGTGAGAATCCGGCCCATTATGGCATGTACAGTTGGCGTATCGATGACCGTTGCATTCTGCCCGAGGGTGTCCTGCACTAGGGTTTCAAGTCGTTGGATGCGATGGCGTAGGCTCATGGTTGATTCTCTCCAATGGTACGTTCAAGTTCGTCCAGACGCGCGATCAGGTCTGCCTCGACGGGCTTGCCCAGGCAGCGATCAAGCACTTCCTTGGCGGCTTGTACATTCCCCTGCCGTGCCAGTTCGACCAGCTTCTTGACGATGGTTTTAAGCTCTTCCTCGGACACCGCTTCAAGTAGGGCGGTTCTTAGCTTCCCAACAGCCCGGGCGTGGGGGTTCCCCTTTCCGCCTGGATTGCCCTTGGCGAACCGGCCCCGCTCGTCTCGGTCGCCGTTGGCCCCGTTAGGTGACGGTGGTGAATTGCTCATATTTCACTTTCAAATGCTTGAGAAGATGTACAAGCTGAATGGTTCTGATAGCGTAGATACCCACCTACAGCGCCAGCTTATGCCCTTTAGCTCGCAGAGGCTACGAATTGATCCAACATCTGATTGAGCATGTCCAGCGCTTCGGTTCCCCGGCTTATCAAGTCCGTGTTCTTTTGCATGAGCTGGTTCTGTTTTTCAAGGTGCCCGTTTTGGGTCTCGAGTTGCTGATTTGATTGATCGTTAGAAGAATCGGACTGCACATTTGGATGTGATGTGACGTCCGTAGACCTCTCGCTCCCGCTACGGAAACCCCTTGCCCGAAGTATCAGTTCAAGCATGGATGCATCGGGAGAGGCGCCTAGCTGTCGTCGTGTCACCCCAAGCGGGTCATATTCCGCGTGATCGGTTGAAGCACGGCGATTGAAGGTGTCGAGTGTGTCCCGCTTCTCAGGTGATAGTTTGCCGAGGATATTGCCGGCGAGTTCTTCACGCAGGAGTTCGGCGTTGCGGGGATGCTGCGCTATCCGGTCCTGAGCCTGCCCCAGGCGTGCGAGTTGACCACGAGAGCCGAAGCCGGCGAGGATGCGATCGGCTTCTAGCTCGGCTATAGCCGCCTGTTGTGCCCGTTTGCGGATGGCGGGTCGTGCGCGGGGAGCATCCTGGTATCGCCCTGCGATTTTAGGGTCAGTCAACAACCCCTCCAAGACCCTGTTGAATCGATCGGCGAACGGGGCCTGCAAGCGCGATTTTGCGGTTTGGATCTGCTCTGGTGTGATACGGCCCGGATCGATTGCTTCGATACCCAGCGGGACCAGATCACCCGTACGGGCCTCTTTGGTCGGCCTGAACCGATCCATCACATCGCCATAGAATTGGCGTAGCGGGCCGAATGTGTCCACGTTACCGGCGGATTCCCTAAGCCCCACGGCGGCACGCTGAAGCATGTTCCCCGATGCTCCCTCCGCAGCAGCCAAGCTTTGCTCCGTGATCCCCATCAACTGTGCCATCCTAGGTGCGATTGATTGGATGCCTCGGCCAATGGCGGCGGCAGCGCTTTGCCCAAGTGCTGTCAGATCGAGCGATCCAATAACATCCAGCAGAGCTGCGGCCCCGAGCTTGAAGCCTTTTTCAATGAGGTTCCCAAGCGTCTGGACGATCGCAGGACCGGCTTGAGCAATGCTAACCAACAGGGCACCTACGACATCTTTACCGTTGCCGTTCTGGATCGCATTCAGGATGTTCCCCGTCAGTTCGGATACACCCCGGATGGCTTCCCCAACCAGATCCGTTTGCGTGATCCATCGCCCGACTTCGATCACGATGTCTTTGATGTTTCCAAAAATGCCGTTGTAGACAAGGAACAACTCGTTACCCTCGAGGCCCAGACGCGACGCACGCTTTTCCAACTCTTCCAGGGTGCGTCTGAGTGTTAGAGCCTGTTTGCCGGCCAGGTCCAATCCGGCCAACTCTTCGGCGCCCACGAAGATGCCAAACCGTTTCGGCGGCTCACCGCGGGCTATCGAGTTCAGCAGTTCTTCCAGGTCAGCACTGATACTGTCTTCCCTGCCCCTTGCAACGGCGAGCATCGTGAAGACCTTGAGCAATCTTTCAAGGCCAGCTGTGGGGATGTCGAGGATGCCAGCTTGATTCGCCAGTTCTGAGGCACGTGCGAAATCGAGCATCCCGGCAGACGCGGCGTTGATCCTGCTGATAAGCCGGCCGGCGGAGCGTTCGGTGATGTCGAGTTGTCGGGCCAGAGCCTTGGTTCGTAGCTCGAGGGCGGTTGCATTCCTGATCATACGGTCGGCGCCTAGCCCCCCTAGGCCCACACCGATCAATCCCTGAATGCTGGTCAGTAATCGAAACGGAGCGAGTAACGCCCGCCCCAGAACCTTGCCGGCTGAACCTATCCCGGTGAACGTAGCCGAAGCGATTCTGCCGACGGATCTGAACGCACCGCCAAGTCGTTTCTCGACCATGCGTGCATCCCGCCGGAGATCAAGCTCCAATTCACGCCCATCGGTTCTGATTTCAGCTCCAATGACTACCGCCATGACTCACCTCAAACCTAGGATTGGTTTACGTCCTCTGATCGTTTCTTGAGAATGGCAGCACACAGCGGATAAAGCCTTGTGATCCAATCGCTGTAGTGCCTCGCCAGGTAACTTGCTTCAACGCCGGACACTTCTGAGATAGCGCCGAGCATTGTCAACCGGTAAAGCACGATGCACGCCCCGGCATCAGACGTGCCCGCGCCTTTCAGGCAGAACTCGGCGTCTCGGATTTTCCCTCGACGGCCTCAACCGATTCGTCATCTCCGCCGGTGAAGTCGAAGCCGTTGGCCCGGAGTAGTTCGTCATTGAACCACGGTCCAAAACCCGGCTCCTGTGCCACGACGGCATCCAGGCTGGCGGGTGAGTACGGGACCGGGTTCCCATCGGGCAACTCGACACCCTCCCATGTGTGGACACCAACGCCCTGTTGGGCCAGTTCGATGAACACAAGACCCATGTCGCCGTTGCTGCCAGCAAGCAGCCGTGTCCGATCGGTGTGGCCTATCCGCTTGAACGTGACGGTGATACCGGTGGGCTCATGGGTGAGGGTGGTAGTCTGTTTTGCGTCGCTATCGAGTTTCATCATTGGGCTCCTGCCGGCGTGTGAAGACTCACCCATCGACCGCCGGCGGGTCGGGGTGTGGATCTGTTCAGGGGTCTCGTGTGAGCGTCAGGACGGCCGCACGTCGAGCCGGCGACATCCGGCCCAGGGCTAGGACGTGCTGAATCACTGCGACTCTTTCGGCCTCGGGTAAAGCGTTCAGTGCGTGGGCAAGTGCATCGGCTTCTGGCGCAGGATTGCCCCCAGCGCTGGTGGTTTCAGGATTGCTGTATGCCTCGCAATTTGCTGGATATTTGCTGAGAACCACGGACTCTAAATCCGTAAGCTCTTGCTGTTTAGAAACTTGCTCGCCCTCGCCGTTCACGTTGCCAACGTGAATGTCGTGAGTTCGAATCTCATCACCCGCTTTGGATAAAGCCCTCCCAACCAACCGGTTGAGGAGGGTTTTATTTTTGGCGTGCCCCCTGAAAACCAGTGGCACTAGTAGTATTTCACTTTGCTCGAAAATACACATCGGGAGCTATAATATTTCGTAACCAGAACGTGTCACTAAAACGAAACGGAGGGTTAGAATGCAAGCTAGATACTTAGTACTCACGCTGGTTCTCTATTGTTTCAGCATGAGCCAGACTCACGCCGAATTGATCATTACTTTTGACACCAGTCTTGACGGAAACAGCACCGTCATGCGTGCGGATGGCACGGTTGACATTAGGAATTTGATGCAGAATAGCAGCAATGGAATACCTCAGATTTCAGCATATAAACTAGGATGGGATCAACGATTTTTTAGTAATCAGGGAAGTTCGAAAGGTTGGACGATTTCTACTGCGGTAGAGTTATTTGACGTGCCAGGCGATTTTAATTTTGCTAATTCTTCTCTTACCGATGAGAATCAATCAGGTGATTCGTTCGGCCTGCAATCGGTAAATGACGGCGATAGGCTTGATCGGACAGCCTTGATCGTACCTAGTGATTTTTCTGTGGGGCAGATTTCAGGAAGAGCTGTATTAGAAGGCGTTAGGCTCTCCGAACTGAATCTAATAGAACAGACCATCTCTTGGGGTCCATCGAATGATCAGCGTCTACAACTCGTTGTCGTACCCGAACCAGCGGCGGCATCTGCTTTAGTCTTTCTATCTGGTTTACTCATACGGCGATCTTCTAATTGAACCGTTACTGTGGCGCTCAGATCGGGAAACTAGTGGGAAAACGGTCTGCGTAACTGCGCGCCGAAATTGCCAGCGTTGTGCTGGCAAGAGTTTACGGCGGTCGTGATGTGTAAAGCGGAGAGGGCGGGATTCGAACCCGCGGTACCGGTAAAACCAGTACGACGATTTAGCAAACCGTTGCCTTCAGCCGCTCGGCCACCTCTCCAAAGGTCGCGGCGGGTCTTCGCCTCGCCACGTGGCAGCCCGGTATTGTAACCGGCTGTGTCCGAGGCGAAAAGCGGTCCACCCGCGCGATGGGCAATGCCGACGGCTGGATTCGAACCAGCGACCCAGGGCTTATGAATCCCTTGCTCTACCACTGAGCTACGTCGGCCGGGCCGACCATTGTATGCGCCTCGGCCCACGGTTCAAACCGGCCGACTGGGGGGCTGATCCGAGCACGATCGTAGGTTCTGCGTCGTAAAGGCGAGGTACCCAAGGCCCGGCATCGCTCAGGGGGAGATTCACGGCCAACCCTCGGGCTGGTCGATAGATGTAAGACGTCATACGGCCCGTTTTGCCCCCAAGCGGTGCTCTGGGGATGTTTCTCGATCCGCCCAGGGCATATCAGGCATTGCCGTGATAGGAGTAGCCACCCGCCTTGAATCCGGCCCAGGTCAGTCATGCCTCCACCAACCAGCCCGCCGGCACGGGGGCGCTGCGTTTTGCCGGGATTGAACCGGGTTCGAAGCTGGAGCCGGCGGTCCGTGAGTTCCTCAGCTACTGCCGGATCGAGTGCGGCTTCGCCAAAGCCACGCTGGAGGCCTACGCCCGTGACCTGATCGAGTTGTGGCGGTGGATGCAGCAGCACGGCCACGACACCTGGGACGAGCTGGACCTCGACACCATCGGCCAGCACCTGCGATACCTAGAAGCCAAGGGGCTGGAGGTCTCGAGCATCGCCCGGCATGTGGCGACCTTCCGTGTGTTCGGCCGATTCCTGGAAGCTCGTGACTTCACCCGACGAAACCCCGCGGAACTGCTTAGCCGACCCACAGCCTGGAAACGCCTGCCCACGGTCATGGGCATCGACCAGGTCGCCCGCCTGATCCAGGCGCCACGCCCGACCGACCCGCTGTACCTGCGTGATGTCGCTTTGCTCGAACTGCTCTACGCATCGGGGCTACGGGCCAGCGAGGCCGCTGAGTTCACCCTCGATCAGCTCAACTTCACCCTCGGCGTGGCACGTGTCATCGGCAAAGGGCAGAAAGAACGCATCGTCCCCATCGGCAAGCAAGCGCTCACCGCGCTGGACCACTATGTCCACAAGTTGCGCCCCGACCTCGCACGCGATGACAAACCCAGCAACAACGTGTTCCTCTCGCGGACCGGCGGGCCGTTGACACGCATTGTGATATGGCAGGTCGTCAAACGACACGCCAAACGGGCGGGGCTTACCGGTGTGTATCCGCACATGCTGCGGCACTCATTCGCCACGCACCTGCTATCAGGCGGCGCTGACCTCCGTGTCGTCCAGGAGTTGCTCGGGCATTCGAACATCCAGACCACGCAGGTCTACACCCACGTCGATCGAAGCCGTCTGAAAGAAGTCATGGCCAAGTTCCACCCACGGCCGTAGACGGCAGCCATCTCAGAATCGGTCGCTACCAAAAACACTGGCCACGACACGTCAATCGATGGAACGCGTTGATTGTGCAACCGCGACGGTCTGTCGCAGACGCCAGAATCCCAGTGTGGCGATGACCGCGAATCCTGTCGTCACCAGGAACACGTGATGGCCGATGCCACCGAAGGCCGGCAATGTCACAAACGGGATCGCATCGGCCGACCATCCCGAGATCAGCGTGATGGCGAGGTACGGCGCGAGGAAACCGCGCACACCGGTCAGCGTGACGTGGATCCCCATGTATAGCGGGACCATCCGCCGATCGGCGAAGTCGTTGTGTCCCAGGTTCCAGGCGAGCATGCCCCCGCCACGTGAAACCCCCTGCAGGACCTGGGGCAGGATCAGGAGCCAGACAATCCCGGTCATCGCAGCCAGCCAGAGGCCGGCCTGTGAAACGATCCATAACAATCCTTGTCGCGTCCTGAACTCTGTGATATGAACCCGGTCGAGGTAGCGTGCCCAGACAGGCACGGTCAGCATCGCCACCGCCATCGGGACGGTCGTGGTGATCAAGATACTCAGAGCGTATTCGTAGTCGTGTCCCTCGGTCAGATCGATGACCAGCCGGATCACCGCGAAGACACCGAGCAGGTTGGCCATCCCCCCGGCGAACTGCCAGATCATGTACCAGCGATAGTCGTGGTCCTCCCTGAGGATGGTCCAGACGGTGTGTCGTTTGGATGTCTGTCCATCCGGATCGAACGAGTAAACCCGGCCGGGCTCGCCGTGGGGCTGAGGCGTCGCGTCCGGATTTCGCTCGAAGTCCAGCAGGTGCTTCTCGCCTCGCAACCGGATCTTGGAGAAACACACCACACCGACCGCGGCGATCAACACCACGACGCGGTAGATCCAACGGAAACTATCCTCAGAAAGGTCCTGGATATAGAAGCCGATCAAGGGCCCGGTCGCCATGATCAGGGACGCCAGGATGGTGAACCGGCCGGTGATCTGAGCCCGAGACGCCTGGGGGTAGTTCTGTCGCCAGACGATACTGCGCAGCGTGACCACACCTGCAAGCAGGCAGCGGGCAAGTATCACCACCGCCACCAGCATCAACGGGCCCGCGCCAGCGGTCGGCAGGATCGAGATCACAAGCAGCGTCAGCAGGACCGCGGCCTGGAGTCCAGCGATAAACGGCAGCTTGTGCCGGCCACGAGCAAACATCGCCCACATGAAGCTGGTGAGGTTAGCAAAGATCGGTGCCGCCATGATCGTGGCGAGTTCAAACTCGGAGACATGGAATGTCTTTTTGGCCAGCACGCCGACGACGCCTGACTCCAAAACAGCGACCGCCAACGGGAACGTGGAAGCAGTCACCAGTTCCAGCCGATAGCTGGGCCTTGCCATAAGGGGCTGGCGTGAGGGCAGAAAATCTTCGATTGCAGGTAAAAGCATGTCCAGCCATCATGCATGGCCGGGCACCCGATGTCGAATCGAACTGCTTATGTAGCCCGCTTGGGGTGAACTCAGGCCCGGCTCTGCGCGGCGATCGCGCGGGCTCGGCGGTGGCGGACGATCTCGCCCTTGGCCAGGTAGATCACATCCTTGGCGATGTTGACCGCATGGTCAGCGACACGCTCGATCTGGCGGGCCATGATCTGCACACGGATCAGTTGATGGATCGTTTCGTTATCCCGCCGGATGTGCTCTTCAACCAGGTCGTAGACCGCGCGGTGCATGGCGTCGACCTGGTCGTCGGACACCCGGACCTCGGTTGCCAGGTCGGCGTTGATTTCAACTAACGCGTCCAGCGACTGCTTGATCATCGTCTGAGCAAGCCGCGCCATCTCCAGGATCTTGAAGGGCGCGATGTCGACAGGCGGCAGCCCCGACAAGGCCCCGGCCTGGTCCGCGATACTCGCCGCCAGGTCCCCGATGCGCTCCAGGTCGTTGTTGATCTTGAGTACCGACACGATGAACCGAAGGTCGTGAGCGACCGGCTGATGAAGGGCCAGCGTCGCCAGGCATTCTTCCTCGACCTCGATCTCCGTCAGATCGATCTGCATATCCTGGTTGACGACCTGATCGGCAAGGTCGGCGTCACGCTCTTCAAGGGCCTTGATCGCGCTCTGCATCGCCTTCTCGACCAGCGCCCCCTGGGCGAGGATCATTCGTTTCAGTTTTTCGATGTGCTTGTTCAGCAGGACTGACATGCGCGGGTTCCTCTTAGGAAGTTCTCTGCACCACTTTAACCGAATCGGCCGGTGATGTAGTTCTGAGTCTGTTCGTTGTCGGGGTTGGTGAAGATCTTTTCGGTCGCGCCGAACTCGATCAGCTCACCCTGGAACATGAACGCCGAGTAATCCGAAGCACGCGAGGCCTGCTGCATGTTGTGGGTGACGATGGCGATGGTGTACTCGTCACGCAGCTCGGCCATCAGGTCTTCGATGGCGGCGGTGGAACGCGGGTCCAGCGCGGAGCAGGGCTCGTCCATCAGCAGGACGCTGGGGCCGACTGCCACGGCGCGGGCGATACACAGACGCTGCTGCTGGCCACCCGACAGGCTCAGCGCCGAGGTCTTGAGTCGGTCCTTCACCTCGTCCCACAGCGCGGCGCGACGGAGCGACTTCTCGACAACGTCGTCCAGCTCCGAGCGTGTCATCTTCAGGTGCAGCCGGGGCCCGAACGCGACGTTGTCGTAGATGCTCTTGGGAAACGGGTTGGGCTTCTGGAACACCATGCCGACGTGGCGACGCAGGTCCACGACGTCGGTATCCTTGGCCAGCAGGTCCATCCCATGGAGTTTGAGTGTGCCGGTGGCTTTGGCGCTGGGGACCAGGTCGTTCATGCGGTTGATCCACCGCAGGAAAGTACTCTTGCCGCAACCGCTGGGCCCGATGAAGGCGGTGACGCGCTTCTCGGGGATGACCATGTTCAGGTCGATCAGGGCGTGGAACTCGTCGTACCAGGAATTGAAGGCCGCGACCTCGATAGCAGGCGACTCGTGATCGACCGGCTGGTTTCGGTCGATCGATGTCTCTGCCTCCCCGGGCATGGCGGCGTCGGTCTCGGTAGCGGTGGTTTGGTTCATGAGTTCGGTTTCTTGTGAAGTAGTCGCTGTCATCGGTATCCGCTCTTTATTTTACTTCTGGAACTTCTGCCGGATGAAGACGGCGGTGGCGTTGAAGGTCAGCAGGATCGCCATCAGGACGATGATGCCGCTGGCGGCGACCTTGTGGAACTCTTCCTGGGGTTTGCCGGCCCAGTTATAAATCTGAAGCGGCATCGCGGTGAAGTCGTCCATCAGGTGTTCCGGCGTGAACGTGATATACACGATGCCTGCGATAATAAGGATCGGGGCGGCCTCACCGATGGCCCGGCTCATCGCGAGGATGGTGCCGGTCATGATGCCGGGGATCGCTGAGGGCAAGGTTGTGTTCCAGACGGTCTGCCACTTGGTCGCGCCCAGCGCCAGCGCCCCTTGCCTGAGTGAATCGGGCACGGCACGTAGCGCTTCCTGGCTTGAGATAATGATGATCGGCAGGACCACCAACATCAGGGTGAGCCCCCCGGCAAAGATGCCCCGGCCGAACGGCAGCTGGACATAATAAAAGTTGTCCGTGGTACCCAACGTCCAGCTTGGGTCGTTGCCCTGTCCGAGAAACCCAAACATCTCAACAAACGCCGTCAGGCCCAGGATCCCGTAAACAATCGAGGGGACGCCGGCGAGATTGGTGATGTTCAACTGGACAAACGCGTGCAGCCGTGCAACGAAGCGGTTCTTCGGCTTGAACTCTTCGAGAAGGATGGCCGTGCCCACGCCAAGCGGGATCGCCGTGATCGCACAGACCAGACAGATATAGATCGTGCCGACCATCGCCGGGTAGATGCCGGCCTTCTCGGGTTTACGTGAAGGCACACTCTTAAGCAGATCGACATCCAGGTGATGTGTGCCCTGCACGATGATCGAGGCCAGCAGGACGCTGAGCGTAATGATGCTCACCGTGGCCGCGCACAGGCACAACACGATGAACAAATTATCTTTGATCAGGCGTCGGAACCGGCGGCCGGATTGGGTGTCGTGGATGTCGGTCATTCGTACACCTGCCTGTACTTCACACGGATCCGGTGCCCGATGAGGGTTAGTAACAGCGTCATGAGGAACAAGGTCGCGGCGACCGCGTAGCTGGAGTAGTACTCGGCGCCGAAGTTACTGACATCGCCCAGGAAGATCTGGACCATGTAGCCGGTCATGGGCTGAACCTCGTTCCGCGGGTCGAGGGCGGCGCCTAGATTCTCAGATAGCGGGATTGGGGTGCCGCCGGCGGCGAGGGCCACGATCATCGTCTCACCCACCGCACGGGCGATGGCCAGGAGAAACGCGGCAATGATGCCCGACAGCGCCGCGGGGGTGACCACCTTGACCGCAACCTCAAAGCGTGTGGAACCCAGGCCGTACGCCCCTTCACGCAGAGCGTTGGGGACGGCCCGCAATGCGTCCTCCGACAAGCTTGTCACGATCGGCAGGCACATGATCCCGACCGCTATGCCGGCGCTCATCGCGTTATAGGTGCCGAAGCCAAACGGATTAACCGGGTCGCCATCCGCCGTGGTCCACCACTCCATCCGCAAGAGCTGCGGCGTGATGAATGTCAGGGCGAAGAAGCCGAAGACCACGGTCGGGATGCCGGCCAAGACCTCGAGCACGGGTTTGATGACGGCCCGGACCTTGGGCTGTGCGTATTCGCTGAGCCAGATCGCGGTGATCAATCCCAGCGGCAGGGCGATACACATCGCCACCGCGGTGACCAACAAGGTGCCGCAGACCAACGGCCAGACGCCGAAGTGTTTTTCCGAACCCAGCAGCGGGTTCCACTGCAGGCCGGTCACGAACTCGGTAAAGCTGACTTCATCGAGCCCGAAGAACGTGATCGCCTCCACCGCGAGTATCACAATGATCGTGAGGGTGGTGGCGATGGAAAACGCGCCACACCCGATCAGGCCGGCCATGATGATCCACTCGCGCACCTTGCGTACGGTCTTGGAGCGTGGGCGGCCGACCGCAAGGTTACCGGTAGGCTGATTCGATAGTGTTGTCATAGCAAAACGTCTCGGAAGGGGAGGCAAAACGTGGCGCCCCGGTTACGAGACGCCACGCGAGTAAGGGCGGTCAGTATAAGCGATCACGGCTTTCGCCGTAACATCTTATATCTGCTTTATTTGTAGACGTCGGTCAGCGGGCCGCTGATCTTTTCGCCGTTCTCATCGAGGAACTGGGTGCCGGTCTTACGGGCGTTGTAGTTCTTCTTGGTCAGCTCGATGATGGGGCTGGGCAGGCGGACGTAGCCGACTTCTTCAGCCAGTTCAGGGCCGTTGTCCAGGTAGAACTTGACGAAGGCATCCACCTCGGGGCGTTCGGCGGCCTTGGCGTTGACGTAGATGAACAGCGGACGGCTGAACGGGGCATAGCTGCCGCCTTCGATGGTGTCCTTGGCGGGCAGGACCGGGCCGTTGCCGCCGTCGATGGCGACCGCACGCAGCTTGTCGGTGTTCTCGAAGTAGTAGGCACAGCCGAAGAAGCCGATCGCGCCCTTGTCGCCGGCGACGCCGCGGACCAGGACGTTGTCGTCTTCCGACACGCTCATGTCAGAGCGGATCGCACCGGTCTTGCCTGCGACGACTTCCTTGAAGTAGTCGAAGGTGCCCGAGTCGGTACCGGGGGCGTAGATCTTGATCTCAACGGCCGGCCACTCAGGGTTGACGTCCTTCCAGGTCTTGACGGTGGTGCCGTCCAGGAAGACCTTCTTCAGGTCTTCGATGGTCAGGACGTCGATGAAGTCGTTGTCCTTGTTAACGACGATGGACAGGCCGTCGTAGGCGACGGGGATTTCGATGAATTCGACGCCGTTCTCGACAGCGGCCTTGAGTTCCTTGGCCTTGATCGGACGCGAGGCGTCGGAGATGTCGGTCTCGCTGATGGTGAAGCGCTTGAAGCCGCCACCGGTACCGGACACGCCAACGGTCACGCGGACACGGCTGTGCTCGGCGCCGAATTCTTCAGCAACAGCTTCGGTGATGGGGTAGACGGTGCTGGAACCGTCGATCTTGACGGCGCCCTTCAGCTCTGCAGCCTGCGTGGCGGCACCAAACAGGCCGAAGGTGGTGGCGGCCACGGCGGCGGCCAGGATGCTGGACTTGATGCTGAACATGTCTTGATCTCCAAATTTGAGTGAGTGTGGCGTTGCCACGGTTTGTGGGTTGCATCAGGGTGCGATCTAAGCTTCAAGAACGCGCGTGAATGCTAAATTCGCCCCATGAATGATATGTGAGCAAAACATTAGATTTATGTTAGAGGCCCTGGCTCAAATGTGGCCTATGTTCATATGGTGTTAGCACTTAGGCAGGTGTATGCGGAATATGCTACCAGTGCCCGCTTCACTATCCACACTAACACGGCCCCCGTGGACCTCCGCGACGTGCTTCACAATCGACAAACCCAGCCCCGTCCCGCCTAACTCGCGGCTACGGGCCTTGTCCGTGCGATAGAACCGCTCGAAAACCCGTGGCAGGTGCTTGGCTTCGATGCCTCGGCCCTGGTCCGTCACGCACAACAGCGCCTCATCGTCGTTCACTTCACAGCTAACCAACACCGACGTGTCCGGGTCGCTGTACTTCACCGCATTATCGATCAGGTTCACGACCGCCTGGGTTAGCAGCTGCTCGTTGATCCGGGCCTGAACCTGCCGGTCGCACTCGCTGGTGATATGGATCCGCCTGGCGTCGGCCGACGCCTGGCAGGTCTCCATGGCCGCGCCCACGATCATCCACAGCGGGTGCGGCTTGATATCAGCCAGACTTGATTCCTGCCCCTGTTCGATCCGTGCCAGGCTAAGCAGATCGTCAACGATCGCCGCCAAGCGGTCCGCCTGTCGTGAGATAATCTGTAAAAACCGCTGCGCGTCCGGGTCCGCCTGGCTTGGGATCTCACGCAGCGTCTCGACCGCGGCCTTGATCGCGCTGACCGGCGTCTTCACCTCGTGCGATACGTTGCTGACAAAATCGCTGCGCACCGCCTCCAGCCGGCGCAGCTTCGTCACCTCATGTAATACCAGCACCACACCGATACGTCGGCGCTCTTCGTCATGAAGCAAGGCGCTCTGCAGCTGGATGACCCGCGAATCGGCCGGGCCGTTGCTCCCCGGCCCGTGCCGCTCGAGCGACATTTCCCCCGCCACAGGTGCGTCTTCCTGTAAGGATCGCCGGATCACGTCATGCAGGTCGGCATTGCGAAGCACCTCATACACGCGCCGGCCGATGATCGACTTGGGATCAACCTCCAGCATGGTGGCGGCGGCACGGTTCAGGCTCAGGATGTTCTGCTCGCGGTCGATGGCCACCACACCCTCGACCATCGAGTCGTGAACGGCGCTCAGCTCGTTGCGGTGACGGTTGACCGTGGACAGCCGATCCGTGAGCTGGCTGGCCATCTGGTTCAGCGAGTCGGCGAGCCCAACCAACGGGCGCGGCCCGCGCACCGTAATCCGGCGTCTCAGGTCTCCGGCCGCGAACCGCTCGGCCCCGCGGCGCATCTCACGGATCGACCGCTTCATGGAGATCAGCATCACCAGCATCACCCCGGCCAGGCCCGTTGTCGCCAGCAGGATCACCCACACACCCGCGGTGCTTAGATCTAGCTCTACAACGTATCCCAGCAGCTGTGTCAGCATGGTCGAATCGCATCCACCCCAGATGACGGGCATCCCACGCTTAATACACAGGATGATCAAGAGAGTTAGAGGTTAGTCGTGGACTTCGCTGAAGCGGTAGCCGACACCCCGAACGGTCTGAACCTGCCGGCCGACCTCATCGAGCTTGCGACGCAGCGAAACGACCTGCACGTCCACAGACCGATCCGTCACCGCCGCAAAGCCGTCGTGGATCGACTCGATGATCTGCTGCCGCGTATACACCCGGCCGGGACGCGACATCAAGAGCTTGAGCAGGCTGAATTCGGTCGCGGTCAGGTCCACCGACTTATCGTTGGCGATCACTTCATGGCGTTCCGGGTCGAGCTTGACCCCGCCCGCCTCGATCACGCCCGCGCCGCCGGAGGTATCCGACCGACGCAGCACCGCGTTGATCCGCGCCAGCAGCACCTTCGGGCTGAAGGGCTTGGTCACGTAATCGTCAGCCCCCGCCTCCAGCCCCTTGACGATGTCCGTCTCCTCACCCTTGGCGGTCAGCATCACCACCGGCACGTCGCGGGTCTGGTCATTGGTCCTCAGGGCACGACAGACAGACAGGCCGTCGATCGTCGGCAGCATGAGGTCCAGGACAATCAGGTCCGGGCGCTTCTGCCGCACCATGCGGATCGCGTCCTCCCCGTTCTCCGCCGTCCGTACGCCGAAGCCCTCGCGCGTCAGGCTGAAACGCAACACCTCAAGCAGGTCCTGCTCGTCTTCAACAACCAGGAGTGACGGTTGACGGGTTGTCGGCAAGGCGGGTGATGCTTTCATGGCGTTCAATGCTCATCAAATAGGAGACGCGTGCGAAGAATCGAGCACGGCCTCGGATTTACATTCTACTAACACAGGGCCGGGGGTACGAACAACAGCGTAATACGCCGTTCGGGAAACGTAACGAGGCATTGTGAGTGAGGTGTCAGCAAATTGTTAAATAAATATGAGCTGCAGAGCGGCGCAAAGTTAGCTATTCATCTGCGGATACCGGCGAATACCGGCTGATCTCACCGTCAGGCCGGATCGCTATTACAGATTGAGCCGCTAATTGGGCCCCATCCACCTCCCTCGCCGCTACATCAAAGTTGGCGATCAGCCGTGTGCCATCGCCGAAAGTCGTCTGCTGGACCAGCCGGTCATCGGTCAGCCACTGGAACTCGGTCATCGGCTGCAAAGCCAGCTCCCGGTGAAGCGGAGCCTGGAATGCATGGTGAGCGGTAATGTGCTCGCGGTGCTTTTTCCACTCCTCAAGGTTCAGGTGATACAGGGGTGGGATATTATAGAGCTGCTCCAGCAGAGCGACCGTCGCGACCTGGTCCTTGAACTTCAGGCTGGCGTTGCCCCAATGATGGGTCGTGATGGTTGAGTCGTGGAACACCGCCTGATACAGCGGCAGCCGGAACCGGGCATCGTAGAAGTATTTTTTATAGCTCGGCTTCAAGGGCACCTGCTTGGTGAAGGTCGCCGGGCCGTCGGGCGGCCAGTAGGCACCCTTGTAGTAGGGGGAGTTTCGATCCTTCAGGTCCGGGTCCCCCCAGCCGATGACGGGGGTCATCATCCCGTGGGCGAAGTGGATGACCCCGGTGGCATAGGCGCTGCCGCCCTCGCTGCCGACGATCAGCCCGTGCCACTTGTTCAGCCAGTCCAGCCGGCTGAGCCGCTGAAGCATGTCCTGCTGCTTGGTCGCCGGGTGATCGGTTGAATAGTCGTCGAAGAATTGGCCGTATGCGTCACAGTCCACGAACACCGCGCTGTGGGGCACACGGGCCATGTAGTCATTGACACGCGCCTCGACGAACGGCCAGGCGGTGGAGGTGTTGAGGTGATACCCGATCTTCTTGAACCCGGCATTCATGCTGCCATCCTGATTGACGACCCCGCCGGTGTTGTAGAGTTCCCAACCAAACTGGGCCGTCTCCCAGGTGGTGTCGGGGTGAGCGTCGGGCCGATGGATGCTGTGATATGAGTCGTAGGGCCCGAACAGATAGCCGGCCTCATACGCGGCGCGCGGCACCTGCGTCTTGTGGTGGGCACCGGTCAGGTCGCCCATACACAACAGCATCCGATCGATCCCGGCCTCGGGCAGCAGGTCGAGCATCTTCGTCGAGATGCCACCGCCCCAGTCGTGGTGATCACGCACCAGGCCGTCAAAGTGTTCACAGAACCCGTCAAGCAAGGCTTCACGCGAAACGCCGCCCGATTCGGATTCGATCTGATCAACGAGGTATTCGCTGACACCTGCTGCCACCAGCGCCTTGATGTACTTGTGCGGCCACTGCTCCTGGGTGATCTGCACCGCGGCGTCTCGTGTCTCGTCGTTGAACGATGACCACAGCCGCTTGCCCAACGTGTCCTGGTCCGCCTCGCCCTCAGCGATCAACCTGCCCGCAAACCCCTTCCAATCGGTTGCGTCGAGGTGGCTGAACAGCCCCGAATCCCAAAGATAGGCATGCGGCGCCCCCAGCAGGCGCTCGGCCTTGGGGTTGGCCTTGATCTTCTCAGCCATCGTCACGAACTCACCCCGCTCGATCAGGTAATCCCGGTACGCCTTGGCCGGCGTGATCGGTGAGCCGTCGCCTAACTCGACGATGACCGTGTATTCCCATGTGTCCCAGTTGGGCATGAACTTGTGTGTCACGGAGACATCCGCCGCCGCACCGTTACCCTTCGTAAAATCGACGCGGTTGTCGAACATGTTGCCAAAGATGTAAGTCAGCGTCTGACCGCCGAGGTCCAACCCGATGAACGGCATCGATAGATCGGCCGTAGTATCCATCGGGCTTCGCTCAACAAGGTAGGCCATCCACTCGGCATCATCGGCCGGCGCATAGACCCCTTCGAACCGTGGCAGGATGTAGGCTTTGAGTTGTTCATGCGCCGGAACGATCGGCCAGGTGATCTCGCCGGGACGGTCGGGAATAAACCGCATCATCAGGCGACGGGTACGAAGCTCAGCTTCGAATGCCAAACCCCGCCCAGGCAACACGCATTCCACATGGGTTTGGTTACCAATAACGGCTTCTGCGCCATCCACCTCGGCCTGAGGTTCGGACAACACGATGGTTTCACCATCCTTAAAACGAGCCGTCACACCAAGTGTGCTCGGGTCAATCGTAACCGTCCAATCAACCCCACTGAGCGTGATGTTAGACCACAACGCCTCGTCTGACTCGTCCTGCGCCCACACCGGACACACTGCAAGCGTCACCGCGATCACTGCCAGGAGTTTGAGCCAACGCCTCATGGGGGTCCCTTTCCGAAAGAAGGTCATCGATCGGTTAGTGCCAGCTTCACCGCGAGCGCCCCGAACGCGCCGGCGAAGCTGCGGCGCAGCCAGGTCATCACGGCGGGCCGGCTGATCACGTGGTCCCGCGCGGCAGAGGCGCACGCGCCGTAGCAGACGAACACGATGAACGTCAGGCACATGAACATGACGGCAAGGGCGAGCATGGGCAACGTGGCGTTCATGACGTCGGCGGGGATGAACTGCGGCAGGAACGCGAGGAAGAAGAGCGACAGCTTCGGGTTCAGGACGTTGAGCAGGATGCCGTCGCGGATGAGCTTGCCGGGCCGGGCCCGGGTCTTCTGCTCCCGGACTTCGAGCGCCCCGCTCTGGCGCAGGATGCCGACGGCCATGTAGAGCAGGTAGACGACGCCGAGGACTTTGACGGCCTGGAACGCAACGGCGCTGGTGTGCAGGACGGCGGCGAGCCCGACGACGCTGGCGAGGATGTGGGGCACGATCCCGAAGGTGCAGCCCACGGCCGCCAGCACGCTCGCCCGGAAGCCCTGCCCGAGCCCAACCGCCAGGGTGTACAGCACCCCCGTCCCGGGGACGAGGATCACGATCATCGAGGTGACGAGGAACTCAACACTCATGGCACACAACTCACGAGCATTCTACCTTCAGAGTGCTGCCGACACACACCCCGGCTGGAGACGCTGGGCCCGGAGCGATAGTAAAACATGCCGACGAAAGCCTCCTAACACCGGCCGACTTCCCTGCCTACAATACGCTTCGTAAACAGACCCAAGGAAACGACGCTCATGCACATGAAAGCCCACGACAAGGACCTCGGCCCGGAAGTCGTCCCGGTGAAGTTCGTCCTGGAGGACCCAGAGCCCCTGACCGGGAATCAGGAAAAAGAGGTCGAACTCAAGGCCGCGATCGGCGAGTCGATCCTGGAACTCGCCCTGGATCACGGCATCAATATCGAACACGCCTGCGGCGGGGTCTGCGCCTGCTCGACCTGCCATGTCTACATTGACAAGGGCGAGGAATGCTTCGATGAAGCCGAGGACGAAGAGCTGGATCGCGTGGACGAAGCGCCCGGCGTGGAGCTGAACAGCCGGCTTGCCTGCCAGGCCGTAGTTAAACGCGAGGGCAATATCGTGGTGCGCGTCCCCGAGTGGAACCGTAACGCGGTGAAGGAAGTACCTCACTAGGGACGGATCAAGCCAAACTTTCAAACAATACCCACAGCCGCCGTGTAGCACGCGGCGGTTTTTATTTAATCGTGCCAACCATAAGCAGCGCTATCACGCCCCGCATGCTCCACCCAACGGTACGGATCCAGTTCGTCCCGACCAGTCTGTGATGAACGGTCGGGTCGAAGCCCTGTTCGAGTTGGCGGTGGCAAGGGACCTGCAGGAAAAAGGTGCTGAGCCAGATGATGGCGAGCATAGCGAGCCCGGCGTAGGCCAGCCAACGTGACATGCCGATCGGTGGTGCGATCGCGATCCAGAGTGCGCAGAATAACTCGGTAAGCATCGGGGGGCCGACCACTAGGCCGGTCAACCGCTCGTGCCGCTTCTGATAGTCGGCGTACACATCGTTGCCGACGCTAGCCATCAGCGGGTAATGCACCACCTGTACAAACCAGATCAGCCCGGCCATGTACAGCGTGACGCCTGCATGGATCAGCAGCACGATCACGGCGCACCGTTCCTGTTAAACAGCTCCGCCATAATCTGCTGGCGGTAGGCAAAGATACGCCTCACGTCACGCTTCACAAACAGCTCGTTCACGATCTTCCCGCCGCGGGGCCGGTACTCGATACGATCTCCGATGCGTGTGCCGTCCCCTTCGGGCCTGAACCAATGCGTGTGAAGCCAGCGGTGGTACGGCCCGATCAACTGCTCGTCGCTGAAGCGGTGGGGCGGGTCCCACTCACTGATGCGTGTGCGCCAACGCATCGGCAACCCCTTGATCCGGATCTTGTAGTCGATCAACGCACCCACCTTCATCTCGATCGGTGTGGGCGTCAGGATGCGGAAGCGGACATTGGGAGGCGTGATCCGCTCCAGATTACGGGCATCGCTGAAAAACGCGAACACCTCTTCGATCGGCTGGGGCAGGAACTGCTCCGCTTCGACGATCGTGTGTTTGTCCTGATTGCGGATATCGATGTCGTTCATGCCGACTTACCCTTGATAGTGCTGTAAGCGTCCATAGCCCGGTGGTACGCCTCAGCATGGTCCACGATCTGCTTGGGATAGTCCTTTCCCAGACTGACGCCCACCCGTTGCAGTTCCATTGCCGGGGCCGTACTCGGTTCGTGGATGGATGCCGCTGATAACGCGGCTAACTCGGGCACCCATTGCCTGATGTAATCACCCTGCGGATCGAACTTCCGGCTCTGTGTCGTCGGGTTAAAGATGCGGAAGTATGGCGACGCATCGGTCCCGCATCCCGCGACCCACTGCCAACCCAACGTGTTGTTCGCCAGGTCGGCGTCAACCAGGTGCCGCCAGAACCACGCCGCCCCGTGACGCCAATCGATCAACATGTCTTTGGTGAGAAACGACGCGACAATCATCCTTACGCGGTTGTGCATCCACCCGGTCTCGGCAAGCTGGCGCATGCCCGCATCCACGATCGGGTACCCCGTCCGACCTTCCCGCCAGGCATCGAGCGCCTGCTCGTCTTCCGACCATGGGAAGTCCACAAACTGCGGTCGCAATGGGGCGGTGAGACACCCCGGGTTGTGATACAGGCTGTGGTATGCAAACTCGCGCCAGCCCAATTCACGCAGATAGGTCAGTGCACTCTGCTTTGCCTCACCGGGGCGATCCGTGTCGGCAAGGAGATGCGAAGTAACAGCGTGCCAGACCTGTCGCGCGCTGATCTCACCAAAACTCAGGTAGGGAGACAGCCGGGAAGTACCCGTGATACCGGGCTTGTCTCTGCCGTGATGATAATCGGCTAGCGCGTGGTCAATGAAGTGTTGTAGTGTTTGCTGCGCACCGGTTTCACCCGGCGTCCATTCAGACTTCATCGCCTTGGTACACGCGATAGATTCACCCGGTACCACATCGTCGATCAACTCAGACTTCGGCCAGGCACAGGGTGACGGGATCGATGCGGGCTCCTTGAGCGGGGCAGGGGGGGGCGGCAACGTCTGGCACGCTCTCCAGAACGGCGTGAACACTTTGAAGGGTTTGTCGCCCTGCGTTCGTACGTCACATGGCTCGTAAAGCAATCCCGTGTTGATGCTCCGGCGTTCAACCTGCCGGTCGTCCCACCCTGATGACAACGCTTCATCGACCTGCCTGGCCATCGGGTCGTAACAGCGATCCATAAAGATCGCATCGGCTCCGGTCTGCCGGATCAGTTCACCAATGACATCAGGCGATGGCCCGGCACGGAGGATCAACCGGCTCCCGAGCCTGTCGAGCGATGCCTCCAATGACTTTAGAGATGCACGCAGCCACCACCGCGCGGAAGGGCCCAACGGCCAATCCCCTTGCAGGACCGGGCACGAGATATACACCGGGATGACCGAACCGCCTGGACCCGCATACTCACACGCGTCATCAAGCGCAGGATTGTCGGACACGCGAAGCGATTTACGTAACCACAGCAGGGCTGTCTTGCTCATAATGATTCCACAGGGATAGACACGCTCTCCCTATGGACTTCGCAGAACACGTCCTATCAGATTCACATTCGCTGAAGATTTTGTTTAGACGTCGAATTTGATGCCCTGGGCCAGCGGCAGGGCGGTGGAGTAGTTGACGGTCTGGGTGCTCCGCCGCATGTAGGCTTTCCAAGCGTCGGAGCCGGACTCACGGCCGCCGCCGGTCTCTTTTTCGCCGCCGAACGCGCCGCCGATCTCCGCGCCGCTGGTGCCGATGTTCACATTCGCGATCCCGCAATCGCTCCCGGCCGGGCCACAGAACCACTCGGCCTCACGCACGTTGTCGGTGAACACCGCGCTGGATAAGCCCTGCGGCACGTTGTTGTGGGTCTCGATCGCCTCGTCGAAGTCGTCGTAGGTCATGACATACAGGATCGGGGCAAACGTCTCGGTCTGCACGACCTCGGCGTCATGGGCGATCTCGACGATAGCCGGCCTGACATACACACCACCCGCCGGGACGCCTTCACTTTCGGGAACGCGCCCGCCGCCGGTGATGAGCTTCCCGCCCTGCGCTCTGGCTTTCTCGAGCGTAGCGTCCATCGCCTCGGCCGCGGCCTCGTCGATCAACGGCCCGATGAGTGTGCCCGCTTCGGTCGGATCACCAATCTTGAGCTGTTCGTAAACCTTCACCAGACGCTGAACGATCGTGTCCTTCACCGACTCGTGCGCGATCAGGCGGCGCATGCTGGTGCAGCGTTGCCCACAGGTGCCCACGGCTGCGAAGGTGATCGCGGGCAATGCCAGGTCCAGGTTCGCCGACGGCGTGAGGATCATCGCGTTGTTGCCGCCCAGTTCGAGCAGGGACCGACCCAGCCGAGCGCCCACCGCTTGGCCGACCGCCTTGCCCATCGGGATCGAGCCGGTCGCCGAAACCAAGGGCAACTGCTTCGAGTTGGAAATCACTTCACCCGTATCGCGCAGGCCAACGACGACCGCGCTGATCCCCGCGGGGGCTTCGTCCATCTCCTCGATCACTTCATCGAGCAGGTTCTGACAAGCCAGCGCGCAGAACGGCGCTTTCTCCGACGGCTTCCACACCACCGCGTCGCCGCAAACCAGCGCCAGCGCCAGGTTCCAAGCCCACACCGCCACGGGGAAGTTAAACGCGCTGATCACACCGATCGGCCCGATCGGGTGCCACTGCTCGGTCAGCCGATGCTCCGGCCGTTCACTCGCAATGGTCAGGCCATACAGCTGCCGGCTCAGCCCCACAGCAAAGTCGCAGATGTCGATCATCTCCTGCACTTCGCCCTCGGCCTCGGCCGTGATCTTCCCGACCTCCCAGGCGACCAGCGCGCCGAGCGTCTGTTTGTGCTCGCGCAGCTTTACGCCGAAGCGTCGGACTAACTCGCCACGGACCGGGGCGGGGACCGTGCGCCATTGCTTGAACGCGGCGGCGGCGCTCTCGATGGCTTTCTCGGTGTCCCCGGGTGTAGCCAGCGTGACGCTCCCAAGTGCCCGGCCATCGATCGGGCTGTGGATCTGAAGCGACTCACCCCCAGCCGGGTGAGTCTTGCCGTCATACGCCAGCCCGGACATCGATTCGGTCAGCCCCAGCTTGGGGAAAAAATCACTAGGTTGCATGGCAAGTCTCTATATAGAAGGTTCTTGACGCCCATTCCGGGGCTCATTCCGGGGCTCAGCCCCGCCGGGAAGATGATTATATAAGAATGTGGCGGTCATTCATAGAGCAGGTACTTGGCCCGTTCCCCGCGGAATTGATCGCTCTGGCGCCGCCAGTCATCGAATAGCCCATCAAGAGAGACACCCTCCATCAGCAGCAGGCGGGCCTTGTTCGTCCCGGTGGCGATATCAAACGATCGGTCACGGCCACCGTCGCCGAAGATGAACTCGCCGCCGAGCGCCTGGGCCAGCTTGAAGTTGATCTCGACCAGCGTCACGTCCTCCTGCTTCAGATCGATATAGACCTGCACGCCCTGGCAGACCTCGCCCTGGAACCGGCTATAGAACGGCTTGAACCAGACGGGGCGGAACGTCAGGCCTTGGGGGGGATGGGATTGTTTCATACGGATCGCTTGGGCGGTCGTGCTGGCCTTGTAGTAGTGCCCGGGTGAGCGCCACGATTGATTCATCGCTCCGGCTAACACTTCACCATCAATCCCCGGCGCACCAAACAGATTAAACGGCTGGGTGTAGCCGACGCCGATGGACACGGTATGCAGTTCACCGACGATGCCGGTGGCGACGTAATACGCACAAGCTTCGGCATTGGGGATATGCGGGCTGGTGATCACCCACTTCAGCTCCGTATCTTCCCAAAGCATCGAGCGGTCCCAGCCCTGCATCTTGATAACGGTGAGTTTGTCGTAGTCAGGCGCATAGGTATCCCGGACCAGCAGCGCCAGTTCGCCCATGGTCATGCCGTGGACGTAGGGGATCGGCAGGTGCGAGATGAAAGACTCGAAGCCTTCCTCGACGAAGCCGCCTTCGATGCGCTCACCGCCCAACGGGTTAGGCCGATCTAGGATGACCAGGGTCTTGTCCTGCTCGGCACAGGCTTCCAGGCAGGCGCGCATCGTGCTGATGTAGGTGTAGCTCCGTGCGCCAATATCCTGCAGGTCGAACACGAGCACATCAAGACCTTCAAGCATCTCGGGCGTGGGTTTCCGGCTATCGCCATAGAGCGAGTACGCCGGCAGGCCGGTGCGCGGATCGATCCGGTTGGCGATCTTGTCCCCGGCATAGACGTCGCCGTACACCCCGTGCTCCGGCCCGAACAGCGCCACCAGTTTCACGTCGGGCAGGCCCTGCAGTGTTTGCACAATGTGGCCGAACCGGCTGTCGCGGCTCGCAGGATGAGCCACCACGCCGACGCGTTTGCCGCTTAGCGCTTCGCCAGCGGTTTCGCGCAACACATCGCTGCCAAGCTTTACCGCCTGGGCATTGACGGATGCACTCATCACGCAGAACAACAACCAACCCAACAATACAGGATGGAATCTAGACATGACCGGAACCTCCTTTGAAAGAGATGTGCTGGAAGGACCGTAACAGCATACACCGCAAGGCGAGGTTCAGGTATCATCCGGGCCATGGAAGTGAACACCGAAGTCATTGAAGTGCCAGTCATGCGGCTCCCGGGCAACGAGGACGTGCCGCTGCCTGACTACCAATCCGAACACGCCGCCGGGATGGACCTGCACGCGGCCGTGGCCGAGCCGGTCATCATCCCCCCCGGCGAGGTCCGGATGATCCACTGCGGTTTCGCGATGGCTGTGCCCGTGGGTTATGAAGCCCAGGTACGGCCGCGCTCCGGCCTTGGCGCGAAGTTCGCCATCTCCATGCCCAACGCCCCCGGCACGATCGACGCTGACTACCGCGGCGAGGTCATGGTCCCCCTGATCAACCACGGCACCGAGCCGTTCGAAGTGACCCGCACCATGCGCATCGCACAGATGATCATCAAGCCCGTCCCACGCACACAATGGCTGGAGGTCAGCGAACTACCACCCACCGACCGCGGCGACCAAGGCTTCGGCCACACGGGCCATTGACCGGGCATCGACCGTTCAATGATGTGTGCGGCATTGGCATCACCTATTCACCACTGTTGGCGTCGTAGTTTGTTTTCATCTGCTCAAGATGACGCTTGAGCGTTCCGGGTTCGACCGCGTTGTGCACGGCCTCGGCGTCGTCGTGGATCGCATCACCCATCGCTTCAAGCTGGCTGACGTCCCGCACGATCTCGGGCGTGAGGAACAGCAGCAGTTCGGTCTTGCTCTTGACCTCCTGCGTCCGGCGGAACAACGCGCCAACTGCAGGCAGATCACCGAGCAGGGGCACCTTGCGCTCGGTCAGCGTGTACTGGTCTTCCATCAACCCGCCGATGACGATGGTCTGGCCGTCCTGGATCGCGATGCGTGTCTCGGCAAAACGCTTGGCGATCACCTGTGCATCGAGCTGCTCGGAGATGGCAACGGTACGGCCACTCAGCGCGGACAGTTCCTGCGCGACGTCGAGCGTCACGCGGTTGTCCGGGTTGATCTGCGGGGTCACGTCCAGGATCAAGCCGATATCACGGTACTCGATGGTGTTGATCGTGTTACCCGCATCGGTCTCGCGCGTGTTTGTCACGAACGGGAACTCCTCGCCGATCAGGATGTTCGACGGCTGATTGTCCGACGCCAGGATGTAAGGCCGAGACACGATCTCCAGCTTCCCGACTTCCTGTAGAAGCCGGACGTTGACACGGAAGTTGTCCGAATCCAGCACGATCGCCTGGAAACCCCCGCCGGCCGCGGCAACCGAGAAGTCGGTCAGCAATGAATCAATCGACCCCGAGGTATCGAAGAACTCTCCCTCGACGCCGACATCCAATTCATCATCGATCGTTACTTCCGCGATCAGCACGCGGATCAACACCTGCGGCTGCTCGGTATCGAGCGCTTCGAGGATGGCGCGGACACGCTCATGATTGCGTTCGGGTGTGAGGATCATCAGCGTGTTGGTCGTTTCGTTCGCCACCGTCGCGACCTGCCCGACCAGGCTGCCTGCAAAGCTGTCTGCTGCGCCGGAGCCGACGTTACCGCCCCCGCCGTTAGTACGGGACTGCGGATTGCGTGGTGTGTTGCCGCCGTTTGTTGTCCCGCTTTCATCGAACAGGTCGTTGAACGCGGCCTCAAGGTCCGTGGCCAGGATGTGCTTGACGTGATACACCATCACCGACTCGCGGGCCGTGGTGTCGGCGTCTAGTTCATTGATGACGTCTTCAACCACGCCCATCAACTCCGGCGACGCGCTGACGACTACGCTGTTGGTCCGCTCGTCGGCAGAGGCGCTGACCGATCTGCCCTGTACCTGTGCGCTCTGGTTCTGGTTGCCGCCGCGGCCGCCGCCCCCGCCGAAGCGGCTGAATCGCTGCTGGATCGCACGGTTCACCGCCGACTCCGCCGACTCACGCCCGTCGAACGTCGCCTCAAGTAGCCTGGCCGTGTCATCTGCGTCGGCGTACATCAGCGCGAACACACGGACCTCCGTCACGGACGAAATAGACTTGTCCACCGCGCTGACGATCTGGACGATCCGGCGGATGTTCGCTTCTGTGTCGGTGATGATCAGCGAGTTGCTCGACCCATTCGCCGCGACCTCGGCAAACGTGTCATCGATCAATGGCGACAGGTCATCCGCTAGCGCATCGGCCTCGGCGTACCGGATCGGGACGATCTGCGTCACGATCGTGTCGGTGTTGCCGATCTGGGCGGGGTCGTTGCCGTAGCGCACCGGGATCGCGTCAAGTTTGGCATCTTCAATCCGGACGATGCGCAACAACCGCTCGCGCCTGATCGCGGTCAGCCCCTCCTCCATGAGGATCGTGTTGATCAGGTCGATCGCTTCGTCCAATGTCAGCGGCTGACGATTCATCACCGTGATCCGCCCCTGGAGGTCAGAATCGTTAACGATGACCAGGCCCGCTTCCTCACATAGGTATGTGAGCACCTCTTGGATCGGTGCATCGCTGAAGTTAAGCAGCAAGCCGTCAGAGGTTGATTCCGTGGCCGCCGGAGCGATGTCTGGCACGGTATCGGCGATGGGTGCGACCTCACCGTCAACCTGTGCCTGCGCCGGTTGCGCAATCACACTGGGTAGGCAGATCATCATGATGACGTAAATGAGTGCGTGCTTCATATCAATACTCCTACTGGCTTTCGCGTTCCCGGCGTTCTCGCATCTGGCGAAGGAGCTCGGCGCGGCGGGCTTCGGCGCTGCCAGGATCGGGGGCGGTGGGGGGCGTTTCGTTGGTGGATTCGGCCGATGATGAAGCATCCGTATCCGAATCGGACCCGGATGGGACTTTCGCCGTGGATTCAGGCACGAACAGATTCGTCACCGCCGATTCAAGCGACGGCTCAGGCACTGCGCCGGTCAGGTCCCGGCCGATCAGAATGATGCGCGGCTCTGATGCGACTTCGGTGTCGGCTTCTGTTTCAGGGGTATAGGTGATCCGGTCGACTTCGATCTGCGCCACCACCCCGGCGGCGATCGGCTGATCCGGTGCGATGCGGTGGGTCAACCCAGATCCGCTTTCTTCAATGAATGCCAACCACCGCCCGTCATGCCGGCTGATACCGACAAGCCTGTAGCCCTTGCCAGGATCATCGGGCTCGGGGGGTTGCTCCACAATCGTTCTCTCGGGTTCGGTATCAGGCTCGTCTTCTACAGCCGGCGTCTCGACTCGCGGCGCACGGCGCTGCTCCGGTGCAAACAGGTTCCCACGGACCACAGCTTCCACAAGTTCGTCATCCACATCACGCGCAGACCAGGGCTCAGCACCGGATGACGGCGCCTGCGCTTGTGCCGCCGTGGCCGCGACCAACATCGAAAATACAATCAGCCATCGCTTCATCAGCCGGCCTCCACATCATTGAGCACCAGTGTCGACACCGTCAGGCGGAGCGTCAGCTGATTACTATCGCTCCGCTTGGATAGGTCGCATGTGAGTACCGCCAGCGGTACGGGCATCTCCTGAACCTTCTCAAGGAAGCGTGCCACCGAAGGCAACTCCCCGGACGCGGTAAGGCTGAAACGGACTTCCGTGAAAGACCCGCTATCGAGGTTCCCGCCGGCGCTTAGGTTGTTTAGTGCAAGACCCGTCTGCTCAGCCGCCTCACTGAGCCGGCTCTGAATAGCCATGCGCGCATCCGCCGGGTCTTGATGCAGACCCGAGGCCATCCGGCTTGCCCAGCGCGACTGTATCAATTGCTTGTTATCGATCAGCACGTTCGCTTCGTTGATGCGCGCCTCTTCAGCTTGAAGATCGTTACTCAATCGATCCAGCCGTGACTGCAGGGGTGACACGACAAGCCGGTCCGCGGCGAACATGCCCACCAACAGGATCACCCCCCACATCAACAGTCGCTCACGTTTGGACATCATGATCCCCTCCGGCCGTTGGTCACCCTGAACACGATCTCAAAGCGCACTTCGCGTTTGCCGTTCACAGCCTCGGCCGAATCTCGTAACTCGACGTCGGCAAGCCGGTCCGAGGCCTGCATCGCGTCCAGATACCGGAGCATCGCGCCACGTGATCCCGACCGGCCCTGCAGTGAGCCGCCGTGGTCGGCATTCATACGCAGTTCCGTGAGTCTCAACCCGCTGTCGGATGGCACGCACTGGGTTAGTTCGTGCAGGCAAGACAAGATGTCCACCCGCTTGTCGAACCATGCGCCGGTGTCATCAAGCTTCTGCTTAACCAGCCCAAGCGCCTCGGCCTCAGGCTGCATCGACAGGGCCTGTGCCTGCAACGAAGACAACCGATACTCACGCGACCACCACATGCCGCCCACACCGATCACGATCAGCAGCGCTGCCGCCGCAGCATAAGCACCCAGCTTGCGCCTCGGGGTCCAGCGACCAGACGGCTCGTGTGACGCCCGGCACCGGTGCAGGTCCAGCAGGTCACATGCGGACGCGCGGCGCTTCAAGACCTCCACCGCGGATTCATGAACCGTCTCGGTTTGATCAGCACCGCCGGCCGACGCGAGCCGGGCCTCGATAGCCTCGCATATAGACCCTTGTTCCGGATCGGACACAAGGATCATCTTGCCGGACGCAGATGATAAACGTGGATCGTTCATCAACGTAGACACAACCGATCGTGCAGACGTTTCGGGGTCCGTGGCGTCAAGCCCGTCACATAAGGTACGCAGGTCATCTACGTAGCCGTGCTGGATGCGAATAAGCTCGGCCGATGATGATTGGATACGGAGATACGAGGCGTCGCCCTGCTTGGGATCACTGAACGCCTGCGTCGTGATGTGGATCGCGGCGGGCTTGAGGCCTGCGTGCTGCAGCGCCTGGCCGAGACAATCAAGCCTGGAGCGCATGGTCACGCCGATCAACACCTCGCTGCCCGAATCACTCCGGCTGATTGTGTAATCGCTGACCAGGTCCTCTGCGTCGGTAGCATAATCCCGATTGACGCGCAGCCGCACCGCCGATGCAATCATCGCCGGGTCCGTCGAGGGGACGTTCAACCGCTGCGTCAACACCCAAGAAGCGGGGACGCCGACCAACACACGCCCCGCTGTCGGACACGCCTTGCCCAAATGGTCCCGGAGCAATCGGCCGATCGCTTCAGCCTCAAGGTCCGACCACCGTCCCGGTAGATCAATCGATACGGGCGTGTCGGCGCCCGGCGGCGCGAGCACGATCCGCTCGTCCTCAATCAACATAACGAGATTTTTCCCAGGATCACGCGCCATCAACGCACCCCCGATTGATACTGTTCCGCGACTTCGGCCAAGCGCACACCTTGGCGCAACTTCGTCTTGATCTCGGGATCGATCGGCCAGCCAAGATCGGTGATGTCCTGATGATAGATCACGCGCGGCCCCTCGATCTCCCGGCCGTTGGTTGACAGCGTGTCGATCACCACACGCTGACGCACAAATGCCCGTCCGTCACCACTGACCGCGAGGATGTCGGCAGAGAACTGGTAGCTCCTGGTCGTCACGCGGTCCGCCGCCTCGACGGCCTTGTCTTCGCCGAGTGCATCGACCAGCCAGAGCAGTGATTCATGCTCGCCGTCGCGCTTGGATACGATCGTCTGACCGTCGCCGGTCTCCAGGCCGGGTAAAAGATCCAGCACCTCTGCGGGGGCGGCATAGATGTTGATCAATCCGCGCCGGACGTTCTGGTTGTTCATCTTGATCTTGTCTTCCAGCTTCCCGAACTCCTCATCGGTCAGCTTGAGTTTCACGGCAAAGTCCAACGCGTTTCTGAACGGCCGGGCCCCGGGGACCAGCGGCGCGACCTTGTCGTAACGCTTTTCGTCCAGTTCATTATTGAGTAGCTGGAAGACCGAGCCGCCGCGGTTCACGTTCACTCGGTCCTGGCCGGCGGCGGTCTTATTCGGCTCGACGCCGTAGACCGTCAGGTAAGGATACGCCCCGACGTCCAGCTTGCCGTCGGCGTTGTCGTCGGGCGGGGTCGTGGCCGCGTCGTTCTCGTTCGGGTCCAGCACGCCATTGCGATTCGTGTCTTCACCAAACAGCGTCACGTGATCGATGTCCCTGACCAGCAGCAACTCCTCGATCGTTTCGTACCGGCTGTTCTTGGCCTCGTAGCCGTCACGCTGAGCGAGATAATAGTCCGACTCGGCCCCGCCCTCGCGTGTTTCGTCGTCGCCGTCCTGCCAGTCGAGGATGGCATTGGCGGTGTCTGTGTTCAGCCCCGGCAAGGTGGCGAGCCGATCGGGGGTCGTCATCCCGATGTTGGCCCGCGCGTTCGACGGGATCAGCCCGAAGGTGGGCTCCTCGTCGGAAGTAAAATCATGCGCGATCAGCCAGTACATCCCGTCGCCGAACACAACGGCCTGGTTTTCCACGAAGTCGACCGAAGGCGATTCGCCGACGTCGATGGATGACTGCAGATCCGCCATGATCGCCTCAAGCACACCGCTTGCAATCAGCCGGGCCTGGGCATGCGACACCGAGTTCCCCGCGGTGACGGCCTCGGTCTGCATCTGTCGGGCAAACACAAGCGACAATGACACCAAGAACACGATAAACCCGAGCACAACCACCAGGGCTGCGCCGCGTTCAGCATGGATTCCGTGTGTGGTGGCGTTTGTACTCATCCGCCGAACCCTCCGGAAAAGATGCTGTCGCCGCGCGTCCCCGCAGGCAACATGAAAATCCGGGTCACGCGCTCGTCCTCCTCAATAAGCCCGCGATCATTATCTGGAGATGGTCGATAGAGCGTGATGCGCACCGCTAGCGGCAGCGTGTCGTCCTGCTGGGTCGAGTCCCAATCGTCAATCCAATCAGAACTATCGGAGTAGCTCACATCCCACCCGCTCAGCCCGCGGGCCAGGACCTGCGCCTGCGGCTGTGTCGTGGAGGGTGCAAGCAGGTTGGTCGTGACATAACGGACGAGCATGTATCTGCCGCTTGTCAGGTCATCATTCACAAGCATCAGCTCGACGTTGATCAAGTCGGCGAGGCGGCCCTTTGGGGGCAGGAACGAGTTCGCTGTTGTGAAGCTGATCGTGTCGAGCCGGTTGTCATCTTCGCCGAGGAACCCGCCCGCCAGCGTCCCCGTCGGAGGTGGGACGGACTGCAAATCCCGGCGCAGCAGGTCCAGCGCGAGAAGCAGAGTCCGGTTCGCGCCAACCGCTTCGGTGGCCTTATCACGCGCGGTCGTCGCGACCATCAGGCTGGCGTACACCGTGGTCGCGAGGATCGCGGTGACGGAGATCGCCAGCAGCAGCTCGATCAACGTAAAGCCTTGGGGGGATCGTCTCATCAGGTCGCCCCCTCATCGTGCACGGCGGTGGTCAGCGTGATCGCCTGGGGTCGTCCGCGCCGCTCCCAGCGCACGGTCATGGTCAGCTTCCGTACGCTCGGGTCCTGCCACTGATCAACGTACAGCTCCCAGGTATAACGATCCGCCTGGCTCCCGCTGTCCGGGTCGGGCTCAAACGCGCCGTTGTCATCTCCGAACTGCCAACTCTTGTCGATCAAGACCTCGTTTAGTTTGTTCTCGGCAAGCAATGCCGCTTCGGCGCGGTCATTCGCCAGGGCGCCGATGTGCGTGGCGGTGTTGATCGCGCCCATGATCACGGGCAGCACGATCGCCACCAGCAACAACGCCGCCAGCACTTCCATCAGCGTAAAACCACGGTCAGCGGCGCGCCGCATCGAGCACCCCCTCCGCAGTTCGGCCTGTCAGTTCAGATGGCGTATAGATCCGATAGCTGTCGGTCGCCGCATCGCAGCTCAGAGCGATAAAACGCCCCTCCTGCTCAAGCACGATGCCACCGGGCGTGACCAGGCCGCTGGGTTCAAAGTTGATGGTAAACCGATCAAAGCCCGACGTCTCGATATCGCTGGTAACGGCGATAGAGCGGTCCCACGTCACGGCCTCGACGCCGATGTCGCCGGCGTCGTCATCGTCAGATTCACCCGCCCCGACTTCCAGCCGGGCCTCACGCTGTTCAAGATCGAATACGACACGGTGGGTGATCGCTTCGTGTACGGCTCGTGTCTGTGCACGCTGTGTCAGGCTCAGCAGCGCATTCCCCGTGTCTTCCAGCGCAGCCCGCCGGGCAAACCCGCTGAGCGTCGGTGTGGCGAGCGTCGTGAGGGTCGCCACAAGCACCAGCACCAGGATCAGCTCCATGAGCGTGAACCCCCGCCGGGATGTCCGAGTGGATGGCGTCACTTCTTAGTGGTCCAGTTAGCGATGTCGTCGTCACCGCCGGCCCGTCCGTCGGGGCCGTTGGAAGACAGGTCAAAACCCTCGGTGTTTTGCGACCCGGGGTACCGGTATTGCCAGTCGTTGCCCCATTGATCCTTGGGGATAACGTCCGTTTCAAGGTAAGGCCCGGACCAACCCTCGGCATCGGAGGGCTCTTCGATCAAAGCGTCAAGTCCCTGCTGTGTCGTGGGGTAAGCCCCGACCTGCAGCTCGTATGCCCCCAGTGCGGTCTTGAAGTCGCTCAGCTGCGTCTTAGCGGCGGTCACCTTCGCCTTGGACGATTGCCCCGCGAACCGCACGCCAACGATCGCGGACAACACCGCGAGGATGACAAGCACGAGCAGCAGTTCGAGGATACTGAAGCCTCGGGCGTTCTGGAATGAGTCGGTCTGGCGCATGGTCTATACCTTTATTGAATCGCGTCCCAAAGATCGAAGACGGGCAGTAACATACCGATCACGATGGTCCCCACGATGGCGGCCATCACAAACAACAACGCCGGCTCGGCGAGCGATACAAGCAAGCGAAGCCGACGGTCGAGTTCTTGTTCATTATCCTCGCCGAGGCGGTCCAGTTCCTGGCTGAGCTGCCCGGACTCCTCAGCCACCGCAATCACCTCAAGCACCGACGGCGGGAACAGGCCCGGGCAGGTCGCCAACCCGTGCGCCAGCGTATCGCCCCGCTGCACCCGGTTGATCGCATCGTCGAGCGCGTCTGACAGCACTTGGTTGCCGATCGCTTCGCGCGCCACCTTCAGGGACATGATCAACGGCACGCCGGCCCCCAGTAGCGTCCCGAGCATCCGGCAGAACCTCACCAAGGCAAACCGGGCTGTCACGTGCCCGACCCCGGGCACCCTGAGTATCCACTTATCCCGCAGCCTGCGCCCCGAAGGCGAGTCCGCCGCCTTCCGCAACACGATCAGACCGATCACAGCCAGCACCGCAAGTACAGGCCCGTACTCACGAACCAACAGACTTGCGCCCTGCACGAACCGTGTCAGCAGCGGCAGCGTCCTGCCGAACTGATCGAAGATCGCGCTGAACTTCGGGATGAACCACGACAATAGAAAGATCACCACGCCCGACGCCACACACGCCAACACCGTCGGGTAGATCATCGCACCGATCACCCGGCTTCTCAGGTCGCGCTCGCGGGCCATGAAGTCGGCGATCTGCTTGAGGACCACATCGAGGAAGCCGCCGGTCTCACCGGCACGGACCATCGCGACGTGAACCGGCGCAAAAACGCGGGGGTGCTGACGCATCGCATCGGCCAGCGCCGTGCCGTCCGAGACCTCGTCGCTCACCTGTCGCCAAAGGTCCTTGGCGGCCTGCGACGTAGACTCTCGGCCGAGTACTTCCAATGCACGGCTTAGCGGGACGCCCGCCGCGAGCAGCCCGGCGAGCTGCCGTAGAAACTGATGCACCTGGGCGGGGCGGATCCGTGTCGCCGCACGCTGAATCCCGCTCGGTTGATCGTCGGCGCGTGCGTCGATACTCACCGGCATCAGCCCGCGCTCTTCGATCAGTTCGGCGGCCGCTTCAGAAGACGCGGCGTCGATCACGCCCATGCGTTTCTTGCCGCTGGGTTCGAGACCGGTGTAGGCGAAAACGGGCATGGCTTAACCGTTCCCTTTCGTTTCGCCGTAGACGTGAAGCTCGTCCTTGGTGACGCGCAAGACTTCCTGCACCGTGGTCAGGCCCTCACGCACCAACCGCCAGCCGTCCTCGCGGAGGCTGTTCATACCCTGCTCAATGGCGGTGCGCCGCACCTCGCGGGCCGAGGCCGTCCCGGTTGCTAACGCACGCAGTTGTTCGGTCATCGGCATCATTTCGAACACGCCGCGCCGTCCCTGATAGCCCGTCCCATTACACGCCCGACAACCCGTACCCACGTACAGCTCGCCAGGCAGGTTGCCGTTGTAACGGTCAATCAACGCCTGAGCATCGGCGTCCGGCATACGCACGCGACACCGCGGGCAGATCAGCCGGACCAACCGCTGCGCCACGACCATTTCCAGAGATGACGCGACCAGGTATGGCTCGACGCCCATGTCGATCAGCCGGGGGATCGCGCCGGGCGCATCGTTGGTGTGCAGCGTCGAAAACACCAGGTGCCCGGTCAACGAAGCCTGCACCGCGATCTCGGCCGTCTCTCGGTCACGGATCTCGCCGATCAGCACGACGTCGGGGTCGTGACGGAGGATCGAACGCAAGCCCCGTGCAAAGGTCAGCCCGGTCTTCGTATCCACCTGGATCTGATTCACGCCCTCAAGGTGATACTCGATCGGGTCTTCGATGGTGACGATCTTTCGATCCGTGGTGTTGATCTTGGATAGACCTGCATAGAGCGATGTCGTCTTGCCGCTGCCGGTTGGGCCGGTCACCAGGACGATGCCGTGCGGCAGGGAGAGGATGTCCTGGAACTGGTCGAGGTGTGCAGGCGACATACCCAAGCCATCAAGCCCGACAAGCGCGCCGCTACGGTCGAGCAGACGCAGAACGACCGCCTCGCCATGCAGCATCGGGATGATCGACACACGCACGTCGATCTCACGCCCGGAGACACGCAGCTTGATCCGCCCATCCTGCGGCAGCCGCTTCTCGGCAATATCCAAATGGCTAAGGATCTTGATCCGCGACACGATCGCCGGCTGAAACCGCGCGACCTCCGGCGGCACCGACGCCTCGACCAATGTCCCGTCGATCCGATACCGCACGACAAGCTTGTGCTCGAAAGGTTCGAAGTGGACGTCGGTCGCCCGCCGCTCGATCGCCTCGATCAGGACCTGGTTGACCAGCTGGATGATCGACGCGTCTTCAGCCACTTCGGCCAGGTCGATGTCGCCACCCTCATCGGAGACGACCTCGATCCCGTCATGTGCCAGCAGCGACTGCACCGTCGCGGCTCCGACGCCCAAGTGGGTCGCCAAGGCGCGTCGTATCGCTTCGGTCGTTGCGATGACCGGCTCGATCGTGCACCCGGTGGCGAGCGCCAACTCATCCTGGCCCCGCCGATCGAAGTATCGGCTCGTGGCAATGGTCAGCTTCCCACCGGATCGGCTTAGGGGTACGAGCTCGTAAGCCGTCAGCAACCGGGCGGGTAACTCCGCCAGCAGCGATTTATCCGGCGGGGATTCATCCAGATCGACAAACGGCAAACCGATGACCTGAGCCAACACAGGTAACAGGCGCTCTTCATCCAGTCCGTCAGCCTGAAGGACCGCCTCTTCCAACGGGGTGCCGTCATGCCACGCAGACCGCGCCCGCTCGGCGGTGGGCCGATCGATCAACCCCTCCTCGGCGAGTTGGCTTATAACATCCTGCATCAGGCGTCTCTCGGGGCCGCCCCCATGATTGATGAATCAGTCAAGCATACCGCTGACCACCAGCTGTGCTTCCTGCTTCGGTGTCAGGAAGTCGCGGAGCTCCTCGCGGGCCTGACGGAGCGCATCCTGCATCGCCCGACGGGCTTTGCGTAACGCTTCCAGCTTCTCTTTGATCTGATCACTCGTAGCCGCCTCGTCTTCCAATGTCTCTCGCAGCGCGCTGGTCGTGTCGGTCACGGCCTGGCCCTGCGGGGACATCTCGCTGGCGAAGGGATTGAATCCACCCCCGCCGCCACGGCCTCCGAAGAAGCCGCGCCCCGCGATCATGGATTCACCGCTGAGCTGGCGGACCTTGGCGATCATGGGTTCTAACACGTCAAACTCCTCCTCGCTCAGCTCCAGCCGTTCACGCAGACGCTCGTTCTGCTGTTGTTCCATCTGCTTGCGACGCTCCTGGAACCGCTCCATCATCTGCTGGCGCTGCTCTTCGGTCATGTCCTGGAAGTTCATCCGGCCACGATCACCCCGCCGATCGCCCCCCCGGCCTTCGCCTTCTGATCCGCCCGGCTGAGCCATACCCGTGCCAGCAAAAAGAAACACCACCGACAGGGCCAGCAGCGGGATAATTGATGTAAGCTTATTCATGACATGCCTTTCTGGATCAAGCTATTAAATGATGACGTACCTATCCTTACCCAGTCCAACGGCACTAAAGGCGATTTATTGCCGCCGACCGCCTGGAATCTGCCCCGGATGAATCGTGCTCAGTCGGCCCACCAAGACGCCGGCGTTAAGATGGCCAAGGTGAACCACAAGCTCAGTCAGACAGATATCGCGGCGGATCGAACCGACCCGGAAAGTGCGGCGCGAACGGGGTTCAGCTGGCCCGGCAAAGCGGTCGCGGCCGAGTTGGCGGCCCGACCGGCGATCGGCCGGCTCGAGCCCTGCCCCGGGTTGGCGATCGGGAACCCCAAGGCCGAGCACCTGTTCATCGAAGGCGACAACCTCGAGTCCTTGAAACTGCTGCATGCTGCCTACGCCCGCCGGGTCAAGATGATCTACATCGACCCGCCCTACAACACCGGCAGGCGATTCATCTACCCGGATCGGGGGCACGGCACTGCCAACAACTCACCTGATTACGCCGATCCGCACACCGGCTGGCTGAACATGATGTACCCACGTCTGCTCGCCGCCCGGCCGCTGATGCGCGACGACGCCGCCATCTTCATCTCCATCGACGACAACGAACTGCCTCGCCTCCGCCTGCTCTGCGATGAAGTGTTCGGTGAAGATAACTTCGTTGCCGTGTTCACCTGGCAGACCAAACGTGCCGCCCGCGGCGTCCCGCCCAGGAACCTGCTCATGGTTAACCATGAGTACGTTGTCTGCTACGCACGAGACAAAACCCGCATGCGGCTGCGCGGCCTGGACCGGGATGAGAAAGACTTCGCCAACCCCGACAGCGATCCTCGCGGCCCCTGGCGCAGCGAAAGCATGAAAGCCACCGGCAGCCAGGACAACCGCTTCACCATCACGGACCCCGCCACCGGCCACACCTTCACCGCCAACTGGGCCTTCGCTGAATCGACGTTGAATAACATGATCGCCGACCGACGCGTGCTCTTCCCCGCCGATCCGGCCGGCACACCCAGACAGAAGAAGTTCCTCAACAGCTACCGCAACCCACGCAAGGCCGCCGTCACCGCGCTGGGCTGGCACTCGACGGAGAAAGCCACGAAAGACCTGATGGCCCTGTTCGACGGCAAAAAAGTGTTCGACTTCCCCAAGCCCGTCAGCCTGCTGCGCTACTTCTGTGAACAGTCCCTCGATCCGGGCGACATCGCCTTAGACTTCTTCGCAGGCTCAGGCAGCCTCGGCCAGGCCGTCATGCAGCTTAATGCAGCCGACAACGGCGATCGACGATTCATCCTCGTGCAAAACGACGAACCCTGCGATCACAGATCGTCAACCGCCGAGTCGGGCTTCGATACGATCGCAGAAGTGTGCATCGAGAGGATTAAACGCGTGATCGACGCACTCGATCATTCCGACACAACCGCAGCACAGGGACCATCACAGCCAACCCAAAAGCTGGGAATGAAGGTCTGCCGTGTATCTAGTGACAGCGTAGAAGACCTGCAAGATTAACCCGACGCGCTCTGCGTATCAGCGGATCTAGTCAGCAGGCGCGCAGCCGCTGAGGCACCGATCGCGAACGGCTGATCACCTCGGCCGGTCTTGATCTGAAGTGTCTGGGCGAACTCGTCGCGCGCCAGCACACTGACTTCCTGGCCCGGCCGAAGCGCCTGCTCATCCAGCCACGCCAGGAACGCCGACTCGTCACCAACGACACGCACAACGATGTAGTCCCCCATCTCGCACTCGGATAGGGGGATCAGCCGTTGATCCGGGATGGTGCCCTCGGCCGAGGGGATCGGGTCGCCGTGTGGATCACGGTCCGGGAAGCCGAGCATCTCGTCGATCCGCTGCAGCAGCGCATCGGACACCGCGTGCTCAAGCTCTTCGGCTTCGCGGTGCACCTGGGCCCAGTCCATCCCGACGACGTCTACCAGGAAACGCTCGATCAGGCGGTGCCGGCGCAGAACCTGCGACGCGTGTCGCTTCCCGCTGGCCGTCAACCGGACGCCCCGACGGGTTTCGTAGTCCACCCAGCCCTTCTCGGCCAGGTGCTTCATCATGGTCGTGACCGTCCCGGGGGTCACCCCAAGCCCTTCGGCGATCTGCCCGAGCGGCACCCGCTGCGACTTGGCACCCTGCCGGCCAAGGCTGAAGATCGTTTTCAGGTAGTTCTCGACGGTACTGGTGGGCATGCGTTCCCTACATACTTATGTGGCGGGAGACGAGTGTAGACATTTGACCGCTCAAAGTCGAGTTCCCAGCCCCCTTTATGGTTCACTTGACCATGACAGGCCGAAATACTACAATTAACACGTTACTTTGACTTTTCAAACTTTATTATTTGAGTATTCATTGATCATGCTGCGTCTGAAATTGCCTACTGACTTACGACCTTCACACTCAAACCGCATCGGCTGGGTTCTCGCGATCGGCTGTCTTGGGCTCGGGGCCGCTGATGCCGTCGCCCTTAGTCCCGGATCGGAGAATCTCAGCACGGACGCCGCCCCCGCTTCGATCTTGGCTGCGTCACGCGCAGAAGCCGAGTCGGGCGGGGTCACCTTTGCGGCGGAATTAACATCCGAGTATTCGCACGTTCTGGACGGCGGGGTGCGTGAAGACGGATCATCCCGCCACCTGTTCACCTTCGACATCGACCTGGACATGCAGCAAGCGGCGGGGATCGAGGGCGGCAGCATGTTCCTGCAGTTTCTCAGCGTCAATGCCGAACGGGGCGGGGCGGCCGACACCGGCGATATCCAGGTCTACTCGAACCTTGAGAATGACCGATCGCTGAGCGTCTTGTACGAACTGTGGTACCAGCAACTGCTCATGGATGACCGGGTCCGGATCAAGGTCGGCAAGGTCGATGCGAATACAGAGTTCGGTTTCGTCGACGCGGCGGGGGACTTCGCGAACTCCTCGGCAGGGTTCAGCCCGACACTCTTCACGTTCCCCAGCTACCCCGATCCGTCGATGAGTTTAAACGTGTTTTTCACTGTTTTTAATGATGATTCGCATGCGCTGACACTCGGGTACGGGCTGTATGACGGCGCGGCTGGGCCCGATGGCGTCGCGGTCGGTTCGCGTGGCCCATCAACGTTTTTCAGTGATGACCGGTCGGGCGATTACTTCCATATCGCCGAAGCCGAGCTGGCTTGGGATCAGCTGGGCGATCTGCACGAGGGCCGGTTCGCGGCGGGGGGCTGGTGGCACAGCGGGGACTTCGATGAGTTTGACGGCGGCCGGTCGGATGGGACGGGCGGGTTCTACCTCCTCGCCGAACAGCGGCTGACTGAATCAGACGGGCCGAACAGTGAAACGGGCGTCTACGTCTTTGCGCAGTACGGCTGGGCAGACGAGATGGTCAGTGAGATCGGGCAGCACCTCGCCGGCGGGCTGGTTTGTCGAGGGCCGATACCGGGCCGACCCGATGACACCGCCGGGGTGTATGTCAGCACTGTTGACCTGTCGGACGAGCCCGGCGCCGGCTTCGGGGCGGATGAGACCGCGGTGGAGCTGTACTACCGCTTGCAGGTGAACGACGCCGTCTATGTTCAGCCGCAATTGCAGATGATTAATAACCCGTCGGGGGACCCCTCCCTGGAGGATGTGGTCGTGGGCGGGGTTCGCGTAGGGGTTAGTTTCTGATCAACACAGGAGCGCTTCCAGAGGGGCTGTAGTTGGTGTTATAAGAAGTAGATGTTTGAATATCCAAAGTATGTCGTATAGAGTTACCAAACAGATCGGCCCGGATCCCACCCGACATCGGGATGCTGGTCGGTCGACAAACGAAAGGCCATCATCGTGTATCACCACAAGCTAATCGTCCTGTACCTCATGGTTGCAGTGTCCCTGATGCTCCCCGGCGTGACTTCCATCAGCCGAGCCTCGGAAGCCGCGTCCAATGAGCACAAGCCCTACCAGATCGTTGCGACGGTGGGGATGATCTCTGACATTGTGAGTCAGGTCGCCGGGGACCGCGCTGAGGTCGCCGGTCTCATGGGGGAGGGCATCGACCCGCACCTCTACAAGCCCACCCGCACCGACATTGCCAAGCTGATGAAGGCGGACGTCATTTTCTACAACGGCCTCATGCTGGAAGGGAAGATGGCCGACGCCCTGGTCCGCGCCGCGACCTCCGGCAAGCGCGTCTACGCCGTCACCGAGCTGCTCGACGAGCAATACCTGATGGAGCCCGAGGACATGGAAGGGCATTACGACCCGCACGTCTGGATGGACCCCTCTGCGTGGGCGAAGTCCGTTGAGGTGGTGCGTGACAAGCTGATCGAATTCGATCCGGCCGGCGAGCAGGTCTATACCGACAACGCCGACGACACCATCGAGCGCATCCTCGAGCTGCACGCCTACGCTGAGAAGGTCCTCGCCACCGTGCCCGAAGGCGAGCGCGTGCTAGTCACCGCCCATGATGCGTTCAACTACTTCGGCAGAACCTTCGGCTATGAGGTCGTAGGCATCCAGGGCATCAGCACCGAGTCCGAGGCCGGCGTGCAGGACATCGAGAATCTGGTGGACCTGCTGGTCACGCGTAACGTCAAGGCGGTCTTCGTTGAGTCCACCGTTTCGCAGCGCAACATCAACGCCCTGGTCGCCGGTGCCAAAGCCCGTGGGCATTCCGTCGTGGTCGGGGGCGAGCTGTTCAGTGATGCGATGGGTGAGCCGGGCACGTACGAAGGCACGTACCTGGGCATGATCGACCACAACGCCACGACGATCGCCAAGGCCCTTGGCGGCGAGGTGCCCGAAGGCGGGATGCAGGGCAAGCTGGAACAGGAGTGAGCCATGTCACCCGAGCAAGCCCTGCTACATACCAAGAGCGTTGAGCCCGGCGTGACGGTGACGCTGTCGGAGCGCCCAGAACACTCGCCGGACAGCCCCGTGTCGATCCACGCCCTGACGGTCGCCTACCACCGCAAGCCGGTCTTGTGGGACGTGGACTACGACGCGACGCCGAACAAGCTGATCGCGATCGTCGGGCCGAACGGTGCGGGTAAGAGCACACTTATCAAGGCATGCCTCGGCCTGGTCCCGCGCGCCTCGGGTGTCGTTGAGTTCTGGGGCGACACCTACGCCAAGCAGCGCTCGCGCATCGGCTACGTACCTCAGCGTGAATCCGTGGACTGGGACTTCCCCGTGTCCGCGCTCGATGTGGTCTGCATGGGGCGGTACCGAAAGATCGGCTGGTGCCGGCCGGTCTCGCGCAAGCACAAGACCTTCGCCCGACATTGCCTGGAGCGCGTCGGGATGCTGCCGTACGCGAAGCGTCAGATCAGCCAGCTCTCCGGCGGCCAGCAGCAACGTGTCTTCCTCGCCCGTGCGCTGGCGCAGGAGGCCGACCTCTACTTCATGGACGAACCCTTCGCCGGCGTCGATGCCGCGACCGAAGTGGCCATCATCGACGTCCTACGTACACTGCGTGAGCAGGGCAAAACCGTCATCACCGTGCACCACGATCTACAGACCGTGCCGGAATACTTCGACGAGGTGGTGCTGCTGAACATGCGGATCGTCGCCGCGGGCCCGGTCGCCGATGTGTTCACCCCCGAGAACCTGCACAAGACCTACGGCGGGCGGTTGACGCTGCTCAGCGAGGCCGCCGAGGCCGTATCCCGCGCCGCGTCAGGGGAGCCGTGATCGTGAACCTCGGTGCAGGCACCATCCCGTTCTTGCTCGCAGAACTCGGTCACGACCGTGCCCCGGCGTCGATCAAGGATATCAACGACGCCTGGCCGGCGTGGCAGCAGGTCTTCGAGACGCTGACGTTTCAAAGCGGTTACAACACCACGATCGTCGTCCTGGGCACCACGATGCTAGGGATCGCTGCAGGAATCGTCGGCGTGTTCGCGCTGCTGCGCAAACGTTCATTGATGGCCGACGCCTTATCTCACGCCACGCTGCCCGGGATCGGTCTGGCGTTTATGACGGCCGCAGCCCTCGGGTGGGAAGCACGCAGCCTGCCGATACTTCTATTAGGGGCAACGGTCAGCGGCGTGCTGGGCGTGCTGGTGATTCAATGGCTATTACGACACACCCGGCTGCATGAGGACGCGGCGATCGGGATCGTGCTCAGCGTCTTCTTCGGCGCGGGGGTGGTCGTGCTCAGCATCATCCAGTCGATGAGCTCGGGCAACGCAGGTGGGCTGAATCACTTCATCTACGGCCAGACCGCCGCGATGAGCGCCACCGACGCAGGCATCATGGCGGGGATCGCGCTGACCGCGGTGTTCGCCGCATTCATCCTGCTTAAAGAGTTCTCGATGGTCTGCTTTAACGACGCGTTTGCCAAAGTCGATGGCTGGCCCGTCAGCGTGATCGACCTGCTGATGATGTCGCTGGTCGTGGTCGTTACCGTCGCGGGCTTGCAAGCTGTAGGGCTGATCCTGGTGGTAGCGATGCTGATTATCCCGGCGGTGTCGGCGCGGTTCTGGACAGAGAAGTTGTGGGTCCTGGTCATCCTGGCGGGGGTGATCGGCGGGTTGTCCGGGTACTTCGGATCGGTAACGTCGGCGTTACTGCCGCGTAAACCGGCCGGCGCGGTCATCGTGCTGACAAGCGGCGTGATCTTCGGCATCAGCTTGCTGATCGCGCCGTCGCGCGGTGTGGCGGCGGCGCTGCTGCGCCAATTACGGCTGAGGCTCGGGATCGCCTCCGACCACCTGCTCGAGACGACGTATATGGTCACACACGAGGGCGGCTCGCCCCAGCTGGACCCGACGGCTGTACACTACGTCGCGCATCAACGCGCCTGGGGCTGGTGGCTGAAGCGCTTGTTGCCGGTACACCTGCACCGACGCGGGCTCGGACACTTCACGGCTCAGGGTTTCGCACCGACCGACGCCGGGCTGAAACGCGGTCAGCGTGTGGCCCGCAACCACCGCCTGTGGGAGCAGTACCTGATCACTTATGCTGATATCGCGCCGAACCACATTGACTGGACGGTCGACCAGGTCGAACACGTGTTGGGCGATGAACTGATCGCCGAGCTGGAGCATTGCCTGGCCGAGCGCGGGATCGACACACACGGAGGGAACGGGTTCGACGACACGGCGACAGCAGGGGAGGGGCGGTGATGGATTACGAGTTCATCTACGCGCTGGACCTGTTTCCCCTCATGGCGGGCGTGCTCGCGGCGATGACCTGCGGGCTCCTGGGTAACTTCCTGGTGCTGCGCAAGCAGAGCCTGATGGGCGATGCGATTAGCCACGCGGTTTTGCCGGGGCTGGTGGTGGCGTTCCTGATCACGTCGTCACGCAACCCGTGGATCATGTTTGCCGGCGCAGCGATCGCGGGCGCGGCTACGGTCGTGCTGATCGAACTGGTCAAGAAGCTTGGCCGGGTCGAGCCGGGCGCGGCGATGGGCGTGGTGTTCAGCGTGCTCTTTGCGCTGGGCGTGTTGTTGATCGAGCAGGCGGCGGCCAGGCATGTAGACCTCGACGCGGGTTGCGTGCTCTACGGCCAACTCGAAACGCTCGCCGAGTTCGGCCTGCCCGAAACGTTCGGCGAGTTGATGTCGTGGTCTACACTCGCACTGGTGCCAAGACAGGTCTGGATGCTAAGTGGGATGTTCCTGCTGGCGCTGCTGTTCGTTGTAATGCTGTTCAAGGAGTTACGGATCGCGGCGTTCGACCCCGAACTGTCCACGACACAAGGGATCCACGCCGGGCTCATGCACTACGCGCTGATGATTTTCGTGGCGGCGGCGACGGTTGCGGCGTTCGAGGCGGTGGGCTCGATCCTGGTGATCGCGATGCTCATCTGCCCGGCAGCTGTGGCGCGATTGCTCACCGACCGGCTGGGCTCACAGATCGTGTGCAGCCTGATCGTAGCACTGATCTGCGGTGTCACGGGGTACTTTGGCGCAACGCTTGTGCCCACATGGTTCGATGCAGGCAGCGTCAACGCCGCGGGCAGCATGACGCTCGTCGCGGGCGGCCTGGTCGGACTGGCGGCGTTCTTCTCGCCGGCGCACGGCCTGATCGCCCGGGCGTGGCGGCGAAGGGGCCTGGCTCGCGACACGGCGATCGACGACCTGCTTGCGGCGCTGCTGCGTCTGCGTGAAGTGGGTAAAGCGAACGCGGAACTCGGAGACCTGCGAAGCCGGCCGGGCCTCCCGAGTGTCAGCAGGGCGGTGCGTCTGGCGATGAGCCGGGGGTTTGTCGAGCTCGCCGACTCGGTCTTGATACTCACCGAGCCGGGCCTGCACCGCGCCACCGCCGTGCTGCGTAAGCACCGGCGATGGGAATCCTACCTTGTGAAGGATGCGGGCCTGCGAGCCGACCATGTGCATGAAGTAGCCGAGCAGTTCGAACACTTCGACGTCGAACCGGTCACCGACGCGACAACCGACCCGCACGGCAAACCGATCCCGACAGACTAATATAATGATTGACTACGCGCGATCGACCACGATTCGGTTACCGTGCACCTCGACCACCTTGACGGGCTGGCCCGGCTCGATGTACGGGCCGACGCTGACCACATCGATCGGTGTCTGGCCGAACTTAGCCATCCCCGACGGCCTTAGCTCGGTGACCGCTTCGCCTTCCAGCCCGACCTCGACGACGCCGACCCCCAGCACCTCGTCGCCGCTGACATGGATCGGGTTACCGCTGGGGTCCATCCCCACCGCGGCGGCCGATGGCTGAGCCGTGTCGAGGATCAAGCGGTTCAGCCCCGGTATCTTCCCGAAGTGTTTGGTGATGAAGTAGAAACCGATCCCACTTAGGAATAGCGCCAGCAGCGTGACCGACATGCTGCGGATCATCACCCGCTGCATCTCCGGCGGGGGCAACCAGCCCGGGCCTGAAGGCACGACGCTCAGCACAATACCCATAAACATCATGATCAAGCCGGCAATCCCCAGCACCCCGAACGTCGGCGCGAGGATCAGCTCGATGATCACGAACAGGAAGCCCAGCATGAATATCAGGATGTGCCAGACCTCCGCGAGCCCGATGACAAACGGCGCACCGATCAGCAGGATCAACGCCACCGCCGCCGTCGCCCCCGGCACGCTCAGGCCGGGCGCCTGCAATTCCAGATAGGCCCCGACCAGGAACACCACGATCAGGATCACACGCATCCACCAGGACGTCAGGATCTTCGCAAGCCCCTCGCTCCAGGTCGGATCGATCGTGGTCACCGTCCCCGCCGCGTAGCGCGACTTCAACGATTGCTCGCTGGCGACGATGCCCTTGGATAAGCCGATGTCCTCGGCCCGGGTCTGGTTGAGCGTCAGCAGCGTCTTGCCGTCATGCACACGGCCGCCCGGGATCTTCGCGCCGCTGGGCAATTCCTCCACGGCCCGCCACGCCCCGCGCTCGGCACTGGTCGCGACATTCAGCGTCACGGCCCCGACATCACTGACATCCGGCAACGATGTGCCCGGCGCGGTCGACGGTGGGGCGGGGGTAGCCGAGGGCTGTTGATCCGGTGAATCACCGGTGACCATCACCGCGAAGTCCGCCTGATTGACTAACCGTCGTTCGCCCGACCCGTCGTTCTTCTCCACTAGGTACACCTCCGCACCCAACACGCACATCGCATGAAACACGGCGTAGTCGTACCCGTTCGCCTGTGCGCTATCGCGGAACTCCTCAAGGATCGGCGATAGGATCTTCGCCCGCTCCGTCGGCGCCAGGTTCTGCCCCAGTGCGATCGGCGCACAGTCCCCGGTCGCGCTCGACGGCGACATGACGATTTCGTCACACGCCGACGCCAGCATGATTCCCGCCGAGTAGGCTTCATTATTGACCCACGCCACCGTCGGCACGTTAAGCGTCTTGATGTACTTGCTGATCTTCAGCGCACTGGTCACCACCCCGCCGGGCGTGTCCAACTCGATCACGATCAGCGACGCCCCGTCGGCGACGGCCTTATCGATCCGGCGCTCGAGGCTCAGGAGCGTGAAGTCGTAGATCATGCCCGAGATCGGGATCACCGCCACGTCCGAGCCGGTTGGGATCACGATGTTGGAACTGGGCAAGGCCGTCGGCGTGAGCACCGGCGGCGTGGACGTGTCGGCTGGGTCTTCTGTTTCGACAGCCCCGGACTGTGCCACCAGCAGCAACAACAGAAGCGTCCAGAGCAACGGTCGGGTCGGGTTGCTGTTCATACCGTTGATTATAGACCTAATCCCGCACGCACACCCCGGCAATCCGCCGGCCGGATTCCCGATCCCGGGCAAGGCCCGACCGCTTGCGGCCACTATGGATCGGCGATAAAACCTTGCTTCCCTCCCAAGCCAGTAACACACCCAGCCACAGGACGCCGCCCATGCCCGCTAACCCCATCCGTGTCACCGTCTGGCACGAACACGTCCACGACCGCACCAGCGACGCGGTAAAAAAGCTCTACCCCGACGGCATGCACGTGGTCATGAAGGACGCGATCGAGGAATACCTCGGCGACGCGGTCACGGTCCAGACCGCCCTGCTTGAGCAGCCCCAACACGGCCTGACCGACGAGGTCCTGGATAACACCGACGTCCTGACCTGGTGGGGCCACTGCGCCCACGACCAGGTCGACGACGCCATCGTCGAGAAGGTCTACCAGCGCGTGCTAAACGGCATGGGCCTGGTCGTCCTGCACTCCGGCCATTACGCCAAGGTCTTCCGCAAGCTCATGGGCACGACCTGCTCGCTTAGATGGCGCGAGGCGGCGGAGAAGGAACGGCTCTGGTGCCTGATGCCCGGCCACCCGATCGCCGACGGGCTCGAGGACGAGTTCTTCGAGATCGAACACACCGAGATGTACGGAGAGCTATTCGACATCCCCACGCCGGACGAACTGGTCTTGGTCAGCTGGTTCGAGGGCGGCGAGGTCTTCCGCTCCGGCTGCCTGTGGAACCGCGGCAAGGGCAAGGTCTTCTACTTCCGCCCGGGCCACGAAACCTTCCCGATCTACTACCAGAAGCAGGTCCGGCGCATCCTCGCCAACGGCGTGAAACACGTCGCCCCCAAACGCTCCAGCGCCCCGGTCCGGCTCGAGGCCCAATGCATCGACAAGCCCCTAAGCCCTATCAACACCGTACATAACGTGGACCAATCGCTGCACGACCACTAAGAGCGGCAGCTGTTTCACACGCGATCCGTGTTACATAGAAGTGACAAAGGCCCACGAACAATGTTCGCGGGCCTTTGGTTTAATTCAGTTAACGCATCAATCCGATCGGGTTGATGCTCAGTCTGCCAGAGATTACTCGGGCAGCTTGACGTCTTTAGCGGCTTCCTTGGCGTCTTCAGCCATCTCTTTGGCAGCTTCGCCAGCTTCCTCAGCCGCTTCTCCGACCTTCTTCATCGCGTCATCAGCGTGATCGTGGCCATCGTGAGAGGCATCATCGACCTGCTTCTCCATATCATCAGTCGAGGGGGCTTCTTCCTTCTTCTCGCAACCCAGGGTCACCGCAGCCAGCAGGCCCAGCGTCAGCATCAGTGTCTTGCCAGTCATATCAGTCTCCATTTCAATGAGTACCACGTTAGTGAATGCCCCCACCTCGTGGCAAGGACCAGCTAGCATTATAGCCTAATCAACCCGACGCAAGCCAATCCCGGATTTTCGCTGCGTGGAAAAGCCTCTTCATACCAACACTTATGCCATGGCCAACGGCTGCTGTTGGCTCAGGCAGTGCAGCGCCCCCAGCCCCACAACCAGGTGCTCGGCCGGCACCGGCACCACCGAATAGCCCGGCAGCGCCCCGGCCAACACCGCCAACGCCCGGTCGTCCGCGGCTTGGCCAAACACCGGCACAAACACATGCCCATTCACCATCAGAAAGTTCGCGTAACTGGCCGGGACCGGGCTCGGACCTTCCGGGTAATCGTACATAATCTGTTGTGGCACAGGCAGTTCCACCACATTGAGCGGGTCACCCGACTGATCCTTCGCTTCACGCAGTACGTTCAAGTTGGCCTGCGTCACATCATGATCCGGATGCCCCGGCCCCGCAGAGATGGCGACCACTGTGCTCGGCGAAACAAACCGCGCCACATCATCGATATGCCCGTCCGTGTCATCCCCCTCGATCCCGCCGGGCAGCCAGATGACGTGCGCCGTCCCTAAAGCTGCATGCAGCCGGGCTTCGATCTGCTCATGGGTCAGGCCCGGATTGCGGTTCGGATTCAACAGGCACTGCTCGGTCGTCATCACCGTGCCTCGGCCATTCACATCGATCGACCCACCCTCCAGCACAAAGTCATGCACCCAGATCGGCACACCCAACGCACGCGCAATGTGCTGCGGCACCACGTCGTCCAGGTCGCGCACCTCGTACTTACCGCCCCACGTGTTGAAGTGAAAATCATGACACCCCACCCCCGGAAGCGCCCCCGCCCCCGGAAGTTGCCCAGCCCCCGGAACTTGCCCCGGATCTCCCCCCGGTTGCTTCTCTAAAACCTCACCCAAAGCCGCCGGCTGCGAAGCTGCCGCGGGTTCTCCTCCCCCTTTATCCCTCACCACAAAGATCGGCCCGAAATCACGAACCCACGAATCATTCGTCGGGACACCAAGCTCCGCCGTCGTCCGCACCTTGACCGCCTGCTTGAGCACGTCCACCCAGTCGGCAAACTGCCGCTGCGCCTCCGCCAGACACCCCGGCCAGGTCTCCGCGTTCTGAGGCGGCGCAAGCCAGACACAATCCATCGGCTCGAACTCGCCGGGCATCCGATACCCCAGCGCCGCCGCACTCGCTCCAGGCGTCGTCAACTCATCGAATCCACTGATACGTGTGTGTGCCATACACCCTCTCAAGGCCTGGTGGGCGCACATCCTACTACGAAGCGACACCATCCGTCGCGAGTGCAGTCATCCTGCAGGTAGACGTAGATCACTTGCTATGAAGGCGTATGAACCTTGTTGAACAACCTACTCCACAAGCAACACCGAGGCGTCACCCGAGCCGCCGCCGCTGTTGTCGCCGATGTTCAGCGTCCCGCTGCCGGAGATCTGCATGCTGTTGGCGACGAACGCGCCGCCCAGGAAGTTCGTCCCGCCGTTGCCCGATATCTGCAGCTTCTTGTCGTCCACATCACGCTGCTGGAAGATCGATACCCCGGCCCAGGGCCCGGACGTGGGTGGGGGCCACTGGACCGTCGCGTCCCCGCTGACCAGGAACTGATCCGCATCATCATCGGCGAGGTCCGTAGCACCGAGGCCCTGGACATGCTCCAGGCCATGAACACCGGCCACGAAGGCTCCATGACTACTGTCCACGCAAACAACGCCCGCGACGCCACACGCCGTGTCGAGAACATGGTCGAAATCTGTGTCAGCACCGGCATGGGTCTGGACATGGCCTGGAACGCCGTCGCTGAGGAAACCCGGCGCGTCAGGCAGATGCTCGTCGTCTCGACCAACCTCGACCCCGACTCCGTCATGGAGCCCGCGATCCTGCGCCGCATCGGCTACCGCCTGCGACTGGATAACCCCGAGCCCGATGACTACGCCAAGATCTTCTCGCTCTATGCTCAAAGGTACGGTCTGGAAGTCGACGGCGACATCGTCCACGGCCTGATCAAACGCCACGCCAACGAAGACCGCCCCATGCGCGGCTGCGTCCCGCGCGACCTGATCGAACGCGTCCGTGATATATGCACCTACCGCGGACACCCGTTCAGGGTAGACAACGAGACCATCGACCTGGCATGGCGCGGCTACTTCGGCCACAGCACCGAAGAAGAGCTCGGCCAAGACTGGTCCTGACCGCGCTGCTCTGAGTAATCATGCTCTTGATAGTCGATAGGCGCGCGTAACCGATACGCGCGCCTGTCACATCACATAGTTACGCCTGCTTCAGGTACGCCGCCAACAGGTCCCGGCAGGCGTTCAGGTCGGTCGTGTGCACCATCTCCGTCACCGAATGGATGTAACGTGTCGGGCACGACAGCGTAAACGTCCTGACGCCGGCTGCCGACCGCTGGATCGTCCCGGCATCGGTGCCGCCGCGCGGCAGGATCGAGCGCTGGTAGGGGATCTTGCTCTTCTTGGCGACCGATTCAAACGTCTCCAATATCTCCAGGTCCGCGATCGATGCGCTGTCCATGATCGTCAGCCCCGCGCCCTTGCCCTGCTCGGTTACACGCAGCTCACCGGGCACGCCCGGCGTGTCACAACAAAGCGTCGTGTCAATCGCGATCCCGATGTCCGGCTCGATCCCGAACGCCGCCGTCCCCGCGCCACGCAGGCCGACCTCTTCCTGCACCGTGAATACGCAATGCACCTCACAGTCATGGTTCGCCGCCTTCGACAGCTTCTTCACCGCCTCGATCGCTACCCAACACGCCACGCGGTTGTCCATGCACTGCGACACGACGGTCCCGCCCACCTTCTGGAAGGGTGCCTGCAGCACCACCATGTCGCCGAGCTTGACCTTCTTCTTCACATCCTCGACCGGCAGGCCCGTGTCGATCGTCAACTCATCGAGCTCCGGCACCTTCTTGCGGTCTTCCGGGCTGGCGATGTGTATCGGCTTGCCGCCGGGATTCATCACGCCCGGCAGGTCCTTCTTGGGATCGTCCACGTCCGGGCAGATCGTCACCAGCCGGGCAAAGAGGTTGCGCGAATCAAACCCGCCGACCGGGTTCACACGCAAGAAACCCTTGTCGTCGATGTGCCGAACCATGAACCCGATCTGGTCCATGTGGGCCGCCAGCATGATCCGAGTCGGCTTCTTGCGGGATCGCGCCCCCGACTTCGGCCGGGCCTTGCGCACGCAGATGAGCGAGCCCATCGCGTCCGTGCGGACCTCGTCGAACAGCCCCTTGATCTGGGATTGGATCAGCTTGCGGACACGGTGTTCCCGGCCGGGGATGCCGGGTGTCAGGGCCAGTTGTTCAAGTAGTTTCATGGCCAGAGTATAGCGACGAGCCGCCTGCTCGTGGCCCGGCATGCTAGGGCATCTTACGTCGTGCTTGACTACACTTTTCCGTCATCCCCGCGTAGGGGCTTTATGCAACCCCTTTCCGGATCGCATGGTCGCGGGCGAGGCGGATCAGGATTTTGGCGGTGACGTAAGGCTCGACACGGCGGCCACGCACCCACGGCGGCAGGTGGGTCAGGCCGCCGCCGAAGTTGCAGAGGTTGGCGAAGCGCGTCTCGACGCTGCGACGGGTGCTAAGCAGTTGGCGGATGAACGGTGAAGGCGCACGCATCCGCTGGATCATGGCCACGCGGTGCGGGCTGTGCACGCGTGACTGGCCCAGCCCCTTGGCGTGGCGGAAGCGGCGCGGCGTCACCAGGACGCGCCCCGCCCCGGCGGACTGGTCGTACAACGGGTTGGTCTCGTAGTTGGCGTCGGCCAGCAGGTAGCCCTCGCCCAGTTGTTCTTGTTCGATCATCTGCTTGGCGGCGATGCGTTCGTCGACGTTCATCGGCGCGACACGGTAGGCGACGGGGCGGTTATTCTCGGCATAAATCGCGTGGAGTTTGTAGCCCTTCTGGAACCCGCCGGCGCCACGGCCGATCGTCGCGCGGCGGTCGACGCTGTGCTTGGCGACGGCCAACGGCTTGCCGTCGATACGCAGGGTCAGCGCGTGTTGTGTTTGAGGCTCGAGTCGATCCATCAGTTGATCGAGTGCCCGACGGGTTTCGGGCCGGGCCAGACGCCGGCTCATGGTCGACTGATCCGGCAACGCCGCCGGCGGCTTGACGCCGACCCAGTGGCGACGCTCACAAGCCCAATACACCGGCCGATCGTGCAGCACCGCCCAGAGGTAGACGCGGAGGATGCGTGCGGTGGGATGCACAAACCGCCTGCGTCGGACGTGGGTTGACATGACGGTGAGTTGGGCCGTTAAGATGTTCCACAGTTCGCGTTCCATGCCGGTGACTCCTTCTCGGTAAGGTCGAGTAAGTGGTCCACCAGTATGGGCGCGAACGCTTGTTAGCGCCAGCGGTTAGATAAAATGGCGCATAAAGCCCGCAGGCGGAGGTCCAGCCTTTGAATCACGGCTCATTCTGTATTCCCGCCTACGCTGGAACGACGCAGATGAATAACACAGCCGGCTCAGGTTTAGAACTCCACCCCGCATCGACCATCTGCAATCACCCCGTCAACGCCTGGATCGCCTTCGCGAGCTTCGCGTCCCTCACCGTCACCTTGCCCCCCGCATCATGCGTGTTCAAGGTGATCCGCACCGTGCTGTAGACATTGAATAGCTCGGGATGGTGGTTGTGCTGCTCTGCAAGCAGACCCACGCGCACCATAAAACCCATCGCCTCGCTGAAGTCGGCGAGCTTATATGTGCGTGTCAACGCGTCGTTCTCATGGGACCACCCCGGCAGCTGCATCAGGGCTTCTGCGATCTCTACATCGGTCAGGACGTCGGCCATAGGTAGGGCTCCTTTTCGAGCCCATTGTAGGCGCACTGTATCCCGTACCTAATAGATGATGGGAGGAGAGTTTCAGGCCTTGCGTCGAAGCATCAGCAGCCCGGCACCCAGTCCGATCAACGTTGCCGCCGCGGGTTCGGGGACGACGGCGGACGAACTCGGCGGGGGGGTGCCCGAGTTCCAGTTGTTCAGGACGATATCCAGGTCAGCCAGGCCCACGAAGTCGTCGCCGGTCGGGTCCGCCAGCGGATCGCCCGGCGGGATGGCCTGATTCCAGTTGTTGAGGATGATGTCCAGGTCAGCAAGGCCGACGAAGCCGTCGCCGTCCAGATCGCCCGGCAGCAGCAGGGAATTGAGCAGGTCCAGGTCGGCCTGTTCGACTGTCCCGTTGCCGTCCACGTCGTACTGAGGTTCATCGGAGCCGCCTACCAGCACACTGGTCAGCAGGTCCACGTCGTCCTGGTTGATTAAGCCATCGAAGTTGGTGTCGCCAGCAACCAGGGTGTGTTGCGTGACACTGTTCATAACCAGGAATTGGTTCCCGTTGAGCAGTGGGACATTCGACAATTGCCCAACATTGAAGGTCTGGAGTGTCTCGAAAGCGTCGATCAGGTCCATGCCGTTGCCTAAGACACGGGCGAACACGGTGAAGCCGCCGTTCTGGAAGTCCAAACCATTGGGCGGTGTTCCTGCGTTATTGGTGTAATTGAAGAAGAACTCGCTGGTGGCGCTGTCCGGGTTACCGCCGACCTTCGCCATCGCGATGGTGCCGCGGGCGTTGGTTCGCCCAAACTCGTTATCGACCGTCCCGTCCGTCGGGATATGATCGAACGTCGTGCCATTCCACGTGAACCCACCGCCCTGCAGTACGAAGCCCGGGATCGACCGGTGCATGACGACGCCGTCGTAGTCCCCGTCGTTGACGTAATTCAGGAAGTTGGCCTGCGTCAGCGGGGTATCGTCAAAAAGCTCAAGATAAACGGTGTTGAAGATCGAACCGTCCGGCTGGTTCAGCCCGAGGTTGAACTCCATCCGGACAAACTCGCTCGCCGAGACAGACGCCGCCGAGCCACCCAGCACCGCCGCTGCAAGCACAGCCAGGACACGTGAACGAACATGATTCATTGATATTCTCCCGTACCGATAAACCCGGTAGCACTCAAGCCTACCCGACGCGAAGCATCGGGCCAGTTTCATTGCTGTATCTCACACCGTGAGCAGCCCCCGCCCCCCAAAAACCCGGATAAACGGCATATGCCGAACTCCAACGCCCCGGATTATAGCACCCCCGTCAACCCCTCAGCGGCCCCCTGAACCCGATTCATCAACTTGTCACACCAGGCAAACCATAAAAAATACGATCCGCCCATGGTTAGGACGGATCGTATCAGCGTTCAAGCATCCCTCCGTAGGATGTCTTGGATCCAAATGCATCGCGGGTTCTCATCAACCGGGGTTGTGCTAACCCTATCAATGATGACCCAGACGATGGGAGGAAGTATGGCTTAATAAGCTGCTTCTCCTCACCGTCTGGCAAGTCTTGTACGCATTGACCAGTAGTCGACAATGGCTGTCGATTCAGTCACGGTACACTTACCTGCCCCTAATACTACTGCCTAGTATTGAAAAATCAAGGGTTAAGACGAACAAAGACCGCATAATCCGCATGAATGCACAAGAGAATACAATCCGAATCATCGCACACCACACCGGTTACTCATGACTATAACACCCGATCAGCCCAATCCCCCCAGCTTCGCATCTCGGGCAGGGCTAAAGCTATACACCGCCTTACAGGCGTTCCAAGTCGATCCGACCGACTATGTCTGTGCCGATCTGGGCTGCTCCACCGGCGGCTTCACCGATTGCCTGCTCCAGCACGGTGCCAGGCATGTCTACGCCGTCGACACCGCTTACGGGGAACTGGCATGGAAACTGCGTCAGGACCCCCGCGTCACGGTTATGGAGCGATCCAACGCCCTGCACACTGAGCCGGCCGAGGCGTGTGACCTAGTCACCATCGACCTGGGCTGGACCCCCCAGCACAAGGCCTTGCCCGCCGCAAGCCGCTGGTTAAAAGATGGGCCCGATGCCCGCATCATCACGCTGATCAAGCCCCACTACGAGGCCTCACGCGACGCCATGGCCCCTCGCCCCCGGAGCCCCAAAAGCCCCCGCAGCGGCCACCGCAAAGGCAAGCTGAACGACGTCCAGGCCCTGGAAGTCACGCAGCGTGTACTCGACTCGATTCAGGAACTCGGTTTTCACGCCCTGGCACACATCCCCTCACCGATCAGAGGCGGAAAGGGCGGTAATATCGAATATATCGCCCTCCTGGCACGGACATGACGCAAATCGGTACGGTGTACTGCGCATAACACCTGATATTAAGACACTTGCGTCATGTAGCAACCCACCCTTCAACAGTCTGAGATTCTCGCTTTTTCTCTCATTTTTCAGCCACTGGGGGTTGTATTCTACCCGGATGCGATATACTTATATATTAATCGGGTGGCTTGTTTCGATACACTCGTATGAATGGCTTGTCTGCACCTATGCTTAGTCACACATTTGACAGCAGATTTTTGGCGGCTTCAAGATTCCAAACAAGGCTTTTCAGCCACGATAGACATATGGTTTGAAGGGCAGGTATGTACAGGCAGACGTTGGCTTGTACCGCCTGTTTGATTGGACCTGTTTGCCGGACTTGTCCGCATCTCGAAAGAAGGGAAAGCATGCGTCGTACTTCTCAAACCCGCAATGGATTCACGCTCATCGAACTGCTGGTCGTGATCTCGATCATCGCCTTGCTGGTCGGCATCCTCCTGCCCGCACTGGGCGCTGCACGTAAGGCCGCGCAGCGTATCAAGAGCCTGAGCAACGTCCGCCAGATAGGAACCGCAATATACGGCTATGGAGCGGACAATAAGGATGTGTGGATCCCCTACAGAACAGAGTACTCTGATGTAGCATCGAGTGGCAGGTACTCACCTGCTTCGATTGGTGGGTTTGGTGGCACGAAGGGCTGGTTCTTTTCTTCGTTACTTTTGTCCAGCAATTACCTTGGCAGCGCGGAGACCTTCGTCTGCCCGTCCCTTGATTCAGATCGCCTGTTCTTTCTCACCGATGACTATACGGATGATACGGAGTGGTTCAAGGGGCGCGCATCCCCAATATGGAATGACGTGCATTACGGTTATAATGCTGTGTTTCTAGGCGGTTCCATGGGGATCGAGTTGTCAAAACAGACCATCAAAGGCATTGGCATCGACCCCAATGTTCATAACAAGAAAGCATTGGTCCCGCTGAATGTTGACAGTGTACGCAACCCCAGCGGCACCATTGCTTTGGGTGACTCGAGGAATGCAGCAGCCGAAATTAAGGGCGGCAGTAACTACGGTGGCCTGTATCCATGGCTCAAGGGCCAGATCGGAGGGACGGGCTACCTCTATGCATCAGATGAGAAGGAACTATCCTCGCAGATCGGTTTCGCTGACGCGAGACACCAGGATTCGATTAATGTCTTTTGGGCCGATGGCCACGGGGAAAATGTTAAAGTGTCAGATATCGAGCATCCCTATGCACAATCTGAATTGACAAACCCACAGTTCGGATCACCCGAGGAAATTAAAAACAATAAGTGGGATCTGAACTGAGTCACCTTGTATTCAGTCACTGCCATAACGTCGTATTCAGTTTCTTTGGTGCGAATATCATGGCTTAGAAGATGTCTGAAGACGGTATGAAGTACAATATTACATCTTGTTATTGACCCTGAGTGTTTTATAATTGGTATGGATCTGTATGAGGGGGGGAGTGAGGTCATCTCTATAATATAGATGGAATTGTTTGGGCGACACAGATTGTAAAGTAACGGCACGCCAAACATGGGCGTGTTCATGAGAGTTCGTGTGTAAACGGTTTTATCATCTCGTGGAATTTTGGTTCATCATGTTTTTTCTTGAAAGAAAGGGAGAGTAGAGATTATGAGAAAAGTAGCATTAGGTACCTCGTTAATGGTTGCGGCGCTGATGTCCAGCACCGCATCGGGTCAGGTTCTCTTTGAAGAGAACTTCGATACCGACGTCTCCGCCAGCTGGAATGTGAATCTCGGCCCCACCGACTTTGTCGCCGACTTTACATTCGACTACAGCACCATCGGCATCCCCGAAGCACCCAACTCAACCGGCACCACCGCCACCACCGGCGTGAAGATGTACGCCAACGAGATCTTCGCCACCTTCGGCGGCGGCAGCATCTCGCCCACCGGCCTGGACCTCAGCGCCCACTCCGACTACGTCATGACCTATGACTTCTGGCACAACTTCCACGGCCCGGCACCAGGCGGCGGCTCTGGTACCACCCAGCTGTCCTACGCCGGCGTCCTCACCGCCGGCACCAGCGCCCAATACCCAGGCACCGCTGACGGCATCTACTTCGCCCAGACCCTCGACGGCGGCTCCGGCGCCGACTGGCGCGTCTATGCTTCGCCCCGTCAGTACTCGCTGCAGGCACTGGACACCACCAACGGCACCTACGTGTATGAAGCCAGCGTCGGCGGCACCGACGCCACCAGCCGTAACGCCAGCAACCCTTACTACTTCGACCGCACAGCCGGCACCGGCGCACTGCCCGGCCAGAGCATCCCCGCCGCGCAGACCGCCATCGCCGAGGCTTTCCCGTCCGATCCCCTGCCCGTCGGTGACCAGACCGGTACCGCACAGGACGGCACCACCGCCTTCTCCTGGGCCGAAGGCCGGATCGAGAAGAACGGCGACGTCGTGACCTGGTATGTCAACGGCCTGCTGATCGCCACCGTCGACGTCGGCGGTGCCGAGTTCGACGCGGCTCAGACCTACGAAGAGCCCACCGGCTCCGGCACGTTCGTCCCCGGTGTCCCCACCGCCGGCCACAACATCCTGCTCGGCCACAGCGACACCAACGGTGGCTCGTCGACCGACCTGCACTTCGCGGACCTGACCTTCAGCCTTTATGACAACATCAAGGTCGAAGTCCTCTCCACCGCGATCCCCGGCGACCTGGATGGCGACGGATTCGTCGGCCTGCTCGACCTGGACATCATCCTCAACAACTGGAACCAGTCCATCCCGCCCGGCGACCCGCTGGCCGATCCGACCGGCGACAACTTCGTCGGCCTGGAGGACCTGGACGTCATCCTCAACAACTGGAACGCCGGCACCCCGCCCGCCGCGGCCGTGCCCGAACCGGCTACGCTCGCTCTGATCGGCCTCGGTGGCCTCGCCGCCCTGCGTCGTCGCTAAACCGCGCGTTCAAGACATCCTGACAATCACACGGCCGTCCACATCTAAGTGGGCGGCCGTTTTTTTATGAAAACTCCTCCACCCAGCGCCCGCCCAGCGTGACTTCCATTGATCTTGCCAACCCCCTGAAGGTAAATGATCAATCGTTCTTGTCGCGCATAGCTCAATATGGGTGGTTCACCATGAGACCAACCATCCCTAGCCGATGGAGATTTATCACGGCCATCGCCCTTGTTGTTTGTCTTTGCTGGCACGTCTCAAGCCACCCCTCCGATCTACCTGGACGAGTTCGACTTCATTGAAGAAGACAGCTCGCTTAAGATCACCGGCGGCTTTGCCGGGATCAATCAGGACTGCAACATCGCCGGCTCGTTCGGCCTGGCGTTCGACCACGTGATGATCGGCGACCATCCCACCAACTACCAACTCGTCCCGTTCGTCTCCTTCGCCGCGGTCGATTCGGTACTCACCAGCCCGCCGGGCCTGCTGGGGACACCCAACTGGATGGCGGGGACCGATCTCGACAGCCTGCTCAACCTCACCGGCCTGGAAGGCTCGTATGTCTTCATGCCTGACCCGCCCGGCCTGCTGTTCACGGGCGTGGACGGCCAGAGCCAGCCCATGACCGTCAGGCTCACCGTCGAGTACAAACGGCTGCACCTGGTCGGCGAGAATCAGGCAGGCTGCTGTGACATGTTCAACTACTGGCTCGATGCCTACGCGGACATCCCGCTGTTCGGCGATATCAACCGCGACGGCTTTGTGGGCCTGGCAGACCTGGACCTGGTCCTCGCCGGCTTCAGCCAGCATATGCCGCCGCTGATGCGCCCCGATGTCTCGGGCGACGGGTACGTTGGTCTCGACGACCTCGATGCCGTGCTCAACGAATGGAACGTTGTTACCCCAGCGCCCGGCCAAGCCATCCTCGAGCCGGCCACACCCGGCTTACTCGCCGCCGGTCTCGCCGCGGGCACCCTGCGTCGGCGATAGGACGTTGAAAGCTCGATGCCGCCCGTACGATCCGAAATCGGGCCCGGCCAATCGACCCTCCACAAAACAGACCAGATACGCTAGAATGGTCCGACTTGTCGGTGCGAGCTCATCGCGAGCCCACCGAACCGCCAAGCCGCGGTGATGTCCGTCTACCTTGTGAGGTGCAATTCATGGCAGAAGTCCTGCTCGATAACGTGGTCAAGGTTTACCCCGGTGACGTCCGTGCCGTGGACGACATCACCCTTCACATCCAGGACAAAGAGTTCATCGTCCTGGTCGGGCCCTCCGGCTGCGGCAAGTCAACGACCCTCCGCATGGTCGCCGGCCTCGAAGAAATCTCCGACGGCACCATCCGCATCGGCGACCGCATCGTCAACGACGTCGCCCCCAAGGACCGTGACATCGCCATGGTCTTCCAGAACTACGCCCTGTACCCGCACATGTCGGTGTACAAGAACATGGCTTTCGGGCTGAAGCTCCGCAAGGTCCCCAAGGACGAGATCGACAAGAAGGTCCGCCACGCCGCCGACATCCTCGGCATCAACCAGCTGCTCGAACGCAAGCCCAAGGCGCTCTCCGGCGGCCAGCGCCAGCGCGTCGCCGTCGGCCGGGCCATCGTCCGTGATCCAGCGTGCTTCCTCTTCGACGAGCCGCTTTCCAACCTCGACGCCAAGCTGCGTGTCGAAACCCGCGCCGAACTGAAGCGCCTGCACCACCGCCTGCAGACCACCACCATCTACGTCACCCACGACCAGGAAGAGGCCATGACCCTCGGCGACCGCGTCGTCGTCATGAGCGAAGGCCTCATCCAGCAGTGCGACACCCCGCTGAACGTCTACAACTTCCCGGTCAACCGCTTCGTAGCCAGCTTCGTCGGCACCCCGCCGATGAACTTCCTCGAGGGCTCGCTGATCAACGCCGACGGCGGCGTGGTCTTCGAAGGCGCCGGCGCAAGGATCAAGCTCGAAGACGAGCAGGCACAGCTCTGTCAGGGGCGCGTCGGGCAGGAAGTCGTCATCGGCATCCGCCCCGAGGCCCTGTTCCTCCGCCCGACCGACGGTGCCAACCGCGATGACCAGACCGTCGGTGTCACCGTCGGCGTGGTCGAACCGCTGGGCAGTACCATGGACGTCTACACTCAAACCTCCACCGGCGACCGCCTCGTCGCCCGCCTCAAGGCCGAGCAACTCGAAGAAGATTCCCAAGTCAACATGTACCTGGACATGACCCGCGTCCACATCTTCGAGCCCGGGACCTACGGTACCAACCTGACACTCAAAAACACCGCCACCGTCTAATGTATACCCAAGCCCGGTCATGGCCCAATGGGCCTTGGCCGGGATGCCCCTCATAAACTCGCCCACCCGAAGACCGCCGTGCAACCCAAGGCGGTCTTTTCATATCACCCACCTACACACTCGACGCCCGCATTACCGGCACATTCTTCGGTGGAACAGGCACCGACGGCACATGGACACTCGCCCTCACCCCCGAACCGGGATCGATGGTGTTATTGAGCGCAAGCATGCTCGGCTTGATCGCCAAGCGGCGCAGCCGTTGATCGCTTTACGAATCGATATAAATCGCACCTACACCTTCAGCCGGGCTACTTACGCGGCAGCTTGTATATCGCTTCTGTGATCTGCGCGTACAGCTCACCCCGCCAATCGGCTTCATCAGATGCTGGCGCTAGTTCTCCAGTACGCGGGTCCAACGGTGTAAGGATGATCTTCACGTTGTCGATGCCCGACTCCGCGACCAATACGAACAGCTCCTCGATCTTCTCATCACCGATCGCCAGGCAACCGACCGACGCTGCGCCGCCGTGGATGAAGATGTCGCCGCCAAGGTTTGTTCGCCCCTCTGCCTCTGCGTTAGCCCGATCAAACGCATTGGGATAGTCCACCTTGATCGACAGGTGAAACCGGCTGTTGGGGTTCAGCCCTTCAACACGGTAAAGCCCCTCCGGCACCTGCCGGTCGCCTTCCTTCAGCTTCGGGCCGGGCCCGCCGCTCGCGGCCAATATTGGGTACGTCACCACAAGCACAGGCACACCTTCCGCATTGTTCGCATACACCTCCAACAGCTTCTCTTCCTTAAGTCCCACCAACATTACCTCGCCGGGTGGATACGCCACACCCGCCGACTGAAAGTGGGGGGCCAGACGCGCCCGCGCTTCCGGACCGTACTGCTCGACGCGCTCGGCAACCGTCTTTCGGCCCAGCAGCTTCGACTTAACCGGGTGCAGCAGCCGGACCGCCGTAGGCACCGTTAATACAACCGCGACCCCAACCGCCGCACACAGTAAAATACCCGCCAGAAGCACACGATAATCACGGATGGCAGGAGGCTTGGCCATACTTCATTCATCGGACAGGTCACGTGCTCAAGGATAATCGTGAGACCGGCCGGGCTCTATCGAGCATGGTTCGACCATGTCAGGTGATAGCCGGAACAGCACAGCGGTTTTCAGAGTCATTCAGGCAGATCAGAACATGACCCGATCCAAGCAGGGCACCGATCACCAAATAATCTTTGATCTCCCGACGCCGCAGCGCCTGGCGATGGCGGAGAACGCCGACACACCCGCCGATCGCCTGGCCCTGCTCGCGGGAGACGGGAACATGTGGGTCCGTCATGCGGCCGCAAACAATCCCAGCACACCCGGCGACGTGCTTGAATCGCTCAGGCAAGCGGGCTCATCCGACGACTTAAAAAGCAGCGTCCCCGCACAACAGGACGTATCCACCGATGCCCTGCAAGCCTTGGCGCACAGCGGCGAATGGGCGAGATCACTGGCCGCAAGGCATCCACGAACACCCCCTGACATCATCGATCAGCTCGCGACCGATCAGGCTGTCACCGTCCGGCGAGCCGTCGCTCGACGCACTGCCGCGCCGCCGTCGCCCTCATCCTTCGACCGGCTCCTGACCGACATCGATGCCACCACCCGCTCGCTCGCAGCCACAAACCCGCACGCCCCAGCCGACCTCACATCACTTCTAATCGCAGCCGGCTCCACGCCCGACCTCACCGCGACTGTAGCGCCCCGGATCGATCAGCCGCCACCAGAGCAACTGGCCGAATTAGCGCAGATGGGTTTCTGGGCGCGTGTGCTTGCCGCACGACATCCCAATACACCGACGGACTCACTGACGACCTTATCGCGGGATCACGACTGGCGCGTCCGGGCGGCGCTGGCGGAGAACCCATCGGCCAGCGAATCGATGCTCGAGGGCCTGATCGCGTTGGATGTACCCGAAGTACATACCTTGCTCGCACAACACCCCCACGCCCCGGCTGATCTCTTAAAAGATTTAGCTGAAGAGCAGAATGTGATGATCCGTGTCCGGGTCGCCGGCCACACCAACGCGCCACCGGAAGTGCTTGCCCGCTTGCTCGAAGACGGCGCACAGGTGGTCCGAGCCGCGGCGCTCGCCAATGCCAAGACGCCACGGTCATCGATCGACCGCCTCGTTGCCGCGGGCTCGTCACCGGACTTGTCGGCCACGGTTGAAGACCGATCGCCTCTGCCACATGACACCCTTGCCGAACTCGCGGCCGGCGGCCCCTGGGCCAAAAGGCTTGCGGCCACTCACCCGAACACACCAGCTGAAGTTCTCGAAGCCCTGGCCGTGGACGCCGACTTCCTGATCCGCGAGATGGTGGCCACGCATCCCAATCGGCCAGGTGATCGGATCACCTTGCTCGTCCGGGCCGGCAGCAGCGACGACCTGCAATCCTACGCGTCGCCTGACACAAGTATGACAGCCACGGAACTGGCCGAAGTCAGCCGCCTTGGTCCTTGGGCAAAACGAATCGTTTCAAGACACCCCGCTGCGGATGCGGGCCTGCTGACCCAACTCGCTTCGGACGGCGACTGGCAGGTCCGCCGATCGGTCGCGCGACACGACCACACCCCGGACGAAGCGCTGATCGGCCTGGCACAGGACTTCGCCGCGGATGTGCGCTGGTCGGTCCTGAACCGGAAGCACACACCCACCGAAGCCCTGACACTGCTGGCTCGGGATGAACTGGCGACGATCAGGCTCGAAGTCGCGGCCGATCCCCGCACGCCTCAAGACCTGCTCGACGCGCTGACGAAAGATCTCGACGAAGACGTCCGCCGTACCGCATCGGAGCGCCTCAGCAAGTAATCGCTGTTGTAAAGATGGACCGAGCCTACGCCCCCGCACCTTGATCCGCGGTCGCCTCGCTCGCCTCAGTGTGCATCTGGACTAGCCTTGCTACCCACCCGTCCATGCCCTGCCCGGTCTTCGCCGAGACCGTCACCACCTCCATGCCCGGCCGAACCGTCTCGATCGACTCGCACATCTTCGGCTCATCAAACTCAAGCACCTCCGCCAGGTCCATTTTGGTGATCACTGCGATGTCGGCGGTGTTGAAGATCGTCGGGTACTTCAGCGGCTTGTCCTCGCCCTCCGGTGTCGACACCAATACCAACCGATACGCCTCGCCCAGGTCGAACGTCGACGGACACACAAGATTGCCGACGTTCTCGATGAACAGGAAGTCCAGCTCATCCAGCGACCAGCCCGCCTCTTCAAACGCCTTCTCCACCATGTCTGTTTCCAGATGGCACACCGTCCCGGTCGAGATCTGCTTGACCGGCACACCCGCCTCGGCCAGCCGATCGGCGTCGTTGTCAGTCGCCAGGTCGCCGACCAGTGCCGCGACTTTGTATTTGCCGGCAAGCTGCATCAGCGTCTTCTTCAGGAACTCGGTCTTCCCCGTGCCCGGCGAAGAGACAAGACTGATCACGCAGCAACCCGCTCGCTGAGCGCGCTGACGAAACGCGCGGGCGTATTCGTCGTTCTTCTTGAGGATCTGTGTCCGGACCTCAAGGATCCGTGGTTGATTCTGAGTCGTCATCCGATAGCTCCAACGAGAGTAAGTCCAGTTCTTTGCCGCGGACTAAGCGGGGCGTCGGACCGCCGCACACCGGGCACTTCATCCTAAACCCCGGTATCTCCACCTCCGCCTCACACGCCGGGCACCAGACCGCGGCTGAGACTTCTTCGATGTGTAGTGCCGCGCCTTCCACACGCGAGCCGCTGATCGCCTGGTCCCAGGCAAACCGCAGCGCATCAGGGATCACACCCGACATCGCGCCGACACGCAGGTTCACGCCCAAGACCCTGGCATCGCCCTGATCCCGCACCGCCTCCGTCACGCTTTCAACAATCTGCATCGCGATCGACAGCTCGTGCATCCACCAAGCTCACCCGTCGGTCAGGTGCCTTTCCATAGGTTCAGGTCCGCCCCCGCCATCGGGGCCCGCCCGGTCGGCAGCTTGCCCGCATCGACCAGCGACCCGAGCACCTCCATCACCGCGTGCACCGCCATGACCGAGGTCACATCCGCCACATCATAGCAGGGCGCTACCTCGACACACTCCATCGCGCACAGCCCCTCTCGTGCGATCAGCTTCAACAGCTTCAGCGCCTCGCGCGGCTGGAACCCGCCCGGCTGCGGCCAACCCGTCCCCGGCACGCTGCCCGCCTCGATCGAATCAATATCAAAACTCAGGTACACCGCGTCGGCGTCCTTCCACGCGATTTCCAGCGCGATCTCGGCCGCCTTCTCGATCCCCAGTCGTTCCACGTCATCCATCGTCAGGACATACGTGCCCTTCTCCCGCGCGCCCTTCACCCAGTCGCGCGAGACCTGCCAGCCGCCGATGCCGACCTGCACCAGGTTGCTCGCCGGCGCGTTGGGGATGTTCGTCGCATGGAACCACGGGCAGGTGTGCATCCGCTCGTCCATGTCTTTTTCGAGTGTGTCCAGGTGCCGATCGATATGGATGATGCCAACCCTGCCGTTACCGCCGCCGACATAGGGCGCGATCCCGCGCACACATGGATACCCGATCGCGTGGTCCCCGCCCATCATCACCGGGAACGTCCCCGACGTATACGCATGCGCCACCGCCCGGCTGATCTGGTCGAAGCTCTTCTCGATGTTGCCGATCGTGTACACGTCGCCCAGGTCGCACATCCTCAGCGCCTCGAACAGGTCAACGCCCATCTCGAAGCTGTAGAAGCTGGTGTACTGCACCGACGCCCGCCGCATCCCCTGCGGCCCGAAGCGTGTCCCGGGCCGGAACGTCGTCCCGATATCGAACGGCACACCGATGAACGACACGTCGTAATCAGACGCCCGATTCACATCTTCCATGTAGGGCAGCTTCAGCATCGTATTGATGCCGGCATACAACGGGCTGACGCCCCGGCTGAAGGTACTGATAGCGGGATCGGTAATCGAGTCCGCACCGGGCAGGCCCATCGCTAGCTCACGCGCCGCAGCGGCATGACGCCGATCGCTGGGCAGCTGCGCCTCGGCGTTGACGGCGTCCATGCCTTGAGATGGCGGGCGGAACGGCTTAGACATACGGCTACCTACGTACCCTTCCAGGCATCAATGCCCTTGTCAGACGTGTGCTTCTTCTGCCGGGGCAGGTGCCCTTCATCGACGAGCGTCGCCAGCACATCGAGCATCGCACGCACACCCAGCAGGGCCGTGATATCCGACGTGTCATAAGCCGGCGCCACCTCGACGACTTCCATCGCGCAGATGCCTTCCTTGGCGATCAGCTTCAGAAGCTTGAGCACCTCGCGCGGCAGGAACCCGCCGGGCTCCGGCCAGCCGGTGCCGGGCACGAACCCGCAGTCGACGCTGTCGATATCGAACGACAGGTAGACCTGTTTGACGTTGCCCTTCCACGCCATCTCCAGCGCCATCTCGGCGATCTTGTCGATGCCGTGCTCGTCAACGTCGTCCATCGTGATGATGTTCGTGCCACGTTCGCGCGCGACCTTGACGCCGGGGCGCGGCACCTGCCAGCCGCCGATGCCGACCTGCACGAGGTTCTTCGCCGGGGCGTTGGGGATGTTCGTCGCATGAAACCACGGGCAGGTATGCATCCGCTCGTCCATGTCCTTTTCCTGGGTATCGATGTGGCGGTCGATGTGGATGATCCCGATGTCGCCGTCGACATGCGGTGCGATGCCGCGCACGTTCGGGTAGCCCAGTGAGTGGTCGCCGCCCATCAGGAACGGGAAGCACCCCGAGCTGTAGACATGCGAGACCGCCCGGGATACCTGGTCGAAGCTCTTCTCGATGTTACCGATCGTGTACACGTCACCCAGGTCGCACATCTTGATCTGCTCAACCAAGTCAACGCCCAACTCGTAGAAGTAGCTGGTGTACAGCGCGCTGATCTTCCGCATGCCCTGCGGGCCGAACCGTGTGCCGGAGCGGTACGTCGTCCCGATATCGAAGGGGATCCCCATGAAAGCCACGTCGTAGTGGCCGACCTGTGTGACGTCTTCAAGGTACTTGGTTTTCAGCAGCGTGTTGATCCCGGCGTAGTGCGGCAGCTCGCCCCGGCTGAAGGTCGTGATCGAGCGGTCGCCGATCGAATCCGCAGCCGGCAAACCCAGCTTCTGCTGCTCGGCAAGGTCCGCATCCACCGCCGCGGTGGGGATCGTCGCCTCTTTCAGCGCCGCCAGGTAGCCCTTCATCTGCTCCTTGGTCAGCGGTTCCTTGGGTACGTCGTTCATGGGTAGCTCCTCTAAGTCCGCATTTGCGGGTGTGTGTATGGCAATGCCTCTAGCGTATCAATCGTTCAGCCGATCGGCTCTGGCGCCGCCCGGCCGTATCAGAATACTTCGTCTCCAACCACCGTCATCCGCATGATGTCCAGCGGTGACTCCTCCTCGCGCTCCTCCGGCGGGTGGATCAACTCCTCCAGCCGCTGCTTCGTCGCCAGGAACTCAGGCGACATCAACTGGTCCGCATGCCTCGGCCTTGGGACCGGGACCTCGATGATCTCCTTGATGTGCCCGGGGTTTCGGCCGAGCACGACCACCCGGTCGGCAAGATAAACCGCCTCATCCAAATCGTGCGTGATGAAGATGATCGTGACGTTCACCTTTTGCCAGATCTGCAGCAGGTAGCTCTGCATCTTGCAGCGGGTCTGCGCGTCCAGCGCACCAAACGGCTCATCCATCAACAGAACGCGCGGCTTGTTGGCTAGCGCCCGCGCAATCGCGACGCGCTGCTTCATCCCGCCGGAGAGCTGGTGCGGATAGTGGTTGGCATACGGGCACAGGCCCACCATGCTCAGCCACTGCATCGCTTCGCGCTTCGTCTGGTTCGGGCCCACCCCGCAGGCCTCCATCCCGAACATCACATTCTTCTCAACCGTCAGCCAGGGGAACAGCGCGTACGACTGGAACACCATCCCGCGCTCAGGCCCCGGTCCTTTGATGCGCTCATCCCCCATCAGCATCTCGCCGTCGGTCGGCGTATCCAGCCCGGCGATCATCCGGATCAGCGTGCTCTTGCCGCAGCCCGACGGGCCGATGACCATGATGAACTCACGCCGGTGCACATCGAAGTTAATGTCTTCGAGTACACGGATCGATTCGCCCTGCGGGCTGACAAACGTCTTGCCCAACCCGCGGACGCTCGTCACCACCGGGCGCTCTTTGATGCGGTCGAACCGGTCCCGGACAGCCGGCTCCATCTCCCGGTAATCGGGCAGGTCAACATGACGCGACATCGGCGGCCTCCTTCATCGGCTTGGCGGACGCATCGTCTGCTTCGACAGACGGCTTTGGCTGACGCATGAACAACCCTATCAGTTGCTTCAGTAGGCCCGGCCGGCTGTGCGGGTACTCCCAGGGGAAGAGCTTGCGAGCCAGCGACTGCAGCAGCTGGTCGGTCCCGAAACCGATCACGCCGATCATGATGATCACAGGGAAGACGCGGTCGAAGTTGTACTTGCCGCCCTGGGTGACGATGAAGTCGGTCAGACCAGACTTCTCGCCGATCAGCTCCGCGATCACCAGCCAGGTCCACGCCCAGCCAAGCAGCACGCGCAGGTCGTTATAAATCTTCGGCATCACCCCGGGGATCACGACCCGGCGGATCAGCACCTTATTCGTCGCGCCCAGCGTCTGCGCCGCTTCAAGCAACGAACGATCCAGCAGCCGTGTCGTATTACCCAGCATCAGGACCATGTGCGGGAACGTGCCGACAAACACCAGCGCGATCTTCGGCGCTCCGTAGATCCCGAAGATCGCCTGAAGCAGCAGCCCGAAAGTCGGGGCCGGCATGTACCGGAAGAAGTCCGTGAACGGCTCGATGATCTTCGCGAAGAACTTGTACGTCCCGCACAGCAGCCCGATCGGCACCCCGATCAGGCAGGACAAAGCAAACGCACCGAACACCACCTTCAGCGAACTGAGCAGCCGTTCATGCATCCAAGGCATGTTGTTGTCAGGCCGCCGGGTAAAGTCACGCCACGCCGCCTGGAAACACTCGTGCGGTGCCGGCAGGAACACCGGCGAAGCAGAGACCCCCTGTGGGATCAGGTACGCAAGCGGCTTGCGCGTCAGGGTGGCAATGTCAGGCTGCTCAGACTCACCAATCACCGACCAGTTGTCACGGATGATCGCCAGGTTCTCATCTGACAGCTTCAACACCGTCGGCGCTATCGTGCCCTCGGCAAGCTCGCCATACGACGCCAGCAGCGCCGCATCGATCGCCTTGATGTCCGACTCATCGATTCCGTTAAGCCAGCCCTCGGCCTCGGCGACCGGACGGATCTGCCGGATGCACTTCTTGTTCGTCCGAGAGGATCGATGCTCCACGCCGTCTGTGCGATCGGCCACGACTTGCTGGTTGTAAGCCCGGATCTGATCGGTGTATTCGCCGAAGTAGGACTTCTCCACCCGGTCGCCCACGGCATACACCGCCAGGTCGCCGACCTTTTCGACCGTCACCGTCAGCTTCATGTACCCCTGGAACCAGGGCACGTACGTGAGCAGGCACCACAGCCCGATGGGTATCAGGAACGATACCAGCATCAGCCATACGCCCCCCATCGCTCGAAAGGGCTTGCCCGCTCCGTTTGTCCTGGGCATACCAATGGTCCTCGCAGGCCCCGGCAAAGAAAGCGCAGAGCCGGCTATTGACCGGCCCTACGCGGAGATCACGATTGTTGACTTACTCGGCCAGCGCCTTGGTCAGGCTCGGGTCCAGGTAGGACTTGAAGTCCAGCGCCTCTTCATACGCTTCATACTTCACGTTGAACTTGTTGACGTAATCCGTCGAGCCGTAGATCGAGCCCAGCCCTTCGGCTTCTTCCCACACTTTCAGCGCCTCGTCTAACGACAGGATGTAGGTGCCGGCGAAGAACGGCTCGTATTCCGATGGATCGACCTGCACGCGGGCCGCGAGGATACCCAGCGCCTCGTCCCAGTTGTCTTCATCCTTGAGGTAGTCAACCACCTGGTACCAGACCTTCACCACCTTGCCCCACTCGTCCTTGCGCGAGGCCAGGCTCTCGGGGCTGACGCTCAGCACGTCGTAGATGATGCCCGGCGCATCGGCGGAGGTGAAGATGGCCTTGGAGCCCGACGTCGACTTGAGCGCCTCGCCCGAGTTCGGCTGCCAGGCGGCGATCGCGGAAACGTCGCCGGACGCCAGCATCGCAGGCGTCTTGTCGGTCGGGGTGTTGACCCATTCCACGTCGTCAGCCGACAGGCCGTTCTCCGTCAGCGCGGTGATCGCAAGCAGGTGAGCGACGAAGCCCAACTCCGCGCCGATCTTCTTGCCCTTCAGGTCGCTGACGCTCTTGATGTCGGGGGTGGCGACGAGCATGTCGTTGCCGTTGGAGTAGTCGTTGATGATGATCGCGACCGAGGGGCGTGCCGTCCCGGTTACTAGGGCATCACCGTTGGTCATGCAGACCGCGTCAAGCTGGCCGGCGGCGTAGGCGTCCATGGACGCGACATAATCGAACCAGACAAACTCGACTTCCACACCCGCCTCTTTAAACCACCCCTTCTGGATCGCGATTTCCCACGCCACCCAGCCCGGCCAGTCCGAGTAACCGATCTTCAACGGCTCATCCGCCTGCGCGGTCCCGCCAGTTAATAGTGAAACAGCCAGGACCGCCGCCGCGGTGATGTACTTCCAGGTAGATAGCATGCATGCCTCCTCTAATTGAGTGTTCGTGTCTTAAGTAAGTGGAGCCTTGTTCGTGGGCAATAAGCGATGGATAACCGTGGCCGCGCCGCGGTCTGATGGCATCACACCCTGACTCCACAAGAGATATTGCAAACGATGTGCCACCTCCCCTCAGACGCTTAAAACCCCATCGGCTGCGCCAATACCATGCAGGCTATTCACCTAAACCTGCACAAACGCACAAAAAACAAGCAGAGGCAAAGGGCCCGTCATCGCTGGCCTATCGATGTGCCACCGGCCGCCCCTGCAATATCAACCGAAGCCCCGCGTTTAACTTACACAGATAAAGCGGGAGCAAACCTATGAGAATCACGGTGTTCCTAGTCTTTTTTTTCGCCGTCACCCAAGCCGGCGCAGACACTTACCCCATCGTCGACACCGCTCAGACACAAGCCTTCGGACCACACGCCGGCCAGGACGCACACTACGCGGGCAACGCCCCGTCCTACGAAGACCACGGCGACGGCACCGTCACCGACCACGTCACCGGCCTGATGTGGACGAAAGACCCCGGCAAGAAAATGACGTGGGCGAACGCCGCAAAAAGCGCCAAGACCTGCCGCACCGCTGGCTATCACGACTGGCGGCTGCCCACCATCAAAGAGCTGTATTCCCTGATCCAGTTCAACGGCATCGATCCCGATCCGATGAGTACCGCCACCGGGAACCTCACCCCCTTCATCGATCACACCGTCTTCAACTTCAGCTACGGCAACCCCGACCAAAACGAACGCATCATCGACTCGCAGTTCGCCACTTCCACCCTCTACGTCAGCACCACGATGAACGGCGCACGAACCATGTTCGGCGTCAACTTCGCCGACGGCCGCATCAAGGGATACCCCATCGGGAAACATGGCCCACGCGGGGAGAAAACCTACTACGCCCTCTATGTCCGAGACAACCCCGACTACGGCAAGAACAACTTCAAAGACAACGGCGACGGCACCATCACAGACACCGCCACCGGGCTCACCTGGATGAAAGCCGACAGCGGCAAAGGCATGGACTGGCAGGCCGCGCTGAAGTACGCAGAAAGCCTCAAGCTCGCCGGACACAGCGATTGGCGTCTCCCGTCAGCCAAGGAATTGCAGAGCATCGTCGACTACACCCGATCGCCCGACACCACCGGCTCCGCCGCGATCGACCCGATCTTCGATACCACCGCCATCCGAAACGAAGGCGGCAAGAAGGACTACGCCCACTACTGGACCAGCAGCACACACATCAGCGCAAAGGGTCGAACCGACACCGCCGTCTACTTCGCCTTCGGCCGATCGCTCGGGTGGATGGAGAACCGACGTACCGGCCAAAAAACTCTGATGGATGTCCACGGCGCAGGCTCGCAGCGCTCCGATCCCAAGACCGGCGACGCCTCGCGATTCCCCTACGGCCGAGGCCCGCAAGGCGACGTGATCCGCATCAACAACATGGTCCGCTGTGTGCGAGGCGGCGACGTACTCCCCGTCACACCTTCGACCTCGAAGAGCAACGCTTCATCAAACCCGGACCCCACACCTAACCAACCACCCCGTGATCGCCCCGGCGGCAACCACTTCCTGGACCACTTCGACACCAACAACGACGGCCAAGTCACCAAGCGCGAGTTCAAAGGCCCCGACCACCACTTCAAATCCATCGATAAAAACAACGACGGCATCATCTCCCGCGAAGAGGCTGACGCCGCGCCACCGCCCCCCGATCGCCGTCGTGAACACCGCAGCCGGTAGCCTAAAACAGGCCATAGATAGAACTTCAGCGAATAACCGACCGACTGGTTAGTTTGGTGCTATAATGGGGGTATGCCTGCCGCCGAACAGACCAAAAACCGCATCCTCCACGGCGCCGAAGCCCTCATCCTCGAGAAGGGGTTCAACGGCGTCGGCCTGGCGGAAATCCTCGCAGCGGTCAACGTGCCACGCGGCTCGTTCTACTACTACTTCCCCTCCAAAGACGCGTTCGGCGTTGAGCTATTGTCGCACTACATGAGCGCCCACATCGCCTACCTCCAGCGCGAACTCATTGACGCCACAGACCTGGACCCGATGGGCCGGCTAAACCACCTGCTCGACGGCATGATCGAAAAAGCCCGGCGTCACCCCACACAGTGCCCCTGCCTGATCGTCAAACTCTCCGGCGAGGTCGCAACGACCAGCGAAGGCATGCGCAAAGTGCTCGCCGACGGCGCAGCCGAAGGCGCGGAGATCTACACCCGCTTGATCCAAGAGGGCCAGGACACCGGCGTGTTCAAGCCCGATATGGACCCGGCCACCACCGGTGCCGTGATCCACGATCTGGTCAACGGCATGCTGCAACGCTGCCACACCGTCCGCAATACCGAGCCACTGGAGCACACCAAGGCCTTCCTGCTGCAGATGCTCCAGACCGGCCAGGCCGCGTCCGCCTGAACCCATCCCATGCCCAACGCCTGCTCGAACCTGCCGTCCCTTTTCTGCAAATAATCCAACCCGACCGGTTGACTAGTAACTAGTCGGTCGGTTAGTATGCCGGGCCTGCACACCTATCCAATCCTGGTAGGTGGGCCTGTGACCTGAAGGAATGATGAAATATACCCTTTTAAATCAGGGAATTAACGCATGAAACGATCCGCGATTCAACTGACGATCAGGCTTCTTAGCACCGCGCTCGCACTCGTCATGGCTGGTACAACCTTCGCCCAGCCTCTGCTGAACGGCCCATTGGTCGGCTCCACAGTGACGCTTCGCAACCAAAACCCAGCTCAGCAGGCCGAGACACTCGCGGCCATGGGCTTTGAAGGCATCTGGGTTGATGCCCAGGCCGGGCCGAACCTCCAGCGGGTCAATGCCTACCTCAACGCCCCGGCCGTCACCGAGGGCAGGATCGCCGTCGGCAGCGTCCGCTGGGCCCCTCAGCTCCGTGACGGGTATCAGCCCGAGAAGGTCGAGCCGCTCTACAAGCTGCTGGCGGAGCGCGACCTGCCCCTGTGGGTCCGTGTTCGGGGCAATCGTGACGCCCAAGCTCAAGCCATCGAGTTCTTCCGCCAGGCCGCGGCCCACGCCAAGACCTACGGCGTCGAGTTGGTGATCTACCCGCACCTGATCTCGCCCATCCCTCATGCCCAGGCGGCCTACGAGGTGCTCCAGGCAGTGGAAAGCGACAACCTCAAGCTCTCGGTGATCTGGTGCCATGAGCTCAAGGCCGGGACCCACACACAGATCGCCGACATCGTTAACGAGATGGCCCCGCATATCGCCATCGTCGGGATCCACGGCGCGGACACTTCATTCCAAAACGCCAGGCGTGAGAACGACTGGTCCCGCGCGATCCTGCCGCTGGACGAGGGCGACCTGCCGCCCACGCCGTTCATCAATGCACTCGCCCGCGCCGGCTACGAAGGCCCGATCGTGCTCAAGACCTTCGGCATCAACCAGCCCAACGCCCAGCACCTGCCCCGCTCGGTACAGGCGTGGAAAAACATGAACGCCGGCATCACCCACATCGCCGCCAGCCCGGCAATCGAGTCCGTCAGCATTTCTGCTGAAGACCGCGCCGCCGCAGCCGCGGCACTGGAAGCCGGGGAGCGCTACGAGTTCGGTGCGTTTGATATGGGTAGCCTCGGCGAACTACCGCCCGCCGAACAGGCCGAGTTGCTCGTTTCGATCGGCTACGACTCGGCCATCGCCACCGGCTGGCACACGCCGAACGTGAACTACATCGAAAAATGGTTCAACGCACCGGCCGTCGTCGAAGGCAGGCTGAAGCTGCCCGCGGCGCTGTGGACCGCTTCGGTCACCGCTAAATACAACCAGCAACGCATGGATCGCCTGTTCACGATCCTGCGCGACAACGATGCCATGCTATGGGTCAAGGGACGGGGCAGCAGCGACCAGATCAGCCTCGCCCCCGCGTTCTACCAACGCCTCGCAGACCACGCGGCCGAGTACGGCGTCACCGTCGTCCTCTACCCGCACCACCGCACCACGTACCTCGATGTCGAGGAGGCCCTCGAACTCATGCATAAGGTCGATCGGCCGAACGTCAAGATCTCGATGCACTACTGCCACGAACTCAAAGAATCCAACGACGACCGCATCCCCGAGATCGTCGGCCTCGTCGCTGAGCATGTCGCGCTGGTCTCGATCAACGGCGCCGACTCATCCATGAATCGCGTTAACAGCAACTGGTCCAAAACCATCATGCCGCTGGACGAGGGCGACCTCGACCCCACCCCCATGGTCAAAGCCCTGATCGAGCACGGCTACACCGGCCCTATGTTCCTGCATACCTACGGCGTGCAGGGCGATCCGCGCAACCACCTGACACGGTCATTCAACCGTTGGCAGGAGATCGAGGCCGATGCCCGAGGCAACAACTGACCCCAATCTCCGCCACGCAAGGAATAAACCACAGCACACACAGCTTTGACATATACACGCATTCATGCTGCACACCGTTTAGCCGTGCAAGCAATATTTGAAAAGAGCACACAATGTCCGACCCACTGTTCCAACCCCTGACCGCCGGCGAACTCGAACTGCCCAACCGGATCGTGATGTCGCCCTTAACCCGTTGCCGAGCCTCCGAGGGCCGTGTGCCCAACGAACTCAACGCCGAGTACTACGCCCAGCGCGCCAGCGCAGGGCTGATCATCAGCGAAGCAACGTCGATCAACCCCGACGCTGTGGGCTACCCCGACACGCCCGGCATCTGGTCAGACGAACAGGTCGAGGGCTGGCGATTGGTGACCGACGCGGTGCGCCGGTCCGGGGGGCGCATCGTGTTGCAGCTCTGGCACGTCGGCCGGATGTCTGACCCGATCTATCTAGATGGCAGGCAACCCCTGGCCCCCAGCGCTGTGACACCGGAAGGCCACGTCCCGCTGGTTCGACCCGAAAAAGGTTACGAGCAGCCGCGCGCCATGACACCCGCCGAAATCGAACAGGTCATCAAGGACTACCGCCAAGGCGCGATCAACGCCAAGGCCGCGGGCTTCGACGGTGTCGAACTGCACGCCGCCAACGGCTACCTGATCGATCAGTTCATGCAGGACTCGTCCAACCTCCGCACCGATGACTACGGCGGGGCGATCGAGAACCGTTGCCGACTCCTGCTTGAAGTCGTGGACGAGCTCTGCGACGTCTGGGGCCCCGGCCGGGTGGGTGTGCACCTCTCGCCGGGCTGCGATATCCACAGCATGGGAGACTCGGACCCCGAGTCGCTGTTCCTCTACGCAGCCGAACAACTCGGGCAAAGGAATATCGCCTTCATCTGCACCCGCGAAAGCTTCGGCCCTGATGCGCTCAGCGCCAAAATGAAACAAGCCTTTGGCGGCGTGCTGATCGGCAACCAGGGCTATACCGCCGAGACCGCCCGCGAACGCATCACCGACGGGGACGCCGACGCGATTGCATTCGGTCAACTGTACATCGGCAACCCCGACCTGGCGGACCGCTTTGAACAAAACGCCGAACTCAACACCCCCAACCCCGACACCTTCGTCACTTTCGACGAGCCAGCACAGGGCTACACCGACTACCCAAGCCTGGCAGCCGTCGCGGGATAACCGAAGAGATCGAAGTTATGAGTCGGTGTGTAGTCGGGTTTGCCGTTTGATCCACCGAGAGGAGCGAGGTGAATAAGTAAATCAATCGGGGCGGCCAGATTTGAACTGACGACTTCCTGCTCCCAAAGCAGGCGCTCTACCAAGCTGAGCTACGCCCCGTAGCGCTTCGTTGTCGAATGAGATCGCCTGAACACGTCGCCGGCTGGCATTCGACCATCAGCAACCTCATCACACATCAATGTGCGGCAAGTAGTATACCGGTTACGGTCGGTTCACGCCGGGCCAGGGTAAAGACACCCATCGGCCTTCTGCAGCGCAGTTGCCCGACACTGCCGATCGGTCTTCAAGCCCTCAGATACCCATATCCATACGCTTACGGATCGCGACGAAGGTGGCGATCTGCTCGCCCGACATGTTCAGCGAGATGTTCGGCAGGGCGATCCGCATGGTGCGGGCACGCGAGACCTTTCGGAGCGTGTCCGAATCGAGCGTGACGGTCAGTTGGTGGTCGTAAGTCGTGACCCCGCCGACCGAGCTACGTGACGAACCAGCGGACTTGCGCTTCGCGAGTTGATCGAAGGACGCAAGCGGCAGGTCGATCGGTCGGCCGTCCAGGATCAGACGTACCGTCTCCGTGTGCTTGAGCCGATCGGTGGAGTAACCAAGGAACAGCAGGGACAGTTCGGTCGACGACGGAGCCTCGGTCATCTCCTCGCCGGCGTATTCATATCGGGTAAAGAACATGATCTCCGCAAGCGTCGTCGCGCTGACATCGATGATCTTCTCGGGCTTGCTGCTAACCACAGTACGGTCGGCCTCGGCGTCATACTCCGATTCAAACAGCGCGATACGGGACTCCACCGCCTCGCCTTTGATAGTCACCCCCGCCAGCTGCTCCAGTTGCTGCTTCTCACCCGTCAGGTCTTCGATAGTCGCGAGCGCCTTGGCGAGCTGCTGTTTCAACTGCTCGTTCTCTTCTTGCAACTGCCGGACCTGCTCTTGCAGCTGCGCCAGGTCTTGAGTCTGCGCCGCGTCGTCGGCGTGTGCGGCCGGGAGGTGAAGCAGCAGGGCGATCAACGCGATCATGCTGGTGGTCTGGAACAGCTTCATAGGATGGCTCCGAATCGTTTGGCCGATGGCAAACCGGCTTTTGTGTGATGGGTCATTGCTGGGTCAGTGCGTGTGTTCAACGCCGGCGGCGTGTTGGTAAGCGTGTTCAATAAAGCCGATGACTTCGGGCACACCCCGGCCGTGCTTCACCGATCCCATGATCAACGGCCCGCCCTCGCGGATCTGGCCCGCCTGCGTCTCCATCAGATCAAGGTCCGCGCCCACAGCCTCGGCGAGGTCTATCTTGTTGATCACCAGCAGGTCGGACTGCGTGATGCCCGGGCCGCCCTTGCGCGGCACCTTGTCTCCGCCCGCGACGTCGATGACATAGATAATAAAGTCAGCCAGCTCCCTGGAGAACTGCGCCGCAAGGTTGTCGCCGCCGGACTCACACAGCAGGATCTGTGGCTGGTGCTCAGCGTGCAGCTCTTCGAGCGCGACAAGGTTCGGCGTCACGTCTTCACGGATCGCGGCGTGCGGGCAGCCACCTGTTTCTACCGCCCGGATGCGCTCGGCCGGCAAGGCCTGGTTGCGCACGAGAAACTCGGTGTCTTCACGCGTGAAGATATCGTTCGTCACGACCGCGAGGCTGTAGCGGTCACGCAGGGCATTACACAGCTGCAGGACCAGCGCGGTCTTGCCCGACCCGACCGGCCCGCCGATGCCGACGGTAAACGCGCGGCGTGAGAAGTCACGACCCGACAGTGGGGGGGTCCGGGCGTGGAAGTGGCCGGGGTGATCCATCGATTCGTGGTCGGCGTGCATATGCATGTCGTTGTCTCGGTCGGTCAGGCCTAATGGTAGGCGTCACACGCCGGCTCAGGCTAACTCTGGAATAAACGTGTGTACAGCCGGTCGTGACCGGCTTGGAAGAGCTCAGCGACGGGCATGGTCTGCGCCGCGTCATCGGGAACAAGGTCCCGGCAGGTCTCCGCAAGCTGTTCCGCCTCTTGGCCGTAGCGCGTGGTCAGGCGCTGACCTTCTAGCGGCCCCACAAGCCCGAGTCGGACCGCAGCGGAGATCGTACCGCGTAACGTGATAAAGAGAAATGCCTTCGCGGTCTGCGAGCGTGTCTGGTTCAGAGCCTGCAACACCCCCCCGAACACCGGTGCCAAGTGACCCGGGGACTGGTCCACCCGGCAGGGCGTGTCAAGGTGAGTGAAGTCCGCTTCGGGGAACGAAGCGATCGACGCGGACAGCAGCCCCCGCCCCTGCGCCCGGCTGGCCCGGTTCGCGACATGGCTGGTCAGCATGGCATCCTGACGCCGATCGACCGTCTCGAAGTGATCGGGCTGATCGTAGACGGCAAATACAAACGGCAAGACGCCCCGTGCGGTCTGCACCAGATTGGCCTTGAGGAACGCGTCCAGGCTGTCCGAATCCCACACCGCGCCATACTTGCACGCAGCCTCCAGCCCGCCGGACTGCGCAAACCCGCCCGCGGGGAATGACGCGTCGATTAATTGCCAGATTGTCCATTCGCTTGGGGCCATCACCATCACTGTAGCACATGCTTACCGGCCCAATAGTTACAGGATAAGGGGTTGTAGGTATGCCCCTTACGCATACGAAAGAGCCCCAGACAGCTTGCCTAATAAAGCGACGCGATGACATACAAAATCACGGTTCTACGGAGTCCCTGCACAGATAGTGGGCATCGCTAATTATTCGGACTCCACCGCATGCCGCCCTCCGCCATCCTCCACGATTGTTACTAATCAACTTATGCATCAAGACTTAGCATCCCCCCAAACCGTCTAATTGGTACTGAAAGCCTGATTGGCACAGACCTTGCAGATAGTTTTGCACGGATACGCCTCGCACAGCGTGTGTGTGGCTCCATAAACAGGGGCGGTGCCATTCCGTTATCAGGGTAAACAAAGCCACTTGGAATGACTCAAACCCCTAAGCAAGTGCATGGCAAGCATGATTCAAACGGATCGGTGTAACAGCCCGGCGAAGGATCGTTCACACCCGATCACCACGACCATTGCTTGTCGAAAGCTAGGAGATCGATAGATGTCTGAAATGTCTTGGAAACGGAAACTGGCCGGATTCGTCTGTGCCCCTTCGTTCGTGCTCGGTCTGGCCGTCGGTGCCCCGACGCTGCTGGCCGATACCGGTGCGGACACCGACTTCATCCTCGCCGAACACGACGGCCCGGAGATGAAGATCAGCGGCGCCGCCGGGATCGACTACAACACCCACTTCATCTCCTGGGGCTACGACGTCTGGGGCCAGGGCGATAACTGGGGCTCGGCGAGCACCCTCAACCCGTGGGCTGAGTTGTCCTTCGACCTGGGCACCTTCACCGCCACCGTCGGCACCTGGTGGGACGTCAACGACAACGCACCGGCCAGCATCGGTAGCGACCTCCAGGAAATCGATATGTACTACGGCATCAGCACCAGCGTCGATAAGTTCTCCTTCGGGATCACTTATCAGGACTGGTACTACGGCGGTTCGACCGAAAAGGTCCTGGATATCTCCGTCGGCTACGATGACAGCGAAATGTGGGACGGCGACTTCGCGCTGAACCCCAGCTTCACCGCCCACCGCCTGCTCTCCGGCGGCGAAATCGCGGGCGTCAAGGACGCCGGCTGGGCCTACGCCGTCAGCATCGAGCCCGGATTCACCCTCGTCGATAGCGAGACCTACCCGATCGACGTGGCCATCCCCGTCACCGTGCTGTTCGGCGACGATGACTTCTACGCCGACGACGGCTTCGCGTCCGTCTCGGTCGGTGCCATCTTCAGCATGCCCGCCTCCTTCATCCCGTCCGAGTACGGCGAGTGGAGCCTCAGCGCCGGCGTCACCTACTACATGCAGGATGACGACGCGATCCCCAACCCGGCCGCAGGCGGCGTCAACCCCGACGACGACTTCCTGACCGGCACGGTCGGCATCTCGCTGTCCTTCTAATCCGCCAATCACGGATTAGATCGCACACATTCATAACACCAACTTGGACCCGGGGCCGTATCTACGGCCCCGGTCCAATTTAAGACGCAAACACAACCTGTCACCCCACCAAACCATTGGAGAAGGTTTACGATGATCAACTTAAAATCAACCCTCGCGGCTTCGGCTCTGGCGGTCAGCTCGCTCCTGGGCCTGGGCCAGAGCGCTCAGGCCGAGGAAACCGTGAAGATCGGTGTCCTGCACTCGCTGTCCGGCACCATGGCCATCTCGGAAACGTCACTCAAAGACGTCGTCCTGATGGCCGCTGAAGAAATCAACGAAGCCGGCGGCGTCACCGTCGACGGCAAGAGCTACAAGATCGAGCCCGTCGTCGTCGACCCCGCGTCCGACTGGGACCTCTTTGCCGAAAAAGCCAAACAGCTCATCCTCGAAGACGAGGTCGCCGTGACCTTCGGTTGCTGGACCAGCGTCTCCCGTAAGTCGGTCCTCCCGGTCTACGAAGAAAACAACGCGCTGCTGTTCTACCCCGTCCAGTACGAGGGCGAAGAGCAGTCGCTCAACGTCTTCTACACCGCCGCCAGCCCCAACCAGCAGCTCGTCCCCGCGGCACAGTTCGCCATCGATGAACTGGAAGCCAAGAAGTTCTACCTGCTCGGCACCGACTACGTCTTCCCCCGCACCGCCAACCGCGTCCTCAAGGCCTACCTCCTGAGCGTCGGCGTGCCCGAAGAAAACATCATCGAAGAGTACACCCCGTTCCACCACCAGGACTACCAGACCATCGTCGGCAAGATCAAGAGCTTCTCGGCCTCCGGCGACGCGGTCGTCCTCTCGACGATCAACGGCGACTCCAACGTCCCGTTCTACACCGAGTTCGCCAACCAGGGCCTCACCGCCGACGACTGCCCGATCATCGCCTTCTCCGTCGCTGAAGACGAACTGCGTGCGATGGAAGTCGAGAAGCTGGTCGGCCACCTCGCCGCCTGGAACTACTTCCAGTCGATCGACACCCCTCAGAACAAGGCTTTCGTCTCCGCCTTCAAGGCCTACTGTGAGAAGGAAGGCCTCCCCGGCGGCGCGAGCCGCGTGACCGACGACCCGATCGAAGCCGCCTACTTCGGCGTCTACGTATGGAAGGCCGCCGCTGAAGCCGCGGGCTCCTTCGACGTCGACGCCGTCCGCGAGAAGGTCTACGGCATGGAGTTCGAAGCCCCGGGTGGCACCAAGAAGATGCACCCGACCAACCAGCACACCTACAAGCCGGTCTACATCGGCGAGATCCGTGCCGACGGCGACTTCGACATCGTCTGGGAATCCGACGGCCTGGTCGAACCCGACTCCTACTCCAAGCTGCTCTGGCCCGAAGGCAACTTCCCGGCCCCGACCGGCGGCCCGAAGGAGTAATGGTTAAAGCTCAAACGTATGGAATCTCTCGTCGGCCGGTGGCTAACGCCATCGGTCGGCTTTAAAACCGACGCAGGGACGCATGGCATGACCGCTAATCGTTCCCTCGGACCCAGGAGCTTATGTCAACGCAACGCCTAACCATGTGCAGACCACTGCACGCATACGCTGGATTGCGTCCCGCTCTCGGAGCGGTGTGGTGGGCGCTGCTGTGCCTGGCCGTCATGCTGTCGGCTTCATCAGCCAGAGCACAAACCCCAGCAGAAGATGCCGGCCCGACACTCGAACAGGTCGTCAAACAGCTCGCCGAGCGCAAGGGCTACGAGCAGGCCTTGGTGGACCTCGATACGTTCGACGCCACTGATGTTGAGTCGGTCATCACCCACGTCAAGAACCGCACGCTCTACACCTGGCAGGACCAGCTCGTCTTCATCCCCGCGTTCACCGACGACGGGTCTGGCAAGGCCTACCCGATCACCACCCCGCCCGCCGAGGAAGATCAAGCCATTCAGACCGAGCCGATCGCCGACGCCGCCAAGGCCGACGCCAAGGCCTTCAAGGTCCAGCGCAAGGCACGCAAAGCGCTATTAAGCAAACTGGCCGTCATCGACTTGTTCCACACCGACATCGAGATTCGGCGTGCCGCTGCCAAACGTGTCGGCGATACCCGTGAACCAGTAGCACTCAAGAAGCTAGCTGAGTTGGCGGAGAACGACCCCGACGCAAAGGTCCGATTCCTCGCGGCCGAAAGTGCGGCAATGATCATCCTGTCCGGCAAGGCACCCGATACCGACGAACAGCAGATACTCGATGCCGTCAAACAACTCGGCGTACTGAAGAGTATCCGCGCTTACGACATGATCGATACGTTGACGGAATCCGAGGGCCTAAGCGAGGCAGACGCCAAGGTCTATGCCCAGGCGCTTGCTCGGATTGACCGCCACAAGGTCACGGCCGAGTGGACCTCGCACACCTTCCGTGCTTTATCCCTTGGTTCGATCCTCGTGCTAATCGCGCTGGGTCTGGCGATCACCTTCGGCCTGATGGGTGTGATCAACATGGCCCACGGCGAAATGCTCATGGTCGGCGCGATCGCCACCTGGGCCACCTTCAGCATATTCGAGGGTACACTTTTCAGCCCTGACTCGTTCATGGGAAAGATCGCGCTGAGCCTGCAGCCCGCGGACGTCTGGTTCGACTGGTACTACGTCGTTGCCTTCCCGATCGCGTTCCTCGTCGCCGCCATTGCTGGCTGGCTGACGGAAGTCCTCGTCGTCCGCTGGCTCTACAAGCGCCCGCTCGACTCGCTACTGGCGACCATCGGCGTGAGCCTTATCCTCATCCAGGCCGTCCGCCTCTGGAAGGGCGACAACCTCGGCATAAGCAAACCGGCCTGGGCCAATGGCGGGTACGAGATACTTCAAGACGTTGTCCTGCCTTACAACCGACTGTTTCTGATGGCCCTGGCGGCTGCATGTGTCCTGTCCGTCGTGCTGATCTTCCGGTTTACGAAGATTGGATTGATGATCCGCGCCACCGTGCAAAACCGTGAGATGGCACAGGCGCTGGGTGTGAACACGCGCCGGGTCGACAAGTTCACCTTCTCTTTCGGTGCCGGGCTCGCAGGGCTCGCGGGATATGGATACATCCTGCTCAGTAATCCCACGCCCGGGATGGGGCAGACCTTCATCGTCCAGGCCTTCCAGACCGTGGTCGTCGGCGGGGTCGGCAAACTGATCGGTGTGGTCGTTTCCGGCCTGAGCATCGGTGCATTGCAGAAGTACATCGAACCGCTGCCGGGCATGGATGCCGGGTGGGCGACGGTGATCGTGCTGTTCATCGTCGTCGCGTTTATCCAGCGTAAACCGTCCGGCCTGTTCCCTGACAAGGGGCGCATGGCCAATCAGGCGACGGGTGATGAAATGCCTTGGTTATCTGGCGGCCGCCCCTCGGCAAGGCGCGACTGGACACTCGGTCTCTCGCTGCTGGCGATCGCCGGTGTCATCATCCCGTGCCTCTACTTCGCCGGCATGATCTCACCCAGCACGATCAACAAACTCGGGCAGTACATGTCGTTCGCCATGATCGCCATCGGCCTGGACCTGGTCTGGGGCTACCTCGGCATCTTGAGCCTGTGCCAGTGCCTGTTCTTCGCGCTCGGCGGCTACGCCATGGGTTTCTACCTGATCAACCACGGACCCATGGATGAGTTCGGCATCCCGGCGTGTCTGGCTTATGTCATGAGCAATGTCACCGACAAGAGCCCGCCGGCCTATCTATCATTGTTCCACAGCTTCACCGGTTCCGTCATCCTCGGCATCCTGATGGCAGGCGGCGTCGCATTCATCATCGGTGCGACCTGCTTCCGCAGCAGGGTGCGTGGCGTCTACTTCTCGATCCTCACACAGGCGATCCTCGTCGCCTTCTGGAACATCTGGATCAAGAACAACATGATGATGGGCGGGACCAACGGCCTGACCTTCGATCCGACCAAGACAAAGCTCCTGGGCATCACCATCGCCGGCGACATCTGGCCCGAAGAAGCATCCGGCGGCTTCCAATCCATACTTATCAAGCTCCAAGGCATGCTCGGCCCCTACGCCGAGTTAGTCGGCTCGACCCGATTCATCCTGTACATGGTTGCGCTGGTCGTGCTGACGTTCTCGTTCCTGCTGGTCCGGACCTTGGTCCATTCACGGTTCGGCCGGGTGATGGTCGCGATCCGAGACGACGAGACGCGCCTGCGGTTCATCGGGTATCAGACCTGGGTCTACAAAGCCGCCGCGTTCGGCTTAGCCGGGGCGCTCGCCGGCATCGGCGGGATGCTCTACATCCCACAGAAGGGCATCATCACGCCCAAGTTCATGGAGCCGTTCTGGTCGATCATGGTTGTCGTCTGGGTCGCGCTCGGCGGCCGATCCTCGCTCTGGGGGGCCGTCCTCGGGACGATCAGCGTGAGCATCCTATACGACACCATGACCTCCGTCGCGCCCGATTATTGGAAGTTTATGCTCGGGGGGTTGTTCATATTCGTCCCGCTGTTCTTACCCGGCGGGCTAATGAGCATCCCCTCGCTGATCGGCGGATGGCTCAAAGGTTTCAAGACCGACAACGAACCGGCCGCCGCCCCGACCTCGGAGGCCTCGGCATGACGGATATCCAGGTCCTCGAGCACGACCCGCGCCAGTACGACTACGTCATCGAAGGCCCGCGCAACAGTCAGCTCTGGAAAGAGCGCTACATGCTGTTCCTCGAAGACATCACCGCCGTCTTCGACGGATTCACCGCGCTGGACATCGAGGATTTAGGCATCGGCCACAACGAACTACGTGTCGTCGTCGGGCCCAACGGCGCCGGCAAGACCACCATGTGCGACGTCATCTCCGGTATGACGCGCCCGGCGACCGGCAAGGTCTACTTCGACGGCCTACGCATCGACGGTATGGATGAGGCGCAGATTGCGCAACGCGGCGTCGGCCGAAAGTTCCAGATCCCTAACGTCTTCGACTCCCTGACCGTCTGGGAGAACATGATGCTGGCCCTGCCCAACGGGCTCGGTGATGACGAAACACTCGGCCGCCACCTCTACCGCACGCTCCCGCAGCTTTCCGGCCCCGCGGGCATGGCGATGGTCAAGGCGTGGACAAGGATGCGCACCGCAGGCGGAAGGCTGACCTCGCCCAACACCGACAGGATCGAAGCGATCCTCAAACGTGTCCGCCTGCTCGACCACAAAGACGCGCTCGCCAAGAACCTCAGCCACGGCCAGCGCCAATGGCTCGCGATCAGCTCCCTGATCCTCGCCGAACCCAAATTGCTATTGGTCGACGAGCCCGCCGCCGGGCTGACCGATTCGGAAACCGCGCTGACCGCCGAACTGCTCACCGAATTAAAAGAAGAGCACACGATCATCGTCATCGAACACGACATGGAGTTCGTCCGGCAGCTTGATTCGCGTGTCACCGTACTGAACGAAGGCCGTGTCCTCGCCGAGGGCACGCTCAACGAAGTCCAGGCCGACCAACGCGTCATCGAGGCCTACCTCGGACGATAGACCCCGGCATCACCATGCTTAAGATCAAAGACCTCAACTTTTCATACAGCGGCGTCAAGGCGATCACGGACGTCAACATGTCGTTCCCTAAATCGCAGATCACATGCGTGATGGGGCGTAACGGCGTGGGCAAGACCACCCTGATGCGCAACATCGTCGGGCTGCTGAAGTCCGAGGCCGGCGACATCACGATCGACGAAGACACCGAGCCCACCAGGCTGATCGGCAAGCCCGCCAGCCATCGCGCGAAGATGGGCATCGGCTACGTCCCTCAGGGCCGGATGATCTTCGCCAAGCTCACCGTCGAAGAGAACCTCAAAGTCGGACTGCAGGCCCGGCGCGACGGCCTGAAAAAAATCCCCGACGATGTTTACGAGTTGTTCCCGATCCTCAAGGACTTCCTGAAACGCAACGGCGGCGACCTTTCTGGTGGCCAGCAACAACAACTCGCGATCGCCCGGGCCATGGTCGGCGATCCGAAGGTTTTGATCCTCGACGAACCAACCGAAGGCATCCAGCCGAACATCATCCAGCGCATCGGCGAGGTCCTCACGCAACTGACCCACGAGAAGGGGATGGCCGTCGTCCTCGTCGAGCAGTACGTCGACTTCGTCCGCGAGTTCGGCCACCGGTTCTACATCATGAACCGCGGCTCGGTCGTCGCACAGGGCGAGACCGAACAACTCACCGCCGACCTCGAACGCCAGCACCTGAGCGTGTAGGCAGAATCACATACACGGATAGAAGGGCACACCTAACGAGTCGTTATGATGACAACCATGACCACCGAGCCCGCCAGCACGCCATGCGCCATCTCGCCCACGGCTGAGCGTGCGCCACAAGCGGGGCAAGGCCTGGTCCGGGTTGAATCAGTCAACGGCCGATCGGTCGTCGTGCGCGACCGCGCAACCTCACCCCTGAAACTGATCTGCCCGAGAAGATCAGCCGCTTTTTCCAAAGGCATGCCCGCATGGGTCTATACCAGCGGCTACGGCGGAGGCTTAGTCGCCGGGGACACCATCGCGCTGGACATCAAGGTAGGCAACGGCGCAAACGCCATCCTCACCACGCAGGCCTCGACCAAGGTCTACCACCAGCAAGACGGCCGAGGCGCAAAGCAAATCATGACCGCCGACGTAGCGGATAACGCCTTGTTAACCGTGCTGCCCGACCCTCTGGTCTGCTACGCCGAGGCGATCTATGACCAGACCCAAACGTTTGACTTGCACAGCAAAGCGGGCCTCGTCCTGCTCGACTGGCTGACCTCCGGCCGGGGCGAGATTACAACCGATGAAACGCGCAGCACCGAGCGCTGGTCGTTCAAGCACTACCGAAGCCGAAACACAATCCGCATCGATGGCGAGGTTGTCGCGATCGACGATGTCCTGCTGGACGATGCCGACGGCCCGATCGACAGCGAACTCCGAGCCGGCCGATTCAACTGCCTCGCATCGGTCTTCCTCGTCGGGCAAGCCACCTTGCCGATGCGGCAGGCGATTGACACAATGATGCAGGACACACCGATCGACGCGAAGGCCGACATCGCGGTGGCTTACAGCGGCATGGCGTGGGGCGGTGTGCTGCGTGTCGGCGGCGGCTCGGCGCAGGACGTGTCGGCCGAACTGCGACGACAACTAAGCGAACTCACCGCATTGCTGGGCGTCTGCCCCTGGACCCGGAAGTGGTAACGATCGGGCCATGCCCGGAGAAAAGGTCATCCGATGCACCTGACACCCCGTGAGATCGAAAAGCTGATGCTTCACAACGCCGGCTTCGTCGCCCAGAAGCGGCTGGCCCGCGGCGTGAAGCTGAACCACCCCGAGTCGGTCGCGTTGATTGCGACGGTGGTGCTCGAGTTGATCCGGGACGGCCGACGTGTCGCCGAGTGCATGGACATGGGCCGTCAACTGCTCGGCCGCAGGCAGGTCATGCCAGGTGTGCCCGAAATGCTGCACGAGGTGCAGGTCGAAGGCACCTTCCCCGACGGCACCAAACTCGTCACCGTTCACCACCCGATCTCCGCAGACGACGGCGACCTCGCACTCGCGCTCTACGGCAGCCACCTGCCCGTGCCCGACCCGTCGGCCTTCGGCAACGCGTCAACCGAAGCCGCCCCCGGTACCTGCGATCCCGTAGCCGGCACGATCGAACTGAACACGGGCCGCGACACCGTCACACTCGAAGTCACCAACACAGGCGATCGGCCGATCCAGGTCGGCAGCCATTACCACTTCATCGAAACCAACAAAGCCCTGCGCTTCGACCGCGAAGCGTCCTACGGCAAACGGCTCGATATCCCCGCCGGCACGGCCGTGCGCTTCGAACCCGGCGAACCCAAAACCGTCACACTCGTTCAGATCGCCGGCCAGCAGATTATCCAGGGCGGTAACAACGTCGCCTTCGGCCCCGTTTCCGAAGAGAATAAAACCAAAGCCATGCAGCGCATCCGCGACCTGGGCTTTGCCGACCTGCCAACGAAACCATAACTAATCCATGCTCATCTAACCTTTAGGAGAACACGATGACACGCCTGCTTCCCGCACTGCTCGTACTGATGGCTTCCGCCCCCGTGCTCGCCCACCCCGGTCACGAACACGCCAACGCCACCGAATCCTTCGCCCACACCCCGTTCTGGGTCGTCCTGTCGATCGTCGTGGTGATCGCCGGCTTCGCCGCACACAAGTGGGTCCGCAGCCGGTAATCCTCTGACGATCGCCGCCGTGCCCAGACCCGACACGCAACCTCCACACCCGGAACCGACCCATGGCCTACCAGATGCCCCGCGACGCCTACGCCGAGATGTTCGGCCCGACCACCGGCGACAAGCTCAGCCTCGGCGACACCGGGCTGGTCCTGCAGGTCGAGAAAGACCTCACGTCCTACGGCGACGAGTGCAAGTTCGGCGGCGGGAAGGTCCTGCGCGACGGGATGGGTCAACGCGCCGGCGGTTCGCCCGATGATGCCCTGGATTACGTCATCACCAACGCGCTGATCCTCGACTACACCGGCATCTACAAGGCCGACGTCGGTATCAAGCGCGGCATGATCACCGGCATCGGTAAAGCCGGCAATCCCGACGTCATGCCCAACGTTACCCCCGGCATGGTCGTCGGCGTCACCACCGAAGCCATCGCCGGCGAGGGCCACATCCTCACCGCCGGCGGCCTGGATACACACGTCCACTTCATCTGCCCGCAGCTTGCAGACGAAGCCATCGCCTCCGGCCTGACCACACTCGTCGGCGGCGGCACCGGCCCGGCCACCGGCACCTGCGCCACCACCTGCACACCCGGCGCAAGCAACATCCAGATGATGCTCAGCGCCACCGACGGCCTGCCGCTGAACCTCGGCTTCCTCGCCAAGGGCAACACCGCGCTGCCCCAGGGCATCGCCGAGCAGATCACCGCCGGCGCGCTCGGCATGAAGCTGCACGAAGACTGGGGCACCACGCCCGCGTCGATCGACTGCTGCCTGGGCGTCGCCGACGAGATGGACGTGCAGGTCTGCATCCACACCGACACGCTCAACGAGTCCGGCTTCGTCGAAGCATCGGTCGCCGCGTTTAAAGGCCGAACCATACACACCTACCACACCGAAGGCGCCGGCGGCGGCCACGCGCCCGACATCATCAAGGTCTGCGGCGAAGCCAACGTCCTGCCTTCCTCGACCAACCCGACGCGCCCGTTCACCGTCAACACGATCGATGAGCACCTGGACATGCTCATGGTCTGCCACCACCTCGACAAGAACCTGCCCGAAGACGTCGCATTTGCCGAGAGCCGCATCCGTGGCGAGACCATCGCCGCCGAGGACATCCTCCACGACATCGGCGCGTTCAGCATCATGGGATCGGACAGCCAGGCGATGGGCCGAGTCGGCGAAGTCATCACACGCACCTGGCAGACCGCCGCCAAGATGAAACAGCAACGCGGCTCGCTCCCAGGTGACGCCGACCACGACAACAACCGCATCAAACGCTACGTCGCCAAGTACACCATCAACCCGTCCATCGCCCACGGCATGAGCCACCTCATCGGCTCGATCGAAGTCGGCAAGCTCGCGGACCTGGTCCTGTGGAAGCCCGCCATGTTCGGCGCGAAACCCGAGCTGATCATCAAGGGCGGGCACATCGCCTGGGCACAGATGGGCGACCCCAACGCCTCGATCCCCACGCCGCAGGCCGTCTACATGCGCCCGATGTTCGGTGCCATGAGTAAGGCCGTCGGCCCGACCTCGGTCGCCTTCGTCAGCCAGGCCGCCGCATCCTCCGGCAGCGCAGCGGGCTACGGCCTGTCCAAACGCATCGAGCCGGTCCGCAACTGCCGAGACATCGGCAAAGCCGACATGAAACTCAACGACGCCACACCCGACATCGACGTCGATCCCGAAACCTACCGCGTCACCGCCGACGGCGAAGAACTAACCTGCGAACCCGCCGAGCAACTCCCGCTTGCGCAGAAGTACTTCCTGTTCTGATCGGCCGCCATACAGAACATGACCTACGTCCGCGCAACCCTTATGTCTGTGTTGTCCCCGTCCCCACCGATCGGCGCTTAGCGATCGTCTTGCTGACGTACACCGCGTCGTCATCGTGCGCAAACGGCTGAATGTCGAAAGCCCGCCGGCGGAACGCCGCGATCATACGCCGGTTCGCCGGGTCCGTCTCCGCAAGCACCTCTTCGAATCCCCACGACTCAGCAATCTCAAGACAATAATCCAACAGCGTCCCGCCGAGCCCTTTGCCTTGCCACTGATCGACCACGAGAACCGAGAACTCCGCGTTGTGCCGGTCGGCACTGCCCGCCAAGCCCCCGGCGGCCACGAACTGCGTTTCATCACCGACCGTCACCTCACCGACCAGCGTGATCTCTCGGTCGTAGTCGATGAAGCAGTACCGGCTCGCCATGTCGTGAGACATCCGCTGGAACATCGAGCGGAACCGGTTGCGGATCGACCGATCGGAACACTTGGCAAGCAGGTCGTGCCACCGCGGCTCATCCTCCGGCCGGATCGGGCGCAGACAGATACGCGAACCGTCCTTCAGCCCGACCTCCCGAACATACTCCTCCGGGTAAGGCTTGATCGCCAGGTGCTGGTACGGCCGATCCACCGGCACACGCGAATCCGGATCGAGCTGCACCGACGCATCCAGCGCCAGCACGTCCGTCTCCGAAACGATCAACGGGTTGATCTCGATCTCGGCAAGCTTCGGGTGATTCGCAACCAGATACGAGAAACGGATCAACACCTCGATCAGCCGATCCACGTTGATCCCGCGCTGACCGCGGTAGCCTTTGAGTAACGGCCAGGCACGCAGCGACTCGATCATGTGCCTCGCCAGATGCTCATTGATCGGCGGCAGACCTACCGCGCGGTCCTGAATGATGTCGGTCGCGATCCCGCCCATCCCGATCATCACCACCGGCCCGAAAGTCGGGTCCTTCTTCGCCCCCAGGATCATCTCGAACACGTCCTCCCGGCTCGCCATCGGCTGCACCGTCACGCCACGCACCTTCAACACGCCCGGCGTCTTAGCTACCGATGCCACCACACGATCAAACGCCTCCGCCACCTGCTCCGGCCCGCGCAGGTCCAGCACCACGCCGCCGTGGTCCGTCTTGTGAATCATCGGCGGCGACGTCAGCGCTTTCACCGCCACCGCCTCGCCGTCTAACTCACCCGCCAAGCGCACCGCTTCGTCACGATCCTCCGCCACATGCGATGGACACACCGGGATGCCGTAACCCGTCAGCAACTTATCCGCCTGCACCGGGTCCAACGACAACTGCCCCGCATCAACAAGGTCCTGGATCTGCCCCCGCAGCGCCGCCCGATCCACATTCAATTCGACCGGCACCTCTTTCGGCGTCTCGTAGATCATGTCCAGGTTGCGCGCATACGAAACCAGGTGCATGAAGGCGCGGACCGCATGCTCCGGCGTCCCATGCGTCGGCAATCCCGCCTGATTCAGAATCGCGATCCCCTTGCGCACCCGATGGCCGCCGATCCACGCCGCGAGCACCGGCTTCGACGTCGTCTGCGCCATCGCAGCTAACCGCTTCGCCGTGGTCGTCGGCTCGGCCATCAGCTGCGGCGTCAGCAACACCGCGACCGCATCGACGTTCTTGTCCTCCGTCACCACCCGCGTCACCTTCGCAAAACACTCGGGCGTCGAGCCCTCAGCAATCGTCACCGGGTTCATCGCGGGCTGCGTGCAGGGGCACAACTCATTCAGCCCTTCAAGCGTCTGGTCTGTCAGTTCAGCCAGGACGCCCTGGTTCGATAGCAGGCAATCCGTAGCCACCACCGCCGCCGCCGCCGAGTTGGATACGATCGCAAGCCTCGGCCCGTGGGGCAGGCGCTGACTGGCAAGCAGTTCCGCCACGTCGAAGATGTCGTCCAGCTCGAGCGCCCGCACGATCCCCGCGCGCTGGAACGCGGCTTCATACACAAGGTCCTCAGCCACAAGGTTCCCCGTGTGCGACGCCGTCGCCCGGGCCGACTGCATGTGCCGACCCGCCTTGTACGCGACGATCGGCTTAAGCCGGGCAAACGCACGGGCCGCCGACATGAAGTTGCGCGGCTCGTTGACCGTGTTCAGGTACAGGATCAGCGAACGCGTGTGCCCGTCGCCGCTGAAGTAGTCGATCATGTCGCCCAGCCCGATGTTGATCATCGTGCCCAGCGAAACAAAGTGCGCCAGCCGAACGCCTTTCGCCACCGCCCGGTCAAGGATCGCGCTGGACAGCGAACGCGACTGCGACAAAAACGTCAGCCGGCCGCTGCGCGGCATCGACGGGCTGAGGCTGGCGTTCAGCCCTAGCCCCGTATTGATCACCCCAAGCGAGTTCGGCCCCAGCACGCGCATGTCCGGGAAGTTCTTGACCGCCTCGCGCAGCTGCCGTTCGTAGACCTCGCTGTCCTTATCCGACTCCCTGAACCCCGCCGACAGGATCAGCACGCTCGGGATGCCCGCCACCCCGCACTCGCGCACCGCCGCCGGCGTCAGCTCCGCCGGCCGACAGATCAGCGCCAGGTCCACCGCGTGCGGCAGCATCAACGCATTGGGATAAGTGCTCACCCCCGCGATCGATTCGCGCCCGGGGATCACCGGGTAGATCACCCCCTGGAACCCGCCATCTAATAGATTGCGCAGCACCGCCTCTTCGAGATGCCGGTCCGGACCGGCGCAACCAAGCAGCGCCACCCGGTGTGGACGGAACAGCTTGTCGAGGTTCCTTACCGCCATCGGTTAAACCCCATGCGATGTGATGAAAGCCGGCCCGTCCCTGCTACCGGCCCTTGCAGAATCATAGCCCGCCGACAACCGTCAGACCCAGCCGGTTGCCCCCGATCAGGGCGTCGGCTGCCAACCCGCGTCCGCCCACAACGACCCGCTGACCGTCGGGTTCTGGATCATGAAGCAGACCGCATCCGCGATCTCCTCGGTCTTGATCAAACGCTTCAGGTGAGTGTGCGGCAACACGTGTTCCGCGATCAGTTCCTCGCCCATCGAACGGACCATCGGCGTATCCGTAAAGCCGGGATGCACCACCCCGCACCGCGCGCCGTGGAACATCCCTTCCTGCGTGATCGTGGAAGCGGCGCCGACCAATCCCGCCTTCGTCGCCGAGTACGACACCTGCCCCCGGTTGCCGCGTGACGACACCGAGCCGATCATCACCGCGACCGCCTGGACCCCCTCGTCCGGCGACCACGCCTTCAAGCCCTGCGCCCGCCGCTGCTCCGCAAGCCGGCCAATCATCTCCAGCGCCCAGTACACCGGCGCCACCAGGTTCACCTCCAGCACCAGGTGAAAATCCTTAAGCGGGTACAGATCGCATTTGCCCGTTTCCTTATTAATCTTCGCCGCCAACCGGTCGCGCGTGATCCCCGCCGCCGGCACACAGATCCGCACCGGCCCGCCGAACTGGTCGGCCGCTTCATCGAACACACTCTCCCGGAAGCCGGCGTCGGTCGTGTCGCCCACCCACGCCTTGAACGACGTCCCGGGGTGCGCCTGATCCAGCTGATCCGCCGAGGCCGTGACCGCGTCAGCCAGGTCGACCATAGCCACCGCCTTCGCCCCCAACTCCGCCAGCCGCTGCGACACCGCCAACCCGATCCCACTGGCCGCCCCCGTGACGACCGCGATGCTCTGTTCGATCCGCATGGCGCTGCTCCTTGTCAAAAGAGTGATGTGTACCGGTTAGCATACCCACGCCCGACAAGGAATACCACCACAATTTTGCACATGCAGCATAGACGAATGGCCGTTTATGGCTTAATATTAAGTAATCATGGACGACTTATTTTATATTTAGTGCACACGCACAAGGATTGCCCCATGTCCGACACCGTGGCCGAGCAAGCGACTATCGCCATCAAGAAGTACCCCAACCGCCGCTACTACGACTCCTCCCAGAGCCGGCACGTCACCCTCGAACAGATCCACCAGTTGATCCGCGACGGCAACGAAGTCTCTGTCACCGACTCCAAGACCGGCGAAGACATCACCAGCCGGGTCCTCGCCCAGATCATCCTCGAGATGGACAGCCTGAAACTCAGCCTGTTCCCCAGCCAGATGCTGCATATGCTGATCCAGTCCAACGAGTCGATCGTGCACGAATTCGTGGAGGTTTACTTCAGCCAGGCCTTCGACTGGTTCCTCTCGTCCAGGCAGATGTTTGAGTCACACTTCCGCAAGGCAGTGGGGCTGCACACGAACCAGCCCGACGACCAAGCCGCCGACGCCCCCGGCCAGTCTCCCGCCATGCCCTTCCCCCCGATGCACCTGTTCGCGCCCCGCCAAAGCGCATCCTCCCAGACCCCGCCTCCGGACCTGCACAACAAGATCGAGCAGCTCAACCACCGCCTCGAAGCCCTGCAAAGCCATCTTGTAAAGACCGAATCCAACGACGCTTGAAGTTTTTTGCACACGCAATACACATCAAAACCGGACCCGCGTGGGACTAAATAACAACTATTATAGTTGTTTCTATAACTAATCGCTATTCGATTAATCTTTTGTGCATACGCAAAATTTCCCTTGCGTTCCGTATTCAAACTGGGTAGTCTGATAATCGTTCGTTCGACGGCGCGGGATTCAAGAAGATCAGGCAATCGCCTCAACACGACAGGAAAGGAAGGTGCGCAATGCCAGGTAATGCTCACGACCGGATGATCGAGTTGCTGGACGAAGCAGGGCAGACCTACTTCAAGACGATGAAGACCGGACTGAAGCTGCAGGAAGACGTCTCCGGCTGGTGGTCGGACCAGGTGAAGTCGGTCAACGGCCAGGCGGACTGGACCAAGCAGCCGCGCGAAGCCATGGCCGAGACGATCCGCCAGTGGCAGAAGAACGCCGAAGCCACGCTCCAGCACATGGAGAAGAGCACGCAGGAGAGCATCGAACTGCTCAACAAAGCCTTCGCGGTTGGCCAGGCCGACTCGATCGAGGCCGCGCAGCAGAAGCTCAACGAGCTCTGGGAATCGTCCCTGAACACCATGCGCGACAACGTCCAATCGACGCTCAAAGCCAACGCCCAGTTCGCCGAGGCGTGGATGGAGATGGCGTCCAAACAGGTGGACGAAGCGGCGCAAGTGGTGGACTGACCACGCACCTCCGGGGCATGCGGTCCCGGGCCAGGCAGCGCACGGCCTTGTGAGTTGCTTGGCGTGGGGGCCGTAGTCGCGATGGTTACGCGCCGGCTGGTTGTGGTCCGGCCGTGTCATACCGCAGGCTTGGCATGTCTTGCAGGGAGTCCGCGATGCTCAAAGAGGTCTACATCTCCGGGTCCGTACGCACACCCATCGGGCGCTTCTGTGGGGCCTATTCAGATGTACCCGCCGCCGACCTGGGTGCCGCCGTGATCCGCGAATCGCTGCGCCGCGTCAAGGCCTTGCCGCAGGAAGTCGACGAGGTCATCATGGGCAACGTCATCGGCGCGGGCCAGGGCCAGAACGTGGCTAGACAGTGCTCCATCGGTGCCGACCTGCCCACCGAGGTCCCCGCCGTCACGGTCAACAAGGTCTGCGGTTCCGGGCTCAAGGCCGTGATGATGGCGGCGCAGTACATCCAGTGCGGTGACGCCGACCTCGTCGTCGCCGGCGGGACCGAGAACATGACTCGCGCCCCGTACCTGCTGAAGCAAGCACGCACCGGCTACCGCATGGGCAACGGTGAACTCATCGACACCCTCGTCCACGACGGCCTGTGGGACACCTACGGCGACATCCACATGGGCTGCCTCGGCGACCGCTGCGCCAACGAACGCAACCTTAGCCGAGAAAAGCAGGACGACTTCGCTGTCGCCAGCTACCAGCGCGCCCGTGCCTCCATCGCAGAAGGCGCATTCGCCGACGAGATCGTCGGCATCGAGGTCAAGCAGAAACGCAGCGTCGTCACCGTCACCGAGGACGAAGAGCCCCAGCGCTTCGACGAGCAGAAGCTGCGATCGCTCAAGCCGGCGTTCGGGCAGGGCGGTACGGTCACGGCCGGCAACGCCTCCAGTGTCAACGACGGCGCCGCCGCGGTCACCGTGTTCTCCAAACACAAAGCAGAGCAACTCGGCATCCAGCCCGAGGCTCGCATCCTCGGCTACTCCGGCATGTCGCGCGACCCCGAGTGGTTCACGCTCGCCCCGATCCGCGGCATCCGCTCACTGATGCGGTCGCTGGACCTCAGCGTGGACGACATCGACCTGTTCGAGATCAACGAGGCGTTCAGCTGTGTGTGCCTCGCCGCGATGGAGGAGATCGGCATCCCGCACGAGAAGGTCAACGTGCTCGGCGGGGCGGTCGCCCTGGGCCACCCGATCGGCGCCAGCGGCTCGCGGATCCTGGTCACCCTGCTCAACGCGCTGAAGCGCCACAACAAGAAGGTCGGGTTGGCCGCCCTGTGTATCGGCGGGGGCGAGTCCGTCGTGCTCGCGGTCGAACGGCTTTAACCATTATTCGAGAGGGAATGACGTGAGTAACGGCAACACCACCGACGATGCGACGTCACGCATGTTCAACGACGCCACCGGCGTGTTCTCCAAGATGTGGTCGGAGTTCGCCTCCAAGATGGCCTCCTCCGGATTCAGCATGCCCCAGGACCAGTCGCCCGCGGATATGGCCAAGCAGATGCGCAACACCTTCTTCAACGCCTGGGCCGAGGCCTGCGAACGCTACATGCGCTCCGACGAGTTCCAGCAGATGATGCGCGAATCCATGACCGCCGCCATCGAACTCCGCAAGCAGATGAACGAGCAGTTCGGCGAGCTCCACTCGAACTTCCAAGGCGCCAGCAGGCAAGATATCGACCGCCTGATGCACAGCATCGAACAGCTCGACGGCCGGGTCACCGAAACCTACGAACAGCTCGTCAGCTGCCTGGAATCTCTCAGCACCCGGCTCGACGCGCTGGAAACCAAAACGCCCGCCCGTAAAACGCCAACAAAACGCTCCGCCGCCAAACCCAAGACAACCAAGAAAAAACGAACCACCAAAAAGAAGACCCGCTGACGGACCCCCGCGTTGACACCCCTTAGAAGCCAAGCCATGAACAGCACGCAGCAAAACGCAAGCGCCTGGGCCAACCTCTCGCAGACGATGATCGACGAATCGATCGACAACATGCGCCGCTTCAGCCGGCTGCCACACGTCTGGAACAAGGCCCGGCAGGTCCCCAAAGGCGCGACCCCCTCCGAAGTCGTCCACCAGGACGGCCGGGTCAAACTCCTTCACTACCACAGCGATCAGCCCCCGAAGTTCAAGCAGCCGCTGCTCTTCGTCTTCGCGCTGGTCAACCGGCCGTATATCCTCGACCTGATGCCCGGCAAGAGCGTCGTCGAACACTTCGTCAAAGCCGGCTTCGACACCTACCTCATCGACTGGGGCAAACCCACCCACGCCGACCGCAACGAATCGCTTGACACCTACGTCAACCGCTACATGCCGCGCATCTTCCAGCACCTCGAGCACCGCTGCGAGATCGACCAGATCAACATCCTCGGCTACTGCATGGGCGGCACCATGAGCTCGATGTTCACCGCGCTGTACCCCCAGCACGTCCGCAACCTCATCCTCCTAGCCGCAGGCATCGACTTCAGCACACGCGATGGGCTATTAAACATCTGGTGCGACGAGAAGAACTTCGACATCGACGGCTTCGTCGACGCCTTCGGCAACTGCCCGGCCGAATACCTGCAGTGGTCGTTCCTCATGCTCAACCCGATCCAGAACCTGCTGCAGAAACCCATCAACTTCATGGAGAAGATCGAGGACGACAAGTTCGTCGATAACTTCCTGACCATGGAGACCTGGCTGAACGACAACATCCCCGTCCCCGGCGAGGTCTACCGCGAGTTCGTCAAGTACCTGTACCAGCAGAATCAACTCTCCCGTGGCGAGCTGACGATCCGAGGTAAACGGGTTGATCTGAAAAACATCACCTGCCCGGTGCTGAACCTGATGGCCAAGCGCGACGACCTGGTGCCTTGTGCACAGACCGAGCCGTTCAATGATCTTGTCGGATCGACCGACCGCAAGGCGATCAAGCTCGACGCCGGTCACATCGGCCTGGCCGTCGGCTCCCGCGCCCAGCGTGAGCTCTGGCCCGAGGCCGTGAGCTGGCTCGCCAAGCGCACCGACCGTGTGTGACCATAAAACAAGCCGCATCTCCAGGGAGATGCGGCCGATTAAGTCAATTCTTCAGATAACGTTGCTTACCGCCGACGCAGCAGCCCCAGCCCGCATGCGCCCAGCAGAGCCAGACTCGCCGGCTCGGGCACCAGGACACCATTCCTTTCGACGAAGGTGCTGGTCGAGATAAATGAGCCCAACAAGCTCCAGGTACCCTGAGCGTCGTCTGTCACGGTGATGTTGCCGACTTTGTGGATGCCCGTGTCGGACGTCGAGGTATTGAACCACGTAACGCTGATCGCGTCTGTGCCGGTGCCGCCGATATTCAACGGCCCGCCGCCCAGGTCGTTCGCCCCACCGGCGATCGTGGTGCTGCCGTCACCCGGGATGCCGAACCACGTGTCCCATTCAAGCTCAGGGAATGGACCCCAGAAAGACGACTGCGGCAGGTTACTATCGAACGAGGGATCGTTGTAGACCGATCCCGCGGACAAGTCGAGCTTCAGAACTCCGCCGGTCCACTCATCACCCGTCGCATCCACCATGATGCTGAACGCTTTGGTCCCGGGGATCGGGTTGTTGGGGTCCGGCACTATAGAGATATCCACCGCCAGACAGGCATTGGTAAATACGCCAAGCGTCACGGCTGTAATCATCGTACGGATCAACATCGAACTCTCCTCTTCCAACGAACCGCGTTCACTTCCCCATACGGCTCGTGATGCACACTGTGTCTGCCCATCATTTTGGGCCCGGTCGTGCCTTAAACCACTCGCCTCCCGGTACAGCAGTAGCGCATGGCCAGCGCACAGGGATTGGCTTCCTGTCAAGGCGATATGCCTAGACCTGTATAGAATACCACACAGACGGCTAAAATAAAGGTATAACAGTGGTTAAATCTCTGTAACCACCGTATAAAAAGACTGTAACAACAGCGAAATCACGCCATTCTGCGTCTAACCGTCACGCCGGATAGCGCCAGAAACAGCCATAGACTGGCCGGCTCGGGGATGGCAGCGGTGGGGGGGGTGCCGCTGTTCCAGTTGTTCAGGACCAGGTCCAGGTCATCCAGCCCGACAAAACCATCGCCACTGGGATCACCCAGCAGCGGGTCACCCGCGGCGACGTTCTGGTTCCAATTGTTCAAGACGATGTCCAAGTCACCAAGGCCGACAAACCCGTCGCCGTTCAGGTCGCCGGTCAGTCCGCCTGGCGACATCGCCGGCACGTCCCAGCCGATGTCGTCCATCGCCGCATAGTCCAGCAGCGTGAAGGTCTTGACCTCGCCGTCGAGGATGTCCGGGTCCATCGCGGTTTCCTGCGGCCCTCCGCCCGGGATGAAGCTGGTTGTGCCCGTCTGCCAGTGGGCCTGATCAGGCTGGAGCATGGGATTCGATCCCACCAAAGCCGTGGACGCCGCCCCCGTAAACGTCGTGCCTGACGCCAGGACATCCCATGAAGTCGATAACCCAAAACCCAGCAGGTGCGCCAGTTCATGGACCGCTACGGAGAAGAAGTCCGTCTCAGTGCCGCCGGGCGCGGTTTGTGTACCGAAGTGCCAGCTGTTACCGGTGTCGAACGTCACCGCCCCGCCCCAAGGTCCGAAGTCGCTGGGCACCGGAGCACTCGCGCCGGCTTCACCCCGGTACCTGACCGAACTCACAAACGAAGCGATCCCGCTGACGTTGAAGCCCCCGGGCCCGCCCTCGCCGATCATATTGCCCGGCAAGCTCCGGCCGCCGGCGTAAACTAAAACCGTGTCCGCCGGGATCGTCAGGTCCGTCACGACAGCGGCGTAGCCCGTCCCGGGGTGGGTGAACGTCGCGTCCCAGGTATCGTAGAACTCGTCGGGCGTCCCCTGGTTGTAGACCGCGCCGGGCACGATCGCGTCCAGCGTGTCCGTGAAGATCTCGAACAACGCCGCCGCCTCGTCCATGACGTCTCGCTTGGCCTGCGTGTTGAAAAAGTTGTTCGTGTCGTACGTGTAGTCGATGACGATGTCGATCGCCGAGGCCTGCACGGTACAAACCAACACACACATCATCCCCAACACATGAGCTTTCATCCGGCGCATCTCGATCCTTTCCACTTCAAAGTACCGATGTAAAACAGCACACCCGGGTCGGCCGTGCGCAGCCAATAACGCCTTTCCGCCGTCAAGTATGCCTCATGAAGGTAAGGCTGGGCGGGCAGGGGTTCAAGGCTTTTTTCGTGTTATTAGCGAAAATACCTGGCTCATCGGATGGTTAAACTGGCGAACCACGTTCAACCGGCCCGTAACAGCCCGGCGTAGCTCCGGCGTCGCCCTCGGCCTCACTCCACCGTGCTGTCCCCGACCCCGCAGGCCAGGAACCCGCCGTCCACCGCGATCGTCTCGCCATTGACAAACGCCCCGGCCGGCGACGCCAGATATACCGCCGCGCCCGCGATCTCCTCCGGCTTGCCGAAACGTGCCATCGGCGTCCTTTCGATAAACCGTCGGCCCCGATCCGTGCCCTCCACCAGCGCTCGGTTCAGGTCCGTCACGATCACGCCCGGCGCGATCGCGTTGGTCCGGATACCGTACTTCGCCCACTCATTGGCAAGCGACCGGGTCAAGCCCAGCACCGCGCTCTTCGCCGATATGTAACCAGCGACCTCGACCAGGTCAGCGAAGCTGCCCAGCGACGCCAGGTTGATGATGCAACCGTCGTGCTGTTCACGGAAGATGTGCCCCGCCGCCTGCGCCACACGCAGGCTCCCGGTCACATGCGTGTCGTACAGACCATTGAACTCCTCAGCCGTCAGGTCGAACGTCGGCTTCTTGATCGTGTACCCCGCGCTGTTCACCACGATGTGCAGGCCCCCGAACAGGTCCACCGCCTTACGCACCGCCCGCTCGACCGAGTTGTCGCTCGTCACGTCCAGCACCACGCCCGCCGCCACCGCGTCTTCGCCGGTCGTGTCCCCGATCGCGTCCAGCGCCTTGGCCGCCTCGTCCACCTTCGACTGCGTCCGCGAACCGACCAGCACCTTCGCGCCGTGGGCGATCAACGCCCCGGCAATATCCTTACCCAGCCCGCTGGCGCCCCCCGTCACCAACGCCACCTTCCCGGTCAGGTCAAACAGTTCGGTCTTCACCGCCATCAGTAAACTCCTTATGGATACCAACCCATAGCATAACATCCCCGACGGCTCGCAACCGCTACCAGAGCAACCGCTGGTATAAAACGACTAGAGCCTCACCCCTTTTCAGACGACTTGTGTGCCGTGTGGTCCGTCGGCTGACGGAAGCTGTTCAGGTCGATCGACTTGAAGTACTCGATCGTCTTGCCCAGGCCCTCGCGCAGCTGCACCGTCGGCTCCCAACCCAGGTGCTTCTTCGCCAGCGTGATGTCCGGCTGGCGCTGCGTCGGGTCGTCGTCCGGCAGGGGCAGGTATGTCAGCTTGCTCTTGGAGCCGGTCAGTTCGATCACCGTCTCCGCCAGCTGCTTGATCGTGAACTCGTTGGGGTTGCCGATGTTCACCGGGCCGATGAAGTCATCAGGGCCGTTCATCATGCGGATGAACCCCTCTACAAGATCATCGACGTAGCAGAACGATCGCGTCTGCGACCCATCGCCGTACAGCGTGATGTCTTCGCCTGCTAAGGCCTGGAGGATGAAGTTGGACACGACGCGCCCGTCGTAGGGGTGCATGCGCGGGCCGTACGTGTTGAAGATGCGCACGACGCGGATGTTCACGCCGTTGGACCGGTGGTAATCGAAGAACAGCGTCTCAGCGACGCGTTTACCCTCGTCGTAGCAGGCCCGCACACCGATGGGGTTAACGTTACCGCGGTAGGTTTCGGGCTGTGGGTGCACATCCGGGTCGCCGTAGACCTCGCTGGTCGACGCCTGAAACACCTTCGCCTTACACCGCTTGCCTATCCCCAGGACGTTGATCGCGCCCATGACCGACACCTTGGTCGTCTTGATCGGGTTGTACTGATAATGCACCGGCGACGCGGGGCACGCCAGGTTGTAGACCTCGTCCACCTCCAGAAAGATCGGGTGCGTCACGTCGTGGCGGATCAGCTCGAAGTTCGGCTTGTCCAGCAGGTGCATGACATTGAACTTCTGGCTGGTGAAAAAGTTATCCAGGCAGATGACGTCGTGGCCCTGCTCGACCATCCGGTCGCAGAGGTGTGAACCAAGGAAGCCGGCCCCGCCGGTGATCAGGATACGTTTAAGGCGTTGTTGCATGGGTGTGTTCAGGGTCTAGGTTTCAGGGATCTGGGATCAGGGGTACTAAGTGTTCTCGTCACTGGGCTGGAGCGAATCTATCAGACCGTGCAGCAATCGACCGGTCTCCTGCATGACTTCCCATACCGCCAACGCATCATCTCGTGCACACATCTGCTGACGAACAGCTGTGATGAGTTGCGTTTCTGTTTCCATCAGTGAGCCACGTGCCATGTAAAGGTGGTGAACATACTCACGTCGATGGGCTCGGCCATATCCTTCAGCGATATTCGATGGCACAGAAATTGCAGCTCTACGAACCTGGGAGGTGAGTCCATACTTCTCCTCCGGCGGGAACGCTTTGGAAAGCATATACACTGCATCAACCATATCCATCGACTTCTGCCATACGGTGAGTTTGCGGTAAGCATGATCGTCCATACCTGAGCCCCGATCCCTGCTCCCTGTACCCTGCTTTTACCTCTGCTCAAACGTCGCGCCCGGCTCGACATCGAAGCTCACCATCTGCCCGAGCGCAAACTGCCCGGTCTTCTGCTGCGGGCAGAGCGTGGCCGTCACCGGGACACTCGCCAGGACCGTGATGGTGTTTGCCTTCACGTCCCCGCCGATGATCCGCCCCTGCACGCGCCGGGGCCTGCCGAACACCGGCTCGATGTACCGCCCCCCGGCCTTGCACACGTCCGCCCGCTGGGCCTGGGCACGGATCACTCCGCTGATCCGGTCGTTCACCTGTGCGTCGATCGATCCCGTCGGCACCAGCTGGATCCGGTAGTCCGTCCCCGGCACCGCCAGCACCAGCTTCTCCGGGCTCTTCTCCGCTAGCACACCCGTGGCAATCGGGCCCGCCGCTGTCGTTTCGCTCATCGTCGTTCGCTCCGTCCGGCCGCCCACAGCCCCCATACCGACCGTCGGCCGGGGCGTGCGGCCCTAAGCTAAGCAGCATAACATACCCACACCCCGACCCCCCGACCAATAGACGTACCCCCCGGAAGTACCCCCGGAAGTACCCCCGGGAAGCACCCCGGACTACCCCCGGAGTACCCCCGGGCTCCTCACGAGGCTCCCCAACGTGTCAGGCCAACACGAAATCAACAAACAGCACTGCACCGACAAGCTCCGCTGTGATTACGCACACGTCGGGCTCTACGACGTCCAGGCCCGAAAACCCTGGATCGCCAAGAAGAAGTGGGGCGTCGTCCCCGTCCGCGTATCCCACGCCAAGCTCCTGATCGGCGGTACCCAGGACACATCCACCGTCACCAAGGACCGCTTCCTCTGCTACTGGTTCCACACCCCCAACACCGGCGAGGGCCACGTCCACGGCTACCCCATCGAGTGGGACGAAGGCCACCTCATGGTCCGCATCGACCCCAACTGGAACTACACCACCGGCAAGTTCATCCCCAACACCGACACCGCACGCATCGAAAAAAACATCAACCAGCAACACGCCGTCGGCCGCCGGCTCTACCAACTCTACCTCGACGCCAAACCCAAGTACCCCCTCAGCTGGCACATGATCGGCCCCCGCGCCGCCGACTCCATGTTCTACATCGAACGCCACGAACCGTAAGAAGGCGTGAGGTGTGAGTCTTGAAGCTCGAGGTCTGAGGTCTGAGCATAAGATCAGATTAAACCCCCAAAGCCGCAGGCTGCGAAGCTGCCGCGGGTCATCCCCCGAAGCACACTCCCCCCCAAAGCCCGGTCATGGCCGCAGGCCTTGGCCGGGATCACCCCCCATTCAACACCACCCCCATCGTCGGCAGCTCCTTATCCAGGATCGCCCGCACATACACACACAGCAGCTTGTTCGCCCGCTTCAAAGAATCCGCCGCCGCCCCGTCAACCGTCTCGCCGTTCATCAGCGCCCGCAGCAGCTTCACCGTCGAACTGCGCACCCGCCAATCATCGATCCCGTTCTCCACCGTCAGCCCGCCCGCCACCGGGTCGAACGTATACGCCCGCTCTTTCCCAAGCGCCCCACCCTTGCGCACGTCCGTCTCGAGCTCCGGCCGATACCCGCAGTCACTCAGCAATTCCCACTGAAACCGCAGCAGCGCTTCGGCCCGCCCGGCCTTGTCCTTCAGCGCATCGAGGAATAACGACATCGCTGTGAACGCCCCCGGGTGCGCATCCTCATCCGCCAGCATCGCGTTACACACATCCGCCGCATACATCGCCAGCCGCTGCCCCCGGAAGTTTCCCCGGAGGAAGTGATAGTCGTTCTGTAAATCCCACTCGGTGATCGTCGCCAGCTCCGCCGTGCGTTTGGTCACCGCCACGACCTGCCCTTGCGTCAAGAGTTCAATCCCCCCCGAAAACCGCTGCACACTGCTCGGGCTCTGCCGCTTCGATCCTTTAGCAAGCCCGCGCAGCTTCCCGTGCTCCGCCGTCAGCAACACCACCACCTGGCTGGTCTCCGACCAGTCGATGTGCCGAATGCAAATACCCTGATCCTTGAACCGCGGCATCCGTGCATCTTACCGCATGCACGCCGCCCAAGGCCCTACAGGCCATGGCCGGGCTTGATCTTCTATCCCCACAAAGCCCGGTCATATGGTCCCCCCACATCAAAGCCCGGTCATGCGGCGTAGCCGCTTGGCCGGGGTAATCATCACCATTTACGAAGTCCCACTCACCCCATATCATCGAACCATGCCTGCCCCGGGAACCCACTGGTACCACATCACCTTCGGCACCCACGGTTCCTGGCTCCCCGGCGACCCCCGTGGCTTCCGCACCAAACACCACAAGATCCACTCCTCAGGCCATCACCGAAACCCACCCCCACCCGGCGAACACAAACAGCTGCTCCACTTCAGCAAGCAACTGTCACCCAGCGCGATCCACCTCCCCAACCGCCTCCTGCCCACAGTCGGGGAAGCCATCACCACACACGCCCATCAAATTGGTCACCGCATCAACGCCGTCAGCGTCGCACCGATGCACGTACACCTGCTGATCGAGCTGCCACGCACCGGAGCCGCCGCCGAGCTCGGCCGGATCAAACGCAAAGCCTCATGGGCTGTACGTGATGAATTGCCCGGGAAAATCTGGGCCAAGGGATGCGGCATCAAGCCCATAAAAGACAAGGCCCATCAAATCAACACATTCAACTACATCGTCAAGCACAAAGATCAAGGCGCATGGGTGTGGACCTACCGTGACAACGGTACGTAAGAAAACCCCCGCCAAGCGGCTGCGCCTCATGACCGGGCTTTAAACACATACGCACAGATTATCCAGACACCAAAGCCCGGTCATGGCCGCAGGCCTTGGCCGGGGTGCATATCATCCCTCACCCCAGTTCACCCAGCTGCTTCTGCACCGCCTCCTGCTCGCGCTTCAACCCCGCCAGTTTGTCGCGCGACTCCTGCACCAGGTGGGCCGGGGCCTTGCTGACGTACTTCTCGTTGCTCAAGCGCCCTTCGAGGTTCTTGATCTGCCCGGTCACGTCCGACAGGTGCTTGGTCAGCCGCGTCTTCTCAGCATCGGCGTCCAGCTGGTTATGCAGGTACACCTCGGCAAGCGGACGAACGATCACCGCCGCGTCGCCCGGCTTCTCAATATCCGCACCGACCGCCAACACCTTCACATTCGCCAGCGACTCGATCAGCCCCTTGTTCCCGCCGACCTGACCGGCGATCTCCTCAGCCAGCTTCACGCTCACCTCCACCGTCTCCCGCGGCGGCACCTTGTTCGACGTCCGCACCTCACGGATCATCGTCACCAGCGTCCGCAAACGCTCGAACAGCTCCTCCGCCTGCAGGTCGATCACCGCACGGTCCGCCTCCGGCCACTTCGCCGTCACCAGCAGATCGTTCTCCTCGGGATCAAGCCCGCGCACCCCGCGCTTCGGCGCGACCGCACTCAGGGCCTCCCACAAGCGCTCGGTGATAAACGGCATCGCCGGGTGCAACATCCGCAAAGACACGTCCAGCACGGTCGCCAACACCTGCCGGCTCTTCGCGCCCGCCGGCGTCGAGATCGTCGGCTTCACCGCCTCGATATACCAGTCGCACACATCATTCCACACGAACTGATACAGCCGCCCCGCGTAGTTGTGGAAGTCATACTTCCCAAGCGCCTCGTCCACATCCGCCAGCGTCCTGACCGCACGAGAAAGAATCCACTTATCCGCCAGGTTCATCTGCGCTGCGTCCGACGCCTGCGATTCATCCGCCTCTTCGAGTTTCGCTAACGCAAACCGCGTCGCGTTCCACAGCTTGTTCGCGAAGTTGCGCCCGTAGTCGAACTTCTCACTGGTGTTGCGCGCAAGCGGCGCATCACCCCCGGAAGCAGTCGGCTTCGCCTGACCCGACGCCAGCCCGAAGCTCGACGTCATCTTTTTACCCTTGGCAAACGGCGAATCCTGCAGCGGGGCCGCCACCTTCGACTGATGTGAACCCGTCGTGATGAACTTGGGCGTAAACATCTTCTGCGTATGCGGACACACCATGTCCACCGGCATCCGCACGTCCTGCGTCTGCGTCGTCATGCTCGTCAGCGTGAACCGCATCGCGTCCGAGCCGTGGCTATGAATGATGTCATTCGGGTCCACGCCGTTGCCGAGCGACTTGCTCATCTTCTGCCCGTGCCCGTCCTGGATCATCGCGTGGATAAACACGTCCCTGAACGGCAGCTTGCCGTAGAGATACGTATTAAACATCACCATCCGCGACACCCACAGCGTGATGATCTCCCGGGCCGTGCAAAGCACATCCGTCGGGTTCCAGGTTCGTAGTTCGGGTGTATCCTCCGGCCAACCCATCGTCGATAGGGGCCACAAACCACTACTGAACCAGGTGTCCAGGACGTCGGGGTCTTGGCGATAAGGTGCTTCAATCTCACAAGCAACTTGCTTGCCTAATTCGATCGCGTCCGGATCAAAGTCAAACGGTTTCGTTGGCTTCATCCTATAACATGCGTTTAACAGATCAATGGCTCGCTCAGCTTGTTCCGTTCGAGCACAAAGATTTAGCCATGTCTGAATCGTGTCGCTTTCTGGCTGAATACACACGTCTTTTAAGACACCACAGGCTTCAAAGAAACGCTCATGAGATTCGATTGTTCTCTTGAGGTCATCCGAAACGGATCCATCATCATGTAGTGCGTCAACAAGACCCCCGCACCGATCAGAGAGAATACTGCTCCACACCGGTATCCGATGCCCCCACCAGAGTTGGCGGGAGATGCACCAGTCGCGGAGGTTTTCATGCCAGTTCTGGAAGGTCTTGGCGTAGCGTTCGGGGTAGAAGCGCAGCTGGTCGTGCCAGTCGGCGTCCTCGGCCCGCAGCTTGTCCGGCGCATCCTCGGCGATCTGCTCACGCGACAGCTTGCGGTCGTACAGATAAGGCTCGGCCAACTCGCCGCGCTGCTCCTTGACCATCGCGTCGATCGCCGCGCCGCGCAGACGGTCGTCCGTCACCTTCACGTACCACTGATCGCTCAGGTAAGGCTCCACCGGCACGTGCGAACGGTAACTATGACCGACCGCGTGGCGGTAAGGCTTGATCTCTTCCATCAGGTCGTGATTCTCAAACCAGCGCACCACCGTCTTGCGCGCCTGCTCGCGCGATTGATCTAACAGCGAGAACAGTGTTTCCTTGTCGGCGAACGAGCCGTGAAGCCACCGATCAAAGTCATCCCAGCCGTGCTCGCGCGAGATCGACGCGTCCGGTCCCATCACGTTGACCACGTCCAGCGCATGACGCTGGCCGATCTCCCAGTCGTTCGGGTCATGCGCCGGCGTCACCTTCAGGAAACCGCTGGCCATCCGCGCCTTGGAATCATCGCTCTCGGGGTCCGGGATCACCACGTACTCATCGCCGATCACGGGGATGCGTCGGCCGACGATCGGCAGCTCCACCCGCTTACCGATGAACCTGCCCCGCTCGGTGTCGCGCGGGTTCACCGCCACAGCCGTGTCGCCGAGCATCGTCTCGGGGCGGGTCGTCGCCACCGTCACGTGTTCGCCGGTCGGCTTGCCGTCGTCGTCGATGACGGGGTACTTCATGTACCAGAAGTGACCGTCCACGTCCTGCATCTCGACCTCGTCATCAGCGAGTGCCGTCTGCGTCACCGGGTCCCAGTTCACCAGCCGCTTGCCGCGATAGATCAGCCCGTCTTTAAACAGCCGGAAGAACGCCTCGCGCACCGCCTTGGCGCACTGGTCGTCCATCGTGAACCGCTGACGATCCCAGTCACACGAACAGCCCATGGACTGCAGCTGCCCGGTGATGACGCCTTCGTACTCATCCTTCCAGGCCTGCACCTTCTCGATGAACTGCTCGCGGCCGCCTTCACCCTCGGCTTCGAGCTTCTTGTAATCCTTCAGCGCCGGCTGCCCCTCGGCCTGCAGACGTTTATCCACGACCGTCTGCGTGGCGATCCCCGCGTGGTCCGTGCCCGGCATCCACAGCGTGTTGTCCCCGAGCATCCGGTGCCAGCGGATCAGGATGTCCTGCAGCGTGTTGTTCAGCGCATGGCCCATGTGCAGCGCCGCGGTGACGTTCGGCGGGGGGATGACGATGGAGTAGGGCTGACCCCCGGAAGTGTTGTCTCGGTCGGGTTCCGCGTGAAAAGCGTTGGCGTCGGTCCAACGTTTGGCAACTTCGGCTTCCACGTCTTCAGGGCGGTACTGCTTAGCCAGTTCGGTGGTGGGGGGTGTGGTAGTCATTATGGAATCTATGATGGATGAGGGATGACTTCGGATCGAAGGCTTCTACTGAGGGCCCAAGCCGCAGGCTGCGAAGCTGCCGCGGGTCTGAACGGGCCCAACGAGATTATTAGGGATGTAAGGATCACGGCTGCCGATCCCGCATGGGACCGCAGAAGAAGTGGTGGGGGTCGTCCCCTCAGCTAACGGCGACGCTGGTAGTAGGCGTTTTCATTTCCATTGCTTATAACTATATCGGCACTCGCTGGGGTATACAATAATCGGCTGTCAGAGCAGCTCCAACGTCGTCAGGAACCGCTGGCACTGCTGCCGGGCCAGCTTGAACAGGCCCTGGCGGATCCCCCAGAAGAGGAAAGGCGGCCAGAGAAAGTGAGCGACCTGGGCCATCTGCAGCGTCTGGCCCCGCACATTCGAGCTCGGGTGCGGCACGACATAAGTCAGCAGCAACGTCGCGCCGACCACGGTGACAGCCGGGATCAGCACCAACAGCCAGACAGACATCAGCCATCGGTACCAGCCGGGCGATTGACGCGGCGTCAGCTGGGCCGTCGCCATGGTCTCGCCGTCCGTGTCCTGACGAACCTCGACCAGCACTTCGGGTCGGCCCGCGATCGATATCGTGAACACCGCGCCGGCCTCGTCACCGCCCTCCAACTCCCAGGGCGGAACCATCAGCGCAGCGGCGCGTGACAACGAATCACGCACGTCCACCATGCCCTTGCCCGGCAACCTGCGCTCGAAGGGCTCGGGCTGCTTCGGGGCCTTGGTCTTCCACCACAAAAACAACCCCGCCAGCCACACGAGCCCAGCCACCGCGCTGATCCCCAGGACGATTGATTGTGCCGTCTGGCTGGTCACGGTTGCCCCCTTATCGCCGCTTGCGCTTGCGCTGCTTGAACTTGGGCTTCTGCTGGGCCTTGGTCGAGCCCTTCATCTTCGGCATCCCGCCCATCCCCATGCCGGGGGCCATCGCCGCCGGGTCCATGCCGCGCATCGCCTTCATCTTCCCGAGCGCCCCCATGCCGGACATCTGCTTGCCCATCTTCGAGACCATCTCGAAGCCCTTGACCAGCTTGCCGACCGCCTGCTGGTCTGTGCCCGAGCCCTTGGCGACGCGCCGACGCCGACTCGCGGTCAGCACGTCGATGTCCTTGCGCTCCTCGACGGTCATGGATTGGATGATCGCCTCGGTGCGGTCGATCTCCTTGTCGTCGAGGTTGATGTCCTTCAGCTGACTGCCGACCCCCGGAAGCATACCAAGGAGTGACTTCATCGAGCCCATCCGCCGCATCATGCGCAGCTGCTTGAGGAAGTCGTCCATCGTCATCTTGCCCTGCGCGATCTTGTCCTGCATCGCCAGCGCTTCTTCCTCGCTGACCTGCTCCTGTGCTTTTTCAACCAGGCTGACGATGTCGCCCATGCCGAGGATCCGCGACGCGATCCGTCGGGGGTGGAACGCCTCGAGCGCATCGAGCTTCTCGCCGACGCCGATAAACTTGATCGGCTTACCCGTGATCGACTTGACGGAAAGAGCGGCACCGCCGCGCGTGTCGGAGTCGAACTTGGTGAGGATCACGCCGTCGAGTTCCAGCTGATCGTTAAACGCCTTGGCGGAGTTGACCGCGTCCTGCCCGGTCATCGCGTCGATGACGAGATAGATCTGGTGCGGTTGTACCGCCGTGTTCACCTGTCGGAGCTCGCCCATCAGGTCATCGTTGACGTGCAGCCGGCCGGCTGTGTCGAGAATCAGCACGTCGCAGTCCGTGTCCCGCGCCGCCTTGAGCGCGTTCTTACAGACCGTCACCGCCGCGCCGACCGCCTTGCCGTACGCAGCAACCTTGTCGGGCTCAGCATAAAAATGCACGCTCCCGGAGCCCGGCGCCTCTTCCTGCACCTGCTTGCTCAGCACCTCCAGCTGCGTCACCGCCGCCGGCCGTTGAAGGTCCGCCGCGCAGAGCATCACCTTCTTGTCGCGCTTCTTGAGATACCCCGCCAGCTTGCCGCACGTCGTCGTCTTCCCCGACCCCTGCAGCCCCGCCATCATGATGACCGTCGGCCCGGGCGAGACGTACATGATCGGCGGCACTTCCGGCGCGGTCGGGTCGGCGCTCGTGTCGTCGTCCTCCCCGCCCAGCACACGGACCAGCTCGTCGTTGACGATCTTGATCATCTGCTGCGCCGGCTTGAGCGAGGTCAACACCTCTTCGCCCACCGCCTGCTTCAGCACAGACTCAGTAAAATCCTCGACGACCTCGTAATGCACGTCCGCCTCGAGTAGCGCCTCGCGCACCTCGTCCATCGCCTCGCGGACGTTCGCCTCACTGATCTTCCCGCGCCCGGACAGCTTGCGCAGCGCGCCCTCAAACTTATCACTTAGATTGGTAAACATGTTGATCCTTCGAAGCCCATGGACTCTGTCCATGGGACCCAAGGGTCAGGGCTTTGATCGGAGCCGGGCATAGGGTAGTCCCGCAGCCGCCGCACGGCAATCCGCCAACCGCAACAAAAGAGTCGCCCCAACCCTACCCGCAGCAGAACCCACGGCCGAGCCCTTGCGTACCGACACCAGGTACCGGATGATGTCATCAGGCCCCGGGACTTCGATACGACCGGTTCACACACTTCGGGCCAACCACAATCAAGCCGCTTACGTTTGATGCGGGGGTACGCATGTCTGGAGGCATTCAATGATCAGATGGTTCAAACAGCTCGACGGCGTCCTGCGCGGCGACGCGACCAAGATGTCGGCCCTTAAAGAAGGACGGATCGAAACGCCGGTCGCCGGCCTGACCGTCGTGATCCTGATCCTCGGCGCGACCTACGGCGTGTGCATGGGCGCCTACGCCGTGATCCGCACCGGCGGGGCGAGCGAAGACGCCTACATGCAGATGCTCGCCAGCGCCGTCAAGACCCCGCTGCTGTTCTTCCTGACGTTGTTAGTCACGCTGCCTTCGCTCTACGTCTTCAACGCGCTGGTCGGGTCCCGGCTGTCGATCCTGTCGGTCATCCGCCTGCTCGTGTCGATGATCGGTGTGATGATGGCGGTGCTCGCGTCGTTCGGGCCGATCGTCGTGTTCTTCAGCGTCAGCACGGAGAGCTACCCGTTCATGAAGTTGCTGAACGTCGCCGTCGCCGCGCTGGCCGGGATGCTCGGCCTGGCGTTCCTGATGCGCACGCTGCACCGGCTCGTCCTGGCGCAGATCGCGCTGGACGCGCCCAAGGCCGACGAGGCGCAGATCGTTAATGAGAACGACGACGAAGAAGCCGACACCACCACCGCGCTGGATCAGGTCGGCTACGCCACCACCGACAAAGCCCGCAGCGTCTTCCGCGTCTGGGTCATTGTCTTCTCGCTGGTCGGCGCACAGATGAGCTGGGTGCTGCGCCCGTTCATCGGCAGCCCCGACCTGCCCTTCACCTGGTTCCGTGCCCGTGAGAGCAACTTCTTCCTCGACGTGATCGACTCCATCGCCAAACTCTTTGGCGGCTAAACCCGGCTGCGCCCATGACCACCCAAAGCCTCGGCATCGACGACCTCCTGCGCGCCCGCACACAACTCGCGGACGGCCATGCGATGCGCATCCGCCGGGTCATCCTGCTCATGGCGTGCTTCGGCATGCTCTACGGCGCGGTCATGGGCAGCTTCGGCGGCGTGTTCGGGGAGCGCTTCTTCCAGGTCCTCTACTCCGCGGTCAAGGTCCCGCTGCTGCTCGCCGCCACCTTCGCCATCAGCCTGCCCAGCTTCTTCGTCATCAACACCCTCATGGGGCTGCGCGAAGACTTCTTCAAGGCCGTCCGCCTGATCATCATGACCCAGGCCGCCCTGACCGTGATCCTCGCCTCGTTCGCGCCGTTCACCGCGCTGTGGTACGTTTCCAACGGCGACTACCAGCAGGCGCTGCTCTTCAACGCCCTGATGTTCGGCTCCGCCAGCGTGACCGCGCAGGTCGTGCTGCTGCGCCTCTACCGACCGCTGATCAAACGCAACCCCCGCCACCGCCTGATGGTCGGGCTCTGGCTGGTCATCTACGCCTTCGTCGGCATCCAGATGGGCTGGACCCTGCGCCCTTTCATCGGCGCGCCGGACGTCGAGACCACCTTCTTCCGCCAGGAAGCCTGGGGCAACGCCTACGTCGAAGTTAGTAACCTTATTCTTCGTGTGCTGGGCGGGTGATTAACGACGGCGGTTCATCATGCATCCATTCGGGTATATCGGCGCCGCATTCAGGGCATGCCGTTGCACCGCCAGCAATGCTGCCTCGTAAATCGTAATTACATGAGCAGATATGTATGCGGTAATACAGCCGTGCGGCTTGGTCGGCTTGTTTGATTGAGACAACGGTATGAACCAGCAAGCCTGAAAAAAATGCCGGCAGCCAGAAACATGACCCGGCAATCTTGAAAACCCATAGCTCACCCAAGGTATTAAGTATATTTCTGGTCACCATAATGTCCCCCGAGAATTCAACCAACGCAACCGAAAAAATCCATATTGTGTACGGCAACACAATACACACGGGTGACAATCCGATGACAACGACTCGGTACTTTCTCTTATTGATCCAATGTAGCAGCGCATAAGCAGACGCGAATATCATGGGAACAAATAATGCTGCGATGAAACATGGCCCAACATATTCAATAAAATCGCCCCAGACACCCCTCCAATAACCCCATGGCTCATCCGCGCCAACATAAACGAAGGTTAGGAAGCTGCCGGACATCCACCACACGGCCAACGCCCCCGACAGACAGGCGGCAAGCGCCCCGACCTTGAACGTGTTCGCCGACAAACGCCATGGCATCACCAACAGCTGGAAGCAGTTTGCCCAGCCCTGTGATGATTCCCCGTCTTCCATATCAGACAGCCTTCTCATAGAAGTGCAGCGTCATCGAGCCGTAGTTGTGGCTCGTCGGCCCGTCCCAGCCGTCCGCCGGTGGGGGGGTGAGGTGTTTGCTGGTCCGGTAGCTGAGCACGCACCCGTCGGCCGCGACGTTCGTTAACGTCTCCATCAGCTTCACCAGGTCGGCGCTTCCCTGTTCGTCCTCGGCCATGGCATACGGCGGGTCCAGGCAGATCAACCCGATCGTCCCGGGCTTCACCTGCCCCAGCCAGATCGGGCTTAAGGCGCTGCCCTTCACCACACGGGCCTCGCTCTTTAAATCCAGGTCCGAAAGGTTCTTTTCGAGCCGGGCGATCGCCTCGCGGTCCATATCGACGAACGTGCAGTGCTCCGCCCCCCGGCTCAGAGCCTCCAGCCCCAGGCTGCCCGTCCCACAAAAAATATCCAGGACCCGAAGGGGTTCGGGGGTCTCATCCGGGGCCTCATCAGACTCGTCCGGGATCACCCCCATCGACCACAGCCGATCGAACAGGCTCTGCTTCACCCGATCCGTGATCGGCCGGGTCGTCTTCTCGTCCTTAGGCGGCAGGATCCGCCTGCCCCGATGGTGCCCTGCGATGATTCTCATGCCCGTGATTGTACGTTCCCGGCAAATCTATATGATGCCGACATGAGTAAGACCAAGAATAAATCCAAGGCCAAGTCCAAGCCCTCCCTCGCCGACAAGGCAGACAAGTACAAGCTCTACCAGAAGTCCGTCCAGGAGCCCGAGCACGAGATGGACTTCTTCGACCAGGCTTATAAGGAAGCCTTCAACAAGACCGCCAAGATCCTCCGCGAGGACTTCTGCGGCACCTTCGCCGTCAGCTGCGAATGGGTCAAGAAGCCCGGGCGCACGGCCTACGGCGTCGATATCGATCCCGAACCGCTGGATTGGGGCCGAAAGAACAACCTCGCCAAGCTCACCGAAGCTCAGCAGGAGAAGGTCACGCTCGTCCAGGACGACGTCCGCACCAACAGCACGCCCAAGGCCCACATCCTCGCGGCCCAGAACTTCAGCTTCTGGTACTTCAAGACACGCAGTGAACTGCTCGAGTACTTCAAGATCGCCCGCAAGAACCTCGCCGACGATGGCATCATGATCATGGACATGATGGGTGGCGGCGAGTCCATCACCGACGACCACCTGGATACCCGCAAGATCGGCAGCTTCACCTATATCTGGGACCAGCACCACTACAACCCGATCACCCACGACTGCAGCTTCTACATCCACTTCAAGTTCAAGGATGGCAGCAAGCTCAAGAAGGCCTTCGAATACCACTGGCGCTTCTGGACCATCCCCGAGGTCCGCGAGCTGCTCGACGAGGCCGGCTTCAGCCAGACCCACGTCTACTGGGAAGGCGCCGACGAAGACGGCGACGGCGACGGCGAGTGGGAACGCTCCGAAGAGGCCTCCAGCGAACCCTGCTGGATCGCCTACATCGTCGCGATCAAATAATTTATGATTCAGGATGGATGATTTATGATTTTGAGTAACCGGATTCACGCCGTGTGATTGAACGATGCCTTCACATCATCAATCATAAATCTCAAATCAAAAATCCGTACCCCAAGCCTCACGACTCAAGCCCAAGCCCACCTAATGAAATTCCAAACCCCACGAGGCACGCGCGACTTCTACCCCGCCGACATGGCCTGGCGCAACTACCTGATCGACGCCTGGCGAAAGGTCTCGATCCGCAACGGGTTCCACCAGGTCGACGGCCCGGTCTACGAATCGCTTGATCTATATAAAGCCAAGTCCGGCGAGGGCATCGTCTCGGAATTATTCCACTTCGAAGACCGCGGCGGCCGGGGGCTGGCGATCCGCCCCGAGTTCACACCGACGCTCGCGCGCATGGTCGCCGCCAAGGCCAACAGCCTCCCCAAGCCTATTAAATGGTTCTGCACGCCCAACCTCTGCCGGGCCGAACGCCCCCAGCGCGGCCGGGTCCGTGAGCACTGGCAGTGGAACATCGACATGCTCGGCGTCGAGGACGCCAGCGCCGACGCCGAGGTCATCGCCACCGCCGTGGACTTCTTCCAGTCCGTCGGGCTCACGCCCAACCACCTGAAGTTCAAGGTCAGCCACCGCGAGGTCGTCAAGCAGGTGCTCAGCCGGCTCGGCGTCCCCGACGACAAGATGATCGACGCGTTCACGCTGCTGGACCGCCGGGAAAAGATCCCCGCCGAGGAGTTCATCAAGGGTGCCGCGACGCTCGGGCTCGATGAACACAAGGTCGAACGCCTCGAACAGATGTGCCGACGCAAGTACCCCGCCGGCGATATCGAACACCTCGGCCGAAGCCTCGGCATGGAGTCCGGGCTCGATGACCTGCAAGCCCTCGACGACCAGCTCCGCGCCTTCGACGTCGCCGACTGGTGCGAGTATGACCTGGGCATCGTCCGCGGATTGGCTTACTACACCGGCACCGTCTTCGAGGTCCACGAGGTCTCCGGCGCCGAGCGCGCCGTCGCGGGCGGCGGCCGATACGACAAACTCATCGAGCTGTTCGACGGCCCACCCACCCCCGCCGTCGGCTTCGGCATGGGCGACGTCGTCATCTCGCTGGTCCTCCAGGACAAGGGCCTGATCCCCGACAACGTCGAGGCCACACCCGACGTGTTCATCGTCGCCGCTTCCGACGACGCCGCGAAACGCGTCCCCGGCCTGGCCGTGAAGCTCCGCCGCGAAGGCTTCCACGCCCGCATCAGCCACAAGACCACCCGCAACGTCGGTAAGCTGTTAAAAGAAGCCGCCAGCCAAAACGCCCGCTTCGCCCTGATCGTCGAAGACCAGCAGCTGCAACTCAAAGACCTGCAGTCCGGCGAACAAGGCCCCGTCAGCGAAGACGAACTCACCTCCAGAATCGCCGACTGACCAAGGACGCTTACCCAGATTGACACCCAACCGAAGGCTACGGCTCGCCCGTAGCACACGCTCCCGGCCCCACAGCCACGATCTCATCCGGCCCTCACAAACATTCCGTCAATTTTTGGCCATCGGCTGTGTAGGGCTTGCCACAACTGATCAGATTCGGTTATCCTGATTGCGTCCTCAACAGGAGCACCGGGAACCAGACAGCACACATCACGGGAGAAAGCAGATGAAGCCGACCAGGCTGATCATGGGCGCTGCCCTTATGTCCTTCGCCACCACCGTTAACGCCGACACCGCCATCTTCGGCATCCACGGCATCACCGACCCCAACGTCCCCGCCGGGTACGTCGCTAACGAGGTCTTTTGGGACGGCGGCGGGACGGTGGATTGGCCAAGTACCGCCTTGCGAATAGACCTGTCCGTCGGCTCCTTCTACCAGGACCCGTTCGGCAGCAATGGGCCCAGCCCTCAGGCATTTATCGACCTGATCCCCACTCTGGAGTTCGACACATATGTCGGGATCATCGGCACGAGTCCTACATACATACCCGGAGGCGCGGGAGATGTGGGCGGCGGGCCACTGAGTCTGGATGCGCCACAACTCAGTGTGAGTTGGGGTAACGCCGATCCGACCAATACCGGCCTGGTCCGTATCGGTATGGTCACGCTCAGTGATGACGCGGTGGGCACCGGCCAGATGTTCTCACGTGGCACCACACAGTCATTTACTGTCAACAATGGCCAGGTCCTTGGCGCGCTCGCCACCCTCGAAGCAGATCCGACGCAACAACCGGACCCTGTCGATCCAGGCCCGTTCCCCCAACTGCCCGGACCGCCGCCTTACGGTTCGATTGGTGTGACGGCACAAACTGTTTCGTCAATCCATGTGCCGGACGGGTACGTGGCCAATGAAATCGTATGGTACGGCGCGGGTCAGCAGGATTGGGAGTCTACGGCAATGCGTGCCGACCTGACCAGCGGTGATGTTTATCAGCACCCCGACGGATTCGATAAGGCCCCGAATCCCTTGCTCTTGCAAAGCTATCCAGAGCTAGAGTTTGATACCTATGTAGGGATTCTCAATGATGACGGTGGGGGGATCGTCGCAGGCGCAGGTGATCTAGGGGGGGGCACACTAAGCCTCGACGGACCACATATCAGTATTGGCTGGGTCAATGTCGATCCATTTAACAGAGATACAGAGCGCATCGGTATGCTCACACTCAGCGAAGACGCCAACGGCGTGATCGCGTTCAGTTCCGGCGGCGTCGAGTGGAGCACCACCATCGTCAACGGCGTCATCATCGCCCCCGGCGCGCCCGGCGACCCCGACATCCCCGAACCCGCCACCCTCACCCTGCTCGCCCTCGCCGGCCCGTTTCTTTTACGCCGCCGTTAAACCACCATGACCGCGAGTGCTTCGTTGATTTAATCTGCGGCCGTCGCCTCCGCATAAGATTAGAACGCGAAGCCTTCAGACGCCTTACTTAGAAAAGAATCGTTACAACACAGATAAGCACACATCATGGGAGAAAGCAGATGAAGCCGACCGGGCTGATCATGGGCGCTGCCCTTATGTCCTTCGCCACCACCGTTAACGCCGACACCGCCATCTTCGGCATCCACGGCATCACCGACCCCAACGTCCCCGCCGGATACAACGCCCACGAGATCTTCTGGGACGGCGGCGGGACGGTGCCATGGAGCAGCACCGCATTGCGGATCGACCTGTCCGCCGGCTCCTTCTACCAGGACCCGTTCGGTAGTAATACCCCGCCCCCCCAACCCTTTATCGACCTGATCCCCACCCTTGCGTTCGACACCTACGTCGGGATCATCGGCGACAGCACCGGCTTCACCGCAGGGGGCGCAGGGGACCTCGGCGGCGGGCCTATAAGCATGGATGCGCCACAGATGAGTGTCATCTGGGCAAACATCTCCTATACCGATACCGGATACCTCCGCAACGGCATGCTCACACTCAGTGATGATGCGGTGGGCACCGGCCAGATGCTCATGAAAGGCACGACCATCTCGTTCGACATTAACAACGGCCAAATCCCGGACGTGTTTGCCAGTCTGGAAGGTGGTCCCGTAAACCCGCCGACACCTGTGCAGCCCGGGCCATTCCCCCAACTCACCGGACCACCCACAGAAGTAACCTTCGGCGTCACCGCACAACCCGTCACTTCGCAGCATGTACCAGATGGCTACGTCGCCAACGAAGTCGTCTGGATTAATCAAAAACGAAACGATTTTGTCTCGGTGGGCATGCGCGCCGACCTGACTAGCGGTGAGGTCTATCAACACCCCTTCGGCTTCGACCTTGCCCCCAACCCGACGCTCTTATCAAGTAATCCGGAATTAGAGTTCGATACCTATGTCGGCATGATGAATAGCACTGACGGAGGCTTACTTGGCGGCGCAAGTACGCTAGATGCCCCTTCCTTCAGTCTGGACGAACCCATCCTCAGTGCACATTGGTACAACGTCATTGACGAAGGCCCCAGCACGACACGCATCGGCATGCTCACACTCAGCGAAGACGCCAACGGCGTGATCGCGTTCACCAGTAACCTCGGCGTCCAGTGGAGCACCACCGTCGTCAACGGCGTCATCATCGCCCCCGGCGCGCCCGGCGACCCCGACATCCCCGAACCCGCCACCCTCACCCTGCTCGCCCTCGCCGGCCCGTTTCTTTTACGCCGCCGTTAAACCACCATGACCGCGAGTGCTTCGTTGATTTAATCTGCGGCCGTCGCCTCCGCATAAGATTAGAACGCGAAGCCTTCAGACGCCTTACTTAGAAAAGAATCGTTACAACACAGATAAGCACACATCATGGGAGAAAGCAGATGAAGCCGACCAGGCTGATCATGGGCGCTGCCCTTATGTCCTTCGCCACCACCGTTAACGCCGACACCGCCATCTTCGGCATCCACGGCATCAACGACCCCAACGTCCCCGCCGGGTAGAACGCCCATGAAGTCTTCTGGGACGGCGGCGGAAGCGTGAACTTGCTCGGCACTGCACTGCGGATCGACCTGTCCGCCGGGTCCTTCTACCAGGACCCGTTCGGAACCAATGGGCCCAGCCCTCAGGCATTTATCGGCCTGATCCCCACCCTGGCGTTCGACACCTACGTCGGGATCATCGGCGACAGCACAGGCTTCATCGCGGGGGGCGCAGGAGATCTCGGCGGTGGGCCTTTAAGCATGGATGCCCCACAGATGAGTGTGGCCTGGGCAAACAACACCAAGACTGATACCGGATACCACCGGAACGGCATGCTTACACTCAGCGATGACGCGGTGGGAACCGGCCAGATGTATACACGGGGCACGACACTGTCATTCAACATTAACAACGGCCAGATCCCGGACGTGTTCGCCAGTCTGGAAGCTGATCCTGTAGACCCACCGACGAATGTGGATCCCGGGCCATTCCCTGACCTGTCCGGCCCGCCAATAGAAGTCCCGTATGGCGTCACCGCTCAACCCGTCGATTCGGCACTCGTGCCCGCCGGCTATGTCGCCAACGAACTCGTCTGGGTCAATTCAGGACCAAATGATTATATATCGGTAGGCATGCGTGCCGACCTCACCAGCGGGGATGTCTATCAGCACCCCTTCGGCTTCGACGGTGCCCCAAACCCCACACTCTTTGCAAGTTATCCCGAGTTGGAATTCGATTCCTATGTCGGCCTGATGAATAGCGGCAGAGGGGGATTACGCGGAGGTGCAAGCGAATTCAACGCCCCAACCTTCAGCCTGGAAGAACCTATCATCAGTGCCGAATGGTTCGACAGCGTTGAAAGTGGGTCTAGCTCGGCACGCATCGGCATGCTCACACTCAGCGAAGACGCCAACGGCGTGATCGCGTTCAGGTCGGCGGGCGTCCAGTGGAGCACCACCGTCGTCAACGGCGTCATCATCGCCCCCAGCGCGCCCGGCGACCCCTACATCCCCGAACCCGCCACCCTTAGTTTGCTCGCCCTCGCCGGCCCGCTTGTGTTACGCCGCCGTTAAGACCCCGGTCTCAAACCGCCAATTTAATAGTTTTTATAGATATAACCTTCCCATATTCACCGGATGGGGTTATCCTGTTAACCCGGCGATCATCGCCGCGCCGGGATCAGTACCACCACTTCGGGAGGACCAACATCATGGGTCCGGCCAAGTTCGCCATCAATGTCGCTGCTGTCAGCCTCTTGCTGTTCGTTCACACCGCCCACGCCGAGATCATCATCGAGAGAACACAGCCCGCTGTCCTCCCCGGCCATACGGCCTACGGCATCTTCTGGGATGGCGGCGGCACTCAAGACTGGACCAGCGCCGCGATCCTCGCCGATCTGACACAAGGCTCGTTCTATTTTGATCCGCACCACAACAACGGCGCCCCACCTTTCGAAGCATTCATTTCTATCTTTCCCTCAATAAGATACGACACCTACTTCGGCATCATCGGCGATGGGACGAACAGTTCGGCCTGCGGCGGTTGCTTCCCTATCCTTACCGATACGCGGATTGAGTGGACTTGGTTCAACACCGACGCCAGCAACACCGGCGTTGTGAAGATCGGCAACTTCACGGTTACCAACGACGCCTTGGGCACCTGGTCCATCGCCTCCGCCGGCGAAGTCTACAACGGCGTCATCCCCGAACCGACGACTTTGGCCCTGTTCGCCCTCGCCGGCCTGCCCATGCTTCGCCGTCATCACTAACAACAGCTTCTCGGGAGAAGTACCATGCAACGCACCCACACACTCGCCGCCCTCACCGTCTTGCTCGCCGCCGGCCAAGCCTCGGTGAACGCCAACATCACATTGATCACGGTCACCAACCCCGACGTCCCCGCCGGCTTCGTCGCCAATGAGATCGTCTGGACCGGCCCGTCCGACTGGACCAGCGCCGGGATCGTCATCGATCTCTCCATCGGCAGCGTCTATAATCATCCGAACGGATCCATCGCCGCACCCATTCCAGCATTATTTGGCCCCTTCCCCGAGCTCGAGTTCGACACCTACTTCGGCATCATTGATGATAGCACCGGCGGGATTGCCGGCGGCGCAGGAGATATTGGCGGCGGCCCACTCAGCGAGGACGCCCCCCAGGTCAGTGTCAGCTGGTTCAACACCAGCCCCAACGACACCGAGCCCGTCCAGATCGGCATGCTCACCCTCAGCGACGACTCACAAGGCACGATCTCATGGGTCTCACAAGGCGTTATGACCAGCGGCACGCTCATTGGCGGCGTGCTCGCCGTACCGGGACCGGGCCAGGCCTACCTGCAATCCTCCGCCCCCGACGTCATCCCCGGCTACACCGCACACGAGATCTTCTGGGACGGCGACGGTGAAAACTGGGACCAGGCGCACTTCACCCTCGACCTCACCCAGGGCCACGTCTACAACGACCCCGCCGGCTCAGACACCGCGCCCACCAGCGCCCAGATCGTCGGTAATCCCGATCTCGCCTTCGATACCTACCTCGGCATCATCGACGACGCCACCGGCAGCATCAAAACCGGACCCGACTGCCCCGGCTGCCTGCCCTTGACCGGACCGGACCTGGATATCCGCTGGGAAAACACCGACACCACCGACCGCGGCCTGGCCAAGATCGGCAACATCACACTCTCCAACGACGCCATCGGTTCGTGGACCCTCGAAGCCAACGGCTACTACATCACCGGTAACATCGTCCCCGAACCCACCAGCCTCGCGCTGCTTGCCCTCGCCGCACCGGCACTGCTGCGCCGACGGTGAAGCCGCTGTCATGAACTGATTCAGCCTCAGCACCCCGGCCCCCCCCAGCCCTCATCCTGCCGGGACCAGATATCCGATATCCATACGGTAGCCTCACTCGACCCCTCCATGGAAGGAGCACGCGATGCATGGACGCATCAACACGGTCATCTCGGCCGTCCTCTGCCTGACAGCACTCGGCTGCCAAAGCACCTATCAAGCAGGCGATCCCCAATCGGACGGCCGCATCATCGCGGACGCGCTGGCCGTCCCCCCGGGCCAACACGAGCAGGCGATCGCTGAACTCTACGACGCCCTGCGCACCACCCGCCGGGCCATCCAGGTCACCAGCCACAACATCGCCCGGGCCGAAACCATCGGCTACAAGGCCCAGCGCATCCGATCGACCGGCGTAAACGGTTCTTCCGTGACCGTCAGCGACTTCGCAACCGGCTCGCCCAAGAGGACCGGCATGGACTACGACATGATGATCGACGGCGAAGGCTTTTTCAGGGTAGCCGTGCCGGGCGATGCCCATGCATACGCCTACACCCGGGCCGGCAACTTCTTCCGAAACGTCGACGGCGACCTGGTCCTCGGCAACTCGCACGGCCCGACACTCGACCCACCGATCAACATCCCCGAGGGCGTCACCAACATCTGCATCACCCAGGAAGGCACGGTCTGTGGCATCACAACTGGATCGATCACCATGACCGAGTTCGGCCGGATCGAACTGGCCCACTTCGATGAGCCCCGGGCGCTGCAGCAGCTATCCGACGCGCTCTATGTCCAGACCGCCGACTCCAGCCCGCCGATCCTGGACTACGCCGGCAACAGCAACCTCGGCACGATCATGCACAAGTTCGTCGAAAGCTCGAACGTCGATCCCGAGACCGAACTCGCCGAGTTAACCCGCCTGAACTGGCGCCACGACGACCTCCACAAAGCCATCAACATCCTCACCGACCGCCGCGCCTCACAGTAGACCGCCCTCTGGCCGTACAATACCCCCATGGCCAACCGCCGGTTCCATTACGACCGCGCGTTCGAGCACTACCTGCGTGCCAACAGCATCCCCTACGTCGCCGTCGATGAAGCCAAACGCGCCCTCGCCCCCGCCCCCGGAAGTAGACCCGGAAGTGCCACCGGAAACATACCAGCATCCAACCTAAAAAAACTTCCGGGGGTCAAACTCAAGAGCTTCGACTTCGTCGTCTACTCCGACAACGGGCCCAACCTGCTGATCGACGTCAAAGGTCGTAAGCACGCCGGCAACACCGGCCGGGCGTTCCAGAACTGGGTGACCAACGACGACGTCAAGTGCCTCACCAAATGGCAGGGCATCTTCGGCGAAGACTTCGACCCGGCGTTCGCCTTCCTCTTCTGGTGCGACGCCCAGCCGCCCGATGCATTGTTCCACGAAGTCTTCGAATACAACGAGCGTTGGTACGCCGTCCTCGCCGTCCGCCTCAGCGACTACACCCGTCACATGACCCCCCGCAGCGCCAAGTGGGACACCGTCAGCCTCCCCGCCAAGGCCTTCGATCAGATAAGCTTGCCGCTCAAAGAATTACTATGACCAGACCCGCGGCAGCTTCGCAGCTCGCGGCTTGAGCATAATAACCCTTCCCCCAAGCCGTCGGCTGCGAAGCTGCCGCGGGTCAACCTTTACACGTGTCAGATTCCCCACCCCGGCAATCCCACACCCACACCCCTTCACCCCGATGCGCAAGGATATACCGATACACGTTGAGTTGATGCTCACGATCCCGAACAGGCTTGATCCCCATGTTCCGCGCCCAGAGCTTCCCTTCAAGTCTTCCTCGCACCGCCAACGTCGCCGACTGCTTACAGCGTGTAATCTCGTGTCGCGCCAGATCCCGCTTGGCTTGTAATTCAACCAAGAGATGCACATGCATCCCACCCACCGCAACGGCGATCACTTCATGACCTAACTTATCCAGGTGACCAACCAACTTCTCGCCAACCACGGCACGTAATGCCGATGGGATAACGGTCGTCTCCCCGGCTTGTTCCCGGCTGTACGCGCGCAGGCCCTGGTGCTCACCCGACGGCGGTCGATGACGGTGATCGCCACTGGAATGGATGCGGTGGCCGTGATCACGGAACCCGCGTGGGTCGCCAGGCAGCCAACTGGCGTACGTCCCCAGCGTGATGTGATACCAAGCTTTCCCGGGCCGAGGCATCCGCCCATTGTACCCGTAGCAGCTGCGCAACCCGCGGCTTGAGCACAAAAAGACTTCCCCCAAGCCGTCGGCTGCGCAGCTGCCGTGGGTCTAACACACCCCACCATCCCACCCACGAGCCCTAAACCCCCGCCTTGCTTCGTCCGATCACACCCCTATAATGCCCGCCATGAGCGCCGAATTGCTTATTAGCATCGCCGAGATAATTATTCACTCTCCCGGACCACGGTAGGGCAGGCGATCCCCCACACGAACTTTCTCAGTAAAGCCCTGCCACCACGCAGGGCTTTTTTATTCGACCCAGACCAGACACCCCGGATACCCCCGGCCACGGATGCAATCACCATGACCGAGCAGCAAGCCGACAAGAAGACCTACAAGAAGACGCTGAACCTCCCCAAGACCGCGTTCCCCATGAAGGCCAACCTCGTCCAGAACGAGCCGGCCAGCATCAAACGCTGGGACAAACTCAAGCTCTACGAAAAGCTCCGCGAGCACGGCGCGTCGCGCGATAAATACGTCTTCCACGACGGGCCGCCTTACGCCAACGGCTCGATCCACCTCGGGCACCTGTTAAATAAAGTCCTCAAAGACTTCGTCGTCCGCTCCAAGACCATGGCCGGGTTCGACGTCCCCTACGTCCCCGGCTGGGACTGCCACGGCCTGCCCATCGAGCACAAGGTCATGCAGGAGCTCGGCGATAAAGCGCGCGAGATGCAGCCGATCCAGGTCCGCCGAAAGTGCAAGACCTACGCCGACAAGTTCGTCAAGCTGCAGAGCGGGCAGATGCAGCGCTTGCTCACCGTCGCGGATTACAAAGACCCGTACCTGACGATGAACCCGCGCTACGAGGGCGCCGTCCTAGAGGTCTTCGCCGAGTTGGTCGATCGCGGCGTTGTGTATCGCGGCCTCAAGCCCGTGCACTGGTCGATCGAAAACCAGACCGCGCTCGCCGAGGCCGAGCTCGAGTACTATGACCGCGAAGACACCAGCGTGTTCGTACGATTCCAGAAATGGGGCGGCGGCGGCGATGTTCAAATTGATGAGCGTCTTGCCGAAGCTGATCTACTTATCTGGACTACTACACCTTGGACACTTCCCGCAAACTTGGCGATCGCAGTTAATGCACGAGAAGAGTATGGCTTGTATCCAGTATCAGGCGGCAGACCTGTCGTTGTTGCTACAGCATTAGCTGAAAAGGTGCTAATCAAGGCTGGTTATGATCCTGTTGAACCAGTAATGACTTTAAGTGGCGAGGAATTGGTTGGTATCGACTATAAGCATCCATTCTTAGATTGGCCTGGCAAAACTGGCCACTTCAAGGTCGTCGCCGCCGACTACGTCACGCTCGAAGACGGCACCGGCATGGTCCACACCGCGCCCGGCCACGGCGTCGAGGACTACCAGACCGGCCTGCGCGAAGGACTCGACGTCTACTGCCCCGTCCGCGACGACGGCACGTTCGACGACACCGCGCCCGACTGGCTGCAAGGCGTCAGCGTCTGGAAAGCCAACGACCTGGTCGTCGAAAAGCTGCGCACGTCCGGCCACCTCTTCCACGCCGAGCAGTTCAGCCACAGCTACCCCCACGACTGGCGCGGCAAGAGCCCGGTCATCTTCCGCGCGACCGAACAGTGGTTCGTCGATGTCAACAAGTCCTTTGATCTACCCTCAGCCCCCGGCTCCGCCGGGGGATCGGGCGCATTACGTGAGCGTGCCTTGGAGGTCACCAAGGATGACGTCAACTTCTTCCCCGACTGGGGCAAGAACCGGATGCGCGGCATGCTCGACTCCCGCCCCGACTGGTGCCTGTCACGCCAACGCGCCTGGGGCTTACCGATCCCAGCCTTCTATCCCCCAGATGATGTCGAAGGCGAACCGCTACTCACCGCCGCCAGCGTCCGCGCTGTCGCGCAACTGTTCCGCGAGAAGGGCAGCGACGTGTGGTTCCTCGCCGACCCAGGCGACCTGCTTCAGCACTACGACGCCGACAGCGATCCCGACGCCCCGGCCTGGCTCAAAGACGGCAAGACTCAAGTCTCAAGCCTCAAGCCTTCCCACGACATCTTCGACGTCTGGTTCGAGTCCGGCTCGTCGTGGAACGCCGTGATGCGTGAGCGCGGTCTGGCCCGGCCGGACGATGCGCCCGCCGTCACAGACCTCTACCTCGAAGGCTCCGACCAACACCGCGGCTGGTTCCAGCTCTCCCTGCTGCCCAGCCTCGGCGTCACCGGCAAGCCGCCGTTCGAAAGCGTCGTGACACACGGGTTCATGGTCGACCGCGAGGGCAAGAAGATGTCCAAGTCAGGCGGCAACGCCCTGAACGTGGACGACCTGTTTAAGGATTACGGTGCCGATGTCTGCCGGTGGTGGGTCAGCAGCCTGAACACCGACAACGACATCAAGGTCGACAGCGAATACTTCCGCCTCGCCGGCGAAGAGTACCGCAAGGTCCGCAACACCATCCGCTTCCTCTTGAGCAACCTCGACGGCTTCGACTTCAAGAACGAGAAGACCCGCTTCGAGGACGCCGACGCATCGAGCATCGACGCCTGGATGACCGGCGAACTCATCAAGATGTCGGATACCGTGTTGGCCGCCTACGAAGACTTCCACTACCGCAAGGCCCACGAGGCGCTGTTCAACTTCTGCAACGACACGCTCTCCAGCGTCTACCTCGCCGCGGTAAAAGACCGCTTGTACTGCGACAAGCCCGACAGCCCGCGCCGCAGACGCACGCAGACCACGCTCTACCGCGTCTCCACCGTGCTGATCCGTCTGCTCGCGCCGCTTCTGCCGCATACCGCCGACGAAGCCTGGCGCGCACTGACCGGCGAAGACGACTGCGTCCACCTGTTGACGTTCCAGGACACCGGCTGCATGAGCAACATCCCGGTCAACAACGCCTGGCAACCCGTCTTGGCGCAGCGCGACGCCTGGCTCAAGGCAATCGAAGACGCCCGGCAGGCGCAGGGCATCGACAACCCGCTGGACTGCGGCGTCCGCGTCCCGGCCATCAAGGGCGTCGATGCTAACGCGTTCGATCCGACCGATCTGGCCGACCTCTGCGGCGTCAGTCGGTTCGCCTTCGATGACTCGATCAGTGAAGTCGCTGTCGACGACCTGCAAGCCGAACCCCGCTGCGAACGCTCGTGGAAACGTGACGGCACCGTCAAGCAGCGCTCCGACGGCGGCCAACTATCGGACCGCGACGCCCAGGCCCTGGGCCTCGATTGATCCTCTAACGCAACACCACCAACCAAAGCCCTGTCATGGACCAACGGTCCTTGGCAGGGTTGTTTTCTATCCCCACGCTCACCCCAACCAACCGTCGCCCACAATCCCCACCAAACCCGCCCCCGGGAATCGCCGATACCACATGCGTGTCGCAGTGCGCACCATGATCCCAACACAACGGGAGCCGGCCATGCCTATCGAAGTCTCACAACTCAGGCCCAAAGGCGTCGACGACGCGATCGCGTTCGCCAAAACCGTCAGCTGCGAGCTCGAGCCGCTGGACGTCAGCCCCACGGTCAGCCTGATCGCCAAAGAGGATGACGCTATCGTCGCCGCGGTCCTGGGCGTTCACGATACAAGCGGTGCCTGCCTGCTGCACGTGTGCCTCGGCAAGCTCGAAGACCCCGGCAAAACCACCGGCGACCTACTCAACAAGGCCCTCATGAAAGTCCATGGCGAAGGCGTCCGGCGATGCCAGATCAAGCATCACGGCCACGACGATGTAGCCTCCGACTGGCCCGGCGCGAAGTGGCAAGGCAATGATGGCACAGAAGCCGAGGCCGCCTGACGCTTCCGATAACACGTTGGGCCACCCATCCCCCGAGAAACCACCCGCGTTGCCCCCACGCACCGTTACGACCCGCACCTTCCTGGGGGAGCGTGTTGCTTTTCCGCGACGTGGTGCTTAATTCACCACGCCCATTGTTCGATATCCCTACCAGGATGTCGCACACAAACAACAAACCAAGCGCCGACCCCACCCCGCCCAAGGTCCCCTTAGGCGCCCCGGACGCCGGCGCACAGCTCGCCCACGAACTGGCGAACCTGCTCGACGGCTCGCTGCGCCACCTGCACCTGGCGATCCGATCGCTCAGCCAGGACCCGCCGCCCGAAGCTGCGCCCGACAAATCCGGCACTGGCAAGCAAATCCTCGGCAGGCTACAGACCACCGACCGCGCCATGCAGCAGATGGCGTCGCTCATCCACGCCTGGATGTCCGCCGCGCCCAAACCGCGTGAGCTGTTCGACCAGCCCCAATCACTCAAGCAGATGCTCGACCAGGTCATCGATACCCACCGGCCCACCGCCACAGAGCACAGCATCACACTCGACCTGCACATCGATCCGCAGGCCGCCGCGCTACCCGCCGGGCCCGTCTTCCCCGTCGTCGCCAACGCCATCCTCAACAGCATCGAAGCCATCGCCGCCATGCCACCACGCGAGCGCTACGAGCAGAGCCAGATCCTCGTCACCGCACGCGCCGAGCTCGGCAACGTCTACCTCATCGTCGCCGACAACGGCCCCGGGATCGATCCCGACATGCTCGACGAGCACGGCAACCTCCGCATCGGCCAGACCACCAAGCCCCACGGCCACGGCCTGGGCCTTTCGCTCAGCCAACAAGTCGCCGCCAGCCTGCAAGGCTCGCTCCAACTGAAAAACAACGAGCAGGACGGCGCGACGCTCACACTCAAATACCCCGCCAGCGCCCTGAACCCAACCAGCCAATAAACCATGCCGGACAAGACACGCATCCTCATCGTGGACGACGACCCCATCGTCGCGGACAGCCTCGCCGACTTCCTCGGCGCCGAAGGCTACGACATCACCACCGCCTGCGACGGCAAGGAAGCCATCAGCATCCTCGACGACGATTCAGCCAACCCCTCCGGCCAGGGCTTCGGCATCCTCATCGCCGATATGAACATGCCGCGCTGCGACGGCATGGAGCTATTACGCAACGTCCGCAAGAACCACGAATCCATCGCGCCGATCATCGTCACCGGCTTCGGCAAGATCGACTCAGCCGTCGAAGCCGTACGACTCGGCGCCGTCGATTACCTCACCAAGCCCGTCGTTGATGACGAACTCAAACTCGCCGTCAACAAGGCCGTCAACCAGCACACGCTCGTCCACGAGAACAAGAGCCTCAAGACCCAGCTCTCCGAACGCTTCGGCATGGCCAACCTCGTCGGGCAGGACTACAAGATGCAGAAGGTCTACGACCTCGTCGAGACCGTCGCCGAAAGTAAGACCACCGTCCTGGTCACCGGCGAGTCTGGCACCGGTAAGTCCATGGTCGGCCGCGCCATCCACACGCTCAGCCCTCGCGCTAGCGGCCCGTTCGTCACCTTCGCCTGCGGCTCGATCCCCGAAACGCTGCTCGAGTCCGAGCTCTTCGGCCACGTCAAGGGTGCCTTCACCGGCGCAGACCACGACAAGCCCGGCAAGATCCTCGCAGCCGACGGCGGGACGCTCTTCATCGACGAAATCAACTCCGCCACACCCGCGCTGCAACTAAAGCTCCTGCGCGTCTTGCAGGAAAAAGCCTTCGAGCCAGTCGGCTCAACCCAGACCATCCACGTCGATGTCCGCTTCGTCCTCGCGACCAACCAGTCGCTGCAGGACATGGTCGAAGACGGCCTGTTCCGCGAAGACCTCTACTACCGCATCAACGTCGTCAACATCGCCATGCCCGCGCTGCGCGACCGGCTCGGCGACGTCCCACTGCTCGCCGAACACTTCCTCGACAAGCACTGCAAAGAACTCGGTCGATCACGCAAGTTCTCGGGCGAAGTCACCGAAGCCCTGCGCGCCTACACCTGGCCCGGCAACGTGCGCGAACTGGAAAACGCCGTCGAGCGCGCCGTCGTGCTCAGTAAGTCAAACGAGATCACGCTGAGCGACATGCCCGATCCCATCATCTCCGCCGCGAATCCAGGACTATCGCTTGTCGGCGGTAGCGCCGCAACTTCAGGGGGCGGGGGCATCACTTCCGGGGGCGGGGGTGCTTCCGGGGGGGGTATCCCCGCGTTGCAGGACGGCTGGAACCCGATGCCGCTCGCCGACGCCTTGCAGGAACCCGAGCGCCGCATCCTCCTCGCCGCCCTCGAAGCCAACGAATGGAATCGGCAGGAGACCGCTAGACAGCTCGACATCAACCGCAGCACGCTCTACAAAAAGATCAAGCAATACCACCTCGACATGCCCGCGTAACACCTCGGCGATCTACGATCGCCCGCTAAACACACCACCACGCAACGACCACCCGCCGTTTAGCGGCGGATCGCAGATCCGCGCGTGCTTGCCCCACATTTTCTACTCCTTATCCAGCAAATCGTGCCATACGTCCCTCCCCCCGCGATATACTGGATTACCAAGTCCCACGGAGGCCCGCTATGCATCAAACTACCTCTACAAACAACCGCCACGATGTTCTTGATCACACGTCCTGCCCCCCCAAACGTTTTGCCACGCTGTTGGGCCGCTTTATCCGCTACTCCGCCCTGACTCTGCTCGTGCTTTCCGTGCTCTTACCGACATTGAGTCATGCACACTCTGACCGTGAGAGGAAGAATACCACTCAGGTCCGAGGCATCGTGCAAGGACTTGTCGTCAGCGCGCAAGCCAACAAGGGGCGTATGCCCGGTCTTGACAGCAAAGGTTTTATCCGCCCCAACGAGAGGGAATCCACCGGGCTATCCGGACACGGAGCCACCGTCGAAGCACGCTACTGGACCTTACTCAACAACAACGTCTTTTCAGGCGTGTACGCCATCAGCCCGGCCGAGACCAAGACCGCATGGACCACCGGCAAAGTCACGGCAGACAACTACTCATACGCCCTGCTGAATATTCATAGTAACCCCGAACTGCCGAAAGAGAATAAGACGCGCCCCGACCAGAAAAGCCGTGCCCGTGAATGGCGGGATTCCATCAACACCCAAGCCATACTCATCGCCGACCGCGCCCGCATCACGGACGGACAAATCGGCGATAACTATGACGGAATTTACAGCATCCACTCTACCGAAGAGCAGACGGGTTGGATCGGCGCTATCGGCCGCGGCGACGGCAGCGCCATGTACGTACTCACAGACAGAACATCTTCCAAGTACGGCGCCGGTGCCAATATCTCACACGACCGCCTGTTTGCAATGGAGCAAGACCCGGCCCCCAACTCCGATGAACTCGACCACCCGGATTCAGTGTGGGACGACACCGCCAACGCGCTACTCGGCTACCGTTCCGTCGGCTACGACGACCCCGACATCGCCAGCGACTGACCCAACTGAACATCAACCAGCGCAACCCCGGGGACTTCAAAGCCGGCTATACGACCCAATTCAGCACCCGCAGCGCGATCTCTCATGCGCTCATGGCTATACAATCCACCCCATGTACAACACCCAACCCACCTTCCGCATCATCAAGCCCGAAGACCTCCCCACGATCTTCGACGTCCGCGTCGCCACCTGGCACAATGACCACGGCCGGGAAGAACTCACACAGATGGGCATCACGATCGATTCCGTGACCGAGATGATGCGCACCACGCACCGCGGCTGGTTATGCGAAGTCGAAAACAACATCGTCGGCTTCGCGATGGGCAACAAGCAGACCGCCGAGATGTGGGTCATCGCCGTGCTTAAGGATTACGAAGCCCGTGGCATCGGCCGTGCTTTGCTGACCCGCGTCGAAGACTGGCTGTTCGAGCAAGGCCACCAGGAAGCCTGGCTCACCACCGACCCCGACGAGACCTGCCGAGCCGTCGGCTTCTACCGCCACTGCGGCTGGCAGGACTGGAAGTTCGAGCACGGCGACCGCTATATGAAAAAGTACCGACCCTAAACCCACCCCCAACACATTTACCACCATCGCCGTCATCACCACCATGGTGCCGCCAGCCCACACGCCAAATGATTGTATTTATACTAAATATTATTTTAATGCCCAGCTCTCCCACCGCATCGTCGTGCGGCTTGGTGTATGTCTCCTTGCGATACAATAATGCCGACATCTAATCCGGAGGCCCGCCATGAACACCCCCGCCGCGCCGAACGATCACGACGCACCCGATCCGTATCCGCCTGGTCAACGTGACGGCAGAAGCACAGCCGAACTGATCATGATCGTCGGCGGATGGACTTTATTGGGCCTGCTGATCATCGGCATCCTGTTGCCCGTGTTCGAAGCCGACCGACGGCCGGCTCGCGGCATGAAAAACACCACACAAGTCCGTGGCATCACGCAAGGCCTGATTGTTTTTGCACAGGGCAACAAGGGTCGGTTCCCCGGTGTCGACCGAAAAGGTTATCTACTGCCCGATGTCGATGACCTTGGGCCTATGCCCTTGAACAAGCACGGCGGAACAGTCGAAGGCCGCTTCTGGCTCCTTCTCGACAACAACAACTTCTCCGGCGATTACGCCATCAGCCCATCCGAAACAAAAACCGTCTGGACCACCGGCGAGGTCTCCACCGACAACTACTCTTACGCTTTCTTGAACATACACAGCGACGGCAATCCACTGCCTGACGACAGAACCGAACCCGACCAGACACATCGGGCCCGCGAATGGAAAGACTTAATCAATTCCCAATCCGTCGTCGTCTCCGACCGAGCCTGCATCCCAGGCGGCAACATCGGCAATAACCACGACAAGATCTACAGCATCCACACGTCCCCGGTAGCTCAAAAGTGGGCCGGCAGCGTCGGCCGCGGCGACGGCAGCGCATCATTTAATGCCGAAAGCACACTCGACACCCGATACGGCGAAGTCCCCGAGATCGAAGCCGACCGCCTCTTCGCCCGCGATCAGGACCCGGGCCAGAACCTCGACATCATGAACAAACGCTCCGCCCAATGGGACGACACCGCCAACGCGCTGCTCGGCTACAAATCCGTCGGCTACCAAGACCCCGACATCGCCAGCGACTGACCACGACCCACAAACCATACCGCTATAAACGCATCCTTCCCCCACAAGCCGCACACTCACAAACACACACGCACCCCGCCTCCGCACCTCACGCAACCACCAACCACCAACCACCAACCACCAACCACCAACCACCAACCACCAACCACCAAAATTGTATTTATACTAAATATTATTGCATTTGCCCCCAATCACCTCCACGAATTACGCCAAACAAGTCAATCCCCCTAAACATAAAGGCCACTCCGCCGTTTATAAGATGACAACGACACCGGAGACGCGCCCATGGCTGATGCAGGTATCTATGAACAGCACATCCAGCCGCTCGAATCGCGGCTGATCGCCTCGGCCTGGCGCGTGCTGGGAAACGAAGAGGATGCCCGCGATGCCCTCCACGACGCCTTGACCCGCATCTGGCACAACCGCGATCAACTGACAAAGCACCCCAACCCCACCGCGTGGATGCTGCGCATCACACTCAACGCCGCCTACGACCTGCTGCGCAAACGCAAGCCCTGGCAGCCTCTGCCGCCGGAACACCCCGGCCAATCCGGTTCACCCGAGGCCCCGATCCAGCACGCGGAAACCCGACAGCGCCTGCTGGCGGAGATCGCTCAACTCAGCCCGCAGCAGGCACAGGCGGTATTGCTGAGGCTGGTCGAAGCCATGCCCTACCGCGAGGTCGCCGCCGCACTGGGTTGCAGCGAACAGACCGCACGGGTGTATGTCCACAACGGGCGGGACCGCCTCCGTCGAAGGCTGTCGGACCTGAACCCCTACACATTGCGGAGTTTGTCATGAAACCAAACAACAAGCATGACGGTTCGAACCAAAACGATCCACAGCAAGCCGCATGGCGGGACGATGTCCCACCCGCTGACACACAATCACGGCTGAGCCAACAGATGCGCGAGCACTGGGCCGACCTCGAGACACAGCCTGTCGCACAGATCACATCGATCATCAGCCGTATCACGCACTCCTGGCGCGTAGCGGCGGCGCTGGGCCTGGCGGCGGGACTGGTTGTGTTGATGGTTGCCCTGACGGTCCTCAGTTCGCCCCGTTCGGTCTACGCAAAGGCGTTAGCCGGGCTGCGTGAAGCACAGACATTCCACGCGGTCTCTCGGATGTATCAGGACGGCGGGGTTATCCGCTCGACCGAGATCTGGTACGACGCGCAGCTGGGTTTGCGTGAAGAATCTTCCAAAGGCGAATTGACCCACGCCCGGCTGGACGACGGTGAGTATGAATGGCTGTACCGCGCAGAGGCGAACACCGTCGTCAAGGGGCTGAGCCACGACACCCTCGGGGAGGTCGAACCCCTTATCAACCCATTAGCCAAGATCGAAAGGCACAAGGGACAGCGCAAATCCACGCTTGATCAACCGATCAACGGCATACCGGGCCAGGCCTGGGTGATGACGGTGCCGGCCAGTGAGCAAACGATGCGCTACGTCGTCTGGCTCGATCAGCACAACCGGATGCTGCGATTTGAATCACAGCTTCAGCAGGCGGACCAATGGGTCTTGGATGAGCGAGCGGACATCCGTTACGACATCCCGCTGCCCGACGACATCTTCACGCCCGACTTCCCCGCCGAGGCGCGTCTAGTGGACCGCACCAAAGCGCTTCAGGGTTTCGCGTTGGAAGATGCCCTCGCCACCGCCGAGCGCCTGGGCATCGTGCTCGCGATCCACGACATCTGGCGCATCGATGACGACACCATGATCGTCACGAGTTCCAGCAGGGCATCGCAAGCGGTCATCGACCGTTTCGGCCCGATCAACTCTCGGCAACACGGCAGCAAGGTCTACGGCCAGTTCACCTGGGCCGGCAACGGCCGACGCCTGCCCGATCACAGCTGGCTGGAAGGCATGGAAACAACCAACCTAACCAGCTGGACGATGGATGGCGTGGAATACCAGTGGGTCCTGCTACGCCGAATCACGCCCTGGCTGGACGATGCAGGCAAATTGCGCGTCGGCTTCCACCTCCACACACGCAACGAATGGCAGGAGGCGCTAAAAAGCGAGGGCAAGACGTGGTGGTTCCAGAACGAAAACGACGTGCTCACACTGGACCTGCCCGAATCACGTTACACCCTGGATGAGGTGCTTGGTGAAATCCACCAGCTAACGCTAGGCCTCGCCGCACCCGACTCGGCACGCAGCACCCCCTGGCTGAACTACGGAACCCGCCCGTATACCACCGAAGAGATCGATCAAGCCGTGGCCAAAGGCATCCCCCGCGCAGAAGCCGAACGGCTGCTCCACGCGCTGGCCTCCAAGCCACTGGACATCACGCCCGAAGACTGGACCGCCAAGGTAAGAGCGCTGCTCGATAAAAAAGATGCAGAGTACACCGCCAGACAGCCCTCAAATAAATAGCACCAACCACACAGCCATTAGCCATTAGCCATTAGCCATTAGCCATTAGCCATTAAAATCATATTTATACTAAATATTATTAAATTTGCGGGCCTGTATAATCCCGTCATGGACACACAACACCCCTCACGCCGTGATTTTCTGACCAGCACCGCAATCGCCGCCGGGGCCCTCGCGCTTCCTGGCACGACACACGGCGCCCAACCCGGTGCCGGGGGCGCGGGGGGTGCGGCAGGGCACGATAGCCATGGCGGCCACGGCGGGCATGGCGGTGGGGAAGCTTCCGGGGGCGGGGGTGGGGCGTTTACGTTTGTTCACCTTACTGATATGCATGTCGCCACACGTCGCAAAGGCGATGACGGTTACCGCAAGTGCATCGAATCCGTCCTCGCACTCGACACTCGGCCGGACCTCGCGATCATGGGCGGCGACCTCGCGTTCGACGGCCTGTACAACCCCAAAGACGAGTTCGCGACGCAGGTCAAACTCTACAAAGAGATCTCCGACTCGATGGGCATCCCGTACTACAACTGCATGGGCAACCACGACGTGCTCGGCTGGGATCGCCGACGCAAAGTCCCGCCGACCGATCCGGACTTCGGCAAGAAGTACATCATGGATGCGCTGCACTGGGAGAAGCCTTACTACAGCTTCGACCACAAGGGCTGGCACTTCGCGGTCCTCGACTGCATCCACCCCATCCAAGCCGACCACGGCCCGGGCTACGAGCCGCGCATCGGCGACGAGCAACTCGAATGGCTCGCCTATGACCTGGGCGCCGCCGGCGTCAGGCCGAAGATCGTCATGACCCACATCGCGGCGTTTGCCAACATCGCCCAACAGAAAGGCGACCCCAACGAACCGGGCATGCCCGGCTGGGCCATCCTGCGCGACACGCTCAAGCTCCAACACATCCTTGAGCGCCACAACGTCAAAGCCCTCTTGCAAGGCCATACTCACACCCCCGAGGAGTACCGCTGGCGCGACGTGTGGTACATCACCAGCCCCGCCGTCTCCGGCAGCTGGTGGTCCGGCGACTGGACCGGCCACGGCCCGGGCTACACCGTCTTCACCTGCCACCCGGGCGGCGAACTCACCTGGCGGATGACGCCCTACGACTGGACCGCGCACCTCGAACCCGCCGACGACAAAGAACGAAAGCGCAATGCCGACAAACGCGCCTTCGATCAAGCGCAGCTGCGCCAGCGCGATCTCGAACGGGCGGGAAGGTGATGACTATAGCGCACATGTAGCGCCAATACGCGAGCAAGCTCGCTCGCTAAACGGAGAATCGTGTCGCCGTGTGTTGTATCACCCCGTTTAGCGCCGGAGCTTGCTCCGGCATACCACCATCAACGAAACGGTATCCGCATACCCATCACCCCGCATACGGCACCACGAACCGCCAATCCTGCTTTTTACGGCCCGCACGAACCGGATTGCGATCCACATACCGGATCGATCGGCGGATATCGCCCGGCTCATTCAAATACACCTTCCACTCACCCCGCGCCCACGGCGATCGGCCGACCCCTAACCCCTCCTTGTTCAATTGCTGGGTCGCCTTCGCCTTCAAGCGCCTGGCGATCTGTTCGATCGTGTGCTCACCTTGCCTGGCCACGACCAGATGTGCATGATCCGACATGATCGCGCAGGCGTGGACCAAGTAGCTGTTGCTGATGCACACCGATGCGAAACCACGCGCCACCGCGCGGGCTTGTCGGCCGTCAAATGTGACCGGTGGATACTTCATCGCCGCCTTGGCAGCCTCACGCAACGAGCGATCGTGTTCGATGCCCGCAATGGATCGGCGTGTGTTGACCTTCGTCGCCGGGCCGAATCGCAGCAGCTCGTACCGCCGAACCTCGTCGGACCACGACCCCCGCGGATCGTTCGGCAGCCAGAACCCGTAACACGTCAGGATCAGGTGATAGGCCAGAACCACGACGCCTATGATAGACACAATCGCGAGCAAGCTCGCTCGCTAAACGGTATATGCGCGCACAATCGGTACTGTTTTCTACACATGGTCTTGGGCGCAGCCCCAAAAACCTACCCATCGCTTCGACCGGCTGTTACGTAAAAACGTGATGCCGGCCAAACCAGGTTGGTGCGCACAAACCCGTCCGATCCGCCATTAATAGACATACCTCCCGGATGGCACTAATCAAACCTTCCGGGGGGACGCACGACGGCGACAGTCCGACCTGTACTGAGTATCCGCTGATTAAAAGGACCGGGACTCACGGGCTGCCCCCCCGGAAGTTGTGACAGGTTCCATCTGCACGGCTTCCGGCCCTGGATGGTTGAGATGTAACAACTCAACACTTCCGGGGGCGGGGGGACTTGCAGGCGCTTCGCCCCGGCTGGTGATGGACCCACGGCACATAGGCCCGACCCGGTCCCGCTGACCCTATGGCCGCCAACGCCCCCGGAGCATCGTGTGTTCTTGAGAAACGAAGAATAACCAACCGCGAAGTCGCGAAGGACGCGAAGAAAGAACTCACCACAGAGATCGCAGAGGACACAGAGTCAATACAAGTAATCCGGACTAAACACCATCCTGTTTATCCTGTCCATAGTCTTTGTCTTGGTTTCTTCGCGACCTTCGCGGCTTCGCGGTTCACTGTCTGCGCATAAAAAAACCCAGGGCTTCCGCCCTGGGCTAGGTATGATTTAGTTGGTCCGCTCGATCAGATCAGGCCGCGCTCGGACAGGGCGTCCAGCAGCGCCTGCACGGATTCCTCGATGCTCAACTCGTGGGTCTTGATGGTGATCTCGGCGTTCTCGGGTACTTCGAACGGGTCATCGATCCCGGTGAAGCCCTTGATTTCGCCGGCCCGGGCCTTCTTGTACAGGCCCTTGGGGTCACGCTTCTCGGCCTCTTCCAGGGAGCAGTCCACGTGGACCTCCAGGAAGGGGATTTCCGCGTCCTCGTGGAGCTTGCGGACCATGTCACGGGCTTCCTTATAAGGGCTGATGAAGCTGGTGACGCTGATGATCCCGGCGTCGGCGAAGAGCTTGGTCACCTCGCCGATCCGGCGGATGTTCTCGTCGCGGTCCTCGGCACTGAAGCCCAGGTTCTTGTTCAGGCCCATGCGGATGTTGTCGCCGTCCAGACGGTAGGCGTGCTTGCCGCGCTGCATCAGAACTTGCTCTAAAGCCACTGCTACAGTGGACTTACCACTTCCGGAGAGGCCGGTCATCCAGAGGGTGCAGCCTTTTTGGCCCATGTTGGCCTGGCGTTCTTCGGGGGTCACTTTGCCCTCGTGCCAGGTGATGTTCGTTGCTTTCTGTTCGGCCATGGGGGTCTTCCTCGTACTTTCTAAGGGGGTGTATAACGCGTGTTGAGATGAGGATCGTAGCGGATGGGCCGGCGGTTGCAATCCGGGGCTGGCGAAACCCGGCTGGGTCCGATAACTTATCCGCACGCCCCAGGCCGACACCGACCCGTTCGGACGCCATCGGCCACACCAGTACTGGCAGCGCGGGCCTTATCGGGGGGAGTCCGGAAAGTCTCCGAGACAGCGATCACGACCGCCAATCGACGCGGTATCTGTGGTTGATGCGACCCCTTTGCCTGACCGATGGAAGGGCATGTGGGGTTGATCCGACATCACACCAAGGCGTTGCCCCGCCGATCCAGGAAAGGTCTTCTTATGTTCAGACGTTTGCTGCCCGTACTGATATTCCTATTGGCATGCACCACCGCATCCGCCGCGACCGTCAGCTTTAATGATCCCAAGCAGGGCCAGCAGTGGTACCTCAACGAGCTGAACTTCGGCGACGCCTGGGCCCGGATCCTCGACCTGCCCAGCCGCGGCAAGATCAAAGTCGCCGTGGTTGACTCCGGGTTCGACACCGGCCACACCGACCTGCAACGCAACCTCGCCCTGGGTAAGGGCATCAACATCGTCAACGGCAGCACCAACCTCGCCCCGGTCAACCCCCACGGCACAGGGACCATCGGCCTGCTCGCCGCAACCAGCGGCAACGGCGAAGGCATCACCCAGGCCGCATGGACCGCACGCGCCATCCCCATCCGCGTCAGCAACCGCTCCGACGGCGCCGCTTACACCACCCACCTCGCCGAGGGCATCCGCTACGCCGCCGATGCCGGCGCACGGGTCATCAACGTCAGCTACGCCGGCGTCCACCTGGGTGCTTTGAACCGGGCCGCTCAATACGCTCAGACCAAGGGCGCCGTGGTCTTCATGGCCGCGGGTAACGACGGCAAACGCCACGCCCGTTGGCGCAACCACAAGTTCCTCATCGCCGTCGGCTCGACCGATCAGGGCGGCGGCGTGTCCAGCTTCTCAAGCACCGGCTCGTTCGTAGATATGGTCGCGCCCGGGCGGAACATCCTCAGCCTGACCACCAACGACCGGACCAAGAACTGGTCGGGCACCAGCTTCTCCTCGCCGATCGCCGCCAGCGTCGCCAGCCTGATGCTGATCGCCAACCCCGAGCTGACGCCCTGGCAGGTCCGCTCATTAATGATGAAAACCGCCCGCGATATAGGTCCCGGCGGTATCGATGAGGCCTCGGGCTACGGCCTGATCGACGCCGAGGCCGCCGTCGCCGCCGCCATCCGTACCAAGGGCCGTTACATCGGCGTCGCGGGGGCCCGGCGGATATCCATCGTCGATAACGACCTCGAACAGCACGCGGGGATCCGCCTGGTCAATCAGCTGCAAGCCGTGACCGATGCGGGCCCACCGGTGAACAACACCGCCGCGATCCCCGAGCCCGGCACGCTGCTGCTCATGCTCGCCGGCACCACGGCGATGTACGGCCTGCCGGGTCGCAGACGACGTCGAAATTAAAACACAAAAAACCAACAACACACCCGGCCGTCCGCCGATAAAATCAATGGCGACCCGCCGAAGAGGTTCCCGCGATTGGACACGCAACCCAACGTGTCACGACAACGAGTGGAGATGACATGACCCCGCACATGCCTGAGCCGATTGAGCACGCCTTGCGACCCCTGTTCGAGAGCTTCCCGGTGGACAAGGCCATGGATCATCTGGTGGTCAACGGCCACGGCGTCAGCCCGAAGGCGGAACTGGTGAAGCAAGTCCTGCAAGACCCGGCATTGGCCGACAAACCTTCACTTGAGGCCGGGCTCTGGCTGTATGTGGACGACCTCGAGCAGAGCCACCGGATCAGCCAGCAGGTGCATCGACCTAGCGGCTCGTTCTGGCACGCGATCATGCACCGTCGCGAGGGGGACTTTGGCAACAGCCACTACTGGTACAAAAAGATCGGCCATCACCCCGTGCTGTCCAAGGTCAACCCCAGCGGCGGCGGGGCGGCGGCGGGCACGGCGATCGGCGGATACGAACCGCACAACTTTGTCGATCGGGTCGAGCGCGCCCACGCCCAGCACAGCGATTCACCCGACCTGGTCGCCATGCAGCGGCTGGAGTGGGTCGCCCTGTTCGAACACTGTGCCGAGCACCACTAAGCAGACGCTTATCATCATTGCCACAAAATAAGCCCACGCTCTCATGGAGCGTGGGCTTTTTCTTGCACCCCGGTCAAGATCATATCTTGGTCATACGGCCTACCAGTACGGGCTGTAGTAATGCGTGCGTGACCGGCAGGTATGTGTGATCCAGACACGCTTGTGGTACCCGGGCCGGATCACGACCGTGTACGGGTCGCCGCAGTGGTCGTAGCGCACGACCTTCAGGGCCGGGACCCATCGCCAGACGTAGTACCCACCGGTGCAGCAGTGATGCCGACGGAACCCGTTCTCGTAGTGGAACGTTGCGCTGTCACCGATGCGGATGCTGAACCCGAAGTGGTCGTGGTCCTTGTAGTGGTCATGGCGGTAGTACGAGCTGCGGTAGGGCTTGTAGATCACAGCCGGCTTGTGGATGACGGTGGTCGGCCGATGGATCACGACGGGGCGGTGATGCTTGACCACGTGCCTGACTGGGTAGTGCACCCTGTTATGGTGGCGGATGACGTGGGCCCGGTGATCCAGCCGATCGCTACGACGCCTCAGTTGCTCACGGGTCCGGTCGACCTTGTTCTCGAAACGCGCCTTGGCGTCGCGCAGGTCCTGGCGGTTTTGCACGCGGACGGTTTCGATCCGCTGCTCCTGCCTGCGGACCTTCTGCTGACGTTCCGCGAGCTTGGCACGCTGGGCATTCACACCCCAATTGGCACCACGCTCGGCCGCCTGCTGCTGGGCCAGGAGTTCTGCGCGTCTAGCACGCTGGGCATTCACACCCCAGTGTGCGCCAGGTTTAGACGCCTTTAACTGGGCCTGGCGTTCCGCGAGCTTGGCACGCTGGGCATTCGCACCCCAGTTCGCGCCACGCTCAGCCGCCTGCCGCCTGGCCTGCCGTTCACGCTCGGCCGCGCGCTCACGCTGCTCGGCACGTTGACGCTGCTCGGCACGCTGGCGCTGCTCAGCACGTTGGCGCTGCTCAGCCAACTGGCGTTCCTTGCCGCGATCACGCTGCGTCGCCTTCTGTCTTTCAGCACGCGCCTGGCGCTCACGCGCTTCGGCACGCTGGCGTTGTTCAGCCCGCTGGCGTTCCGCTGTCCGATCACGTTGGGCACGGTCACGCTGCGCCGCCTTCTGGCGTTCAGCTCGTGCCTGACGCTCACGCGCTTCAGCACGTTGACGCTGCTCAGCTCGCTGGCGTTCCGCCGCTCGTTCACGTTGGGCACGGTCACGCTGCGCCGCCTTCTGGCGTTCAGCTCGTGCCTGACGCTCGCGCTGCTCAGCACGTTGTCGCTGCTCGGCCCGCTGGCGACGCTCGTTCTGTTGCCTTTGATCTCTTTCAACCTGCCGGCGCTCCTGCCCGGACTTCTTACCGCCGCGCTGCTTCGACGCGGCGTCGGCGTTGACCGTCAGCACGCTCACCGCCAGCAGCGCCGCAAGCCATCCCACACGCTTGCTTAAGGTGGACCGTGTCATGATGTGCCTCCTTCGTGCTCGGTGTCCGACGCCGGGCAGGTCGGTACCCCGCGTCACTCGATCAGGCAGCCACTTGGCTCGCCTTTCCGTTACCAAGCACACGGCCGCCGGTTTCCGGGCACACCGGGCCGGCCGATGGGGCGCAAACACCTATGAAATCACCAATTACATCTTTTTGCGACATCCCGGAATCGGCCACCCCCACCGGGGGCCGGTCCGCAGAATCTCAAAAAAAATCTTCCCCCAGCTAAGCGTCGGTTTTATAATGAATTACGCATCCGCCCGGGAACCCCTCTGCTAATCGAGCGTCTAATCCCGGCGGTTTCATACGTTGTACGGGTGAGGACTTTATTCTCACACAAGGAGCATGATCATGCGAAAGCCACGTCTGACCAAACTAATGACCGCCCTCGCCGCCGTCGCCATGGTGCTTTGGCTGAGCCTCCCGGCCCAGGCCGAGTCCGGCTGCCACAAGGTCAAGGGCAAGGGCACCGACGTCAAGAACGTTGACATCAACGTTGAAGTCATCGCCTAAACCACTCACTTAACCGAGGCCGACATGCCCGCGCTATCGCGTGCCATCCCGAACCGCGCCGAGAGGGCAAATGACGACTCCCGTCACCTGCCCAAGACGCTGTACGTGGACTTCGCGCAGCTCGAAGAGCGCATGTCGAAGCAGGACGCGGCGCGTCTGAATCGCTCGGCCCAGGTAAACCGTCAACCGTCCCGCCGCATCACCACGGTCAACGACGAGGTCGTCGGCCTGCGCCGCAACGTCCGGGACGCGGCGCGCTGCGTGCTGCAGTGGCTAGCCGGCGTGACACAACACGGCGGGCAAAACGACCTGGACCGCGTGCTGGATAAGTGCCTGCGTCCCGGCGCCGACACCACCGCTGTGAACTACACCGCGCTGGCGGATGAGATCAACGGCGCGCTCGGGACCGACCTGTCGCCGAAGCGTGTCCAGACCGCGATCCGCCACCTGCGCGAAGCCGGCTCAAGCCAGGGCAAGGACACCGCCGCAGCGCCTAAGCGTGAATCTGAACAGTATGCCCGTTTCGAGGCGCTGCGGGTCCGGCTGCAAGACAATCATGATTCGCTCGTCAGCGCCCACGACGGCGGCGGTCACACGCTCCGCCGCGCAGTTGCGCATGACGTGCTGGGCGCACTGCGTGCCTCGGCCGGCCGACTGATCGAGTGCGGCTTCGGCGAAGGCATCCCCCAGCACGTGGACCTCGACGCGACCCAGGAACGCTTCCTGGCGTTCATCCGTCGAGCCATCCCCACCCCCCCCGGAAGTTCCGGAACCCCCGGAAGTGATCAAACACCAAGCACGCTGCACGAAGACATCGACCGCCTGCTCAAGGCCTTGAAGCACCATGACGACACGCCAGAAGCGGACACCCAGCTGGTGATCGCAGGCGTCTGCGTCGTCGCCGACCTGATCGGGCCCGAATCGCTGTTCGGCGTGATGGCGCGCTTGAACCTGCTGATGATCGGCCGGCCGATGCTCGCGTCCGAGTTCTTCGTCGGTCAATTACTCGCGCTCGCCGACACCGCCGGCGACCTGGTCCACGATCGCGCGACACAGACGGACATGGCCTGGGTCCGCCTCCAGCCGGAAGACCGCCGCGTCCCCAGCCCCAACCGCGTCCGCAGCTACTGCCTGAACAACGCAGCCACCCACATCCTCCAGCGCCTGCACACCGGCAAACTCGCCGGCGGGCAATGGTTCACCACCGCGCAGACGTGCTATGACACCATGCACCGCTGCGACCGCGGCTTCGCGCTACTTAAGACTACCGAAGCGATCATGCTCTGCGTGCTGGCCGAACTGACCGGCAACACCGCGCCGATCAGCGCCATGTTCCAGCAGCTCGGTCGAGTCGGCTCGCTGAACCTGCTGACCGACCTGGCGCGCTACGACAACAGCCCCGAGCTGAATCAACTGGTCCGCACGCATGCCGATGCGGTCCACGAAGGCATCGCCTCGCAGCTGCTCGTGCTGCCGGGGTAAGCTTCATCCACAGCCATCACATGACTTTCACCCACCACCGCGTGTGAAGCGGCGGCTATTGATGTGTGAGTCGACGCAGAAGCAAAGTATTAACCCACCCCAAACAGCTGCCCGGTCAGGTCGTGGTTGTGCCAGGCAACAAAGATGTCGTACAGCGCGTGTGTGCCGACGACCAGGCCGAACCCGCGGGTGACGTAGATCATCGCGAGGTAGATCCCCGCGAGGAAGTAGAAGGCAAACAGGCCCTTGTTCAATTCCTTAAACGCGTATCCGGACCAGGCATCGGGATTTGAAATCACGAAGTGATAGAGCGCGAACGCAAGCGCCGTGATGACGATCGCCCCGCCCCCGCCGTACTTTTCAGGCAGTGCGAGTACATCGACCAGCAACATGTGTAACAGCGCGATCCCAATCAGCCGAAAAAGCAACTCCTCATAGATCCCCGCCCCGACGCTGAAGACCATGTCCTTGAGCCATAGCGGCATGTTCCAGCCCGCTTCAGATCCTGTTCCAGCCACAACCTGCAGACCCGCCTCCGATAGCTCGCGCACCAGTATCAATGAAAACACGAACAACGGCAGCGCCCACACGATCGCCTCAAACCACATTACCGCGTACAGTTTCGGCTCCGGCCGCCAGGGATCGCGCCTCACCAGATGCATACAGAACAGCACCACCAACACGATGATCGCCGGCAGATAAACACCCGTGATCCCTAACTTCTCAAAACCGATCCCCAAGACACTCTCCGCCAGGATCGGGGGCAGGCGTTCGCTACCCTCAGGCGCGCCCATCAACGTCCCGATCTCATACAGCACCAGCAACGGCAACAGGAAGTACAGCCCCTGCAACGGCCACTGCGCGCGGTCCCAGTAACCGGCGTAGGCGTTGCTGACGGGATGGCTCGGCGTTTCTTGCGACACGGGTCAAGGCCAAAGATGCGGTAGGGGGGTTACTCGGCGTCGAACTTGAGCACGGCATGCACCAGCCCGTGGTCCTGAACCAACTCACGCCCGGGCAAAAAGCCCAGCTCGATCAACACGCTGATGCCCACGATCTCCCCGCCCATCTTGCGGACCAGGTCGCAGCAGGCCTTCATCGTCCCGCCGGTCGCCAGCAGGTCGTCCACCATCAGCACCTTCTGCCCCGGCAGCACGGCGTCGGTGTGGACCTCCAGCGTGTCCGTGCCGTACTCCAGATCGTAGCTCAGGGCGTGGGTCTTGGACGGGAGCTTGTTAGGCTTGCGGACCGGGACGAACCCGGCGCTGAGCGCCTGGGCGATCGCCGTGCCGAAGATAAAGCCGCGCGACTCGGCGCCGCAGACCAGGTCCACGCCCTGGCCGCGCCAGGGGCTCGCCATCAGTTCCACCGCCATCGCCAGCCCCGCGGGATTGCGCAGCAGCGGGGTGATGTCTTTAAACAGGATGCCCGGCTTGGGCCAGTCCGGCACGTCACGAATCAGGGTATTGAGGTCCATAGGGTTCAGGGTCCGGGGAGCAGGGATCAGGAAAAAGAAGGCATTTTGCCGATACTACAGTGTTCGCCGACAGCGCACGTTGTACCATGACACACTCGCAGTGTCTTGTGCATTCGGCACCACCCTGATCCCCGATCCCTAAACCCCCATCCCCATCCTATGGATTCATTCATTATCAACGGCGGGCGAGAACTCACCGGCACCGTCCGCATCCACGGCTCGAAGAACGCCAGCCTCCCCCTGATGGCAGCGGCGCTGCTCACCGATCAGCCCCTGACCCTCCACGACGTGCCGGACCTCTCGGACATCCGCAACATGGTCCGCCTGCTCGGGACGCTGGGCTGCGAGGTCTCCCGGCTCGGCGACGAAGACAGCCGGAGCCTCTCGCTGCACGCGACCGACCCCTCCCTGACCGCCGCGCCCTACGACATCGTCAAGACCATGCGGGCCGGCATCTGCGTACTCGGGCCGCTGCTGGCCAAGCGCGGCAAGGCCCGTGTCTCCATGCCCGGCGGCTGCGCGATCGGCGACCGCCCGGTCGACCTGCACCTGCGCGGCCTGCGCGCCTTGGGCGCGGAAATCACGCTGGACGCCGGCGACATCGTGGCCGTCGCGCCCGGCAAGGACAAGAAACTGATCGGCGCTCACGTGTTCCTCGGCGGGCCCAGCGGCTCGACCGTGCTCGGCACCGCCAACGTCATGTGCGCCGCCTGCCTCGCCAAGGGCCAGACCATCATCGAGTCCGCCGCCTGTGAGCCCGAGATCGAAGACCTCACCAACCTCCTGATCGCGATGGGCGCGAAGATCAAGGGCGCGGGCTCACCCCGGCTGGTCATCGACGGCGTGGACGAGTTGGGCGGCACCGAACACAGCGTGATCCCCGACCGCATCGAGGCTGGCACCTACCTCATGGCCGCCGCCATCACGCGCAGCCGGATCACCCTCGACAACTTCCCGACTGACGCCTTGGGCGCGGCGCTCGACCGGCTACACGCCGTCGGCGTCAAGGTCACCCCCGAAACCAACGGCAACCCATCCCACGACCGGCTGCGCGGCACCGTCGTTGTAGAAAAGCACGAAACGCTCAAGCCCGTCCAGGTTTTCACCCAACCGCACCCCGGCTTCCCTACCGACCTACAGGCCCAGATCATGTCGCTCTTGTGCCTGGCCGAAGGCAACAGCACGATCACCGAAAAGATCTTCCCCGACCGCTTCCTGCACGTCGCCGAGCTGCTGCGCATGGGCGCGGACCTCACGCGCAACGGCCCCAGCGTCGTCGTCACCGGCGTGAACAAGCTCATCGGCGCGCCCGTCATGGCGTCGGACCTCCGCGCCAGCGCGGGGCTGGTCCTCGCCGGCCTCGCCGCCAAGGGCACCACGACGATCAACCGCGTCTACCACCTAGACCGCGGCTACGAACGCATGGAACTCACCCTCCAGGCCCTCGGCGCCGACATCCAGCGTGTTAACGCAACATGATGTAGCCGCGAATGAACGCAAATGAACACAAATGAAAACGGGATTGGGGATTGGGGGTTGGGATTTGGGGGATCGGCTGTTGGCCAAATACCCAAACACTATCATCCCCAATCCCTAAATCCTATTCACCAATGCCTTCTCATATTCGCGTGTATTAGCGTTCATTCGCGGCTAAAAAAGTGCTAGAATGCCCGCACCATGACCGACCCCAACACCATCGATCCGCAAGTCCTGAAGATCATGCGCTGCCCGCTGACGCGCTCGCCGCTGACCCAGGTCGGCAAGGAACTGGTCAGCGAGGTCGGGGCCCTGCGCTACCCGATCCGCGACGGCATCCCCATCCTCCTGATCGACGAGGCCGTCCTGCCAACGGACGTCACCAGCCTCGACGAGTTCAAGCAGAAGTACGCCGAACACATCCCGGACTGATCCTCACCTGATCGCAGCGATACAATCCAGCGCTTACCCCTCGAATTGGCCAAAGATGCTTCAGGAACCGGCCACGTTGCTGTACGGCGTTTTGGTGCTAACATGTCCGATCCGCCTGTGATCTCCCCGTACTAGGAAGGAATCGGCCGTGCCAGACCGTACCTATATCCGTGACCTGAAAGCCGCACAGAACATCGACGGCGTGTTCGCGGTGCAGAACTGTCAGCTGGGCAAGACCAAGAACGGCAAGCCGTTCATCAAGTGCCTCCTGGCCGACAAGACCGGGCGGACGCCGGGCCGGATGTGGAACACGACCGAGGAGCAGTTCCAGACCCTGCCCACCGACGGGTTCGTCTGGATCGCCGGGCAGACCCAGCCCTACCAGGGCGAGATGCAGATCATCATCCAGGACATCCGCCCGTTCGAGCCCAGCGCGTCGGACCTGACCGAGCTGCTGCCCTCGACGGAAAACGACATCGACCAGATGTTCACCGAGGTACTCGGGTTTATCCAGTCATTGGACAACACCGCGATCAAAGAGCTGGCCAACCGCTACCTCGAAGACGGCGACCTGATGGATAAGTTCTGCAAGGCCCCGGCGGCGATGACGCTGCACCACGCCTACCTCGGCGGCCTGCTCGAGCACACGCTGGGCCTGATGAAGCTGGCCGACGCGTTCTGCCCGCTCTACCCGCAGCTGAACCGCGACGTCATCCTCTTCGGCCTGTTCCTGCACGACCTGGGTAAGTGCGAAGAACTGACCTGGGAAAACGGATTCGGCTACTCCGAGGACGGCCAACTGGTCGGGCACATCGCGCGCGGGGTGATCATCCTCAACGAAAAAGCCAAGGCCTGCGCCGAGGCGGGCACCAAAGTGCCCGACGCGATCCTGCGTGTGCTGAGCCATATTATTTTGTCCCACCACGGCGTGCCTGAGTTCGGCGCGTTGAAGGTCCCCGCCACGCCCGAGGCCATCGCGATCAGCATCCTGGACAACCTGGACGCGAAGCTGAACATGGCGATCGCGGTGACGCGCGGCCGGGACGTCAAAGCCACCGAACTCGGGGGAGACTTTACCGAGAAGGTCTGGGCGCTGGATACGAAGTTGTACCGCCCCGACCCGACGACCGTGCCGGACAGCGGCGCGTAACACCCCCCGAAGTATGAAACCCAAGCCAGACAATCCTTTGCCTTACAAGATCGCGGTGCTGTGCTACCTGTTCGACGCACAGGGCCGGGTGTTGCTGTTACATCGCAAGAAGCAGCCGAACCTCGATCTGTACTCACCGATCGGCGGGAAGCTCGAACAGCCGATCGGCGAAAGCCCCACCGCCTGTGCAGTGCGCGAGGTCGAGGAGGAGACCGGGTTAACAGTTAACCCAAGCGACCTGCACTTAACAGGAATTGTGTCAGAAACGGGTTATGAACAATCAACTCATTGGTTGATGTTTTTATATGAATTGACGCACCCGGTTGACGTCAAGCCCGGCGCGATGAACGAAGGCGTCCTGGAGTGGCACCAGGCGGATCAGATCGCGGACCTGCCGATCCCGGCAACCGACCGAGAGGTGATCTGGCCGCTGTTTTGGCGCTATCGTGAGAGATTTTTTGCGGCCCATCTGGATTGCCGGGACGGTCTGTGCTGGCGGATTGAGCAGCCGGCAACGGACACGGGGGATTGGGTCACGGTGACACAATCCAATCACGGGAGTTGATCAGGTTATTATAGTAACCTAAAGTTAGTATAGACTTCATTGGGGTGGTGGCTTTTAGTGCATACATGTCGTGTATTGCGCTCCCATTTTCTGCCCCTGTGTCGGTACATATAATTTTTTCACAGCAAAGTAGAAAAGGAATACAAAAGTGAAACCGCATTCATCGGACAGCTCTTCCGGGGCCATCGTACCTTGGCGGGAAGGCTCCGGGGCATATGCGACCAGCGTAAAAAAAGAACTGGGTGTTGACGCGCTCGTGTTGGGCGTGATCGATCCGGCCAACCCACAAGCCGACGAATTGTTGGCGGCGCAGGGTGCCAAGGGCGCGGAAGTCGCCGACTGGTGTGAGAAGGGCTGCCGAGGCGACGTGCTCCTGCGTGAGGCGGTCAAGAAGGGCGCCGCCACTGGCAAGGTCGTCAAGAGCAGGCCCGGCCCGGCGCTGGGCGCATGCAAGAACGCGGCCGTGTTCGTGCAACCGGCGGTTGCCGGGAAGTCGCGTAGCTGGTACCTCGCGCTGGGGCGTAAATCACGCACCTTCAACGATGCCGACCTGACGCTTGGCGACCTCGCCTTGAACATGATCCGCAGCCAGTTTGATCACACCGGCGAGTCCGACCTCAGCCGGCTTGTGATCGGCGAAGACAACCGTCTGGTCCATGCCGACCCGCGATGCGAAGCCATGTGCCTGCAATCCCCGCAGGTCCTCGATGACCTTATCGCGCAAATCCAGCCGGTCTCGGAGCAGCGTTGGGAAGACCTTAAGGACCAGGAGATGCACGAGATGACCCTCGACTTGGGCGGCGAGGCGACCTGGGTCCGCTTCTACCGGGGCCGGGGTGCCCGCGGGATCGACCAGCGGCATTACTACATCGAGCTGCGTCCCTCGGAAGAGGACGACCTCCCTGCCGTGGGTCTGGTCGAAGACGAACGCACCGCCCTGGCGATGGGCTATATCAGCGACCACTTCGTGGACACGCCCGGTCTGACCGAGCTGTCCGAGTACGTCCAGGCCAGCCCGTTCCACTTCCACCGGCTGTTTTCCCGCCACGCGGAAATCAGCCCCAAGCACTACCTGCTCCGCACTCAGCTCCAGCACGCCAAGTGGCTGCTGCGGGCCAGCCGGGAACAGATCGGCTCGATCTCGTCGTTGGCGGGCTTCACGAGCCACGGGCACTTCACCGCCACGTTCCACAAGATGGTCGGGATCAGCCCCTCGAAGTACCGCGAGCAGTATTGATCTGGGTCCTATAGTCCGGAAAACCCGATCCGAGATTGATTGGCCGATCGGAAAAGACCGACGTTTAATCCTGATAAGGCCGCTGGCTTGTTTTCGGCCTAAGGATTATCGTATACCCGGACCCACGATGCCGGACGGGCTCGGCGCCTGACCGACCCGATATTGATGATTGAAAGGACACGACCGATGCCCAGTAACGCACGTACCTTCCTGACCCTGGTGGTGATGACGCTGATCCTCTCCGCTACGGGCTGTGCCAACAAGCAAGACCGACACGTCTTCCTCAGCACGGTCGAGCGCCCGACCACCATCACGCTGCTGGACGTGTATCAGAACCAGTCGGTCTGGGAGCTGGACATCCCGGTCAACCACAAGCTGGTGCTGAACTTCGAGAACAACCTCCAGGGCCAGACCGACACGCTCGGCCAGGCCCCGAGCTGGGTGGACTGGGAGCTGTACCGCGCGGACGATCAGCCCTCGGACACCGGCGTGGAACGCAAGGGCAAGCTGCTACGTAAAGAGAAACTGGACCTGACCGGGACCGCGGTGCGGATGCAGGTGACCTACCGCCCGGCGCCCGAGATGCCCGGCTCACTGGTGGCCGCACCGGTGCCGGCGGTCGACACGGCCGAATCGGTTGCCGCCGAAGCCGCTGCCGAAGCCCGCGCCCAGACCGCCATCACCGAGACCGGAGCGCCCGCTGAGGTGGAAGAGGTCGAGGAAGTATTCGAAGAGGCCGACGCCGTCGTCGAAGAAGCGGCTGAGGTCGTGGAAGAAGTCACCGAGATGGAAGAAGCGACCAAGTAAACCGCTTGGCGCTCCGGGACACCCCTTGGCCGATAGGCCGCCGGCTGATGAACCGGCCGGTGGGATGATGCCATGCCACGAGTCTGCCGAACCATCCTGCAAGCAGCCCTGGCGCTTGGCTGTGGTGCCGATATGGCATTAAGCCAGGAGGCACAGCCGGTTTTCTGGGAGCCGGTCGATCAGACCGTGGCGGACCTGGACCTGCGGGCCGTCAGCAGCCGTCATGTCGAACAGGGCATCGGGGTGTTCGGGCAGTCCGGCTCGCTGTATCACCGATCCGACACGGACCAATGGCAGACACTCGGCCAGCCCCTGTCTCATACCTACCAGCTCCGCCGACCCGGGTACACCGCCTACATCGATCGGCCGGACTACCTGGTCGTCGATCTGCAGGGCGAGATCAACCTGAATGTCGCGCCTTCCGACGACGGCAACTTCCTGAACCTGGTCCCCCCAAACACCGTCTTCGATCTGGTCTACCGCCCCGCGACACCGACGCCTGTCAACGACGCCTGGCTCGATGGGCCCGCCACCAGCACGCGCATCGACGGCCAGTTCCACGGCCGAGTCACCGGCGAGCCGACCCCGTCGCCCCTGTTGTTCCAGCCCGTGACCGCCCACCGCCTGCCGGACCACCTGCTTAAAGCACGTGAAGCACGCCGGGCCGAGGCTGAGGCCGAGGCAGAGAAGCAGCAGGCGGAAGAAGCAAACGAAGATCACGTCGAAGACGAAGCGACTGAATAGCACTGCCCGCATTGCGTTGCAATGCGGCTATCAAGGTGTGAAACCAAAATACATTTACGTTTGTGGCTGTGCACCCAGCAGCATGTTATCGATCAAGCGGACGTCGCCGAGACGGCCCGCGATCAGGGCGATGACGCCGCCGGTGAGGGACGGCTCGATGCACTCAAGCTCACCAAGCGTCTGCGGGTGGCGCACGGCCGTGTAATCCACTTCGATCTGGTGCGACCGCAGGACCGCGCTCATGGCCTGCTCCACGGCCTGCGGGTCCGACTCGCCGTCCTGCTCGACCAGCTGCTTCGCGGCGCTGAGCGCCTTGAACAGGCCGACCGCACGTTGACGCTGCTGTTCATCGAGTCGGACGTTTCGGCTGGACATCGCCAGGCCGTCCGGCTCGCGCACGGTCGGCACCTGAAGCACCTTGATCGGCAGCATCAAATCATCGATCGCCGCCTGCACGACACACAGCTGCTGGTAGTCCTTGCGCCCGAAAGACACAATGTCCGGCTGGAGGATGTTCAGCAGTTTCACGACCACACGGCACACGCCCTGGAAGTGTCCCGGCCGGTCCCGGCCCTCAAGCGTGTGGGTCAGCGCGGGCACGTCGAGCTGCACCGGCAACCGTTCGGGCGGGTAGAGCGCTTCGGCTTCGGGGGCGAAGACCGCATCCGCGCCCGATTCCGCGCACTGCTGCATGTCCACTTCCAACGCTCGGGGGTAATGCTTGAAGTCGCTCGGGTCGTTGAACTGGGTCGGGTTGACGAAGATGCTGACCAGGACGTGGTCGGCCTGCTGCTTACACGCGCGGATGTGTTGGAGATGGCCTTCGTGCAGCGCCCCCATCGTCGGCACCAGCGCCACCTTCCCGGTCAGGCTGCGCCGATAGGCACGCGCCTGGTCCACATCCGTGAGCAGGGTCAGGTGTGCGTCGGGATCAGCTTCGGCGTCACGCCCTTCGGTCATGCGATGAAACTAACAGCTTGTCGCGCCGCGCACCAGTCAGGCGTTAAACGGCAGGTTCTCATCGGTGATGCGCCGATACATGTCGAGGATGCCGTTGATCTGATGAGAACTCGGCCGGTGCTCGCGGATCCATTGCGCGGCGCTTCGGCCAAGCTCGGTAAACGCGCCGGGGTCATCGACCAGTCGGTCCAGCTGACTCACCCAGTCGCGCGACGTGGGGTCGTCCAGCACGACCGCGTTCTGCCCGTGCAGCAGGTAATCCAGGGCCGGGTCCTGCTGGGCGATGACGGGCAGGCCGCGCGCCATCGCGCGCAGTGTCAGGCTGTGTGCCCGGCCGGGTGCCTGGGGGTGGATCAGGGCGTGAGACTTCAGCAGCACCTCACGGTGGCCAAGCCGGCGCGGCGTAAGCGAGACATTGCCAAGCAGGCCCATCGAGCTGGCGGCTTTCCATATCTGGTGCTGCCCGCTGCCCTGGCCGTCGAAGAAGAACTGGCTGGTGGGGTGACGCGCGACAAAGTCGGCGATGCCGTCGAGCAGCGCTTCGTAGTCCGCGTCCATCTCGCCGTTACCGCAGATGATCACGCACAGCGCCTGCTTGGCGTCGGCGATCGAGGTCCGGGCCTCGTGGCTGTGGACGCCCGTGCCGACGGTGGTCAGCAGCATGTCGTTGGGGACGGCGGGGCGGATCGCCTTGGTGATCGGCTCGGTCGCCGCAGTCACCGCGACGCGCATCGGGTCCAGCCCGGTCAACACCTGCTGCGCCAAGCGTGCGTCCTGCATCGAATACGCGCTGAGCACGATCGGCACATCCAACGCCTCGGCCAGCTTCAACCCGCCGCGCCAAAGCCGCCCGTCCAGCGCGTGGATCACGTCCACACCCAGGGCGGCCAACTCGTCATCGAGCCCGGCGATGCGGCGCTGGTTCATGAGCGTGATCGACGATTCGCGCCAGACGACCTGGTCGCCAAACGCGCTGAGGTCCTCGGCCGGCACGCCCTCGGGCACGACCTGGGCCACACGCACCCGCTCGTCGATCAGGCCGACCACCAGGTGCTGAAACGGGATCAGCTCCTCATCCAGCCACGCGCGGTTGGTTAGCAATGCCACATGCATACCGATGATGCTACGCGACCGGGTGTAGGGTTGTCTACGCCCCCGGAACTGACCAAGGTTAGAATAAGACGCGTGACACCACGGCACACCGAGCAAGACGTCTGGACGACCCGCCGGCTGATGGCGTGGACGGCCAAGCACCTGGGCCAGAAGGGCGTGGACAGCCCGCGCCTCGCCACCGAGATGCTGCTGTCACACGTCCTGGGCGTTGACAGGCTCAAGCTCTACATGGACCTGGACCGCCCGGCCAACGAGTTGGAACGCGCCACCTTCCGCGCCCTGGTCGAACGCGCCGCCGACCACGAGCCGGTCGATTACCTGGTCGGCCTCAGCCCGTTCTTCTCGATGTCGCTGAGCGTCAACCCCGCCGTGCTGATCCCCCGGCCGAGCACCGAGACCGTCATCGAACACGTCATCCAGCACGCACGCCGAACCCCGGGGTTCCACAGCCCGCTGATCGCCGACGTCGGAACGGGCAGCGGCGCGATCGCGATCGCTTTGGCGAAGCACATCCCCAACAGCCGGGTCATCGCCACCGACATCAGCGAAGACGCGCTCAACACCGCCCAGCACAATGCACAGGAACAAGGCGTCGCCGACCGGATCGAGTTCCGCCACGGCGACCTGCTTGAACCGATCGCCAACGAACGGCTGCGCTACCTGGTCAGCAACCCGCCCTATATCAGCGACGCCGAGTGGCGCGAGGTTCAGCGGAACGTCAAGGACTACGAACCCGAGCACGCCCTGCGCGGCGGCGCGGACGGGCTCTTGTATATCCGCAAGCTCATCGAGCACGGCCGGCCGCTGGTAGACACGCCCGGGCAGCTGGTCATCGAAGCCGCCGCCAGCCAGAAGCAAGCGTTGATCAAGCTCGCCGAAGCCGTCGGTGTGTGGGATAACGTGCACGTGCTGGCCGACCACGAACACCTGCCGCGGGTGCTGGTGTGTGATGCTAAATAAAGCTGGAAACGGCGAAAAGCAGGAAACGCAGGAAATATGGAAAGCAGGAAATTAGAGCCCTCGCTATGTGCGATTAGCTCTTACTTCTTCATTTCCTGCGTTTCTAAGTTTCCTGCGTTTCCTGCTTTTCTTACCGCATCACTTCGCGCTGACCGGCCTCGATGATGGTCTGCTCCTGGGGGCGGACGAAGTTGCCGGGGCTCTTGTATTCGAGCATGAGTGTGCGGCGGACCAGGACGGATTCGCCGGTGACGGGATTGATCGCGTTCTGGGTTTCGCCGTTGAGCCCGGCGATGAAGACGCTGAACGAATCGACATCCTGCTCGCTCGCGGGCCAGATGGCGACGCCTTCACGGGCAAAGTCTTCGCCCTGCAACAGCTTGCCGACGACTTCGACGGGGCTGAGCAGCAGCGGGTTGCCCAGGCGCTCCTGGATCGCGGGGAAGACGGTGGGGGGGACGTTCTGCCCGGCATTGATGATCTCGCCCTGATCGTTGGCGATGGTGATCTCGGGGATGAACAGCAGGTCCTCGTCGGTGGGGTTGACGACCTTGTAGGCGATGTACCAGAACCAGCGGACCGTGCCATCCACGTCCTCGATGGCGATGGCTTCGGGGGCCTGGACCTCGATGTCCAGTGACCAGCTGGGGCTGACGATCGCCGGCTCGGGGTACGCCAGGGCACGCGGGCCGGTGCTAAGCTGCAGCGTCAGGCACAGACCGAGGATTAAAAGCACAACCGCCGGGTAACGCATGGGAACCTCTCTTGTGTTCGGCGTAGAATCGATCAGTGGCCCCACAGGCCGGGCCGGGCCCGCCCGACGAACCGATGGCGGGCTTTCTCGGGCCGAATCATCATTGTACGATCAGGGGTGACCCGGTCAATCCACACGCCCCCGGATGCCCCCCGACCCCCGGAGTTCACCCCCCGGATACCCCCGGAAGCCCCCGTCCTCCCACACAGAAGCCCCCATGGCCCACATCAGCACACCCACGATCGACCGGCCCATGGGAGACGGGCCCACCCTCCGCCGACCCTCGGCAGCCGAACGCCGTAGCGCCCTGGCCGTGCTGCTGACCGGCAGGGACGCCCCGAATCAGCCGGCCGTCGATCACTTCCTGAACTTCGCCGACCAGCAGCAGCTCTCCCTCGACGGGCTGTGGTCGGCCTACGACGGGCAAACTCCGCTTTTTTCAGCACTTATCATCCCCGGTTCGGGCCGGACCGCCGTGCTCTTCAGCGCCCCGATAAGCTCCGAGCAGCTGAAGCCGACTGCGGTGGGATTGGTCCGCCACGTCGTCGATCAACAGCCGCCGGAGTCGATCCGGCTGATCCAGGTGCTGCTGGAGCCTTCCCAGAAGCGTGAAGAGCAGATGCTCGTCGAAGCCGGTTTCCATCGACTGGCGGGGCTGACCTACATGCGGCGATCGTGCATGAACCGGGGCCCGACGGCACCGCCTGCCGAGGTGTCTGATGATACAGCCAAGGGTTTTATCACCTGTGACGGGCGTAGATTAGACCGCATCAGCTGGGACGAGGACCACCACGACGCCTTCGCCCGCGCCATCGACGCCAGTTATGAGGACACGCTGGACTGCCCCGGGCTGGTCGGGGTGCGGACGATGGACGACATCATCGCCGGGCATAAGGCGGTGGGGCGGTTTGAGCCCGGCCTGTGGTCGGCGTACTACGACGGCGACGAGCCAGCAGCGGTTTTGCTCCTGAACCCGTTAATCGACCGTCACGAGCTGGAACTGGTGTACCTGGGCCTGTCACCGAGGTACCGCGGCAAGGGATTGGCGACGTCGTTGATGCATCACGCGTTTGCACAAGCCGGCGCACGTAACGACACGGGCATCCACCTCGCCGTCGATCAAGCCAACGCGCCCGCGCTGCAGCTTTATCAACGTCTCGGTTTCCGCGCAACCGGACGTAAGGTCGCGATGATTGACGTCTTAAAATAATCCGTGCGCAAAAAGCACTGTAATCCAAGGGGTTTTCCACAGTTTTCCCCAACGCGGTGAATTCACGGTGGAGAAAAAATCTTTCTCGCGCCTAACAGCTGGATTAACACCACAATGAACGCCGTGTCACATTTTCTCAAGACAAAGACGCTTGAAGCCCGAGACGCTTGAGCGTATCTTCTTGTTTGGCGATCACGGAACGACGCCCCGCAACGCAACACGCTTCTTCGGTATCAACGCGAGGGGACACACCCGCAACCGAACGGGCACTCGATCAGCGGACGATGGACGGAACCACCTCAGGCGTCAGGGTATAGTTCTAACCCTGTTACCCAATACAAGGCGGCACACACCGCCACTGGCTCCGTAACTAGGGAGAGGTGCTCGTGACCACGGCCACTTCGACTCACAATATCGGTGCGCGTATCGCCACCCGACTTAACCAGACGCTCGGCCCCAAACGCTACGCCATGTGGTTCGACCGCAGCGCCAGCTTCGAGCTCAACGACAACGACCGGGCCCTTTGCATCACCGTCGCCAACAAGTTCCTCGCCGACGGCATCGGCAGGCAGTTCCGCGAACAGGTCCGCGAGGCCGCCCGGCAGGAGCTGGGCCACGATGTCCGCCTGGACCTGAGCGTGCGCCCGCAAGCCGCGAGCGCCGAGCACCTCGCCGAAGCCCCCGCCGCCGACCCGCGCCGCGACCGAGGCGTCGGGCAGGCCAAACGCTCCACCCGCACCGGCCGGTCCTGGCGCTACGCATTGGAAGACTTCGTCGTCGGCCCGAGCAACCAGCTCGCCTTCGCCGCCGCCACCCGGCTCGCCGAACAGGAGGACGACCCCGGCTCGCCGCTGTTCATCCACGGCGGGTGCGGCCTGGGTAAGACCCACCTGCTTCAGGGCATCTGCAAACGCGTCGCCCAGACACACCCCGACCGGAAGATCCGCTACACCACCGGCGAACAGTTCACCAACGAATACATCACCGCCGTCCGCACCAACAGCCTCGACGCCTTCCGCCGAAAGGTCCGGCGCATCGACCTGCTCGCCGTGGACGACGTGCACTTCCTGGCGAACAAGGAAAAGACGCAGCAGGAGTTCCTGCACTGCTTCAACGAGATCGAGCTGAGCGGCGCACGCGTCGTCATGGTCAGCGACTGCCACCCCAAGCTGATCAAGCAGTTCAGCGACGCACTGGCAAGCCGATGTGTGCGCGGCATGGTCGTGCGGATCGACACGCCGGATGCCGACACACGCCTGCGCCTGGTCGAGGCGCTGGCCGAACGGCGCGGCCTGGCGATCAGCGAGCACGTCGCCCAGGCCATCACCGAACGCTGCGACGGCTCCGTCCGCGACATCGAGGGCCTGCTCAACAAGCTCCAGGCCCTGTCGATGATCGAACGCCGCCTGTCCGGCAAGACCGCATCCAACATCCCCGGCCAGGCCTCCACCATCGGCCGCCGCCTGCTGGACCAGGTCTTCCAGGACCAACCCGACGCCGCGCCGAGCAAGCCCGTGCGGTACGAAACGGTCTTGAATTGTGTCTGCGAGCTATTCGCGCTGCCCGCCGAGCAAGTCACCGGCCGGATGCGCAAGGCTCACGTCGTGCTTGCACGTTCGCTGCTGATCCACCTGACGTATGAGCTGACACCGATGAGCTACCCCGAGGTCGCCCAGGCGATGGGTCGGCCGAACCACTCAACGATCATCACCGCCGCCGGCCGGATCAAGAAACAGCTCAAGGCCGACAAACCCGTGATCGTCCCCGGCATAGAAGGGCTTCCGGGGGCGGGCGAGACCACGCCCAGCCAGTTGCTGAGCCGGCTGCGTCAGATGATCAAGCGGAGCAATCAGGACACTTCGAACTGATCCCACACACCCCTGCCTGAAACGGCTGACGGGCCCGATCGCGGGAAGCAAAGGACCTGCTTCCCGCGGGCCCTTGGCCGAGTCTAAGGTGATGATTACGCAGCGCGCCGCCCAGATCAAGAAACAACTCAAGGCAGAGAAAACCGCAATCATCCCGGACTAACTGAACAATTGGGCGAGATCACCTCCAGCCAACTGCTGAGCCTGCCGCGTCATACGGTAACTTAACTGTCGATGCAATATGGCTGAGCATATCGCACCCGCACCTTACACATACTATAGTGTTGTGAAGTCCAACGGGGAGCCGATACTGGTGTCGAATCGATCTCCGATTTCTGGCAGACACTGAGGGTCTTAGCCGCCGTGCCGCCACAAGTTCTTACGCCTGCCTCCATCGTGCCACACCTGAAACGGTGCCTGTACGATGATGCGCGATTGGAACACAATTATCACTTCGGAAGTGCCACCGTATCCGTTGCGGCGTTTGCGGACACGCCTCACGACGCCCGATCAGCGTGCATAGCAGTCGTGGACGCTCCATCAGACCCCATATCTAACGTCGTCTCAGTTAGATCGTTGGGTGCACCGGTCGTATTCGCTTGTCATGCCGACACTCTGCAGTGGTGGAAGCAAACGACAGGAGATCCTGTTCTCCTAAAAAAAGTCGATAGATCGGGGGTTCAGAAATTTTTCACGCAACACAAGCATGATCTCAGACCCGATACGATTTTCGAGGGAAAGACAAGACTACGTTTGCCCGGCAAGAAGCAAATGAGCTTTGTAGATGCCGGATTAATGCCGTTCCTTGAACGAACTCAAGGCGAGCGCCTTAGCCGGCTGATGGAGACGGCGATCGGTGACATAAAGAGGGTACTCAATCGGCCATTGACCGGGGTGCGCGATAAACAAAACACGATCAAAGCCACATTCTGGCTGCTTGCCGCTAAAGCTCTCCGCGACAAAGATGTCAGAGGGTTTAAAACCGTCAACCTGACAGATATTGACGACGTTTTTAGGCGAGTAGGTAATCACTACGGCGTATCAGATGATGTGCCTCCGCGTGGAAAAAATTGGCACAATGCTACAACTGCGGCAGCCGGGCGAATCGAGATGTTCGATAGCCTTCGGAACCTATCAACTGAATCGCTTGCCCACGTATATGAGAACTCGCTAGTCACGCCGGAGATTCGTAAATCGCTCGGAACGCACAGCACGCCCGGGGCACTTGTGGATTACATCGTCTGGCAACTCTGGCCCTGGATCGAACAGTTGCCACCTGACCGCCGGCATGTCTTTGAACCAGCATGTGGCCATGCAGCGTTTCTTATAGGTGCCCTACGCATACTGCGTCAGTGGTCGGGGATTGAGGATGACAAATCACGTCACGACTACCTCAAGGGGCATCTTTATGGAATCGAAGTCGATCCATTCGCGATTGAAGTTGCTCGCCTCTCATTAACGCTGGCCGACATCCCTTTCGGCAACAGGTGGAACTTGAGAGAGAGCGATATGTTTGCCAAGTCTTACTTAGAAGAAGGTACTCAACGATGTGGCATATTACTCGCAAATCCCCCGTATGAGCGGCTCGCCACAGCGAGGAAGACCCGACACGCAAAAGCCAACCTACAACTACAGGCGAACACGAAAGCGTGCAAGATGCTCTATCGGACGATCCCGCACCTTACCGAGGGGGCCTGTTTCGGCGTGGTGATACCTCAGGGGCTACTTCACAATAAGGAAGGCGAGAAGCTTCGACGCACAATTCTATCCGATTTCGAACTTTCAGAGATTGATGTGTTTGGAGATGGACTCTTTGAGAAAGGCGATCATGAAGTGGCAGTAATGATGGGGCGAAGAAAGTTTACTCGCACAGCATCACCGAAGACCTGGTTTCGGCGTGTGAGAAACAACGGTATCAAAGATTTTCAAGAGCGATTCGCTTTTTCATCTGAAGAATTGGTGGATACATCGAGATTTACGGATTCAGCAGACCTACGTGTACCTGAACTCGATGGGGTCTGGCGGTACCTATCAAGCAATTCAAAGCTCGACGAGTACATGATCCTTGGACAAGGTTTAGCATTTAAAGGGCGTGGACTATCCAAAGCAGCTTGGACAATTCATCAGCCGCCACAAGCTGGGGATACTCGCGGTTTCGATAAAATCCCTAAAACATTGAATATATTTGAACTGCCACCGGTGGTGGGGATGAATCTTGATCGATCGGTACTTCTTCATATTCGTGCGGGCATGCCTTTCTCTGCTCGTCAAGTGCTTCTGAACTACGCGCCTGTCAGCCGCCAAGCGTGGCGACTTAAGGCGGTAATTGATGATCAGGGCCACGCACTCACAAGCCGCTTCATCGCAGTCCGCCCCAAAGATAAGCGAACAAGTGTTCTGTACGCCTGGGCCCTTCTGAACTCACCGATTGCAAATGCTTACGCCTACTGCTTTCTAGGTAAACGAGATATCCTTGTCGGAACCATGCGTAAGATGCCGGTACCTTCTTGGTCGCAAACGAATGCAGATCGGATCGAACAAGCCGCCATGCGTTATAGGGCACTTGCCACATCCAAGGGGCCGCTCTACGACCAAGAAGCATCGCCGGAAGGAATTAAACGGGCTCTGCTTGAAATGGATGCCGCCGTGCTGCAAGCGTATAATTTACCGCCTCGTCTTGAGCGGCAACTGCTCGACTTGTTCAGCGATGCGGAACGCAAGGGCGTCGGATGTGACTTCAACGGGTACTACACACCGGGATTTACGTCTTACCTACCTCTGCATCTAATCCTGTCTGAGCGATTTCAACGCGCGACGGCTGATACGACGGCTGATAGATTTAGGCCGAGCGAATCAGATACAGTACGAGAAGCTCTCTCGGCGGCTACAGGCATGGGTAAGGAGTAGGCCGTGCCGGACTATCTACTTGACACAATGATTCTGGATTACTGGTATGACACCAATTGCTTGCAACATGCAAAGGTGGTTTCAAGCATAGGTGCGGTATGTATCCCTGATCCTCAGACGCAGTACATACCACGGCTATTTGTGTCAGTCGTAACCCTCGGCGAGATTGAGTACGGACATCGTGTTGAACTCAAACGAGATTTGGTCAAACAAGCCGAGTTCACGAAGTTTGTCCGGGATCATATCCCCGAACCACTAGAAATCATGTCGCATGTGGCGGAGCCTTACGGCGATCTTCGCGCCTGGCTTTTCAACAAATTTTCTCCCAGAAATAAACGCAGTAAAGCAAAACGCGTTGAGGAGTTAGTTGATCCAACGACAGCTCGAGAACTCGGTGTTCAAGAAAATGATCTGTGGATCGCGGCTCAGGCCCTCACGCACAATTTTGTGCTGGTCACCCACGACTCGAAAGGCAACTTTGGGAAGCTCCTACAACAGTTTGCCTCGACGCTCCGCGTCGAAGATTGGGCCCAATAAGATCCATAGCAAGATTTAGATGTATTAAGAACTGGCTTACACGGCCCCCCCAAGAAGGGGGTGGCCTTACCACGAACTTTAGAAGTGGGCGGAGCAGGATTCGAACCTGCGTAGGCTTTCGCCAGTGGGTTTACAGCCCACCCCATTTGGCCGCTCTGGCATCCGCCCAAGTGGGCCGGGCACTTTATCGCGCATGAGGATTCTTGGCAAGGGTTCAGGGATTAGGGATCGGGGATTAGGTAAGGCCGGTAGGCGGGGTAACTGGGTAAAACGACATATCATCTCCCCTGAGCCCTGATCCCTGTTCCCTATACCCTCCCGCCGCTAACCTAAAAGCCGCAAAGCAAACAGATTGCAGGCCGGCGAAATGACCGATAACATTTCCAGGCCTATCATTGTTCGTAGTTAGGGAGTACGGAAGTAGTGCTTGCAGACGGACATGCGACAGCTCTGAACAGCCAGGTCCTGGTGCTCAACAAGCTCTGGATGGCGGTCCGCGTGGTGGATGCCCGCCGGGCGCTTACGCTGCTCTTCAAAGACCTCGCTGAGGTGATCCGGGTCGACGACGGGTCCTACGCCGCGTACGACTTCGACAACTGGGCCGACGCCTCCGCCGCGGCGCACCGGGACTACGACGGGTTTGCTGCGCACGAGTACGAATGGGTCCGCACGGTCCGGATGCACCTGGCGGTGCCGAAGGTGATCCGGCTGTTGGGTTACGACAAGCTGCCGCGCCAGGGCGTGAAGCTCAACCGCCGCAACATCTTCGCGCGGGATAGAAACCGCTGCCAGTACTGCGGTGGTCACTTCTCGACCAACGAGCTGAGCCTGGACCACGTCGTACCGCGCAGCCAGCAGGGCGGCAGCAGCTGGACGAACCTGGTCTGCTGCTGTGTGCAGTGCAACGCCAAGAAGGGCGGGCGCACCCCCGAGCAGGCCAACATGAAGCTGATCACCCAACCGCGCCAACCGAAGCGCAACCCCGTGATCAGCCTCCGCATCGGCCACGACAAGTACGCCAGCTGGAAGCAGTTCCTCGACCAGGCCTACTGGTCCGTCGAGCTGAAGTAGCTGTTGTAAATCCTATAATCAATACAAACCGCGAAGGCGCGAAGAGCGCCAAGGCGATCGTGTGTAGCCACAGATAAACACCGATGAACACGGATAAGAAGGCTGGGCCTGTAGCGCTGGCCCCGTCCTAGAGCAATCCCAATCCAACTGTAGCGGGTGCCACGTTTTGTCCGCGAAGCGGCAAAGCGTGTGTTACACTCACATTTTGCCCTTCGGGTCAAAATGTGCCACCCATAGGCGATACGTTTGGATTGAGTACGCTCTAACATCCGTGTTCATCGGTGGCTAACTTCTTCGCTCCCTTCGCGCCTTCGCGGTTCCTCTCCTCCGATAACCCAAAGCGGACCCTCCGCCGCACAAAATCGCTGTTCTATATCAATAGGTTCGCCCGTTTGATTAAGTCCGCCTGATCCGGACCCGATGTCAATTTAGACAAGATAGGGGATTTTCAGGGCAACCCGTGCGCCAACGTTCAGGCAAAGGGCCGTGCCCCTGAAGCACACCGGGAAGCTCCCCGGAAGGTAAGACCATGAGCCAGAACAACGGATCATCGAACGGATCATCCCAGAACGACCTGAAACAGGTCTTCACCACCGGCGAGGCCGCCGAGGTCTGCAAGGTTTCACAGCAGACCATCATCCGCTGTTTCGACAGCGGCCGACTTAAAGGCTTCCGTGTGCCCGGCAGCCGGTTCCGGCGGATACCGCGCGAAGAACTCATCAGGTTCATGCGCGACAACGAGATCCCCACCGATCGGCTGGAGTCCGGCAAGCGCCGCATCCTCGTCGTCGATGACGACCCGCAGATCGTTGAGCTGTTCGTGGACCTGCTCGGCAGCGACGACCGCTACGAGCTGCAGACCGCCAGCACCGGGTACGACGCCGGCATCATGACCGAATCGTTCAAGCCCGACCTGATGATCCTGGACTTCATGCTCCCGGACATCAACGGCAACGTCGTCTGCGAAACCGTCCGCAAGAACCCGGCGATGAACGGGATGAAGATCATCATCGTCTCCGGCGTCGTCCACCAGGGCGATATCGACGGCCTGCTCCAGAGCGGTGCCGACGAGTTCATCAAGAAGCCGTTTAACATCGAGATCCTACAGAACCGCATCGAGGCTCTGATCGAGGCGTAAGCCCCCCCGGAAGTTCCCCCGGAAGTTTCCCATCGGAAGCTTTCGGGCAGCCTCATACGGCATAACCTCGGACAAGCGCCATGCTCGCCACTGAGCCCACCAAGCCACAACGGATCGAACTGATCCTGCGGCAGATTGATTCCCTGCCGACGCTCCCGGCTGTTGCCGCGCGCCTGCTCGGGCTCACCTCCAGCGACGATTCCAACGCCAAGCAGGTCATCGAACTGGTCAGCGCCGATCCTTCGCTGACGATGAAGGTGCTGTCGTTGTGTCAGACCGCCGACAAGGGCGTGAAGTCGGACACGCTCACTGTGGACCGTGCCGTGGTACTGCTGGGTTTCAACGCGATCCGCAACGCCGTGCTCAGTGTCAAGGTCTTCGAGACCTTCGGCCCAGACGCCAAACGGCAAAGCGCCGCCACGGACGAAACGGACGGCAACAACGAGCAGGGCTACATCCCCCAATCGTTCGACCGCGCCGCGTTCTGGCTGCACTGCCTGTCGGTGGCGGTCACGGCTGAGGAACTCGCCAGGGCGCACCCGCGCCGCCCAGACCTCGCGCCGGACCAGGCGTTTGTCTGCGGCCTGCTGCACGACATCGGCAAGGTCGCGCTCGACTACGTCCTGCCGCGCAGCTTCGACCGCGTCGTCGAGCTGACCGACCTGAACCAGGCGAACATCGCCGAGTACGAACGGCGTGTCATTGGCATTGATCACAACACGGCCGGCAAACGCCTAGCGCAGCGCTGGCAGCTGCCGAACATCATCACCGACTGCATCTGGCTGCACGGCTCACCCTACGAGACGCTGCCCAAGCTCGAACACAAGGGGATGATCGGTCTGGTCACGCTCGCCGACGTCATCGCACGCCGGCTGCACACCGGGTACAGCGGCAATTACTCGCTTCGGCAAAACGTCGGTGACCTGACGCGCGAGCTGGGCCTGAGCCCGCAGATCGTGGACCAGGTCAGCGAGAACCTGCATGAGAAGATCGAAGCCCGCGGCCGGAGCCTTGGGCTGTTTGATGAAACATCCGAAGAGCTGTTGATGCAGTCCGTGCAGCGCGCCAACGAAGCGCTGGGCCGGATCAACGTCGTGCTCGATCGTCGTGCCGGGGACGCGGAGGAGCAGCAGCGGATCCTTGAAGCGATCAGCGCGTTCCATGCGTCGGCGACACCGGGCCGGAGCGTGCAGGACGTGCTCGACTCGGTCGTGGCCTCCTGTGCGAACCTGCTTGGGCCGGGCTTCTTCGGCCTGATCTATCCCGGCGATCCCGGGGCTGAGCACCGCCAGACGCACGGCGCGGAGTACCCGAAGTACGACGAGCTGGACGACGCCGAGGGCTGGCTGATCAGCCAGTACAACCAGGAAGGCAGGCCGGTCCACAGCCAGTACATCGAATCCCCGCCGCACACGCCGGACCTCTCGGCGCTCGACCCGACGCAACCGGTGGGCCTGCAGCTGATGGGCGTGCTGCCCTGGGTGGCGGACTACATCGTCCAGGCACCCGACCTGCGGAAGGTGAAGCTGCTGCCGCTTAGCTGCGGCTGGGGCGCTTCGGCGGTGCTGCTGCACGACCAGGACAAGACGCCGCCTTGGATGTACCTGTCGGCGATGACCAGCGTGTGGGGCTCGGCCATCGCCGCCGCGGCTCAGCACGACGGGGCACGCAAACTCGGCGAAGACCTCGCACAAACCAATCACGCGCTCGCCGAGGCGCAAGAACAGCTCACCCGACAGGTGTCGCTCGCACGTCTGGGCGAGATGGCCGCCGGCGCGGCGCACGAGATGAACAATCCCCTTGCCGTGATCGCCGGTCGCAGCCAGCTCCTGGCGATGACACTCGAGCAAGGGTCGAAGGAACAGAAGGACGCGCAGAGCGTCTTCCAGGAATCGCACAAACTCAGCAGCCTGATCACCAGCCTGCGCATGATCGCCGACCCGCCCAAGCCGGAGCTGGTCGAGACGAACATCGCGGCGCTGCTGGATGAGACGGTCAAGCAGTTCGGCTCGATGCAGGAGAAGCGCGATCGTGCGACGATCTTCTCGCTGAAGCTGCGCGGCGAGTTGCCGATGGTCCAAGCGGACCCGGAGCAGCTCCGCGGCGCGCTGCGCGAACTACTCTATAACGCGCTGCAGGCTAATCCCGTCTCGGCGGTTCAGGTGACCGCACAGGTCGAGCCCGGCGGCGAACACATCGTCGTAAGTGTCAATGACGACGGCGAAGGCATGGACCCTTACACACTCGAGCACGCCCCCGACCCGTTCTTCAGCGCCAAGGCCGCCGGCCGGCGCGTCGGGATGGGATTGCCACGCGCGAGACAGTGGTTATCGGGGCACGGCGGGAAGTTATCTTTACGCAGCCAGCGCGGCGAGGGAACCGTTGCAACTTTTACCCTGCCACTCGATTCGCCTTCTTGATCAACCGATACCACAACATCGGAGCACCGCATACCACGGTGCATAGCGTAAGTTTCTGGTCGGGAGATTGTTGTGGCAAGTAAGCCGAAGTCAACGAAAGCCGGTGTCAGTCGTCGGGAATCGCCCCGCAAAACCATCCGGGCGCTACTCGTGGGGGTAGACCCGCAACTCGACCCGGTCATCGAAAGCTGCGCCGCAGCAGGCGAAACCGTCCATATCATCCACGCCCGCTCCCTGACCGAGGCCCGCGCACGGCTGACGGAAAAGTCCGTGGACCTGGCGCTGATCAATCCCGAAATGCCCGACGGCTCGGGGCTGGACCTCGCCGCCGAACTGAATAACAGCAGGCGGATCGTCGCGACCGTGATGATCGGCGACGAGCCGGACCTTGATTCGGCGATGCGCGCGATCCGCGCCGGCGCTACCGACTATATCACCACACCGCTTGACCTCGACGAGGTCAATGAACGTGTCGGCAAGGCAATCGCCAAGCAGCGCAAGAGCCGTGACCAGGCCCAGCGCGTCCGCCGTCTGCGTCGTCTGTGCAAGAAGCTCAACCAGGCGCGCTCCGATGTGAGCAAGCAGGTGGACGTGCTGTGCAACGACCTGGTAACCGCGTACCAGGAATTGGCCGGTCAGATGCAGCAGGTCGTGCAGGCGTCGGAGTTCGGCGCGGTGATCCGTGACGAGCTCGACCTTGAGCAGCTGCTGCGCAAGACGCTAGAGCACCTGGTTGATAAGGCCGGCCCGACCAACGCGGCCGTGTTCCTGCCTTCGAGTATGGACGAGTACACGCTCGGCGGCTACGTCAACTACGACTGCACCCCCGAGTCGGCCGACATGCTGCTGCAGCACCTGGCCGACGTCGTCGCGCCGAAACTCGCCAACCGGGATGACCTGGTCCACGTCACCGACAACCAGAGCCTGGCCAACATGCTCGGCGGGGACGCGGCCTACCTGGTCGATTCACACATGCTGGCGTTCGCCTGCCGCAGCGAGGACGAGTCGCTGGCGGTGGTGGCGCTGTTCCGCGATTCGTCCGACCCGTTCGACCAGTCCGTGCTGGACACCGCCGAGGCCGTGAGCCCGCTGCTGGGCGACGCCCTGGCCCGGGTGATCCGCATCCACCACCGCGGCCTGGACGACGACGCCTTCGAAGACGGCGGCTACTTCGGTGCCGCTGAGGAAGACGACGAAGACGACGACGGGTTGCCGTTCTAAGAAAAGCAGGAAACGCAGGAAATTGAGAAAGCAGGAAATTCAAGGCACTCGCGCCCGGACGCGGAGGCTCTATTTCCTGCGGTTCCTAATTTCCTGCGTTTCCTGCTTTTCTAATACACTACGTGTATGACCACTGACAACGCCCCCCAACCCGCCCCGAAACCCTGGGAACACACCAAGTCCGGCTCCGGCAGCGCCTCGGACCCGCTGGCCGCGCGGTTCGTGTCGAGCCTGGACTACGACAAACGGCTGTACACCCACGACATCATCGGGTCCCTGGTACATGCAAAGATGCTGCGGGACGTGGGGCTAATCAGCAACGAAGACTACGCAGAAATTGAACGCGGCCTCCACGAGTTAAGAGCGGAGATCGACGCCCAGGGCGACGCCTGGCCCGGCTGGAAGGTCGAACTCGAAGATGTCCACATGTGCATCGAAGCCGCCCTGATCGAAAAGACCGGCGACGCGGGCCGGAAGCTGCACACGGGGAGGAGCCGGAATGATCAGGTGGCAACCGATCTAACACTTTGGATACGAGACGCGATCTCCGAAGATAGATTTGGATTCCTCCACGCCGATCTCTGGAGCGCATTTATCGAGTTGGCGGAAGTACAAGGCCAGATTGTGATGCCGTCGTACACTCATCTGCAACGAGCCCAACCTATCGTTGTTGGGGGAGAGTTGATGGCGTGGGCAGACTCGTTCTACCAATGTGATCGGCGGTATATTGCTTTGCGCGAACTGTTGTTGAGGAGCCCTCTAGGAAGCGGGGCCATTGCAGGATCGTCGCTTCCACTGAATCGAAAGAAAACATCAGGGGCGCTCGGACTTAAGATACCGACGCCTAACTCGATTAGTGCCACAGCATCGCGTGATGCGGCGATCGACTTCGTCTACGCCCTGACCATGACCTCCATGTGGCTCTCGCGCTGGGCGGAGCAGTGGATTATTTATGCTTCGACGGAGTTCGGGTTTATCACGTTGGACGACCTGTACACGACCGGGTCGTCGATGATGCCGCAGAAGCAGAACCCGGACATGCTGGAGTTGATCCGAGGCAAGACGGGGCAGGTGTATGGATCGCTGATGGCGCTATTGACCATGTGCAAGGGCATCACTATCGGGTACAACCGGGACCTGCAGGAAGATAAACGGCACGTCTTCGCGGCGTATGACGCGGTCTGTGATTGTCTGGACATGGCGACGCGGATTGTGAAGACGACCACGTTCAATGAAGACAAGATCAAGCAGGGACTCGACAAGGGGTTCCTGGATGCGACGAGTCTGGCGGAGTACCTGGTGACGCAGGGTGTGCCGTTCCGGACGTCGCATCAGGTGGTGGGCCGGCTTGTGCAGGCTTGCCGGGACAAGGGGTATGAGAAGCTGTCGCTCTTGAAGCTGGACGACTTCAACGGGGCCTGCACCGACGCGGGGTGTGAGGCGGTCTGCAAAGACGATATCTATGATTGGCTGGGGCCCGAGAACGTGGTCAAGCGGTACAAGAGCGCGGGCAACGCGGGGGTGAGCGGGTTCCAGGAGCAGCTTAAGGCGTGGAAGGAACGGCTGGGGGAAGCGGGGGAGTAATTATGGGATGGACGCCCACGTTCGACGAACGTGGGCTTTGGGGGTGTCGTGGGATTCGTATCGTGGTGAAGGCGGGAGCGATTCAACGTGCTGGTACTGACGGTCATCAAGGGTGTCGACAAGGGTCGCCGGTTCGATCTGCCGGACGATGAGCCGCAGCTGATCGGGCGGTCCAGTGAGGCGCTGGACACGACGGACCAGACGATCTCGCGCCGTCACGCTGAGTTGACCCCCGATGCCGGGCGTTGGTACATCCGGGACCTGCATTCATCCAACGGGACGTTCGTCAACGGCGTGCGTGTCACGACCGAGCGGCGGATGCTCAAGCTCGGCGACCAGATCCGCACCGGCGCGACGCTGTTTGTCTACGGCGATACCGAAAAGAAGAAGCCCAAGAGCGATTCGATCCGCATGGTCCGGCGTGGCGAGATCGACATCAGCGTTGAATCCACCGCGGCGAGCAACGACGACTCGATGATCATGGCTGTGCCCGAGCCGGGGCAGGCGGCGGAGTTTCAGCTGCGTGTGATCTACGAGCTGACGGCCCTGATCGGCTCGGTGACGGATAAGCAGGAACTGCTCGAGCGCGTGATGGACGTGGTGTTCGAGTACTTCAAGGCCGACCGGGGGTTTGTGCTATTGCAGGACGACCCGGAAGCGGCGGTCGAGCCCGTGCTGGTACGCCACCGCAACCCCGCGACCGGCGGCAAGCAGGCGAAGCCCGGCCCGATCAACGTCAGCCGAACCATCGTGCGCTACGTGATGAAAAAGGGCATCGGCGTGCTGTCGAGCAACGCGATGACCGACAAGCGCTTCGCGACCGGCGACAGCGTCCAAGCCTACGGCATCCGCTCGACCATGTGCGTGCCGATCAAGTTCAAGGACCGACTTTATGGCGTGATCCACCTGGACTCGAAGGTCGCCAACTACACCTACACCGAGGACCAGCTGCTGTTGCTGACCGCGATTGGCGTGCAGACCGGGGTGGCGCTGTCCAATGCACGGCTCTACGACAACCGGCTGAAGGACGAGCGCCTCGCCGCCACGGGCCAGACCGTCGCCAGCCTGTCGCACTCGATCAAGAACATCCTCCAGGGAATGCGCGGCGGGGCGGACGTGGTGGAGCTTGGCCTGCGCAAGAACAACATGGACCTGACCAAGGGCGGCTGGGAGATCGTCGCGCGGAACGTCGAGCGGATCTACGAATTAGTCATGAACATGCTCGCATACTCCAAGCAGCGCAAGCCCGAGCTGCAGCTGATCAACCTGGACCAGCTGCTCAATGAGGTGGCGGGCCTGGTGCAGCAGCAGTACGACGCGAAGCAGGTCGCGCTGCTGGTGGACGTGCCGCACGACATGCCGCCGGTGCCGATCGATCCGGGGGGCGTACATCAGGCGATGCTGAACCTGCTGAATAATGCGCTGGACGCGGTGCAGCCGGAGGCCGGGGTGGTGAGCATGCGGTGTGAGTATGACGGGGATCACGACCGTGTGAAGATCACGGTGGCGGACAACGGTGAGGGCATGGCCGAGAGCACGGTTGAGCGGCTGTTTGAGCCGTTCTATTCGACCAAGGGCCTGCGTGGCACGGGGCTTGGGCTGGTGGTGACCAAGAAGATCGTCGAGGAGCACGGCGGGCTGGTGAGTGTCGAGAGCGCGCGGAAGAAGGGCACGACGTTCACGGTCCTGCTGCCGGTGCGGTTTGAGCAGGTCCCGATGTCGGCTGATACGGCGGGCCCGGGCGGGACGCAAAAAAGCATTTCAGATGACTGAGCGATGAATTAGAATGGCGGGGTCGATTTGCTCAAGGCTTTTACAAAAGCCGATGGCATGTCGAGGCAATAAAGCCGCCATGAGCACGTTTGGCTGGTGGATTGGTCTGTTCACATCACCCGCATCTGATGGTCAGGTAAATGGATACGAAACTCTCGCCGATCAAACCCGCGGATTTTGGCCCGGCACAAGCACGTCACCTGCTCTTACGGGCGGGGTTCGGAGGCGGGCCGGGCGAGGTCCGTGAGTTGGTCGACCTCGGCCCCGAACAGGCGGTCGCGAAGCTGGTCGGCAGCGCGGATTCGGCCGAGCCCATGACCGATCCGCCCGTCGACCCGGACGTGATCCGCCCACTGACCGAAGACGAGCGGCAGACGCTTGCCAAGGCCCGGCGCGAAGGCGACGAGGACACGCGCAGCGAGATCCAGGCCCAAATCAACAAGCGGCGGGGCGAGGACAGGCGGATGATCGGCGGGCTCCGCCGGTGGTGGATCGAGCTGATGATCGACACGCCCGTGCCGCTCCGTGAGAAGATGGTCCTGCTCTGGCACAGCCACTTCGCCTCGCGCTACCGCAACGTGCGCGACACCTACCTGATGTACCAGCAGAACCAGGCGTTCCGTGACCACGCCACGGGCAGCTTCGCCGAGCTGGCCCGGCACATCGTCCGCGACCCGGCGATGCTCAAGTTCCTCAACAACGACCGGAACAACAAACGCCGGCCCAACGAAAACCTCGCGCGCGAGTTCATGGAGCTGTTCACCCTCGGCGAGGGCAACTACACCGAGAAGGACATCAAGCAGGGCGCCAAAGCACTGACCGGGTACGGCGTGAGCGACAACGACTTCGCGTTCCGTGAGAACCAGCACGACACGTCTAAGAAGACCGTCCTCGGCACGTCGGGCAAACTCGACGGCGACGGCTTCGTGGATGTCTTGCTCGATCAGCCCGCCTGCCCGAACTACATCGCGCTGAAGCTGTACCGCCACTTCGCCGCCGACGTGTCGGATTACCTCGACCGGGTGCCCGAAGATCAGCGCGCGGTCGTGCAGCGGATGTCTCGGATGCTGAAGCGCAACGGTTACAAGGTCGCGCCGGTCCTGAGCAAGCTCTTCATGAGCAAACACTTCTACGACCCGGCGATCGTCGGCAAGAAGATCAAGAGCCCGGTGCAGCTGGTCATCGGCACGGCCAGGATGCTGGGCACCCCCAAACGCAGCGTCGGCACACTAAGCGACGGCATGACCACGATGGGCCAGAGCCTGTTCGATCCGCCCAGCGTCGCCGGCTGGCCCGGGGGGCGCGACTGGATCAACACCTCCACGCTCTTCGTCCGCCAAAACGTCTGCACCTACCTCATCACCGGTAAAGACCCGCGCAAGAAGAAGTGGAACCGCAAAGAGATCGGCTACGACCCGATGCACCTGCTTGACGGGCTCAAATCGCGCGCGTCCGGGGACGTGGTCGATCACGTCGTCGGCTTCATGCTCGGTGATCACACGCCGGCATCAAGGCGCGAGCCGCTCTACGCCTTCATGAATAACACCAGCAAGGGCGTCACCACCGACAGCATGGTCGGGCTGCTGACCCTGATCGCCGCGATGCCCGAGTACCAGTTGTGCTAAGCCCACAAGGAGATGAGCGTGTCTGACCCCAATCCTTATACACGGCGACAGTTTCTGCGCACCGGGCTGGCGATGGTCTCGACGGTGGCAAGCGTGCCGGCGTTCCTGTCGCACTCGTCTTCGGTGCTGGCGCAGTCAGCGGGCCCATTGCCGAGCAACCCCGGCGTGCCGGAGGACCGCGTGCTGGTCGTGGTGCAGCTATCCGGCGGCAACGACGGGCTGAACACCGTCATCCCTTTCGGCAAGGACGATTACTACAAGCACCGCAACTACCTCGCCATCAAAGAAAAAGACCTGATCCAGGTCGACACCGATCACGGCATCGGACTGCACCCGGCGCTGCGGCCGATCGAGCAGATGATCGGCGACGGGCTTGCCAACATCGTCCAGGGCGTCGGGTACCCCAACCCGATCCGCTCGCACTTCGCCAGCATGGACGTCTGGCACACCGGCGACACGCTGTCCAACAAGGGCGAGGGCTGGGTCGGCAGGGCGATGGACACCCTGCACAACGAGCACGACACGTCGCTCGCCTGCGTCAGCCTCGGCAAACAGGCGCCGCTGGCGACACACGGCAAGCAGGTCAAACCCGTTACTTTCGACAGGCCCGACCTCTTCCGCTGGACCGGCCGAGACCTGCATAAGCATGTCAGCGAGAGTTACGACCAGCTCACCCACGGCCCGGTTGACCACGACCCCGCCGACCCGACCGGCTTCATCCTCCGCACGGCGATGGATGCGCAGGTCGCTTCGGACCGTGTGCGCAAAGCGGTAGGTCAATCCGCCGACACCGACTTCCCCCGTACCGGCCTGGCGCAGCAGCTGAAGATGGTCGCGGCGATGGTCCGCGCCGAGCTGCCGACGCGGGTGTACTACGTCGCCATGGGCGGTTTTGATACGCACGCCAACCAGCTCGGTACGCACGCCCGTTTGCTCAAGGAGTTCAGCGAGGCGATGAGCGCGTTCTATGCCGAGCTCAAGGCCACCGGCCACCAGAGCCGTGTCACCACCGTCGCCTTCAGCGAGTTCGGCCGACGCGTCAAGCAGAACGCCTCCGCCGGCACGGATCACGGCACCGCCGGGCCGATGTTCCTCTTCGGCGAACACGTTAATCCAGGCCTGATCGGCGAACACCCCAGCCTCGCCCAGCTCGACAACGGCGACCTGATCCACCACACCGACTTCCGCAGCGTCTACGCCAGTCTGCTCGACAACTGGATGAAGATCGATTCCACCGCTGCGCTCGGTAACGCCTATACCCACGCGGATGTCCTAAGGGTTTGATGCGCTCCGTCCGCGTTTGACACCCCCGATCGATTCTGCTCTGTTGGGGGCTTGAATCAAACCAACCCCACACAGCAAGACTTGCCGATCAACAACGACGCCGTCCTGACGCGCGCCCAGCATATGTTGGAGCGGTTCGTGGACAGCACGCGCGACGTGCCGTACGAAGACAAGGGCGTGTTCTTCAGCGAGATGCTGTTTGTTAATAGTGCGGCAGGCGACGGCTTTGCCGGGCCCGTGCTTGAATCAGGGCGAGCGAGGGGACAGAGCACCTTTGTCTTGGGCCGTATCTTCCCAGACTCGAAGATCGTCAGCGTCGAGTTTGACCGCGACTCGCCGGACGTCCCCGTCGCAGAAGAACGCCTGAAACCGTTTAAACACGTTGAGCTGCTTTACGGCGATTCACAAAAACTCCTGTTCGACCACCTCGCCCCGGACTCGGTCATCATCATCGACGGCCCCAAGGGCTTCCGCGCCCTGCGGCTGGCGCTGCAACTTCTAAAAACCGGTAAGGCACGCATGGTCTTTGTCCACGACACCTATCGTGGCCTGGCAACAAGGCGCTTCCTCGAACAACACGTCACCGGTGCGATCTTCAGCGACCACGCACCGTTCGTCGAGCAGTTCAAGCATCTGGACGAGCATTGCTGGGATGCATTCGATGCCGACGGCCGGATGGAGTGGCAACCCAAGGGCGTGATGGACCCGAGCTACGGCCCGACGTTCGCGTGCCTGCCGCATAACCCGGACTTATCCTACGGCTTGTTGCTGCTGAAGCTGCACCTGACGAACTTCTTCGCCCGTTTAGGCAAGTCGTTTAACAAGAAACTCTCCCCCGGGAACGGGGCCTGACGATGTGTGGTTTCCTGACCATCGCGGGTGATCGTTATGCCGGCGGGTTTGATTCGGCACTGGATTCCCTGACCACGCGCGGGCCCGATGAGCGCGGCGACTGGCACGAACAGGACATCCACCTCGGCCACCGCCGGCTGTCGATCATCGACCTGTCGCACGGCCAACAGCCGATGCACTCGGCCGACGGGCGATACGCGATCGTCTACAACGGCGAGGTCTACAACTTCCCACATGTCCGGGATGAGCTTGCCTCGCTGGGCGTCACGCTGAAAACCCACTGCGACACCGAGGTCTTGCTCGAAGGCTACGCGCGCTGGGGCCGGGATGTGCTGGACCGGCTCGACGGGATGTTCGCGTTTGTGATCTACGACCGACATATGAAGACGCTGTTCGCGGCGCGGGACCGGTTCGGGATCAAGCCGTTGTACTACTCAATCGCGGGCGGATTGATCGCAGCATCCACACTCCGGCCGTTCTTTGAACTTAATGGCTTCCCACGCAAGCTCGATTACGAGGCCTTACGCGAATACCTGGCGGTGCAGTCGATCCCCGCGCCGATGACGATCCTCAAGGATGTGCGCGCGTTGCCGCCCGCGTCGTGGCTCAGCTGGGAGCGCGGGTCGGGCAAGCTCGAAACCGGCCGATACTGGGACATCCCGCAGGCGACCGACCATGCGATGGGCTTTGAAGACCTCGTTGAACAGACGGACGCGGCGCTGGCGGAAAGTGTGAAGCGCCAGATGATCGCCGACGTCCCGCTGGGCGCGTTCCTCTCCGGCGGGATCGACAGTTCGCTGATGGTGCATTACATGGCCAAGGCATCGAGCGAGCCGGTCAAGACGTTCACCGTGCGCTTCGACGCCAAGGCCGACTATGACGAGAGCAAGTACGCACGACAGGTCGCCGAGCGCTTCGGCTGCGAGCATCACGAACTCGATGCGCGTGAGATCGACGGCGACATCCTGGCCGACGCGCTCGCCGATCTGGATCAGCCCCTGGCCGACCCGGCGTACCTGCCGCTGCGCGAGTTGTGCGAGATGACACGCCGACACGTCACGGTGGCCGTGGCGGGGGACGGCGGGGATGAGTTGTTCGGCGGGTACCCACGCTTCCAACGCGGCGCGTCCAGCTACCGGGGCCAGCCGTTATTCAATGTCCTGCGTTCGCTCGGCGTGCTGCACCCGTCATTGCTCCGGCGCACACTAAAAGGCGAGGAGGGATTGCTCTGGGACCGTGTGAAGCTCGGTCCGTTCAAAGGGACGCGCAAGGACATATCGGCGCTGCTGACGCGCGACGCGGCCGAGGCCTGCCGGATCGACCGGACCATGCAAGGGTGGCTCGAACTGGCTAAACGTTTCGGCACGCCGATTAAAACCGACGGGCTCATGCGAGCCGACCTCTGGACCTACCTGAGCGAGAACTGCCTGATCAAGAGCGACCGTGCCAGCATGTGCCACAGCCTGGAGGCGCGTGTGCCGATGCTGGGCAACCCGGTCGTCGATCTTGTCTTGCCACAACCCGCGAAGCTCAAACTCAACGGCGGGCTGAAGCTGGTGCTGTACGAACTGGCCAAGCACAACCTGCCCCGCGAGGTCTGGGACCGGCCCAAGCACGGCTTCTCCGTCCCGATGAGCGTGTACTTCAAAGGCCCGTGGCGGCAGCGCTGCGAGGACTGGGTTTCGCGCTGTGGCGCGTTGGCGCCTTTCCTGGATGAGCGTGCTGTCTCGTCGCGTTGGCGCGCATCACTGCAGGGCCGCGGCGACACACGCATGATCTACACACTGATCGCGCTGCTGGGGTGGCTGGACCGGTATCGGGTGGAGGCATGAATTGAAACAGGGATGAACACGGATGCACACGGATAAAGAATGAGAAAAGATATCGCTCTACTCTGATATCCGTGTTAATCCGTGTTCATCCCTGTTTCAATTCTAGTCTTGTAATGCTGTTTGCAGGCTGCGTTCGTAGCCGGCGATCATGGTGTGCAGGCTGAACATGTCCCGGCAGTTCTGCGCAGCGGTGCGATATGGTTCGAGGCCTTCCTCCATATACTTCACGAGTTGCGTCGCCATGTCGTCGGCATCAGGGAAGCTGAACGTGCGCCCCGCGCCGGTCAGCTTAAGAAGTTCCTCATGCGGGCCGATGTCACTGGCGAGTACGGGGAGCCCGGCGGCGATCGCTTCGATCACCGCGTTGGGCATGCCTTCTTCCCGGCTCGTCGAGACGAAAGCGTACGCATGCTTTAACAGCCAGTACTTGCTCTCGCCGGTCTGTCGCCCGAGAAAGTAGGCGACGTCACCCAGACCCAGCGCCTCGACCTTGCCGCACAGCTCGTTTAGCGATTCACCATCCCCGACGAAGACGTACTTGAATCCCTTTGAGCGAAAGCGGTCGGCCGTCTGGCGGATCGCATCGACGGCGATGTCCTGGCGCTTGACCGGGCCGACCCGCGCCAAATGCAGGAAGTATTTACCCGGCTGCAGATCGAACGGCGGCGTGATGTTTTTCGCTGCCTGTAATGCGTTGTCGAATGCGTCCAGATCGATGCCGTTAAGCACGCGGTCGATCGGCGGCAGATCGGGCCCGGCCACCTCACGCAGGCGCTCATCCAGCCAGTCGCTCAACGAGATGATCCGGTCAGCGCCACGGTAGCCGGCGGCGATGGTCGCCTTAACGCGCGGCTTTTTCAAGGCGTGGAAGTTGGGGTAGAGGTCGGCCCCGCGTGCACTGACAACGAGTTTGAAACCGAGCTTGTCCTTGACGCGTGCGGCGGCGAAGCCGGTCGGGTAGCCGTAGAACGCAAGCATGACGTCAAAGGGTTGTCGCTTGTAGAGGTGCGTAACGTGTCGGCTCAGCACCTCCGGCCAGAGGTGCTGAGCGGGCGGGCGGCGGTAGCGTGTCACGGGGTAGGGCAGGTCTTTGGGCTCGCCGTGATCCTGACAGAGGACCTGCACGTCGTGGCCGCGCGATTGCAGGCCGCGCAGGATGCGGTCGCCGGCAAGCTCCGCGCCGCCTAGCGAGGGCAGGAACGTCGGGGTGAACAGGCAGATCCGCATCGATACACCCACGCTTAGTCCTGTTCGGCCGGGCGACACAAAGCGACCTGGTTGTAGTTCAGGCTCACGCCTTTTTTAAGTAGCCGCCAGCGGTCTTTGATCAGCGGCCCCCACAGGCCCATCTTGAAGGCCGGGGCCGTCTTGTGCTCGATGACGTTGAAGCCCTGCGTCTGAAGGTATCGGCCGAACTCGTCGAGGTTCCACTCACGGACATGCTCAGCCTTGGTCGACTTCATGTTGGCTTTGCCCCGACGGACGTCGCGTTCGATCGTGGAGATCAGGACGTACGAGTTCTCGTGGCAGTGCGAACGCATGAACTTGAGCAGCACATCCGGATCCAACAGATGCTCGATGACGTCGATGCAGATCAGCAGATCGAACGTACCCAGGCCCGTCTCGTCCGGTCGCTCGAGGTCCGCGCTGACGAAGTTGCCTTGGGGGAAGAGCTCTTTGGCCTTGGCGGCGGCGGTCGGCTGTTCAACGCCGGTGACCTCGGCCAGCGGGGCGATCATGTTCATGAGCTTGTGCCCCATGCCACAGCCGACGTCCAGCACGTTCTTGAGCTTGTGCTCCTGGATCAGCTCAGCCGCGCGGTTGTAGGCGTGCCACTGCGCATACAGGCTCAGGCGCACGCGCTTGGGGTCCCAGTAGTCGCCGGCCTGGTCTTCGAGCGTGGCGTTGACCGTGCGGTGTTCGTAGCCGTCTTTGATGCAGTAGTCACCCATAAGCGAGCTATTCTGACAGATCGCGCCCGGTAGGGGAAGTGCGGGGCGGTGGTGGGTGTTGTGTTACGACGTTCGTCATGGAACCGAGACGGGTCAGGTCATCTGCCCCAGCCATTTGAGGGCTTTCTGTGAGCCGCCGCGCTGCAAGCGGTAGATACGGCTGTGGCCTTTCTTCTGCTGCTGGACGAGCCCGGCGTCGCGCAGGATCGACAGGTGCCGCGACAGCGTGGGCATGGCGACCGATCCGCCGAGCAGTTCCAGCAGTTCGCTGACCGTGCGCTCTTTGTGCTTGAGGTGGCCGAGCACCTCACGCCGAAGCGGGTGGGCCAACCCGCGGAAGACGTCGGCGCGGTCGGCATCGGTAAGCAGCGGTCGGCTCATGGGTTTATATTTAGCCTAAATATGATCTTGGTGCAAGGGAGCAAAAAGCGGGTGTTGGGGGTTGGGGTTTAGGTGTTGGGGATTAGGGATTGGGGTGGTTGGTGGTTAGTGGTTAGTGGCTAGTGGCTAGTGGCTAGTGGCTAGTGGCTAGTGCGGATGATATCTGTGAACGGTACTTAGGCCGGGTCTTTCATAGCCGCGGAGCAACGCTCCGCAGGTCGGCCGTTATAGGGTTTGCCCGGTGTACTGCGTGGTTGATGTGGATCGGCTTGAGATCATCACGGCGATCTGCGATCACCCGCTAAACGAGGTGGATGGCCAGATGCGCTATCAGCATCCCTTGGCTTGCGGTCGAGATCAGTTACGGCTACACCTTCGGTGATGGAGCCGCACTTCGACCCTAGCTGGATAGATTCACTTGAGCCGGTCGTCGTCTATAAGCACGACAAACGAAGCCGGGTTTGGAAGATTAATTCGCCAGACGGTCAGTCATTCGTGGTCAAGCGTTTTGAATACAACCCGACCCGCCAGCTGCTCGCCCTCTTACTATTGATCCATCCCGGCCAACGTGAGAGGAGGGCGTCCACATGGCTTAGAGATGCCAAGATCCAAGCCGTACCTATCGTCGCCACCGGGATTTCTTATCGAGGTCTGGGCGTGCAGTACTGGCTTGCCACGCCCTATGTTGGTGAGAGCCTCTACAACCTGTTCTACCACAATGACCTGGTCGTTCCCGATGAGCGGACCGAGGTGCTTGAGTCGGCTGGCGAGTTGACCCGATCCCTGATCAATCACATGCTGTTTAATCGTGATCACAAGGCAAGTAATATCCTGATCGATCAGAACAGACAGGCCTGGCTGATTGATTACGGCGGGGTACGCCACGTCAGTCAATCCAGGGCCGACCGGATGCTGGCCAATCTGAGAGCCAACCTTACAGAGGCGGGGGCTGATGTAGCGGATCTCGACCGGCTTGAGAAGATCAGCCGATTGGGCCCGCAGGCCCACCCTTCGCGATAACCTTGCTAAAATGCCGGGCCTGCTCTGAGACGCCTCAGACAACCCCACGCTTCCGCGCGGGGCTATCGAATACACCTGTGATATACGCCCATGGAAATCCGTAACTTCTGCATCATCGCTCATATCGACCACGGCAAGAGCACGCTCGCCGACCGCATGCTCCAGGGCACCGGCGCGGTCTCCGACCGTGAGGCCCGTGAGCAGACGCTGGACGACATGGAACTGGAGCGGGAGCGGGGCATCACCATCAAGGCCTCGGCCGTCACCGTGAATCACCACTGCGACGGCAAGGACTACATGCTCAACTTCATCGACACCCCCGGCCACGTGGACTTCCATTACGAAGTCTCCCGGGCCCTGACCGCCTGCGAGGGCGCGGTCCTGGTCGTCGATGCCAGTCAGGGCGTCGAGGCACAGACGGTCGCGAATGCGTACATGGCTGTCGAGTCGGACCTGGAGATCATCACGGTCATCAACAAGATCGACCTGCCCGCCGCCCGGCCGGAAGAGATCGCGCTGGAGACCGAACACGTCCTGGGGCTCCCGGCCGACGAGTGCATCTTCTGCTCCGCCAAGTCCGGCCAGGGGATCAACGAGCTGCTCGACGCGATCTGCAGAAAGCTCCCCGGCCCAACCGGCGATCCGAGCGCCAAGACCCAGGCCCTGATCTTCGACGCGATCTACGACGACTACCGCGGCGTCGTGGTCTACTTCCGTCTGATGAACGGCGAACTCGCAGCAGGGGACAAGGTCCTGATGATGGGCACCGGCCGGAGCTTCACCATCACCGAGGTCGGCAAGTTCACGCCGAAGATGACGGCGTATAAGCAGCCCATGAAAGCCGGCGAGGTCGGGTACATGGTCGCCAACATCAAGACGCTGGACGACGTGAACATCGGCGACACGATGACGCGCGAGCTCGACCCAGCGAGCGAACCGCTGCCGGGCTATCAAGAACCGAACCCGATGGTGTTCTGCGACTTCTACCCGTCCGGCGACACCGAGTTCGATGAGCTGCGCGACGCGATCAGCCGGCTGCACATCAACGACGCCAGCTTCACCTACCAGCCGACCAGTAGCGAGGCGCTGGGCTTCGGATTCCGCTGCGGGTTCCTCGGCATGCTGCACATGGACATCGTCCAGGAACGGCTCGAGCGCGAGGGCAAGGTCAGCATCGTCCAGACCGCGCCGACGGTGACCTATGAAGTGCTCCAGTCCGACGGCGAGGTGATCCACATCACCAACCCCGCCGACCTGCCCGACCCGTCGCAGGTCAAGGAGATCCGCGAGCCGATGGTGCAGGTCGAGATCATCACGCCCAAGGACTCGATCGGCGAATTGATGAAGCTCTGCGGCCAACGCCGGGGCGTCTACGAGAAACAGCAGTACCTCTCCGAGACACGGCAGATCCTCGACTACAGCCTGCCGCTGGCGGAGATCATTTACGACTTCTACGACAAGCTCAAGAGCATCACCAGCGGTTACGGCACGATGGATTACCACCTCAAGGGTTTCCAGACCGAGAACCTCGTGAAGATGGACATCCTGGTCAATGGCACGCCGGTCGATGCGCTGTCGGTCATCGTCCACCGCGAGAAAGCCGAGCTGCGCGGCCGGGCCTTGTTGATGAAACTCAAGAAGCAGATCGACCGCCACCTGTTTGAGATCCCCCTGCAGGCCGCGATCGGCGGCAAGATCATCGCCCGCGAAACCATCAAGAGCGTCGGCAAGAACGTCACCGCCAAGTGCTACGGCGGCGACGTGACCCGAAAACGCAAGCTCCTCGAGAAGCAGAAGAAGGGCAAGGAACGCATGAAGCGCGTCGGCACCGTCGACATCCCGCAGGAAGCGTTCATGGCCGTTTTAGATACTGGAGAATAGATCTAACCGCGAAGGCGCCAAGGACGCGAAGAAGATCATGACGGATGCTTCATTTGGTGTGATCCCGTTTCACGATTCCGACGGCGAGCGCCGGTTCCTGCTTGTGCATCACAAAAAGGGGCACTGGGGATTCCCGAAGGGGCATGCGGAGGAAGGCGAAACCGAGCAGCAGACGGCGCTGCGCGAGTTATCGGAGGAAACGGGGGTATCGTCTTGCGAGCTGATCAGCGATGAGCGGTTCATCGAGCGGTACACGTTCGTGAACAAGAAGGGGCAGCGCATCGACAAGACGGTGACGTTTTATGTCGGCCGGGTCGATGACCCGACGGTCGAGGTCCAGCCCGAAGAGGTCCAGGACCACGCCTGGCTTACTCCGGACGACGTGAAAGCCCGGCTGAGTTTCCCCGAAGCACGCGAGTTATTCGGCCGAGTGCTGACCTGCCTCGAACAAGTCTGAAGTTTTTCTTTTCTAAACCTGTTCCCCGATCCCTGAGCCCCGGCCCCCGGCGTGTGAATCTATTCCGTTTGTAACGGCGGGCAAAGGCTATCGGTCTGTCCGGGCAAGATAAATCTGGCGAATCCGATTGCTTTGCGCTTGACTGAATCGTTTCGTTGATCCGTGGTGGGCGACAAGGCCCGGCCGGCGATGAACCGAACGGAATCCCGGCTACCAGCGGTTAAGTCGCCACCATGATCGGACGATTGGAAGACAGGCCACGCCGTGACACGGCCGAGCCAACACCCACGGATGGGGGGACGAAAGTCCAACACAGTTTGATTGTTACCGAACACACCGGGCCCGCGTGGGGCTCATGAGCAAGTGGGTTTTGGTTGAACCTTTAGGTTTAGGAGAGTATCCATGTTGGCACGCAAGCAAAAGACCCGGGGCTTCACCCTGGTCGAAATCCTGATCGTCGTCGTGATCCTCGGCATCCTTGCCGCGATCGTCATCCCCCAGTTCACCAGTGCTTCTGAATCGGCCAAGAGCTCGAGCCTGACCTCGCAGCTCCAGACCATCCGCAGCCAGATCGAGCTGTACCAGATCCAGCACAACGGTGACTACCCGACGCTGGCTTCACTGCAGACCGGTGACCCGGACGAGTGGACGCAGCTGACCACACAAACAGACGTGGCAGGTGCCGCCGGTACTGACTTTGGTCCCTACCTGCAACAGGCCCCGACCAACTCCTTTGAGTTGACCACCAATGTGGTTGCCCCGGGTAGCGAAGCTGCTGGTGTTGGTTGGACCTACAACCAGACAACCGGCGAAATCAAGGCCGTCATGAGCGCCGCCAAGGCCGCCGAGCTGAGCATGGACACAACCAACAACGTGGACACCTACTAAGTCTGCGTGTCTGAATCTGACCTTCACCGCCCACCCTTAACCGGGTGGGCGGTTCTTTCGGAAGTAGTCGGCTACGTGTGAGGTGAAGGAAGGACAAACTGCCATGAACAGACAGTTGCCAAAGCGTGGACAGCGGCAGGGGTTCACGCTTGTCGAAGTCCTGATCGTCGTCGTGATCCTGGGCATCCTCGCGGCGATCGTCGTGCCCCAGTTCGCTAGCGCCACACAATCTTCCCAATCCTCCAGCCTCACCGGCTCGCTCCGGACATTGCGAGCCCAACTCGAACTCTACTACAGCCACCACAACAGTACCTACCCGACGCTGGACCAACTGGACGTCCCGGGCGAAGAATGGAACGTGCTGACCCAACGGACGGATGTCAACGGCAATATCGGCGACCCGCCCATAGACGGTGTGCATAACCACGGTCCCTACATCAAACAGATGCCCAGCAACCCGTTCGAGAACGGCAGCCGGACCGTCGAGGCCGCCGCGGCGGCGGGGGTCGGGTGGGTCTATGACGAAAACACCGGCGAGCTGTTCGGTGTGATGCCCGCCGACAAGGCGACCGAGTTGGGTATGGACACCACCAACAACATCCGTACCTACAACTGATCCGCCGGCGGCCAATCGGCACAGACCGATAAGCAGCAATAAATATGAACCTTCCCGACGAAACGGGCCTCAGTCGGGGTCCGTTTTTGTCGATTGAAACCGCATAGGAGCACTTGCTCTAAACAAGTAAGGAGAATGAACATGAGGTCTTTGCGATACCTGAACACGGTCCTGACCGTGATCGCGGTGCTGTTAACCGTCAACGTGTGGACGATGTGGACCGCCACCCCGGGCGGCGACGCGCTGTCGGTCGCGACCGAAGCCCGCGCCAGCGGGATCGCCAACGCCGGTGCCCAGCGCAAGCAGATCGTCGATGCCGTGAAGCAGGTCCAGACCGAGGTCGGCGAGGTCAAGGCGATGTTCAAGGACGGCACCGCCCGTGTCCGCCTCGAAGCCGGCTCCAACGCAGGCGACAAGAAGTAAGTGAGGGAGTGAAGGAACCCATCGGCACGCGTTCGGCGAACGTGTGCCTGGGTATGTGAAGTGATGCAGCATAGCAACCACAACCCGTCACAGCGCCGCGCCGGCTACACGCTGGTGGAGGTGCTGATCGTGGTGACGATCCTGGGGATCGTCTCGGCGGTGGTGGTCCCGAACATGCTGACCGCGGGGACGCTGGGCGTCCAGGCCGCGGCACGCATGACCGTAGCCGACATCCTGTTCGCTCAGAACGATGCCATCGCACAGCAGAACATCCGCAAGGTTGTCTTTGATCCGGACAACGAGCGGTACACCCTGACGGACGAGAACGACAACGTCCTGAGCGTGGCCTGGAAGAACGGGTCGGCGAATAACTACGAAGTTGACTTCACCACCGATGACCGCTTCCAGGGCGTGGTCATCGTCTCGGCGGACTTCGCCGGCTCATCGACGCTTGAGTTCGATGCGCTGGGCGGGCCGACGAACGGTGGAACGGTGGTGATCGAGTTCCAGGGGCGGCAATACCGCGTGACGGTGGCGTCGTTTACAGGGAGGGTCACGGTCGAAGCCATTTGATCGACCAAAGTGAGGTAATGTAGGTTTGTTTGGAGGCAGCAAGAAAACCAACCACAGCCCGATCGGTGTGGATGTGGGGGACCACACGATCCGGATGATCCAGTTCTCATACGAGACGGACAAGCCCGTCGCGGTGGCTGCCGCTGCGCGCCCGCTGGGCCAGGGAGTCTGCCCGAAGTCAGGCGACACCTATCACCGGGCCGTCACCGAAACGGTCCGTGACATGCTTTCTGGGGGCTCGTTCCACGGCAACCAGGTGGTCAGCTGCCTGCCCGCGGCGAGCCTGATCTACAAGAACATCCGCCTGCCGAAGATGCCCTACGACGAGCTCGCCACCGCGGTGCAGTTCGAGGCGTCGGAGCGCCTGAAGTTCAGCGGCGACGCGATGAACATCCAGTTCTTCGACGCGGGCGAGGTGCTGCAGGGCCAGGACAAGCGACAAGAGATCATCCTGCTGGCGGCGTCCAAGCAGTTCATCGACCAGCACATCGAATCGATGCGGCTGTGCGAGCTGGAGATCAGCGCGATCGAGGCGGTGCCCAGCGCCCTGGCGCGGTGCATGGATTTTGCCTACCCAATGAGCGACGCTGAGGATGCCCCGGTGCGTGTCGTGATCGACGTGGGCTACAACGGCACGAAGGTGCTGGTCACCCGTGGTGAGCGTATCTGCTTCTTCAAGCTGATCGAAGCAGGCGGTCGGCACATGGACGAGGCCCTGGCCGAGAAACTCGACCTGCCCGATGCCACGGCGTCGCAGGTCCGCCGTGAATGGATGAACGGGCTCTCGCAGGACGGGAACGACGCGAGGATCGCCTCGGCGCTGGCGCCGGTGGTGGACGAGATGTCCCGCGAGATCGGTCTGTGCCTGCGGTACTTCAGTGTCACCTTCCGTGGCCGGCGCCCCGAGGAGGCGTGGATCGTGGGAGGCGAGTCGGGGAACACCTGGCTGTGGGCCCGGCTGTGTGAAGAGGTCGATCTCAAGCCGTCCCCGCACGACCCGATGACGATGCTGGATATGTCGAAGGTCTTACCGGTCGTGGGCGGCCCCGCGGAGTGGGCCGGTTGGGGTGTCGCCGTAGGCCTGGCTTTACGCCCGTCAGACGTGCGTAAGCGCAAGCGCAGGGGGGCGGCATGAACACCATCGACTTCCTCCCGGAATCGTACCACCTCGAACGGGCTTACCGGAAGCTGCGTCAGCGGCGCGTGCTGCTGATCGCGTTGACGGCGATGACCCTGCTGGGTTGGGGGATCACGCGCCACCAACAGTCGGCCGGCCTGGCGGGCGAAGTGCGTTCACTCGAAGCTCAGGCGAAAGCCTCGAAGCTCAAGCGTAGCGAGATGGACAAGCTGCGTGAAGAACGCAAGCAGCTGGTCTATCAGGAAACGATCCAGCAGCAACTGGACCAGCCGATCGCGGTGACGGAGTCGGTTGCCCTGATCGGTCGGATCATGCCGGAAAGTGTGAACATCAGCCGTATCTCGATCAACACGCTGCGCCCGGACCCCAAACCGATCGAAGACGAGGACGAGGCGGACCGCAAGAAGTCACGTTCATCAAGTAAGAAGAAGAAGGCGGATGAAGCCCCGCCGAAGGACCTCATCACGATCCAGGTCTACGGTGCAGCACCAAATGACCCGATCGTTGCGGAATTGGTTGAGACGATGAGCGATCACGCGGTATTTCAGAACGTGAAGCTGCACTTCAGCCGGGCCGATGAAGCCGACGAGGTCTCCATGCGGCGGTTCCATATCGAGGCAGAGGTGCCGTTGGACCGTCGGTACGTCCCGCAGACCACCACGGCGGGGGTGACAGATGAAGATTAAAAACGAAAAAGTCAAAACCGTCCTGGTCTTGGGCCTGATGCTTGGCCTGTTCGCCGCGGTCGTGCTTGTGCCATACGGCATGCGTGACGCCGGCCTGAAAAAGCGCTCAGATGCCGCGCGGAGCGAACTGGGCATCGACCACGTAGGCAACAGCGGCCTGGTTCATCTCTACAACGACGTGGAAACCCGCCGTGAGAAGCTCAGCGGCACCGGACGACACATCCCCGACAAGGACGGGATCTCCCGGGTCATCAAGGACTTCTCCGGGCTAATCAACGCCCAGGGTGTGACGGGTCAGGAAATCCAGACGGATCAAGCGCAGTACTACGCCGACTACAACATCCAGCCCTTCCAGATCCAGTTCAGCGCGCCGTTCAGCACCGCGTACGACCTGGTCGAGCGGATCGAGCAGCTCTCCAGCGTGGTGCGGGTGGACCGCCTGTCCATCGAATCACCTAAGGACTACCCGCAGGAGCCGCTGACGGTGTATCTGCAGCTCAGCGCCTTCTTCGCGACGGAAGCGGCCGGGGGTGACCTATGAAACACCGAATCGACAGGCTGATTGCGCAGCTGACGGCTGACAAGAAGAAGCTGGGTGTGATGCTATGCGCGATCGCGATTGGTTTGCTGCTGTGGGGCCGGCTGTTGTTGCAGGGCGTGCCACGTACGGCGACCGCCGACGACCCGAATAAGACGGCCCAGGCCGACGGGGCGACGCCGAAGGACGCGGGTAAGGTCCGGAAAAGCGAACGGCCTAAGCCCGTGGTGTACGTCGATCTGCCCGATGGGCCCGGCCGAGACCTGTTCGGGTTCTACCCTAATCGTTACAACCCCACCTATCCGGGCGGTGGTGGAGATTCCTCGGCAAAGTCTGCCCAAGTTACACCCGATGTAGACCACAGAGTAGAGGCCGTGCGCCAAGAGGCGTCGGAGCTGGTGCTCGAGAGTATCGTCACCGGCACACGGCCAAGGGCGTATATCAGCGGGCGCTTGGTTGCACCCGGCGAAGAAGTAGAAGGATTCACACTTGTCAAAGTCACCGACCGACACGTGATCCTCACAAAATATGGACTGTTCATCAGACTCAGGATGTAACCAGACGAAGCCATTGAGGCTGACCAAGGAGCCGAGCATGATCACCGGAAGTACAAAATTTTGGTTGGGCGTTTTTTTTTGCACCGTAGGGTGCGTCTGTAACAGCTCGGCTATGGGCGCAGAAGGGGAAGGCGGGGTCGCCGCCGGTGAACCCATCCCGCCCGCTTCCGTCCCGGCGCTGTTCGAGGCCGAGTCCGATGACCAGCAGCTACCTCAGGGCCAGCAGGTCGAGGTCGGCTCGTTCGGGCAGATCGACCTGCACGTCAAGGACCTGGACCTGACCAAGGTCCTCCAGTTGCTGAGCATCCAGAGCCAGCGCAACATCATCGCCAGCCGTAACGTCGCCGGCACCGTCTCGGCCGACCTCTACGGCGTGGACTTCTATGAAGCCATGGACGCCATCCTGAGCACCAACGGCTTCGGCTACCGCGAGAAGGGCCAGTTCATCTACGTCTACACCGCCGAGGAAATCGCGGAGATGGAAGACGCGGACCGTGAACTGGTCTACGAGATCGTCCGTCTGGACTACATCAACGCCGCCGATGCCTCCGCTTTCGCCAGCCCGCTGCTGTCGGGCTCCGGCTCGATCGCGCTCAGCGGCGAAGTCGATGACGGCTTCCAGCCCACGCTGTCCGACGGCGGTTCCAACAGCTCCGCCCATATGGACACCCTGATCATCCGCGACTACGCCGAGAACGTTGAGCAGATCCTCAGCGTGATCGAGCAGCTGGATACGCGGCCCAAGCAGGTGCTGGTTGAATCCACCATCCTCCAGGCCCGCCTCAATGAGTCCAACGCTTTCGGCATCGACTTCGCCGTCTTCGCCGACCTGAATCTCACCGACTTCACCACACCGTTGGGTGCGGTGGATGAATTGATCTCCGGTGGCGTGGGCGACTCCGGCAGCGCCATCCGTAGCAGCGCCGGTAGCACTGCACAGGGCGCTAACAGCATCAAGTTCGGCGTGGTCGGCTCCGATGCCGCCTTGTTCGTCCGGGCTCTGGATTCTGTCACCGACACCACCGTCCTGGCCAAACCCCAGGTCCTCGTGCTCAACCGCCAGAAGGTTGACCTGCTCGTCGGTGAACGCCTGGGCTACCTGTCCACCACGGCTACCGAAACCTCTAACACGCAGACCGTCGAGTTCCTTGATGTCGGTACCCAGCTCTCGCTGCGTCCGTTCATCAGCAGCGACGACTTCGTCCGCATGGAACTGCGCCCAAGCGTTTCCGACGGCAGCACCAGCCTGGTCGGCGGGTTCGTCATCCCCGACACCACGACCCAGGAGCTGGTCTCCAACGTGATCGTCAAGTCCGGCCAGACCGTCGTGCTCGGCGGCCTGTTCAAGGAAGACACCACCATCGCCCGGACCAACGTCCCGGGTGTGGGCGGCCTGCCCGTCATCGGCCCGGCCTTCAAGGGCCAGGACGACACCGTCATCCGCAGCGAAGTCATCTTCATGATCAAGCCCACCGTCCAGAAGGACGAGGACCTGACCCAGCTGGCCAACAGCGTCTCGGCCGACATCGAGTCGACCCGCCTGGGCGCCCGCAAGGGTCTGCTGCCCTGGTCGCGCACCAAGCTGACCAGCAAGTACGTCACCGACGCGATGGCCGCCATGAAGGACGGCAACAACGAGAAGGCCCTGTGGTCGCTGGATAAGGCTCTGTACCTCGACCCGGCGATGCCCGACGCCTTGCAGCTGAAGGCCGAAATCACCGGCGAGAAGAACTACTTCTATGACCGCAGCATCCTGAAGAACGCGGTTGACTCCGTGATCAACGCCGAGATCACCGTCGAGGCCGAGGATATCACCGAGATCGAAGAGGTTCTGGATACCAACGCCGACGAAGCATGGACCGAGCCTACCGCCGAAGCCCAGGGCGTAGGCGAACAGACCGTCGAGTTCGTCGAGCCCGCGTCCGAATGGGAGCAGGCCGAGCAGAAGTTCGAGATCATCCAGACGCTGGACGGCGAGAGCACCGGCTTCGTCGAGGTGCGGGTTGAACAGCCGACCGACACCGAGACCTGGGCCGAGGAAGCTCAGACCGATGACACCCAGGCCCAGGCCGAAGAGCCCTGGCAGATCGAAGTGAGCAACGATGAAGGCGACACGTGGCAGACCACCGAAGCCGATGGGTTCGGCCAGACCGACGACACGTCATTCGAAGGCGATGCCTCGGCCGAGTACGAGCCCGTCGAGTACTTCACCGAGCCTGAAGAAGAAGAAGGTGCCGTCAACATCTTCGAGTTCGTCGAGGATGCCCTCGGCACGGGTGATGAGAGCGTCGACGCCAGTGATGAAGTCGAAGCCGAGACCGAAGACGTGGAAAGTGAAGCCGCGGTCACCAGTGTTGATACCGAAGAGGTGAACGAGTAATCAGGCTCACCCACCCGACTCAACCGATTAAGGAAAAGAAATGAAACGCAACGTGAAGCTTACCAAGGCTATCACCCTTACAGCAGCGGCGCTTTTTGCGTCGCTGTTGTTTGGTTGTCAAGACTCGATGGTCGAAGAGAAGGCCAGCGCCAAGAACCGCTGGCTGGAGCTGCGAAGCTCGATGATGCTGGATATGGCCTCACAGCAGTTCCGCACGGGCGACCTGACGCAGGCGGAGAAGTCTGTGAAGGAAGGGCTGTCGATCGACCCGACCCACGCGGGCCTGCACGTGCTGGCCGGGCGTATCGCGATCGAACGTGGCAAGCTCGAGCGGGCTTACCACCTGTTCAGCGCCGCGATCGAGTTGTCGCCGGAGCGACCCGACACCTACTACTACCAGGGCCTGGTGATGCAGCGCTGGCAGCGCTACGACAACTCGCTTGAGTTCTACGAACTGGCCTATGAGAAGCAGCCGGACAACCCCAACTACCTGCTGGCAGTCGGTGAAGCGCTGGTTGAACTCGACCGGGTGGATGACGCCATCGTGTTGTTCGAATCCAAGCGTCAGTACTTCGACCAGAACGCCGGCGTCCGGGCCGCGCTCGGTCACCTGTACCTCATCAAGTCCGACCCGGCCAAGGCGGCCGAGTACTTCCACCAGGCCTCGCTGCTGGACCCGGAAGACGAAAAGATCAAACAGCACCACGCGATGACGCTTTCCGCTTGCGGCAGGCACGACGAAGCCGTGGAAGTGTTCGAGGAACTGCTAAGGGACCCGGAGCAGAAGGACCGTGCGGACCTCAAGCGTCAGCTGACCGCCGCGTACCTCAACACCGGTAAGGCCAAAGAGGCGCAGACACTGATGCTGGAACTGGCACGCAGCCCCCAGGGTGACGTGTCCGACTGGATCAAGCTCGGTGAACTCAGCTACCAGATGGACGACATGGGCGGTGCCCTCCAATCGGCCAGCAAGGTGATGGGCCTGGCGCCCAAGCGTCACGAGGGCTACCTGCTTGCCGGGATGGTCTGGCAGAAGCGGGGCAACCTGAACAACGCCTTGCAGATGTTCGACCGGGCGGCCCAGGCCGCGCCGACGAGCACGGAGCCGCTGATCCTGCGCGGCCTGTCGTTGCAGAAGGCAGGCCGACTAACAGCCGCCGCCGAGGCCTATAACCAGGCCCTTGAGCGCCATCCGGAGGACCGTAGGGCCAGGCAGTTGCTGGCCGCGGTATCCGATCAGAACAGCTGATCACGCCAGCCGATAACCCAGCGCCCGGCTTCACCGCCGGGTGTTTTTTTTTCGCCTCGCATCGATCCGTCAAGACCGTTCTATCCGGCTTAAACCACCGGTCCCGGTCAACCCTCTCACCGATTGAACCGATGCTATCTACAGGCCTGAGTACCGGCCGTCCATCGCGTTATGCCCGAACCAGGTCGGGCCACCGTGTCTGTACACGGTAAGCGCGGATGGAGACTCGGAGAGGAGGCAAATTGAAGCCACCACTGATCCTGTTGGTCGATGACGAGACGCACATCCTCAATGTGCTGTCGGTCAAGCTGTCCAGCGTCGGGTTCCGCATTCAATGTGCGACCGATGGCGAGGAGGCGCTGCGCCTGGCCGAGCAGACCTCCCCCGATCTGGTCATCACCGACCTGCAGATGCCCCGGATGGACGGCCTGGCGCTGTGCGACCGCCTGGCACAGGTTCTGCCGACGCAGAACACGCCCGTCATCATCCTCACCGGCAGGGGGCACGCAATCGACCAGCCGGACAACCCGAACGTGAAAGCACTGATCGCCAAACCCTTCAGCCCGCGTGAGGTAGTCGGCAAGGTCAACGAACTATTGAACGTCAACCCAACGGACAAACTCAACCAGGCATCGTGATAAGCACCATACAACATCCCGAGTCACGGGCTTTCTCCGGCCGGCTGCGTCAGCGGCTGTCGGAGCTAGGTATCCCGGTGGCCACGATACGTCGTGATGGGGCCGGCGCGTTGATCGGGCCGAGCGGGTGGGAACACGATCTGGTAGTCAAGTCTTCCCCGTTCACCGCGGCCGTGCGCTCGAATCTCGGAGCGCTTACGCAATCCAGCAGCGGGCCCGTATCGCTGTGGCCCGGTTTGGTGCTGGTGCCGATCCATGCGTCGGATACCGAGCCCGCCGTCTCGTCCGAGCCCGACGCGGAGGTGATCGCCGCCATCCTGCTGAGCCGTGAGTTCCTCTCATCGGAACAGCTCGTATCGATCTGCCAGTCACAGGCCATGGACCTTCAGGCCACGATCGCGCGGTTTGATGCCGATGCCCTGCTGAGCGAATCGGAAGCGTCACGGCTTGCGCAGACACTCGCCTGGATGGTGCGCGACACGCGCGACCTGGGCTGGCGGCTGCACGAACTGCACGACCTGAGCTGGGAGTTGGCGGGTTCGTACGAAGAACTGAGTCTGCTCTACAAGCTGTCTACCAGCATGGTCGTGGACCGCCCATCGGGCGCGTTCCTCGACGAGGCCTGCCGGGAGATGCGTGAGGTGGTCGGCCTGCGCTGGCTGGCGATCCAGCCCGCCCAGACGGAGCCGGGGCTGGCGGAGTTGCCGGTGACGGTCTGTGTCGACGAGCGCTGTTCCATCGAAGCTGACGAAATCAGCCGGGTCGGCCCGGCGCTGCTCGAAGCGATGCACGGCCGAACCAGCCCGGTGATCCTTGACGACGCGAAGGTGCTATCCATCCCGGGGCTGGATCAGGTGGCCTCCAGCCTGTTGATCACACCGCTGCACGTGGACGGCCGACCGCTCGGCCTGCTCTACGGCGCGGACAAGATCGGCCACGGCATGGGGCTGAGCACCGTTGACTCGAAACTCTGCGCATCGCTGGGCAGCAGCCTGAGCATCTACCTGAAGAACGTGCTGCTGTTCGAGGACATGCACTCGATGTTCATTGGGACGATGCACGCACTCAGCTCGACTATTGACGCGAAAGACTCGTACACCCATGGCCACAGCGAACGCGTCGCCCTGTTGGCCCGCCAGTTGGCCGAGGCCGCCGGGCTAAGCGATCAGGCCGTCGAGCGTGTGTACCTCAGTGCGTTGGTCCACGACGTGGGCAAGATCGGTGTGCCGGAAAGCGTCCTGACCAAGCCGGGCAAACTGACCGCTGACGAATACGACCTGATCAAGAAGCACCCCGAGATCGGTGCGCGGATCATCGAAGGCATCCGCCAGATGAAAGACCTGATCCCCGGTGTGCTGCACCACCACGAGTCGTGGGACGGCTCGGGATACCCGCACGGATTGACCGGGCGCGACATCCCGCTGTTCGGCCGTATCATCGGCCTGGCCGATGCCTTCGACGCGATGAGCAGCAACCGGACATACCGGCAAGCCATGCCCACGCACAAGGTCCTGGACGAGATCAGACGCTGCAGCGGCAAGCAGTTCGACCCGGACCTCACCGACGTGTTTGTCGGCCTGGACTTCGGGATATACCTCGATGCGCTCAAACACAACCACATATTGACTAACCAAGGCCATGAACAGACCCCGGCATGAATGAGAAACGGCTATGAAGATCAACAGCGAAAAGAAGGAACACTGCACCGTGCTCTCGCTCAGGGGTGAACTGACCGCAGAGGAAGTGGACGAATTCCGTAAGAAGGTGCTGGATGAGATGCACGACAAGACGCACGACTTCGTGCTGGATATGTCGAACGTGCCGTTCGTGGATTCCATGGGCCTTGAGTCTCTGCTGTGGCTCCAGGAGCAATGCATCGAGCAACTCGGCCAGATACGGCTCGCCTCGTGTCCGGACAACGTAAGCACCATCCTGAGGATCACCCGGCTCGATGAGGTGATCGCGGCATGTGACAACATCCAGGAAGCTATCGACAGCTTGCAGGCGTAAATACTAAAGAGTAGACCGATGAGTCAGGCAACCTCACAATCCACCAACTCGCTCCCCGCGGCGCCGCCGAAGATCCGTGTCGGCGATCTGCTGGTCGCGAAGGGTCTGGTCGACAATGACCAGATCGCCAAGGCCCTTGCCTACCAGAAAGACCGAGGCCACCAGAAGCTGCTGGGCGAAGTGCTCGTTGAACTGAAGTACGTCACAGAAGCCCAGGTCATGGAAGCCCTGGCCGAGGCGTATGGCGTGCCCTTCGTCAAACTCGAGCCAAGCGTCTGCGATCCCGCGGTCAGCAATGAACTGCCCCAGGAGTTCAAGGATTCGCAGACCGTCCTGCCCCTGTTCCTGATCAACGGCAAGCTCACCCTCGCGGTCTCCGAACCCGCGAACGTTTTTATCAACGAAGAGGTCCAGCGCATCACCGGGCACAAGGTCCAGATCGTCGCCGCAACCGCCAAGGACATCCAGGCGACCCAGCTCGCCCTGACCACCGGCGAGCAGGACCTTGTGATCGGTGAGTTGATCGATGAAATCGATGAGGAAGAGCTCACCGTCGTCGAGCAGCAGATCACCGACCTGACCGACGGCAGCGAAGAGTCTGCCAACGAGTCGCCGGTGATCAAGATGGTGAACTACCTGCTGTTCGCCGCGGTGCAGGACGGCGCCAGCGACATCCACATCGAGCCGGACGACGGCAAGCTCCGTGTACGCTACCGCGTGGACGGCCGGCTGTTCCAGAAGATGTCGCCGCCGATCAAGATGCTCCCCGCTGTGGTCAGCCGTATCAAGATCATGGCCAAGCTGGACATCTCCGAACGCCGCGTGCCGCAGGACGGCGGGATCACCATCCGCATCAGCAAGCGGCCGGTGGACCTGCGTGTCTCGACCATGCCGGGCAAGTTCGGCGAGAAGGTCGTGATCCGTATCATCGACAAGAACAACGCCATGACCGGGCTGCACCAGATCGGCTTCTCCGACAAGATGCACGAGCGGTTCGTCAACATGGTCAGCCAGCCCAACGGCATCGTGCTGGTCACCGGGCCGACCGGCAGTGGTAAATCCACCACGCTGTACGCCGCGCTGCGTCAGATCAACAACGAATCGGTCAACATCAGCACGGTCGAAGACCCGGTGGAAATGAATATCCCCGGGATCAACCAGTTCCAGACCAACGACCGGGCCGGCTTTACTTTTTCCGGGGCCTTGCGGGCGCTGCTGCGTCAGGACCCCGACGTCGTGATGATCGGTGAGGTCCGCGACCAGGAGACGGCCAAGATCGCCACCCAGGCCGCCCTGACCGGCCACCTGGTGTTGTCGACCCTGCACACCAACGACGCGCCCAGCGCGATCACACGCCTGTTCAACATCGGTGTCGAGCCCTACCTGGTCGCCGCCAGCATCCGCGGCGCGCTCGCTCAGCGCCTGGTTCGGCGCATCTGTGAACATTGTAAGGAGCCGGTGGAACTGACCGATTCGATGAAACACACGATCGAACGGCTTGGCCCGGAAGCCCAGGCGATCAAGACCTTCTACCACGGCGATGGTTGCAAGGCCTGCCGTGGCAGCGGGTATCGCGGCCGTGCGGGTATCTACGAGCTGTTCGAGCCCAACGACGAAGCCCTCGACGCCATCACGCGCGGCGCGAGCCTTCAGGAACTGCGAAAAATCGGCCTGGAGGCCGGGTACACGACGCTGCGTATGGACGGGCTTGAGAAAGTGGCCGCCGGCATCACCACGATCGAGGAACTGGTCGCGGCGACCAGCCACTGACCCCGTGATGCACCAAAGGTGCTAAAGAGAGAAGCGACCGAGGACCAGAGATGGCGAGTTTTAAGTACAAAGCGAGAGACGGCCGCGGTGACCTGATCACCGGTGTGCTCGACGCACCCAACGTCGAGGAGGCCGGCCGCATGCTGCGCGGTGACGGCAGGTTCGTCGTCAAGATCGAAAAGGCCAAGCTGGTAGCCGCCGGCGACCCGTCCGACGAGAACACGAAGGGCAAGATCAAGCGTGCCGAAGTGATCACGTTCGCGCACCAACTCGCCGTGATGGTTGACACGGGCGTGCCGATCTCCGAAGCGCTGGAGTGCGTCGCCCAGCAGAGCGAAAACCCCGCCTTCCGTGCGGTCCTCAAGAACATCAGCGATCAGGTCCAGTCCGGCAACGACCTGTCCGGTGCCCTGCGCGCCCACCCGAAAGTCTTTCCCCCGGTGATGACCAGCCTGATCCGCGCCAGCGAGGTGTCAGGGACCATGGGCCGGATGCTCGAGCGCATCTCCGGGTACCTGTCCAAGGAAATGCAGACGGCCAAGAAGATCCGTGGCGCATTGACCTACCCCGCCTTCATGCTGGGGATGGTCATCCTCGTCACCACCTTCCTATTGATCTTCGTGCTGCCTCGGTTCGCCGGCATCTACCAGGCCCGTGAGACCGCGCTGCCGATGCCGACGCAAATCCTGCTCGGCCTCAGCGGCAGCCTGATGAACCAGTGGCACCTGTGGCTCGGGGCGATCCTGATGGGTGTCGCAGGGGTCTACTTCGCCTCCGGCACACCCGCCGGCCAGCGCTCCATCGACTACATCAAGATCCATTCGCCGATCTTTGGACCGCTGTTCAACAAACTCTACCTCACGCGCGGCTGCAGGACGATGGGCACGATGGTCGCCGCCGGTGTGCCTATCCTCGACATGATCGAGATCGTCCGCGACGTGACCAATAATGCGCTGTACGAAGACCTCTGGTCCGAAGCGGACGTCCGGCTCCGGCAGGGCGCGCAGCTGTCAGACTCGCTGTTCGACTCGCCGTTGATCCCGCGCTCTGTGGCGCAGATGGTCTACTCCGGCGAGCGCTCGGGCAGGATCGGCGACGTCATGGAGCGCATCGCCGACTACACGGAGAGCGACTTCGACGAGCAGATCAAGAGCACCACCAGCCTGATCGAGCCGGTCATGACCGCCGTGATGGGCCTGATCATCGGTTTCGTCGCGATCGCGCTGCTGCTTCCGATCTTCAGCGTCGGCAAGGTCGTCTCCGGGGGCTGAGCCGGGCGATCCGGGCATAATAAGATTGCAGACATGACGGTCAGCCGTTACCGTTGCTTTGCGCTACCCACACGTCGGCGCAAAAGGGCGGTCGCTTGCTGAAACAACTCTCCGATCTCAACACGCTGATCAACAATTACGCCTGGGGCTGGCCGCTGGTCGCGCTGCTGGTCGGCGGCGGGTTGTTGTTGATGATCTACTCACGCCTGCTGCCGTTCACCGGCTTCGTGCACGCGGTCCGGCTGACCGTCGGCAGGTATCACCACCCCGGCGACGACCACGACCCCGGGCAGATCAGCCACTTCAAGGCGCTCTGCAACGCGCTGGCGGCAACGGTCGGCCTGGGCAACATCGCGGGGGTCGCGATCGCTATCAACCAGGGCGGGCCCGGGGCCGTGTTCTGGATGTGGGTGACGGCGGTCATCGGGATGAACACCAAGTTCTTCGAGTGCACGCTGGCCGTGATGTACCGCGGGCACGACCACACCGGGCAAGTTCAGGGTGGGCCTATGTACGTCATCGACAACGCGCTGCCGCACGGGTTCAAGCCGCTGGCGATCTTCTTCGCGCTCTGCGGACTCGTCGGCACGACCGCGCTGTTCACCGCCAACCAGACCACCGCCTTCATCCACGATGTCTGGGCCGAGCCGATCGCCGGCGAATCACTCTGTCTCGGGATGTCCATCGGCAAGCTGGTCATCGGGATCGCGCTGGCGGCGCTCACCACCTACGTCCTGCTTGGGGGCTTAAAACGCCTGGCGGGCTGGACCAGCGGGATCGTGCCATTGATGTGTGTGTTCTATGTAGCCGGGGCGCTGGTTGCGCTAGCGCTCAAAGCCGAGGCCGTGCCGGGTGCGCTCGGTAGCATCTTCAGTGAAGCATTCAGTATCGACTCAGCCACCGGCGGGCTCAAGGGCTGGTTCACCGCGATCGTCATCACCGGCGTCAAACGCGCCGCCTTCTCCAACGAGGCCGGCGTCGGCACCGCGCCCATGGCCCACTCCAACGCCAAGACCACCGAGCCGGTCAGCGAAGGGCTCGTCGCCATGCTCGGCCCGCTCATCGACACGATCATCGTCTGCTCGATGACGGCGCTGGTCATCCTCGTCTACGTCCCGGCAGAAGAGCACCAGGCCTACGAAAAGATCCTGCTATCCAACCACGCCTTCACCAACGCCTTCGGCATCTTCGGCACGCACACGCTCGGCATCGCCGTGCTGCTGTTCGGCTTCTCCACCATGGTCGGCATGGCCAACTACAACGGCAAATGCTTCAACTACCTGTCCCGCCACCATCTTGGCAGGCTCGGCCGACCTGCGTTCCTGACCTGGTTCGCCGTCACCCTTATCATCGGCGCCGCACTCTCGCCGGAAGAAATGATGACCATCATCGACTCGGCCTACGCCTTCATGGCTATCCCCACCATGCTCAGCACCCTGATCCTCGCCCCAAGAGTCGTACGCGCCCTGAATAAATACAGGCGCGAGCACTTCGGTAACCCCTCAGGATCAAGAGAAGCCACCGATCAACACCGATGAACACAGATGGGGATCGGCAACGTCAGCCTCGTCTTCATCCGTGTTTATCAGTGGCTAATGATCTTCACTACACATCCAACTCCTGCGCCTCGTCGGCTCGCTCCATGATGAAGCGGAAGCGGGCGCTGGGGTCTTTGCCCATCAGGTCGCTCATCACGCGGTCGGTCTCTAAATGGTCGGCGATGTCGACACGGAGCAGCCGTCGTGTCTTGGGGTTGAGCGTGGTTTCCCAGAGCACCTTGGGCATCATCTCTCCCAGGCCCTTGAAGCGGGTGATGTCGGCCTTGCCCCCGGGCTTGCCGTGCTTAGCCATGATCGCTTCCTTGTCGGCGTCGTCGGCGGCCCAGTGGGATTCCTTGCCGATGTCGATGCGGTAGAGCGGCGGGACCGCGAGGAAGACCTTGCCTTCACGTAAAAGCTCGGGCAGGTGGCGGTAGAAGAACGTCAGGAGTAGCGTCGTGATGTGGTGGCCGTCGGAGTCGGCGTCGGCGAGGAGGATGATGCGCTGGTAGCGCAGCTTGCCGGGGTCGAAGTCCTTGCCGGCGCCACAGCCCATGGCGGTGACCAGGTCGGCGAGTTCCTTGTTCTCCAGCACCTTGGCAAGTGTCGCGGTCTCCGTATTCAAGACCTTGCCGCGCAGGGGGAGGATCGCCTGGTGTGTGCGGTCCCGGCCCTGCTTGGCGCTGCCCCCGGCCGAGTCGCCCTCGACGATGAAGAGTTCGGAGTTGTGGCGTTTGTGGTTGGTGCAGTCGCTGAGTTTGCCGGGGAGCGTGAGGCGGTTAGCGGTCGCGCTCTTGCGGGAGACGCTGGCCGAGGCGGCGCGGGAGGCTTCACGGGCGCGGGCGGCCTGGATGATGCGCGCAACGATCGACTCGGCGATGCTGCGGTTGTGGTTCAGCCAGTGCTCGAGTGCCGGCCGGATCGTGCCGTCCACGGAGGCCTGGACCTCGGGGTTATTAAGCCGATCCTTGGTCTGGCCCTGAAACTGCGGGTCCTGCACGAACACGCTCAAGATCGCAACGAGCCCCTCGCGGACGTCTTCGTGTGTCAGCTTCACACCGCGCGGCGTGAGGTTGTGCGTCTCGATGTAATTCCGCACGGCCTTGGTCAGCCCGGCGCGCAGGCCGTTCTCGTGCGTGCCGCCGGAGCCGGTGGGGATGCCGTTGACGTAGCTGCGGACGTGCTCGTCGGTCGACTCGGTCCAGCGGAACACGGCCTCGATGCGCGTGCCATTGTCTTTATCAAGCGAGAACACGCCATCGTTGATCGGCCGGGCGTTTCGGTCCTTAACGATCTTGTCGAGGTACTGGGCGATGCCGTCCTTGTGCTGGAAGGTGACCTTCTTGGCGTTGACCTGGTCGTCGTAGGTGATCTTTGCGCCTTTGTGCAGGAAGCTGGCGACCTCGAGCCGATCGCGGATGGTGTCGGCGTTGAACTCGTTGCGTGGGAAGATCGTTGGGTCGGGGTGGAAGGTGATCGTCGTGCCGGTGCCGCGGGCGCTGCTCTTGCGCTTCATCTTGCCCTGCGCGACACCGCGCTTGAAGACCATCGAATACTCTTTGCCGTCTCGCTTGACGGTGGCGGTGAGTTCTTTGGATAGGGCGTTGACGACCGACGCCCCGACGCCGTGCAGCCCGCCGGCGGTCTTGTAGTTGTTCTCGGTGAACTTGCCGCCGGCGTGGAGCGTGCAGAGGATGATCTCAAGCGCCGGCTTCTTGTGCTTGGGGTGGATGTCGACGGGGATGCCCCGGCCGTTGTCGGAGATGGTGACGGTCTTGCCGTCCTTGTGGAGCTTGACGCCGATCTCGCTGGCGTGGCCGTTCATCGCCTCGTCGATGGCGTTGTCGAGGACTTCCCAGACCAGGTGGTGCAGCCCGGTGCTGCCGACCCCGCCGATATACATGCCGGGGCGCTTGCGGACGGGGTCGAGCCCTTCCAGGACGGTGATATCTTTGGCGGTATAGGTAGCGGTCATCTCTCAGCCTGTGAATATAGTGTGCTCGTCCACAAAGCAGATGGGATTGTTCCATGGATCACGCACATAAAATGATCGCTCGCCCCAGGGGCGTTCGGCGATCGTATCGGTTACCGAAAAACCATCTGTTTGAGTCACGCGCTGATGCGCGATCTCCAGATCATCGCAGGCCAGGTACACATGATCCGGGTTGGGCCGGAATGTCTCCCCGTGATCGCCATCCGCAACGGCGTCGTAGCAGGCGAAAATCACACCGCCACAATCAAAGTAATGCCTGCCCGGCGACACGCGCTTGCCCGGCGTGTCCAGCAAGACACGATAACTACTCGTTGCCTGCTCGATGTCGCCCACAGGGATGATCACACGGTATAGTTTCATGGTTTGACCCGCACTTTCACAACAACTTTACGCACCTCGGCCGGTGAGCCGTCGGCGATGCAGGGCATGTGGCCGTCCTGCGGGAAGAAGACGACGAACGAACCCGCGGGGATACGCAGCATCGCGCCGTCGCCGGTATAGAAAGCCACGTCACGCTCGGCATCGTAGGCTTCGGTTTCGGTAAGCGTGTCTACCGGGGCGTAGCCCATCTGTTCGCCGCCCGAAACGACGTACTGCACATCGGCATACGTTCGGTGCGCCTCGTATCGGCCTTGCTCGATCGGTTTGGTGCTGTACTCGTCGACATTGACAAATAGCGCCTCGCCGTCGAGCTGATGGCTGGCGACCGCGTCGGTGGCGGGGCGGTCGCTGCGCAGGTAGGCGAACGCCTTGGCGAAGCCCTCGCCCAGGCATTCGTACAGGTGCGCGTTGTCGAGCGTGTCGAGGATCATTCGTCGTCGTCCAGGAGGATGGGCATCTGTGGCGGGTCGGGGAGGATCTTGGCGATCCGGCCGTTCTTCTGGATCTCCGTGCCCTTGCCGCCCCGGCCGGTGGTCTTGTACTTGGCGGTGCTCACGGTCTTCTTCGCGCCGCGGTTGGTTTCAACGTTCAGCAGATCACGGTCGCCAGCCGATGCCTTGAACCCGAGCAGGCGATCATCGGCAGTCAGTTTGACGAGCATCACGCCCTTGCCCGGCCCGGAGAGGTAGTTGACCTCGTCGATCGAGCAGACCATCGCCCGGCACATCTGGCTGACGGCAAGCAGCGTCTCGTCGCCGTGGATCTTCTCGACACCGATAACGTGCGACCCCTTCTTGGGCCGTGCGAACTTGCGCCCGGAGCGTGTGCTCGGCTCGACAAACGGTTCGATCCCAAACCGCAGCGCGAACCCGTCGCTGGTCGCCGCCACGGCATGCGTCTCGGGGCAGAGGTCCGGCTGCTTCGGGTCTTCGGTCACGTCACCGATTGCACGCGGGTCCATTGAGAACGCCGCGACGATGCGCTCGCCGTCCTTGAGTTTGAAGAGCTTCTGGATCGGCTCGCCGTAGCCCGTGGTAGCGGGGACGTCGATGATCCTGCTGGTGTAGGCGACGCCGAAGCTCGAGAAGAAGACGATCGTCGATCGGGTCGAGCCGGCTTCACAGGCAAGCACACGGTCGCCCTCACGCAGTCGCGTGTTGCTCGGGTCCTTGATCTCGCGCTGGCGTTTGACCCACCCGTCGGCGGTCACCAAGACATGCGCATCCTCCGCAACGATGAAGTCCTCGGCGCTGAACTCCGGCTCATCCTCGGGGGCCTCGATCTTGGTGCGGCGTTTGTCCGCCTTGCCGTACTGCTTGCGGATCTCTTCGATCTCACTGCGGACGATGCCCCACCGGCCGGTCGCTTCCTTGTCGTCCAGGAGTTTCTTGATCTCGCGGATGCGCTTCTTCTTGGCCTTGAGTTCATCGACGACCAGGTTGATCTCAAGTTTCGCCAGGCGATACAACTTCAATTCGAGGATGGCGTCGGTCTGCTCGGCGTCGAGCTGCTTGAACTTCGCCATGATCTTCTTAGCGGCGTCGGCCTTGCCGTCGGATCGGCGGATGATGCGGATGATCTCATCGAGCGCATCGAAGACCAGCGCGAAACCTTCCAGGATGTGCGCTCGCTTCTGCAGCGCCGCCAGCTCGTGCTCCAGCCGGCGCGTCACCACATCCAGGCGGAAGTGCAGGAAGTGCCACAATGCCTCCTTGAGCCCGAGCTTCTCGGGCCGGCCGACCTCAGGGTTCTCCGTCGGGACCAAACAGGTGACGTTGACGTTGAAGTTGGTCTGCAGCGCGGTGTGCTTGAACAGGTACGCCATGACCTTCTGGTCGTCGGCGTCTTTCTTCAGGTCCAGCTCGATCCGCACATCTTCGGCCGAGACGTCGCGCACGTCGGTCAGCAGCGGCATCTTCCTTCCGACCACGACCTGCGCGATCTGCTCGACGAGCTGGGCCTTGTTGACGGTGTAGGGGATGCTGGTGATGTAGATCGTCTTGCCGGAGCGCGAAGCGGGGCCCTTGGACCATTCGCCGCGCAGGCGGATCGTGCCGCCGCCGGTCTTGTAGAGTTCGCGCAGCTCTTCGCGTGTGTTCAGGACCTGCCCGCCGGTGGGGAAGTCCGGGCCCTGGATCGCGTCGTTGGCGACGAGCTGGTAGTCCTTGATCTCGGGGTCGTCGAGGATCTTTAATAGCGCGCCGCACAGTTCGTTGAGGTTGTGCGGCGGGATGTTGGTCGCCATGCCGACGGCGATGCCGGTCGCGCCGTTGAGCAGCAGGTTCGGCAGCTTGGACGGCAACACGACGGGCTCACTCTTCGTGCCGTCGTAGTTCGGCCGGTAGTGGACGGTGTTGTGGGCGATGTCGGAGAGGACTTCGCCGGCGGGGGGGGTGAGCCGACACTCGGTGTAGCGCATGGCGGCGGCGGTGTCGCCGTCGAGCGAGCCGAAGTTGCCCGAGCCATCGACCAGGGGGACGCGGAGGCTGAACGGCTGGGCCATGCGGACCAGGGCGTCGTAGATCGCCGAGTCGCCGTGGGGGTGGTAGGAGCCCATGACGTCGCCGACAACCTTGGCGCACTTGCGGTGCTTGGCGTCGGCGGTGATCCGCTGCTGCCACATGGTGTAGAGGATGCGGCGCTGCACAGGCTTGAGCCCGTCGCGGACGTCGGGCAGGGCCCGGCTGGTGATCACGGACAGGGCGTAGTTGAGGTAACGCGACTGCGCGGCTTCGTGCAGGGCAACCCGGTCCTCACCGTCGCCGCCGAACGGGTCGGTCCCCGTGCCGCCGCCGCCAGCGCCGTCGAACAGGCTGGACTCGCCCCCGGATGCACCCCCAGCCTTGCCCCCGGACTTGCCCTTGGTCTTCTTCTTGGTTCGTCGTTTGGCCAAACAGCCCTCCCTGGCCGGTCATACTGCTGTGGATGCCGGTTCCGTCCCGGCCGGGGATCACGATACGCACTATCCACGTCGCCGACAAGCGATCGGTGGCGTATGCTAGGGGTATGACCCGTGTCATGGGGATCGATCCAGGCCTGCGAATCACCGGCTACGGCGTCGTGGACGTCGCGGACGGGGCGTTGGAGCCGACGCTCGTGGAAGGCGGGATCATCCGGATCGACCCGGCCGGCGGCTTGCCCGTCAGGCTAGGCCGGCTTCATGAGGAGCTGACCGCGGTCGTAGAGGAGCACAAGCCCGACTGCTTCGCGGTCGAGAAGCTCTACGCCCACTACAAGCACCCACGGACCGCCATCCTGATGGGCCACGCCCGGGGCGTGATCCTGCTGTGTGCCCAGGCAAGGGGCCTGCCCGTGCAGGACTGGCCGGCGACGGAGGTTAAAAAGGCGCTGACCGGGTACGGCCACGCATCCAAGGAGCAGGTCCAGCGTGCGGTCGCCAGCCAGTGCGGACTCGAAGAAGTCCCCAGCCCCCCGGACGTCGCCGACGCGATCGCCATCGCGCTGTGTCACGCCAGACGATTGGCCGTAGAAAAGTTGTAATGAATAAGCAGTACCCCAAAGCGATCATCTTCGACCTCGACGACACGATTCTCGACACCACCAGCAGCGCCGACCGTCTATGGACGCGCACGGCCGAGCGTTTCGCGGATCGTGTCGGCGTCAAAGCAAACATCCTGGATGAGCACCTAAGGGAAAGCCGGGAGTGGTACTGGTCGGACCCGCAGCGCAATCAAGCCGGCCGGCTGAACCTGCACCACGCCCGGGCCGAGTGCATCGGCTACGCGCTCAAGGCGGCGGATTGCCAAGACGAGGCGCTCGCCATCGAGATGGAGCGGTGGTTTACCGAGCGGCGGGTGGTCGAGATGCGGCCATTCGAGGGCGCTATCGAGACCTTGCAAACCCTCAAAGACACGGGGGTACAAATGGCGCTGATCAGCAATGGCCACGGCAAGTCGCAGCGCGAGAAAGTCATACGCTTCGAGCTTGAACCGTTCTTCAAATGCATCATCCTCGAAGGCGAGTTCGGCGCGGGCAAGCCGGACCGTGTCGTGTTCGATCACGCGCTGACAACGCTCGGCGTGAAGCCGCATGAGGCATGGATGGTCGGTGACAACCTGCACTGGGAAGTCGCCGCCCCGCAAGCGCTTGGCATCAAAGGCGTGTGGGTCGATTGGAAGGGCGTCGGCTTGCCCGAGGACAGCGACATCATGCCGGACCGGATCGTCAAATCGATCGCGGAGCTGATTGCATAAGCCGCTTGCGGCTTAGCGCCACTTCACGTCGTACACAGGTCACGCCGTGTGAACCACCACGCGGCGCTGCTCCAGAGCACCGCAGCCGCGCCGTACAACACACACAGGTCGCGCACCGGCCAGGCCCCGTCGCGCAGGATGTACAGCGGCCGGTTGTACGACATCACGCTGAACCACGCCGCGACACGCGCCGGCTCCCAGAACTGCTCCAGGTAGCTGATTAGGAACGACGTCACGATCAAGACGAAAGCGATCGTGATCGCCTTGCCCCGCCGATCACTTAACGCAGAGATCAACCAAGCCCCAGCCCCGACCGCCAGGTACAGCCCGAGCAGATTCATGTAGATAGCCCCGGTCCGGGCAGCCCCCAACGCCGGCTCACTTCCGCCGATCGACGAACCGATCCGGTTACCTGCGACCAGCACGCCGATCACCAACATCGCGCTGACCAGCCACATCAGCCCTTCAATACGCATCCACTGCCAGCGTGAGATCGGCAGGCCAAGTGCAATATCAATCGTCCCACGGTCCACCTCCCCGGCGGGCAGACGGGTGGCGCAGATCACCGCGTGCGCCAGAATAAGCGACAGCATCACCGGGTGCGCCCACGGGATCGCCCCGATCATCTCCGGCCCGACCTGGTCCGCGATGCTCGTGCCCAGCATCCCCTCGACAATCCGCTTCACGAACGGCATCTCTAAAACCTGCATGCTCATCTGCTGCTCGAAGCGCGGCAGCACAATCGCAACCAACACTTCAAACGCCCCGACCAGTAAACCGACCAGAAGCGTCGTCGGCCAGAGCTCACGGATCGACTTGGTGACAAGCCCTCGATTCATGACGCACCCCCGCCCCCGGTAGTTGCCCCGGAAGTTGCCACTGCCGCGCTTCCATTTTCATAGTAGTGATGGAACAGCGTCTCCAGGTCCGGCGGGCCGATCGCCAGGTCCTCGACCGCTCGGCCGTTTAACCATGCCACGAACTGATCGATCGGGCCGGCCAGCTCACCTGTCCAGACACGGCCCTCGCGCTGGTTCAGCTTGATAAACGCCGGCGGGTCCGCTTGCGCCGACGCATCGTCCTTCCAGCGCACCGTCACCCAGTGCCCGGCCTGTGTGCGTAGCGAGGTCAACGATTGCTCGGTTACGAGCCTGCCCTCACGGATGATCGCGACACGGTCACACAACCGGTCGACCTCGCTGAGCGTGTGGCTGGAGAAGAACACCGTGTTCCCCTCGTCGGCCAGGCGGCGCAGCCGGCGGTGCAGCTTCTGCTGCATGATCGGGTCGAGCGACGCGGTCGGCTCGTCGAGGATTAGCAGCGTCGGTTTGTGCGCCATCGCGAGAATGATCCCGAGCTTCTGGCGTGTGCCGCGCGACATCTCACGGACCCTCCGCGACAGGTCCAGGCCGAAGTCTTCACAGAGCTCGTGGGCGTACGGCATGATGTCGGTTTGGCGCACCTGCCCGATCCAGTTGAGCACGGCTAAGCCCGTCATGCCGGTGTACAGCCGCAGGTCGCCGGGCAGGTAGCCGACGTCTTGCTTGATTGTTCGGCCGTGCTGCCAGCAATCAAGATCAAGGATGGCGGCCCGGCCCGAAGTCGGCCGGAGGAAACCCAGCAGCACACGGATCGCGGTGGTCTTGCCTGCGCCGTTAGGCCCGAGGAACCCGTAGACCGACCCGCGCGGGACGGACAGGTCGAGGCTGTCGATCCCCCGGTGCTTGCCGTAGCGGCGGGTGAGTTGTTGTGTCTGGATGATCGGCATCGTTGGGGATTGTATACCCATACGACCGGGCGAAGCCATGTGCATAACCACCAATAAGTGATACTGACGGCTGCCTCGGTTAACTAGTCCAACCAAACTATCGAGTTTAAGAGAGAAGTCAGAAGCACAGCCATGTTACCTGCAAATAAGAGTACCGTTAAAAGTAGAAGGCCGATGCGGCCCACCGACCGCGTGTTGCGGTATGTGCAATACATCGCGTTGATGGCACAGATCAGGGTGGTCCAGAACGGATATACCAGGCAAGTCCGGCTAAATGTGACCAGTCGCCCTTTTTCGGCCATGTATTGTTCCGTGTCATGGATTAATCTCCACGCCATTACATCATTCTTCAACCACAGCAGCAGAAGAAGCTGTATCGGAATCAGACACAACAACACCGTTAGACTGCCTACGAGCAGTGGTGTCACATTGCCGTTGGGCGAATTGAAGTATGTCGCCTTGTTCGCTGCATCGAAGGTGGCACCGCACTCCGGGCAGTATGTTGAAGATACCCGTAAGTCATAACCACATGATCGGCAGTACATGACCTGTCATGATACTTACGATCCGCCGCCGACGTATGCGCTGCGGTGGCCGGCGAAGTGGTTGCCGGCGTTTCGGCGGAGTATGGCGGTGACGGGGAAGTGGTCGGAGGGGTACTGGCCGTTGTAGTGGGTGCGGTCGATGTCGGCGTCGAGTGTGGCGAAGTTGTCGGTGGTGATGATCCAGTCGATGCGGTCGCCGGATGTGCCGCCGCCGAACCCGTGGCGTGTGCCTTCGTTCTTGGCGGGGGTGGGGTTGACCTGCCGGTAGGTGTCGACGAAGTAGCCGCGCCAGTCCTGCGGGCCCTTGACCAGCAGCTGATACGGCGTCGTGCCCGAGTCGGTATTGAAGTCGCCGGCGACGATGGTCGGCCGGCCGTCAGCGATCTGGTCGATCTTGCGACGCAGCAGCCAGGCCTGATGGACGCGCGCCTTCCGGTCGCCGTTGTCCAGGTGCGTGTTGAAGAAGAAGATCGGCTCACTTTCGTATCGCGGCTGCAGCTTGACCCAGGTGACCATCCGCCTGTAGCTCGAGCCCCAGCTCTTGCTGCCGGGCTTGTCGGGGGTTTCGCTGAGCCAGAAGTGCCCCTCGTCCAGTTTGGTGAACTTCTGGGTGCGGAAGAAGATGCCACACATCTCACCGCCGCTCTCGCCATCGTTACGTCCGGCGCCGACGAAGCTGTAACCGCTGAGGTTCGTCTTGAGGTAGCGGGCCTGTGAGGCTTGGCATTCCTGGGTGCCCAGGATATCCGGGGAGAAACGGTTGATGGTATCGACGACCAGGTGCTTGCGGTGGTTCCAGTGGTTGTGAGCATCGAGCAGGAACTTGGTGCGCAGGTTGAAACTCATCACGCGGTAGTCGGTGACCGCGGTGTAGGTCGTGGTGGGCTGACGCCGGGAGAAGAAGCTGAACGCCTGGGGCGTGGTATCACAACCGATCAGGATCAGTGCGAGCGTCAAAACAACCAAACGAATTACAGCAGAACGCATGAACATACCTCCGCCCTTGATTGGGGATGACACACAACCAGCCGAGGGGGGCCCGGCCATTGATTAGTTGTGATATCGGCAACGCGACGTGTCGGCCTCGAATAAGGCGGGGGGTTGATCAAGGCCCGTCACAGACGTGTTAGGGTAAGCAGTTCTGAACAAAGGTCAACGAAAAAACGGGGAATTTCCCTATTCTTCGTGGGTCATGCGGAGCGTGGCGGTGACCGGGAAGTGGTCGGAGGGGTACTTAATGCCGTGGTGGGTGGTATTGATTTCGGCCGCAAGTGTTTGCAGGTCAAGTCCATGCAGGATCCAGTCGATCCGGCTGCCCTCGGTCTTGCCGCGGAATCCGTGGTAGGTCGCTTCTTCTTCCGTGCGTTCGGGATGCACCTGCCGGTAGGCATCGATCAGCGCGAGGCGGGCGTCCTGCTCATCGGAGACTAACGTGTTGTAAGGTTCGGAATCTTCGTCGCAGTTGAAGTCGCCCATGAGGATGACCGGATACCCTTCAGCCAGGCCGGGCAAGCGTTCACGGATAAGCCGGGCCGAGTTAAGCCGGGCTTTCTTGCCGCGGTGGTCGAAGTGCGTGTTGGCGACGAAGAGGATGCGGTCGTTGGTTTTATCGCGCAGCTTCAGCCAACTAACCATGCGCGGGTAACCGGCGTCCCAAGCCAGTTCGCCTGGCACCTCGGGGGTGTCGCTTAGCCAGAAGTGCCCGCCGCCCACGCGCCGGAACCGCTCGGCTCGATAAAAGATCGCGCACATTTCCCCGGCCAGCCTGCCGTTGTCTCGGCCCGCGCCGAAGAAGACGTAGCCGTCCATCTCGTCACGCAGGTACCTCACCTGCCGAAGGATCGCCTCCTGAACTCCGAGGATGTCGGGGTCGTAGGTCTGGATCGTCTCCAGCACGCGCTCGCGTCGATCCGACCAGACACTCGGCGGGTCCTGCGCGCCGCCCCAGCGGATGTTAAAGCACATCACTTTGAACGGCTGAGCCTGGGCCTGCTCCGTGTTGTCTTGTTGCGCAGTGTCAGCTTCGTCCTGCGCAAAACACGCCTGCGTGACACAGCACACCAAACACACCGCGAGTACATGCTTGATCCATCTCATCGCGTCATCACCTCCAGGATGCCCCGGCAGAAGTCCGGCAGATCGTCGGGGCGTCGACTCGTCACGTGATTACCGTCCACCACCACCGGCTGGTCCACCCAGACCGCGCCTGCGTTGCGCAGGTCATCGGTCAGGCCGGGTGTGCTGGTGTAGGTAGCGCCTTTGACGATGCCGGCGGAGATGTCGATCCAAGGCCCGTGGCAGATCGAGGCGACACACTTGCCCGCCCCGTGGATCTGCTTGGTGATGCGTTTGACCTCGTCGTAGCGTCGCAGCTTGTCGGGCATCCACCCGCCGGGGATGACCAACGCGTCGAAGTCCGTGGCGTCGATATCGAGGATGCGGGCCTGGGAGCGCTGCGGGTAGCCGTACTTGCCTTTGTAGATGACGTCGGTCTCCAGCCCGGCGATAACGACGTGTGCCCCGGCTTCGAGCAGCCGGTACTTGGGGTACTGAAGTTCCATGTCTTCGTAATCATCGCCGACGAAGATGAGGACACGTTGGCCGTCGAGTGGTGGCATGGCGGGCTCCTTTGTCACATCAAGGATATGACAAACCCGAGCCTAGCCCACGGCCGAACCCCCGGCAAGCGGCCGCCCGGGCTGGGCAGGTCAGGGAGATACGGGCATCGGGGAGGGGGACCACAGCACAGGTCAAAACAGGCTTTTGATGTGGACAGCGGCCACATCATCAAAAATCAGGGTTAAACGTTGGACCAGGCGTGAATTACCGTGTTAATGCAGGCAATATGGGCCGGTTGGATGACGAAATATGAGTTTTTCGCTATATTTATAGGACCTCATGGAGGGTTTGATGAACTCTGTCGGCTGACCGTCAGTAGACGTCGATAGCCCCCCTACAGGACATGCTACGCCGCCCGGCCTCGTGGCTGGGCCCCCCGGGAATACGTGCACCCCAAACCCCCGCCTGATTTGATTGCCGACACACCACCTGAACTTATGTCCTGACCGTCGGCTCGCCTGTGGTGCGGAGCACCACTGAAACGAGAGGAATCCGTCTATGCTGTTTATGCGCAATGACAAGAATGGATGCTTGACCCTTTGCATACTGATGTGCTGTGTCATGATGTTTGGCGCCGACGTCGCTCGCGCCGCCCGGATCACTGGTGTCACCGGCATCCGTGAAGGCCAGACCGTCACCGGTGAAGTCAATATCGTAACCAAGGTCGCCGGCACGAATGACGGCGCAAACTACCAGGTCCGCTACCAGGTGGACGGCCCGAGCGGTTTTATCATGACCGCGGACGATGCGCCGTACGTCCTGGGCGGTCGGCGCAGCGGCTGGGACAGCGGCGATGCCGACCCCGGCGAATACCGCCTGCACAGCTACCTGCTGCGCGACGGCCGGGTCGTGGACTTCCGCTACATCAACTTCACCGTCGCCAGCGACATGAAGGTCTCTCGGATTATCGGGATCAACCGCGACATCACCCTGACCCGAGCCACGCACGTCGAGGCCAAGGTACGGGGCGGCACCCCCAGCAAGGTCGTCTTCGATATCAAGGGGCCGGTCAACCTGACCCACACGGACCGGGCCCGGCCGTACTTCCTGTTCGGGGACAATAAAGTCTGGGACGTCCACGATGTCCCGCCGGGCGATTACACCATCAGCGTCACCGCCTACAACGGTAATACCGCCGCCCACACCCGAACGCTGCCGTTCAAGGTCGAGCGTGACATCCGTATCTCGCGGATCGTCGGCGTGAACAACGACAGCGTGCTGACCAAGCCCGTGCTTATCAGGGCCGAGGTGACAGGCGGCACGCCGTCCAAGGTTGTGTTCAAGGTGACCGGGCCCAAGGAGGTCTACGACGTCGAGCAGCGTGCGCCGTATGTCATGTTCGGTGACGGCAACCCGTGGGACGTGACCAAGTATCCCCCGGGACAGTACACGCTTCGTGTCCACGCGTTCTCGGGTGAAGAGCGGACGCACAGCCGGCGTCTGTCGTTCCGGATTGCCAGGCCGCAACCCGATCCCGAACCGACGCCCGTCACCAACCCGACTCCGGCACCCACCCCGACTCCCGACCCCGGCGCAACGCCCACACCGCGCAGCCGAAACTTCCTGGGCATCAACCTCGCCGAGGCAAACTACTACAACCGTGAATGGGTCTTCGTCGACGCCATGAAGCAGGCCCGCGAGTGGCTGCCCACCCGCCCCGGCGGCAGCGACCCGTGGAACACCGGCGAGAAGCTGCGGCTCGACGCCAACGGCTGGCCGATCCTCGGCCCCAACCAGGCCGCGCACACCATCATGTTCCGTGACACCACCGGCGCGTATCCCGCAGGCCGATACGTCTGCACCTTCGACGGTGACGGCGAAGTGGTGCTCGACTTCGACGCCAAGATGGTCCGCACGGGCAAGAACCGTGTCGTCGCCGATGTCACGCCCAGCAACCTGGGCATCTACCTACGAATCGACCGGTCGAACCCGAACAACCCGGTGCGGAACGTCAAGGTCTGGATGCCGGGCTTCGAGGACGCGCCCTCGGCGTTCCACCCGTTCTACCTCAAACGGCTCAAGCCGTTCAGCGTGATCCGCTTTATGGACTGGCAGCGGACCAACGGCTCGACGATCACCCGCTGGCAGGACCGGCCACGTTTCAACTACTACACCCAAGGCACCGACTCGGGCGTGGCGATCGAGTACATGGTTGATCTGTGCAACGAGCTGGGCGCGGACCCGTGGTTCTGCATGCCGCATATGGCCAACGACCGCTACGTCGAGAACTTCGCACGCGTGGTCAAGCAGCGGCTGCGCAAGGACCTGAACGTCTACGTCGAGTGGTCCAACGAGGTGTGGAACTCGCAGTTCCCCCAGCACGTCTGGATCAAGGACCGGTCGGACGGCCGATCGCTGTCGGCGGCGTTCCACGCGGCCTGGGCGGACGAGGCCGACCGCGACTTCGAGATCTGGCAGGACGTGTGGGGCAACCAGCGCGGCCGGGTCATCCGTGTCGCCGCGGCGCAGAAGGACAACCCCTGGGTGACCGAGCAGCTGGTCAACGAGCTGCGCGGTGAGTTCGACGCGATCTCATGCAGCACCTACTTCGGCCTGACCCGCGCGGAGCTGAACCGGCTGACCTCGAGCACCACGGCCAACCAGCTGCTGGACCAGGCGCTCGCCGAGATGTCGCGCAGCCTGCGGACCAATTACCAGGCGCACGGGAAGCTCAGCCGGAGGTGGACGCGCAAGCTCGGACGCAACATCCCGCTGATCGGCTATGAAGGCGGTCAGCACTACACGGCCGAGGGCGGCAACCCGCCTTACGCCCGGGCGTTCCTGGCGATGCAGAACCACCCGAAGATGTACGAGGCCTACATCGCCAACATGCGCGAGTGGGATAACGCCGGCGGCAGCCTGTTCACCGCGTTTAACTTCGTGGAGAAGCCGGATAAGTGGGGCGCGTGGGGCCAGTTGGACATGATGGACCAGGCCATCAACAAGGCACCGAAGTACCGTGCGCTGCTGGACTACAAGCCCCGCAACTAGAGCGTTACGAATCCATCTGTAGCGGGTGCCATGCTTTGTCCCGAAGGGCAAAGTGTGCTCGCAACGACACACTTTGCTGCTGCGCAGTCATAGTGTGGCACCCAATACGCTACATCTGGATTGAGTACGCTCTAGGAACCTATTGCCACAACTGGCTGTTGACCGTCATTTCCACGCTGGCGGGAATCCCGTTGCAATATGATTCAATGACATGGGTCCCCGCCTGCGGGCTTTATGCGCCATTTTATCTAACCGCTGGCGCTAACAAGCGTTCGCGCCCATACTGGTGGACCACTTACTCGACCTTACCGAGAAGGAGTCACCGGCATGGAACGCGAACTGTGGAGCATCTTAACGGCCCAACTCACCGTCATGTCAACCCACGTCCGACGCAGGCGGTTTGTGCATCCCACCGCACGCATCCTCCGCGTCTACCTCTGGGCGGTGCTGCACGATCGGCCGGTGTATTGGGCGTGTGACCGTCGTCACTGGGTCGGCGTCAAGCCGCCGGCGGCGTTGCCGGATCAGTCGACCATGAGCCGGCGTCTGGCCCGGCCCGAAACCCGTCGGGCACTCGATCAACTGATGGATCGACTCGAGCCTCAAACACAACACGCGCTGACCCTGCGTATCGACGGCAAGCCGTTGGCCGTCGCCAAGCACAGCGTCGACCGGCGTGCGACGATCGGCCGTGGCGCCGGCGGGTTCCAGAAGGGCTACAAACTCCACGCGATTTATGCCGAGAATAACCGCCCCGTCGCCTACCGTGTCACCGCCATGAACGTCGACGAACGCGTCGCCGCCAAACAGATGATCGAACAAGAACAGCTGGGCGAGGGCTACCTGCTGGCCGACGCCAACTACGAGACCAACCCGTTGTACGACCAGGCCGCCGGGGCCGGGCGCGTCCTGGTGACGCCGCGCCGCTTCCGCCACGCCAAGGGGCTGGGCCAGTCACGCGTGCACAGCCCGCACCGCGTGGCCATGATCCAGCGGATGCGTGCGCCTTCACCGTTCATCCGCCAACTGCTTAGCACCCGTCGCAGCGTCGAGACGCGCTTCGCCAACCTCTGCAACTTCGGCGGCGGCCTGACCCACCTGCCGCCGTGGGTGCGTGGCCGCCGTGTCGAGCCTTACGTCACCGCCAAAATCCTGATCCGCCTGGCCCGCGACCATGTTATCAGGCAGGGGGTTGCATAAAGCCCCTGCGCGGGGATGACGGAATAGGGTCGTACAGAAGTATCTCGTTGATGACTCTATCGGCCGGCCTTGACGGTGGCGAGTCGGCGTCGGCCTTCCTTGCACAGGCCCAGGCCGATCAGCCCGACGCCCAGGCACCCCAGCGGATTGCCGTACAGCACGCCCATGCCCGGGCCGACCGCGGCGTAGACCACCGCCATGGTGGCGATCCCCCAAGCCAGGATGTTCAGCTTCGTTTTCATCCGTCGGTTCCCTGATCTTCAGGCATGCGCCCGGCCCCGGCCAAGCGACCTTCAGATCAAGCAGACGATATAACCCGTACGGACGCCAACCCGCAGGTTACGAAAAAGCGGCGCGTTTAGCTGAAGCCCGGAAGGCGTTGCAGGCTGGGTAAGCTGTGACGGTTATTCCGGCTGATCCGAGGCGGTCAACGCCTCAATCCGCAGGCGCTCTGATGTCCACACCCGCTGGTACTGCTCGCTCATCGTCACGCCCCCGGTGATGTAGACCTGCTCGAGCGCCTGGCCGTGGCACAGCGTCAGCTCGATCCGCTCCGCCTTGCCCCGGCGCATCACGACCAGCTCGATCGTGTCGTTGACCTGGTGCCGCCGGATCAGGTCGATGAAGTCGGTCGGCACCATCCGCTCTTTGAAGGTCTCCCCGGCGAACTCGATAATCACGTCGCCCGACTCAAGCAATGCGTGAGCTGGGAATCCCGACAGCGTCATCACAACCATCACGCCCGTGACTTCCGTCAGCTGGTCCGGCCCGGTGACACGCACCACATGATGCGACAAACCCATCGACCCGACCCCGGCCATGTCGGCGAACCGCTCATCGATCATCCGACGGATCACATGGTGACGTGCGACACGCAGCAGCCGGTGACGCTGCTCGTCCGTGGTGCTGGCGATATAGAGCCGGTCGATGCGCTCCGGTGTCAGCCCGTCATCGTTAAGAAGTTCACGGGTCTGCGCCTGGCGGATCGCGTAATCCTCATCGGTGAGTGCGGCAAGCAACTCTGCGTCTGCCTGCGCCTGGGCCCGGGCAGCGTGCACGGGAAAGACGCAGCAACAGACAATCAACGCGACAGCCATCAGCATCGGCAGCCGAGGCCGGGGGGCACCGGTCAGGTTGTCACCGACGTTTTCAAACATCCGCCATCTCGATCAGCCTGGTGGCATTCGCTTCGATCCAATGCACCTTACGCAGCACCATCTGCAGGAAGTCTACGCCGTTGATCTGCGCGAAACGCCCGGTCGTGGAGATCGGGATCACGCTCTCGGCGATCATCGCCTCGATCATCAGCCAGGGCAGCGCCTGCCGCTCGATCGCCCGGAGTTTACTCTGGGGTATCGAGGCGTAACCCTTGAAGAACGCGCGGTAGCGATCTTCGTCGGCGTGGTCGGGCCAGCGGGTGATCTCGTCCTGTGTCCTGAGCACGGAGAATTGTAGCGCCCCGTTGGCCACGTCAATGACGCGCTGCATCAGCCTGGCCGAGTCGTAGTCGATCACCGCCACGACCCCCGGGCCGTCGAACAGCATATTGCCCGGGTGCCAGTCGCTGTGCCCGATCTGCACCGACCAGTCGCGCAGCCCCAGGTCCTCGACCCGGTCCGCCGCCAAGCGGTAATAGTGGTCGACTTCCCGGGTGATCTCATGGGCCTGCGCTTCGTCCACAGCCGGCTCGCCGTTGACCGTCCGGCAGAGCGCTTCGGGCAGGCCTTTCTTGGCCGAAGTGACCGCCGATGCGGCGTGGTAGGTGCCGCGGGGCGGCTGGTAGTGTGGCTGGTGGTCCGCCAGCATGCTGTGGAACCGGGCCAGGGTTCGGCCGGCCTCTTCGGTCGCGGCGAGCGACTTGTCGTACACATCACCCTTCACAAACTCGAACAGCTCGTAGACCGAGCCCTGGTACTGCACCATCGAGTTGTTCTCTCGGCGCGTCCCGATCAGCTTGGGCAGCGGGAAGCCTTGTTCCGCCAAGCGCAGCTGTACACCGTGGGTGAACGCGACCTTGAACGGGTCGTCCCGGCCGTGGGCGCGGCGCTTGAGCAGGTAGAGCCCGATGTCCGAGCGGATCACCAGCTTCGGGGCTTTGCGCGAGCCGCGCTTGAACTGCTTGATGGTGTTGATCAGGCCGATGCGGTAATGCGAGAGGACGATGGCTAACTCGTCGGGTGCGAAGACCTGCCGGCCCTCGGTGTCGACGGAAATACTCCCGATCGCTGACAGGCCCGAGACGCTGCCGCCTGACGACTGCACGTCATCCGCGCTCGCATGAGCCGCCGGTGTCGGTTTTTGCTCGTCGGTCATGGCCACCTACCCCACACCCCGTTGGGCGGTTCGTCTCTTGGCAGGGCCCGGATCGTTACTCGACGTTCTGGACCTGTTCCTTGATCCGGTCGATCGCGCTCTTGGCCTCGATCATCGACCGGCTGATCGTCGCATCGTTGCTCTTGCTGCCGATCGTGTTGGCTTCCCGCAGCATCTCCTGGGCCAGGAAGTCCATCGTCCGGCCGACGGGCTCGTCGTCCTTGCCGTTGCGGATGATCTCCTGGAACTGCTCGACGTGTCCCGCCATCCTTGAAACTTCTTCACTGATGTCGGCGCGCTCGGCGAACACCGCGACCTCGCGGATCAGCATCCCCTCGTCGGCCTTGAGCTCCGCCTTGGAAAGCAGCTCGTCCATGCGCGCCCGCAGCCGTTCCTGGTATTCCTCGATGACCAGCGGGGCCCGCTTGCCGATCTGCTGCATCCGGTCCTGCACCTGGTCCAGGTGCTTGAGCAGGTCCTCGGCAAGTGTGTTGCCTTCGGTGGCACGCATCGCCAGCAGGCGATCGATCGCCTCATCGACGAGGATGGCGACGACGGGTTTCGCTTTGGCGATGAAGACGGCTTCGTCCTCGGCCGGCTGCAGCACACCGGGCAGGGCCATCAGCTGGGTCAGGTCGATCTGCACCGCCCGGTCCTGGATCTTGGCGTGGATGGTTTCCAGGTGATCCAGGTACGACATGATCGCGTCTTCGTTGACGCGCGAGATAGAGCGTTCGTCGCCGGCCTTGAACTTGACGGTCAGCGTGAACGACCCACGCGAGACGCGCTTGCGCAGCTGGGCCTCGAGCTCGGCCTCCATGCCCTGGAACAGCTCGGGCAGGCGGATACCGCACTTGAAGTACTTGTTGTTCAGGCTGCGCAACTCAACGCTGTAGTGGACGCCGTCGGACTGGGTCGATGCGTCACCGAAGCCGGTCATCGAACGGATCAAGGCGTCCTCCTGCGTGTCGCGTCTCAGGGTTGGGTGTCGGTTTCAACCGGGGCCTGGTCGTCAAGTGTCCCGGTCGGTACATCGGCCTCACCAGGCGTGTCGGATACGTTCAACCCACCGCCGGCGTCTTCGGCATCGGTGGTGGCATCGTCGGTATCAGCGTCGGACTTGGCGTTGCTGGTCTGTTGTACTGTCGACGTGTCAGGGGGCGTGACCTCGTCACGGATGGCGTAGACCAGCCCGATCGCCAGGCCGAGGAACGCGACGAAGCAGCCGATGGTGATCATGGTGAGCAGGTCGCCGGTCTTGGCACCGAAGGCGGCCTGAGCCGAACCACCGGCGCCGCCGAACGCGCCGCTGAGTCCGCCGCCCTTGGGCTTCTGGATCAGGATGACGAGCATCATGAAGATACAGGTCAGGACGAACAGGGTTCCCATGACCGAAACAAGGATGTTGCCGAGGATAAGCATTGAGCGACTCTCATTGATGCGATAACGATATCAATCAGGCGGGCACGCCGGCGTTGTCGGCCGCGGCCTTGAGGATGCCGAGGAAGTCTTCAGACTTAAGCGCCGCGCCACCGATCAGGCCGCCGTCGATGTCCGGCTGGGCGAACAGTTCGTTGGCGTTAGAGGGCTTGCACGACCCGCCGTACTGGATGCGGACAGCGTCGGCGATTGTCTGGTTGTAGAGGAAGGCGACCGCGTCGCGGACGGCCTTGTGGGTTTCCTGCGCGTCCTGCGGGGTGGCGGTCTTGCCGGTGCCGATGGCCCAGACGGGCTCGTAGGCGATGGTGACCTTGGCCATCTGCTCGGTGGTGACACCCGCCAGGCCGTAGCCCAACTGCCCCGTATTAATGTGGTCGGTCTTGCCGGCTTCACGTTGCTCGATTTTCTCACCGATGCACAAAATTACTTCCAGGCCGGCTTCGAGGGCGGCGAGGACCTTGTCGTTGAGCAGCGGATCGGTCTCGCCGATGACGTGACGGCGTTCGGAGTGGCCGACCAGGACGACCGAGGCACCGACGTCCTTGAGCATGTCGAGGCTGACTTCGCCGGTGAACGCGCCGTTGGGCTGGGTGTAAAAGTCCTGGGCGCCGACCTTGATGGGGCTGTTTTTAGCAGACAAGGCCGAGGCGACCTTTTCGAGGTAGGGGAAGGGGGGACAGACGGTGGCTTCGACCAGGTCGCCGGCCGTAAAGCCTTCGGCCAGCTGCGAGGCCAGTTCCACAGCCTGCTGGCCGTTGAGGTTCATCTTCCAGTTACCGCCGACATAGGGTTTCCGCGCTGCCACAGTAGGGCTCCGAATTAAGGGGTGAATAAGTGCGAGCCGTGAAGTATAGCGAAATACGCGGGGCTCGACGCGCCCAAGGCTGGATAAAGGCTTGTGATAAAAAGCTGAACCCGCTCGGGATGCTGGGGCCCGGAAACGGCCACGCCACCCATCTCCCGGCCATATGGCGGCTTAGGCCAACTCGGGCTGGGGGACATGGGCCGATTCGGCGAGCGGCAGGGGGACGATCGGCCGGCTGGACTTCAGTAAGTCCTTAGCCCCTTGATCTTTGAGGTCTTTGACCACACGCTTGACCAGACGCCGCAGGTCCTTGGTCTTGACCTGCTCATCGACCTCCAGGCACTGCGTGCCGTCGCCGGAGAGGACCCGGACACGCAGGCGGAACCAGTGAGCGTCGGCGTTACGCTTGGCGGGGGTCGGCGGCTGCTTGGCCTGCTCGGCGAGGACGGCGATCGAACTGTTGCAATCGGCACCCAGGCCCACGAGCACCTGTCGCTCGGCGTGGACCGCGGTGGAGGTCTCTGGGTTGTTCAGCGGCAGGCAGCGGGTGAGCGTGACATGGTCGTTGGCCCGGCATTGCACGGCCAAAGCGCCCTGGCAGCCCGAGGGCATCACGTCTTCCACAGCGATCGCGTGTTGTGTCAGGTCCTTGAGCCCCAGCCGATCCAGCCCGGCATAGGCCAGCAGGGTCGCGTCGAACTGCTTGGAACCATCAGGGTTTAGCACCCGATCGATCCGGGTCTGCACGTTGCCTCGGAGCAGGCCGACGGTCAGGTCCGGGCGGAGTTTGAGAAGCTGCGCGGCACGTCGTGGGCTGGCTGTCCCGACTTTCGCACCTTGCGGCAGGTCTGAGATCGAAGCCAGCCCGTCCGGCGTGACCAGGCAGTCGCGTACATCGTGGCGACGCGGCACGGCGGCCAGGCACAGACCGATCGTATCCGCCACGGGCATATCCTTGAGGCTGTGCACCGCCAGATCGGCCTTGCCGCTTAGAAGCAGTTGCTCGACCTCGCGCGTAAACAAACCCCTGCCACCGAAGCCTGAAAGCGGCTGTTCGGTCAATTCGTCACCGCGTGTGGTCACGAACTGATAGCGCACTTCGATCTTCGGGTGCAGCCGATTCAGGGCCTGCCCGACGCGTTCGGCCTGGATACGCGCCAAGGGGCTGGTGCGTGCTGCGATCACTATGGGTTTTTGACTTCTACGCAATTCCGTGTGCTCCCACCAAGCGGCTAATATAGCGTGAAACATCCGGCTTGTGCGAGCCGACTTTGTGAAAAATTTTGACGACGCTCCGTGACGTCGCATTCGGGCATGGCATACCATTGGGCCGCGCACCGTCTTGTGTTAAAAACACCGGGAAACACGGATCAAACCGCTTGACAGTAATCGCGCGATCTGATAGCGGCGGTAGGCCGCCCGATACAACTTGGACACCAACAGCCTATGCATCATGTGATGTTCATCGCGATCTGCCTGATATGGGGGAGCAACTTCATCTTGATGAAGTGGGCGTCTGCGGGGTTCGGGCCCATCGGTGTCGCCGCGGGGCGCGTGCTGGGTGGCGCGGTTGTGTTGTCGTTCTTCTGGGTGATCGCAGACAAAGCCACACGCGGCGGGCCGCACACGACAAGCAGGCGTCAATGGCTGGCGCTGATGGTCCCGGTGGTCATCGGTTCGATCAGCCCGTACGTCATCCAGCCCTACCTGATCGGCAAGCACCAAGAGAGTGCGTTCTTCGGGATGATGGTCGTGCTTGTGCCGCTGCTGACAATCGTCGCCTCCGTCCCCATGCTGCGCGTGCTGCCGAGCGTGCGGCAGAGCGCGGGTGTGTTGCTTGGTCTTGTCTGCATGGCGATGCTGTTCCGCGACGGTGGGTTACGTGGTGTGTCGGCGGGCGACCTGGTGTTGGCCGTGATGGTCCCGGCAAGCTACGCCGTCAGCAACACCTTTATTAAGCGCAATCTTTCTGACATGCCGCCGCTATACATGACCGCTATGATCCTCGTCTTGACCAGTTTCGTACTGACGCCGATCGGCGTCGGGGTGGAAGGCATTAAAGACGTCGGCAGTGACACGCTGGTGCCATCGCTTGCGGCGCTGTGCTGGTTGGGGGTCATCGGCACCGGGGTTGCCACGGTATGGTTCTACCGCCTGGTCCAGTCACACGGCCCGCTCTACGCCGGGATGGTGACCTACATCGTCCCGCTAGGCGCAGTGGCCTGGGGCTGGTTCGATGACGAACACATCAGCGCGGCGCAACTGGTCGCGCTGATCGGCGTGCTGTCGGCGGTGGCGATGGTTCAACGTGGGGCCAAGGCGACGCAACCCGTGCCGGTCACGGAGCGTGCGTAGGTCGCTCACGCTTCATCGACAAACTTGTCGAGCCGGATCGTGTAAGGCGACTTGATCCCCATCTTGGGGCACAAGAACTCAAGCGTATGGATATTGGAAACGATCACGGCGAAGCTGTGATGCGAGTCGTCGGTCAGCACGTTCGCGGCGTATGGGCGGGCCCAGTCGGCGAGCTGGTCCCAGGTCGGCTGGGGGACGTTGGGCGTCTCGGCGCGGCGTGATCGGCCTCGCAGCATGACGGTCGAGTCGTAGGGCGGGGCGCTGAAGACCCAACTCACCGCCGGGTTCTTTTCGATCTGTTCGATCTTGCGTGTGTCTTTCGCGCTGAGGCTGTACAGGCGGTGGGGCCCGTCCTCGTCCGCGACCGCGCCCATCAGCCGGCTAAAGGGTGAGCCGTTAGCGTCCACCGTCGTGAACGCGCCTACGAACACCTCGCTGATCACCTGGCTGGCGAGTTCAAGAACTTCCTGATCGCTGGGCATGAGACACCTCCTGTCATCCGTATGTGGATCGCGCCGCCCGTATTATAGAGGATATCGACATTCCGATTGACCTGCAGCAGCATCACAAACGCAAGACTAGGTGTATTGATTATGACGGTTAGCCGGCAACCTTTCGGGTTGTAAGGGTTATGACGGCCTTAACCGATGCCCATGTCGCCGGACAGGTCACCCGGGGCGTCAAGCCGTTCCCGCCCCTTGCCGAGAAACATACAGGAGTCGGCAGGGGAGGCTGATGCTTAAGATCGAAACCCGAAATGCAAAGCCCGGGATGACGCTCGCGCTGCCCGTGCAGCTGCCCGAGGCACCGTCGCGCCTGCTGCTGCGGGTCGGGTATCGCCTGACACCTGAAACCATCAACAAGCTGGCGGCACTGAAGATCCGCACGCTGTGGGTCGGGTACCCGAGCCTGTCGTTCCTCGGCAGCGTGGTGAACCAGGAAACGTTCCAGAGCCAATCTGTCGTCGCCGGCCAGATCACCAAGACATTCGGTGACGTACAGAAACAATCCTCCGCGAAGCTGCCCTACAACCTCTACACCCGGACGATCTCCAAGCTGGTCACGCAGTTGATCACCCACCCGCAGTCGGCGGTGTTCCTCGGCGACCTCAACGAGGCCAGCGACGGCCTGATGCGCCACAGCTCCAGTGTGACATACCTCTCCCTGCTGATGGGCCTGAAGCTGGAGGGCTATCTGGTCCGTGAGCGCCGGCACGTCGACCCCGCACGCGCGGCTGAGGTCGTCAACCTCGGCATGGGGGCCATGCTCCACGACATCGGGATGACGCTGCTGCCCGAGGCGGTGCGAGAGAAGTACGAACAAAGCGGTGACGAGTCGGACCCGGCATGGCAGGAACACTGTGCGCTGGGTTACAGGCTGGTGCACGGCAAGGTCAGCGCGACCGTCGCCTCGACCATCCTCCACCACCATCAGCACTTCGACGGCTCGGGCTTTGTCGGCTCGGGCTACCCGGTCATGCGCGACAAGCGCATCCACGTGTTCTCACGGATTGTGACCGTGGCAGACCAGTTCGATCGCCTGCGCTACCCGCCGAACCTGCCGAGCCAGCCCACGGTCTGGGCGCTACGCAACATGCTCGAAGCGCCATTGGTCTATCGGTATGACCCACAGGTGCTGGATGCGCTGCTCGCGGTGGTCCCGCCGTATGCGCCGGGTTCGATGGTCATGCTCAGTGACGGCCGTTATGCCGTGGTCATCGACCATCATCCTCAGCGACCCTGCCGGCCGATCGTGCAGATCATCCCGGGCCCGGACGCATTAACACGTAACGACCTGACACTGGGCCCGCTGCTCAACCTCGCCGAGCAGTCGCCGCGCGTGTTCATCAGCCAGTGCGACGGGTTTGATGTCGGTGAGTACAACTTCGAACGGCCCAGCGTCCTGCCAAGGCCAAGCGAAGCCGTCTCCGCGCTGAGCGCTTGACCTATTCAGGCAGCGCTTCTTCCTGTTTGACCTCGAAACCGGCATCGTTCAGCTGCTGACGGACGGACGATACCACGGCATCACCGAGCGTCACCTCGTCCGAGGCCTCGGCCATCTCGCGGCGCTTCAAGGCCACGTACTTGTCTCGCTCGGCGATGAGCTCCTGAATCTTCGCCTGGATCTCGGCGCGCTTGGCCGTCTGCTCTTCCACATAAGCCTTGCGCTCTTCCTCATTCATCTCACGCATGACCTCCGGCAGGTCCGCGTCGTCCAGGTCATTAAGGTCGACCGCTTCTTCGCTGAGCGCATCCACCAGGTCGGTGCTCGTGTTGCGGTAGATGCTGGAAGATTTGCTCGCGACACGCTTGGCCGTATTGCCCCGGCCGTAGCTGCCGGCGTTCTGGTCTTGCGCCAACTGGCGCGCGCCGGCGACCCGGCCGTCTTCACCGTACCAGAGGTATGTGGCGTTGAGCTTGATGTTCAGCTCGATCAACTCGGCGTCCTGCGGGGCGTCAATGTGGATGACAGCCTTGTCCTGATTGATGTTCAGGTAGTTGCCCTCGGCGAGCTTCGCGCCGTGCGACCACATCCCGTCGATACCGGCCTGGTAGTCGCCGCAGTGGATCGTGTTGACCGTCACGCCGGCCTGGATCGCGTACTGACATGCGTCAACATAATTGACCGGGCCCTGGGTGAACGGCTCGTTGCCCGCGATGAAGATCGCCTTGTAAGCGTTGGGCTCGGCGGACCAGTCCAGGCGCTTGATGGCCTCGTCGATCACCTGCCCACAGTATTCGTCGCCGCCGCGTGTGGTCAGGGCGAACAGCGCTTCGGACAGCGTGTCCAGGTCATCGGTCAGCGGCACGACCTGGCGAATGTAGCCTTCCCGAGCCGGGAGGTTGGTGTTGCCATACTCAAAGAGCGCGACACGCAGCACCGGCGTCAGGCCGTGACGCTTCGCCGCGGCGAACTCGTTGACGATGGTCCACAGCTGGCCCTTGGCCTGGTCGATCAGCCCGTCCATGGAGTTGCTGGTATCCAGCAGGATGGCGATATCGACCGTCGGGTGGGACGCGACCGGGGCGGTCACGGTCGGTGCAATCTTACGGTCGGCCGAAGCAGTGGTCTGGAACGCCATCACGGTCAGCAAACACGCCGAGAGTAGTAAGAATCCGTATCGCATCGCCGGCTCCTTTCGTTAAAGAGATAACCGCCCCCGTCAACTGCGGGCGCAGCGTGTCACAGCACAACAAACCTGGTTTTACTACCAATGTTTGGACGGCCCGGTTCGGTGCGGGTTCCGAAAGGCGGAAAGAAACTTCAATAGCTGTTGCGCTTGCGCAGCGGGACGTGTCGGCTATCGAGCCTGGCGAGCAGGTCGGCGATGCGCTCGCCGGCCTGGCCGTCGCCGTAGGGGTGGCGGAGCCGGCGCAGGTCAAGTAGCAGGGCTTGTTTAAGTGAGTCGGCGACAGCACGCCGGCTCGTCGCGGAGTCGATCACGTTGCCGGGTTTCTCCCGGCCGTTCTGCCTGGGGCCGACGTTGACGCACGCCACACGGAGGGCCGCCGCCTCGATCAGGCCGGCCGAAGAATTGCCCACGATAGCCCGGCAGCCCTTGAGCATGGATAAGAAACGCTCACGGGGCATGTGATCGATCGGTGTGATCCCCGCGTCCCGGATCGCTCGCCTGATCCCGGCGCTGCCCGCGTCGAGGTTCGGCATCATCACGATTCGGCTGAAGCTGCGCGTAGCCGACAGGATCGCACGCATCGCACGCGCCTCGTCGTCATCCTTGCCGCGGCCCCCGGAAGGATGATGCATGACGATGAGTTCGGGTGCATCCTTCGACGCCACGACATCACACAACCCATCCACCGCAGGCGAACCGACAAGATGCACTAAATCTGCCGGCTCCCCCATACGGACCAGCCGCTTGCGGCTTAGCGGTGTTGCGGCAAAGTGTAGCTGTGACAGCTTGCTCACCGCGTGGCGGATCGCTTCGTCAGCCAATCCTTCTGCCCGGTCTCCGCCGTGGATATGAGCCAGCCTCACGCCGAACGTCGTCGCCGCCGTCGCCGCCGCCAATACTTCGACACGGTCGCCCAACACGACGACGTAATCCGGCCGTGTCTCGGCGAACGCTTTGCCGAACCCGACAACACCGCGCCCAAGCGCCTCGGTATCCGCGTCCCTGCCTGTCTTGCCCTTCACCTGCATCCGTACCTTCGCGTCGATCGGCAACCTGGCCTGCTTGATATCACGCCACGAGCCCTGCACGAAGTGTGAACCGGCAACGATCACACGCAATGTCAATCTGCTGTGCGCTTCGATCGCGCGCATCGTACTCATCAGCAGCCCCGCCTCCGCCCGGCTGCCGGTCACCACCGCGATGGTTTTACGCTTGCTTGGCATCGTTACGCGACCGAACTCTCTCGCCGCTGGGTCAACACCGCCTCGGCTACACGCAGGTCCACCGCGCTGTCGATATCAACGACTGCGCCCGGCTCATTGACCACGGCCCGGCGGTCCTTACCCAGGAACCCGTGCGGCCCGGCGTCGGCAGGCGTGAACAGGCTGCTGCGTTTGACCACGATAATCCCGCCGTCAAGCATGTACACCGGCGGCAGGTCCTGCCTGCGGTAGACCTCGTTCGGCTCATACATCTGTAGCTCATCGCCGCCGTCCCCACCGAGCTTCTTCATCCAGAACGGGTGCATCTTCTGCACGGGGTACACGCTCTGCACGCTGTCGCAGCCGGTGTCGATCAGCTTGGCGATCGCGCGGTCGGTCAGGTCGGCCGGGCGGACGGGCACGTTGCCGTAGAGGATGACGACGATGTCGAGCGAGGTGTCCGCCTTGGCCTCAACCGCTTCGACGGCGTGGCGGGCGGCGCTATCGACGGTGGCGTGGTCGTCGGCCAGTTCAGCAGGACGCATCACCACTTCTATGCCCATCGATTGCGCGACCTGCGCCATCTGCTCGCCGTCAGTTGAGAGGACGACGCGACCTGCTTGAGATGACGCCTGGGCATGTTCGATCGTCCAGGCGAGCATAGGCCTGCCGGCAACGGTCAGCGCGTTCTTGCCGACCAGCCCCTTGCTGCCGGCCCGCGCCAGAATAACGGTGAGTGTGTTCATCTGATTCCACTTTCAAACAGATCGAAGATTCACCACAGAGGTCACAGAGAACATAGAGAATGTTTCGGGTTTAACGCTCTTCATACTGACTAATCCATGATGTAGCATTAGTCTCCCGACTGTGTCTTGACTGGTCTGAAACATGACGCAAGAACTCTGTGCTCTCTGTGCACTCTGTGGTGAAGCCTGTCATTCTACCTCAGGGCCGATGCCACTCGACGCATTCGCCGCAGATCGTCAGCTCACCGAACCTCTGCTGGGCATGGGCCTCGGCAAGCTGTTTCGAGTCGCGCCAGATGTCGATCAGTAGTTGTGTATGCGTGTCGCCGATCGGGGCGCGGGCGAGCCAATCCTGGTCGCAGCGGGCGACCGTCCCGTCGGAGAGGATCGTCATGCGGCGCGACAGCTGCAGGCACGCACGCCGGTCCGGCGGGGTCATCGGCACCGGACTCATCGCCGGCATCAGGCCGCACCCCGTACACGCCGGGGCGAGCACCGCCTGACCCATGTAGTGAGACCACTTATCGAAGAAGCCTTCCAGTTCCGGCAACGTCTGAACCGTCTTGACCATCGACGGGACCTGCCAGGGCATCGCGCCGCGCGAAGCCAGTGCATCCTCGCCCCGCTGGACGCGCTGGTTGAACAGCCATTGCGTGTTATCCAGCACACGCTTGTAGCGGTCCGCGCCCATCGTCTGCTTGTAGGTCTCGGCCGTGTCGGCGTTAAACCGTGTGACCACCAGGTCCACCGGCAGGTCCAGCAGCGGGGCCAACTCGCTTTCCTCACACAACAGGTCCGTCTCGATCCCGACGCTGAAGACGCCGGCTTCGTGCGCCGCGGTCACGATCTCGGTCCAGTCCGGGTGCAACATCGCATCGCCCAACCCGCCGAGCAGCAGCGTCACATCGCCGCCGTTGGCAACGTCGCCGATCTGCTCGACGAGCCGTTTAGCGAGGTCTACGTTGAGGTCCGGCCGATCGAACGTGACGTGGTGCTGAGGCGTGACCGGGCCGTTGACGTCTCGGCGTGGCGTGAGTTCAAGCGTGATCATGCGCGGCAGATAGCGGTACCGCCAATCGCTCCGCCCGTCGCGCCAATCGCGACATTCATCGGTGACCCGCTGCACGTCGGCGGTCGGCAGCGCATCGCCTAATCGCTCCGCAATCCCTCGGATCATCTCGATGCTGCGCGGCGTGTCATAGATCAATCGTTCAGCCGTATCACGCACACTCGCCGGGATCGAGCAGTTCACGTCCCGCCCGATGGGGTCGATCTGCGGCTTGACCGGGCTGTACGATAGGACGTCACCGAACCCCGCCGGGTTTTCGCATATCTGCTCTAGGATGTGCCGGCTCACCACGATCCCCGACAGGCCCGGCGGCGCTTGCGTGAAGATCATCTTCATCGCCTCGACGTCCTGGTAGAGCAGGTCGAACTGACGGTCGGCCAGCGCGGGATCAAACAGGCACCAGTCGCAGCGCACGACGAGCGCCGCTTCAGCGTTATGTGCGGTGAATGCTTCGAGCAGTGGCCTCGGCGGCAACAGTTCGTCGTAGCTGGTCGATCCGCCCAGGCCGCCGCGCCAGTTCGTCTGAGCCCATTTGCGTGAGGCAACCCAGCGGTCGGTCATCCCGTCGCGCAGCCCGGCCGGGTCCATGTGCAGCACGACCGGCTTGCCTAGCTTGAGTTTGTCCTGATCAATCAGTGACAACGGGTCCTGGCCCGGCGGGTGGATCAGCACGATCTTCTCGACGCGCTTCACCGCCGCGGCCCGACGGACTGTGTGCTCCAACACGTTCGCATCACCGATCACATCCGACAGCCGGGCGCTCAGGCCCAGCCGGGAGGTCTGTAAATCCGTGGGGATCAGCGCGATCACACTCATGGGTTGACCGCCTCCGCCGGGACCTTGGATGGTGTCCTGGACTGTTTCATGGTTTCGGCGACGCGCTGCTGCGCCTCGTCGAGGATGCTGAGCGCTTCATCGCAGGCCTGCATCAGCCAGTCGAGGTTCTCGATGTCGCGTTCGAGTTGATGGCTGTGCCGATCGGCCTTGTCCCGACTGACGTGGCCGATCACACGGTCTTTCTGGGCGCGCTTGAATGAGCCGATCGTGTTGACCGCATTGACCAGGTTGAACGCCGAGGTCAGTTCCTGCTCGACGTGGCGTTGCAGCTTATGCAGCCGGGTGAACAGCGTATCGACCCGCGCCTTGTCCTTGCGGTGCTCCTGCATCTGTTTGAGGATCGGGACGGTCTTATTCGACGTGGCCTTGAGATCGTTGACCTGGCGGATGCGCTCCTGGATCACGTCGCGCGTCTGCTTCAGGCGGTCGGTGTTAAGCGAGATCGGCGGCGTCGCGATAGCCGGCACGGGCTGCTTGGCATACTTTTCAAGCGCATCGGCGAGGGTGATCTGTGTGGTGTGCTGCTTGGGCAGGCCGCCCTCGGTCGCGTCGAGGATGGTCTGCTCGGCGCCGGCGAAGTCGCGCTCGAACTGCTTGAGGTAGGTCTGCATCTGCTCGTCGGTGAAGATCGGCCGATCGTGGATGTCGGTCGCGCGGGAGAGGTGGCCCTTCATCCGGACGATGCGTCGCCACTCCATCATCTCGATGGTGTTGAACGGGCTGATCTCGCTGGACCAGACCTGGTGCACAGCGGTGCCGGGAGCGTAGTACAGGCCGTCGGAGAAGCCCAGGTCCTGGCCGATGAAGATGACGGGATCGCAGCCGAGGTGCTGGGCGAGGTAGAAAGACAGATGCGCCACCGTCGCGCCGGCTCGCATCGGCGTGCGCGGCAGGGCCATGTCGCCAAGCAGTAAGTCGTTGAACTTCGAGTGTGGCACACGGATCGGACCGGGGAAGCCTTCGAGGATGGTGCGGTGGGCCTTGGGCTCAGCGACCAGCGTCACGTCCGGCAGCGGCGGTAGGTCTTCATAGAACCGGCTGGAGATGTGCGAGTAATCCAGTGCCGTCACAAAGTCCGGCTTGATGCCGCGCGCGAGCAGTGGCTTGAGCGCTGTTTGTGCCGCGATGAGCACGACCTTGGACCGACGGTCGGGATCACACAGCAGGTCGATGTTCTTGACCAAACTCGGCCCGGCGGCGACGCAGACGGCCGGATACCCCTTGGCCGCATCGATCAGCTCATCCGTCCCCGCGCCGGCGGCGTAGTGGTCGATGTTGCTGGCGAGGTTCCGACAGGTGCGCGCGGCGTTGACCAGCGCGGTGGCGACATTGGTCCGGCAAAACGCCAACACCTCCGCCACCATCTGCCCGAAGTCGCGGACCGCCTGCTCGTGGCGCTGTCGGCAGGGGGGGTGTGTCAGCAGGCGGGTGCCCTGCGTGACGGTCGCGGCGTGCTTCTCGATCCGGTTCAGCAGGGCCGGCCGATCCGTCTGCTCGTCGGCCAGCACCAGTTCACTACGCTGCAGCCAGCCGGTGTGATCAACCTTCTCCAGCACCGCACGCCAGACGCTGGTCTGTGGTTCGTAGACGATCAGCACGCCGCGCGGCCCCATGTCCCGGGCAAGCTCGATGACGTGGTAGCCGAGTCCCAGGCCCAAAACGACCACGCAGGCGCTCTTGGTGTGCTCGATGCCCTGGACGAGTTTCTCGGCTTCCTTGCCCGGGTCGTACCGGCTGGCGAGCCACAGCGGCCGGGCGTTGTACTCGATGCTCGCGGTCAGCGGGCCGGCCTTGGATTCGCCCCAGGACAGCGCCGCCGGCTCGGCCTGCTCGATACGCTCGGCGAGCTCCGGGTCCCGCATGCGGATCAGGGCGAGGTTGCGTTCGTAGATCGCGTTCGGTGAGGGCATAACGTCGTAGTATTATCGGAACATGGATCGTGCCGGCTTTAGAATCCACGCCTGTCGGCGATTCGGTAAAACCCCACGGGGCCAAGATTTGCCTATCCGCTGGATCACGGCAAAGATGTGATGATGACACTGGAATCCCCGCCCATCTATGAGGTGCTGCTGCTGGAATCGCCCTGGTCGGTGATGGTGGTGTGCGGTGTGGTTGCCGTGATGCTGTTCTCGGCTGGGCAACGGCGTCAAAACAAGGGCCTGATGATCGGGGCGAGCGGCGCGCTGGTGCTGGCGGCGGGGGTGTACCTGCTGGCGACCGCTGTGACGACCGACCGGGAGCACCTCAAACAGCACACACGTGACTTGGTCGCCGCGACCGCGCCGCTGAACGAGGCCGAGCTCGATCGGCTGATCGATCCCACGGCCGTGGTCACCGGACCGGACGGCCAAGTCTGGGTCAAGGCCGGCGACGTCCTACCACGTGCCCGCAGCGTGCTGACCCGGGTCAGCCTGCTCAGTCAGGACATCCGCCTGCTCGACGCCGTGGGCCACGACAACGGCTGGGGCGAATCGACGGTCACGATCCAGACCCAGGCTTCGAGCGGCAACGCGGTAAACACCGGTTGGCTGCTCTCCTGGCGCAAAGATGATGGGGCCGACGGCGCGTGGCGTGTCATTGACATAAGATGGATGCGGTTTAACGGGGTCAAGACGCCGATGGGCGTGATGCCCTGATTCAGTGCTAGAAAGGAATTGATCATGCGGCAGGGAATGATTCGGACCGGTGTACATCTGATCGCCTGGTGCATGTGTCTTATCCTGACACAGGCCGCCTCGGCCCAGGATGCGGAAACCTACAACCTCCGCCCGCACTGGACCCAGGGGCAGACCGCCCGCTATGAGATCTGGTCCAGCCGGACCCAGGACGTCTCGATGACCTTCGCCGGCCAGAAGCGAGACGCGCAGATCGTGATGAGCAGCGAAGGCGAGGTCTTGTGGACCGTCGATCAGGTTAAGGCGGACGGTTCGTCGGTGTGCACGATGACGATCGACTGGCTGGCGGTTGAGATGGCGGCCGACGGCGGGAAGCCGTTGAAGAACGACTCGCGCAAGGGCAGCGGCGACATTGAGCCGTTCCAGAAACTGCTCAAGGCGATGACGGGCGTGCCGCTTAAGGTCAGCGTCGCGGCCGACGGCACCGTCACCAAGGTCACGGGCATGAAAGCCATCAGCTCGCGCATGGAAACCGATTTCAAAGAACTGGTCCCCGAGGAGTTGGACTTTATCGAGTCCGCAACGGACCTGGCGACGCTGGTTGCCGTGCCCGAATCGGTCACCGTCGGCAAGAAGTGGGACGCGGACCTGAAGTGGACCTGGTCCGACACGCCGTTCGAAGGTCATCTGAAACACGACATGAAGTACACACTCGCCGGTGTCGAGGAGATGGCCGGCCTGCAGATCGCGGTCGTCGAGGGCAAGAGCAAGCTCAAGCTCGATGTGGACCGTTCGAATCTACCCGAGGGCATGCCCCCGACCGACGTCAAACTCGTGAAGGGCGAATCGCAGACACAGATTATGTATGACATGTCCCGTCACGAAGCCGTCGGCCGACACACTTCCCAGAGCACGACGATCGACTTCACCGTCCGCCTGCCCAACAACAACACGCTAAACCGCCGGCTGGTCGAGACGCTGCAGGGTCAGTCACTGCGGATCGCGGAAGAGTGATTCACACCTCAACCAGCCCGCCCACGGAGCCGCACACCATGCCCGACACAAACAACGACCTGTCGACACGCCTGCTCATCGCCGCCGGCGCGTTGCTGGGTTTGCTGGCTGTGGTCGGCGGGACGTTCGCGGCGCACGTGCTGGATAAGAACCTGGACCCGAAGTCCATCGCCACGTTCGAGACGGCGGTGCGCTACCACATGTATCACGCGCTGGCGACGCTCTCAGCGGCCTGGGTGTATACGCGCTGGCCAAGCCGGCTGCCGCTATTGGCGGGCTGGATGTTCGTGATCGGAGCGGTGCTGTTCAGCGGGAGCCTGTACCTGCTGGTCGGCACGGGTGCGAAGTGGCTGGGCGCAGTCGCGCCGATCGGCGGCAGCTCGATGCTCGTCGGCTGGCTGCTGCTGACGCTCGCCGTGATCATACCGACGACCAAACGCTAGAACTGTGCATTGTTCCTAGCTGCCTTTCCCGCGCAGGCGGGAATCCAGAATCACGGTCAAATCATGCACATGGATCCCCCCCTGCGCGGGGATGACGGAATACGGGTCGATCAGTCATGGTGAAACCCGCTGAGGGCTCAGCCAATTCTACGACTCGTTGTTTTCCCACAAGCCGATGGCGGGGGTGAATCCGTCATCGTTGCCCTGGTCAAACGCCGAACGGGCCCGCGTGTGCCAGTTCGTTATTGCCAGGCCGTGCGACGATGACTGATTAACAGGCGCTTGATCGCGCTGCTGCTGCTGTTGTTGTTGTTGCCGGCGTTGGTGGCTGGATTGCTCCTGTGCGACCGGCTGCGTGGCAGGGCCCGTCGATGCCGGGGCCTGCGCCTGCGCCGCGGCGGGGGCAACGGCTTCTTGCTCAGAGGCTGTCGCCTCGCTGGCAGCCGCGGGTGGCGTACCGGCGTTCCAGTTGTTCAGGACGATATCCAGGTCCGCCAGGCCCACGAAGTTATCACCGGTGGGGTCGGCAAGCGGATCGCCCGGTGGCACATTGAGATTCCAGTTGTTGAGGATGATGTCCAGGTCGCTGAGGCCGACGAAACCGTCGCCGTCCAGGTCGCCCGGGATCTGCGTTGATTCGTCAACGGTGATGAAGTAACCGCCGATCGATGCGGGCTGCGCCGCCACACTAACGTAGACAAAGCCGTCAGCCGACGCGGTGTGCACGAGTTGTGCATGCGTGCCGCCTGGACTCGAACCGACATCCTGCGAGATGAACGCACCGGTGCCGTTGTACAGGGTTAGTATCGCGTCGGGCACGCCGGCGTCCGTAACCCCGAAGGTGTAGGTCATGCCGTTAAGCACGGGCACGCGGAAGAAGTCAACGTCGCCGCCAATCTCGATAGTCCCCAGCGAGAATGCGCCGGCCAGGTCGGTGGCGCTGCCGGTATCGTTGCCGTGGTCATCGGTCTGCTGCACCGCCAGGTCGTAGTCGCCGGTCGCGCCGCCGTTTCCGACCACCTCAACGAAGTACGTATCGCTGAACGTGATGGCGTACTGGATCTGTGCGAGGGTTGAGCCGGATGCCGGGCCGTCGTCACTTGCCAGCAGTGTGGAACCGCTGGCGGTGTAAAGGCGGATGCCCGCGTTGGCCAGGCCGTCATCGAGCACCGTGAAGGTGTAGTCCGTGCCGGCGGTGAGGCTCAGCTCGAACCAGTCCGCATCCGATGGCCCGATCTGGCCGTCGGTCGTGGAGGGCAGCGCGATGACGGTGGCGTCATCCTTGTCGTTGCCGTGATCGTCCGGCGTCGCCTCAACTTCAGGACTGGGCACGCTGACGTTCAGGTCGGTGTCGATCGCCTCGGCCTGGTAGTAGTAGGTTGTGCCGTTCAGCGCCGTGTTGTCGGTGTACTGGCTGACCAGGATCGTTGAGACGTTCAGCTGGGTGTAAGGCCCGCCGGGCGAGGCCGCTCGCAGGATGTTGTACCCCAGCAGATCGGGCTCGGCGTTATCCATCCAATCCAGGTCGATGGTGTTGTTGCCGGGCGTCGCGACCAGCCCCAGGGGCGGGGCGGGGACTTCGCTGGCTGGTGCACCGAAGAAGGTCAGCACCGCCGCCATGACGTCTTCCCGGTCTGAGGCGTCGGTGATGATTTCGAACGGGAAGCCGAACATCACGACGTCGCCGTCGGTCGAGCCCTTCTTCTGGATCGCGGCGCTGCCGCCGGTCCCGCCGACGTAACTGAGCGCCGAGGTGGCACCGGCCGTCGGGTTGATGACGTCGGGGAACTGCGCGTCGTAGAAGATCGTGCCGTCGTCGAAGCCGAAGCTCAGGCCGTCAAAGATCGACCCGCCGACGCCGGCGACGTTGTAGGTGCCCGCGTCATCGGAGACGTAGTCGCCCCGCAGTGTGTTATTGAAGAAGGATTGGCCGTTGCCCGAGGCTTCCAGGTCCCACCCGATCTCAGCGCCGGATACAAACAGGTCGCCGCCGCCGTTGATGAAGTTGGTGACCAGTGTCTGTTCAGTCGTGTTAAAGGTGTCGTCGGCGGTGGACTCATTGCCAAGGATCCAGACGACCGTGTCGTAGTCGCCCAGCAGGATATCGCCGGCGATGATGCTCTCGTTCTGGGCGGTGTCGATACCGAGCGCAGGATTAAATGCCTCGATCGCCTCGGCGACCTGCACGGCATAATCACCGGAGTTCTGACCACGCAGCCGGACGCGGTCGACCACCCAACCGTTCGGCTGGCCTTCGCGGTCGTTGGTGTTCTTGTCGATCCGGTCGAACCCGTTGACGATCAGCACCTTGGACGCCGGAACGCTCGGTAACGGCGTGGCGGCGACGACTTGTGAGCCCAGCGACTCGCCGGCAGCGTTGACCGCGACCACCTTGAAGTAATGCGTACCGTTGGCGCTATCCAGGCCTGTCATTGTGTGGCTGGTCGCGCCGCCGCCTGCAACGTATGTCCCGCCGTCGAAGCCGTAGCCGTTGAGCGAGCCATAGATCATGTACCCGGTCGGCGTCCCGCCGCCGATCGCACTGAATGCGGGCGGGGTCCAGCTGATCGTCACGGTCCCGTCGCCGTTGGTCTCGGCCGACACGTCCGTCACCGGATCGGGCAGGAAGCTGACCGGCGTCGCGCCGCTGTCGACATTGTTGAAGTAACGAACCAACCCCTGATAGGTCGACCGGGCTACCACGTTGCGCACGTCGGCGTCACGCATCAGGTCCAGGTCCTGCGAGTTGTCGTGGAAGGCCCACTCGACGATCGTGGCGTCGAACTCGTTATTGATGACCTCATTATTAATCTCGCCGAACTCGATGTCGCTGCGGTCGAGTGTCGGGTTGTTGCGGTTGAACCAGTTGTGCTCAAACGTGCCGTTGAGCGCCACCATATCGTCGTTGATCTCGGAGGCGAGCAGATCGGCGAGCAGGAACTGGTTGGGCGTCGCGGAACCGGGCCGGTTATTCCCGTTGTATAGACCGAGAACACCGCGATTGGCGCCGCTGCCGGCATTGGAGTGGAAGCTGACGAAAACGCGGTCGCTCAGCGAGCCGTCGGATTCGCGGTTCATGTACTCGGCCCAGCGCGGCGAAGCACTGACCGTGGCGCTACGGTCGCTGGAGGACGTGCGGTACTCCGAGGAAGAGACCCCCTGGCCCAGATGCGCCTGGATCCAATACAGCGCCGGCTCGTTCTCGCGTGATGTCCCCGAAACCCCGCCGCCGCGGTCGATGTCACCCACCCCGTTGCCGAACCGGATCATGTCGGCGATCACCACGCCGGACTGGCTGTTTTCATTGGAGATATCGACGTACCCGTCGGCGCCCTGCTCGAAGTAATACGTGCCCAGATACACCAGCCCGTTGCCGACGCGCTGATGGTTGACGCTTACCTCGGTCGTGCCGCCGGAATGGGTCACGCGGTAGAGTTGGTCGACCCGGTCCGATCCGGCGCGCGTCCAGCTGTACACCGGGTAGAACCCGTCCTCGGGGATGTTCGGGCGGTATCGGGCATAAGCCGTCTCGGACGAAGAGGTATTCGTCCAGCGGTAGGGCGTATCGCCCGGGCTGCCGTAGAAGACCGTCGAACTGCTGTTGTTCCACGAGCCGACGAACGTCACCTCGGTGTCGTCATTATCGAGAACAACCTCGTTGAGCTGATGACCGACCGGACGCAGAGGCACGACCGTCGCACCCGCGTTCCAGAGGAACTCGACCAGGAAACTCATCATGTCCTGGTTGCTCAGGTCCTCGACAATTTCCTCGATCTCCGGCCGTTGGTAAGACCACGAACCGCTACCCAGATTGTCCGCGGTGAGGCCGTGCCCGCCGTGGACGTAGACGATCTTGCCGGTCAACACGCCGACCGGCTGAGCACCGTTGGCATTAAGCCCGGCGGCGGTCATGGCGGCGACCTGCTCAGGTGCCGAGGCCGAGACCATGCCGTCAGGGACGTCCAGAGTGAGGCTGACATCCAGTTGTTCCAGCCCGCCCAATCCCACGCTATCGAGGTACTCAGCGAAGTCCTGCTGGTCCTGGATAGGCTGAAGCGTGCTGGCGGATAGCAAGAGCCTGGGTTCGAGGGCCTCGAGCGGGGTCAATTGATCGGCCGGAAGGTTGGTACGCATGGATCCGAGTCCTATAAGTTGCCGTCTGATACCCGTAGACCCACACCGGGATGCCCCAGCTGTGGTCTAGGATGATTAATTGGGTGTTGCCTAACTATTACATAATAGCACGGGCAGGCCGGATTCCAAGGTATCTCCCGGCTGAGCCGGTAAATAAGTGGGATTATTGGGGGCAAAAAAAAAGTGATAAAATTGAAAAGACGCGCTTGTCTTATGATTAACAGGGGACTATGCTACGCACACACAAAGGGGCTGGCTGCCGGACGCACTGTCCGGAGCCCCGATACGGAACCCGCCCTCCGGATCGAGGCATCTGTGCCGGCTTCTAACGAAGCTCCGACTGTTATGCCCTGTTTGGACCGTTCTGGTGCTTCAGGATGAACACGGTCGGGGCTTTTTTTATGGGTAAATCAGACACTGATGGGGGAAAGGATCAGGGCCCCGGGCCGGCTTGATCTGTATGTCCGTTATGGCTGGGTGAGCGCAAAAAAACACCGCCGCCTATGAGTCTCTCCCCTCATGGCGGCGGTTTTACAGGTACGGAAGAAACATTCGATCAAGTTAGCGCTTGCCGAATGGAACTACCGAAGGGAATGGGTAGCTGGTCTTTCTCCCCACCTACCCCTCCGTGCCTGCACGAGCGACTTTATCAGGTTAGCCATGTCCGATGCAAGACTATTTTCATCGGTTACGCAGAAAAAATGCTGATCAGCTATTGCCTATCTTGCCCCGCTTTCGCCGTTTATATCTTGGTCTTTCATAAAGGCTTGCCGCCGGGCCGGGAGACGGTCCGCCTGGAGCCTTGTCTTGGTTGATACACCGCACAACGCCCTGCAGCTACACTGATTAGCCTAGTTCAGCCGCACGATCAGCCTTTGCCAATGGAGGTCTTCATGCCGTTACCCGCGCTTCATTCCATGACCGCTCATCCTCTGACAGTTATTGCGATCCTGCTGCTGGCGCTGCGACAAAGTGTCGGCCTGGCTGAAACAAGCGAGACGCAGGACATCGCAGAGCAAAGGTTTGAGCTCGGCGTGTATGAAGACGAACTGGGTGGCACGCTGCGTTACCGACTGGCGAAACCTGCAAAGCCTGATAGCCCGATGCCGCTGCTGTTGTTCCTGCACGGAGCCGGCGAACGCGGTAGTGACAACCAGCGCCAATTATTCTGGGGCAAGGACGTGCTCCTGAAAGCGGTTGATGAGTACAACTGCATCGTCGTCGTCCCGCAGTGCCCGGACGGAGCGAAGTGGAGCATCGCCGATTGGGAGAAGGAAGAACTGGCCTTCGCCGACATGCCGTCCAACCCGATGCGCATGACTCAGGAGTTGATCGACTCGCTGATCGAAACACACGACATCGACACCGATCGGCTGTACATCATGGGTCTGTCGATGGGGGGGTACGGCACATGGGACGCGATCTGCCGTTGGCCCGACCGGTTCGCTGCGGCTGTGCCGATCTGCGGCGGGGGTGACCCCGCGGTTGCCGACCGGATCCGCACGCCTGTCTGGGTCTTCCACGGCGACGCCGACACGGTCGTCCCGCCCGAGCGTTCGCGCGTCATGGTCGATGCCCTACGTGAAGCCGGGAGCGAGCCGACGTACACCGAGTATCCTGACGTCGGCCACAACAGCTGGTCGCCCGCTTTTGCCGATCCCGATTTGCTGCCGTGGATCACATCGAAGCGCCTGGTAAACGAAACGCATAAAGAATCCACAAGCGAATAACCCAATCACCTTCAATCCAACATGAAACGCAGGCCAAACAAAACAATCGCCATACCGTTTATCTCCATCGCGTGGGTGCTGGCCGTGCTTGCGGGCTGTTCGGCTACGGATAAGCGTGAATCCCCGTCCGAGATCGATTGGCGGGAAAACCCGCTGGGATTCGTGGATCGCATGATCACCGTCACGGACACAGATAGCTGGGCCGCGGGCGAATCCGTGCGTGTTGTAGCCACAGCGTCAGACGCTCTGACGCTGGACGACCCGCCGGGCACGAACTACCCACGCAACGGCCGGTGGACCAGCCCGGTCTACGAGACAGACTTCCCGATCACCGAGGTATTACCTTCATGGAACGTGGATGCGCCGCCATTAACCGGCGTCAAGTTCTTCGTCCGCTCGCGAGATGCCCGTTCTTCCGACTGGTCACCCTGGCTATACATCGGGTCGTGGGGCAAGACGCTGCCGGCGGATAAAAACAACGCCGCTTTTGAGCACGGCAAGGTCAAGATCGACTACCTCGTATTGGACCGGCCCGCCGACGCGCTGCAGCTACGCGCCGTATTACAAAGCTTCGAGGTGGATGGGCCGACCCGCCCGACCATCCACAAACTCACCGCCGTGTACTCCGGCATCGTGAAAGACCCGGGCCGTCGCGATGAATTAACCGAGCAGGTCAGCATCGACGGCCCGTGGGCGCGCACGCTGGACGTCCCGTTCGTCCCGCAAAGTGATACCCCCAAAGCCCTCTGGTCAAGGGTCTGCTCACCCACAGCGACGACCATGATTCTGCGCTACCAAGGCAGCGAGGAGCCGTTGCTGGACAACGTGCTTGGGATCTACGACCCCGAGACCGGCATCTTCGGGAATTGGGGACGCGCAGTCGCCTACGCCGGGCAGCTCGGTTACGACGCACACCTGGCCCGTGTCCGCACGTGGGATCAGGTCAAGGCCTACATCGCTCAGGGCCAGCCGATCGCGATCTCGATCCGTTTTGAGTCCGGCACGTTCCCCAGCAACCTGATGGACCAGACCTACGGCCACATCGTGGTGATCCGCGGCCTGACAGAACAGGGCCACGCCGTGATGAACGACGGCGCCAGTCGGGCGCGTGGTGAAGGGATCATTTATCGGTCCGACGAGCTGGCACGTGCGTGGCTCCGGCACGGCGGGATCGCATACATCATCAAGCCCAAGGATAAGACCGGCAGCAATCCGAATGTTTTACCGCCAACACCCTAGGCCCGGTCCCTGATCGCGTGTATCATGACGTAGCGACAGCCTGCCTGTGAAAGCCCGGTGCGACGCCGGGCCAGAGTACTACCACACGGGGCTTCGATGCGACCCAACGCGATGATCCAAACTGCCAGCGGCGTCCCCGCCGTCAATCCCCGCGCCGCCGGTGATGCGCGCGGATCATCCTGCCGTTCAAGTTCCGACCGGAACGGGCTGGGTGGTTTCGGGGACCGCCTGATCGACGCCGTGGTCCAGCGCGAGTTTGCCGACAAAATAAACGGGTACCGCGCTTACCGCAGCGATGCGGGCCGGTCTCATCCCCCGGCCGACTTCCTTTTCGCAGCCGACAAAAACCCGAAGCTCCCCGACGAGGTCTTCAGCCATCTGCAATGGGGCGGGCTGTTCGTCTACGTGGGCCGTGATGAGAAGCGCGTCCGCCGGATTGCGCAGGACTACGAAAACAAGCGCGGGTTCATCCTCGAGACGCCCCACGCCGTCACCCACCTCAGCCGACTCGGCCTGCGCCTGCCCGGCCTGTGCCCACGCATCCATTACTTCGCCGCACGCAAAATCGCGATGATCCAGCCCGGCGATGTCACGGAACGGTTCACCTACAAAGTCGAGCTGATGCCCGACCCCAACACGCCGCACGGCTACGTCGTCTGTAAGGAGATCCCGACCTACGCCGACATCACCTATCGGCTGCGCAGCCGCTTCCCAGATGCCGACGAAAACGATATCCAGACCCGCGTCCACAAACTCGTCGACAGCGTCTTCCCCACGTTCCTGACACGTGAAGCCGCGATCCTCAAGATCCTTCAGTCCGAACTGCCCGAGCCATACAAACACCAGGTGCCCAAACCCATGGGTGTGGTGAAAGACGACAACGGCTTCGTGCGGCGGCTCGCGATGAACTGGTTACGCACCGGCGGGCCGAGGCTCTCGCAGATCGAGTTCGCACGCCAGAGCGCCGAGCTGCTCTCGGTCCTGCACAACCAGGCCAACGTCATGCACCTGGACCTTCGGCTGGACAACTTCGTGCTCACGCCACAGGGCGTCGGGTTCGTGGACTTCGGCTCGGCCGCCCGCATCGGTGAAGACCTGCAGCAGAGCCCGCTATTGACCAGCCTGTTCGGCGAAATGATGCGCACCAGCAAGATCCAGCGCATGCTCGGCCGGATGCTCGAGAAAGGCCAGGTCACCAACCGATCCTTCACCTGCATCCACCACAAAACCGATCCCGCCATCGACACCTTCTACCTCGCTTTGCAGATCAACAAGCCCACGCACAACCCCCAGTTCGCCCACCTGATCGACTACCACCCCGACAGCACCGAGGCCCAGGCCCTCTCCGGCCTGACCGCCGCCGTACTCCGGCCCAAGGATCAGGAAGACGCCCCCTTCCAGACCGCCGACGACATCCTCCGCGGGGTCCAGCGGATCCAACGCCGGCTCCTCCAGCCCAGCGCGTGACCGCACGAGTAGACACCTCAACCCGCATAACCGTCATAACCCATACGCATCGCACGCCGTGGTCCTCATACCCATCTCAGGCAGAACCGGTTAACGCCGATAGGCCATGCATGCGACTTGCACGTAATCCCAAGCTCATTCTCGATGAAGAAACGATCCCCAACCGCCGTCGGCATGGCCGGCTACGCTGCACCCAGGCCGCCAGCTGCCTCGGGCAGGTAGTGGACCTCTCGGCCTCCGGCATCCGTATCGAGCACAAGGGCAAACCCATCATGAAGATCGGCGACGAGTTCACCATTAAGGTGCACTCGAAGCACAACGACCTCTGCGTGACCCTGCCCTCGCGCGTGATCTGGATGGAAGCTCTTGGCCGACGCAAGCAGCTGATCGGCATGGCCTTCGACGAACTCGACGACGTCACCCGCGCCAACCTGCTCGAGCTCGCCCACACCATCAGCGATCACCTGATCTTCCGCTGCGCCTAACCACCACGCTATCACAACACCCCCCAAAGCCGGGTCTTGGCGCAGCCTAGGCCCGGATCGCTTACAGCGCCCCTCGCCTTTACCGCTGCAACGGCACAATCACCGCATCACCCACCCCCAGCTTGCTACGCCCCGCGCTCGCGGCACCGAAGGTCGCATAGCGTCCAACCTGAACCAGGTGCATCACCTGCCCATTCGATCTCGTGCTCGGCGTAACAAACACACTGCCCGCCTTCGCCGACGAGGCACGCAGGGCGTGTTTGCCCGCCAGCTTGTCGGCGTTCGCCCGGCTAGAAAACGCGCCGAGCTGAATCGTGTACCCCGTCACCGCCAACTGCTGATCCACCCGCGAGAGCAACGCCGGGTCGCGCGTCGTCTTGCGCGCCAGCAGCAGGCTCGTCCGCGCCTGGGGCCATCGGCCGATCTTCTGCTGGGCGATCCCGCCGTAGAAGTACGCCTGCGCCCGGTCTTCGCCCGATTGATGGTCCGCGCCGCGCAGGAACGCGTTCGCCGCCTCGGCGTATCGGCCCATCTGCGAATAGATCAGACCCAACGTCGATTGGGCGTCGGCCGAAAGTGAATCGTCGCTGCTCTTGGCCGCCACACGCAGGTAGCGCTCCGCCGTCGCCATGTTGCCCAGGCGGTACGCCGAGATCCCGGCCATGTAGTGCGACAGGTCGCGGTCGTGCCCCCCAGCGGTCGCCGCGGCGCGCTGCGACGTCGTCAGCGCCCGGGTGTAGTCGCCCCGCTGGAACGCAGACTGCGCCACCTCCGTCGCGCTGGGCCCGCGGTCATACGCGCAGCCGCCCAGCACCAGCCCGATCGCCGCTAACAGATATACACTCAACGCTCTAATCATCACCGTATCCCCTGATCTGGTTTGCTCGCTCGTGTCCCTACACCCCGGGTGCTGATATAGTCTAAGCGTAAGACACCTATCTATCACATGGGGCCAACACGATGAGCCTGCTCCGCCCGATCCTCGCCCGCGCCATTAAACAGCCGCTCAGCATCGCCATCACCGACGACCAGCGTGCCTACACCTACGCCAAGCTCGCCGGCGGGGCCTGCTTCGTCGCCCGGGAGATCAAACAAGCCACCGACGCCAAACACGTCGGCATCCTCCTGCCCACCAGCGGCGCGTTCCCCGTCACGTTCCTCGGCGCCTGGCTCGCCGGCAAGGTGCCCGTGCCGCTGAACTACCTGCTGAATAAGGACGAGCTCGAATACGTCATCCGCGACAGCGACATCGACACGATCATCACTTCCTCCAAGATGCTCGATTTCCTCGGCGGGCCAGACGTCATCCCCGATGGCATCAAGATCCTCGAGCTTGAAAAGGTCAGCTTCAAGGGTATCCCGCCGCTGCGTTTCCCGCCGAATCCCAGCGACGATGAACTGGCCGTCCTGCTGTACACCTCCGGCACGTCCGGCAAGCCCAAAGGCGTCATGCTCTCCCACGGCAACTTACAATCTAACGTCCTCGCCGCCGTTGAGCATGCCGGGCTCACGCACGCCGACACGTTCCTCGGCGTCCTGCCGCAGTTCCACAGCTTCGGCTTGACCGTCCTCACCCTGCTACCGCTGTACATCGGCGCACGTGTCGTCTACACCGCCCGCTTCGTGCCGCGCAAGATCATCGGCCTGATCGAAAAGCACCACCCCGACGTCTTCATCGCCGTCCCCTCCATGTACGGCGCGCTGCTGAGCGTCAAGAGTGCAAGCCCCGACAGCTTCAAGTCCATCCGCCTCGCCGTCTGCGGCGCCGAACCACTCTCCGACGCGATCTACGAAGCCTTCAAAGATCGGTTCAACGTTAATCTTCTCGAGGGTTACGGCCTGACTGAGACCTCGCCCGGCTGCAACTGGTCCACCCCCGACCGCAACAAACGCTACTCCGTCGGCCCGGCACTGCCCGGCGTCGGCAACTTCATCCTCGATGAGCAGAACAACCTCCTCCCGCCCAACCAGGACGGCGAGATCATCCTCACCGGCCCCAACCTCATGAAGGGCTACTACAAACTCGACGACAAGACCGCCGAGGTCATCACCGAAATTACCCCGCCCGGCACGAGCCAACCCGTCCGCGCGTTCCGCACCGGCGACATCGGCAAGGTCGACGAAGACGGCTTTCTCTACATCACCGGCCGAAAGAAGGAAATGCTCATCGTCGGCGGCGAAAACGTCTTCCCACGCGAGATCGAAGAAGTCCTCAACACCCACCCGTCCGTCGCCGCCTCCGCCGTCATCGGCAAACAGGACGACATGCGCGGCGAAGTCCCGATCGCCTTCGTCGAACTTAACGAAGATTCCGAGTTCGACGAACCCAGCATCCGCAACCACTGCCGCGATAACCTCGCCCAGTTCAAGGTCCCCAAAGAAGTGCACCGACTCGACACGCTGCCACGCAACCCCACCGGCAAGATCATGCGCCGCGAACTCAAGGCGGAGTAAGAAGAAGCTTCACCACAGAGGGTACAAAGATCGCAGAGGAAGACAGGCAGGAACTCGGATACATGCGGATTCAAACGGATAAGACATAGCCACATAAGGATAAGGCGCAAAATACACAGATAAGCACCATAGGTCCTCTGTGTTCTCCGTGTTCTCTGTGGTGAAAGCCTTTCTTCTTTATCCGTTTACATCCGATCCATCCGAGTTTCAAACGCTTTACTTACTCAGCCTCTTTCTCTTCGTACACCCCGCGGTAGAGCACGTACCCCAGACACCCGCCGATCATCGGCGAAAGCAAATACACCCACAGGATGCTGAGCGCCTCGCCCTTCACCAGCAGTGCCGGGCCCAGGCTCCGCGCCGGGTTCAGCGATGAATCGCCTAACGGCACGCCGATCAGGTGCGCCACGAACAAAAACCCGCCGATCGCCAGCGGGGCCGCGACACACGGGGCTTCCTTGCGCGTCGTGCAGAAGATCGTCATCACGAACAGTGCCGTCATAATCACCTCCCAGCCGATCAGCGCGCCCGTCGCCATGTCCGTCGGGTTCCCGTTCGCGCCCAGCCCGTGCTTGGCCGGGATGTAGGCAGGCATCTGCTTCATCAGGATCAACAGGACCGCGCTGGCGATCACCGCGCCGCAGCACTGCGCCACGACGTACCCCGGGACCTTGCCCCATTCCAGCTTGCCCGCGACCGCCATCGGGATCGTCACCGCCGGGTTCACATGGCAGCCCGACACCGGCCCGATCACCAGCACCAACACCATCAGCGTAAACCCGAACGCCATCGCGATCCCGATCCAGCCGATCGGCCCCTGGTTCAACACACCCGACAGCGTCGCCACCGACGTCCCGACAAACACCAGCACAAACGTCCCGATCAACTCAGCGATGTAACTACGGATGTTCTCGTTCATAGCAACCGCTCCTGTTTAAATGTCAGTCCGATCCGTCAGCCCGAGATGCTCAGCCGACGCCTGTTTGTTCCGCCCATAGAACCCGGGCGCACGACAGCCATACCTTCCCCCCATCGGCTGGCCCTGTTAAAAAACCTGAATCCACCCCGGCTAACCGCCGTTTGGAGCCCGGGAGGCGTGTTTGGCTCGGAGATGAACAGAAAAAGACGGGGATTCGCCACAGGGGGCACAGAGATCGCGGAGATCAGGAGATTGACGGGGTGTAACTCGGATGGGTGCGGATGCAAACGGATAAGACCTAAAGACAGCTCACCGCAGAGGGCGCGGTGGTTGTAGAGAAAGACATGGATTAGCTCGGATAGATCGGATCCAAACGGATGGGAGTTAGCCACAAAAAGGCACAAGACCCACAGATTCAGGCCCACCGATCGCAGTGCTCTCTGTGCTCTCTGTGCTCTCTGTGCCCTCTGTGGTTAATAGCTTTTCTTCTTCATCCGTGTGCATCCGCACTCATCCGAGTTAATCCGCCTCGGCTTGTTCTACTACCGGGGGCGAACCTTCCGGGGGTGCGGGGTCTTTCACATCCGGGGGTGCGGGGCGATACATCAGCACCGTCCGCCCGACGACCTGGACCAACTCCGCCCCGACGGCACTGCAGACCGCGTTGGCTAACTCCTTCCGGGCCGCCCCCTCCAGGTCCGTGAACCGCATCTTCACCAACTCCTGCTTATCCAGCAGCCGATTCAGATGCCCCACAAACTCATCACTGAACAGCCCCTTGCCCAAACGGCAATCGTCGGGCATCGTCTGGCCTCGCTGTTTAAGTAATCGCTTCTCTTTTCCGGTTAGGGGCATCAATTCCTCACATTTCAACCATATTTACACTTGACGCCACTCACTTACCCTGACAGAATATGAACGTCCCTTGCGGGACTTATTGTGTGCCAAGGTGGTGACGCCGAAGCACAAAACATTCTACTGACTCGAAGGCGGCTTTGCGGCTACCGGGCAGTCATCACCCTCAACGGGCTTTGCGGCCCAGGAGGTGCCAGCGATGAGTGATCAATCGCTAGCAAACATGCTTATTGAAATCCAAGACGTATCTACAGAGTATGCACTTCGAGCTACGGAATTATCTAAGTTCCTAGAGTGGTTTGAAACAAAATTAGATTCGCTCCCGGGAAAGTCTCAAATTCGAACTGATAACGCACAAAGTGGATATAGCCTGTTGTTCTCAAGAGGACATGGGGACAAATGGACTCTATACATATCAGAGGATGCTGAGACTGTTCCATGGAGCGAGGTTCGTGAATCATCAATTTTCATGAAGGCAGAAGCCGCCAAGCTTGCTGTCCCCTTAGTCCAGAAACTGATTTCGCAACAGAAGGAACTTCTTGCTGCTGTAACTGATGGCTTAGATGCGGCTCAACCATATATTGATGAATGGAAGGGGGGGCAATGACATGGCACGTCAACAACCTCTCCCTTCTGTACCAACCTGGGTAAGGTCGGCAAGCTGTCTTATACTTTGTGGCTCGATACCAGCGCTACTAGTTACCGAAGCTCTCGGCGTAGACGTTGGGAACGCTGTTGCTCTCTGCTGTTTGCTTGCTGCGGCCCATGTTGCCAATTTAGCGTTCGGCCGCGCGGGTTTTAACGAGGCAATGTCTGGAATGCTGGATCGCTTCACGAGAAAATCTGATCGTGATACAGATAATTAATCCGGTATTTCGTGGTTCACCCATAAACCCCGTCATGACGGGCTTACTGTCGATCAAGAGGATGCGCTAAGCCGCTAGCGGCTTAGCCTTGGTTGTGGGGGTAACGTCCGGCTCGTTTCAAGGCTTTGACATACGGTGAGTTGGGGGAATGGCCCTCGTGCAGCGGCCAATTGTTGTAGGGGGTGACGAAGTCCCAGTGCTGGGTCGGCAGGCGCATCTTCACGGGGTTGCGTTCGATGTAGCGGATGGTGCGGCGGATGCTATCGGGGTGATCGAGGTAGACCCGCCAGCCGCCTCGGGTCCAGGTGGGGTGGGATAATTTTCTTAGGCCAAGAGCGCTAAGCCGTGAGCGGCTTTCGGATTGGAGGGTTTCGAGCATCTGCTCGGAGTTGTCGCGGTGTTTGCGGATCAGGATGTGGACGTGGTCGGGCATGATCGCGCAGGCGTAGCATGTGTATTTATGATCGGTGATGGATTCGCTCAAGGCCTGGGCGACCATGGAGAACTGATTGGGTGTGAATGACAAGAGGTCGTGTTTGAGAACATCGTTGGCTTGTTGATAGAACTCACGGATGTCTCGCCCAGCGGGTTGGAGTTGTTTTCGGCCATGATGTAACTCACCGAGTTCGGTGAGGAGGTCGTTACGGATCGTGTGTGAGGTGGAGCCGCGGGGGTCGTTGGGTAACCACCAGCCGTAGGCCGTCCACATGATGTGGTAGGCCAGGATGATGGGTTTTTCGGGCATGGAAGTGAGTATGGAGGGATGCGCGCTAAGCCGCAAGCGGCTTATGGGGTGGCCGCTTGCGGCTTAGCGTTGATTTGGTTTTCAGATCGGGGAAACCGTGGTTTACACCACGCCCGCTCCGCCCGTCACGATGGGTTCGCTGACGAACTCGCGGGGGTCGGTGATTTTGCCGGTCAGGGCGCTGGCGGCGGCGGTGAGGGGGCTGGCGAGGTAGACGCCTGCCTCCTTGTGGCCCATCCGGCCGGGGAAGTTGCGGTTGGTGGTGGAGATGCAGTTGATCGGCTCGTTGAGCCGGCCGAAGGTGTCGGCGGGACCACCTAAGCATGCGGCGCAGCTGGCGGCGCCGATGAGGCAGCCGGCGTCTTCGAGGGCTTTGTAAACGGTGACTTCGCCGTCGCTGGCTTTTTCGCCCTTGAGGTTGAGGGTGAGCATGTCGGCGTGGACCTCGGTGGAGCCGGGCACGACGAAGGTGGGGATCTTCACGCTTTTGCCGGCCAGGATGTTGGCGGCGAAGATCATGTCGGTGATCTTCCCGCCGGTACACGAGCCGATGTAGGCGCGGTCCAGCACGACGTCCGAGCAGTTGCGCGCGGTGTCTTTGTTGTCCGGGCTGTGGGGCTTGGCGACCATCGGCTCCATCGTGCCCAGGTCCCAGCTGTGCTCGAAGCAGTATTCGGCGTCTTCGTCTTCGGTGTAGACGGTCCAGTCGGGTCGGGTGGAGCGGGCCTTGACGTAGGCGAGGGTTTTTTCGTCGACGTCGCAGATGCCGTTCTTGCCGCCGGCCTCGATGGCCATGTTGGTCAGTGTCATGCGGTCTTCGAGGCTGAGGGACTTGATGCCTTCGCCGGTGAAGTACATGGACTTGTAGGTTGCGCCGGCGACGCCGATCTCGCCGATGACGGCGAGGATGAGGTCCTTGGCGGTGAGGTAGGGGGGGATCTCGCCGTGGAAGGTGAACTTCATGGTGGGCGGGACCTTGAGCCAGGTCTTGCCGGTGCCGAGTGTGAACGCGGCATCGGTGTTGCCGACGCCGGAGGCGAACTGGCCGAAGGCGCCGGCGGTGCAGGTGTGGCTGTCGGTGCCGAGCATGATTTCGCCGGGCCGGCAGTGGCCTTCCTCGGGCAGGGCCTTGTGGCAGACGCCCTTGTAGTTGGTTTTATTGGGATCGCGATAGGGATTCGGGAAGCCGGAGCCCTCTTCGGTATCCAGGAAGTCGGGGTCGTAGTAGTACTTGAGGCCTTGTTCCTTGACGAAGTCGCGGAGCGTCTGGACGTTGCGGTGGCACTTTTCGTCGGCGGTGAAGATGTAGTGGTCGGGGATGATGACGACGCGGTCCTTGTCCCAGACCTGGGCGTCTTTGCCGAACTCTTTCTTGAAGATGCCGATGGTGCCGGGGCCGCAGACATCGTGTGTCATGAGGACGTCGACGTCGACCCAGATGTTCTCGCCGGGGCGGACTTCATCCTTGCCGGCGTGTGCGGCGAAGATCTTCTCGGTCATGGTCATGGGTCGTGGCATGGCAATCATCCTTCACGGTCTGTATATCTTTTTCCGCCAGCGGTTTACCAGAGGCGCTGGTAGGCGGGTCCGTCGGGCGAGCCGGGTATTGTAGCAGGCCACATTCAACCGGCCACCCTGTGGCGGGGAGGGGGCCGGCAGGGGGATCGGTCTATAGGTGGATCGCGTGGGATCAGATGGACTGCAGCAGGGGGGCTGAGGGGGTAAGCTCTGGGGATGAGTGATCGGCCGAACGTGGTGATGATCTGTGTGGACCAATGGCGGGGCGACTGCCTGGGGGTCGAGGGCCACCCGGTGGTGTGTACGCCGTACCTGGATCACCTGGCGTCGCGGGGCGCGCGGTTCAGCCGGGCCTACGCGGCGTGTCCGACGTGCGTCCCAGCCAGGGCATCGCTTTACACCGGGCTGTCACAACACACCCACGGGCGCGTCGGGTATCAGGACGGCGTGCCGTGGAACTACCCCGTAACGATCGCGTCAGCGTTTGCCGATCACGACTACCACACGCAGGCCGTGGGCAAGCTGCATGTCTACCCCGAACGCAGCCTGATGGGCTTCCATAACGTGGTCTTGCACGACGGCTACCTGCACATGGCCCGCAAGCGCGATCACGACCTGGGGACCCGAGACGACTACCTCACCTGGCTGCGAGAAAAGCAGGGGCCGGACGCCGACCACTTCGATCACGGCATGAGTTGTAATGCCTACACCGCTCGGCCGTGGGACAAGCCCGAGTCGCAGCACCCGACCAACTGGGTCACGTCACAAAGCATCGACTTCCTTCGTCGGCGTGACCCGCGTCGGCCGTTCTTCCTGTTCATGTCGTACCACCGGCCGCACCCGCCGCTGGACCCGCCGGCTTGGGCGATGCAGCAATACCTCGACGCCGACATGCCGCCTGTCCCGGTCGGCGATTGGGCCGAGTTATTCGAGCCGTACCGCAACGACCACGACCCGCACCAGGCCCCCAAGCGCCTGCCCGACGATGCGCTACGCCGCGCCCGCGCCGGGTACTACGGCCACATGACACACATCGACCACCAGGTCCACCGCTTCCTCGAGGTGCTGGGTGAATACGGCGAGCGCGAAAACACGTGGGTGTGTTTCGTCTCGGACCACGGCGACCTGATGGGCGATCATCACCTGTACGCCAAGTCGCTGCCGTACGAAGGCTCGGCCCGTGTGCCGCTGCTGCTGACCGGGCCGGAGGGCTGCGGGATCGCGCCCGGGCATGTGGACGATCACCCGATCGAGCTGCGCGATGTGATGCCGACGCTGCTGGATTGTGCGGGGCTGGCGGTGCCCGAGTCGGTCGAGGGGCGAAGCGCGTTGCCGTTAGCGCGGGGTGAGGCATGTGACTGGCGCGGCTGGCTGCACGGCGAACATGTCGGGCACTTCGGCTCGTCTCACTACATCACCGACGGCAAGCACAAGTACGTCTGGTTCAGCCAGACCGGTCACGAACAGCTGTTCGATCTTGTCAATGATCCGCAGGAACTGACCGACCTCGCAGGAGCGGATGCCGCCGCCGGCCTGCTCGGGCAGCTGCGCGGTCATCTGATCGAGGCTTTAAAGGATCGCGAGGAAGGCTTCACCGACGGTAAGCAACTCATCACGGGCAGGCCCGTCAGCGCGGTACTGTCCCATGTGAACCAGGACTGCTAACCATCAGCCAGCTGGGGCTGCGTACTCCCAACCGGGCCCCAGACCCGGGTGGATCGGCCGGCGGGGCGAAGTCGTACAATGTACGCCCAAATTGGCGTTCCGGCGGTCCGGGCCGTATGATCCGGGTCTTATGACGATCAAACGCTACTGGTTAACGGGGACGGCGGGTCTATGTGCGCTGGGCACGGGCTGGCTGTCGGGGTGCGCCGGGCCGATGGATCAGACCCCGGCCGAGGCGATGCGGGAACAGATGATCGCGGCCCACCGGGCCCATCTGGCGTCGGCGAGCGAGGCGAAGCTGATCGAGCTGAGCCGTGAGCCCAGCGACGTCGAATCGGAGCTCAGCGACGAACGCCGTGAAGAGCTCGACGAAATGAGCGGGCTGGAGGCCTACCAGGGCATCGAGCTCGACGCCGGCGCCGACCTGACCGGCGAGGTCGACGCGAAGACGCTCAGCCTGTCGCTGCAGGAAGCCGTGGCGATCGCCGTCAAGAACAACCTGGACGTGCAGGTCGCACGGATGACCCCGGCGATCAGCGAGGCGCGCATCGTCCAGGCACAGGCCGTGTTCGACGCGACGTTCTTCACCGACGCCAGTTACTCGAACCTCGACACACCGCAGCCCGGCGGGGTCGTGCCCGGCTTCTCGGGGAACACCAAGAGTGAAACCTTCGAGCTATCCACCGGCATCCGCAAGGCGCTGGTTACCGGCGGGCGCGTCACGCTACAGGCCGACATGACGCGCAACGACTCGGTCCCCACCGTCTTCAGCGTCAACAAGTTCTATGAAGCCGACGTCCTGGTGAACCTGGAGCAGCCGTTGCTGCGTAACTTCGGGTCGGACATCAACCGCTCGAACATCATCCTGACGCAGAACGATCGCCTCGCCGAGGCCCAGCAGCTGAAGCGCGAATTGCTGCAGGTCGTGGCGAATGTCGAGGCGGGGTACTGGAACGTCTTCTTCGCCCACCAGCAGCTGCGTGTGCGTGTCCGCCTGCTGGAACGATCGACCGAAGACCGCGACCGACTGATCGAACGCCGGGGCTACGACGCCAGTCCGGTTGAAATCACCGAGGCCAACAGCTTCGTCGAGCTGCAGCGAGCCGACGTCATCCGTGCCCGCTCCGCGGTGCGTTCGGCATCGGACCAGCTCAAGCGGCTGATCAATTCACCGGAGCTTCCGATCGCCGACGAAACGCTGATCGTGCCCCTGGACGCCCCGACAGACGAGCCGATCACCTTCAGCCTCCTGGACCTGGTCACCGAAGCGCTGCGCAGCCGACCGGAGATGAAGATCGCGCTGATCGATATCAAGGACGCTTCCGTGCGTCAGCGCGTGGCGGATAACGCCCGGCTGCCGCTGCTGAACGTGGCGGCGACGGTGCAGCTCAACGGCGTCGATAACGACAGCGCGGGCGACGCATTTGACCGAGCAAGCGACGCCGACTTCATCGACTACCTCGTCGGCGCGCAGTTCGAGATGCCGATCGGCAACCGCTCAGCCGAGGGGCTGTACAAACAGCGTCAACTCGAACGCCGTGCCTCGGCGCTGGTTTACCAACGCCAGGCACAGGACGTCGTGCTGGAGGTCAAGAACGCGCTGCGCAATGTGCAGACATCGTATGAATTGATCGGCGCGACCCGCGCCGCCCGCCGGGCCGCCGCGGACAGCCTGCGTGCGATCGAGGTGCAGGAAGCGTCGGGCGTCGCGCTGACCCCGCAGTTCCTGATCAACCAGAAGCTCAGCACGCAGGAACGGCTGGCCGATGCGGAGGTGCAGGAGGTCCAGGCCCTGACCGACTACCACAACGCCATCGCCGCGCTGTACCAGTCGGTCGGCACGCTGTTGGAGCGAAACAACATCGAGTTCCGTGTCGACGCCCAAGCTGACTAGATCCCGACAGTGTGCAATGTGGAGCGGCTGGAAGGGGGGCTTCACCCGCCGGCTAAATATTCTATAATAAGCGGCCCCCTGTAGGGCGACTGACCGACACCCCAGATACGGAGCCGTGCCGTGATCACCGTTTTTATTCCGCACACCGGCCTGACCGAGGGCTGGCTGACCGAGTTACTCGCAGGCTGGGCCGAGACGCCCGTCGGCCGGGTGGTGCTGATCGGGCCCGAGCAGGCCGTCGGCAACACAGCCAAACCCGTCGAGCAGATCGTTACCGACAAGCCATTATCCGGCGAAGCCTGGCGCGGGGCGCTGGCGACGCTTGAGCCCGGCGTCCTGGTCTGCCTGCGCGACGAAGTCACCATGTCCGCCGCTTCGCTGCTCCGCCTGGCGAAAGCGACCTGCTCCAGCGGCGCGCCGATGATGTACAGCCACTTCGTCCAGGACACCGCCGAGGGGCCCAAGCCCTGCCCGACCAACGATTATCAACTGGGCAGCCTGCGCGACGACTTCGAGTTCGGGCCGGTCACCGCCTGGTCCGTCGCGGCTATCAAGCAAGCGGCCGGTGAAGCCGGTGAACTGATGGATTCAAACGCCGGCGCGTTCTACGACCTGCGCCTGCGCATCACACAGGTCGGCATGCCGGTGCGCCTGCCCGAACCTTTATACACACGCCCCAATCCCGACGATCGGCCGACCGGCAAGAAGCTGTTTGATTACGTCGACCCCGCCAACCGCGCCGCACAACTGGAAAGCGAAGCGATCGTCACCGAGCACCTCAAGCGCATCGGCGCTTACATGGAGCCGAGCTTCCAGACGCCGGACGTTCAGGGCGATTACCCCGTCACCGCCAGCGTGATCATCCCTGTGCGCAACCGGATCAAGACCGTCGCCGACGCCGTCAAGAGCGCTTGTGAGCAAACCGCCGAGTTCAAGTTCAACGTCATCGTCGTCGACAACCACTCGACCGACGGCACGACCGAACGGCTCGCCGAGCTGAGCAAGACCTACGATCACCTGGTCCACCTCGTGCCTGTCCCGACCGACCTGGGGATCGGCGGCTGCTGGAACTACGCGCTGCAGAGCGACTACTGCGGCAAGTGGGCGGTGCAGCTTGATTCCGACGACATCTATATCGATGAGCATAGCGTCGCGAAGATGGTTGCCGCGCTTGAAGAGGGGCCGTACGCCATGGTCGTCGGCGCGTATCGGATGGTGAACTTCGATCTGGAAGAGATCCCGCCGGGCCTGATCGACCACAAGGAATGGACACGAGACAACGGCCGAAACAACCTGCTGCGCGTCAACGGCATCGGCGCGCCACGTGCCTTCAGCACCAAAGTCATGCGTACCAGCCCCTTGCCCAACACGAGCTACGGCGAGGACTACGGCATTGCCATGACCATCTCACGCCAACATGAGATCGGACGTCTCTACGACGCGCTTTACCTATGCCGGCGCTGGGACGACAACACCGACGCCGACCTGCCCCTGGACGTGAAGAACCGGCACGATCTTTACAAGGACCGCCTGCGCACGCTCGAGGTCATGTCACGGATCAAGATGAATGCGAAGGTGGCGTGTGGCTGCACCAAGTAGTCTGGCAAGCGACCTGCGGGCGCTGTGGGATGCGCAGAAGCGCGAATGGCCGATGATGGCCCGGGGGGTGGACTTCCTGGCGCAGTCCGAGGTGCGCGAGGTGACGTACGACGGGCTGTGCTGCCGGCTGCAGTTCAACCCAGGCCGGGTCGCCAGCGCCTCGGCGAAAGTGGACGCGAAAAGTATCGCCGAGCGCCCGTGTTTCCTCTGCGAAGTCAACCGCCCGAAAGAGCAGCGGGGGATCGACGCCGGGGACGACTATGTGTTTCTGTGCAACCCGATGCCGATCTTCGAGCCGCACTTCACGGTCCCGACGCTTAAACACCGGCCCCAGCGCATCCACACCTGCCTGCCCAAGCTGATTGAGCTTGCTGAGCGGCTGACCGGCGAGTTCACGTTTTTTTACAACGGCCCGAAGTGCGGCGCGAGCGCGCCCGACCACCTGCACCTCCAGGCAAGCCCCCAAGGCGCAACGCCCTTTGAGCATCAGCTACTAAAAGGTGAAAACCACTTGATCAACTGGGGATCACCGGAAGACGACGTGACACTCGGCATCACCGCCGATCCCGAGCCGCCCGCCATCGTCATCAAGGGCAGCGATCTCGCCGCCGTCCTCGACCGCACGATCCGCACCATCGCCCACCTGGCTGAACGCTTCCCCGCCGACCCCGAACCGATGCTCAACGCGCTGGCGACGCAACATGAAGACACGATGTATGCCGTGCTCTTCCCCCGCGTCTCCCACCGCCCCAGCCACTTCGGCCACGGCCCGGCGCCGCAAGAAGTCCTGGTCAGCCCCGGCCTGGTCGACATGCTCGGCCTGCTCATCACCCCAAGACGCGAAGACTTCGACCACCTCACCGGCGAAACCATCGCGAAGATTTACCGGGAAGTATCTAGAGATCGTGCCGATCTCGCCCGGATTACATGATCATATGGCCACCGAAAAACGGCGACATGACGTCGAGTGACGCAAGAACAACCATGATATTGTAGAAAGCGGCCGCCAGGAAGATCGCAAATAAAATCAACCCTCGATTCTCGGTCATGCGGTAGCCAAAAGCCACGGCCACGGCCAGCATATAGATGACCCATGTGCCAACGACCGGCATTAATCCCCACGAAGCAAAGCGCATATAAACGCGGGGCAGATCGACGTCGAAGTCAGTCATGGCGTGCTCGACGAATAGCAGGAGGCCGCCAGCGAGCAGCCCGGTTACCGCTAGAACAACGGCGCCTAAGGCAACTAGAAGACGCACCAATGGGTCTTGGCTGGATAAAGCTAACACGTTATATCGTCCCCGTTTCTCAACAATGGCATTGTTAAATGCCATTTGATTATCGCATAGATATATCACTATTTCGAGTGAAATACAGAATGATGATCGATTTAATCTAGATCGTGGTCGAAAGGCGATCAATCTTCTTCTAAGAGACGCCCTACGGACGGCCAGATCTTCCGCACCGCGTCGCCGCGGTGGCTCAACGCGTTCTTCTCGTCGCTGGATAGCTCGGCGACGGTACGATTCAGGTCGGGCAGGTAGACAATCGGGTCATAACCAAACCCGTTTGTACCACGCCCCCGCTCGGGGTGGGCCGGGTCTTCGGCCTCATCAATCATGAGTATGCGCCCCTCCATCGTGCCGCGCACGGTGGCCAAGGCTTTTACTTCCGGGGAGCGCCCATCCACCAGCGCCATCGCGCAGACGAATCGCGCCGCACGCTGATCGATCGGGACATCGCGCAGGTTGTTCATCAGCAGCAGGCCGTTGGCCGAGTCGCGTATGGGGCGTGGGCCGTCGGTGTTGCTGTAGCGCGCGCTGCGCACGCCCGGCTCGCCGCCGAGTGCATCGACCTCCAAGCCGCTGTCGTCTGCTAAACAGAGCATCCCCGACGCCTTCGCGTAAAAGCGCGCCTTCAACTCGGCGTTGCCCTCAAACGTGTCCTGGTCCTCGACCGGCTCCTCGATCTCCGCCACCCCCGGAAGCGCATCAAGCGACACCAGATCGACATCCGCCTCCCCGATCGCAAAACGGATCTCATCAAGCTTGTGCGGATTCGATGTGGCGATCAGGATCTTCATGATGATAAAATTAGAATTGAAACAGGGATGAACAGGGATGAACAGGGATGAACACGGATAAGACAGAAGAACGGGTCTAAACAAAACTTCTTATCTGTGTTTATCCGTGTTCATCCCTGTTACATCTATGATTTCCACCAGTCAAGATCGATGTTCGGGAAGATCACGTCGTGGATCTCGGCATCCTTGATCTCGAACTGCTCGACCTCGGTGAGCTTGCCGAGGTACTCGCTGTCGGCCGCGACCTTCTCAGCGATGTCGGTCAGGCTCTCGAAACGTGCGACATGTTGCATGTAGCGCTTGATCCCGTAGTCCACCGCCTGCCCGCGCCGGATCACGAACGGCCAGTCGCTCGCCTGCAGCAGCAGCAGTTCACGGCCCGCCTTCTTGAGTAGCTCGTGGACCTCCTTGTTCTTCTTCCAGGGCAGTTCCCGGATGAAACGCAGGAAGTTCGACTCGCAGCGGTACTCGATGTCCCACATCCAGTTGACCTGCTCGTTGGTCCAGACGCGGTGGTCGCCCTTATCGCCCCACGAACCCTCGGGCAGCGCGACGACCTTGTCCACCGGGTTCGCCTCGAGGTATTCGCTGGTCGTGCAGACGTTCACCTGGCTGTCGGCGTTGAGCGTCAGCATCACGTCGCGCAGGAACTTGGGCCCTTCGAACCACCAGTGACCGAAGAGCTCCGCGTCGAATGTCGCGGTGACCATGCCCGTGCGGCCGGTCATCTCGCGGTACTCGTGAAGCCGGGCCTTGATCTTGCCGACGAAGTCCTGCGCGTGCTCGTGCAGCTTGCCCGGGACGTTGTCGGGGTAGTACAGGTGCTTGTCGCCGAGGTCCGTCTTCTTGCCGGTGACCTTCCAGTAACGCAGGCCGCGCTTCGGGCTCCAGGTCTTGTGGAACTCCAAGTACACCCCGTCGGCCGGGTACCCGATGTCGCCGGACCAGACGCTTTCACAGACGTCGGGATCGCGCGCGATCGCGGCGCAGCGCGCCAGCCCCGTCCCGTCGGAGTTCACGCCGTGCGGCTCGTTGACGCTGCGCCAGCCCCGGCTGGGGTACTTCGCCGCCTCTTCCCAACCGACCTTCCACCACTGCCCGTCATTAAAGACCTGTTCACTCCGGCTGTTCTCGATCAAATGGTTCTCGACATAGAAGTGGGTGATCCCTTCGTCGGCCACAAGGTGCTCGATGCCCGTCCTACCATTGACCCGGCCCCAGTGGATCGGCGGGTCCCAATCGCCCGCCGGCCGATACGCACACTCCGGCAGCCACATGCCCGTCGGCTTGAAGCCAAGGATGCGTTCGCTGCTGGCTACACCCGCACGCACCTGCGCCCGGATCGAGTCGTCGTGGTACAGCAGCGGCATGTAGCCGTGCGTTGCGTTGGAGGTCAGGATCTCCAGGTAGCCCTTCTTCGCTTGTGCTGCAAAGGCTCCGGGGATGTCGCGGTCGATCTTCTTGAACTGTTCCTGCAACTCGGTGAACGTCTTGACCCACTGCTCAGCCAGGAAGGCCATGTGCCCGTTGTCCATCTTCTTGAAGTCGCCCAGGTCGTACTTCGCCTGCTGGGCGCGGTCTTCGAGGTAGTGCTCGAAGCCCTTCTTGAAGTGCTCGTGGCTGAGCTGCTCGAGGAGCACGGGCGTCAGACCCATGGTGATCTTGGGCGTAGCGTTGAAGAAGACGCACTCGTCCACCATCGCCAGCAGCGGCAGATAGGTCTCGGCCGCCGCCTCGTATAGCCAGTCCTCGCCGTGGGGCCAGGTACCGTGACGCAGGACGTAAGGAAGGTGCCCGTGCAGCACCAGACAGAAGTTGCCAAGGAAGTCGCTCATGGGGACATAGTACAGGGTCTGGGGTCTGGGGGCTGGGGTCTCGCCGGAATATCTCAATTCTGATTGTCTCACTTCTGACCAGGCCCAAGACCCTAGACCCAAGACCCTCATATCACCGATACAATCTTCATGATGACATTACCGACCGACGACCAGATCATGCAGACTCAAGATTCAAACACGCCACCCCGACTCGCCGGCCGGCGTGTCCACTTCATCGGGATCGGCGGCTGCGGGATGTCCGGGCTGGCCAAGCTCGCCAGGCACCTCGGGGCCCGCTGCTCGGGCAGCGACCTCAGCGCCTCGGCCGTCGTTAAGTCCCTCCAGGCAAGCGACATCCCCGTGGTGCTGGAGCAGTCCGCCGAGAGCCTGCCGGACGATTGCGACCTGGTCGTGATCTCTGCCGCCATCAAGCCGGACCACCCCGAGCTGGCCGAGGCCGTCCGCCGGGGCGTCGAGGTGATGAAGTACGCCCAGCTATTGGGCCAATTGATGATCGGCCGGACCGGCGTCGCCGTTGCCGGGACCCACGGCAAATCGACCACCACCAGCATGCTCGCCCACATCCTGATCCAGACCGGGCTGGACCCGTCCTTCATCGTCGGGGCCAACTGCGAGCAGATCGGCGGGGGCGTCCGCGTCGGGGATTCGGACACCCTCATCGCCGAGGCCTGCGAGTACGACCGGTCATTCCACAACTTCTTCCCGACCCACGCCACCATCCTCAACGTCGAAGCCGACCATCTGGACCTGTATTCGGGCATTGATGAGATCGTCGAGGCGTTCAAGATCTTCGCGAAGCAGATTCCCCCCCGGAAGCACCCCGGAAAAGCCGGCCCAAAGCCGGCTCTGAGCGAAGCGAAGGGCCGGGCCGATTCCGGAGATACTACTTCCGGGGGCGGGGGCACAACTTCCGGGGGCGGGTCACTGCTGATCAACCACGAGATGCCGCACCGCCTGGCGATCACCGCCGAGCTGAACTGCCGGGTCGAGACGCTCGGCTTCGCCTACCAGGCCGACTGGCGCATCGGGCTGAAGGGCGATCAGGCCCGCCTGCATCAAGGTGAAAGCGATACCGAGGGTGTGATGGACTTCACCCCCCCCATGCCCGGCGAGCACATGGCCTACAACGCCGCCGCCGCCGCCATCACCGCCCACCGCCTCGGCGCCGACTGGTCCGAGATCGCCAAGGCCATCGAGTCCTTCACCGGCCTGGACCGACGCATGCAATGGCTCGGCGCAAAATCCCCCGACGGCAAGCCCGCCGACCGCGCCACACCGCGCGACCAGGTCGTCACCGTCGTCGATGACTACGGCCACCACCCGACCGAAATCGACACCACCCTCCGCGCCCTGCGCCACCACTACCAGCCAAACCGCCTGATCTGTGTCTTCCAGCCGCACCAGCACTCCCGCACACGCTTCTTCATCGACGAGTTCGCCGCCAGCTTCTCTAGCGCCGACCACGTCATCGTCCCGCACATCTATTTTGTCCGCGACTCGGAAAAAGAGCGCCAGGCCGTCACCGCCGGCGACCTCGTGGACAAACTCCGCGGCAAAGACGTCCAGGCCATGCACCTCTACCCCTTCGCGGCAATCGTCGAGCAATTAGAAATGATCACCCGCCCCGGCGACCTCGTCGTCACCATGGGTGCAGGGGATGTCTGGCAGGTGGCGCGGGAATATCTGGAAATACGTACTTAGCGACGACTATTTATATGCGCATCTCCCAATGTGTCAATGGCCACGTTCATATCCGCCCCCATATTGTTCGTAACATATCCATCTACCACTAATTCAATTGGCTCTGCGCCGTGTAAAGCGGTCATCACGAGTTCACCGTCACGCCCGATCCAGAAGTGTCTTTTGACCGACTCATTCACGGGGATGTCCCCGTACCTGACGCTGACGCCACCACCATCAACGCTGACCTTGTGTAATGGCTGGTTACTGATATTGGTGATCGAAAGCGTGTAACGCGTTACGAGAGTAACTGCTCCGACCACGCAAGCACCGGCAGCAATAAAGTTCGCTGCGATCAGCCAAACCAACACAACCGCGTGCTTCCAAAAACGGCGGCGAACAGCTTTGTCAGATCCGCGTGTATGGAAGTAACAAAAAACCATGAAGATCGCCGAGAACATCACGCTGCAGGTACCGGCATAGATGGTAAATATGCCGAGACCCTCCAAGAAGTCTGCTCTGGTAAGCACCCACAAAACAAAAATGCTGACACCGACCACTAGGGGAGCAGCACTGAGTATCCACGCGACCCGGAGCAATGACTTCATCTAATCATCCCTTTCGTTAGGGAAAAGAAAGACAGAAAAGGGAATAAGCCCCTTAAAAAGGGTGCCGGATGTCAGACCACCGAACCCATCCACACCGGCTCGTCTTCGTGCCACGAACCGACGACCCAGTCATCGCCGAAGTCGGCCAGGTCATTCACGGTGCCATCGGACCAGGCGTGTATGGCTTTGGCGCCCGCCTGCTTGGCTTGATTGACCATCGTGCCGGTGCGGATCGAGTAGGCGGTGCCGTACGCGGCGGCGAGTATCAGGCCGGTTGGGTCGTGCACGATCAGGTAGGAGCGTTCGTATCGGCCCAACGTGACGGCCTTGATCTGGCCGCCCAACTTCCGCATCTTCTCGTCCACATCCGGGTGCACCATCCCGCCGCCGATGGCGAGCTCGTCCAAGTAAGCGATGACACCCTTATTGTCGGGGTGTGCGAGGTCGGCCTTGTTAAACGTTTTCACGGATGAGTCCTCCTCGCGGATTGGCGAACGCATCCAATTCGATTCCGGCCGTACCGGTTCGGTGGATACCCGAATCCAACCGCATGTGCTTGCCGAATCATAGCGTGAATGAAACGGTATCGGATACCGCCGGGCTGTGTGCCGCCGGAGTGGCGTAACACTGCGCGACACATCCCGCCAGGATGGCGGGGCTATATAGCCGGGCCATGTTGACCGGGTATTGTCTCACCCCTCTGAATCCAACCCCACCCATTGAGCGAATACCCTCCTGAACCCCAACAGGAGGTCTTGTGATGATGGGCATCTTTCGGACAATCAGGTTTGTAGGCACGTGGGCGGTCATGGTCTTGCTCGGCCTGTCGCTGGTGTTTATCGGGGGATGTGTCAGGCAGAGCACCACGACGGTGATCGAGCCTGAACCGCTTGCTGAAGCCGAGGCTCAGGCGGCTGAGCCGGAGCGGGCGAGTACGTTCTGGGTGAAGGAAGCTCCGCTGCCCGAGGGCTGGCCGGAACTGACGCCGGTGGGGGTGGTGCAGGTCAAGGACTACCCCGACACCCGCGCCGCGGTGGTGAGACGTGATGTCGATGATAGTTCTTCCGGAGAGACTTCAAGAGACGCTAAGCCGCGAGCGGCTGAGCGTGGGAACACTTCCGGGGGCATGTTCAGGTCGCTGTTTAATCACATCAAGTCGCGCGACATCGCGATGACCTCGCCGGTTGAGATGGCGTATGACGACAACGACACGTCCCGGATGTCGGCGATGGCGTTTCTCTACCGCCACCCCGAGCAGGGCGTGACCGAGACCAACGGCCGGGTCAGCGTCGAGGACTTCCCCGAGCGGAGCTACGCCAGCATCGGCCTGCGCGGCGGCTACGACGACGGGCGGTTCACCGACGCGCTCGATGCGCTGGATGATTGGCTCGACACACACGCCGATACCTGGCAGGCCGACGGCCCGCCACGCTACCTGGGGTACAACAGCCCGTTCGTCCCCGGCTTCATGAAGTACGGCGAGGTGCAACGGCCGGTGCGACCGGTTGAATAGAAACCCCGCCAGGATGGCGGGGCTATATAGCCGGGCCATTTTGGCCCGGTACCCGGTGCGCCTCACCTTGACGCGATTGTGCAGCTTCGCCAAGCGGCGGTCTTGGCATTACCATCGTTTGCTGATCCACCCCTGAATCTGCGGAGATGTTGATGCATTTGGCGATGTGGTCCGGGCCACGGAATATTTCGACAGCGATGATGCGTTCGTTCGGAAATCGGCCGAACACGAAGGTCGTGGACGAACCGTTTTATGCGCATTATCTGCTGAATCGGCCGGACGTGTCGCACCCCGGGCGCGACGAGGTGATCGCGCATCACGAGACGGACGCCCGGATGGTGGCGGACGAATTGGTGGCGCCGCTGCCCGAGGGTGTGGAGCTGTATTACCAGAAACATATGTGTCAGCACATGATCGAAGGGGTGCCGCTGGATTGGTTGGATCGGGTGACGCACGTGTTCCTGATCCGTGATCCGCGGGATGTGGTGCGGTCGTGGGCGAAGGTGGTGGAGCGTGTCACGCTGGAGGAGATCGGGCTGCCGAAGCAGGTGGAGCTGTTCCGACAGGTTCAGGCCGACACGGGCAGCGTCCCGGCGGTGATCGACAGCGACAACGTGCTGGCCGACCCGCGGGGGGTGCTGAGCAAACTATGCGAACGGATCGGGCTGGCGTTCGACGAGCGGATGCTCCACTGGGAGCCCGGGCCGCGCGATTATGACGGCATCTGGGCCAAGCACTGGTACGACAACGTCAACCGTTCCACCGGCTTCGAACGCCGCACCCCCAAGAGCGACCCGGTCGATCCGCGCTACGAACCGCTGATCGAGGAGGCGCAGACGTTGTACGATGAACTGGCCGTGCATCGGATTCAATAAAGCCACGGGAACACTCCCGGAAACGCCCCCCGGCAGAGCCGGGGGCTGAGGGTAGACAAACACCCCCCAATACGTCATCTTCACTAGCCACCAGACACGAGACACCAGCCACCACTCCCGCCATGCTCCAGAACTTCAACGAAAAAAACCGTGACCTGATCGTCAACATCAACGGCAAGCTTGTCCACCGCGACGAGGCGGGCGTCTCGCCTTTCGATTCTGCGGTGCAGAACGGGGACGGGGTATGGGAAGGATTGCGCGTCTACGACGGAGCGATCTTCAAGCTCACCGAACACCTTGCACGGCTGCGCAAGAGCGCGGAAATGCTGCAATACGAGGGTTTCCCGGCCGACGCGTTGCTGACCGATCAACTCAAGGCAACGCTCAAGGCCAACGGCATGCGCGATGGCGTGCATATCCGGCTGACCGTGTCGCGCGGCTTGAAGTACACGTCGGGGCTGGACCCGCGGATCAACCAGCGGGGCTGCTCGTACATCATCCTCGCCGAGCACAAGCCGCCGGTGTATGACCGTTCGGGCATCACGCTGATGACCGCCAATCACCGCCGTCCGCCTGCGAACGTGCTGGACCAGAAGATCCATTCGTGCAACCAGCTGACCTCGATCCTCGCCAAGCTGGAAGCCAACGCCGCCGGGTCGGACGATGCGCTGATGCTCGATCTGGATGGCAACCTGGCCGAGACGAACGCGACGCATGTGTTTCTCGTTCAAGGCGGCGTGGTCAAAACCTCGACCTGCGACGCCTGCCCCACGGGCATCACCCGCGCGACGGTGCTCGAGTTGTGTGAAGCCAACGGCATCCCGCACGAGGTCGCCGACATCCCGCACGCCGACCTGTTCGACGCGGACGAGCTGTTCGTCACCGGCACGATGGGTGAGTTGGTCCCCGTCACCAAGCTGGACGACCACGCTTATGATGCGGACGGCCCGATGACTGCACGGCTGACCGAGCTGTTCACCACCCTGGTTCGATCAGGCACGCACGCGGTCAACGTCGTGGATTAACGGCTCGATCGAACGTTTGGCCAGATCGTCAAGCCCGCGCGCAGGGGCTACTATCTAACGGATGTATTGCGACCTTCATACCCACTCGACCGCCAGCGACGGGACCGATGCGCCCGGCGACCTGCCGAGGCTTGCCAAACAAGCGGCCCTGGGCGCGATCGCGCTGACCGATCACGACACCACAGCGGGCCTGCCCGAGTTTTTAGCCGCCGCCAAACGTGAGAAGGTCAGTGCCGTCCCCGGCATCGAGCTGTCGGCCGACCCGTCCGTGCTGCACGCCGACCCCGATGAAACCACACGCCTGGGCACGCTGCATATCCTCGGCTACTTCATCGACATCAACGCACCGCACCTGTCCGAGATCGAGGCCCGCCTGGCTGAAGCCCGCGCCCAGCGCAACCCGGCGATGGTCGCCAAGCTCAACGAACTGGGCATGAAGATTGATTACGAAGAAGTGGTGGATGCGGCAGGTGGCGGTGCCGGTGACAGCACACTTCCGGGGGTCGTCGGTCGGCCGCACATCGGGCAGGTGATGATGCAGAAGGGCTACGTCAAGTCGATCCACGAGGCGTTTGCACGGTACATCGGACAGGGCGGCGAGGCGTATGTCAGGAAAGACCGGCTGTCCGCCGAGGAAGCGATCCAGGCGATCCACGAAGCGCACGGCCTGGCGGTGCTCGCGCACCCGACCCAACTGGGCATCGGTTCAGTCGATCAACTCGAGCACGCCGTGGCCCGGCTCAACGCCCTGGGGATCGACGGCATCGAGACACGCCACTCCGACCACGAGCCGCGCGACATCGAGCACTTCACCCGGCTGGCGGAGAAGTTCGACCTGCTGATCACCGGTGGCAGCGATTATCACGGCTCTCGCAAGACCGTCATGCTCGGCGGCCAGAAGGTCCCCCTCGCCGTCTACGACCAACTCCTCGCCGCCCACAAGCAACGCAGCGGTGCCTAATCCTCGTTGCCGGGAGCGAAAACTTTTCCCCGTTCAGCATTTTGTGGCCACTCAGTGGATTTAGCTCTTGGCTTACGTAAACGGCGCTTTATAATTGAGATAGGAAGGTCGGCATATCTGACGCCTTAAACGTCGAAAGGAGCGTGTGATGAGCAGGCTCAGTCCCATCGTGGCGGCGGTCCGTTCCCATGTCCATACAATCGGCGAGGAGAGCATACAGGCCAAAACCTCTCCGCCTTTCATCACGATCAGTCGGGAGGCTGGTGCCGGCGGGCGCACACTGATGCGCAACCTGGTCGATCGGCTGAACAGCATCGACCCGCCCGAGCCCGGCCAGACGCCGTGGACCGGGTTCGATAAAGAGCTTGTCGAAAAAGTGTCACAGGACCACAAACTGCACAAGACGTTGGTCGATCTGCTGGGCGAGCAGAGCCATTCCTGGCTGTACGACGTGTTTGCCGGGCTTGCGTCACAGACGACCGAATCGCAGGTGTATCAGCGTGTAGCCGAGACCATCCGCGGCTTGGCACAGGGCGGCCGGGCCGTGATCGTCGGCCGAGGCGGCGCGATGATTACACAAAACCTGCCGCGCGGCGTACACATCCAGATCGTCGCGCCGTTCGAATACCGAGTCGGGCAGATGGCGCGGATGCTCGATTGTGACCAGAAGCACGCCGCCGCCGAGATCAAACGGATCGACCAGAACCGTGCCTCGTTCTACAAACGCTATTGGCCGAGCGTCCGGCTGAGCCCGAGCCTGTTCACCGTCACCTTCAACAGCGCCGCGACCAGCGAGAAGACCATGGTCGACGCACTCATACCGATGATCCCGGGCATCCACCAAGCCAGCCCGGAACCGGTCACGCGCAAAGTGGTCGTCAGATAGCCCACCATTCACATCGCTATAACCGGATGCATGACATGGCTCTGCGCGCAATTCTAACGAATCGCAGGGGGCTCTTTTTATCTCCCCGTTCGCCCCGGCTGGCCGATGTACCTACCATGTGCCGCCGGCTAGCCCGGTGAGACTGATCCACGCTGACTAACGGAAAGCTCCTCGATGCCCCGCAATAAAACCGACGTACCTTCCAAACCCCGCCGGGGGGGCATTGAATGGGGCAACCTCAGTTGGCCGGTCATCATCGGCATCGGCGCGATGCACATCGTCGCGCTCGCGGCGTTCATCCCCAGCCTGTTCTCATGGAGCGGCTTGATCATCGGCCTGGTCCTGGTCTGGGTCACCGCCGGGCTCGGTATCACGCTCTGCTACCACCGGCTACTTACACACCGCTCGTTCAAGACCCCCAAGTGGTTCGAGTACTTCCTCACCATCTGCGGCTGCCTCGCCTGGGAAGGCGGGCCCGTCACTTGGGTCGGCGTCCACCGCCTGCACCACAAGCACTCCGACTCCGACCACGATCCGCACACACCCCAGCACGGCTTCACCTGGGCACACATCCTCTGGACCCTGCACGACAAGATCGAAGGCATCAACGGCGAAGATGCCGCGAAGGACCTCTTGCGTGATAAGGGACACAGGGTCCTCAACAAGTACTTCTGGGTCCCGCAGTTCGTGCTGACCGCCGGGCTGTTTGGCATCGGCTGGGCTTTCGGCGGATGGGAATTGGCGCTGTCCTGGGTCGTCTGGGCCGTCGCCGTGCGGACCGTCTTCGTGTACCACGGCACCTGGTTCGTCAACTCCGCCGCACACACCTGGGGCTACCAGAACTACGAAGAGACCGGCGAAAAATCCACCAACCTCTGGTGGGTCGCCCTCTGGAGCTTCGGCGAAGGCTGGCATAACAACCACCACGCTCACCCCCGCTCCGCCGCCCACGGCCTGCGCTGGTTCGAACTCGATCCCACCTACTGGACCATCAAGGCCCTCTCTTGGGTCGGCCTAGCCCACAAGATCGTCCTGCCGCGCGACGACCAGATGCCCAAGGCCGACGGCGCCAAGGCGCCCAAGCCCGCCTCCAGCGAAACCACCGCCATCGACCCGCCGACCCCCGGCATCCCCCCGGTCCTGCCACTGCCGACCTCCAGGTCTACACCCCCGGCGGTGTGAGCGGACAATCCGCATCTAAATCGTGAATGCAATGTTTACGATCGCGAGCAAGCTATCGCAACTTTGGGGGTCATTGCGTGTTCTGTAGCTGATAGCCGCACGCCGCCGGCGTGCGCGTCTTCTCTACGTGTCTTCACACGCAAGATACAATCCCCCCATGCCCGTCTACCTCTTCACCTTCCATGCCTACGGCACGTGGATGCCGGACAAACCAAAGGGCTATGTGCAACGTGGCAAAGGTATCCTTCCCGCCGACCCTACTATGGCAAACAGCTACAAAGATCGTCAACGCCAAGAAGCCACGACATTCAACCGCTCTACACAACAGACGCTGATTAACATCGTGCGCGAGGCCTGCTACCACCAGTCACTTCGCCTGCACGCGATCACCACCGACGCCTCACACGTTCACATCCTGATCAGCTGGCCTGCCGGTAAGCCCGTCGTGCGTATCCGCCAGAATCTAAAGCAATCGTTGACACGGCGATTGAACGAACAGATCAGAAAGACCCAATGGTTCAGCCGGGGCGGGAGTCAGAAGCGCGTCAAAGATCGCAAGCACTTCGACCACCTGATGAAAACATACCTGCCCAACCATCGCGGGCTGGGTTGGTATGAGAGCGTTTAAAAGTGGCTGGAGACACGCGCGGGCAGGCTGCCCGCGGCTAATTGAGTCATTGCACGTTCTGTGCTTATGACCGCACGCCGCCGGCGTGCGCGGCCGGCGGTATGATGCAGGCGCATGAGCGCCGAGACACGCACCCACATCAAGATCTGCTGTATCGCTGACACGACCGAGGCCGACATGGCAATCGGTGCCGGGGCTGACGTGCTCGGGTTGGTTTCACAGATGCCAAGCGGGCCGGGCGTGATCGATGAGTCGATGATCAGCACGATCGCGCAGCACGTTCAAGACAAAGCAGAAACTTTTCTGCTGACGAGCCTGGTCGATCCGGAATCGATAATCGACCAGCACAAACGATGCAAGACAACCGCGATTCAGCTTACCGACCACATCGTCCCCGACGACTACGCAGAACTTCGTGACGGGCTGCCGGGCATCAAACTTGTCCAAGTTATTCACGTCACGAGTCTCATATCGATCAATGATGCTATCGCCGCAGCATCTCACGTCGATGCGCTGTTGTTGGATTCGGGCAATCCCAGCTTGGCGATCAAACAGCTCGGCGGGACCGGCAGGCGACACGACTGGACGATCAGCCGACAGATCGTTGAATCGGTCAGCGTCCCCGTGTATCTGGCGGGCGGGCTGCGTTCGGGCAACGTGCAAGAGGCGATCAATGCCGTCCGCCCTTTCGGCCTGGACGTATGCTCCGGTGTCCGCACCCACGGCCGACTCGATCAAGCCAAGCTATGTGCGTTAATAAATACAGCGCGTAACGTGTAACCGATTTGCGAAACACAATGCGCCTACAATGCCCTCTATGCGCCAAAACGGTGAAGACAAGACCGAAGCGGTAGCGGTCGCTGTGCCGACTGATAGCGCGACAACCCCCAAGCAACTCGGCGGCAAGCTCGCTGGGATGTCGCTGCGCCGTCAGGTCTGGGTGCTTGCGATCTGGCCGCTGCTTGAACAGGTCATGGCGTTTCTGGTCGGGACGGTGGACATGGTGCTCGCATCAAGGCTTCAACCCGAGAGCCTGGCGGTCGCGGCGAATGATGCGCTGGGTGTGGCGGGTTATGTCGGCTGGTTGATGGGCTTGATGATGGGCGCGGTCGGCGTGGGTGCATCTGCATTGGTCGCACGGGCGATCGGCGGTCGGCACAAGCGGCTTGCTAATGCGGCGCTGGGCCAGGCCATCCTGCTGGCGATCGCGATGGGTCTGGCGGCCGGCGTGCTGGTCTTCGTCCTGGCGGGAGGGATCTCCAAGCTCTCCGGCCTCGAAGCGCAGGCGTACGACCTTGGGCGTTTGTATCTACGGATCATCGCTGCTGCTGGGCCTATGAGCGCGGTGCTCTTTGTGGGTGGCGCCTGTCTGCGCGCCGCCGGCGACACACGCACGCCCTTTATCGTCGTGGTGCTGGTCAACATCGTGAACATCGGCGCGAGCCTGCTATTCGTCTACGGGCCCGACCCGATCGGTGGGCACGGCGTGGCGGGGATCGCGGCGGGCACGGCCGTGGCCTGGGCGCTGGGCGCGGCCCTGACGCTCTTCGTGCTGTTCCGTGGCAAGCGGATGATCCGGCTGCGCCCGGCGCGGTTACGGCCGCACTGGCACACCGCGCGACGCATCATCCGAGTTTCCGTGCCCCAGCTCGCCGAGAGCCTGGGCATCTGGGGCGGCAACTTCCTGGTCATCATGATGATCGGCCACCTCGCGACCGACGGCCTGCTGGGCTCACACATGTGGGGCGTGCGCATTGAAAGCGCCAGCTTCCTGCCCGGGTTCGCGCTCGCCGGCGCCGCGGCGATCCTCACCGGCCAATACCTCGGCGCGCATGACCCCGTCATGGCCAAGCGCTCTGCGATCTATTGCTGCGCGATCGCTGTGGTGGTCATGACGATCTCCGGCCTGCTGTTCATCACCATCCCGCACCTGCTGGTCGCCGCGGTCACACCCGTCGATTTGCATCGCGAAATCTCGCCCCAGCTGCTATGGGTCTGCGGCTGGGTCCAGCCCTTCTTTGCGCTGTCCATCGTGCTCAGTCACGCGATCAAGGGCGCGGGCGATACCCGGTCGACCATGGTCATCAACTACTTCAGCCTGTTCGCGCTGCGTCTGCCCCTGGTGTACCTGTTCGGGGTGGTGTTGGATTGGGGATTGGTCGGTGTGTGGTACGGGCTGTGCACGGAGATGGGGGTGCGCGGCCTGATGTTCGCCGGGCGCTTCTTCCACGGCGGCTGGCTCAAGACGGAAGTCTAAGCCACGCTCAGGCTGACAGGCGTGTCGCCGAGGGATCGCTATCGACAAACGTAAACGTCGCGCCGATACGGTAGGTGTGTTCGAGCAGCCGGCTGACGTAGCAGATGCGGACCTGCATCACTAAGGACTCACCCAGCAGCGGCCCGAGGTTCACGTACATCAGTGAGCCGACCGGCACCTCGTGTTCGCAGAGAATCCCCAGCCCGTCCGTCGAGAGGTCGGTCGCCCAGCAGCGGTATAAGGGTTTGAACCCCCCCGCCAGCACGCCGAGCATCACCGGCGCATGCACGGACCGCCTGGGATCTGTCCGTCCGCCGGCATCCTGGTCTGCTTCGGATTCGAGACGCTGGATCAGCGCATCGAGCTTGCCGTGTGCGTCTGAGTCGGGATGTTTAACCTCACATGCCACCGACTACCTATCGGCCGACCGCGGGCTGCTCTGAATCCGCGAGCGTGGCGCGACAGAAGGAATCGTGCCGATCCCGGTTACCCGCCTGTTACAGCCGCTACAACCCAATGGGATACACTCTTGGTATGGACCTGCTGCTGCACGATCAGACCGAACTGGCCCTGGACCGCCCCAGACTGATGGGCATCCTGAACCTCACGCCGGACAGTTTTTCCGATGGCGGACGCTACGCCGACGTCGATCAGGCGGTCCGTCACGGCCTGGCCATGGCCGAACAAGGCGCGGACATCATCGATGTGGGGGGCGAATCGACCCGACCGGGCGCGGGGCGAGTGTCATCCCAAGAGCAGGTTGCGCGGGTTGTGCCGGTTATCCGGTCACTGCGGCAGACGCTCGGCCAATCCTTCGCCCACGTCCCGATCAGCATCGACACGACGCGCACCGAGGTCGCCCGGGCCGCGGTCCAGGCGGGGGCGACGATGCTCAATGACGTCAGTGCCGGGCTTGAAGACCCCGAGATGCTCGGTTTTGCCGGCGAGCAAGGCCTGCCGATCGTCCTCATGCATATGCGAGGCGAACCCGGCACGATGCAGCAGGCCCCGAGGTACACCGACGTCGTGGCCGAGGTCCGGGACTTCCTGCTCAGCCGGGCGCAGGCGGCGCTGGATGCGGGGATCGATCGTAGACGGATCGTGCTGGACCCGGGGATCGGCTTCGGCAAGAGCACGGCCCACAACCTGGCCCTGCTGAGGTCGATCCAGACCCTGGTCGAAACAGGCTACCCTGTTCTGGTCGGTGCCAGCCGAAAGCGGTTCATCGGCGAGGTCAGCGGGGGGGCGGAAAACGAGCGCCTGGCAGGCACCTGTGCGGTGAGTATTCACTGCATGTTGGGGGGGGTGCAGCTGCTGCGTGTACATGATGTAGCAGAGAATCGGCAGTCGCTGGACGTCATTCGGGCCGTTTTAGGTGTCTGATCAGGTGATTTTTGCGCTTTTTTTCAACACTTCATTTCTAGTTAGGTAAATGTTCTGGGTGTGGATAAGTTGTGCATAATATTGAGGTTGGGTGCATCCACACCAGCATTGGCGGGGTACGGATTACCGGACATTGAGACGGTATAACCCAAGGTAATTGCCTAATCTATATAGAATTAGGCGAAAACGAGGCCTGCGCTTGATAACTTCAAGCCAAGCACACGGCTTTGGCGATATAGAGCATGTAAGGGATCACGCCCCATCCGCTTGTTGCGACCGCGGTCCCACACGGCCCGGCATCAGCCACCCATCAGGGCCGTTGCCCGTTAGGAGCCTAGTTATGAGCGAAGTATCACCCATCCAACGACCCCACGCGCCGACCCTCGACCCGGCGGTCCGCCCGAGCAGACCCCAGGCTTCTGCCGACACCACCACACGTGGCGAAGACCAGGTCGAACTGTCTAATAAGGCACAGTATCTCAGCAAGATCGCCGACTTGCCCGACGTCCGCCAGGACCTGATCGAAAGCGTCCGCGCCGCCATCGATGACGGAACGTACGAAAGCGATGAGAAGATTGACACCGCTATCAACAACCTGATCGAAGACATCACCTGACCCGAATCGATCACAACCGCCCATCAAACACACAAGCCGCCCCTTAATCGGGGTGGTTTTTTTATTCGGGCCGCAGGCAAGGGGCATCACGCCGAGTATCGGCAGCCCCCGACTTGACATAAATAAAGATATAATGATATTCTATTCTTGGATTGGTGGCACAAGCCCTCCCGATCACTACGCTGATTCGACCTGAATCGCGGCAGCCAAGAGCCGGCACCCCGATGACACCGGGCCAATCAAGGCTTCTTGGCTACGCCCCGATTTTCCGTCGAGTCGCACCTAACCCCGGTCCCCCAACTTGGTTCCCACGGAGTAGCTCATGTTTTGTAATCAGTGCGAGCAGTCTGCCCACGGCACCGGATGCGTCGATTCGATCGGCGTCTGCGGCAAGAACGAAGACATCCAGTCCCTGCAGGAGACGCTGCTTTACGGCGTGAAGGGGATGGCCGCCTACGCCGCGCACGCACGCCGTCTTGGCAAGACCGACGAGAACGTCAGCGCCTTCATCGAAGAAGCGTTATTTGCCACGATGACCAACGTCAACTTCGATCTCGAATCTATGCTGGACCTGTGCCTGGAATGCGGGCGGCAGAACCTGCGTGTCATGGAGATGTTGGACGAGGGCCACATCGAAGTCTTCGGTAAGCCCGCGCCCTCGGCTGTAATGGAGGGCACCAAAGCCGGCCCGGGCATCCTGGTCAGCGGCCACGACATGTTGGACCTGTGGAACCTGCTCAAGCAGTGCGAAGGGACCGACGTCAAGGTCTACACCCACGGCGAAATGCTCCCCGCCCACATGTACGCGAACCTGCGCGAGCACCCCAACCTCGCAGGTCACTACGGCGGCGCATGGCAGAAACAGAAACGCGAGTTTGAGCAGTTCACCGGCCCGATCGTCGTCACCACCAACTGCATCCTCATCCCCAAGGATAGCTACAGCGATCGTATCTTCACCACCAACTGCACGGCCGTACCTGGCGGCAAGCGACTGAAAGGCGACGACTTCTCAGCCGTGATCGAGATGGCGGAGCAGTGTGAGCCGCTTCCTGAGAACGTGCTCGGTTCTTCAACCGTGGGCTTCCATCGCACCGTCCTGCTGGATAACGCGGCAACGATCATTGACGCTATCAAGGCCGGCAAGGTTAGCCACTTCTACCTGATCGGCGGCTGCGACGGTGCGGAGCCCGGGCGGAACTACTTCTCCGACTACGCCAGGAACACACCCGAGGACAGCTTCATCCTGACCCTGGGCTGTGGCAAGTACCGCATCCGCGACCACGATCATGGCGAGCTGCTCGGCTTCCCGCGCCTGCTTGATATGGGTCAATGTAACGACGCCTACGGCGCGATCCAGGTGGCGCTGGCGCTTGCCAATGCGTTTGAGTGCGGCGTGAACGACCTGCCGTTGACGATGGTGATCAGCTGGTTTGAGCAGAAGGCCGTGGCCGTGTTGCTGACTCTGCTGGCGTTGGACGTAAAGGGCATCAACCTCGGCCCACAGCCCCCGGCCTTCATCACGCCCAACGTGTTTGCGGTCCTGCAGGAAAAATACGACCTGAAGCTGACCGGCACGGACGCCGCCGGTGATGTGCAACTGACCGTCTCGGTTTAGCAATCTCACAACACGAAACCACCCCCGGTCTTACTCGGCAAGATCACCGCCCGGGTAAGGCCCCACAATCCCCGGCATAGCTGGGGGTTTTTATGTCGCTGTCAATGAAGCTTTTGAGAGGTGCTTGATCAGGATGACCCGACGCGCTGGCCGATGACTGACTCGGCGAGGCGGGCGTAGTCCTGGGCACCGTGGCAGTCGGGCGCGTAGTCAAAAATGCTCTGCCCGAAGCTCGGGCTCTCCGCCAGCTTGATGTTCCGGCGGATCGGCGGGTAGTACACCACCGCGTCGGCCCAGGGCGCATCGGTCCCGCGTGCCGAGTCCAGGAAGCTGTTCACGTCGCTGATCACCTCGTTAGCCAGGATCGTGTTCCCCTCGTGCATGCACAGCACCACGCCGGCCACGCTCAGTTGCGGGTTGATCCCCTGCTTCATCATCGTGATCGTTTCGAACAGCTTGCCCATCCCCTGCAATGCCAGGAAGTGTGCCTGCATCGGAACGATCACCTCATTGGCAAGGGTCAACGCATTAATCGTCAGCAGGCCCAGGCTAGGCGGGCAGTCGATCAGGACGTAGTCGGGTCTGGGGCCTGGGGACTGGGGTCTGGTCGGAGTACGGGTGGGATCGACTAGACCCGAGACCCCAGACCCTAGACCCAGGAGCTCTGCCACCTTCTGTTTCAGCACCGCCTGTGCTGCGCCGGTCACGACCTTGTCCGCCAACTCGGCCTCGACGCCGGCCAGATTCACCTCGGCGGGGAGGATCGATAGCCGGCCGTCTTCGCCGATCGGCTTGACCACCTCATGCGCCTCGGTCGCTGAGTCGGCCAGCAGGTGGTACATGCTCTTGTCGAGCTGTTCCGGATCAACGCCCAGCGACAGCGACAGGTGGGCCTGCGGGTCCAGGTCGATCATCAGGACGCGCTTGCCTAAGCGAGCGAGTGCGGCGCCGAGGTTGGTGCAGGTCGTGGTCTTGCCGACGCCGCCTTTCTGGTTCATCAGCGCGATGATGCGCGGCGAACGCCGTTGCGGCTCAGGCACAGCGGCTTGCTCGGGGGTGGACGAGTCGACCTCGCTTGGTTTAGCAGACGGCTGGATGCCCGGGGTGATGACCGGCTCGGTAGCAGTGGGGGGGGCGGCCGACTCGATGGCCGGCGCGTGCGGCTGCTCGGTCGGGCCCGGTGTCGTGGGGCCGACAGCTTCGGCGGGTTCACCGTGGGATGTGTCGTGTGGGATCGGTGTGGAGTTGGTCGCGGTCAAGCCGACGCCTCCGTGCGTCTGATAACAATAGGGCGGAGTGAGTATAACACGTTAGACGGCAAGGTCGAACCAAAATCCCAGGATTTACCTGCCCGGGCGGCCACCGGCTGCCGCCGCCCGACTTGGCAAACGCTCACCGGCCCGCTAATCTACCTGACTCGGCGGGGCTGCGCGTGGGGCGCAGACACTCTAAGTAGACCAACAGCAACAGGATAACGACTCATGGCCAGCACCGGCACGATCTCTCAGGTCATCGGCTCCACCTTTGACGCCCAGTTCCCCGAAGACGACCTCCCCGCGATTTACAACGCCTTGGAAGTTAAGGCCAACCACAACGGCATCGAGCTGAACCTCGTCGGCGAAGTCCAGCAGCACCTCGGCGGCGGACAGGTCCGCGCCGTTGCCCTCGGTTCGACCGACGGCCTGACCCGCGGCATGGCTGTTACAGACACCGGCGCCTCGGTCAGCGTGCCGGTCGGCGAAGAGGTCCTCGGCCGGGTGTTCAACCTGCTGGGCGACCCCGTCGATAAGCAGGGCCCGGTCAACGCTCAGAAGCGTCGCGAAATCCACCAGTCCCCGCCCAAGTTCGTCGACCTGAACCCCAAGACCCAGATCCTCGAAACCGGCATCAAGGTCGTCGACCTGCTCTGCCCGTTCGTCCGCGGCGGCAAGATCGGCCTGTTCGGCGGGGCCGGCGTCGGCAAGACCGTCATCATCCAGGAAATGATCGCACGTATCGCCCGTGAGCACGGCGGCTACTCCGTCTTCGCAGGCGTCGGCGAACGAACCCGTGAAGGCAACGACCTCTGGCGCGAAATGGCGGAAGCCACCTTCACCGACGCGGAGGGCCAGACCCACCGCGTCCTGGACCGTGTCGCCATGGTCTTCGGCCAGATGAACGAACCCCCCGGCGCCCGTCTCCGCGTCGCGCTGTCCGGCCTGACGATGTGTGAAGAGTTCCGCGATTCTTCGGGTAAGGAAACGCTGCTGTTCGTTGATAACATCTTCCGCTTCACCCAGGCAGGCTCGGAAGTGTCCGCGCTGCTCGGCCGTATGCCGTCCGCCGTGGGCTACCAGCCGACGCTGTCGACGGAGATGGGTGAGCTCCAGGAACGCATCACCTCGACCGACAAGGGTGCCGTGACCTCGATCCAGGCCGTGTACGTACCCGCCGACGACCTGACCGACCCCGCCCCCGCGACCACGTTCAGCCACCTCGACGCCTTCGTCGTCCTCGAGCGTTCGGTGGCTGAGAAGGGCATCTACCCCGCGGTCGACCCGCTAACCTCGACAAGCCGTATCCTCGATCCGGGGATCCTTGGCGAAGAGCATTACGCGGTTGCCCGCCAGGTGCAGTCGATCCTCCAGCGCTACAAGAGCCTGCAGGACATCATCGCCATTCTTGGTATCGATGAGCTTTCCGAAGAAGACAAGCAGGCCGTCGGCCGTGCCCGCCGTATCGAACGCTTCTTCAGCCAGCCGTTCTTCGTCGCCGAGCAGTTCACCGGGTTCCCCGGCATCTACACCCCGCTGGCCGACACGCTCGACAGCTTCAAGCGCGTCTGCGACGGCGAAGGCGACGACATCCCCGAAGCCGCCTTCATGTACGTCGGCACCCTCGACGACGCCCGCAAGAAGGCCGAAAAGATGGCCGCCGAGGCGTAAGGCATACCACAGCCGCACAACCAACCCATGGAAGCCCACGTTTTCAAAACGTGGGCTTCTTCTTGATTAATCACTACCCCCATCCCGAAACGACCAAACCGCTGCCCCCTCCTCGGGACCATGCCGCAAGATGTAATTAAAAGCCGTCACCTGATGCCCCCGATCCTTGATCGGCACGATCTTGCCCTTCTTCGCCCACACCCCACCCACCGGCGCAAGCCCCTCAGCCACCAACCGCTTCGAAGACCACTGCTTGGCAAGCCCCATGATGTGCCGAACCGGGTCATCTGTCGCAGACGTGCGCTTATCGCGAAGCCCACGTTCGGCGAACGTGGGCTTCCTATCCAGTGGAAACCGCGCCAACACATGCATGTGCTTGGCACTCACAGAGACAGCAAGCACCTCCGCGCCATGTCTAGCCATTGAGTCCCTGATCTCATCACACGCCACCTGACGCGCTTCCGCTGACAACACAACCGCCTCACGCTTCATCCGACGCTTCGCCCCTTCATGCTGGCCGTCGTACTTCCCCACCGGAGGCGGCGACTTATAATCCCCCTCAACATGCTCCCGGTGCCCGCGCGTCCTGAACCCCCTCGGGTCCCCCGGCAGCCACGTGCCATACGTGTTCGCCATACAGTGATACCACCCGTTCCACCCGGACATGGCCAGGCCTCCTATTCACCCATAAACCACCCCCGAAGCCCACGTTTTCATAACGTGGGTCATCATCCAACCCCCGCTTTTATCACTTCTGGTACACCCGAAGTCTCCCGCTCAATCTTCTCTAGCACCTTGTCCAACTTCGCAATCAGAGTAACCGGGTCGGGCTCATCCTCACCCCACTTGTCGATATTCCGAAGCCCCAAGCTGTTCCAACCCACCGACAATGCCTTCTTACGCGGCTTGAGCCCAAATCCAGCATCTGGGTGTGTTAGATCATCGACAATCTGCTGGCGCAAGGCCGCGTCTTTGACAAAACCACAGCACAGCCGCCACTTGCACGCCCCGTTATGGCACCAGACATCCCACCACAGCCACGACCTCGGGTCTTTCCGCGGCCGGGAACTGATCTTCGGCATCACCGCGTACCATGCTTTCGGTAAAAATGAGACATTGCGTGTCGTCGCGTTCAAAAACACCCAACGATCCTTGTTTGACCGTATGTAATCCTCAACCGCTGAAAGTGCTTCGGAACGCCCCGCCTTGGTGCGTTCAATAATTAAATCAATAGCCTGCCGATGGTTCTTGTAAATCGTCTGGCACAGCTCATCGATCTTCGGATCATCCATGAATCGACTCCCGATCAGGCGGATGTAGTGGTCTAGAAACGCCAGCACGTCGTCGCCGATGCTGGTTGCGTTGGCGGTTCGCGCCCGTTGCAGGACACGGTGGATGTCTTCGTAGGTGTAAACCGTCCAGCTTTCATCAGTCGGCTCGTCCCCGTCGCGTGTCAGGTAGACATACTGGCGCCTGGTCTTGCCAAACTCCTTATCAACGGTCTCGCGGTAGCGCTCGAGTTGTTTGCTGTGCTCCTTGGAGCCAACCTTGTTCTCGATCGCCATGACGAACGCTGGGTCTTTACAGGTAATCAGCAGGTCGATGTTCCGCCACTCTCTGCGGACATCCACGCCGCGGAGTTCGGCACCGTCGATCTGAACCGGGCTCAATGGCCGGAACTCGGGCGGGCTTTGGCGCAGCAGGTCCATCAGGATGGCCTTGAGGAACAGTGGGCCCTGGCCGTGGGATTCGTTGGGGTCCAGCAGCCAGGCGAGAAAGTTGGAGTGCCGTATCTCCGCGTTGACGATGCCCAGAGCGTCGAAGATGTTGAACCTGCCGATGCGTTCTTCGAGCTGCAATAGCTCGTCGTTCTCAACAACGAACTGCTCCATCGCCTGCAGATCAGTCAGTATGTCAGATTCCCCGATGGACATGGTGGGGCGATTATAAGTTGGCTGGTGGATGGTGGGAACCCCGAAGCCCATGTTCGGTGAATCTGGGCTTCCGTGAGATATGGCGCACCACTGGTTATAGTGTGTGGAATCCATAGCCAAGGGAACCCCGACATGTCCACCCTGTCACCCGATCCGACCGATGCCGCCACAAACCAAGGTGGCCTTGATGAAAAAACACTCAACAGCCTGCGCTACGCTTTTGATGCCGACGAGCGCAACAAGCTGATGCAGAACGCGGTCACGCAGACGCCCGTCGATGACATCGCGCTGAACCGGGACGTCGTCACCTCGACCGACCACACGTTCAGCCATCACCTCGACGACTGGGACGTCACCAATCAGAAGAAGAGTGGCCGTTGCTGGCTGTTCGCGGGTCTGAACCTGCTGCGCGTCGGGGCGATGAAGAAGATGAAGCTCAAGAAGTTCGAGTTCAGCCAGAACTTCGCTATGTTCTGGGACAAGCTCGAGCGGGCCAATTACTTCCTCGAACAGATCATCGCCACCGCGGACAAAGACGTGGACGACCGAGTGGTGGCGTACCTGCTGACGCGCCCGCTCGACGACGGCGGGCAGTGGAACATGTTCGTCAATGTGATACGCAAGCACGGCCTGGTGCCGCAAGCGGTGATGCCCGAGACCGAGAGCTCCGGCAACACCGGCCGGATGAACTCGATCCTCCTGAACGTCCTGCGTGAAGGCGCCGCCGCCTTACGCGAACAGGTCGCCGGCAAGGCATCAAGCGACAATGTGACCCATACCAAAAACGCGATCATCCAGGCGGTCCACCGCATCCTCTGCATCCACCTCGGCACCCCGCCGGATAAGTTCAACTGGCAGTGGCAGGACAAGGACAACCACTTCCACCGCGACGGCGAGTTAACGCCGCAGGAGTTCGCGAAGCTGTACTGCACGATCCCGCTGGATGAATACGTCTGTCTCGTGCATGACCCACGCCCGACCAGCCCGTTCGGCAAGACCTTCACCGTCGCCCACCTGGGCAACGTCATCGGCGGCGAGCCGGTCAAGTACCTGAACGTCGAGATCGAGACGATGAAGTCGCTGACCATGAAGACCCTGGTCGGCGGTGAGCCGGTCTGGATGGGCTGCGACGTCGGGAAGATGATGCGCCGCGATCTCGGGCTCTGGGACGCCGACCTCTTCGACTACGAAGGCGTCTACCAGACCCCGTTCGTTCATGACAAGGCCGAGCGCCTGATCCACCACCAGACGTTGATGACCCACGCGATGCTATTCACCGGCGTGGACGTCACGGATGAAGACACCCCCCGGCGCTGGCGCGTCGAGAACAGTTGGGGCGAAGAGGGCGGCCGTAAGGGCTTCTATGTGATGAACGATTCGTGGTTCGACCAGTACATGTTCGAGGTGGCGATCCACCGCGACCACCTGCCGCAGGAGCTGCGTGAAGCGATCGACCTCGAGCCGATCGTCCTGCCGCCTTGGGACCCGATGGGCTCGCTGGCCCGGGGCTAAACTGCCTACTTTTCATGCAATCACACGTGGTTTACGGCACGGTGCCTAACTTATGGGCAGCCAACCGTTGGTGGTTATTCTCCGTAACGTCTTATAAAAATGTTGTTTATGCTGATTTTTCCGCCCGGCATACCGATTGTGTATGCCGATTGGAGCTTGCTATTTCATGCGCGCAGGCTCCCGTTGAATGTCCCCCAATCACTTGGAGCTTGTGAAAATGAAGACGCAGAGAATCCTACCCACCGCCCTGGCCGCCGCCGGGACGTTGGCCTGCTCAGCGATCGCCCTGGGTCAGACCAAGGCTGCCGACACCGCTGAGGCCTTCGTACCCCCGCCGATCGACACGGGGACCACCGCATGGATGCTCGTGTCCACCGCGCTGGTCCTGTTGATGGTCCCCGGGCTCGCGATGTTCTACGGCGGGCTGGTCCGGACCAAAAACGTCCTGGGCACCATGATGCACAGCTTCGTCGCCATGGCCATCATCGGCGTCATCTGGGCGATCTGTGGCTACTCCATGTGCTTCGGCGAAACCTCCGTCCTTGGCGGGTGGTTCGGCTGGGACTGGGACTATGTCCTGTTCCGCGGGATCGACCACGGCGAGCGAGCCTACATGGACGGCATACCGCACCTGGTCTTCGCGATGTTCCAGGGCAAGTTCGCCATCATCACCCCGGCCCTGATCGCCGGCGCTTTTGCTGAACGTGTCCGCTTCCGCGGCTACTGCGTCTTCATCGCGCTGTGGAGCCTGATCATCTACAACCCCCTGTGCCACTGGGTCTGGGGCGGCGGCTTCCTGACCGGTGAAGCGATCGACTTTGCCGGCGGCACCGTCATCCACATCTCAGCCGGTGTGGCCGGCCTGGTCTGCGCCTTCTACCTCGGTGCCCGCCGAGGCTACCCGCAGACCGCGATGCACCCGAACAACCTGGTCATGACCATGATGGGGGCCGGTCTCCTGTGGGTCGGCTGGTTCGGCTTCAACGCCGGCAGCTCGGTCGCCAGTGGTCTGCAAACCGCTCAGGCCCTGACCGTCACACAGGTCGCCGCTGCCACCGGCGCGCTGACCTGGATCATCATCGAGTCGCTGCACCTGAAGAAAGCCACAAGCCTCGGGCTCGTCTCCGGCATACTAGCCGGCCTAGTCGCTATCACGCCCGCTGCCGGCGACGTCCAGACTACCGGCGCACTGTTCCTCGGCGTCGTCGGCTCGTGCTTCTGCTACGCCGCCGTCGTCCTTAAGAGCAAACTCGGCTACGACGACACGCTCGACGTCTTCGGGATTCACGGCATCGCCGGTATCGTCGGCGCGATCGGCCTGACCTTCGTCCTACGCGAAGTCCCCGAGCACGGCTTTACAACGCAGCTCTGGTTCCAGACCAAGGGCGTCCTGGTCAGCATCGCTTACGCCACCGTCGCCACCCTTGTCCTCATCGTCCTGGTCGACAAGACCATCGGCCTGAGACTCAAGGATAAGGATGAGATGGCCGGCATGGACCACGCCTTGCACGGCGAACACGGCTTCGGCATGCTGAACCTGAACTAAACCACAAAATACACCGCCGCGCCGCCACCGCATCGCGCGAGCTAAGGATACACACCCATGAAACTGGTTATCGCCATCATCCAACCCGACAAGCTCGACGAGGTCCACCACGCCCTGGTCGATGAACAAGTCATCCGCCTCACGGTCAGCCGCTGCACCGGCCACGGCCAGGCCGAGGACCCGGACCTGTACCGCGGTCAGGAGGTCAAGCCCAGCCTGCTGCCGAAGGTCCGTATCGAGATCGCCGTCAACGACGACTTCGTCGAACGTACGATCAACGCCATCGTTACCGCCGCCAAGCACTCCGATGGCGAGATCGGCGACGGGAAGATTTTCGTACTCCCGCTGGACGACTGCATCCGCATCCGCACAGGCGAGCGCGGCGGCAACGCGATCTGATTACAGCGACACCTCAGCCGCCTTCATTGAAACTGCCCCCCATCACAGCCCCCTGCGCAGGCGGGGGGTTGTGTTCTGCGCCAAGATCACGTCTCGAATCACAATGCAGTAAAACCCGGCTATCCTATGGGTGTCCCCGGCAGGAGGCCGGGGCGACTGGGAGATACAGGTTTGCTAACCGCCACGCTCGCTATGACGGACAACGGCCAGTTGCTGACCGCGCTGGGCCTGGCGTTCACCGCGGGGGTCCTCGCGAGCCTGGCCTGCGGACTCGGGGCGTTGCCGTTGATGATCAAGCGCCTGGACCCTGCCGGGCAACGCGGCCTGGGCTACGGCTTCGCCGGTGGGCTGATGTTCTCCGCCAGCGTCTACAACCTGCTGCTGCCTGCACTGGACCTGGGCCACGGCGGGTGGTCGATCAACAAGGTCATACCCATCGTCGTGGGCATCATCCTGGGCGCGATCTTCCTGCAGCTTGCCGAGAACTTTGCCCACGACTCGCCACAAAACCCCGACCGGTTCAAGCAGTGGGGCGGGCGGATCGGTTTTCTCGTCTTCATCGCCATGATGATCCATAGCATCCCCGAGGGCGTGGCGGTCGGCGTCGGCTACGCATCGGATTACAACCCCAATGCCCCGGCCGCGACCGAAAGCCTGGGCCCGACGCTCGCCCTGGCAATCGCCATTCATAACATCCCCGAGGGCCTGGCCGTCGCCATCCCGCTGCGCGGTGCCGGCGCGAGTATCACACGCTGCTTCTTTGCCGCCGTCGCCACCAGCCTCACCCAGCCCCTGGCGACGATCCCGGCCGTGCTGCTGTCGTGGTTCTTTACGCCGCTCATGCCCGTGCTCATGGGCTTCGCCGCCGGGGCGATGATCTTCCTGGTCGTCCTGGAACTCATCCCCGAGGCGCTGGAGTCTGAGAGCCCGGCACGCATCGCCTGGGCCTTCACGCTGGGCTTCTGCCTGATGTTGATGGTTCAGGTCGTCTTGTAGTGGCGGCCCACGATCGCCCGCCAGATCGCCCAATCTGCCCACATACCTTCCACACCTACCCAAACCACCATGCCCCGCTTACACTGGCACCCAAGCGGCCGCGGTGGGCGGACCGCCGGTTTTTATTCACCCCTCATCAGTCAAGGAGTTAGACATGGCCGAATCAGGCGACATCACCGTTGTGGGCTCGGATTCACACTTTAAAGGCGAGCTGACCTTCGAACGCACCGCGAAGATCAACGGCAAGTTCGACGGCAGCATCACCGGCAAGGGCGAGCTGCAGGTCTCGCAGAACGCGCTGTGCAAGGCCGACGTCCAGGCGTCCGGCGTGCAGGTCGACGGCACCATCGAGGGCAACCTCAACGCCAAGGACACCGTCAAGCTCAACGGCTCGGGCGTGGTCCGCGGCGACATCACCGCGGCCAAGATGGTCATGACCGAAGGCGCATCGTTCCACGGCATGTGTGCCGTCGGCTCAGACGCCGGCCGCGCCGCTGCTGCGCCACCCAGCCAACCCAACCAGGGCGGGCAGCCCGGCCAGCCACCTAAAAAATAAGCGTCTGATGGATCGTGCCTAAGCGCTGCCGGCAACCGGCCGGCGTGCGCCTGCGCGCTTGCGCTTAGGCCGCGCGATACCTCTATCAATTCGAGGTCTGCTTATCCCTATGGCGCGACACACCGGCCCGAGAATGGTCCAGTGTTACCACTGCGGACACCGCTTCGAAGTCAGCGGTCGCGCCCAGTCCACGTCCTGCCCCGGCTGCAACAAAGCCCTCATGGTCGGGGACGAACACATCACCAAACTCCGCGGCCCGCTTAAAGAACTCAAGACCTGCGGACGCATCACCGTCTCCAAGCGCGGCCGGCTCATCGCCGAACACATCGAGGCCCACGGCGGAATCGACTGCCAGGGCATCATCGACGCCAAGCACGTGCTCTCCGGCGAGACCGTCATCCTCGGCCCGAAGTCCGACTACCACGGCGACCTCACCGCGCCCAACGTCGAGATGCACAAGGGCGCGAAGGTGCAGCCGAGCCTGTTCGAGGTAGGTGGTGACCCGCTGGGCTTAGCAGACATCAACGACCCGCCGGAGCCGAGCGATATGGAACAGGGATAAACGCTGATGAACACAGATAAACCTCATCACCCGAGTCAGAAGCATTGTCTGCTAATCCTGGCCGTTCTCTTTTGCTTGACACCTATTGGGTGCCGTAGCTTCGAGACTCACCCATGGACTTCACCCGACAACGCTGAGAGGATTTACCTTCACCCACCGGTTGAAGAACAGAACAGGGTATATATCCACCCGGACGATCTCTTCCGCCCACACAAAGAGCATATGCATGCTGTAGTACAGAGATTGTCGGAGACGGCTTGTGTACTGCTGACCTGGGATCAATTCGAGATGTTCACTGGCGTTACGGATATTAACCGTGGAAATGTCAATCCCTATCTACTGCGTGCTGTAAGCTGGAACAACAAACCCTGGTACACACTCGTGTACTTCGACAAGACGACCGGCGTAATCTATACGGAACAGATCACATACAACGGCGAAATGTATCTCCCCGGAGACAACCGAGCACTCCCACGGCCGATTGTCGCCCTGTTAGATCGAGAACCCGTCGAACTCAAGGCTTACGCCGTCTGGGGCGGAGACAGCGCCATGCGGAGGTTCGACCTGCCCCAGGCCTGGAAAGAAGACTGATAGTCAGCGGCATGATTCACCGTGTGGACTTCAACCACTTGGCCAGTGACGCTTTGGTCATGCAGTTGATGACGTCTTTCTTGGTTGCCCCGGCGCGGCGGGCGGTCTGGATGCCGTAGGGGAGTTGATCGAGGTCGGCTTCGCCGTGGGCGTCGGTGTTGATCGAGAGCTTGACGCCGGCGGCGATCGCGGCCCTGGCATGGGTATCTCTTAAGTCGAGCCGCCAATGGTTGGCGTTGATCTCCATCGCGATGTTGCGCTCGGCGGCGGCCTTAAACAGCGCGCTCATGTCCGGGCTCAGGCCTTCACGACGGTTGATCAATCGGCCGGTCGGGTGGCCCATGATTGTGACATACGGGTTCTCCATCGCGACTAGGAAACGCTTCGTGCAGACGTCCGGCGCCTGGCTGAGCGCACCGTGGGGCGAAGCGACCACCACATCGAGTTCCTTGAGCAGGCTGTCGGGGTAATCCAGCGACCCGTCGGCATGGATATCGACCTCGCTGCCGGCGAGGACCGTGATGGTGCCCTTGAGCTTCTCCGCCACCTTGCGGATCGCGATGATGTGTTTTTCAAGCCGGCGGTCGCTCAGCCCGTTGGCCTGGACCTGGCCCTTGGAGTGGTCGGTGATGGCGACGGTGTGGTGCCCGCGTGCCGCGGCGGCCAGCGCGAGCTGCTCGATCGTCCACGTGCCGTCGCTGGCTGTAGTGTGCATGTGCAGGTCGGCCTTGATGTCCTTGAGCTCGATCAGCTTGGGCAGCTCGTCGGCCTCCGCCAGCGCCACCTCGCCACGGTCTTCACGCAACTCGGGTGGTACCCACGCAAGCTTCAGCGCCTTGTAGACCTCTTCTTCGGTCTTCCCCGCGACCGGCTTGCCAGTCTTCTGATCTTCCAGCGCCCACTCGTTGAGCTTCATGCCCAGGCTGATCGCACGCTCGCGCAGCTTGACGTTGTGCTCCTTGCTGCCGGTGAAGTACATCAACGCCGCGCCGTAGCTCTCGGTAGGGACAACACGCAAATCAACCTGCATCCCCCCGGAAGCCCCGCCCCCGGAAGTGCCCCCGGAAGCTCCCACGCCCTCGGAACTCTCACCCGTACGGATCGAGCTTTTCGTTTCGCCATGTGCTGACACATCCGCTACGACGTCGAGCCCGACGAACGCGTCCATCACCGCCTTGGCGTCTTCTTTCTTCGCTTCGACGAGCAGGTCGATGTCGCCGATCGTTTCCCTGCCGCGCCTGAGGCTCCCGGCGTAGTCGATGCGCTTGACCTGCTTGAGTTGGCTGAGCTGCTCGATAAACCACAGCGCCAACGGCTGCGCCTGACCCAGCCGGACGCGCTTGCCTGCCTGCTCCATGAAGGCGAGGTTCTTTCTGATGTTCTCGATCTTCTTCTTGCCGAAGCCCTTAAGGTCCTCCAGCTCGCCGGTGTCCAGCGCCTTGGTCAGAGACGGGATGTCTTCGAGCCCCGCTTCACGCCAGAGCATCGACACGGTCTTGGGCCCGAGCCCGGGGATATCAAGCATCTTCACGACACCCGGCGGGACTTTTTCAGCAAGGTCCGAGGCTTCCGTAAGCCGGCCTGTCTTCAGGAACTCTTCGATCCGGTCGGCCATGCCCTTGCCGATGCCTTCGATCGAGCGGAGCTGCTGGGCGTCCATCGCCGCGACATCCTCGGTCAGCTCGCCCAGAACCCGGGCGGCTTTTTGGAAGGCGATGACCTTGAAGCGGTTAGCGCCCAACACCTCGAGCACGTCCGCCATCTGCTGAAACACACGCGATAACCTGCTATTGCTCTGCGACATCCCGTTAGCTTAGCCGCCACGTTGCCCGTCGTATACCGCGCGACTAGACTGCCCCCATGACACTCACCGCCACGCAGGCCGCCGTGACTACAACCGACACCTTCATCCCGCGACACCTCGGCCCCAGCGACGCCGACGCATCCGCCATGCTCGAGCTGATCGGCTGCGCCTCGATGGATGAGCTGATCGACCAGACCATCCCCAGCGATATCCGCCTCAAAGCGCCACTCAACCTTGATCCACCGCTCGGCGAACACGCCACCCTCGCCCGCCTGAAGTCGATCGCCGACAAAAACACGATCAACCGCTCGATGATCGGCATGGGGTACCACGGCACGATCACCCCCGCGCCGATCCTGCGGAACATCCTTGAGAACCCGCTGTGGTATACGGCCTACACGCCGTACCAACCCGAGATCAGCCAGGGCCGGCTCGAAGCGCTTCTGAACTTCCAGACGATAGTCAGTGACCTGACCGCGTTGCCGCTGGCCAACGCCTCGCTGCTGGATGAAGCGACCGCCGCAGCCGAGGCCATGGCCATGTGTCACGCGATCACACGGATGAAAAAGCCCGTGTTCTACGTCGCCGACGACTGCCACCCGCAGACGATCGCGGTCGTCAAGACGCGCGCCAAGACGATGGGGATCGAGCTACGGGTAACGGACATCGGCTTTGAGGACGCGGAACTAGATCAAGCCTGTGGTGTGCTCGTGCAGTACCCGACGACGGACGGGCGGATCGAAGACTACGCGCCGCTGGCCGACAAGGTCCATGAAGCGGGGGGGCTGCTGGTTGCGGCGTGCGACATCCTGTCATTGGTGTTGCTCAAGCCGCCGGGCGAATGGGGGGCCGACATCGCGATCGGCAGCACGCAGCGCTTCGGCGTCCCCATGGGCTTCGGCGGGCCGCACGCCGCGTACATGGCAACGCATGAAAAACACGCGCGCAAGATGCCCGGCCGGATCGTCGGCGTCTCCAAAGACGCCCACGGCAACCCCGCCTACCGCCTCGCCATTCAGACACGTGAACAGCACATCAAGCGCGACCGCGCCACTTCCAACATCTGCACCGCCCAGGTCCTGCTCGCCGTCATCGCCGGGATGTATGCTGTCTACCACGGCCCGGAGGGATTGAAGCGGATCGCCACAGAAATCTACATTAAGACATGTACGCTAATCACCGGACTACAGCGGATCGGCATCACAACTCCTAATCCACGCGATGTATTCGACACAATTGCTATCAAGAGCGACAAGGCAGATGGCATCCTAAAACGGGCGCGGGAATCTGGCTTCAATCTGCGTCAGATTACCGAGGATTGGGTCTCGATTACGTTAGATGAGACTACGACCCCCGAAGAGGTGTTGAGCTTACTGGAAGCGATACATGGCAAACCGCTGGGGATATCGTGGGATGAGCTAGCGTCGGTTACTGATGATGTATTTGACGGGCCGCATATGCGGATAACGGGGGGTGATTCTGACTTCCTCACCCACCCGGTCTTCAACCAGTACCACAGCGAGCACGAGTTCCTGCGTTACACGACGCGGCTTGCTAGCAAAGACATCACGCTGGCGAACAGCATGATCCCGCTTGGGTCGTGCACGATGAAGCTCAACGCGGCCAGCGAGATGCTCCCGATCACCTGGCCGGCGTTCGCCAACCTGCACCCGTATGCCCCGAATGGTCAAGCGGTTGGTTACGCCGAGCTGTTCAATGATCTGGAGAAGTGGCTCGCCGAGATCACCGGCTTCGCGGCGGTGTCGCTGCAGCCCAACGCCGGGTCGCAGGGCGAGTACGCCGGGCTGTTGGCGATCAAGCGCTATCACGATTCACAAGGCAACACCCAGCGCGACGCCTGCCTGATACCCGTCAGCGCCCACGGCACGAACCCGGCCTCGGCGGTCATCGCCGGCTACCGCGTCGTCCCGGTCAAATGCAAAGACAACGGAGACATCGATGTCGATGACTTGGCCGCCAAAGCTGAGCAGCACAAAGACAGCCTCGCCGCACTCATGGTCACCTACCCCTCGACCCACGGCGTGTTCGAAACCACCATCCAAAAGGTCTGCCAGGTCGTCCACGAGAACGGCGGGCTCGTCTATCTCGACGGCGCGAACATGAACGCACAGGTCGGCCTCTGCCGGCCCGGCGACTACGGCGCGGACGTCTGCCACCTGAACCTGCACAAAACCTTCTGCATCCCCCACGGCGGCGGCGGCCCGGGCATGGGTCCAATCGCCTGCACCAAACAGCTTGCCCCGTTCCTCCCCGGCGACCCGGTCGACGGCGACATGCCCGTCAGCGCCGCGAACTGCGGCAGCCCGTCGATCCTCCCGATCAGCTGGATGTATATCGCCATGATGGGCGGCGTAGGACTCACTCAAGCCACCCAGGTCGCGATCTTGAACGCCAATTACATGGCCGCCCGTTTAAAGGGCCACTACGACATCCTCTACACCGGCGAGAACAGCCGTGTCGCTCACGAGTTCATCATCGACTGTCGGCCGTTTGAGAAGTCGGCGCATGTCCGTGTCGAAGACATCGCTAAGCGTCTGATGGACTACGGCTTCCACAGTCCGACGATGAGCTGGCCCGTTGCAGGCACGCTGATGATTGAGCCGACCGAAAGCGAGTCCAAGACCGAGCTCGATCGGTTGTGTGATGCATTGATCTCGATCCGTGAAGAGATCCGCAAGATCGAAACCGGCGAACTCGACCACGACGACAACCCACTGAAGAACGCCCCGCACACGGCCCAGGCCGTCAGCGATGACCACTGGCCGCATACCTACCCGCGCAGCCTGGGCGCATTTCCTGACGACCGGCTGCGCGAGCACAAGTACTGGCCGCCGGTCGGGCGCGTGGATAACCCGTACGGCGACCGCCACCTGGTCTGTACCTGCCCGCCCATGACAGAACACACCGGCGCATAAGATCGCGCGGTCGCTTCACACACGGCTTACGTTCTTACTTACTTGCTCGCGCCGCCGAACGATTCATCGATCCTGCGGACCAGCGCCCAGTCATCCTTGTAGGACACCTTCGCGAAGCCGGTGACGTCCTCGGTGAGCAGTGTCGCGGCGCTGGTGCCCTGGGGCTTGAAGCTGAGCAGCGCTTCGCCAACGGCGGTGGCCAATTCGGGCTTGAGGTTGTAGACGTGGCCCAGCGCCAGGGCGGGGAACTGCTCGGAGGTGTAGATCACACGGAAGTCGGCCTCTTTGACCTCGCCGGAGGTGACGGCCTGTTCGAGCAGGTCGCTGGCGACGGCGGCCGCCTCGTACTTGCCCTCGGCGATGCCCTTGATCGACTGGTTATGGCCCATCGAGAAGACCATGTGGTAATCGACTTCGGGGTTGAGATTGAACTGCCGCATGAGCACTTCGATCGGCGCCTTGTAGCCGGAGTTCGAGCCGGCGGTGGTGAAGGCGATCTCTTTATTTTTCAGGCCGGCGGCGTCCTTAACCTTGCTCTTGGCCGGGACGATGATCTGCATCGTGTAGCCGCGGACCTCTTCGCTCTTTGCCGGTGTGGCGACGGGGACGAACCCGCCGGAGGCGACCGCCTCGGGGACGTTGCCGGTGTTGATCGCCGCCACGTGGAGCCGGCCTTCCGCGATGGCTTTAAGCTGGTCACGCTCGTTCTCGAAGCGAACATACTGGACGGTCTTCCCGGTCGCCGACGCCAAATGATCGACCAGCGGCTGCATCGCTTTTTCGGTCTGCTCGGCTTCGGGCGACGCGACATAAGAGAACAGCAGTGCATCGGGATCGATGCACGCCTCGGGGTCGCTGGGCGCATCCGCTACCAGATCACCGTCACTATCAACCAGACCCTCCGCCAATGTGCGCGGGTGCGGATCGCTCAACCCGAGGATCCGTTTCGTGCGGTCCGCGTCCGGCTGGGGCACCTGCTTGCCGATGCTAAACGCCACCAGTGCGATCACGATCACAATCAGAATGGTCACCATCAGGCGTGGCATCGAAATTGGTTTCCCCTTGGCTGCGGCCGGTTCAGATTCGCTCATGGAAGTGTCCCACCTTCTTTTGTAGTAAGCTCAACGATCCAACACGGCCCGACGAGCGTGGGCCGATAGAAGTCAGAATAACCAGTGTCCGTGTTTCCCCTCGCCGGTCAAGCCGCTATGGGATCAACGCAGCCCCCGGCTACTGGGTAGTTCATATAAGTATTATAAATGTAGTGTTTTAAGGCGAGCCGCCACATAATTAGGTTTTCATGAGGCCAAGGGGTTTATCGTTCGCGTCGTACTCGGGGAAGAACTGGTGATCGTCGGCGACGAAACCGTACATCCCCGCGAGCACCTCGGCGAAGACATCGCGGAAGTCGGTATAGACCGGCAGGTCACGGCCTTCATACAAGCTGCGCGAACCCAGGCCGGTCCACTTGCCGTAGACCTTCCCGCCGTTGACCTTCCCGCCGATGACGAGCATGTACCCGCCGTGGCCGTGGTCCGATCCGCTGTTGCCGTTCTCGCGCGCCGTGCGCCCGAACTCGCTCATGGTCAACACCACCGTGTTGTTGATCGCCGGGCCCAGGTCGTTCACGAACGCCTCGAGCGTGTTCGAGACGTTGCCCATCATCCGGCTGAACACGCCGGCGCTGCCGCCCTGCATCGCGTGGTGGTCCCAGCCGTTGTAATCCACCGCCGCGACCTCCAGGCCAACGCCGGCCTTGATGAGCTTGGCGATGTCTCGGAACTGTGAACCCAGGTTGGTATCCGGATACTCCGCGCCCGGTTTGTGCTCGTTGTTACTTAGCACCAGATTCAACTGATCCAGGCGCGCGATCCCCTGCGCCCCGGCATCCACGATGCGTTGCTGGTTCGCGGCCCCCGGGTTCGTGTCGGTCTTCGCTTGAGACTTCTCGGTGGCCTTGGCGTCGTCACAACTGTATAGCTCGGCAAACGCCTTGGCGACCTTCTGCGCCTCGGCGTCGGGCACGGCCAATGCCGGGTACTCACCGCGCATGCTCCTGGGCAGCACAGGCTGGAACGACACCGCGCGCAGCGCCGAGTCGTCGCCGGTCCGCGTCATGGTCAGGTAACGGTTCAGCCAGCCTTCGGTCACGGTCTTGATCCCCGGCGCGGCGCGCTCCATGAAGTCCTGCGCATCGAAGTGGCTGCGTGTCGGGTGGGTCGAGCCGGCGTTGATGATCGGGGCCATCAGCTTCTTCTTGTATAACCTGGCCAATCCCCGCATCGAGGGGTGGAAGCCGAAGTGCTTGCTGATGGGGATCACGGCCTGCCCCTTGTCGACACCCTCGCCGGGCCCGGGGACAGCGATCGTCGGGCGGATGTTGTAGTACGTCCGGTCGCCGTAGGGGATCAGCGTGCTCAACGTGTCCGACCCGCCGCGCATGTAAAGCACGACCATCGTCGGCTTGCCTTGCGCCGCACTCCCGGGCGCACCGAAGACGTAATTGGGCGCAAGCCCTAACCCCGCCGCGCCCAGCGCAAGCGACCCGGTCTGCCTCATGAACTCTCTACGAGTTGTGCCCATGTTCATTCCTCTCTCATTGCTGTTGAAACATCGGCGAGCCCAGCACCAGCCCCGTCACGCGCCGTCGGCTCGGTTTTTCACCCATCGCCTGGTCCATCGCTTCTGAATCTATCAGGCCCACATCGCCCAGCAGACGCTCAGCCAACATGTCTTTCATCGCTGACCGGTCATCAGCCGGGACGCCTCGCCAGAACGACACGGGCACGGTCACACCCGACACCCGGTTCTCCGTCAGCCGAAGCGCAAAGTCCCAGCGATACATCAGCACGCCCGGGTCAAGCCAGGCCTCGGCCATATCCGAGTAGCCCGTCGGGTCCACACAGTTGTAGACCGGCTGGCCCATCCGCCTTAACGCCTCACGTGTCCCGCCGAAGTGTTTCACCTGCGCATCCGTCGCACGTAGCGACGCCACCACAAACTCGAACGGCGTGCGGAACTTCGCGCGGTAGTTCGCCTCATCCATGAACGCGTCGCTCAGAAGGATCGCTTCATACACCTCGGTCAGGTCACCGTTGGTGTCTTCGAATACCTCGGCGACGTGGTCCACAAGCTCGGCAGGGGGGTCGTCGCTGACCAGGTACCGGCAGAGCTTCAGAGAGATAAACCGGGCTGTCTGCTCGTGCTCGGCAAGCGCCTTGATAAACCGAACGCCCCCGGCCTCGCCCTCCCGGCCGTTAAACCGCATCCCCAGTACCCGCTTCGGATCGTCGTCATGTACCTCTTCACGGAAGCGGAAGCCGTACTCTGCGCTCTCGCTGTCCATCGTCATCGACTCGCCGTACCGCCCGGCCGTCCACCCGGTCAGCAGCCGTGCCAGTTCGGTCACGTCCCGCTGTGAATACCCACCCTTGCGGTTCTCGTTGTCCACGCCCAGTGTGTGCAACTCCATTAACTCGCGCGCGTAGTTCTCGTTGAGCCCGCGCTGACGCCCGAGCGCCTGGACCGAGCGCGGCTGGTACCGCCGGTCTTCGTAGCGCGTCAGCAGCGCCTTCTCCCGATCGGTCAGGGGCTTCTGGCTGACATCGTTGTCCAGGTAGATCAGCATCGCCGGATGACGCGCCGACGCGAGCAACAGGTTCCTGAACTTGCCGAACTGGAATCGGCGGATCACGTTCTGCTCATAGTGGACGGCGAGGTAACTCACCTCGTCCTTGTTCTGATCCACGTTGAAGTGGTTGCGCCAGAACTCGGCCATCACTTCTTCGAATCGGCGTTCGCTGTTCACCGCGCGGTACAAGACCGAATCGACCAACTCCCGGCGCAGTTGGTAACGTAGCCGGTTGCGCTCGTCGATCTCTTTCTGGGTCGGCCTATCGTTCTGATAAGCCGGTCGGTATCGGTAGAAGATGCCATCCATCGAGAGCGCGAGCGACGGGTAGTGCTCTTGAAGATGAGCTTCACATGCATCGTTATCGATCGAGTCCGGATCGAGTTGCTGTTCGACCCAGGCCTGCCAGCCCATCGCCTTGACCCGCTCGATGTCCCCCGGTGCCGCGCCGAACGCAAGCCGGTCAAGCACGTGCCGCGCCGCCTGTTCATCGGACAGTTCCGCCGATGCCTGCGAGCAGGCACATGCAACCAACAATAGAGACAGTATCCATCGCATCGAGTCCGACCTCCAAGGTGTCATACGATGGTACGGACCGCCGCGTGACAAGTAAAGGTAATTTCGCTATCCCCCTCGCGGAAAACGGCTTAATGACCGTCTTCTCCCTCGCCGTAGAGATGCAACACACTACGATTGAAGGCTATTCACATGCGTAGTAAGCAGTATGTGGTGCGTGCCCACAGCTGTTTAGCGGACGATCGCTGATCGCCGCGCAAACCGACCCGACAGGCAATCGAAAAAACGATCTGACTAACCCCTTACCCCTTCAACCCGCTGCTCGCTGTGGACTGCACGAAGTACCGCTGGGCCGCGAAGAACAGCAGGATGCAAGGCAGCATCGTCACGAAACTCGCCGCCATGAGCAATTGCACGTCGCTCACGCCGTAGTTGCCCTTGAAGGCGTTGAGCGCCAACGTCAGCGTCCGGTTCTCCGGGCTGTTGAGGTAGATCAGCGGCCCGAGGAAGTCGTTCCAGGTAAACATGAACGTGTAGATCGCCACGATCGCGATCACCGGTCCGCTTAGCGGCAGCATCAGCCAGGAGTAAATCTTCCAGTTCCCCGCGCCGTCGATCCGCGCCGCCTCGACAAGTTCCTCCGGCACCTGCGTAAAGAACTGCCGGAACATGAACACATAGAACGGCGACCCGAGCCACATCGGGATCACCAACGGCCAGATCGTGTCGATCATCCCCAGATACCGGAACCCAATGAACAGCGGGATCATGCTCACCTGCGGCGGGAGCATCATCGTCGACAGCATCAACATGAACAGGAAGTTCCGCCCGCGGAAGCGGAAACGGGCGAAGCCGAACCCGACCAGGCTCGACGACAGGATCTGACCGATCACGCACAGCACGGTGATCACCGTCGTGTTGGCCAGCGCGTCCAAAAAGTTCATGCGCTCAAGCGACTTCGGGTAGTTCTCCCACCTCGGCGTCAGTTTGCGCTGCACCGCGGCCTCTTCGATGATATGCGACTTGCCCGTGCGCGGATCATCCTCGCCCGCCATCACGGTCACACGGATCATCCCCGCGTCCTTGTCCTCTTCGCCTAGCGAAACCTCAAGCAGTTCGCCATCCAACTCAACGTACGACGCCATCGGCATCAGCGTCGGCGGGATCGCCATCGCCTCGGCCTCGGTCTTCAGGCTGTTGCTGAGCATCCAGTAGAACGGGATCAGCAGCAGCAGCGCCCCGGCAAACAGCAGGCTGTAGACAAGCACCGCGTGGCCGTCGACCTTCTTCTTGCGCGGGACGTATGTCATGTTATTACTTCCGGGGTTCATTATTTAAGCCCCTCGTAATGCACCCAGCTCTTGCTGGATTTGACCACGACCAACGTCAATAACAACAGCACCGCAAACAGCACCCACGCCATCCCCGACGCGTAGCCCATCTTGTGGTACTCGAACGCCTCCCGGTACAGCTTCAGCACGTAGACCAGCGTCGCGTTGCCCGGCCCGCCGTTGGTCATGACGTACACCTGCGTGAACACCTGGAACGAACCGATGATCCCCATCACCAGGTTGAAGAAAATCAGCGGCGAGAGCTGCGGCAGCGTCACATTAAAAAATGCTCGCACGCGCCCGGCCCCGTCGATCGTCGCCGCTTCATACAGCGACTCGGGGATGCCTTTAAGTCCGGCGAGGTAGATCACCATCCCCGCGCCAACGCCCCACAACGCCATCACTACATAGGCGGGGATCGCAAACAGCTCCGCATCCTGGCCGAACCAGTCCGGGGCCGCACCGCCAACCACCGACAGCAGCGGTGAGAGGATCCGGTTGATGATCCCCTTATCGTTATCGAACATCATCACCCACAGCGTCGCCAGCGCCACGCCCGACACGACCGACGGCACGAAGAAGATCGTCCGGTAGAACGCGATCCCCTTCACCTTCTGATTCATCAGGACCGCAACGAGTAACGCCAGCACCTGCCCGAACGGCACGGCCAGCAGGGCGTAATACGTCGTCACCCACACGCTCTTCAGGAAACTCGCGTCGTACTCGACCATGTGCCCGAAGTTCGCTAATCCGACAAACTCCGCTTCGCTGAGTGGCTGCATACTCGTCCAGCGTGATAGCGCCAGCAATGCACTCACCAGCATCGGCCCGAACGTCAGGACGAGGAACCCAATGATCCAAGGCGAGATAAACACCCACCCCGCACGCTCCTGCGCCCGGTCGATCGCGCCCAGCTTCTCGCGACGGAGCCAGAAAAACAGCAGCGCTACCGCTACGAACAACACCCCCGTCGTCGTCCAGATCACCGTCCGCCAGGGCATCTTCGGGAACGCCTTGTTCCGAAGCGGTGACTGGAGCTCGTCCAGCCAACGCCGCTCGGTCTTCTGCGCCGCTTCCAAGGGCGGCTGCTGGTTCAGCCGGATCGACTGCTCGACCTCTTCTTCCATGATCCGCGTGAACTCGGTCTGCGGCGGCATCTGTCCCACACGGCTGATGTCGATCAGGTCGATGAACAACTGCGCGTTCGCCGGGCTCTGACCCGGTTGCAGGAAGTCGTCGCTCTCGGCCACCGCCTTGATGCACGGCACCGCAAGCCCCGACCGCGCCGTCAGCCGTTGGCCGGCCGGGTCACACAGGAACTTCATCAGCGTGAACGCCTCGTCCGGGTGTTCGCTCGTGGACGACATCGCCCAGGCCGTCACCGCAATCGCACTGGCCTTATCGACGCCGGGCGTGTGCGGGAAGGGCACCACGTCCCACTCGAACGTCGTGATGTCACGGAACCTCGGGGTGCGCCACCGCCCGATCGGGCCGACCACGCCGATCCGTCCGGTGTAGAACTCTTGCTCGCCAAGCCCCTGCGCGTCACCGCTTGATGCGTTGTAAACGGTCTTGTCATCGAAACGCATCCGCCGGATACGCTCCATCGCTGCTACTGCGCCGGGCTCGTCGAGCGTGACATCGTTGAAGTCGTTGCCGTTGAAGAAGTCCCCGCCGTGCGCCCACACGATGTTCCTGAGCACCGCCGGCCAGCTCGCGATCACCGCCCCGTAGACCGCGCCGTTGGGGTCTTCCAGGTCGCTGATCTTCTTCATCGCCGCGTCATACTCATCAAACGTCCAACCGTCGTAAGGCACTTCGACGCCGGCCCGCTTGAAGAGATTGAGGTTGGCGTACATGAGCATCGGCGTGAAGTCTTTGGGGATGCCGTAGAGCGGCCCGTCGCCAAGATTCTGCCCGTCGTACCGGTACGCACTGACCAGCACGTCGTAGAACTCGCCCAGCCAGTCCTCACCCGACGCCTCGATGTCATGTTCAACACGCTGGTCGATCGGCTCAAGCAGCCCCATGCTCGACAGCTTGGGCAGGTCTTCGTAACGCAGGTAGAAGAGGTCCGGGGGGTCGCCCGCGGCGAACATGGTGTTCAGCTTCGTGTCGTAGTCAGAAGCATGGATCCGGTTGACCTTGATGTCGGTGTGCTGCGCCTCGAAGGCCTGGACAAGCGTCTCGACGATCTCGATCTCGGCGTTGTCGCCCCAGTGGAGGATGGTCAACTCGGTGCGCGTGTCCTTCCGGGCCGTGTCCCAGCGCTGAAACGCGCGGATCCCCACGTCCAGGAACGACCACACCACAACCAGCAAGGCCGCCAGGGCCAATAGCCAGCGTAAGGCGCGGGCCACCGTCATATCGAATCCTCCAGTCGCTTAGGGTCTACCGTAGACCCGGTTTCATCTTCATTCAGGCAGGCCGTGGGGCGCCAGCACCGCCGATTCGTATGGCTCCAGCGTCAGCGTCAGCGTCACGGTCTGCCCGATCTCAAACCCGGCCCCGGGCTTGCTGACAAGTGTCGGACGCGCGTCCGGACCCGCCGACCCATCAAACACAACCCCCGCATGTGCCGGGTCCAGCCAGTTGATCAACATGGAACCACAGTCATCTTTCGCCAGCTCAAGCACGACTTCTCGCTTCTGAGCCGAGCGGTTAAGCACTATGTACACATGATCGTTATCCAAGTCGCGTGCGTAGGCCAGGACGCCGGCCCGATCGTCCGCAAGCAGCGTCCGGTAGAACCCGCGACGCAAGGCCCCAAGCTCACGGCGCAGGGCAATCAACCGCTGGTACCAGTCGAACATGTCCCGGTCGAACGTGATCGACGGGTCGTCGTAGGGCATCTGGTCCTGCCAGATCATTGGCATCCGGTTGTTCGGATCGTCCGGCCCCCACATGCCCGCCTCCGTGCCGTAGTAGATCATCGGCGCGCCGACAAACGTCATCTGGCACACGAGCGCCTGTTTCATGCGCCGGCGCTGCTCGGCGTCGGGTTTATCCAGGCTGTAGTCCGGGCCGGTGTCCTGCAGCCGGTTGGCTGTGTCGTACCCACGGTCAGGGTTGACGAACATCGACGCCAGCCGGTCCGTATCGTGGCTGTCCATCAGGTTCGCCGTCGTCAGCACGGACTGCAGCGGGTAGGCGTAGACCAGCTGGTTGAGCAGCGTGGAGTAGGCGCTTGGGCTGATCGCCGTATCGACGTCGGCAAAAAAGTCCTGGCTGGGGATGGCGAACTGGTAGTTTGTCACCGCGTCGAGCTGGTCGCCCTCGAGCCAGGGCTGCGCCCACGTCCAGACCTCGCCGAGGATGACCGCGTCGTGGTTGATGGACTTCACGAGCTTGCGCCATTCGACCCAGAAGGGGTGGGGGATGTCCGGCGCGACGTCCAGCCGCCAGCCGTCGATCCCCGCGCTCGGGTCGCCGTTGGGCGCCATCCACCGGCGGGTGATATCGAAGATGTGCTGGCGGGGCCCATCCGTCAGGCCGTAGACCGGGTCTTTCTTAAACAGCGGCAGCTGACCGTTGTCGTGATCCCAGCCGCGCCACTGGATCCCGCCGGGCTTGCCAGGCTCGCCGCCGGTCCCCCAGTCGATAATGTCGAACCAGTCGGCGTACTCAGAGTTCTGCCCCTTCTCCAGCACGTCTCTAAATGCGAAGTGATGCTCACCGACGTGATTAAATACGCCGTCGAGCACGACCTTGAATCCCTGTCGGTGCGCTTCCTGGATGAACTCAAGAAAGAGCAGGTCGCCGGGCGTCCATTGCCACGTCGCCGGGTCCAGCGTCTCGTCCGCAATCAGCAACGGGTCGTGCTTCAGCGTGAAGTTATCGTCGATGTGCCGGAAGTCGGTGGTGTCGTACTTGTGCATGCTCCGGCCTTCGAAGACCGGGTTGAAGTAGATCGTGTTCACGCCCAGCTCGCGCAGGTAAGGCAGCGCTTCGCGGACGCCCTGGATATCCCCGCCGAACCGACGCCACCACACGTTGCCGTGGCCCTTATAAAAGTTCTCTTCACCCGCCGCCTCGCCGGGCAACGTCGCCCACCAGTCCGACTGCCAGCGGAACGTGTCCGGCGGATCGTTGCTCGCCTCACCGTTACGGAACCGCTCGGGAAATACCTGATACCAAACCGCGTCCTTAGCCCAATCGGGTGTCATAAAGCCCGGCCGCATCTCGCAGGCAAACGCAGACCGCGCCGCCTGGTTCAACGAGTCCGCCAAGCCATCAGCCGACCAGTAACGAGTCACGTCGCCGTCCACCAACTCAAACACGTATCGCACCGCGCCCCCGTGCAACTGGATCAACGCGCCATACCGCTCGAGCCCCACATGCTCGCCGCAAGGCTGCAAGCCGTAATGCTTCCACTGTGCCTTGCCGTCACCCCGTAACGAGTTCGGCGCGATCAACACCGACACACGCTCGACGTCCCCGGCCTGGGCCCGGATGCTTAGCCGCAATAACGTCTCCGACGCCGCGGCCTGGTCGGGTACGTCACTGGGATCATGCACCACCGCCGACGCCTCGATGTGATCTGGCCTTGGTCCGGGCAGCCCACGCGCATCCACCCCCACGAGCACCGCGGAATTGATCCCGTAGTTCCCGTCGGGCTGCTCGAATTCTTTGTCGCTTGCCGGGTCGTTGATCCACGTCTCGCCGTCGGCGACGAACTTGTACCAATGAACACCCTCCGCCAACTTCACCAGCGCGACATACACCCCGTCGCCCCGATCAAACATCGGCAGGGCGTGCGTGGACCAGCCGTTGAATGAGCCCGCCAGGCACAGTTTGTTGAACCCGATCCCATCACCCGGCGTGTATTCAAACATATGCCACGACCCCGGGAGTTGAACCAGTTCCTCGGCCTCAGGCCTCAGCTCTACGACGGCCGTGCCGCGGTTGGGTGTGACCTCAACGACATGCTGCTGATCGGCAAGGCTAACAGCCACCTGCGTGGGCCCGGACAAACCATCGAGCTTGTATCGGAATACGTCGCCGTGCTCCGACCTCGCCGGGATCATCGTCGTCGCGGCTGAAGTCTGCTGCTTGTCCACATGCAGCACGACCGCGTCGATATGTGAAGTGAGAGAAGAATCGACTGACTGATCCACGCTGCACCCGGGCATCATCGCGGCCAGCGCGCCGGCACCGATCAACCAGGCGCACGCCCAAGCGCGTCTGGTCCCGGGTACGACGTGATGGCAACGGGCCGGCCCGGCCGGGCGTTTAGTCACGGTAAAGCACCATCATCGAATAGGGGGGAAGCTGCACTTCGCCGGTGACTTCACCGAGCGACCCAACGCCGGCCCGTTCGTGATTCACTGCGATGTGCCACGAGCCTTCCGGAGGCGTGAATGACTGGCTTTCAGCTTCGCCGTTGTACACCGTGATGATCTGCGACCAGCTGTCGCCGACCGCTTCCCCGTCGAGCTGGTACCAGAGCGGCCCGTCACCGTCGTGGAAGTCCATGTGTTGGCGGATCTGCTTGCGGTCAGTCATCCGGAACGCGGGGTGCGCCTTTCGCATCGCGATCAGCCCCGCCGTGTAATCAAACACATCTCGATACTCGGCCTTGCGCTGCCAGTCGAACTTGTTGACCTCGTCGCCGGCGTTGTAGGAGTTGTGGTTGCCCAGCTTGGTCCGGGCGAAGTCGCTGCCGCCGTGCAGGAACGCGATGCCCTGGCTCGTCAGCACCAGACCCAGCGACAGCTTGTGCATCGCACGTTTGGTGTCGTCGTCCGCGTTGGGCAGGGTGTGCGTCAGCTTGTCCCACAGCGTCCGGTTGTCGTGCGCCGAGACGTAGCTGATCGATTCACTCGGCGTGTCGGCAAAGTCGTCGATCGCGCCGGCCAGGCCGTTTCGGATCTCCTTGATGTGCCCGCCGCCCATCGCGAAGCCATGCGCGACCCCGTCCAGGTCGCCGCGGATCGCGTTGCGGAAGTGGTCGTTGAACACCGCGACCCGCATCTTCTTCTGTGCTCCCTTGGGGAAGTGCGTCGGCCCACCGCCGGTCCACGGCTCACCGTAGATAATCAGGTCCGGCCGGATCGCGTGCAGTTCCTTCTCGATCTGTGCGACCGTCTCCTTGTGGTGCATCCCCAGCAGGTCGAACCGGAACCCGTCGACGTGATACTCCTCGACCCAATACTTCAGCGAGTCGACCATGTACTTGCGCATCATCGGACGTTCGTCTGCCGTGGCGTTGCCGGTGCCGGACTCGTTCCGCAGCCGACCACCGGGCGTCGTGCGGAAGTAATACCAGGGCACCGCCTGGTCGAACGGCGAGGCGGCGAACGACGTGCTCGTGTGGTTATACACCACGTCCAGCACCACGCGGATCCCCGCCTCGTGCATCGCCTGGACCATTACCTTGAAGTCCTTGATCGCCTGCGCCGGGTCGTCGTAGTCAGTGGAGTACTGCGCCTCGGGCACGTTGAACAGCGCCGTCCAATACCCCCAGTTGTATTCGTCCATCGACGCGCTGTAGTCCTGGATCGGCAGCAGGTGCACGGTCGTTACGCCGAGCTCTTTCAGGTGCGAAATCCCCGTCGCGATCTCGGCATCATTTTGGTGGATAAGGCCCAGGTACGTCCCCCGATGCTCCGGCGGACAGGTCTCGTCGGCGATCGAATAGTCACGCACGTGGACCTCGTAGATCACCTCATCCGTCGGGCTTGCCGGCACCGGCGGCTTATCCTGGTCCCAGCCCGGCGGGTCCGTGCGGTCCAGATTGATCACCATCGACTTGCTGCTGTCTTTGGTCGCGGCTCGGCAGTTGATGTCCGCCACGTCGCGCGCCTGGCCGTAGGACGTGAAGCGGTACTGGTAGTACACGCCGTCCAGCTCGCCATCCACGCGCGCCCGCCAGACCGATCCGGTCCCCTTGTGCATCGCGTGGGTGTCATAGGGCTCGGTGTCGTCAGCGTTCTTAAACAGCAACAGCTCGACCTGCTCCGCCACCGGCGACCAGGTCGCGAAGGACGTCGCCTCGGGCGAGTGTTCACTGCCCAACGTGGCGCCCAGGTCGTGGAAAGCCGGGTCCGTCAGGATCTCGCGGGCAAACACCACCGTCGGGTCGATCCCCGGCAGTGTCAGCGACATCCTGCCCGACACGTGCTCCAGAGCGATTGGCTTAGCCAGCGTCAGCACCGCGTCGCGCGAGCCCGCTTCGCCGTGGCCCATCTGCTTGATGGACTTGACCATGTATCGCAGCCCGCCGGCCTGGACGTAGCCCTCGATCAGCCCGTCGCCCGCTTCACCGCTGAGCCGCTCGACCGTCGCGGGGCGGTTCAGTCTGATGTGCAGGCGGTCCGGGGCATCCAGAAACGCACGTTGAATTCGTAATGAGTAATCCAGGTTCGTCGGGTCCATATACACACGTTCCTCGCCGGCTAACAACCACACTTCCGCGACACCAGCCTGATTTAGTTCCACAAACCGATCCTGTTCCACGTCTCTCTCCTGCCAGTCGCCCCTGCGGATGATAAAGCCTACCCGATCGGTCGGCTCGTCCAGCAACACACGCGTATACACGCCGAACCCATCCGATCCGTCGAAGGCGTAAGCCTTGCCTTCGTGTTCAGGTGCCCAACTCCAGGCGTTCCAGTCCGCGTACTTCCCGTCGGGCCGATGATAGTGGATCACCAGCACGCCTTTCGCGCCCAGGGCCTCGGCCGACGCCGGCGCGACCGACTCAAACGCCAGGTCCTCCGGGTTCTTATACGGCTGGGACGCCTTGGCGTCCTGAGCCTTGTCGATCATCGGCGGGGTGGTGTTAAACGACAGCCGGCCCTGCTCAAGCCAGACCTCCGCCACGCCGTCTTCGTTGACTTCGATGAACCGGTCCCGGTCGCCTTCTTTCTCGTCCCAGTCGCCCTTGCGGACGATAAAGCCCAGCTTCTGGTGCGCCTCTTCATAGACAACCGTGGCGTACAGGCCGAACCCATCACTGCCCGTGAACGCATACGCGTGCCCCTCGGCCTGGTCCGTCCATGCCCAGAGGTTCCAGCCCTCGTAATCCACGGCATCTCGGCGATAGTGAACAATCAACGCCGTCTGCCCGCCGAAGTCCGCAGCGCTCTTGCCCTCGGCCAGCGCCGCGGGCCTGATCTCGCCATATGCCAGCGCGCAGCAAAACAGCCACACACCCATCCAAGCCAGGAGTGCCCGACGTATCATCAACTTGCCTTGCCTTTCCCTGAATCGGGCGGTGAAAAAAGGTCAGCCTTCTCGGCACTGACCCCACTCGCCACCCATGGATCGAATCTTGTTACGCCCGGGCCTATCGCCGGCTCGGGACGATCGAGGTCGAATCACGCAGGACCAGGTGTGTCGCCAGCCTCTCGGCGACCCGGTCCGTCTTGCCTCGAACACGCTGTACCAATAGCTCACACGCCCGCGCCCCGACCTCGTACAACGGCAGGTGCACCGTCGTCAGGCTCGGGTTCACGAACGCCATCTGCTGAATATCATCAAACCCCACAACCGACACGTCGTCCGGCACACGCCGACCACGCTCGACCAGCTGGTGCATCGCACCCAGGGCCATTTTGTCGTTGCCCGCAAAGATCGCCGACACATCCGGGTGGCGATCAAGGATCTCATCCAGCGCCTTGGCGCCGCCTTCTTCGGTGAACCGCCCGTCCGCCGTCCACTGCTCGCCGCACTCGTACCCCGCGTCCTGCATCCGGGCGGTGTACACCTCCAACACGTCACGGGCCGTCTGGGCCTCGGGCGCGCCATTGATCAATGCGATCTTCTTATGCCCCAGCTGCAACAGCACGCTCATCACCTGCTCGGCACCCGAGCGGTAATCCGCCACGACGTAGTCCAGGTTCAGGTCGGGGAAGTAGTTATTCACACAGACCATCGGGAAGCCCGCGGCCTTGAAGTCTTTGACGAACGGGTGCCGGTCGTTCACGCCCAGGCAGAACATCCCGTCGACAAACCGCCGCTCGAACAGCTCCATGTGCTTGCGTTCGCGCAGGAAGTCGGGCTTGGCCGACTCGAGCATGACCTTGTGCCCGAGCTTGTCCGCCCGGTCGCAGATCCCGCTGAGCAGCTCGCCGAAGTAAGGGTCGCTGAACGCGTGACGCAGCGGCGGCAGCAGCACCGCCAGCACGCGCGTGTACTGGCTGGACAGGCTTTGGGCTAACCGGTTGGGTCGATACCCCAGCTTCTCGATGATCCGCCGGACCTTGACCTGCGTCGCCTTGCTGATCCTGGGGTTGTTGTTCAGGACCATCGAGACGGTCGCCACCGAGACGCTGGCCTGCTCGGCCACCTCGCGCATTGATACGCGCCGACCGCCGCTTTGCCGTGAGCCGTTGCCCGGCCGCTTGCCGCGCGAAGGCCCCGCAGCGGGCGGTTTGCTCGTCACGGCAGGCTTCATCATGTCCGCATCGGTATCAGGCATTCCCAGCAGGCCCCACAAGTGGCTATGTGCAATCGTGCCCGTATTCACGATTGGTTTTGCCTCGGCTTGGCCGAAGCTCCGCGGTTATAGGTAAACCGTTAACTGCTAAAACAGTTTAACGGATCGTTGAACACCGTCAAGTAACTAATGCCAAAGATCGTAGATAAATCTTCCACGTGAGCCGTCTAACCCCTATCTGCCAAGCGCTTGCGGCTTTCTCATTCGACAGGTGGGGCCAGCCAGGCTTAAAAATACCGATCATTATGCTAACACATGGCGGCTTTGGGTCTCTCCAGGCTCCCTTTGAAAACGGTTGTAATTATGCTATTTACAGCAGAACCGGCGGATAAATGCTTGACATAAGCCCGTCCCGGGGTATATTCATGCCATGGAGGAGGGCCCGAACCGTTTAACGGATAGGCGGGCCGGGAGAACGTGCGATCCTTTCTGCGACGCATTTGAAACACTCCCACAACGTAAATGAAGCTCTTCGGAGCTGGCTTTTTGGAGAGAGATTGAAACGGTTTAGCACATAGCCGTAAACCACCCGACACGGTTAACGCATCATGGGCCGGACGTCTCTGGCCCTGCTCGAAACACTTGTCAGCTAGTTATTCACTTTTTTAAGGAGGAAGGTATGAAAGGCTTAGTACTCGCAACCTCGACCGCTGCTCTGTTGGCGGCGGCCGGCAGCGCCCAGGCGGTGACGGTGGACGGCACCCGCGACGCATCCTACGGCGCCGCGCTGGCACTGCAGACCGTTGAAACCCAATTCGGTGACAACGAATCCGAATGGAACGGCGGCTACGCACAGATCGATAGCGGCAAGCTCTATCTCATGCTTACCGGCAACCTGTCGGCTAACTTCAACAAGCTCGAGATTTTCATCGACTCCAAGGCCGGTGGCCAGTCGGTATTCGATTCTTCGGGCAATGACGATGCAGACCGCATGGACGGCACCGTTTTCGACGCGGGCTTCACGGCCGACTACCACATCATCGCCCGTCGCGGCAGCTTCGGCGGCGACAAGTTTGATGTGGACTTCGCAGACCTGGGTGCCCAGACCTTCTCGGCGTATGCAGACGTGTTCGGCGGGGTCTTTGAAGGCAGCGGCTCGACCGGCACGGGCGTGAACGCCTCGGCTATCGGCGTCGCCTATGACAACAGCAACGTCGCCGGTGTCCTCGGCGGTACCGGAGCAGCCGATCAGGTGGCTGCCGCAGCCGTCACAACCGGTCTGGAACTGGAAATCGACCTGGCCGACATCGGCTACGTCGGTGGCCCGATTAACATCATGGTCGGTCAGAATGGTGATGGCCACCACTTCTGGTCCAACCAGTTCCTGGGCGGCCTCGCGGCCCCGCAGAGCAACCTCGGTGGCGACGGCCTGGGTAACTTCGACGGCTTCGGTGACATCGACTTCACCACCTTCGCCGGCGACCAGTTCTTCACGCTCGTCCCCGAACCGGCCAGCGCCGCGCTGCTCGCTATCGGTGGTCTGGCGATGATCCGCCGTCGCTAAGCGTTCGGCACGACGGGCCCAGAACCCGTCTAAAGTAAAGATTCCTCCCGCGGCACGGCTTAATTGCCGTGCCGCGGTTTACAGAATAAACAGACACAACCCAAAGCGCCCGGGCGCTTGTGTCGTTGGTTTATAACCACCACCGGATAGAGCGGGCCCCCGGCTCCCGACGGGCACGTCCGACAAGATCATGATCCAGGAGCAAAGTATGCGTCACGATGTTGAGCAGCGACTTGTCCACGCACACACCCACCGCCACGGCCTTCGCCGTTCGGCCGGCAAAGCCCTCGGCGTGGCGCTGTTGCTGGCGTGCCCCTCGCTGGTCCTGGCACAGGACGTTTCTCGGCCAGCCACCCTCCAACTCTTTGAAGCCACCTGGGAAACGTTCGAGAAACGCTCCATTGATATGTTCTACGCCGGCTACGGCGCCGTCTGGCTGCCCCCGCCGAGCCGCGCCGATTCCGGCGACCAGTCCGTCGGCTACGACGTCTACGACCGCTTCGACCTCGGCTACGCCGGACGCGCCACGGGTTACGGCACCAAGACCGGGCTCACCACCGCCATCGACCAGGCACACAACGCCGGCGTCAGCGTCTACACCGACCTGATCCTCAACCACGCCGGCTTCTCCGACCTGACCACCGTCGACGGCTCGGGTAACACCTTCGCCGACGCAGGCGGGTACCCCGGCCTCGCCATCACGCTCCCCGGCGACATCGACGGCGACTTCCACGGCGCGTTCGAGTCCGGCGACCTGAACGGCCGACTTTCCGGCCTCGTCGACATCGCGCAGGAAAAAACCCACACCTTCTACCGCCACCCGGTCACCCCCGGCGACCCCAATAACATCCCCGCCGGCACCACACCCGCCTTCGGCCGGCTTGCCAATATCCCCGACCCGAACAACGCACAGTACTACCCCGACCAGGGCCTCGGCGGCGTCACGCTCGACGTCGATCCCGGCCCGGGCGTCTTCAACATCACCCGGTACGACTTCAACAACGCCAACCCGCTGGCAGGCGACCCCGTCCTCGAGACGGCCGAGCAGATGACCATCCGCCATGCCCAATGGATGGTCCAGGTCATCGGCGTGGACGGCTTCCGCATCGACGCCGCCAAGCACTTCCCGGTCAACACCCTCACCCTGCTCGACCAGGCCGTCTTCAAGGCCAGCAACGTCGTGCAGCACGACGGCTCGATCAAGCCGATCTACTCGTTCAGTGAGGTCCTCGAAGGCAACACCGGCACCGTCCAGAACTACATCAACCGTGGCCTGTCCAACAACCAGGCCATCGACCCTGCTGATACCACGGTGCAAGGCAACCGCGACGCGCTGGACTTCCCGCTGTTCTTCGCGATGCGCAACAACCTCACCGGCAACGGCTTCGCCAACAACTGGCATAGCATCCGCAACGCCAGCCAGGACAGCGTGGACGACGGCCTGCGCAACGGCAGCCAGGGCGTCAGCTTCGTCAACAGCCACGACAACCTCGCCGGCGGCTTCCCCTTCCTCGAAAACGTCGCCTACGCCTACACCCTCATGCGGCCCGGCGAAGCCGTCGTCTACCACAACGCCAAAGAGTTCGGCGGCGGGCGGTCCTTCCCCAACGACGGCCGTGACGATGCGCTCGGCGGCTTCAGCTCCGACACGCTCACCACGCTCCTGGATATCCGCAACACCCACGGCCGGGGCAACTTCCACGAACGCTGGCTCGACGACGCTTTCAATCCCTCCGGCTTCTCCAACATCTACGTGTATGAACGCGGCAACTCGGCGCTCATCGGCCTGAACAGCCGGGTCGATACCTTCGTCGAAACACGCTCCGGTGTGCAGACCGAGTTTGCCCCGGGCACGCACCTGGTCGAACTCACCGGCAACGCCGACGACCCCACCGTCGATCCCGGCAACGCGATCCCCAGCACCATCGTCGTCGACGGCTCCGGCCAAGTGACCCTGAGCATCCCGTCCAACGGATCGCATGGGAAGGGCTACGTCATCTACGGACTGGCACGACCCGAAGCGACCATGTCGCTCACAAACGTCGACAGCACCATCTCCGGCGTGGGCTCAGCTTCCACGAGCGCTTCGGCGGTCATCAATGACGTCGACGTCATCACCGCCGACACGTTCACCATCCAGCTCAACACCGCCCCCGTCACGCTGCCGGACGCCTTCCGCGACTTCGACGCCGACGGCGACTTCGCCGCGTTCAAGATCGACGAAGGCATTGACCTGAACAGCAACGCCGGCATCGACTTCACCACCCCCGGCTCCGTGGTCTACGGCTTCGAGAACTTCACCACGACCAACACGCCGGGCTACATCGACGACGGGTTCGGCACCAACATCGGCACCGGCACCGGCAGCTACTCGCAAACTATCGACACCACGCTGCTCTCTGAAGGCTACCACTTCATCACCGCACGCACCTTCCGCCACCGCGACGACGGCGGGCCCGCGATTTACGACGACCAGAAACGGGTCATCTACGTGGACCGCCTCGCCCCCGACTCCGCGGTCGACAGCTTCGAGCTCAACGGCGGCGGCACCGGCGACATGGACCTGCTGATGCGCTCCGTCGATAAGACGGCCGCCAACATCTTCGTCTACTTCGACATCCCCGCGAACATGACCGAGGCCGAGATCCTCGACATCAACCCGTCGCAGAACGCCACCTTCCGCCTGGACCGCGACCTGTACAGGCGCGAGTTCCTGAACGTCAAGGACGGCAACCACGTCGTCACACTGCTGACCGTCGAGTCCACCGGCACGTTCAACATCCAGCGCTTTGTCGGCATCAACACGTCCATCGGCAACGGCGGCGGCTTCGGCGACCTCGACGGCGACGGCACGCTCGAAGCGACCGACCTCACCATGGTCCCCAATGGCTTCGAGGACATCCTTTACAGCCAGAACGATAAGTTCCACGCCGCCGCAGACGTCACCGGCGACGGGCTGGTCGACAACCTCGACCTGTTCGCCCTCGAAGCGGAACTGGCAACAAGCGGCGCCGACGCCGCCACCCTGAACGCCTACGGCCAGGTTCTGCTCGACCGCGGCGACCTCACAGGCGACAGCAACACCAACGCCGCCGACATCGACTTCCTCTACACCCAGTTCGGCTCCAGCGCCTGGCTGGTGGACCTTAATGTCACCGGCGACACCAACGACGACGACGTCGCCACGCTCATCCAGACCATCCTCGGCACCGACTACGGCGACGCCAACCTTGACGGGGTCATCGACGCCACCGACACCTCGATCGTCACCGGCAACCTCGGCCTGCTCGGTCTGGGCTGGGCCGGCGGCGACTTCAATGGCGACGGCGTCACCGACGCCCTGGACCTCGCCTTCGTCGGCAGCATCCCCGGCGACCTCGACGGCGACGGGTTCGTCGGCCTCGCGGACCTCGACATCATCCTCAACAACTGGAACCAGACGGTGCCCCCGGGTAATCCGCTCGCTGATCCCACCGGCGACAACTTCGTCGGCCTGGCGGACCTGGACATCGTCCTGAACAACTGGAACGCCGGCACCCCGCCCAGCGGTCAGACCAACATCCCCGAGCCCGCCAGCCTCACACTGCTGGGCCTTGCCGGCCTCGCGCTCACCCGGCGACGCCGCTAACGAAGCGCTATATCCATGACACCCCCGAACACTCGGGGGTTTTTCAATATGGCCTTACCATCGTCCCGTACACCGCCCCATAGCATGTCACGCTACACACCCCAGGCGGCGCGACTAAGCAGCAGATTCACGGGGGAACGCGGCGTGCCTGACACAGTCCCGGCCGGCCGACTTGGCTCGGTAGAGCGCCTCGTCCGCGCTTTGAATCAGCGCTTCGCCAGCCATCTCGACGCCGGGCGGTGCATACACCACACCAAAACTTGCCGTCACTTCGACTTCACCGGCTTTGGTTTCTACGGGGTTGCGGCCGAGTTGCCTGCGCATGCGCTCCGCGATTTTCATCGCAACATCCAGGCTATCGCAGCTCGCCGGCACGATGAGAAACTCCTCCCCGCCGTGACGCCCCACGCTGTTGCCCTGGCCCGCCCCGGTGAGCAGCCGACGAGCGACTTCACGCAACACCTCATCGCCCACCGGATGGCCTAACCGGTCGTTGATCTGCTTGAACCGATCGATGTCCGCAACGATCACCGCGACACCGTCGCCGCACGATTGGCCTTCTTCGACCTGGCGCGACAGCAACTCATCGATGCCCTTGCGATTCCACAGCCGAGTAAGTGGGTCGATCATCGATTCGCGCTGCTCGGTTTCGATCTGACCGATGAGGTCGGTCGCGATGGATTGTTGGACATCAAGCGTCAACTGCTGTTGAGCCATGAAAGCCAGATCTCGCAGGTTGGCAAGATCATCTGCTGACATCTGTCTGGGCTTGGTATCGTTCACACACATCACTGCGACATTGCTGCCGCAACCCGATTGAATCGGGCAGCCGGCATAGAAGACGATGTGCGGCGGGCCCGTCACCAACGGGTTATCCGCGAACCGTGGATCGGTTGTGGCGTCGTTGATCAGGAAGATGTCATCTTGAAGGATCGCGTGGCCACAGAACGAAACATCTCGACACGTTTCTTTTATCGCCAAGCCGTTGATCGACTTGAACCACTGGCGGTCGGCGTCAAGCAGAGACACCGCCGCGATCGGCACATCCAGAACCCTTCTTGCTAGTCGTGTGATCACTTCGAAGCGCGCCTCAATCGGGGTGTCCAGCTGTCCTGTCGAATGCAGGGCCGCCAGACGCATCGGTTCGTCGGGAGTCAGCGGGGGGCGTTGCATAGGATTCACCTCAGGTGAAAGCGGGTCGCTCATTTCATCGGCATGATGCAAACAAAAAAATAGGCACAAGACAGGTGCAACACTCATAACCTATTGATGTGGTTTTCGCGGTAATCCTGATCTTTCAGTGCCTGTAGCTATGATCGGTTAACCCAACACGCCCTACAGCGCATTGCGAGTGGGAAACCAGACGTGGCGACCAATAAAGATGTTAAGTGCCGATACCAGGAAGCGCAATGCCCCGCTGCCTGATGGATCTTCTGGCCTTAGGCCTGACACGGTCAGGTTAACCCCGTGCCGCCATCACACACAGATCAACATGTGGTTTGGGAATCGCCGATTGGTGATCACTGATGTGAACAGCAAACACCAATGAACCTGAGACACGCGGCAACACATCAGCAATAAAAACCCTCGACTCTCGCCGAGGGTTTGGAGGGTTTGGTTTATGTGTTTCGGCTTACGCCGCGTCTTCGAGGTCTGCGGGGTCTTCGCTCGGCGGTGGGAACGCCGGGGCGTCGGCCGACTCGGTCCAGTCTTCGACCGCGTCCAGTTTCAACTGCGACTCGGCGGTCTTGCGATAGCCCAGCTTGCGGATCACTTCCAGCACCTCGGTCCAGGTGGGGAAAGGTTTATCGTTGACGCGCTTGTAAGCGTCGATGGCCTTGATGAACAGGAACTGCTCGTGGGTCATCTCGCCTTCTTCAGCGGCTTTCATGAAGTCGCTGCGACGGCGTCCCGGTCCGCGCCGACGTTCCAACCCCGTGCCCGGCGCACGCAGGTCCACGACGGACTTACGCCGGTCCGGCCCGGTGTAGCGCCGCTCTTCGTTGGGATTGGGATCGTTCGATTGAGGCTGTTTGGGTTCGGGCATGATCTTGCTCCTTCGCCGGTGTCGGCCAGGAACAAGTGCGTCCCACAGCCGAGGATCATTCTTCTTCGTCGTCTAACAGGTCGTCGTCATCGTCCTCGAACAGGTCGTCGTCGTCGTCATCATCATCATCGAACAAGTCGTCGTCATCCGCGAAGTCGTCATCGTCTTCATCGTCAAGAAAGTCGTCGTCCTCAAGGTCGTCCTCGTCGTCGTAGGCGCGGACGGGGTCGAAGACGGGCGACTCGGAGCCCGTGGGGTAACCGGTATCGGACCCAAACAGTTCATCGGTCAGATCAGTCAGTTGGTCAAGCATCACGATCTCCTAAATCCCAGGGTCTACCGGCGACCCGCGGCGGCGTTGGCCGGGTACCCGTCTGGCGGTTAAACTATCTGCGCCGTGGGGTTTGTCAATGCTCATCGGCCGGGTGGGCGAAGAAACTTTTACCCCGTCGGTCCCACCGTGATTTTTCGCGCAACCAGGAGTCGTTAGAAGTTGGCCGATTCAACCCCAAGCCCCCGGTGGCATGTCGCCAGCGCGATCGCGGCCTGGCTGGTCCCGGGCCTGGGTCACTGGCTGCTCGGCCAGCGATCGCGGGCGGCGGTGTTGTGTGTCAGTATCAGCATGCTGTGGGTAGGGGGCTTTTTTATCGGCGGTGTCGGCGTCTTCGACCGCAAGGCCCACCCTATCTGGTTCGCCGGCCAAATGCTCATCGCCCCGTCCATCCTGGTCGAAAAGTGGCATACCCACCTCCAAGGCCCCTATGCCTTGCCCCCAAGGCCCGACGCGGACGAAATCCCCTACGAGCCCAGCTACAGCCATATCCACGAGCAGGGCGTGCTCTACACCGCCCTGGCCGGGATGCTGAACCTCCTGGCGATCATGGATGTCCTCTATCAGGACCCAGCAGCCCGATCCCGCTCGTCTGAGGCCCCCGACAAGCCCAGGGGCCTCATGACGGCCGAGCAGGACCAAGCCGAGACCGGCCCGGCAGACGCCGGTGGGGGGGCGGCATGACCGAACTGCTCAGCCAGAGCCTGACCGGTCTGCCCACGTCCCTGACGCTGGCGTTTCGGCCGTTCCTCGAGCCCCTGCCGATCGATCGGTATTGGATGCTGCTGCTCATACCGCTGGTGGCGGGCATCTCGGTGACGTACAAAGCCGTCAAGGTTGATAAGCTCAGCAAGCTGCCGCGCGAATCGACGGTGCTGGCGCTACAGATCATCGCGTTTATGATTATGGCGGCCGCCGGGCTCTGGCTGATTACCGAACTGGTCTAGCGCCAATTCACCGGCTTCTAACAACCCGGGCAAGCCCCATCACTTAATCGACGCCGATATGAAATCGACCCTGCAACAACTCGTCCTGGGCCAGACCCTGACAGCCGACCAGGCTTACGACGTCTTCGACCTGATCATGACCGGCCAGTCTTCGCCGGCGCAGACCGGGGCGCTGCTCGCGATGATCCAGCAGCGCGGCCCGAGCGTCGATGAGATCACCGGCGCGGCGCGCGTGATGCGCGAGCGCGCGACCAAGGTCGCCGTCCCGGACGGGCTGACCGCGACCGACCTGGTCGGCACGGGCGGGGACCACGCCCAGACGTTCAACATCTCCACCGCCGCCAGCTTCGTCGCCGCCGCCGCCGCAAGACCCCACAGCGTCACGGTCGCCAAGCACGGCAACAAGGCCGTCACCAGTAACTCCGGCTCGAGCCAGGTTCTCAAGACCCTCGGCGTGCACCTGATGGTCAAACCCGAAACACTCACACGCTGCCTCGACGAAGCGGGCATCTGCTTCTGCTTCGCCCCGGCGCACCACCCGGCGATGAAGTACGCCGCGCCCATCCGAGCCGATCTTGGTTTCCGCACCATCTTCAACATCCTCGGGCCCCTGACCAACCCCGCCGGCGCTTCGCGCCAGGTCATCGGCGTCTTCGAGCCCGGGCTGACCATGACACTCGCCAGCGTCCTGAAGCAGCTCGGCTGCGAACACGCGATGGTCGTCCACGGCCAACTGCCCGGCAACACAGGCCAGGCTCACGGTGCACTGGATGAACTGAGCACCTGCGGCCCGAGCCAGATCAGCCATGTCAAGGGCGAGCAGATCAAGACCTACGAAGTCGATCCCGCCACACTCGGCCTGCCGCTGTCACACCCCGAAGCCCTGCACGCCGACGGACCCGAACAAAGCGCCGGGATCATCCGCGACCTGCTTGCCGGCGCTCACGGCCCGGCGCGGGATATCGTCTGCCTCAACGCCGCCGCCGCGCTGGTGGTCTCCGATATCGCCGAGGACCTGGTCGACGGGCTGGAACAAGCCGCCGCCGCGATCGATTCGGGCAAGGCCCAGCAAGCGCTCGACCAACTCGTCGCCATCACCCGGGCCGACCCCACCGAACAGCCCTGACCGCCCGCCTATCTTTCATTGAATCATGGATACGCCCGAAGCCAAATCGACATCCGGTAACGCGCTGCTGATCGGCATAGCCCTCGCAATCGGCGCGACGGCGTGGGCGTGCTTATCCTGGTCAATGTATTGCCGATACATCATGGGTTATATCCCGTTTGGCCTTGTTCTCTTGCCTGTCATCACAGGCGTCGGCGCGGGGTTTATCATGAGGCCCGGCAACAGATACTTGAGAAATCATCTTGGCAAAATCACGATTGCCATCACAATTATCGGCTGCATACTGGGTGACTTTCTCTGGATCGTCATATCGAATAGTAAACCGATCAGCGTCTTGCTAGGCACGGAACTCGATAGAACACTGAGAACATTATTTGCCATTGACAAACTGTTTTTCTATGCGATTACTGCATACTTAGCCTTCGCCATCGCCAATCCCTCCCGGGGCGTCGTGACGGATTGATGTGACAGAACAACGATGCCCGACCGAGACTACAACCTGTCCATCGAGACCTCCGGCCGAAGCGGCACGGTGACGCTCGGCCGCGTTGATGAACTGATCGAATCCGTCGAGCTGACGCACAAGCGCCGACACAATGTCGAGCTGATCCCGACGATCGATGAGCTATGTAAGAAGCACGGCGTGACACCAAGTGCTATCGGCCAAGTCTATGTCTCGCTCGGCCCCGGATCGTTCACCGGGCTGCGCGTCGGCATCACGACCGCAAAGATGCTCGCCCTGGCAGGCGGCGTCGAACTGTTCGGCATCCCGACGCTGGATGTGCTGGCCGAGAATGCGCCCCCGGAAGCGGAAGGCGCTGACCACGTCGCGGTCTGTCTGAACCTAAAGCGAGAGACTGTGCATAGCTGCGTCTACAAGCGCGAAGCCGATGGTTGGCAAGCGATCACCGAGTCCGGGCTGCGGACGATCGATGACCTGCTAAGCCGGGCCCCGCGCCCGCTTCACCTGATCGGCGAGAAGCTGCCCCCGATCCCGGACAGGCTGAAAGAGGGCGTCACGGTGCTCGGCCCCGAGTTCGCTGTAGGCCGCAGCGAAGCCGTCTTCAAGCTCGGTCGGCATGCCGCCGCCACCCGCGAGCCGGACGACCCCATGAAGCTCACACCCCTGTACATCCGCGAGCCCGAGGCCGTCGAGCTGTGGAACCAGCGCCACGGCGAAGATTGATCCCCCGTTTAGCGGGCGATCGCAGATCGCCGTGCCCACCGCGCGGGCATCCCCACGGACGCTTCAATCTCACCCGCCCACGTCGAATCCACTATCATGCGTGGTTCACCCCAGCCACCAGACACCAGCCACCAGGCACCACCCCATGCCCCCCAAGATTGTCATTGTCGGCCGACCGAACGTCGGCAAGTCCAGCCTGATGAACCTGCTTGCCGGCAAGCGGGTCAGCATCGTCGAGCCCACCGCCGGGGTCACGCGCGATCGGGTCAGCGTGATCGTCGACCTGCCCGTGGTCAGCCGGGGCGAGAAGTCGCACACCGCCGAACTGATCGACACCGGCGGCTACGGCCTGACGGATAACCAGCAACTCACCCCCCAGATCGAACGCCAGATTGCCCAGGGCCTCGGCCAGGCGGACCTGGTGCTGTTCGTCGTCGATGCCCTGTCGGGGATCACCCCGCTGGACGAAACGGTCGCCCGGCTGATCCGCACCAGCGGGTCCGAAACCCCCGTGCTCCTGATCGCCAACAAGGTCGACGGCGAGAAACACGAGGCCGCCGCCTACGACGCAATGCGCTTGGGCTTCGGCGAGCCGGTCATGATCGCGGCGCTCACCGGGCGCAACAAGTACGAACTCTACGAACGGCTGAATAGCGCGATCGACTTCGATAAGTTTTCGGATGATGACGATGGCGAAGCATCCGTGGACGGCGGGCCGCTGATCGCACTGGTCGGCAAGCGCAATGCCGGGAAGAGCACGATGGTCAATGCGCTCGCCGGGGAAGAGCGCGTCATCGTCAGCGAGATCGAGGGCACGACGCGCGACTCGGTTGACGTGCGTTTCGAGATCGACGGCAAGACGTTCACCGCGATCGACACCGCCGGCGTCCGAAAACGCAAGAGCCTGGAAGGCGACATCGAGTACTACTCCATGCACCGCTCGCTGCGGAGCGTCCGCCGGGCCGACGTGTGTCTGCTGCTGATCGACGCGACCGTCCCGGTGAGCCAGGTAGACAAGAAGCTCGTCAACGAGATCCTCGAACACCACCGCCCGACCGTGATCGTGGTGAACAAGTGGGACCTGGCCGAAGAAGAAAGCACGGAAGAGGAATACGTCGAGTACCTGGACAAGGAGCTGCGCGGCCTGAGCTTCGCGCCGATCGTGTTCACCTGCGCCAAGGAGGACGAGGGGCTGCACGAGGCGATCGGGATGGCGATGAACCTCTACGAGCAGGCCCGCCACCGCACACCGACCGGCGAGCTGAACCAGATCGTCCAGGCCGTGATGACCCAGGGCGCCCCGCGCTCCAAGCTCGGCAAGCAGCCGAAGATCTACTACGCCACGCAGGTGGACACCGATCCGCCGACCATCGCGCTGTTCGTCAACATCCCCGACCTGTTTGACAACAACTACCTACGTTTCTTCACCAACCACATCCGCGAAGAAGTCGCGTTCTCCGAGGTACCCATCAAGGTGCTTGTCCGCGACCGCCGCTCGATCCCGGCGGATGCGGAAGCTTAAACACAACCGATCACGTCAATAAGTAAAAAAGCCCACGGTTTGAAACCGTGGGCTTCGGTAATACTGGGGGTGCCTGTTAAAGGCAGGGGTGCCACCCTGGGATCAGAAGTGGTGCGTCCAGCGGACCTGGCCGCGAATGCCTTCGGGGCGGTTCTCGACTTCGGACTCGAAGTAAAGGTTAAAGAACACGTGGTTGTCCTGGTTGATGTGCCAGACGGCACCGGGGCCCAGGCCCAAAACGCGTTCTTCGCCGGGCATCTTCACGCCATCGACCTCGCTCTTGGTGATCTGTTCGAGGTAGTAGCCGTTGAGCCCGACGCGGAACTTGTCGGGGACAAGCATGTAAGCGACGGCGAAGTTGGCGTGGATCGCCTGGCCGGGCTGGACGTCGCCGGCCCCGGGGTACAGGCGGTTGCTCGGGTCATCATTCTTATCGTTCCACAGGTAGTGGATACGGGTGGACGCGGTCCACTCGGGGCTGATGAACCAGGTGGCTGCCCAGTAGGGGTTGAACGAGAAGTGGTTGGACCCGGGGTTCAGTTCCGCATCGTCGTCGTACTTGCCGGTGGGGAAGATCATCTGAAACTCGACGCGGTGCATGAAGACCGGGCCGTTCTCGCCCATGACCGGGTCCCACTGGATGAAGGGGCCGAAGAGGATGTCGCCGAGGCCGCCGCCGTTGTCGCGCAGTGGGGGGACGGGGCCTTCGCCGTCGAGGTGGACGACCGGGACGATCAGGTCCGCGCCCCACTTGCCGTCGAAGAAGACGGGCGTGTCGGATTGGTAGATGAACTGGTTAAGGCTGACGAAGACATCGACGTCGTAGTCCAGCTCGCTGCCGTTGGCGCTGCGGAACTTATGCGACGAGAAGTACTGGGCGTACTGCTGGTAGTAGAACCCGGGCCCGGCCGGCGGCCCGCCGTCAAGGAAGCTGGTGAATCCGAGGTTGACTGAGGGAAGCGCCTGGGCATGGACGGTTGAACTGATCCCACACGACAGAATCAAACAGGCCGCCATGAAAGATAAGAAGTGAGGTCGCACAGCAAGCTCCTTTGTATCCACAGGATTGGGACATATTTATCTTAATAATATTGCAGTGTATCTACGAAGGCGGGGTGGGTGCAAATCGGAAGGCTCGATGCGCTGAGAAAAAGGGCCGCGTTCATCGAGCGTGGGCATGGAGGGCTTTTCGATTGGGTTCTCGGACCCTGGACCTACCGCACCTCGAGCTTCAGGGCGGCGTCCTTACCCAGGGCCGTTTCAAACTCGGCGATCTTGTCCCGGTGCAGCTTACACATGCGGGCACGGTCGTTGCCGATCTGCAGCGACAGGCTGTAGCAACGCCCCTCGTGCTTGGCGACGATGGCGGCGTCCTCGTTATCCAACCGGACCTGGCCGCGGTGGTGGTATTTGCAGTAGACCACGCGCAGGTCGGTGACGATGAGGCCGGCGAGCCCCTCGTCGAGCCGGCCGAAGTCCGCATCATTGAAGTAGGCCTGGAACACCTCGTGCGGACGGAGCTTGCACCAACTCTGGATCCTGCCCCGGCAGACGTCGGAGAGTTCCTGGAACCGGTCGCCGTGCAGCAGCGACGTGTCACGCTCAAGCAGCTCGAACTCCTTGCCGCACACACCGTTGACCCGCGACAGCCACTCCAGCGCGCAGACCGCGTCGGGGATCACGACCTCCGCTGTGATCCCGCCGCTGGAACGATCACGCGTCATGCAGTGCACCAGCTTGTTGGCGTAGCGCGTGCTGATGTAATAGGGCATGGGGTAGAGGAAGGGGTTGGGCATGCCCTCGATCGTGCCCATCATCTGCATGATCTGCCGCGGCCCGGCGTCGCCCAGGCTGCGGACGTCATGCGGTGCCGCGATGTCGGCGGGCTTGGTCTTCAACCCGCGCGTCCGGTCGGCAAACACGAACGTCCTTGCAATCAACTTGGAACGCTCGGCGTTGCCCGAGTAGACACAGCGCGTCGGCATCGACGTGCGGAATCCCTCGTGCGCGAGCCACTTGGCGTCGAAAGCGAAACGCACGCCGGCGCTGCCGCACTTGAGCACGACCAGGTGCGGGCTCTTGGGATCGGTCCGCAGATTGCGCGGGTACTCGCTGTCTTCCTCGTCCTCGTCGGGCTTCTTCGCCGGCTTGGGTTTGGGCTTGGGGGCGGGCGGGTCCGACGCCACAGCCTGCTTGTCGAAAGGCACACCCATGATCGTTTCACCGGAAGGCGTGTCTTCCGCCGGGATCAACTGCGGCTCGGGCGATTCGGTCATCGCGGGCATGATCTGCGACTTGTGATTTTCGTCCGACTCGCGCTCGCGGGTCTGGACGACATCGTCGACGTCCTGCTCGATCCAGCCGGAGACGGTGTCTTCCAACAAGTCCGTCCGGGTCGGGATGATGAACCGGTCACCGCAAGCAGGGCAACGGGCACGTCGGCCGCCGGCGCTGGGTGGGACATTCAAGGGCGTCTGGCAAGCCGGGCATGGAACGACGTGGGTGTTGGACATGGCTCAGACTCAAGTGAAACGCAGCAATCGAAACCGATCAGACATGTGTCAGCACGTTAAGCGTATCTCACAAACACCGCTGCGCCAAGAAGTAACAGGCGTGATTCGCCTTTTCTTTCTCGCCCATGGATCGGTTTACAGATCACCGCAGCGCTCGATCAACCAGCGCGCAAAGGCCTGCTTGGTCATCGACCCGGGTTCGATCCGATCCCCGGCCGCCGTCAGCCACAGGGCACTGATGTGATCGCCATCCATCGTGCCAAGCGGGTTGCCGACCATGGCGTCGACGCCCTTACGCTGCATCTTCGCCACCGCCCGCTGCTCCAACTCGCCCGGCTCCTCCAGCGAAAAAGCCACGATCTTCTGGTCCGCCCGGCGCATGCCCGCCACCGCCGCCACCAGGTCCGGCGTGGGCTGCAGCTTCAGCGTCAAGCCATCGGCATCCCCTGATTCGCTCTCGCGCTTGATCTTGCCGTCGGTCGGCTGCTCGACCCGGTAGTCCGCCACCGCCGCCGCCATGATCAACAGGTCACAGTCCGGGAAGTGCGCATCAAGCAGCTGCTTCAACTCCGCTGACGAATTGAACCGGTAAACACGCATCACATCGTGCAGCGACCCGAACACCGGCACCGGGCCCAGCAACAGCGTCACGTCATGACCCGCCTCCACCGCCGCTTCAGCCGCCGCGATGCCCATCTTGCCGCTTGAACGGTTGCTGATATAGCGCACGCTGTCGATCGGCTCGCGGGTTGGACCGGCTGTGATGAGGATGCGCATGGCTGGTATCGGGTATCGGGTATCGGGTATCGGGTATCGAAATTGTATGTAGGAAGCGACGCGACTTGTCGCATCAACTTACCACGAGCAGCTCTTCCGTCTTAAGCGCCTCCGGCCCGATCGTCGTGACCGTGAACGCCCCCGGCGGGTTGTCACGTAAGTAGCCGTTGAGCGCTTCGAGCGTGACCCCGTCCACACGCTCGGTCAGTTCGTCGAGCGTGCGCGGTCGGCCCAGGACGTGCTGATCCACCGCAATCGCCCCCGCACGGGCCCCGGTCGATTCGCCCTGCATCACGAGGTTGGACTTCATCCCGACCATCGCCCGGTCGAACTCGCTCTGGTCGATGCCCTCGGAAAGCCGGCGCAACTCCCCGGCCATCACGTCCAGCGTCTCCTGCGCCCTCGGCGTGGTCGTCCCGGCATACCCGAACACCGCGCCGCGGTCCTTGCCCGCCGCATACGTCGCGTAGACCGAGTAGCAAAGCCCCCGCTTCTCGCGCACTTCCGTGAACAGCCGGCCCGACATCCCGCCACTAAGCGCCGCCACCGCCGCACGCTGAAGGATGCTCCGCTCATCGGGCTCGGGGATGCTGTCGTATGCCAGGGCGATGTGGACCTGCTGGGTCTGTGCCTCGTCGTGGCCATAACCGCGCGGCCCGACGTCGGTCGGCTCCACCTCTTCGTGTCTGCCTTGCCAACCCTCGACCTGCTCCGCCACCCGGTCGCGCAGCCTCGGCCAATCCAGCTTGCCGGCAAACCCTAGCACCGAGCCTTCCGGCACACAGGTGTCGCGCCAAAAACCGCGCAGGTCCTCAGCCGAGATCGCTTTCAGCCCTTCGATGTCGCCGTAGGGCGATCGGCCGAGCGGTGCCGGGTGATGTCGGCCACGCAGGTTGAGCATCACCTGCTGCTGCGGTTCGTCGTCCAGTGATTGGATCGCCTGAAGCGCCAGATCACGGCTGGGCTCCAAAGCCTCGTCTGACAACGCCGGGCAGGTGACCATGTTCATGAGCAAAGGCATCGCCTGGTCGAACTTGTCGCCGATCATCGTGGCGCTGAGCCGAAGGTGGCGCGTCTCGACATGGGTGCCGCGTTGCACGCCCAACTGGTCGAGCGCTTCGCTGTGAGCGCGGGCGTCCAAGCCGCCTGCACCACGGGTAATCATCTCTTCGAGCAGGGCCGAAGCGCCCTGTTTGCCTTGCGGCTCGCTGGCGACGCCGGCGGGGGTCAGCAGGGTCATTGATAGGGACTGGGCGCTGCTGCTGGGTTCGGCGACCAGCCACAGGCCGTTGGGCAGTTGTTCCTGGTAAATCTGGGTCATCCCCGGATTGTAGCGGCAGACGTCGGACCCCGGCGTCCGAGTGCGATAGGGCTCACTCCGCGATCAGCGACGGCCGGGCGGGCGCTTCCTCAACAGGATCGACTTGGGCCGACGTGGTCTCCGGCTCATCCACGGATTCGGGGACGACACGGCTCTCATACCAAGGTTCAGACTCTTCGTTCTCAGCCTCGGTCACCGTCTCTGCAGCGACCTCGGGCTCGAGCGCTTCGACGTTGCGGGTAGCGCGACGAACAGGGCTGGCGTGCTGACCGGTGGTCACCGGGTCGGGATTGAACGCCAGCGGTATACGGTCCGGGTCCGTATCATGGGGCAGGGCGGCAAGCCCGGCATGGTTCACGAGGTTGTACATCGCCAGGGTCTGCTCATCGGTGACCTGCCGCGGCACACGCGCCCGGACGACGCCGTTGTTGGGGTTGTACCAGAAGCCGGCCTGCCCGGACGTGTCCGCAAGCGGGTCCGGTGGGTGATCGCTGTAGTCACCCGGCGGGGCGATGTCGATCCAGGGGTGACGCCCCTCAAGCAGGGGGTTCGCCGGGGCCCCATCAGCGAACCAATCGGGCATGATCTGCGGCGGGTAGTCCCCGGCCTGCTCGTGCTGGGCCTGCCAGAGCACGGACTGGTACGTCACCGTTTCATCAAACGCCAGCAAGCCCGCCTGCACGGTGACCAGGTTGGCCTGCTCGTCCTTGTCCGCGCGGTGATGCAATATCGCCGTGGCGATAATCGCCAGGGCCATTACAAGGATCATGCTGTTAATCAGTAGACGCATTCAAGGTTCCGCAAGGGCGAGTCCGTGTGTATCCTCGACACGAGCGACGCGTTACCTGAGTGTGCTTACCGATAATCGCAGCACAAACAGCGCTGACCCGCCGCATAGGATCTGCAGACGATACAGACAGACCAATCGTTGGACCCCGCTCATGCCACACAAGCTGAACATCGTGAGCCTGAACGAGAAGATCACGCGCTGTCGGCGGTGCCCCCGGCTGATCGATCATTACCGACAGGTCGCCGAGGTCAAGACCCGCCGGTACGCGGACAAGCCGTACTGGGGCAAGCCGGTGCCCAACTTCCTGCCCGCCAAACCCCAGCAAGCCGGGCGCGTCCATGTGTTGATCGTGGGTCTGGCACCCGGGGCGCACGGCGCAAACCGGACCGGCCGGATGTTCACCGGCGACCGGTCGGGGGACTTCCTGTTTGACGCCATGCACCGGGCAGGCATGTGTAACCAATCAACCTGCACCGGCCCGGGCGACGGCCTGACGCTCAATAACACCGCGATCACCAGCGCCGCCCACTGCGCCCCGCCGGGGAATCGGCCGACCGCTGCGGAACTCAATGCCTGTCATGAGTATCTGGACCTCACCTTCGCCATGCTCCCCGATCTGCGGGTGGTCGTCTCACTGGGCGGGATCGCACATCACGCGGTGCTGGGCGTATACCGCCGGCTGGGCCGGGTCGATCGGCTGAACCAATACCCCTTCATGCATGGGGCCTGGTACAGCTTTGACGATGCGCCCGACCTGGCCTGCTGCTACCACCCCAGCCAGCAGAACACGTTCACCGGCAGGCTTACGCCCGACATGCTCGTTGAGGTCCTGACACGGGCCCGATCGCATGCCGTTGATGGATCCGTTAGTTTATAAAAAGAGTCACCGGAACACCCCGAAAAATGGGTTGTGGGCAGAGATTTACCGTTGTGTATAGGATGCGATTTGCCGATAAACTCGATGCGAAGCCGTATCGGGCCGGTGCATGCTGAGGCAAGACGTTGAGCGATTACCCGCGAGAAACTCCGGACATCGAAACCTCCACAGACGACTACGCCCGCCGGTTCAAGGGCACGGTCGGCACGTGGTTGCTGGATGTGCAGTGGGACGCCGTCTACAACCAACTCAAAGATTGCCCCGGCAAGCGCGTCCTGGAACTCGGCGGCGGCCACGCCCAACTCACCGGCTCGTTACTCGACCGCGACTACCACGTCACCGTCCTCGGCAGCGACGAAAGCTGCGCCCAACGCCTCAAGCCGTTCCTGGACCATCAACGCTGCGCGTTTCATACCGGCGACCTGTTTCGGCTGCCCTACGAAGACAACAGCTTCGACACCGTGATCGCGCTTCGGCTTATGGCCCACATCGAAAACTGGCCCCGGTTCCTCGCCGAGGCGACCCGCGTCGCACGCCACGCCGTCATCCTTGACTACCCCTCGCTGGTCAGTATCAACCGGGTCGAAAAACTGTTGTTCGCTGTGAAGAAGGCGATCGAAAAGAACACGCGATGGTACAAGTGCTACACCACCAAGATCATCGCTGAACAAGCCCAGTTACACGGCTTCATCCCCGACGGCCGGCAACGCCAGTTCTTCATGCCCATGGTCATCCACCGCACACTGAAAGCCCCTATCCTCTCCAGCGCCATGGAATCAGTTTGCCGCGCGGTGGGCCTGACCCAGGCACTCGGTTCGCCGGTTATCCTCAAACTGTCGAACAACGGCTCCACAGCAGCACCCGTCGCCGCGATAGGCCGGCACGACTCCGCGGCGTAACCACCCAATCAAGTAAAAAACAACCCGTGGGCAGGACCCACGGGCTGTGATATGTGTGGAAATCTCCCGCCAATCTCTGCCTGGTTATACCAGCAGTGAGGCGGGGTTCTCGAGCAGCTGCTTGAAGGTTGTGAGGTATTCAGCGCCTTGAGCGCCGTCGATGACGCGGTGGTCGCCGGAGAGTGTCGCGTTCATTTCGTGGCCGACGACGACCTGCCCGTCACGGACAACCGGCTTCTCGACTGCGCCGCCGACCGCGATGATCGCGGACTGGGGCGGGTTGATGATCGCGGTGAACTGGCTGACGCCGTACATCCCCAGGTTGCTGAGCGTGATCGTGCCGTCGCCCATCTCCTCGGGGGTCAGCCCGGTCTCACGCGCCTTCTTGGCGAGCTGTTTGGTGTCCGTGCTGATCTGGCGCAGGCCCTTGTTCTGGGCGTCGCGGATGACAGGCACGACCAGCCCGCCGCCGCGCTCTTCGGGCAGCGAGACCGCCACGCCGACGTTGACCGTCCCGTGCTGGATGATCGTGTCGCCGTTCCACGAGCTGTTCGCCGACGGATGGCTGACACACGCCAGCGCCGTGGCACGGACGATGAAGTCGTTGACAGAGAGCTTGACGCCCTGGGCTTCGAGCTGTTCGTTCAGTGTCTTACGCAGCGCCAGCAGCGGGTCCATGTCGATCCCGACGGTGACCTGGAAGTGCGGCACAGTGGTCTTGGACTCGACCAGCCGACGTGCGATGGTCTTGCGCATGTTCGAGAGGTTGATGCTCTTGGCTTCGAGCCCGACCGGTGCGGCGGGAACAGGCGCTGGTGCGGGTGCCTGCGCGGCCGGCGCGGGGGCTGAAGCCGGTGCCGCCGCCGGGACGCCACCGCCGTTGACCGCTGCGAGGACGTCGCGTTTGATGATTCGGCCGTCCGGGCCCGTACCGGTGATCGTGGCCAGGTCCAGCCCCTTTTCCTCCGCGATCTTGCGGGCCACCGGACTGACGCGCTGCCGTCCGCCGCCCGCTGGGGCGGGAGCGGGAGCGGGTGCTGACGTTTCCTGGGCAGGGGGGGCCGCCACCGCGGTCCCGCCGCCGTCATCGTCACCGCCAGCAGCCGCGGCCTTCTCGCCACCACCGCTGGCGCCTGCCGAAACCGCCGCCGCCGCGTCTTCTAATGATTCCCCGTCCTCAGCCAGCACCAGGATCGTGCTGCCGACCGGCACGGTGTCGCCTTCCTGCACCGCCAGGGCCGCGACCTTGCCGTCGTCGAATGCCTGCAGCTCCATGGTGGCCTTGTCAGTCTCGACGTCGGCCAGGTGATCGCCGGACGCGACCTCGTCGCCGGGCTTGATCCGCCACTTGACCAGCGTCCCTTCTTCCATGGTGTCCGAAAGGCGCGGCATCGTGATCTCGATTGACATCCTGTGAGGCTCCTACAGGGGGGTAAAACAGTGGGGGGAGTCCGCCAACCGCTATATCCTAAGCTCAGTGGGCTTGTGAGTCATCTCCCCAACCGGGGCGAGAGGATAGCCCATATGTGGGGAAAATACGAAGTCGTATGCAGGAATCCGACACCGGGAGCGTCTATACGGGTGAAGTCGCCAATTCCGCAGGGATGGGGCGATCATCCACACCAAGGTGGGAAGACGAGCGTATCAAGGACGTATCAAGGATACAGCAGTGATAGATCCTTAATCCGGGAGTGAAACGATGTCTGGATTCCGCCGGTATCTGTGTTTGGGATTTGCAAAAAGCTCTGTTGAGGCCTCGCTGCTGCTGATCGCGGTGGTTGGCGTGTTCGCGGTGATGTCCATCGCTTACGCCAAGCCCGACGACACCCCGGCTCGGGGACACGTGAGCCTGTTGACATGGAACCACCTTGAGCAGTGGTATCCACAGCAGCCCGGCGCAAACGGGGCCGAGACATACCTCCAGGCGTTCCGAGCTATCAATCAGCCTGAAGACTCGGGACAGATGCCGCTGGTCGGCAGCGCAAGCCTCCCCGCACCCGGCACACCGCTGCCGCCGGCCTCAGCCCGGGCCGTCCGGTCCTACCTCAAGCCGCAGGCCGAAGCGATCGATCTCCTGGAAGCCGCGACACGTACCGAGGCATGTTGGTTCAAGCCCGAGGTCTTCCCGTCGGGCGAGCCGAACCTGATGAGCCACCACCCGTGGATGCGCCGCGGGGTCTACCTGCTGTATCTCTCGGCCATACTCGAAGCAGACGAGGGCCGGGAGGCGGAGGCCTGTGAGCGGATCGAACAGATCACGGTGATGGCGGATGTGCTGTATCGCGAACCGACGGTGGTAGCCTGCATGACCAGCTACCGCTTCCGCGAGCAGGCCTGCGAACTGGCGGAATGGCTGGTCGCCTCGGGCCGGTTGAGCAATGCGCAACGCGCCCGGCTGTCCGAACTGCTGGACCCGGACGCCAGCCCCGTGCCCGACTGGTACGCCAACCTCACCGCGCAAGAGGCTAACACCCCGGCCTTGGTGCAATCCGCACAGACCTTACGCGACCGCCAGATAGCGCTGCGCAACCGCCTGAACCTCTGCCGCCAAAATACGCTGGCGCTGGCATGGTGATCAACGCGGCTTCAGCGTTACGGAGTGAATGGGAAGTATCGAGAAAAGAAAACCGCGACCCGTTGAGTCGCGGCTGTTGAAGTCACATCATATATAAACGGAATCAGTTGCTGTACGTCACGGCCCGCACCGCTTCGATGATCTTGCGGGTGTTGGGGAGCATTTCCTGCTCCATCGTGCGGTTGTAAGGCGCGGGGACGTCGTCGTTGTTCACGCGGATCACCTTGTTGTCCAGGTCATCCATCGCGTGCTCATACACCTGTGCCGCGACCTCGGCGCCGACCGAAGCGAACGGCCAGCTCTGGTCGACGACGACGCAGTAGTTGGTCTTGCGGACGCTCTTGACGATTGTGTCGATATCGAGTGGCCGGTAGGTCCGTGGGTCGATGACCTCACAGTCGATGCCTTCTTTTTCAAGCTCTTCCGCCGCATCCAACGCGAAGTGCACCGGCCGGCCGGCGGCGACGATGGTGACGTCACTGCCCGGCTTCTTGATGTCAGCGACGCCGAAGGGGATCGTGAAGTCTTCGTCTTCCTCGACGGTCGGCGGGGCCCAGATGTCTTTGATATAGCGGTTAAAGTCCTTAGCGCCACGGGCACCCAGGCCGAGCATGCGTTCACTCTCGAGGTTGAAGACCGGGTCTTCATCGCGGATCGCGGTCTTCAAGAGGCCCTTGGCGTCGCGTGGCGTGGAAGGGATGGCGACCTTCAGGCCGGGCACGGAGCTGAACATGGATTCGACGCACCAGGAGTGGGTCGAGCCGAGTTGCCCGCCCGCGCCGTTGTTGCCGCGGAACACCGCCGGGCAGCCGAACTGGCCGCCGGACATGTAGAGCATCTTCGGGGCGTTGTTAATGATCTGGTCGGCGGCGACGAGGCAGAACGACCAGCTCATGAACTCGATGATCGGTCGCAGGCCGTACATCGCCGCGCCGATGCCAAGCCCGGAGAACCCGGTCTCGCTGATCGGCGAGTCGACGATCCGCCGCGGGCCGAACTCATCGAGCATGCCCTGACTGACTTTGTACGCGCCGTTGTACTGCGCCACTTCTTCGCCCATGAGGAAGACGCGGTCGTCTTTGCGCATCTCCTCCTGCATGGCTTCGCGTAGGGCTTCACGGTATTGAATGGTTCGCATATTGGGTCTGGGGTCTGGGGTCTGGGGTCTAGTCAGTCTGGAGAGAGCGGATTAACGCTGTGAGTTTCTTTCCAGTTTCCTGGGCTAGTTGCCAGACCGGGATTACATTTTCTCGTTCAAGCATGTTTAACCTGACACATAACATCAGGTGGGTTTCAAGTTCCATCAGTGAGCCGCGTGCGATGGATAGGTGTCTAACATAATCACCTCGATGCACTCGGCCGTAGCCTTCGGCCACATTCGCGGGGATCGATACCGCAGCCCGCTGTATCTGACTGACAAGGCCGTACTTCTCCTGAGTCGGCATCACTTCAATCAGTCGGTAGACCTCTACAACAAGGTCCATCCCCCGCTGCCAAACTTCCAACTTCCGATACGCGCTTTCGCTTTCCACTGCGTCCCCCTTCTGACTAGTCCCAAGACCCTAGACCCCAGACACTACTCCCCACTATTGTTATCCAGAATCATCTTCGGCATCGCGCCCTTCACGAACGGCGGGCCGTAGGGCTGGGCGTAGATGTCGGTGAACAGCTCGCTCTTGGGCAATTCAGGCGAGTCCTCGGCGTACTTGATGGCGTCGCGGGAGGCTTGCTTGGCCTTCTTATCCAGCCCGTCGATCTGCTCCTGCGTCGCGAGCTTGTGCTCGATGAGGTGGCCGACCAGGGTGTTGATGCAGTCTTTTTCCTTCTTGTCGTTGACCTCGTCCTTGGAGCGGTACTTCTGGGGGTCGGACATGGAGTGACCCTGGTACCGGTAGGTCTTGGCGTTGATGAAGCAGGGGCCGCCGCCGTTCTGGGGCAGGCCGAGTTGATCGCTGGTACTGCCGCGGGCGAGGTCGGCCTCGCGCTTGAAGACGCGGTAGGTATCCAAGACGTCCATCCCGTCGCACTCGGCGTACCGCATGCCGTAGGCCGCGGCCTTGGCGCCCAGGTCGTCGGCGGCGGCGGTGCCGCGTTGGATGGCGGTGCCCATCGAGTAGCCGTTGTTCTCGACAACGAACAGGATTGGCAGGTTCCAGATGGCGGCGAGGTTCATCGCCTCGTGGAACGCGCCCTGGTTGATCGCCCCGTCGCCGAAGAAGCAGACGCAGACGTTCTCTTTCTTTTCGTATTGGATCGCGAAGGCCAGCCCGACACCCAGCGGGCACTGCCCGCCGACGATGGCGTGCCCGCCGTACATATGGTTGGCCTTGTCGAACATGTGCATGGACCCGCCCTTGCCCTTGGCACAGCCGGTCACTTTGCCGTACATCTCAGCCATGCAGTAGTTGGGGTGCATGCCGCGAGCCAGGGCGTGGCCGTGGTCGCGGTAGGCGGTGATGATCGGGTCTTCATGGACCAAGGCGGCGACGGCGCCGACGGCGGTGGCCTCCTGGCCGATGTAGATGTGGCAGAACCCGCCGATCTTGGCCTGCTGGTAGGCCTGCATGGTCCGCTCCTCGAACCGGCGGATCAGCATCATCTGGTAAAGCATGTCCACCAGCTTCTCGGCAGGCAGATCCGGGGGGGCGTCCGGGGTATCCGGGGTGTCCATAGGCAGGTCCTTGGCCGGGGGCATCACCTTGTCCTCAGTGGTGGCGGTCATCGAGGGTCCTTCAAATAGATCGGATGGATCAGCGTGCGGGCGTGGAATCAGTTATCAGCATCGACCGCGTCCGATGTAAACCACATATTGTCCAATGATTAACGTCTCACGACACTCGGCGGCGTCGGTACGGGACTCGCCTCGGCGAGCATCCGCAAGCAGCCCGTCCACGGGCCTTCAAGAGGCACCTGAGACACCAATAGTTTAGAGGCCCCGGCCCCCAGCGGCAAGTAATTGACCCATCTGCATCTTAGCGGCTTGATCCCCGCGAAACCGCCCCGGGGCAACTGCGTGTGCTTTCGATTAAACTCTCCATCGAAGCATCAGCAATCACATGATCAGGCCGTCTTCTATGCATACCCGGACCCACACTCGCGTCTTCTCAACCCTGTTGGGCCTGGTCATCGCCCTGGTGTGCGCCGCCGACCAGGCCGCCGCCCAGGGGCTGGACCCGGAGGATCGGCCGATCGCCGAGGTCCGGGTCGAGGGGCTGAAAAACGTCTCCGAACAGCTGGTCCTCAACCAGGTCCGTTCACAGGTCGGCGAGCCCTACGACGCCGACACCGTGTCCGAAGACATCGTCCGCCTGACCCACCTGGGCCGATTCGATCAGGTCACCGCCCGGGTCGAGCCGCAAGACGACGGCTCGCTGGTGCTGATCTTTGATGTCTCGGAGCAAGCGATCCTCAGCGACGTACAGGTCGTGGGCAACAAGGCGATCCACGACGGCGAGCTCCTGACGCTGGTGCTGCTTCGACCCGGCGACCCGGCAGACAGCTTCCTGATCGAGCAGGGGCTGGACCGGATCGTGCGGGCGTACCACGACAAGGGCTACTTCGTCGCGGACGTCTCGATCGACGATCAGCTGCTGCGTGAATCCAGCGCCCTGGTCTACCGGGTCCGTGAAGGCCCGCGTGTGAAGATCAAGGGCATCCGCTTCGAGGGCCATGCGTCGTACACGGAAAAACAGCTCAAGAGCAAGCTCCGAAGCAAGACCTACTTCCCGATCCTGCAGAAGGGCGACCTGAACCGCGAGCAGTTGGAGCTGGACGCGGCGAGTGTGCGCGAGTTCTACCAGGCCCGTGGCTACCTGGATGCCCAGGTCGGCCGGCGCATCGATCTGTCGCCGGACGAGAAGCAGGCCGTGGTCGTGTTCCTGGTTGAAGAGGGCAGGCGTTACGCCGTGTCGGAGGTGCGTGTGCTGCCGCCTGATGCCGGCGATGACCGCCTCCTGCCGGACGCGCAGATACGCCAGAACATGTCGCTCAAGCCCGGCGATGTGTTCTCACAAGACAAACTCGCCGCGTCGCAAACCCAACTCCGGGAGCTGATGGGGCGGCTGGGCTACCTGGACGTACGTGTCAGGATTGCGAGCCTGCCGCACACGGATGCGGCGTTGGTGGACCTGGTCGTCAGCATCGAACAGGGGCTGCCTTCGGTCGTCGGCAAGGTGAGCATCACGGGCAACGAACTGACCCGGCAGAAGGTCGCTCTGCGTCAGCTGCGCGGGATGGACCCGGGCCGACGCTTCGACTCGACCGGCCTGGATCGCACACGCCGACGCCTGCGGGACGGCCGGCTCTTCAGCGAGGGGACGGTCACGATCCTGGGCGAACCCAGTGACGGGACGCGCGATATCCTGATCGACGTCACCGAAGCGACCACCGGCACGATCAGCTTCGGCGCGGGCATCAGCTCCGACGCCGGCGTCTTGGGCGCGATCGACCTGTCGCAGCGCAACTTCGATATTACCGACACGCCGCAGACGCCCCAGGAGTTGCTGACCGGCCGGGCCTTCCGCGGCGCGGGACAGAGCTTCGCCCTGTCGCTACAACCCGGCGACGAGGTCAGCCGGTTCAGCGTGTCCTTCAGCGAGCCCAGCATCCTCGAGACCGACTACACGTTCAGCACGTCGCTGTTTGTCTACGAACGCCTGTTCAACGCCTACGACGAAGAACGGCTCGGCGGCAGCGTATCCTTCGGCCGACGCTTCGGCGACGTCTGGTCGGCATCAACATCACTCAGAACCGCCACCGTGGACATCACCGACATCGAGGACGACGCCCCGGTCGATGTCTTCGCCAGCATGGGCGAGAGCAGCCTGACCGGCGTGGGCTTTTCCGTCCGGCGCAACACCACCGACAGTCGGCTGTTCCCCACACGCGGCAACAACTGGCAGTTCGCCATTGAACAGGTCGGCGCGCTCGGCGGCGACTACGACTTCACTCGCATCAGCACCGAATTCAAGCAGTTCTGGACCGTCGATGAAGACTTCTTCGGCCGCAAGACGGTCCTTAGCTGGCGCATCGGCGCCGCGTTCATCCCCGAAGACAACGAGGCCCCGTTCTTCGAGCGGCTGTACCTCGGCGGGCACAGCAACTTCCGCGGCTTCGCCTTCCGGGGCGTCGGCCAACGCGGCATCCGCAACGACACGATGACCGTCGGTGACGACGCCGTCGGCGACGAATGGCTGCTCACCACCGGCGTCGAATACAACTACCCGATCTACACCGAGGTCCTCCGCGGCGTGGTCTTCTCCGATATGGGCACACTGACCGACGACCCGGGTGTGGAAGACTGGCGTGTATCCGTTGGCACGGGGCTGCGGATCAAGGTGCCGTTCCTCGGCTCGGCCCCGTTCGCCCTGGACGTCGCGGTCCCGGTGATCGACCAGGAGGGCGACGAGTCGCAATTAGTCAGTTTTAGCCTTGATGTGCCCATCCGATAAACCGACCTTTGACGAACCGCCGCCCATTCATGAACGTAAGTACAATCGTCCGACCAAAGACTAACCAGCCCCGAAAGTACCGTTTACACTCACCCAAGCACATTTTTTGCAGCACCCCGCCGGAACCGGGTGAACCACCCGATGTTCCCGCCTAGACAAACCCACTGGAGAAAACCATGCACATCACCCGCAATATCCTGATCGCCTCGACCGCCCTGATGGTTCTGGTCGTGGGGATGGTCAGCGTCAACGCCCAGGGCGTCCTCAGCGGCGAACCGACCTCCGTCGGCGTTGTTGACCTGCGCAACCTCTACGAATCCCTGCGTGAGAAGCAGCAGATCGACGCCGAGGTCGAAACGATCCGCTCCCGCCTCACCGCCGAACGCGACGCCCGGCAGAAGGAAATCGACCAGCTGAGGCAGGACCTGGACATGCTGGTCCCAGGCACGCCGCCCTACGCCGAGGCCCAGGAGAAGTACGAAAAGGCCGCGCTGGATTACCAGCTGTGGGCCGCGTATGAGCAGAACAAGGCCGGCCGTGAGAACAGCACCCGCATCGAGGCGCTGACCAAGAAGGCCGAGACCGCCATCCAGGCCGTCGCCGAAGCCCAAGGGGTCGACCTGGTGCTGTTCAAGCAGCAGACCATCCGCACCGGCACCAACGCCCAGGGCCGGGTCCAGGCCGCGAACATCAACGTGGTCGCCTGGGCCAGCAACAGCGTGGACGTCACCAACGCCGTCGCCCAGCACATGAACAACGAGTTCGAGAACTAATCGCCCGCCGCACCCGATCGGGCTAAAGCGTACAATCTACGGTCAAAGACACAACCCCGGGCGAGAGCCCGGGGTTTCCTATTACCCGTATCTGAATATGCCCGAGACCGCAGCCTTGACCACCGACCGACCAGCCCACCGCGTTGCCCAGATCGCCGAGTACCTCGGCGCTCAGCCCGCCGGCCCCGACGACACGCTTATCACCGGTGTCAGCGACTTCGACCACGCCGGCCCGGGCGACCTCACGCTGATCGGCGACCAGCGCTACGCCGACCGCTGGGCCGACTGCCCCGCCAAGACTGCCCTGATCGACCAGAAGCTGGATTGCCCCGATCAACCGGGCAAGACGCTGATTCCGGTCGAAAACGCCGACCTCGCCTTCATGAAGGCCATGACCCTCTTCACCCCGCCCCCGGTCGAACTCAACACGGGCGTCCACCCGACCGCCAACGTCCACAAATCCGCCAGCCTCGCCGACGACGTGTGCATCGGGCCCAACTGCCTGATCGGCCCCGGTGTCAAGCTCGGGCCCGGCTGCGTCCTGCACAACAACGTCACCATCCTCGACCACACCACCGTCGGCAAGCAATGCACCTTCTGGACCGGCGTGGTCATCCGGGACCGCTGCACGATCGGCGACCGCTGTATCTTCCACCCCAACGCCGTCATCGGTGCCGACGGATTCGGGTACCGCCCCGAGATGACCGAGCAGGGGCCCACCCTCGCCAAGGTCCCGCAGATCGGTACCGTCGAGATCGGCGACGACGTCGAGATCGGGGCCGGCACCTGCATCGACCGCGCCAAGTGCAACGCCACTGTCATCGGCGACGGCTGCAAGATCGACAACCTCGTGCAGATCGGCCACAACTGCCGGCTGGGCAAGATGGTCATCGTCTCCGGGTGCACCGGGATCGGCGGGTCCACCGTCATCGGCGACGGGACCATGATCGGCGGGCATTGTGCGATCACCGACCACGCCGTGATCGGCAAGGGTGTTCAACTCGCCGGCAGTTCATCCGTGGCTTGCAACATCCCAGAAGGCGCTACCTTTGCAGGCATCCCCGCCCGGCCGTTCCGGGATGTCATGCGCGAAACCAAGGCCGTCAGAGAATTACCCGGTGTTTTGAAAGACCTTCGACGTCGTTAGAATAGGGGGCGGTGGAACCGAATATGATTCTGACCCCCGAGCCGTGCCCGTTGCGAAGCGTGACCCCCGGCTAAACCATGATCGACCCAACCATGCCAGGCCAGCAGACCATCGGCAAACCTGTTTCCCTCTCCGGCCCCGGGCTGTTTAACGGCAAGCCCGCCACGCTGACCTTCCGCCCCGCCGAACCGAACCACGGCATCCGCTTCGTCCGCACCGACCTCGGCGGCATCGAAGTCCCCGCGCTCGTCTCGCACGTCGTCCGCCGGCCCCGTCGCACCGCGCTACGCACCGGCGAAGCCGTCATCGAAACCTGCGAGCACTGCCTATCCGCCATCGCCGGGCTCGGCATCGACAACCTACAGATCGACCTGGACGCACCCGAGTTGCCTGCAATGGACGGCTCGGCCAAGCCGTTCCTCGACGCACTCGCCGAAGCCGGCACCGAGGAAAGCGAGCAGCCCAGACACTGCCTGGTCGTCAAGCACCCGGTCGTAGTCCAGCAAGACGACGCGATGGTCGCCGCCATGCCATGTGACAAAGCCGAAGACACCCAACTGCTCTACGAGCTGGACTACGGCCCGAACAACCCGCTCGGCAGGCAGACCCATCAGTTCAGCTTCAGCAACGGCAACTACGCCCACGAGATCGCACCCGCACGCACCTACATCCTCGAAAGCGAAGCACGCGCCCTGCGTGAAGCCGGTGTCGGCTCGCACCTGTCCGAAGATGACGTGCTGGTGATCGGCGACAGCGGACCGATGGGCAGCAACCGGATGCGGTTCGACGACGAGCCGGCTCGCCACAAGCTGCTCGACCTGATCGGCGACCTGTACCTACTGGGATGCCCGATCAAGGGGCGCATCATCGCGCACAAGTCCGGCCACGCGATGAACCACCAGCTGGTCCGACAGCTCATCAAGACCCACGAAGCGAAGGCCCGCACCGACACCGCGATCCACAAGAGCGTCTTCGACATCCGTAAGATCCACAAGTTCCTGCCGCACCGCTACCCGATGCTGCTGGTCGACCGCGTGGTGGAGATCGACGGCGACCGCCGGGCCGTGGGCATCAAGAACGTGTCGATCAACGAGCCGTTCTTCCAGGGCCATTACCCCGGCACACCGATCATGCCCGGCGTCTTGGTCGTCGAAGCGATGGCGCAGCTCTCCGGCGTGCTGATCGGCCAGAAACTCGAACACACCGGCAAGCTCGCCGTGCTCCTGTCGCTGGACCGCGTCAAGCTCCGCAAGCCCGTCACCCCTGGCGACCAGCTGATGATGGAAGCCGTCAGCGTCAAGATGCGCGGCCGGATCGTGCACATGCGCTGCCGGGCCTATGTCGCCGAGGACCTCGCCGCCGAGGCAGAAGTGAAGTTCATGCTCGTGGATGACGATCAAGGTAAGTAGTCACCCATCCGCAATACGGGGATGATCGCTACAGTATTGATTCCGGCGTAATCTGTTCCGACCAGACCCCAGACCCCAGACCCCATCTCCATGAACAACACCGTCCTCATCACCGGCGCCGCCGGCCTGATCGGCTCGCACCTCTGCCAGGTCAAACTCGCGCAGGGCTGCCAGGTCGTCGGTATCGATAACTTCAACGACTACTACAGCATTGATCAGAAACGCGCCAACGTCGCCGAGTTCGCCGGCCACGAAAGGTTCACGTTATGCGAAACCGACATCCGTGACACCGACGCCGTCAACACAATCTTCGCCGAACACAAGCCACGCGCCGTCGCGCACCTCGCCGCCATGGCCAACGTCCGCTACTCCATCGGTCGCGCCCCGCTCTACACCGACGTCAACATCACCGGCTCGGTCAACCTGCTCGAAGCGGCACACCAGAACGAAGTCAAGGTCTTCGCCTTCGCCAGCACGTCCAGCATCTACGGCAAGACACAGAACCTGCCGTTCATCGAATCCGACGCCTGCAACCTGCCGCTCTCGGCCTACCCGGCAAGCAAAAAAGCCATCGAGCTGATGGGCTACACATACAACAACCTCCACGGCCTGAACTTCACCGCCCTGCGCTTCTTCAGCGTCTACGGCCCACGCGCCAGGCCCGACATGATGCCCTTCATGGTCACCGACCGCATCGCACGCGGCGACACGATCACCCTCTTCGACGCCGGCGACATGAAACGCGACTGGACCTTCGTCGACGACATCGTCTCGGGCGTCGATGCCGCGATGGAAAAACCGCTGGGCTACGAGGTCATCAACCTCGGCCGGGGCGAGCCCGTGCTGATGCGCGACTTCGTCACCATCATCGAAGAACTCGTCGGTAAGAAGGCCGTCCTGGAAACACCCCCCGCACCGGCAAGCGAACCGAAGATCACCTTCGCCAACGTCGACAAGGCCCGCAAACTCCTGGGCTACGCGCCCAAGACCTCGATCAACGACGGCCTAGCCAAACTCTGGGCGTGGTATCAGAAGCAGTACATGGCGTAGGGATCGGGGTACTGGGGTCGGGGATCAGGGTTCGGACCGAGGATAGACGCGAAGGGTATGATTGGGGTCTCCCTTTCAAGGCGCTAGCCCGCCCGCAACGCGGGCGCGGTCTGACACCAATCCATCATTGCATTAAATAAAAACCCCCGGCAAGCCGAGGGCTACGTATATCAGTTGTGAGAGGCGATATCACTCCGCCGGCGGCTGATAATTCTGTTGCCGTTCGACCAGTTCCTCAAGCGTTTTGCCGGTCTGGGCCTGGACCAGTTCACGGACTTCCCATTCATCCGCCACGAATTGGGCGCTGCCGTCACAGAAGCCGACCGCGAGCCCGCTACCGTCGCTGTGATCGGGCCGTTCAAACACACACACAACCCGGCTGTCGATCGTGTTTTTCAGATTGGGGATCAGGACGTAGGACGCATTGTGACGCACCCATGCGTTCTGCTGAGCTTGGTCCCACTCTTGAAAATCCCACGGGATCGGTGTCTCAATGTTGGGCGATATAGCGTACTCAACAGCAAAGTGGTTGTTCTGAACAAGCTCGGCGATGTCGTCAGACATCCGCTCCTTATTCCCTATCGCAAACACGACCTGCGACTGCACGATCCCCCGGCACTGCGTCGTGTTCTTCATCTGTCGCGCGGACCTCCTTGCAGCGCCGAGCGCCGGCAGCAGGGTGCCGACCATGAGCGGGGCGGTCGTCGCGTTAGCCGTGCCCTGGGGCCCGAACAGTTCAGATCCGGGGAACGGGCCGATGGCTCGCATGTGAAGGCCCTGGTCGTCGGTCCAGGTCGCTTGCGCAGCAGGCTTGAGCAGCGGCTTGATCCTGGCGTAGGGCGGCAGCAGCACAGCGTTGTCCCCGCCGAACATCGCCAAGGCCCCCGAACCGATCTGAGACAGCATCACCAGGTTCTGGTACGCCCCCTCGGCCGTGTTCGGCAGGTCGGTGTAGACGATGCTGTTGGCGTACGCCACACCCAGCCGGGCCCGCGCCGCCTGGAACTTCTCGTCATCGACAATACGCTTGCCCCCGCTGCGGGCACGGTCGCCGGCGGTCATCACCGTCTGGGGATACAGCCCCACATACAGCTTGCCGTCATGGATCGACCAGGTCGGGGCGATGAACGGGATGCCCAACGTGTGCAGCGTCATGCCCTGATCATCCCGGCTGTGGAAGCGGATCCGGAACCCGGCCTCTGCACCCGCCTGGCCCATCATCGCGTTCGCCAGCGCCTGCAAAGACACCAGCGAACGCTCGACCGCCTCGGCGTCCTTCAATTCATTCACCAGGCACAGGCCCATCATCCCGCTGCCGACCGCCCCGGGATCGGTGTAGAAGACCCAGGCCGAACCCAGCGCCCGGATCAGGTCGTCTTCGATATCCACCCCGGTCATCTCGTCGGCCTTGAGCAGAGCATCGGTCAGCTCCTCGCCCGCCCCGGGTTCGAGCCCGTTAACCACACGCTTGACCTCATCCAGCACCTTGCCCAGGTCCAGCCGGGTCGCGGTGAACCAGGTCGCCTCGGCGGGGATGCATGTTAATTCTTCGTCTGTGATCGGCTCAGCATCGAGCATCGACAGGATGCCTTGGCGCGGGGCCGGGGCGCCGAGGAACAGGTCGGTCCGCCAATCCGGGCCGTCAAACCCGCCGCTGATCGCTAGCGACTCGAGCCCGTCGAGCCCCATGACCGAACGGGCCTTGGCCCACTCCTCGTAATCGTGCGGCGACCCGTCGGCGATGATCCGGTCGAACAGCTCGATCAACCCCTTGGCATCGGCATAGACGACCAGTACACCGTCGGGCTTCACCTGCGCCATCGCCTTCTTGAATCCGGGTGTGGCAAACAGCCCCGGTGCCGGCACGGCATGGGCGTTTGCTTCCGGGGGTTGGCCGATCATCAGCGAGACCAGCCCGTCGCCTTCCTTCACCATGACCGGGGCCTGCGGCGGGACCTGCTGCATCAGCGTCTGCAGCGACGCCAGCAGCGCCTCGCGCGGCTCGCCCTGAGCCTGCCAGGAAATGGTCAGCCGCACCGGCATATCCCCGTCGTCCACCGCCTGCAGGTAGGCTGTGGTCGGCAGGTGCCAGCTCGACGAGCCGATCGACCGCACCAGCCCGCAGACCAGCCCGGCCCAGGGGTTCTGAGCATTCGCCCGTTCGACCAGGTCCAGCGTCTGAGCCAGGCTCCGCGACAGCTCCTCCGCACCCCCGAGAGCCTCGAGGTTCGACCCGGCATACCCAGAGTCCGGATCATCCGCCCCCCGCCAGCCGACATACACCAGCGCATCGCCCGGCACCTGATCCGCGAGTGGCTGGGCCTGGGCATGGATAACGAACAGTGCCGAGAGGCACACGACCAGTAAACGTTTGAACATGATAAATCCCCGTATCTGAATGATGGATCGGTCGGCCGGATCGATATCGGCCATGGCGACAATGATAACAGGGGCTAGACATCCGGGGGAGGCGCATAAAAAAAACAACGGCCCACCGTGAGGCGGGCCGTTGCATTAGCTAATCAAAGCTAGATGGTCTTGCGTGTCGACTTAGCGACGACGCAGGGCGGCGAGGCCACCCAGACCGAGCAGGGCCAGGCTGGCCGGCTCGGGGACCAGGGCACCGTTGACGACGACGCCGCTGGTGGCAACGCCCTGCGAGACGTAGGTCCAGGTACCTGCGGCGTCTTCGGACAGGGTGATCATACCGATCTGCTGGCCGCCGGTGTCACCGGTAGCGGTGTTGAACCAGGACAGGCTGATCTGGGGAGCATCGGCGCTCTGGGGGCCACCACCGATGTCGCCAGCACCACCGGCGATGCCGGCGGAACCGTCGTCGATGATACCAACGTGGGTATCAAAGGCGAGGGCGGGGACGAAGCCGATGAAGGCGGTCGAGGGGGGACCGTCGCCACCGTTGGTGTTGTTGTAGACGCTACCGGCGGTCAGGTCGACCACGATACCGGCGCTGGTCCATTCCGAGGGGCCGTCCCAGTTGATGGCGTTGGCGACGAAGCCGGGAACCAGGGTCTGGGGAACGACGGCGGTGCTCAGGCTACCGAACGCCGGGGTGGCGATCGCGGCAGCGATCACGGGCAGAACAAACTTAGCAATCTTCATCTTCAATCTCCTTAAGAATCCCACAAAAAAGAGTAACTCAAACACTGATAATCACAAGGGCGTAACGAGCCCTCGAAGTAACGGCTCTAAGACTATATCACGGGAAGGTCCATATTGGAAGCCTTTTTTGGTTCGAATTCCGTGAAAATTAAGCCCCCAAATCCGGCCGAAGCAAGTGCTCCGGCCGGAGTTTAGGGGGATTTTCGACAAAATTACGCCCGAGCCCGTCGCCGAGCCAGCGCCGAGAGGCCGGCGATGGTAAACAGGGCAAGGGAGGCGGGTTCGGGGATGGCGCTGGCGGCCGGAGGCGTGCCGGCGTTCCAGTTGTTCAGGATGATATCCAGGTCAGCCAGGCCGACAAAACCATCGCCGGTCGGGTCAGCCAGCGGGTTGGCCGGCGGGACGTTCTGGTTCCAGTTGTTGAGGATGATGTCCAGGTCGCTAAGGCCGACAAAGCCGTCGCCGTCCAGATCGCCGGGGATGGCGACACCGAGGGTAAAGAAGTCGGCGACGTCACCGAAGGAGTCACCGAAGAACAGCGAGATGCTGTCGTCCACATCTAGATAAGAAGTGGTCACGCCTGTGTTTACATCCATGACGAAGATATCGGCCAGGAAGTTGCCGGTATCGGGGACGATGAAGTAGGCCAGGTCGTTGACACTGTCATAAGCGCCCCAGTGGCCGCGCTCAAGGAAAGCGGAGTCCTTGAGGGGGTTGAGGATCTGCTTCTGGCCCCAGGCACCGAACTGAATACGACCCGAGCCATTGTCGTAGCTGATGACTTCACGGCGGATGACGCTGGGTTCGTGATCGGCACCGACGGTGGCGATACCATTATCGCCGAAGCCGGATTCGATGATGATCAGGTCGCCGGTGTCGGCATCGACGAAGATGTTGTCGGCTTGGCCGTCGTTGAGTGTGGCGTTAACGAACGGGTCGTCATCCAGGGCGAAGCTGGTGGGGTAGGTCGGGCCGGCACCCACCTGGTGTTCACGGTAGCCGAGGCTGTTGCCGCTGGCGTCAAGCTCGAGGAAGGCGATGTCGTCGCCACGGGTGGAGGCGCTGGAATCGCTCTCGGTGACCCACACGCCGCGGACGCCGGTGATGGGGTCTTCGTAGAAAGCGGTTGATTCCGGTTCGCTGTGGCCGACGGGGACACCACCGGCGAAGTCCTGGTTGACCAACTGGATGGTGCGGGATTCCCAGCTCTCGGTAGTCCCGAGGTTGTAGCCGCCGTCGGTACCGGAGACGGTCGCGAAGCCGGAAGCGGTGTTGACGCGCTCGAGGATGCGGACGGTGTGGTCGGTCGCGGGGGACTCAGCCGAATCGGGGGCGGTAGAGTCGTCGAGGAGCAGCAGGGTGTTCTCGTCGATGAACTCAAGGGAGTAGTCAAAGAAGCCCTGGCCGCCTTCGTTCTTGCGAACTTCGCCGATTTTCTCTACCACGCCGGGCAAAGCCACGGTGTTGCTGTGGGCGCTGGAGAAGTCGGTGAAGGTCGGGCCGTTACCGAAGGTGACGTAGTCCAGGTTGGTGTTGTTGGGGGCAGCGGGGACGGGGCTGGGGGCGTTAACCAGGCCCAGACCACGCACGTCCTTGCCTTCCAGGTTGGCTTCCCAATAGTTGTAAGCGGCCTGGAAGTCGATGCGGTAGAGGTCCAGCACGCCCTGGCTGTCGGGGATGCCGTTGGTGTCGGGCACGCCGGGGCTGCCGCTGTCGAAGGCCAGCATGTAGACATCACCGGTGACCGGGTCAACGTCGATGGCTTCGACCTCTTCGAAGTTGGTCCCGCCCTCGAAACCGGGGAAGACGCTGAAGATAGGAGCGGACATGTCATCGGCATCATAGAACGTGACCGAACGGCGGCTGTCCGAGTTGTTCTGCTGCTGATTGACGTGGACGAAGAATCCGCCGTCGGCCGCGGCCGAAGCGACGGACGGGACCGCGACGACCATCAGGCCGGCCCCAAGGACGCTGAGTAAGTGTGACTTAGAAAACATCATGATCTCCCAAATAAAGATTGATAAACAAAATTAAGTCGAAAGTGCACGCGCACTTATAAACTGTCTCCACTAGGCTTCTCTATCTCCCGTCACCGACCCCACTTCACGGGCGGTCGGCTCTTTGCAACTACTTGATCGCTTTGCCGGATTCCGGCGGGTCGGGGTCACGCAACTCACCCGGGTTGAACGTGATGGTCCCCTTGGGGAAAAACTTCTCGAATTCCAGCATTTCCTGGCCGGCCAGGCTTTCGGCGTGGCCGTCGAAGTAGACAAAATTAGCGGCATCGTTGCCGTGCCGGGCCGCGAACTTGATCAGCTCGAGCCCCGCCTCGTAGGTGCTGGTGTCCCGGAAGTTGTAGGGGTCGCCGCCGAGGGGGGTGACCGGCCCGTACAGCATGAAGTTGCCGCCCTGGACCTGACGCTCGAAGTCGTTGAAGCTAACCTCGTCGGGGCCGTTCACATAGCGGGCACCGTCCATGGCGTAGACCTTTTCCGAGGCCGTGCCAATGACATCCAGTCGCGGACGGTAGTCGTCATCAATTTGGGCGGTGAATCCGAGGATGCTCGGATCGACGCTGGCACCGTTGTAGACATGGAAGCCCAGGGCCGCGGAGTAGCTGCTGTAGTTCAGCGCGTTGGCACTGAGGCCGAGGCTGCCACCGCTGCCACCGGAGTACTGCCCGCCATAGGTTTCGCTGTTGGCCGGGCACTTGAATTCGTTGTTGAAGATCTGCTGGAGACGGTCCGAGCGGTTGGAACTCAATCCCAGCGAATCCCCGAGGGTGGGGGACACCCAGTCCATGTTCTGGGTGGGGGTGGTGGGGCTGTCCGAATAGGGCTGGCCCGAGCCGACACGGATACCGCTGGTGTTGGGGCCGGCGAGCCAGTCGCGGTTGTTGGTTGTGTAAGTAGCCAGAGCCTGGCCGGCGCTGCGCATGTTGCCCAGGCACACAACACCCTGTGCGGCCCGGCGGGCGGCACCCAGTGCGGGCAGGAGGATCCCGACGAGCAGGGCGATGATGGAAATCACCACCAGCAGTTCGATGAGTGTGAAGCCGTCCTTGTGTCTGTGCCGAGTTTTGAAGTTCATCCTAATCGTCCCTGTGCTTGATCGAGTGGCTATGGGGGGTGGCACCATAAAGCGTCCGCCCGATTCCTCGGGAACAAGTGCGAACGATGATGTCACACACGCCTGCGGGCAGGCACCCCATAAATGACCAAGCCATTCTACACCGCCGAGGCGATATCACGAAGCTACAAAATTGTAGGCATGCGCAAAATTCACGGGCGGTACTAAAATCCGGACCATTCCGCCTTGGAGCTGTTTGGCGGCCGGTATTATCGGTCGTCCAGTCCGGGCCGAAAGCAGGGGTGGGCCGGTTATGACCCACCCCTGTTGATTAGCAATATTGAGCCTGATTCAGGCCCAATCCGAGGCCGATTAGCGGCGACGGAGCATGGCCACGCCACCCAGGCCCAGCAGCACGAGGCTGGCCGGCTCGGGGACGTAGTTGTGGGTGCCGGGGGTGGTCAGCGAGACGATCAGGGGCGCCTCGGTGGCGTCGTCGCCGGTTTCCAGGCTGTTCACGCCGCCGTGGGTCCACTCGCCGATGGCGAAGACGCCGCCGTTACCGGTGATGGCGGTGGGGTTACGGAAGGCGTAGCCATCCAGGTATTCCCAGCCCGAGCCGGTACCGTCGGTATCGATCTGGCCGTGGATGTCGGCGAGAACGGTGGCAACGCCGCCGCCGTCGTCGGCGGTCGCGAGGATGTAGCGGTCATCGCCGTTGGAGAAGAACGCCGGGGTGTACAGGTCAGCCGCGAAGCCGTAGGTGCTTTCGAAGACGGTCTGGCCGCTGTTGGCGCTGGACTGGATGACATAGGACTGGCCGGCGGTGATGGTCACACCGGTGAGGTCCACGTCGATGTTCAGGTCGTTACTCGAGTTGGACTGAACGACGATGCCGCCGCCAGCGAAGGTGAAGTCGGTCGCACCGGTGTTGGTGATCTCGACGTACTTGGGGTTGCCGCCGGAAAGCGTCGCGTCGACGACTTCCGAGATGATCAGGTTGGCGTTTGCAGCGGTGCTGGCGGCCAGCAGAGCGGCAGCGGTAAAGATGCCTTTGGTCATGATTCTTCCTCTCCTAGAAAATAGAACAATAACGGTGAATACGAATGCGTCTACACAAAGTACAAACCAGTCCCGTCGGGGAGCGGCAGGGTCATGCCGTGTGTGTTTTGGATGCTGGCTACGCGCCCGTAGAGACGTGGGGGCCGGTAATGGCCCTTATTCTCTCTCCCATCCATAACCACACGCACACGGCGCGTGACAACAGCAGTATAGCGATACAAGCCTATAGGGCCAGACCCTATTATGTGATTTAACCCAAGTCTTGCGCAATGGGCGGTAGTTAACAAGCTAAACACATTAGGTTTATGGAGATATTGTCAATCTGGGGGGAATCGTGGCCTAAATTTACCTGATACTCAACCATCCACATTATTAGCCAGCCGGGATTAGCCCGCGGTCAGGGCGAGCTGGCCATCCTGAAAATCGACCGTCACAGACGAACCCTCCGCCACCTCCCCAGCAATGATCGCCCGGCCAAGACGGGTCTCGACCTCGTGCTGGAGGTAGCGCTTGAGCGGCCGAGCCCCGTAAACCGGGTCGTACCCCGCCTCGGCGATGTGCGCCTTGGCGGCGTCGGTGAGGGTCAATCCGATGTTCCGCACGGCTAACCGCTTCTGGATGTCCGCCAACAGCAGGTCCACGATCCGCGTGATCTCCTCCATCGATAGCGGCTGGAACAGGATCGTGTCGTCCACCCGATTGAGGAACTCCGGCCGGAAGTGCTGACGCAACTCAGCCATCACCGCATTGCGCGTCTGCTCGCTGATCTCGCTGGTGCCCAGCACCTGGTCATCCAGCAGGTGCCGGCTGCCGATGTTGCTGGTCATGATGATGACGGTGTTCTTGAAGTCGACGGTTCGGCCGTGGCTATCAGTAACCCGGCCGTCGTCGAGGATCTGCAAGAGCACGTTAAACACGTCGTGGTGCGCCTTCTCGATCTCGTCGAACAGCACAACCGAGTAGGGCTTTCTCCGCACCGCCTCGGTGAGTTGCCCGCCTTCCTCGAAACCGACATACCCGGGAGGCGCACCGATCAGCCGGCTGACCGCGTGCTTCTCCATGTACTCGCTCATGTCGATGCGGACGATGTTCTCTTCGCTATCAAAAAGCGATTCGGCCAATGCGCGGGCGAGTTCCGTCTTCCCAACACCCGTGGGCCCGAGGAAGATGAACGAGCCGATCGGCCGCTTCGGGTCCTTGATCCCGGCCCGGGCGCGGATCACAGCATCAGCCACCAGCTGCACCGCCTGGTCCTGCCCGATCACACGCTCGTGCAGGTGTTGATCCAGCTGTAAGAGCTTTTCGCGTTCGCCTTCAACCAGACGGGTCACCGGGATGCCGGTCCAGCGGGCGACGATCTGGGCGATCTGGTCCTCGCTGACCTCTTCGTGGATCAGCCGATCGACCGAGTCGCCGCGTTCCAGCGCCTCAGCCTCTTCGAGCTGTTTCATCAGCTCCGGAAGCTCGCCGTGCTTTAATTGTGCCGCTTTTTCCAGGTTGTACTCGCGCTCAGCAACTTCAATGTCGTGGCGGACCTGCTCGATCCGCTCGCGCACCTGCTGACCCTTGCCCAGTTCCGCCTTCTCCAGTTCCCACTGCGCACGCATCGCGTCGGCCTGGTGCTTCAGGTCGGCAAGCTCTTTCTGCAGATCGCTGAGCCGAGCACGGCTGGCGTCGTCCTTTTCTTTCTTAAGTGCCGCCTCCTCGATCTCCAGCTGCATCACACGCCGGCTGATCCCGTCCAGTTCCGCGGGCATCGAGTCGATCTCCGTGCGGATCATCGCGCAAGCCTCATCCACCAGGTCGATCGCCTTATCCGGCAGGAACCGGTCACTGATATACCGATCCGACAGCACAGCCGCAGCGACCACCGCGCCGTCCTGGATCTTCACGCCGTGATGCACCTCGAACCGCTCGCGCAACCCGCGCAGGATCGAGACGGTGTCCTCGACCGTCGGCGGGTTGATCAGCACCGGCTGGAACCGCCGTTCCAAAGCCGCGTCCTTCTCCATGTGCTGGCGGTATTCGTCCAGCGTGGTCGCGCCCAGGCAGTGCAGCTCACCCCGGGCGAGCATCGGCTTGAGCATGTTCCCGGCATCCATCGCGCCCTCGGCAGCCCCGGCACCGACGATCGTGTGAAGCTCATCGATAAACAGCAGGATCTGCCCCTCGGCCTGCTTCACCTCGTTGAGCACCGCCTTGAGCCGTTCCTCGAACTCGCCCCGGAACTTCGCGCCGGCGACCAGCGATCCCATATCCAGGGCAAAAACCGTCTTGTTTTTCAGGCCCTCCGGCACGTCGCCGCGCACGATCCGTTGGGCCAGCCCCTCGACGATCGCCGTCTTGCCGACGCCCGGCTCGCCGATGAGCACAGGGTTGTTCTTGGTCTTGCGGCTGAGGATGCGGATCGCGGCGCGGATTTCGTCGTCCCGGCCGATCACCGGATCGAGCTTGCCGTCACGCGCCATCTCCACAAGGTCACGGCCATAGCGGGCTAAAGCCTCATACGTCGCCTCGGGATTCGCGGACTGCACACGCTGGTTGCCCCGCACCTCGGTCATGGCTTTGAGCAGCGCATCGCGCGAGATGCCCAGCCCCTTGAGGATCCTCCCGGCGGGGGTGGCATCGGGCTTATCGAGGATCGCCAGCAGCAGGTGCTCGACGGAGACGTACTCGTCCTTGAGCCGCCTGGCCTGCCCTTCAGCGTTGATCAGCGCTTCATTGAGCGGCTGGGTCAGGTAGACCTTGCCCGGTTCCGTACCCGAACCAGATACATGCGGTCGCTTATCCAGTTCGCGCGTCAATTCAGCCACGACGACATCGGCGGGCCGCTGCAACTTCTCCAGTAGGCGCGGGATCAGCCCGCCTTCCTGCTCGCACAGCGCAACCATCAGGTGCTCGGTATCCACCGCCTGATGGCCACGCGACACCGCGATGCTCTGCGCCGCCTGCAAGGCTTCCTGGGTTTTCTGGGTCAGCTTGTTGAAGTCCATAACAAGTCTCCCTCGGATTTATGACTGCTCGGATCGGTCATCCGAAGCATCTTTCAGTTGTTCGTAAAGTTCACGCTCCCGGTCGGTCAGCGGTTTGGGCACCGCGATCATCAGCCGGACGTAGAGGTCGCCCGCGTCCGCACCGGCCTTGGGATTCGGTAGACCTTTGCCCTTCAGACGCAGCTTCTGCCCGCTGCTGCTGCCCGCGGGGATGTTCAGGCTCACAGCTTCTTCCATGGTCTGGACCTCGGCCTTGTCGCCGAGCGCCGCCTGCCAAGGCGCGAGCGTCAGGTCGGTAGTCAGGTCTCGGCCGACCAGCGTGAAACGGGGGTCGTGCGCAACCGTGACCTTGAGGATCAAGCCTTCCCCAGCCAGGCGGATCTTGGCGCCGTGGGTCGTGCCGGCCGGGATCTTGACCTCGACCGACTTCTGACCCGACGGGCCTTGCAGCTGCAGCGTGCGTGTCGAGCCGTGGAACGCTTCGTGCAGGCTGATGCTGATCGGCGCTTCCTGCATCGGCGCCGCCTGGGGACGGGCCTGTTGGCGCGCTCCGCCAAAGAACTCTTCAAAGCCCGACGCGCCACCACTTCCACCCCCACTTCCGGCGGCCATCTGACCGAAGATCGCTTCAAAGAAGTCGCTGAACTGCCCACCGGCATTGAACTGGAAACCGCCCCCACCCCCGGGATTACCCGCCCCACGGAACCGGCCTTCCCAGCCCGGCGGCGGGCGGAACTCCTGGCCCGCTTGCCAGTTGGCCCCGAGTGTGTCGTAGCGCTTGCGCTTGTCCGGGTCCTTCAAGACCTCGTACGCCTCGGAGACCTGCTTGAACTTGGCGTCCGCCCCCTCGTCCTTATTCATATCCGGGTGGTACTGCCGGGCCAGCTTGCGGTAAGCGCGCTGGATCTCTTCCTGCGAAGCGTCGCGCTTCACACCGAGTGTCTGGTAGTAATCCTGAAACTTCACGCCCATGGCTATCCCCAAATCCGGATATCCCCGGGCGCGGCACAGCGCCGGCCCCGGGTGTCCTAAGGGCATACTGCAAACCCCGCGCCATTATAATATGCCCTAAACCCTTATTTTTGCGATATTTGTATGCCGAAACGGCACCAAAACCCGCCAGATTGGCAGTTGTTGGACGAATTTCGCGCAAGAGTACTGGATCGGTGTCCAGTAATGCTCTAACTTGTCGTTATCCCGGGGCCGAGGGCCTGACCATGCAAAGCGGTTTTCAATATAGCAGTATCACTGTCGCCGCAGCTATGTTCCTGACATCGGCCACGGCCGTACCAGGCAACACACTCAACAACGCCACGCTCAGTGGTGATGTCAGTTACGCCGACGGCAACACCACCACGATCACCAACAACCTGACGCTCAATAGCGCCGACGTCGAGCTGCGCGGGCTGTGGGAGTTCCTCGGAACGAACACCATCGGCGGGTCCGGGCGGATTCACCTGGTCAACACCGGGGACATCAACCTTGTGCGCAGCTCACACTCCGGCATCGCCCCGGGGCACCAACTGACGATCGGATCGGGTGTGGAAGTGGTCGGTTCGCGTGAGAACGACACCGGCAGTCCCCGGATCACCTACCACCCCACATCGTTTATCTACGACCCGGATCGTTTGATTAACTACGGCGTGCTTGCAGCCGAGGGGGACCCGGACGACACCGGCTCAGACCTCTGGATATACACGCTGGCGATGGAGAATTACGGCCTGGTGACGGCACGCAGCGGCGGGCACATGTTCCTGTGGATGCGAGACGCCTGGCAAAACGATGGGGTCTATAGGGTCGAAGATGGGGGGACGTTCACCCTGGCCGGCACGATCGATACCACCACGTTAGGCACGCTTGAATCGCAAGGCACGGGTCAGTTTCTGCTGCAAGCCACGCTTGAAAACGCCGGCAACACCCTCACGCTCGACGCTTCGACCGGCTCCCTGCAGCTGTGGTACATCAATACAATCAACGGCGGGCGCGTCGAGGGCCTAGACGGGGCCAAGCTCTTTAGCCATGCGTTCGATAACAGGCTATTGCGGCTTGAACTGAACCAAGGCGTGGTGCTCGACACCGACGTAGATATCTTTGGCTCGAGCGCCGATGTCGAGGTCCGCGGCGGGCTGACGATCAACAAACACTTTTTCTTCAACGGCGACCTGATGTCGGTCATCGGCGACGATCCGGCGGTCGGATCGACTCTCGACGGGATGGGCCTGCTTGAACTGAACGACGGGCTGAACTTCAGTGAACCACTGACGATCGGTGCCGACCTGACCGTGCGCGGGGGGTCCTACGCGGCGGAAATCGAATCCAGCAGCGCCAGCACACTGACCAACCTCGGGACGATCGAGGCCTTGGCGCATGATCGGCTGGACATCGAATCGGACCTGTCACAGCAGGGCATGATCCTTGCCGACGACGGCGATATCCAGCTGGAAGGCAACACCCACAACACCGGCTCGATCGTAGTCACGAACAACGGATCGGTCCGGTTCGATGCCGGAACGCAGAGCGGCCAGGTCTCGGCAACTAACGGCGGCAAGTTCCGCTTCTTCGGGGGCGCCAACACCGCCGCCGGCACAGTCAGCGCCACCAACGGCGGGGTCGTGCAGGTGTCTTTCGATGTCCAGAACGACGGATCGATCAGTGTTGATGACGGTTTCCTCTGGCTGGAGAACGGGCAGGTCCTCGGTAACGCGGCCGTGGTCACCGACAGCACGGTCGTCTTGTCCAACAACGTGAGTAGCGCCGCGCTGCCAAGCGTCCCGCGGACCAACAGCGGCTGGGGCCTGTACTCCGGCACGCTGGATAACACCGGCAACACCATCACGCTGAACGCCGACGGCAACACACAGTGGACGCTCTACGGGATCAGCTTCGTCGTCGGCGGGACGATCGACTCAACCGACGGCACGCCTTTGCGGATGGGACACTTCTTAGAGGCCAGGAACTCAAACGCCACGCTCGACGCGGTCGCCCTTCAGACTCAAATACTCCTCGGCCAGGGCCACACGCTCACGGCTATCAACGGTACGACCCTGAGCGGTGGCGTGATGTTCGACGGCGGTGGATTGCTGGTGCTGGATCAGCCGACCACGTTCGCCGACCTTCCGACCATGACCGGTACCGGCGGCGCGATGAGGCTGCTGAGCGACCTGGACCTCGGCGGCGCGACATGGACACTGCCCGCAGCGGTCAACACCGTCGAACTCAGCCAGTACAGCCAGGGCGGCGAGTTGCCCCTTTCGGTCAGCCTGGTTAACGGTGAAGTCGTCGGCTCTGCGACACAGCGGCTGATGGTGCCCGGCCGGGCCGGCGGCGACCCGGTGGTCTTTAACAACCTGACACTGGCGGTGGATGTCGACTTGCTGAACACCTATTCGTTGGCGGTCATCCAGGACGACGTCACCCTCGACGGCGCGACGCTGCGGATGTGGACCGGGCCACTGAGCGGGCCGATCGAGGCGGACTCACTGATCCGGCACGGTGAGTTACAGCTAGCTGTCGGTGGACAGCTTCTCGGGCAGGGCGAATTGCGCTTCGTGCAAGGTTATCCCGGCGGGTTTGGTGGCTTCACCACTATCGACGACGAACTGATCATCTCCCAGGACATCACCGTCATCGGCGGAGACGGCCGTGGGCTCATCGGCACCGACACCGGCCCGACACGCAACCAAGGCACGCTCCGCGCCGAGACCCGACCCGACGGGCGTTCATCCCTGCTGATCGTCGGCACCGGTCTTGAAAACACCGGCACACTTGAAGTCGAGCCCGGGGGGTGGATCGATGTGGTCGGCGACGCAACACTCGGCGGCGAACTGCTCCTGGATTATGCCGGCGCAACCGGGCTGAACGAAGGCGACGTCTTCGATGTACTCACCGCCTCGTCGCTGCTGGGCGGGTTTGATTTACTGACCGTGCAGCTCCCGCCAGAGTTGGACGGCCTGGGGCTCGGCGCAGCTTTGATCTACGGCCCCGACTCTGTCTCAGCACGCATCTCGCTCATCGGCGATCTGAATGGCGATGGATTCGTCGGCTTGGAGGATCTGGACCTCCTGATCAATGCGTGGAACCAACCCGTCAGCGTTGGCGACTGGTCGGCCGGGGACGCAAGCGGCGATGGGTTTGTCGGCCTTGACGATCTCGACGCCTTGCTGAACAGCTGGAACACAGGCACACCACCCGGCGCTGTGACATCAGTCCCGGAACCCGCCCTAATCGCTTGGTTGATGATGGGCGGTCTGATGCTGACAGGCAATCGGCGCCGACACTGACCGACTCTGTCTGCACCAGAACCTGCCGGGTGACAGGCCTGGTGCGGTGGGAAAGGAAGGTAGTAGGGGAGCGGCGGTCAGTTCAGCGGCGTACAGAACCATGCTTGCTGGTCGCCGACTTCGACCGCCTGCAGCAGGTGCAGTTTCAGGGCTTCGCCGAGGCGCGTCGCCAGGGCGGTGGCCCAGTCGGCGCGGTCGGTGAACAGGTGTAATACGGGCTCGGCCTCGTAGTCGAAGCTGAGTTGGCGCTGGGTCAGTTGCAGCAGTTCAATGTGCTCATAGACCCACTTGCGGGCCTGCAGCAGATCGACCATCGCCGGTTGCAATCCTTCCAGGCCGTCGGCTTCGGAGTCGTGGCGGTGCAGCAGGTGCAGCCGGCCGGCCTGATCGAGCATGAGCTGGGTGTTGGGCTGATGCGGGCAACGGGCTTCCATCGCGATCCCGCCGGGCACCTCGCCGGGGCCTGCCATGAGTAGCTCAACCAGGTCGGGTTCATCGATCGCCAGCTCGACCTGCGGCTCGGGCTCAGGTCGTGGTTGCGGCTGCGGGGCCGGGGCGACTTCGATGGGCTGCGGCTTAGGCGCTGGTGGCGGCTCGATCGGTTGCGGCGCTTCATACACAGCTGCGGGCTCGGCCAATGCCGGGGTGGGAACCGAAGGCTCCGGGCGTTGACGCGGCTGGAAGCGTGGCGGGGTCTCGCGGTGGCCCAGTGCGGCGGGGGCAGGGACCGGCTTGGGTGGTGCGGGGGGCTGATAGTCGGGCGTCGGCGCCGGCTCGTTCTGGAAGATGGGCTCTTCGACCAACTGGATTTCACTGGCTTCACAGCGCTCGAACCACCGGGCAAGCCGGGGCCAGGCCGACTGCACATCTTCGAATCGGCCCAGGTGCCGTAGGTTCACCGGAACCATCTGCTTCTGCCAGCCAAGCAACTGCACCGGCGTCTCCAGGAAACTCTCAGCGGCGGACTGGAACTTCCGAGCCGCGGCCTGGCTGTCCTTGGGGTCTGATCCCATGATCATCAGGCCTACGCGCTTGCCGGCCACGTCGGGGTTGTCTTCGACCATGCGCTTGAGCATGCCGTACCCGCCGACAATCGCCAGGTCGTCCGCCCCGCACATGACGGTCCAGTCGTCGATCGTCAGGGCCCGGGTGAGCCCCTGCTGATCATTCAGCGGATCGACGTGGACCAGGATCGTGCCGGGCGCGGTGTCATGGCTGGCGAGCAGCGCATCGAGCACAGTGACCGGATCGATCTGCCCACCGCCCGGCGGCATGCGCAGAGACACGCCCCGGCTGTCGGATTCGGGATCGGTCGGCTCGACCAACTCCAGGTCAATCAGATCATCATCGATGTGCAGGATGGCGACGGGGCCTTCTTGCTGCGCGAGCAGCTGGGCGTACTGTGTCAGCCAAGGCCCGCTCAGCCCGGGCAGGTTGCCGAGCATGACGGCTTCGATAGCAACCGCGTGCTGCGGTTCATCATCGATCGAGAAGTCTTCGGCCGCTTCGGTTTCATCCAGCAGATCGTCCGGCTCAAGCGGGTCCGACGCATCGGTATGCAGGCGCAGGGGCGCGTTCCCCTCGACGGTTTGCGGGTCTATGGCCGGGGCCGGTGGCTTGGCGGGTGGCGTAACCGGCGGCTGGGCCTGGCCGCGGAGCTTCGGGCCAAGGCGGATCGGGGCGGGCCCGGTCAGCGCGTCGCCGGGGCCGGGCTTGGCTTCATCAGCCGGGGGCGCGGGGGTGTCCTGTGATGGGTTGGCAGGGGCCTGCCCGGAGAGGAACAGGTCGGCTAACTCGTCCAGCGCCTGTTGGGTGCGCGTGTCGTCCATGACTTTTTACCGAGGGTCTGATGCGGGCTGGTTTTCGTCGCCCTCCGTGGCGAACGATGTTGCGATACAGGATACCGGGTCTTAAGCCACGATGACGATGTTGTTCAGTTCGCCAAAGGGGTTGGATTCGACGTAGCTGTTGTAAGGGTCCTGGATCCATTGGCCGTCGACGACCAGGCGGTAGCGGTACCGGCCGGGCGGGACGGGGACGCAGGTCTGCCAGACGCCGAGGTTTTCATCGCGCTTCAGCGGGGTGGACCGTGGGTCCCAGCCGTTGAAGTCGCCGGCGATAGCCATGTTGGTCTTGGCCTTGTCGCCGGGCTGGATGAAGAGCAGGCCCTGGGCCGTGTGACGTGCGCCGAACAGGCCGGCAAGTTTCTTCTCGAAACTGTCGGGGACTTCCGGGACTTTCACAGCGGGTGCTTCAACCGGATCAACCGGCTGACGCGGCGGCGTGCTTTCCGCGACCGCTTCGCTGCTGGGCTGGGCGGTCGGGTCGATGGTCGGCAGGTCGGGGGCGAAGCCTTCGGCCTGGGCGTCTTCGTCGCTGGCAAGCCGTGACGAGAGCTCGGCCGTGCGGGTGGATAGCGCCCGGGCACGTTCGACCAACTCGGCGGCCCGGCTCAGGGCGGGGTTGGAACTGGCCTGCGTGGCCTGCTCATCCTCGGCCTGCGGCTCTTCAAAGTCGCCGGCGAACGACGGCGGGGGCACGACCACCGGGGCCGGCGGATTGGTCAATAGCCAGTCGGCCAGGCGTTCAAAGTCCTGCATGCCGCGGCTGGCGGCGTCGTATTCGGTGATCGGCTGGCCGAAGCTCGCCGCTTCCTTGAGCTTGCTGTTGAAGTTGATCACGATCGGCAGCAGGTCCTCGCCGAAGTGGCGCTTCAGCTCCGAGAGGATCTCACGGGCCAGCTTGGTACGGACGTCGTACATTGTTGCCAGCACACTGAAGCGCACGTGATGGCCGGCTCGCCTCGCCAGCATGCGGATCGTCTGCTGCTGACGGACGGCGCCCTGCATCGAGAAGAAGCCCGTCTCTACCGGGATCAACACCTCGTCGGCCGCACGCAACGCATTAAACGTCAACAGCCCAATCGAGGGCGGGCAGTCGATGACACAGTAGTCGTAGTTGTCCTGAACGGTGGACAGGACCTGCACGAGTCGGCGGTCCTTGTCGGGGGCGGTGTTCAGCTGCGCCTCGATGCCGGCGAGCATGATGGTCGAAGGCGCGAGGTCGAAGTCCCTTGCGATCTGCCAGGTGACCTCGGACATAGCAATCGATCCGTCCAGCCCCGCACGCAGCATGTCGGCGATGGACTTGTCGATCTGCGCATCAGGTACCGCCAGCCCCATCGCGCAGTGGGATTGCGGGTCCATGTCGACCAGTAGTGTGCGTTTGCCCTTGGCGGAGAGGGAGGCGGCGAGGTTGATCGAGCACGTCGTCTTGCCGCACCCGCCTTTCTGATTAATGATCGCGATGGTTCGCACAGCCGGGCCTTTCATCCTTGAAAGCCGCCGACCCGCCGACCTGCCAAGGGCCGGATCGAAGCACAGCGGATGGCCGGTCCACTAGACCGACCCTGTGAGAGTTATCGGGGCCGATCCAGCCAAACCTTGAATAACAATACTGATAATGCGGATTTCTGGGGGTAATGTGAGTCTCGGGGCTCGGGTCTGGGGGCTGGTCAGAGTGATGTAGTTGGATCATGGCCCCGTCCGTAATCCAGGCGTGAGCGTCTGATCAGACCCTGGACCCCGGACCCGATTACAATTCCATGCATGTCCGACGCTTGCGACAATCCTCACCCGCGCCTGATTCTCGCCAGCCGATCGCCTCGGCGGTCGTTGCTGCTGCGAGAGGCGGGGTTTACGTTCGATCAGGCCGACCCGCCTTTCCACGACCCGCCCCAGCCGGACCACAACCACCCCGGCTGCCCGCAGGCCCTGGCCGCGGACCTGGCTTCCCAGAAGGCCCTGAGCCTGCGGGATCACGTCCCATCAGACGCCGTAATCCTCTCTGCTGACACAATCTGCGTGGGAACTGACGGCTATCTGATCGGCCAGCCCAAGGACCGTGAAGACGCTGAGCGGATGATCCGCCACTTCATGCACAGCACCCATGCCGTGATCACCGGCGTTGCCTTGTTAACCGACGGGATGACTCAACCCCACGCCTTTGCCGACCAGGCGCAGGTCACGCTGGGCGCGCTGAACAATGATCAGCTGGAGCAATACCTGGATACCGACCAGTGGTATGGCAAGGCGGGGGGGTACAACCTGTTCGACCGACGAGACGATGGTTGGCCGCTGACCGTCGATGGGGACGAAACAACCGTTGTGGGCCTGCCGATGCAAAGGCTCGTGCCCGAACTGGCGAAGCTCAACGTCCTGCCGAACTCACCATGAACCACGCCCGGCTCTACGACATCATGTCCGGGGACGTGAAAGGCATTGGCCCGGCGGCCGCGCGTGTGGGGCTGAGCATCTTGAGCCCGGGGTATCGCCTGGCGGTGGGCATCCGCAACAAGCTGTTCGATTTAGGAATCAAGAAGTCGATGGAACTCGATCGGCCGGTGATCAGCGTCGGCAACATCACCACCGGGGGCACGGGCAAGACGCCGATGGTCATCGAGTTGGCCAGGCGGCTGATCGCCATGGATCAGAAGCCGGCCGTGCTGATGCGCGGCTATATGGCCGGTCAATCCGATGCGCCCAGCGATGAGGCCGAGGAATTAGCCGAGGCGCTCGGGCCCGGTGTACCCGTGATGCCCAACCCGGACCGTGTCGAAGGTGCAAAGCGTATCTTGGCCGAGCACCCGGAGACGACGGTGTTCCTGCTGGATGATGGTTTCCAGCACCGCCGGGTAAAGCGTGACCTGGATATCGTGCTGGTCGATGCGACCCGTCCGTTTGGCTTCGGCCGACTGCTGCCGCGCGGCCTGCTGCGCGAACCGATCGGCAACCTGAAACGGGCCGATGCCGTGATTATTACGCGCTGTGATCCCCAGGCGGGATCAGCTGTCACCGAACTCGACCAACGCATCGAAGCCGTCACCGGCCGGCCACCGCTGGCCCATACGCATTTTGCCTGGTCCGGTTTCCGCAGGGACGCCGAAGAGCTCAGCCCGACTTACCTCGATGACAAGCAGGTCGTCGGGGCCTGCGCGATCGGCAACCCGTCGGCGTTCCATGCCATGCTCGCCAGCGCCAAAGAGGTCCTCGCGACACACACGTTCGATGACCATCACCACTACACCGAAGACGAGGTCCGAGCATTGCTGGCCGACGCCGGACGGCGGGGAGCCGACGCGGTCGTGATCACGGAAAAAGACTGGGTGAAGTGGCGGCCGATCCTGACCTCAGGTGCAATGGCTAATAGCACGCCACCCGTCGTTCGGCCGATACTGGGCATCAAGTTCCTGGACGGTGACCAGGACATCACCGCCCTCATCAACCGTGCGATCAACGAATAAAAATGCCGGGCACCGCGCTGGTGTTCAACACGGCACCCGGTTGTGGGGGGGTCAGGAAAGCATGCCGCCGTCAACAACGAGCGACTGGCCTGTGATATAGCTCGCCGCGTCCGACGCGAGGAAACAGACCACCTCTGCGATCTCGTCCACGGTCCCGGCACGCTGCATCGGGACCAGCTGTGTGAACGGGGTCGGGTCTCCACCGGTCGCGCGGTCCAGCAGATCGGTGCTGATCGGGCCCGGCGCGATCGCGTTGACCCGGACCCCCGACCCGGCAAGCTCCTGGGCCACGGATCGTGTCAGCCCCTCCAGCGCAAACTTGGACGCGACATAGGACGAGAACGCCCCGAACCCGCGCCGCCCGGCGACCGAAGTGGTGTTGATGATCGACCCGCCGCCCGACGCCGAGATCGCCGGGATGGCGGCCTTCATCGTGCGCCATGCGCCGACCACGTTGATCTCAAGGATCTGCCGAAGGTTCTCCTCAGACTCTTCGACGATCGGCAGCAATCCGCTGCCCTCAATCCCCGCGTTGTTAAATAGCACATGCAGCCCGCCAAAGGTCTTCTGCGCCTGTTCGATCAGGCCGGTCACAGCATCGGGGTCGGTCACGTCGGCCTGAATAAACAGGGCCTTGCCGCCGTCGGCTTGGATCCGGTCGGCGATGGCCTGGCCCTCCTTGGCCCGGCGGGCGGCGAGCACCACATTGACGCCGGCTTTGGCGAGCGCCTCGGCGCTGGCGGCACCGATGCCGGAGCTGGCGCCGGTGATCAGGGCGGTCTTGTTCTGAAGCGAATCGTGAGGCATGGGGGTTCTCCTTAGGAAAGTTTATTTTGACCATTCGGTCAAAATTGGGTTAAGACACAGCCCGTGGCTGTATTGGGGGTGTTTCAGTCAGCGGCTCCGATGACGGCGGCGGCCTGCCGGCGCAGGGCGAGGAAGGTGGAGCGTGGCGCACCGGTTTTACCGTAGACGCGCATCGCCATGATCAGGCCCATCAGGACCTTGCTTGTATCCTGGGGATCGATGTGCTCGGGGATCACGCCGTCGTCCTGACCACGCGCGATCAGCTCAGCCATCATGTTCTCGTGGTAGCGGAATGACTGCTGGACCTTCCGCCGGACCTGCGGATCAGAGGGGGCGAGCTCCAGAGCGCAGTTCAGCGAGAAGCAGCCCCTGCTGCGGTCGCTACCGACACACTCCTTAACCACAAAGTCGAACACCGTCAGGATCGACTCACGGGGGCCCAGGCCGGCGATCGCGTGCTCGAAGCTCTCGAAGCGCTCGGACGTATACCGATCAATAGCCTTGAGCAGCAGGTCGTGTTTGCTGCCGAACGTGTCGTAGAAGCTGCCCTTGTGGATCCCCATGACGGCGAGCAGGTCGGCGATGGAGGTGCCGTCGTAGCCCTTGGTCCAGAATACGCGCATGGCCTGATCCAGGGCTTGGACGGGGTCGAACTGTTTGGTCAGCGGCATGGTGTGGCCCTTAAAGTTATTCAAGCCTAGGCGGTTTTGACCGATCGGTCAAGATACGGGTCAAAAAAAGTACAACACGTGTCGGGTGACGCCGGGCGGCGTCCCGGGTACACTATCCGCCTCAGGCACCCCAGGACACCCCTGTCTTTTTCAGTACGAAAGGATCAGTCATGACCAGCCCGTTCGATGCCGTTCTTACTTTGGCGCACACCCCCGGCGGCGTGATGATCGCGGTGCTTGTGGTGGCGACGGTAGCGGGTTTCATCGCCGGCATGCTCTTCGAGCGTAGCGTGAAGCAGCAGCAGGACGACGAGAAGTAAACCTTGCCAAGCAAGGACCTGGTCCACCTACTGGATACCTGGCGCCGCAAGCGCGTGATGGTGGTCGGCGACTTCATGGCCGACCGTTATGTCTATGGTGACGCCCAACGGCTCAGCCCGGATGCCCCGGTCCCGGTACTCGCTGCGCAGCGCGAAGAACTCAAGCCCGGCGGGGCGGCGAACGTCGCGCTGGCGCTCAAGGCGCTGCACTGCGACGTGGACTGCCTGGGCGTCGTGGGCAAGGACGAGATGGCGGACAAACTCAAGGGCGAACTCAAGGACGCCGGCTGCGACGCGTCGGGCCTGGTCGCCGACGGCAAACGCCCGACCACCGTCAAGCACAACTTCATCGGCCTAGCGCAGCACCGCCACCCGCAAAAGATGTTCCGGGTAGACCAGGAATCCAGAGACCCGGTCCCCAAAGCCGTCACCGACAAGCTCCTGAAGCTGGCCGAGCGCAAGCTCAAGAAGGCCGACGTCCTGTGCCTGGAGGATTACAACAAGGGCGTGCTGACCGACGCGCTGTGTCAGGGGCTGATCAAGCTGGCGAAGAAGGCGGGCGTCCCGGTGCTGGTCGATCCGGCCGCGATCGAGGACTACAGCAAATACAAAGGCGCTACCAGCATCACACCCAACCGCTACGAAGCAGCGCTCGCGACCGGCTCCGACGCCTCGGATGATTCACACGATTCATTGATCAAGCTCGGACGCAAGCTTGTGAGTTCGCTGTCGCTTCAGACGCTCGCACTGACGTTGGATAAACAGGGCGTACTGCTGCTGCGCAAGGGTGCCAAGCCGACGTTTGTCCCGACCCGGGCCAGGGAAGTCTACGACGTGACCGGCGCGGGTGACACGGTGCTGGCGATGCTGGCGGCGGCGCTGGCGAACGGGGCGGACTGGTTACAGGCGGTGAAGCTCGCCAACGTCGCGGCCGGGCTGGAGGTCGAGCGGTTCGGGGCCGTGCCGGTCGATCTGGATGAGGTGCTGCTGGACGTACTTTCAAGCAACCATCAGCCACACACCAAGCTGCGGACCGTCGATGAGCTGGCGACCGAGCTCGCGGCCCATCGTCGGCAGGGCAGAGAGATCGCGTTTACCAACGGCTGCTTCGACATCCTGCACGCCGGGCACGTCAGCTACCTGCGCGCCGCGGCCGAGCAGGGCGACCTGCTGGTTGTCGCAGTCAACTCCGACCGTTCGATCCGCAAGCTCAAGGGCAAGGACCGCCCGGTCAACCACGAAGCCGACCGCGTCTCTGTGCTCAGCGCGCTGGAGAGCGTGGATTACCTGGTTATCTTCGACACCGACACGCCCAAGCCGCTCTTACGGAAGCTCAAGCCCGACGTGCTGGTCAAGGGCGATGAGTACAGCCACGACCAGGTCGTCGGCTACGAGATCGTCGAATCTTACGGCGGCCGTATCGCGCGGGTGCCGATGGTCAAGGGACGAAGCACCACCAACATCATCCGCAAGATGCGCTCCGACGGGTAACCCGGGGGATTACTCAGATTGCAAACTGCTGACCTCGGCGTCGAGCCGTGGCAGGTTGGGGTGGCGCGGGTTGATCCGGCGCAGGGTTTTGAGGTTGCGCCCGGCGGCCGCGGCGTCCCCAGCCTTCAACCACCAGTGCACGGCCTGGGCGGCGGCGTGGTCGTTGCTCGGATCGGCTCCGAGCGCCTGTTCGTAATGTGACGCCGCCATCGCCGGTTTGCCGAGCATGTCCCAACTCTCCGCCACGTCGCGCATCACGTCGGGGCGCAGCTGCGCCATGGCCGGCAACGCGGTGAGCGCCGCCAGCGACTCGGCGGGCTGGTCATCCAGACGCAACACCGCCGCACGCTTGATCGTGTAAACCACATGCACCGGGCTTTCCGGGTCGTCGACGGCGTTGAGCGCGCGATCGATCTGCGCGAGCGCCGCATCCGGCTTGTCCTGGCTGGCGTAGATGTCCGACAATAGGGCGTACGCGCCATGCAGCTTGGAGTTGCGTTGGATCGCACCAGTGAGCGTCGGGATCGCGTCGTAGTCCCGATCGAGCTTGTGCTGAGCATTCGCCAGGAAGATGGCATAGCTGCCCGAGTCAGGCTGGAGCCGCAACGCCGCTTCGTAGTGCTCCCGGGCTGCTTCAAGCCGATCGAGCTTCTCGGCGGCGGCCCCGGCGAGCTGGTGGATACCCGCCTGCTCGGGCTCAATAGCCAGTGATCGTTCGAGCGCTTGCAGCGCCTCATCGAGCCGGCTGGCAAACATCAGCGTCTGCCCGCGGAGTGTGTGGCCAGCCGCCAGGTCCGGATGCTTACTTAACAAAGCATCGATCCGCTCGATCAGTGGCGCAACGTCGCGATTGTGCTCCATCACCTGCCCGAACAGGTCGCCCAATTCCGCAAGCTGGTCGTCCAGCGCCTGCTGCTCGGGGGTGGGGGGCGGGCCGGTTAGTGACGGGATGACCGGATCGCTTGAACGCGAACCGGACGTGAAGTAAGCGTAAGCCAGGACGATCAACACCGCCGCCAGACACGCAGCGATCCACAGCCCGGCCGTCTGGCCGCGGCGCGCAGCAGGCGATTGCGATGAGTTGTCGGGTGATTCGTTCGTCACGCCCCAAGCGTACCGCAACCCGGCTTAACCGCCAACGTGGTCGCGCATCAGGACTGTGCATTGGCGGTTTCTGTCTGCGGCCGGATGTGTGGCCGATGCAGCAGCGGAGCTTCGGGCAGGTAGATGGGTTCGGCATCGTGATAGATCGAGGCGACCGGCTCAGGACCTGCGGGGGCCAGTTCCGGAGTCGCGACGGAGCCGGCGATCAGCAGGCCCAGGTAGGCCGACACGCTGTAACGAACCCAACTATGCATGAACGCTCCCTGCTCTGGGCCGGGTCCGGGGGGGCCGGGGGCCGGGACCCGTAGCCGTGTGATTCAAGCCTCCAATCCAGCAGGGCCCAGGGCAAGCCCATTCGAGGCAATATGTGTCGGGGGGAGGGTTTGTACGGGTAAGGCAGGGCGGTGGCCTATAATCCGTGCCGATGACGCTTGAACTTAGCCGTACAGTCCGTTTCTGCATCAACGACCCAGCCCCGGAAATGCCGGGGACTCCGGGGACTCCGGGGGCTCCCGTGGGGCACACGGGGATTCAGGGTGACGGGGCGCGTGACAACACATTCGCGGCCTGGCCGGCGATGCGTGGGCTGGGCCGGTACTACGAATTGATGGTGACCTGCCGGGGGGAGGCAGACCCGGTGACGGGCTACTTCATCAACATCAAGCAGATCGACCAGGCGGTACGCAACCACGCGCTTGGGTGTTTCCACGAAGCGCTATCCGATGAGACGTCCTCGCCGCTCGGCCGGTTGATGCAACACCTGCACACCGCGGTGAGCCCGGCTCTGGACCACACGGTGATGCAACTGGAGCTTGGCCTGACCCCGACCTACCGGATCGGCCTGAGGAGTGATGACATGGACCACGTCCTGATCCGACAGCAGTACGAGTTCTCCGCGGCCCACCGCCTGCACGTGCCCGGCTACAGCGACGAACAGAACCGCGCGGTGTTCGGCAAGTGCAACAACCCCGCCGGCCACGGGCACAACTACCGGGTGGAGGTCGTCGCCCGCGTGCCGATCGGTCCCGACGGCCAGACGACCGACATCGCACGACTCGACGCCCTGGTCAACCGCCACGTGATCGAACCGCTTGACCACAAACACCTGAACACCGACGTGCCCGCCTTCGCCGAACTGAATCCGTCGGTCGAGAACATCGTCAAAGTGATCTGGGACATGCTGGCCGAGCCGACAGGGGGGCTGACACCCGGCGCGGCGCTGAGCGAATTAAGCGTCTGGGAAACGAGTAAAACTGTCTGCACCTACCGGGGCCCGGACGGTGCCAATCACAGCGATGGACGCTAAACTACGCCCATGTGGATGATCCTGCTGGCGTATAGCCAAAACGACAAATCCAAACTCTACTCGTCCCAGGACCAGTCGCTGCTCTACCTCTACCTGATCCTCTTCCTGATGGGCCTGGCGATCCTGATGGTGATCGGGCTGCTGATGGCCTGGCGGCGTCACAACCAGCGGCAGCGCGAGATCGAGCTGCGACGTGAGGAGCGCGAGGAGGAAGTGCCCCGCCCCGACGCCTGGGCCACCGCCGCCCAGCGCATAGAGCCGCCTGACGCGGGCCCGGACGAGGCCCATATCTCAGGCCTGCCCGAGCAAGACGACGCAGAGCGTCCAGACGACTTCGATCCCGATGAGGACGACGAGGACGACTTCCCCTTCGACACCGGCGACGACGAGGACGACGACGGCCCGATCGGCCGGGCGTGATCAATCGGGACTAGCCGGCACCTCTCCGCACACCCTCATCACACACATCCCTTTGCCCGCACAGGATTCGCAGGCTTCGGTGTCGCCGGCGATAAACCTTAAGCAGTGCTCGATCCGTGATCGGATCACGTCATGCATCAACGGGTGCAGGCCGATCGGGGCCGTGACCAGGTACTCGATGCCGGGGTGGTTCTTCGACGCTTCTGCGGTCAGCCGGGGGATATCCTCAGTCCAGTGCCGCCCGGGCAAGAGGAAGTAGGGGCAGACAATCACGCGCTTGGCCCCGCGCTCAACACACTTATCAAACGCGGTCCCGATGGACGGCTCCGCCAGCTCCATATGCGCCGGCTCGACGATGTCGTATGGGCAGCCCTCAGCAAACCGGGCGACGAAGTCCTCCAGCATGGTGTTGGACTCGCCTCGCCGAGAGCCGTGATCCACAATGATGATGGCGGTGGGGGTGGGCATGGATCAATCATAGCCCGTGTTCCGCGCGAACGTGATCTCACCCGCCTATCGCGAACGTCAACAGTCATTCTTTCATTAATTAAAAATGATCACGTTCACCAGAAATACGAGTACCAGCACACCAACACCAAAGTAGAGGAACATCAGAGCGGTTTGACCCGCCGCGAATAACAATGGAACGAGCCATTCGGGCCGCTCCTTGTGCCCGACCCGTTCGGCCGGGGCCGTGATCCGTCTGGCCCGGGCGTACTGCTTACCAAGAGTCCAACCGGTCCAAATCGGGGGCACAAAGACCGGAACTGCACTGATCAAGATAATAATCACGAGCCAAAACATCGGCGAATGATGATCGCTGGCACTGGTGGGGATACTGAACCAACAAGGGATCAGGGCCGCATACAGTAAGGGAAACAGGAACATCTTGATCCGGATTTTGCGGATCAACTCCCCGGCGCAACTCACTTCTTCTTCCAAATGTTGACGGCTGAATGGACCACCGCACTCCGGGCAGCGGTGTTCGCTGAGCCCGGTCAGGTTGTAGCCGCAATTAGGACAATAGAGCGTCGGCATCGGTGTCAGGATACCGGATCGGTAAGCCGGGCCCCCGCCCCGGCCGCAACAACACCCTATTCCACCACGATGACGCGCGGATCGGTCATGGCGTCAAGATCGATCTTCTCTTCCAGGTAGAGGCTCTTGAAGTGCCGGGCCTCCTGCATGGCATCTTCCATACGCTGGCGGACCTGCTCGTATTGCTCGGCCAGGTCAAACAGGCTCTTGTCTTTCATCTGCTCGAGTTGGATGCGGTGCGCATGGTACATCGCCTCGACGCGGTCGGATTCGATCAACGTCTCGTTCAAACGTTCGTTGAGGGCGGCTAACGTCTCTCCGCCCAGCCCCCGCTTGACTTGCTCGAGGCGATCGGCGATGCGGATGCGTACCTCCGCTAACTCGGCCTTCGCGGCGATGTACTCCTTGGACGGGGCAAGGCCTTGGTTAACCGCTTCGTGATAATGCCCGAGTAGCTCTTCCTTCATCGCCGCCACTTCGTGTAAAGCCTCGAGTGTTTCGTCGCGCTCGGCCAATTCCTCAGCCTTCTCCCGCGCCTCGGCGATACGCTCGGACAGCCTTCTGCGAACGGCATTAACGACCTCCTGCTGCAGCCGCAGATCGAGCACTTCCTGTTCCAGCTTCATCTGCCGGTTGACCAACGCATCCAGCGACAGCGCCGCCGTGCCGGCCTTCTCTCTGATAGCGCGTGCAAGGGCACGGTATTCCTCGACCTCCTGCTGTACCTGTTCGAGTTGTACGCGGGATCGGTCAAGCCGCGATCTCTGGCTGTCCTTGACCTGATCGTGAGCCCGGCCTAGCGCGTCGCTAAGGTTCTTGAGTGTCTGCGCAAGATACTCATCCAGCTTCTCCTGGATGGGGCTGACGTGATCAGCCATGCCCCCCCCGTCCACCACCAACTGAACCATCATTATTCTGTCGTCGAGGGCATAAACCTCGATCTTGAGGAATCCACCAACCTCATCAAGCTTCATCCCAAACACGTCCTTCTCGGCATTGCCTGAGACCGAGTTGCTATCGATCAGCTTCACAACGATTTCCGCGTTCTGCATACCCAGCGTTTTGTCGGCCTCGATCCATGCTATACACGAAGATGTTTGTGCGGTGGTCGAGTCCACGAGGACCAGCACGGTCAGACACACCGCGACAACGGTAAGGATGAAAGTGTTACGCATCACAGGGCACTCCTGGGTTGGGTGATTGGTTCGTGTTCGGTTAGCCGGTTGCGGGCGACGGCCGCCCAGTCTGATTCGGAAAAGTGTGTAACGACGTCCCGGTACAACTGATCGGAAAGGTCGTTTCGGCCGCGGCTGCGCTCCATGCGGTCGGCGGCCAGGACCATCTGCTTGGCGGCCAGGTCGGCCTGCTCATAAACCTCGTCCAGCGGATTGACCGCCTGGATGACGGGCGCTTGTACGAGGTTTTCTCGTTCTAAAAGTGCTTCGATGATGGCCTCTTGCGCCGCGATCCGGGCGCGGAGATCGGCGAGCTGCCGCTCCGTGTCTTGGTTGTCGGCCGGAGCGACGGCAACTGGCGCGCTGCCGGGCTGTGACGCCGGTTGTCCGGGCAGGAAGACGAATGCCAACACAACCACCGCCGCGACCGCATTCACGGCCAAACCCGTATGCTTCAGCGCCGAACGCCGCCTGGCTCGCCGGATCGCACGGCCCGCCAGGTTGGGGCCCGCCTGATCCACGGGCGTCGCCGCCGAGTCGGCCAGGTCCAGCAGCTCGATGATCCGCTGTTCGTTCATGGCTTCAGCTCCTTGGGTAAGCGCTCGGCCAACCGCTTGCGGGCCCGGTGCAGCCGGACCTCCACCGTATTGACGCGCTGCCCCAGAATCCCTGCGACTTCATCAATCGGCATGTGTTCGAGGTAATGCAGCACCAGGACTTCCTTATCGCGTTGGGGCAGGCGATTGACCGCGTCGCGTACCAGCCGGCCCGCCTCTTGTCGTTCCAATGATTCACCGACTACCGGGCTCTCATCCGCCTCAGCCGGTCGCGTCTGCCCGAAGTTGAGTAGAAGCGTCTGCCGGACCATCCGTCGTCGTAGCCGGGTCCGGGCGGTGTTGACCGTGATCCTCGCCAGCCAGCCACGGAAGCGCTCCGTTTCACGCAATTGCCCGCGGCGCTGCCAAACACTGGCGAACACGTCCTGCACGACGTCATCGACTTCCGGGTCCCAGCCGAGCAGCCGTTGGGCCAACGCCGCGACGTACCGCTGGTGCATCGCCACCACCCGGGCAAAAGCCTCGTGCTCGCCGCCGAGAGCACGCTCGATCAGGCTGTGATCCGCATCGTCAGCCAGGCCGTGCCCCTTGGTTGCTGGGATCGAAGTTGACGTCATGCCTAGTTTCACCCCAATAGATGCGCCCGGCGACCGGGACTTACAACGCTATCAGGCCATTGCCGGTTATTCTTGCTTAGAACCAACGATAAAAATAAATCAGCCTGCCAATAACCGGTCCGGCAAGGACCAAGTCAACCAGCGTCAAAGCAATCAGGATGATCGAATACGCCAAGACGTACTTCCAGGCGGCCTTTGGGGGCCGTTGGGATAGGTTCGGGGTGACTTTGATCCTTAGCGCCCAGGCGTGCCGCCGACCAAGCCACCAGCCGCTGCAGATCAGTAACAAGAAAACGGCCAGGACGCTGAGCACAAACACCACCGATGCCCATCCCGGTGGCACATGGTCCCGCACATACGCATTGATCCACAGAACTGTAATTACCACGGGCGCATAGATCAGCGGCCAAGTGAAAAGCCTACCCCGCGTCCGGCTGATGATGAGCTCGGCCTTGTGTCGCTCAGCCAAAATCTGCTCGATGTTGAAACCCGCCCCGCACTCCGGGCAACGATTTTCTTCCAGCCCCGTCAGGTTGTAGCCACAGGTCGGGCAGTAAGGGGTACGCATCGGTTCCCTCCGGTCGTTGGACCCGTCTTCAGGGCCCGGCCTCCATCCTATCGCATCGCCCGAGCGTGGGTGGCCGGAGCGTTGCCAGTACCGGCCCGGTGGTCTATAAAGTAGGGCTTTCCAGAACAAAAACCAGCCAATTACGTGGAGATATCAGCCATGGCGCTCAAGATCGCGGTTATCGGTGGGGACGGGGTGGGCCCGGAAGTGGTCCGGGAGGCGCTGCGGGTCGTGGACTCGATCGCCAAGGCCCAGGGCCTTGAATACACCACCACCGACCTGCCCTACGGCGGGGCGCACTACCTCAAGACCGGCGAGGTCATCACCGACCAGCAGGTCCAAGACCTCAAGGCCTACGACGCCATCATGCTCGGCGCGGTCGGCACGCCCGACGTCAAGCCCGGCGTCCTGGAAAAAGGCCTGCTCCTGAAACTCCGCTTCGACCTGGACCAGTACATCAACCTCCGCCCGGTCAAGCTCTACCCCGGCGTCGAGACCCCCCTTAAAAACAAGGGCCCGGAAGAGATCGACTTCGTCTGCGTCCGCGAGAACACCGAAGACCTCTACTGCGGCAACGGCGGGATCGCCCGCAAAGGCACGGCCCAGGAAATCAGCACGCAGGAAATGATCGCCACCCGCTTCGGTGCAGAACGCTGCGTGCGCTACGCCTTCGATATCGCACGGACCCGCAAAGCCAACGGCTTCCCCGGCAAGCTGACGCTCGTCCACAAGACCAACGTCCTGACCCACTGCGGCGACACCTGGTTCCGCACGTTCAACGAGGTCGGCGAGGCGGACTACAAAGACATCGAGCGCGAGTACCACCACGTCGATGCCTGCTGCATGTATATGGCGACCAAGCCCGAGATGTACGACACCATCGTCGTGCCCAATATGTTCGGCGACATCATCACCGACCTGGGTGCAGCCATCGCAGGCGGTATGGGCGTCGCCGCCTCGGGCAACCTCAACCCCGACGGCACCGCACCCAGCATGTTCGAGCCGGTCCACGGCAGCGCCCCGGACATCGCCGGGCAAAACAAGGCCAACCCCATCGCCGCCATCGACTCGATCGGCCTGCTGCTGCGTGAAGTGGGCCGGATCAAGGGCGACGACGCGGCCACCAGGTGCGGCGAGAAGATCGGCGCAGCCGTCCAGGCCGTCACCCCCAACTTCGCCGGCAAACAACTCGACCGCTCCGGCTTCTCCTGCACCGAGGTCGGCGACATGGTCATCGAAGCCCTCAGCGCCGCGGCCGTGGGGTAAACCCATTCGATCGAACACAAATCTATCAACCACTCACACCCCGGTCGATCGGCCGGGGGGTTTTTTGAACTTACGCTTCAAGAATAGCGATGATGATGAGCCAAGCGGTGCTCACCAGTGTTAAGCCCAGCCCGATATAGCTGGTGATAAGCCCGGCCAGCGCGACACCAGCGGATCTCGACAACTCATGCCTGCCTCTGGTCACGCGCCGGGCGTGGTGACCACAGACGACGCCGGCTATCGGAAACAGCAAACCAAAGCACGGCAAACAGAACATCACCAAAGAGAGGATCCCCAGGATCAGGCTCCAGCGCGCGGTCCAGGGCGGGGCCTGATTGGCGAACCAATCGCCTCCGTGCTCATCTGCGACGCGCATCGTTGTCGGGTCTTGTCCATCAAACGGATGGCCGCACTCAGGGCACATGCCGGTGGTGCACCCGCTGATGATGTAGTTGCATTTAATGCAGTGAAACACCGGGCGCCCGTGCCGTGCCGTCTTTGTCGCGTCGGCCTGGAGCTTGCCCATCTCCTCGCGCCTGCCGTGCCGGTCGGGCAGCGCCGCGAGGATCAACAACCCGATGATGCTCAACAGCCCAACCAACCCCCAGGCCCAGTGGTGGCCCTTGGCCGATGCGTAATAACCGAGCCCGACGACCAACAGCCCCGCGCCGATCCACAAACCCGCAACACCGATCAGTGCTACCACGGGATCAATGTCTTGCGCAACAATCGAAAAGGCACAGCCCACCACCTGCAGACCGATGCCGGTGATCCCATACGTCAGGCTGATGCGGTTCTTGCGTGCGTCCAAAATGTCCCCCATTCGCAACTAGTTGGTTGGGATCGTGAGCCACCCGCGGCGCTTCTGCCGAGATGATGAACAGGTTTATAGTAACGTAAGGAGCTTTACGTGTCTTGTGTTTTCGATGGGGGGCATTGTGCGTCGCCGACTATGTCTGTACCTGTCATATACCGACAGTGCGGCGGCGCATCAGAAAGAACGCTGCTGTTGTGTGCTAATATCTCGGGCATGAAGTCACACCTACTTAATCGTCGCGCCGGTACAGTCGGCGCATGGATCGGATGTCTGGTAGCACTGCTGGTTACGCCGGGCTTGCCCTCGGCATCGGCTGAGGACGCGACCGAGAAGACCGTGCCGGGGTTGCTATACGAGCTCTACGAGTTGCCTCGTCGACCCAAGACCGTGCGCAGTCTGCTGCCGGGCGTGCCGCCGGCCAGTGTCGGCGTGCTCGACGCCCTGCGTTTTACTAAGGAAGAAGGCTTCGAGGGCCCCAAGGAATCCATCCAGATCGAAATCCGCGGTGAGCTGATGGTCCCGGCCGACGGTGAATACACGTTCGACCTTGAAAGCGACGACGGCGTGGAGATCTATCTCGACGGCGACTTCCTCGCCAAAGACGCCTGGGTCAACGGCAGCAAGCCCCCCAGCCGGGCGACGCGCACACTCAAACAGGGCTGGGTCCCCGTGCGTGCCAGCTACTACCAGGGCGACGGCGGCGCGGGGCTGATGGTCAAATGGAAGACCACGGACGAAGACGAGTTCGCGCCGATCCCCGCCGAGGCGTTCCGTGTTTCGTCCGCACAGATCGAGGCCGCGAAGCACGCGTTCGAGAACCCCGAAGATATCGGCGACGACCCGGCGACCGCTTACCGCGCGATCTTCCGCAGCGAAGGCTTTTTTGAACTCCCCGAAGCCGAGGGCGACCTGCTGGTCGATCTGCTCGAAGGCCCGACAACCTACTCGGCCTCGCACCGCAAGGACCTGGGCAACCTGCTGGAAGCGGCGAACTACGACGAGCTGCCCGCCTGGCATCAGGTGAAGATTTTGGCCGGCCACCTGCGCGGCTGGCCCGACGGGCGGACCGACCGTGGACCGGTGCTTCGGCGTGATAAGTACACCGTCTCCGACGCCGAGGCGGTGACGTACGACGGCTGGCGCGGCGCGGTGCGCGAAGGTTTCGTGCAAACGATCACGTTTGAGGACGGCCATGAGGTCACCCTCTACACACCCCTGAAAGACGCCAGCGAACGCGATGACGTGCCCAAGGCGGTCGCGGGCCTACCGGGCGTGCTGCGCGTCATGCTGAAAAAAGTCACCGTCGAACCCTACGGCACGGCCCGTGAATACAACGGCGGGGGAAGCAATATATGGGTCCGGCTCGACGGCCCGGCCAGCCTCGCCAGCCTCGACTCAACCCTCAGCCACGAGATCGGCCACCTGCTGATGAACAAGACCGACAACTACCTCGCCTGGGAAAAAGCGCTCGGCGAGGACATCCTGTCGGTGTCGCACTACGGCCGGCTCAACCCCTCGGAGGACTTCGCCGAGTTCGTCCGCCTGTACCTGGGCACCTACGGCGACCCGGCTCAGATCCAGAGCCTGCATAAAATCTTCCCCGCAAGGATGGCCGAGATGGATCGTGCCTTAGACAAGGTCGGATTCGACTGGGACGACTTCCAGCCGACCAGCGACGAACACCTGGAGTAAGCATGCCCACGCTGATCGTGTCGGGGTGATCCGCAAGTCTGCGAGAATCATTGCGCGGCGCACCAGACCCGGGCGATGACACACAAAGATACTGACCGTGGCTGTGACAACCGGGTAGGATGTGCTTGCCTGATAAGGAGCCCGTCATGCCTCAGCGACCGATCGATCCAAATCACAAAAAAAAGCGTGGCGTGTTACGCGTCATCGGCCCGGTCGTCCTGCTGTTGGGGATCACGCTGACCGCGATCGGTTTCGGGACGGTTATACTCGGCGATCCGTTTGGGCATAGGTGGCTGGCGGCGCTGCCGTTCCTGGGGATGCCGCTGATGTTTGTTGGCGCGGTGTGCAGCATGATGGGCTTCATGGGCGCGGTCGCGCGGTACCAGGCGGGGGAGTACGCGCCGGTGGCAACGGATACGTTTAACTACGTCGCCGAGGGCACGGAAGACGGCGTACGGACCGTCGCCTCCGCGATCGGCGAGGGGCTGCGGGGCGAAGGCGGGGCGGAGCCACTAGCCTGCGCATCGTGTGGCGCGGAAAACGAAGCGGGCTCGAGGTTCTGTGACCAATGCGGAGCAGCCTTCCCGGCGGAACTGCGTTGCCCCGGCTGTGACGTGGTGAACGATCCCGACGCCCGGTTCTGCGATAGCTGCGGCGAACGGCTTGGTCAAGCCTGATTCAGAGTCTCTAGCTGGTAAATCCTTCCGGGGGGTGGGTGGGTCCGGGGGCAATTCAGCCAAAACCTGCTAATTGCCGATGTTAGGCAACTGGACCCGCCACGGCGGGCTCGCGTGGTTTAGGCCGTGAGCCTAAACTTTGTTATCGGGCCTACATGGCTTGGACGCCCCGCCCGGAACCCCCCGGAACCCCCCGGAGCCTCCCGGAAACCCCGGATACCGCATGTTCTCCCGTCTGTCTGCAACTCTGAACGGCGTGCTGCTGCTGATCCTCGCAGTCGTGGTGTATTACGTGCTTATCTCATTTCCGGGCACGGTCATCGATTACTACAGCAAGGCCGCCGAACTCGGGCCGGCCGTCGCTTATCTCTACCTTGCGGCCGTCTCGCTGGGCGCCCTGATCATCATCGCCGTGTTTATCCGGCTATTCCTGGGACTGCTCAGCGGCACCCGCCGAAAGAAGAAACGCATCGACCAGCAGACACTGGACATCTCACAGATGTCGGAGCGCCAGATCGAGGAAGCGATCGACAGCCAGATCAAGGAGGTCACACTGGTCGCGGACGACCTGGCCCTGGCCGGCGCGGACCGGGACGAACTGGACGAGCAGATGGCGGTCCTGGAACACAAGCGCGCCAGCCAGACGCTTGAGATCATCGCGTTCGGGACCATCTCCAGCGGCAAGAGCGCGCTGCTCAACGCCCTGTGCGGCCGGGAGGTCTTCCAGACCAACGTCCGAGGCGGCACCACCACCACGCGCAACGAGGTCCCCTGGACCGGCGGCGACCGGGTCATGCTCGTGGACACGCCCGGCATCGGGGAAGTCGATAACGAAGAACACGCGAAGATCGCCAAGGAATCGGCGCAGAACGCCGACCTGGTCCTGCTCGTGCTCGACGGCCCGCTGCGCGAGAGCGAGTTCGAGACGCTCAAGGTGCTCGGTGACCTGAAGAAACCACTGCACGTCTGCCTGAACAAGACCGACTGGTACGGGGACCAGCAGAAGGACGATCTGATCCGACAGATCAGCCAGCAGGTTAAGCCCTGGGTTGACCCGCGCGACGTGACGATGGTGCAGGCCAAGCCGATCAACCAGACACGTGTGCATGTCAAAGCCGACGGCAGCGAGGAGCAGGAGGTCCTGGACGTCCCGCCGGACATCAGCGTGCTGGCGCGTCGGATGCTGGGGACGATCGACCGGGACGGGCGCGACATGCTGCTGGCGAACCTGCTGCTGCGTTCGCGTGCACTTGCAACCGATGCGCGGGAGCAGGTGCAAGAGGCGCTGGACAAGCGTGCGAACCAGATCGTGTACCTGTATATGTGGCGGGCCGGCGCGGTGGCGGCGGTCGTGCCGATGCCGGTGGTGGATATCGCGGCGGGGGTCGGGATCTCGACAAAGATGGTGCTGGAGCTTGCCCGGGTGTACCGTCAGGAGATCGACCTGAAGACGGCCGAACAGATGCTCAAGGAAATGAGTAAAAACCTTGTGTCGGTGCTCGGCTCGAACGCGGCCGCGCCGGTGCTGGGGCAGATGATCGGCTCGGCGCTCAAGGGCGTGCCGGGGATCGGGACGCTGACCGGCGGGGCGGTGCAGGGGCTGACCCAGGCGCTGGTGACCCGGTGGATCGGGCGGGTGTTCATCGAGTACTTCAAGAACGAGATGCAGCCACCCAAGGGCGGGCTCGGGGCGATGGCGAGGCGGAAGTGGGAACAGGTCTCGGCCGCGAAGGAGATAGCCGACATGGCGCTATCCCGGCTCAATGAGGCGCGAGACAACGGCGAGCTTAAGGACCATTGATGACGACGACGGACAGCCAGGACCAAACCGCGATTGACCGCCGGTACACCGACGCGGTGGACACGGTGCAGCGCGTCATCGCCGAGCTGGGCAGGTGCGGCGAAGACGAACGCTCGGAGCTGTCTCGCGACGGGATCCAGCTCAGGCAGATGCTCAAGAAGCTGCGCGATGGGCGGATCGACATCGTCGTGTTCGGCGAAATCAGCACGGGCAAGAGCGCCCTGATCAACGCGCTGGTCGGCGAGGAGGCCGCGAGCGTCAGCGCCGAGGGCGGCTGGACCCGCGAGAGCTGGCTGGTCGCCTGGGACAAGTGCGGCTACCACGTGCCGGGCCTCGCCGACTCGAAGGTCGCGCTGATCGACACACCCGGTATCAACGAGGTCGGCGGTGAAGCCCGCGCACAACTGGCGCGCGACGCCGCGGCCCACGGCGACCTGATCCTCTTCGTCACCGACTCGGACCTCAACCAGACCGAATACGAATCACTCAAACAACTCGTCGAAACCAACCGCCCGGTCATCGTCGTGCTGAACAAGCGTGACCTCTACACGCAGCAGGAGATCGACGAGCTGATCCGGGGCATCCGTGACGAACGGTTTGCCGACGCGCTGCCGGCGGAGGACCTGGTCATCACCGCGGCGGACCCGAAGAAGATCGAATACGTCATCGAAGAAGCTGACGGCACGACGCGCACCGAAATGCGTTCGCCCGGCCCGGACACCGAGGCCCTGCGGGCGCGGATCCTCAGCGTGCTGGGGCGTGACGGCAAGTCGCTGCTCGCCTTCAACGCGGCGATGTTCGCCGCCGACAAGTCCGACAAGATCGCGTCGGTGAAGGTGAAGATGCGTGATCGCAAAGCCAACCGGCTGATCTGGACCTACGCCGGGTCCAAGGCCGTCGCCACCGCCGCCAACCCCGTGCCGCTGCTGGATATCCTCGGCGGGACGCTCGTGGACGCCAGCCAGATCGTCGCACTGGGCAAGGTCTACGACATCAAGATGACGCGCAAGAACGCCGCGGGCCTGATCAAGGCGATCGTCATGGCCGCCGGCTGGGTCACGCTCTCGCAGGTCGCCACCCACCTGGGCGCGGGCTTCTTAAAGGGCCTGACCGCCGGGACCGGCACACTCGTCACCGCCCCGGTGCAGGGCGCCGCAGCGGGCTACGGCTCCTACATCGTCGGGCAGGCCGCCAAGTACTACCTCGAACACGGCGCCAGCTGGGGCGGCAAGAGCCCCAAAGCCGTCGTCGCCGACATCATCGCCAACACCGACAAAGAATCGGTCATCCAGAAACTCAAGGAAGAAGTCAAGAACAAGCTACGCAAAAACCCCCACGCCGCCGGGGGGTGAGGCGGTGGTTGGTGCAATTATCGTTTTCACAATCTAAGCAGTTTGAAGGTATCGTCCCAATAGGTCGATACGTGATCGGCTTGCAAAACATCTGGCAATAGAACTGCTGCGGATTCCTGCAGCGCGTAATCGTCATTCAATACTTCATAGATATCGGGATTATTCAGCGTTACCAATCCACGCAATCGCTGACGGGCTAACTCCAGATGCCAAGCGGCTCGCACCTTGTTGCCGCCATGATTTACGCAGCTTCTTACTAGCTGAACAGCTAAATCAGCGTGCGTTTTATTTCGCACAAGTGCTTCCAACATCTCACAAACTACGTCTGAATGCTTAACATCATCAAGATGATCTGCGCACGATCCAATAGCCGTACATTCAGATATGCCGCGATGAATCACGATGAAGTTTGATGTCCAATCCTCGAGCATCTTGTTCACACATATTCGAGACAGATCGGATATTCCGTCGTGCATCATTTTTTCGGCATGACTGGAAATGAACTCTACAACAAAGCTGATTGTCTCGAAGCTTGAGCCACAATTTTCAACTTCACGGAGTACGTGTTTGATCGCATGCGGCAGGAAGTAAACCATGTCATCATACGATCCGGCGATCTGCGATAAAGCACGCAAAACCTCATAATCCCGAGAATCAAGTTCGTCGTCAGGTATATTCAGAATTCGGGCTACGGCTTCGGGAGTATTCTCAAGATGAGGATGCGATGGTAAGTCTGTCGGCCGAGGTCTATTGATGATCAGTGGTAGGTCATCCATTGTTATGTCAATATACCGCATACCTAAGTCGAATGGACTGGGAACGCTTGGGCTGAATCGATTGATGGATTAGCACATTCGAACCAGGTCAACTCTGTGTGAAATGAAAAAGCCGCGCGGGGGTGACCCGCGGGCTCTTTGTGGGATCGTTACATTTTTCCAGCCACCAACCTCACACCCCCGACATCTCGCCGTAGAGATATTCCTTGAGGTAGTGGATGGTCTGTTCCTGGCCGTTGAGTTTCCAGCCGTTGATGTCGCCGATGGAGATCATGCCCTGGAGCTTGCCCTTCTCGCCGACGACCGGCAGGTGGCGGATCCGGCGTTGCATAAACAGGGTCCGGGCCTCTTCGGTGGTGGCGCTGGCCTGACAGACATAGACGTCCTTGGTCATGACGTCACGGACATCAATGGTGGCGGGGTCTTTGCGCTGGGCGACCACCCGGCGGAGCACGTCGCGCTCGGTGATAATGCCGACGATCTTGGCGCTGCGCAACACAACCAGCCCGCCGATACGGTGCTCGTTCATGAGCAGCGCGGCGTCGAATACGCTTGCGTCGGGACCTATAGAGAAGACCTGCGTACCCTTCTTCTTCAGCACATCACTTACCGTCGCCATAGTGATCCTTTCAAAAAACTTAGGATGTCGTGACATGGGCCTTTCGGCCCGTCGAGATGCCTTGCAAGATGTTGGCCCTGTCGGCGGCGGATAGGATGAATACCGACGGGGTTGGATTTAGCGGTAACATTGTACCCGAGCGAATGCGCGAATCCAAGGATTTTTCAACGGGCTGACAGGGCCGACTTGTGCAGATGATCAGATACTTGTGTTTCTTATATATGGCTGTTTTCTGTGTCTCTGGCTGCGGCAAAACGCCCGGAGACAGCGCGGATGTCACCTTGCGCATCAGCGCCGCATCAAGCATCGCGTACGTGATCGAGCGTTTAGCCGGGCCGATGTCAGAGGATTTACACATCCAGATCGAGGTGAACGCCGGGGCGAGCGGGGTGCTTGCCAAGCAGATCGAACAGGGCCAAAAAGCAGACCTGTTCATCAGCGCCGACCCGCTCTGGCTGGATCGCCTGGCGCAGCAAGCATTGATCGACGAAACCAACCGGGCGGTGATCGCGCAGAATCAACTCGTCGTGGTCGGGCTTCACGAACTCGACCATGCGCCTGCGACATTAAACGAACTTACAGACAAAGCGTTCCACCCGATCGCGATCGGCGACCCGGCCTACGTCCCCGCGGGGCGCTACGCGGTTCAGGCGCTTGGAGTACACCAGGTATCGCGTGAAGCGGGCGTGACGTTCGCCGAAGCGCCCAATGTACGGGCGGCCTTAGCGTATGTTCAGAGCGGCCAGTGCCCGGTGGGGGTGGTGTACGCCAGCGATGCCCAAGGCGCAGCCGACATCGTGACGCTCATCGAGATCGACCCGGCAGACCACGACCCGATCCATTACGAGGCGGCCGCCGTCACGGATGGGCCCGGCGGCGAGGCGGCGCAGCGGGTGCTGGCCTGGCTACAAAGTGAGCCGGCGACGGCGGCGCTCCGGGACGCGGGATTCACCAGCCCTTGAAAATGATCGTCATACCAAGCCGGTGTGGCATAGCGGGTCAGGTCATCCGTACAAAGATCGTGATACCCTTACATGATGGATATCGTTCCGGTCATGCAGGCGGTGGGATTGTCGTTGTTGTGTGCCACAGCGGCGGTGCTGCTATGTGTGGGGCCGGCGACACTGGTGGCACTTTGGCTGGCGCGTCGGGTCTTTGTGGGCAAGGCCTTCGTGGAGATGCTGGTGATGCTGCCGGTGGTCGTCCCGCCGGTGGTGACGGGGTACGTGCTGCTGGTCGTGTTCAGCCGGCGTGGCGTGCTGGGGCCGGTGCTTGATTCGCTTGGGATCTCCGTCGCGTTCACATGGTTCGGCGCGGCATTAGCACAGGCGGTGGTGGCGCTGCCGTTTCTTGTGTTGACGCTGCGTGTGGCATTCGAGGGCGTAGACCGTGAGCTTGAGAAAGCGGCGCAGACGGAAGGCGCGTCACGCTGGGCGGTGTTCTGGATGGTGACGATGCCGCTGTCGTGGCGTGGGATGGCGGCGGGCTGCGCGCTGGCGTTTGCGCGGGCGCTGGGTGAGTTTGGAGCCACGATCGTCATCGCGGGCAACATCCAGGGCCGAACGCGCACGCTGCCGCTTGCGATCTACGGCTCACTCAACGAACCGGGCGCCGATGCACAGACGGTGGGGCTGGTGTGTGTCGCGGTCGCGCTGGCGTTTGCGGCGCTGGTGCTCAGCCGGGTGATGGAAAAAAGCAGGAGATTGAGAAAGCTGGAAATCTGGAAATAAGAAAATACCGTGTGCTTCGCTCCCATTTCCAGTTTTCTTAAAGTTTTGTTTTCCAGTTTTTCAAAACAGCTTGCCCTGGTCCTTGGGCGGGGGGGGATCATGCGTCTCTTTGATCTCGCGGACCTCTTCGAGCAGGTCGTCGATGTTGTGGACCCGCATGTAAACACTGGCGAATCGGACATACGCGACCTGATCCAACCGCTTGAGCTGCTCGGCGACACGCTTGCCGATGTCCAGCGACGGGACCTCGCGCACGCCAAGGCGGAACAGCTCCTCTTCGATGTCGTCGACCACCTGGATGAGGGTCTCGGCGGGGATCGGCCGTTTGTAGCAGGCCTTCTGGATGCCGCTGAGCAACTTTTCACGTTCGTAGGGGACACGTGCGCCGTCGCGCTTGACGACGACGAGCCGGGTCTGCCGTTCGATGTGTTCGTAGGTGGTGAATCGCTTGCCACAGGCGTTGCATTCACGGCGACGGCGGATCGCTTTCCCGTTATCGGTCGAGCGGGAGTCGATGACCTTGTCGTCGTTGTCGTGGCAGTAAGGGCAACGCATAAGAACCGCCAGTATCGGCTGACGGGCCCGGCCGGTCAACGCGGGCACGTCCTGCCGGTTAGACCTGAGCCCGACGAGGCATTACCCTCGGCGGTATGAGTTTACGCATTGCCTTTCTCGGCGACATCGTGGGCGGGCCCGGCTGCAAGGCCGTGACCCAGCAGCTGCCCGTGCTGCGCGAACGCTACCACCCGGACCTGGTCATCGCCAACGCGGAGAACGCCGCCAACGGCTCGGGGCTGACCCCGGAGCTGTATAAAAAACTGTGCAGCCGGGGCATCGACGCGATGACGCTCGGCGACCACGTCTACAAGAAGAAGCAGATCGTCCAGACCCTGGAGCGCGAAGCCAACATCACGCGCCCCGCCAACCTCGCCGCCGGGGCCGCGGGCAAACGGTGGATGTGTGTGCAGGCAAAAGCTGCGGACGGCTCAACGGAAAACATGCCACGGGTGTACGTCATCACCGTGCTCGGCCGGATCTTCATGTCGATGCCCGCCAACGATCCGTTTGCCGCCGTGGACCGTATCCTCGAAGAGCTGCCCGAGCGCGATCCGATCGTGATCGTCGAGATCCATGCCGAGGCGACCAGCGAAAAGGTCGCGATGGGTTGGCACCTCAACGGCCGGGTGACGGCGGTGGTTGGCACACACACGCACACACCGACCGCCGACGGCCGCATCCTCCCGCCGGTTGTGGAAGGCGTGGGCACGCCGAGCGTGGGGCCAGGTGGCACGGCCTACATCAGCGACCTCGGTATGACCGGCCCGCACGACTCGGTCCTGGGTCGGCGTGTCGATCGTGTCGTCGCGCATATGACCACCAACATGCCCCACCCATTCGACGTCGCGGAGGGCAACCCGCGTGTGCAAGGCGTCGTGATTGACATCGATCCACAGACGCGCAAGGCCACCGAGATCGAGCGGGTCGACCTCGCCGCGGATGTGAAGCAAGCGCCGTATGTTTGAGGTTGTATGCTTTACAACGAAGGGGAGTTGTGGAAGCATGAGAGGAGGAAGAAGAGGGGGCCGTTGATTGCATAGGTGACGCACTTTGTACGCGGTCGGAGCGGTCCTTGGAAGTGGGCCGATGAGTATGAGGGTGACGTGGTTTCTTTACCCAGCTTGAATGAACCTATCAAATTTCTCTTCCTCCCTTTATCTGCCGTAATGAACTCGTAAATATACTCCTAAACATGCATAGACAGCTGCTGGAATTACTGCCGCGGCGATCGTGATAAAGGTATCGTTCTGCGTAAATACAGATGGAAAACAGCAGAAGCAACTCAGCCCGAAGGCGGTCCCCAGACACAGTAGGGCTGCATGACTCAGTACCGAACCATCACCACAAATACCCCCCTTTCGCCAAGGCGCTACTGACTGAAGCTCAATACACTCCGCTGCATATATTCCCAAAATCAAAGAAAGCGAGGGAGTAATAAACCACAACATACCGATTGCAAACGCCAATACCGTGTTTTTACCGCTCTTTTCCCAAAACACTATGAACATAACAATTATGATGATCAATGTGAAACACACCAAGCCGTAACTAATCACGAAGATCAAGTGAGATGCCAATCGCAGCCCTGACAATTCCTGCCTTATTGAGAGCTGGTGCCTGCCTACGGTAGAACCTACAGCAGGGGAGGAAGACGAATATCGATTTTCTGGCGGCGGCGGCGGCGGTGGCGGAGGCGGCGCATCTCTCTCCTCACTGATGTTGTCATCGTCATCGCGGTTCTCAATGCGATCTAGGATTTTGTCATACTGTTCACGTTTTGCTTTATCTTTGAGTACATTGTAAGCATCGGTTAATTCAGCAAAACGCTCTCCCATCTCCCGGCGCACCTCCGGTCGAGCAGAGTGATCGACATCTGGGTGGCATGCTTTGCATTGACGCTGGTACGCGGCCCTGACTTCATCGGTCGTCGCATCGCGTGGAATGGCTAATAATTCGTAATAATTAATGTCAAAGTTAGTAATCTTAGACCTCATACCAGCTATGCTTAAGTCTATTCTCTTGGTAACAGACGGGCAGCTGAGGAGATCGCACTACTCAGTTCTGTTACATCCACATACGACGCCAAATCCTTCGAAGAAGCAATGCGGGCAAGAAAGTGATGATCTGCCGACTCTGTTCCAATGGCGACAATTTCAATCCCCATCTGTTTCGCACGATCCGATGCCTTGATGGTTGCATCGGTATCATTCGGATATCCGTCGGTTACCACCACGAGTCCACGAACACACTGGACATCAGGCATGTAGTGAATACCTAATTCAACAGCTCCTGCCATATCCGTCGAACCCTCTGAATGAAGCTTATCGATCTGTGTCTTAATTTGCGGGAGTTCTTGGGTTGGATGGCACAGGCAATCCGTTTCTGTGTGAAAGGCCATTAAGCCAATATAATACCCGCGAATGATGGCTTTCTGTGCGAAACCGTATGCCCCTCGCTTTGCTTCAACAAGCGGAACTCCGTCCATACTTCCTGACGTATCCATGAGCAAATACGCCATATGGGGTCGTGTTAAAATCTGGGCGCGGGACGCGCTGATAATATCTACGTTATTGCCGCTTCGTATCGCAGGGGTGCCATCTTTTCCAAGCGCAAGGATTCTTCGGGACATGATACGATGCTCCGTAAGGGTAAGCCGACAGAACATGTGCTGTGACTAGCACACTCAACCTATAACTGATAATAACTTGGAATCACAATAGTCATTTTTCTTCATTTCTGTCCAGCCGCACCGCGGACACTTCGGGCCGAAGTTTGCGTAAAAGAATCATGCCCCACAATGATTGAATTCATGGACGTCTGTTGACGTGCTGCCAAAAAAGTACGGTGAGTGCTTTTCGTACCGCAGCGGTCAGATTCTTTTGCCAAGCTCCCAGCATATGACATACATGATGAGGGTTGCGTTGTATTTTTGCAATACTTGTTGTCCATCTTAATATCCCCAAGAAAACATGAGAATAGCGATGATACCGCAATGGAGAATAAAGTTAAAGTAGATGTGACCTCAGCATGTACATTGAGGGAAGAATCGGGGTATGCCCCTTTACTATGGGCTGGGTTTTACAACCGGTATAATCCGCATATCGATCCCAGTCTGTACGAGTTGGGTAAGACTTTCGTCTGTTTATTGCGGCTGAGCGAATGTCTGTTTATTGCTGTCCGATTGAGAGGATGTGAATGCCCTTACACAAGCCGATAACCCGCCAGTGGTTGCGCCCAACACACACACACACAGCCATTCCGCGCCCGAGCCGGTGCGGTACGACCCGCCCCTGCAGCACAAGCTGGGGCTGATGGTGACGCTGTCGTGCATCGCGGGGCTGGGCCTGGGCATCTACGCCGCAAGGGTTGAGGGCATGTTCTGGCCGATCGCCGGCTGCTCGCTGGGGGTGCTGGCTTTGATGTGGTGGATCGGCCGATGGTGGATCACGCAGCCGTACACCAAACTGGCGGATCAGGCGGAACGGGTCTCCCGGACCGGGCTGACCAGCGCGCTGCGGTTCCTGCCGGTCGGCCGGCGTGACGAGATCGGCCGGATCGCCAAGTCGCTGCACACCATGGGCGTGAACGTCACACGCAGTCACATGGAGACGATGTCGCTGAGGCGCACGCTGGACCAGCGTGTCGTGAAGGCGACGCGCCGGGCGACAACGGAGCTAAGCCGGCTGGTGATGCGTGATGCGCTGACCGACCTGGGCAACCGCCGATTCCTTAACGAGAACCTCAGCGAGCTGTTCCGATGCGCTCACGCCTCGGATACCGATATGGCGTGTGTCATGATGGACCTGGACAACTTCAAGCTGGTCAACGACACACTCGGTCACGAGGCGGGCGACCACCTGCTGGTCTTCCTGGGCGGGTTGATCCGCGCCACCAGCAGGCATGACGACCTGGCGGTGCGGCTCGGCGGCGACGAGTTCGTTTTGATCATGCCCGGGTCGGATCGCGAGCGCGGCGAGCAGGTGGCGGATCAGATCCGCAAATTGTTCACACGCCAGGCGTACACGATGTTCCCGAATACCCGGCTGCTGGATGTGTCTTACGGGGTCGCGACGCTAAAGGGCGATTGCCCGGCAGACCCGCGCGCCATGATGCGCCTGGCCGACCAACGCCTGTACGCGATGAAAAAGTAGACGCGCGCCGACCCCAAACACTTCCATCTACATACACAAGGCTTTACGTTGCACCCCGCCGGGCTAGAATACAAATAGCCCGGAACCCCCGGAACCCCCGGAATCCCCGGAACACCCCGGGACCCCGTTAAGGGGACGTGATGCCGCTGCCCGACGCGATCGACAGCCCGATGCACACACGCCCGTGCGCCGTCGCAGGACGGTTCTACCCCTCCGACCCGCAGGCGCTATCCCGAGACATCGAGCGATACCTCGCCGATGCGGGCTTGCGAGCCAACGAAAACAACGATGAACAACACCCACTGCGCGCGATCATCGCGCCGCATGCCGGGTATATCTACAGCGCCCCGATCGCGGCCAGCGCGTATCGACAGGTCGCGATGATGCGTGAATCGATCCGCCGGGTCGTGCTGATCGGCCCGGCGCATTATGTCCCGCTCAGCGGGCTGGGCTGCTCGAGCGCCTCGGCCTTTCAGACGCCGTTCGGCGACGTGCCTGTAGACACCGATGCCGTTAAACAACTGCTGAGTAGCGAGCACATCCACCTCCACGACGAAGCGCACGCACCGGAGCACGGGCTTGAAGTCCATCTTCCGCTGTTGATACACACGCTGATGAAACACCCCGGCCGGGAGGGCGCGACTTTTTCGATCGTGCCGATCCTCTTCGGGGATGTGTCTTACCAGGTGGCGGCAGACGTGCTCGATGCGTTCCTGGATGATCCGCACACCCTGGTCGTCGTGTCCAGCGACCTGTCGCACTATCAGAGCTACGAACAGGCGCAAGAGATCGACCGAGCAACCGCCGACGCCATCGTGGCCGGCCGGCTGGATGCTGTGACACCCGATCGGGCTTGCGGCCACACCGCTGTGCGGGCGCTGATGTCATGTGCAACAAGGCGCAGCATGCGTATCACCGAGGTAGACCTGCGCAGCTCCGGGGACACGGCCGGGCCGCGCGATCGTGTCGTCGGCTACGGGGCGTTTGTGGTCCGGGGTTGATGCCGAGTACCGTCATGAGCGAACAGACCTTGAATCCCGAACAACGCCAAACGCTGCTGGATATCGCACGCACGTCGATCAGCCACGGCCTGGCGCACGGCCGGGCGTACCCGGTCGGCGTGGACGGATTCAACGAGCCGTTAACAGCGCGCCGCGCGTCTTTCGTGACACTGAAACATCACGATCAACTCCGCGGGTGCATCGGCCGGTTGGTAGCCGACACACCGCTGGTTGTCAGCGTTTCCCGTAACGCATACGCGGCGGCGTTTGAGGACCCGCGGTTTGACCCGGTGACGGAATTGCAGAGCCGTGAACTCTCGATCCACATCTCGGTGCTCAGCAGAGCGGAGCCGATGTCTTTTACGAGTGAGGCCGACCTGCTGGATCAGCTGCGACCGGGGATCGACGGGCTGGTGCTGGAGTCGGGCCGATGCCGGGGCACGTTCCTGCCGGCGGTGTGGCAGACCTTGCCGGAGCCCGAGCGTTTTCTGGCGCAGCTCAAGGTCAAGGCGGGCCTGCCGCCGGACGCCTGGCCGAGCGACGTGCGGGTGCAGCGCTACACCAGCGAGTCGGTGGAGTCGGCCGAAGCGCAGCGATGAAAAAACCCACGGCCAAGTGACCGTGGGTCGGGGGGAACATCGGGAAGCCGGGTTGGGCTTTGTTTAAGCGCGGCGGCGTGAGGTCCGCAGCGTCAGGGCCATCAGCCCCATCGCCGTGAGCGTGGTGGTCACCGGCTCGGGGATCGGTTGATCACGTGCCGAGAGCTGCAGGCTGACCTTCTCGAAGCTGGCGCCGGTGGCGTAACCGTAGCGCGGGTACACATCGTAATCGCCGGGCTCTGAAGCCAGCACGGTGTCGAAGAACCCGCCATAGACACCTGCGTAGGCTTCGACGCTGAACTTGTAATTGCCCGGGCCGATGACGCCGGACTCGTCCACGATCAGGCTGTCGTCGGAAATGCTGGCTTTGTAAGCCGAGGTGTTTGTATCCGTGTTGACCAGGATGATGTCGGCGCCGTTCTCGACGTCGTTGCCCGGGGCTCCGATCGCCAGTTCGTTCCCGGCGCTCAGGAAACCGTTCAGCTCGAACCACGCCGATTCATCGATATAGAAAAATATTTCAAGCAGGCTGTTGGCACCCGCGCTGAAGTGCCCATCATCAAAGCCGATCTCTCCCTCAAGTGCTAAGGCACCCGCGAACTGATCACCGTGGCTGCCGCTTGCATTGGCGTAGCCACTGCCGCTGATCGAGAGGGGGCCTACCAGCGAGTTCTGACCGGCACCGGCGGATGCCGAAGCGCCGAAGGGGAAGATATCAACGATCTTCAAGTCGGTAGGGGGCTCGAGTTCGATCCGCTCCGACGCGAACGCGGAGACGTCGCTGTTGAAGCTCGGGAACCCGGGGCCCGGATTGTCGCTGTCGGAGTCGGAGTCGAAGCCGGCCTGAGCTTCGGCGGAGATCGATCGGCCGTCGGAGGTCGGGTTCATCGTCAGCGCCGTCGCCTGACCGACAAACAGCGCGGAAGCAGCGGTACCCAACAGAAGCAGCTTAGTCATACGTTTACCCTTGCCTTTCCCTCAAGATGATGTTCAAGCAGAACAGAAAGAAGAAGTGAATCCCACGATCCCACCCAATAGGAACGATCTGCTCACTGACGACAGACCGCAAAATAATTCAAATCTTGCCTCAAAGCAAGTGTTATCGGCCCGAGCTTATGGAAATGCAATAAAGCCTTAGCACGTCTTTTATCCGTGTTTAAACCGAGACATCACCGTATCGGGTTGTCTGGGTAAAGACTTAGGAGGCGTGATCGATCAGCCGTTGTCCAGCGCCGTGGTCGCGGCCGCTTCGCGCGTCAGGTCCATCATGCGCTGGTGCGTGCCGATCGCCGAATCAGGGGCGTCGGGGTCGGGCTGGCGCTGCACGTAGATGCCGTCGGGCTGCATGTCCCATGCCTGGCGCTGATCGTTCAGGACGATGTCCAGTGTCTGCTTGAGCCTGGCCTGCAGCACCGGGTCGGTGATCGGGGTGATGCATTCAACACGGTTGTCCAGGTTGCGGTACATCCAGTCGGCGCTGCCGATGTAGTACTCGTGTTTGCCCGCGTTGTGGAAGGAGAAGATGCGCGAGTGCTCGAGGAACCGGCCGATGACGCTGACGACGGTGATGTTCTCGCTTAACCCCGGAACGCCCGGACGCAGCGTGCAGAAGCCTCGGACCACCAGCTTGATGCGCACACCGGCCTGGCTCGCCTCGTAGAGCTTCCGGCAGATACCCCGGTCCTCAAGGCTGTTCATCTTGGCGGTGATGGCGGGGCGGTCGGGGTCTTCCGGGTCCGCACCGCGTTTGCGCCAGGCCTTGCAGTGCTTGATCTCGCGATCGATCATCTCGACGAAGCGCGACCGCATATTGATCGGCGCGATGAGCAGCTTCTTGAAGTCGCGGTGCTGACTCATCCCGGTCAGGTAGTGGAACAGCTCGATCATGTCGGCGGTGATCGTGGGGTCGGAGGTGAACAGGCCTAAATCCGTGTAGAGCGACGCGGTCTTGGCGTGGTAGTTGCCCGTGCCGATGTGTGCGTAGCAGCGCATGCCGTCGGACTCATGACGGACGACGAGGCTGGTCTTGGTGTGCGTCTTCAGGCCGACCACGCCGTAGACCACGTGGACACCCGCTTTCTCCAGGCGCTGGGCGAGCTGGACGTTGCGCTCCTCGTCGAACCGGGCCTTGAGCTCGACCAGGCAGACGACCTGCTTACCGCTCTCGGCGGCGCGGATGATGTCGGGGATGAACGGCGAGTCGTCGCTGGTGCGGTAGAGCGTGAGCTTGATCGCGATGACCTTCGGGTCGGTCGCCGCGGCGTGGATGAACCGTTCGACGCTGGAGCTGAACGACTCGTAGGGGTGATGCACCAGCACGTCGCCTGCACGGATAATGCTGAAGATGTCGGCCTCGGTATCCGCCAGGCGCGGCGGGATCATCGGCTTCCAGGGGCTGTACTTCAACTCCGGTTTGCTTGTCCCGTGGATCGTCCACAGGTCGTTGTAATCCAGTTCGCCGGGCATCTGGTAGACGTCCGGCTCGCGCAGGTCCAGCTCCTCGGACAGCAGCCGGTTCATCGGACGCTGCGGGTTGTCCGAGACTTCCAGCCGCACCGCCTGGGCAAAACGCCGGTCGCGCAGCTCCTGCTCGATCAGTTCCAGCAGGTCCTCGGCGTCTTCCTCGTCTCGCTCGACGTCGGCGTTGCGCGTCACACGGAACGGCTGGGCCTCGATGATCTTCAACCCCTGGAACAGGTCGTCGAGGTTGTGCCGGATGATCTGCTCGAGGCTGACGAACAGGTGTTCACCCGACTGGCCGGCCGCATCGGGGGCACCCAATGGGACCCACCCGGGCAAGACCTCGGGGACCTTGACACGCGCGAAGTGGTAACGGTTGGTCTCGCCGGTCTCCGGATCGACGTCGGTGCGCATCGATTCTTTCTCGCGCTTGCTCGGCCGACCGTCGGAGTGTGCCAGCAAAACGCCCAGAGACGTACTCAGGTTGCTGATAAACGGGAACGGGTGCCCGGGGTCCACCGCCAACGGCGTGAGCACGGGGAAGAGGTTGCGCTTGAAGTAGTCGGTCGCCAGGGCGCGTTGCTTGCGATCGAGTTGCTCCCACTTCAACAGCTGGATGTTGTGCTCGGCGAGTTCGGGCTTAAGGACCTGCTCGAAGCAGTCGGCCTGCAGCTGGAGCATGGGGAGCACGGCCTGGCGTATCGCGGCCAGCTGCTCCGCGGCGGTCAGCCCGTCCGGGCTACGGTGACTGACCTTGGCGGCGAGCTGCCGTTTCAGGCCGCCGACACGCTTCTGGTAGTACTCATCGAGGTTGGAGTTGAAGATCGCCAGGAAGGCGACGCGCTCCAGCAGGGGGGTGCGATCGTCCAGCGCCTCGTGCAGGACCCGGCGGTTAAATTCCAACCAGGACAGCTCCCGGTTTAGGAAAAGCACGTTGCCGTGGTCATCGACCTTGGCGTGGCCGGGGGTAGGCACGTTCACGGAACTTGGATCGGCGGTGGATGAACTCATGGTAGGTCCGGTGTGATGTATCAGGCCGCCCGAGCGTAATCGATTAACGGCCAAGGGCGCTGGTCTGCCCGGTCGGCGGTTTCCTCAGCAGAACCACCGCACGCTTGAGCAGCAGCCGATCTAGAATAGGCCCGTTGACGCCCGGCTCCAAACGGATCACCAGGCTGGGCCCGGAAACCGGGACATTGATCTCGGTAACCGGCCTGTCTGCCGTGACATGCCCGCGCCCGGCCTCGGCGTCGCCTGAGATGACCACCACATGGAAGTCGGCCCAGTTCTGGCTGTTTGCGGGCAGATCGTCGGTGTCCAATTCGGCGCTGGCGGCGAAACGCACCGCGCCTTCCGGCAGCTCGATACGGATCTCCGTCGGTGCGTGCGCCCGGATCATGCCGTCTTCGATACGCACAGGGACCGGCATGCCAAACACGCCCCGGCCCGGGTCGGTCTGAATCGGTAACGAACTGATATCCACAAGCCGTAACCCGCCCGTGCCGAAGTCGATCCGTCTCAGGTCCGTGATCGGTAACCGCACCTGCATCGGCGAGCCGCCCGGCGGGACGGATAGCCAGCCCACCTGATCGTTGGCGATCGATACGTCCTCAGCCAACACGCACGTGCCGTCGGTCAGCGTCACGCGGTGCTGCGCCCCGGTATCGTCCCGGCTCGGGTTGGCTAGCGTCAGCGCGGTGATCCGGTCGAAGGGGATGGTCACCGGGTCGGCGGCGTTATCCGGGATCAGCATCACGCCCTGATCAGATAGCGCCGAGACGAAGCCGGTCATCGTGTCGCCGTTACTTAAAACGATCGTGTCCGTCTCACGGCCCGCCGACTTTGCAGCCGACCCGCCGTCTCCCTGCCAGGTGATCGTTTGCACGTCATCCAAAGCGATCGTGAGCACGCCGATCAGGTCATGCCGCCAGCGCAGCGAAGCGCCGTCGGACGTCGCCCCGATCCACTCGCCCGGGAAGCGCTGGCCGTCGGCAAGATAGATACACGGGCCGGTGATGGCAGACGGCGCCGCCTGTTCACCGGAGACCCGGAGGCGAACCAGGCGGTCGAGCTGTGCCTGCTGGAGATTGCGCTGCTCGTCGAAGTAGCTGAGGGTCTGGTCCTGCAGCGAGGTCACACGGACCTCACGCGCAATAAGGTCCGGGCCGGTCAGCTGAACCTGCGTGACGCCGAGCGCTTGTGCTACGATCAGCCACGCCGCAGCCACGACCGACACCCTCCCCCAGGCGGCGAACGCTCGGGGCGAACGGCGGGACAGGGCACGCACAAAGCTCGGGATATGGCACAACACGGTGGTCACTTCTGAAATATCGGCAAAAGCCGGTTGGGAATCTGCAGGATCAACAAACTCATCGCCGTCCCATAAGGTTCGCCGTGGCCGCTGTTCCAGGAGCCGTCGGGCTGCTGGTGGGCGAGTAATTGCTCGCGGACCTTGGGGAACCACTGCCGCCAGTGCTCGCCCCCGGCGAGGAACATGGCTTGGGCGGCGTAGTAATGGCCGTAGAAGTAATGCCCCCCGGTACGGAAGGTGATGTTGTCGACCCCGCGCTCTATGTAGGTCAGGCCCTTCTCCAGGGCATCATCTTCATAGACCCCGGCGTAATACAGCGCCGCCACGCCGGCCGCCGAGCGCGGAAACGCCGAGCCGCCGGAGTTGAGCATGTACTTGAACCCGCCATCGGCAGGGTTCTGGCATTGGCGCACATACGCGATCGCGCGATCGATCGTTTCCTTCGGCACGCTCAGTCCGGCGTTGCGCGCCGAGCGCAGGGCCATGACCTGACAGATCGTTACAGATATGTCGGCATCGAACGGCCGAGGCTGGTAACGCCAACCGCCTTCGGGGTTCTGTGTCGTGACGATAAGGCGCACGGCTTTCTGCAGCGCCTCGCGCAGCCGCTCGTCACCGGTCATGCCGTAGGCCTCGCCGAGGAACAGCGTGGCGAACCCGTGGCCGTACATCGGGCCGTGGGACGTGTCGGCGGCGATCAGGCCGGACTCGGTCGCGTTGGCGAGGATGAAGTTCAGCCCGCGCTCGACGTTCTCGCCGTACTCGCCGCGCCCGGGCACGTGGCCGTCGGCCATGAACGCCAGGCAAGCCAGCGCTGTGATCCCGACGTGCTTGGGGAACCGTGTCCCACCGAAGCTGCCGTCCTCGGCCTGGCTCTGCGCAAGATAAGCCAGACCGCGCTGTACCGCCTGGCGCGTCTCGGGAGTGATCTCGACAAAGTCGGCTTCAGCAGGCGCAACCGGCTGGGCGTAGACCGGCGCCGCCGACAGCGCGCAACACAAGCACGCGGTTACGACCAGTCGGCAAACATGTCTGTATCCCCTCACGGTGCTACTCCTGTTCCGCCAGGGCCTTGTAATACGCCTCGGTCATCTGACGGTACAGCGGGCTGAACCGCTCACGCAGGCCGTCACTTAATTCTTCGCGTACACGCTCCGGAAGTACACCCCATTCCTTGCGTAATTGTTCGATCGCTGCGTCCTGGTTCTCAGGATCGATCAGGGTAGCGGTGCCGGCATCACCCGAACTGGCCTGTTGACCCGTGTCGGTGGGCTGGCCATCCCGCCCCTCGCCCTCGCCTGCCTGCTCCGCCAACTGCTGGGCCCCCTGGTCCTGTTCGCGCGGGTCGCCCCCGCCCGAACCGCCGCCGCTCGACGAGTTCTGCTGCTTGGCCGACTCGATCACCTGGTCCAGCTTGCGCAGGATCGATTCCTGCATCCGCTGCGTCTCGATGCCCGCATCGAACGATCGACCAAGCCGACGGGAGACGCGGTCCATTTCATCCACCGCCTGCTCGAACGCATCGGCCGCTTCGCTCATCGACAAGGCTTCGTCCACCGATTCGAGCATCCGCTCATCGGGATCGCGTTCATCTGTCGTGGCCTGATCGGGGCGCTCGTCGGCTTGGTCGGTGGTGGTGATATCTAATAGCTCATCTAGCGAAGGCTGATCCGCCTGGCCAAACGCCGCCGGTGACATGACGAGCCACAGCGTCGCAGCCATCGCTGCACATCGAGGGATAGATCGATGATGACTCATGGCTGATCCCCCTCAACTTCGACCTCGGGTGACGGCTGCTCTTGCATCTTCTCAATAAGACGTTTGCCGAGGTTAGACAGTTCACGCTGGCGTGTGGAGAGTTCGAGCATCCTTTGTTTCATCGGCTCTTCGGGCGTGATGGGCGTAGCGGATTCCATCTGGCGGGTCGTGTCGTAGATGGACGCCTGCAGGCCGCGGACCAGCTTCAGCTCAGCCAATGACGGGATCGCCGGTGGGGGAGAGCCGCCCCCGCCGCCGCCACCCCCTCCGCCGCCGCCGGAGGCGAACGGGTTGTCGCTTGGGTCTTCCTTCAGCGCTTCAGCCATCACACGCAAGATCGACGCGATCGATCCCTGATCCAATAGCACCACCGCATCACCCGACCCGCGCCTCAGCGCGCTGACAATCCTGCTGGATGTCGAATCCATCTGCTCGTGCATACTCAGGAACACCAGCGTGTCGGTCACCTCTTCGCCGGTCTTGGCGATGTCCTGCTGCAGCTCGCTTTGCTCGCCGGCTAAGCCCACCAACTCGGCGCGACGGCGACGGTCGATCGGCCCGGCCTGCACGATCTCGCTGACCGACTCGCGCAGCGCTTCCTGACGCTCGGCATACTGCTCATACGCTTCACGCAAGGCTTGGCGTTTCTCCCGGGCTTCCCTCGCGGCGTTGTCTTCGGTGATCTTATTTAGCTCTTCCAGCGCAGCCTTCAGGTGCTCGACCGCTTGCCGCTCGGCTTTGAGCGCGACAGGTCCGTCGCCTTGCCGCAACCCGCCGACCGCCGATCCCTGCTCACGCACCGCGTCTGCTAGCCGGGTTTCCGCGGCCGCTGTCTCCGACGATGCGCCCGCCTGCTGCTGCGCGCCCATCGTTGCACGTCGGATCGATACCTGGCCCGGCTCCATCGCGGCGACGGCCTGGGCGTCTGTCTTCTGCAATGTGTCCGCGTGGATAGTCTGTCGCTGGATCAACCTGCGCACCAGGGCGGAGAGTTCCTGCAAACGCCGACGAAGGATCGCCTGACGCCGGCGCTCCTGCGAGCCCATCTCCTCAAGCATGCGGTCGAGTGTGTTGATCGCCTCGTCCTGCTGCTGGCCGGATTGTGAGAGCTGGTTCTGCTCAAGGTTTTCAGAGGCCTGGGACATCGCCTCATCGAGGCCCTGGCGCTGACTGATCGCGGCGGCCTCGGCCAGCGCCTCGGCGGCGGCGCGGTCCTGGTCGCGTTCGCCTTGGCGCGACAGCGCATCGGCGGTCAGCTGCATCTGCCGGGTCAGGCTGCCCGCCTGTTCCGCCAGCTCATCCTGACGACGGCGCAGTTCATCGAGCTGCTCGCGCTCGTCTTCATCAAGTTGCTCCGGGTCGCGCCCGATCGTCCGGGGCAGCAGTTCCCGCGTGTCGGTCTGTAGCGAAGACTGCTGGGTCTTGAGCTGTTGCAACTGGAGCTTGAGTGTCAACACGTCCCGGCCCTGATCAAGCAGGTCCGCCAGTTCGCTGAGCGTCTCGCGCACCTGGGCCTGGTCTTCGTGCGCCGCTTCTTCAAGCGCTTCGGCCTCGTCAGGCGATTCCTCCGCCTGTCGTAGTTGCGACGCGGCTCTACCGGATTGCTGCTGCGCCCGGCGGACCAGCCGGTTTGCCTGATCGATCATCTCCTGCATCGGCCTGTCTTCCAGGCGGTTTCGCTGCATCCGCTGATCGAGCCGATTCAGCAGGGATGATTGGGCGTCCAGCCGTTGCGTGATCTGTTCCTGCTGTGGCCGGGTCACGGCGGGGGGCTGCTCGGACTGGATGCGCTGCTGGGTCTGCTCTAGCCGGACCACCTGCTGACGCAGGCCCGCTAGCTCCGTGCGCAGCTGTGCGATCAGCGTCGGCTCGTCAATGATGCGCAGCGTCCGGGGTGATGAACGCACCGCGTCGTGCCGTTGATCGTTCAATGCGAACACGTCCTGCGCCTCGGCGGTGAACACAACCGCGTCCCCGGCACGCAGCGGTAAGGAAGACAACGCCAGGTCGCTATAGGTTTCAAGCGTGCGTTGCCGGCCGCTTTGTTCTGCGATTGTTGGCAGGGCCTGCACCTGGTCCTGATCCGGCCCGTCCGGGCGCGTGATGGCGGCGTGCAGGATCAGGCGCTCCAGCCCGATATCGTCCTGCGCCGACGTCGCCAGCGCGATGTCAGCCGTAGCGAGCACGGCTTCGTCCGCCACCGGCTCGGTGATGGAAACGGACGGCGGGCCGTCTTCGATGACTTCGATGCGGTAGCGCCGCTGCGAAAGGTTTTCCTGGTTGTGTTGATCAACGAGGTGGACGGTCGTGTCCAGCGTGTCGGTGAGTGTAAACGTCGCGCTGATTCGATCGGTTTCTTCCGTCGATGCCGATTGACCTTCGAGCGTGATTCCTTGTGCTTGGAACACGTCCGCCAACCCCGGCAGGGCAGTCGATAGAAGCGACGGCGTCGCTGGAATCGGCTTGTTAAGGATGGCTTCCAGGCGGACGCGCGAGCCGCTGAGCGCCGAGGCTGTGGCCGTCTGCCCGCTCTGCTCATGCATCGCGACGTTCTGTGTGGCGACCAGTCCCGCGGCGTAAACCGGCGGGTCAAGCGTCAGGTTCAACTCCATCACGGCGGGGCGGGCAACGAGTTCGACACGCTGGGCCTGCGTCTGCCCGTCACCGGCCTCAAACGTGTACTCCAACAAACCCGTCTCGCCCGGCGCATCATTCACAGAGCGCACAACAGACACCGGCAGGTCGATGAGCCGTTCATACGACGCCTGGCCATGCTCGGTCGCGTCCGTGGCTTGTTCGGTCATCAGCGCCTGACGCCAGGGCTCGGGTGATCCCGCGGGGCCTGACAGGCGGTAATTCACACGCACACGCATCCCCGGCTTGTGACCTCGCTGAATATCTGTCACCAGACGAACCGGCGCGTCCACCGGGCTGACGTGCACCGGCGTGGCGTCTTCGAGCATGACCGACCTGGGCCATTGGACCGAGCCCAGTGGCATCAGCCAACGCGCGCCGGCGGTGCGCGCAAAACCCGGAGCGAAAACGATCGCCGACGTTAGCGCCACCAGCGCCAGCATCGCGGCGGCGGACCACCTGGACACCGCCGTCAGGTCGATCAGCCGTGACAGACGGACCCCCTCAAGCACTTCACGGGCACGGCCGCGCACCATCTCGATCAAGGCCTGCTGCGTCGAACCGGCCGACGCTTCACCGGCATCGCCGATCGACTGAAACTCCACACTGCTGGTCAGGACATGCGTAAGCTGGGGGTAGAGGCGCTCGGCACGCAGCGCCAATTCGCTGAGCCCCGGGTGAAACCGCATCGCCCGGTAGAGCCGTGTCGATAGCCAGTACATCGCCTCGGTCAGCACCAGGATCAGCAGCACAAAACGAAGCCAGCCGGGCAGCCGCAGCGCCCAATCGACCAGCGCAAGCACGAACATCACCGGGACCGCCGTCGCGACGAAACGCAGCAGCTGCAACACCGTCAGCCACAGCTTTGCCCGGCCCCGGACCTGCTCGAGTTGTCGTGTCACGTCTTGCATCACATCAATCTTTCATCCCACGCGGGCCGATCCACGTCAGCCGTTGATGGAGTATATGCCTCACGCCAGCCGGATCGCCCGTCGGACCACCCATTCCAGGGTTAGCAGCACACCCAGCACGATCAACGACAAAGCCGAGGCCCAAAGCGGCTCGCGGATATCCGTCGCAGTGATCCGGGCGCGGTTCGGGACTAATCCGGTCAACTGATTCAATTCGTCCAAGGGCACAACCGCGCCCCGGGTCTGCTCGGCGAGCGCCTCTAATCGGGCATGATCGGTGCGCGGGTTGGCGAGTTCCTGATTCGTCGTATTGACTTGAATGCCTTGCACCAATGACAGGTCCGCCAGCACCGGATCGGTCACGGAGACAAGCATCTGCCCCTCCTGGGTCGGCCGCCAGATTGCGCGGTAGACCGCTCGCCGGATACCGGTGGGCGAAGCCGTGCCGCCGTCTTGAACCGGCAAGAGCGTCAGGCTGTCCACGGCGGGGCCGGTCGGGTCGTCCGCGGGCCTGACCGTGACATCGATCTTCGGCATGCCCCGGTTGATCAGCGCCGGGTCCGTCAGTTCCAATTCGATCACGATCGATTGCCGGACCATGACCGCCCGGTGAGACAGTTCAAAGCGCACCTGCTCGGTGTCGGCCTGGATACGTGCCCGCCCGAGCATGCGCACCAGCGGCACCCAGTACTGCTGGAAGTACCACTCGCCCCGTCCGTATCGCCATCGCCACGACTCATCGGTCCCGATGTACAGGCTCTGCCCCGCGCCGTAGCGCAGCCGAACGATCGCCGGGATGCGCGTCTGCTCATCATCAACCAGCAGCGCCTCGGCGAGGACCTCGGCGGTGGGTTTCAGCGTGCCGGGGTCCTGCGCCCATCGGATCGCAGGCAGGTCGATCGGCCAGGCATCGGGATCGCCCGCGGCAGGTCCGATGCCCTGCAGTTGAAGCACATTCAAGGAACGCGCCAGCGCGGTCGGCACAATCCTGAACAAACTCAACGACGTACCCGAACGCGCCACATCAGACGGACGCCGCATCGGCAGCAGGTCCGCCAGCGGTGAACCGGCATATTGCCTGGGCGTACTCGTCGCGCCGCCGATCCACATCAACCCCGCGCCGCCGACCGATACATGGTCGCGCAAAAGCGTCACCTGTTCGGTTGAAAAATGCGAAGCGGGGACATCGCCGAGGATGACCACGTCGTAGGCGTCCCACTCCTCGGCGGTGTTCGGCAGGCGGGTGATCGGCTCGTCGCCTTCTTGGGCAAACGCCCGGTCGGCGCTCAGCAGATACGTGCTGGCGCTGATGGACTTCTCGCGGATCAGCAGGTTCTTCAGGTAGCGGAACTCCCACCGCGGGTAACCCTCGACATACAGCACGCGGATCGGCCGATCGATCACCTCGATCTCGACCGTGCGGACGTTGTTATCCATGACCAGCTCGCGCACGGCTTGCTGTCCGGCTGTCGGCTGGTGTGTCACGCGCACCTGCCAGCGGGCCGTGCCGACCGATTCGGACTTACCTGATAGCTTCAACGGCTCACCCGGCGGGGCGGTATCGAGTGTCGCTTCATCCAACACGCGACCGTCGGCCGTGTCCGTGAGTGTCACAAGTATCTCACTTGGATCGATGACTTCGCCGCTGAGTTGATCGACGCTGACGCTGACCGGCGCGGCGTCGCCTAGGAAGGCGCGTTGCGGCCCGTCGGCCTGACCGATCGCAAGGTCCACCGGCGGGCTGGTTGCGCCAAGCGGAACACTGAAGACCGCGATGCCTTGCTGCTGCAGCTTACGCGACAGGTCGGGCCCGGTGTCCTGGGTCGTGCGCCCGTCGGTCAACAGCACGATCGCGCTGACGGGTTTGCCGGCTGGCAGGCGCATGGCCTGCTCGATCGAACTGCGGACCATGGTGGCCTGGGCACCAGCTTCGCCCATATCGTTCGGCTCAATCGGATAAGCCGAGCCTGCGAAACCGATCCACGCCACGTGCCGATCCTTACCCAGTGCTTGCGGGCCGAACACGTCCGCCTGCTCTTCGAGCGCCTGGCGGAGGCTTTCATCACGGCTGACCACCTCGCCCGTGTCTGTCTGCGTCACATCACGGACCTGCATCGACGCGCTGCGGTCCAGCATGACCAAAAGCCAGTCGCGCTCGACGGTTTCCTGAGGCAAGACAAGCGTGGGCCCGGCGATCAGCACCGCCAGCACTAGGATCGTCGTCGTGCGCAACAGTGCGAGCAAGATGCGCAATATGCGCGGGCCGATCAGCCGGCGGTAGCTCCAGCAGGCAAATCCCAGCGCGCCGAGCACGATCAGCGCCCACAACCAAGCGGGCAACAGATACTCGAAGCCCAAACCCGCCTCGGGGTCCGACCAACTCAGCGACCGCAGCCCGAGCAGCCGGTCGATCATGCCGCCTGACTGTTGTGCCAGAATCGGTGGCGTCGGGATGTGTATTGAATGGTTCACGTGCTTTCCCCGGTGTCACGGCGTGCATGGTGCCCGTTGCGCAGCCGAACCAACGTGTGCCAGATCTGAACGGTGAGCGATTCGCTGCGCCCGGCGTTCGCGTGGCTGAACACCCTTGCCAGGAACGCCTCGATCAGCACCAGCGCCAGCACGCCCCAGAGCAGCGCCCAGCCGATGTCCGCCGTCTGGGTGGATCGCTCGAGCGCTGCGCCCGGTTGTTCGCTATCAAGCCAAGCCCATGTACCCAGGCTGTTGAGCCAATGGGTCAAGGCCTCGTCATCGATCTGCCGTGTATCGCCGCCGCGCGCATCGATGTCCACGACCAGCCGGCGCGGCCCCAGGTCGGTCTGCGCCTGATACACGCCCGGCTGCCGGATCGGATCGGCAAGCGCGATTCCTGAAGCATCGACACGCAGCGCTGGTGATTGCGCGCGCTCATCGCCACCAGGTGGAAGGGGGAACGGATCGTCGCTGGTCATTAACCTGTCGAGCTTTGTCACGCCCGACCAGGCGGAAGTCAGTGCAGGATGATCGCCCGCGACGGCCTTGATCACGCCGGGCCGATCGCGCGTGCCCAGCACGCCGTGCAATGTTTCGTGGATGAGCGGGACAAACATCGGCTTGGTGGGCAGGTTGGTCCACCGTGTGTCCACCGCTGTGGACAACATCATCAAAGAACCCAGCCCGACTCGGCGGTGTGCCAGCAGGACACGAGAGGCCTTGGCGTCCGCTTCTTCCGAAGACCGAATCAGCGGTGTGTCCGACAACGTGATCCACGCGTCTTGCTCATTGGTCTCGATAGGCAGGTAACGCTGCACGCGCAGGGGCTGGGTCAGCGCCTGCCAGTCCGCGGCGAGACGTTCCAGCGGTTCTACTAACAACGGCCCGGAAGCAATCCCAATCGGTGCAGCGTCTTCATCGATCCGCTCGGGTTCCAAGCCGATCCGCCACGTGGGCTCGAAGAACTCGTTGAGCAGACTCACCCACGGCGAAGCCCCCTCATGAGTCGGCGTGAAGACCCAGACCAATCCGCCTTGATCGGCAAACGCATGAAGATCGCGCCAGCCGGTCCGGGTCACACGGTCCGGCCGCAGCAACAAGACCGCCTCGAGCCCTTGAAGCGAGTCGGGTGCATTCATCTGGGCGGGCGTTAACCGCACCACATCGATCAAGCCCGACGACCCGGCGATCTGTGGATCAAGTGCCAGCGATGTCCACTGGCCCGGCGATAGGCCGCCGCCCTGTGCCGATACGTCGGCGTCCGCCTCGTCGATCAGAGCCACCCGCAACCTGCGACGCACCTCAACCACCTGATGCGCCACGTTATCTTCATTAAGCCCGTCGGCATCGTCCGTTAACCGGGCACGGATCGTCAGCAACTCACCACCCGCCGGGTCCGACCCGCCGACTGGCGCATCGATCGGCAAATCGACCCCGACGGTCAGTGCCTGCTGGCCCGTCGCGAGTGAGGCTCGGCGTTGCGTGGAAGCCACGCGCTTGCCATCTGAATCAATCAGCTCAACCGTCAACGCGACGTCCCTGGCCGGCAACGAATCCGCATAACGCGCCAGCTTCACCTCCGTCTCGATCCGGCTGCCCGACAAACTCCCCGCCCAGACCACGCGGCGGCGCGGCTCGACGGAAACCACCTGAAGATTGTCAACCGACGACGTGGGGCGTGAAGCAATAAACACGTGCCGGGGATCGTCCCGCCTATCGGCAGCATCCGTGACAGCGTCAACCGGTTCCGCCGAGCGCGTGAAGTCGCTTAAGAGAAACGTCAGGGTCTGGGTCGAGTCGGACAATTCGCCGTATGAATCCTGGATCAGATCAAGTGCGCCGCTCAGGTCCGATCGGCCGAAGCCCGGGCGCATCGCATCGAGTGTCGTGATCAACGCGTCGCGGTCTTGAGTGGGACCATCGGTGAGCGCCTCAGCAGGCCGACCCGCGCGCCAGAGCATCGCACGATCCCCGGGTTCCATCGATTCAACGATCGACGAGGCGTCCTCAATCAAACGGTCGAACCGCGTGGCGTCCGGGCCGTCCTCGGCATGGGATGACAGCGCGTCGTCGATCACGATATGCACGACCCGGCCGCTTGTATCCAATCCGCCCAGTAATGAGCCCAGCAGCCCGACCAGCAGCGGCCGCGCCAGCGCCAAACCTAGAAGCAACACAATCAGGCAGCGCACCAGCAGCAACAACCACTGCTCCATATGCATCCGGCGTTTCTGCTTGCGGTACGCCTCGATCAGGAAACGCATCGCACCGAACGGCTGGGGCCTGCGACGCCACCGTGATAGCAGGTGGATCGCCAGCGGGACCGTCACCATCGCCGCACCCGCAACGGCGAGCGCCGGGGCAATAAACGGGGCAACGACCTGGGCGGTGAACATCATCATCAATCGAGTGTGTTCCTAGGCATCAATCCTCACGAACGCTTCACCATCGTGCCGCTGCGTTTGGCCATAAAGTGACTCAGTGCCGGGCCCATCGGCTGGCCGGTATCCAGCAGCATGTAGTCGAACTGGAAGCGCCGAGTGAGTGTTTCCACCTGGTCCAGGTGCGCCTGCAGCGCCGCCAGGTAGCCGTCACGCAGGGCCTGGGGGTCGAGGTTCATGCGTCCCTCGGCTTCGAGCCCGAGGAACTGGCTCGCCCCGCGGAACGGAAACGCGAGCTCCGACGGGTCCAGCGTCTGCAACACGATGACGTCGTGCCCCCTGAACTTGAACCGGGCCAGCCCGCGCTCGAGCACTTCGGGATCGTCAAACAGGTCGCTGATCAGGATGACCAACGAGCGCCGGCCGAGTTTGGCGACGGCCTGATCGAACACCCGGCCGAGGTCCGTCCGCCCGGGCGGCGTTTCATCTTCTGCCGCCTGCTCGCCGGGTTCGGGGTGCTCGATCGTCTTCGCCATCGCGAGCGCTTCGACGATCGACTTCCAATGGCCGTGCGAATTACTCAGGCGCGTAGCGGTCTGAATCGCGTCGGTGAACAGGACCACCGAAGCGCGGTCCTGCTGCCGCAGCGCGATATGGCACATGGCGGCCGCGAGGCTGGCGGCGTGGTCGTACTTGGTCCACGACTCCCCCGTCGTGGCGCGGGGTGAGCCGGTGGCGACCTGGCCGCGCGTCGAGGCGTAGTGCATCGAGCCGGAGACATCGACAAGCACAACCATGTCGAGGTTGGTTTCTTTCTGGTACTGCTTGAGGTAGAGCTTGTCGGTCTTGCCGTAGACCTTCCAGTCCAGGAAGCGCGTGTCATCGCCGGGCGTGTATTGGCGGTGCTGGGCGAACTCGACGCTGACGCCTTCCATCGGCGAGCGGTGCATCCCGGTCATCATCCCCTCGACGATCATCCGCGCCCGCAGATCGATCGGCCCGATCGCGGCGAGCGTGCGTGGGTCGAGGTAGTTGTGTACGTGGTCTGACTGCATCGTGTCCTGAAAATTGTGAGCCGCAAATAAACGCTAATCAACACAAATATGAACGATATGCTTTATTGAAAGTGAACCGACTTTCGTCTGCATGGGTCGGATTCGTGTTCATTTGCGTGTATTCGCGGCAAACTTCTTGTACTGAAGTTGCATTACCGCAGCACCTGGTCGGCCTGGGGATCGGAGGCGGGGGCGGCGTCGGTTTTTTCAACGAGCTGTTCGATCAGGTCATCGGAGCTGACGTTGTCGGCCTCGGCGTTGAAGTTGAGAATCAGCCGGTGACGCAGGACGGGCGCGGCGACGGCGTCGATGTCTTCACAGGTCGCGTGGGTCCGGCCGTCGAGGATCGCGCGGGCCTTGGCACCGAGGATCAGGTGCTGGCTGGCGCGGGGCCCGGCGCCCCAGCTGAGGTACTGCTGCATGAAGTCGGGGCGGTGGTCGTCTTCGCCGCGCTTGGGCCGACGGGTCGCGCGGACCAGCCGCAGCGCATATCGCATGACGTGGTCGGCGATCGGCACGTCGCGCACCAGCGCCTGGACCTGCTCGACCTTCTCGGCATCAAGCACCGGCTGCACATCCACCTTGTGCCGGCCGGTCGTGCGCTTGACGATGTCCAGCTCGTGGTCTTCGGTCGGGTACCCGACGCGGATCATGAACATGAACCGGTCCAGCTGCGCCTCGGGCAGGGGGTAGGTGCCTTCCTGCTCAATGGGGTTCTGCGTCGCGAGGACGAAGAACGGCTGGGGGATCTCGTGGCGGATCCCGCCGGCGGTGACGTGGTGCTCCTGCATCGCTTCGAGCAGCGCGGCCTGGGTCTTGGGCGGTGTGCGGTTAATCTCGTCGGCGAGCAGCACATTGGCAAACACCGGGCCCTTGACGAAGCGAAGCTCACGCCGGCCGGTGTCGCGGTTCTCTTCGATCACCTCCGTGCCGGTGATATCCGACGGCATCAGGTCGGGGGTAAACTGGATGCGGTTGAACGACAGGTGCAGCGTCCTGGCGACCGTGGAGACGAGCAGCGTCTTCGCCAGACCCGGCACACCGACCAGCAGCGCGTGGCCGCGTGTGAACAGGCACATGAAGACCTGCTCCACGACCTCGTCCTGCCCGACGACGGCCTTGGCAACCTCGTCGCGCAGCTCGGCCGACACGCCGCGGACCTGTTCGATCAGTTCCTGGGGGGAAGGTGAATCCGGGGATGAATCCGGGGATAAATCCGGGGGTGAATCCGGGTTTGTTTCGTTGGGCATGCGATCTCCCTTCCGGAGGTTGGATGGTGATTAAGTATACCCCTGAGGTTGGCCGTCTGTTCGGTGTGCGCCGGGTTTAATCACGGCCATACAATGACGGCATGCCAGAACTGCCCGAGGTTGAGCATGTACGGCTGGGACTGCTGGAGTCGGTGGTCGGCCGCCGTGTGGAGCGGGTGAGTCTACGCCGGGCGGATGTGGTCCGTGGCCCCAAGCGGCCGAGTGATCTCTTGTCAGGCTGCCGTGTCGTGCGGATCGATCGGCTGGGTAAGCAGCTGGCGCTCATCGGCGAGTCTAAGACGGGCGAGGATGGCGGCTGCGTATGCATCCACCTGGGCATGAGCGGTTCGCTCAGGTACTACCCAACCAAGCGGCCGGCCGACCTGGACGGCCATGTCCACGTGATCTGGCGACTCGCGGGCTCCGGCTGCCTGGTGTTCCGTGATCCAAGGCGGTTCGGCGGGATGTGGACGTACGACAGCCCGCAAACCCTGATACAAGAGCGCTGGTCCAGGCTGGGCGAGGATGCCTTGAAGATCACGCCTACGCACCTCCACGCCAAGCTCAGCAAGACCCGGCGGTCGACCAAGGCCGCGCTGCTGGATCAGGCCGTGATCGCGGGGCTGGGGAACATCTATGTCGATGAGCTTTTGTTTGGCTGCCGGATCAACCCGCTGAGGCCCGCTTCAGACGTTGGGCTTGAAGTATGCCGGCAGATGGTCCCACAGATGCGACGTTTGTTGAACACAGCCATACGGGCCGGCGGATCGACATTGAGGAACTACGTGAACGCCGAGGGCCGAAACGGGCGGTTTCAGAACCGCCACAAGGTGTACGGCCGAGCAGACGAGCCTTGCGTGCGATGCGAGCAGCCTCTGGTGAGTGAGCAGGTTGCCGGCAGGACCACGGTCAGGTGTCCGGTGTGCCAGACATGATGCGTCTTTGTTTGACGTCAGTATTACGAATAGAGATAGAGTTATTAATCTTCTTCACCGTCGTAATGCTTGTCGCTACCTGATTAGCAGCCAAGAAGGCGGCATAGAAGTAATGTCGGCAGAGGTTTATACGCCGTAAGCAGCAGGGGAATACCTGTCGGTATCTCCGATCGCGCGCTCGGTGAGGCTGGTCCAGCGCTGCTTAACTCGCACTTAGACTCAAAAGAAGCATTGTTAACACCCCGTCGGATCAGTGTTGTCCGGATCATACCGGCGCTTGTCATGCGCTTTTCCACGCCATACCCACCGAGTTAACGACAGGCCCGCGCAGCAGCAGGGGTGTGCATAACATGTGGATTGTGGATTAATCGTGGACAGGTCAGGCGGTGGAGATACCTGCCCCTTGGCTGACCTGCTGCTCGAGATGCTGCATCTGCTTGTCGAAGTCGTTGTCTTTTTCACACTTACCGTTGACCGTGCGGATCGAGTGCATGACGGTGGTGTGGTCTCGGCCGCCGAAGTAGCCGCCGATCTCCTCGAGGCTGAAGCGGGTGCGTTTTCGGGCCAGCCACATACAGATCTGCCGCGGCTCGGTGACGGACTTATGGCGACGGCGAGACTGCAGGTCGCTGAGCTTCACGCCGTAGTACGCGGTGACCACGTCGATGATCTGCTGGAGGGTGACCTGGCTGTGCTTGGAGCCGGCGTCGGGCTCGCGGAGGGCCTCCTGGGCGAGTTTCAGGTCGATGGGCCTGCCCTGGAGGTCGGCGTGGGCCTGGACGTTGATGACCGCGCCTTCCAGCTCGCGGGCGTTGGAGTCGATCTTCGTCGCCAGGTAGGCCATGACGTCCTTGGGCATGTGGATACCCCGGAGGTCGCTCTTGGCCTTGAGGATGGCCATGCGGGTCTCGTAGCCGGGCTTGGTGACCTCGGCGATCAGGCCCCACTGGAACCGGCTGACCAGCCGTTCCTCCAGATCGGTGATCTCGTCCGGCGCGGCGTCGGAGGACAGCACGATCTGTCGATCGGACTGGTACAGGGCGTTGAAGGTGTGGAAGAACTCTTCCTGAGAGCGGTCACGGCTAGCCAGGAAGTGGATGTCGTCGATGACCAGGACGTCGACGTGGCGGTAACGGTCGCGGAACTCGCTCATCTTGCCGGACTGGACGCATTCGATGAACTGGTTCATGAAGGCGTCGCAGGAGACGTAGAGGATCTGTGTATCCGGGGAGTTGTGGAGGATGCTCTGGCAGATGGCCTGGAGCAGGTGGGTCTTGCCCAGGCCGACCCCGCCGTGGATGAAGATGGGGTTGTAGGCCGTGCCGGGCTGATTGGCGACGGCGACGCTGGCGGCGTAGGCGAGCTGGTTGTTCGGCCCGGTGACGAAGTTGTCGAAGCTGTAATCCGGGCTCAGGATCATATGATCGGGATCGATGTCCGAGCCTGCCGCGGCGGTACCGCCTGAGACGGGGGATTGGCCGATATCGGGGCGGGCGCCCTGGCTGCGTTTGGTCTTCGACAGGGTGCCGGCGGTGATTGTTACCTTAGGGGGGATATCGGGCTGATTATCCTCAGCGGCTTGTACACCCCGGTCGCGGGTGATGAACCGAATACCGATCAGGGCCCCGGTTGAGGCCTGGGCGGCCTCATTAAACTGCTCCAAGCACTTGCTTTGCAGGTACTTCTCCTGCACGCTGTTGCTGGTGGCGATCTGCAGCAGACCGCCCTTGAGGTCCACCGGCTCCAGCTCTTCAAACCACTGACGGCAGATCGAGCTGTGCCGTTTACGCAGGTACGCCATCATGTCGCGCCACAGCGCGGGGTCGATGTTTGGCATTGTGAGAACTAATTAGTATCGCTAACGATCAACCGAGCTAAGCATGGAGATGAACACCCGCGTCGCCCACCGTGTTGTCGTTTGCAAGATCTTCGTTAACCGTTATCCACAATTCCACACACTATGAAACGGGGTCCTTCCTGTCAATGGTCAACTGTTTCATTGGGGCCAACTATCTGACGTACCCCGAATCGCCGATGATCGTTATCATCCACCCCGATTGATATGAACACACACAATCTCACGATTTACGACGACGGACACGGACGGTTCGGCCCAATCATCACACTGCGTGCGGTTTTTCAGCTGCGCACCGGTGCCCGCACAACCCATGAGCGGATAGAGCAGGCCCTGGGTTCTGACGTTGCGGGATTCCGGGTGCCCGAACGACTTGTCGGCGTCGTACGCGAATCGTTCCCCGGGGCGTCGGTGAACGAGACGCCGGGGGGCAACAACAAACAACTCCTGGTGAACGGCCGATGGCTGGGCGAACGGTTTGTCGAAGAGATCAGAACGCTTGCCCTGAACCAGGCGCTTGTGCAAGGCGACGGTCAGGTCGTGGCGGTGTGCCTTAGCTCGTCGGATGCCAACGGGTTCTTGCGCGACGGCGGGTTTGCGCTGCCCGATCATACCTCCACTATCCGACTGAATGACCGCGCCCTGATCGATCGGCCCTGGCACATCCTCGATGAGCTGAACGCCAACCTGTTGGCGGACCTGCAAGCATCGCAGATCGCAGCCGTTGAACCCGATCGGCTTGCCAACGTCACCATGTTCGGTGAACACGCGGTCAAGATCGGCCAAAGCGCGACGCTGTTGCCGCAAGTCGTGATCAACAGCGAACAGGGCCCGGTGGTGATTGACGAAGGTGCGCTTATTCATCCGCTGGCCGTGCTGCAAGGCCCGTGCTACATCGGGCCGGACAGCACCGTGATGCCGCACGCCTGCATCCGGCCGAACACCGTCATCGGGCCCGGCTGCAAGGTCGGCGGCGAGGTGTCCGCGAGCATCATCCACGGCTACAGCAACAAGTCACACGAAGGCTACCTCGGCGACAGCCTGGTCGGCGCGTGGGTCAACCTCGGGGCAGGCACGAATACCTCGAACCTGAAGAACACCTACGGCCCGGTCCGCGCCCAGCTCGACGACGGCGGGACCGCGATGAACACCGGGCGCACGTTCTTCGGCTCGATCATCGGTGACCACGTCCGCAGCGCTATCGGCACGCGCCTGCCAACCGGCGCGGTGATCCAGACCGGGTGCATGCTCGCCGGGGATACCTGGGCACCGAAGTATGCCAAGGCTTTGGGGTTCTACAACGGGGCCGGCCGACAGCCCTACGACCCGGACAAACTCATCGCCACGATCCAAACCGCCATGGCCCGACGCGATATGCGCCTCAGCGATGCCGAGCGCGAGCTGATCTTGTCACTGGCTTGATGGCCTGCAATTAGTGGTATTTATGCTTGTCATCCCCGCGCAGGCGGGGATCCATGTGTTCTATTTCTAAGCCCAACAGGATTCCCACCTTCGGGCTTTATGCAACCCCCTGCCTGATAACATGGTCGCGGGCCAGGCGGATCAGGATTTTGGCGGTGACGTAAGGCTCGACACGGCGGCCACGCACCCACGGCGGCAGGTGGGTCAGGCCGCCGCCGAAGTTGCAGAGGTTGGCGAAGCGCGTCTCGACGCTGCGACGGGTGCTAAGCAGTTGGCGGATGAACGGTGAAGGCGCACGCATCCGCTGGATCATGGCCACGCGGTGCGGGCTGTGCACGCGTGACTGGCCCAGCCCCTTGGCGTGGCGGAAGCGGCGCGGCGTCACCAGGACGCGCCCCGCCCCGGCGGACTGGTCGTACAACGGGTTGGTCTCGTAGTTGGCGTCGGCCAGCAGGTAGCCCTCGCCCAGTTGTTCTTGTTCGATCATCTGCTTGGCGGCGATGCGTTCGTCGACGTTCATCGGCGCGACACGGTAGGCGACGGGGCGGTTATTCTCGGCATAAATCGCGTGGAGTTTGTAGCCCTTCTGGAACCCGCCGGCGCCGCGGCCGATCGTCGCGCGGCGGTCGACGCTGTGCTTGGCGACGGCCAACGGCTTGCCGTCGATACGCAGGGTCAGCGCGTGTTGTGTTTGAGGCTCGAGTCGATCCATCAGTTGATCGAGTGCCCGACGGGTTTCGGGCCGGGCCAGACGCCGGCTCATGGTCGACTGATCCGGCAACGCCGCCGGCGGCTTGACGCCGACCCAGTGGCGACGCTCACACGCCCAATACACCGGTCGGTCGTGCAGCACCGCCCAGAGGTAGACCCTAAGGATGCGTGCGGTGGGATGCACAAACCGCCGGCGTCGGACGAGGGTTGACATGACGGTGAGTTGGGCCGTTAAGATGTTCCACAGTTCGCGTTCCATGCTGGTGACTCCTTCTCGGTGAGGTCGAGTAAGTGGTCCACCAGTATGGGCGCGAACGCTTGTTAGCGCCAGCGGTTAGATAAAATGGCGCATAAAGCCCCTGCGCGAGAATGACAGATTGAACTGCGTTAATGACGGATCGAGCTGTATTAATGACGCATTTCGTGGCGTTACTGACCGACGCGGTCCAGCGCCAGGTCGTGTGTCTCGTGGTAGCGCCGGCCGAGGTTGTGCCAGTCGAAGTGTTCGCTGAACGACTCGACGGAGTTGCGCAGCATGACGCGGTCGCGCCGGCCCAGGGAGACGAAGCGGAACAGCCGGTCGGCCAATTCGTCGGCCGCGCGGTGGAAGTCGTTTTGCCTCCGGGGCACGACGTAGATGCCCTTGGACGCGTGGTCGGGCATGAGCTGTTTGAGGTACGAGCCGAAGCCCGACAGGTCGCTGGTGACGGCCGGCACACCCAGCGCGATCGACTCAAGCGGCGTGTAGCCCCACGGCTCGTAGTAGCTGGGGAACACGCCCAGGTGACAGCCGCGCACAAACTGGTCGTACTCCAATCCGAACAGCGGGTTGGTCGCCTGCACGAAGTCCGGGTGGAAGACGACCTTGACCGGGTCGCCCTGTAGGTTGAACAGCTGGCAGTTGCGCAGCTGGTTCAGCACGGGGTCGTTGGCGTCGTCTACAAGATCGTGCGTGACGATGGCGGGGGGGGTCTTGCTCTTCCAGGCGTGGATCGCGCGGCGCAGACGCAGACGCCAGTAGTCATCCATCAGCCCGTTGAGGTCGGGGATCTGCCCGGCGCTGGCGGAGAGGAACAGGCCCTCGCCGATGGATTCCTTGATCGCGTCGGCGGCGTTGCGGAACTCGTTAAGCATCGCGCGGGTCTGCAGTGCCTTGACGTTGATCGAGCGGAACGGCGCCTTGGTGATGATGAAGAAGACCACGGTCATCGGGCTGGCGGTTTCGCGCAGCCGGTGGTTCAGCCGGGCCAGCGCCTCGATGGTCAGGTCCATCCCCTTGTTCAGGTACTCGTACCGGCCGGAGGTGAACATGTACAGCGTGTTGTCCAGGTCGAAGCTGTAGTTCGGGAAGAAGTGGCCGATCGAGAACTCGTGCAGGCGCTCCTTGTACTGCTGGTGCAGCGTCTGGAACTCGTGGATCGCGGTGAACCGGCGGATATTCAGCCCGTTGGGCAGGAGCATGTCCGGCGTACGCCCCAGCAGGTGCGTGCATTCCTGAGCGGTGACGTCGGAGACGGTGGTGAAGACGTGCGACCCGTGCGCCGCGGCTTTCTCGATCGTGTGTTGTGCGTGGACGTTGAAGTTCTTGGCTTCCTGATCCCCGTTGAGGAACGGCAGGTGGTCGTAGAACGAGGCGTTGGAAGTCGCCAGGTAGCGCCCGATCAGGGTTGCATGAGTGGTGAACACCAGTGAGCCCGGCCAGTTCTCCTTGCGGAGCATCGGGATGGTGGCGCCGGCCTGCCATTCGTGGCAGTGCGCGACGAGCTGGCGGCGCTGCGATTCCTTCTGAGCCAGCATCGACAGCAACGCCCGGCACATCTCACCGAACGCCAGCGCATCATTGACATTTGGCTCGTTGCTGGAGGGGATCCCGTGATCCGACCACACGCGGTACTTCACCTCGTTGATCATCCCGCTGACCGAACCGATATCCAGGAGCACGACATGTGGCCGACCACTGATCAGCCATCGGCCGTAGTGCGCTTTGTAGCCCATCTCCTGCAGCTGCTTGACGGCCTGGCCGATCGCGCCGACCAGCGGCGCGGGCTCGAACTCGACCTCGGCCGTGTGAGGGTTGTACGGCCCGACTAGGCAATACCGCCCGCCCCATCGGCTGACCATGCTTGGCACCTTCGAGCGCAGGACCGTGTAGATCCCGCCGACCTGGTTGCACACCTCCCACGCGATCTCCAGCAATAACGGCTCGACCCGACGCGCCGCGGTCGGCGGGGGGGGAGACGTGTCGGTTACTTTCACGTCAACCTTGACGTCGGTTGCGCGGGACAGCTTCGGCTTCTCAGCCGTGGCGGTTGCGGCGGCGGGCTTCGGTGGATCGGCCGGGGCCGGCGCTTTGACGGCTTTGGGTGTTGAGGCCTTCTTCTTCGGCGCGGCCTTCTTCTCGACAGCCTTCTTATTCGTCTTTGGCTTCGTCGTCGTCTTGCTCGACTTCTTAGTCGATTTGGCCGACTTGGCTTTGACCTTTTTGCCTGACGACCGTGGGGAAGATTTTGCCATGCTGAAGACGAGCCTATTGGGGTGCGGGTGTCTGCTGATTGTATACCATCACGCGATTTTTGCAGCGCTTAACCCCAATCGCCAAGCACCGGCCCGAGGATCGAACTCAGCGCCAGCACGACCAGCAGCCCCAGAGCCACCGCCCGGAGACGATGGCGATTCATCAGACCCCCCAGACGCAGCCCAAGCTCCGAACCCGCCAGCGTCAGTGGTGCTAAACACAAGCCCAACAGCATCGGCCCCCAGACCTCGTCGGGGAAGCGATAAACTAGCAGCGTCAGGTTAAATGGGACCAGCATCAGGAACGTTGCCCACAGAAACGACCGGGACTTCTTCGCCGGCCAGTCGTGGGCCATCACCCACATCACCACCGGCGGCCCACCCATCCCCACCAGCCCGGCAAACAGACCGCTAAAACCGCCCGCCACCACCGTCCAGGCCCCGGCCACATGGTCCCTCGGCTTGACCTTGCCCAGCCACTGGATCGACAGGGCGAGTAACAGCATCAGACCCACGGCCTGTTTCACTCGGGCCGTGCCCAGCCCCACGAGCACGCCCAGCAGCATGATCCCCACCGGCAAAGACAGGCTCCGCATCATGAATAGCGGCAACAGTTCACGCACCGAGACGTGATCGCGGTACCGGTAAAGGTTCCATGAGCACTGCATCATCACGCCGAGCAGGACAATGGTGATCGCCGCCGGCAGGTTGATGCCCGCCCAGATCATCAGCGGGATTGCGAACAGGCCCGCCCCGAAGCCGACCGCCCCCTGCACGATGCAGCCGAACACCAGCGCCGCGGAAACGAGGATGATCTGGGTAGCGTCCAATTCATACGACCTTAACAACGATGGATCGGGCGTATATGACAATTCACACACACAGCAAACCAGTCTACACTGTCCGCTGTTATGCCGACCACCGAAGAACTACGCATCAAGACATTAGGTGAGCCCGCTTTCGAATCGCCCAACGCCGCCGCCATCGCGGCGCGGACAGAGGCGCAGGGGGATCACCGATTCACGCACATGCTGTTTGATGATGCCTGGCCGCCACGCGAACCGACCCATGGGGAGCACCCCGCCTTTGAACTGGCCGGCGCCGAGCCGAAGCTGTTCTTCGATCCCGCCAAGACGACCGCGGGCATCGTGACCTGCGGCGGGCTCTGCCCAGGGCTCAACGACGTGATCCGCGGCCTGGTCATGGTGCTCTGGCACCGCTACGGCGTGCGCGACATCATGGGCTTCCGCTACGGGTACGAGGGGCTAAACCCGGCATTCGGCCACGAGCCGATGAAACTCACGCCCGAGAAGGTCGCCACCATCCACGAGCAGGGCGGCACGATGCTCGGCTCATCTCGCGGGCCGCAAGACAGCGACACCATGCTCGACTACCTCGACACGCTCGGGGTCGACATCCTCTTCTGCGTCGGCGGTGACGGCACGCTGCGCGGGGCGCTGGCGGTCAGTGAAGCAGCACGCAAGCGCAAGATGACCATGAGTGTGGTCGGCTTGCCCAAGACGATCGATAACGACATCCACTACGTCGAGCAGAGCTTCGGGCTGATCACCGCCGCCTCCATCGCCCACGAGGCGGTCACCGCGGCGCATAACGAGGCCCGCGGCGCGAAGCGTGGGATCGGCCTGGTCAAGCTCATGGGTCGGCACAGCGGTTTCATCTCCGCCGGCGCAGCGCTGGCGAGTAACGATGTGAATTACGTGCTGATCCCCGAGGTGGGATTCCCGCTGGAAGGTCCGGACGGTTTATTAACGCACCTGGAGAAGCGGCTCGATGCGCGCGGGCACGCCGTGATCGTCGTCGCCGAGGGCGCGGGCCAGGAGTTCTGCGAAGCGTCCGGCACCGACAAGAGCGGCAACCAGAAGCTCGGCGACATCGGCATACTTCTACGCGACCGCATCATCGAACACTTCAAGTCGATCGACAACCCCGTCTCGATGAAGTACATCGACCCCAGTTACATCATCCGTGGCGTCCCCGCCGAGCCGGTCGACAGCGTGCTGTGCTTTAGGCTCGCGGCTTATGCCGCCCACGCCGCGATGGCGGGCAAGACCGAGTTGATCATCGGCAAGTGGCACGGCCGGTTCTGCCACATCCCGATCAAACTCGCCGTGAGTGAGCGCCAATGCGTCGACCCCTACGGCGAAATGTGGTCCGCCGTGCTTGACGCCACCGGCCAGCCGCGTTGGGCTATCAATTGAACCATCCCTTGATTCAGGGGGTATTCTGTCATGTTCATTATCTGGGGCACAAAGCAGGTTGAGAGGAAACAGGGTTGGGTCGCCGAGTATTGCCCGATCTGTGACGAAGCCCGAGTCTGTCGTCTGATTGAGCTCAAGACGGTTTCTCATCTCTACTATGTTCCCCTGGGCAGAGGTAAGCCGATCGGTCATGTATGCCAGTGTAAAACGTGTAAGAACCAGTTCGGCGTCGATGAGTCGCAGTATGTCAATGTTAGTGAGAAACGTCCTGAAAGCCTTGAAGCGTTAGTGGACCAGACGAATCCTGAACTGGTCAGCACAATGGCTAAGGTGATGGACCTGCGCGATCGAGTAGCGGCCGGTGATGGCAGCGAGGAAGAGCGACAGGCCCTGCTCTATCACCCGTTTACAGCAATCATTTTACCCGTCGCAGAGCGAGGCCAACACATCAACGTGGACGGGGTATCGGCGCTTTGGCTGCTTGCCATATTTATGCTGCCCTTGGTGGCATTTCTGATCGTTGAATCACTGCCCGCCTCGATGTCACATCCTGATGCATCGATGTATGCAGCGTTCAGCGTGCTGGGACTTCTTGCTCTTGGGTTTTTATACAGTGTCGCCACGGACACAACACGATTCACGCGCGATACTTTCAGATGGAAGATCGTGAAGCGTCTTGCACCATTGAATCCCACATTGGCCGAACTTGAAGAAGTCTTGGGTAATCTAAAGCAGGACCCTGACTACCGAGTGATCGGCAAGGCGTTTAAGGCGCACAGGTTACTCGAACGGATCACCCGGGAGCGCGAGGAAAAGAACCTTGAAAATGAGAGCTTGGCTGCTCACCCGCCGAAGTAGGCCGGCGCGTTGCCCGGTTTCCATTTGATGTTGCAACCGATCGACGGCTTCTGATCGCTCGACGCCGACTGACCGGCCAGCACCGCATCGAGCGCGGCGCGCAAGTCTTCACCGGTCACCGGGATGCCCGAGTTCGGCCGGCTGTCGTCTAGCTGGCCGCGGTAGATCAGCTTGTGTCCGCCATCGAACAGGAAGAAGTCCGGCGTGCACGCGGCGGTGTACGCCTTGGCGACGGCCTGCGAGGCGTCGTAGAGATAGGGGAACGTGTACCCGCGCTGGGCCTTCTCTTCTTTCATCTTCTCCGGCCCGTCCTGCGGGTGGCTTTCGATGCTGTTGGAACTGATCGCCACGACGGACAGACCCTTGGGCTGGTAGTCCTTCGCCAGGCGCGCCAGCTCATCCGCGACATGCACGACAAACGGGCAGTGGTTGCAGATGAACATCACCAGCAGCGCCTTGGCGTCCGTGAAGTCGCCAAGCGACACTGTGTTGCCGTCGGTGTCGGGTAGCGCAAAGTCCGGCGCAGCCGTGCCGAGTGGGAGCATCGTGGAGGGGGTCATGACCATGGTCTTCTCCGAAGCATGTAAGGGATAGTCCGTGTCAGGGCTTGATCTTGAAAGCCCATTCTAGGCCGTCCGGGAGTTTGCAGGATGCGGATTCTATGTGAATAACCCGCCGATGGGTGGGGATGGTTGCGGGTGAGGACGCGTGAAGCAGCGACGGCCGCATCAATACGGCTGCGCCGGCGGGCGCGGTGCAGGTGACTTCGCCGAGCTTCGTTTTCAGCCGGGCGGCATCCTCGGTCATCAGCCGGCCCATGCGGTGCGTGCCGGGGATGACGCGCAGTGGCCCGTTCTGCTCATCGCAATCGTCGAGGTGGATGCGGACCGTCAGCATCTGCTCCAGGACCGATACCGGCGGCTCGACGTGATGGACGTCTTCTTTCATCGACCAGGGCCCGTACCCGTCGACATCTATCCGCGCCTTAACCGCGATCGCCTGGTCCTGGTGCCAGGCGACCTTCCAATTCGACCCCGGCGGCTTGTCGAAGTAGATCGCACGTACTGCAAACGCATCTGGCCCCAGGGCCGGTTCGATCAAGCCGCGGACCGCATCAGAACACGCAAGCTCGGTCACGGCCGGGATCGTATCAAACAGGTTGCGTATCGCATGGACGGTGCGCCCGGTTTGCTCCTCGGCTGATGTGCAGTACGCCTCGGTCGCTTGCAGCAGGCGGTTGACCTTGGCGCGCGTGAGGACATCCGGCACAACGGCGTATCCGGTGTGTTCCAGGGCCGACAGCTTGTCTGATTGAGCGCGGCACATGGGATATCTGCCGAGTCGTTAGTAGTGGATCATCCGGCCGTCCGCGCCGAGCGCGGCTTCCATGACCGCTTCGCTGAGGGTCGGGTGGGCGTGCATGGTGGCGGTGACCTCGTTGTGGGTCGCCTCAAGCCGGCGGGCCAGGCCCATCTCGGCGATGAGTTCGGTGACGTTCTCGCCGATCATGTGGGCCCCGAGGATCTCGCCGTGCTCCTTGTCGGTGATGATCTTGGTAAAGCCCTGGGTCTGCCCGAGCGCCTGAGCCTTGCCCGAGGCGGCGAAGGGGAACTTGCCGACGGTGTAGTCGAGCCCGCGTTCCTTGCATGCCTCTTCGGTCAGGCCGATCGACGCGACCTGCGGGTGGCAGTAGGTGCAGCCGGGGACCGAGTCGTAGTCGATCGGGGTGGCGTGGTGGCCGGCGATCAGTTCGACGCAGTAGATCGCCTCTTCGCTGGCGACGTGCGCCAGCCACGGCGGGCCGATCACGTCGCCCACGGCATAGACGCCGGGGAGGTTGGTCATGTAATTGGACTTGTCGACCCAGATGTGCTCCCGCTCGACCTTGAGCCCAAGCGACTCGTCGAACAGCCCGTCGAACCGGCCCTTCACGCCGATCGCCACGATGACCTTGTCGGCCTCGATGGTCTGGATCTTCGATTCGTCGGCGGTCGGCGCGACCACGGCGGTGATCCCGCTGGCGGTCTTCTCAAGCGACAGCGTCTTGTGCCCGGTCAGGGTCGTGATGCCCTGCTTATTAAACGCCTTCTCGATCTCACGGGACACCTCGGCGTCCTCGATCGGCATGAGCCGGTCAACCATTTCCACGACCGTCACCTCGGTGCCGAACGCGTTGTAGAAGTAGGCGAACTCCATACCGATCGCGCCCGAGCCGACGATCAGCAGGCTCTTGGGCTGGACGGGCATGGTCATCGCTTCCTTGGAGGAGATGATCTTGTCGCCGTCGAACGGTGCGCCGGGGAGGGCGCGGGGGACCGCGCCGGTGGCGACGAGGACCTTCTTGGCTGTTAATGTTTGGGCCGGCTCGCCCTTATGTTCGATGTCGTCCTTATCAAAGACCTGGACCGTGCCGGGCGCGTTGATGAAGGCGTGGCCCTCGATGTGGGTGACCTTGTTCTTCTTGAACAGGAAGTGCACGCCCTTGTTCAGCTGACTGGCGACGCCGCGCGACCGCTTGATGACCTTCGACCAGTTGTGGCTGATGTTGTCCAGGGAGATGCCCCAGTCCTCGGCCTCGTGGTTCACGCGGTGGTAGAACTCGGCGCCGGCGAGCAGGGCCTTGGTCGGGATGCAGCCGTAGTTCAGGCAGACCCCGCCGAGCTTGTCGCGTTCAACACAGGCGACCTTCAGGCCCAGCTGGGCGGCTCGGATGGCCCCGACGTAGCCCGCGGGCCCGCCGCCGATGACAACCAGATCGAAGCTCGAATCCTCGGGCATTGTCGTAAATCCTTTGTTTTGTGTGAGGAATGCCGTTCCCGGGAAGCACCTCATTGTAGCCGATACAGGGCGGCCTTGCCCGTCCGGGCCGCGTCCCGAGCTACCGCTGGTTATAGTATTCGGGTTTAATAGGGGTTCGGGCCAAGCCCCACAGTCAGCATCAGGCGGTTACACAGGAAGAGGACCCATCATGAACGAACAGGCTCCCCCAACGGAACAACAATACGCCCCGGCACCGAAGTCCGGCGGCGGGTGTAAGAAGTTCGCGATCGGCTGCGGCATCGCGCTGCTGATCCTGGTCATCCTCGGGGCTGTTGCCGGTTGGTTTATCGCCAAGAACGCTCGGGCCTGGACCGCCAGCGGCGCTGCGGCGATTATGAATGAGGCGGTCGATCAATCGACGCTGCCAGACGACCAGAAGCAGACGATCAAGTCGCGCATCGAACAGTTGAGAGTTGACTTTACCGCCGGGGACATCACGCTCAAGGAGATCGGCGAGGCGATGGAAAACCTCGACGTCGAGAAGCTGATCGGCGCGGGCCTGGCCCAGTATGTCGGGTCGGGGATTATCCAGGCGTCGGCACTGAGCGACGAAGAAAAAGCGGACGGCAAGCAGGCGCTCAACCGTGTCGCCCACGGGATGATGGATGGGCAGGTCACGATGTCCGACTTTAAGCAGGTGATCACGCCGATCCTCGAGAACCCCGGGTCCGATGACTACCAGCTCAAGTCCAACCCGACGCCGGAAGAGTTGAAGCAGGTTATAAACAACGCGACCGATATCGCCGATCAGGCGGGTATCGCGGAGGACGTCGAGGAACTCGACTTCGCCGAACGTGTCAACGAGGCGTTTGATCAGGCCTTGGGAACACCGTAATCAAATTTTGAATCAGCAAGGAACCTAGCCGTGCCGCAAGTGAAAGCTGTTGTCAGTGTTGTCGGGAAAGACCAGAAGGCGGTGGTCGCCAAGTTCGCCACACACCTGGCGGACCTGGGCGTGAACATCCTGGATATCGAGCAGCAGGTCACGCGCGGCCGGTTCATCATGGACATGCTCGTGGACCTGTCGGACCTTAGCGTGAGCCTGGATCAGTTGATCACCGGTCTGCTCGAGCTGGGCAATCAGATCGAGATGGAAGTCCGCGTCGCGCTGCACGACCAGGGCAAGCCCAAGCGCGTGGCCGTGCTGGTCAGCAAGGAAGCGCACTGCCTGGAACAGATCATCGAAGACTTCCAGCACGACCGCTGCCGGGGTGAGCTGGTGTGTGTGTTGGCGAACCACCCGGACCTCGAGCCGATCGCCAAGGAAGCGGGCCTGCCGTTCGCGCATGTGACAGCCAAGGACAACAAGCCGGCCCACTTCAAGTGGATGATGGAGCAGCTCGCCGAGTACAAGCCGGACCTGGTGGTGCTTGCGCGTTACATGCAGATCGTCCCGCCGGAGATGGTCGATGCGTACCGCTACAAGATCATCAACATCCACCCGTCGCTGCTGCCGTACTTCCCCGGCGCGAAGCCTTACCACCAGGCGTGGGAGCAGGGCGTGCGCGTGACCGGCTGCACCGCTCACTTCGTAACAGAAGATTTGGATGAAGGCCCGATCGTTTTGCAGGACGTGTTCCACATCGATGTCGGCAAAGACACCGCCGCCGACGTGCGCAGCAAGGGTCAGCAGCTGGAAGGCCGGGTATTGTCTGAGGCTGTTCAGATGTACCTCGATGAGAAGCTGGTGGTCGTGGACGACAAGGTCGTCTTCCGGCCGGGGCTCAGCACGCTGCTGGATCATGGGGATTGATTGGAAAAGACAGTTCACCACAGAGATCACAGAGGGCGCGGAGAAAGCGCCGGAGGTTTTCCGCAGATTGCGCAGATTATCGGATTTATGATGTGTGATGTTAGATCTATGATTTGTCACGTCAGCACGGCTAGCGGTTGTTGAGCGACTGTTCACATCATCAATCATCAATCCTACATCATCAATTCCAAACACACGATGCTCCGGGGGCGATGGCGGCCACCGGGTCAGCGGGACCGGGTCGGGCCGGTGTGCCGTGAATCCAATGCCAGCCGGGGCGCAGCGCTTGCAAGTCCCCCCGCCCCCGGAAGAGCCCACGTTTTAAAAACGTGGGCTACGGGGAAGGAAGTCGTGCAGATGAAACCTGTCACAACTTCCGGGGGGCAGCCCGTGAGTCCCGGTCCTTTTAATCAGCGGATACTCAGTACAAGTCAGACTGTCGCCGTCGTGTGATGTCAGCACCCCCGGAAGTAGTTAGCCGGGGGTCTACAAATGGTGGACTGGACGGGTGTGTGCGCATGGATCGGGTTAATGAGCCCGGCGGGCAGGGGCTATGTGCCAGCCAGAGGTCCATTTACGATTTTCGCCCACCCGGCAACAACGTCCGTGCAAATCGGTCCCACGCGTGCGCATGGATGTGGGGCAGGAGGGTGTGTATTGGCCGAGGAGAGCTCAGAGACACGGAGGCGCGGAGGTGATCATTGGTGTGACAGTGTACGGATGGCCATCTGATATCCACCGGGCCAGGATGGTTCGGCCATATAGCCCCGCCTTCCTGGCGGGGTGGGCTTGGAGTTCGACGACGCCGGTATACACTACCGTTTATCCCATCTTTGCTATACACCATGAATCCACTGTGTACGGTGAGCCATAAGAGCAAAGTAGAACGCGCTTCGTACCTTCCACCGGATTGAATCGTCCGTTCTAATGCTTCGCCAGTGTTCCGGTTGTCGCAGTGCATCCCGTGTTTCAAATCGGTCACCATCTTTGTAGCGTACCTCAAGAAATCCTATGCGGTAGAGAAAACGCGCTAAATCCACGGAATCATTTTGAGTTGATACACCGTCATGAAGCTTAACCTGGCCGTTTCCGAGCAATCCCTTTAAATGCTTGTAAAGATCAGAAGGAATCCACTCAGAAGTCTTTCCGGTAAATGACTGCAAACAGACACTCAACCCAGTACATAAATTGGCAAACTCAGTTGACAGAAATTCTAAGTGATCCTTGGAAAACGCCTCTTCAGCTTGTTCTACATCTAAAGTTGTTGCCGGAAACTTTTTTGCTTGCTTAACTATCAGTTCTAAAGCATGCTGAAGAGTTCTTGGAGTGTACATTGTACGCCTAATTATATAATGGAACCCAGCACTTGTTCGACCATCGCTTAATCTTATATTCTCAGGATAAAACACACCCCATAGTTCATTGAAGGGTACGCTCGCGAATTTCGCAGGATCTTCGCCAACAGCTTTTGCAATGGCGAACTGTAATCGCTTACCCAACCATTTACGTAGCTCGTCTTGGGTCCAGTTTGCCTCAACCAAGCCGGTTGTAATTTTATCCGCATAATGCCAGCCAGGTCGGATTCGTAACCAAAGGTCCTCTCTCATAAAAAGCCGCACCCTAGAAGTGCCATTTTGCGTAATACGATCAGCTGCCTCAACAGCATCTCTTATAAGGCGGATATTTTTAAAGGTAACATTCTCTTGGATGTTATCGAAATCATCTATAAACAGGCAAAAACGCCTAGCGCTTGCGAGTCTTGAAAAACGCTCGTCTGTTGCTGCCGATATGCCCCCCCTCTCATCTAATGCCTTCTTTGCCCAAGGCAATATTGAGGCGACAGCATTGGTAATACGCCCAGTAAAATCTCTCTCAGTTACTCCTGTCTGATTAGCCCACTTACGGACCAAGTCTTCATCTTGAGACAGTGTAAAATGTTCAGATAAATCGTTTGCTATATGCCGCACAACGATTTCCGTATATGCCGCACACCAATCTGCCACAGCACCAAATCCACGTGCCGCTGCCTGTTCAAATCTTGCCGCATGTCGTGCTACAAGCTCATCTGCAGATACTTCTATTAAAACCGTATTGTCAGAAGCATGTTCCGAATGAACTGAAGCAATTCTTGCGGCGGTCTTGCCAGATCCTTTACGCCCAATTACTAGAGAGGTATTTGGACGTGAAATGCCATCAAACCAGAGTGGCTTAATGAGTATATGCTCAAACCATTCCGGTATTTTCGAGTCAATTTCTGCGGTGGGATGACCCAGAAAGTCAGCACTTACCTGTCCAGGCTTCTGTGTTAAATGGCGTGACCAATATTTCCGAGTTCGTGCAATTGTGGAAGTGTTTAAATTCACGATGACCTCAGTGAAGCTGAATATTATTAATGGGGGAGAGATGGGGCCTAAAGCTCATTGTGTCTTTTGTGTTTGCGGTGAAGTAACTACTTCGCGGCTTCGGCGGGTTCGTCTTGGGCGGGTTTGTTGGGGGCGTCGGGGGTGGGGGGTTGGGTGCCGTGGGCGTGGGGTTTGAGGAGGGTTTCGGAGGTGTCCTGCATGGCGTGGTCGTACATGTTCAATAGCGAGGTGAGCCAGGCGAGGGTGGCTTCGGCGCCCTGGTTTTCGTTGACGCCTTGTGACATCAGCGCGTCGTGGCAGCCGCCGGAGAGGTGGTCGTAGACGGGGACGTGCAGGTCGTTTTCGCCGAGGAACCAGTTCAGGCAGCGGTCGGTGCGGTCGACCCAGGCGGTGTCGTTGGTGACGTGGAAGGCTTCGAGGTAGGCCTCGATGGTGACGGCGGCTTCGAGGGGTTTCTGGCTGAAGCGTGCTTTTTCGCCGCCGCGTTGCAGTGCGCCCTCGTCGCCGACCGGGGCGAAGCGTCCTTCGTCGCCTTCCTGGATGTGTGCGAGCCACTGCAGGCTGTAGAGCGCGGCCTCGATCATGTCGTTGCGGAACATCCATCGGCCGGACAGCAGCAGGGCGTGGGGCAGGCGTGCGTTGGCGTAGGTCAGCTGGTCGGTGGGCCAGGTCCAGTCCATGGTGGCGTTATCGCTGAACAGGTTGAACAGGCGTTCGGCCATGTGTTCGCGGACGCGGCGTGCGTGGCTGTCGCCGGAGTATCGGCGGAGGTAGGCGTGGATGCCGATCAGCGCGTGGGCCCAGGCGAACGGGTCTTCGAAGACCTCGCAGGCGGGCAGGGCACGCTGGAACAGGTCGGCGGCGAGCGTCATCTGGCCGCGCGACTGGCAGCGTGCGACGGCTTCACCGAGTGCAAGCACCGCTTGTGCGTGGACGCTTTCGGATAGTTCGCGTGCTTTCCACTGCCGGTCGTAGCCGAGCTGTGTGCGGAAGCGCTCGACCTCGGGATCAAAGGCGTGTTCGAGGAACGCGAGGTAGCGTGCGAGCAACGGTTCGACCTTGCCCCCGGCGGCGAAGTCCAGGTGGTCTTGCGCGAGCAGGACGGCGACCAGGGCGCGGGCGTTGTCCGCGGTGGCGTAGCCGTGGTGCCGATCGGGGATGGTGTTCTTGGCGTGCTGGAGGACGCCGACGTCGTCGGTGAGTGTGAGCAGGTGGTCGAGCTTGATTTCGGTCAGGTCGCGCGGCGTGCTGAGGAACTTGCGCGCTGCTTGTTCGACCGGCCGGGGGTTGCGGGCGCGTTCTTCGCGGACCTCGGAGAAGACGTCCAGGTATTGCCCTGCGACGTCGTGCCAGGCCATCGGCCGGGTGTACTGGTATGCGCGCTTGCGCATCGAGTGGCGTTCGGTCTCGTGGTCGAAGAGGTAGTTCACCGCGGCGGCGAGGCTTTTGGCGTCGCCGAACGGGACGAGTTTGCCTCTGCCTTCGGCGAGCAGCTCCTGGGCGTGCCAGTAGGGCGTGGAGATCGTCGCTTTACCGGTACCGAGCGCGTAGGCCAGTGTGCCGGAGGTGATCTGCGCTTCGTTCAGGTATGGCGTGACGTAGACGTCTGCCGCGCCGAGGAACTCGACCAGCTCGTCGAGCTCGACAAACTTATTCACGAACTCGACGTGGTCGGATACGCCCAGCTCAGTGGCTCGGCGTTTGAGACCCAGGCGGTAGTCTTCGCCGGAGTGCGCGATGACGCCGGGGTGGGTTGCGCCCAAGACGATGTAGACGGCGTCGGGGTGGCGATCGACGATACGCGGCATCGCCTCGATCATGTTCTCGATGCCCTTGTTCGGCCCGAGGAGCCCGAAGGTGAGGATGACTTTCTTGCCCTCGACGCCGAAGTGGTCCTTGTAGAAGTTGGGATCGACGAAGGGGACGTCGGGGATGCCGTGGGGGATCAGCTGGATCTTGTGTTCGGGGATGTCGTAGATGTCGGTCAGGAACTCGTAGGCGCGTTCGGCCATGACAACGAAGCGGTCGCAGAGTTCGCCGAGCTGTCGGGTGACTTCCAGCTGGTCCTCGTTGGGGTCTTTCAAGACGGTGTGCAGGGTCGCGACGGTCGGCATGCGCAGACGGTGCAGCAGGTCGAGGATGAAGCGTCCGCTGGGCCCGCCGAACAGGCCGAACTCGTGCTGGAGGCAGCAGACGTCGACCTTGGACATATTCAGGAAGTCGGCGGCGAGGCGGTACTCACCCAGGCGGTTCTGGTTGATCTCGAACCAGACGCGGGGCGGGTAGCGGTAGCCCTCGGGCCGGTCGTTCATGGCGACGGAGTGGACGTCGGCGTGTGGGACGGCCTTGGCGATGCCGTCGGCGAGGTCGCCGCTGAAGGTGGCGATACCGCAGCGTCGTGGGCGGTAGCTGCCGATAAACGCGATCGAGCTAAGCGATTGCCATGAGGGTTTTGGTGTCTGCATATCGGACCCTGCTCGGCGCTCCCGGGAAGTGGGCACGGGGGCGTGTGTCTAACCGATCTTAATCATAGGCCAACACACGGGATCGGGCAATGAATTATGATGGATAGGTGGTTGCGAAACGCCGATGCAAGAGGCACAGACCGGCCTATGCATGGCGCGGATAACGATTAGGGACTTACAGGGCAAGGACTCACGCCATGAAGGGCATTATCCTCGCAGGCGGGCTGGGATCCCGGCTTCGGCCGTTGACGCTGGTAACCAACAAGCACCTGCTGCCGGTCTATGACCGTCCGATGATCTATTACCCGATCGAGTGCCTGGCGAACGCCGGGATCACCGAGGTGTTGGTCGTCACGGGCGGCGAGCATGCCGGGGACTTTCTGAAGCTGCTGAAGAACGGCCATCAGCTCGGGCTGAGCTACCTTGGCTATGCGTATCAGGAGGGCGAGGGCGGGATCGCCGACGCGCTGAAACTCGCGGAAGAGTTTGCCGACGGCGGGAAGGTCTGCGTCATCCTCGGGGACAACATCATCGAAGGCTCGATCAGCAAGGCTGTGGATGACTTCCGCAGTCAGCCTACCGGTGCCAAGCTTCTGCTCAAGCAGGTGCACGACCCGGAGCGCTTCGGTGTTGCTGAACTCGATGACAAGGGCAACGTGACGCGCATCGTGGAGAAGCCGAAAGAACCCAAGAGCGATCTTGCGGTGACGGGCATCTACTTCTACGACAACGATGTGTTCAGCATCTGCAAGACGCTCAAGCCGTCGGACCGAGGCGAGCTGGAGATCACCGACGTCAACAACGCCTACCGGGAGCGCGGCGACCTGACAAGCGAGGTGCTCGAAGGCTGGTGGACCGATGCCGGCACGTTTGAGAGCCTCTACCGCGCCAGCGAGCTTGTGAAGACCGGTGGGGCGAATAAGAGTAATTGAATCCGTTCTGACCAGACCCGAGTCCCCAGACCCCAGACCCAACTATCTTGAAACCAATCGCCCCCACTACGCATGACGGCCCGATCAAGCAAGCCTACGAACAGGCGATCAGCAATGTCGAGCCGGTGTTCTGCCCCGTCCCCGTGTTTGCCGACGACCGCGGCTGGTCGTTGATGAACCAGTTCAAGGATGTGCTTGCGCCGACGGGGCAGGTGAACTACTCGGTGATGTACCCCAACGTCATCAAGGCCTGGCACCGCCACGCCAAGCAGACGGACTTCTGGCTGTGCCTCAGCGGGCACCTGAAGGTCGGCATCTACGATGAACATACGGACAAGGCGTGGATGGGGGTCATCGGTGAGAAGCGCCCGGGTGTGATGATCATCCCGCCGCCGCTGTGGCACGGCGCGGCGACCGTTGGCGTGGAGCCGGCGGGGCTGCTGTACTACGTCACACGCCAGTACGACCCGGCCAATCCCGACGAGGATCGACGCGACTATGATTCGGTGGTTGGTTTCCCCTGGGAGACGCAGCACAAATGACCGGCCAAGCCGATCAACCCCAGACATCCAGTATTGGTCCGGTCGCCGTCGTCGGTGCGCTGGGCATGCTCGGCCGGGCGTGGCGCGAGCTGTTGTCTGATCGCGGCATCGAACACACGGGCCTGGACCTGCCGGTGCTGGATATCACGAGCCCCGAGTCGATCCGAGAGCACATCCCGGAAGGCACGGAACTGGTGGTGAACTGTGCCGCGTTCACGGATGTCGACGGCGCGGAGACGCGCGAGGATGAGGCGCTTCGGCTCAACGCCGACGCTGTCGCGCACCTTGCCGAGCGATGCCGAGAGATCAACGCGACACTGATCCACTACTCGACTGATTATGTGTTCAACGGGCATGCGCTGTCGCCATACGCGACGGACCATCCGCGCGAGCCGGTCAACGCCTACGGGCGGACCAAGGCCGAGGGCGAGAAGGCGCTGGAAGCGTCGGGGTGCAAGTACCTGTTGATCCGCACGAGCTGGCTCTACGCGCCGTGGGCGCACAACTTCGTGCTGACCATGCTCCGGATGACCCGTGAGCGTGACGAGTTGCGCGTTGTGGATGACCAGCGCGGCCGACCGACCAGCGCCCAGCACCTGGCACACACATCGCTCTCGCTATTCGAGCATGACCGGCAGGGGGCGTTTCACGTCACCGACGGCGGCGAATGCACGTGGTACGAGTTCACCCGTGAGATCAAGCGCCTCGCGGGTCATGATTGCACGATCCACCCGTGCGGCAGCAGTGAGTACCAGCGCCCCGCGACCCGGCCGGCTTACAGCGTGCTGGATTTGAGCAAGACCGAGGCCGTACTCGGCCCGATGCCGGATTGGAAGCAGAACCTGCAAGAGACCATCAGACAAACGGAGCCACAGTCGGCATGAGTAAACGCATCCTCCTGACCGGCGGGGCCGGGTTCATCGGTTCCAACTTTGTCCGCTTCGTCTTGCGCGAACGGCCGGACTATTCGATCATCAACCTCGACTCGCTGACGTACTCGGGCAACGCTGAGAGCCTGAGCGATCTAGAGGGCGACGAGCGTTACCGGTTCGTCCACGGCAACATCCTGAACCTTGAACTGGCGACCGATTTGATCAGTGAGTGCGACGCCGTCATCCACATGGCGGCCGAGAGTCACGTCGATCGGTCGATCATCGATGCACGCCCCTTTATCGAATCCAACGTGCTGGGTACACAGACGCTGCTGGACGCGCTGCGCCGGGCGGACCCGGACAACACCAAGCGGTTTGTGCACGTCTCGACCGACGAGGTCTTCGGCGACCTGCCGTTGGATCAGCCCGAAGTGAAGTTCAGTGAGACGACGCCGTTTGCACCCAGCAGCCCGTACTCGGCGAGCAAGGCCGGCAGCGACATGGTCGTCCGTGCATACTTTCACACTTTCGGCATCGATGTCTGCACGACCAACTGCTCGAACAACTTCGGGCCGTACCAGTTCCCCGAGAAGGTGATCCCGCTGTTCGTGACCAACCTGATCGAGGGCAAGAAGGTTCCGCTGTACGGCGACGGCAAGAACGTCCGCGACTGGTTGCACGTGGAAGATCACTGCGAGGCGGTGCTGGCCGTGATGGAGAAGGGCACGGCCGGCGAGACCTACTGCATCGGCGGGAACAACGAGCGGTCCAACCTCGAGCTGACACACTCTATCCTCGCCGCGATGGGCAAGGACGAGTCGAGCATCGAGTACGTCACCGACCGTCTGGGCCACGACCGCCGTTACGCCATCGACGCGAGCAAGATCAAGAACGACCTTGGCTGGGAGCCGACGCGCAGCGCCTGGCCGGGCGCGCTGGAAAGCACGATCAAGTGGTACGTGGATAATGAGACGTGGTGGCGTCGGGTGAAGAGCGGCGAGTACCGCCACTACTACGAGAAGCAGTACGGCAGGCGTTAATCGCGGCGGCGCAGAAGCGTCATCCCACACACAACAAGAATCGATACGGATGCCGGCTCGGGGATCGATCCTGGTGCCGACGGCGGTGTACCTGCGCCCCAATCGTTGAGCACGATGTCCAGGTCAGCCAGGCCGACAAAGCCGTCGCCGGTCGGGTCGCCAGCTAAGGGGCTTGGGATCGAGACGGTCTGGTTCCAGCGGTCGAGGACGAGGTCCAGGTCGTCGAGCCCGACGAAGCCGTCGCCGTTGAGGTCGCCGGCGATGAACGGCGGGGGGGTAGAAAGGTTGGCGTCGATCCAGTCGGCGAAGTAGGAGACGCGCGTGTCGAAGGCGAACTCACCGAAGGAGGCGTTGACTTCGCTGTCGACGTCGGAGGATTGACCGAGGAAGTTGCTGAGCCGCAGCAGGTACGAGGTGACGCCGGCGATCTGGCCGTTGATGAAAGCGGGCCCGCCGGAGTCGCCTTGCGCGGGCATGACCTCGTCGTCGCCTAGTCCGCGGTCGTCGATGTTGCGTGTGCCGAGGGTTCTGCCGAAGAACTCGAAGGCGTCATGGCTTACGGTGCCGTCGTCGAAGTCGTAGGCGAGTTGTGAGCCGAGCAGCGGGGGGCTGCTCAGGGTGCCGTCGAACACGTCGCCGAGTGTGTCGTAGCGGTTTTGCCCGTCACGTTTGGTGCCTGCGGGCAGGGTAGCGCCGGTGTCGCCCGTGCCTGACAGGCCGTAGCCTGCGCGTGAGACGATCTGCCCGACCTCGTCGCTGCCGCGGTAGATCTCGTGGCCTGTTGCGCCGATTGGTGCGAGCCTGCCGAGGTGGATGAGGGCGAGGTCGTTGCCGGTGTTGAAGTCGCCGGTCCAGTCGGGGTGGATGGTGAAGCTGGTGGACGGCAGGCTCTTGGTGCCGAACTGGGTTTGGAAGAGGGAGAAAGATGAGACAGCGGTGAGGTTGCCGTTGTCGTCGGTGAGGCAGTGGGCGGCGGTGAGGATGTCCCTGCCGTTATTCAGCAGTGTGCCGGTGCAGACGACGTTCTCATCGGTTCGGCCGATGGTGAGTTTGACGACGCTGTCGAACGGCCCGCCGGGTGAGGTTTCGTGCAGGGCGGGATCGTCGACCGTGGTGTAGAGCGGTCTGATCTCGGCTTGGTAGATGTTTGGAAGTGTGCTTGCATGGCACCACCCGGGAGTGGTCATGCAGCAGATGATCACGGCCCATCGGATGTGTGCGTGATGACCCATGACGTCTCTTTAGCTCATACTCAAGTTGAGTCGGGATGTGTCGCGGGGGTGTTAACGCCGGGCACGTCGCAACATGCCGGGCAGCGCGGCAAGCAGAACGGCCGCGGTTGCGGGTTCCGGCACGCCCAGGCCGGCGATGTTGAATGACGAGGGTGAGCCGGCGTTCCAGTTGTTCAGGATGATGTCCAGGTCGGCCAGTCCGACGAAGCCGTCGTTCGAGGGATCGCCCGCCAGCAGGTCGCCTGGGGTGACGAACTGGTTCCAGTTGTTCAGGACGATATCGATGTCATCGAGCCCGACGAAGCCGTCGCCGTCCAGGTCACCGATGATCGGGACGACAGTGATGGTGCTGGTGATCCAGGGGAGGGCGGCTTCGATGGTGGTCGAGCCCATGATGTCGCCGTAGCCGATGGTACTGAAAGGATCGAAGTTCACGAAGATGGAGTGTACGGCTGCGAGGTAGTGCTGCCCGTTGTCTTCGATGAACAGGCCTCCGCCGGAATCGCCTTCGGCGATCAGGTATTCGAAGCTGAGTGGGGTGTTGCCACCGAGCGGGTTGCCGTAGGGCAGTCCACCCGGTGGGTCGTCCATGTCGGCGAAGATGATTTGGTCGGAGAAGACTTCTTCTTCGGGCAGGCCGGGGTTGATTGTGTAGCCGAGTTGTTCGCCTTTGTTCGTCCCGGCCCGCTTGGTGCCGGCGATGATGGTGTCGCCGGTGTCTCCGGTGCCCGATCGGCCGAAGCCGGTGTAGATAAGTTCCTCGCCGATCAGGTCCAGGGTGTTGCCGGTGTAGAGTGAGGCCGGCGTGACCGTGTTGATCGGGGCGTCGAGTTCGACCAGGGCGATGTCCCAGCCCAAGGCGATGGATGCGGCGGGATCACCGGGCACGTTGGTGTAGTTTGGGTGGCGGATGGCCTGTGTGACGTTACGCAGTTCGCCGCCGATCTCGAAGGTGGAGCCAAGCGTGCCCGCGACGGTTTTGCGGACCAACTCGGTGTGGGCGGCGGTGAGGACCCAGTTCGGCGCGATCAGCACGCCGGAGCTGTCGGCGACCGTTTGTGTGCCTTGGTTATTGATCCGCTTGCCCAGCCCGACCGCGTCGTAATCGGGTTGGGCGGCCAGCGCCAGGTAGCCGGCGTCGGGCACGTCGTCACGGATGATCCCGGCATCGGCCATACCGGCCCACGCCAGCGTACCGGCAGACAGACAGATCGCTTTGATAGCGCTGCGTAGTAACTTCATCCGTACATTGACTCCCATCCGACGCACCTGATCGGCGGTCGAGTATTGGATTATACCCCACCAGTCACATCAACCACCCGGCATACACACAATTTTGACCCGGAGGGGCCGTATAGTCAAGATAAATTACTGTGAATGCAGGACTTTGTGATATGTACTCAGGCGGTGACGACTCGGGCGGTCGTGCCGGTCCTGCCGCGCATCACCCCCCGTGTATCGATAATCAGCCTTGCATTTTGGCCGATCATGTCCCAGTCGCAGGCGGCGTGGTGGGTTGCCACAAGCACGCAGTCGTAAGCGCTTAATTTTTCAGGCGATAAATCCACACTACCCATCTTCAGGTCGTACTTACGCATCTTGTGGGTCGCGGCGACATGCGGGTCGTGGTACTCGACCTGTGCCCCAAGTTCCAACAGCTGCTCGATCAGCTCGAAACTCGGGCTCTCCCGCACATCATCGACGTCCGGCTTGTAGGCCAGGCCCAGGACCAGCACCTTGGAGCCCTTGACCGACTTGCCCTCGTCATTCAGGGCCAGCAGCGTCCGCTGGATGACGTAGTCCGGCATGTGGTGGTTGACGTGGCCGGCGAGCTCGATGAAGCGGGTGGGTTGGCCGACCTCCCGGGCTTTCCAGGTGAGGTAGAACGGGTCGATGGGGATGCAGTGCCCGCCGAGTCCCGGGCCGGGGTAGAACGCCTGGAAGCCGAACGGCTTGGTCGCGGCGGCGTCGATGACCTCCCAGACGTCGATGTCCATCTTGTCCAGGATGACCTTCATCTCGTTGACCAGCGCGATGTTCACCGCGCGGTAGACGTTTTCCAGGATCTTGGCGCTCTCGGCGACCTCGGCGGTGGAGACGGGGATGACCTCGCGGATGGCCTGGCGGTACATTTGGGTTGCCAGTTCGCCGGACTTAGGATCGATCCCGCCGACGAGCTTGGGGATGGTCTGGGTGTTGTGGTCTTTGCGCCCGGGGTCTTCGCGTTCGGGGCTGTAGGCGAGGAAGAAGTCCTTGCCGCAGGTCAGGCCGGAGGCTTCGAGCCTGGGGAGCATGACCTCGCGGGTCGTGCCGGGGTAGGTGGTGGATTCGAGCACGATCAGTTGGCCGGGGCGCAGCGTCTTGGCGACGTCCTCAGCGGAGCGCTCGACGAAGCTCAGGTCCGGCTCCTGATGCTTGCCCAGCGGGGTGGGCACGCAGATCATCACCGTGTCGGGCTCGCCGAGCCGGCCGAAGTCGTCCGTGGCCTCGAAACGTTCGGAGGCGGCCATCTCGCTGACAAAGTTTTCGCCGAAGTGCTTGAGGTAGTTTTCCCCGGCGTTGAGCATGCGGACTTTCTCGGGATCGACGTCGAAGCCGATCACCTTGAAGCCGGCGTCGAAGAACGACCGCATCAGGGGCAGGCCGACGTAACCCAAGGCCACCACGCCGATCAGGGCGCTGCGGTCGTCGATTTTTTGCTCAAGCGTCATGGCGGGAATTCTACCGGATCATCGGTGGTTGTGATTAAACGGCGTTTGATCCGCCCCGGGGCCGGGCCTAGAATCGCCCCCGATGGGCCGAGCTCATCATTGAACCTGTTCCCACAAGCGGAAGCTCGCGATGTGAGCTGCTACCGAAGGAGATACCCATGGCAAGCGAAGCCGTATTAGAAGTTACCGACGCCAACTTTGATGCCGAAGTCGCCAACAGCGACCAGCCCGTCCTGCTGGACTTCTGGGCCGAGTGGTGCCAGCCCTGCAAGATGCTCGGGCCAACCATCGACGCGCTGGCGGACGAGTACCAGGGCAAGGTCAAGGTCGGCAAGGTCGACACCGACTCGAACCGCGACACCGCGATCAAGTTCCAGATCACGGCGATCCCGACCGTCATCCTGTTCAAGGACGGGCAGGCGATCAAGACCTGGCAGGGCGTCCAGCCGAAGCAGGCCTTCGCCGAGGAACTGGACAAGGTCTGACACTGGCAAGTCCGTTTATATCCCGATCCCCCTCAAGCCCCGCTTACCCGGCGGGGCTTTATAATGCATCGAACTAATAGCTAACGGCTAATGGCTAAAGGCTTCTTCCATGCCCCCAACGTTTCATCAACACAAGCTGCCCAACGGGCTGACCGTCGTCGCGGAATCCGATCCTGATGCGCACACCGCTGCGGTGGGTTTCTTCGTCAAGACCGGGGCGCGCGACGAGCAGTCGCCGGTCATGGGTGTGTCGCACTTCCTCGAGCACATGATGTTCAAGGGCACGGCCCGCCGATCGGCTGACGACGTCAACCGCGAGTTCGACGAGATCGGCGCCAACTACAACGCGTTTACCAGCCACGAGCAGACCGTCTACTACGCCCACGTCCTGCCCGAGTTCCTGCCGCGCGCGGTCGACCTGATCGGCGATATCCTCCGCCCGGCGTTGCGCGAAGACGACTTCGACATGGAGAAGAACGTCATCCTCGAAGAGATCGGGATGTACGACGACCGCCCGGCCTGGCGGCTTCAGGACGCGCTGCTCGAGCATTACTACGGCGAGCACCCCATGGGCTACCGCGTCCTGGGTACGCGCCAGACCGTCAGCGACCTGACAGCCCCGCAGATGCGCGACTACTTCACCCAGCGCTACGCCGCGGACAATGTGGTCGTCTCGGCGGTCGGCAAGTTCGGGTTTGATGAGTTGCTCGCCGACGTGGAGAAGATCGCCGGGGATTGGCAGCCCAGCGGGGCGACCCGGCGTTACGACAACCCGCAAACGACCGTCAGCGGGCACACGATGCAGGACGACAGCGTCACGCGCCACTACATCGGGCTGCTCTGCCCGGCCCCCAGCGCGCAGGACGACGACCGTTATGCCGCGAAGGTGCTCGCTGATGTCCTGGGGGATTCGGAGGGCTCACGGATCTACTGGGCCCTGATCGATCCCGGGCTCGCCGACGAAGCCGACTTCACGTTCATGCCGCACGACCGGCTGGGGTGCTACCTCGGCTACGCTTCCTGCGACCCGGCGCGGGCCGAGCAGGTCGAAGACGTGCTGATTAAGACCATCGACACCGCGATCGACAGCCTGACCGATGAAGAGGTCGAACGGGCGAAGAACAAGCTTGCCACGAGCGCGACGCTGCAGGGCGAGAGCCCCCGCGGCCGGATGTCCTCGATCGGTTCGACGTGGTCATACCTGGGCGAGTACATGCCGCTAGAAGAGGAGCTGGCGAAGGTCATGGCGGTGACGGCAGACGACCTGCGTCGCCTGGTCGCCGATCCGCCGTTTGCGCCAAAGACCATCCTGCGCCTCGGGCCCAACGCAGCGGGGTAAATGGAAAGTCCTTGCGGCAGGGCCGTTTAGGCGATAACTTGCACACGCCATTGACAACGCATCAGGCAACAATCATATCCGATTAAGGAGATCACAATGCCTCAAGGTGAAGAACTGGCCCTGGGCCTGAACAAGAACGGATTCATTGTCTTTATCATCCTGCTGTTCTTCTGCTTGCCGCTGTGCTGGCTGCCGTGGGTTATCGATTCGATGAAAGCCGCGAAGTAACCGTGGACGCGGCTAGCGGAAACAATCGGCACGTCGCGCAGGATCAGTGTATCCGCGCCGTCGGCTTGGGTGTCGCGTCGGTGTATGTCTTCTGGAACCTCTGGTGGTTCGGCCAAGGCAGACCCGCGCCGTCGTTATTCACAGGCCTGACCGGCCTGCCCTGTCCGACCACGGGCGGGACGCGCAGCTTGCAGGCCCTGTGTCAGGGCGATGTGTTTGGTTCGCTCTACTACAACCCGATGACGATGCCGATTCTTGCGCTGCTGGCTGTGACGGTATGTGTCTTGGCTGGTCGCGCCCTCCGCCGTGAGCGAGTCACACTGCCCACCGGTTTTCTGTATGCCTGGTCGGCCACCCTTTTGATCGCCTGGGTGATCAAGTTCGCCAGCCCAGCCGCGACCTGGTAGCCCCCCAGAACAACCCCAATCCACCCCCAAGCCCGGCGGCGTTCAGCCCCGGGCTTTTTGCTAGGATGGGGGCTTCATGAATAAGCACAGAGCTCACGGAGACACAGAGGCACGGAGTAAAGTATCGGGCTTTGATCCCGTGCCTGAGCGGTTGAATGTGCTTGCCGAACAAGTCATTGGGGCGGCGATTACGGTGCATCGTGAGTTGGGCTCGGGTTTTCAGGAAGTGACCTATCACCGGGCGTTGATGATTGAGTTGGACATGCTTGGGGTGCGGTACACATCCGAGACGCCGGTTACACTTGAATACAGAGGGCGTACAATCGGGGAAGGCAGGATCGACCTGCTGGTAGACGATCAATTAGTCGTTGAGTTGAAGGCCGCGTCCGCCAACCCCAAACAGTATAGGAGGCAGGTGCTGACGTATCTAAGGGCAACAGGGCATCGTTTAGGATTGGTGATCAACTTCGAGGTTGACGTATTAAAGGACGGTGTCGCGCGTGTCATACTTGACTGAATCTCTGTGCCTCCGTGTCTCTGTGTGCTCTGTGTTTAATGATTTGGCGTAGATTTTATATGCACTCGATCCCTGAAATCCTGGAAGACCTGCGGGCCGGCAAGATGGTTGTGCTGGTCGATGATGAGAAGCGTGAGAACGAGGGCGACCTCGTGTGCGCGTCACAGTTCGTGACCCCCGAGGTGGTCAACTTCATGCTGCGTGAGGGGCGGGGCATGCTGTGCGTTGCGCTGAGCGGCGAGATCTGTGATCGGCTGCACCTCGAGCCGATGGGCCGGGTCAACACGTCCAAGCGCAGCACCGCGTACACCATGACCGTCGACGCCCACCAGCGGTTCGGCATCACCACCGGCGTAAGCGCCTCGGACCGCGCGGCCACGATCAAGCTGCTGGCCGAAGACCAGGCCATGCCCACCGACTTCGATCGGCCCGGGCACATGCAGCCGCTTCGGGCGCGGGACGGCGGGACGCTGGTCCGCAGCGGGCAGACCGAGGGCTCGGTGGACCTGTGCCGACTGGCGGGGCTTAGGCAGGGCGCCGCGATCATCGAGGTGATGTGCGAAGACGGCACGATGGCGCGTCGGCCCGAGCTCGAGGAGCTGTGCAAGAAGCACGACCTGAAGATGTGTTCCGTCGCCGACGTCGTGCATTACCGGCTGGAGCGTGAACACCTGATCGAGCGGATCGACACCGTGCCGTTCGAGAACGACCTGGGGCAGTTCACGCTGATCGCGTATTACTCCCCGGTCGATCCATTCCCGCATGTGGCGCTTGTCTGCGGCGATGTCGGCAAGTGCGACGGCCAGGGCAAGCCGATCCCGATCGAGGCCCCGGTGCTGGTGCGGATGCACAGCCAGAATATTTTGGGTGACGTGTTCAACGACTCGAGCCAGCCATCGGGCCATACGCTCCGGCAGGCGATGAAGATGATCCATGATCAAGGGCAGGGGGCGGTGGTCTACCTGCGTCACGAAGGCATGGGGGCGGGGCTGTTGAAGCGTTTGCAGACGGCTGCGCCGATGATGGACAGCCAGAACGGTGACGACGATCGGCCGAGCATCGCCGGCGGGCAGACCACGCCGGGTATCCAGCCGCCTGACAACAAGGGGGCGTACGGCATCGGCTGCCAGATCCTGCGCGACTTAGGCATCCATCAGATGCGCCTGATCACCAAGCACCCGTTCACGCCGACGGCGCTCAGCGGGTTCGACCTGTCGATCGCTGAGTTTGTTGAGCCTAAATAAAAACGAGCGCGGCTATCCGGGGAAAGTGCCCAGGAGAGTCACGCTCGTCGTTAGTTGTAGATTCGGTGCGTCGGCTGTTTAGCCGTTGCGGTTGGAGTAACCGCCGCCGCCGCCACCGCCGCCGTAGCCGCCACCACCGCTGGGACGCGGAGCGCGGGGACGGGCTTCGTTGACGGTCAGCTGGCGACCGCCGAACTCGGCTTCGTTCATTTCTTCGATGGCTTTCTTGCCTTCTTCGTCGTTCTCCATCTCGACGAAACCAAAGCCGCGGCTGCGGCCGGTCTCACGGTCGGTGATCACCGCGGCGCGGCTGATCTGGCCGAACTGGCTGAACAGGTCTTCCAGTTCGGTGTCGGTGGTCGAGAAGGGGAGGTTGCCCACATAAATGTTAATCACGGTCGGCCCCAATGCTGTGTCTGCCCGAAAGCGAGATATCCCCGGCGGGCACTCGGGCGGCTGCCGCGCCGGCGGGAGTCTGAAATACGGCTAAGCGGGTGGCGTGGTCTGCGTTCCTCTGGTCCTGCGTATCCGTGCCTGCCTGCGGCAGGCCCCGTAAACATAATCCCCGGCGCTTCAACTTGCAAGAATTATTGCTACGCTGTAACGGCCCGTCGGTCTCTTTTTCACCTTCGCTTAACAGGCCAAAACATCCGGAGCTACCCATGAATGACATGAACCCACACGGCCACGACGCCATGCCGCCCCACCCCTCCGACCCCCACGTACAGGTATCCCAGCAGACCTCCGGGTTGGCGATCACGGGGTTGGTCCTGGGTATCCTCGGGTTCTGCTTCTTCCCGCTGTCGATCGCGGCGCTGATCCTGGGGATCGTCGCCCTCTCTCAGATCGCCGACCCGAACCGCGGTCTGACCGGCCGGGGCATGGCCCTGACCGCGACGATCCTCGGCGGGCTGGGGGTTACCCTTGTGCCGGTATTGCTGATGATCGGCATCATGCTGCCCGCACTGGGCGCGGCTCGACGTTCGGCACAAAAGATGAAGAACACCACGCAGGTCCGTGGGATCATGCAGGGCACGGTGGTCTACGGCCAGCGTAACGGCGGCTACTTCCCCGGGCTCGATCAGTTCGGCAACCCCATCGACCTCACCGTCGAGCACCGCTATGCCGAAATGCTGAACAACAACTACTTCTCCGGCGAGTATGTCATCAGCCCCGCCGAGACGAAAATCATCTGGTCCGGCGGCCCGGTCACGATCGACAATTATTCCTTCTCGATGCTTGATGTGTCCGAGGTGAACGATCGTCGTGCGGAGTGGCGCGACACGATTAACACCCGTGCCGCGCTGATCTCAGACCGCAACACCGGCATCTCGAATGCGGATCAGGACGTGATGAGCCTGCACACCAGCTACCCAGGCAACTGGGAGGGCAGTGTTGGCTGGGGTGACGGCAGCGCATACTTTGACAGAACACACGAGGTGGAAACCAAGTACGGCCGTGGCCCGGTCCACCAGTTCGACAACATCTTCGAAGACACCGGTGGTGGCGACGACGCGGTGATGATCTATTCTGGGGAGTGATCATGATGGACACAGCCAATCCGCAGGCAGATACCTCTACTACTAAGCCTCCAACCACGTCGAGCATGGCGCTTATTGCGATAGTCCTGGGTATCCCGGGATTGTGCATCTTCCCGCTCGGGATTGCGGCGCTGGTGCTGGGGATCGTCGCGCTTGTCCGTATCGCCGACCCGAACCGGGAGCTGGCCGGCAAAGGCATGGCGATGGCCGGGACGATCCTCGGGGGACTCAGCATCGTCCTGATACCCATCATACCCATCCTCGCGCTGCTGATCGGCATTCTGTTGCCGGCGATGGGCAGTGCCCGGCAGGCGGCGCGCAATGCCGTAGACGCATCGCAACTTCGGCAGGTTGCGGTCGTGTATATGAGTTACGCCCAAGATCACAACAACATCCTCCCCGCGCACCCGCGCGACACAACGGGTGTCTACGGTTTAGCGAATGCTATGGTGATCAGCCCGCACCACGACCCGCTGACCCAGGTTGACCGTGGTGACGGCGACGGCACGGCGGTGCGCTACGGCAGCTACGTGTTCATCAATCAGGGCGCCGAACTGGATGCTGTCGCGCATCCATCAAGCACGATCATCGCCTACACCGCAATCGCATCCGACCAGCAGAACGTCCGCGTTGTGTTGTTCATGGACGGCCATGTGGAGATGATGGATGAACAAAGCTTCCGCGCGATGATGCACCCGGATGTCGATATTGATGCGCACGATGGGCCGTGAAGCGTGCATTGCTTTTCGTCATCCCCGCCTGCGCGGGAATGACGGGATAAAACTAGCAAAGGCCGTTAGCTCAGCAGGTTTTCGAGGTCTTCGCGGCTTAGGCTGCGTAGGAGGCTGTCGTCGCCGCCGACGATGGCTTCGGCGAGTTTGCGCTTGCGGTTCTGCAGGTCCACGATGCGCTGCTCGACGGTGTCCTGGCAGACCATGCGGTAGGCGAAGACGGGCTTGGTCTGGCCGATGCGGTGGGTCCGGTCGATGGCCTGGGCTTCGACGGCCGGGTTCCACCAGGGGTCGAGGATGAAGACGTACTCGGCGGCGGTCAGGTTCAGGCCGAAGCCGCCGGCCTTGAGACTGATCAGGAACAGGGGGATGTCCTTGTTGTCCTGGAACTCCTTGACGACCTCGCGGCGGTCGCGCGTCTGGCCGTCGAGGTAGCAGTACTTGATGCCGCGTTCATCGAGCCGGGGCTTAACCAGCGAGAGCATGGAGGTGAACTGGCTGAAGACCAGGGCCTTACTGCCTTCGTCGATGACGTCGGCGAGGCGGTCCAGGAGCGAGTCGAGCTTGGCGCTGGGTTCGTTTGCTCGTTTCTCGTCGATGAGCCCGGGGTGGCAGGCGGCCTGGCGCAATCGGAGCAGCGCTTCGAGGACCATGAACGCGGGCTTGCCGCCGATGCCGGGCGAGCGTTTGTCTTTTTCGCCCGGGGCGTCGAGCTGGTTGAGCAGCTGGTCATGGTAGTAGGTCCGCAGGTCGTCGTAGACCTTGCGCTGGGCGGGCTCCATCTGGCAGACGATGGTCTGCTCGGTCTTCTTGGGCAGGTCTTTGAGGACCTGGCTCTTGGCGCGCCGCATGACGAAGGGGCGCAGTGCCTGGGCGATCTGTTCGAGGACGGCGTGCTTGGCTTCGTCGTTGGTAAGGGCGGCCTGTTCGTCGGACGCGTCTTCCTGCGTCTGGTTGATGCCTTTGCTCGCCTGGGTGCCGGCGCGGATCATGTCGTTGAAGCGCTTGTTGGACCCGAGCATGCCGGGGTTGAGGAACTCGAAGATGCTCCACAGGTCGCCGAGGTGGTTTTCGATCGGCGTGCCGGTCAGCGCCAGGCGGTGGCGGGCGGACAGGAGCCGGGCGGCCTTGGCGGATTGGCTGGCGGGGTTTTTGATGGCCTGTGCTTCGTCGAGGACGATGTAGTCGAACTCGTGGGTGCGGAGCTGTTCGATGTCGCGGCGCATCAGGCCGTAGCTGGTGACGATCAGGTCGTGGTCGTCGAAGTCGGCGCGCATGGCTTCACGTTCGGCGCCGCTGTAGGCCAGGACGCGCAGCTCGGGGGCGAAGTGTTCGGCTTCGTCCAGCCAGTTGAACACGACCGAACGCGGCGCGACGACCAGCGTCGGGCGGTGGGGCAGGGCGTCGTGGTGCTCACCGTCGATTTCTTTGCCGCTGTTCTTGGCTTTGTCGGCGGTGAGCTTGCGGTTGTGCAGCATCGCCAGGACCTGGATCGTTTTACCGAGGCCCATGTCGTCTGCGAGCACGCCGCCGACGCCGAACCAGCGCAGGAACGACAGCCAGCCGAGGCCTTCTTCCTGATACGGGCGCAGCTTGCCGTGGAACTGGGGGCTGGCTTTGAGGGGTTTGACGCCGTCGAACTGGTGGAGCCTCTCGCGCGCCTGGCGGAACGGGTCGTCGATGACGATCTCTTCCTGCTCGCGCAGCAGGGCGTCGAGCAGCGCGACCTGGCTGGACTTGTAGCGCAGGTGGTCGTCGGTGATCTTGCCCAGCCCGGTAAGCAGGCCGTGCTCGGAGAGCCACTGCTGGGGGAGCAGGCCCTGCGTGCCGTCGTCGAGCGTGATCATTTCCTGGCCGGCCTTCGCCATCTTCAGGATCTCGGGCAGGGCGACGCGCTGCTCCGTGCCGTCGGCGCGTTGGTAACCGACCGAGCCGTGCAGCTCGAACCAGTCGATCCCGGAGCTGACCGACAAGCGCGGGGCGCTGGCCTGGCGGACGACTTGTTTGTCCGCGTTGATGGTCCAGCCTTGTGCAAGCAGTGCGTGAACGACTTCGACCATGCGCTTGGCGGGCATGACCAGCTCTTCGGCGTCGCCGTTGGCCTGCCGCATACCGAGCATGGTCAGCTGGCTCAGGGCCCGGCGCTCGGCGGGGTGGTCTCGACGGATCGGCTGGCTGGCGTGGTCTTCCGCCACACTGACGGCGGTGGTGGTGTCGCTCTCGCTTGACGTGTCGGTTGCCTGTTCGTCAGGGGTCGCCGAAGCGTGTGCCGCGTGTTCGGCGTCGGCGGCTTCGTTCGCGGCCACCGGCGTCACCGGGACGAACCGTCCGGGCTGTGAAGGGGTGACGCGCTGCCCGGCATAGTCGAACCAGACGCGCGCGAGGATCTGGTTCTTCCCCGCACCTGCGCCGGTGCGGTGCAGGTCCAGGCAGCAGGCGGGCTTGACGTGCTGTTCCTGGCGGGCGACGCCCTCGGGCAGGTCGATCTCCGGCAGCTGCGGCAGCAGGTAGAGCCGGTCCATGAACCCGGGGATGTCTTTGCTCGGCACACGCAGGGGCGACGGCGCTTCGTGGCCGCGCTTGGTCTGTTCACGGAACTGGCTGGCCCATCGGAACGCGTCGCGGTCGTCCAGCGGCGCGGCTTTGCCGTTGTAGATCACCAGCCCGTCCCAGCCGCCGAGCACCAGCACCGGGTCCTGGATGTCCATCCGGTCGGGGCCTCGTCGCAGCTCGACATCGACGGCCAGCTCTTCACTTTCGATCTTGCCCTTCATCCACAAGACCCAGGCATCGTCGCCGTCCCAGACAAGCGGTTTTTGCCTGCCGGTTGCTTCAGCGTCCTCCGTCTCGACGAAACAGCGCCCCGTCCGGATCATGCGCTGCAGCAGCATGCGCCAAGCGCCGGGCTGGAGCCGGAAGGTGGCGTGGCCGCGCGTGCCGCGGTAGGGCTCATTGGATTCGTGTTCGTGGACGGTGTTGGAACCAAGCAGCAGCGCACACAGCTCACGGTCAACGGGATCGGAGAGTGATGCGATCCCCGCGGGGCTGATGCGCATCGCTTTGGGCTTGCTCCAGCCGGCCGCGGTTGGCGTGCGCTGCCTTAAGTCGATGACCAGCCCGCCCTGTCGGGTGCTGAGAGTTGGCAACACGGCGTAGCAGACCTGGCGCTGGTCCGGCAGCACATGCTCAGAAGAAGTGCTGTCGAAACCGGGTGGGCGCATCAGGCTCAGCCGGCCGACCCATGTCGGTTCGCCGCGGTTGGCCTTGGGCCGGGTCAGGTCGCGCTTGCGGGCTTTGGGCGCGCGGACGCGCAGCTTCATCAGGTCTACGACGGATGCGCCCGGGCCGTTGTCGTTGTGTTGCAGGTCCAGCAGCGTCGCCCAGATGTGCTTGCAGTACGCGCCTTTCCCGAACGCCGGGCATGTGCACTCAGCGATCGCCGCCCGGTCTTCGCGCCGGATGGTGACGGTGTACTGCTCACGGCCCCGGACCAGGGCGCGGATCAACTCGTCGGGCTCGGGCTGGACGCGTTCGACCCGTCCGCCCAACTGATAGGCCCGGCCACGCATCCGTACGTTTGATTGAAAAAACGGCGACCACGCCGTGGTTATTGACATATCTCCACCCGTTGGGCTACCAAAAACCGTGCGAATCCCTAAGCTTAGGGACCAAAAGGCCTGTGAGCAATCCCCCTGGCCCTGTTTCGACCCGTTTTCGTGTCTCCCGGCCTGCGTATGGACCGGGTCATGGCACTGAACCCCTTGCGTAGAGAGGGTTAAACCAACCGCATGGATCCCGGCTTAATCCCCCTGATTGTTGGTCCCGTGGTGCTGATCGTGCTGATCAGGCGCGGCTGTCTGCGCCCGGATGCCCTGGCATGCGGGCCGGACCGGCGGATCGGGCTGCTGCCATTCGACATCCTGATCGCGCTGGGGCTGTTGATTGTCGGGCCGGTGCTGGTGTTGTTATTGCTGCCCGATTTGGCGACCGGCTCGGAGCAGGCGGGCGGCGAGCAGGTGGTCGACACGTTCGCGGTTGCCTGCCGCATGCTGCTTATTCAGGCGGCGGGGATGCTGACGCCGGTGTTGTACCTGCTGTGGCGATCGAGCTACACGCCCGACGGGCCGAGGCGGATTGGACTGTTGCCGAGGCACATTGGTCGGGAGGTGCGCTGGGGTTTATTGGGATTCGTCGCGGCGGTGCCGTTGGTCTTGATGACGATGCAGCTGACGGTGCTCGTCGGCGAGTTGTTCGGCCAGGAAACGCCGGCGATCGCTCACGACACTTTGAAGATGCTGCTCGAGTCGGATTCGATCTTCGGGACGGTCCTGCTGATCTGTTCCGCCGCGGTGGTTGCGCCGGTGCTTGAAGAGTGTTTTTTCCGCGGGATCGTGCAGTCGGTGATGGTCGAGACGCTGGGCGAAGCAAGGCGATGGTCGGTTGTGATCGTTGCTTCGATTCTGTTCGCCGCGATGCACGGGAACAACGTGCCCTGGCACGCCTTGCCGGGGCTGTGTGTGCTTGGATTGGTGTTGGGCTGGTTGTACGAGCGAACCGGCAGCCTCTGGCCGAGCATCTTGGTGCACGTCGGGTTTAATGTGCTGAACATCGTGATGGCGCTGACGATGGTGAAGGGTTCGCAAGGCGCGCTGTAGGATCAAGACATGACGGGTCAGCCACAGGACATCCTCCCCATCCCGGGGCCGCGCAACATCGAGTGGGTCGGCGACGCGGCGTCGGGCCACCTCCGGCTGCTGGACCAGACACGGCTGCCGGGCGAGACGGTGTATCTGGAATGCAAAGACGTGCAGTCGGTGTGGGACGCGATCAAGCGGTTGAGCGTGCGCGGCGCGCCGGCGATCGGTGTGGCGGCGGCGTTTGGCTGCGTGATCGGGGCGCAGCAGGGCTCGCTCGAGCAGGCGGCGGATCACCTGGCGACCAGTCGGCCGACCGCGGTGAATCTGTTCTGGGCGATCGAGCGGATGAAGCGCGTTGAGCCTTACACGGCGGAGGCGCTGCTTGACGAGGCTTTGGCGATCCACGCCGAGGACGCCCGCATGTGCCAGCAGATCGGGGAACACGCGCTGAATCTGATTAACCAACTCAAGCCTCAAGACTCAGGCCTCAGACCTCTCACCCTCCTCACCCACTGCAATGCCGGCGCTCTGGCGACCGGGGGGATCGGGACGGCGACCGCGCCGATGTATCTCGCTCACCACCGCGGTATGCCGATCCGCGTGTTTGCGGATGAAACCCGCCCGCTGCTGCAGGGCGCAAGGCTGACCGCTTACGAGCTGCAGTCCGCGGGCATCGATGTCACGGTCATCTGCGACAACATGGCCGGGACGGTGCTGCGCGAGGGAAAGGTGGATGTGGTAATCACCGGCGCCGACCGGGTCGCAAGCAACGGCGATGCCGCGAACAAGATCGGGACGTATCCGTTGGCGGTGCTGGCCAAGCACCACGGCGTGCCGTTCATCGTCGCTGCGCCCAGTTCGACGTTCGACATGTCGATCCCCGGCGGCGACGCCGTCCCGATCGAGCAGCGCGACCCCGGCGAGATCACACACGGCTTCGGTTCGCGCACAGCGCCGCCTGATGTGAAGACGTACAACCCCGCGTTTGATGCGACGCCCGCCGAGTTGATCACGGCGATCGTCACCGAGCGGGGCGTGATCCGCCCGGTTGATGCGGCCCATACAGCACAGTTGCTGGCCTGATCTAAAAAAACAAGCCCGTCGTCATGTAAGACGGCGGGCTCGTGGTCTTATTAAATGTACCTTGATGTGTAGCCGGCTGTTTGTGTTTACTCAGCCTTGGCGCAGCAAGTTTTTTCACAGTCGGTGACGCAGTCGGTTTTGGCTTCGGCACAGCAGTCCTTATCGCAGTCGCCGTCCTCGGAGCAGCAACCCTTGTCGCAATCGGTTTTGCAGCTGCCGTCTTCGGTGCAGCAGCCCTTATCGCAGTCGGTTTTGCAGCTGCCGTCTTCGGTGCAGCAACCCTTATCGCAGTCGGTTTTGCAACTGCCGTCTTCGGTGCAACAGCCGGCTTTGGCGCCGTGGTCGTGATGGTGGTGATCGGTCTTGTTCTGTGAGCAGCCGAAGGAAACCGTTAGGATGAACAGTGCGGCGATGAGGTGCTTAAGCATCGTGGAACCCCTTTACAGGTGTTGGATTTGTACACAGGCCCCTACTGGGACAAGATACCATTATTCTCGCGATTTTTCAGATTCTGACCGACGCCAGCGGGACGAGCGACTCGATCAGCTGCTCCTGGTCGTAGGTGCGGGCCAGGTCGATGGGCAGGGCGACGCCGTGGGCGTGGTCCGAGGCGAGCACGAGCATTGTTTCACCGAATGATTCGTAGCCCATATCTGCCGGCTGATGTCCCATAACAAACTGCTTGCAACCCCACGCCTCGGCGAGCGTGTCGGCGGTCTGCTGCTTCTGGTTCCGGCCCCAGACCATGTGGTACAGGTCGCCTTTCTCGGCGAGGTTCGCGTCGGTCGGGACGCGGTCGATGACGCCGGGATCAAACTTACGCATCCGGTTGTTGCCCGGCAGGCTGTGGCTAAGAAACACCCCGTTAGCGCACCGCACAGCCAGCAGCAGGCTGCGCAGGTAACCGTTCATCGCTTCGCGCACCGCGTCGGCGCTGTCGGCGTAGAGGTAATCGATCCCGCCGTCGAAGCTTTCGACCGTGTCCCGGCCCTCCTTGAGGATGCCTTCGTGGCGGTACTGGGCCAGCTCGTGATTCGATTGCAGAATGAAGACTTGCGACGGGTATTGACACTTCAGCGCCGCGACCCTGGCCAGCATGCGCACGGACAGGTCCAGCCCGTTGATCAGGTCCGGGCCGTGGATCACTTCGTGCAGGATCAGGTAATTGGTTGGCGAGCTGTCGAGCTGCGCGAGCTTGAGCAGGCGCTGGTAGTTGAGTGTGTTATCGTGCAGGTCGCCGGACATCAGCAGCCGGCCGGTGTCGGGCAGGTCGACGACGGCGCCGCTTCGGCCCGGGGCGTCGAGGCTGGCTTGCTCGGCCCGCTGGAAGAGGGCGATGACGGCCTGGGCGTCGCGGAGGTCCGGTTCCTGGAAGGTTGTGGGGTCACTCATGGCCAGTAAGTATGCGGTAAGCCGGCATCGGCTGCGAATCGCGGGTGGTGAAAGGGACTTGGCGTGGGCCCCGGGGTGTGGATAATGGCAATAGAAGGGCACTTCGTGCGTTAGACTCTAGGAGTGTGCATGGGCCAAGAATCGATGGAACTGCCTATAGAACAGGTGCTTAGGCAGGCGGCCCAGGGCGATGCTCAGGCCTGGCGGCGGCTTGTGGAAAGCTATTCGCCCAGGGTCTATGGATTGCTTGTTAATCAATGTCGAGACAAGGACTTAGCCGAAGAACTCACACAGGCCACATTCGTTAAGGTCGTAAAAAAACTCGACGACAAGGATGGTTATACGGAGACCGGCCGGTTTGATGCCTGGCTGTTCCGGATCGCGATGAACAGCCTGCGTGACGAAATGCGTCGGCGTAAGCGTCAGGCGGTCCCGACGGACATGAGCCCCGGCGCCAGCAGCGGCAGGGACCCGCAGTCGGGCGGATGGTCCGCCCAGCAGACGTCGATCCGCTCCGGCGGCCCGAACCCCGCGGCGGACCCGTCTGACGCCATGATCAAGGCTGAACAGGTCAGCCAGTTGAAACAGGCGATCGAGCAACTCAGTGAGGCCGAACAGGAAGTCATTCACCTGAGGCACAGTGCGGGATTGAGTTTCGCCGAGATCGCCGAGACATTGGATCAGCCGTTGGGCACCGTGCTCTCCCGGGGACATCGGGCATTGGGCAAACTGAAGAAGTTGATGATGAAACAAGACGAACCACAAACCGCGTAGCCGTAAGCGCACGTATCGCCGGCCGATGCCGGGCTAGTATGTTTGGACATGACGATGGACACGACACAGCCACAACACGATCTGGATTACCCGCCGACCGACCCGGCGTTTGACGCGCTGCTTGACCAGGCGGTCGCGCAGGGTGCGCCCGCGCCCGACGCCGACCTTGCCGACCGGGTTTATCAACACACCCGGCCGATGCTGCCCGCGCAGCGTCCGGTGCTGGCGCGCATCGGCCCGTCGCTGCTGCGTGCCGCCGCCGCGATCGCGCTGGTGGCCGGCAGCCTGATCGCGTTCAACCTTGATACGGATACATCGAACAGCCTCGCCTCCAGTGATCTGGAGTCGCTGAAGGTCAAGCTCGCCGAGCTGGATGAGGCGCTTGACGCCAGCCACACCGCGATCGATCAGCAGCTGGATGTGTTGGCGTTGCGCGTGACGTTGGCGGACACCAGCGACGCCTGGGGGGACAACGGCATCACGACAACCGAGCGGATCGATCGTGCGATCGCCGACTACGAGTTCGATCGGTTCAGTGATGACGCGACCTTCGCGCTGGCGGAGAATGACTCATGGTTCTAAGCCGGGCCCGATCAACCGCTGAAAGGGAGTCACGATGAAGTGGGCATGTGTGCCTATCGCTATGCTGCTGGTGATCTCAATCGTCGCCACCACGTTTGCGCAGGACGGGCCGCGCGGCGCGAGGCGCGACGCCGACCGACCGGGGCCGCCCCCGGGCACTTCGCACGAAGGCGCTGAGCAAGCACCGCATGAAGAACGAGTGGAGCGGAAGTCCGAGCGTCGGTGGCACGAGCGCGGCAAGCCGATGAGTGAGGAGGATGCGCGTGAAGCCATCGAGATCCTGCGCCGCATCGACCCTGAAAAAGCTGAGCGGCTGGACAAGGCGGTGGCCGAGCGCCCCGAGCAGGTCGCGCGCGTGTTGCATGAGCAGTTCCCGAACATGGGCCGGTTCATGGCCTGGCGGCGCTACGATCCCGAGGGGTTTGACCTGCGTGTCGACGATATGGCCTTAAGCCGAGAGACGCACGAATGTGTTAAACGGCTACACGAGGCGCTCGATGACGAAAACGATGAGGCCGCGACGTTCGAGCAGCTCAAGCTGGAAGACCTGGTCGCCCAACACTTCGAGGTGCGCCAGAAGATCCGAGAACATGAGCTCGCCAAGCTGAGGGATCGGATTGAACAGCTCGAGGCTCAGCTTAAAGAGCGCGCCGCCAACCGTGACGAGTACATTACCCAGCGGGTTGATGATCTGATCGATGGCGAGCACGAAGCACGCTGGTAAGCCAAGCTACAAACCATCTCTCCCGCGTGACCACCGTCAAATTCACGGCTTGACACGGTTTTCAGTTTTTAGTTTCCTCTCGGTTTTTTCGTTTTCCCCACGGAGGCGGGGAACCAGGTGTTCGAATAGATGAGACCACTGGATGCCCGCCTGCGCGGGCATGACGTTCATTATCGACACAGAACAATAGCGAGATTGCTTCAGCCCGCGGCGCGTGCCGGGTTCTCTACCGGGTCGACTATTCCCGCCGCCTGGAACGCCGCCTTACGACGTCGGCATCCGGGGCAGGCCCGGCACGGCATCGACGCCGAACCGAGGCACGACCAGGCCAGGGCCCAGGGCACGTCCAACTCGGCACCCAACTCGATCACCTGCCGGTCGTTTAGTTCCAGTAGCGGCGTGTCGAGTCGTGGGGCTTCCCCCAGGTCGCTGTCGCCGGATTGATCGGCCAGGACGACCTGCTCGGTCGCCTGAGCGATGGCGTTGACGTCGCCGCCAAAGGACACGGGCCAGATGACCCGCTCGGCTTGATACAGCCTTGCGCTCGCCAGCGCGGCCAGCAGCATCTGTGGCGCAACCAGCGGGCCCAAGGGCTCGCCCCCGGGGCCCTTGCCCATGCCGTGGCCAAACAGGTGGGTCATTTCCAGCTGGATCACGCGCGGGATGTTGAAGTGCTCGGCCTGGTGGTGGGCGTGCTCCAACCGGTTCTGGGCGTTGTCCCGCCCGTCGAGGATGTGTAGCAGCGACAGGCGCGTCTTGTCGTCGTTGACGACCGTTAGCGCGGTGGCGACGAGGCTCCGCAGGCCGCCGCTATGCAGGATCAGGGCGTGGGGTGTGGGCATGGGGTTGTTATCGGCCGTTGGCTGGGTCGGGGCTGAAAGATTGGGTCTGGGGTCCAGGGTCTGGGGTCTTGCCAGAAAGTTCTACGCCACCCTGTCTGACCTGTCCCCAGACCCTAGACCCCCGCGCTTAATCCGCTAGAATCCTCCCACCCCAAGACTTCCAAGGAGCCTGATATGGCGATCGTCGTCTTTGAGCATCACTCGATGGAAACCTCCGCCCGTCTCGGCCAGGTGTTGCGCGACCACGGCCATCGGCTGCGTACCGTCCGCCTCTATGCCGGGGACGCCGTCCCGGCCGACCTGGATGACGTCGATGGCGTCGTCTCCATGGGCGGGCCGATGAACGTCGACCAGGCCGAGGAACATCCCTGGATCGACGAAGAGATGGCCATTATCAAGTCGGCCCACGAGGCCGGGCTCCCGATCGTCGGCATCTGCCTGGGCGCGCAGCTGATCGCTCAGGCGCTGGGAGGGACGGTGAGCAAGATGGACAAGCCAGAGATCGGCTTCGCGCCGGTCAGCCAGTTCCGTCCGGGGTTCCCCGACACGATGCTCGGCGGCATCCCCTGGAAGGCCGAGCAGTTCCACGCCCACGGCTACGAGGTCAGCGAGCTGCCGCCGGGCGGCGCGGTGCTCGCCAGTTCGGAAGCCTGCAAGCACCAGGCGTTCCGCGTCGGGCTGACGACGTACGGGTTCCAGTACCACTTCGAGTGGACCAAGCAGGACATCGATGGCGTGCTGACACAGTTCGCTGATTGGATCGCTGCGTCGGGTGCCGATAGCGAGACGATCCGTCGGGAGGTTGAATCGAAGTACAGCCAGTACCGCCATCTCGGTGATCGGCTGTGCGAATCGTTGGCGACGTGGCTGTTCTGCATCGAGCACCGGCTCGACCACACGCGTGGGCCGGCCGCCAACTTCGATGCGTCGCAATCCTAACCGCCAACCGATGCCGCGCCCCGCTTCAACGCTTACGCTGCCTGTGCCACGCGGCTTCGACCTGAAGGCCGCGGTGTGCAGCTACGGCTACTTCGTGCTTGCGCCCAATCGCTGGTGCCCTGAGAGCCACCGCTTCACCTGCCCGCTGCGCGGGCGCGGCGACCGTGTAATCTATATCACCATCAGCCAGCCACGATCGGTGCGCAAGACGCTGCGTATCGCGTGTGAGAAAAAGGTGCATCCCGACGAGCGGGCGTCGATCAAGTCGCAGGTCCGACGGATGCTGAGGCTCGACGAAGACCTTGCGGGGTGGTTCAAGCTGCACACGATCGCGAGGCGGAAAAAGTTCGGCCGGCTGTTCCGATCACCGACGCTGTTTGAAGATATCGTTAAGACGATCACGGGCTGCAACGTTACCTGGACGAACACGATCCGGATGAACAAGCTGCTGTGTGAGAAGATCGGCACGCGCGGCGCGTTTCCCACGGCCAAGCAGATCGCGGCGGTAACCCCGGCGAGGTTGAAGGCTGAGTGCAAGGTCGGGTACCGGGCGGAACGCATCGTGCGTCTGGCGCGCGATATCGTCGACGGCAAGCTCGACATGGATTGGTTCGAGCGGCCCGGGCACGGTTCACAAGAGGTTTATCAAGCGCTGTTACAGATCTATGGATTGGGGCCGTTCGCGGCGGCGAATGTCTGTATGCTCCTGGGCCATTACGACCGGCTCGCGATCGACACCGAGACCTACCGCCACTTCACACAGACCTTTGGCGTCAAGCGCCCTAAGGATCCGTCGAAACTCCATACGCGCATCGAGAAGCATTACGCGCAGTACGAGCCGTATCAGTTCCTTGCCTACTGGTTTGAGCTGTGGTGCGGGTACGAAGCGGCCAACGGCAAGCCCGCGCCGCAGTGGCTCGAGCACGAGGTCGGCGACTTCACCGCGTCGAAACTGGGGTAGGCGGTACACCGCAGAGGTCGCAGAGGATACAAGAAGTGAAACAGGGATGGACACGGATAAACACGGATTAAGAGTTCTGCTTGAGCGTATTGCCTCATTCCATGCCGGTTGATCTATTCGTCATCCCTGCGCAGGCAGGGATCGAGCCGTATTAATCTCATGCCTTCTGGATACCCGCCTGCGCGGGTATGACGGAAAGTGATTATGCAAGACGCTCTAGGTGTAGCCCCGCTGCATCCTGATCATCCGTGGATTGTTCCTGATAAGGGGTTTTGATCCGCAGATTGTTACGATGTCACCTGATACGTCCGAACACGTTTTCATATCCGTGTTAATCCGTGTTCATCCCTGTTTCACATCATCCTGCTCGATACCGATGATCGCGATGCCGGCGTTGTCGGCGGCCTCGATGACTTTTGGTTTGTCGGCCAGGATCACAGAGCCCGAGGCGATGGCCAGGCATGACCCGCCGGCTGCCTTGAGCGATTCGATTGTCTGTGCGCCTACGGTTGGGACATCGAAGCGGCGGTCTTTGTCGGGTTTTGGGCCTTTGAGCAGGGCCCAGCCGCCGGATTTACATAGCCTGCCTGCGCGCTGGATCATCCGGTCGGTCCCTTCGATGGCTTCGACCGCGATGACGTCCCGACCCTTGACGGCGATCGCCTGGCCGATGTCCAGGTCGTTCATCCGCATCAGGATCGGCCAGCCGAAGGTGATGTCCGCCATCTGGTCGGCGGTGGGCTGTTTGCGTGTCAGCACACCGACCTCGGCCATGTGCTCCGGGATGTAGCGTGTCGTGTCGATCAGTTCGATCCCCTGGGTCATCATGTCGTCCGCCACGGCGGCCAAGAGTACCTGGCTGCGTCGGTCGTGGCGCAGTACACGATACCAGAGACGCATCGTCCGGAAGTCCGGCAGGGCGCGGATGATGGCCGCCGGGTCATACAGCCCCGTCTTACGGACCACCCCGACCATCACCGCTTGTCGGGCTCCCCAGCGGCTCAAACGCTTCGCCCATCGGCCAAGCCGGAGCACGCCCACGTGGGCGAACTCGTCGCACAGCCCGGGCAGGTCCGGGTCGTGATCGCCGCCCAGACTCAGGCAGACCACCCGCCGACCGGCGGCACGGATACCCTCCGCCTCGAGCACCGGCAAACGCCCCGCCCCGGCAATCAATCCGATCGGCTGATCATCCATGAGGACATGATAGAGCAAAGCGTTTGTTAGCCGCGAATCAACGCGAATAATGAGGGGGGAGTGATACCGCATCGTGCGCATGATTTAAGCCGATTGCGTAACCTAACTCAGTGTTGTTGAGACGGTCTGTCGGCTATTTTCACACACGCAGGGACTTGAACGCTCTGTCATGTCTCACGGAATGGATCCCCGCCTGCGCGGGGATGACGGCAAACGGTGCGGCTATCAATGATGTCACACACGCTTTGTTTGCGTTGATTCGCGTTAATTTGCGGCGAATGACTTCTTAGTATGCTCGCACCACACCTACGACCAGGCCCTGGATGATGACGTCCTGGGGGTCGGCGAAGATGGGTTCGAAGGCGTCGTTGGCGGGCTGGAGGCGGATGCGGCCGTCGCGTTCTTTGTAGAACTTCTTGAGGGTGGCTTCGCCGTTTTGCAGGAGGGCGACGACGGTCTGGCTGTTGCGGTAGGTGGTGCGTTGCTCGCAGATGACGAAGTCGCCGTCGCGGATCTGTTCGTCGATCATGGAGTCGCCGCGGACCTTGAGGACGAAGGTTTCGCCGGACTTGGCGCTGGGGCGTGTGAAGAGTTCTTCGAGGTCGAGGTGTTCGCGTTCTTCGACGGCTTCGATGGGGAAGCCCGCGGCGATGGTCCCGACCAGGGGCAGGCGGCTGTTGCGTTGCTCGTCGGGGAGGCCGGCGTCGGGGCTAACTTCCAAAGAGCGCGCCTTGTTGGCTTTTCGGATGAGCGCTCCCTTTTTGATCAAGGCCTCGACGTGCTCGAAGACGGTGACCTTGGAGACGTTGAGTTCGTCGGCGAGTTCCTGCATCGTCGGCGAATAGCCGCGTGCCAGCCGGATGTCCCGGATGCGTGTGAGGATATGCAGCTGTTTGGGTGTGAGGTTCATACTCATCGTTGGTCTCCGCTCCCGGATGTTCTGGGGAGAGTGTTTTGGCTGAGGGTTGGGTTGGCAGGTTGACGGCGGGGTAGGGCGGTTTGGCCGGGGGTCCGGGCAGGTGGACCGGGGCGCTTGGTGCCGAGGCGGCCTGGCGGAACGCGGCGGTGAATCGGCCCAGCGCCCGCAAGGTGCGTTGCTGCTTGGCAAGCCAGTTGATCGCGGTCTCGATGACCAGGGACCGCTGGGGGGTCGCTCGCAGCGTGCCTTGGCTGGTGTAGACATCGGTCGGGTCTTCGGCGGTGATATGGTCGAACCGGTCCGCCTCGGGCCGGTTGGGTGCTTCCATCTCGGCGACGGCTTCGCCGGGTTCCTGATGACGCCACCGTCCCCACTGGGCGTAGCCCCCGGCTGAGTCGCCCTGCGGATCGTATCCCTGGCCGCTCTGGGTGCCGTGTACCGAGCCGGTCTGACGGGTTAACCCCCGTCCGCGCACGTTCAGGCTTGTGGTGTAATCGCCTCCGGGGCCCATCATTACCAGTGGAATCGTCATGGCGGCGTCGCCTCCCTTGGGGTGAACAGCTTGGGCTTACCCCACATCTTGGGGGGTTCGCCTTTGAACCGCTCCTACTTTCGACGTTCCACATGACCATGCTTGAACAATATCTCCGATTTTTGTTCGGTATACGTTACCCCAAACAAGCACCTAAGTCAAACGTAATGTTCAACGTGATACGAAAAAGCGACTTACAGAGATTAGCCTGAGTATGAGATACCCTAACATCGGGGCTGGCGCTTATCGGGCATTGTGTTGTTGGATTTGTTATTAGATGTAGTGCGACGATCAAAACTGGACTGCGCTACGCAATACTGGACTAAAACACCGCGCGCAGCATAATTTTGAATGATTCCACGTTTCTATAATAATCATGCCACGTTCGGCCTGGTCGTCTGGCCTGCCGGGGCCTGATTATTCGGTTGTCAATGGGCGTTCAAAGCGTCTTCGACGCCCCGCCGATCCGTGCCACCGGATCGGCCTGCCCTGTTCATCAATTCGGTGGCCGGCGCTGATCCAATCCTGACGTGGCTGGGTCTGATCGGTTATTCATAACCGGGCCGTAGTAGTTATTTGTCACACTGGCCGGGCCGTCGGCCGTGATGTCCGGGCCGGCGCTCATCTGGTCGTCTACCGCTTGGCTTAGATCGGGCGTACCGGCTAGGCTTTTGAACGAGGACCGAATCACTGGAATAGGCCCCGCAACAGATAACCCAACGGCATTTGTAAAGCCGTCGATCGTGGGGGATACAACCGCGTTCTCTGCGAACTGCGCCGCCCATGACGGACCAAAGCCCATTCTGATCGCTTTGTCATAGGTCGCTAGCTTTTGATCGGCCATAGCCGGCGACATATTCCCCGCCGCCACAGCCTGGTCTAACTGCTGCTCAACGAGCGCTCTGGCGGCCTTGATTTGAATCGCGTTTGTGTCGTTCTGCTGCTGCTGTAATAGTGCCGACTCCGCCTGATTTAATTGAAGGTTTAGAGCCGCAACACTGCCGGGGGTGAAGTGCGCTTTTGCTTTCTCCGACACCAGCAGCGTATCGCTTGCGCCAGCCGCGTCTACACGCCCCACACCGGCTTGAAGGTCCGCCAGTATCTTCGGGTCGGCCAGCGACGCCAGGCCCGTTAGGGCGCTGTCTCCGCCGATGAGTTGCAATTCCTCGGGCTTGATTCGACCTTCGGCATAAGCTGCGCTGATCTGTCGTAGCGCTTCGCCGAAGTCGCTACGGTCAATCTGCTCGCGTTCAAGTATCTTCGCGCCCTCGGGCGTGCCCTTACCCTTGATCGCCAGCGCAATATTGCCCAGTGAAGTCACGGCTTCCTCGCCCGGCAAGCCCAGGCCGGTGATGCCCGCAACGTACCCCACCGATTCGCCCGCCGACAGGTCGGCGATGTTCACGCCCTTGGGCAGGAACTTGGCCATCAGCGGGATGAACTTGGCTACATCCAGTTCACCCGCTTCGGTGATGCCTTGTTCGAGGATGTTTGACGCCGCGATCGGATCGTTCGTGAACTTGTTGATGAGGCTCAGACCGCCGGCGATGTCTTCGATCGAGGCCGTTGTCTGCTGCGCCTTCAATGCCGATAGTTGCAGCAGTTGCTTGAGCTGCTCTCTGTCGGCGTTGGCATTCTTGCTGCGCAATGCGCCAAACGCCCGCACGCCTTCGGTCGGGTTACGACCCGCCAGTACGGCTTGTTCCTCGGCGAACGCCCGTTCGGTCGGGTCCGGCACGAGGTTCAGGAATTGCAATTCGAGCGCCGCGTCTGCCGCGTCGCGCGTGAGCTGCGCATTTTTTTCAAGACGCTTGTTGATGGCGTCCAGGTGGCGCTCGTAAGCCTGCATGGCCGCGTTGAGTCCAGCGCCACCGATGATGCCACCGACGAGACCGGCAAGCGATCCACGCGCCAGGCCGATGGCTTTATCAAACAACCCCGTCTTGCCAGTCGCCTTATCGGTTGATCGGCCGTAATCATCTACCGCACCGGTGGCTCGCCGTTGTGCGTGTGCTTGGTCCTTTGCTGCGCTGCTAAGCTGCTCCGACTCTTTTGTGAGCTTGTCGGTTTGCTTTGACGCCTGTTCGGCCCGGTCCCCCGCTTTTTCAGTAGCTTCACCGACCGCCGCCGTATCGCGCGCAGCGTCCTTCAAACCCCTATCATCGTAGTCGGCTTCAATGCGCTGTCTGATCGGTTCTGGATTATCACCCATCGTTGGCGTCCTTGCCCTGCGGTTCGTCCGTGGCTCCTATAGCCGTCGCGTCATCGCGTTGCTTCGTCACCAGGCCCAACCCGCCCGGTCACCCTCGCCTGCGCAATGCCGGCCGTGTAATGCTGCAAGACCCAGCCCGCCGCCCGGCGGAACTCCGCCGCGAATCGGTAGACGCTGGATTGTGTACATCTTGGCTTAGTGCGACGGCGAAGCCATTTGTACGGATTCAAGGCTGGCGATCGGGGCGTCAATAAGAAACGGCCCAGCGCTACCTGGTTGCGCCTGCTCAATGAAAACACCGAAGACTGATAGCCATCGCATTGCAACTTCATCAAGGCCAGCTCCGCCAGCTCATCGGCAGACAGCATACGCGCATTCAAGCCGCCGGTTCTCAGGCCGTCGTATTGCTTTTTTGAATTAGCCATGATCGTGACTCCTAAAATCCCGCCGGGCCTTTCGACCCGGCGGGAGCGCCCAGGGGGGTTTCGCTTCCCCGCTGTTTCGTTAGACGTATTCAGCGAACAGCAGGCCACGCACGTCGGCCTCGCTGGATAGTCTGGCCGGCCGTGCGACCGCCACCGCCGACAGGAACGTACCCGCCGCGCCGTCGCCGGCCGTTGCTTGCAGTTGGATGTAGCGCTGTCGTGGCGCGCGCAGGTCAACGCCGAACGCGAACAGCTTATTATCGTCGGTCGCGCCGGGCTTCGTGGTCGCGTCCTTGACGAGCGTCGGCGTACCGCCGAGCGTGGTGGCGTCCGTCTTCGTGTCCGACTCCATGACTTTCAGCACGGCCATTTCCGCGTCGATCGAGCCGAGCAGGCCCTGGAACTCCAGGTAGCCGGCCCCTTCGATGTCCATCAGGTCGATCACCTGGCTGGCGAACGCCGCGTTGTCAACGATCGCACCCGGCAGGATGGCCGGGATGATCTTGGTTTCTTGAATGGGTCGCATGGTGCGATTCCTTTTTGTTGTTTGGGTTGGTTCGTCTGTTTGATCCGTGATCTAAAAAGCGTCGGGGGCTATGACCCGGGCGGGGTGCGATCACCCCCGACGCACGAGAGGAAGGCTTAACCCGCCGCCGTGATGAGCCCGACCAGCGGGCCGGCGTTGTTCGCGTCGCCCAGGTCTTCGATGCTGATCGCCGGGCGCATCGTGCCCAGGCACGTCACCTGGCGTTCGGCGAACTTGTATTCACGGCTGGCTTCGAGCGTCATTTCACGACGAAGACCGAACGTCGCCGCGAAGCGCATGTCGCCGTAGAGGCAAGGCACCTGGCTGTTAGCAGTCGTGCGCGGCATGACGTTGACGATCTCGACCGGGTCGCCCAGGAAGCGCTTTTCGCTAGCCCCGGCAATCTCCGCCGCCGTGACACCGCCAGCCGCCAGCATCAGGCGGACCATGACGTTGTAGTAGTAGGAACGCGAGCAGTACCAGCGGGGTTCCATGCCGGGATACTCAGGCAGACGCCCTGCAACCGATTCATGGTCGCCAAGCGTCAACTCGGGCCAGGTGTTACCCGAGCCCAGGACCAGACCGCCGCCGTCGTCCACGCCGTTGATTTCCTTCAGTTTGGGGATGATCCCTTGGATGCCGAAGTAGGTGGCGCTGCCGTCGCCCAGGAAGGCGATGCTGTCGATCTTGTTGCTGAATGCCCAGGCGAACGATCGGAAGACCTGCTCGGCCACGTCAACGGCGGAGTCTTCCTCCAGGTTGCGCGGGTAGAAGCATAGCGTGCCCCACTCCTTGGCCTGTAGCTTGACCTTCTCCCAGCCCATTTCCGAGTCGTCGCCGGCGATCCCTTCGGTGAGCAGGAAGACAGTCACTTCGCCGACCTGCTTTAAGAAGGTGGTCTGATCGCTTGTCATCGGCTGCGGGTATGCGCGACGCGAGAACACGCCGTGTTCCTCAACCAGGCGCTTGATGCGATTGCTGTATTCAACCGGCACGAGCGCACCACCGCCCGCGCTGTCGGTCGTGCCCAAGTCGCGGCTGCCCATGCCGTGGAAGTTCAGTTCTTGGGCGGCGCGGGCTCGCACGTCGGCGTTGGGGCTGGTCAGTGACAGCACGAATAAGCCGGCGCTGCGGGCTTCATGCTCGCCGGCGAAGATGCCGCGATACAGGGGGTCGCCATGTGGTGCCCCGTGTATCTTGTGTTCGGAAATTTTGCCGGCGAAATCTCGGACATCATTCTCGACCTGGATGATGGCTTCTTCATGCTGGGTGAGCGTTTCAGCCAGCGATTCTCTTGTTAATTCATTCATGTTTCGAGGCATGTTTATTGGCCATTCAATCTTTGTTTGATGGATGCCTTAGCGCTGTTCGCTAAGGGGTGGCGGGGGCGACTTCACGCCGCCCCCGCCCCACTCACAGGAACACACTCACATCCCGACCAGATCGTCCAGGCTCGGATCGAAGTAGGCGTCGGCAAACGCATCTCGCTCTAGCCCGTTACCACCTGGCTTGCCGGCCGTGGTGGCTCGCGGTGCGCCCAGCAGCTCACCCAAGCCGTCGTCCGGCTCCGGGGCGCGTGGTTCACCACGCGACTGCTTTGCTTTTTGCTGGACACGCTCGGTATGACATGGCGCATCTCATGCGCCGTCTGCTCCGCGACTTCCTGAATCAGGCAATGCAATTCGTTCCCCGGTTCAACCGATAGCAGCTTGCGTACTTCCGCCTGGACGATCGCGGGGATCGACCGGCTAAGCGTCTTACTTAGTCGTCGCCCGGACAGCCCACCCCCGCCCCCGGAAGCACCCGGCAGAGCCCCAGGCAGGCCGTCTGAGCCGCCCAGCAACCCGGCGATGTCGGCGTCGGGACTCATCGCCGACGCCGGCACGCCGCGACCTGCCGCTCCCAGCGACGCCGCAAGGACTACCGCGTCTTGATTCGCCGGTACGCTCACGGCGGATACTTCCAGCAGTTCGACATCGGTGTAGACACGAACGCTGCGCGTCTCACCTTTGTCTTGCTTCACCGGCCGTGCTTCCCACGCATGGATAATCATCCCCACCGAAAACGCCACCGCCATCCCCTGCCGGAAGCGCTGCCACCAGCTTTCGGCGAGTTCGTCGTCTTCCATAAACCGGCACGTCCCGACCAGCGCCTGACCGACGCCGGGAACCTTGCGGACGCCGATGTCGATCCACTTGCCAATAATCCCCGATGCTCCGGTATTGGCTGCCGTGACGTGATTCGCAAGCATCACCGGGTTACGTTTGAACCTGTCGATGCGCTTCAGGAACGCTTCGGGCAGGATAATCTCACCGTAGCGGTCGATGCTCGGCGTTGACAGGATCGCCGTCACCGTGCGCTTTTGCTCGTTGATGCCGCGCACCTCGCCGACACCGAAGCTACGGCATCCACGTTGCGGCCCGTTCAGCGGTTGCAGTTGGTCGCTTAGAAACGGTCTCATTGTTCATTGCCTTCCTTGATGCGCTTGGCGTGTTCCAATGCGCCGGGTAAGTGTGCGTCCATGAGTTGATTGCTTAGGATCGACTTGATATCCGGGGCGATGCGCCGCATCACGATGTCCGCAGCCGTATCGCACACCATGCGCGTGACGGCTTCGGTGTCGCTCGTGCCCAGCTCCGCGACGCGCGGCATGGCTTGCGTCCTGGCTTCGGCGATCACTTCGCGGAGAAAGCCGTCCACGTTCCCGGCATTCAACACGCACGGAAGCGACGCGATCCATTGCGTCGCCGGACCGCCCGCCTTTGGCTCGGGCCGGTCGCCCTGGTCATCGCCGCGAATCATCAGGTTCATCATCACACGGCGTTTCAGGTCCGCTTCGCTATGCACTTGTGACAAGTCCAGGTCGTCGATCGCCGCCGCGTCCGCGACCGCATCAATCACGGCATGCATGATCTGCGTCGGCGTGACCCGGTAATCCATGCGCCGCGACAGGCTGATTAGCTGGTCGAGCGCCCAGTCTTCGCGGTCCTGTTTCTGCTGCCGTTTCTCATCGCCTGAGACGCCCGACACGGCCGGCCACTCCCGGCCGGGCCGGTTGCATTCGACGCGCAGCACATACGCCCGTGCCAGGTTGCGGAATAGCTGCCGGCATCGCTGCATAAGCCCGGGCGCACGGCCTGCGCGTCCGGGTCGGTGTGTCGAGTTGCATGGCTTCGCTGTCATTGATTCAGCCTCAGTTATCCCGCGATCTATCTGTGTTCAACGTCTTGGCCCGGTCCATCTCGTGCCGCACGCGGACCATCACGGACTCGACGGTTTCGCCGATCCGTTCGCGCGTCAACCCTTCAAACTGCCGGAGCATTTGCAGGTCAACGCCTTCACGCATCAGCACCGCGATACAGTGTTCAAGCCCACGCCGGCCGATGTCGCCTTCGGTGAATAGGGCGATGGCTTCCCGCTTGGCATCGGGCAGCGGCCGTGCGCCGGCGTTCGGGCCGGCTCGCTCATATTCAATGCGTTGTTTGGATGCCGTCCGTGGCATTCAGCTATCCGTAACTTTCTTGAAGATTCCTAGATATTCACTAGGTCAACGCTTGTCACTGTTCGTCACTACACCGACGCGGACCGGTGCTTGATACAAAACGCCGGCCCCGAAGCCTGGACACTAAGCACGCCCCAACGCTCGGCGTACTGCTGCCCCTTTTCGTCTTGCAGGATGGCGAGCTGCTCGGTGCCGTCGATTACGATCGCATCGCCCCGGCCCGTTGTCACCAGCGCACCGATCGGTACGGGCACGCCGTAACGCGCATCCATGTTCGCGATGCGATCACCATCCGTGCTTTCCTCGCCGCTTATTTCGGGGAAAACGCTTCGCTGATTCATCATCTGGTTGAGCAGATACCGACCCCGTCCGCCGTATTTTCGGAGTATGTTGTGGGGGTGGCACTTCTCCCAGTCCGTGAACAGAACGTCATGATCCACTTCAAGCACATAGCACAAAGCTAACGCCCGCTGATCGCTGATGGTCCGTGGGAACGTCTTTGATTTAAGCCACCGTCCCAATTGCTGGCGTGTACATCCAACGTGATCGGCTATGCCCATCACATCGGGGAAGCCGAGCATGGACGCCCGAACCCTGACCCACCCGCCCCAGTGATAGCCGTCGCCGTCCTGTTGGCTGATCCTGCCGTTGCCGTTGTGCTTCCCGTTTATTTTCGATTCCGTTGCCTGTACCATAGTGCTTGCCTCTCGTGTTGGTGCTTTCCTTGCAGGGTGTCACCGGTGCGGGAGGCATTTTTAATCGCCTCGGGCCGCACCACGCCGGTTACGTCGCCGGCGGTTGAGTCAGTTTCAATGTCTTTGGTGGCGGTGATGACCGCCGCTTCGTGGTTCGCTTTTTGCGTGGGCCGCGTACCGCCTTCAATTCTTCGATCACCTGGCCGATGGTTACTCCCCGACGCTCAGTGGCTTGCGTCACCGCGTCCAGTATCGCCAAGACCAAACGTCGTTTCGAGACGGGCACGCTGTTCGACTCCGCAAGCCGTTCCATCCGTGATTCAAGTTCGGCGTGTTCGATCTGAATGGGCATCCGTGCCTCCATACTTGGCGGTATCAATATCGGGAATATAGAGTACATTACACGACAATTTAAGTCAATCAATCGTTTGTTAATGGAAAGTAACGACCAATTTCGCCGGTATGTGGAAAGTATTGCATTGATAGCAATGCACTTACGCGGTAAAACAAAAGCGTGAGTGATCGCGATGAAAAACATTGGGGACGGTGGGTTCAGGCTCGTGCCTACATGCTCGGGATGATGCGCCGCCTTGATCTTGCCGAGCAAGTTGGGTGTTCTCGCCAGCAGCTCGGCAAGTGGCTAAGCATGTCGCGCCCCCCGCGTAACATGCGTAAAGGCTTGGATCAGCAGTTATGCGTTGCATTAGAGGTACATCGCCATACGCTCTTTAATGCCTGGGAACAACACGACCCACGCGATCTGCCGAGGGCGCACGGTGCCGATGAATACGAACAGAGCATCGGCGGCGAAGCCGACACCGGGGCAGATACGCTTGCCCAGTTTTCTGACCAGGCGATCATTTTAGAAGCCGCCAAGCGGTTCTATAAAATCGTGATCGAACTGGCCGAGTTGATCGACGCCGCCGAGCGCATGGATTGGGAAAATGCCGTTGCGTCGATTCGTGATGCTGTCAAGCATGGGAAGCCATTCCCGGAAGAAAAAGACTGTTATTTAAGTGTCTATGAACTGATCGGCGATCTGTTCGCAGAGATCAACAGCCGATTTTCATTGTACTGGACTTCGCGCGATCAATACGAAAAGATGCCCCGGCGTCCCGGTGATGATGTCCCGTTGGATTACGAAGCGTTGGAGGGGCGTCACGAGCGGCTACTTGGACGCCCGGGTGACGAACGCATCCCGGTGTACAACTGGCTCGGCCAGCGCAGCGTGTCCCGCCAACGCTTCGCACGAATCGAAGACCTGATCGCCGCCGCCAGGTCAGCGATCAAGCAGGCCGGGGAGTGATGATCCGGCCCCGTACGGACTCACGATCTGCCACCTGAGTCACACCGGCCAGGAGCCCCGCGTGCTGCGCCTGGACGCCGGCGAACTGGCCGGCTTCAACTGTCCATCCAAGGCCGTTCAAAGCCGCCGCACGAGCGCCGCCGCCAACCCGGCAAACGCCGAGCATGCCCCGGCGTTTGCCGGGCACTTCCAAGGGGCATAACAATCATAATATCCGAGGCAAAACAGGCCCGGTAGTTGAGATTAAATCTTAACTTCGAGCGGTGATCCCTGGAAAATGCTGTCCAGAGTGTGTCCAGCGTCCAGGGATTCGCGCGAAGGGAGCGCGAAGCGCGCAGGGTTTTCATAGCGCCAGGGCCGTTTTTGATCCGTGAAGGCCGATTACCAAAACGGGATTTCTGAATTTCCGGGGTTCCAGTCCAGTTTTGATCCGGTCCCATATGTGGGACACCAATCGCCGTAAGTCATTGCCTCGGAAATATTTCCCATATTCTCCCATGCAATCCCAAGAAATCCCGTTTCGATCGTCTCAGTACATGGTCGGAGAATCAGCGGGCGTCGGCTCTAAGGTATCACGGTACAGGAGCAGGTGATGGCTTTATTCTCATCAGACGATCCAGATGCGGGCGACAAGCTCCGCAAGATGTTCGGCCCGGAGCAGATCGACCAACATATCCGCCAGGCGATCCAGTTCTGCTGGATGGCTTTGCCGGATGACAAACGAACGGTCGGTGAATTAGAAAAACAGGTCCGACGGATCGTGGACCGTGCATTAAAAGACATGCACGATGACCGGGAAGCGTTTGGGCTAGATTAGAACTGCGGGGTTTTCTTTTCTAAAGCGATCTCAATCCATTCGTAGCGTATGGGGTGCCACACATTGACTGCGCAGCAGCAATGTGTGTCGTTGCGAGCACACTTTGCCCTTCGGGGCACAGTGTGGCACCCGCTACAGATGGATTCATAACACTCTAGAGCTCTTTGCGTGATTACTTACTGCCTCTGTATGTCATCCCCGCGCAGGCGGGGATCCATGCCTTTGGACTTCTATGAAGACTGGATTCCCGCCTGCGCGGGAAGGACGGGAAGTAATCACGCAAGGTGCTCTAGCGTTTGCGACGCATCCATACGCCGAACAATCCCACGCCAATCAACGCCATACTTGCCGGCTCGGGGACGGGGGCGGCGGTGAGGGCTTCGTAGCGGTAGCGGACGCCGCGGCTCGGCCAGCTGTTGGCGTACTTGCTGTAGCTATTGAAGCGGCTGCTGTAGCTGGTGTAGGACGACTGGCGCCAGAGGCTGCCGTGGCTATAGAGGGATTCGAGATCGTAGCGTTCGGCTTCGGCGATGGTTCGGCGTGTCTCGCCCATGCCTAGATAGCCGAACATCACGTTGTCGTCGTTCATGCTGTCGAACTCGTCGTCGAGCCCGAGCAGGTGGAGCAGCTCGTGGGTGACGGCGGTCTGGTAGTCGTATTGGTTTTTGCCGATGTCGTCGGCGTTGCTGCCCGTGAACCAGTTGATGGATTTATTCAGGCTGGCGATGGCCTGGCCGCCGAGGTGGGTGGCGTCCTGGCCGATCCGGCGTTCGATGCCTTGGTCGTCAGTGATGGCGGCGGAACGGGCGAGGCCCAGCTTGCCGTCGAGTTGGTCGTTGTCTTCTTCGCGGAGCAGGATGCTGTGGCCGACGCTCTTATCGGTGGTCAGTGACAGCTCGATATCAATCTTGGTCTTTTTGACGGCCTGGTTGATCTGCTTGAGCGCGTTGTCGATGGCGCTGAGTCGTCCTTGGCCGAGGGTGTCCGAGTCATCGACGAGGACGACCAGGGGCTGATTCTTTTTGCTCTGGGTGTTCTTCACGAGGCTTTCGACGGCGGGGACCTCGGGTGTCGGTGGTTTGGTTATCGGGGTCTTGATGCTCACGGCGGGTGTGCTGGGCGTGCTGGGTGTCGTCGGTGTTTCCACCGCGGGCTTGGCGGGCAGGGTGACGCTGGCATCCGCTGTCGGGCGCGTGGTAAAGCTCCGGTCGGGCGTCTTGGGCTTGATGGTTTCTTCGGCACGTTCCGTTTGCGGTTTTGATTGCTGGGCGACCGGCTGGGGCTGCACCTGGGCCGGTGCCTGGGCCTGCGAAGTTGCGGCCTGCTCGGTTTGCGTCTGGATGATCTGAGCCATCGTGATGGCGGGGCGGGCGGCGGGTGTTTGCGCTACGGCTTGTGATTCGCGCGATGCCGAGGCGGGCGCTTCGATCACGGCGTCACGGCGCGGTTGGACCGTTTCGGGTGAGAGGGCCACGGTCTGTGTGGCAAGCGGCGGCGTGACGGTGGTGGTAACGAGCTCTGGTGTGGATACGGGTTCGGGTTGGGCTATGGGGGAAGCGGTGAAGCCGGCCGCGACTGTGCCGAGTAGGCCGTCGAGGCTCGGCTCGGGTGCCGCGGCGATGAAGGTTTGGCTTTGCGTCGAAACAGCTTCAACAGGTTCGACGCTCCCGACTTCCCCGTATTGCAGGATGACGTACTCGCGCTGTGGCAGGGCGTCCGGCGCCTGCCAGGTGTACGGGTCGGGGGCCTGGACGTAGTCCAGGTGCAGCCTGGTGTTAGTTGGTGCGCTTGGCAGGGGCTTGAAGCCTTCGCGGTGGATCATCCGGCGTTGAGACGTCTTGGCGTATTGGATCTTTGCCGTGGGTTCCTCAGCCTCTTCCTGCTTCTCCTGTTTTTCTCGCAGGGCTTCAATGCGTTGGTACTGGGCCCGTGCCCGGTTCATCAGGTCCGCCAGGTTCTGCTGGGCGTCGTACGTGCTGTAGGGCGTGTCGGAGTGTTCGCCCGTGTTGTCTATCACCCGTGCAGTTGAGGGCGTAACGCCGGCGAGGCTTGCTGGTTGATTGGGCGTGGTGATGGACGGCGTCAGTGTGTAGCCGAGCACGGCGGCGGCGAGCAGCAGGGCGTGGGGGCAATGGCGTTTGGTGATGTGCATGAACATGGACGGTCTCTCCCAAGAACGCGCCGAACAACGGCGCAGCGATCGCCGGCACAGGTCGATGCCCGGGACGTGTCCGTGTCATAGAGGCGATGCCCGCGCCAACGGCAACATGGTCAGAGCCCACGCGGTCGGTTCGCTCCCGTTGAGCCGACCTTGCGATTCAGATACTAGGCTCCGCCAGCACTAGTATAAACAGGGGGATACGGTAATGAAACGATTTTGGGGAAAGAGAATTAGATGTTGCGGTGCGATTGAATCGTGTGCCGATTGGGCAAGTTGGCGAAGTGTTAACCTGGACAGGATGGGCGGTTCAGCCCGTAGCGACGGTACCCATGACCATGTCGCGGGCGGTAGCGATGTCGGCGATGCGGTTGTCCCCGGCCTCGCGTTCTATGACCAGGTGGCCTGAGTAGCCGGCGTCTTGCAGCACCTTAAAGAACCCGGGCCAGTTCACCTGGCCCGTGCCGGCGGGGACCTCTGCGCCCCACTGGCCTGGGGTGGTCGCGGCGTTGGCGTCCTTGATGTGGACCTGCTTGACGTGGGCGATGAGCTGGCGGACAGCCTGGATGGGATCGCCTTTGCCGTAGAGGATCATGTTGGCAGGGTCGAAGTTGACACCGACGTTGGGTTGATCGGCGGCCTGAAGAAACGCGAGCAGGTCGTCGGCCGTCTCCTGCCCGGTCTCGAGCAGCAGGTCGCAGCCGGCGTCGGCATAGAGGCCCGCGAGGGTGGTCAGCCGATCGCGCAGCTTGGCGTAGTCCGGGTCTGTGGTGTCGTGCGGGACGAAGCCGGCGTGGAACGTGATGGTGTTGATGTTCTCACGCTGTGCGATGGCCGCGACGTCGCGGGCGAGCATCACGTTGGCTTCCCAGTGTTGGTCGGGCACGATCCCGCCGGTGGCGCGGATGGTATCGAGTGTGCGGTAGTCTTCGCCGATCGGAGCGAACATCCCGGAGACGATCTGGATGCCTGCATCTCGGAGTGTTTTGGCGGCGTCGGCCCAGGTGTCCGGGCAGTCGACCATCGGGGTGACGGCGAGCTGCGTTTTTTTAATACCCAAACCCGTCAAGGCCTGAACGAGCTCTTCCGGGTCCTTGGGCTGCAGCGACCAGGAGCACACACCGATCCTATCACGTATGTCATTCATAGCCGCGCATCATATCGCGGCCATGTTAGGCGGGCGAGAGGCTTATGAGTCTTGCCGCGCTTGACGGTGATATTAAATGGGCGGCGGACATTGAAGCCCGCCGCCCGACAGGAGACACGATGATGCGTGCGATTTACTCGAAGCAGACTTTCTTCTTAGTCGTACGCGGGGTCGAGTAGCGTGGTTTCTTCAAGCGCTTCGGGCGAGGTGCCGAGGGTGACCAGAACCACGAGGTCCTGGAAGTCCGCGGCGCTGGAGGTCAGTCGTGTGGTGCCCAGCTCGAAGAGGTAGATGGACTGGTTGACGTCCAGGTGCATGGTATTGGTATCGGGGTCGATGTAGTTCTGCACGAAGTGCACGGCGTCTTCCTGGCCGTCGAACCCCGCGATGTCGGGCACCGGGTCACCGTCGCGCAGCACCTTCACGGAAGGCGATTCTTCGTGCGAGTTTCGCTGGAGGTACGTGCTGCCGCTGGTGCGGTAGCTTGTGCCGGTGACGTCGATCCCGGCGTTGGGATCGAAGACTTCCTGAACGATGAAGTGGCGAGGGTTCAGCCCGTCGTTGACGTCGCCGTCACTGATATCGTTGGCCGCGCCGAACGGCTCGAACGCCTGTCCGCCGATGTTGACCCGGACGGTGACGGGCATGGGGTACCCGCTGGAGGTGATCGCCGCGCCGAGCACGCTCACCTTCACGGCGAAGTCTTCGCTCGGGACAACGCGTCCGTCGGAGATCGTAAAGTCGATGGTGTCTTCTGCTTGAGAGAGGGCCGTTGGTACCAGCAATGCGCCCACGCATGTTACACCCGCCAGGAGCCTGGCCGGCCTAGCCGCTTGTGTGATGTCCATGAGATGATCCGTCCTTCTGCCGCGACCTCCAACAAGGATTCTCAGGCCGCCTGGACACGGCCGTCACATAAGAACTCCCGGACGTCTAGCACTGGACCGGATGAACCTAACGATTCAAACGGTAGGCGAGCAAGCACGAACCTCACCGAGGCTGATTTGATTGGGCAGATATGCAAGACGTAACGGTTATGCGGGCCTAGCAGGCTTGGCGTGTTCGTGCTGGATGAGGCTTACTGTGGTTGGGCTACCGCAATCAGTGCGGCTTGCCGGCCTGTGCGGCCGTGGTCCCGGCGGTGGCTGAAGAAGTCCTCGGCGTGTTCGTAGGTGCAGCGGTCCGTTCGGTCGATATGATCGGGACCGATACCTAATTGGTTTAACTGTTGGTTGATTGCAGCGGCAAGATCGATATGCGGTTTGTCGTAGCCTGTGTGATCCACAGACGAACCCAATCCCGCCGACTCGAACTCAGTGACGACTTCGGGGCCCACCTCAAAATGCTTCGTGCTGATGCACGGGCCGATGGCGGCGACAAGGTCATCGGTGCCCAGCGCTGCCGTGGACCTGACCGCTTCACCCACCACGCCGGCGACGATCCCGCGCCAACCCGCGTGGACCGCTGCGACGACCCGGCCGTCGCTTGAAGCGAGCAAGACCGGCACACAATCCGCCACGCGCACCATCAGGAGCAGCCCCGGCTTGTCCGTGGCGACCGCATCGGCGCGCGGGGCGTCCACCGGCTTGACCGGCTCGCCGGGCGGCTGCCAGACCGCGCAGCCGTGCACCTGGTTGACCTGCACCCGGATGTGGCGTCGGCAATTCAGGGCCTTGCGCACCTTACGGAAGTTCGCGGCGACGTTCTTGCTGTCGTCGGCATCGGGGTCGTTGACCATCGCCGCCAGGTTCAACGAATCATAAGGCTTCGGGCTGACGCCGCCGATGCGGGTGGTGAAGGCGTGCGGCACGCCGGCTTCTGCCAGTAACGGCGACCGGTACGTCACGACCTTGTTTTCGTAAACCGTGCGGATCAGGTCAGCCATCCTGTTCGTCCCGCAGCGTCTTGGCAATCGCCAGCTCCGCCAGGCGTACCGTGGATTTGTCCATCAGGTCCAGCGCCTGGTGCAGCGCGTCGGCGTCCGGCTTCTCGGCGTCGGCCAGCGCCTTGACGTTTTCGACGTTTGTCTCGACCTCGGCGCGATAGTCCGTGTCGAGCTCGTCGCCGACCTTCGTTAATTGTTTCTCGATCGCGCGCATGTCCAGCCTTGCTTGGTTGCGCAGGTCGATCAGGCGGTGGGCCAGCATGTCCTCGGCCGCGTGCTCGTAGCTCTCGGCCTCCATGCGGTCGACCTCTTCGCGGGTCAGCCCGTGGTTCGGCACGATCTGGATGGACGCCCGTTTTTCGCTGCGCGTCTCGACGGCCTGCACGTTCAGCACACCGTTGGCATCGACCAGGAACGTCACTTCGACCTTCGGCAGCCCGGCCGGCATCGGGGGGATCCCCTTGAGCTCGAACTCGCCCAGGGATCGGCAGTCGCTGACCAGCTCGCGCTCGCCCTGCAGGACGTGCACCTTGATGCTCGTCTGCCCCTCGGCATAGGTCGTGTACATCTCGGTCGCGCGCGCGGGGATGGTCGAGTTGGCCATGACCATCTTGGCGACCGCGCCGCCCATCGTCTCGATTCCCAGGCTCAGCGGGATCACGTCCAGCAGCAGCATGTCCCGGTTCACGCCGGCCAGGATCGACCCCTGCACCGCGGCGCCCAGCGCGACGACTTCATCGGGATTCAGCGCGGTATATGGTTCGGCGCCGAACAGCTCCCCGACCTTTTGGCGGACCAGCGGGATGCGCGTCGAGCCGCCGACCATCACGACACGGTCGATCTGGTCCGCTGTCAGCTTGGCGCTGCGCAGCGCCTGGCCGCAGCATGCCAGTGTCTTCTCGATCCACGACCCGATCATCTTTTCGAACTCGTCACGCGTGAGTGTGCGTTGATACACACGCCTGTTACCTTCTGCATCGGTGCCCAGATCGACCTCGACCTGCGCCGCGTCTTCTTGCGACAGCCGGATCTTGGTGGCCTCGGCGAAGTTGCGGAACGCTTGTCGTGTGGAGGCGGGGAATGTGATCTGCTCGCCGAACCGGTCGCGCACTTCTTGCTGGATCAGCTCGACGATCATCCGGTCGACGTCGTCGCCGCCGAGGTGCGTGTCGCCGGCGGTCGAGAGCACCTGGTCCACCCGGCCGGCGTCGGTTTGCATCAGCTTCAGGATGGAGACGTCGAACGTGCCGCCGCCGAGGTCGAAGACGGCGACGGTCTGAGTTGGTGGCTGGTGACTGGTGGCTGGTGGCTGGTCAGGGGTGCTGCACTTTTCGGGGTTGAGTTTGGTGCTTAGAGACACGCTGCCGTCCGTGTTCTTTTCTCCGATCCCTGATCCCTGAGCCCCGAACCCCAGGTTGTATGCCAGTGCGGCGGCGGTCGGCTCGTTGACCATGCGCACCACATCGAGCCCGGCGATGCGGCCGGCGTCGCGCGTGGCTTGGCGCTGCGCGTCGTCGAAGTAGGCCGGGACGGTCACGACCGCTTTGCGCACGGTGGTGCCCAGCGCCGCCTCCGCCCAGCGGCGAAGCTCGGCCAGGATCACCGCGCTGACTTCCTGCGGGCTGATCAATCGATCGGCGATCTTCACACGCGCGGTGTTGTGCTCGCCCTCGACGACTTCATAAGGCAGGTAGTCCAGTTCGTCGGCAACGTCCGCGACCGATCGGCCCATCAGCCGTTTGGCGCTGAAGATCGTGTTGTGCGGGTGTTCTACCGCGTGAGAACGGGCCGGCCGACCGACGGCTTCGACCTCAGCGCTTGGTTCGCTGTACCGCACGACACTGGGCAGCAGCCGTTGATCGCCCGGGCCTTCGAGGATCCTCGGCCCACGCTCATCACAGTACGCCACCAGCGAGTTGGTCGTCCCCAGGTCGATGCCGATGATCGGCCCGGAGGTTGCCTGACTATCCGTCTTTTCTGCCATAGGGCGAAAGTGTAGGCCACCGACCCTTGCAGGACCAACGCGATATCAGGGGTTACCTCCGGACCGACCCGGACATCGGGATGTCAAGACCGGACTTCTTCGGTGACGGGGATCAGTGTCCCGGATTCAGCGGGCGCTGCGGATTTGGCTTGTCGGCTTCTGAGGTTGCCCGAGATAACACTGATGGTGGCTGCGATGAGCAGGACGATCAGTGCCCGCCCGCCGTAGGCCGTGTGACCCCCGGCGAAGGCGTAGTAGAGCCCTGCCGACGTCGCCACGATCCCCAGGCAACTCACCGGGATCGCCAAAGCCCGCGGTAATCCTTCGTTGGCCGATCGCTTCGACAGTTTGTGGATCAACGCCAGGACATGGAACACCAAGTACAGCAGGACCCAGACGTAGGCGGCGGAGTAAAGCCAGTCCACGACCGCTGCGCTGAAGAGCGCGGGGATCAGGTACACGCCGGCAAGCAGCAGCGTTGCGCAGACCGGGGCACCGGTCTTCGGGTTCACTTTCGCTACGGCTGTGGACACCGGCGCTGGCAGGCAGTTGTCCTGACCCAGGCGCATCAGCAGGCGCGGCATCGCGGCATAAGCAACAGTGAGTGTGCCGAGGGTTGCGGCGAACGAACCCAGGGCCATGATCTTGTAGCCGACCACGCCGAACATCACCTGCCCGACCGCCAACTGCGGCGCTTCGCCCCCGGCGGCGATCTCGCTGGACGCGGCCAACTGCCAATCCGATAGCGGCATGGAACCGGCGACCCCCAGACCCATCACCAGCGAGGTCGCGAGGATGGCAAACAACCCGAGGACCAGCCCGCGCGGCATCGACTTCTTCGGCTTGGCGACGTCTTCAGCCAGCGAGCAGGCGAACTCGATGCCGACGAAGCTCCAGATCGCCAGCGCCAGGCCGGACGTCACGATGCCGTTGGTCGTGAACCAGCCGACCGATGCGCCGGGATCGAGGTTGGTCATGGCCCAGGCCTCGGTCTGCCCCCAGCCCATGAAGCCCGCCAGCCCGAAGAACCAGCGCACCGCGAGCATCGCCAGCAGCAGCCCCGCCGACGCCCAGGCCGCCGACTTGATCCCGAAGAGGTTGGGGATCAGGGCCAGTATCGTGCACACGATGATGTAGGCCTCGACGGGCAGGTCCAGCCCGGTCAGGGCCTTCAGGCCGTACGCACCGGAGGCGGTTTCACCCGACGCGGCGAAGGCGAACATGCCGATGAAGGTCAGGCCCAGGAACATCCCGGTGTCTTTACCCCACCGGCCCGGGAAGATTGATTTGGCGTAGTCATACAGCGCGCCGGCGCGTGGGAAGGCCATGCTCAGGTCGGCCGCGGACAGCGCCAGCAGCAGGTTGATCAGGAACCCGAGCAGCAGCGAGACGATAAACGCGCTGCCCAGCGTGAAGTAACCGGTGAACTCGCTGACGAAGGTGCTGGACGCGACGACCAGCGCCACGCCGGCGACAAAGACGTCGCGGGTCCCCAGGGATTTGATTGAAGGTAGTTTTAGATTCGACATGGTTTGTCCTTGTAGTTGGTATTCACGGCGATGGCCGTGTGTGTGTTTTGATGGTTTGCTGTTGGGATTACGGATTGATCCGATACAGGCGGAGGAAGACGTTGTCGATATCCAGCACCTCGCAGTCGGAGAACCCGGCCTCGGCGGTGTAGCGCTTGACCGTGTCGGTGCGCATGACCGTGCCCGTCCCGCCGCAGCTGCACATCGCGCCGTCGGCCATCCCGGCGGGCAGGCAGTGCATCAGCGACCAGCCGTACATGATCCGTTCGATCTGGCCGGCGTCGGGGTCGAAGGTGTCCGCGACCTTTTCATCCACGACCATGACCGTGCCGTGCTCAGCGACCAGCGCCCGCGCCGACTTGAGCGCGCCGACCGGGTCGCCCATGTCGTGCAGGGCTTCGCAGATCATGACCAGGTCGTACTTCTGATCGGCCGGGGCATCGGCGGCGTCGGCGTGGTAGAAGGTCACGCGGTCGGCGACGCCGTAGTCCACGGCGTTCTGCCGGGCCTCTTCGATCGACGCCGCGTCGGTGTCGTAGCCGTGGACCTTGACGTTGGGGTAGGCCTTGGCCAGGCCGATGCTGGACCAACCGCAGCCACAGCCGAAGTCGGCGACGCGGACCGTTTGGCCGGCTTGCGAGAGTTTCTCGTGGACGTCCGGCATGGCGGGGACCCACTCCGAACCCAGCGCGTTAAGGAACGCCGGTCGGTTCATCGCGGCCTGTGCGTGCCGGCAGTCCGGGCCGTAGTCGCTGAACTTCAGCCCGCCGCCGCTGCGGTAGGCTTCGAGCAGCTGGGGCATGGGCCCGGTCACGCTGGCGACCAGCTGAGCCAGGGGGCCCATGTAGTTCAGGCTGTCTTCGTCGGTGAGGACCTCGGCGTGGGCCTCGGGCAGGCTGTACCGCCGGTCGAAGGGCCCGGCCTGGGGGTCATCGACTTCGACGATCCCGCCGACGGTCTGCTGCTCGAGCCATTCACGGGCGTAACGCTCGTGGGTTCCGGAAAGCAGGCTGAGCTGGTTGCTTGTGAGTCCGTGGTTGTCGGCCAGGGCCCGGTAGTAGCCCAGCTTGTGGCCGAGGTAGATCGAGAATATCTTGAAAACGCCGTCGGCCGCGTCGAGCAGCGAACCGGCGAAGGCATCGATCCGGGTGGTGTCTTGTGACGGTGAAAGGGTGGAAGTGGTCATGTCGAGTCTCCTGTGGTTTGGGTGTCGTCTGGTTGGTGGTCCGCCCGTCAGTGGTGTCCTGACTGATGACGACCAAACTTACCCGTCGCTTGAGGCGGCGCGAATAGACTTAGGGTCACGCATTGCTTGACTATGGGTCAACGGGCACTTGACCGGTGGTCAAGTATGAAAGGTGGTGAAGCGATGGGCGACGTAACCAACAAGTCCGCGACCGAGCTGTTTGGTGAAGGCGTCAAGCCGCAGAACACCCGTGAAAAGCTGGTGTTCAAGGCGCTGGACCTGTTTTACGAGCACGGGTTCCACGCCGTGGGCCTGGATCAGGTGCTGAGCGAGGTCGGCGTAACCAAGACCACGTTCTACAACCACTTTGAGAGCAAGGACGACCTCGCTGTCGCGGCGGTCAAGCTGCGCGACACCTGGGAGATGGATGCGTTTAACAAAGCGGTGATGGGCAAGGCCGGCTACGACCCCAAGGCGATGCTGCTGGCGATGTTTGATGTGCTGGATGACTGGTTCAACCATCCGGATTACAAGGGCTGCCTGTTTATCGCCGCGTGCTCGGAATTCCCCTCCAAGCACGACCCAATCCACGCCGCCGCCGCGAGCCACTACGCCGACGCGACCGAAGCGATCATGAAGATGGCCGAGGCGATCGGCATCAAGGACACGCAGGCGTTTGCAGAGGAATGGGTCGTCCTGCTGGAAGGCGCGGTGGTCTATCGGCAGATCACCGATGACAATGAGGCCGGGGCGATCAGTAAGCGCATGGCCGAAGCGAGGCTCAACGACTACCTGGAAGCGTGATACGCATCCCTTCGAGATCATGATGTACCAAGCAACCACCGAAGCGCGTTTTATCGCCAGCCACGCCTTGAAACTGCCTGATGGCAGCTACGAGCCGGTCCACAGCCACGACTGGCCGGTGAAGGTCACGGTTGAAAGCCGGTCGCTGGACGCGATGGACTGTGTGATGGACTTTCACGAGTTGGAGAGACTCGTCGCGGGGGTGATCGGGCCCTGGGATGGCAAGCACCTGAACGATGTTGCGCCGTTCGCCGGGGAGCAGGTTAACCCAAGCGCGGAGCGTGTGGCTGAGCAGATTGCGTTGGCATTGATGCCGGATTTTCAAGCGCCTGTGCGTCTTGTAAGTGTTGACATCGGGGAGGCACCGGGGTGCACGGCAACTTATCGGCCGTAGCATCGAGTTCGTGCTGCAAACAATGCGCACAAAAAAAAGGCCCGGCAAGAACCGAAGTCCAAGCCGAGCCTTTCCGGGGGCAATGGGATAAGCCACTAGGGGCTGTGATGAATCAGTTACGTTGATCGATGACTGACTTCACCTCACAGACACATATTAACCGTTAATTAATAGGGGTCAAGCAGGGTCGACTTCGGTCTCGGCCAAAATCCGATCATTAACCTAACAAACAAGCCTGTAGTTAATTCAAAAATGATTCTAATATGATCTTCTGTAACAACTTATAGAGCAAGACTGAAGGCAAGAAATTTTCTAAGTTAAACATTTGCTTAGTTTTAAGCAGGGGACTTGGGCAGGGGAAATGTAAACTGTTACACAGAGTAACCTCGTACTTGCCCGATTTTATTTTTTTTATTTTTTTTCCACCAGATGCCATATACCGTCCCAGGACCGGTCGGGAGACTTGAGGATCGAGGCCAACTTGTCGGCGTACGCCTTGGAGACGGCGTCCTGGCTGAGCTGATGGAAGCGGTGCATCGCGTCGGTGTATTGGCCCTCTTCGCAGTAGACCAGTGCCTGGTCGAACGCCTCGCCGGTGGCGTGTGGCCGGTTGGGGTCCTGGCTATAGGGTTCGATGACGATGACCGGTTCCTTTCGGCCCGCCACCCGGACGCGCGCGATGCCCCGGCCGGCGAGTTGGCCGTCGACCTGTGACCAGGTCTGGCTCGATACCAGGATGCTTGTGCCGAAGACTTTGTTGACGCCCTCGAGACGCGATGCCAGGTTGGCCGTGTCGCCGAGCACGGTGTAGTCGAAACGTTGTTTCGCGCCCATGTTTCCGACGACGCACGTGCCGGTGTGGATCCCGATGCGTATCTTCGGTTCCCGGCCGGTCTGTTCGAACCAGTCGCGACGCAGCCCGGCGATCTTTTCGTTGCAGCGCAGCGCCGCCCGGCAGGCGCGCAGCGCATGGTCCGGCTGGTCCAGCGGCGCGTTCCAGAAGGCCATCACCGCGTCGCCCTGGAACTTATCGAGCGTCCCGTCTTCTTCGAGGATCGCCTCGCTCATCGTGGTCAGGTATTGATTCAACAAGCCGGACAGCTCGTGCGGGTCGAGCTTTTCCGCGACCGAGGTAAAGCCTTCAAGGTCCACGAACATCACCGTAACCTCACGTCGTTCGCCGCCGAGCGTTAGTAGGGTTGGGTCGGCGATCACCCGCTCGATCACGGTGGGGCTGAGGTAGTGGCCGAAGGCACGTTTGATGAAACGGCGCTGCTTGCCTTCGGTCGCCAGACTGAACACGGTGGCGCTGACGTGTGCTGCACCTACCGCAAGCGTCGGCCAGACGATCGGCCAGACCATCTCACTTGCGAACGCCACAGAACCCACCACCGCGGGGATCGGCAGCACGACGACATACACCAGCATCACACGCACCCAATAGGAGGCCCAAAGCACGCCCATCACGGCCAGCACCGAGACTACGAGCGTGAATAGCAGGACGGCGAGTTCGTTCGACTCGTGCATGAACCCGCTGTTCAGCAGGTTGTCCAGGAACGTCGCGTGGATCTCCACGCCCGGGCCCAGCGGCTTGACCGGGGTGGGCAGATTGTCTGATAGCCCCGAGGCGCTGAACCCGAAGAACACGTAGCAGTCCTTGAACGACTCCGGTTTGATGGCGGGCTCTTGCCCGGCCTGCAGTCGGAGCTGTGAATTGATCACCGCCTTGGCGCTGTAGCTGGGGTAGAGGTAGTTGTTCTCCGCCTCGATCGGTTTGCGGTAGCGCAGCACGGCCCGGCCTGCGTCGTTGATCGGGACAACCTCGTCGCCCAGACGCAGTTGGCCGTCGGTCACTTCCAACTCGCCTGCGGTCTGGCCGGTGCCGACCAGGTACGCTGAAAGGCCGAGCAGCGGCAGGTCCGTGCCGTCGAAGCGGACGAACGGCTTGACGCGACGTGCCGGGACCGCCTGGTCTTTCGCGTCGACATCCATCGCGATGTGACCGAGCATCGTCGTGCTTTGCGCTAAGAGATCAAACGGTAGCCGGCAGCGCTCCGCGACCAGGCCTGTTGCGCCGGTGTTTGCGATGTAGGCGTTGAGCCCGGTCAGTTTCAGGTCGGGCCGGTCCAGCGTCTTAGGCCAGGTTGAGGCGTCGCCTTCATCTTCGCTGGGGACCGCGGCGACCACGAAGTCCTGAGCTTGCGCGATCGTCTGTGCGAACCGGCTGTCGTCGGATGGGCCGTAGCGTTCGGGTTCGGTGAACTGCACGTCGAACGCGATCGCCTTGGCGCCGCTGTCCCGGCAGAACTGGATGATCGGTGTGTATAGCTCATACGGCCAGGGCCACTTGACCTGGTACCCCTCGCGCGCCCAGACCAGGCTCTGCTCATCCAACAGGATCACACGGATCGGCACGTCGCGCCCGGCGGGCTCGGCAAACATGCGCTGACGCTGGTCCCACGTCAGGCCCTCCGGCACGTCCAGCACCCCGGTCAGGCTCACGCCCCACGACAACAGCGCCGTCATAACACCGATCAGCAGTGCTATCGACAGCTTGTGTTTGGTATCCATGTACTATTCGTCGGCTGATTGGGGCCCGTTACTGCGACTTCGCCCGTCCCATCGCCGCCTCGAACCGGCTCTGGCGCACCGTGGGCACGGCCTGCGCCTCCGGGCCGTCCTTGAGCGCCTTGTCGATTATCTTGATCCGGTCCTTGGGCTTGGGGTGGGTCTTGATGAAGTCTTTACGCCCTTTCACCAGATGCTCTTTCATGTTCTCAAGCAACTCGGCGCACTGCCGTGGTTCATAGCCGACGCGCTGGAGGATGATGAGCGATTCGGTGTCCGCCTCCTTCTCCAGTTTTTTGCCGTAGCCCTTGGTGAGGATCTGGTTGGTGAGGTCTTTGACCATGTCGCCGAAGAGGTTGGTGGCGGTGGCGACGTCTCCCCCAGCGAAGCCGCTGCCGACAAGGAAGACGGCCTCGGTGCCGAACTTCTTCCATCGGCTGTCTTTTATGAGTTCGACGCCGTGGCGAGCCTGGACGTGTGCAACCTCGTGAGCCAGGATGGCGGCGAGCTGGTCTTCGTTATCACAAGCGCGGAGCATGCCGCGTGTGATGAAGATGATGCCGCCGGGGGCGGCGAGTGCGTTGACCTCGTCGCTGTCGAGGATGAGGAAGCAGTAGCCGCCGAATGTCTGGGGGAGGTTGGAGTGTGCGGCGACGGTCTGGCCGACGAGGGTGACGTATCGGTTGGCGGCGGGGTCCTCGTAGAGTTCGTACTTGTGGAGGATATTCGCGGCGATGGCCCGGCCGAGGTAGTGTTCCTGCTCGTAGTTGAAGCTCTTCTTGGCCTCCTTGGCGCTCATGAGGGTCTTGCCGGCCTGGAAGATGTCGATGTCGATACCGCCGTCGTCGTCACCGATACCGATGCTGAACTGCGACATACCGGGCTGGGTGAAGAGCACTAGCGCGGTGATGCACAGCAGGCAGACGATGACCGAGCGGGGGTAGGTTCGGCGGTGTTTCATTGGACACCCCCTTGGCCTTGGAGTTGGCCTTCACGCATGAAGCGGAGAACTTCGTTGCGTGAGGTGTGGCGGCTGGGGTCGGAGGTTAGTTGATCCAGCCGTAGGTAGGAAGCCTCAAGTTCTTCGTGGCTGTTGCGGAAGGTGTCCTCGACCTCCTGCGTGAAACCGCCGCGTCCTCCGGCGGCGAGCTCCTGCTTGCTGGCTTTGACGTTTTCGTCGTTTTCGCCGGCCTCGAGCTTGATGGTCTTTTCGGTCAGTGCCGAGACGTGCATCCAGCCGGTGAGGTCGGTTGCTTCGGGCTGAACCTTGTGCCAATCTTCGGTATCTTCGACGATGCCAACGGTGTCGCCGTAACTCAACGTCGAGGCTACTTCCGAGAGGAAGCTTGGTGCGCTGCGGACGACTGCGTCGTTGACCTGCACGTGCAGCGTCGGCAGCGGCGGGGGCGCGTCTTCGGCTTGTTTGTCGGCGTAGACGGACACGGCTGCGCCCAATGCGCCCAATGCGATGCATAGTTTGATATCAGTTTTTACCACCAGACCGCTCCTTCAGATGTGCGGGTTATGGTACGCGTTCGTCTGCGGAAATGAAAGATAAGCTCTTGTTAGCGAGCAATGAAAAGCGCCCGGGGACGGCTATCCCAGGGCGCTGAGGGGGAGGACACAGCAAGGCGTCGGTTGTTATTCGACTTCCTTGAACCCCTTACCCGGTTTGCGGTGGAACTTTCGACCATCGGGTCTGGTGAGTGTGGCTTCGCCGGTGGACTTGAAGTCGATGACGGTGCCGTCGGGGAAGACGGCCTTGCCGTTGCCGTAGCGGTTGGTGGTTTTTCGGTAGCCGCTTGGGTGGGTTTCGGTGGTGCCGCCGCCGAACTTCTTGATGACGCGTTTGCCGTTGGGGTAGTTGGTGACGGTGTCGCCGTTCTTGAGTTTGACTTCGCGTCGGCCGTCGGGATAGTCGGTGACGACGTCGCCGTTAGGCAGTTTGGTGACCTTGGGCTTCTTGGGTTTTGGTTTTGGCTTTGGTGTTGTTTGCTGTGTGGGTTGTGGTTTGGGCTTGGGCGTGGTGGTGGTTGACGGTTGCGTGCGTTCGCGGATGACGCCGGACTGCTTGAGTCCTTCGATGATCCGGTCGCGCATGGCCCGTTCTTCTTCTTTCTTGCGCCGGTATTCGGGGTCGTTGATCGGGAAGGTGGCGTCGCCGACGTGGTCAACGTTCAGGTCGTGGATCACGTTTGGCGGTGTCTGAGTGTTCCAGCCGGCGTGGTTGTATCCGCGCTGAGCGCCGGGTGTCTGAACGAGGGGCACACGGGCCTGGCTGTGGATGTCATGTGCGTTCGGGTTGAGCGTCGACGTAGCGTAGTTGGGGTTGTACCGGGCCTTGATGCGCATCTGGTTGCAGTCGGCGTGGGCGGGCCCGGCGGCGAAAAAAGTGAGCAGTGTCACGGTGAGCAGTGAGCGGGTGATGGCGTGGGGGGATTTATTTCGGGTTGTGAGTTGGGATGCTTTCATGGCGCTATTCCTTTTTTTGGTGATGATTGCGTTGGCCTGCCCGACCTAGCCCGGCGGCACCGTTGTGGTGCCGCCGGGGCTTCGGCCGGGGGCCTGGTGGTCTTAGTCCAGCAGCTTGCGGAGGGTCTCGTTGCGCGACTCCTTACCCGGGCGGGGGACCCGGCCGTCGGGACGGTATTCCCGCTTCGGGCCGGTGCTGCGGTTGCCCTGGTTGCTGGTGTTGTTGTTCTGCGTGCTCTGCTGAGATCGGCGGAGCAACTCATCCAGCTCGCGCTGACGCTGGGCTTCCAGACGCGCGGCTTCGGCTTCACGCGCCGCCTGGGCCTGTGCGGCCTTCGCGGCGGCCTGCCCCTGGCGGTGAGTGAACTCATTTAAGGCCTGGGCCGTGTTCTCGGCGGTCTGCTGCGCGTCCTGCTCGTAGCGCTCGGCTGCGGCGTCGGCGTTCTTAGCCGAGTGATCGTTAAGCTCTGCGGAGTCCTCCAGGATCTCGGCGTGGGCGTCGTAGGCTTCGGCCTGCTCTTCCCAGAACTCACGGCTGCTGGCACGCTTGGCGTTCTTTGCCTTCTTGCGTGCGTCTTCGGCATTGGTGCGGGCACGTGCTGCACCCTCGCGGCGCTTCTTGGCCCAGTCGCGGTATTCCTTGGCGTCGTCGCGCAGTTCCTTGGCTTCGCGCTGGTAGCCTTCGATCAGGCTGGGGCCGTACTTGATCTCGGACTGGAGCTGGCGGTCGGACATCTCCTTGGTGTTGATCGGATCAACGGTGGTGTTGTACTTCGGGACGGGGGGCAGTTCGGTCTTGGCCGTGGTCGTTTCGTCGTTGTTGATCAGCTCGTAATCACCGCCGCCGGCGACCCGGTAGTAGTACTCGGGTACGTAGGGCTTGTTCTCGGTGACGGGATCGGGGCGGTGGCAATCGTTGTAGGCGGCTGCGAGCGACAGGTTGTTGTCGTTCGCGAGGGTCAGGGACTGGGAGAGCTGGCCGCTGAGGTAGTCGCGGTTGGCCAGTTCATCGTTCATGGTGTTGTAGTCGTTGTAGTCGAAGAACGGCTGGGGCTGGCTGTCATACATCAGGCCGGCCGCGGTCCACGCCGCGTCCTGGCGCGAGTCCTGGGCCTGCTGGTTGCGCACGGCGTCCCAGTCGATACGGAACTTGTCACAGGGTGAGCCGTAGCCGTAGTTCACCGCCGGCTGGTTGAAGACACCGGTCGCGTCGCCTGTTTCGCGCGCTACGGGGTTGTGGGTATCGGTCGCCGGGTTGGCTGCGGTGGTGTTGGTGCCGGCGGTGGTGTCCGTCGGCTGTGTGGTTGCGGTCTGGTTGCCGGTCTTCGGGCAAGGCGTGGTCGCGGGCGTGGTGTGGGTGCTGAGCGTGGTATTCATACCGGCGCCGGCGGTGGTGAGGTCGGGTGCGTATTCGGTTTCGGGCTGGTCGTAGCTAAGGCCGGTGTTGATTCGGCCGGTGCCCAGCGTGTTGGGGTCGTAGTTGAGGTTGGGATTGAACTTGAGATCGTTGTACTTGTAGCCGACGTCTGCGCCGAGGTCGTACGCGTTGGTGTCCACGGTTGTACGGCCGAAGCTGTTGGGGTTGTTGCGTGTGACGACGTTGATCGCGCCGCCGTTGGCGTTTCGGCCGAAGAGCGTGCCCTGGGGGCCGCGGAGGACCTCGACACGTTCGAGGTCATAGGTATTGATGCGGTTGACCTGTGCCGGGTCGACGAACAGGCCGGTGGGCACGTGCATGATGCCGGTGTTACGGCGGCCGTTGATCAGCGTCGGGGTTTCGCCGAGGCCGCGGAGGTTAACGTTGGCGGTGCCGTTTCCGAAGCGGCCGGTGCCGTAGCCTTCGGTGGTGAAACCGGGCTGGGCCCGCAGCAGGTCGCCGGCGCTCTGCAGGCCGGTCTGGCGGATCTGCTGATCACCGATCACGGTGACGGGCGAGGCGGATTCGAGGCCGCCGCCGGTGCGTGCTTCTGCCGGGTCGGGGGCCATGAGTGTCAGCGCCGCGAGGGCGGTGATCAGGACGGCGGGCTTGTACTTCCGGGGGGGCTTGGTCGTCGTGTTGGTCTTGCGGGTCTTCATGGTGTTGCTCCTTTGCGTGGTGTGTCTTTTTGACACGGGTGTATGGGGGCGGTGCTTGGTGTTGCCCGGGCACGTAAGCCCGGGGCGGGTGGTTAGGGTTAGGGGTTAACGGGCATCGGGGACGTCGTAGTAAAGGTCCAGGAGGTCGCGGGGGGAGTGGCCTCTTTCGAACCAATCCATCCAGAACTCCATCCTGCGTGTCTCGCTGTTTCCGTTCTTGTCACGTACGGTCATGGTGTCGTCCTTGGGGTCGTAGTCGGTGGTCGTGCCGTCGGGGTGCGTCGTGATGATGTGGCCGTTCTGACCTTTGCGGGTGGAGACGCGGCCGTCGGGGTAGACCTCGGTCTGGTCGCCGTTGGGCTTGGTGACGCTCGAGCCGGAGCCGTCGCTGTCGGGGCCGGTCCAGATTTCGGTGCCGTCATCGAGGGTGATCTTGACGGACTTGTCGAACTCGCTGGGCTCGACCTTGGTGGCGCGCTTCAGGTCCTTGCGGGTGAGACCGGCGCGACGCAGGGTGTCGTCGAGTGTGGTGTTGGTTGGCTTCTTGCCTTTGGTGCGGTCGGGGAACAGCAGGTCCATCAGATCGTCGTAGGTCATGTCGGTGCGGTTGATCTTCTTGAAGAAGTCCTCGGGCCTGGTGATGGTGTTGCCGTCCTTGTCGGTGATGGTGATGGTCTTCTTCTTGCCGTCGAACACGATGGTGGTGCCGTTGGGCTTCTTGGTGACGATGTCTGCGCCGGGGATTTTTGAGTTGGTGCGTGTCACGGAGCCGTCGGGGTAGACCTCGACCTGGTCGCCGTTGGGCTTGGTGACGCTGGTGCCCAGGCCGTCCTTGTCGGGGCCGGTGAGGATGACGGTGCCGTCGTCGAGGGTGATCTTCGTGCCGGGGCCGTAGGGCTGGGTGTCGGCGCCTTCGAGTTCGCTTGGGTCGATGCCGGCACGTTCGAGGGTCTTGCCGAGGGTGGTGTTCTTGTTAGCGTTGTTCTTCTTGTTCTTGTTGGCGGCGTCCTTGAGTTTGTTCATCATGCGGTTGCGGTCGTTCAGTTCGTTGTCCCTGGTGCGTGTGCCGTTAAGGTCGGGCAGCACGGGGCCGTTGTGCTTGAGCAGCGAGCCGGCTTCGTTGGCGGCCTGGTTGCGGCCGTTGTCAGCCGTGCGGGTCCGCGAGTTGTTCTTGTCCTTGGGGCAGGGGTTGCTGTCGGTCGGGTAAGGCTGCTTGCCTCGGTTGACGCGTTCCATGTTCACGTCGCGGGGCAGGCGGAAGCCGGTCTTGGTCTTCACACGGGGCATGCCGGGGAGGCCGTCTTCAGGTCGCATGCCGGATTCGGCGTTGGCACGTTCCAGATCGATGTCACGGACGGGGCGTGTGCCGGTCTTGGTTTTGCCCCGGGGCTCGCCGAGCAGGCCGTCGCGGGGGTCTTCGCTGAGTTGGGTGCTGGGCCGGTCGTTCTTTTCTTTCGTCTTCGGGCAGGGTTTTCCGGGGGTCGGATTGCCGTAGGCGGTGTTCGCGGTGAGCAGGGCGGCGGCCGTGGCGATTGTCAGGATGATGTTTTCAATGCGGTTCATCGTTCGTTTCCTTATGGTTTGTGTGCTGTGTTTAGGTGTTTGCGTTTGTGCTAATGGCTAAGGGCTGATGGCTAACGGCTTGCTTTACTCGGTCACGATGTCGTTGCGTTCCGGCTCGACGTCCAGCAGCTTGTGGTAGGTGCCGATCGAGAGCTTCTGTTCGACGCTGGTGACTTCGACGGTGCCGATCTGACGCTTGCGTTGGCCGAGTACTTCGCCGGTGGTGGGGTCGGTGAGGACCTTGGTGACGCGGTAGACCTTGAAGCTGTCGCCGACCTGTACGTTGCTGTCGTTGCCGGCGTTGAGGTAGACCTCGCCCAGGTCGGCGTCGATGACGCGGCCGGTCCACTGCATCGCGGCGGCTTCGAGGGCGACCTTCTGAGCGATCTCGTTGATGGCTTCACGGCAGGCCTCGCCCAGCGGGGTGCTCTGGAACTTGTTGCCGCCGAAGCTGATGCCCTTGAAGTTGATGCTGCCGGCCAGGCCGCTGGACTCGATCTTCTTCCGCACGGTCAGGCTGCGGACGACCTGCCCGGTGGTGCTATCCACAAAGCGGACGTCGATGGCGACGTGGCCCTTGGAGAACTGCGGGGAGATCGCGCCGCCGAGGTCGGAGCCGGCAAACCCGATGCTGAACCCGCCGCCGGAGTTGTTCTGGCCGAACTCGGTGACGCTGCCCATGACCAGCAGCTGAGCGCCGAAGAGGTTGCCGGGCTGGGCGCCGCTCTCTTCGTTGGTCAGGCCGTTGGCGGCGAGCTGCTGCTCACTCATGACGGTGGAGAGGTTGCCGCGTTCCAGGACGATGAAGCGGTCGGACTCGGTCAGGGCGGTGGTCAGCATGGCCGACAGGCCGCCGCCGACGTCCCAGCCGCCGTGTGCACGGGTAAACGAACCGACGGCGTCGAACTGGGCGACGGCGACGGTGCGCTTCGGGCCGGGGACTTCGGGGAGCGGGGCGGAGAGCATCGCGAGGTGCTCGGCGGCCTCGACCTGGATCTCGTCGCGGTCGTTCTTACGGTTCTCTTCTTTGTCCTTGTCGCCGAAGATAAACGCGTCGGCGGGGCTGGTGCCCAGAGCGATCATCAGGGCGGCGAGGCTGAGGAAGGCGAACTTGCGGGGGCTGCGGGGCTTGCGGGAGTGGCTGGGGTTGGTGTTGTTGGATGCGGTGGTCATGGTCGTGTTCCTTTTCAGGGGGTTAGGGTTGTGTGTCCGCCATAGACATCACACCCCCCGTGCCAGAAGCGGGGTGTGGGCGAGCAGAAACCCCTAAAAACGAGGTGCTTGCCCCTTCGAATCAGCACCTAAGTTGTTTTTTAGTAACCTGATAAAGAAATGTTCCCTCAGGCGAAGTTTTTGCCGGTCCGCCTGGAGGCCTTGCCATCTACGCCTTGATTGGGTAAAATTAACCAAAGATATATAAGGATAATTAGCCAATATTGGTTAAATTAACACGCTTTGACCCCCAATCCCCAATCCCCAATCCCTGACGCATGCCCGACAACACCTTCGATCGTAAGACCCTCCTCGCCCTGGTGGACGCCAGCCGGGCGGTGAATGCCGGTTTGGGACTGGAGGAAGTGTTTGTCCACCTGGTGCGCAGCGCCGCCGAGGTGCTGCACGCCCGGGGCGCGAGTGTGTTGATGCTTTCAGATAGTGGCGATGAGTTGATCTTCCGCGCCGCGGTCGGCCCGGGGAGCAAGGGCCTGGTGGGGATGCGCATCGATCGGTCACAAGGCATTGCCGGTCAGGTCCTCAAGACCGGCCGAGCCGCACGCATCGACGACACCGCGCTGAACCGCAACTTCCTGCCCGATGTCGACCGCAAGACCCGCACGCGCACCCACAGCCTCCTTGCTGCGCCGCTTGTCTTCGGCAAGGAAGCCGTGGGTGTGATCGAGGTGGTCAATCCCGTCGAGAAGAAGCAGTTCACCGATCGCGACCTGGAACTGCTCATGCTCTTTGCCAATCTCACCGCCAGTGCCGCGCGCAACGCCCAGGCGCTCGATCGGCTGTCTCGCGATAACCGCTCGCTCCGCGATGCCGCGCCGGCGCCTACCGTCGTCGGCCAATCACCTGCCATCCGCGCGGCCCTGCGTCTGGCGCGCAAGGTCGCGCCCACCCGCACCAGCGTCCTGCTCACCGGCCAGACCGGCACGGGTAAGGAGGTCATGGCCAAGGCGGTCCACAGCCTCAGTCCGCGCAAGGATTCGCCTTTCATTGCTGTGAACTGCGCCGCGCTGACCGAGACCTTATTAGAAAGCGAGCTCTTCGGGCACGAGAAGGGGGCTTTCACCGGCGCGACGGAGCAGCGCCCCGGCCGATTCGAGCTGGCGGAGGGCGGCACGATCTTCCTGGATGAGATCGGTGAGATGGGCCTGTCCAGCCAGTCGCGCCTGCTCCGCGTGCTACAGGAACGGGAGTTCGTCCGGGTGGGGGGCACGCAGACCCTGCGCTGTGATGTACGCGTCATCGCCGCGACCAACCGCGACCTATTAGCCGAGTCCGCGATCGGGCGGTTCCGAGAGGATTTGTTCTATCGCCTGAATGTGTTTCCGATCGAGCTGCCGCCGCTGGCTGATCGGCTGGATGACGTGCCCGCGCTCGTCGCCCACTTCCTCGGGCAGCTCGGCCCGGAGCTTGGGCTGGAGTCCGCATCGATTGAGGATGATGCGCTTTCGGCGATGACCACATACCGCTGGCCGGGCAATATCCGTGAACTGCGCAATGTCACCGAGCGGGCAGCGCTACTCGGTGAGGGGAAGATCACGCTTGCGGATTTACCCCCGGAAGTAACGGCCGACTCAGTCTTCGTCGAATCTGGGTCAGTACCGGAGCCCGTTACAAACGATGCCCCGAAGCCTACAGCAACAACCGGCTCGCGCCTTGCCGATCAGGAGCGCGAACTGGTGGTGCGCACGCTGACGCAGGTCGGCTGGAATCAGTCTGCTGCTGCACGGAAGCTGGGCGTGACGCGAGAGGTGCTGCGTTATCGGGTTAAGAAGTACAAGCTCGTTAAGCCGGAGTTTTAGCCACCGATGAACACGGATAAACACAGATTTAGAAGGGCAGGGGCGGATTAAATCCATCTGTGTTGATCGGTGTTTATCTGTGGCAATTTTGGCTCTTATCGATGGCTAATCAGATTCAGCGAGCTTACCCTCGCTTAGCCAGAGTCGGCGGTCGGCGGAGGCGGCGATCTGCTGATCGTGTGTGACCATCAGGATCGTTTGGCCCTGCGTGTGCAGCTGCTGGATCAATGCCATGATGGATTCACCTGTTGCCGAGTCGAGGTTGCCGGTCGGTTCGTCGGCCAGGAGCACGTCCGGCTCATTCACGAGCGCACGTGCAATGGCCACGCGTTGGCGTTCGCCGCCGGAGAGTTTGCTCGGTCGATGCTTGAGCCGTTCGCCCAACCCGACACGCTGCAGCAACTCGACGGCGCGCTGCCGTGCTTCGCTACGCCGTGCGGGCCAGCCGACGATCGATGAGCGGATCATCGCGCCGGTCAATACATTTTCCAGTGCGGAAAGTTCGGGCAGCAGGTGGTAGCTCTGGAAGACGAACCCGACGTGCCGATTGCGGTACCGATCGATCGCGCCGCCGCGCAGCCTGAAGATGTCGCGCCCGCCGAACTTCACGGTGCCTTGATCGGGTCGGTCCAGCCCGCCGACCAGGTGCAGCAGCGTACTCTTGCCCGAGCCGGAGGCGCCCAGCACCGCGACCCATTCCCCGGCCGAGACGCTCAGCGACGTGCCGCGCAGGACGTGCAGGTCCTGCCCGCCGATGCGGTAATGCTTGTGCAGGTCGTGGACGGATAGCAGGGTCTGGGGGCTAGGGTCTGGGGTTTGGCCAGACGCAAGCGATGCTGTTGTCGTGTTCTGATCATTCATAACATCATCCAACCACTAGCCACCAACCACCAAACTACTCATACCGCAGCGCTTCGACGGGGTCGAGCCGTGCGGCGAACACCGCGGGGATCAGCGCCCCGATCACGCTGGACATGATCGCGCCCAGCACGATGAACAGGGCATCGTAGAACTTTACCGTGTCCGGGATCCGATCGAAGAAGTACGTCTGTGGGTCCCACATCTTGAAGTAGATCGCGTGATTGAGTTCGTAGCTCAGGTCTTCCATCTGCCTCAGGCTCACCCACGCGCCGATCAGGCAAAGCACCATCAGCACCAATCCAAACCAAATAGCGTGCTTCATGGTATTGCGACGAACGTAGCCGATCGCGCCCCCAAGGATAGCGCCTGCCAGCAATCCCCCGGTAGCGCACCAGGCGTAGTGCGCGCTCACACCCAGGTCATTGGCGAGCCAGTACTGAATCTCGTTGAGGTGCCAAACGATCGCCAGTGCCAGCGCCAGCCCAAGCAGCGATCCGACGATCCCGACCGCCAGGCCGTAGCCCAGGAAAAGGCCCATGACGCCGGCCTGGCTTGCGCCGACCGCGCGGAGCACGCCGATGTCGCGCGTTTTCTCGAGTACTGTCATGTAGAACGTCGTGGCGACCATCACGACCGCCACGATGCTGATGATCGCGAACAGGAACGTGACCATGCCTTTTTCATTCTTCACAGCGTTGATGAACTGTGCGTGGCGTTGTTGCCATGAACGCACCGCCGGGCGGACGACGTCGGGGTGAGTCAGGGAAAACGCCAGCACTTCCCGTTCCACCGCGTCCTGTACTTCATCCAGCGTGTAGCCTTCCGCGCCGCGCAGGACCAGTTCTGAGGTCCGCGCCGGCCGAACCGAGACGCCGGGCAGTTCGTCGCCGGTCTCCGGATCGAACACCTTGCTTTCGCTGCGATCCATCCCAAGGAGCTTCTGCAACACCTCGAAGCGCACGAAGACCTGACCCTTGTCGATGTCGTACAGCCCGGACTTGAACTCGTTGACCACCACCGCCTTGACGTAACTCGGCCCGATGTCGGCCGGGGCGCCGCTCTGAGTCAACGGTAGTACGGTCAGGGTCGCTTCGTCCTGCACGGCGCTGTTGCCGAAGTCGTACTGCCCTTGTTCGTCGCGGTAGTGCCAGGGGTTGACCTCGATCCCGATCACGATGCCCGGCATGACCACGCCGTGCGGCGCAAGCGCCATGCCCTGCGCTTCCAGGTCCAGTGCCGGCGAATCCCGCAGTGGGTCGCCCTCGGGCAGGCTGTATCGGTCGGCCATATCTTCGGCGGACCACTGGAGTGTGTTTTCATAGCGCACGATTTTCGAGAAGCCCTCGGGCTCAATGCCCATGATGTTGACGCCGATCGTCTGCCCGCCGAGGTTGACCATCCCGAACATCGAGACGACCGGCGTGATCGCCTCGACCTCCGGCAATGCTTCCAGGCTGGTCTGCAACTCTTCGTAGTGTGCGAAACCCGTCATCGATCGGGCCAGCACACTGACGTCACCGGTCAGCTGCTGCGCCGAGTCCTGCAGCATGGTCAGGAACCCACCCATCACGCTGATCACGATGATGACCATCGCGGTACACAGCATCACCGCCAGCGCCGCAAACATCGGCCCTAGCTTGCGCCTTAGGTACTTCAGGATGAGGGTGAGTTTGTACATGAGGGAAATTATGAATCGCAGGAAATTTGGAAAGCAGGAAATACGAACAAGATGTACTTGGCGTTCATAGCGCTATTCCGAGTTTCCTGTTTTTACCATTTCCTGTGTTTCCTGATTTTCGATCGGCCGCATCAGCGGGAAGAGGATCACGTCGCGGATGCTGCGCTGGCCGGTCAGGAGCATGACGATCCGGTCGATCCCCAGGCCCAGTCCGCCGGCGGGGGGCATGCCGACGCGCAGGGCTTCGAGGAAGTCCTCGTCCAGCGAGCGGAACGTGCTCTCTTCGTCGTCCGCCCCGGCCAATTGTTCCTTGAACTTGGCTTCCTGGATGTCCGGGTCGTTCAGTTCGCTGTACGCCGGGCCGATCTCCATCTCGCCGATGAACAGGTCCCAGCGTTCGCAGAGGTCGGGGTTGTCCTTGCGGGGCCGGGTCAGGGGGCTGATCACGCTGGGGTAATCCATCACGAAGGTCGGCTGAACGAGCCCGCCCTCGGCTGTCTCCTCGAAGACCTCGTTGACGACCAGCCAGTCGTCCTTGCCCTTTTCGGTCAGCCCGATGCCACGCGCCTTCTCGCGGACACGGTCGAAGTCGGTCATCTCGAAGCCGTTGGCCCGCTCGAACAGCTCGGCATACGTCACGCGCGTGAACGGCTTGCTGTAATCGATCGGCGTGCCGTTCCACTCGATCACGCCCGACTCACTGAGGGTCATGGCGAGGTGGCGGATCAGCGACTCGGTCAGCTCCATCATGGTCAGGTAATCGCCGAACGCCTGGTAGACCTCCATGGAGGTGAACTCGGGGTTGTGCGAGCGGTCCACGCCTTCGTTGCGGAAGTTGCGGTTGATCTCGTAGACGCGCGGCAGCCCGCCGACCATCAGGCGCTTGAGGTACAGCTCCGGCGCGATGCGCAGGAACAGCGGGATGTCCAGCGCGTTGTGGTGCGTGGTGAACGGCCGGGCCGCGGCACCGCCGGCGATCGGCTGGAGCATCGGCGTCTCGACTTCGAGGAATTGCCTGCCGTCCATAAACCGGCGGATCTCGCTGACGATCTTCGAGCGTTGCTGGAACGTCTCGATCACTTCCGGGTTGGCGTACATATCGACGTAGCGCTTGCGATAGCGTTGCTCGGCGTCCTGCAAGCCTTGGAACTTGTTCGGCGGCAGGGCGAGGCTCTTGGTCGCCAGCGCGAACGCGGCCGCGCCTTCGTCGGTTTTACTGCTATCGGCCCAGACGGTGATCTCGCCGGTCTTGGTCTTGGCGAGCGCGCCGGTGGCTGACACGATGTCGGACAGCTCGACGAGCTTGGCGACCTTAAAGAGGTCCGGCCCGACCAGCTTCTTACTCACGGCCAGCTGCAGGTCGCCCGACTCATCGCGCAATGACATGAAGATCAGATTGCCCATCACACGGTGCTGCATGACACGGCCGGCGACGCTGGCTACCGGTCGGCGGTCGTCCTCGGCGTTTTCTTTGTGCGCGGTGTCGGCGGCCTCGTCGTACTTGGCTTTGGCGTCGGCGAGGGGCTCTAGCCCGTCGATCCGGGAGCCGAACGGGTCCACGCCGTGCTCTTCGCGCAGCTTGGTCATGCGGGCTCGGCGGTCGGCGAGCAGGTCGCGGGCGGACTTCTGGGGGGCGTCGTCTTGCGGGGCCTTGCTGTTCATGGGATGGCAATCCTATCAAAGAAAACCCCGCCGGTCCTTCAATGGACGGCGGGGCGTGTGTGGTTCGAGGGGTATCGGGGTGGGGGGCTTATTCGTCAGCCGCCTCAGCCTTCGCCGCCTCTTCAGCGGCTTTTTCCTTCGCCTCGGCCTCGGCGCGGGCGGCGTCGGCCTTGTCCTGCTGCTCGGTGAGCCAGCCCAGACCGCGGTGGCGGTCGCGCAGGCGACGCTTCTTGCCGATCCGGTCACGCAGGTAGTACAGCTTGCTGCGGCGGGTGTGGCCGTGACGCACGATCTCGATCTTGGCGATACGCGGCGAGTTGATCGGGAACGTCCGCTCGACGCCTTCGTTGGCGACGATCCGGCGGACGGTGATGGTCTTTTCCAGGCCCGAGCCCTGGGCTTTGATCACCACGCCGGTGAACACCTGGATGCGTTCCTTGGCGCCTTCGATGATGCGGACGTGGACATCGATGGTGTCACCGATGCTGACCACGGGCAGGTCGGTTTTGATCTGGGCCGCTTGGACCGCTTGCATAATCGCGTCGCTCATGGCTTGAGCCTTCCGTTACGTTGCTTCCGGCTGATTCCGAGGCTTCCCGAAAACTGCTTTCCGGGGGCGGGGGCCGGCATTTTGACTGATTCGGCAGGCCCCACCGGCCTATCCGATTCGAGCCGAGCAGTATACAAAAGCCGGGGTGGGCTGTCGAATCTCATAAATCGCGATGTGTTAAACCCTTGCCCTGACTGGCACTACGGGGTGGTATAGATGGTGTTGCCGGGTTTGAGTTGCTCCAAATGATGCAACTACAATGGATTATGCCCATTGAGCTCTGGGTGAGTCTTTTTTAATCCAATTTCAAGGGGGTCTTTGATGATCAGGTCACAGTTACTTACAGCCATCATGGTCATCACGGCGTTTCTGTGGGGCTGCGTTGATCGAGTCATCGTGGAGTCAGACGCGTCGCAGCAGAAAGTCGAGACACGCGTCTACGATATTTCAGACCTGATCGAAGCCAGCGGGGAAAAGAGGCCGACGTACGCCGGAGGCATGTTGACGCATCCGGTGACAAGGCGATTGATGGATCAGATCACCAGCCAGGTTGGCGAGGAAGAAGCGTGGTCGATCAACGGTGGGCAGACCAGTTCGGTAGACACCCTCAACGATGTGTTAGTGGTCAGGACCACCGCGTCTAATCACGACGAGATCGCTCAGATGATCACGGACAAGCGCAAAGCGCTGTTGCCGGGGGTGGCCTTCCACAAGATGTACGACCTGACCTATCCCGGAGAGGTGCGGTTGTATCCGATCAAAGACCAGATCCAGCCGAGACAGTGGATCGTCCACCCCTTCCATGTCAGTGATCATGAGGATGATGAAGGCCCATTCGGTTGGCGGGATGCTTGCGATGAGTTGAAGGTGATGATCTCTCTTCGTGTTGGTGGCTTCAATGAATGGATTAGAAATGGCGGCGAATCAAGCCGAATCGATCATGGGCCGGAAGGTTTGTTAATAAGCACAAGTCCCGACAACCACACCCAGGTCGAGCGACTACTCAAAGAGCGCGTTCCTTCACTTAATACAACGGTCAGATTTGAAGCCCGGTGCCTGATTGTCCCGGAAACCAAACTAAACGACTCGGGCATAGAACTCGATCTCGTGCCCGTTTCCGGGGACAGCGATCGGCCCATCGGTTTTGCTTACATGGATTCTGGGGCGGCCGAGGCGTTATACGAAAAGGTGCAGGGGGTAGCTGGCGCCGCGACGATGACCTTGCCGGCCCTTGATGTGAGGTATCGCGAGAAAACCTATCTCGACTGGGGTATTAGAAGTGCATTTCTTTCGGGCTACAAAGAAGTCCCCACGGTAGGACCGGACGGTGAGGTGGTGGATGAGTTCGGGGGCACGTTCATTCCGCTTACCGGTTACTACGAAGAGGGGCTCATCTTTGCCGCCAATGTTGGGAGAATCGTGGAGGGGTCACGTGTTCACGCAACGATCCGCCCGACCCTGTTGAATGTCGCTGAACCTATTGCCGAGGCGAAGTGGTGGCTCGGCGGGGAATATAAGACTTCAGATACGGTGCTGGCTCCCGAAGTATCGGCTCTATATGTGGAGATGACACTGTCGATCCCGGATGGGGCGTGGTTCGTGATCGACATGGGAAAAACGAAGGGCCCTATTGCGAAAACGGACCGGCCGGATAAGGTTGCGGAGTCATTGGAGCGCAAGGTGTTGCTGCTGGTGCATGTGAAAACGGTTGATGATGAAACGCGGTGAGCAGAGATAACTCATAGCTCACCACAAACGACGCATCAAGAACGCATCAAGAACGGGGTCTGACCCCGTTTCTTACTTGACCCCGTTTCTTACTCTTCAATCCTGCACCGAAATAAAGGATTCGTGTGATGCCTAAAGATGCCGACAATGGAATATACCCATTCAACGCGCTACAGCTGAAAGCGAAGGGTTTCATAGAAGAGGCAAACAGGCTCCATGAAGAACATCTATTGAAGAACCCAATGCGGACTCAGCCTATATGGGCGCTTGCGGGGAATTATCATCTCCTAGGGCGTGTAGATGAGGCGATGGGATTACTTCGAAGGATCATGGAGATAGATCCGAATCATTTTTTGGCTCGTTATACGCTTGCTGTTTGGCATCTGGAGTCGGGTAATGAGCAAGAGGCATTGGATGAGTTTATAAAAGTCGCATTGCAAAATACTAATAAAGGTCAACCGGAGGCAGAATGCGGGTATATCGCGCAAATCCTTTGGAAGCGTGGCGATCGAACTGGCGCTATAAAGTGGTTAGAAAAGCTTGTTGTTGAATCGAGTGGCTCCGCCACGTTCAAAGAGTATGCATTATTAATGCAAATGTACGTTGATATGAGCTGTTTTAACGATGCAATCCAGGTGGGGCAGGCGCTTATTAAGAGATGTCCGAATTACCTTAAAGGATATTTATTACTAGCAAATATACTCTCATCGCAAGGTCACCTCTACAAAGCTAAGGATGTCTTGCAGAGGTTAATACAACACATTGCTGAGCGCACAGATAAGGCAGAATTTCGACTTCATGGGCAAGACGCCATGCTTGAGGAAGCGACGGTGCAATTGGCAGACTTAGATAGAAAGATCAATGAAGTGGGATACGATTCCGATTAGTACCACTTGTTATATGATACTTAGAGAGAGGAAGAAACGGGTAACACGCCAGCACCAGGTGTGTATCGACATCGGCGATGACGTGGCCCTTGGGGAAGCGGGAGTGAGTCGTCGTCGAATAGGGGCGTCAAAACGCGGTCGACGTCAAAACGGGGTCTGACCCCGTATTTTCCCTTGACCCCGTATTTCCCCTCATGTGGAACATCATCACAAGATCATTCACCGTGCGGATAGCTATCGTCACATGTCTTATGAGGATTTTTGTTTTTGCGCAGGGCGCGGCGATCTTTCTTCAATAAAACAGATACTAGATCCCCCTGTGAGTTGAATCTTAAAGTGGCGATGTCGCCTTGCTTTATTCTATCTAGTTCTCCACCCGCCGTTATTTTTAGTATGACGGTATCACTATCCATCCAATGTGGTTGTATTTGCCCTCTCTTAATTACCAATGTTGACGTTACCAGCGCATTAATTGAAGGGGAGAGAATAAGTGGTTTGTCAACATGAATAGCTTCGTACTCAAGCGCCAGGCCTTCCTCCGCTTCAACCCCCCGATACTTATTCATATTTGAGATGTCTAAGCTGTGGACTTCGTATACTGGTGGCATTTGGTCTTTAACAGCCTCCTGCTGATGCACGCATCCGGGGACGACGGAAAGCACGACAAATAGGTAAATAGTCTTCATCGTCTATCCTCAATATCCCTGAACCTTTACAGGTTTAGTTTGGTGCTCATCTACAATCAGTGTTTCCCGGCTAACGGTATTAATGCCAGCATACCCCTTGTAGCAACTATATCCACGATCCATAAACCACTTACATCCATAACGAGGTCTGATCAGTTTACTCGGGGGGCCTTCCGGGTGAGACTTTTTACAGCAGGTCCGGGCGGCGATCTTGGGTGCGTTTGAGGGCTTGTTCTTCGCGCCAGGCTTCGATCTTGGCGTGGTCGCCGCTTAGGAGGATTTCGGGGACGTCCAGGCCTTCCCAGGTGCGGGGGCGGGTGTAATGGGGGTGGTCCAGGAGGCGTTTGGCGCCGGGGGAGAAGCTGTCGTGGTGGGCGGAGTCCTGGTGGCCTAGGGCCCCCGGAAGTAAGCGCACCACTGCATCAATCAATGTCATACAAGGCAGTTCGCCGCCGGAGAGGACGTAGTCGCCGACGCTGATCTCGCGGATGGGGGCGAGCTTCTGGATGACCCGTTCGTCGATACCTTCGTAGTGCCCGGCGATCATCAATAAGCGCGGCTGCTCGGCGAGTTCTTCGACAATGGGTTGTGTCAGCGGTTCGCCTTGCGGTGTGAGCAGGATGCGTGTGGCGGGGCGGTCGTCCTGGGCTTCGACGGCCTGCACACAGTCCCAGACGGGCTGACATTGGATGACCATGCCGGGGCCGCCGCCGAAGGAGGGCTGGTCGACTTTGGCGTGTTTGTTGTCGGTGTAGTCGCGGATGTTGGTGACGTGGTAGGACACGACGGGGGCGCGGACACCCCCGGAAGCATCCGGATTGTCTGCATTGGGTGGGAGAGTGATAGGTTCCGAAGCACGTTTGAGGATGCTCGAGCCGAGCACGCCGTCGAACATTTCAGGGAAGAGTGTGAGGACGTCGATGCGTAGTGGTGGGCGGTTAGCCATTAGCCGTTAGCCTTTAGCTATTAGCTTCTGCGGTGATGGGGCGAGGCGGGGTTAAAAAACATCCCACGGAAGTCCGCGTTGCGGCCATCCGTGGGCTTGTGTGCTAATGGCTAACCGCTAACGGCTATGGGCTGCTCAGGCTTTCTTGGCGGGGGCTTCGATGATGCCGGCCTTGATGAGTTGGGCGGCGACGGTCTCGCTGGGCTGGGCGCCGACGCCGAGCCAGTACTTGACGCGTTCTTCGTTGCACTTGAACTGGACGGCCTCGTCCTTGTTGGCCGGGTCGTAGGTGCCCAGCTCTTCGATGGGCTTGCCGTCGCGCGGGCTGCGCTGGTCGATGGCGTTGAGCCGATAGACGGGTGCGTGTGTACGTCCGAAGCGCTTGAAACGAAGCTTGACCACGTTAAACCTCTGTGCTGATTAGGGATACGTCCCGTACCTTGCCGCCGACACCCACCGTGTCGGACCGGCGAATCGGGGATTATAACGTAGTAAAGGCGGATGTCCAAACCGGGGAGGGGATATGGGATTTACCACAGAGAGCACAGAGATCGCAGAGGAAGGCAAAGAATATGGATCCACAGATAGGCAGGATGATCAGGATAGCCCGTTCTTGTCTCTATGGGCTCTGTGTTCTCTGTGGTGAAGTCCGGTTGTTTTACCGGCCTTCGAGCAGGCGGTGGCCTAGGAAGTCGTTGAGGTCGTAGATCTCGGTGATCTGGTCGACGACGGACTGGACGTCGTATTCGACGCGGAAGAACTCGACGGTGTCTTCGTTGAGGATGGCGTAGCTGGCGCGGGGGTCGCGGTCGCGGGGTTGGCCGACGCTGCCGGGGTTGACGATGACTTTCTCTCGGTCGGAGAAGGTGTGCTTGCCGCCGAGGTCGGCGGGGGGGTAGAAGTCGGGCTCGTCGGTGAAGACGCCGGGCACGTGGGTATGGCCGCAGAAGGTTCGGCCGTCGGTCCGGTCGAAGATGGCCTGCATCTTGCCGGGCGAGGTCATGACGTCGTCGGGGAAGATGTACTCGTTGATCGGCCGACGCGGCGAGGCGTGGACCCACAGGGCGTCGTCGGTCTTGTTGCGGATCAGTAGATTGCCGAGGAACTCCCAGCGTTTGCGCTGTTTGACGGCATCGGGCTCGAGCTCGAACTGCCGGCGGGTCCAGAAGGCGGCCTGCTCGGCGCTGGTGTTGAAGCTGGTCGGCTCGTATAGCACGGCGAAGTCGTGGTTGCCCATCAGGGCCCAGTCGCAACGCTCCATGACCGTGTCCAGGCACTCGACGGGGTTCGGCCCGTAGCCGACGATGTCCCCCAGGCAGACGACCCGATCGACTTCACGTGTCTCGATGTCGGCCATCACGGCCTTGAGCGCGGTGAGGTTGCCGTGGATGTCGGAGATCAGAGCGGTGCCGGGCATGGGGGTCGGGTTTCGGGTTTGGGTATCGGGCAACGCCGGTGCGCTGCACCGGGCAGGCCCAAAGTGTAGGGCCCCGGGGGGTAAGTTGCCAGTGGTAGGGCTATAGTGGGGGCTATGGCGCAGGATGGCGAAGACATAGAGGTAAGGGGTGACAAGCGGATTCTGTTGATCCGGCCGACGGCCCTGGGTGATGTGGCGCGGACCGTCCCGGTGCTCGCGACGCTCCGCAAGGCCCACCCTGATGCCCACATTGACTGGCTGGTCGCCAAGGCGTTCGCGCCGGCGGTCCGCCACCACCCGATGCTCGACGGCGTGATCGAGTTTGACCGTAAAGCACTGGCGCAGTTTGGTTTTTCACCCAAGGCGACTGGCGCGGGCCGACGGTTTGCCAGCCACCTGCACGATCAGCATTACGACATCGTCTACGACCTGCAGGGGCTATTCCGCTCCGGCCTGTTCACGCGCTTAACCAGGGCGCGTCGGCGTGTTGGCTTTGCCAATGCACGCGAGTTTGGTTGGCTTGGGTACAACGTCCGTCATAGGATCGACGCGGGGCTGCACACGGTGGACCGCATGCTGGGCCTGCTTGAAGCCGATGGTATGGAACCCGTCCACGATATGCGGCTTTATCTTTCCGATGAAGACAAAGCCTGGCTTAGCGCCTTCAAACAGGAGTACGGGATTGGCGACGCGGGCTATGCCTGCATCGCACCGACGGCGCGGTGGGGCTGTAAGTGCTGGCCGATCGAACGCTACGGCCAGGTCGCCCGGCAGATGGTCGAGTCCGGGCTCGCCGGTGACAAGCTCGTTCTGATCGCTTCACCCGATGAGCGCGAACAGGTCCTGCCGATCTTTGAAGTCTTGATGGGTGACGGGGCGGCTGGGGGTGACTTGCGCGACCGTGTCGTCTTCCCCGACACAAGCGTTGGCCAGATGATGGCGCTACTCAGCGAGCCGCGCGTGCTTGTCTGCAACGACTCGGCCCCGCTGCACATCGCGGTGGGTTTCGACCGCCCGGTGGTCGCGCTGTTCGGCCCGACCGATCCCGCGACCGTCGGCCCGTACCGCCGAGAATCCAGCGTCATCCGCCCAGCCGACGCCCAACAGTACGAAGCCAACTACCGCCGGTACAACGACGACAACACCCTGATCGCTAAGATTGAGGTTGAGGAGGTGTGGGAAAAGGTGCTTGAGCAGACCCAGGCCGTTTCCCACTAAGTGATTGTCTAAAATGCAACCGACCCGGCATCCGCGAGATCCAGTGGTCGGATAAAGGGGTGTTGAGCAAGTCGAAAGTTCTCCTAACCTAGGCGGTCATGAAGCCCGCGGACGCCAACGTCTCGGAGCTATGCAGGGAATGGGGTGTCGATCACCTTCGGCTTGAATAACTCCCGCCGGCGTCGGCACGGTGTTATGTCTAATACCACCTCGGCCACCGGGCGCGAATATCATCGAGGTTCTGACCGGCAAGTTGTAGCCATGCCTGAAGCTTGAGTTGCTTTCGATCAATGGTTAATGAAGCGTCAGCGATCGTATTGTGGATTTTTGTCTCATAGCTACCAACGTAATAAGCGTAAACGCGAATTAACTCGGGGGAATCGCGGTGAAGAACCAATGGTACAATCGTGTCTGCAACTAGGACTACGCCCGCAATAGAGAAGACTACTGTCGACGCGGCATCGCCGACTGCTGCAGATACCGAGGGTACAAGGGCTATAACAGCAGCCAACACACCCACCACAACATTGACAGTCCGTGCCATGAGTCGCCATCTCTGCTCTCGATCTGCCTCTAAGGAGAGCTTCGCACCAACCTCCCCCGCTTTCGTAGCGACCTGATTGGCGTGGTCAAGAAGTGCTTGGTCAATGGGCATAGTTTTCTAGGCTCGCAGTTATCTGAGGAATAGTTTTAATAAGCATAGGTCCGCCTTGGAAACACGCCACGCGGCCAAGAGCATAGTACTACATATTGGCAAATCTGTGGAAGGATTAAGCATATTTCGGGTGTATCCCTAAGGGCGTATGGCAGCGTCCGGACATCGATTCAACGTGTACTGTGCTGCACAGGATGTTACCACTTTACCCCCCGAATCGATCGATTGCATAGCCATAATTCAGGCTACCCACCCGATCTGGGAACGGTTCAATCAGCTTTATCCCCCGCGGATGCCGAAGAGGGCGAGGCTGCACCAGGTGTTGCCGATGCGGTCGTTGAGGGGGAAGCCGCGTACGGCGGGGGGGCCGACGGGGTAGCCTTTGTCCAGACAGCGTGTGTGCCAGGCGGCGAGGTCGTGTTCGGCGATCTCCTGGCTGGCGGTGAAGAGGATCAGCAGCAGGCCGCCGTGGCGGATGACGCCGTCGGACCAGACTTTCTTAATGTCCTTGACGACCGGCGATAGCAGTTCGGCGGAGTAGCGCGGGAACGGGCCGCTGGTTTCGAACTGGGCCACGCTCTTGACCTCCAGCCAGTAGGCCTCGTCGGGATCGGCGGCGGGGGCGTCGTCGAAGAGCGTGCCTTTGATCAGCGGGTCACGCAGCGGCAGGTTCTGGGGGGTCAGCACGATGTCGCATCGCTGGCCTTCGCTGCGTTTTGGCTTGAGACGGTCATCGGGGTAGCGCTGTTCGCGCCAGACGCCGAAGCCGCGGTCGGTCAGTGCGCATTCGATCAGGGGGTGCAGGCCCAACTCATCCAGCGCGTCGATCCCGTACACCGCCTGCTCCAGGTCGGCTTGCTTGGCGCACCGCTGGAGCCCGGCTTCGACGGCGTCGGCGATGTCGGAGGTGTTCCAGGGCATGGGTAGGAAAAGCAGGAAACGCAGAAAATTTGGAAAGCAGGAAGTTAAGGACTATATCATCTGCCCGATCCCCGATCCCCGATCCCCGATCCCCGATCCCCGATCCCCGATCCCCGATCCCCGATACCCGATACCCCCGAACTTCCGGGGGCCGACCTACCACTGTTTCAGGTCGCCGGTGATCGGTTCGATCAGGTCTTTGACGGTGACGATGCCGACGGGTTGGCCGGCCTTACCCGTGACGATCGCGAGGCCGGCGGCGTCGCGCTTGATCTGCGCGAGGGCGGCGCTGACGGGCATGTCGTTCGGCACGGTCGGGGCCGGCTTGGCCAGGTCCTTGATCGGTGGGCATTTGTCCGGGGGATAGCGCAAGGCGTCGTTCAGCCGAAGCAGCCCGACGACTTTTCCGTTGACACTTAGCACCGGCACGTGGGCATGGGTCATCCGCTCGGCGACCCGGCGGATTGCGGCGTAATCGTCCGATTCTCGCAGGCGCTGAACACGGGTCCAGGGGACCATCTCGTCGCGCACGGTCCGGTCCGACATGGCCAGCACACGGTCCACGATGGCGGACTGCTCACTGCTGAGGATCCCGTAGCCCACGCCTTCGCGCACCAGCAGGCCGACCTGCCGTCTCGGGTGGAACACGGAAGCCCGCATGCCCTGCCCGACCGCTTTCATCAGCACGCCGCTGCACAGCGAGATCAACGGCACCAGGCCGGTGTATGTGAACAAGGCCCGCGAGGTGGTGAGCACCGGCGCTAAGCGGTACATCAGCTTGTCGCAGTGTGCGGCGAACAGGTCTTTCGGCAGCGTCTCGCCGACCACGAACAGCACGGGCGTGACGATCAATGCGTTGAGGAGGATGACTTCCCAGTCGCCCAGCCGCATCGACCCGAGGATCACGCCCAGCGCGGCTGTGCCCAGGTAGTTGGTGACGTTGTTGCCGATGAGCAGGGTGGTCAGCAGCACGGCGGGCCGTTCCAACAGCCCATGCAGCGCGATCGCTGCGCGGTTGTGCTTATGTTTCAGGACATGCAGGCGGATACGGTTCAGGCTGTACGCGCCGGTCTCCATCCCCGAGTACAGCGCGGACCCGGCGAAGCCGACGAGCATCAACAGCGACCAGATGATCAGTTGTGTCCCGCTCATAAATCACCCCCCGCGTCCCCGCCCCCGCCCCCGGAAGTGCCCCCGCCCCCGGAAGAAGCCTCGTCATCGTTCGATGCGTCGGTGTCCATCAGGCTAACGGTGATGTGTTCGATGCGCCGGCCATCCAGCGAATCCACGCATAGTTCCAGGTTGCCGAACGTCGCCTTGTCCCCGGCTTCGGCGGCGCGTCCGAGCACGGCCATGACCAACCCGCCGAGCGTGTGAACCTCGCCGAGGGCCTTGAGCATGTCCGCCGGGACACTCTGGCCGAACGCCTGCGCCCAGTTACGCGTCGATAGCTCTGCGCTGACCCGCCATCGTCCTGGGCCCAGCCGTTCAACCATCGGCTCGGAGCCGCTGTCGTAGCCCCCGGCGATGTCGCCGACCAGGTACTCCGCGGCGTCTTCGAGCGTCACGATGCCGGCCGTCCCGCCGTATTCATCGACGACGACCGCGATCGCCTTGCCCGCTTTACGTAACTCGGACAGCAGCTGGTCCGCGCGTTGCTGTTCGGGCACGAACGTTGCCGGCTCGATCAGCGAGTTAAGTTCGAGCTTCGAGCTCGGGGGATAAAGCAGCGCTCGACGGGCGCGGATGAATCCTTCGATATGGTCCAGGTCTCCACGGTAGGCGGGCACCTGCCGGAGGTTTGTCCGCTCGAACAACGCGATTAACTCCACGGGTGCCTGATCCAGGTCGAACGCTTCGATATCCACACGCGGTGTCATCAATTCGCTGACCCGGACCTCGCCCAGTTCCAGGACCTGGCGCAACAGCCGCTGCTCCTGCGGGTCGATCACGCCTTGGCTTTGGCTCTGCTCCAGCAGCGTCGCCAACTCGTCGGCGGTTAACGCCTCGGGCTGGGTCGTTGGCGCAATAAGTCGGGCTAACGGCGTGATGACCAGTCCCGATGCGATCAGACGGATCGGCGTCAGCACACGGTGCACGGTCAGCAGTGGCACGGCCGCCAACCTTGAGCAGGTGACACTCGACCGAGACGCGACCAGCTTCGGGAGCACCTCGCCTAACAGGATGATCGCCACCAGCGGCGCGACACTTACCGCGCCCAGTGCTACCGGGCCCATCAGCTGCTCGCGCTGCGCGTGCATCAGCAGCCACGTGCTGACCACGAAGTACAGCACGTTGACCGTCATGTTGCTCATCAAGAGCGTGATCAGCAGCGCCCTTGTCTCGGATAGCAGTGTGGTGACCACCGATCCGGCAAACGTGTCGGAGGCCTGCAGCTGCATCCGCTGCAAACGGGTCAGGCTGAAGAGCGCCGTCTCGCTGCCGGAGAAAAACCCGCTCAGCACGAGCAGGACCGGCAGGCTCAATAGCATCATCGTCGGCAGCGCCATGAGGTAAACAGGCCCGTAGGACAACAGGTAGTCAGGACATCCACATCATCGGGCAGGATCACCCGTCCGGCGCCCGGCTCAGACTTTTTCCGGCAGCAGCGTCGAGCCTTCCACGCCTTCCCACTTGTGCTCATTGATCGCACGCACCACGCGCTCGGCGGCGTCCACCGCGGCGTAACCGGCCCGGCCGTCGACCGCCGGCTTGCTGCCGTGGCACACGGCCTGCAGGAAGTTGTTCTGCTCGGCGGTGAGTTGGTCTTCCTCGCCGGGGGGGAGATCGAAGGACAGTTCTTCGACGTGGATGATGTCCTGGTAGTTCTGGTCCGACAGGTCCATCCCCTGTGCGACCTGCTCGCGGACTTTTGCCAGGGCTTCGCGGTTGTCGCCGTCGGTGTGGATCACGATGCCCTTGCGGGTGGCGTAGTCGAGGCTGATGTAGCCACTCTCGGAGAAGACGCGCAGCTTGCGCTCGGTCTTCAACGCCATGCGCGATGCGGTGATGTTCGTGACGCACCCGTCTTCGAAGACGATCCGCGCGCTGGCGACGTCTTCATGCTCGCCGAGCACCGTAACGCCGGTCGCCTCGACCGATTTGATCGGACTCTTGGCAAGGTGCAGCACGATGTCCAGGTCGTGGATCATCATGTCCATCACCACACCCACGTCCAGGCTGCGGAACGTCATCGGGCTGATCCGGTCCACCTCCATGAAGCGGGCCCGGAAGTTCAGCGCCTCGGCGGCGCGTACGGCCGGGTTGAACCGCTCGGTGTGCCCGACCTGGAGCACGGCACTGTGCTTTTCGGCACAATCGACGATCGCTTTGGCGTCGGTGATCGACTGGGCGAGCGGCTTCTCGATCATGCAGGCGATCTTGCGTTGCAGTAGGGGCTCGGCCGTCTCGCGGTGGTAGATCGTGGGCACCGCGATGGTGACGGCCTTGACCTCGGGGTGGGCGCTGAGCATCGCATCGACACTGGTGTATGCCTTGCAGCCGTACTCGTCGGCGACGGCCTGGGCGCGGGATTCGTCGAAGTCCACGACGGCCCGCAGGTCGGCTGAGGGCATCTGCTTGTAGGTCCGTGCGTGGTGGCGACCCATCCGGCCGACCCCGATCACGGCAACGGGGGTGGATTCCGAGGTGGTGGAACCTGAAGGAGTGTTGTTTGACATCGCCCCATGGTATGCGATGTGCAATTCACTGGAAAACCTCGGGCGGGGCCGGTTGTTATGACATAGCGCAGATAGTGCTACGATGTACTCGTGACCGAAACCAACACCCAGCCCGAACCCGCCGCGCAGCGCCGAAAGCCCGTGATCGGGATCACGATGGGCGATCCTGCGGGCGTCGGGCCGGAGGTCGTGGTCAAGGCGCTGGCCGATCCGGAGGTCCGCAAGCTGGCCCGTTATGTGGTGTTCGGGATGAATGAGTTGCTGGCATACGCGGCGGACCTGGCGGAGATCGAGCCGTTCTGGTGGCGCATCCAGCACGAATCGCCGCGCACCGAGTTCAGCCTGACGCATGACATCGTTGTGATCGACTATGACGAGTACACCCAACTCGGCTCGGCCTACCACAAGCCCACGCGCCAGGGCGGTCAGGCGAGCCTGGCTTTCATTGATGACGCCATCGCCGCGGCCCAGCGGCCGATCGATGATGCGGGTATCGATGCCGTGGTCACCGCGCCGATCTGCAAGGAGTCCTGGGGCTTGGCCGGCTGCCGGTTCCCCGGGCACACCGAATTGTTCGCGCAGCGCACCAAGGCCAAGCGCGTCGTGATGGCGTTCGAGTCGCCCAGGCTCCGTGTCGCTTTGGCGAGCGTTCACCTGCCCCTGATGGACCTGCGCAACACGCTGACCATCGGCGCGGTCTACGACCCGATCGACCTGGGCAACCAGTTCTGCAAGCAGCTTGGCATCAAGCAGCCGCGCATCGCTGTTGCCGGCCTGAACCCGCACGCCTCGGAGAACGGGCGGTTCGGCGACGAGGAGGCACGTATCATCGCCCCGGCGATCGAAGCCGCCAAGAGCCACGGCATCGACGCGCGCGGTCCGTTCCCCGGCGACACCGTCTTCAACGCCGCCGTGGCAGGGAAGTACGACCTGGTCGTCGCGATGTATCACGACCAGGGGCTCATCCCCGTCAAGCTCCTTGGCTTCGACCAGGCTGTGAACGTGTCGCTCGGCCTGCCGATCATCCGCACCAGCCCCGACCACGGCACCGCGTTCGACATCGTCGGCAAGAACATCGCCGACCCCGGCAGCATGAAGGCCGCGATCAGGCTGGCCGTGGATATGGTGAGGGAAAAAGCGGGAAAGGCAGGAAATTTGGAAAGCAGGAAATAATACAATAAGTGTCCGGTAGCGAACTCCGAATTTTCTGCTTTCAAAATTTTCTGCGTTTCCTGCTTTCAATTGTCATGAACTCCCCAACCCGCCCAACACCGACCCCGCCCCCCGCCGTTGTCCTGCTCTCCGGCGGGCTCGACTCCGCGACCTGCCTGGCGATCGCCAATGCGCAGGGCTACGCCTGCCATGCGCTGAGTTTTGACTACGGCCAGCGCCACCGTGCCGAGATCGACGCGGCGCACAAGGTCGCCGACCAACTCGGGGTTGCGTCACATCGGTGGATCAACATCGACCTGCGCAACCTGGGTGGCTCCGCACTCACCGACGCGATCGAGGTCCCCAAGGACCGCGATGGCGACGAGATGACCCACGGCATCCCCGTGACCTACGTGCCGGCGCGCAACACGATCTTCCTGAGTTACGCGCTGGCCGTCGCCGAGGTGATCGGCAGCATCGACCTCTTCATCGGCGTCAACGCGGTGGATTACTCCGGGTACCCGGACTGCCGGGCCGAGTACATCCGGGCGTTCGAGCAGATGGCCAACCTCGCCACCAAGGCCGGCGTCGAGGGGCACAGACTCACCATCCATACCCCCCTGATTGATCTGCCCAAGACCGGCATCATCGAGGCGGGTATGGAGCACGGCGTCGACTACAGCCTCACCCACTCCTGCTACGACCCAACCGATGACGGCAAACCCTGCGGCCACTGCGACGCCTGCCTGCTGCGCATACGAGCCTTCGAACAACTCGGCCAACACGACCCGGCGATGCTGCGGTGGTACGGCGAAGATTGGCGGCCGGGCGCTTAGCTACTTGGTTGTATCGGCCCGGTCGGCCATAATGCGAGGATGCCAGTTACCTTCCAAGACGTCCAGACCGCCGCCGACCGTATTGCTAGCGGGATCTATTATTCGCCTTGCCCGGAGTCGCAGCCGCTTTCGCAGGTTGCGGGGTGTGAGGTGTATTGCAAGCTGGAGAACCTGCAGCGGACCGGCAGCTTCAAGGAGCGCGGGGCGCGCAATGCGCTGATGCAACTGAATGGTGAAGCCAAACGGCGAGGGGTTATTGCCGCATCGGCGGGGAACCATTCGCAGGGGCTGTCGTATCACGGGCAGCTGTTGGGGGTGCCGGTGACGGTTGTGATGCCTGTGCATGCACCGATCAACAAGGTGCAGAGTTGTCGGCAGCTCGGGGCCGAGGTCGTCTTGCACGGCGAGGACTTTGCGCAAGCGCGTGAGCATGTTGATCTGCTGGCCAAAGAGCGCGGGCTGGTGCATGTGCATGGTTTTGATGACCCCGCGGTGATAGCCGGGCAGGGCACGATCGGGCTTGAGATCATCGAGCAGGTGCCCGATCTGGAAGCGGTAGTCGTGCCGATCGGTGGCGGGGGGTTGATCGCCGGGATCGCGCTGGCGGTGAAGACGCTTCGGCCCGAGGTGAAGGTGATCGGCGTGGAGCCGAAGCACGCCGCGAGCTTCACCGCGGCGCTTGAGGCGGGCAAGCCGGTCAAGGTTGAGGCTTGCCCGACGCTTGCAGATGGTTTGTGTGTGAACCGTGTGGGGGATAACGCTTTTGAGGTTGCTCGGCCGCATGTTGATCAGGTGGTGACGGTCGATGAGCACCACCTGGCGCTGGCGGTGCTTCGGTATATCGAGCTAGAGAAGAGCGTCGTCGAGGGCGGCGGCGCGGCCGGGCTGGCTGCACTGCTTGCAGGTGCATTACCAGAGTTGGCGGGCCAGAAGGTGGTGCTGCCGTTGTGTGGCGGGAATATCGATTCGGCGATGCTCGGACGGGTGATCGAGCACGGCCTGGCGGCGGACGGTCGGCTGTGCCGATTCTTCACGCGGGTCAGCGACAGGCCCGGCGGGCTCAGCCGATTCACCACGATCCTGGCTGAGGCCGGTGTGTCGATCAAGGAGATTTCGCACGACCGGATCTTTGCCGGCGACGATATGTCCACCGTGAACGTGCACTGCCTGGTCGAGACACGCGATACCGAGCATATCACGGCCCTTAAGCGTCATTTACTGGATGCCGGCTACCGGGCGACGTTCCAGCAGGGCGACGATTGAGCCGACCCACTTTCCGGCGGATACCCTTTATAATCTCCGGTCCATGGCTGATCTCGCCTCCTCAAAATCCCTCAAGGGCGTCACCGTCCTGCTGGCCGTTATGGCGGCGGGGCTGGCGGGGCTGCTGTTGTATCAATCGCAGACGCTGGAGGCCCTGCCCGGCTGCGGCGGGGGGTCGGGGTGTTCGACGGTGCTGGCGAGCAAGTGGTCCAGCTGGCTGGGGCTGCCTGTCAGTTTGCTGGCGCTTGGAGTTTATATCGCGATGCTCAGCGCAGTGGTCATGCGTGACACAGAATCGCGCCGTCCTCAGCCGGGGGCCGAGTGGGTCATGGTGTGCAGCGGTGTGGCTGTTCTCGTGGCGGCGCTATGGTTTGTCATCGTACAGGTGGTGATCGTCGGGTCGTTCTGTCTCTACTGCATGGCAACCCACGTCTCGGCCGGTGTCGCCGCGGTGCTTTGTTTGCTCGCGGCACAGCCGAGTCGTTGGCTGAAGAGCGCGGCGTCGGCCGGCGGGGTGGCGGTCGGGCTGATGGCGGTATTGATCGTCGGTCAGGTGATGGGTGATGACCCCGAGGCCGTCGCGCCGCAGATCCATATCGTCGAAGCCGCACCAGCTGATCCCGTCGAGTCCGAGCAACCATCTTCGCTTTTCACCAACCCGGTGCCTGAGCTCGCGCCGCCTGCGCCCAAGCCCGATCCTGTCGTCAAACCACCTGCAGGCACCGGCACGAAGCAGACCGTTTCGCCGCTTGGCCCCCGCAAGCTCGCGTTCTACGGCGGGCGTTTCAAGTTAGATACCACCAACGTCCCGATCATCGGCGACCCCCACGCGCCCAAGGTGCTGGTTGTCATCTTTGATTACAACTGCGATCACTGCCGAGAGACGCGCGTGATGCTGGAGAAGACCAAGCAGAAGCACGGCGACAAGCTCGCGATCATCTGCCTGCCCACGCCCTTGAGTTCCAAGTGCAACAAGCTCGTTACGCGGACGCATCCGAATAATCGCTACTCATGCGAGTTGGCGGAAGCCTCATTGGCGGTCTGGCGTGTCGCGCCCGACAAGTGGGAGGAGTTCGACAAACGGCTCTACACCGACGCCGATATACGCACCGCCGCGCGGTCACAGATTGCCGCGTGGGAGCTTCTGGGCGGCGAAAAAGCCTTTAAGCAAGGGCAGGACGATCCCTGGGTGAAGAAACGGATATCGACGAACGTGAGCATCTACGAGGTCGTGGGCAAAACGTCCGGCAGCGCCCTCTTGCCGATGCTTGTCACCGAGACCGGTGTTATGACCGGTGCCCCGCGTCACCCGCTGGATATCGACGACCTGCTGCTGGGTTTAAAGGTTCCCAGGGGCGGTAGCCATGCCGGCCAGGGGCATTAGTTGTCGTGATAAGTCACCAGCGCGTCGTGATGGCTTACAATCGGATGTGTGTCCGGCCCTTCGCTTCACTCAGGGCCGGCGTTGAAGAAGTATGATCTGACTACACCCTACACCCTACACCCTACACCCTACACCCAATCCCATGCCCACCGCACCCGCTGACCTCAAGACCACCCTCGTTGTCGGGATGGAAATCCACGTCGAGCTCGCCACGCGCTCCAAGATGTGGACCAGCGCCCCGAACGTCGCCCACCCCGATTTTTTTGATGCCGAGCCGAACACACTGCTTGATCCGGTTGTGATTGGCATGCCCGGCGTGCTGCCCGTGATCAACGAGCAGGCCGTCGAGATGGCGGTAAAGGTCGGCCTGGCGCTGGGTTGCGCAATCGCCAGGAAAACCAAGTGGGACCGCAAGAGCTACTACTACCCCGACCTGCCCAAGAACTACCAGATCAGCCAGTACGACGAGCCGATCTGTGGCGAAGGGGCGCTGGACATACCGGCCGGCGACGGCAGTGACCCAAGCGACGTCCGCACCATCCGCATCACCCGCGCCCACCTCGAAGAGGATGCCGGCAAACTTATGCACGAAGCGCCCGGCGGCATCCCGATCGACCATTCGATCGTGGACCTGAACCGTGCCGGCACGCCGCTACTTGAAATCGTCACCGAGCCCGACTTCCACACGCCGGACGAGGCCGTGACCTTCGGCCGGATGCTGCGCGATATCTGTCGGCACCTCGGTGTCTCCGAAGGCGACATGCAGCGCGGCCATATGCGGTTCGAGCCCAACATCAACGTCCACATCGAAAAGGGCGGCGAAGTCTTCAAGACCCCCGTCGTCGAGATCAAGAACCTCAACTCGTTCAAGGCCGTCCACGGCGCGATCGCCCACGAGTACCAACGCCAGATCGACGAATGGCTCGAGACGGGCAAGGTCATGGGCGCCCGTGCCAAGAGCACCCGCGGCTGGGACGACGCCAAGGGCGTCACCACCCCCCAGCGCGAGAAGGAAGACGCCGACGAGTACCGCTACTTCCCCGACCCGGACCTGGTTACCGTCAAGATCGACGAGGCCCGGCTATGCGAGATCGCGTCCACCGTCGGCGAGCTACCCGAAGCCAAGCGCAAACGCTACACCGACGAGTACCAACTCGCCCCCGCCGACGCCGGCACACTGCTCGATGAACCCGGCCTGACCCGCTTCTTCGAGTCGGCCATCGACGCCGGCACCGACGCCAAACGCGCCGCCGCGATGCTGCTGAACTACGGCTCCAAGCTCGCCAACGAAAAGGGCGTCGGCGTCCACGAGCTCGGCATCACCCCCGAGCAGGTCAAGGGCATCGCCGACCTCGCCGCCGCTGACAAGATCGGCTCGAGTGCCGCCGCTGACCTGTTCGCCCACTGCTGTGACCACGACGACCCCGCCGAAGCGCTGGCGAAGAAGCACGGCCTCCTGCAGGTTTCCGACACCGGTGCGCTCGAAGGCTTCATCGACCAGGTCCTCGCTGATGCGAAGAACGCCAAGGCGATCGACGACATCAAGGCCGGTAAAGACAAGGCCGTCGGCGCCCTGATGGGCCAGATCATGAAGCTATCCAAGGGTCAGGCCAACCCCAAGCTGGTAACCCAGATGATCATCGGGAAGCTGCGGGGGTAGTATCAGACGGCACAGTGTTACAATATCACGGTGCGCTCCGGATTCATTTACATCACGATCTTCTGTTTATCGTTGTCGTATCTGACACATACGGTTTCGGGTGCAGTTCGTGATGATCAATATCCCGCCATGGCCATTTTGGCAGGTTTTATTGACGAGTACCACACAGCACAAGGCTCATACCCTCTTACCGATGACCAGAGTACGTGGTACGAGAAGCTTGTTGAAAGCCGAAGTGTTGCGGGCATGCCAACGGATATGGGGATCTACTATCGATTGTCATCTGGAGGGCGATTGCCCCTGGATTATTATGGACATCCTTTTGTCTATGAGCCCCCCAGCCCTGCTAATGGTTATCAAGTAGTCATCCGTGCGGTTGGCATGAATGGCATTGACGACCATGGCGCTTTAGACGATTGGGATATTCGCTATGGCCCCAATGTGGGGTACTGGTATAAGACGAATTGGAGATCGGCGGCAATTCGGGCGTGGGTGTGCGGATTCCTGGCCCTACTCGGGATCGCATACATCCTGCGCAAGGTCAAGCAATACGCGGCGAAGCTCGTCTTCTCTATGCTCTTGGTAGGCACGCTAGGCGGGTTCATACTGCCATTTGGATACGATTCGGGATTGATGAGGGGGTACGATAGTCTTGGCCCAGAATGGACCACATTGGTTTCCCACATAGGGATTACACTGCTGCTTCTATGTGTCCCGTTGACGATGCTGCACGTCATTTACAGTACGTGGCGCAGGCGGTCCCTGCGTAAACCCGACACACTCCTATGCGCCAAGTGTGGATACGACCTGAGGGGTACACTTGCTGCCGGCAACGAGCAATGTCCAGAGTGCGGTGAACCCGTACCTCGCGGCATCGATCCGGACATTGACCTGACACCACCAGTGTGATCCTAGTTCATGTCTGTGTGAGTCTTACGCTCACATGCAGCCAATACGCGGGCTCAGATTGCAATAATCAAGAAATACCGTTGCTGGTAAACTACCTTTGAACAAACCGGGGACAGGGGCGTCTATCTATCAGTCCCGGCAATCCGCCGGGGACGGGAGCTGCATCATGAAAAAACTATGGATCGGATCACTGCTGGCTGTGATGGCCATGCCATTACTCCCGGGCGTACTCCCGGGGCTGCCGGGGGCGGGGGCGGAAGCGCGGGTCAAGCTGATCACGCTGCCGGTGCGTGAGAAGGTCGAGGTCCAACTCGATCACGCCCACGCGACGCTGGTCGAGGAGGAGCGGATCGTTCCGCTGGTCGCTGGGACCAACCAGGTGGACTTTTCCTGGGCCAACACCAGCATCGACCCCGGCACGATCGTCTTCCGGGTGATGGGCTTCGAGGGCGACGTGGGGGGCAAGGCGCCGGAAGTGAACGTCCTGAGTGTCAGCTACCCGCCCAACGAGCAGGCCCTGGTCTGGGATGTGCACAGCACCCACTCCGGCCCGGTCCGCGTGCGGATCAGCTACCTGCTGGGCGGGCTGAGCAAGAGCTACAACTACCGCGCGGTCGCTGAATACGACGAATCCACCCTGACGCTTGCGAAGTACATCCGGGTCCAGAACTTCGCCAACGAGCAGTACGACGACAGCGAAATCACCGCGGGCCTGGGCGGATCGTTCAGCAAGCCCATCGGCCTGAACGAAACCAAGGAACTGCTCGTCGAGAAGACCCCCGGCGTGCCGATCACCAAGACCTACACCGCCGACCTCACGGAGCACGGCTACCTGGATCAGGGTCAGAAGAAACTGCGCATCCCGATGCATTACGTGCTGACCAACGACGAGGAGAACGAGCTGGGCGGCGAGTCGCTGCCCTACGGCAAGGTCCGCATCTTCCAGAAAGACTCGGCGGGCACCACCGCGTTCACCGGCGAGGACTGGGGCAACTTCACCCCCATCGACGACAAGATGAAGCTCTACCTCGGCGTCGCACAGGACGTCGTGGTCAAGCGCACCATCGAACGCCGGGACCGCACCAAGGTCGGCGGCAACCTGTCGCACTTCGACGTGGTTGTGAAGTACGAGATCGAGAACTTCAAGGATAAGCCGATCACCCTGGACATCGCTGAGCAGATCAACAACCTCCGCGCCGAGGCGGGATTCAACTCCGGCCGGCCCGCGGAGTGGGTCATCGGTGACCAGACCACGTTCGACGGCAAGCCCGACGCCGAGGAATCCAGCCAGCACCGCGTGCTGTTCCACGCCGACCTGCCCGCGCGTGACGGCGACAAGGCCGAGAAGATCGTCCACAAGCTCCACCTGACCTTCCGCAACCAGTTCTGACTCCAAGCCCGCCAAAGCCAGCCCACGTTCGGCGAACGTGGGCTTCCCCTGAGTGTATGGATCATCACATAACAAGGACCAAGCCATGAAACGCCTCCTTGCCCTGATACTCGTGTTCACCTTCGCGCTGCCTGCTGTGGCGCGCAACATCGACCTGTCCACCGTCCCGCCGCGCGACACGGTGCAGCTGACAATCTACAACGCCGAGGACCTGACGCTGGTCCGGGAGACGCGCGTCATCACGTTCAAGAAAGGCGAGAACCCGCTGCAGTTCTCCTGGGCGAACACGCTGATCGACCCGACGTCGGTGGAGCTTCGGTTCCTAACCAAGCCCGACGAACTTACCGTGCTCGACACGACCTACCCGCATGACAAGCCGCAGATGCTCTACTGGAACGTCGCAAGCGAGTTCGACGGCGAAGCCCGGGTAGAGATCACCTACTTCACGTCCGGTATCACCTGGGCCGCGGATTATGTTGGTATCACCGAGCCGGACGAATCGGCGATGCACATGGAGGGCTTCGTCACCGTCACCAACAACTCGGGCGAGGATTACGAAGACGCCCAGGTCCGCCTGGTCGTCGGCACGATCAACCTCGTCGAGAAGATCGAGCAACTGGCGCGCCAGGGCCTAGCCCCGCCGCCGGCGATGAACGGTGCCATGCTGGGCCGGTCAGTAAAGACCAGAGCGATGCGTGGTGCGATCTTAGAAGCCGACGGCGTGATGCTCTCCGCTGAAGGCGCACCCATGGATGCCAAGCAGGTCGTCAAGGAAGGTCTGAGTGAATACTTCATCTTTACCATTGAAGGCACGGAGACCGTCCCCAACAGATGGGCCAAGCGGATGCGCAGCTTCGAGGCCGGGGAGGTGCCGGTGGAGGTGCAGTACCGCTACCGGCTCAACCAGTACGGCGACCAGCTCGTTCGGCTGTTCCTGATGACCAACGACGAAGAATCCGGCCTGGGCGACAGCCCGCTGCCCGATGGCGTGGTGCGCCTCTTTAAGCGCAACGACACCGGTACGCTCTCTTACCTCACGGTACAGTCGGTCAAGTACATCCCCATCGGCGACAAGATCGAGTTGAACCTCGGCGTCGATCCGAATGTGGTGTTCGAGCGGGTGGACCTGCGCGTCTTCCGCGACAACATCTGGGGGACGATCGGCGCGAAGGTCCGTCGACAGTTTGACGAGCCCGGCGTCCGCATCGAAGACCGCGGCCGGGTGGAGGGCTGGGACGAGCACACCGTTAGCACACAGCGCATCCGCAACTACACCGACAAGGCGATCGAGCTTGAGATCCGCCGGATCTTCGGCGGCGACGCGACCTTTGTCAGCCAGACCGACGCCAAGCCGTACGACTACCGCACGGTCGAGTTCACCGCCTCGGTTAAGCCCGGCGAAACCGTGGACGTCGTGTATGAACTGATCCGACGTATGGGCAGCAACAAGAAGCAGAGCCGCGTCCAGATCGAGAAGGGCGAGCCCGCCGAGGTGCCTTGGTTGGAGTGACCGCTAGCCGAGTGCGCCATAAGCGCACCAGGATGTCCTTTCCCGCAAAATGAACCATCCACCCCGCCCCATACGGCGAGTTTTTTTTCTCCGGCTGACACGGGTCGGAATATCTTGTTTTACAACCCGGTTCTGAACGGTTAAACCTTGTGTATCACTTCCCGTGCACAGCGCCGTGCCCGGGAATCCCGTACGTACACGATCTCATAGGAACCGGATCAACCATGGCGAAGAAGAAGCGCTCCAAGTCAACCCCAAAGTCCGACATCGGCCTGATCGGCCTTGCCGTGATGGGTCAGAACCTCGTGCTCAACATGGCCGACCACGGGTACACCGTCTCGGTTTTCAACCGCACCACCAGCAAGATGACCGACTTCATCGCTGAGTGTAAGCAGCGTGAACCTTCGCACGAGCGTGTGATCGGCCACGCGAAACTCAAAGCCTTCGTGAAGAGCATCAAGCGGCCGCGCAAGATCATCATGTTGGTGCAGGCCGGCTTCGCGACCGATGCGACGATCGACGCGGTGCTGCCGCTCCTGCAGAAGGGCGACATCCTGATCGACGGCGGCAACGCGCTGTGGACCGACACCATCCGCCGTGAGAAAGACCTCGCCGCCAAGGGGATCAACTTCGTCGGCTCGGGCGTGTCCGGCGGTGAGCTGGGCGCGCGCTTCGGCCCGTCGCTGATGCCCGGCGGATCGAAGGAGGCGTGGAAGAGCCTCAAGCCGATCTGGACCGCCATCGCCGCGCAGGTCGACAAGAAGACCGGCAAGCCCTACGAAGACTACGTCGCAGGCAAGCCGGTGAAGAAGGGCGAGCCCTGCACGTATCACATCGGCCCCGACGGCGCGGGACACTACGTCAAGATGGTGCACAACGGCATCGAATACATCGACATGCAGCTGATCTGTGAGGCGTACAACCTCATGAAGAACGTGCTCGGCATGCCCGCCGACGAGATGGGCAAGGTCTTCACGCGCTGGAACAAGGGCGTGCTCGACAGCTTCCTGATCGAGATCACCGCCGACATCTTGAAGCAGCCCGACCCGGTGAACCCGAAAAACTTCCTGGTGGATAAGGTGCTCGACACCGCCGGGCAGAAGGGCACGGGCAAGTGGACAGCGGTCAACGCGCTGGACATGGGCATCCCCGCCAACGCGATCGCCGAGGCCGTGTTCGCACGCTGCTTAAGCGCGATCAAGGACGAACGTGTCTACGCATCCAAGCGCCTCCAGGGCCCGCGCAAACGCTACACCGGCAACAAGACGACGCTGGTCCGCGCGATCCACGATGCGCTGTACTGCTCGAAGATCTGCGCCTACGCCCAGGGCTTCCAGCTCATGGCCGAGGCGCAGAACGAGTACGACTGGAAACTCGACTTCGGCAAGATCGCCAAGATCTTCCGCGGCGGCTGCATCATCCGCGCCGGGTTCCTCCAGAAGATCACCAACGCGTACACGAAGAACCCCAAGCTGCAGAACCTGATGCTCGACCCGTACTTCAAGAAGGCGCTGCACGACAGCCAGCGCAACTGGCGCAAGGTCGTCGTCCTCGCCACGGAGCACGGCGTGCCGATCCCCGCGTTCGCCTCGGCCTTGAGCTACTTCGACGGCTACCGCAGCGCCGTGCTGCCGGCCAACCTATTGCAGGCCCAGCGCGACTACTTCGGCGCCCATACTTATGAACGCACCGACAAGAAGCGTGGCCAGTTCTTCCACACCGACTGGCCCGAACCCGACCGGCCGCAGCTGAAAGTCTGAAACGGCGTTTCCGTAAAATCGGCCTGTTTTCAGGCACGCAACCTATCATGCAGGCATGAACACTAAGCATTCATGCCTGCATGTTTTTTTACTCATCAGCTCAATCACGCTGATCGTCGGCACACTGCATGCCGAGATCGTCACCGTCGGCAACGCGACTTATCGCACGGACCTGCCCGACGACGAGCAAGGGAATCCGCGCAGGGCGATCCCCGTTGCGCCCCTGGTATCAGAAAGCATCACCGGCGTGATCCCCACCAATGACTGGTGGTCGTCCCTGGTCTGGCCGGCCAATTCGCCATACTCGATGCCGATGTTCGCCCACCCGCTCGCGCTCCAGGCGCACGGCGACGGCCTGGGCATGGGCTATAACCCTAACCCGGTCGTCTCGCACAGCTACCGCGACGGCAAGCGGTTCCAGATCGGCACCGACTACCGCTATCCGTATCGAGAGACACTTCATGTCGGCCTGGAAGGCATGGAGAGTGAAGACGCAGTGCTTGATGGCTACGGCGACTGGTCTGTGACCGCGCTGTGGAAGCAGGGCGCGGACGAGTTGCGAGCCACCTTCGCGCACGGCAGCCCGTTCGTCTATCTTGAGCGTACAAGTGATAAGCCGATCCGTGTCCGGTTCAAAGCGCCGCCGATCAACCGCAACGATCAGCCGATTGCGCCGCTTGTGTATGAAGCTACGGGTTTGAATAGCAAGCACACCGGCGAACCCGGGGGATTCGAGCTCACGGTTAATGCCGGCAAACACCCCGGCATCGGGTCCAGGGCCCGGCTGGTTTACGACTTCAACGGCGACGGCGAGACCGACCGCGTCGAGACTTTCAACCTGTTCGCCACCGATCCCGTACCGGACACATGGGAAACCTACTCGACCGAAAAGCAGACGCTCGACGAACGCCTGACCCACGGCGACATGCAGGACTTTCGTAACGGGTCCGTTCGGCTCGAGTTCTGGAAGTGTTTCGGCGAGGGCCCGCTTGAGCTGCAGCACGCCAAGTCACATGTGACGTTGCCCGTTCGCGACGGCCGACGCTTCCTGCGTGCAGAGGGGGGGTTGGCAAAGTTTTCGCAAGACAGCATCGGCAGGCTGGAAGGCGATGAGCAGCCCGAGGGCCCCGGCCAGGTGTTCTATCGTGATCAGAACGTTCTCGGCGTCACCGTCCGGGGCACGCACTACGGCCTGTTCGCACCCACCGGCTCAGCATGGTCATCGGATGCGGATTCACTCGACGAACTAATCACCGATCTCAATGGCAAGGACTACATCTCTATCGCCGTCCTGCCGGATAGCAAGGAGGCGACGGTCCGATGGTTCGGCCGACATGCTTTCGCCTTCTTGACTGATACGCGCATCGACTACCGATACGACCGTGAGGCGTCTAGCGCCGTCACAACCTTCACCGCCACGACTGAAGTCAAGGAAGGCGAGGCATCCGATACGGTCTTCGCGCTCTGCCGGCATCAATACACGAATATGGCGGAGCCTCAATCGCTCGCAGAGTTCTCCTACATCAGTCCGCGTGGTGAGATGAGGGTTGTCTCGGGCGAGTCGTTTGAGACCGTGACGCCGTACACGGGGGTTTTGCCCGCTTTGCCGATGCCCGGGTCGCGGCATGTTCTGATGGATCTGCTGGAAACCTTCTACAACGACGTGTCATCGCGCGAGCAGCCGCTCGATCGGGAAGACACCTACTGGAGCGGCAAGGAGCTGGGCAAGTTTGCCGAGGTCATCCAGATCGCTGACCAACTCGGTCAGACTCGGGTTCGTGACGAGTTGATCGAGATGCTCAAGCGCCGGCTCGAGGACTGGGCCGACTGCCGTGAGGGCCTGTTCTTCCGCTACGATGAAACCTGGGGCACGCTCACCGGCTACCCCGACAGCTACGGCTCGTCGGATCAGCTCAACGACCACCACTTCCATTACAGCTACTTCATCAAGGCCGCCGCCACCATCGCGCAATACGATCCCGACTGGGTCAGGCCGGAGAACTACGGCGGCTTCATCGACCTGCTCATCCGTGACTGCGCCAACTACGACCGGGAAGACAATCGCTTCCCCTGGATGCGTTTCTTCGATCCGTATGCCGGGCATTCGTGGGCATCGGGTCACAGCGGGTTCGCGTCGGGCAACAACCAGGAGTCGTCGTCTGAGTCCATGAACTTTGCGACCTCGCTGATCCTCTACGGCGAGGCGACCGGCAACGAGACGATCCGGGACCTGGGCATCTACTGGCACGCCACCGAAGCGCAGGCCATCCGCCATTACTGGTTCGATGTGGATCAGGCGGTATTTCCGGAAGACTACGGGCACAGCTGCGTCGGCATGGTCTGGGGCGACGGCGGGACCTACGGCACGTTCTGGACCGCCAACCCCGAAGAGATCCACGGCATCAACTACCTGCCATTGAACGGCGGGTCGCTGTACCTGGCGCGCGATCCCGATTACATCCTGCGCAACTTCAACAACATGCTCGAATCCAACCACAGCTTCCACACGCTCGGCTTCGAGGGGGACCCGGACAACATCGACAAGTGGCACGACATCCTGGCCCAGTATCTGGCGCTTGCCGATCCGGAAGAAGCCATCCAGCAATACGAAGCGGCGGGCGGAACCGACAGTGGCGAGTTCGGCGAGACTCGGCTGCACACCGTCCACTGGCTTAAGTCACTGAAACGCTTCGGGCGATTCGATCCATCGGTCCGGGCAGACCATCCGACCGCGGTCGTGTTCAGTAAGGATGGTGTACGCACCTACATCATTTACCACGCGGGCACGTCGCCGATCCGTGTCGGTTTTTCAGATGGTCAGGCGTTCGTCGCGGAGCCCGGTCTGCATACGTACTCTGAGTGAGAAGCCCGATCGGCCGGGTGTGGTGAGGCCGGCGGGGCGTGATCAATTATCCAGGCTTGTTGCTTCCGCGTCGATCGGGAAGATCTCTTCGGTGCTGAGTGTGTGGCCGGTCAGCGCCTCGGTGAGGGTCGCTTTGACGGTCGCGCTGGTGACCGCGGGGTCAAGCGATTCGGGCAGGCTCAGCTCCAGCGTGTAGTGGCTGCCGGTGAAGTTGGAGCGGTACGCGCTGTCGAATTCTTCGGGCTCGTAGGTGCGTTCGGCGAGCAGGGCGGGGGGGGTGTCTTCCAATAGCGCCGCGGCTTGGAGTTTGACCCGGCCGGCGACCGGCAGCAGCCGACCCTGGTGGTCCAGCGGCTTGAGGTACACGCGCACCAGGTCGTCTTGCCCGTCGTCATCCGTGTCGACGGCCCCGCTGTAGCGGGCGAACTCGATCTTCGCCAGGACCGGCGGCTCCGCGCCTTTGATCGCACGCTCACCCTGTGCCTGGGCCCGCAGCGCCTCGATCTCGCCGAGACGCAGCTCCATCTGCTCGTTCAGTTCATCGACCTGCTGCTGGAGCTTGAGGTTCTCCTCGCGCAGCTTGTCGTTCTCGTTGACAAAGTTCTTCGGCCCGCAGCCGGGTAATAGAACCAGACAGAAAGCGGACAGTAAGGCAGGATAGATGGGATAAGCTGAACGATCTGCTCGCCGTCTGCTTGTTACCATCCTGTTCATCCTGTCATCCTGTCTAAAGGCTTTGTCTTTCTAATCGATCAATCGTCTTCGCGTTCGTGGCCGTCGGACATCGCATCCGGGATGTTCTGCAGCATGCTGTCGACGACGCCGTAGTCCACCGCCTCCTGGGCGTCGAGCCACTTGTCACGTTCGCAGTCCTTGGCGATGGTTTCGTCGTCCTTGCCGGTGTGGTCGCGCATGATCCGGTACAGCCGTTCGCGGGTGCGGAGCATTTCCTTGGCCTGGATGCCCAGGTCGGTCGCCTGACCCTCGATGACCCCGCCCATCAGCGGCTGGTGCAACAGGACCCGGCTGTTGGGCAGGACGTGGCGCTTGCCGTTCTCACCGGCCATCAGCAGCACGGCCCCCATGCTCGCCGCCATGCCGATGCAGTAGGTCGCGACCTTCGGGCGGATGAACTGCATCGTGTCGTACACACCCAGCCCGGCCGAGACCGACCCGCCTGGGCTGTTGATGTAGAAGTGGATATCGCTCTTGGCGTCCTCGTTGGAGAGGAACAGCATCTGGGCGATGACCAGGTTGGCTGAATCATCCGTGACCGGCCCGCCGAGGAAGATGATCCGGTCCTTGAGCAGGCGGGAGTAGATGTCGTAAACCCGCTCACCTCGGCCGGTCTTCTCGATTACCGTGGGGACTAAGTATGGCATGCGCGTCGCTTCCTTGCTTCTAGGGCATCAAATCCAGTGACCGGCAGATTGTAGCCGGTCCGGCGTGTGGGGCCAAAGGGGGTGTCCGGTGAGGCATTCAATTGCGGCCATCGTGTGTCGTGGAGCGTTGCTAAAGCGTGGATCGTCGGGCCTATCCGTGTATTTGGCTGTCCTAGGTAGGGCGTCTACCATTGCGTGGATGAGTCAAGCAATCAGTCAATCCAGCACGGGCGGGCCGATCCCCGGGCATTCCCACGGTGTCTGGCCGGGTGCGCGGGCGCTGTGGCATCGGGAAATGGTCCGCTTCTTCAGGCAGAAGAACCGTGTGGCCAGCGTGTTCCTGACGCCTCTGCTTCTGTGGATCGGTCTGGGGGCGGGTCTGGACCGGGCTTTTGTGATGGATGCGGTGCCCGCTGTGGAAGGCGGCGGCGGGGGGTACATGGCGTACTTTTTCCCCGGCACGCTCTCGATGATCGTGCTGTTCACCGCTGTGTTCTCCGCGATGAGTGTGATCGAGGATCGGCGGGAGGGCTTCATGCAGGGCGTGCTGGTCGCGCCGACGCCGAGGCTGTCGATCGTGCTGGGCAAGGTGTTCGGGGGGACGAGCATCGCGATGATTCAGGCGTGCGTGTTCCTGCTGATCTGGCCGACGGTCGGCGGGTTCCCGGGCATCTTCCAGGCGGCGTGCGCGGTGGTGGCGCTGGCGGTGTCGGCGGTTGCGATGACGGCGATGGGCCTGTGCATCGCCTGGCGGATGGATTCCACGGCCGGGTTCCACGCGGTCATGATGTTGCTGCTGATGCCGATGTGGTTCCTCAGCGGCGCGGTCTTCCCCGTCTCGACGGCGATGCCCTGGCTGCGCGTCTTGATGTGGCTGAACCCGATGACGTACGGGCAGTCGGTGCTGTCGCAGCTGTTGATGGGTTACGACGCGGTGGGGACATACCTGCCGATGTGGCTGGACGTGCTATTAATGTTGCTGTTTGGATTGGGCGTGTTAAAGCTTGCGGTGAGCCTGGTGAGCAAGCCGCGGAAGGACGGTGTCTGACGATGTCGGGTAAGACGTGGGTGATCCTGGTGGCGGTGTTTGCGTGGCTGGCGACCGCGGCGATCACGGTGACGGTGTTTACGGTGGGCCCGATCGGCGGGACTCCGCGTGATGCACCGGCGTATACGCTGGTAAAAGAAGAAGAGCCCTTGCCGCGCTACGACGTGCTGCCGGTGTTTGAGCTGACCGATCAGCAGGGCCATGCCTTTGGGCTTAACGACTTACGCGGCAAGGTCTGGGCTGTGGATACGTTCTTTACACGCTGCGTCGCGATCTGCCCGACGCTCACCGGCGGGATGCGCGACCTGCAGTCCGCGCTCGAGGCCGATACAAACCTCCACGACGACGTGCGTCTGGTCAGCATCAGCGTTGACGGCGGGCACGACACCCCCGAGGTCATGGCGACCTTCGCGAACGCTTACCAGGCCGACGACAGGTTCTGGAAGTTCCTCACCGGCGATCGTGGTGAAGTATGGCCACTGGTTGAGCATGGCATGAAACTCAATGTCGGAGAGGGGCCGCCGGGCGATGAGGATAACATCGATCATTCAGGTAAGATCCTCCTGATCGACCGCGTCGGTGTCATCCGCGGTTATTATGACGGCATGACCGAGGCGGGCCGCATCGAGTTGTGGGCCGACCTGCGACGCTTGGTTAACGAAGAGTAATCCCGGACCACTAAGTCACTCTGATGCCTACGCCCCCCACACGAGGATTCGCGCCGCCTAGCAGCGAGCAGTTCGATGCGCACCTGCAGGCGCACCCGCCCAACCCGCCGAGCAAATGGCAACGACGCGCCCCGTTGCTGATCGCGGCCGGGCTGCTGGGGATCAGCCTGGCGACGTCGGGCTTGGCGTCGGCGCTGCTGCCCTGGGTCGGGCTGGCCTGGCTGATGGGACACAACTGGGTGCGCACCCAGCGCGCGCTGAGTCTCGAAGCCAGGGTGAGGCGCACACAAGAAACCGCGATGCAGCGCCGCTACCCCCAGGCGCTGCGCGAGGCCTGGCGGGTCCTGCCCCTGACCACCCCGGCCCCGGCGCTGCACAGCCAGACCGTCGCCATGATCTCCCACTGCCTGGATTCGCTGAACTGCTTCGACGCCGCGATCGTCGGCTACGACTACCTGCTCGATCGCCTGCCTTCGGGCGAGCCCATCACCACCCACATCGGCGTCAGCCGTGCGAATGCGGCCCTGGGTGCCGACCGGCTTTCGGATGCTGACGACTCGATCCGCCGGTTGCGCGGCGCGGTCGAGCAATACCCCGACACCACGATCAGCGCCGCGTACCGGCTGGCGCAGCTGGCGCAGCAGGTCCGCACGCACCACTTTGCCGAGGGGGCAGGCGAGAACGGCGACCTGATCGAGGCGCTCCGACCGCTCGGTGTCGAGGCGGGCTACGGCCACGCGCTCCTGGCCCTGTGCCATTACAAGCAGCACGAGTCGTCAGAAGCCAATGACACACAGACCTTCCCCGCGCTCGACCTTGCCAGGGACTGGTGGGCCAACGCCACGATGCTGCTACCCGCCAACTCGTTGATTCAGCGCTACCCCGAGCTCAAGCCCCTGACGGAGTTGTCGTGACGCAAGACCCCACACAACCTGAACAGCCACCTAAGCCGCACGACGGGCAGGCAGCCGAGCAGCCGACGCCGGATCGTGTCGAGGTCGGCAAATCGATCCTGGTGTTCTCGCCCCAGCGTTTCGCGCGCGAGCTCTGGGTGGACCTGGCACTGCGGCGCGGGCTGGGCGTTCTGGTTGTCATCGCGTTCCTGGCCTTGATCGTCCTGGACCTGGCCGGCTCGATGCAGGGGTTGATCGTGGTGATGGCTTTGGTCTTTGCTTGGATCGCTATGGGCACGATCAACGCCAACGTCTGGCGCTCGGTGCCCGTGGTGACGAATATGATCGGGCAAGACCCCGCGCTGGCCGAAGCGCAGTTGGCGGACCTGATGAAGCGCCGGCCGCTCATGCGGTGGATGCGTCTGTTGCTATACCACCGGCTCGCCGCGATCCGCCACCGTCAACACCGTTTCGCCGAGTCCGCCGCGATCTGTCGGGCCGTGTTGAGTCAGCCGCTAGGCCCGGCGAGGAAACAGCGGGGCTCGCTGTTGTTGATGCTGGCCGAAGCGAGCCTGCAATGCCGTGACCTGCCCGGGGCTTACGCCGCATTGACCGAGCTGTCACGAGAATCCCTGGGCCTGGCTGAGCGCCTGCAGCGCCTGGCGATCCAGACGCGCTATGAGGTGCTCGCCGGCCACGACCATGCCGCGCTCAAGGGCGTCCGGCAGAAGCTGCTCATGGCCGAGCTCATGCCCGCCGAGCACTGCGGCGCGATGCACGCCATGCTCACCGCCAGCGCCCAACGCGCCGGCCACGACGAACTGGCCGACTGGCTCTGGCGTCGCAGCGAACTGCTATGCGGCCGGGACCGCCTCGAAGAGTTGATCCACGGCGCGTTCGCCGTCGGCGTCGTCGGCCCGCCGGAGGGGTGAGATAGGGTTCAGGGGACTGGGATCGGGGATCAGGGTAAGAGATACCGCAGTACACAAACCCGCTGGTACACGATTCGACATTCGTTCATTGGTGATTTGTGCATTACTGCCGTCCGCCCGCCTAATTTCGCGAATCTGCGAACGTAATTCCGATATCATCCATTCACTGATCCCCGAGCCCTGATCCTTATACCCCTATGCTTACTCTCGCCATCCTCCCCAAAGAATGGTTCCTCGGCCAAGAGCAATGGCTTCTGCTGCTGATCGCCGCCGTCGCGATGGTGGGGGTGATCAAGGGGGCCGACTGGCTGGTCGACGGCGCGGCGGGGATCGCCTCACGGTTGGGGATGCCCAAGGTCATCATCGGCGCGACGATCGTGTCACTCGGTACGACCAGCCCGGAGGCCGCCGTCTCCGTCCTCGCCGCCTGGAAGGGGGACGCGGGGCTTGCGCTCGGTAACGGCGTCGGGTCCATCATCGCAGACACCGGCCTGATCTTCGGCATCGGCTGCCTGCTGTGCGCCCTGCCCGCCGACCGCTTCGTCCTTTCGCGCCAGGGCTGGGTCCAGTTCGGCTCGGCCTGTTTGCTCGCGGTGCTGTGCTACAGCCTGTTCGCCATGCAGGGCGACGCCGCACAGATCGGCCGTCCGATCGGCGCGCTGCTCATCACGCTGCTGGTCATCTACATGGCCGTCAGCGTCAAGTGGAGCAAGCAGCATCCCCACGGCGAGCCGCGCCTGATCGACAAGATAGGCGATGACGCCACCGACCACGTCCCCGTGACCGACATCCCCGAGAGCAACAAACCCCTGCCGATACTCATCGTCATCGGCCTGATCGGCTTAGCCATCGTCATCGTCTCCGGCGACGCGCTGGTGTCTTCGGTCAGAGAAGTCGCCGTCTACTGGGGCGTCCCCCAGGCCGTCATCGCCGCCACCCTCGTCGCCTTCGGCACGTCGCTGCCCGAGCTGGTCGTCGGCATCACCGCCATCCGCAAGGGCCACGCCGAGCTGCTCGTCGGCAACGTCATCGGCGCCGACATCCTCAACGTCCTGTTCGTCATCGGCGCCGCCGCCCTGGCGAAGCCGCTGCCCATCACCGAGCCCGGCACCAACACACCGCTGATCTTCCTCTGGCTGCACCTGCCGACCATGCTGATCATGCTGACGCTCTTCCGAATCTACATCGCCCGTGCCACCAAAGTCGGCCACTTCTCCCGCTGGATGGGCGCCCCCCTGGTCATCATGTACGTCGCCTACACGGTGATCGGGTATGTGATGTCGGTGAATTGATCGGTTTAGTGGTGTGGTTTAACGGTTATCGATCGCCTCACGGGCCAGCTGTTTGGCTCTGCTCAGTGCATCATCTGAGGGTGATTCGATGTGTGGTTCTACGCCGGCACCTTCGATACGGCCGTGCGCGGACGAGTAGTAGTCGGCCACGGGCAGGACGATCACGAAACCGTCCGCCACGTCGAAGAACGACTGGGACAGCATGTGTCCGACCGTCTTCTCGCCCACCACAGTCACGGCACCCGACGCCTTGAGCGCATCGACGGCCAACTCGGTGGCGCTGGCGCTGTGGTGGTCGGTGACGACGAACACCGGGCCGTCGAAGTTGGGCTCGGCCGGCTGGAACCGCAGCTTCATCAGGCCCTCGGTCTGGACGCTGTTCCAGAAGGCCTTGATCGAGTACCCGGTCCAGGGCTCGATGGCGTCGACCTCTTCCGGTGTAGGCAGGCGGTCGTGCTGCGCGTGCCAACGATTGGCGATGAAGTAACCGGCGTCGAGCGGCCGGTCGATGACGTGTTGGACCAGCGGGACGATCGCGAACGCACCGCCGCCGTTGCCGCGCAGGTCGATGATCAGTGCTTTGGCGTTTTGCTCGGTGAGGGTCTGGTAGGCCTGCTCGATCAGTTCGATCGTGTCGAGCCCCATCATCGTGTGGACGGTGAGGATCGCCGTATCGCCCTCGAGTTCCAGACCTGCCCCCTGACCGCCCATACGCAGCCGATCGAAACCTTCGATCATGGTCGCGACGTCCTGGTGCGAGCGCTTCAGTTCGAAGTGCGAGAAGGGGTCGTTCTGCCACGCCAACTGGAACCCGAGGATCAGGTCGAGGTCATCACGGGCCGAGTTGGCGATGGTGGTCATGTGGTCGCTGAATGCGGCGTAGGCGGGTACGCTCAGGGCCTCGGGGTCGTAGACCTTGTCGGCGATCACGGCCCGGGCGTTTTTCCACAAGGCTGGGTAGTCGCGCAGCCGGTCTTGCGGGGCATCGACCAGTGTGCCGGCGAGTGATCCCGTGAACGCGCCGCCGCGGATCCCGCCTTCGAGCTGGTTGTCCTTGAGATGGATGGTCGCTTCGCCGTCGGACCACGGCGCGGTGATCGGGCCGACGTAACCGGCGTCGGTCTTCTCCAGCCTGACCACGAACAGGCCTGTGTCCAGTTCGGCATCGGCGGCACCCGGCAGCGTCCGGAGTACTTCCAGCGACCCGTTTTGACTGGTGCCGGTGAATTGGCCGTCCTGCTCCTCGAAGGCGATGACGGTCTCAACGGGCCCGAAGCGGTGGGTATCGAGGGTGACATGCCAGGTCGTTCCGGCCAGCGTAGGGTCTGCGGCTGCCACACCCATCGTGGCCAGGGGTGTCAGGCACGCGGTCGTGAAGATCATAGATTTCAGAAACACACCTACTCCTTTCGGGGCTTGGGGTCCGATGCATCAGGCGGTGGGTTTGTTATAGCCCGCCCGGGCCAACCGGCTGCGCACGGACGCTGCCGACCGGTGATAGTCGGCCGGTCCTGTCAATCATGTCACCTTGCTTGGATATATTTTTTGATCGGATTCCAGAGCTATTGATCATTGTTGACCTACTCGACCGGGGCTGGCTCATGCCAATCGTTGCATCCCACCAGGCGGGCGCGCACATCACTGAACCACAGCCGAAAGGTGCTGTCGTCGCAGTGGTGGTCGGTGCAGAGCCTGATCGGGTATGTGAATGTGATCTCGTGTAAGGTTAGGACGACGCCGGGGCACAAGCCGCAACCATATTATTGCTTGATGAGATGGCGGATTGCTATATTGATGCTTCACCATGTGTTACTTCATCACGATTGCGATACCCACCAAGTGCGTTGACAAACTCCCGGCCGAGGTGTTGCGGCATCAGTCACAAGCACCGATAAAGAATCAATCGGTGCTGGATCAGTTGCCTTCCGGGTATCAGACCTTTCTATATCCCTCGGGCGGTCTAGCCTGTGCCTGTGGGTTGTATATCCCCGAGCCGGTGCGATCATGGTCCGAAGAACGGGAGCTACGCCGCAAGAAGTACGCGAAGAAGGGCTGGTCGAAAGCGAAGATTGAGCGCGCGTTGGCCCAAGCCGGCTCCGCACACGCTCACCAAGACAGGCTTCCGGGGTATGACCAGAGTGTGATATCCATGCTGACTGAATTATCGTCTGCTATCCCGCGGTTTGCGGTATTGGTGCATTGGTACAACGGCGATGTTGAAACCGAAGAGATGTCAGGCCTGAGCACACGCGAGATACGTATCACCGAGTTGGAAGATGCTAAGCCGGCAGAAGACCAGTTGTTGTGGATCAGCAATCCATAAGCGTATGGATCGTACAGCTACCCAGCCGCCTCGTGCCAGGTGAAGCATCCGCCAAAAAAGCTCCACTGCTCAGCCCGATTGGATCACTCGTACGTCTCGCCGTCGGCCGTTGTCAGTTTCAGATCGCTGAACCACAGTCGAAATGACTTGTCGGCGTTGTAGTGGTCGGTGCAGACCTTGATCGGGCCGAGGTCGATGTTGTTTTTCCAGGTCATGGCGTTGCCCTTGTCGCCGCCGCGGCGGCGGAAGACCCAGTGGGTGATCAGGTTGTTGTCGTCGAGGTAGGGGTCGTAGGCGTCGCCGGGTGTGTAGCCGCCCTCGTCGGTGACGGCGGGGTTGGACCAGATAAGCTGGAACGGGTACGTCGATGCGTTGGTGATGTACCGGGCGTTGTAGCGGCGTGCCCGGTGCCGTTATGATGCGCGGCTTCTATGGGCGATCTTCTCCGACTCTTGCTGGCGATCGGCGTGGCTTATCTGGCCGTGCTGTTGGCTTGGCCATTTGTAAGAACGAGGCGGGTGTGGGCGCTTTGGCTGGCGCGGGGGATCGGGGTGGCGATTCTGTTTAGCGTTCTTATCATCCCCGCTGATCGTGTCGGGCTTCGAGCCATCGCGGCGCTGCACCTGATTGAGTTGACATTCAAAGTGTTTGATTATGCCCGGCAGGTGAAGCGTCTGGAGCCCGATCAACTGAGGCGGGGAAGCTTCCTGCGATTTCTGATTCCGCTGCCGGGGCTTAGCGCGGTGTTCGGGCATCGGGAGCGGGAATGGTCGCAAGATCGGTGGGGCGTGTCGAGCTTGTTGGGCTTCCTGGTCGCGGGCGGCGTGTTCGCGTCCGGGTTCGTTTTGTTATGGGTGGTTACGCAGATACCGGCGGCCCGATCCAGTTTCTTACTCGACCATGCCTTGAAGTTTGTGATCTTTATCTTGGCGATCGAGGCGCTGTCGCGGGCGGTCTATCGGCTGGAGCGGTTCCTGGGTTTCCAGACCTCGCCGATTGTTCGGAGTGCTTATCTGTCCGTCTCGGTCGCGGAGTTATGGTCACGGTTTAATACTCGGGTGCATCACTGGCTGTGGCACAATGTCTATCGGCCGGCCGGCGGTGAACGCTCGCCGGTTAAGGGCGTCTTTCTGGTCTTCCTGGTGAGTGCGGCGTTTCACGAATTGATGTTCGGCTTGGCGACCTCGCGATTCGACGGCTACCAGTTCATGTTCTTCATGTTGCAAGCCCCTGCTGTATTGGCCTCCCGATCGATAATGAGTTGGACGAAACGTCACGGCGCAATCGGCGCGGCGGCCTCGCGGGTCGTCACGGTGGCCTGGTTCTTCGTCACGTCGATGCTGTTCTTCCACGGCGTGGACCGCGTGTTCCCATTCTTCTATGTCAGCGAGCCTTGGTTGCCGTAGGTGGGGGCTTATTCGGCTTCTTTAGTGGGTGGTGCGAGAGTTTTGCCATCGGTGGTGGTCAGGCTCAGGCCGTCAAACCACAGACGGAAAGATTTGTCGGCGTTGTAGTGGTCGGTGCAGACTTTGATCGGGCCGAGGTCGATGTTGTTTTCCCAGGTCATGGCGTTGCCCTTGTCGCCGCCGCCGCGGCGGAAAACCCAGTGGGTGATCAGGTTGTTATTGTCGAGGTAGAGGTCGTAGGCGTCGCCGGGTGTGTAGCCGCCTTCGTCGGGGTACTGGGTGATGAGTTTGCGGGCGCTGCCCTCGCCGATGGGTAGGGGGGTGTCGCCCTCGTCGGTGACGGCGGGGTTGGACCAGACAAGCTGGAAGGGGTAGAGCAGCCAGTAGACGTCGTTGATGAAGTGGTGATCGATCTTGCGGAGGTCCTTGGGGGTGTCCTCGTTGATCTCGCTCTGCTTGTAGGTCACGGGATCGGCGTCCTGTTTTTCGAGCGTGACGAGGCCGTCATTGGGCCGCCAGGTCCAGGTGCGGGCGGTGTGTTTCTTGCCGCGCAGGACGTTGAAGGTGTAGCGGATTTCTTCGACCTGGTCCCAGTTTTCGAAGCCATAGGCATTTGCGACCTGTACTGCCACGGGATGGTGGCTGACTTCCTCCGCGTACACGGTGGGTGGGGTCAGTACCGTCATAAGCAGCGACAAGATCAGGATGAGATGTGTCAGGTGGTGCATGGCGGTCTCCATGACGCGCGGATCTGCGATCCGCCGCTAAACGGGGGTGGTTGTATTACTCGAACAGGTCGCCGTCGTTGTTGCCGTTAGTGATCGCGATCTTGATGCCCAGGTGTTCGGCGGCGGCTTTGGTGAGTTGGCGGCCTTTGCGGGTGCGGGCGAGGAAGCCGATCTGCAGCAGATACGGCTCGCAGACCTCTTCGAGTGTGCCGGCATCTTCGCCGAGGGTGGCGGCGATGGCTTCGACGCCGACCGGCCCGCCTTCGTACGTCTCGGCGATGACGCGCAGGTACTTGCGGTCCAGTTCATCGAGGCCCAGGTTATCGACGCCTTCGAGCTTGAGGGCTTCGTCGACGATAGCCGGGGTGAGCTTGCCGTCGTGCTTGACCTGCGCGAAATCGCGTATGCGGCGGAGCAGGCGGTTGGCGATGCGCGGGGTGCCGCGCGAGCGCGAGGCGATGGCGTGCAGCGGTTCGCTTGCGGTTTTCATTTCCAACAGGCCGGCACTGCGCTGGAGGATGTGCAGCAGATCGTCTTGCGGATAGAAGTCGAGGTTGTGGGTCAGGCCGAAGCGCGACCGCATGGGCCCGCTGATCAGCCCGGCCCGGGTCGTTGCGCCGATCAGTGTGAACGGCTGGAGCGGCAGGGTGATCGTCTTGGCGTGCATGCCCTGATCGACGGTGACGTCGATCTTGAAGTCCTCCATCGCTGAGTAGAGGTATTCCTCGAGCGAGATCGGCATGCGGTGGACCTCGTCGATGAACAGGACGTCGCCGCGCTGTAGTTTGGTGAGGAAGCCGACGAGGTCGCCGGGCTTGGTCAGGGCGGGGCCGGAGGTGACGGTGAGGTGGGCGTCCATCTCGTTGGCGATGACGTGGGCGAGTGTGGTTTTGCCCAGGCCGGGTGGGCCGTGCAGCAGGACGTGCTCCATGGGCTCGTTGCGCTGCTTGACCGCCTGGAGCGTGATCCGCAGCTTCTCGACGAGCTTAGGCTGGCCGACGTAGTCGTCGAGCAGCGTCGGGCGCAGCGACAGGTTCAGCGCCTGCTCGGCGGGGCTTTGCGATTTGCCGGAGACGATCCGTTCGGTGGGCATAGGGGGATTATAGGGTACGGGGCCCGGGGATCAGGGATCAGGATTCGTTCGTGCGTCATTTCTATTCCCTGAGCCCCGATCCCTAATCCCTAAACCCTTGCCTCTATATCACATTAAACTTATATTGCCTCCATGCCCCGACCCACGATGAGCGATGACGACAAGGCGGACGTGTTCCGCGGCCTGGCGTGTCCGTTTCGGCGGGACCTGCTGGAGCGGCTGGGTGATAGCGAGAAGACCGCGACCGATCTGCTCAAAGGCGTGGACATGACACAGCCGGCGCTCAGCCGGCACCTGCGTGTGTTGCTGGATACGGGGCTCGTGACCTGCCGCAGCGAAGGTTTGCGCCGCTACTACCAGCGCAACGTCCCCGCGCTGAAACGGGCGCGGCAGTGGCTGCAGAAAAACACATGAGATAGTGCGTGACGCGCTGAAGCGATGGGTCAGTCGTCTTCCGGCAGGATCACCGGCTTGGCGGGATCGATGTCCAGCGCCTCTTCACCCCCGGCCATGGTGTCGGACATCGGCCGGCGCAGCTGGCTCGGATCGGCGTGGGGCAATTGGCTCGGGTCAACTTGCACCGTCTGCCCGTCATCGATGAACTTGATCTTCGTGCCGCCGACGCGGAACACGAGACCCGACCGCAGCATCACCGAGACGACGTTCTGCCCGGCGACCTTCGTGCCGTTGCGTGAATCCAGGTCGCGCAGCACGTAGCCGTTGTTGGACCATTCGATCTGGCAGTGGTGTCGGCTGATCAGCTTATCGTCTTCGATGGCGACGGAGTTGTTGGCGTGGCGACCGATGGTGACCTTGCTGGACGCCAGGTTGCACCGTTTCACGCCTTCCCGGGTGTGGACTTCCAAGTGTGCCATGAGCTACCGCATTGTAACGAGTAACCGGCGGGGCGGGGCTCAGAGGGCTGTGGTAGCCCGCTCCTGCTCGACCAGGTCGTCGTAGGTCTCGCGCCGACGGATGACCGTGGCCTTATCGCCGTCCACCAGCACCTCGGCCGGGCGGGGCATCGCGTTGTAGTTGCTCGCCATCACCATCCCGTACGCCCCGGCGGTGAAGAAGCACAAGCCGTCGCCACGCTTCAGCGGCGGCAGCATGCGCCCGGCGGCGAGGGTGTCGCTGGTCTCACAGATCGGCCCGACGACGTCGTATACCTCCAGCCCCGGCAGGTCCATCGCCATGGCCCGCTCGGCCGGGACGTGCTCCGGCGCGACCTTCGTCGGCCAGGCGAAGTGGAAGCCCTCGTAGAACGACGGGCGGATCAGGTGGTGCATCCCGGTATCGACGATGGCGAACGTCTTGCTGCCGCCGGTCTTGATGTACTGGACCTGGCAGGCCAGCACGCCGGCGTTGCCCGAGATGGTGCGGCCGGGCTCGATGATGATCTTCAGGTCCTTGCCGCGCAGCAGCGGGACGATCGCGTCGGCGTAGGCCGTGTAGGCCGGGCTCTTGCCGGACTCATAGTCCGCCGCGTACCCGCCGCCGATGTCCAGCGTGTCCACGGTATACCCAGCGGCGCGCAGGCCGTCGATCAACTCAATCGCCTTGGTGATCGCCTGGACATAAGGCTCGGGTGAGTAGATCGGCGAGCCGATGTGCAGGTGGATCGCGGTGAGCCGGCAGTGCTCGTTGTGACCATAGGATTGGAAGAACCGCTTGGCGCGTTCGATATCCACGCCGAACTTGGTCTCCTTCTTGCCGGTCGTCGTCTTGGCGTGTGTCTTGGCGTCGTAGACGTCGGGATTAACACGCAGCGCGCCGTTGGCCTGCTTGCCGAGGCGCTGGGCGATCGCGGCGATGTTCTCGAACTCGGCTTCTGATTCGATGTTGAACCAGCCGATCCCGGCGTTGATGCCGGCCTCGATCTCTTCGTCCGTCTTGCCCACGCCGGCGTAGACAACCTTGCTCATGTCAGCACCCGCCAGCTGGGCACGGTAGATCTCGCCGCCGGAGACGACGTCCATCCCGCTGCCGCGTTCGGCCAGCAGCTTGACGAGGTTCAGGTTGCCGCAGCTCTTGATCGAGTAGCAGATGATCGGGTCCAGCTCGGCGAACGCCCCGGTCAGCGCGTCGTAATGCCCGAGCAGCGTAGCCTTGGAGTAGACGTACACCGGCGAACCGACCTTGGTCAGGATGTCGTCGATCACTACGTCTTCGCAGAACAGCTGGCCGTTACGGTAATCAAATGAATCCATCGTCAATCCTTCTATAACATTTGGCCCCACATGATAGCCCCTCGCGTCGGCGGGTAAACTGTCGGGCTTAGGTCATCCCATGGACGATTCGAGCCCCACACAACCCGGCCGACGGATCGCGGTCGTCGGGACCAGTGGCTGCGGCAAGACCCACGTCGCCAAGCGGCTGGCCGAAGTTCTCGGCGTGCCGTATATCTGCAACGATGCGATCTACTGGGGACCGGACTGGACGGAGAATCCCTCGGAGAAGCGGATTGCAGAATACAAACAGGCGACTTCCGGACCGGCATGGACCTTTGATGGCAACCTCGGCGGGCAGAACGACAACAAGGGGCCGCTGGTTCTGCAAAGGATCGATACCTTGATATGGCTGGACCTGCCGCGCTGGCAAGTGTTCTTGCAGGTGCTCAAGCGAACGATCCGCCGGGCCTGGACGAAAGAGCCGATGTGGCACAACAACAGCGAGAGTTGGCGGATGTCCTTTTTCTCTCGCGACTCGATCTTACTCTGGTCTATGAAGATCTACAGCCAACGAAAGAAAAGGTATGTAGCCCTTTTCGCTGATCCCGAGCACACCCACCTCAAACGCATCCGTTTCACACGCAGAAAAGACGTGAACGCCTGGCTGGCTTCGCTTGCCGGTGAATCGGCATAGAATCACGCACATGGATTTGATTTATCTGGACAACAACGCCACGACCAGGCCCGCCGACGAGGTCGTTGAAGCGATACGCCACGCCCAGCAGGAACTCTGGGCCAACCCCTCAAGCGTGCATCGGTTTGGTCAACTGGCCCGGCAAAAGGTCGAGCTGGCACGGGCGTCGGTCGCCTCGCTGATCGGTGCACACCCAAGGCAGGTCGTGTTCACCTCCGGCGGAACGGAGTCCGACAACCTGGCAATCCGCGGAGTCTTGGGAAGTGATCCTAAAGGTGTGTTGATCACCAGCAAGCTCGAGCACTCGGCTGTCCGTGAACCCGCCGAGGTGTATGACAAACTGGGCAAGACCATCTGGCTGCCCATCGCGCCAGGCGGGGTGATCGAGCCGCGCGTGGTCGCCGATGCCCTGCTCGAGCATGCCGACGGGGCGGGGCCGGTCCTGGTCAGTATCCAGTGGGCGAACAACGAGACCGGCGTGATCCAGCCGATCCGCGCGATCGCCGATGCCGTCGCCGAAGCGCGCGAGCGCCTGGCCGAGACTTCTAAGAAGCGGCCGAGGGTTTACTTCCACGCAGACGCCTGCCAGGCGGTGGGCAAGCTGCCCGTGGATGTGGAAGCGGCGGGTGTCGATTTATTATCGCTGTCCGGTCACAAGTTCCACGGCCCCAAGGGCGTCGGGGCGCTCTACCTCCGCAGTGGCCTGAGGCTGCAACGCCAGATGCACGGCGGACCACAAGAGCTTCAGCGCCGAGGCGGCACGGAGAACACCGCCGCCATCATCGGGCTGGGCGTGGCCGCCGAACTGGCTCAGGCGTTTTTGGATCAGGATGAGAAACGTGTTAGCCTCGCCGGCCTGCGCGACCGCTTTGAGACGGTGTTACTCAAGACCGTGCCCGGCTCGCAGATCAACGGGCCCGATGAATCGGCCGATGCGCTGCGCCTATGGAACACGAGTAACATCGCCTTCCCCGGATTAGAAGCCGAAGCGATCTTGTTAGGCCTGAGCGAGCGGGGCGTGTGTGCCTCGGCCGGTGCCGCGTGTTCCAGCGGATCGCTGGAGCCGTCACCGGTCCTGCTGGCCATGGGCGTCCCCGAGCCGGCCGCACACGGTTCGGTGCGCTTCTCGCTGGGGCGGACGACCAGCGGTGAACAGATCGATCAGGCCCTGCGGGTGATCCCCGAAGTGGTTGGGCGGCTGGGCCGATTGATGCCGACCGACTGAACCGGGCTTTACCTTCGGGCCAACCTGTCGCACAATAGGGTTTCTTCTGCGTATGGACGAGGTAAGCCTTTCATGCAGTCGATGACGTGGACGATGTCTCGGTTGGGCAGCCGGTTCAACCTGCTGTTCGAACCCTACAAGCACAGGGTGATGCACTCTGCGCTGGGGCGGTTCCTCGATAAGCCGCTCGAGCTGAAAGTCGGGCTCGTCGAGCCGGACGGCACGAAGCGCGTCCTACCGTTCACCACCGAGGGCACACAACTGCTGAACTGTGAACAGTTCGAGCGGATGAACTCGGTCACCTTCCGCGGCTACAGCGAGAAGCACAACCTGCGGTTTGAGTTTAATGTCCACTCGGTGTTCTACCCGCAGGACGAACGGCTGTGCATCATGCCGGCGTTCTACCTGGAGATGCGCGTCAACCCGATCAGCCGTGTCCGGTGGTACGAGCAGCAGCAGCCGCCCGAGAAGGTCAAGCTCTTCATCTGCCTGAAGCGCGACGACACCGAAATCACGCTCGGCTCGGACGACGACTCGACCGGACCCCAGCACATCGACCTGAAGTACACCAACGTCCTCAAAGCGCACGACGACATGTTCGGCCCGTCCACCAAGGACGACCACAACCCGACCCGGTCGGTCCAGGTCCACGAGCGCATCGTGAGCCTGAACGCCGGCTGTGAGCCGAGTGATTGCAATCAGGGCATGGCGCTTGAACTACCCGTGACCAAGGCGGGCAGCGGCACCAAGTGGCGGCTTGTCTGGGCGGCGCACGTGTCGGACCCGGTCCTGAAAGTGAAGCACGAGGGCAAGGCCCGTGACGCGGTGTTCCGCTACAACCATGCCTGGGACAACCTCGACGAGGTGGTCAGTGAGGCGATCGAGCGTCGTGACGAACGTTTGGCCCTGTCTCGACGTTTCGAGAAGCTGCTCGAGCAGGCCCCGCTTGATACGTCGCAGTCCCATTTGTTGGCACAGAGCTTCCAGACATGGCAGAGCAACACGTTCTGGTGCGACATCCTGACCGAAGACGACGCGTCCGCCGAGTGGTTCGGGGCCTGGGAGGGGGCACATACCTACCTCGGCACACTGGATGTGGAGTACAACATTGCGCTGCTGTACCTGACCATGTGGCCGAAGCTGTTGGGTATCCAGTTCCGTCAGTGGGCCGAGCAGGAGATCAACCACGAACCCTCAGGCGGCAGTTTCATCGGCCACGACTTGGGTGCCGGTGTTCACGCGCTAGGCCAGGCCTACAAACACAACATGGAAGTCGAGGAGAACAGCAACTTCCTCCTGTTGCTTCAGGCGTACACCCACTGGACCGGGCAGACCCAGATCGCCAAACGACACACCGACCTGATCGCGCGCCTGGCCAAGTACCTGATCTGGTCCGACCGTGACGGCTCGGGCTTCCCCTCCGAGGGCGTCGCCAACACGATCGACGACGCCGGTCCGGCCATGCAGTTCTCGCGCAAGCAGACCTACCTGGCGGTCAAGCGCATCGCCGGGCTCAAGGCCGCCGCGGACCTGCTGGCTATCCAGGGCGACCACGACGAACTCGCGCAGCAGTGCGACAAGCTGGCCGATGACGACCTTGAAAAAGTCGAGGCCGCCGCCTGGCTGGGCGATCATTACGTCGTCTGCATCGACAAGTCCGCCGTCGGCATCAACGACGCCTGGACCGGCAAGCCCCTGCCTTACGACACACTCCCCGGCTGGGACGCCTACTCGATCTACACCGGCAACGGGCTGCTGCTGCCCATGATGGTCGGCCGGCCCGACCTGCTGAACAGCAAACACCTCCGCGCCGACACCGCCAACGCGCAGCGCGAAAACGCCTCGCGCTACGGCTGCGGCCACACCTCCGCCGAGTCCGACAACGTCTGGATCAGTCAGAACCTCTGGCGCGATGCGCTCGCCCAGTACATCAAGCTCCGGCCTATGAGCGCCCAGTACTACTGGGACATGCAGGTGATGAGCAACACCGGGCCCAACTCCATGGGCTACACCGACGCCTACATCAACGACTACATCGCCTTCAACCCACGCGGCATCGCCGTGATCGGTCACCTCGTCGCAGCGCCACGATTGGTCATCGACCGAGCCGCGCCCGGTGGGGCCTACATCACCGTCGATCCCGACCGCCACAAGCCGCAGCGCTGGCCGCTGCTCCCCCTGGCCGACTGGAAGGCGGGCAAGATCCCCGTCTGTGTCATCGACCACCACGGCAAGGTCACTATCGAAGGCCAGATCGACCCCGTCATCGTCCACGGCAACAAGCCCGCCGACGCACCAGGCTCCGGCCCGCAGCTGATCGGGTGAATGAGATGTTCGATCTTCGATGTTCAATGTTCAATCTGTTCCTGTGCGCCCTGTGAGAGCACATTGAAGATTGAACATCGAACATTGAACATTACTCCCCGATCCCCAGGTCCGCCTTGGTCAGCAGGCTGTCGAACACGTAGCCAGTCGACTCGACGTTCTCCCGGGCGCCTTCCTGGCGATCGATCACGGCGATGATGGCGACGATCGTCGCGCCCATGTCCGTAAGGCTCTTCGCCGCTTCGAGCACCTGCCCGCCGGTCGTGGCGATGTCTTCGAGGATCACGACACGGTCGCCCGGCTCGAGTTTGCCCTCGACCTGCTTGGCCGTGCCGTAGTCTTTTTTCTGGTTGCGGATCAGGACCGTCGGCTTGCCGGCCGCGATGCTGGTGGCGCTGACGATCGGGATCCCGCCCAGCTCCGCCCCCGCCAGCCGGTCCACGTCACCTAAACCCGCGATACGACCCGCGAACCGCTCCGCCAACGCCGCGAGGATGTCCGGCTGGGTCTGGAACAGGTACTTGTCCAGGTAATAGCTGCTCTTGCGGCCGCTGCGGAGGGTGAAGTCGCCCCGCAATAGGGCCGAGTCCTTGATACGCTCGATCATCTGTTTGTCAGTCATGGCCGAGAGGATAGTCGGCCGGCGCGGTTGCCGAAAGTTGAGGTGACTCAGACGCCGATCAGGGTTCGATCACCGAGCCGCTGCGGTCACGGAAAAAGAGCAAGACCAATAGCAGCGCAGCTGTGGCGACCCCCGTCGTGATCGCGAACGGCACGAGTATGTCCCCCTCGTAGGCGTCGGATATATAGCCGGATAGCACGCTCCCGATGACGCGCCCCGTCCCGAAAACCAGCATCGCGTACAGCCCCTGGATCGAGTTGCGGAAGCCCGGCTCGGCCCGGTGATTCAGGTACAGCGGCGGCAGGATGAAGATCGCCAGGACCGTCAGCCCGTGCAGCACCTGCGTCCCCACCGCCACGCCCAGCGTCGGCACACGCCACAGCAGGCCCATCCGCAGCACCACGCCCGCCAGACCCAGGATCAGCAGCCACCGCACGCCCAGTTTTTTAAGGATCCACCCCAGCGCCAGGACGTACCCGATCTCCAGCACCACCCCGACCGACGAGATCAGCCCCAGCCACTTCTCCGCCACGCCGATCACGCGCGTCAGGTACAGCGGGTAGAACGTGTAGTACGTCGCGGTCACGATCTGTATCAGCCACATCACGCCGCAGAACAGCGCCATGTCCGGCTTGAGCATCGCACGCAGCGCCAGCATCGTCGGCAAGCCCTTGCCGTCCTTCTTCGTTGGCTTCGGGTCCGGCACTTCCGCTGTCGGCGTCGATCCGCCCACCGCGCCGCGCACATGCGGCAGCATGAACGTGCACGCCCCGGCAAGCACCGCTGCACAGATCCCGCTGACCAGCGCGTAGCGCACGACCGATGCGTCACCACCGGTCATCACCACGTACAGCACCAGCGACGGCGCGATAAAACCGATCGTCCCGAACACCCGGATGTGGTGGTAGGGCGGCGTCGATTGCCCGGCCGCATCGCGCAGCCCGCGCACACTGAACAATAGCCCGTCATTCAGCGACATCATCGGCGCAAACGAAAAAGCCCATAGCACAAACGCCGGCAACAGCCACCAGAAGCTTTTGCTTGCCAGCATCAAACCTAACGCCGTCGCACTGCCCGCGAACACCGCACGGAGCAGTACACGGTTCTCCAGCCTCAAATCCGCCAGCAGCGACATGATCACCGGCATCAACACGGTCGATAGCCCGCCCACGCCGACCACCAGCCCGATCTGGTCGTCACTGAGCCCACGCCACTGCAGGTAGACCGACGCATACGGCGCTACGCTCCCGATGACGGCGTAGCTGAGGAAGTATTGGTACTTGATGGAACGCACGGGTGGGGTCTTGGGTCCGGGGTCGTGGGTTTAGTCAGCGGTCTAATCAGCTTCTACAAATGTCAGCCCCCGCGCCGCCCCGACGCCTGCGCGCCTTAGCGATCGCGCAGTTTCGCCAGCAGGCGCAGGATTTCGATGTACAACCAGACCAGCGTGACCAGCAGCCCGAACGCGCCGTACCACTCCATGTACTTCGGGGCGCCCCGCTCGGCCCCGGTCTCGATGAAGTCGAAGTCCAGCACGAGGTTCAACGCCGCGATGATCACCACCACCACGCTGAACCCGATCCCGATCGGCCCGGAGGAGTGGATCATCGGGATGCCCATGTTGAAGAACCCGAGGATGAACGACGCCAGATAAAGCAGCATAATCCCGCCGGTCGCGGCGACGATCCCGAGCTTGAAGTTCTCGGTGGGCTTGATGATCCGGCTGGTATACGCAATCAGCAGCGCCGCCAGCGTGCCGAACGTCAGCCCGACGGCCTGGACGACGATGCCTTCGTACATCATCTCAAAGATCGCCGAGATCGCCCCTAGGAACAGCCCCTCGCAGGCGGCGTAGATCGGGGCGGTGTAAGGCGCCGCGCTCGGCTTGAAGGCCGTGACGAGCCCGAAGATCAGCCCCCCGATCAGCCCGCCGATGATCCACGGCGCGACTGAGGCCTGGCTGGACGCCTGGTAGGTCTGGCCCCAGGTAAACGCCCCCGCCGCCACGAGGATCAGCAACAGCAGGCCGGTCTTGGTCACCGTCCCCTGCAGCGTCATCACGTCGGAGCGCTCGGCTCCGTACGCCACGTCAAATTGGTCAAATGTCCTGTCGTTCAGGGCCGGGTTGGCGGTCCGCATCATGGCTGGTCCCCTAGGGTTCACGGTGGATTGGTCAGGTGATCATAGCCGAATCTTCACGCACGGCCGGAATTGCCATGCCGGGTATAGTCACGTTACCCTTATAATCATTCGACGTCGATGTTCTATGATTTGCCTTGCTTGTTCAGACCGATAGATCGACTCTAGCCCTGTTATTTAATCCAATCCTATGCGATACGCACTCATCATCGCCGGCGGATCAGGCACACGCTTGTGGCCGATGTCTACCAAGCAGCTGCCCAAGCAGTTGATCCCCTTTATTGACGGCAAGAGCCTGCTGGAAGTCGCGATGGATCGGCTCAAGGGCCTGGTCCCCGATGACAAGATCTTCATCTGTGCCGGCGAGGCTCACCGCCAGGCCATGCTCGACCGCCTGCCCGGGCTGTCCCCCGAGCGATTCATCGGCGAGCCCTGTGGTCGCGACACGCTTAACGCCGTCGGCCTGGGTGCCGCCGTCCTCGGCCGGGAAGACGAGAACGCCATCATCGCCGTCTTCACCGCCGACCACATCATCCAGCCCGAAGACCAGTTCCGCGACGTCGTCGAGAACGGCTACGTCCTGGCTGAGGAACAGCCGCACACCCTGGTCACCTTCGGCATCACGCCGACCCACGCCGCGACCGGCTACGGCTACCTCCAGCTCGGCAAGCCCACCACTTGCGGCAAGGCTCACACCGTCGACTCTTTCAAAGAAAAACCCGACGCGCCCACCGCCGAGGATTACTTCGAGCAGGGTGCGGAAAAATATCTGTGGAACTCGGGCATGTTTGTCTGGCGCTCCAGCGCCCTGATGGACTGCATCCGCCGGTTCTGCCCGGATAATTATTTAGGCATCAGCGAGGTCGCCGACGCCTGGGACAGCCCGAGCCGCAGCAGCGTGCTGGAGCGTGTGTACCCGACGCTGGACAAGATCAGCGTGGACTACGCCGTGATGGAGCCCGCCAGCCGCGACCACCGCGCCCGCGTCCTGGCGGTGCCGATGCCGTTGAAGTGGCTGGACGTCGGCAGTTGGCCCGCGTTTGCTGAAACGCTCAGCAAGGACGACACCGGCAACGCCGCCGCCGGCTGCAAGCACCTGCTGCTGAACTCGAACAACACCCTGGTCGCTTCCGACGACCCCGAGCACCTGATCACCACCATCGGCTGCGACGACCTGGTCGTGATCCACACGCCCAAGGCCACTCTGGTCTGCAAGGCCGACCAGGCCGAGAAGATCAAGCAGATGCACCAACAGGTCGGCGAGAAGTTCGGGGAAGAGCTGCTGTAGCCGGAACTCCCCAGTAATCCAGACAGAACGGGTGTATGAGCGTCTGAGTTCTTGGACACCGTGTTTTTGGGGGTTAAGAAGAGGAATATGTCATGCGCCGATCTGTCTGCATAGGCTGGGCCCTGCTTCTGATATTGGGCTTAACGGGATCGCCCGCATGCGGCATGTCCGGCACAAGCCAGATCGCACAAAAGGGACAGCCGGTCGAGACTGACGTCGCAGACGATCTTGGTTGGCCAAGTGGTGTGTTGGATATGATTAACGTTCGGACACGTACAAATGGTTGGCAACCCTGGTTCAGCGAATGGCCCAACGATGTGAATCACTACGAGTTTCACTTTCGTAACACAGGTGAGTTGAATGGAATCATCCGTAAGCTCGCCAGGATCGATAGCAAGACTCGGGTGATTATGCTCAGCCCCGAAACAGAGCCCCGTGCGATTGGATTCACCACCGTGCTGCCGGAAGGCAACGGTGCTTCGGGCCTATTCTCAATCGGTAGCCAGAAGTTATTAGACCAGTGGTTCGAGCGATTGCCCGACGGTCAGTTCGGAGTGCATCACTTGACCGAACCGCCCAAGGCCATGCCCCCGACCCTCACGATCTATACCGCGAATCCCGCGATAGACCTGAGTAAGTTACAGGTTTCGGCCAAAATCGACGTGGATATGGAGCGATCAGAACCTGCCTCCGACCAACCGGCACAAGATGAAGCCTTGCGTGAGGCGATCACCGTATTTGTCAAAGAACACAAAGCAAAACAGGAAGCGGAAGCTAAGGAGGCCGCGATCGATTGCCTTTTGAAGACCAAAGATTTTTACGGCAACGCGGTTGGAGACTTGGGTGTCGAACCGGAAGAGGTCAAAGCATTCCGCTTACTCTTGAATCAGCCGGAGCCTGCCGGTGCGTTCAAGCATATCGTGAAAAAAGGCGGTACCGTTGGCCGATTATACGCTCTATGTGGGCTCTATCTTACAGATCAGACTTCGTACGCAAAGTATGTTGACCGCTTCAAGTTATCGCAGACGAAGATCAAGGCGCAGTTCGGATGTCTCGTGATACCGATGTCGGCGGCTGATATTGTCTACAACGATGATCCGAACACAATTCGCTTAGAACCCGGCGAAACGGTGGCTGAGTGGCGAGCGCGTCACCCAGATGTTGACGCCAAGTATGATATTGCTGGAGGCGGTTATCCCCGCCTACTTGAGGGTGCATCGGAATAATCTCCGTTAACTCATGCTATGGCGTGGCATCACTTGGTCATACAATGTGGCCATGCGATACCTGGCGATTGATCTTGGCGAGAAGCGTACCGGTCTGGCGGTCGGCGATGATGTCACCGGCATCGCGTCGCCGCTCGATGTGATCCAGACGGCCGGCAGCGAGGAACGGTTTAAGCAGATCGAACGCGCTATTGATGATCAAGGACCGGATGCTTTGGTCGTCGGGGTGCCGCTGAATATGGACGGGTCGATCGGCCCGGGGGCGAAGAAGTCGCAGGCGTTCGGGGATGAGCTTGGCAAGCGTTTCGGCCTGCCGGTGCATCTGTTTGATGAGCGTTTGACCTCGGCCGCGGCCGATGAGCAGATGGCGCAGAGCGGGTTGACGCACGGGCAGAAGAAGGCGCGTCGTGATGCGCTCGCCGCCGCCGCGATCCTGCGTGGGTTTCTAGAACAGCAGGCCGTAGATCGTCAGGAATAGCGCGATCGCCGTGGTCAGGACGCCGACGTACCCGACCGTGTCGCGCATCTCCGGCGAGAGACGGTATAGCGGGCGGTTGATCTTGCCGCAGATCACCAGCATCGACTGCTCGGCCTTCTTCAACGCCGAAGCATTGATGACCACGTCCGCGGGTATCTCCGCTTCCGGCATCTCGGCCGACTCGGCAAAGACCTCGGAACTGTCTGCCTGGCTCGTGGCGGGTTCGCTAGCCACGGTTTCGGCGGGCTCCTGTGTCTGCGCCGGCTCGCTGGCGGTTTCCGCCGGGCTTGCCTGTGCATCTTCCGCCAACTCACGGGCGACGTCCTCGGCCCCCGCCTCGAACGCCTGCGCCGGCTGGGATTCTGTTTCAGCCGTCTCCGGCTCCGCTGCCGTCTCTACCTCGGCTTCGGGAGCCGCTTGAGCAGAGTCTGCTTCCGCCTTGGCTTCGGCCGCTTTCGCCTCTTCTGCCGCCTGCGCGGCGAGGATTTCGTCGGTGCCCGGCACGGGGGATTGATCAGATTCCTGCTCGATCGCCTGTTCCGCCGAGTCCGCCAGCATCGCATCGATCTGCTCGATGGATACGCCGGCCGCGCCCCCGGTTTCGTCCGGAGCGCTTGGCACGTCGGCCGTCGGCTGTGGCGGTGATTCATCGACCGCTTCCGCCTTAGCCTCATCGGCCTGCGGTTGATTGTCCTGAGAGAGCATGTCTTTCAACAGCGAGTCGATCTGACCGCCTAGTGCATCGATGCCGCTCTCGCTCGGCTCATCGGTTGCAGAGGATGAAGCGTCCGCCGGTGTGGGTGTTTCGGTCGTGGCTGCGGCGGCCACGTCATCCGTCTTGGCGGATTCGGGGGCCTGCTCTGTGTCGCCTGAATCGATCAACTCTGATGCGGACTCGATCGTGTTCTGGATCTGCTGGTCCAGCAGGTTCGATGCCATGGACGCGATCGATTCCAGGTCCACACCCTGCTTCTCTGGCTCGGTCTGGCTCGCCACATCCGCCTCAGCGACAGCGGGCTCCGGGGATTCATCGGGCGGCTCGGTCGGCTCGGGGGCAGCGTCTGTTTCAGCAACCACCTCGTCCGGGGTTTCGGGCTCCGGCTGGTCGTCGACCGGGTCAGAATGCTGACGGAGGTCGGCCGGGACGCTTTCCGGATCAGTCTCTTCCAGATCGGCAAGCAGCTTGTCGAGCTGGGCCTCGAGGTCAAGGTCCTGCGGGTCGGGCTGAGCGTCGTGATGTTCAGGTGTATCAGCCAATGCGGGTCGGTATCCTGCTTCACTGGCCCGGGCGAGGCGGATATGCCATCATGCTCTCGGGCGGCTTGCCTAACCGTTACATCCGGCTTTATCGACGCACCCGGGCCCCGACTCAAGCACCACCCGCCCAATACCCAAAGAGAATCACGATGCCCAAGCCCGACCCATCCGCCAACACACCCAGGTTCTACTGCCCCTCGCTTTCGGGCCCCGGCGAGGCGGAAGTATCGGACCCGTTGTGTGCGCTGGATAAGGCCGAGTCGCATCACGCCCGCAGCGTCCTGCGCTTATCGGTCGGCGACGCGGTCTGGTTGTTCGATGGTCAGGGCGCACAGGCCGACGCCCACATTGAGCAGTTCCAGGGCAGTCAGACCATCTGCCGGATCGGCTCCATCTCGAAACAGCCGCGGCCTGCACCTCAGCTGACCGTTGCCACCGCCATCCCCAAAGGCCCGCGTGCCGACAGCATGGTCGATCAGCTGTCGCAGCTGGCGGTTGATGTGATGATCCCACTAAGGACCGAACACAGCGTCGCTTTGCCGAAGGACACGAAGCTCGAAAAGTTCAGACGGGCCGCGATCGAATCCGCCAAGCAGTGCGGCCGGTCGTGGCTGATGCAGGTGGACGAACCGCAAGCACCCGATGCGCTATGGGCCGATGCGGCCTACGACCTGAAGCTGCTGGCTGTCCCGGGAGCCGGCGGGCAGGTGAACCTGGCCGATCGTGTGCGGGGTGTGGAGCGTGTGCTTGTCTTGATCGGGCCGGAGGGTGGATGGGGCGAGCGCGAGCTGGCATCTGCCGACGAGCACGGCTGCGACCTCTGGACATTCGCGCCCCACGTCCTGCGTATCGAGACCGCAGCCATAGCCGCCGCCGCGATCCTGCGCACCGCGCCTACAACCTAACCCATTACTCACACCAGACTACGACTTGCCTCGGGCCACGCTTGCGGTTTAGCTGTGTTTTGCCGCACCCCACCGACCCAGTTAAGCTAGCGGCCCCAACGGACCGACTCGTCCCCATACCCCAGCCCCAGACCCCACTGCTATGCCCACACTCACCGAACGACATGACGCCGCCGCCCAGACTCTCGCCGCCGTTGACCAGTCACACGTGTTGAAGTTCTACGACCAGCTCGACGACGCCCAGCGTGAGCAGCTGCTGTCGCAGGTCGAAGGCATCGACTGGCCGGAGGTCGCCCGACTGATCGAGTCGCATGTGCTCAAGACCCCAGAGCTGCACCTGCCGACCAACATCGAACCGGCCCCGTGTTACCCGCACACCCCCAGCGACGATCAGGCCGGCCGATACCGTGAAGCCAAGGCGCTGGGCGAAAAACTCTTAAGCGAAGGCATGGTCGCCGCGTTCACCGTCGCCGGCGGACAGGGCACACGCCTCGGTTGGGACGCGCCCAAAGGCACCTTCCCCGCGACGCCCGTCACCGGCAGGCCGCTCTTCGGCGTGTTCGCCGACTACATCACCCGGGCCCAGGCGAAGTACGCCAGCATTATCCCCTGGTATGTCATGACCAGCCCCGTCAACCACGAGCCCACCGTCGCCTTCTTCAAGGAGAACGACTACTTCGGGCTCGATCCCAAGAACGTAAAGCACTTCCCCCAGGCCATGATGCCCGCGATCGGCGTCGAGGGCGCGCAGCGCGGCAAGGTGTTGCTCGCCGCCAAGGACTCGCTCGCCCTCTCGCCCAACGGCCACGGCGGCTCGCTCAAGGCGCTCTACACCTCCGGCGCGATCGACGATATGAAACAGCGCGGCGTGACCCAGATCAGCTACACCCAGGTCGACAACCCGACGGTTCACATGGTCGACCCACTATTCATCGGCCTGCACACGCTCGATGAAGCGCAGATGTCTTCCAAGATGCTGCCCAAGGCCTTCCCCAAGGAAAAGCTCGGCAACTTCTGCCTGGCCGACGGCAAGATGACCGTTATCGAGTACTCCGACCTGCCGGACGAGCTCGCCTTCCAGAAGACAGACGACGGCGAACTGCGATTCCGCGCCGGGTCCATCGCGATCCACATGATCAGCACCGGCTTCGTCGAGGACCTGAACACCTCAGCCGAGGGCTTCGCGCTGCCGTTCCACCGCGCCGACAAGAAGGTCCCCTGCATCGACATAGAGACCGCCGAGCCGATCAAGCCCGGCGAGCCCAACGCCGTCAAGCTCGAAACCTTCGTGTTCGACGCGCTGCCGCTGTGTGACGCGTCGATCATCTATGAGACCGACCGTATCGAGGAGTTCGCCCCGATCAAGAACGCCGACAGCGAGGGCGCGATCGATTGCCCGGCGACCAGCAAGCAGCTGCAGACCGAACGCGCCGCCCGCTGGCTCAGCCAGCACGGCATCGACGTGCCGCGCAACGACGACGGGGACGCCGACGCGACGATCGAGGTCCGCACCCTAACGGCAATCGCGCCCGAAGACCTGGTTAATGCAGACCTGCCGGGCGCGATTCAGCCGGGGGCATCACTAGTGTTGTAAGAACACGGTGAGTAATTAACTACAATCTAAAACGACGCTCGAAACGGTCTTCGTCAAGGTCGTTGAAGTGATCGAAGATCGAGACGAACACGTCGCGGCCGGAGCCGCCATCGATCAGGCTCTCGCCCTGGTAGGACGAGAACAGCGAGCGGAACGTGTCGTAGCCGCTGCCCAGATCGAAGTCGGCATCACCGGCAAACTGTGAACTCAATACACGCAGCAGGTCACGCCCGCCGCCGGTATCAATTGTGGCGTCCCCATCGACCTCGGCATGCGTCAGGCGGACCTGGTCACGGCCGTGGCCGCCGGTGACCGAAAGCTCGCCAAGGATGTCCACGCCACGGATCGAGGCCTTGTTATTGCCTTGACCCAGATCGATGTTCAGGTCGCCGTCTATCGTGCTGTGGTCCACTGTCACCTTGTCGCGCCCGCCGGCCAGCGCGATGTTGATCGCTTCAAGCCCGGTCAGCGTCACGCTGTCGGACGATTGGCCGTTGACGTCTGTGCGGTAGCCGCCCTCGACGGTCACAGTGCTGCGGATGACCTCGCCTGCGGTGGCATCGACCCGTGCGTTGCCGACGACCGCGCCGGTCAGGTCGGCCCCGGCGAACGCCGGATCGACGAGCACCGCCGCGAACTCGGGCGCGACGCGCAGGTCGGCATCGGTCACGGTCAGGCTGCTGCTATCGGCACTCAGCCCACCGGGGTTACCAATGTCAAAGAGGATCAGCCCGTTGAGCGCTCCCGGCGCGGTGCTGATGACCACCAGCCCGGAGTTGCTCGCGTCGGCCCGGCCGCCGATCGCGGTGATGTCGAAGTCGCCGACGGTCAGGGCGTCATTGAACGTAACGGTTCCTTTGTGCTTGATGGTCTCACCGAACAGCGCCAGCCCGCCGTCGGTCGAGTAGCGGAAGTTAGAGGCCTCAGTAACCGGGAACCCGACCTGGAAGTCAGAGGAGAAGGGTGTGCCGGCGGAGTCTGCCCCGGTGAGGTTCAGGTTGGCCGCGGAGGATAACGTGGCGAGGTCGAGGAACACGCTGGTCGTGCCGCCGGAGATAAAGTGGGCGGTGTCGGCGTTGACCTGTGCGTCGCCGACGTCTGCGCCGGTCAGGTCTGCAGCGGCAAAGCCGAGGTCCTGGAGCACGGCTGCGAACTCGGCTGACACGAGCAGGTCGGCGTCGAAGATGTCGAGGTTTGACGCTCCGATCGCCAGCCCGCCGGGGTTGCCGACGTCGAACAGGATCAGATCATCCAGCGCGCCGTCCACGGTGTTGACTACATAGAAGCCGCTGGTGGTCGCGCCGATGCGGTCGGCGTCGAACTTGATGTCGAAGTCGCCGACGGTGATGCTGTCGCCGTTGAACCCGACGGTGCCCTCGTGCTTGATCGTGCCGTCGATCGGCGTGAGGCCGCCGTCTTCATTGAAGACAAAGTCGCTGGAGCCGAGGATCTCGAACCCGGCCTGGAACGCCCCGGCTGCGGGGGTGGCCGTGGAGTTGATGCTGGACACCACCAGGTTCGCCGCGGCCTGCAGCGTGGCGGTATCCAGGAACACGCTGGTGGCGCCGCTGTTCACGACCTTCGCGCCGGTGAATGTTTCCTGGCTGACGCTGACCTCGATCGAGGAGCGGTCGTTGTCACCGGTGATGTCAACGATGCCGCCCGCGGCAAACAGCGAGACGTCGGCCGAGAGCAACTCGCGGCGCTCGAGCACTTCAAAGCGGGGCTTAACGGTGGATCGGTTTTCAGCCCCGGTATTCGGACGGCGTTTACGTTGTCGGGACGTACGGATCGCGCTGAAGTGCTTACGCATGGCAATACTCCTTGGACTCGGTGTGTTTTTATAGCCAGGCCTGTCGGCGCTGGTTCAATTCTGGGGCACGCGAACGGCAAGCGCTCGTCTCACGGTTCCCACTGCCCAGAGGATTCGTCACGGGTCCGCGATCGGATTCAGCACAGCATCGATTTTTTCACGTCATTCACAAGTCAGATATGAACTGGTAGTCGATGTCGACCGATCTTCCGATGCACCTCGATTACATCGCTGAATGGGCGCAAAAAAAACCCTCGGCTTGCGCCGAGGGCTTGGAAGCTGAGTTTGGGCATCCCTGCTTGTTCTCCCCAAAATGCTTCCCTGCCTTTCTCCCTCTCCTGCTTTCTCCGTCTCCTGCTTTCTCCGTCTCCGTCTTTCTCCCGATCCGTCTTTCTCCCAAAAGAACGGCTTTCTCCCTCAGCTTCCCTCCCAGGGGGTCTTTCTCCACCCCTGTGAGGAATACTGTACCCGATATCCAACCGAATACAACCGCCTCAGAAGCGATATCCCGAACTTCATCGGCTCAATCGCCGTCGCCGCTTGATATCGGACCCAACACAAGATTTTGGTGTGTAAATCTAGGTAAAATAGAGGGAAATGGAAACGCGTAACCCGGCGTCCTGAAGCGATTACCAACCTAAATCGGTCCCGGGAGTCAGTTGATAACAGGATTCTAGTTCTCCGGCTGAGGCGGGACCTTCGAGGGATCGAAGGTCTCATCAAAAACGGTCCGGTCCAGCCAGTCGGGGGGCTGAATCTTTGCCGAGTTGCGCCAGGCGCTCAGGAACAGGTCGGCTGTGAAGGACGCCGCGGCCCGGGTACGCTCGATCGTGAACTCACGCACCTCGCCTTCCAGCGGGCTCATGTCCGGCTTCTCGGGGAAGTCCGCCTCCAACTCATACACACGGTCGACCAGTGCGTTGCTCTTCATAAGCTCTTCCACGACCAGCGTGAAGACCTCCGGCGAGGCCAACGGCGTGGGCAACGGCTCTTCGAACATCTCGTTGTAAGGGACCTTCGTCGGCAGGGCATCGACTTTCAGGTGGATCCCTGTGCGCTGGTACGGCTCGCCCTCCACGGCCCGGCCGTCCCAGTGAATCGACGTGTGCAGCGGCATGTGCAGGTCCGCCGCGTAGTGCGACAGAATCCCCGCGTAAATTAGACACTTCGCACGGATATGCTCATTGTCCGGGTGCTGGCGGTGTTCGGCGAACGCCAATGTCAGCTTCTGCGTCCACTCGGTGACCGCATAGGGCAGCGTACCGACCTTTGTCGGATCGAGTTCCAACTCGTTACACAGCTTCAGGAACTCATAACGAAGCGGCGGCAGCTCTCGGCCCTGCAGCAATTCGATGTCCATGAAGTGCTCGGGGAACTCGCTGTGATCCATCTGCGCCAGTTCGCGGTGCTTGAAGGCGTCCGGGTCCAGCGAGCTGTGCGAGATGGCGGCGTGTCCCTCACGGAAAAACGCGGGCACGTCCTCAGGAAGCGCCATGGTCGCCGCACGGGCGGCGTAATGATGCCCTTCGTCGTGCCAGGCCTGAGCCGGTACGAGTATCAGGAGCAACAACGCCAGGCCCGCACAGAGAAAGCTGAGGTATCGTTTTGTCATGGTTGAAATCGATCCGGGGTGGTTGAGGGTTCGTGACTTCTCTATCGACAGACAGCGTCTATGTGGGATATGACTATAGCGAGGTTCACTCGGTGCCGGGCACTCGCCCCGGCGAGCCGATGTCGACGCCGTTGAAGTCACCGGATACGCGGTTCTTCTTCGCACCGTCAACACCTTTTTCTGACAGCTTCCAGTTCATGCCCGCATCGTTCTTCTCCGCGTCGAGCATGTCGGCGGGCAGGTAGATGCTCGCGCCGTCCGGCCGATCGCTGGGCCAGTCGCCCTCGTCGTCGTAGTTGACCTCGTCAACCGTCGAGCCGTTGGCATCGATCAGGCGCAGGACCTCGTTGGTTTCGCTCGGGCCGTTGGCCAGGTTGTACAGCCCGCCTTCCCCCCAGCCCTCGACCGGGTGCACCACGAACGAGCCGCCCCACGCCGCGTGGAACCCCGCCGGGGATGTGGCGCTCGGCACGATCACCACGGCCTCGCCCGGCTCGATCACCGCACCGTCACGCAACGCCTTGGTCTGCCCGTCTTCGTCGGCAAGCGCCCACCCGGACAGGTCCACCGCGACATCGCCGGTGTTGTACAACTCGACCCACTCCACCGCGTTGGGCTTGCCCTTGTCATCCGGGTTGTTCGGGTCCCCCGGCCAGCCCTCGTTGCTGTTGGGGTTGTACATGATCTCGCTGATCACCACCTGCCCAACACACAGACTCGGCAGGCACACAAGCACGGGCACGACCAACCACATACGGGTGTTCATATCACGCTCCTGACCAGATATCCCCCGCGATCACGAGGGTGTTTGTAGATTGAAACGCCGGCCCATTAAATGATTACACCGGGTCAAACACGATCTCGATGATCCGGCCGTCGCCCAGCCCCGTGCCGCCGCTCCAGGCACCGCCGCGCTTGGGCAGCAAGTCGATCGAGCCTTCTATTTCATCCAGCGGCAGTTCGTTCAGCTCGCTGTTGCCGAAGTCTTTCAGTTCCTTTGGATCAAGGACGGCGATCGCCAGGCGTGAGTCAGACGCGCTAATCGTGAGTGTGCCGCTGGCCAGGCGGATGGACGTGCCGTCTGCTTTCAGCTCGATCAACGCGACGCGGATGCTGCGGATCATCGGTGCCCGTGCGATCGCGTCGGGGTCCATGTTCGAGCTCGATGCATCGTCGTACTCCAGCCCGCTGTATCCGCCGCCTGTTTGGCCGAACCCGGTGCCGAAGGTTGTCTGCGTTGCGGTGTCGCTCCGGAGATTCACGACCAATCGGTATTGCCCGGCGGCGCTCTTGAGTTTGGATGCGTACAGCTCGCGCTTGGCGTCGCTCCACATCTCACGCAGACCGATCGCCGAACGGTCCGTGGCGTTACTCATCCGACGTGCCAAGTCTCGGGCGGTCGTCTCGTCCCCGCCGATCGACGCGACCAGCGCGGCCACTGCGGCTTCGGCGATCTGCGGGTCGCTGTTGCCTGCAAGCGTTAAGAGTTGGTCCTCACCCTGAAACGCCTGCGCCCACTTCTCGGACACGGGCAGGCCGCCAGTCGTGACTTCCTTGGTGAACCAGGAGACGATCGGCGATCGGCCGTCGCTGATACGCATCAGCCCGGTCACCATCGGCGACGAACCGCTGACCGATTCGTAGAGCCGCGATGCGAATGCTCCACGCTGCTCCGGGTCGAGCGCCTGGACGGTTTGATCGATCTGCCGGCCCGACCCGACCAGCGCCCGCGCGGCTTGGGTGATCGCCGGGCCCCGGCCCTCAACGACCACGCGCACCAGCGCCGCCGTCGCCGGCCCCTGCAACTCCTGGTTGACCAAAAACGCGATGAGTTGCGGCGGCGTGACCGTCTGGCCAAACGCCGCATCCAGGATCAGCGTCAAACGGTCCGGCTCTTCACTGTTATCAGGCTGACCGCCGGTGTAGCCACCGCTTTGAGCGCCTGTGATCTGGAAGTGACGCAGGGCTTTCCACCCCATCGCCCGCAGCTCCGGATCGCCTGCGTTGAGGACGCGGTAGATACTGTGATTGGCCGTGCCGATCGGGATCCGCGCGATCCCGCGCAGCGGCGGCTTACTCCGGCTGGCCAAGTCTGGATTCGCCGGCCCGAATGTCGCGATCACGATCGCCTTCACGGTTGCCGAGATCACCCCGCCGCCCGGGGCGCTGGTGCCCAGCAACTCAACCGTCCGACGTACAACGCGTGTGTCCGCCGAGCCAAGCAGCCCGTGCTCCATCCACTCGGCCGCCAGCACGCTTTGTCCCGCCGCGTCGGCCGTGTAAACGATCGCCTTGTCAAGGGCCTCGGGCGATAGCGCCTCGAAGCGGATCCCGTTGCCGATCAGCTGCATTGCATCGGGGTTGTCCGCCAGTGCGCGTGTCAGTTCGTCCAGCACGTAGACCACCCCCGGGCCATCGGGGTCGGCGATCATCCGGTTGGCCGTATCGATCATCTGCCGTTGACTGACCGGGTCGTTGCCCTGTGATGCCAGCAGGCCACCCAGCGCCAGCAGTTTGGACGCCGGGTCCATCTCGTCGAACGCGCCCTTAAGCAGCGACAACGTCGCGGGGCTCGGCGGCAGGCTTGCAGCCAATCCGGCGGTCGTGGTGCGTACCGTGTTTGCGTCTTTACTCTTGAGCAGCTGATCGATCAGACGGTACAGCGCATCGCCTTGCTCAGATCGGCCGAGCATGTCCGCGTTGCTCAGCGTCGATGCCACCGCGCGCTGGGTCAACGGGTGCTGGTCCGCGATCATCAGCGACATTTGTGACACAGCGGTGTAGTCCGCGGCGGTCAGGTCCCCGCCGCGCCCGGTCCCCGTGTCTATCTGTTTAAGCGCCTCGATGTCAGTGATCGCTATCCGCCAGGGCATCGGCGGCTCGCCGGTGAAGCTCAACTCCTCAAGCCGGTCCGACACCTCATAAATCGCCCACAAACGCGACGGCAGCGGCGCCCGGAACTCGTCCGGCAGTTCACGTATCTGATCACGCAGCTCGCGGTAGGCTGTGACCTTGTCGCGGTACTCAAGCTCCTCGGCTCGACGCCGAGCCGCCTCTTCACGTGCATCTTGTCCGTTGGTACGCCCGCCCGTTGCCCGGCTGCGTTCGGGGCGCTCCGGTTCCAACTCGGCCAGCCGATCGGGACGCAGCTTTAACAGGTAGCCGGTACTCCCGCTCTTGACTTCCGCACCGGGGATCGCGCGCTCCAGGTCCCAGTGGACCACACCGCTTGGGCTGATCCGCACGTCGCGAGCCAGTACCGGCACGTCTTCGGGGAGACGTTCTTCCAACGCTTCGGCACCCGGTTCCACGCCGCCGGTTGCTCCCACAGACGCCGGGTCCAATGCGCCCGAGGCCGAGGAACCGTAACCGCCCAGCGCGCCTATCGATGTCGGATTACTGTAAGGGTCCTGGTATGCGCCACCGAACTGGCCGCCACCTTGTTGTTCATCGAGCACAATCCGCCAGGCGATGAACCTCCCGCCCCGCAGCCTCAGTGACGGGGTTGCCAGGCGGGTGTCTTCGCCTTTAGCCTCAACCATGACCGGCACCTGCACCAGCCGTCGGCCGGGCAGAGCGCTCAGTTGCCAAACGACACTGCTGATCGATTCCTCAAATACACGGTCGTCTTCCAGCAGCGCGTCGATATCCAGTTGCAGATCAGGCTCGCCAGGCTGCGGCGGATTCTCAAGCGCACCCAACTGTGCGACGGCCGGCGTCAGCACGATCAGACAGGCCAAGCAAAGCGACAACAGCCAAGCGCCCTGGGTAACAGGCTTTCGCACGTGAGCGTCCATCGGTCATACTCCTCGTCAGTGACATCAGTCCCGGTGCTGATGCGGATGCGGGCTGGCGTACGCGCGTCGGTGGGGCGGCCAAGACGCCTTGCGGACCGCCGTGGCCGGGGCCTTGTCATTCTACTCAATGCCCTCCGTAGACGCATCCGCAGCCATCCGTTTTCTCCCCATCCATCCCCGTCACAGCGGCAGGCCAAGCGAACCTCGCATTCGACGTCGCAGCCCCATTGCCTGTAACCGCAACGCTCAAGTATTGGGCTGATCTGTCAGCACAGATATGGACCACTGCTCTTCGCAAGCAGTTCGCAAACCTGGCAGCGACCTGTCATGTACAGGGTTAATATAAAAATATATATCATAAATACTATACTTGTGATGGGTGTCTTGTAAGCCTGCAAACGAGGTCGCGACGGGCAAGCAGATTGGTCTCGGATGGGCCGTTTTTGAGCATCCCGTAACTATTTACAGCACTCCAGGAGAGTCCCCACCCGGTAGGACGCCTCACAGCGGGGCTCTTGGACCGACCACGCAGACACGAATAGGCTAACCTTATTTCAGGCACACCCACTTCTCCGGTATCCGCCCTTGGGCAGGACCCTCTCAAAAGCCCGTTTCCCGCCCAATTAAGGCCGATTTTGGGGTTTGTCAGCTCACTGGCCGGTCCTTTGGGATCAGGCAGTCTCTGAAAGCCTAAATTTTGTGCATTGATACAGAGAGTAGCCCGCAATGCGCGCATCATCTATCAGCATGCTCTGCTCGTGCGCATTTTTGTGAAATTTAATCCGGCTCGGGATCGGCCCTGGCGCGCTGTCAGGGGCGTTCAGCGGGGGTAAGGCGGGCTGGGGGGTGCCGGATGGCACGGGTGTTGCAATTTGGACTGGCGAATACGTGACACAAGCCACCCTCCACTGCGTTGGTGGAGGGATGGGTGGGCGTCTTAATCGGCGCCCGCTCAATTCCCCAGGGCTTGGCTGTTTGATGTCTTGGGCCTCAAGGTGGGGCACAGCAAACGGCCAAGCACGAGAGATGGATGGTATGGCCGGGCCCGACAACGGACCCGATCAGAAACCCTGACTTGGAGACAATTGTAATGAGGTGTATCGCAAGGGGTATCAAGCCCATGGCCCTGATCGTTCTGGCACTTAGCCTGCTGCTGATGGCGCAGGGTGTTCAGGCACAGGACACAACCGCAGTCGAAGAAGCCGCCGCGGCCGCCGCCGAGGTGGTTGACGCCGTGACCGAGGCGGCCGAAGAAGAAGCGACCGGCACACCGGTCGATGCGACCTTTATGGTCAACAACCTGTGGATCATGATCGCGGGCATGCTCGTGTTCATCATGCACCTGGGCTTCGCCACACTCGAGACCGGCCTGACACGCTCGAAGAACACGGTCAACATCCTGTTTAAGAACACGATGATCGTGTGCATCGGCATCCTGACCTACGCCCTGATCGGCTTCAACCTGATGTACCCCGGCTTCGATGAGGTCGTGGGTATTGCCGGCGTCTTGGACTTTGATGCCATCCCCGGCTTTATCACGTCGGACATGAGTGACCTGAGCCTGTTCGGCCCGGATTACGCCGGTTACACCTGGTACACCGACTTCTTCTTCCAGGCTATGTTCGCCGCGACCTGCTGCACCATCGTGTCCGGTGCGGTTGCCGAACGCATCAAGCTTTCCAGCTTCCTGATCTTCTGCACCCTTTTCGTCGCGATCAGCTACCCGATCACCGGCTCCTGGCAGTGGGGCGGTGGCTTCCTGTCGACCCTCGGTAACCACACCAATGAAGCGGGCGAACTGATCGAAGCAGGCTTCTACGACTTCGCCGGTTCGACCATCGTCCACTCCGTCGGCGGCTGGGCCGCCCTGGTCATGGTCATCCTGCTTGGGCCCCGTCTTGGTAAGTACAACAAGGACGGCTCCAGCAACGCGATCCCCGGCCACAACCTGACGCTCGCCGCGATTGGCGTGTTCCTGCTGTGGTTCGGCTGGTTCGGGTTCAACGGCGGGTCGGTCCTCGACGCGACCCCGTCGACCGTGTCCCTGGTCCTCGTCACGACTTCGATCGCCGCCGCCGCCGGTGGTGTCGCGGCCGGGCTGACCAGCTGGGCCGCTGCCGGCAAGCCTGACCTTTCGATGGCGCTCAACGGCATCCTTGCCGGCCTCGTCGGCATCACCGCCGGTGCCGACCAGATGACGATCGTTGAATCGTTCCTGATCGGTGCAATCGCCGGTGCACTGGTCTACTTCTCGGTCATCGCGTTCGACCGCGTGCTCAAGGTCGACGACCCTGTTGGCGCGACCAGCGTCCACCTGGTCTGCGGCATCTTCGGCACGCTGGCTGTTGGCCTGTTCGGCGGCTTGGGCCTGATCCAGATCGGTCACCCCGGTCAGGGCTTCATCGCCATCAACACCGACGGCATTGCTCAGATCGGTTATCAGCTCGCCGGCATCGCCGCGATGGGCGTGTTCACCATCGTCTTCGCCCTGGCTGTCGGCAACGTAATCAAGCTGACGATGGGCCTGCGGGTCTCCGACGACGAACAGGCCGAAGGTCTGGACCTGGGCGAACACGATATGGCCGCCTACCCGGACTTCCAGCAGACCACCATTAAGAGTTATCAGCTCCGTGAAGCTTGATTCACCCACCGTAACCCTGGCACCACACCTCGTCGTGCCGCCGAAGCCGGTGGGTGATCCTAAGCTCCTCACCCACCGGCCGGCCACGACAAGTAACGCATACCTTGGAGATTATGAACCATGCATATGATTGAAGCAGTCATCAAGCCCGCGGCTCTTCCGCCGCTGAAAAAGCGGCTTACCGAGTTAGGCATCCTGGGCATGACCGCCCTGGAATGCAAGGGCTACGGCAAGCAGCGTGGCCACACCGAACGCTACCGTGGCGCTCGGATGGACGTGGGCTTCGTGCCCAAAGTCCTGCTTAAGATCGCCGTCAAGAGCGAAGACCTGGACAACACCATCAACGCCATCACCGAGGCCGCACGCACCGGCTCGGTCGGCGACGGCAAGCTCTTCGTCTACCAGCTCGGCAAGGTCGTCCGTGTCCGCACAGGCGAATCCGACAACGACGCGCTCTAAAGCGCATTAATCAAAGAAAGAACTACCATTCATCGCGCCAGAAGCCCACGTTACCCAACGTGGGCTTCTGTTTATTTGAAGCATCAGATTAATCCGGACACATACGTATGTGTGACCGTCATTCCCGCGAAGGGGCTTTATGCGCCATTTTATCTAACCGCTGGCGCTAACAAGCGTTCGCGCCCATACTGGTGGACCACTTACTCGACCTTACCGAGAAGGAGTCACCGGCATGGAACGCGAACTGTGGAGCATCTTAACGGCCCAACTCACCGTCATGTCAACCCACGTCCGACGCAGGCGGTTTGTGCATCCCACCGCACGCATCCTCCGCGTCTACCTCTGGGCGGTGCTGCACGATCGGCCGGTGTATTGGGCGTGTGACCGTCGTCACTGGGTCGGCGTCAAGCCGCCGGCGGCGTTGCCGGATCAGTCGACCATGAGCCGGCGTCTGGCCCGGCCCGAAACCCGTCGGGCACTCGATCAACTGATGGATCGGCTCGAACCCCCAACGCAACAAGCCCTGACCCTGCGTATCGACGGCAAGCCGTTGGCCGTCGCCAAGCACAGCGTCGACCGCCGCGCGACGATCGGCCGTGGCGCCGGCGGGTTCCAGAAGGGCTACAAACTCCACGCGATTTATGCCGAGAATAACCGCCCCGTCGCCTACCGTGTCGCGCCGATGAACGTCGACGAACGCATCGCCGCCAAGCAGATGATCGAACAAGAACAACTGGGCGAGGGCTACCTGCTGGCCGACGCCAACTACGAGACCAACCCGTTGTACGACCAGGCCGCCGGGGCCGGGCGCGTCCTGGTGACGCCGCGCCGCTTCCGCCACGCCAAGGGGCTGGGCCAGTCACGCGTGCACAGCCCGCACCGTGTGGCCATGATCCAGCGGATGCGTGCGCCTTCACCGTTCATCCGCCAACTACTTAGCACCCGTCGCAGCGTCGAGACGCGCTTCGCCAACCTCTGCAACTTCGGCGGCGGCCTGACCCACCTGCCGCCGTGGGTGCGTGGCCGCCGTGTCGAGCCTTACGTCACCGCCAAAATCCTGATCCGCCTGGCCCGCGACCATGCGATCCGGAAAGGGGTTGCATAAAGCCCGCAGGCGGGAATCCATGTTTTTGTATCACCATTCGTCTGGATCCCCGCCTGCGCGGGGATGACAGAGAAGGGGGGTTGATGATAAGGAGGCGGGATTGTTTGAGAAGGGGCAATGATGGGGGAGAGTGATAATCGATAGGCATCTTGTGAGAAGCTCTACTCACTCGCGTCCATCTCGCGCCGCTTGACGACCTTCGCCGGGTTGCCCCCGACAATCACGCCCGGCTCGACGTCCTTGGTCACCACCGCCCGCGCCGCGACGACCACGTTGTCACCGATCGTCACGCCCGGCCCGATGAACGCATCAGCACAGACCCACACGCCCCGGCCGATCGTGATCGTTGCGCGGATCAACGGCAGGTCCGCCTTCGTGTGGTCGTGTGTCCCGGCACACAGGTGCGTGTTCTGCGAGACCACGGTGTGCGTGCCGACCTTGATCTTGCCGAGGTTGTAGACCGTCACACGGTCGCCGAGCATGACGTAGTCGTCGAGTTCGAGAAGCCAGGGGTGCAGGACGGTGGTGGTGGGGCGGATGCCGCTGGCCTTGCCGACCTTCGCGCCGAAGCGCTGCAGCCAGAACCGTCGCCAACCCATCGCCCGTGGTGGGCTTCGGCGGATCAGCGTGGCCTGCACCACGCCCCAGGCGAACCGGCGGAGATACTCGCCCCTGGAATAGGGATACCCCGTGACGCGGTCCAGCTGCTGGCACACGTGATCGGGTTGGCCTGTTGGATTGGATTCGGTCATCGGTCGGGTCCGTCGGCCGGGTCGTGTGATGGCGGGGTCTCGCCCATGCCGTTGTCATCGGCCGGATCGGGGGCTTGGCCTAAGACGCACTCGCTTAATAGCCGTTCCCAGGCCTCGCAGGCGTGCCGACGGTCGTAGGTCTGGGCCATCGCGTCCCGTGCGGCCTGGCCCATACGTCGGCAGGTCTCGGGATCGTCCGCCAGATCGCTGAGCGTCTGTGTCAGCGTCTGGACCTCACCGACCGCCACGACCTTGCCTGATCTCGTCTCGGTCAGCACCCGGCCGACCTCCGCCTTCTCGCTGCCGATGAAGACCGCGGCCCGTCCCGCCGCCATGATCCCGTACAGCTTGCTCGGCACCAGCAGCCCCGTCATCGCGTCGGCCTGGCTGATCAGGTGGATGTCCGCCAGGCTCAGCGAGACACGGATCGCCTCACGCGGCTGGTATGGTTTGAACAGCGTGTTGGTCAGGCCCTGCGATTCACAGTCGGCCTGCAGCTGCGTCATCATCTTCCCGCCGCCGACGAACACGAAGCGGATATCGTCCCGTTCCTTAAGCTCCGTCATTGCGCCGCGGAGCGTGTCGATGTCATGGGCGAGCCCGAAGTTGCCCGAATACATCACAACCGTCTTGTCGGTCAGTCCCCATTCCTTACGCAGCGTATTCTCGTCACGCGGCACCGGCTCGAGCTCATCGATATCAGCCCACGGCGGGATCAGCGCCAGCTTCTCTTGAGGGATGCCCTTGCTCCGCAGGTGGTCGTACATGCACCGGCCCAGCGCGACCGAGCGGTCGGAATGGTGGAAACAGAAGCGGTGGACCTTCTCTAAGAATCGCGCGCCCAGCCCGTTGCCTTTCATCAGGCCGAACGCGATCGGCACGTCCGGGTACAGGTCCATCACCCAGTACACGCTCTTGCACCGCTTGAACACCTTCAGCATCCACCCGACCAGCGCGATGAACGGCGGGGTGCTAAACGGCACGATCACGTCCGGGCGCTTGACCGTCAGGACCTTGAATAACGCCAGCACATAGAACAACACGAAGTCGATCATCCGGGCCAGGATTGTGGACTTGCCGAACAGACTTTTGCCCACGCGGTGGACCTCGATCCCATCGATGGTTTCGCGCTTGGGTAGCGCCGCGCCTTTCGAGCCATAGATCGACCGTGAGGCGACGACGGCAACCTCGTGCCCCTTGCCGACCAGGTGTTTGGCCAGGTCGTGGGCGTGCTGGGCCGTGGCCGCGTGGTCGGGGTAGAAGGCCTGGTTGAGGAGGATGATGCGCATGGTGGTTTGGCTATTACGAGCCCGGGGCACCCGGCGTTCGCCCGGCCGGGCGGTATGACTTAGCTTTGTTCGTCATCCACGCCCGGGGGCTTGAGGTTGCCCAGCTTGATGCGGTGAAGTTTGTCGCGGTACAGCAGGCTGATCATGTACTCGTAGTTGGCCATCAGCATCGCCAGGTGGAACCCGGCATAGCCGTCGAGCACGCCGAAGCGGATGATGTACATATAGGCAAACCGCAGCAACGGCCTGAACGGGCACTTGGGCCAGATGTGCCGCCTGAGCCACTGACGCGCACGCAGGATGTCGCGGAACAGCTTGTCCGCATCGGCACCTGTGCTGAGTTTGAGTTTGAGCTTGACCCACTCGTCGCTTTCGAGGTCGGCGTAACGGATGTGCTTCTGGATGTACTCGGCGATCGTTTCCCGCCGGATGTGCAGCATCTCTTCCTTGAGGTAGCCGGTCTGCCCGTCACAGACCATGTGCTCGTGCACGGAACGGTCCTCGTACCGTGCGCTGCCCTTGCGGAAGAAACGCAGGTTCCAGGACGGATACAGCCCGCCGTGGCGGACCGGTTGGCCAAGCAGCAGGTTCAGACGGTTGACGTACCAGCCGTCGACGTCCGTGCCTTTCTCAACCAGCGCCAGCAGTTCCTCGCGCAGCTCGGGGGTGATGCGTTCGTCGGCGTCGAGGATGAAGATCCACTCGCCGGTGAACTCGATATTCTTCAGTCCCCAGTTCTTCTGCCTGGCGTAGCCTTCCCAGGCGTGCTCAACGACGGTCGCACCGGCCTCGCGGGCGATCTGCTGCGTGCCGTCGGTGCTCTGTGAATCCAGCACGAACACGTCCCCCACACGCGCCGCATTGATCACCGTCTCGGCGATATGGCCCGCCTCATTGAGCGTCGGGATCAGGATGTTGATCTTCGACGCGCTCATCCCTCACCCCCGTCCCCGCCCCCGGAAGTAACCCCGGAAGTACCCCCGGACGTTGCCCCGGAAGTTACCTCGGCAGTACCCGAGTTAAGACGCGCTTCAGCCAGTTTATCGATACGCTCGAACCAGTCGGTCCGCTGCTCGACCATCTTCAGTTCGATCCAGTACTCATACGTCGAGATCATCCAGCAGTAGTGGAACCCGGCCACGCCGTCGAACACGCCCAGGCGGAATAGATACAGGTAGAGGAAGCGGAAGAACATCCGCCCGCGGAGCATGTAGCTCAACTCTTTGATCGCGCGTCGGCGGGTCATCCCGTCCCGGCTAAAGATCAGCTTCCAGTTCGATCGGTGTTGGCTGCGGACGGCTTCGCCCTCGTTCGCTTCGCGCGAACTGTAATCGTTGTGCTTGCCGAACCACTCCACCAGCCCCTTGGAAAACGCGTAGTGGATGTATGGCTGTTCCAGCGTGCCGACCTTGCCGTCGCAGTCCTCGCGCTGGCCGTGCCCGAAGTCTACGAACCGGCACTCGCCTTTCTTAAATAGCCGCATCTGATAGGCCGGGTACCCGCCGCTGCGCTTCAGCCATCGGCCCAGGAACATCATCTTACTCGGCACAAGGTACGCCGAGCAGCCCTCCGGTGTCTTCGGCTCCAGCACACGCCGGCGGATCTCTTCGACCAGCTTCTCCGTGAACCGCTCGTCTGCGTCCACATGGAAGTGCCAGTCGTGCTTGCAGGGGATATAGTCGATCGCCCAGTTGCGCTGGTCCCCGAAGCTGGTGAAGGGGTGGTAATGCACTTGGACGCCCAGCCGCTCGGCGATCTCGACCGTCCGGTCGCTGCTGCCCGAGTCCAGCACGTGGATATCGTCGCTCCACGCACAGCTCTTCAGGCACTCCTCGATGTTCACCTGCTCGTTGATCGTCAGGATCACCAGCGACACCGGCAGCTTCGGACCGGTGTAGGGCGTGTTCCCGAGGTGTTTGGCGATCGGCGGCATAATCAGGCTTTCAGGTCAAGCCCACACCGGGCCGACGGCTATCCACACCGGGCGTCCGGCGGGTGGGCAGTGTATCTTATCTGTTATGTCTCTGGAGAATGAACAATCCGGTCCAACCACCCCGGCCCCGGGCCCCAGCCAGACGGACGCGGGGCAAACCCTTGAGCACCGCAGCCCATGGTCGCGCGGCCACAACGCCAAGAAGGCGCTCTGGTGGCTCGTGCGAGCAACGCTGTTCAGGTGGTCCCCCCACAACGCGTACGCTTGGCGTAGATGGTTGCTGCGCCACTTCGGCGCAGAGGTGGGGCCGGGCGCCAAGATACGTCCGACAGCTCGCATCGAACTGCCTTGGAATCTGTCCATCGGATCGACCTCTTCGATCGGCGACCACGCGATTATTTACAACCTCGGCCAGGTCACCATCGGTGAGCACACCACGATCAGCCAATACGCACACCTCTGCGCCGGGACCCATGAGTTAGACACCCGCAGGATGAAGCTGATCTGCCCGCCGATCACGCTCGGGGACGATGTGTGGATTGCGGCGGATGCTTTCGTTGGGCCCGGCGTATCGGTCGGTTCTCGCACGGTCCTGGGAGCGCGTTCCAGTGCATTCAAAGACCTGCCCCCTGATGTTATCGCGGTGGGTTCGCCGGCCAAGCCCATCGGCCCGCGGCAACTCAAAGACATTCAGACACACGAGTGAGTCCGTCTGCCGCCGGGATTAAGGCTTCTGCCAGATCACCACGAGCCGACGCACCAGCAACTCCTCATCGCTATATGCCTCCAGTTCACCCGCCTCGCGGAGTGTAGCGAGCTGGGGCTTGAGTTGATCCAGTTCCTCCGGCTCTGTATGTACGAAGTGGGCGCCGGGCATGACCCGTTCAAACATAGCATGCCAGTCGCTCAGGCTGATCTTGTTCAGGTACGCACTGGCCTTGGTCTCATTTGTCTTGTCGGGCCGGAGGTGGGCCCAGTAAGGCACATGCGAGCGGTTGCCGGAGATAATACTCAGGTCGTGATTCCCGTCCTCTGCCGTGAAGGGGTGCAATGATGTCAGGCCGATCCCCCCGGGCTTTAGCACGCGCTTCATTTCTTTGATCGTCGCTTCCGGCTCCGGCAGGTGCTCGAACACATCGAAGGAGTACACACAGCCAAAAGCGCCTTCGTCGAACGACATCTTTGTGGCGTCCATCTGACGTAGTTCGTACCCGCCCAGGCGCTTGACGCCCAACTGCCTTGCCATCTCACGGCTGTATCGGCGGTCGAAACCAAGTGCTTTTCGGCCGATCGTCTTTAGCAATCGCTTGACGCCGTTGTTCCGGAGCATTTCCCAATACGCCGGCACGTCAAACCCGGATACGATCCTATCCAGGTCGATGCCGATCACCCGATTCGCCTGTGAGAAGTAACCAATCTGCCTCGGCAGTTGGCCCGTGCCGACTTCCAGCACATCCATATCCTGGAGTTTGACGCCGGTCCGATCCAACACCAGCTGCTCCGCTTGCCGCACATTCTCGATGATCGACTTAACGTACGGCTGCAGGTCCTTGTCTTTCTTCACAGACCCTTGGAGCAGGCGAATGAAGTCGCCGATCGCACTGAACAGGTTGCGGTTCAGCGTGGTGTAGCTGCGACGGGGTTTGGTTTCAGTGCTCATATCTGTTCCTGCCATATGGCGGAGATGTCGGCATTCTCCGGGTGTCAGCCATTGATCAAACGCTGGTAATGCCCCACCCAATGATCGGCGATATTGTTCCAGTCATACATTTCACGCACAAATGATTTTGCCCTGGCCCCGGCTTCAGCCCGTAGATCGTGATCCGCCAGCCAACGTGCCAGCTCCTCACTTAACGCATCGGCATCGGTCGGGACCACCCCGCCCACCCCGCCCGCGGTGATCGCGTCGTGGATGTTGACCTGATCGGAGATGACCACCGGCGTCCCCGCCGCCAGCGACTCCGCCACCACGATCCCGAAGTTCTCCTGATGGCTGCACAGGACAAATAGCTCCGCCTCGGCAAGAGCCGAGATCTTCGTCTCACCACGGATCATCCCCGTGAAGAGCACACGTTCGCCCAGCCCCAATCCGTCCGCCATTCGCTTAAGTGAAGCGACATACTCGGGCTCGCCCGGCCCGGCGATCACCAGCGAGACATCCGGCGAGAGCCGACTGAATGCGGGGAGAAGCAGCTCAAGCCCCTTCTTGTGGTGGATGCGACTCAAGAAGAGTATGTATCGACGGTCCCCCAATACAGGATAAGCTTTACGGAACGTGCCCTCGGGTGGCAACTCGCCGTACTCGCTCAGGTCGATCCCGTTGGGCTCTACCAGGGCAGGGGTGTTGATCTGAAGCGGGGCGATCAGGTCCAACTCAGCCTTGGCCGTGAAGTGCAGGGCGGTGGCCCGACACAGATCCCGCCGGAGCCTAAGCGCCAGATACAGCTTCTTCTTCAAGGCCCCCTGGCTGAGGCTCCACGGATCGAGCATGCCGTGGGGCGTAATCAGGTAGGGCTGACCCAGCCGTTGGCACACACGGGCGGCCTGATGCTGGATGTCTTCCCAGAGCGCATGGATATGCACGACCTGTTGATCACGGATCAAGCCGGTGAGTTCACGTCGGGCGGCGGGATGGATCGCGAGGCTGGTCCGCGTGGGCCCGATCATGGTTGACCCGATACCCTGTTCCGACAAGACGTCACGGTTGGATACATCGTCCCCATTGCGGAACGAAGAGGCCACGTGGACCTCCAGCCCGGATTGCTTCTGTGCGATCGCCAGGCCCATCACGGCCGCGACTACACCCCCGGCCCGTGGGTCTAGCCCGCTGATAACATGCAATACCTTCATGGGTGGCACCCTGGCGGTGGAACTGGGGGGTAAACAGGAGGCTCTCCAACTTGCTCAACCGCCCTAGCCTATCCCTGTTACATCGCTCGATTCAGTCGCGTCATCTTCCATCACGCGACCACATCATTTTCGAGCAGTATCATACCGGATCTATCATGCCGAGATCGCGTCGAGTTGCCGGTCAGGTCATGGCCGTCCACACCCGGGTGGATTCATCAAAAACACGCAAATCCCAGCGTATTTGCCCGCTTCTGCTGTGCTCGAGAGCGTTGGACACCCCCCGGGATCATCGCTAGGATTGCCGCTTGTTTATCAGCCGCCGTGTTGGCACGGACGGCCCGCCTAATGGAGAAGGAGCATCTACCACTCGGATGGTCGACACACAGAACAGGCCAAAGAAAGTATGGATGTTCCAGCCACGCATCGAGCACTACCGGATCCCCGTCTGGGACCTGCTGCGACAGCGTGCGGGGGATGACTATTGTCTGACCGTATTCGGTTTACTCCAGGACGGACACGCCTTCGGTGGTCCGGCCCGTGACTACACACAGCACCTGCCCTACAAAGAAGCCACCTTCGCCGGCCAGCAGTTTTCTCGTTGGCAGGGGGCCGAGCTGATGATCGCGCAAGAGCGGCCGGACGTGGTCATCGTGGCCGCAAACCCCCGCAACCTGTCCTGCTGGAAGCTGCCGCGTGTCGCGCACCGGGTCGGTGCCGCCACGGTCTGTTGGACCAAGGTGCATAGCTTCTCGGGCATGCTGCCGGACACGGTGATGCAATCAATCAAGCGCCGGTTCTTCAATCGCTTCGACCGCGCGATCTGTTACGGCGAATCGGCCAAGCGAGAAATCCTTCAGCTGGGTTTTGCAGAAGATCGGGCACGCGTCGCGCAGAACACCATCGATACCAAGCGGATCTTTGAGCAGGGCGATCAACTCGAGCAGCGAGGCCGGGCATTGCGTGCCGAACTCGGATTGACCGACCGGAAAGTGATCGTCTGTATCGGCCGGATGGACCCGGAGAAACGTCACGAGGACTTACTCAACGCCTGGCCCGAGCTTAAAGCTGTGGACCCTGGATTGAGTCTTGTCTTGATCAGTGGCGGGCCGCTGCTGCAGACCATCAGCGAGCGTGCCGAGGCATTGGATCGGGACAACATCCATGTGCTTGGCCGTGTCCCCGAGGGCGACGATTACGCATGGCTGGCGGCTACGGACCTGGCCATCTACCCCGGGGCCGTCGGGCTGGCGATCAATCAGTCTTTGGCGATCGGTTGTCCCACAATCATCGCCGACGAACCGGGGTCAGATGCAGAAATCATCGTCCACGGAAAGACGGGTTGGCGTTTCCCCCGAGGCAACCTGACCGCCCTGGTCCAGACGGTGCAACAGGTCCTTCAAGATGATGCGGAGCGGATGCGGATCATCGACCAGGCACGGACGATGATGAGGGAAAGTGTTACAATTGACAACATGGTGGCCTGTATCGATGCGACGATCCGCGAGGCGATCGGCGATGCGGCACGACAAAGGCAAAATCAATGAAAATCAGTGTATTCGGTCTCGGCTACGTCGGGGCGGTGAGTTGTGCGTGCCTGGCGAAACTCGGTCACACCGTGATCGGCGTGGACGTCGCCGAGGCAAAGGTCGAGCGCCTGGCCAAGGGTGACAGCCCGATCATCGAGGACGGCCTGCCCGAGATGATCAAGCAGATGCACGCCGCCGGCCGCATCACCGCGACCACCGACGCCATCCAGGCCATCAACGACACCGACGTCGCCCTGGTCTGCGTCGGCACACCCTCGACACGCTCCGGCGGGGTCAACGCGACCTACCTCGAAGCCGTCTGCAAGCAGATCGGCGAGGCTGTGAAAAACTCCGACAAGGACTTCTTCGTCGTGCTCAACCGCTCGACGAGCCTGCCCGTGGTCCACGACCGCCTCGTCGAGATCCTTGCTGAATCTACAGGCTCGAAGATGGGCGAGAAGATCGGCTACGTCTGCCACCCCGAGTTCCTCCGCGAAGGCGCGGCCGTCGCTGACTTCTTCGATCCGCCCAAGATCGTCTTCGGCGCGACCGACGACAAGTCGCGCGCCTTGTGCGAGCAACTCTACCCCGGCATCGACGCCAAGACGTTCCAGCTGGACATGCGCGTTGCTGCGATGGTCAAGTACGCCGACAACTGCTTCCACGCCGTGAAGGTGACGTTTGGTAACGAGATCGGCATGATCTGCCGGGAGATGGACATCGACGCCACCGACGTGATGCGCGTTTTCTGTCAGGACGAGAAGCTCAACATCTCGCCGAAGTACCTGATCCCCGGCATGGCGTTCGGCGGCTCCTGCCTGCCTAAGGACATGCGCGCCATGCTCGACATGGCCCGGCAGACCGCGACCCCGCTGCCGATGCTCGAGGGTATGAAGCTATCTAATAAGACTCAGGTCGATGCGCTGCTCTCACGCGTTGTCAGCCCTGAGAGGCCTAAGGTCGGCATCATCGGGCTCGCCTTCAAGGAAGGCACCGACGACGTCCGTGAATCGCCCACCGTCACCGTCGTCGAACAGCTCTGTGGCAAGGGCCATCCGGTCAAGATCTACGACGCCCACCTCTCCGTGCAGTCCCTGGTCGGTGCCAACCGCAGCTTCGCGCTGATGTCGATCCCGCACCTGGCGGAATTGCTCAGCAACGACCTGCAGGCGGTCATCGACGAGTCCGACATCGTACTGGTCACACACCGGCTCACCCCCGAGCAGTGGGGCAAGGTCAAGTGGCGCGACAACCACCGCGTGTTCGACCTGGCGAAGGTCGATGCCCTGCGCGACGCGCCGAACTACGAGGGCCTCTACTGGTAGTCCGTTGAGCCAGGGGCTTTGCTCATGACCGAGTCACCCATGCAAACCAAGTGCCCGTTCTTCGTGGTCGGCTCACCCCGATCCGGGACGACGCTGTTGCAGGTTATGCTCAGCTGCCTCGACGGCGTGCACTTCCCCGAGGAAACCAAGTTCCTGCACCTGACCGTCACCCAGCGCGCCCGCTTCGGCCCGTTGAACACGGACCAGGGCGTTAAGCGCACCATCGACCGCGTCGTCCGCCACATCGACACCAACAAAATGGACGTCGATAGGGACGAGCTGATCAAGCGCTTCAAGGCCGCCCCGCCTGACGACTACGACTGGTTCGATGTACTGCTAACGCATATGCAGGAGCGTGCCGGTTGCCGACGCATCGGCGAGAAGACGCCCCGACACATGCCGATGACCCGGCAGATCCTCGAACGCTTCCCCGACAGCAAGGTCATCGCCATCATCCGCGACGGCCGAGACGTCGCCACCAGCCAGGGCGAAGCCTTCGCCAGCGACGTGATCAGCTCCGCCTACGCATGGCGCGACTACCAGCGGATGCACCGCGCCTACAAGCGCGACCTGCCGCCAGACCGCTACACCTCCGTGCGCTACGAAGACCTCGTGACCGATCCCGAGCCGCATGTACGCAGGCTGTGTGAGTTTCTTGATGAGCCATTCAGTGAGAAGCTGCTGCAGCATGAGAAGCGTGAGTTCAAGGGTTTCGCTCAGCATGAAACGCATAAACTGCGCACCCTCGAACCGGTCACCTCGTCGCGTGTCGCGCGCTACAAGAGGGAAATGACCCCCGGCCAGATCGCGGTCTATCAGCTCATCGCCGGCTCGGAGCTGCGTGAGAACGGCTATGAGATCCAGAAGTACTCCCTCGGCAGGTCACTATGGGAACTGCTGATACGCCTGCCCGGCTTCTTCTTGCGGCGTATCCGGATCACCCTGGCGGGCACCCGACGCGGCAAGTGAATGAGGCCGGATCAGGCGGGGGCGGTTTCGGCCTGGGCTTTGTCTTTCACGTCGGCGGTGTACTTCGTCACCCAGTGTGTCATGTCACGCCCCGTCCACTCGCCTAGCTTTTCTATGTCAGGGAGGTAGTACTCAGCCAGCTCGCGCTTGTGCTCCGCGGTGAACTCGGGGAAGTCTTCCCCGCGGTTGAGCTTGTGGAACAGGTCTACCACCCCCCGGGTGCGCAGGAACTGCATGAATCGCCGCGCCCACGGGCCGAGCTTGCCGAACCAGGCAAACACCTTGCTGAAGAACACGAACAGACCGACGAACTTCGGCCGGGTCTTCCGCACGTGCAGCTTCTTGCCCAGCAGCGACGGCCGGACCGTGTCGTCCACGCCGATGTGGTGCAGCACCTCAAGCCAGAACTTCTCGTCGTCCTTCGACAGGTCGTCGTGGAACATCACCTTGACGTGGTCTTCGCCGAAGAGTTTCACGAACCGCTGGATCTGCTCGTAGTAGTTGCCCTCTTCGACGAGCATGTGCCCGGGCTGAAGTACCTCGCGGACGTTGTCGCTGACCTGCCCGGCACGCAGCAGCATGCAGTAATGCGAATACGCCCGGCTCACCGGATCGCGCAAGACAAACAGGAACCGCGTGTCGGGATCAAACTCGTGGATGCGCTCGGGGACGTCCGGGAAGATGATGTAGGAGGTGGACTTCTCGCCGACGACTTTGTGTGCATCGGTTGCTGGCTTGAAGTGCTGCAGATACCAGTCCAGGCCCTTGTCGTAACGCCGACTGAAGTAATCCGTGCTGCCCTGAGCCATGAATACCTCTGGGTGCTCTTGCAAGCACGCCAGTAACCATTCAGACCCCGACTTGGACGCCCCGGCGATCATCAACCTCATTTTCAGGTGCCTTTCTCATCCCCCGACATCTCAAACGGTCGATTACAGTAGCGAACACTCCGGCCGGCCGCCAACCTAACCACTCACGCCCCGGTCGGCCGCGATGCTCGGGTCTGCGGGTCGCGTTTCAGGGCGCTTTCCAATTCCTCGGGCCGAACCGGCCGGGTTTTGGCGGGCATCCCCGTGGCAACACTACGTGGCGGCACCGGCTTGGTCACCAGCGCACGCGCCGCGACGATCGACTCTTCGCCCACCACGGCACCCCTCAGCAGCACCGCCCCGCTGTACAAGATCGTCCGGTCCCCGACCAGGCCCGACCGCCCCTTGTCATCCGGCCAGACGTCAACGACTTCGACATTCTGAAGCAGGGCGACATACCGGCCAATCCTGACCCGCGGATTCAGCACAATCCCCAACGGGTGCGGCACCCATATCCCGGGGCCCAACTGAGCCGAACACGGGATCAGGCAGTGGTACCAATGGTAGATAAACTTTTCACACAGCATGGACAGGGGGCGCAGACGGGCTTTATGGCAAAACGCCCCGAGGCGGTACACCAACATCATGTGAAAACCCGACGAGGTCAATGCCGTGGCCACGACACGCAACGCGTGCTTCCAGGACGGGGCATTGTTTCTCTTGGGGCTATGGAAGATCAGGTCCGGCAGGATGCCACTGAGCGTGACCGGCGGCGAGACCCGGATGTCGACCGTCTCGTCTGGCGCACTTGAGTGCCGGTTCCCGTTCATCAACCAGATCCTTCCAGGCCGGGTTGAGCGGGCCCTTCATCGTTGGCCTGATAGGCCGCGACGGCCTGCGCATGGGTCGCCGCTGCCACGTGCCGGAAGTACATATCCAGACGGCCGAGCATAATGGCGAACGCGAAAATGTAGGTGCTGCCAAGCAACGACCCTTGCTTGCAAGACAAGATCACGTCGAAGAGCATCATCCCCGCGAGTGAAATCACCAGGCCGCGCATCGGCGGATCATCTTTCACGTAGGGATAGATCCTGAGGACCGCTCGGACCGAGAGGATCAGGATACTGATAAACAGCGAGAATCCGATCAGGCCCTCGTCGGCCAGGATTTCGACCGCGACGAAGTGCGGGTATCGACCGAGCAGCCACGGCGCGAACCCCGAGCTATTACCCAAGCCGATGATCCAGCGGATTGGCCCCGCTTCCAGCCAAGTCTCAAGCATGATCCCGGCGAATGCGAGCCGGGTCTCGGCGTACCCGGCGATCAGTTCCTCGCTGGACCATCGGTCGCCGGTGGCGAACTGTTGGTATGCGTAAGCGGCGACCACCCCGAATAGCCCGACAGCAATCACCGAGGCAACAAACCCCTTCCAGTTGGTAAAGCGGCGGCTGGCCGGGAGCAAGAGCAAGACCACGGCGACCACAGCGATCAGCTGCCCGCGTGAGCCCGAGACGATCGGCAGATAGATACCGAACGCGAGGGCGGGCCAGCGTAATAACTGCCAGGCCCTCGCCGTCCCCCGGAAGTTCATCAACATCGCGAGGATACACACGTACCCGCCTAACGATGCAACCGCTAACGGATTACCGCGCGTCCCGACCGCCCCTTGCAGCTCGATGCCGCGGTAGGACCAGTTGACCGTTAGGGCCAGCAGGACGGCCAGGATCGAGCCGATCAACAGCATATACATCAACCCTGCCTTCAGGTCATCCAGGTCGTAGATGAGCCAGGGCGTCAGAACGACCACCGTGATGATGTAGGGGTATTGCAGGTTGACCCGTGTGATCAAGCCTTCACGATAGGTGGCCCAGACGAAGCTGGATATCGCCAGGGTATACAGCATGAGTGTCAGCCACCCCACGAGCGGGTACTCGCCGAACTGCAATCGGTTCTGAAACAGCTTGACCATCAGGGCACCAAGCACCAGCACGCCGGTCGCGATATTGATCAGTGTCCCGTGGGTGACAAAGAAAGAGCTGGTCGCTTGCGCCCACTGCTCCAGGCCGTACATGCATAGAACCGCCGCGATGATACCCGACGGCTTGCGCACCACGGCGAGCCAGAAGAACAGCTGGACCAGAGCGAAGATGGCGAGCGTGGTAATTGTCGGATCTCCATACGAAGCGGTGTAATCAGCCCGCCTCCGGTTGGACCAGCCCGTGGCTTATCGGCTATGCATCCTACCCGCCTTAGCCGTTTGCTACACTTGTACCATGAATTCGGACGAGTATATCGACAACCCGTCTGGCAGGTCCAGTAGTGATACGCCCAAGAGCATGTCGCGGGTCGCGGCCCGCGGCAGTGCGTTGGTGGTTCTTAGCCAGATCGTCACAAAGTCTGGCGGCCTGCTCAGCTTGTGGGTGCTGGGCTATCAGCTATCCGAGGAACAATTCGGCTTGTGGGGCCTGGCGCTCCCGGTGGTCTATATCGTCGACTGCGTGCGTGACCTGGGGGCCGGCAAGGTCCTGATCCAGCGTGGCTCTGAATACGAGATGATTTGCTCGCCGGTGTTCCGGATCGGGATGGCCTTCAACATCCTCGGGGCCTTGCTGCTGATCGCCCTGGCACCCATCACGGCCAAAGTCTATGACGACCCGGTGATCGGCTGGCTGATCGTGATCGCGGCCTTCTCCATCCCGCTTCAGACCCCGGCCACCATCCTCCGGTCCAAGCTCAGCATCGATCTGAAGTTTAAGGCCTTGTCATACATCCAGGTCGGCTCGCAGCTGGTTAAGAACGTTTCGATGATCCTGCTCGCGCTCTCGGGGTGCGGGGCGTACAGCTTCGCGGTGCCGATGATCCTGGTAGCGATCTTCGATGTAATCACCTTCCGCCTGGTTGCCGGACCGATGCCGCCTCGCCACCCCGATGCAAGTAAGTATTACCGCTCACTCCTCCAGGCCGTGAAGTGGATCGCCTTAGGTGCCGTTGCCATGGCCGCGATCAACCAGGGCGACCGGTTGGTGATCGGCCTGTTCAAAGACAAGGTATTGCTTGGGACCTACTTCTTCGGCTTCCAGCTGGTCATGTCCGGCTTGCAGATCTTCAGTGTCGGCGTGATGAACGTTTTTATGCCGACGCTGACCAAGCTCAAGGACGACTCACACCGGATGGCACGGGCTTACCTGCGGCTGGTACGGATGTCGATGGTGCTGCTGGCGCCGATCTGCGTCTGTGCAACAATCGCGTACCGCCCGGCGATCGAGATCCTCTGGCAGGGCAAGTGGGATCACGCCATCCACATCGTGCAGGTCATGAGCCTGAGCATGTGTCTGTTCATCCTCCGGCCGGTCTCGCTCTCACTGATCGAGGCAAAAGGGCGGTGGCGTCTGCGCGGCTTGCTGATGTTCGTCAACACCGTGACGGTCCTGGGTGCCGCGGCGGTGGCTTCGATGTACGGCGGGTTACTGACGATCACCCTCGCTATTGCATGCCAGCGCGCAGCGATCGGGCTGGTCCAGTGCTTCGTCGCCAACCATATCGTCAGGGCCCCGGCCCTCTCGATGGCGGAATCGATTGCCACCCCCATCACCATCGCCGGGGTCTGCGGAACGGGTAGTTACTTCCTGTTCAAGCACGGCCTCCCGATCGAATCATCGCTCTGGCACGCCGGCGCATCGATCGGATTATTCGCGACGCTATATCTCGGGTCGGCATACTTCCTGATGAGCGAACGACTGAAAGAAGTGTTCGGCATGGCCGGGCACCTGCTGCCCGTTGCCCGCAAGGGGTAATCAACCAGTCCGCCGATTCAACGCCAGCATGCCAGCCGCCAACAGACACAAACCGCTTGGCTCCGGCACGCCGTAAACCGACGCGCTTGCTTCACCCCAGTTCTCCAGGACCAGCTGCAGGTCGTCAAGGCCAATAAACCCGTCGTGATTCAGATCGACATGAACCGACGAGGTAATCTCTTCAACCTCGCCCCATCTCGATAACATCGCGTCGAGGTCGCTCAGCCCGACCATGCCATCACCGTCTAGATCGCCGATTAGGATGTCATCTTTCGTGGACTCGCCCCAGTGCATGAGCACAAACTCGAGGTCCGCAAGCCCGACGAATCCGTCACCATTGGTGTCGCCCAGGTGACCCGCATCCGGCCCGACCGCCTGGTTCCAATTCAACAACACGATGTCAAGATCGTCCAGCCCCACGATCAGATCGCCAGTGATATCGCCGGGCGGCGGTCCGGGTTTGGTCTGCCCCCATTCCCCAAGCAGCATATCCAGGTCCCCAAGTCCTACGTGACCACTGTCGTCCAGATCGCCCGGGATCGGATCAGGGGTGCCCGCCTTCAGGTTCCAGTTGCTCAGCACCGCATCCAGGTCGCTCAGACCGACTGAAAGATCATGATCCACGTCGCCCCTCAACTCGGACGCCCTGACCGGATAGATGATGTTGTGGACATCGTAATCAAAGCCGCTGGCGTCAAAAACCTTGGTCATGTCCGCGTACGTCAGGTAAATCGGATCGTCGAGGCCGCCTGCAACCCTCAGCCACATCCGGTACCAGTTCGTGAATTTGGGGGCAAAGGTGGCGTCGGAAGGCCAGAGGTCCCAAGGCTGTTGCCCGGTGAAGTAGGGGATCAGGAAGTCGATCGAGTTGGCGATCGAACCGCCGTCGGCCGCCTCTTGGTTCCACAGATAGATGTCGTCAAAACGCTCAGCCATCTCGGCGATGTCCATCGCGATCCGGAGGTTGTACTCATGATAAAGGAGGCTGTCCGCGCGCTGTAATGGATAATACTGCGTGCCGTCAGGGTTGAATTGCTGGTCGATTCTATCACTGTAGTTCAGTATCCACTCGTGAGCCGATGCACCGTCATCAAGGTACAGCGACAACAGCGCAGAAATCATGTCGTAATTGGTGCCGTGGTTGTCGTTGTGGATCTGTTCGAACGCACCGATCGGATCATTCCACATGAAGTTTCTGAAGTCACTGGCCCATTGCTTCATGCCGGCATCGTCCGCCGCGGTCCACGAGGGCGAGCCTTCGAGCAGCGCGATCGGGTCGAACAATCTTCGGAACTGATTACCGACCCCGGCTACGGAGAATCGGCCGTGGGTGACGCCCGGGATCGCTGATCCGTAACGGACCTCAGGCTTCATGTAGGTATCGGGGTTCAGGAAGAACACCCTGATCAGGTCGACCGCTCGATCAGAATAAGCCTGATCGCCCGTGATGTAGTATGAGAGGCTTAACGCCTGGACATCACGAGCCAGCCCCTGGAGTTGAGTCCCATCAAGTGAACTATCGGGGTTAGATACACCATCGATCCCGATCCATGGCAATCCGTCTTCCGTATCGGGGTTCGGCCAGCAGTAGTGGCAGGTGGTGAAGTAATCGTGGGGCGTCAGGCCGGCCGGTATGTTGCTCTTATAGGTGACCGAGTAGTAACCGCCATCACTTATCGATCCATCGGATACGTTAAGGATGTGATTGACCGCGGGTACAATACTAGGGTCGCCTTGCTCCCAGAGTTGCTTGGCGAGATCCAGGTTTTCTTTCTTCCAGATCAACGTCCGGGCGTCCGCCAACGCCTGGCCTGGACACACAAACCATGCCATGATCAACACAAAGCATGCTGAGCACCCACGGCCATATTTAGATAAAAAAGTCCGCACTTCCGGTTTATCCTTCCCGGGCCTGATACAACTAACAACAGCAGCCACCTCAACAATGGCTTGCACCCGACCTCATTCATAACTCTTTACACCCTAGTATAGCACCCCCCCACGGAAATCTAGGGCTTATTAAGAGGGCGGCGATATATTTTGCCCCCGATCCGGTGACCGTATGCCCCTTATGCGGGTTATGAGGATCGTATAAAGGCGGTCGTCCGTTCCCACCCCACCGGTCCGGGTGTGTCGTACCTTGCACCACGCGCCATGATCATGAATAGACGGCTTGAGGAGGAGATGTGCGTGGCTGGGCACCAGCCGCTCCCCGGTCGTAAGGCTTGACCAATGCGCGCGTCGCCCATGCGCACGTTGCCAGCAGCCACACACTACCGGGTTCGGGCGCGTTGCTTGGCGCTGCGCTCGTGTTGTCCCACTGGTTCAGGATGACATCCAGGTCGTCCAGACCGACGAACCCATCGCCGTTGATGTCCGCCCGCGGATCGGTGCTGCCGTCCGTGTTCCAGTGGTTCAGAACGATATCCAGGTCGTCCAGATCGATCAGGCCATCCGCGTTCAGGTCGCCCGCCAGCGAGGCCGCCTTAGCCGGATAGATAATGTTGTGGACGTCGTAGTTAAAACCGTAGGGGTCGTAGATCCTGGCCATGTCGGCATTCACCAGGTACGAAGGGTCGTTCAGATTAATCGCGGCACGCAGCCACATGCGGTACCAGGTATGGTACTTGGGCGGGAACGTCTGTGTGGTTGGCCAGAGGTCCCACGGCTGCTGCCCGGTGAAGTAGGGGGTGAGAAAGTCGATCGCGTTGACCATTGAGCCGCCGTCTTCAGCTTCGTAGCTCCACAGGTCGATGTCATTAAAACGATCCGCCATCTCGGCGACATCAGTCGCGATGCGCAGGTTGTACTCATGATAGAGTTGGCTATCTGCACGGTTTAAAGGGTAGTACTGCGTGCCGTCGGGATTGTATTGCAGATCGATCTTATCTTGATAGTTCTGTATCCACGCGTGAGCCGACGCTTCATCATCAAGGTATAGCGACAACAGCGCAGAAATCATGTCGTAATTCGTGCCGTGGTTGTCGTGGTGGATTTGCTCTGCCATGCCAACGGGATCATGCCACATGAAGTCGCGGAAGTCGCTGGCCCACTGCTTCATGCCGGCATCGTCAGCCGCCGTCCAACAAGGCGAGCCCTCGAGTAGCGCGATCGGGTCAAACAGCCGTCGGAACTGATTGCCGATGCCGGCGACCGAGAATCTACCGCTGGTTAGGCCCGGGATAGCAGACCCGTATCGCACCTCGGGCTTCATGTAGGTGTCGGGACTAAGGAAGAACACCCTTAGCAGGTCGGCCGCCCAATCAGAATAAGACGGGTCACCGGTGAAGTAGTAGGACAGGCTTAAGGCCTGAACATCATGAGCCAGCCCCTGGAGTTCAGACCCATCGTGCGCACTATCGGGGTTTGACACGCCGTCGATTCCGATCCATGGCAAACCGTCTTCTGTGTCGGGGTTGGGCCAGCAATAGTGGCAGGTCGTAAAGTAGTCATGCGGTGTCAGGCCGGCGGGCACCGTGTCCTTAAAAGTGACGGAATAATAGTTGCCGCTACTTATCCGCTGATCAGAGACATCGAGGATGTGGTTGACCGCGGGGACAATACCCGGGTCGCCTTGCTGCCAGAGTTGCTTGGCGAGGTCCAGGTTTTCTTGCCTCCAGATCAACGTTCGGGCGTCAGCCATTGCTTGGCCCGTAGATACAAGAATAGCCGACGCCAGCACAAGAAGTGGTGTGCACCCACGACGGTATTGGGGTCGTTTCGTTTTCAATTTTGTATATCCCTCCACGATCGGATACGGATATACACAGACTTCTCACGACGGCAATCGTTTGTTGATGTCGTAGACTTCTTTCACACTATTATAAATCTCCCCGGCCGAACTACAAGATTATCAGGGGGATACTGAAGAAAGTAGTCATCTGATAGGTTGATGGATACCGCCCGTATTGTTTACGAGGATCGAATGGGGTGTGATTGATCCGCATTCACTACGCAGACCCGTGTGAACCGGGTATGTCGGCATCAGTATGCGCCGCTCATTGGCCCGCGTATCCGTCTTGTTCAACTTGTCTGCTGTGCTCGGTTTACACCACTACAATCAGCTGTCGTTTTTGAGTTTCTTCATAAACGCCCGGGTCCTCAGCCACCACGGGGCGTCGTCCGCCCACGGCATGCTCGGGGCCGCCCAGATCACCACCCCGTCCGCCAACCGGTGGGCCGTCTCCAGCTGCAGCGTCCAGAAGTCTGCCCCGATCGGCTTACCGCCAAGTTCTTCGTTGCTTGTGTGATACCAGGGGCAGATAAACGCGTACACCTGCTTGTCGTACTTTCGCGCCTCGGCCAGGCTCGCTTCAGCATAGCGCACCCAGCCGTCCGGATCATCGTAGAACGTGTAGATCGAGGGGAACACCACGTCGACATGCTTCGCCAGATCGGTCATGTCCGTGTTGTGATTCTGCCAGGCTTCGATCCGCGCCGCATCACCGCCGACCGGCGCCCAGTAGTCCTGTCTTGGCATCAAGCCGTAGTACCCCAGCCGCAGACCGGGCCGTCGCTCGTGCATCAGGTCCGCCACGTGGGCCAGCTTCTTCACGCTCTCTTGCCTCTGCGTTTCCGAAACCTTGTACACCGGCCAGTGCTCGATATCCAGACACACCAGATGCCCCAGCCGCCAGGCCTTATCCGCCGCCAGGCGCAGGCGCACATCGTTGGGCTGATCGTCCGGCTCCTTGTTACGCCAGAAGTCCCGGTGATAGAGCACCGTGATCTGCTTCAGCCCATAGCCGCTGAGGTCGGGCTTGTCCCGCATCCGCAGACCATCAAACACGAGGAACGGCCTCGCTTGTTTTATATCCTCCGTTTGGGGGGCCGAGTCCGTCGTCTCGGCAGCCGCTTGCTCCGCCCGTCCCACATGAATCGCGGCCGCAAGGGCCATCAATCTCACCAGACCCAGGATGCATAGCCTCATACCCATCCGTTGTTTCCTACTCGAAACCGTGCCCGTGATCCGTTAAAGTCGGCGAACTCGTCAGCGATGGTGTTAGTATAGCTTACGTGTACCGGACACCGTGGACGCTCTGCGAATCATGAACCAAAGCCCTGACCCCAGTACCCCGGCCCCGGCAGCGTCCACACCCACCGCGCCATCCCTCCGCTCCTGTCGCATCCAGCTCGCCGTCTACTGGATCCTCCTGGCGATCGGCTCGCACCTGCCGCAACTCATCATCGGCGAACACACCAACCAGGTCGGCGTCTTCCAGATCGACAAGACCCTGCACGTCATCGCTTTTGCGCTGCTGACCTGGCTGCTGTACCGGGCACGCCTGTTTGGATCGAAACGCTCGGGATTCGGTCACGTCTTGATCGCGACCGGTATCGCCACGATCTACGCCCTGATCGATGAATACACCCAGGGCTTCACCGGCCGCAACGTCTCGCTCAGCGACATCGTCGCCGGGCTGATCGGGATCCTCGGCGTGTTCCTGATCCTCACCGCGCCACCGCCTAGGCCAAAGATCGGGCAGTTCACCAAACTGATGCGCTCTGCCTCGATCCTCGTGATCGCATTGATCATCGGCATTGAGTTTGATTTCTTAATAGATCAATTTTTGTTTACCGAGTTTGCTCTGATGACGGACTCAAAACTGTTCCGAATCGGGCCTCACGGTCGGTTCTACCTCGTCGCCGTGGTAACGTTGATGTTCATTATCGCCAAGCCTCTAGGGCAGAGCAGGCCCGGGTGGGGTATTGGGCTGAGCATTATTGCGATCGGGCTCGCCGGGCCGATCATAGAGTCAGTCCGGCCGTTCGCCGGCCACGACGCCCGGATGGCGGACCTGTACGCCCACCAGCTCGGCCTGCTCGCCGCGATGACCGCTCTATCCCTGGTTACGGCCTGCCGAGCCTTCACCCGCCGACGCCCCGCACACGCATGACCGACCACGCGCACGAACAAGACACGCCCAAGCCCTCGGCCACACGCTTCGTCGGCCATGCCGTGCTCGTCTCCGCATTGACGCTCGTCTCACGCGTCACCGGTTTGCTGCGCGACGCCGTGCTGTTCGCCTCGTTCGGCAGGGGGCCGATCGCCTCCGCCTTCCTCATCGGCTTCATGGTCCCCAACCTCTTCCGCAGGCTCTTCGGCGAAGGGGCCCTGTCTTCCGCCTTCATCCCCGCCTACACCAAACTCATCCGCGAAGACCCTGACATCGCCAAACGCTTCGCGTCCCTATGCTTCGCTGCGCTCCTGGTCGTCACCGCCGGGATCACGCTCGTTGGCGAAGCGCTGCTGTGGTGGATGTATGCGAAGGCCGACGTTTCAGAAGACTCGCTGCTGGCGATCCGACTGACCATGCTGATGCTGCCGTACATGCCGCTGATCTGCCTGGTCGCGTTGATCGGCGGGGCACTTCAGGTCCGAGGCAAGTTCGGCCCGCCCGCCGCCGCGCCGATATTACTGAACCTGGTGATGATCTCTGCCATTCTCATGGCGATACGTACACCGGGGCCCGGCAGCCTCAACGAAGACGGATTGCGCAGCGCCATCCACATCGTCGCCGTCAGCGTCCTGCTCGCCGGCGTGTTGCAGCTTGCCTGGCAGGTCATCGCGCTGCTGCGCGTTGAAGGCCTGACGCGCCACTTCGCCGGGACCGCCGAGCCCTTTAAGAAGATGCTCTGGGTCATGCTCCCGATGGTGCTGGGGCTGGCGGTCTTCCAGATCAACGCCGCGATGGACACGCTGATCACCTGGGCCTTCGCGCCCAAGGACGGCGGCGCCGAGGGGTTCATGCTGCTTGGCCGAGAGTTCGTGTACCCCATCGCCGACTCAGGCCAGGTCGTCGCGCTCGCCGGAGCGCAACGCCTCTACCAATTCCCCTTAGGCGTCTTCGGCATCGCCCTGGCGACCGCCATCTTCCCCGCGCTGGCCCACGCCGCCGCCGACACATCCGATGCGGGCAAAACCCACTTCCGCGAGACACTGCATCACGGGCTGCGCCTGTCCATGTTCATCGGCCTGCCGGCGAGCGTCGGGCTGATCCTCGTGCGCGTGCCGATGACCCGCGTCATGTTCGAGCACGGCCGGTTCGAGCTCGAGGACTCGCTCCGCGTCGCCACCATCCTCGCCGGCTACGGCTCGGCCGTGTGGGCGTATTCCATGACCCACATCCTCACACGCGCCTTCTACGCCGTCAGCGACGCCAAGACCCCGCTGCGCGTCAGCATGGGCATGGTCCTCTTCAACCTCGCGCTGAACCTCACACTCATCTGGCCGCTCGGCACCGCCGGCCTCGCCTGGTCCACCGCCATCAGCGCCTCCTGCCAGGTCCTGATCCTGCTCGCCCTGGTCCGCAAGCATGTTGCCACGCCCATCGACGCCTCCGTCTTAAAGGGCTGGCTGCGCACCGCACTGCTCTGCTCGGTCATGACCGTCGCGCTTGCTCCGCTATTGATCAAGTACCCCGCCCACACCCTCACCTGGCCCGGCAGCCTCGGCCTGCTCACCGCCATGGTCACGATCGGCGCAGCCATCATCTTCCTCGGCGCTAAGTTCACCGGCGCCGAAGAACTCGGCTGGCTGATGCGCAGGAAAGCCAAATAATGCGTGTCACATGAGATCAACCTTGGTACCATGAAACGGCATGCCCACTTCCCGGGAGGTTCCGATGCGTTGGCTGATCCTGCTTCTTACCGTGTCATTGTTCATCCTGTGCACAGCCGAGTCCGCGTTCGCCGACGGCAAAGTCTTCGGTAAATCTGGAATCGCCTATGCGGGGGTTAACATCCCCGACCAGGAAGCGCTGATCCATTGGGCCGATGGCATCGAAACGATGGTCATCCGGACAAGCTATATCGGCGAAGGTGACGAGTTCGCATGGATCGTGCCGACACCTGCCGAGCCGGAAGTCTCGGCTTCCACGAACGGGCTGTTCCCGGCGCTGCGTGCGATCACGTCCCCCAGAGTTCAAACGGCCGGCGAACCTTGGGGTATTTATGTCACCATCGTCACGCTGATTGTTATTTGCTGGTTGCTGGACTATCGGAGTGTCGCTGCAGCCATCATCTTGATATCACTGCTGGTCATGTGCCTGTTTCCGGCACTCGGCACAGATCGCCGAAGCATGGGAGCCGATGCCGCTCTCGATGTGCTTCAGCAGACAAGCGTTGGCGACTTCGAGGTCGCGGTACTTTCGGCAGACGACCCGGATTCGCTTCTGGATTGGCTCAAAGACAACGGTTTTAATACGCCTGAAAAGTCGGTTGCAGCGATCCAGGCGTATATCGACGAAGGCTGGGTCTTCACCGCGCTACGTCTGAAGCCGGATATTCAAGAAGGAAGTATGTCAACGACCCACCCCGTGGCGTTCCGGTTTGCTACCAGCGAGCCGATTTATCCGATGCGCCTGACCGCGACGGGCTCAACAGGCTTGTTGGTTGACCTGTATATCTTCGGGCACCAGAGGGCGACGGCCGCCCACTTCGATGTGGCCTACTGCGATGGTGTCGTGTACCCGCCCGAACCAACTGTGATGGAGTGGAGTAACCGGTGGGCCGGTGACGGCGTGCCGGTGCGTCATCCGGAATTGGTAAAACAGGCGGGGCAATCCGCTTTCGCGACCAAGCTATCTGCGCAACTTACGCCCGCCGACATGCAGAAGGACGTGCGTATCCGGTGGGATGGTGAACAGACACACGTACCAAGGCCTTGGACCCGTAGCGCGGCGAAGTTGTTTGCCTTTAATATCGGGATCACAGGTGCGGTTCTGTCTTTGCTGATTTATGTGGCGTGGGTCCCAATGACGCGGGAACGGCGTGAGCCCATCAATGCCAAGACAGGGGCGGGCCTGTTCATAGGTGCCATTGTTTGGATTGCACTCTCATGCATTATGTATCAGACGCTGCCGGTGACGGATGTGCGAGTGAGCCGCACGGCACCGGTCCGTTGGCAGATTCATCAGAAGAACCTGAAGTTGATGGTTATATCGTTATCGTTGGATCACCCCACGCAACCAGGCACAGACGAGTGGCTGGATGAGTATGGATTTACGTCGTTACATAATCCATACGACTGGAACGATACATTGGTAGGCGACCAGCCGGGACAATTTACGTATGAATGGACAGAAGCGGGCCCGATCATCACGGTCTACGGCCCGGACGGCGCGCCGCTACGAATCGATGGCATCCCGGAAGAAGAATAGCCCACGTTCAACTAATCCCTCAGCTTCACAGGGTCTTCGAGCAGCCTTACCTTGCAGCCCTCCTCGTCCGCTTGCAGTTCGCACATCGTGCCGACGGGCATGGTGGCGTTTTGTTTGAAGTGGCCGACCGGGAAGTTGTAGATCACCGGGTAGTCGGCGTCTGCAAAGTACTGCTGCATGATGCCTTCGACGCTGAACTCGGAGGGCTCGTCGCCTTCTTTTTCGGTGCGGGTGAACTTGCCGAGGATCACGCCGTTCAGCTCGTCGAGTTTTCCGGCCAGCCTCATCGTCGAGAGGAAACGGTCGATCCGGTAGGGGGCCTCGCCGACGTCTTCGACGAAGAGGATCTTGTTTTTGCAGTCGATCTCATAGGGCGTGCCCATGGTGGCGGCGATCAGCGAGAAGTTCCCGCCGACCAGCCGGCCGCGCGCCTTGCCTTGGGCAATCACGGTTGGCTGATCCAGGTCTTCAGGAATCTCGTACGTCCACCCGGGTTTCAGGCGCTTGCCGTTGTCGTCGTAGTAGCTGGACTTGAGGATCGCGCGCCAGAAGTACTTGGCGCTGAAGTCGCTGAGATTGCCTTCGCTGCCCAGGCCGTACTGAGGGCTGGGGGTGTGGAAGGTGACCAGGCCGGCCCGCTTGTTGATCGCCAGGTGCAGGCCGGTGATGTCGCTGAAGCCGACGAGGATCTTCGGGTTGCGTCGGATGACACGGTAGTCCAGCAGGTCGATCATGCGCGTCGTGCCGTAGCCGCCCGTGCCGGGGAAGATGGCGTCGACCTCGGGGTCTTCGAAGGCCTGCATGAGTTCTTCGGCTCGTTGTTCGTCGGTCCCGCCGAGGTAGCCGTACTGTCGGAACAGGTCGTCGCGCTGCTTGGTCTTGAAGCCCATGTCTTCGAGGCGCTGCTTTACGCGCGCCATGCGCTGCTTGTTCAGTTCGCCCGCCGGCGCTACGAACATGATCGTGTCGCCCGGCTCCAGCGGCTCGGGCTTGATCGGTGGCGACGCCCAGGCGGGCAGCACCGCGCAGCCGGCCATGGACGCCACGGCCAACAACAGCGGCAAACAGATTGGGATGCCCCGCAGACGAAGGTTAAGCAGCATGAGCGGCGATCTCCTGGGAGGTGAAGCAAGGTTCATGGGCGGATTGGTACGGCCCCGCCCCGATATCATATAATAATCAGGTGGTGGTGTGGATGGCCCGCATATCACATAAGGCGGTGATTCTGATGCGGTTAGTATTAGCCCTACTTGGAGCGATGCTGATGAGCGATTGGATCGGGTCCGCACTGGCATCGGAGGAGGACACGTCTGCATCCGGCGCTGCGGCGTTGTGGACCAGTGACCATCCTGTAATCGTGCAGGTGCGTGAACTGCTCGACCAAGGGCAGTTCCAAGAGGCGGTCGCGCTGCTCAGCGACGAGGCCCGTTTCTCGAGCGACGCCGAGCGCATCATCCGTGATGAATCGCTTGAGACGATCCGACGCATCCGCCGTGAGTTCGACCAGACCGAGGCCGAGCTGGTCGAAGCGGTGCGCAAGATGATCGACGACTTCTCAGCCGAGGACCTGCGCCGGCTGGTGGCGGAAGGTGGGGTAACGTATCGAGTGATCGATGGCGAGGTTTGTTACTTCCGCCGTGAGCCCGGGGTGATGCTCCGATTTAGCGACGAGATCAAGCGGCGTAAGGCCGAGTGGGAAGCGAAGCGTCAGGCCGAAGGTGCCGACGCTGAAAACACGTCAAGCCAACCGCTAGATGAAGACCGCTCGAACTTCACACTGAATAACCACCTCGCCGACGTCACCCATGCCGGCGTGGATGTCGCACTGTCCGGCGGTTCACCGATCGTCCTGCCGCACCGGTTCGAGGTGCGCTACACCTTCACCGTCAAACCATCACCCGATCAAAACAACCCCGGCTTGATGAAAGCCGGCTCGAAGCTGCGCGTCTGGCTGCCGTTCCCGCAAGCGTACCGCCAGCAGCGCGACGTCGAGCTTGTCAGCGCCACGATCGACGGCAAACCGTACGAGCCCTACATCGCACCGAACGCCACCAACCACGACGGCCCTGGCCCGATCGGCGGATCGCTGCACCGCACGACTTACTACGAGTTCACGGTTGAGGACCCCGCCAAGCCGATCACCTTCGAGCAGGTCTTCGCCTACACCACCGCCGGCCACTACCCGGTCATTGGCGAGCACAACACCCGAGAACTTACCGATGACGAGCGCAGCGATTTCGCCCACCACCTCGCAGAGCGCCCACCGCACCTTGTTTTTAGCGATGAAGTGACATCGCTAACCAAGCAGGTCGTCGGCGACGAGACCAACCCCTACCTCAAGGCCAAGGCCATCTTCGACTGGTGGGACGCGAACATACGCTGGCTGCCCGAGTTCGAGTACGGCACAATCCCCAGCTTCACTAACCTGTGCCTGCAGCGCAAACGCGGCGACTGCGGCGTGCAGGCCGTGACGATGATGGCCATGATGCGCTCCGCCGGCATCCCCGCCCGCTGGCAGTCCGGCTTCACCAGCACGCCCGGCAGCGAGAACCTGCACGACTGGGCCGAGATCTACCTCCCGCCGCACGGCTGGGTCGTCGCCGATCCGTCCTACGGCTACCGCAAATCCGACGACCCGCTCGTCCGCAACTTCTACTTCGGCCACATGGACGTCTACCGCATCATCGTCAACCTCGACTACGGCCAACCCCTCGACCCGCCCAAGCAATCCCTCCGCTCCGAACCCGCCGACTTCCAACGCGGCGAGGTCGAATGTGACGGCGTGAACCTCTACTTCGACGATTGGAAGTGGGGCTTCAAGATTACGAGCATCAAGCCAGTGAACTAGGCCGTGTCGGCCGGTCGGTTATTCAGACCCGGCCCCGTTTAGCCGATGGTGGGGGTGAGGCTGCACACATCGAGGGCTAGGTATGGATAGCGGCGGCGACTTTGGCGGATTCGGCTTCTTCGGCGGCGACGGCTTCGGTGGGCATCGGCCGACCACGGCTGCGGAGCGCACCGTCATCCTGTTCCTGGCCCGTGTCACAAGTTTCTTGCTGATCGCCGTCGGCCTCGGCGGGGCGGTTCTCACTGCGACGCCCGACCGCATACCGGGCTTTCTCATCATCGGTGGCGTCGGCGTGCTGGGGCTGTTCGTCCTCTGGCTGCTCCGCCGGTTCGACCTGATCTGACCGCCCTGCGGATCGAACCCCACAAGCTCTTTTCTCGTACTTTCAGCATGTCATGCCACCGCCCCGGCGGCCTGTTATCATGTCCGGCCCGGGCCCAGGTGTCGGCGGGTGGGGGGCTCAAGCTCATGGGCCCAAGCGCCGACTTAACCGGCAGGGAAGCCGTGACTTACCGATTCTCCGGACCCGATCGGGTCCGATAAGACCTAGCAGGAGGTGGCCACGTGGCCGAAAACCCCAACCGTGCACTCATCACCGGCATCACCGGGCAGGACGGCTCATACCTCGCCGAGTTCCTGCTCGCCAAGGGCTACGACGTCCACGGCCTGATCCGCCGGGCCAGCACCTTCAACACCGACCGCATCGACCACATCTACCGCGACCCTCACGAGTCCGGCGCACGCCTGCACCTGCACTACGCCGACCTGACCGACGGCAACAGCCTCGCCCGGATCGTCCGCGAGGTGAAGCCCACCGAGGTCTACAACCTCGGCGCGCAGAGCCACGTCCGTGTCAGCTTCGACCAGCCGGTCTACACCGCCGACGCCACCGGCGTGGGCACGATCAAGCTCCTCGAAGCCATCCGCGACTTCGAGCAGGAGATCGACGGCCAGGTCCGCTACTACCAGGCGAGCACCAGCGAAATGTTCGGCGGGATGCCCGAGAGCGCCCCGCAAAGTGAAGCCACCCCGTTCCACCCGCGCTCGCCCTACGGTGCCGCCAAGCTCTACTCGCACTGGATCACCATCAACTACCGCGAGTCGTACAACATGCACGCCTCCTGCGGCATCCTCTTCAACCACGAATCCCCACGCCGCGGCGAGACGTTCGTGACACGCAAGATCACCCGCGCCGTCGGACGCATCAAGTGCGGCCTGCAGAAAAAGCTCTACCTCGGCAACCTCGACGCCAAGCGAGACTGGGGCTTCGCCGGCGACTACGTCGAGCAGATGTGGCTCATGCTCCAGCAGGACGAGCCCGACGATTACGTCGTCGCCACCGGCGAGACCAAGACCGTCCGCGAGTTCTGCGAACGCGCCTTCGCCCGCGTCGGCCTGAACTACGCGGACTACGTCGAGATCGACCCACGCTACTACCGCCCGGCGGAAGTGGACCTGCTGCTCGGCGACCCGACCAAGGCCAAGGAAAAGCTCGGCTGGGAGCCGCGCGTGACGTTTGAGGAACTGGTCGACATGATGGTCGACGCCGACCTCGAACTCGCCCAGCGCGAAAAGACCCTCAAGGACGCCGGCCACGAAGTCAGCATCCCCGACGAACGCTCCTAGCCGCTGGCGGCTCGCCAAATGCCGCTTGCGGCTTAGCGCTGCTATCCTCTACCCCCCCCGACTCTGCCGGGGGATCACAATGGATATACTGATTACATTGTGGCTGTTGATATATTAAAAATCCTGAATGCAACCGAGGAAGCATTCGATATCCAATTGTCCGACAGCGATGCAGTGCAGGTGCAAACCGTGGGTGAACTCTATGGTGCTGTTCTAAAGACGATAGAGCTTGTGGGGGACGGTCATTGTCAAGAATGCAATTACGATTTACGCGGACTAGATCGGCCGAAATGCCCTGAATGTGGTACCGAATTCAATAGTAGAACCAAGCTAAGCCCCGAAGACGTATGGAGAATTCTGGTCGATACGATATGCAAGCATGTGACCGCATCTCCTGATCAAGTTAAACCAGAATCTATACTTTACAGATAACCAGCCTAGTTTCCGTGTTTGGAGTATTCTTTTGTCCTACCTCAAAGATAAACGTGTCTGTGTCACCGGCGGCGACGGGTTTCTGGGCCAGAACATCCAGGCCCGGCTCAAGCAGGCCGGCGTCAGTGATGACAACCTCTACATCCCGATCTATCCCGACTTCGACCTGACCAAAGAGGCCGACGTCGTCCGGATGTACAAGGAGGCAAAGCCCGACGTCGTCATCCACCTCGCCGCGGAAGTGGGGGGGATCGGCGCGAATCGCGAACACCCCGGCCGGTTCTTCTACGCCAATATGGCGATGGGCATGCACCTGATCGAGCAGGGACGCATCCACGGCATCGACAAGTTCGTCCACACCGGCACCGTCTGCGCCTACCCCAAGTTCACCCCCGTCCCCTTCCAGGAATCCGAGCTCTGGAACGGTTACCCCGAAGAAACCAATGCGCCCTACGGCGTCGCCAAGAAGGCGCTCTTCGTCATGCTCGACGGCTATAAGCGCGAGTACGGCCTGAGCGGCGTCGTCGTCGTCCCCGTCAACCTCTACGGCCCCAACGACAACTTCGACCCCAATTCCTCGCACGTCATCCCCGCCCTGATCCGCAAGTGCGTCGAAGCCCGCGACCGCGGCGACGACCACATCGTCTGCTGGGGCACAGGCAGCGCCTCGCGCGAATTCCTCTACGTCGAAGACGCCGCCGACGGCATCGTCACCGCCGCCGAAAAACTCGACACCCCCGACCCCATCAACCTCGGCACGAACATGGAGATCAAGATCAAGGACCTGGTCGAACTGATCGCCAAGCTCTGCAGGTTCGAGGGCAAGATCGAATGGGACGCCACCAAACCCGACGGCCAACCCCGCCGCTGCCTCGACACTTCCAAAGCCAAACAAGTCATGGACTGGCAGGCCAAGGTTGGCTTTGAAGAAGGCTTAAAGAAAACCATCGAGTGGTTCGAGGCCCAGGACGAGGTGCGGGAAGTCGTATACGGATAGGTTAGCGATCCCGATCACCACATGAAGACATATCAACCCGATATCGAGATAAGCGTATACTTCCCTCGGGCTGATATTTTCTAGTATATGCTGGTGATACTTTTTATTCGGGATCTATGTCATGGCAGACAAACAGCAGAAGTCAAAGGCGACCCCGCGTACACTCGTCGCCGCGGCCGAGCGTGGCGAAGTCGATCTGGTCAAAGCCATCCTGAGCGAGGGTGTGGATGTTAACCGGGGCGTCAATGCGTTAGGCACGGATGATGTTACCGCCTTGCACATCGCCGCGGCGTGCAATCATGTTGAGGTGGTGCAGTTCCTCATCGAAGCTGGGGCGGACTTGGAATTACGTGACGGTTATTGCCGGACGCCGTTGTTTGCCGCGGTTGATGGCCACAGCCCGGAGGCGGTTCAGGCACTGATCGACGCCGGTGCCCGGGTGAACGCCAGTAACTTCAGAGCGACGCCCCTACAACAGGCCGAGGGACATCTTGATGAGCGACAGGCCTGGTTGGACAAGGTCCGGGCCCCCGACTGGACCGGGCGTGCAGGGAAAACCAAGGCCCAGATACAGAAAGCCATCACCGATAGCGAAGCCTTCCATCGCATCTGTGAGAACGTTGTGAAGGTGCTGAAGGCCTCGGGTGCGACCCACAATCGCAGTGCCGAGGATCACCGCGAAGAAGCGGTCTATATCGAGGGGTTGCCGGAGTATGAGGTACCCAGCTTAGCTAAGCTCCGCGGGATTCATGACAGCTATAGCAATTACCAGGAGCTACACGTACTCGCCCCACCCGGCGACGTGGCTCGAGCTCTGCAGGGGATCCGGCCGTCAGGCGACATCCAGGAAGACGTCGTTCACACCGGGGTCCGGCCGGCTGAGGCTGGGTGTCTGGTCGTGCGCCACAAGGGACACAGTTGGTCTTTGGTGGTTGACCAAGACCCGTTTAACTCATACGACTACACGGTCGAAGCGCAAGCCCTGTCCGAGCACCTCGATACCCGTGCGCTTCAATTCGGGTACAGCGATACCGCTGGTGCTTTCAGCTACAGGCTGTTCGAGAAGGGCGAGCTACTCGAGGAGCTTAGCTTTGATGAAGGCACCGTCGAGGTGTTTACATCGACACTGCGGAAGGTCAGCAAGGCCACGATCACCAAAGCCCGCGAAGACTTCGCCGACATGTTCTTTAAAGAGCTCGACGTGCTAACGGCCTACTTGAAGTACCTGGCATTAATCCCCAGCACGGCCAAGCCCAATGAACGCGGGGCTCTTGAGTTAGCAGGGACGGAGTGGCTGGACTTTGAGCGTGTTGACTATGTCGAGCTGACGCCCGGGAAACAGCGCCGCCCGGCCAACCCGTTCGGCACCTGATCTGAGCCGTAGCTCATCGCACCATCACGGCCACAGCGCTTCCCGCTCGATCAGCGGCTATTCTCCAGGGTGTCGTTTGTTGCGCACCCAACTCATCGCCAGGCTCCGCAGGTTCGAGGGCAAGATCGAATGGGACGCCACCAAACCCGACGGCCAACCCCGCCATTGCCTCGACACCTCCAAAGCCAAACAAGCCATGGACTGGCAAGCCCAAACCTGCTTCGAAGAGGGCTTAAGGAAAACCATCGAGTGGCTCCAGGCCCAGGACGAGGTCCGCGAAGTGGTGTACGGGCAGGTTAACCCACTCAGATATATTTATTAGTAAATGATTTGCCCCTCAAGATTGCTCTTGTTTATGAGAAGTATCTTGGCTATTTTTGCATGCGCTCGGATTAAAGGCATGTCCTGATGCTCGATTGAGGCAGACGCAGGGTCCGGCAGGGCGATGTAGTTCGAAAATGATACAGAAGTGATCGGCTGTTGAGCCTGGATGGCTATGAAGCCGTTGATATTTTGGCTCACCCCAATCAATCCTCAGCCTGCGACACAACAGGTAAGTCATTGCACGCAAAGGAAACAATGTATGGATGATCCATTTCAAATGCAGCGTGAACTACGTTACGGCGCACCCGTCTGCGACGAGATACTAACGGGGCGTTTTTTCACCATCGGGTACTCGTGGTACTTCAGGCAGCCCAAGTGGGTGCTGGAGATTGTCAATCCAAACGCGGTATTTGAGTGGGAGGTCAAACCAAAGCAAAAGCGAAGCAACAACTTCCGGGCGGATATCCGTATCCCCCGTAGATTCCGTGCAGGGCTTAAAGCCTACAAGGGCAACAACTACGACCGCGGCCACCTGGTCGCCAGTGCCAATATGGATGAACTGAAAATCCAGAATAGCGAAACGTTCCTGCTGTCTAACATGTCGCCGCAGAAACCGGGGTTCAATCGGCAGATGTGGCGGGACCTCGAAATGGCTGTCCGCAAACTGAATGAACGGAAGGACATCCTGGAAACCTATGTGCTGACAGCACCCATCTTCTACTTCGACCGGAAAATCGAAACCATCGGGGATGACACAGATAAGTACGGCATCGACGTGCCGATCCCCCATGCTTTTACGAAAAGTGTGTTAGCGGAAGACAGCCGGGGCCGACTAAAACTCTGGACGTTTGAGATGGAAAACAAAAAACTCACCGGCAACCTGGAGGATTTTCTGGCGGTCACCTATGACGTCGAACAAAAAGTCGGCGGCCGCTTCTGGGACCGCGTCGCCGGCGGCGACCTCCACAGCCAGAAAAGAAAACCAAACAAAATGTGGAAGCTGGACTAACCGGCTCACCGGGACGACCCGCCCCGCCTCCTCACTGGCGAACCTAATCCCAAAAGGCCGTCGTCTGGCAAACCCGGGTCGGTTTCGAAGAGGGCTTAAAGAAAACCATCGAATGGATTGTGGCCCAGGACGAGGTGCGCGAGGTGGTTTACGACGAATCGCACTGGTGCTTTCCCCCGAAGTCAATCGTAGTGATGGCCCTGCTGGCCGGCCCCGCCGTTAGAACAGCAGGATATAGACCAGCCGAGGCATCGATTCACAATACCGCACCACCCCGGTCGTCAGGTCCCCGTCGTCTATCACTTTATCCACCGCTTCATACTGGTCCGGATCACCCTCAACAATTGAGATGGCGATACCGATCTCGTCTCCGCCTGCGGTATAGCCGGCACCCCGCCAATCATCGTAGTCCCAGACACCTCCCAAAGGGCCATTCTCAAACTCGTCCATGGGCAGGTAAGCGCTTAGTTCCGGCGGCAACACGCGCCGGTTCTTGTCATCGGGCCATTCGCCATGAGCAGCCTGATAATGCTTGGTGGCGTCTGCGATCGCTTTCATCGACGTCCCCGCCGCGGTCGCCTCGGCTTTGTCGCGGATGCCCAGATACTTCGGCACAGCCAGTGCCGCCAGGATCCCAAGCACCGCTACGAGGATCATCAATTCGATCAATGTGAACCCATGGGTGCTCTTTATGTGGGGGCCGGAAGTATTTCGAGGCGTATCATTGGAATTCATACGCCATACTATTCGTCAATTATCCTTCTCGGGTTGAGTCAGAATCATTATGCGCGCGAGCTCTTTTTATCCAACATACTTTTTACTACGGACCTGCTGTATGGGATAGATGTGAGTTTCAGTTTTTAATCATGGCCATACCGTCTCGCGCGCCACCAGCGGCGCACGTCCGGGCTGCCGTTTGTTGCGTACCCAACTCAGTGTGTTGCGCCAGGCTTGGGGGCTTGGGCTTTGGAGCATGAGCTTGAGGGCTTGGCCGAACTGTTTATCGCGCAGGCGCAGGACGGCGCGCATCAGGCGGGTTTGCTGCTTCATGGTCGATAGGGTTGGGGGATTTAAATCGGCTGGGAGCAGTGGGTGGAGCAGTTGTTTGAGGCGGAACAGGTCGTGGTCCATCAGCTCGGGGTTGTCCTGCATGATGGTGGTGCCGGTCTCGTGGCCCCAGTGCTGGTCGATGAGCGCTTCGTTTAAGAGCAGGATGCCGCCGCGTGCGATCAGGCGGTAGAGCCACCACGTATCGAACGCGCTGTTCATTTCGCCGGGGTCTTCCCACAAGATATCGGCCTGGATGTCTTCGCGGCGAACCATGCACTGCACGGGCGTACCGACTTCCAGGTCCTGCAGGTAGCAGGCGAGCAGCGCGTCTTCGGCGCTTAGGTATTCCAGCGCCGACATAGCCCCGCGTTGCCCGGGTCGGGTCAGTTCGTTGTTCACGAAGTTGTCCGCCAGGCACATCACGACCGCTGCGCCGGGCTTCTGTTTCGCCGCTTCGAGGAACCGTGCCAGACAGTCGGGCTTGATCGCGTCATCGTCGTACAGCGGCTTGATCCACTCGGCCCGGGCCTGCTGCATGACGTAGTTATTATTCGGTATCTGCCCGCCCTTGCCGGGGTTCTGCAGGATACGGATGCGCGGGTCGCTTGCCGCGATCTTTTCGAGGTATGTCCACGTATCCCCGGCAGGTTTCTCGTCGTCAGAGATTACCAACTCCCAATCCGTCATCGTCTGCGCCAGCACGCTATCGACCGCGCGCGTGATCATGTCCGGCCGTTTGTACGTCGGCATCACAACACTGACGGCGGGCGTGTTTGCTGAGGTGTCTTGCATAATGAGCCAATACGGATTAGCCGCGAATGAACGCTAATAAACGCAAATCATAAGAGAAGAAGCTCATGCCCATGACCAATCCAATCCGCGTTCATTCGCGTTCATTTGCGGCTAATGACTAATGCTTCCGGAACACCACGATGGAGTTCACCTGTCGCTCAAAGGTCAGCCTCGCATCGTGCTTGAGGTCTTTTTCGATGTGGTCATCAACGCCCTGATACACGCCGGCGTCGTGCAGGGCGAGCAGGCCGCCGGGCTTGATCTTGGGGATGATCAGGTGGGTGTCGGTGCTGACGCCCTCGTAGTCGTGCCGCGCATCGACGAACGCAAGTCGGCAGCCGTCGGGCACAGCCGGGAGCGCCAAGTCGCTGGTCGTCGCGACCGGGACGATCTGCTGATAGAAGCCGAGCGTACCCGCGTTGTGGGCGAACTGGTAAAACGTGCCGTCGCCTTTGGTGATCCGTTTGTGATACGCCTCCTGGCTGGGCGAGCCGAGCATCGTGAACGGGTCTACGCAATACACACGCGTCTCAGGCGCATGATCGAGGCAGGCCCCCGCGAAGATGCAGGCGCTCTTGCCCATCCACGAACCGATCTCGACGATGTCGCCGTTCTTCGATTCGGTCGCCAGTTCCCACAGGCACTCGTGCTCGCCCTCGAACAGCCAGCCATCGATCTTCGACGACTTGGCGATCCACGGGTTAGCGCTATCCGCACCTAATCGACTGACACGCCGGTAGCCGCGCTTGTCCGCACCGACGGCTTTGCCGAGCATCTGCACGACCGGCTTGGGCAGTTTTTTAACAAGGCCTCGAATCATGAATCGCTACCAGTCCGTTTCAATCCAACTTATTTAGCCACCGATGGACACGGATAAACACAGATGAAGAGCATGAGTCATTGGCTTTGTCTTATCCATGTTCATCGGTGGCTAGTATCTTCGCCTTCTTCGCGCCTTCGCGGTTCATCGATCTAATGGTGCGGCAACCGATCTGCATTTGGATCATCATTGACAATCCGCTCAGCCAGCAGCAGCGCCCGCCCGATCGCCTGGTCCATGTCGAAGTATCGGTACTCACCCAATCGCCCGCAAACCAGGACCCCCGGCAGCTGGTCCGCCTTTTCGCGGTAACGCTTATATAGCTCGGCGTTCGCCGAGTCGGGGAACGGGTACTCATACCCGCCGACCTCGTCCGGTGTGTACGGCGTCTCGGTCGTCAGCACCGTACCCTTGATCGCTTGCGCATTGTCCGGGGAAGCTTCCGGGGGAACTTCCGGGGAAACTTCCGGGGGGGGCATCATGTGCTTCCATTCCAGCGTCCGGATCGCCGGGCCCTGATCGTGCATCGGCGTGTTCACCTGCCCGCATGGCTGCGCGAATCCGCCGTCTGGCGCATCCTCGACATACCTATGCTCTCGACGCTGGCCCCGATACGCGAGCTTGCCCAATTCGTAATCAAAGAATGCGTCGATCGGCCCGGTGAAGATGGTCAGTTTTTGTACTTCGATCTCATTCCGTCGCTGCGTGTAGTCAAACCCTAGTTCGATGGGGATATTCTTGACCAACTGCTGCGTGAAGTGGGCGTAGCCTTGCTTCGGGATGCCCTGGTGTTTGCAGTCGGGTTTGAGCCTGGGCTCGTCGTCCGCCCGGACGTCGAACCTTTTGCACAGGTCCGCGCTCAATGTGTGCGCCGGCACACCCCATTGCTTCTCGTTGTACTCCTTGATGAACTTCTCGTAGATCGCGCGCGGCATCAGCGACAGCGCGGCTTCCTCAAAGTTGCTCGGCTTGCCGGTGAACTCGGGCCGCCAGTCCGCGCCGATGTGCTTGGCGATATAGCTCGCGGCGATCGGCCAGTTCTCGTGTTCGCCGTCCACCAGCGTCTTGAGGCTCGCCTCGTACTTGTAGAAGTCAGCGAAGCGGGTGACGTAATCCCAGATGCGATCGGAGTTGGTCCGGAAGTAGTGCGGGCCGTAGGTGTGGATGCGGATGCCGGATTCGTGCTCGTGGTCGTGGACGTTGCCCCCGACGTGGTCCCGCCGATCGACAATCAGCACGTCCCGCCCGGCGTCTGCCAAGGCGCGCGCGATCACGCCGCCCGTGAGCCCCGAACCGACGACCAGATAATCAACCTTCCGCAAACCGATCTCCAAACGCCCGACCATTCCGATAAGACGAGACATCATAGATAAAACGTCGAACCGTGGGGGTTAGATCGGCGTTATGAGTCACAGCGGTGAGTTCTTCCGACCTGATCGCCCGCGTGTTACCCGATTCCCCCGAAGCCGCCCGCTGGATCACGCCGATACCCCCGGAAGTAGCCCCGCCCCCGGAAGTTCCTGGGAAGTGACCCGTAAATGTCTCGATACCTCCAATGATGATGCACGAACTGAAAAACCCGCTGCTTATCGGCCTGACCGTGCTCGCGCTGGCATTCGGCGCCTATCAGTTGGACCCCCAGCCCTCGACCGCCCAGCAGTACGTCGATCAGCAGGCCCCGGCGACCCCGGATACCCCGGACGACCCCGACCACGTCGAAGAAACCGACCCGGTCCCGCCCGGCCAGAAGCCGACGATCAAACCCACCGTCACCCAGCGGCCCAGGCAGCCCTCCATCCACAACCTCATCGGCATCCACGACGCACGCGCCCGGCTCGGTAAGGACGTGCCCACCGGCGAAGGCATCACCGTCGGCCACGTCGAGTTCGGTCCCGGCGCGTACATGCCCAACACCAAACAGCCTCAGTTCGATACCGTCGCTTTCGTCGAACGCTCCGGCAAGTCCAGGCCCTCCGGCCACGCCTCCGCCACCGCACGCGTCATCTACGGGCTCAACGGCCTGGCACCCGGCGTCAGCGTCGTCCACTGCTACGACTCGCGCGACTGGATGGGCCCGGGCTACCTCAACGCCGGCTCGCCCCAGCCACCCGCCGGCGGGCCGATGCGCGTCATCACACACTCATGGGTCAGCGATTCGCACAACGCTGTGGACGTACTCCGCCGGGTCGATTGGCTGATCGATGCGAACGACACGATCATGTGCGTCGGCGTGAACAACGGCAAGCACACGCCCGTGCCCTACATGCTGGCGACTTCATACAACGCCATCGCTGTCGGCACGAACCGCGCGAAACGAGTCAACGCGCCCAAGCCCGACGACCCGGCCGCCGTCGGCGGGTCCAGCGGCGGGTACACTCGCATCGAGGTCCGCGACCGCTGCAAGCCCGACATCGTCGGCCCACGTCAACTCACCAGCTTCACGACCCCCGCCGTCGCCGCCGTGGCTACGCGCCTGCTGCAGGCCGCCGAGGAAGCGCCCGAGAACGCTCACCTCGCCGCCAAGGCCGAGACCATCAAGGCTGTGCTCCTCGCCGGCGCGACCAAGACCGACGACTGGCAGCCCGAGCCCGGCAAGCCGCTGGACGAGTTCCTCGGCGCCGGTGTCGTCAACTTCAATAGCAGCCTCATGATCCTCCAGGCCGGCCCCCCCGGAAGTGCCCCCGCCCCCGGAAGTAGCACCGGAAGTAATCCAGGAAGTGAACCGACTGGCGATGGCGAATCGCTGATCCGCCTGCCCAACCGCATGGGCTGGGACTACGGCTCAATCGAACCCGACGGGAAGAACACCTACACCTTCGCCCTGCAGTCGCCCATGGCCGAGGCGTCGATCATCCTCACCTGGCACCGACGGATCACCGGCATCAAGACCGACGACACCGACAAAGGCGAGGGCAACTGGTTCGGCATGCCGCGCCTGGCGAACCTGGACCTGAAACTCGTCCACACCGACGAGACCGGTGAGCAGCACGAGTTGGCTGTCAGCTCCAGTAAGGTTGACAACGTCGAGCATATCTACCTGAAAGAACTCCAGCCCGGCCGATACCACCTGCACGTCTCCCGCCCCGAAAGCATCCACGAAGAGCCCTGGGACTACGCCCTGGCCTGGCGCGTCGAATTGATTGAAGACGAGGCATCAGCAGAAGAAGAGTAGCCACCGATGAACACAGATAAACACGGATGAAAGACTTGTAGGCCATTTTCGTTCTTATCAGTGTTCATCTTTGTTCATCGGTGGCTTAACATATATGGATGCTTTGCATGAAACGCATGCACCAGGTGGTTCTGATCGTGTCCACGCTCGCGCTGTCTCGGTACGGGATGATGCTGGTACATGAGTTTGGGCACATGCTCGGGGCGTGGACCTCCGGCGGGACCGTGGAGCGCGTTCATCTCCACCCGCTACGCTTTTCTGAGACGGTTATACCGGTCAATCCACACCCGCTCTGGGCGGTATGGGCGGGGCCGCTGTTCGGTGTACTGCTTCCGGTTTTGGTTTGGGTTGTCGCTGCACGGTTCAAGTTGGGTTTCGCCTACATCCTGCGTTACTTCGCCGGCTTCTGCCTGCTGGCGAACGGTGCCTACATCGGCATCGGCTCATTCGACCACATCGCCGACGCGGGCGTGATGCTGGATCACGGCTCGTCGCCCTGGCAATTGTGGTTGTTCGGTGTCGTGTGTCTGCCGTTGGCGTTCCTGCTCTGGCATCGGCAGGGCACGTACTTCGGGCTGGGCACATCTAAGGGCAAGGTGAATCCGCGCCACGCCTATGCCGTGCTGCTGCTGCTGGTCCTTCTGCTCACCGCGGAATCGCTGCTTCTGGTCATCTGAGCCGCACCACCGGCGGCCCGGCCGACCGACCCACACCACCTAATCGTTACAACCCCGACGCCTTATCCGCCAGGCGGTGGGGTGGTATTCATATTGACTTAAGCGTTGCCGATAACAGCCGTGTGGTTATCGCCCCGGCAGGGGGCGGTGTTTGTTGGAGGCGTGGAGAATCGTGATGGCTGATCGGGTAGACCCGAACACAACCCGGGCTGAAGGTGCGTCGGTGTCCCCGGCCGTACAGGCTCTGGACCTGGCGCGCGTGTTGCTCGTGGACAACGCGGATGTGTCGCGCTTCCGGCGGTCGTCTGACCTGAAGCATGCCGGCGCGATCGTGGACTTCGCGGATGATGCGATCCAAGCGCTCGATTCACTCGGCCGGTCTTTGGCCGAAGCCGAGCCGTACGACCTTGTCATCCTGGACCTGCGCGCCTTCGGGCGCATGGGCTACGCCGTGGCGGAGCGGTTGCGTGCGGCGCAGTACCTCGGGCCGATCCTGGCGCTCACGGATAAGTCGCCCAAGCGGACGGGGCCGCGCGCCACGGAAGCGGGCTGCGACGAGGTGCTCAAGCAGCCGGTCGCGGCCTGTGTGTTGCTGGATGCCGCCGGCACGCTGATCATCAAGGAGCGTCAGCGCCGCTACGTGCTGGCTAAGCCGGACGAGGTCACCAGTGAATTGGCGGCCTACCCCGAACTGATGATGATGCTCAGGCGGTTCGTCACCCATCTACCCGAGCAGGTCGAGTCGGTCCTCGCCGCCCAACGCGAGCGAGACATCCAGAAGCTGCGTGACGAGCTGGACCAGATCAAGCGAAGCGCCACGAGCCACGGCTACCCGTCCATCCGGGCCTCGGCGGTCAGCGCCCAGCAACAGCTCGAACAGTCGCGCAAGCCCGATGCGGACGTTGTGCTTGAAGCCATCGACGATCTGGTGGATCTGTGCCGCCGTGCCACCTTCAACCCCAGCGCTCCGCCCCCGCCCAGCGGTACGCCCCGGCCGCCTTCGGGTTAGGTGATCCGACGGTTTACTTCTTGTTCAGCGCGCCGCTGTCGATCAGCTGCTGGAACATCTCCACGATGGATTCCTGCAGCGACCGGTAGCTCATGCCCAGCTCGCGCACGGACTTGCCGTGGTCGCCGGTCCACGGGTACCCGGCGTTCCGGCTGATCATCTTGCGCGTGATGCGCTTGTCCACGATCGGCCCCGCCAGCCAGACCAGCCACTTGGGCAGCGTCTTCTTCGGGAACGGATACGCGTCGCCGAAGTGATCGCGCAGGGTCTTGGCGATCTCCGGGAAGCTGCTGTTGTGCCCGCTGGTGATGTACCGGCCCTTGGCGTTGGGATCGAACGCCGCCTTCATGTGCATCTCCGCCACGTCGCGCACGTCCACGATGCCCATCCCGATGTCCGGCGTGCCGCCCTTCATCGTGCCGTCGCCGAACTGCTTCATCAGCGATAGCGATTCGCCCGACGCGTGTGGGTTGATCGCCGGCCCCAGCACCAGCGAAGGGTTCACCGTCACCAGGTCCCAACGGTTCTGCACCTCGGCGATCGTCCACGCCTCGCGCTCGGCCATCGTTTTGGAGTACGAATACGCCTGGTGCTCAAGCGAAGAGCTGGTGTTCCAGACATCTTCGGTGAAGACCCCGTTGGGCGTCTGCTTTACATCGATGTTGTCACCGTAGATCGCGGCGCAGCTGCTGGTCACCACCACGCGCTGCACAGTCTCGACCCTGTTCGCCTCTTCCAGCACGTTGCGCGTACCCTGCACGGCAGGATCGACCAGGTCGCGCTTCGGGTCTTCCACATGCGTTGTAAAAGGCGACGCCGTATGGAACACCACCGAGCAGCCCGCCATCGCCTCGGCATACGAGCCGGGCTGCATCAGGTCGCCCTTGAAGTACTTGATCTCACCCTGGGCCTGCTCGGCCAAGGCATTCAAGTGCTTGAGCTTTTCGGCCTTGGAGGGGTCACGCACAGCCGCGTGTACGGTGTAGCCTTCATCCAACAGGCGTTTAACGATCCAGCCGGCCACGTAGCCTGTGGCGCCGGTGACGAGTACGGGTTTGCTTGTATCAATGATCATGGTGGGTCTCATTTGTATGTGTGTGTATTGGGGTTGTCTGTGTGTGGTTGTGATTCTCAGCCCGCTTTGCTCATGAAGTTCAGCAGGAAGCGGTCAAACATCCGGTCGTTCAGCCAGTGCCTGAAGAACAGCATCGGTTTGGCGTACTTCCCGGCGGCGTAGCGCGTCTTCGGGCGACGTGCTTTGAGCGCCTTAACGATCACATCCGCGATCACGGAAGGGGGGGAGGCGGTCTGCTCGACGGGCCCGGTGGACATTTTGGCCATCTGCTGTGCCTGCGGGCCATACGCCGACTCGCCGGACATCTCCAGCATCGGGCCGGTCATCACGTCGCCGAACTCGGTCGCGATCGCGCCGGGCTCGACGATGACGACGTCGATACCGAACGGCTTCAGCTCCAGCCTCAGGCAGTCGCTCCAGCCCTCCAGCGCGTGCTTGGTCCCGATGTACCAGGCACCAAGCGGCATGTACACCTTCCCGCCGACCGAGCTGACGTTGATGATCGTGCCCGCCTTCTTCTCGCGCATCTTCGGCAGCACCAGCTGCGTCAGCCGGCCCAGGCCGAACAGGTTGACCTCGAACTGATACCGCGCTTTGTCGATCGGCACGTCTTCCATCGCCGCGTTCAAACCAAACCCAGCGTTGTTGATCAATACATCCACGCCGCCCGCCTCACCATTGATCCGCTCCACCGCCTCGACGACCTGGCAGTCCTGCGTGATGTCCATCGGGATCGGGCGTGCGCCCAGTTCGGCCAGGTCCTGCATCTTCTCGAGCCGACGCGCCGCGACATACACCGTGTAGCCGCGGTCAGCCAGCAGTTTTTCCGCCGTCGCCTTGCCGATACCTGCTGAGGCACCGGTGATCAGGACGGTTCTTTTCGTTGCCATGGTGAATACTCTTTTTCTGTGTGGTTTCGTATACGTGGGGCCTAGACGGGCTCGAGCACGCCGGTGAGTTCTTCGCTGATCTGCCAGAGCCGTGCCGCGTCGTCGGTGTTCTGGGCCGCCTTGTTGGTGCCGACCTTGACCGGGTAGCCGCGCATTTCCATCATCCCGTGCGGGCCGTAGTACTCGCCGCCCTTGACGTTTGGATCGGTCGCGGCGCGGAGCGTCGGCAGCGCGCCCTGGGGCGTCGGCATGGCGAGCACGGGATTCAAGAAGCCCGCCAGCCCCGAGTGACGTTGCAGGTCCGTCCCGGTCCAACCGGGGTGCGCCGCGACAGCCATCACCGGCGCCCAGTCAGCCGCCAGCCGGCGCTGCAACTCGAAGGTGAACAGCAGATTCGCCAGCTTGCTCTGCCCATAAGCCTGCCATGGCCGGTACTTGCGGCGCTCAAAGTTCAGGTCCTCGAAGTCCATCGTGCCGTGACGGTGGGCTACGCTCGAGACGTTGACGACCCGGCTGCCCTGCGTGTCGCGGAGCAGGCCAAGCAGCTGCTGGGTCAACGCGAAGTGCCCCAGGTGGTTGACGCCGAACTGCAGCTCGAAGCCCTGCGCGGTCTTGCTCTCCGGCGGCACCATCACGCCGGCGTTGTTGATCAGCAGGTCCAACCGGGTGTGTGTTTCCTGGAAACGCTCCGTGAATGTCTGCACCGATTCGAGGTCGGCCAGGTCCAGCGGCACGAAACCGACCTCGCCCATCGGCGACCCGGACATGATGCGACCTACCGCGGTCTCGCCTTTCTCTTTGTTGCGGCAGGCGAGCGTGACCAGCGCGCCCTTGTGCGCCAGGGCCTTCGCGGTCTCGTAGCCGATGCCCGTGTTTGCCCCCGTCACGATCACAACCCGCCCGGACTGGTCAGGGATGTCGTCTTGTGTCCAATGCTTGGTCGTTTTCATCTCGATTTCTCTTCTCGTAGCAGGGGTGTCTGTTATCACAAGGCGCGAGCTAAAAGTCCTTCTTCCGGAACTGACCCACGATTGCGCCGCCCATCAGGCAGGTCAGATTCTTCCAGGAGGGATTGACCGAGTAGTCCGCCATGCCCTTCGCCAGTGTGTCGAACGCACGCTTGTTGGTCTTGATCATGTGACCCGGCGACATGAAGCCGGCGGTCATGATCGACTTGTCGACGTTTTCAAAGTTCATCGCGTTGCCGAAGTTGCCGACGCCCGAGACAAACGTCTTGCCTTCTTCGTTCCCACCCCATGTCAGCCAGGGTGAGAGGAAGATGAACGGCGGCATCGTGTTGACCGCGATCCCGCCATACTCAAGGTCAGTTAACGCCTGATCCAAGGCTGCCTGGTGCGCCTTCTTGGTGTCTTCGTCGATCAGGATGCCGCAACCCAGCGTGCCCAGCAGGCGTGTGTTGCAGAACTCGGCCGCACGGGGCAGGAACTCGGCCGCGTCCGCCGACACATCCAACGGCACCTCGCTGAGGACCTGGCAGAACGCTTCGTTTTGAGTGGCGTAACTTTCTTCCTCAGCGCCGGTGATCAGCACGAAGTCCGCGCTCTTGTATTGACCGCCCTCGGGCTTGAGGACCTCGGCATCAGGGTAGGCCTGCAAGAAGCCTTCCTTGACCTTGTCCGACCCGGGGTAGTACGTGCCGTCGGCCGGGGTGTCTTCCAGAATCGCTTTGCGGATCGCATCAAGCAGTGCTTCACGCTGGGGCCAGTGCTTCGAGGTCACCAGTGTCTGCACACGGCCGCAGACGGCCCCGCCGTTCATCTTGTTGATTGTGGCGATCTGCTGCGCCTGATGGGTGATCTCCTTGTCCGTCCATGGCCGGTCCCCCGGCACGATGATGCACGGGTTATTGCCGCCGCACTCGCTGACCAGTGTCGTATCCGTGGCCGACATGATCGCGTTGGCTGTGCCCGTCCCGCCGGTGAAGTAGATCTTGCTCAGCCGATCATCCTGCGTCAGATCACGCCCCTGGTCCGCGTCGCAAAAGCTCATCGCCCCGTGGTCGATCAGCGGTTGCATGATCTTGGCCCATACCTCATCCGTCTCGGCGTTGAGGTGGTGCGGCTTATGCACCACGGCACAGTTCTCAAAGAAGATTGCCTTGACCATCTCCAAGGACGAGGAGTAGTTGCCCGCACCAAGCACGGCGATGATGCCGGTGGGCTTGTCCATCGGGTTGACCTGCTTCGGCTCGCCCTTGACACGGAGCACGTCCGTGCGGTCGCCGTTCATCAGCCGATCCTTGGCATGCACGGGAAACACCTTGATGTCGTATAGATCGTCACCGACCTTGGTGACGCTCAGCGGTTTGAGCATCTCACCATGCACGAGGCCTTCATAGACCTCGATGGCGGCGGTCACCGTGTTGGCCATCGGCACCACGGTCGCGATCTTTGACAGCGCGTCGCTGTAGAGCGCTTCGCCCATCATACCGTTCTTCATGGCCGAGTCGGACGCAGCAAGCTCATCGCCGTACCGCTTGAGGTTCTCCCGGACCTGTTCGAGCAGATGCAAGCGCTCTAACGCCGATGTCTCCGCCCAGCCCTGAGGGTTCAGTTGATCGATTGCTTCTTTAGCGTTCATGGTAAGCCTCATTGTTCCGAGATTGTGATTGGGTGGTTAAAGCCCGAACTGGCTCTTGATACCGCCTAGGAATGTCGCGTCGTCCAGCGCCTTGCGGTTGGCGATGATCTCTTCGGCGTCCGGCCCGGCGATGTAGCGCAGCTGGTCGGTCCCGTCGGTTGCCGCCTTATAGATGGTCTCGGCCACCAGTTCCGGCTCCGAGCCGGCCGCGGCGAGCGGCTCCATCGCGGCGAAGAGGTTGCCGACGACCCCCTGATATTCCCCGAGGCTCTCGTCGTTGTTGAAGTCGAGCGAACGGCCTCCGAAGTCCGTCTTGATCATGCCCGGCTCGACGATCTTCACCTTCACGCCGATGGCAGACATCTCGTAGCTCAGCGCCTCGGACAGGCCCTCCACCGCAAACTTCGAGCCGTGGTAGAGCGTCCCCAGCGGGAACGAAACCTTCCCCCCCATCGAGGCGATGTTGATGATCACCCCCGCCTGGTTCTCCCGGAAGTGCGGGATCACGGCCTTGGTCGTCTCCAGCAGCCCGATGACGTTGACATCGAACTGACGACGAATCTTCTCCATCGGCGTCGCCTCGAGCACGCCGTACGACCCGTACCCGGCGTTGTTCAGCAGCACATCGATCTTCCCGAACCGCGCGATCCCCTCACCGACGGCGTCCTTGATCGAGCTTGGGTCCTGCACGTCCAGCCGAGCAATCATCACGTTGTCGAGATCCGCCAGCTCGCCCGTCGCTTCGGGCTTGCGCATTGTGGCGATCACGTTCCAGCCGTTCGCCTGGAAGTGCTTCGCGGTGGTCTTGCCGATGCCCGAGCTCGCGCCGGTGATCAGGATGGTGTTCATGGGGATGCCTTTCAGGGTAGGGGGGTTAGTCTTTTTCGGTGCGTCCGGCCGTCACGACACGGATCACACGTTTCATCTGTTCGAGGTAGGCCTTGCGGTTGGCGCTTTCGTGTTTGATCGTTTGGCTTGCGCTCAGCAGGACAATCGCCGCGTCACGGTGCTGGACGCCGCGGGGGAGCCCGGGCAGGGCGCGCTTCAGCGTCTTCGTTAATGCTTTTTCGAACTCGTCGTAAGCTTCCTTGATGCGATCGCCGTGCATGGACACGGCCGAGTCGAACAGCTCGCCGGCATGGGGGGAGGCCCCGATCGAGTCCAGGTATTCGCCGCACCAGACATCGAAGGCCGACAACAGCTTGGCCTCGTCGTCGGGGGCGTCGGACTTCAGCACGTCCACCGTCCGCGTCAGGGTGCTGTTCATGGCCTGTTCGATCACCTCGCCGAACAGCTTCTCCTTGGACCGGAACTGTTGATAGACCCACTGGCGGGACACCCCGATCGCTCGGGCGACGTCTTCCATGGAGGTCTTTCGGTAGCCGTACTGGATGAACACGGCCAGGGCGTCTTGGCAGGCTTTGTCTCGCTTCATGCCCCAAGTTTACAAAATAGATCAAATGTGTCAAGTGGGTTGTTCGCGTTTTTTTTACATTTTTATCCACCGGCCCGCGCGCGGGGCAGTCATCCGGCCCACCGGGCGAGCCACATCTCCCTTGCTGCATCCGGATTTACGGTTTTTCGTACGCCAGGGCCGGCGCACTGCTTGACGCTGCCAGATTGCCGCGATACCGTCGCGTAACCCCCTTGCGCGACGCCCGCGCGGGAACGATCAGGAGGCGTGACATGCGACCCAGAACCTTGACCTCAGCGACGCTTTTTGTCCTGGCACTGCTGCTCACCGCCTGCCCGGGCCTGCTTGGCCAGGCGCTGGGGCAGGAAGTCCCCTTTACCGGGGTCGTCAACCAGAACCAGACCGATGTCCGCGCCGGTGCCGCCGACCGCTACTACCGCGTCGGGGAGCTCGACAAGGACACGCTCGTCAAGGTCGAGCAGGTCATCGCCGGGTGGAACAAGATCGTCCCGCCCGAGGGCTTCCATAGCTACATCTCCAAGGCTTTCGTCGATGCCAAGGGCGACGGGTCCACCGGCGTGGTCAACACCGACCGCAGCAAGGTCTATGCCGCCGACGTCAACGGCCCGGCCGGGAGCTACCGCGTGCAGGCCGTCCTCAACGAGTTCGACGAGGTCCGGATCGTCGAAGAGGAAGGCAGCCACTACAAGATCGTTCCCCCGGCCGAGGCCTATGTGTATCTCCCGCCGGGTTCGGTCCGCCGAGCGATGGCGATGGAGCTCGAGCCTGAAGGCACAACGCCCGACCCCGATCCGGTTGTAGAACCTGAACCGGAACCCGACCCCGTGGTTGAGCCGGAGCCCGTCGTAATCCCGCCCGTTGAATCCGATCCGGTGGTTATCACACCCGTCGAGCCCGAGCCGACGGTTATCGAGCCCGAACCCACCGTGGTGGAGCCGGTCCTGATCGTTCCCGTGGAGCCAGAGCCCGACCCTGTGGACAACACATCCGATCAGGCGTTGAATGACATGCTCGGCGACGAAACGGCCACCACACCCATGACCGACTTGCAGCCCGCCCTGAAGGTCGACCGCCTGAGCCTTGCGGAGCTTGAGAAGAAGGTCCAGGCGATGCGTGACCTGCCCGTGGAAGAACGACCGCTTGACGAGACGATCGCCCAGTACGAGTTGCTGGCGGCCGAGGGCGGACTCTCCCAGGCCGATCAGTACCGCGTGAACAGCCGGCTGGCGCTGCTGCGTTACGAGAAGGGGATCGCTGAGGGCCTGATCGCCATCGCCAAGGCACGTGAGGGTGTGGTGGATGAGCCCGAAGCCGAGCTCGAGGCCGTGCCCTACGACGCGGTCGGTCGGCTGCTCGCGTCCAGCGTGTACGACGGCCAGACTCTGCCCCGCATGTACCGCCTCGTGGACCCGGCGACCGGCAAGTCGCTGGCGTACATCAAGGCCGACGCCGCCGTCGACACCACCGGGCACCTCGGCAAACTCGTCGGCATCCAGGGCACGACCTCCTACGACCCCGCCCTCAAGCTCAAGGTCATCGACGTGAAACACGTCGACCACCTCGGCAAGGCGGACTGACCGGGCTGTGTCGGCTGTAACGGCTGCACAAGACAGGTAGCCCCAATGGCCCATCAAACCGCTTGATCGACCCGTTCGCGCCATCAATCACTTGAGACCGCACCTCAGTTGTTTGTCACTTCCCCCGCCCGACCGTGACGTCTGGCGCGGCTGGTGCTGACACGACGGCTGACGCGCGGGCCCACCCAAGAATCCTTTTCCTGCCGACTAACCCATCGCACACACACCGCCGATGCTTCCTGTGGGCCACGATTGTTTACAGGCCCTCCAGGAGTTTCCCGTGAGTCATCAAAGCATCAAGATCGGCCAGATCCTCATCGAGCAGGGCGTCCTCAGCGAGCAGCAGGTCTTCGAGATCCTCGAGGCACAGAAAGAGCACCGCATGCCCTTCGGCGTCTTGGCCGAGCGCATGTTCGACGTCACGCTGCACAGCATCGAGAACGCCTGGGTCGAGCAGTACCACCGCTTCACCGGGACGATCGATCTATCCAGTGAGCGGTTCGACGCCGAGGCGCTCCGCGTCCTGAACCGCCGTCAGGCCTGGCAGTTCGAGCTATTGCCCATCCGCACCGAACCCGACGGCGAGCTGCTGATGGCCGCCAGCGCCAACCGCCTGGCCCGGGCCGTCACCTTCGCCGCTAACCGCATCGACCGCGCCGTCTACTTCCGCATCGCCGAGCAGGACCAGCTCCGCAGCTTCCTGCAAGAACACTACCCGATGCCCGAGCTCAGCCGCGAGATCATCCAGAAAGCCCACGACCTCGCCGCCGCGGGCTGAGCCGGGATGAGCCGGGGGTGAGCCGGACCAACCAAGTATTCTTCATCTTCGCCACGGCCCCGGACGCAAGTGCGGGGTTGTTGTCTAACTCACGGGGCTAAATGCTAGATATATAGGCAATTTAAGCCTCTTAAGCCTCACGCTAGGCTTTCACCAAACGTGAGGGGGAACAGTTACGCGTATCGGATGAGTTGCCATGTAACAGACTTGCCCCCATAGGGAGGCATGACGTTGCGTTCCGCGATGGGGGCTGTGGTCGTGGGTGTACCTACGACCTTCCACACACCGCTTTCCGGGCAGCGTTCTCCAGTACGAGCCAACGTTCCAATCGGACATCTTGTGGTTTTCATACCACTGTCTCCAATATGGCACTACTCTTTGATATAATCCATCCGAGGATCTCACCTCAGATAGCGACGGGATACAGCCCGTCGTTAGCGGCAGACTGATGGGCGTGCCATACTCCCATCAGTCTGTTTCGCTTTATGGGTTTTCTTCCTCTCCTACAAGTCCAAGTGTTATAAGACGTATTGCCATAGGTTGAGGATTGACGTCAAACAGGTCAACTAGCGACGTATCTTCGCCGAAGAGGTCAATATCGACATGTCGTGCGGTTGAATCTGATAGCTCGTTGATGTTGTCTTTGCCTGCGACAATTCGCGGGACGCCGAATAATCCTTGGAATGCTTCAGTAACACACGCCGCAGGCATTAGTAACTCAGCGGCAAATTGGTTTGCTTGCCATTCGCGCCAATCCTCATTAGTGAATAATCTCCGCGGTCGCCTCTTTTTCTTGAACCAAGGCTGATTCAAGAGTTGAGGTGATAACGATATGAAGTTTGCTTTCCGTGCTAGTGAAAGTTCGGGGCACCTTCGTTGAACAAGTGGTAGATGTTCAATGCAATGGAATAACTCATGCGCCATCGTAAAGTGAGCACGTCGGCGCGTCGCTAGGCAGTCTGTTTCGTATAAATCTTCATGAATAACCAGCTCTCGCCTACGCCCATCAAGAGACCAACGCGAAAGACCCAATATAGATGGGCTGCCATCACGTAAGCGCCCGGCCTCAATTTCATTGTGTACGATTAGCAGGATGTTCTCGTCGAATTTACGGATAACAGTTTCGATCGGTACGGGAATAGGTATTTCTGAACCAAATACTTTTTTTAGAACGGCGAATGCTAGGCTGCGTATCTGAATGCGGGATAGGATCCGTGGCGCGATATCAAATGCAAACAAACCATCTGAGTCTAATGCGCGTCTCGGTAAATCCTTTCGATGTGTTCGTGAAAGCGCAGCTCTTAGCTCATCCATTAGTATTTTTTTCTGTGCTTCAGGCAATTTTAATGCGTCGATTGCGCCCCCTAGCATCCTTTCCTGTTCTTCAGGGGTTCGATCGTGAGCGAGCCGGTAGAACTCTTGTAACACCGGCGTTGTACTGGGATCTGCGGCCATAAACTCATGTCCCCGGTTTGAGGCCAGATCAAAAATTACTTTGATATCAGTGCAATAAGCACGTGCAATCTTGTGAAGTACCTCACCAGATGGTGGAGGGAAATCGCCAGCCTCTAGTCGGCTCAAATAGCTCGCAGAAATACCGATGACGCGAGCTGCTTCGCGCAGTCCCATGTCCATCCGATTGCGTTCTTTCCTGATATAGTCACCAAATGTTGGGTGAGTACTCATTGCTATCCCCTATAAATTGGGATGACTGTTGTGCAACACTAAACGTTATTCTACACCATTCCACTAGGTTCCTGCAACCTTGTTAGCCCAATAAAACAGCACTTATATGTTTGCAGTTTGTTAGGTCTTTGGTGGCATACACATCATTATTTGTGGGAATAGAATCTTTGTTTTGATATTTGAGTGGATGTCACATGCCGCGCGAACTATCCAACAAGCTCATCGTCATCACTGGCGCCAGCTCCGGGATCGGGGCGGCGACTGCGTTAACCTGTGCCCGGGCGGGGATGGATGTGGTGTTAGCTGCTCGGCGCGTCGAGAAGCTCGAGGCGGTGAAGCAGCAGGTCGAGGCGATGGGGCGCAAGGCGCTGGCTGTTGCGTGTGATGTTGATCAGGATGAAGATGTGGTGCGGCTTTTCGATCAGGCTTGGCAGACCTTCGGCCGGCTGGACGTCGCATTCGCCAACGCGGGCTACGGCGTGTTCAGTTCAGTCATGGATACCGACCTGCAGACCCACCGCGACATCTTTGAGACCAACTACTACGGCACACTCCGCACCCTCCGTACCGCGACGCCGTACTTAAACAAGACCAAGGATGGCCTGAAGCAGCTGTTGATCTGCTCGTCGGTTGCCAGCGAGATCGGCGTGCCGAAGTTCGGGGCGTACTGCGCGACCAAGGCGTCGCAGGACTCGATCGCCGGGGCGATGCGGGCTGAGCTTGCGGACGAAGGGATCGTGGTGACCAGCGTCCACCCCGTCGGCACGACCACCGAGTTCGGCGACCAGGCCCGCGCCAAGTCCGAAGACAAGCGTGACGCCACCCACGGCTCGAACACGCCCAAGGCTTTTACGCAGACCGCCGACCACGTCGCCGGCTGCATCGTCCGCGCGATCCGTAGACCCAAACCCGAGGTCTGGCCGTCGCCTATGGCGCGCTACGCCGCCGCCTTCTCCACCGCCAGCCCGCGCTTCGCCGCCTGGCTGATGCGACGACACATGCGCAAGATCAGTAGGGCATAAGAGGTTCACCACAGAGATCACAGAGAACACAGAGAAGAAACAGAGCGTTATCCGCAGATTACGCAGATTACACAGATTTATACACGCTCAAGAGCAACATTGATGGAGGCAGATGAACGCTGGTATTCATACCGATCCCACCTGCCTTCATCAGCGTCTATCTGCGTTCATCACTGTTTGATGGCTCTGGTTAATCATCTCTGCAATCTGTGTAATCTGCGGATCAACACTTCTTGCCTATCTCTGTATGCTCTGTGGTGAATTATGAATCTGGGGATAGCCGTGCTTCCAGCACCTGCCGGAACACCTCCAGCGGGGCCGGCTTGCCCGTCCATTGCTCGAACTGCGCCGCGGCCTGGCGGACGAACATCTCCGTGCCGGGGATCGTCACACAGCCCGCCGACTTGGCGTCTTTAAGAAGCTTCGTCTGCAGCGGATTGTAGATCGAGTCGAACACCACCACCCCCGGGCCGAGGTGCTCGTTGTGAGGCATCGGCGTGGCGTCCTCCTTCGGGTGCATACCGATCGGGGAGCAGTTGAGGTAGACATCGGCTTCGCTTGCCGAAAGCTCATCCAACGGCGCCGCCTCCGCGCCGAACTGCTCGGCCAACGCCTGCGACCGCTCGGCGACCAGATCATAGACCGTGACCTGTGCGCCATACGCGGTGAACCCCGCGACCACCGCCCGCCCCACACCGCCGGCGCCGATCACGACCACACGCTTGCCCGCCAAACCGTCACGCTCAATGCCTAACCCATCGCAGACCGCGTCCAGCGCCGCCGCGTAATCCGTGTTGCTGACGTATATCGAGCCGTCCTCCCGCACCGTCAGCGTGTTCGCCGCGCCGATCCGTTTGGCAAGGTCTTCCACCTCCCCGCCAGATTCTTCCGCGAACCGTATCAGGTTTTCCTTGTGCGGGATTGTCACGCTCGCGCCGCCGAAGTGCAGGCTTCCCATCGCCAGCCACGTCGACACCGTTGCCTTGAAGTGCTCGTACTCCGGCGGGATCGGCAGGGGAAGGTAAACAGCGTCAGCCCCGGTGGCGTCGAATGCGGCGTTATGGATCGGCGGGCTCATCGAGTGACCCACCGGGTGCCCGATCACACCGAACACACGCGTCTCACTGTTGATCGCATCCCAGCGATACAGCCGCTTGATCTGCTCTACCGTCGGCTGCCCCGGCGCCGTCCCGCTGTCATCATCCAACGCCGCAAACGTCAGCAGCGCCCCGAACTTCTTGGCAAGCACGCGCGACGCCAAGCCGTACTCGCCCATACACAACGCGATCGTCGGCTTGACCTGCTGACCAATCAACTCAAACACTTCAAGGTTGTCTCTAAGCGACCGCGCCCGCCAGGCCAGCTTGGTCACCCGGCAGGCCGGCGCATCCGCCATCGCCTTGAGCCGTCTAAGCAGGTCGTCGGGCCGGGTTTCAAAATCGTGTGACGACAGGATCAGCCCCGTGTCCGTCTCCCGGGCGCGCTGGGGATCATCAACCACAAGCCCGACCTTCTGTCGGAGGTTCGCGGAGCTTTCGTAGGCTTTCAGTTCGACGTCGATGTACGCCGGCTTGCGCGTGCCCAGCCCGGCATGTTCCAGCACGCTGATCCGCGTCTGCTCGTCGCCGTCGTACGCCCCGCCTTCCCAGGTGGGCCTGCACGTGATGATGCAAGGCAAAGCCGACCGCTGCACCAGCTCGGTCACGGCATGCGGATCGTCGGTGAATTGATCGATACGGAACTCGACCAGGTCCGCCCCGCGCTCCGCCGCTTTGGCGCTGTCGGCCAGGGCCTGGTCAAGACTCGAAACAGTAATCGGCACGGTCAGGTATGTCATCGCCCTAAGTTAGCGACCGACACCGCCTGGAGCCAGCCATCCCGGCGTACAAGCTTATGCGACACAGGGGCATGCCAGCTGGCGCACCCGACCGGCACGATGGGCGTAGACCGCCGACTCGATGATCTGGCCGGACAGGGCCGAGCGCAGCTGACGGTCACGCAGGCGGGCGACCAGTTCCTTGGCTCGCTGACGCCGGGAAGGACCGGGGGTTGATCCGGGGGTACTTCCGGGGGCGGGGGCACTTCCGGGGGTGGGAAGGGTTTGAGTTGATTCAATGATACTTGGCATTGTTAAAAATCCGTCTTGGGGGTTCGCCCTTGTAGTCAGGTAATACGCGCAAACATGACACTTTGTTCCCAATAAACCGTGCGATTTTTCCGGTTCGCCGTCTTACACGAAGCCGGGTAAGCTATCGCCCCCCCCGGAACCCCGGTTCATTCCGGAATATCCCCGGAATACCCCCGGATTTCCCAGGGCATCCCCGGGCTCTCCTTGGAGGGGTTCGCAGAACTGCCCCCGATGGATTCACCCGCGAGCTGTAATTGCTAATCAGTCCTTAACGGAACCCCGCCATGCCTGTTATCCAGCCTGTTCCCGCGGTCACTTTTAACACCACCGCCGGCAACGATATTTCCGACCGGATCGCCCCGCCCTATGACGTGCTCGACCACGCCTCCAAGGGCCGGCTCGTCGCCGCCAGCGCGAACAACATCTCCGTGATCGACCTGCCACACCTGCCCGCCAAGACCATCGGGCCGGACGAGGCCTACGTCGGTGCCGGCGAAACCTACCGCGACTGGCTCAGCTCCGGCGTCATGCAGCGCCGGGACCAACCCGCCTTCTTCGTGTATCAGCAGACCTACACCGTCGGGGATCAAACATTCAAAAGGCGCGGCCTGATCGGCAACGTCAAAGTCCAGCCCTTCGGCCCGTCGCCCGACGGCAAAGGCGGCATCCACCCCCACGAACAGACCTTCAGCGCCGCCAAGGAAGACCGCCTAAAGCTGATGCGCGCCACCCAGGCCCAGCTCTCCCCGATCTTCGGGCTCTACTCCGACCCCGACCAGTCCATCGGCGACTTGCTCGGCAAGGTCATCGAAGCGGGCGATCCCACCTTCACCGGCAAGACCGCAGACGACGGTGTGCTGCACGAGGCCTGGGCTGTGGAAGATGACGCGGGCGTTTCGGCTTTCCAACAAGCGCTGCAGACCAAGGACCTGTTCATCGCCGACGGCCACCACCGCTACAACACCGCGCTGAACCACTACAACGAACTGAAGGCGGCTGGAAAAGACCTCGATAATACTTCCGGGGGCGCTGCTTACTGCCTGTTCGTCATGATCGCCATGCAGGACCCCGGCATGATCGTCCTGCCGACCCACCGCGTGCTCGGCAACCTGCCGACCTTCAGCATGGCGAAGCTCAAGGAAGCGGCGCAAGGCAAGCTGAACATCACGCCGGTCCCGGGGACCGACCCCGCGCTGCTGGAACAGGCGCTTGAAGATTCCGACCACCCCCACGCCATCGGCCTGTACGACCCCGCCACCCCCGATGCGCCGCTCTACCTCGCCACGACCGTCGACAGCGACCCACTCAAGGCCACCCACGCTGACCACTCCGACGCCTGGCGTCAGCTCGACGTCGCCATCGTCCAGCACCTGATCGTCGAACAGCTCTGCGTCCCCGCGTTCTGCCCCCCCGGCGAAGTCAACACCTGGAAGTTCCCCCACGAGATCGCCCAGCTCAAACAGCTCGCCGACTCCGACGACTACCAGCTAGGCCTCGTCCTCCGCGCGACGCCCCTGGACTCCGTCCGCCAGGTCAGCGAAGCCGGCGAACTGATGCCCCAAAAGAGCACCTTCTTCTACCCGAAGCTCGCAACCGGGCTGGTGGTGAATCCGCTGGATTGATCTAATGTTGGCGGAAAAGTGATGTCAGAGCGTAACTTCAAGATCTCTTAACATCTCGAACGTGTTTGCGTAGTCAACAGAAAAAGCCTTGCAGATGTTTGGAATCTTAATATTGGCTTTGGCTTCGGGTGCATATTCCTCATGCGTTACTACAGTCAGGTCATATACACTGGCGTAAGCAACAAGCCAACCATCTGCACATGAGGCCAATTTTGCCCTGGCAGCATCAGTATATTGTCTCTCAGCATATGCCCATGACATTATGTCAGCGTATACCTTAATCGTATCTGGATCATCTGTGCTCTCGAAGGCATCACAGAAGATATCTGTTGCCCAGTCTGTCAGTGCGTCCTTGCCTTTATCCAGTTCAGTTTTTACCCGGTCGATACTGTAGAGGTGGCCCGCCTCATTTTGCTCCAGCAGACAATCCCAAAAGCGAGGCACCAAATCAAAAGCATAATATCTCTGGAACGCCTCAACGAACACATTTGAATCTAGCACGTATTTCTTCTCTGTCATTATCCCGCCCCCCGGCTAATGACTGTGCTCGAATAGTTTTCAAACGTACTTCCATGTAAGCCGGTAAGTGAATATGCGTCAGAGTATAGAAGTTTCCCCTCTCTTACCGCTCGAACGACAGTTTCTCCAAAACGTGTTCCGATGCGCGCGCCTTGGACGGCGTAAAAGTCACCGCCAGAGCTTCTTTTATCTGCCTTCTTCCGTTCGATAGATGTGTATTCATCGTAGAATTTGAAGAACGATTTTTTCGAAATTAGTCGCAGATCTAACGCTCTTCTGGCAATCACAATAGTGCTTACTTTGAAGCGGTATGCCAGATTGTCATAAGTATCGTCCCCTCGCTTGGAGTTCTGCCACGCTTTTCGGAGTTCCACCTCAGGGACTAGGAACTCTGCAGCAACTCTGTTGCATGCCAGTTCGGTTTTATCTTTTGCAGGCATCATCTGGCGCAAATCAAATGCGGCGCTGCTTCCGAAGAATACATGGGCTATTTCATGAGCCAGAGTAAATAATTGGGCTGATTTATAGTCGGATGCATTGACGAAGACTAGAGGTGCATGCTTATCAACCAATACAAATCCGCGGAATTCAGATGTATCCAGTTTTCGCCTTGTATTATTTCCGACGATGCCGTTGGCGGCAACAAGTATGCCAGACTCATCCGTCGCATCGCGCAGATGTCGAAGTGCAATGGTCCAATTGCTTTGCTTGCTCGCCCAGTTATCTCTAAGGCCTAGGACCTTGCGAATTCTCTTCGCTACAACTTCCGGCTTTTCATCAATCTGTGATCTACCAACGAAAGGTAGTTTTGCCACGCCTTCCTTGATTGAAAACTCCTTGATCCATGCCTGACGGCGCTGCATGATCTGGATGGTTTCGATTAGATCAGGGCTAGGATGCTCAACATGCTCATCGGTAACGGTTCTGAAATGCGGTATAGGCAGTTGTTCCTTGGGCGGATGCTCCAAAAACAGCATGCCGAATGGTGTTGATGTAGCTTTCGAAAAGACCTCGAGCTGGCGTAATGTCGGTCTACGATCCCCGGCCAGCCATTCGACTAGACGGGGCAGTCGTTTTTCTAGGTCTTCAACCGACCTGCCGGAACGATCTAAGGCCCATTGCAGAATTTTGTCACTCACCGCAACGTAGCTCATATTCGTATCTTATCGTGATCTGAAGCGGGATACCCTAAAAAGTGCGATTTCGACGCATGGGGCCAACCATAAGCATACTTTCCTTGAGCTGGCTGCGAGACGATTGATCCCGCACTTTCCCCAACCCCATGCCCTCGCTTGTCGTACAATCCGTATCCCATGCCGGAGGCTGACGCTATACCCTTGGATGAACTGACTGACGAGCAGCTGCTGGGGCGGTACTGTGGCGGTGAGGCGGGTGCTTTGGAGACCCTCATCGACCGGTATCGGCTGGAGCTGTTCCACTTCCTGGCCCGGTTCCTCGGGGATCGGGCGGCGGCGGACGACGTGTTCCAGGAGGCCTTTATCCAGGTTCACATCTCGGCGGAGACTTTTGACACCTCCCGGCGATTTAAACCGTGGTTATTCACAATTGCGGCGAACAAAGCACGGGACCTGCTACGTAAGAATAAGCGACAGAAGGCCGTGTCCCTCTCGGCGATGATGGATCAGCATGGGGACAGCGGCAGGGCGTTTATCGACTTATTGGAAGCGGACTTACCGCTGCCCGCCGATCTGGCACAGGAGAAGGAAACCGGCGAAATCGTCCGAAACGTGGTGGCGAGCCTGCCGGAACATTTGCGAGAAGTTCTTTTACTAGCATACTTTAACAAAATGGCCTACCGGGAGATCGCCGAGAACCTCGGGATTCCCTTGGGCACCGTGAAGAGTCGGCTGCACGCCGCAGTCGGTACGTTTGCCGAGTTATGGAAAGCGCAAACCCAAGCAGCCGACGAAGCGTAGAGGAAGGACAGGCCCCGTAAGGGCAGATGATTTAGAGACATCCAGCCATGCCAGACACACCGCATCAGCCCCCCCCCGGAAGTACCCCCGGTACCCCCGGAATAACCCCCGATCAGCCGGCACCCCCGGACGCCCAGTCGGTCCGCACGCTCAGTGAAGACGACGGCCGGGCGTTGGATGCGTTGTTGGCGGCAAGGGCGGAGGGTGCGGACCAGGGGCCGACGCCGCCTTGGCTGGGCGAGCGGACCGAGAAGCTGACGGATTTGCTCGGCCTCTTGGATCAAGACACAACCCCCGACCCTGAGGCGGACCTGACGGCCCGGACGATGCAGGCGATCCGCAACCAGCAGCAGCGCAAGCGGTTTGCTGACCAGGTGCAGATGCTTTCCACCGGCACGGGTGGAAGCGGCGACGGTCGGCGGTCGCTTGGCTTTGACTGGCGGCAGTTGGCGACGGCGGTGGCGGTGTTCCTGATCGCGGCGAGTTTGCTCATGCCGGTGATGGAACGCCAGCAGGCGGATTCACGCCGGGTGGTTGGTGCCGGTCGTCTCGGCACGGCCGGCCGGGCGATGGGCACATATGCCGCGGATAACCTCGGGCAGATGCCCCGGCGCGACGTGCGGCCCGGCGAGGTCTGGTGGGAGGTCGGCCAGCGTCCGTCGGCTAGCAACCGATACGTCCGCTCCAATTCCGCCCACCTGTTCATCCTGTTCAGCCAGGGTTACGCGAGCGTCGAAGACCTGACCTGTCCGGAGAACGAGCACGCCGATGAGTACCCGATCGACCCGACCGACATGGACTGGACCGGGCCCCGGGCGGTGTCTTTCAGCTACCAGAACCAGTACACGCCGCACCTGCTGAGGCTCGATGACGACCCGACCATGGCGGTGCTTGCCGACCGTAACCCGTTGTTTGAGGTGGTGGATAACCGGATCGTCTTCAATCCCAACACCTCCAAGCTCGCGCCCAGCCGGGCCCACCGGGGGATGGGGCAGAACGTGCTAAGCGCTAATGGCGTCGTCACTTGGGGCGCCCGGCCTCTAATCGACCCGATCAACGGCAACGATACCGACAACATCTGGACCGCCGAGGGCATCGACTTCTACTACGGCAACGAGACGCCCGCCGAACGCAGCGACAGCTTCCTTGTGCCGTAAGTCTTTCTGGTAGCACTTCTATCGAGCCGGGTTCCGGATTTCTTATCCACAAACCATTGACTCGGCTCAACACACAGCGATACTGTTAGTACTGGTTTGAGCCTTCACGGCCCGCCACCTCCCGCGCATCACCCGGGTGCTTAGGCCCGGTGTTAAAAACGTAAGGCCCGATCATCTCGGACCGGTCTCAAACGGACTTGGGAGGCGTTTATGTTGTCCAGTTACCACAGCCTTGATCCGATCATGCAGCGGCTGCTCGAAGAAGAGTGGCAGCGGATGCCCCGCGCACGGAAGTCTTCGACCAAGACGCCTAAGAAGCACAAAGCCCTATCCAAGGCAAGCCTCCGCCCGCCGCACGAGTTGTCGCCGGTGGTCGCGGTGCTGCCCTGCCTGATCCGGATGGTGCGCGAGAACCCCGACCAGACCGTCGAACAGATCCGCCCGACCATCAAGCGCATGATCCTCGAGCAACTCTTCGTCGATGTCTCCGGCGACTCGGTCATCGAAGAACACCACAACGTGAAGATCAAGCAGTACGTCGAACTGACCGCACGCGTCCTGGTCCGCGCCCGCCGACACGAAGCCGGCGAAGCGCTGTGGTCCGATGCGCCGGTCACGCCGCAGATGTTCGGCTGACGTCCTCTCGTCATGCGAATACACTTGCACCACACCGAAGCGCCGCGCCTGTTCGCGGCGCTTTTTCATGACGCCTCATCCTTAGCGGCTGGAATATCCCGGGTTTTTGTATGGCCGTCATGCCCGCGCAGGCGGGAATCCAGAAGCCCCGTGTAGTCAAACATCTGGATCCCCGCCTGCGCGGGGATGACGGAAAACGAGTCGGCCTGTAATGCGTTAAAAATGCCAAGCACTTGCTTCCCCCGTCAACGTCTGCGAAGGTGTGAACATGTCTGAAGAACTGCGCAACCATGACGAGCCCACGGCCGACATGCCTACAGATCGCCCGGCGGTGGTCAGCCCGTTCCCGGATGTCGGGGGGGTGTACCTGTTAGTCGCCGGGATCGTGTTGGGTGTATTGCTGGGCCCGGCGGTGTTCGGCCGGCTCGCGCCATCAGTGTATGAGGAGGTCTTCCTCGGCGGGGGACCGATCGCGCAGCAGCTTGCGGACGAGCAGGCCGAGACCGATCGGCAGTTGCAGTTGTTGGAGCAGACCGGCGTCACCGAAGTGGCGCTGACCGAGCAGCTCGCTGGGCGTGAACAGGCGATGGTGTTACTGCGTGCCCAGCTCGAAGAGGCAAGACGGCAGCGGCTGGGTGAACTGAAGGGGTTGGCTGGGGCGCTGATGCTGGCGTTGATCGGGATCATGTTGATCGAATCGCTGTTGGGCCCGGACCTCTCTGCCAAGGGCCCGGTGCGCGTGAACCCCGCGCTTGGGCGACTCATCACCGCACGCTACGCGCTGGCGGCGCTGTGGATCGCCCTGGTCCTTGCGCGCCCGGCACTACTTAAGCAATTGCCGATCGGTTTCGTGGCGCTATTGATCGTCGTAGCGCTCGCCGCGGCGCTGGTGCCGTTGGGGAAGAAGGCAAAGTAGCCACCGATGAACACGGATGAACACCGATAAGAAATGAACCGGCAGGCGAGTCAGCGACGGCATCATCAATCTGTGTCATCTGCGCAATCTGCGGACCACCTCCTCATTTCCTGCTTTCCAAATTTCCTGCGTTTCCTGCTTTTCTTTACCCACGATGCTCCGGGTGTGACGGCGGCCACAGGGTCAGCGGGACCGGGTCGGGCCTGTGTGCCGAAGGTCCATCAGTCACCGGGGCACAGCGCTTGCAAGCCCCCGCCCCCGGAAGATCAATCCGGGGTGCCGTTGGTTGTACGAATGAAAATTCATACAACTTCCGGGGGGGAGCCCGTGAGTCCCGGTCCTTTTAATCAGCGGATACTCAGTACAAGTCGGACTGTGCCGTCGTAGGTTGTCGGCCCCCGCCCCCGGAAGTTAATCGCGGGTGGCTTATGTGGGGCTCTACCTATGGAGAACGTGACGGGTTTGTGCGCACGAAGGTGGTTGTTGCACGGCTAAACCACAAGCGATCTGCCGGGCGCGACAGGGTTTATCGTTTTATCAATGGTCACAGAGTGCCGTATAAAAAGTGACCTGTCTTGTGCGCATCAATGTGGTCCAATCAACTCATCGACGCGCAGGACCCGTAGCCGCGCATGCCGGCGATTGTGCCGTTGGGGAAGAAGAACGTTTAACCGCGAAGGTATGAAGCGCTTTAGACGTCTATCTCGTAAGCCTATTGTAGGAGTTCAGCTTTCCCGGACTGAATATGAAAACGATATCGATCGCCATCCCAGTCAATCACTTCCGCGTATTCACCTTGTAGTCTAAATTCCCCAGTGAAAATCTCGCGCCCACCAGATTGCCAAGTCAGGTTGCCATCAAGTTCTAGGCGGGAGATGCCTAATTCCCCATGAACGACGATACAATCAAAAATGTCAGACCAGTGCAGTCCAAAGCATGTCGCCCTATCCACCTTTGTGTGCCATTTCAGCTTCAGGTCGGGCAGCGAAAATCGGCACACAAGATCGCCGATCGCCAGGAGTAGTGAATTATCGACTATTAGACATGAATTACAGTGGATTCCTGTGGCACCACCATCAGCCGCCACAATACATGAGTGGATATTGTCACTCGTATCATGGCACTCAATCGAATGTTTTGATTGGAAATGGTCCTTAGAAAGACAATATTCACTGTCATACTGCCGCACATTGTCTGCAGAACCAAATGTGTGTTGCGGATCATTGAATATGCGTATATTCAATTCCTTGTAGTCATATCTTAGTTCGGACATGCGAAGCCCCGTCAATTGGCAATGCAGAATTCAATGCATGTGCATGATTTTCACCACATTAGTTTAGTAGCTCATCGACACGTACGAACCGGTAGCCGCGTTGATGCAGTGCGTCGATTAAGTCGGCGAGCAGCCGGTAGACCTTGTCTTCGCGTTCGCCGCCGAGGTGCAGGAGCATCAGGTGGCCGTTGAGGCCGCTTGGGGTATCGGTTTCGTAGCGGAGGATGCCTTGGAGGAGTTCGGTGGATGGCTGGAAGGCTTTGTGATTCTCGGGGATCCAGTCGCGGTGCGAGCCTGAGCCGTGGGTGAAGTTGAACAGCAGGCAGCCCATCTCGTCGGCCCACTGGGCGTGCTGGGCGTTGTACCACTCGTAGGGCGGGATGAAGTAGATCGGGCGTTTGAAGCGCATGTCGCCGAGGTGTTCCAGTTCGCTGATGTTCTGCTTCAGGTCGGCTTTGAACTGCTGTTCGGTGACGAGTGATTTGTTTCGGTCGTCCCAGGGTGCGTAGAGCAGGTGGGCGTGTGAGTGTGGGCCGAGGTAATGGCCTTCGTTGACCATCCGCCGGATGCAGCGGTCGTAGCCGGTCTGGGCGAGGTAGTCGCCGGTGACGAAGAACGAGGCCTTGACATGCTTTGTTTGCAGCGTGTCGAGGATGTGTTCGGAGCCTTCGCCTTTGTCGCCGCCGGTGAAGATCAGGGCGAGTTGTTTGCGTGTAGGGTCGCCGCGCACCACGCCGCCGTGTTCCCAGGTCCATGAGGATGGGTCGGGGGCGGTGCTGTTCACTGAGGCGCAGCCCAGGCCGAAGAGGATCGGCAGCAGGGCGAGTAGCGCGATGGGCTTCATCGGTGTGTCTCTCCGTGCGTCACGGCTGCTCTACCGCGACTTCGTCGATGAGCTTGAGGATGGCGTGGTGAATCTTCGGCTGGTCTTTGTAGAAGACCACATCTTCGGGCTTGATGGTGAAGCCGCCGGGCTGGTCGGTGGTGATGTAATGGATGTTCTCCATGACCATCGTGCCGGGGGCTTCGGGGGTTCCGGGGGCGTCTTGTGGGTCGGCGACGACGATCTTTTTCTGATCACGCCAGGTGCGCAGTACCTCACGGATCGCGTCATCATCTTTGGTGACCTTGAGCCAGAACAGCAGGCCGGTCTTTGTATAGGGTGCGCCGAGCAGGATCTGCTTGGCGTAGAAGCCGGTGTCGGCCTTCATTTCGGGGGTCAGGTCCTGCCAGGTCCCACCGGGCGGGGGTTTGGCGACCACGCTCTTGGTCCAGTCCTCGGCCTGGCCGAGTTCGCCTTTGACGAACGGTTCGAGCCAGAAGTAGCGCTGGATCGCGTAAGGCGAACGCTTGCCGAAGGTCTCGTAGGAGAGCTGGATGTAATCGATGATCATGCTCGCCTGGACGTCGGGGTGTTCCCGGCAGAAGGCGTATATTTTTGCGTTATCCCACTTCGGGTCGATGCCGTAGCGCGGGCCGTAGTTGTCACGGATATTCCAGAGCGTCATCTGCCAGGGGCCGATGGTGGTCTGGCCGATCATGTCGGCGGTTTGTTCGGCGGTGGTCTTGCCCCAGAGTTTGTCGGGTTGATTGAATAACGCGAGCCCTTCTTGCAGGGCATGCGACCAGAGGTCTTCGAGTCCGACGAGTTGGGCTTCGCCGGCGGCGTGCTTCTTGCGCAGCGCGAGGTAGGCGACTTCAAGCACGTCAGGTGCGCCTGGGCCGAAGCGGTCCTGGCCGATGAAGTCGTGGATGCGCTGGAACTTCAGGTCGAGTTGTTCGAGGTTGGCAGGTTGGTCTGCGTGTGCGCCGTATGCGCACAACAACATAGACACGAGGCACAGGGCCAAGGTCTTGTGGAGCGTGGTCATGTTGAACCTCCGTATCGTTTGGCGGCGAGGCGCGGTGATACGGAGAATGTAACAGGCCCGGGGTCAGGTTGTCACGAGGTATTAGATTGTCGGCGGCCAGTTGTAGACGTTGTTGTCGGTGTTGGGGGCGGGGTCGGCTTCGGTGACATTCATCGAGATGTCGTATTCGAGTGTGGAGCGGACCTTGGGGCCGGTGAAGGTGCCTGCGGTGGGGGCGGCGTAGCCTGCGGTGGGTGAGCTGGCGATGGCGATGTGGCGGTTGCTGACGGCCAGGCCGGTGGTCGGGTCGTAGCCGCGCCAGCCTGCGCCGGGCAGGTAGACCTCGGCCCAGGCGTGCAGCTCGCGGTGGCTGTCGTCGATGGCGTCGAAGGCGTAGCCGGAGACGAAGCGAGCGGCGAGGCCGACGGCGCGGCAGGCGTCGATGTAGAGGACGGCGGAGTCTCGGCAGGCGCCCTCGCCGCGTTCGATGGTTTTGGTCGGGCTCCAGGGCTCGCCGGTGGGCCGGACGATGTGTCGGATGTTCTCGCGGAGGTGGCGGGCGAGGTCGGAGAGGAAGTGGACGGTGTGGCCGTCGCACTGCTGGCGGACCTGTCGTGCGAGCGCGTCGACGATGGGGTTGGGCATCGGGCGGTGGCGGTAGTGCTCGGTGGCGGAGCCGACGGGCTCGTCGTAGGTGGCGGGGAGTGTTTCGACGCCGGGGTCCACGACGATGAAGTCGAAGGGGTTGTCGACAAGGCAATCGACGATGGAGCGTGTGGTGAGAGTGAGGTCGGAGTGCTGTTTCTCGAACCAGAACCAGTGCCGGATGTTGCCGTGCAGGTCCAGGCAGTGCGTGTGCCGGGTGGGCATGGGGTCGCAACGGATGCTGAAGCTGATCAGGCGTTGATCGAAGCTGTTGCGCGGCTGGAGGCGTACGACGAGCTGGTCGAGGCTGACGGGCGCGGAATAGGTGTAGCGCGTCTTGTGGACGATGTCGTATCGCAGAGGCGCGACGGGCGAGGAGAAGCGTGGGGGTGTGCTGGTCTTGGTCATGTCGGGTCGTGTGATGGTGGTCATTGGGCGCTTTCGTAGCCCGCGCTAGCGTAGTGGTCGCCCGCGGGTTGGAACTGGAAGAAACAGTCGTTCATGGAACGATCGATGTCGTTGAGTTTTTCCTGGGCCTGGTCGAGGTATTCGTGCAGGCCGTGGGCGACGACCTCGCGGATGTCGCCGAAGAGCAGCTCGCTGCGCAGCCGTCCGACGCGTCGTCGGAGAATGTCGGCCTGGGGGGTGCACGGCCCGAGCAGCTCGTCCATGGAGAGCTCGGCGCGCAGCAGGCAGAAGGTGAGCGATCGTGGGAAGTCGGGGTCGAGTATGAGGAACTCGGCGACGCGGTCGGGCGCGATCGGGCCGTGCTTCTGGCGGTACATTTCCAGGGCCCCGGCCGAGCGGAGCAGGGCGGCCCATTGGACGACGTCGCTGGCGGTGCCGACCTGGTCGGGCGAGGGCAGCAACAGGAAGTACTTGACGTCGAGGATGCGCGAGGTCTTGTCGGCGCGCTCCAGCGCCCGGCCTAGGCGCGTGAAGTGCCAGCCCGTGCCGTGGCTCATGGTGGCGTCGGTGATGGCGGCGAAGAGCAGGCAGTCTGCCTTGACCGCGGCGTAGAAGCGCTGGGGCTGGTCGGCGGCGATGGCGTCGTCGGCGACCTGGCTGACCATGATGTTCAGGGCGTTGATCTGCTGCCACATTTCCGAGGTGATGGTCTCGCGGATCGTGCGCGCGTTCTCCCGGGCGGCCGCGACGCAGGCGGCGATCGAGTTGGGGTACGTCTTGTCGAGGGTCAGGAATCGCATCACGTCCTGCCGGGTGGCCTTGTCGTGCCGCTTAAAGTAGTCGTCCTGGTCGCCGGTCACCGAGACCAGCGGGAGCCACTGCTCGTGGGTTTGGTCCGTGCGGTCCAGCGTGAGCTGCAGGTTCACGTCGATAAACCGCGCGATGTTCTCGGCCCGTTCGATGTAACGGCTCATCCAGTAGATCGAATGCGCAACACGGCTGAGCAAAGGGGCCTCGTTCCTCTAGGCGCTGGCGATCGTCTCGGCGGCGGCGTCGACGACCCAGGTGTCCTTCGTCCCGCCGCCCTGCGACGAGTTGACCACCAGCGAGCCGTTACGCAGCGCCACCCGCGTCAGCCCGCCGGGCAGCACGTACACCTCTTCGCCGAACAGGATGTACGGCCGAAGGTCCACGTGCCGGCCTTCCAGGCGGTTGTCGATCACGGTCGGGACGCGCGACAGCGACAGCGTCGGCTGGGCGATGTACCCGTCTGGGTCGGCGAGGATCCGCTCGCCGGTCTCCTGGCGCTCTTGTTCGGTGGCGTGGGGCCCGACCATGATGCCCTTGCCCCCGGCCTCGTTGGCGGGCTTGACGACCAGCTTGTCGAGGTTCGACATCACGTGCTGCCGGTCGGCGTCGCGCGAGCAGAGGAACGTCTCGACGTTGGGCAGGATCGGGTCTTCGTTGAGGTAGTATTCGATCATCTTCGGGACAAACGCGTACATCACCTTGCTGTCGGCGATCCCGGCCCCCGGGGCGTTGGCCAGCGCGACCCGCCCGGCGCGGTAGACGTCCATGATCCCCTCGACGCCGAGCGTCGAGTCGGCGCGGAAGCAGGCGGGGTCGATAAAGTCGTCGTCGATCCGCCGGTAGATCACGTCCACGCGCTCGAGCCCCAGCGTCGTCTTCATCATCACGTAGCCGTCGCGCACGATCAGGTCGGAGCCTTCGACCAACGGCACGCCCATCTGCTGGGCGAGGTAGGCGTGCTCGAAGTAGGCGGAGTTATAGATCCCGGGGGTGAGCACGACGATCTGCGGCCGGTCCACCGCGTCGGGCGCGAGGTGCTCGAGCGTGGCGAGCAGGCGCTCGGCGTAGTCATCGACGGGCCGGATCGGTTGTGTGCCGAAGAGCTTGGGGAACGTTTGTTTAAGCACGCGCCGGTTCTCGAGGACGTACGACACGCCGGACGGGCAGCGCAGGTTGTCTTCGAGGACGTAGAACTCGCCGTCGTCGGCGCGCACCAGGTCGATCCCACTGATGTGGCACCAGACGCCGCGCGGCGGCTTGAGCCCGACGCACTGCTTGAACGTCGGGTTGTTCAGCTCGATGAAGCGCTCTGGGATGACCTTGTCACTGAGGATGTGCTTGAGCCCGTAGATGTCGCCGAGGAACAGGTTCAGGGCGAGGATGCGCTGGCGCAGCCCGGCCTCGACGCGCCGCCAGGTGTCGGCCTCGATGATGCGCGGCACGACGTCGAAGGGGATGATCCGCTCGGTCTCGGGCCCGTCGGAGTAGACGTTGAACGTCGTGCCGGACTCGAACAGGGCGCGTTCGGCGGCGTGCTGGCGCTGGGTGAGTTCCTCGGCCTGCATCTCGTTGATCCGGTTGATCAGCGGCAATGCCCCCGCCCGAGGCGTGCCGCCGTGCTGGATCAGCTCATCATAAAAATTATCCGTGGCGTAGCCATCAAAGTTCATGCCGTAGCTCCGGCTGCCTGATAATCGCGCAGTCGCCAGTCGTAAGCCGCCCGTCGTGCCCAAAAACTGGGCCCGGGAGAGCCAACGCTGCGTCCTTGCCGCGGTTCATTAAGGTTAGAAACAAATGGCGTGCCAGAGGGGGAGATACAGGCACTTCACACGGTACCTCGAACGAGGTTCGGTGGTGGATGATGGGGAGCCTGGGTCAGGGGCAGATAGAGTCAGTGCCCGTGTCTTACGTTAAAGGGGAACGTCCCCGTTTCGATGCCCAGATCGTCAAGCGATCGGACGCGGGCAAGTTCGTGGTGCTGCCCAAACGATGGATCGTGGAACGCACGTTCGCTTGGCTGGGTAGGTATCATAGGTTGATCAAAGACTACGAAGACTTGGTCGAAAGCAGCGAGACGATGATCAAACTGGCCATGACCAACCTCATGATCCACCGACTACAGCCGGGATGATGAGCTTTTCGTACAGGTTCTAAGAAAATAATGACAATCCGCCAATAGATTATTGATTATGTGTGATAACGAATCTCTACTACGCGAATTTGAGTATTTATGGGACAATGAGGAACCCGAGTATGTTTTGCTGGGCTCTACCGAAAGGCTTGAATTAAACACCGTCGAGAAGTGGACAATATTTCATCTTCCTACAAGGTCAGCATTGTTGATTGAAGACCCAAACATAAGCCGCCTTATCAAAACCCGCATGCTTGAGAAAGGTGTCGAAATCATATCCCCAGATTCAATCGATTGGGATGCGCCACGCCCCCTTGATAACTCAGAAGAAGTCTGGCATCCTGATGAAGAGGGTCATGACTGACCTACCCCCTGAAAACCAGCCCTAGGTTTAAGGGAGATTCTCATGATCTAGGATGCATTCAGGAGAGGCGGGCCGGGGGCACGTCGTTCCACCCCGTATCCGAACGTTCAATGACGCAAGGGTTGTTTATCGTGGCGATAGACCAGACCGCGTCACATTCTTAGAAGAATACATCCATGCGAGACAAGTAGCACGCGATCCAAGTGCATTAATAGGCAACAATATAATTCGAAGTTGCTCTGTAGAAAACCTCCCCTTTGACGCCATGATCCTCATGTGTGAATGCAGAGGTTATCTACAGAGCAGGTCAGACCCCGTTTTGGGGAAGAAACGGGGGACGTGACCCCGTTATGACGCATGTTTCTATCACATAGCACGCCCACTTCAATGAAAACACGCCCCAGCCGCGGAGCCGGGGCGTGTCAGATCAGGCAAGGGTATACCCCTCACTCACGGCCGGCGGCGGAGCGCGATTAGGCCTGCGCCCAACGCGAAGCACGCGAGGCTGGCTGGCTCCGGGGCCAGCATTGATGTTTCGGTGCTGGTAATCAGGTCCGGTGTGGTACCTGGTGTGATCGAGAATGACGATCCCGTCCCAGCCAAGATGCTGTCGATCCAGGTGTTGTGCTTGGAGATCCGCACGTGTCCAGAGACGTCGCCGTAATCGCTGTTGGTTAACCCATCCGTGGAGCGGCCAAACACATGAACCCCAGCCAGCCGCATGGTATTGTTGACCTCAATGAACAGGCCGCCGCCTGAATCACCGGGAGCGATCAGTGACTCACGATGCATCGGTGACGATGTACCCATCGAGCTATCACCGGATAAGTTCGGGTTGTCGAAGTCCATAAGCAACACACGATCATCGTAACCAGCGGTATCATCGATTTTGTTCGCTGTAACACGGTAGGTTCCAGCCCCGCCGGTGGAACCCGTCGCCCCCGTCCCGCTTTTGCCGTACCCGGTGCCCCACCCGGTATAGCCAACCTCGTTAGACCCGTATACGCGAGGTGCCGTCGAAATGCCGGATGCGTTTTGCGAGAGCTCGAACAACGCAATGTCGTTTGCCCAGTTCAGGTCATAGACATCATCGCCAGACACATACTGCGCCGCGTTGGGATGAACGTAGGCGTTTTCCACACTGTAGTTCAGTCCGTCGGCGGTGGTGATGGTGACAGAAGAAGCCTGGTCCGACATGAAGTCCCACGCCACGTGGGCGGCGGTCACCAGCCAATCCTCCTCGATGAATGTGCCGGAGCCGAGGTAACTGCCAATACCCGGTACCGACCAGGTCGCTTTAGCGGAAGTGTCTTTGATCCCGATACTGTCGTTCACGTCCAGGTGCCACGATTCCGGCCGATCGTGGCGCCACACCCCGGCCCAGGCCGGCATGCTGACGGCGAGCGTTACCACGGCAGTACACAACGAACGAAACTCTATACTTCTTGACATCATGTCACTCCTTTTGCGCTCTAAACAAGTTCCACGGTTGGCTAGAGGCAAGAGCGCCTACCTGCGCAGCCCCCGGTACTCATCACGCCGGCACGAACACCGTGCCGACAATAGGCTTGTGTTCCAGGGCGTCGGTAAAGCGATCTCTTGGTGACATAGTCCCCGGACGATAACACATCGGATTGGTGATGCCGGTCGATGTGTGGCGACATATAGCGTTATAGCCATCTCAAAGAAGCCATGTTCTGGTGGCGTTGAGTCGACGGTTTCTTATGACAAGCTATTAAACTGGAACGGGATGAGCAACGGATAAAAAGCGGGATAACAAACGATTAGAAACGTGGTCTGATCCCAACGTACCGCGCATCGCCGTACCGAGCTTCAGCCAGAGGTCCGGTGTCGGGGCGTTGGTGTCGATCTTAGAAACCGTTTGAAAAGCCACGATTGAGCCGATGAATGGGTTATGACACGGACGTCTTACCCATCGGACCTGACGGACGAACAGTGGGCCTTGATTGAGGAAGAAACCGAGGAAGAAACGGGGTCAGACCTGCTCTGTAGAAAACCTTCGATGTTAGGCGCATGCGAACATGCGCCTAAATCCGAGGTTTTCTACAGAGCATACTTATCCCCTTATCTTGTCCCCCTTATCTTGCCAAGCATTGGTACAGCTAGGCAGAGCAGCAGTACACTTGTGCTTGGCTCAGGGACGTTTGATTCGAACCATGGGCCCATCATCCCGATGGGGACGATGCCGACCATATCGGTATAGCTGGCGTTATTGCTTCCGTCCCATGCCAGATTAAAGCTGATCACACCCGACAAAACCTCTATCCCATCAACCTCGATAAATACTCCGCCACCACTGTCCCCGGACGCCGGCAGGTACTCTAGTTCTAGCGGGTCCGCCTGCCCCATCCGGTTGATATGCTGCGAACCCGTTAGCATCGTAGGAATGTCTGTCAACCCAAGCGCGAGATTCATCGGCAACGATTCTGCTAAGGTGTGCGGGTAATCAAAATCTGCCATCAACAGGTCATCACTCAGGATGGGCCAGAACCCTGATCCCGTGCTGTCGATCATATTCTGCCCAGCACGTCGAGTACCACCCATCTGATCCCCACCGCTCAAACCTGTTCCTGTGCGACCATAACCCACCATCGTACCGACTCGGCCGACGGCATCATCACCATCGTGTAGGACCGCTGGAGTCACATCTGTGACTGGATGAGCCAGCTCCAATAAAGCCAGATCGTTACCACGAAAATAGCGCCCGTCCCAATCTGGATGGATAACTGTCTGAATTACAGGGTACAGATCCCCATCGATTTCAAATCTCATACCATCGGATGTAATCACATGTGCCGCCGTCAACACCCATCGTTGATCTATCAGTGTCCCCGACGCTACAGATCTAGAATCTCCCGATGGAGCATCCCCCCATACCCGTCCTACCGATGTGTATGACTCCGCTAGCTGTTGGTATGAATCAGGGGACCGATCGTGGCGGATTACACCGCCTTCAACCTGGGTAACAGCTAGGGCAGGTACCACCAGCAGTAGTTTGGCCAGTATACTAACTCGCATCACGAGCCCCCCTTGATGAACACCTTCCATCACGCCCAATCACTAACCCAAGTCCCAGCATCGATAACAAAGCCGTACTCGGCTCCGGAATGAAATTGTCGCTCGCAATCATGATCTCCGTGTCACTAAGCGCCTGCGACTGAATCGACCAGACGCAGAAGATCTGGTCATTAAAATCCTCATCACTCGCGTAGCCAAATCCATTGAGTTCTGATGATTCACGATGCAGATCCTCGAACCCCATGACAATACTCTCACGAGCCTCATTCGCGAAGAGCATGGCCACATGTCGGCTTAAACCCTCATCGCCCTGGCCGGTCCCATCTCCTTCAGGGTTCAGCATGTCCAAGGTATAAAAAACGAGTGGATCGTCTGTGTCACCGCCATATCCGCGCACGTGGTCTCCCGCCCAGCCTGATTGAACAAGGAAGAACCCGATCCTATCGCCAGGTTGAAACTCAGTGCCATCGCCAAGCAAGACCGTATCGCCATGCAGCAGCCGACCTCCGCTGCCTTCCGCCGAAGCCTTGGCAAAGACCATCCCGATCTCGACCCCATCGACCGCGTCCAGCTCGCTCAACGACACCCCACCCGAAGCGTCTGTATCAATCAGGTTTCGCGTCAGTTCATCAATACTGTCCTCCTGATAGCTAAAGTACCCCAGGCTGTTCTGATACGATGCGCCTTCGTCATTAAACGTGACCGCGATCTGTGTTGTCTCGCTGACCAATAGGTTCGGATCGTATATCGGGTTTAAAAACTCAGCCGTAACATTGGTCCTCTCAGGCAGGTATTCAGCAATCGCGTTCTGGGCGTAGCTGCATACCTGAACCTGAAATATCTGCTCGGGTCGGTCAGGCAGAGCGTCAATCGCCACAGGGATCGGCGTATCGAAAATCGCCTCGATCGGGTTGGACTTCACACGAAACACCGCGTCGTTAAAATCTTCGTCACTCGGAGCCCAGGTTGGCTGGTAATTACTCCCAACCCGCTTGAGGTCTTCAAAGCTCATGATCACCGAGTCACGATCTTGCCCGGCAAACAACATCGCCACATGCCGCGTGTAATTCTCGTCACTAGGTGTCTGGATCGTATGGCTTGGTCGATTCTCCGGATTAAGCATGTCCAGGCTGTAGAACGTCAATGCGCTCCCCGCGTTCGGCGAGTAGCCCCGCACCTGGCCGTTCGACCAGCCGTTTTGTAGAAGAAAGAACCCCACTTCCGTGCCCGCACTGAAGGTCTGTCCGCCTGCTATAGTCACGCTATCACCCGGCTGCAGCTGACCACCGCCATGCAGGCGTGAAGAGTTCGGAAACACCAGCCCATAATCTACTCCCGCCAGAGCCCCCAGCTCATCCAGGCTGATACCGCCATAGCCATTCAGGTCGATATCACCATAGGTCAGTTCATCAAATAGGCCTCTGGGGTACGCAAAGTAACCTAATGCATTTCGGAACCCGGCACCTTCGTCCAAGAAAGTCAACGTTATCTGTGCGTCCTGACTTACAACCAGATTCGGCATGTATGAAGGGTCTAGAAATGCTGCGTCGACCGCTTCACGTTCCGGAAGCTCACGGTTTACCATCGTGACCAGCTCTGGCGTGATTGGATCATTAAATAGCCCATCAGGCAGCTCGGCTATATTCGCTCTCACCGACTCTGCTGTGACAAGTACCGTGGCAATCAATAGCCACTTGGTGGGACATGCTTCTCGTAACAACAACATAGATTCAACCTCCGATAAATGGTGTTAGAACCATTTGATTCGCAGGTTGTATGCCAAACAGCCAGAGACGCAATACGAGCGTCATAATGCCGTATTACTCTCATAATGAGAACGAATCCCTCTCATTTTGAGGAATTTTCATGCATGAATTCTCATAAAGAGGCGCATATCGAGGAAGAAAAGGGATAAGGGGGAAGAAAAGGGGATAAGGGTGCTCTGTAGAAAACCTCCGCATTCACGCCTGAGGATCATGGCGTTGTGGGTGAGGCAGTTGAGCATGATGTCGCGGTTGTGGGCGTGATAGCTGCGGCCGGTGACGGCGTGGCCGAGATTGCGCTTGATCATGCTGAGAACCTGTGTGAGAAGTGTTGATCCAGTCCCTTCTCCCCTTGGGAGAAGGCCAGGATGAGGGCCGGATTGATTACGTTGGCGTTGAAAAACACTTGTCACACAATCATGGCAGGCCCTCACCCCGACTCTCTCCCGCCGGGAAAGGGGGTAAGAATCGAGTTTCTCACACACGCTCTCAGATGGTATGTTATTGGAGGCATGCCCACAGTGTGCAGCGTTGTTACGGAGCTTGGGGATTCAGGATGCTACCACACTCGACTACCGACCATTGATGGCAATGCTACAGGCCGTATTTGGTAATGATGATGACTAGAATTAGCGGTGACTAAGCTTACATCTAGAATTGCAATCTTAGAACCTGTGTGAGAAGCCGATCATCCCGGCTGTAGCCGATGGATAAGATAAGGGGACATTCTTCTTTAATGCGTCAAGATAAAGTAGAATGTCCCCTTATCTTATCCGGCGGCCATCTGGGCGAGCACGTCGTGGCCCAGCGTGAAGGTCTTGTTCACCGTGCCGGCGCCGTCCTTCTCTTCGAGCGTCTGGGCGTAGCCGGTGTGCCCAATACAAGTACATATCATTATTCGCATATTGGGAATAGAATCCACAATGGGCCATGACCATACATTGTGTCGTGCCCTATAGCGCCATGCTCGTAGGATGCCATCATGTGACCAACTAGTTCGTCTTGCTCACTTATGATTACTGCTTCAGGTATAGCATTTTGTATTTGAGATATGATCAGATTCCGATACTCATCATCCCAAGTGCTAGCCTTCCAGCGCATATCACACATTAAGTCTGATAGTTCGTGTTGGAGAGTTCCGAGGGGGCAATGAGATTGCTTTTCATACTTTTTCGGGCTATCGGATGCTGATAGCGGAATATACACAATTATCTCAAAGTGTAATCTATCAAGAGATCCAGCGAGCATGACTTCTAATTTAAGTTCTGATATTTCTTCTTGTACAATAGCCTTCTTCTCCGCAAGAGGCAGTGCCAAGTAATATTCCTTATTGATCTTATTCATCATTAATTTTGCCTAGTGCCTCATTACGTGACGTAGTTATCTGCCAATGCAACTCAACAGCTGTTGGGCTGCGCTTGAAGGATAAGATAAGGGGACATTCTTGCTCTGTAGAAAACCTCCGATGTTAGGCGCTTGTTCGCTTGCGCTTTTGTTGTGATCATCGTACACCTGATACATGAGCATCACCAGCAAGTCACCACGGAGGGTGGCGTTGACCGCGTTGGCGATCGGTCGTAAGACGCTGCCTGACTACGCGCACCGCTTCGCGCCCAAGACCTACACACAACCACAACTGCTCGCCTGCCTCGTGCTCATGCGCTTCCACAAGACCGACTTCCACGGCATCGCCGCCATCCTCCAGGACAACCCAACGCTCTGTGAACTACTCGGACTGCAACGCGTCCCGCACTTCACGACGCTGCACAAGGCATCGCGCCGACTGATCAACAGGCCGGCCGTGCGTCAACTGCTTTCGTCGAGCGTGAAGTTGATGCTCGGGCGCAAGCGCACCATCGCACGCGCCGCCGCCGATTCGTCGGGCTTCGAGTCCACGCGCATCAGCCCGTACTTCGTCCGCCGACGTCAACGCGGGCAAAACAAGCTGAAAAACCCGCTGTTTTCGACCACCACCTACTCCCGCTTCCCCAAGGGCCACGTCATTGCCGACATCGGCACGCACCTGATTCTGGCGTGCTACCCGAAGCGCGGCCCGACGCCGGATGTTGGCGAACTCGATGTGTTGCAGACGCAACTCGCGCCGCACATCCGATTGAAAACGCTTTACGCCGACGCGGGGTACGACAGCGAACCGAACCACGTGATGCTGCGCGATTACCTTGGCATCCGCAGCGTCATCCCGCCGAAGATCGGCCGGCCGACAACCAAGCCCGCGCGCGGCAGGTACCGCCGGCTGATGCAACGTCAATTCAAAAACGCATCACCCGCCGGCTTCGGCCAACGCTGGCAAGTCGAAACCGTCTTCAGCATGATCAAACGCAACCTCGGCCACGCCGTCACCGGCCGAAGCTACCACGCCCACAACCGCGACATCCTGCTGCACTGCATCACCCACAACGTTATGATTATCTGGCGTGAATGCGGAGGTTTTCTACAGAGCAGGACATTCTACTTTAATGCGTCAAGATAAAGTAGAATGTCCCCTTTTTCCTTTCCTTCATACAAGACGTGCCTTATCCGCTTGTAACAGGTAGTAAACTGCCTACACTTCAGGATAAGAATAATGTTCTAGAGTATAGAGTTACAACCACAGGCACAGGTAAAGCTTACTTCAACATACGGCGAGCAACTGTCGATCGGAATGGGAATCTGGGTGACTATACGGGAATTGACAATTTTCAGTTGAATGATTCTTTTGAAATATTTAGATAAGATAAGGGGACATTCTACTTTAATGCGTCAAGATAAAGTAGAATGTCCTGCTCTGTAGAAAACCTTCGATGTTAGGCGCTTGTTCGCTTGCGCTTTTGTTGTGATCATCGTACACCTGATGCATGAGCATCACCAGCAAGTCACCACGGAGGGTGGCGCTAGCGGCGGGTATCGAAACGGGTATCGAGACGGGGATGCTCCCCTTTTTGTCCCCGGTAGGTCGTTAGCGTGTTGGCTCGAGTTGGCCGAGGTCGCGCATGGTTTGGCGTAGGGCTCGGTACTTGGGGGCGTCTTCTTCGGTTTGGGTTTGGCGTTCTTTGGTGCCGAAGTTTTCGCTTTGGTAGTAGCTGGGCTCTTCGCCGGGGTTGTTGGTGCCGCGGGGGATGGTGCCTGCGTAGTGGACGAACAGGCCGCCGCCTTCTTCGCGCCAGACGTCGAACAGGGCGTGGTAGAGGCGCGTCATGTCGGGGTGGACGTTGACCTGGTCGCGTGTGAACCGGCTGCCGATGAAGTGTTGGCCGCCTTCGTAGGCGATCAGCGGCAGGCCGAACTCGGCGGCCATGGCGCGGTCGTGGCGGATCGAGTATCGCAGGCCGGGCTCTTCGGCGTCGGCGTGCCAGGGGCCTTCGCCGCGGAGGTAGCGGATCGCGTCAGCGATGTAGGCCTCGGGGCTTTCGCGCGAGAAGCGGTCGTCGCCCTCGGGCTCGCCGACGTAGGGGCCGACGGCGTAGGCGTCGGCGTGGGTCGCGGCGGGCTTTGCGCCATCCACGGCGACCCAGACCGGGCTCTCAAGCAGGTAGCGCGACGGGGCCCAGTACGGGGCGGAGGCGCCGATCTGGCCGGCGAGGACGACGACGAGACGGTCGGGCTGGTCTTTGAATGCGTCACGGAAGATCGCGCCCATTTCGGCGGTGCGAGCGCCTTGCCAGCTGTAGAGCATCATCATTTCGTTGACCGGGTCGCCATCGGACCAATCGGTGACGCGCCCTTCGACGCCGGGCCAACGTTTACGTGCTTCGGCGAGCCCGTGTTGCCTGCCGACTTCATAGGGCATCGCCCAGTTCCACAGCTCGTTGCCCAGCTCGATGTAGAGCCGGCGTTTTGGGTCCAGGCGCTCGGCGGTGAGTTTGGCGAGCTGACGCATGAACTCGTCGCTGGCTGCAACCGGGACGTTCAGCCAGAGGTCGGAGTCCGATGCGTTGGCCAGGTCGATGACGACTTCGTAGGGCGTGCCCCACGCGCCGCCCCAGTGGGAGTAATTTGGCGGCTTGCGGTCGGCCCAGGGGATGGCGGGGCCGTAGGTGAGTTGTTCGCCGAGCATGTGCATCGGGCGGATGACGTCGTAGGGGCGGATGTCTTCGATGTAGGTTCGGTTGAAGGCCTCGCCTTCAACGGCGTCTGGTCGGAGGATTCGGATGTCGCGGAGGTAGTCGCCGGTGCGCTTAGGGTCGGTCTGGACGATCGAGACGAAGACTTCCGAGGAACCGTCGTAGTTGAAGGTGATTTCGCCGGGGCGCGTTTCGGTGACGTTGGAGACGCCGTCGAACTCAAGCCTGCCGGTGCCGGTGTATCGGAGCGTGTAGGTCCCGGGCGGGAAGACGTCGGTGAGGTCGTTGGCGACGACGATGCACGTCAGGCGTTGCGCGGTTTGTCCGTCGGGAAGCGAGAGCGAAGTGGGCCAGCCGAGTGGATCGGTCGGGACGTCCCATCGTTTTTCCTTAAGCCATTGGCCGTCGACGACGGGGATCCAGGCCCGGCTGGGGCGCTTATCGCCGATCTCTCCTTCGTAGCCGGCCATCTTGAACAGGTCGTTGACGGTCCAGGCGGTCATGTAATAGTAGATCGGGGCGACGGCATTACCGAGGCGGAACTCGGAGATCGGCCGCAGCGCCGGTTTTGTGTTTTGGGTGTTTATCGTGTGGGCGCCTAGAGGCTCGGCGTGCGATGCGTGGTGAGCGACGACGCCGAGGATCAGCCATGCTGTGATAAGGCAGCAACACATCGATCGACCGATTCGGTTCAGGCATTTGATCATTGATATGGTTCCTTCGCTTACCCCGACTAAGCCAGAATGCGATCATGATACACCATGGCGGATGAATCTCGTTGGCGGCCGAGTGAATCGTTGTGTTAGAAGTGAGTGATCGTGTTTATTGGGCAGTCAGACGTGGGCGTCGAAGGCGGCCTTGTGGTGGCGGATGACGGGGGCGGTATCGGGCGGGAGGTTCACGGCGAGGATGTCGAAGCGGATCGGGCGATCTTGCAGCTTGTAGCGGCGCACGGCCTGGGCGGCGAGGGCGGTGAGGCGTTTTTGTTTTTCCTTATTGACACGCAGCTCGGGCAGGGCGTCGGGGGCTTCGGCGGCTTTGACCTCGACGATCACGACGGTGCGCTGGTCGGGGTCGAGCGCGATGAGGTCGATCTCGCCGAAGCGGTTTTTGAGGTTGCGCGCCAGCAGGCGGTAGCCGAGTTTCTTGAGGTATTGTGCGGCGGCGCGTTCGCCGCGTTTGCCGGTGGAGGCGGGGCGTGTCAGGCGTTCACGTTGCGCATTGAGGAAGGCGATTAGTTGTTTCATCGCTAAGCCGCAAGCGTGTGTGTAGCGAGAGAGGTTCCCGGGGGCCTGATGATTCAGGGGTTAACGCTCGGCGCGTGCGTAACGGTCTTCGGCGATTTCGACGAGCGTCTGGGCCATGTCCTCGATGGCGTTGTAGCTGCCGCGCTCGAACAGTTCTTTTCGGTAGCGTTCGGTGTGCATGCGGTATTGCTGTTCGAAGAGCAGCGCCTGGATCTCGGTTTGCACGTCCATGAGCGTTTGGCCGGGGGACTCGTTGAGTCTGTCTACGTAGACGAACCACTCGCGCTCGCCGACGGTGAAAGGCCCGGCGTGCTGACCTGCTTCGAGTTCGAGCACGGCTTTATTCACCGCGAGATCGGCGAAGACCTGCTCGCCGATCATGTCACCCATCAGGCCCTGGGTAGCGTTACGGAACAGGTTGCGCGGGTCAGCGGCGACGTCGGGGAAGGGCGTGTCCTGCGCGAGCAGGCTGGTGATGGCCTGCGCGTCTTCGCCGGGGTTGGTCTGGATGACATGGACGGTGCGCGACGGTGGGGGGTTGTAGGTGTCCTGATTTTCTTCGTAGTAGCGCTTGATATCTTTGCGTGTGACGTTGACCTTGGGTCGGAGCTTTTGTCGCATGTAGCGTTGGACGATCACGGCCTGCCGCCACTGCTCAAGTGTCTCTTCCAGCCCGATGCCGGTTTCTTTGAGTAGTTCGGCCTCGGCGAGCGCGGGTGAGCCTTGGCCGTACTGTCGGAGCAACGTTTCGCGGTGTTGCTGAACGGCGAAGGTCAGGCCCTTGCGTTGCTGATCGTTGAGGTCGCGCTGTGCTTCGCCGTAGATCAGCGCGTCGGTGACCATGGAGTTGAGTCGCAGGACGATGCGCTCGGTTGCGCGCTGGCGGAACTCGACTTGGCTGAGGTCTCGGCCCCAGTTGGTGAGGGTTTCGCAGAGCTGCTCGTCGAGTACGTCCTTGGTGTAGATCGCCCGGCCGTTGACCTGTCCGACCATCGCGTCGACGCTGAAGGCTTGGGCGAAGGTGGTGCCGGCCACGACGCTGGAGATGGACAAGTAAGCGAGGATCAGCAGCGGGCGAAGTGAGCTATTCATAGAGTTTAAGTGTAAGGAGGGGGCAACCGGTGGGCAACGGGGTGGTTCCAATCAAGCCGATCAATGTATAAGATTATACATACATGGAATTATACTTATTCATCGCTGGCGATCCGGCCTCGTAACCCTTGGCTGGTCCTAGCGGCACCCTGATTTACAGGTAGGTCGAGGCGGGCATGGGCGCGATTTGAGGGTCGTTTCGGGCTGGGTATTCTTCGCTTCTGGGCCTGCTCGAGGCTGGGTTAGACCCGGCCCAAATAATACTAAATGGTTTTATTATAAGAAGTTCGGGTAACCCGTGTTGTGCATCCGATGATCATATCGCTAAGATGCCAGTCCTGTGGATGTTTCTGGGGCGGGGATGGTCGGGGGGCGATTCGGGGGCGGATCGTTCGGTTTTGTCATCGGACGACGAGTTCGTTATTGTTCGCACCAGACGGCGAGTTCGGCAAGATGGGCCGCCGTGGCACGAGGGTGGAACGCACCCAGGATTTTAATCTTGCGAGGCGGTTCCAGATAAGCACATGGCTAACGAGCAGACTCCGTCCGACAAGTTCGTATTTCCGAAGTGGGCGAATTACCTATTGCCGTTCATCGTGCTCAGTGCGGTGGGCGGCGGTGCTTTTGCGCCGGCGGTCGTGGGGCTGGGTTTATCAGCCAACACGCTGAACGTCGGTTACGCCCCCGATCAACCCGTGCCTTACAGCCACGCGCTGCACGTCGGCGAGTTGGGTTTGGATTGCCGGTACTGTCATACGACGGTGGACGACGCGTCGTTCGCCGCGATCCCCCCGACGCAGACGTGCATGAACTGCCACCACGCGATCCACACGGACAGCTCGCGTCTTGAGGCGGTGTTTAACAGCTACGAAACCGGCGAGTCCGTGCCTTGGGTGAAGGTGCACGATCTGCCGGACTACGCGTACTTCAACCACGCGGCGCACGTGAACAAGGGCGTGAGCTGTGTGAGTTGTCACGGCCGGGTCGACAAGATGGAAGTCGTCCGCCAAGACAAGCCGCTTAGCATGGGCTGGTGCCTTGATTGTCACCGCGAGCCGGAGAAGCACCTGCGTCCGCTGGACAAGGTGACGGATTTGGCGTGGACGCCCGAGCTTGAAGAGGGCGAGACCCCCGAGCAGGCGCAGCTGCGTGTCGGGACGTTCATGAAAGAGAAGTTACAGATCAACGACGAAGCCTTTATGACGAGTTGCTCCACGTGCCACAGGTAAACGAAAACACAACCGGTAGCGCGTACTGGCGCAGCCTCGAAGAGTACGCCCAGGCCCCCGAGGTCAAGGAGCTGCTCGAGCAGGAGTTTTCGGGTTACGACCCCGAAGACGTGCTGAAGGTATCGCGTCGTAAGTTCGTGCAGTTGATGGCGGCGTCGATGTCGCTGGCTGGGCTGACGCTCGCCGGCTGTCGTCGTTGGCCGGAAGAACAGTTGGCGCCGTTCGCGTCGCGGCCCGCGGGTCAGACGCCGGGCGTGCCGACGTACTTCGCCTCGATCGCCGAGCAGGGCGGGGTGGCGCGGGGCGTGCTGGTCACCAGCTTCGACGGCCGACCGATCAAGATCGAGGGCAACCCGCTGCACCCCGGTTCGCTGGGTGCGACCGACACGTACACCCAGGCCGACATCCTGCAGATGTACGATCCGTACCGTCTGCGGCAGATCACCAAGGGCAAGGGCGACGGCGACGGCAGCAAGCCGACCTGGGATGATTACCTGGCCTATGCCCAATCCAAGGGCGGCGAGCTCCGCGACAACCCCGGTGCTTATGCTGTTCTCTCCGAGCCTTGCAGCAGTGAATCGCTGAAGCGTCTGAAGTCCGGCCTGCTCTCGGCATTCCCGGGTGTGAAGTGGTACGAGTACCAGCCGATCAACCGTGACAACGAGATCAAGGGTTCGATCCTCGCGTTCGGCAAGCCGGTGCGTCCGCAGTACCACCTGGACAAGGCCGAGGTCGTCGTCAGCTTCGACAGCGATCTGCTCGGCGATCACCCGAACCAGGTGCGTCACGGCAAAGACTGGGCGAAGGGCCGCAAGAGCGCGGACGAAGGCAAGATGAGCCGGCTCTATATCGCTGAGAGCACGATGTCGATCACCGGCAGCGTCGCGGACAACCGTCAGCCGGTGCGTTCGGCGAAGATCGGCTCGTTTGCTCAGGGCGTGGCACAGTTGCTGGAGCTGATGCCTGGCAATGCCTCGCTGAACGGTGAAAGCGAGTTCGTGGCCGCGGTGGTCAAGGACCTCAAGGCTCATCGCGGATCCAGTCTGGTCGTCGCAGGCGCGAATCAGCCGCCACAAGTCCACGCGATATGTTGGGCGATCAACCGTGAACTCGGCAACATCGGCAAGACGGTCGACGTCACCGACGAACCGGTTGCGACCGGCGGCAGCGGCGGCGGGTGCTTCCAGGACATCGCTGAACTCTCTAACGCGATCGAGTCGGGCACGGTCAAGCACCTGCTGATCCTTGGCGGGAACCCGGCGTATGACGCGCCGGTCGACCTGGACTTCGAAGCCAAGCTCGGCAAGCTCGACAGCTCGATCCACCTCACCGAATACCGCAACGAAACATCACGTGCCTGCGACTGGCAGCTGCCCAAGGCGCACTATCTTGAGTGCTGGGGAGACGGCCGGGCGTGGGACGGGACGCTGAGTATCCAGCAGCCGCTGATCATGCCGATCGCGCGCAAGGGTGCCGAGTCGAAGAGCGCCGCCGAGTTCTTGGCGTTCATGCTCGGCGAGACGGCGACCGACGGATACACCATCGTCCGTCAGACGTTTGCGCAACACCTGCCGAGCGCAGACTTCGAGTCGGCGTGGCGCACGGCGCTGCACAAGGGCGTGGTCGAGGGTTCGGCGTTCGTGCCGGTCACGGATCGACCCAAGCAGAGCAGCACACTCGAAGCGCCGCCGCTAGCTGAGACCGAGGGCATGGAGCTGACGTTCATCACCGATCCGTCGGTGTACGACGGCCGATACGCGGACAACGGCTGGCTGCAGGAAACGCCCGGGCCGATGACGAAGATGACCTGGGACAACGCGGCGCTGATCAACATCGCCGACGCCAAGGAAGCCAAGGTCAAGAACGGCGACGTGATCTCGATCACGGTCGAGGGCAAGTCGCTTGAGATCGCGGCCTACCTGATGCCCGGCCAGGCACGCGGCTCGATCGCGCTGCCTCTGGGTTACGGCCGAGAGGCGGCGGGCCCGGTCGGTACGGGGGTCGGCTTCAACACCTACAAGCTCCGCACCAGCCTGCGGCCCGGCATCACGCGCGGCGCGTCGATCGCCAAGGTCAAGGGTAAGAAGCACAAGCTGGCGCTGACGCAGAACCACCACCTGATCGACCCGATCGGGACGTCGTTCGTTGAGAAGCGTGTCGGTTATAAGGGCCAGAGCGGCAAGATCATCAAGGAAGGCAACTTCGAGGATTACAAGCACGATCCCAAGCACGCCCTGGCCGCCCCGGGCGATCACGGCGACGTGATATCGCTGCAGCTGTGGGATTCGCCTTACGAGGCCGAGCAGGCTCACCCGGACGCGCCCAAGGCGTTCAACAAGCCGCACGCCTGGGGTATGACGATCGACATGAACGCCTGCATCGGCTGCAACGCGTGTGTCGTGGCCTGCCAGGCGGAGAATAACATCCCGGTCGTCGGCAAGGACATGGTCCTGATGAGCCGGGAGATGAACTGGCTGCGGATCGACCGCTACTTCAAGAACGACCGCAAGGCCGACCCGGATGCCGAGCGTCCGGAGGTCGTGTATCAGCCGATGATGTGCCAGCAGTGCGAGAACGCCCCGTGCGAACAGGTCTGCCCGGTCGCGGCGACGGTGCACGACACCGAGGGCCTGAACGTGATGGTGTACAACCGCTGTATCGGCACGCGGTACTGCTCGAACAACTGCCCGTACAAGGTGCGTCGTTTCAACTACTTCGACTACCACTCGAAGGACCCGCGCGGCTCGGCGAAGCCCTGGCTGCTAATCCCGGACATGGAGCAGGAAGCCAAGATCGACAAGATCAAGCGGATGGTGCACAACCCGGACGTCACCGTGCGGATGCGCGGCGTGATGGAGAAGTGCACCTACTGCATCCAGCGGATCAAGCGTGAGACGATCGACGCGAAGAACAAGTGGGCCCGAGGCGAACGGGGCGAGCTGACCGTCGATGACGGGTCGATCGTCACGGCCTGCCAGCAGTCCTGCCCGACCGAGGCAATCGTCTTCGGCGACCTGAACGACGCGGACAGCGCCGTGACCAAGAGCCAGCAGAACCCCCGGGCGTACATGGTCCTCGAGGAATTGAACGTGCGAGCGAGAACGAAGTACCTGGCCAAGCTCCGCAACCCGAACCCGGCGCTGGCCAAGGCCAAGCCCGGCGGCGAGCACGACCATGATCACGAAGCCTCCCACTCACAGGAGGCGCACAGCTAAGCCATGGCGACGATTACTACCCAACCCGAAAAGCCCGAGTCGCTGCTCGATAACACGACCGACGACCCGACGCAGCGCGCCCCGCTGGTGCTGGGCAACAACGACTTTACGACGATCACGGACAAGGTCACCGGCATCGCGGCGGGCAAGCCGCCGATGATGTGGTGGGTCGCGTTTGCCGCGGCGCTGTCTTTGTTGACGATGCTGGGGGCGTTGATCGGCTACCTGGTCACGACCGGCGTCGGCGTCTGGGGCAACAACCAGCCGGTGAGCTGGGGCTTCCCGATCATCAACTTCGTGTTCTGGGTCGGCATCGGCCACGCGGGGACACTGATCTCGGCGATCCTGTTCCTGTTCAGGCAGAACTGGCGCACGGCGATCAACCGGTTTGCCGAGGCGATGACGATCTTCGCCGTCATGTGCGCCGGTCTGTTCCCGGGCATCCACGTCGGCCGGCCCTGGCTGGCGTACTGGCTGGGCCCGATGCCCAACCAGATGGGGATGTGGCCGCAGTTCCGCTCGCCGCTGCTCTGGGACGTCTTCGCGGTCGGCACCTACGCTACCGTCTCGGCGCTGTTCTGGTACGTCGGCATGATCCCCGACCTCGCGACGCTGCGTGACCGCTGCAAGAACAAGTACGGCCAGTTCGCTTACGGGCTATTCAGTCTGGGCTGGACCGGGTCGAGCCGGGCCTGGCACCGTTATGAAAAGGCCTACCTGCTGCTCGCGGCGCTAGCGACCCCGCTGGTGCTCTCCGTGCACTCGGTGGTGTCCTTCGACTTCGCCGTGTCGCAGCTGCCCGGCTGGCACACCACGATCTTCCCGCCTTACTTCGTCGCCGGTGCTATCTACGGCGGGTTCGCGATGGTCATCACCCTGGCCGTCCCCGCCCGGGCGATCTTCGGCATCAAGGACATCATCACCGACCGGCACATCGAGAACTGCTGCAAGGTCATGCTCGGGACGGGCATGATCGTGGCGTATGCCTACTCGATCGAGTTCTTCGTCGCCTGGTACTCCGGGCACCACTACGAGCAGGCCGCGTTCCTGAACCGTGCCTTGGGCCCGTACCAGTGGGCGTACTTCACGATGGTGTTCTGCAACTGCGTCGGCCCGCAGATCCTCTGGTTCAAGTGGGCCCGTCGTAACGTGTTCACGATCATGTTCGCGGCGATGTGCGTGAACGTGGGTATGTGGTTCGAGCGATTCGTCATCGTCGTGACCAGTCTGCACCGCGACTTCCTGCCGTCGAGCTGGGCGATGTTCCATCCGACGTGGGTGGACATCGGGATGCTGGTCGGATCGTTCGGCCTGTTCTTCACGTTCTTCCTGCTGTTCTGCAAGTTCCTGCCGGTGGTCGCGATGGCTGAGGTCAAGACCGTGATGCCGCAGGCGCACGACATCAAACACGAGCCCGGTGAGCCGTACAACCCCGACGAGGCGTCGGCGGACTACCGGCCTGACCGCCCGATTACCGAATTGGGGGACAACCAATGACACAGGTCATGACCCCACCAACTGAAGATGTCGCGACCGACGCCCCGGCGAAGCTACACGGCGTGATCGCTGAGTTCGAGACCGTTAACGATGTCGTCCATGCCGCGAAGAAGACCCGCGACGAGGGCTTCAAGCACTGGGACGTGCACACGCCGTTCCCGATCCACGGCATCGACGCGGCGATCGGTATCCGCCCGACGATCCTGCCCTGGATCGTGCTGGCCTGCGGGCTGACCGGGACGGTCGTGGGCCTGACGCTGGCGATCGGGACGATGGCGACCAGCGGGATCGACCTGCCGGGCCTGCCCGGCGCTGCGGCGCCGATCCGCGGCTACAAGTTCCTGATCTCGGGTAAGCCTTTTAATAGTCTTGCGGCGTTTATCCCGGTGGCGTTCGAGACGACGATTCTGCTGTCGGCGTTCGGCGCGGTGTTCGGGATGCTGCTGCTGAACCGTATGCCGAAGCTGTACAACCCGCTTCTGAAGAGCAAGAACTTTCGGCGATCGACCGCGGACCGCTTCTTTATCGAGGTGCAGGCCCGCGACAGCCGGTTTGATCAGGAGAAGACCGTCGAGTTCCTCAAGGGGCTGGGCGCGACGAGTGTGGAGTTGATTGAGGACTAACCCCCGGAAGATGGGAAACCCGGAAGCATGCTTCCGGTTGTGGCGGTGATCGCGAGTAAAGCGGCTCAAGCCAAGGGAACGTGAGAGACCGATGATCAAGTGGATCGTTGAAGAATTCAAGCTGCCTGCCCCGCCGTTCTGGTTGATCGCGGCGCTGTTGATTTTGCTGAGTCTGCACCTGGTGCCGTTGGCGTTTATCGCGCGGGCGCGGGTGTCGGATTCGACCAAGCCGCGTGTGCACATGTTCCTGGACATGGACCGCCAGGCGAAGCTCAAGGCGCAGGCGGACTCGACGGTGTTCGCCGACGGCCGGGCGATGCGTAAGCCGGTCGCGGGCACGGTGGCGTGGGGCGATGACCCCGCAGCGCCGGACGCCTCGGCGCTGGCGGAAGACGATCATTACTTCCGCGGCTACAAGCTGACGGAAAGCGGCGAGACGGTTTACTTTGAAGGCTTCCCCGAGCAGGTTGTCGTGGATGACGCGCTGCTGATGCGGGGTCAGACCCAGTACAACACGTTCTGCTTCCCCTGCCACGGGATGGAGGGCGTGGGCAACGGCCCGATCCAGCAGCGTGCTCTGAAACTCAGCACGGTCGGCGGGTTGAACGGGTGGGTGCAGCCGACGAACGTGACCGACGCGGAGCGCGCCGGGCAGACCGAGGGGCAGCTGTTTAACACGATTACCAACGGCATCCGCAAGATGGCGGGCTACGGGTCGCAGGTCCCGGTCGAGGACCGGTGGGCGATCGTCGCCTACCTGCGGGCGCTACAACTCAGACAAGATGCCCCCGACGGGCAGTGACCAACGTATTTGGGAGCGACAGTTTTGGCTCATCATGTAGAGCCCATTTTGCAGGACGATGACAAACGCCGACTCGGCGCGGGCGCGCGGTCGTTTGGGCTGACCGCGATCGTGGTTGGCGTATTGGCGCTGGCCCTGGCGCTTGGCCTTGCGGGGATGCAGGGCGGCTGGGAACGGTTCGGCTTTGCTTACGTCGTTAACTACGCGTATGTCTTGAGCCTGGCGCTGGGCGGTTTGTTCCTGGTGCTGGCAACGCACCTGTTCCGGGCCGGGTGGGTCGTAGCGGTCCGGCGGATCGCCGAGGTCATGGCGTCGACGATGCCAGTGATGGCGGTGCTGTTCATCCCGATCCTGCTATACGTCTACATGGGTAACGGCATGCTGTACCCCTGGGCCAACAGCAAGTTCGACCACGCGGACGGCCACGGCGGGCACGCGCAGGTCGAGACGCACGACGTTCAGATCATCATGGTCGCTAAAGAAGAGGGTTCGGGTCACGACTCCGACCATGATCACGATCATGCCCACGGCGACCATCCCGACCACGACGAGGATGCGCATCACACCGACGAAGCCGGCGGGGATCACGACGATGCCCACGGCGATGTGGACCCCTTGGTTGCCGAGCGGGCGCATCATCACGAGCACCTGACCGAAGCGCTAGTGCCCGGCAAGCGGCCTTACCTGACCAAGGGCTTCTTCACGCTGCGTTGGGTGGCGTACCTGCTGATCTGGTCGCTGCTCGGGTTCTTCTACCTGGGCACGTCGAGGAAGCAGGACGACACGGCGTCGGCTGAGGACCGGGCGAAGCTGACCCGGAAGATGGAAGTGATGGCGGCGCCGGGGACGCTGCTGTTTGCGATCACGCTGACGTTTGCGGCGTTCGACTTGATGATGTCGCTGGACCCGGTGTGGTTCTCGACGATGTGGGGCGTGTACTACTTTGCCGGCAGCTTCCTGGCGGCGGTATCGACGCTGGCGCTGGCGTTGATGGCCTTGCAGAAGTTCGGCTACCTGCCGAGCGTGAACAAGGAACACTACCACGACCTGGGCAAGCTGATGTTCGCGTTTGTGTTCTTCTGGGGCTACATCGCGTTCAGCCAGTTCATGCTGATCTGGTACGCCAACCTGCCTGAGACGAACTACTGGTTCGAGCTGCGTGGGATCACGACGGTGGGAGGCAATCCGTATATCTCGGGCTGGACCTGGGTGGCGGTGGCGCTACTATTTGGTCACCTGCTGATCCCGTTCCTGGGTCTGCTCAGTCGATGGATCAAGCGGAGCAAGAAGCTGCTTGGGTTCTGGGCGGTGTGGCTGCTGGTGATGCACTGGGTGGATCACTGGTGGGTGGTGATGCCGAACTACGCGACGCCGCACCCGCCGGTGCCTTTGGTTGAGCTTTTGTGCCTGGTGGGTCTGGGCGGGATCGCTGTGGGATACGCGGTGCTGCGAGCGACCGGGCAGGGCCTGATCGCCGCGGGGGACCCACGACTGGGCGATTCGCTGGGCCACGTCAACCCGTACTAATTGATTGATTGAAGGATACGACACGATGCCCTCCGGCTCACACGACATCAACGTAAAGGTGCTCACCCTGATCGGGGTGATCAGCACAATCCTGACGGTCGCGTTGATCGTCGCGACACAGGCCTGGTTCCGCTACGAGATCGCCAAGGAAAACGAGCGGAAGTACATCAACGTGCCGAACCGCCAGCTGGCGGAGATTATGACGACGCAGGCCGACGCGCTGAACGCCCCGGCCCACACGGTCGAGGTCAAAGTCGAGGGCGAGCCGACGATCACCAAGCGCGTGATCCCGGTGGACGAAGCGATGCAGCTTGTGATCGAGCAGAACGGCGGGGCGAACTGAGTGGATTAGAACCCCGCTCTTCCGAGCGGGGCTAGTGAGAGATAAGAAGCAGGTCAGATTAGAACCATGCGATTGATTGCCAAGTGGACAACCCGACTGCTGAGCCTGGCCGTGATTTGCGGCCCGGCGGTGGGTGTGGCGCTTGGTGAGCAGAACAACAACCCGAAGGACGTGCCGACGCCGGCCGAGCAGGTGCCTGCCGAGCTTCAGGGCGTGGACATGGACTACAAGCTGGGCGCGGAGTTAACGCGGGACCTGGTCTTCACCGACCAGGACGGCAAGCGCGTGAAGCTGGCGGAGCTGTTCGACGGCGAGCGTCCGGTGGTGCTGCAGCTTGGGTACTACAAGTGCCCGATGCTCTGCGGGCTGGTGTTCCAGGGGATGGAAAAGGTGACCAAGGAGACGAGCCTGGTCCTCGGCGAGGATTACCAGGTGGTGACGGTCAGTATCGACCCGGCCGAGCCGCCGTCGCTGGCGCGTCAGAAGCGGTCGACAATCACGAAGGGGCTCAAGATCGCCGAGGGCGAGACCGGCTGGCACTTCATGGTCGGCGAGTCGCACATGATCGAGCGGCTGGCGGACGAGGTGGGGTTCGGGTTTAAGTGGGTGCGGGCGCAGCAGCAGTTCGCGCACCCGGCGGTGATCATCATCCTCTCGCCTGAGGGCAAGGTCACGCGGTACCTGTCGGGGATCAACTACCAAGAGCAGACGTTCCGCATGTCGTTGGTCGAAGCGTCTGAAGGCAAGGTGGGCTCGTTGACGGATCAGTTTCTGTTGACGTGTCTGCATTACGACCCCAGTGCGGGGACGTACTCGATGACGGCGATGGGGATCATGCGGATCGGTGGCGGCCTGACGGTCGTGGTGCTGGCCGTGGTGATCGGGGGCTTTGTCTGGCGGGAGCACCGCCGGCGGGCCCGGACTCAGATACACACGGCCGCGGACGTCGCGGCGCAGGGCTAAACGCCTAAGGGAACGATACGCGGATGCTGGCGATCCTAGCACAAACTGAGAAGTCACTGTTCCTGCCCCCGGCGCGTTCAACCGTCGCGCCGCTGCACGACGGGCTGTACGTGTTCATCTTCTGGATGAGCGTGTTCTTCACCGTGCTGATCGCCGGGCTGCTGGTCTATTTTGTGATCAAGTACCGGCGCAAGAGCCCGCACGACCTGCCGGACGGCCCGACGCACTCGACGGCGATCGAGCTGGGCTGGACGCTGCCGCCGTTGGTCCTGGTGCTGGTGATCTTCACGTGGGGCTTCCGCGGGTTCATCGACATGAACCAGGCACCGAACAACGCTTACCAGGTGGTGGTCAGCGCGAAGAAGTGGAGCTGGTCGTTCACCTACGGCGGCGGCGAGCAGGACAGCGTGCTGCACGTCCCGGTGAATACGCCGATCGACCTGGTGCTGACCAGTGACGACGTGATCCACAGCTTCTATGTGCCGGACTTCCGTGTGAAGAAGGACGCGGTGCCCGGGCGTTTCAACAAGATGTGGTTCGAGGCGACCGAGGTCGGCGAGTACAACCTGTTCTGCACGGAGTACTGCGGGCAGGGCCACTCGACGATGATCACGAAGGTGATCGTCGAGCCGATGGACGACTTCCTGGCGTACCTGGAAGAGCGCGGCAAGTGGTGGGAAGGCGAGAAGCCGGTGGACGTGGGCCTGACCGTGCATAAGGAGAAGGGCTGCGATGCCTGCCACTCGCTTGACGGGACGGCCGGCGAAGGCCCGAGCTGGGTGGATGTGTTCGGGGCGGAACGGCAGTTTACCGACGGCTCGACGCGCGTGGCGGACGAAGAATATATCCGCGAGTCGATCCTGAATCCGGCGAAGCATATCGTCGCGGGCTATCAGAACGTGATGCCGACCTTCCAGGGACAGATCAAGGACCCGGAGATCCTGGGCGTGATCGAGTACATGAAGTCGATCAGCAAGCACCACGACGGGTTGATCCTGGAGGCGATGCCCGTGGAAGAAAGCGAAGAAGCCGAAGCTGTAGCGGAAGAAGCGGCGACGGACGCGCCTGAATAACTGAGAGTAACGCAAGCCCGGCCGATCGGCGGCCAAGGCGGAATGAGGATTAAGCGATGACAGCCATCAACGACCCGGTACAAGCGGGGGTCGGCGGCGGGGCCGAGCAGCCCGGCCGGAACTATATCAACCACAGCAAGGGCGTTGTGTCCTGGCTGCTGACGCTGGACCACAAGCGCATCGCGCTGATGTACATGGTCACGGTGCTGGGCGCGTTCCTGCTGGGCGGGTTGCTGGCGATCATGCTGCGGACGATGCTGTACGTGCGTGCCACGGCCGAGACACCGATCACGGCGGCGACCCAGGACGTGTACAACCAGGCGTTCACGCTGCACGGCGCGGTGCTGGTGTTCATGTTCATTATTCCCGCGGTTCCTGCGATTTTGGGGAACATGGTGCTGCCGCTCATGCTGGGGGCGAAGGACGTGGCGTTCCCGCGGCTGAACCTGCTGAGCTGGTACTGCTACATGGGCGGCGGGGCGTTCTTCCTGTTCGTACTGCTCAACGGCGGGCTTGATACGGGCTGGACCTTCTACACGCCTTACTCGACCTCGACGGCGACCAGCGTAACCGCCGCGGTGATGGGCGCGTTCATCCTGGGCTTCAGCTCGATCCTGACGGGGCTGAACTTCATTGCGACGATCCACATGCTCAGGCCCGAGGGCATGGGCTGGTTCAAGATGCCGCTGTTTTTGTGGGGGCTGTACGCGACGAGTGTGATCCAGGTGCTGGCGACGCCGGTGCTGGCGATCACGCTGCTGCTGCTGGCGGCGGAGCGCGTCTTGGGCGTGGGTATTTTTGACCCTGCTAAGGGTGGCGACCCGGTGCTGTTCCAGCACTTCTTCTGGTTCTACTCGCACCCGGCGGTGTACATCATGATCCTGCCGTCGATGGGCATCATCAGCGAGTTGATCTCGACGTTCAGCCGTCGGCACATTTTTGGTTACAGCTTCATCGCGTTCAGCTCGGTGGCGATCGCTCTGCTGGGCTTCCTCGTGTGGGGCCACCACATGTTTACCTCCGGCCAGAGCGCGATGACCAACGCGATCTTCAGCCTGATCACGTTCAGTGTGGCGATCCCGTCGGCGATCAAGGTGTTCAACTGGCTGGCGACGATGTACAAGGGGTCGATCAGCCTGGCGTCGCCGATGCTTTACGCGCTGGCGTTTATCTGGCTGTTCACGATCGGCGGGCTGACGGGCGTGTTCCTCGCGTCGCTGAGCCTGGACATCATGGCCCACGACACGTACTTCGTCGTCGCCCACTTCCACTACGTGATGGTCGGGTCGATGCTGACGGCGTTCCTGGGCGGGATGTACTACTGGTGGCCGAAGATGTTCGGCAAGATGTACTCCGAGCCGGTGGCGAAGGCGGCGTGGCTGCTGATCTTCGTGGGTTTCAACCTGACGTTCTTCGTTCAGTTCATCGCCGGCAGCCAGGGCATGCCGCGACGTTACGCCGACTTTGTCCCCGAGTACGCGATCTACCATCAGATTTCGACGATCGGGTCGTACGTGCTGGCGCTGGGGCTGTTTACGGTGCTGTTCAACTGGATCCACTCGCTGGTCGCCGGGAAGCCGGCACCGCAGAACCCGTGGGGCGCGAACTCGCTGGAGTGGCACACCGCCAGCCCGCCGCCGCACGAGAACTTCACCGAGGACCCGCCGGTGTCCGACCCGTACGTCCTGGGCGCGTGGGAGTACGACGACGCGGGCGAGTGCTATGTGCATAACGAAACCAAGGCCGCTGAGCTCGCCAAGATGGAGCATCACTAGTCAGCCATGAGCAACGAAGCAAACCATAACGATCACGGCCACGACCACCCCCCGGATCACCCGCCGCACCTGGCGCACCACTTCGAGACGCCCAAGCAGCAGTTCGAGTCGGGCAAGCTGGGGATGTGGGTGTTCCTCGCGACCGAGGTGCTGATGTTCGGCGGGCTGTTCTGTGCGTACGCCATCTACCGCGGCAACCACCAGGACGTGTTCCTCTACGGGTACGGGGCGCTGGACAAGATGTGGGGCGCGACGAACACGGTCGTCCTGCTCGCCAGCAGTCTGACGATGGCTTGGGCCGTGCGCGCGGCGCAGCTGGGTAAGCAGCGGCTGCTGATGGGCATGCTCATCGCGACCTTCATGGGCGGCGTCGGGTTCATGGTCATCAAGGGCATCGAGTACAAGGCCAAGTGGGACCACGACCTGTTCCCGGGGACGATGAACGCTTTCTATTACGAGAACGGTCAGCCCAAGCACCCCGAGGAGCTGGCCCATGCGATCGCTTACATCGATGCCAAGAACACCGGCGGCCACGCCAAGGGCCACGGCGACGGGCACGGGCATGATGAGCATCACGACGAAGACACGCACACGGATGACGGCCACGCCGAAGCAGCACATAGCGAATCGGCCCACGCCGATGAGGCGGCGTATGTAGCGGAACCCGGGCCGGTGATTATCCAGGCGTCGTTCCCCGCGCCGGCGGATATGTCGTCGGTCGCGCCGCCCGCCGCACCGGTGGCCGGTATCCAGGACGAGGCGATCGACAAGGCCGGCGTCGTCCAGATGCCCAACGCCCAGCACACGCAGCTCACCTTCAACGACCTGACCGCCGAGCAGCAGAAGAAGGTCCACCTGTTCTTCGGGATCTACTTCATGATGACCGGGCTGCACGGGCTGCACGTGCTGATCGGTATGGCGGTGATCCTCTGGCTGATCCTGGTCGCGCGGAAGGGGAAGTTCGGCAAGGACTACTTCACCCCCGTCGACATCGGCGGGCTGTACTGGCACCTGGTCGACCTGATCTGGATCTTCCTGTTCCCGCTGCTGTACCTGATTCATTAATCGAGCCGAAGACGGCTTTGTGATAGACGAGAGACGACATGAGCGACGCACACACCCATGACGACCACGGCATCGGCCACATCACCCCGGTGTCGCTGCTGGTCGGTATCTTCGCGGCCCTGATCTTCCTGACCGTGCTCACCGTCGCGGTGACGTACGTGGACCTGGGGTCGGCGAACATCTGGATCGCGCTGGGCGTCGCGGTCGCCAAGGGCGCGCTGGTCGCGCTGTACTTCATGCACCTGCGCTACGATTCGCCGTTCAACGGGCTGATCCTGGTCAGCGCGTTCCTCTTCCTGGCGATCTTCATCGGCATCTCACTGATGGATACCGGCGAGTACCAGCCGGAGCTCGGCCCGCCGTCGACCGTTAAGGCCGCGGCAAACTGACGCGAGGGCAATCCGCCGCGGAAGCCATTCTGTCATCCATTAACAATTGATCAGCACCCCACGTCATCTGTTAAGGGCGGCGCTGTGGTGTTGGGCCTATCATTCCACACATGACCACCGCGACCCCGCAAGACAAACCGTCCTTCTTTGAGGACCGACACACCCACCTGCCCCACGGGACGGGGACGTTCGGGATGTGGCTGCTGTTGATCGCATTGGGCATCCTGTTCGCTTCGTCGATGCTCGGGTACCTGATCATCCGGCTGCTGACGCTCGAAGCGCAGACCGACCCGATCACCGGCGCGGTCATCCGGCAGGCGGGTCCGGCGCTGGGGTCGATCACGATCCCGATGGGATTATGGGTCTCGACGCTGGTCATCCTCGCGTCCAGCTTTACGATCCATCTTGCATTGCGCTCGGTGCAACACGAACGGCAGGCCGCGTTCCGCCTGAGCCTGGCGGTGACCGCGGCGCTGGCGGTGATGTTCCTGGTGGTGCAGGTGCCGAGTCTGTGGATGCTGCTCGGCGAACACAGCGGCTACCGCGACCAGCTTGCGCAGGACAGGACACTTGGTCTGCAGCCTTACGGGATGGCGCTATTCCTGATCGTCGTCCACGCGGCGCACCTGATCGGGGGGATGATTCCGCTGGGCGTCGTCACCCACTTCGCCTACCGCGATAAGTACGACCACGAGTCACACAACCCCGTGAAGTACCTGGCGATGTACTGGCACTTCCTGGATGTGGTGTGGCTGTTCCTGTTCGCGGGGTTCTTGTTGATCGGGTGAGCCGTTGACGCCGGTCATCGTTGGGAAGTTTTCTTTTTTTAACTTCCGAAACACAATCGCTACGGCTCCGTCCTTCCTATAGAGCCAGAGTTGCTCTCGGCCGGTACCTGTGAAAACCGGAGGATATGTCATGCGGATACTACTCATCTTGATGGCGGCGTTGCTTTTAAATGGTTGTGCGTCCACGTCCGAACACTACCGAATCCACGGCGACGGGCCTTCTCTTTTCGCGGTGATGCACCAAGAGATCCGTAATGGTCAGAGCCTGTCGCAAGTAAGGTCACGCCTAGGCGAGGGGCTCGATATTGATCAGGCGAAGCTCCGCGAGATACACGAGCGGATCCTGGCTAAAAGGCCATCGATGCTCCCAGACGGCGTCGAAGACAAAGACCTGTTCGTGGCCTGGCGGTACGACGGCGGCCCCTGGCAGACACTACAGTTTCGCGACGATCGGCTGGTGAATCACAACCCGGAACATTACGAAACGTATAGGCCATTTAGATCTGTCCGAGATTGACGGTATGAAAAAGCCCCGCCAAGAAGGCGGGGCTATATGTGTGCGTGTGTAACTTCTGGATGCCGGGCTCAGCCCCAGACCTGGTTGAACGCGTCTACGGCGGCATGGGCTTCAACGCTGTAGCCGTTGGCGCTCAGTTCGGTTTCGATCGCGGTGAGCGCGGCGCGGGTGTCTTCGTGGTCGACGTGGCCCATGTGGCTGAGTCGGAAGATCTTGCCTTTCCACTTGGCGCCGCGTCCGTCCTGACCGCCGGCGATGTGGATGCCGTGGTTGTCACGCAGGGCGGAACGGAACGCGCCGTCGGCGACGCCCTCGGGGTAGTAGAAGCCGGAGACCGAGTCGCTTGGGCTGGCGCTGACGGGCTTGATGCCGACAGCGGTGAGGGCGGCGCGGGTAGCTTCGGCGAGTTTGCGTGTGCGCCCGATTGTGCCTTCGATGGTGTTCTCGAAGATGATGTCCAGCGCGACCTTCTGGCCGCGGATCAGGGAGACCGGCGGGGTGAAGGGGACGTCGTTCTTGGCGTGGCTCTTGACCCACTTGCGCAGGTCCAGGTTGTACTGCGGGCCGGGCTCGACATCTTCGAGGCGCTTGAGCGCCCGCTCGCCCAGGCCGACGTAACCCAGGCCCGGCGGGAGCATCATGGCTTTCTGCGAGCCGGTGACCAGCACATCGATGCCCCAGGCGTCCTGCTCGACCTCCAGCGCGCCCACGGCGGTGATGCCGTCGACGATCAGCAGGGCGTCGGTCTTCTGGGTCAGGGCGGCGATGGCCTTGACGTCGGAGGCGGTGGCGGTGGAGGTTTCGCTCTGGACGACGGTGACGACGGAGACGTCGGGGTTGTCCTTGAGGGCCTGGGCGATCTGGTCGACCGGTGCGCCTTCGCCCCAGTTGGTGTTGATCTTGATCTGTTCGACGCCGAGGTACTTGTGGTAGGCGTCGTAGATGTCCTGCCAGCGTTCGCCGAACTTGCCGCCGGCGACGGTGATGGCTTTGGAGCCGGGCTTGGCGAGGCTGATCTGGGCGGCCTCGAAGGCGGTGGTGCCCGAGCCGGCGATCGAGAGGACCGGGCCGGCGGTTTTGAAGAGCTTCTGGAGGCCTTCGGAGACTTCTTTGAAGATCCCCTGGAACTGCTTGGTACGGTGGTGGATGATCGGCTGGGCCATGGCCTCGAGGACGCGCGGGGGCACGGCGGTGGGGCCGGGGGTCAGCAGACGCTGGGTCAGGGCGGTCTGGGTGGTCATCGCGGGCACTTCCTTCAGATAAGTAAAAAGCGGTGCGTGTGGGGGGCTTCGTGCAAGGCGGAGCCATTGTGGCCCGTCTTGGACGAGCAAAGCTAGCCGTTTGCGTCAACCCGGTCAACCGCCCCGGGGCCGGCCGGCCGTCAGCTATCAGGCGGTTCGATTCCTGGTGGTATTGGGCACGGCCCGGGGTGTGGATGTGGGGCGTGGTGCGGGCTGTAGCTCCGCGGTTATATTATAATATTTAGTATAAATACGATATTTTGTGTGGGTGGTTTATGTTCTGTGGTTTGCTCGGGTCTGTGTGCGGTTGGTGTACGGCTGGTGTACGGCTGGTGTGCGGCTCGAGTGCGGATTCGTGCTTAAAGTTGTGTGTGGTTCGATTCGAAGTCGTGTGCGGGCGGCTGGGGATGGTGCGTCGTTGTGGATCATGCGGGTACAGCGGTGAGCGATTGTCTGAAGCGCCCCTGCACGGATCGCGGGGGCTTTTCATGGGTCAACCTGCGCCGCCGGGCTTGATGGGCGGGGGCGGGCGGCCTATGGTCGTGCTTCGATGGAGAGGCCCGTGTGGCGTAAGTGTGTGTGAAGTGTTTTGAGTGATTCAAGTACACCAGCCGGTTCTGCCGGCGATGGGCAGCGGTACGGGGCGGGGTCGTCCAATGCGCGTATCGTGTGGCGGCTGATGCGGATGGGGTGGGCGTACCGGATGCCGGCGACGATGGTGGTGGTGCTGCAGTGCGTGCTGCTGGCGTTTGCGTTGTCGGGGTTGGGGCTGACGGGGTTAGGGATTGACGTGATCCGCAAGGGGCTGGACGCGGGTGCGCCGGAGCCTGCGTACCCGTTTGGGCTGACGCCCCCGGCCGAGTGGATGGCGATGGCAACCGTGTGGGCGGTGGCGTCGGCGGTGCTTCTGGTTGCGGCCATTCGGTTTTATCTTGATAAGACGTCGCGTATCGCCAAGGCCGTGCTGGTGCTGCGGATCATCGTGGACCTGAGGGCGCAGGTGTATGACAAGCTGCAGCGCCTGAGCTTCAGCTTCTTCGACGCGAACACGTCCGGGTCGATCATCAACCGGGTAACGTCCGATGTCCGCGCGGTGCGGATGTTTATTGACGGCGTGCTGATCGAAGTGTTGATGCTGATCATCTCGCTGGTGTTCTTCGTGGGGTACATGCTGAGCATCCACTTCTGGTTGACCATTTGGTGCCTGGCGACCACGCCGGTGCTTTGGCTGATCACGGCCTGGTTCTCGCGGATGGTCAAGCCGGCGTACCGGGCGAACCGGGAATTGTTCGACACGGCGGTGCTGCGCCTGAGTGAGAACGTTCAGGGCGTGCATGTGGTGAAGGGTTTTTCGCGTCAGCCGGAGGAGATCGACAAGTTCGTCGGCGCGAACTCGGCGGTGCGTGACCAGAAGCAGTGGATCTTCTGGCGTGTGTCGACGTTCGTGCCGTTGATCGGGTTCCTACCGCACCTGAACCTGGTGGTGCTGATGATCTACGGCGGGCATCTTTATATGACGGACCCGTCGTTTAGGATCGGCAGCGGGTTCTTCGTGTTTGCGGGGTTGCTGCAGCAGTTCTCCTCGCAGGTGGGGAGCATCGCGATGATCGCGAACAGCGTGCAGATGAGCCTGACGGGGGCGCAGCGTGTGTTTGAGGTGCTGGATACGCCGTCGCATGTTGAAAGTCCGCCGGACGCGGTGGCATTGCCCAGGGCGAAGGGGCATGTGGCGCTGGAGTGCGTGACGTTTGGGTATCAGCCGGGCGAGCCGGCGATTTCGCAGGTCTGTATTGAGGCCGAGCCTGGGCAGACGGTGGCGATCCTGGGCGCAACCGGCGCGGGCAAAAGCACGCTGCTGAGCATGATCCCGCGCTTCTATGACCCGCAGCAGGGGCGTGTGCTGATCGACGGGAGGGATATCCGCGGCTACGACCTGGCGGACCTTCGGCGCAACGTCGGGCTGGTGTTCCAGGAGAGCTTCCTATTCAGCAACACCGTGGCGGCGAACATCGCGTTCGGGCATCCGGAGGCAACGATGGACCAGGTCCGCCGTGCTGCGCAGATCGCTTCGGCGCACGAGTTCATCATGGAGCTTGAAGACGGCTACGACACGCTGCTTAGCGAGAGCGGGGCGAACCTGTCCGGCGGGCAGCGGCAGCGGCTGGCGATCGCGCGGGCGGTGCTGCTGGAGCCTTCGATTTTGCTTCTGGATGATCCGACGGCCGCGATCGATCCGCAGACGGAGCACGAGATCCTCGAAGCGATGAATAGCGCGATGGCCGGGCGGACCACGTTCGTCGTGGCGCACCGGCTCAGCACGCTGCGCCGCGCGGACAAGGTGATCGTGATGGACAAGGGCCGGATCGTTCAGGTCGGCACGCACAACGAGTTGATGGACGCCAAGGGCCACTACAGCCACGCGGCGTCGCTGCAGATCGCCGACCATGAAAGCCGACGGCTGCTGGGGCTGAGTACGGGGGAGGGGGACGGGATATGAGTGAGGCCAAACCCATCAAGATGCTGACGCACGTGACGCGCGAAGACGAGGCGCACAAGCGCCCGCTGGACATCGCCTTGATCCGGCGGGTGCTGGGGTTGATGAGGCCGCACCGGCGCAAGCGGAACACGCTGATGATGCTTTGCATGTTGCGGTCGATTCAGTTGCCGGTGCTGGGTTTGCTGATCGCGGCGGCGATCAACGGGCCGATCGCGCGGGGGGATCGTCAGGGTACGATCCTGTATGCCGTGGGCTTTATTCTGCTGGCGCTGTTTACGTCGGTGACGTTCCACTTCCGGATGCGGCTGGGGCTGGAGCTGGGCGAGGCCGTGGTGTACGAGCTTCGCAACCAGATCTTCGAGCATTTGCAGCAGATGCCGATGCGGTTTTTCAACCGGACGAAGCTGGGGCGGATCATCAGCCGGATGACCAGCGACGCCGAGGCGATCCGCGTGGGCGTGCAGGACGTGCTGTTTGTTTCGATCGTGCAGTTCGGACAGATGTTCTGGGCGGCGGTGATCATGCTGTATTACGACTGGGTGCTGTTCCTGGTGGTGCTGGTGATCGCGCCGGTGCTGCTGCTGATCAGCAACTACTTCCGCCACCGCTTGAGCACGGCCTGGCGCAACGTGCAGGAGAGTTTCAGCCGGGTGACCGCGACGCTTGCTGAATCCGTGACGGGGATCCGTGTGACGCAGGGGTTTGTGCGCGAGGACGTGAACGCGGAATTGTTCCAGGAGCTGGTGTCGGACCACGCGGAGTACAATCTGCGGGCGGACAAGCTGGCGGGCGTGTTTTTGCCGTTGATCGAATTGAACAATCAGCTGTTTATCAGCGTGCTATTGGTGCTTGGCGGGTACAAGGTGCTGCACGGCCTGCCGGTCGGCGCGGGCACGCCGCAGGAGCAGTTCGACGCGATGTGGGTGTTCTTCTTCCTGGCGCCGGGCTTCTTCGGGCCGATCACACTGATCGGTCGGCAGTACAACATGGCATTAACCGCGATGGCGGGGGCGGAGCGCGTGTTCGACATGCTGGACACCGAGCCTGAGCAACTGGACGACGAAGACGCGGTGGACCCGCCGCCGATCCAGGGGCGCGTCGAGCTGAAGGACCTTGGCTTTGAGTACGTCAAGGACACGCCCGTTTTACGGGGGATCAGCTTTATCGCCGAGCCGGGGCAGACGGTGGCGCTGGTTGGGCATACCGGTAGTGGGAAGAGCACGATCACGAACCTGATCGCCAAGTTCTACCTGCCGACGACCGGGCAGCTGCTGATCGACGGGATGGACATCCACAAGATCCGTGGGCGCACACTCACGCAGCAGCTGGGCATCGTTCTGCAGCAGAACTTTTTGTTCAGCGGGACGGTGATGGACAACATCCGGATCGGCCGGGGCGATGCGAGTGACGACGAGGTCATCGACGCGGCGCGTCGGCTGGACTGCCTGGACCTGTTTGAATCGATGCCGCAGGGTTTGATGACCGAGGTCGGCGAGCGAGGCGGGAACCTGTCGCTTGGCCAGCGTCAGCTCGTGTGCTTCACGCGCGCGATGCTGGCGGACCCGCGCATCTTGATCCTGGATGAGGCGACGTCGAGCGTGGACACGATGACCGAGGCGCGGATCCAGAAGGCGCTGGCGAAGCTGCTGCACGGCCGAACCAGTTTTGTGGTGGCCCACCGGCTGAGCACGATCCGCCACGCGGACCTGGTGCTGGTGCTGGACCAGGGCCGGATCATCGAGCGGGGCACGCACAACGAACTGCTGTCCCACGGCGGGACGTACGCGAACCTTTACCGGCAGTTTATCCACGCCAGCGAGGCGTAAATTTAATATCGGGCAAAATAGTCTCGGATTCATGTCGAGGCGGTGGTAGACTGCTCGGGCAGACAGGGGGCTCTTCCTCCGACGGCGAGTTCTAACCGGGAGACGAATCGTGACACGTCGCGCCTTTACCTTGATTGAACTGCTGGTGGTGATCTCGATCATCGCGCTGTTGATCGGCATCCTGTTGCCCGCGCTGGGTGCGGCACGACGCACGGCCCAGTCCGCGGTGTGCAAGAACCATGAGCGTCAACAGCTGCTGGCTTCGGCAATGCACAGCGACAGCAACGAGGAGCGTATCGTTGTGGCGGTTAGCTACGACGAGGAGCGCCCGACGATAGACCCTTACGTGACCGACCCCGTCCCTTACTATCATGATGAGTTGGCTCCGCTTGTCGGTGGTATGAAGGTCGTGACTGCTGCTGTGGGGAGCGGCCGAGAGAATATCCCCGATGTTTTTCTGTGCCCGTCACGAGAAGGCGAGCAGACGCCGATCGAATTGCCGCCGCTGGGTAAGGCCCGCGAACCGACGTACCGGGTCGCTTGCTCGTCTCCGATCCGTGCGATCTCGATGAAGATACCGACGTACGCCACTGCCGATAAGTCGATGTACCCGAGGGTTACGGATATCCGGCACCCGACCTTGACGGTGCTCACCTACGACTCGGTACTGGTTAGCTGGCGGGATCGCTACTTCCCACACCGAGGGAGTATCAACGTCGGGTATGCCGACGGCCATGTTATGTCGGTGTCCTATGTGGACTACAAGGAGATGTCACCGTATGGCGGCGAGGCCGGCGGGAACGGTGAGGGGCTCTTGAATGAATGGCGCAATGAGTTCTTGACCAACGGCTGGCCGAAGTCGTGGTTCAATGAAGAATATGACGAGTTCCCACAGTAGGTTCGGTCCGCCTTGATGGCGGATGATTCATTCGGCTTACATGAAGTTAAAAACAACCCCGGCCGTGAGTAGCCGGGGTTGTTGTTTTGGGTTGTTTGATTGTCTTCAGCGTCGGCGGAACATCGCCAGGGCGCCCAGGCCCAGCAGGGCGAGGCTGGCGGGCTCGGGGATGAACACGAGGTTGTCGATGGCGGCCGAGGACGGGCTGCCGTCGAAGGCGACGTTCAGCTGCACGACGCTGGTGGGGTCGAACCCGGCGTCGTTCTGTATGACGGTGGCGTCGCCGCCGGAGGCGCTCGGCTCGGACGGCTGAGCGGCGAGCGTGTTCAGGAGCAGCGTCTGCCAGCCCATCGTGGCGACGGTGACGTCGGTGGTCCACTGTGAGGGCACGTCGTAGATGCGGACGTCGCCGGTGGTGTCGGTCAGGGTGAGTGTGGCGTGTGCGCCGCCGTTGATATCGACCATATCGATCGAGGTCAGTTCCACGGGTGCGAGGAAGTCGAAGACGATGCTGCCGCGGTCGTCGTTGTTGGCTTCGTCGTTGGGGTTATCGAAGACCAGGCCGTGGGTCGGCGAGACCGATGTGGTGGTCGCGCTGGCGGGGTTGTCGGATTGCAGGATCAGGATGTTGCCCTTATCGACCAGCAGGTCGGGGTCCTGGCTCCCGGCGTTGGGCCCGGCGGGGTCGGAGTCGAAGATGGAGATGTCCAGGTGGCCGTCGCTGCCGTCGACGGTGGCGGTGATGTTGACGAGGTTGCCGAACTCAAGCACCGTGTCGGTGGAGAACGGGACGCCGTCACGATCGGCCCGCGCGGTGGAGCTGATGGACTGGCCGTTGACCAGCGTGGTCAGGAAGTCATCTTCGGTTTCGAAGTCGAGTGTCACGGCCTGCGCACCGGCCGCACCAATGAGCGTAACGGCGCTGCAGGTCAGCGCGAGACTGCTGCGCATAAGAATACGATGCATGGACATGCGTTCTTTCTCCTCTCCGACAGAGCGCTGATGGCATGGCTCGGTATCCACACTGATACCCGGGCCGGTGTGGACGCATCTATCGGTGTGTTCTTCGCCTCCGGGCGTGTGCTACCTCGCCTCACGCCTCGCGCCTCATTGTCGAGGTGCGATTACTCCAGCTAACAATATTAACTGAACAATCGCTGTACTCAAGCTTTTTTTCTGCTAGGAATCAGAAGAATTTGCGGATTCATTTACTGGTTTGCCCGGCCAAGAAACCACGCCGTTAAGATAGGGGGTTTGCGGGGTACCAGGGGCGAACTGAGGGCGGATTGGTATTTAGTGTGTGCGGTGTGTATGTCGCATCATCGGGCGATCCCCGTCACACTCAGATCATGGCGTTTCGCCAAGTTGATGGATCGGTATATCGGCTCTGCACGATCAGCCCGGTTGCGAGCCGTTCAACTCGGCGAGGACTTCGTCCACGGTGTTGACGATTTTGTAGAGGTTGCGGTGCTTGGGCTTGGCGAAGTTCTGGTCGATGAAGTGATCGAACAGATCGATCAGGGGGTCATAGAAACCCAGGCAGTTGAGGATGACGATCGGCCGATCCTGATACTTCAGGACTTTCAGGACGATCACCTCGGCGAGCTCTTCGAGCGTGCCGAAGCCGCCGGGGAGGATGACGAAGGCGTCGCCGCGCGTGAACATGAGCGTTTTGCGTTCGCTCATGGTTTCGGTGACGATCAGTTCGTCGGCCTGGTGGTAGGCGATCTCGGCGGTCTTGAGCGATTCGGGGATGACGCCGACGACCTTGCCGCCGTGCTCGTGGCAGGCGCGTGCGACTTCGCCCATGAGCCCGACGCTGCCCCCGCCGTAGACGAGGGTGTCGCCACGCGTACCCAGCGCGGTCCCGAGCTCGTTAGCGATCTCGAAAAACCGGCGGTCGATGGCGTCGGATGACGAACAATAGACACAGACGTTCGTACACATGGACAGGTTTATACCAGAGGATTCCCGCTTGAGCGATCCGGCCCCCGACACCACGACGCCCGAAACCGATCATGCCCCGCGGCGTCGGCGGTCACGCCTGCTGACGGGTCTGCTGCTGCTCATTATTGCCGGCTTGGCCGGGGCGACGCTTGCCGGGCGGCTGGGGCGTTACTGGTGGCTATTGGACCTGGCGTCGCATTACGTGCTGTATCTTGCGGTGGCGTCGGCTGGGGTGATGCTGCTGGCGCTGGTAGTGAGGCGGTTCCGTGTGGCGGTCGTTGCGCTGCTGATGCTCGCGGTCAACGGCTGGCTGCTCAGCCCGCTATATGTCGGCGCTCCACATGGTCACACGGCGGGCGCGGCGAACCTGAACCTGGCGATGATGAACATCCTGCACAAGAACCGGGATCAGCAGCGTGCGCTGGACTTCATCCAGGGCTGCGACACGGACCTGATTATTATCCAGGAGTTGGACACCTGGTGGGAGCGGACGATCCGTGAGGCGGACACGCCGTACCGGTTTATCGAGTCAAGGCCCAGCGAAGGGTCGTTCGGGATCGCGCTGCTGGCACATGAATCGGTGGACGGGCAAGGGCGCGTCGTGATTGAAGACACGCGGGTGATGGACCTGGCCGACGATGTAGACGGCGCGGAGCGACCGGCTGTCGAAGCGACGTTGCTGATCGACGGCAGACGTGTGAAGCTCTTAAGCATCCACCCGCCGCCGCCGGTCCACGCCCGGTATACCGCCCTGCGCGACGACATCCTGCGCAAGGCCAAGGCCTGGGCGGATGAGCAGACCGATCCGCACCTGATCATCGGCGACCTGAACACGACGCCGTGGTCGTACGCCTACGACATTCTTATTGGCGACGGCGAGCTGGTCAGTTCATTGGACGGCCGGGGGCATCAGGGGACCTGGCCGATGGATTTGCCCGTGCCGTGGCTATTGCCGATCGATCATTGTCTTTACAGTGCCGACCTGGTCTGTACGGAACGGCGCACGGGCGAACCGACCGGCTCGGATCACCTGCCGTTGCTGGTTTCCCTTTCGATCAAGCCCTGAACCGGAGGAAACGGCTTTGAGCGAATCGGTGAAGAAAAAGCGGTCATTGACACTGACAGGGTTATTGTCGTTGATGCTGCTGGGACTGATAGGGGCGACGGCGATCGGTGGGCTGGGGCGGTTCTGGTGGCGGGCGGATTTGCTGTCGCACTTTGCGGTGTACTGGGCGGCGGGTTCGGCGGCGGTGCTGCTGCTCGCGCTAGTATTAAAGCGGTGGCGCATCGCGGGGATCACGGCGGTGGTCCTGTGTATTCATGTCTGGTCGCTGTACCCGGTCTGGCTGGGTGGAACGAAGCCCGTTGATGATGCGTTGCCTGTCTTGAGCGTGACCCACATCAACATCCTCTGCACCAACCGCGACAAGCAGAGCGCGATCGACTTTATCAACCGATGCGATACGGACCTGCTGATCGTCCAGGAGATGAATGGGTGGTGGGAGGATGTGCTGACCGAGTCGGACATCCCGTATCGTTTCGAGGCGTCGCACCGGCGGGAAGACTCTTTCGGGATTGGGCTGTTGGTGCGCGAGTCGCTGGATGATGAAGAGCGACTTGTGGTCGAGTCATCCAACCTGATGGATTACGGCGATGGGCATGGTTCGGGTTTGTGGCCTGCGATCGAGGCGACGGTGTTGCTGGATGAGAGGCGTGTGAAGCTGTTGACGATCCACCCGCCGCCGCCGGTCTCGGCGGGGTTCACCCGGCTGCGCGACGATATGCTGCGCAAGGCCAAGGCCTGGGCGGATGAGCAGGCCGACCCGCACGTGATCATCGGCGACCTGAACACGACGCCCTGGTCGTATGCTTTTGACATCCTTGCTGATGACGGCGAACTGGTCAGCACGCAGAACGGCTTCGGCAATCAGGGCACTTGGCCGACCCGCCTGCCCGCGCCGTGGCTATTGCCGATCGACCACTGCCTGGTCAGCCCGGGGCTGGTCTGTACCGATCGGCGCATCGGTGAGCCGACCGGCTCGGACCACCTGCCGCTGGTGGTGACGCTTGGGCTTGGGCCCGAGGCCGGATCGGGCGGATGAACCTTTCTCCGGGCCGGGTAGAGCTTTACGTCCCAGACCGGCTACAATATGAACATGGCAGACACACCCACTGACAAGCGTGTCACGCTCCGCTCCCTGCGCCGCTGGGCGAAGACGGGCGAGGCGTTTGCGATGCTGACGTGCTACGACGCGACGATGGCCAAGTGGCTGTACCGCGGCGGGGTGCGGACGATGCTGGTCGGTGACACGGCGGCGCAGTTTGTGCTGGGACACGACTCGACGCTGCCGGCGCCGATGCCGTTCATGCTGGAGATCACCCGGGCGGTACGTCGCGGGGCGCCGAACGCGCTGATCGTGGCGGACATGCCGTTCGGCAGCTACCAGTGCGGCGCGGATGAGGCGATGACCAACGCGGTGGCGTTTATCAAGGACGGCGGGGCGGACCTGATCAAGATGGAGGTTGACGAGTCGCACGCCGGGCTGGTTGAGCGGCTGGCGCACGCGGGCGTGCCTGTGATTGCGCACCTGGGCTCGAAGCCGCAGCAGGTGCGTGTGACAGGCGGGTATCAGTCGGCGGGTCGGACGCAGCGAGAGGCGGCGTTGATCGTGGACCGTGCGGAGATCATGATTGCGCGGGGCGCGTCGGCGTTGCTATTGGAGGCCGTGCCGGATGAGGTGGCCGAGCGGGTGATGCGGATCGCGCGCAGCCGGGATGACGGCGAGCCGGTCCCGGTGATCGGCTGCGGCGCGGGCCCGGCGTGTCACGGTCACGTGGTGGTCCTGCACGACCTGCTGAAGCTATCGGACTGGCAGCCCCCGTTCGCGCCCCCGGCAATCGACCTGGGCAGCCAGGTTCAGGCGGCGGCGGCGGCGTGGGTCAAGGCGGTGGCCCGTGGCGACTACCTGCGCGACGGGGGGACCTATCAGATCAAGGGCTCGACCCCATCGACGGCGAGCAAACGCCGTAAGCCCGGCGAACCCACCCGGCCCGGGGTCGTATAACTCCCTGAAGCCCGCGGCGCGATCCCTGTGGACCTGGCCCGGCTATCAGTCGATAACCCAAATACCCACCCTACGTTACGTAAGCAGGAGCCTCTCCATGTCCCGAATCCGCTGGTACGGCCCGACCGTTGTCTTGTTGCTGACCGTCCTGCTGGTCATGATCCTCGGCCCGGGCGTGGCCAAGCAGATCGAGTACACACAGTCCCAGGCCCGGGTTCAGTTTGCCCGCGAGTCCCTGGCGGACAGCGAGTTCCTTGCCGAGCTGAGCAGCTCGTTCCGGCAGGTGTCCAAGGTCGTCGAACCCAGCGTGGTGGCGATCCGCGTCCTGGCTAGGACCGATACCGACCCCCGCGACGCCATCCGTCGGCTGCGCCCCGACCTGCCCCCGGAGCTGGACCTGGAAGACTTCTTCGATCAGTTCGAGGGTGAATCTGAACGACGTACCCGCCCGCGCGAGGACAAGTACGAAAAATACCAGCCGTTGCGGCCCATCGGGTCGGGCTCCGGCTGGGTTTACCGGCACTACAACCGCGACGACCCGGATGAGTACGAAGACTACATCATCACCAACCACCACGTCGTGCGCAGCGCCGACCAGATCAAGGTCCGCTTCCACGACGGCGCGGAGTACGAGGCCGAGGTGGTCAATTCCGATGACCGGACTGACGTGGCGGTGCTGAAGGTGGAGGCTAGCAACCTGGTGCCCACTGCGATTGCGCGTGAGGACGTCGAGCAGGGTGACATCGTGTTCGCCTTTGGTTCGCCTCTGAGTTTCGACTTCTCGATGAGCCAGGGGATCATCTCGGCGACGGGGCGGGAGCTTGGCATTATCCGTGTGCAGGGCGGGGGCTACGAGAACTTCATCCAGACCGACGCGATGATCAACCCCGGCAACTCCGGCGGGCCGCTGACGAATATCTACGGCGAGGTGGTCGGGATGAACACCGCGATCGCCGCGGGCAACGGGCCACGCACCCCCGGTAACGGGACGTTCGTCGGGCTGGGTTTTGCGATCCCCGTAGACATGGTCGTCGATATCGCCGGGCGGATTATCGAGGACGGCTCGGTGCGGCGCGGCTTTATGGGGATCGCGCTGCCGGCTGAAGATTTAGACGAGCGCATGGCGCGCACGTTCGGATTCGATGGCAAGGGTGTCCTGGTCAGCGATGTGAATCCCGGCGGGCCCGCGGACAAGGCGGGTATCCGACGCGGCGACATTATCACCAAGATCGACGGCGTCGAGACGCCGACCATCAGCCGGCTGCGCAGCCTGGTCGCGGGGTATATGCCCGGTGAGTCGGTCGAGGTGGTGTTGTTCCGTGACGGCGAGACGAAGACGCTGAGTGTCGAGCTCGACGAGTTCCCCAATGCATCGGTGGCCTTCCGACCGACCCCTGAGGAAGACGAGGTCGCCGAGGACGTGGAAGGGATGAGCGCGCTGCGCAAGCTGGGTGTCACTGGCCTGCAGGACTTCACTGAAGAAAATGCAGAGCAGTTGAATGTTGATCATGTCCCCGGCGTGATGATCACGAGCGTCCGCCGTAACTCGATCGCCGGTGCCGAACGGCTGCAGCGCGGGATGGTCATCACCGACGTCATGGGCGAGCCGGTGAGCACGATCGAGGAGCTGACCGATGCCGTGGCGGCGCACGATGTGACCGAGGGCATCCGTGTCAGTATCCAGAGCTGGGACCCCGCCACAAGGTCGTACCTGTCGTTGTTCGTAGTGCTGCAGCTGCCGGAGGAATAGGAAGCGAAAAGCAGGAATCGCAGGAAATTCGGAAAACAGGAAATTCAAAGCACAGGCAACCGGCCACACGGGCCTCATTTCCTGCTTTCTGAATTTCCTGCGATTCCTGCTTTCTGTACCATATGGCCATGACGACCCTCGCCACCCAAGACCCGTTTACTGCCGACCACGATACCACCCAGCCCATCCTCAGCGTCAAGGACCTGAAGACGTACTTCCCGGTGAAGCGCGGCTTGATGCGGCGTGTGGTCGGTGAGGTCCGTGCCGTGGACGGTGTGTCGTTCGACATCGGGCAGCGCGAGACGCTCGGGCTGGTCGGCGAGTCCGGCTGCGGCAAGAGCACCGTCGGGCGGTCGATCCTCCGGCTGATCCCCACGACCAGCGGGTCCATCCACTTCCAGGGCGAGGACATCCTCGATCGGTCCGGCGGCGAGATGAAGAAGCTCCGCCGACAGATGCAGATCATCTTTCAGGACCCCGTCGGCTCGCTGAACCCGCGTATGACCGTCGGCAAGATCATCGGCGAGCCCATCGTCGTGCACAAGATCGCCAAGGGCTCGGAACTCAGCGACCGTGTCGCGACGCTCCTGAAGAAGGTCGGCCTCGAACCCGAGCATGCCTACCGCTACCCCCACGAGTTCTCCGGCGGGCAACGCCAACGCATCGGCATCGCCCGCGCGCTGGCGCTCGAGCCTAAGTTTGTGGTGTGTGACGAGCCGGTCAGTGCGCTGGACGTGTCGATCCAGTCGCAGATTTTGAATCTGCTTGCGGACCTGCAGGACGAGTTCGGCCTGTCGTACTTGTTTATCGCGCACAACCTGGCGGTGGTCGAGCACTTCTGTGACCGCGTGGCGGTGATGTACTTAGGCAGGATCGTTGAGCTTGCCGACCGCGACACGCTGTACCGCAACCCGCTGCACCCGTATACCCGGGCCTTGTTAAGCGCCGCGCCGAATCCCGAGCCGTCGGGCAAGAAGCAGCGCATCATGCTCGAAGGCGACGTCCCCAGCCCGATCCACTTCTATAAAGATGCACCCGGAAGTTCTGCTAAGGCTTCACAAGATGGGCCGGACGAGCATACCGACCACGGCATCACCTTCATCACCCGCCAGAGCCTGCTGGATCGCCCGCCCCTGCAAGAGGTCCCCGGCGAGCCGGGCCACTTCGTCTCGACGCACGGGTTTGAGTAGGCGCTCCACCGACCCAGCTATTCAGACAAGCATCCGACGCGGCTCGGCCTAAGCAGTATTACAAATAAATATAGTGAATAGCAGGCTAGCCTGTCATTGGGTTGTTATACCCGGCGGGCTGCCGCTAACCACTTATCATGTCGGTGTATACGGTCGTGTAAGCGGTTTAAGAAGATAATTCTCGTGATATGTGCATAAGGTGTGAATTGAAGAATAGGTGATTGACGGGCGGACTGTTGCTGTTACGTTTCATCTCAACGGGTCTCACTTCAATCGTGTTTTCATGTATTCGGGATGGCAACAACAGGGAGGTAATGATGCGTTATCAGGTGGGTGCGGCGTTATGCATTTTGGCATTGATGTGTCTTTGCGTAGTAGGGTGTGAGCAGCACCCGATGGTGACGTCGCTGGGTGACCTGCGTTCCGAGCGTCGTGTCAGCGAGTCGGACGCTTTCTATTTTCAAGAGATTATTACGCTGGATGGTAGCAACCCGACCCAACAGGTCGGCCGGCCGATCCACTACGGCAGGCCGTACGTCGGTTTGCCAACCAAGGTAGCTGAATGGGCGTTGCACCCGATCTGGCCCCTTTGGCCCGAAGGCGATCTTAACCCGGCGACGGCCTTTCCCATCGAGATCGGCGATAGTGCCATTCCTAGTCAAAGTCATACCTATGTCCGCACGGGCAGCTGTGAGACGCCTGGTGCCGTGGTGGTCCGTGACATTGCCATGCTGATCGATCAGGTCCAGATCGAGACACTGGGCTTGGTGGAGTTGCGCGTCCAGCTGGCGCAGGCTTTGAACAAGGAGCCTTGCCCGTCGAAAACGAACGCGGTGGCACAAAGCGATGATTCCGCCAAGCCCCAGAAGAAAGCAGAGACGGATGAGAAGGGGGGGGACGCGGATAGCCCGGCGGTAAAGAATGACGCGGGGGGGCAATCCCGATCGGGTGGTGTGAATGCTTCATCTGAAGCAACGGGTGTCAAGAAACCCCCGGCCAAGGTCACAACGTTTGATCCGATCCAGAAGCTGCGTGATGACATTTCTGCCAAGCGGGACAAGATTGCTGGGTTACGCAAGCAGTTGCACTACCGGATGAGCGGCAAGGACAAAGACGGGAATCCCATCAATGCGGCTGGCGCTGACCCCGATGAGTCGGATATCAATCGGACGGGTGTGATGATTGTTCGGTGGGCCGCAGCAAGTAGCGGCGGGGCCGGAGCCGATGCCGGCAAGGATATTCTTAAAGCCGATGTTCAGGCGTCACGCAGACAGAGCGGTTATGTGATCCTAGGCGGGATCGAGATTTCACAACTCGTGGTCGGGCATGATATGTATGAGCAGATTGTCAAAGCCTATGCACCCGATACTTCGATACCCCTGAAGGATAAGGATAAGATTATCCGGGAGATGCTGGATAACCAAAGCCTCGGCATCACCATCTATACGCTTAAAGCGAAGGACATTGCTTATGCCAGCGATCTTCAGACCGACTTCAACGCCCGACTTAATGCCACGCTGAGCAAGAAGAATCTGAAGAATCTACAGAACATCGATTCCGTCACGCTCCGTGCCGAGTTGGCACACGCGGCCGACTTCAGCAACATCGGGGCCTTGCCTGCCTTATCCTGGAAGACCAGGCCGGTCGGGTTCAAAGACAGGATGTTGCCGGACAGCTTCAATCGATATGAGCTCGACAGGTTACTGAAGGCGCGGCAGTCGCTGAAGAATGAACTTGCTACTGAGCAATTCACCGACTCTGAGATGGATGAGAAGAATAAGCAGATCGATCAGTTGGACACAGCGATAGAAGCCATAGGTCCTAATCCTGAGTATCTGAAGGAGCAGATGCACGCTGTTAGCGCTCTTTCGGGCTCATTGGAGCCGGGTATCCACGCCGATGGCAGGTTGGAAGGCTGGAGTACCATCTACAGCGTCGTGGCTATTCCCAAGGATATCCAGCTATGGTATGCCGAAAATTTTATTCTTAGGCTAGGCGATGATTGATCGTAGTGGCAGGCATCAATTCACCGGCACGCCGGCCAGCGCGGCGTTCATGGCTTTGTAGGTCTTGTGGTCCTGGATGCGGAGGGTCAGTTCGATCTCGTCGTCGTGGACGTGATAGTCCATGACGCGGGCGCGTCGTCGGTGTTTCAGTTCGAAGACGGGTTTGACCTGCATGTAGCTGAGTTTACCCAGCCATTCGCCGGCCTGCTGCATCCGGCTGTCGCCGGTCATGTCGTAGAGGTAGTCGCTGAGCGCTTCGGCGGGGACGGGGAGGCTGCCGACGAGGAAGCGGTCGAGGGTCAGTTCGGCCATGCCGGTGTCGAGGATGTTCAGGTGGAACTTGCCGGAGATCACGGCACTGAAGTGGTCGGACTCCATACGGAACGCTGCGACGAGGCCGCCGTTGTTAACCGCGACCATCGGGTCGAAGACCTCCTCTGGCATGATGAAGCCGCGGTCGTCCATCCAGTCCTGCATCTGTGTCTGGACGATCGCCGCGAGCTGTTTGTTGTTCAGCATGATGGTCTGGTCGGCGTTGATGTGCACATCCTCGGGCGCGATCTTTGGAGCTTCGGTCGGATCGGTCTCGCTGCCGGGATCGGTATGGGCTTTGGGGCCCTGACCTGTGACGGCGATCGCGTCGTTGACGACTTCTTCGATCCCGAGTGTCGCCAGGGCTTCGAGCTTCTTGTCGACCTGTGCGACCAGTTCCTGGATCTGCTCAGGTGTGGTTTCTGACAAGAACTGCTGGTGCTGTTTGTAGTAGCCGGGCTCGGACTTGGCGAGGAAGAACACGGCCGTGGCGGCGAGGGCTGTGACAAGCACGGCGAGAAGGATGGTGCGCTTGATGACTTTGCCGAAGCCGCGCGGCTTGGATTGATCATTGGGTGCGTCGCTCATGGGTTGCCTCGTGGTTCGTTCGCCTGCCGATTTGGCCGCGCCCGTGTTGTGGGCGGGCTATGGTTTTGCTTGCTTAAAGCCCCTGATCCCTGGGCCCTGTTCCCTTGGTTACAGGCTTTCGATGGCTTCTTCGATGTCGTCGAACATACTGAAAACCTGGTCGAGGCGAGTGACCTTGAAGAGGAAGGCGACGTTCTCCTGGCAGCTGACCAGGGCGATCTGCCCCCGGCAGTGCTCGACCTCCTGGAGGAACTCGACAAGCGACCCGATGCACGCCGAGGCGAGGAACTGCACCTCGGCCAGGTCGAAGACGAAGTTCTGCGCCTTGTCGTAACGGATCTTGTCCACGCACTCCTGCACGAGTGACTGCATGTCATCATGCGCCACTTCGTTGGCGCGCAGCGTCGCGGTAACCAGTTGCCCGGCCTGCTCGATCTCGAATCCGTCAGGAAGCATCGTCATGACATACGCCCTCAGAGATAACTCAGCCTCACATCGTTTATCGGGTCGCGGCCGATCCAGGTGCAGCGGTGGGGCGGGTTTACCTGTCTTATCTTGCTTGGGCCGATTGCCCAGACGTCACAGCCCGAACGGCTGATCCCGGGGCGGTTGGTGGGGCCTGCTTACGTGGGCGAACCGGCGTCGGTGGGCCCGGAGCAGGGCGTTGAGCAGGGGGGTGTATCGGTGCCGGGGCCTTGTGGAGTCGACCCGTTCGTGTGCTGTACGGTCCGGGGCGTTGGCCTTGCGTGTACGGCGGTCGCGTAGCTCGGCGACGGCGGCCTCGGTGGTGTCGAACAGGCCCAGGGCCTTGTCCAGCTTGGTCATCTCGAAGAGGAACGCGACGTTGGGCTGGCACTTGGCCAGCGCGACGGACCCGCCGGCGGAGCCGGCTTTGGCGCGCAGGACCAGCAGCTTGCCGAGGCAGGCCGAGTCCATGTGTTCGACATTGCTAAGCTCAATCACGACGCTGTCCGCGATGCCCGAGTCGATCTTCTCGGACAGTTCGATAACCAGCTGCGCGATGTCGGCTCCGAGGCATTCGCCACGGGTCGGGCGCGCGACGAGTACCCGTCGGTCCTGTTCGATTTGGTATGCCTGTTGGCTCATGCCCCGCCTGCCTTCCTAAAGCACCTTCCCCCATAGATATCGACGTCTTGGGGGTGAGGGCCCCAAGATCGGCCTGATGCGTGGTGGTTGGGTGCTGGTGTTTTAGACGCACGGGCGGCCTGATGGTTCCACGGGGTTTCCCGGGCGGAACTATCGGACGCTGGCGGCTTTAATCTTCCAGGAAGCGCAGGCCCTGCACGGTCGCGGGGGCCAGGTCCTGTTCGGTGGGGATGAGGACCGGTTTGCCGGGGGTGTGGTGGCCCCACTTCATGACGGCGAAGACGACGGGCTGCTGGCCGAGCAGGGGGGAGATGGCGCTGCTGGTGATGCCGCCGATGATGTTTTGCGTGGTGGCGTCGGAATCGGGATTGTCGGGTTCGGCGGGTTCGACGACCTGTGTGCCTGCTATCGGCAGGTGGTCGGACTCGGTGCGCAGGCCGACCAGCAGACGCTTGGGGTGGCCGAGACTCTGCATGCGGGCGACGATTTCCTGGCCGAGGTAGCAGCCCTTGGTGAAGCTGACAGCCTGGTCGAGGATGCCGGTCTCGGCGGGGATCGAGTCTTTGCCGAAGTCGATGTGGAAGATCGGCGAACCGGCCTCGATGCGTGCGGTGTTGAAGGCGGACCAGCCGACGGGTCGGCCGCGCAGGGAATCGCGTCGCCTTTGCGCGAACTTCGCGGCGGCGTCGGGATCGACAGCCGGGTCGGGTGCATCGTTTTCGTAGCCCGCCGCTTGCAGGAGTGATTGATAGATATCTGCTGCCTTGTCACTGGGAACCCACAAGCCGAAGCCGGGCACACCGCAGACATCCCAGCGATAGACCGTCACCTTGACGCCGGCAAGCGTCAGGACGTGGTGCGTGCCGGGCATCTCGGCCATGGCAGTGGGGTCGTCGGAGCAGGCTTTGCGCAGCAGCTCCAGGGATGCCGGGCCGTGCAGCGCCAAGGCGGTGTACTTATCTGTCCAGTTTTCCATGACGACATCGTCGGCGAACAGGTGTGAGTCGTAGAGTGCCTGGACTTCAGGGAGGTCGAAGCGGTCCATCTCCAGCCAGGTGTTTTCGTCGCCATGATGGAGGATCAGGTCGGCCATGATGCGGCCTTTGACGTTCAGTTGGAACGCGCGGACGGTCGCGCCGCCCTTCAGCGCGTTGATGTCCTGAGTGAGCATGCGGTGCAGGAAGTCCTGGCGGTCGGCGCCCCTGAAGTCGAGGATTGCCCGCTGGGGCAGGTGCATGATGGCGACGCGCTGTCGGATGGCGGCGTACTCGGCCTCGTACTGCCCGAAGCCCTCGGCCACCTGGACCGCGCCCTCGGCCGGGCCGTAGGCGATGAACTCTGCGCCGGCCTTGACTTGCAGATCGTGGAGTGAGTCTTTTGATGTCATACGTAGCTCTGTTTCATTATTACACTCAGGCTGTGGACTCTATGACAATCCACAGGATGTTTCCACCGGGGCGGGGGTGGGTTGCCAGCGGGCAGAGGATCACTATCATGTCGGTCCCTCCTTGGATTGATTTGCCTTTAGATATTTGGAGCCCGTGATGCCAAAGATGACGATCGACGATGCCGACGTGGTTGGCAAGCGCGTTTTGATGCGCGTGGACTTTAATGTGCCTTTGAAAGACGGCCAGATCACCGATGACCGCCGGATCCAGATGGCGTTGCCGTCGATCACCAGCGTGCTGGACGGGGGGGGATCGCTGGTGCTGATGAGCCACCTCGGCCGGCCCAAGGGCGAGGGCCCGGAGCCGGCGTACAGCCTCAAGCCCGCGGCGGATCGGCTGGGTGAGCTTCTGGGGACGGATGTGCAGTTCGCCACCGACACGATCGGCGAGGACGCCCGGACCAAGGCGCTGGCGCTGGAGCCGGGGCAGGTACTGGTGCTTGAGAACCTGCGTTTTGCCAAGGCCGAGAAGAAGGGTGATGTGGACTTCGCGCAAACGCTGGCTGGATTTGGCGATATCTATTGCAACGACGCGTTCGGGACGTGCCACCGTGAGCACGCTTCGATGGTTGCGGTGCCCCAGGCGATGAAGCAGGCGGGTAAGCAGGCTGTCTGCGGGTTCCTGGTCGACAAGGAAATCAAGTACCTGACCGAGACTATCTCCGAGCCCAAGCGGCCGTTCGTTGCGATCCTGGGCGGCGCGAAGGTGTCGGACAAGATCACGGTGATCGACAACCTGCTGAACATCTGCGACAAGGTGCTGATCGGTGGGGCGATGGCGTACACGTTCTTCCTGGCGCAGGGCAAGCAGGTCGGCGGGAGCCTGGTCGAGCAGGACCGCGTATCCGACGCCAAGCGGATGCTCGAGGCCGGCGGCGACAAGTTGGTGCTGCCGGTGGATACGCACGCCGGCGACGCGTTTGCAGGTGACTGCAACAAGCAGATCGTCGAGGGCGACATCCCCGACGGCTTTGAGGGGCTGGACATCGGTCCCAAGTCGATCGAATTGTTTGTCAAGACGGTGAAAGACGCGGCGACGGTGGTGTGGAACGGGCCGATGGGTGTGTTCGAGATGCCCCCGTTCGACGCCGGGACCAAGGCCGTCGCCCAGGCGATCGCGGACTCCAACGCCACGAGCATCATCGGCGGCGGGGACAGCGCCGCGGCGATCCAGCAGATGGGCTTTGCCGACCAGGTTAGCCACGTCAGCACCGGCGGCGGCGCGAGCCTGGAAATGCTCGAGGGCAAGAAGTTCGCCAGTGTCGAGCTGCTGGACGAGAAGTAAACAACCAAACGAATTGGAACCGGGCCGGTCTTTGCGCGTCTAAGACCCTGTTTACAATGCGCGGTATACTTCGGGAAGTCCCGGCCTTCACTTTTTTATTTGGGCCGTGTTGCATCAGGGAGTCGGATCATGCAGCGATCGTTTATCACATTACCGGTTATTTCTGCTGTTTTGTTGTCCGTTACGTCGTTGGCCTGTGCCCAATCGGCGTCCACCTTACTGGCGTTGCCCTGGCAGGGCGGCGGGGATGTGGACTTGATATCGAGTAACTGGTCGCAGGCGGAGGGCGAGGCCGATCAGTCGGGGATGGACGTGCGGCTGTCGCGGTATCAGGCGGCGGGTCGGTGGTTGCTGGACCCGGGTGATCCGTTGTCGCCTTCGGCGGCGCTGAGTTGGCATCAGTTGGACATCCACAGCTCAGACACGGCGCTGCCCGACCGGCTGGTCGATGTCTCCGCGGCGGGGTCGGTGCTGTTCGACATGGAGCAGGACCGCTCGCTGCGCGTTACTGTCGGCGGGGGTTATGCCGGGGATAACGCGTTCGGCGACGGGCGCGCCTACTACGGCCTGGCCGACCTGGTTTACACGGAGCCGATCGACAAGCAGAGCGGCTACATGTTTATCCTCAGCTACAACGGCAACCGCACCTTCCTGCCCGACGTGCCGCTGCCGGGGTTTGTCTACTACGACGCGCTGGACGAAAACACGTTCTACACCCTCGGCATCCCGGCGAGCAGCGTGACCCATAAGCTCGACGACCGCACGACGGTCCGCGCCCGGTACATCCTGCCGATCAACATCAACGCCTCGATCGAGTATGAGTTGGACGACGCCGTCACGCTCTTCGGCCGATTCGACAGCGATACCAACGCCTACACACTCGACAGCGACCCGGATAACCGCCGACTCATGTTCTCCCAGCAGCGCATCGAGGGCGGGGCGGTGTGGGTGCATGAGCCAAGCGGCGTCGAGCTGACCGTGGCCGGCGGCTACGCTTTTGATCAGGAGTTCACCCGGGGCTGGGACAGCCGCGACGACGATACGGTGCGCGACATCAGCGACGAGCCGTATCTGCGTATCGGGCTGAAGATATCATTCTAAAGCAGGAAATTTTGAAACGCAGGAAAACAGAAAATAAATTAATCCCGACGGGCACTTTGCACCTGATCGCTTAATCGAACAACCTGTATCTTCGGTCTCCATAATTTCCTGCTTTCCCAATTTCCTGCCTTTCCAGCTTTTCCCTATGATGTCCGGCATGCTGGATATCACCCAAAAGCCGAATCGGCCGCTGCTGGCTGTTTCGATCCTCTCCGCGGACTTCGGCCGGATGGCTGAGGAATGCCGTGACGTGCTTGCCCATGGCGCGGACCTGTTGCATGTGGACGTGATGGACGGGCACTTCGCCCCGAACCTGACGATGGGCGCGGACATGATCGCGGGCGTGCGTCGGAATGTCCCGGATGTCTGTCTTGACGCCCACCTGATGGTCGAGAACCCCGGTGACTATATCGACCCCTTCGCCCAAGCCGGGGCGAACGTCTTTACGTTTCACCTTGAGGTCTGCGACCCGTTCAAGCCGGCGTCCGAGGGCGGGTATGACCCGGCCGAGCTGATCAAGCGTATCCGTGACGCGGGGATGCAGCCGGGGATGGTCGTGAATCCGCCGACGACGATCGCTGAGCTTGAAGCGGGGGTCGGGCCGTACCTTGACGATCTGGCGATGGTTTTGGTGATGAGTGTGAATCCCGGCTTCTCCGGGCAGGCGTTCATGCCGGAGGTACTTGAGAAGGCGCGCTGGCTTAAAGAGCGCGTCGGCGACGGCACACGGATCGAGATGGACGGCGGGCTGGGGCCCGACACCGTCGGCGACGCCGTGGCGGTCGGGGTCGATGTGATTGTTGCCGCCAGCGCAGTGTTTGGTCAATCCGACCGCGCCGCCGCCATCCAAGCGATCAGGGCCGCCGCGTCATGATCGAAGCGATCGTCTTTGACTTTGATGGTTTGATCCTGGAGACGGAGCACCCGCAGTGGCGCGCCTGGCGCGATGTGTTCGCGTCGTTTGGTCGGCCGTTGCCCGAGTCGGCATGGCTGGAGGTGATGGGGCGACCTGTCGGGATCGAGCGGTTCCCACGCCGGTTGGCGGCCGAGCTTGGGCGCGAATTGGATATCGATGCGGTGGTTGCGCAGTACCGCGAGGTCGTTGCCGGTCATCTGGCCGAGCAGCCGACCCAGCCTGGCGTGCGCGAGTTGATCGAGGATGCCAAAGCGATGGGGCTGAAGCTGGCGGTCGCGTCGGGTTCGAGCCATCGGTGGGTGGACGGGCACCTGAAGCGGATAGGCTTATACGAGAAGTTCCGGACCACCGTCTGTGCCGAGGACACCGAGCGCCACAAGCCCGATCCGGACCCGTACCTGCGGGCCTGTGAGTTACTGGGTGCTGATCCCAAGGCGACGCTTTCGCTGGAAGATACCGCCCTGGGCGTGACGGCCGCTAAGGCCGCGGGGATGTTTGCCGTGGCCGTGCCGACCCACATGACGGCGGATCAGGGCTTCGATCACGCGGACCTGGTGCTGGGTGGGCTAGACGAGATGCCGCTGAGTGAGTTGTTGGATAAAGCAGGAAAGCAGGAATCGCAGGAAAACAGGAAATAGAGCAGAGTCGAGCCGTCTGTGATCTACTTACGGCTGATCAGCAACTGTCGTACAGGACCGCCTTCATTTCCTGCTTTCCCCATTTCCTGGGTTTCCTGCTTTCTTTCCGGCCTTGACGGCGGGGCGGTCCAGGCTTAGCATCACCCGTCTGACATCAAGGCGAAACGCCTTACACCGAAGGCCCATGGTGTAATTGGTAGCACGAGTGGTTCTGGTCCACTTAGTCGGGGTTCGAGTCCCTGTGGGCCTGTTTTAAGTGAATTGAAGTGATCGAAGCCCCGGTCCACGCCGGGGTTGTTTTTTGCGCTAGTGCTAGTTGCCTGATGCGTGACTAAGACCTATCCGTCATTCCCGCATAGGGGCTTTATGCAACCCCTTTCCGGATCGCATGGTCGCGGGCGAGGCGGATCAGGATTTTGGCGGTGACGTAAGGCTCGACACGGCGGCCACGCACCCACGGCGGCAGGTGGGTCAGGCCGCCGCCGAAGTTGCAGAGGTTGGCGAAGCGCGTCTCGACGCTGCGACGGGTGCTAAGTAGTTGGCGGATGAACGGTGAAGGCGCACGCATCCGCTGGATCATGGCCACACGGTGCTCGCTGTGCACGCGTGACTGGCCCAGCCCCTTGGCGTGGCGGAAGCGGCGCGGCGTCACCAGCACCCGCCCGGCCCCGGCGGCCTGGTCGTACAACGGGTTGGTCTCGTAGTTGGCGTCGGCCAGCAGGTAGCCCTCGCCCAGTTGTTCTTGTTCGATCATCTGCTTGGCGGCGATGCGTTCGTCGACGTTCATCGGCGCGACACGGTAGGCGACGGGGCGGTTATTCTCGGCATAAATCGCGTGGAGTTTGTAGCCCTTCTGGAACCCGCCGGCGCCACGGCCGATCGTCGCGCGCCGGTCGACGCTGTGCTTGGCGACGGCCAACGGCTTGCCGTCGATACGCAGGGTCAGGGCGTGTTGTGTTTGAGGCTCGAGTCGATCCATCAGTTGATCGAGTGCCCGACGGGTTTCGGGCCGGGCCAGACGCCGGCTCATGGTCGACTGATCCGGCAACGCCGCCGGCGGCTTGACGCCGACCCAGTGGCGACGCTCACACGCCCAATACACCGGTCGGTCGTGCAGCACCGCCCAGAGGTAGACCCTAAGGATGCGTGCGGTGGGATGCACAAACCGCCGGCGTCGGACGAGGGTTGACATGACGGTGAGTTGGGCCGTTAAGATGTTCCACAGTTCGCGTTCCATGCTGGTGACTCCTTCTCGGTGAGGTCGAGTAAGTGGTCCACCAGTATGGGCGCGAACGCTTGTTAGCGCCAGCGGTTAGATAAAATGGCGCATAAAGCCCGCAGGCGGGAATCCAGTCTTCTTAGAATTCCAAAGGCATGGACCCCCGCCTGCGCGGGGAGGACGGCCATCAACAGGTGATAGTGGCGCTAATCCACCCGCACGCCTTGCTTCTTCAGGAAGTCTTTGAGATCGTCCATCTGGGTGTCGAAGACCTCGTGGTCGTAGTCCTCTTCGAGCTTCTCGATGTGTTCAACGAGTTCTTCCTTCTCGGAGACGGCTTTGTTGAGCTTGCGTTCCCAACGGTCGCTGGTTTTGCGGAGCTTTTCGAAGTTCAGGTTCAGGTCCAGGATGACTGCGAGCTTGCGGGCGACGGCCTCGATGCTCTTGGCGTTGATGCCCTCGATGTAGGCGGGGATCTCGGCGGAGAGGTTGGCCATGGTGAAGCCGGCCTCCAGGGCGCGGGTCAGCATGTGGGTGGCGACGCTGGCCGGGCCCTCGTAGTTGCTGAACTTGATGCCGAGTGTCTCAAGCCCGGGCTTGATCACGGGATCGGAGACGGTGGCGAACAGGCGGGGCTCACGGGTGTGCGGGACGACCCCGCCGAAGCTGCCGATGAAGTAGATCGAGCTGACGCCGACCTCTTTGGCGATGTGGAAGACGCAGTCGCTGTAGAGCTGCCAGGCGTTGTTGGGTTCCTCGCCCTGGAAGAGGATGAGGTTGTGCTCCTGTGAGGCGAAGAAGGTGTTGGTCGGCTCCTGGTAGGACTTGACCACGCCGTCCTCGATGTCCACGTGCGGGCGGAACATGGCGGTGACTTCCATCGAGCCGGGGAAGTTGACCAGGTAGAACAGGTCAGGCGACATGTGGGCGATCTCGTCGGCGCCGAGCTGATCGATCAGCCAGCCGACCGTGCCGGTGGAAACCTCCCCACCGTCCATCCAGCCGTCCAGCGCGATGACCATGCGTGCGCCGGGCATCTTGGGGAGCTGATCGTAATACAGGGCGGTGGGGGGCATAGGCGAGGGTCTGGGGTCCAGGGTCTAGGGTTTGGTCAATCTATTCTATCTTGGATGTTGATGAAGGACAGTTTAGCGGGCGATCGCAGATCGCCGGGTTGTGCGCGGCGTAATACCGCACGGATCTTCGATCCGCCGCTAAACGGGGGGAGGACTGTTGTGTGAGACGTGGTTCGCGTCAATCCGCCTGACCGAAGTAGCGTTGGGTGCCGCCGGCCTCGACGGCCTCGCCGATGCGTTTCAGGGCGTGGGCGTAGGCGGCGTTGCGCATGTCGGTCTGGTGGTCCTGCATCAGGTCGTAGACCGCGTTGAACGATTCGCTCATCACCTTGTCCATCCGGTCGAGGACCTCGTTCTCCGGCCAGTACAGGCCCTCGCGGTTCTGGACCCACTCGAAGTAGCTGACGGTCACGCCGCCGGCGTTGGCGAGGATGTCCGGGATCAGCAGCGTGCCGCGCTGGGCCAGGGCCTTGTCCGCCTCGGGCGTGGTCGGGCCGTTGGCGACCTCGACGATGACCTCGGCCTTGGTGTTGCTGACATTGTCCTCGGTGATCTGGTTCTCCAGGGCCGCGGGGATCAGGACGTCCACGTCCAACTCGAGCAGCTGGTCGTTGGTGACCGTCTCGGCGTCGATGACTTCGCAGACCGAGCCCTCGCAGTACACGGCCTTGAGCTGGCGCGACTCATTCTTGAATTGGATCAGGCTGGGCACGTCGAACCCGTCGGGCTTGTAGATCCCGCCGCGCGAATCGCTGACCGCGACCAGCTTGTACCCGTCGGCGTGCAGCAGTTTTGCGACGTGCTGCCCGGCGTTGCCGAAGCCCTGGACGGCGACGGTGATGTCGCCGGGGTTCCACTTTTTCTTCTTTTCAAGTTCCTTGATGCAGACGTACGCGCCGCGGCCGGTGGCCTGATCGCGGCCGAGGCTGCCGCCCATGGGGATGGGCTTGCCGGTGATCACGCCGGGGCTGTACTGACGGCGGATCGTGGAGTATTCGTCCATCATCCAGCCCATGATCCGGGCGTTGGTATAGACATCGGGCGCGGGGATATCGACGTCGGGCCCGATGAAGTCGGCGGCCTGCTGGATGAAGCCGCGCGACAGGCGCTCGAGCTCCATGTTGGATAGCTCGCGCGGGTTGACGGTGATCCCGCCCTTGCCCCCGCCGAAGGGGATGCCGACGACGGCGCACTTGCAGGTCATCCAGAACGACAGGGCCTTGACCTCGTCGAGGCTGACGTCGGGGTGGTAGCGGATGCCGCCTTTGGTCGGGCCCCGGCTGTTGTTATGCCGGACGCGGTAGCCCTCGAAGACGCGCAGCGACCCGTCGTCCATCCGCACGGGGATCGACATATGAAGGATGGCCTTGGGGTGGCGGAGCAGCTCGACGACCTCGGGGTCGAGCCCTGCGATCTTGCCGGCGTCGTCCAGGCGTGCGATGGCGTCGGCGAAGAGGCTGTCGGTGGGTGCGGGTGCGGCGTCGGTGGTCATGATTAATCCTCTTTACTTGCAGAAGCGGGCGCGTCGAGGTGTGCCCCCTCGGGTTTGGTGAATGTGTCTTCGTCAGGTGTTACGAAACGGATGTTAGTCAGTTCAAGCGATCCGATCTGCTCACCAACCAGGCCCTTGTCCGGCGACCAGTTCCAGAAGCTCAGCTTGGTAGGTACGGCCACGCCGTCGATCTGCTCCACCGCCTCGTAGGCCGCGGCGTGCGGTTCTTCCTCGGCTGCTTCTTTGGTGTTGCCGTAGGTCACGATGTAGGCGAGCGCGGCGAGCCGGTCGTTTGCCTTGTCGCGGTAGACGATGTACCAGTCGTCGGGGGCGTCGCCGGTGTCGGGCGCGAAGGTGAGCTTGCCGGCGGGGAGGCTTCGGTCTTCAACCAGGGTGGTCATACCGGCATCTTTCATATGCGTGCCGGGGTCAGCGAGCTTGAACGGGGCGGCGATAAAATAGGGCCAGGTCAGCAGGTGAAACCGCGCCATGCCCGGCGGGATCGGTGCATCGCCCGGGGCGACCCAGGCGTCCTGCCCGTCGAGTACCATCACGACGCCGTCGTTTGTTTCGATCCTTGATTGTCCGACCGGGGTGTCGAACGTCACGGTCCCTTGCAGCATGGTCGCTCCGCCGAACAACACGGTGATGTCCGCCTGCAGCGCCGCGTGGGAGCGGTAGGCTTCGATCCCGTGGGCCTTGCCGATCTTGTCGGCGAACTGCTTGTGGAAGTCGTGTGACTCACCCGCCATAGTCGGGATAGCGGCGGTAAACAAGATCAGCAGCCATGCAAAACGAATCATCATGTCAGGTTTCCTTATCAATCGGTGTCTGTTGGTTGGTTACTGTTTAGATCGTATTCCCGTTAACGGTCAGTTCGGCCATGCGCACGGGTGAAGCGCCCAGCGAATCGATGCCGAGTACCTTGCCGGTCTTGCGGTTGATGCGCCCGAAGCTCAGCACGCCGGTCGGGCAGCTCTGCACGCAGGCCGAGCACCGCACACACTGGGGGTCCTCCATGGGCAGGCCCTTGTTGGCGAAGTTCATGATGTCGATGCCCTGGTGGCAGACGCTGGTGCAGACGTTGCAGGAGATGCACTTTTTCTTGTCGGCGAGGATACGGAACTGGCTGAACCGGGCGTAGATGTGCATCAGCGCCGCAAGCGGGCAGGCGAACCGGCACCAGACCCGGCCGGAGAGGTGGAAGTAGAACCCGAAGCCGATGATGCCGGCGAACAGCAGGTCGATGAACCAGACGTAGTTAAACACCGGGATGCCGTTGAGCACGGCCGTGTACGTCTTATCCATGATCGAACCGGGCCAGACCCACGCGCCGATCCGCGTCGCCAACAACATTAAACACACCACCAGGAAGAATTGGCCGATCATGTTCAGCCGGTTCCACAGCGGGCCGTGCGGCATCTTCTGGCGGTGGGCGTCCCCGAGCGTCTCGGCCATCCCGCCGCAGGAGCAGATCCACCCGCAGTACGCGCCCTTGCCCCAGCGCCAGATCATCAGCGGGATGATCACGAACGTCTGCAGGAAACTGATCGCCAGCCAGAGCCACATCGGCTCGCTGGTGAAGACGTTCCAGACGAAAAGCGGCCAGGCGAGGATGAAGCCGAAGGCGTGGTAATACGCCCGGCCGTTGGGGTCCCAGTCGACACGCGGGAACAGTTGATCCGCCAGCCAGCCCAAGGCCCCGCCGTCGAACAGCCCGTTGTTGCCCATCCACGGCAGCAGGATATAGGGCAGGATAAACAGCGGTATCCACTGCACGGCTAACAGCGTCCATGTCTGCGCGGTGATGTAAGGGGTTTTGCGCCGCTTGATCCGGCGGATGCCAAAAACCAGCATGACCACGCAGTACGCCAACGAGTAATAGAAGCCCGGGGAACCCAGCGAATTATTGATCGTCCCGAAGAGGTGTGCCGGGTCGGCGAAGGCGCTGCTTAAGCTGTTCATCCACTCGGGGACCTTGTAGGGGAACAGCTCGTTGTTCTTGAAGTAGTCACCGACCGGGATGCCCGCGCCGGGTTTCTTCCAGTGGTAGACGAACGTGAACAGCGCCAGGACCACCGCGAAGCTGATCCACCACTTCGTGCTGCGCTCGCCATTGATCGGCACGCCGGAGCGGCGGAAGAAGTCCAGCGGCGCTTCCCGGCCGATCATGGTGAAGACGGATTCGTTTGGGATCGTCTGGTCGTTGCCGTCGGCGTCGGTGAGTGTGACCTCGTCGGCGCGGATCGCTTTCACGTGGCTGGCCATCATCAGCGTGACGCTGCCGCCGTGGCCGGGCTCCATGTACTCGCCGGAGGGCGTGGTGACGCGGTCGCCGTCAACGGTTTCGACATCGACGCCGGTGTTGGGATCGGCGGCGAGTTGTTGCAGTTTTTCGACGTTCTCGGGTTTGGGCCGGCTGAACTCGGGCTTGCGGTAGCTGAGGGTGACGTCGCTGCCGCATGAGCCCAGCGCGATCGCGGTTTCCATCGCCGAGTCGCCGCCGCCGACGATCAGGACCTTCTTGCCGCAGTAGTCTTTTGGGTCGTGCAGGCGGTTGTAGACCTTGTCGAGGTTCTCGCCTTGTACACCGAGCTTGCGGAAGTTGCCGGATCGTCCGATGGCGACGATGACGCGGTGGGCGAGCAGGTTGTCGCCCTTGGGGTTGACGACTTCCAGCAGCCCGCCCTTGCGTGCGATGCGTTCGGCGCGGATGGGCTTGGGCTCAATGTCGTATTCGTTGAGGTAGCCGGTGAGCTGCTCGACCAAGCCTTCCTTAATGGCGGACTGTTCACCGAACTGCAGTTCCCCGGCGGGGGTCATGTCGGTGGGGTAGGTGAAAATCGGCTTGCCTTTGGGGAAGTTGACGATCGTCGAGAAGGCTTCGGAGGCTTCGAGCAGTTCGAAGGCCAGGTTGCTCTTGCGCGCCTCGATCGCCGCGGCCACGCCGGAGACGCCCGCGCCGATGACGACCAGGTCGAGCACGGGCCTGCCGTCGCGCTGTGCGCCTTGTTCACGTTTTTGGAACGACGGGTCGGCGAGGATCGTCTGGACCGCGCGTGCGCCGGTGTCGGAGGAGAACTTGAGCAGGGGGATACCGGTGATGTCGCCGACGACGTACAGGCCGGGCACGGCTGTGGACCCGTCGGGGTTGACCACGGGCAGCTTCTCGACCTGACCGGCCGGCCAGCGGGTGTGCAGCCAACGCATGTAGCGAGCGACAGGATTCATAGTGACGGGCCTCCCTCGTCATGATCGGGCATTGTTACGTCCCCTACCTCGGCCATGCGGGTACATTACACGACGAATGCGCTGATTATTCCAATGTGTGGTGTCTAATATCAGATAGAATGCTCCGGGAGCGTGAATTGATGTCTGAGAACGGGGCCGAACACAATCCCCATGATCTGCCTTACGCCGGCAAGGGCTGCCCGAAGTGTGGGTACAACCTGACGGGGACCACGGAGCCGAAGTGCCCGGAGTGTGGCCAGCCATTTCACCCGGCCATGCTCAGACCTGTGGATAAGTGGTACCGCCCGCCATGGTTCATTACCCTCCCGTCGGTGGTCTTGGCGGCATATCTGCCTAACGCGTGGATACTACTGACCCTCTGTCGTGAATTAAGCCAGTATTGGCAGGCATGGTTGAAAGCTTTTCCTTTTATGCCTGCTCTGACGCCACTCTATGTGTGCATATCATGGGCAAACTCATCGATAGCCTTAGGTGACAATAGCGTATGGGTGGTCACAGGTGTGACGACATTTCTGTTGATACTCAGTAGTTTCTTGATAGCCCGAAGGTCATGGCGTCATTTTGTATGGGTCACTGTCGGCGTGTTTGGGTTTGAACTGCTTTGTGCGATTGTCTACCACATCTACTATCCGTTATAGATTCTCAACTAGTGCTATTGCCGTGTATGATGCATTGGTAAGCACATGCAGGAGTCCACACATTGATCATCGCCGGCCATCTGCTTCTTCCCGACTACACGTCTGACCGGCCGCGCGTCCGGCCCGTGGAAGGTTGGCTGCGTACGGACGGCGGGCGGGTTGTCGAGGTGCATGAGGGCGGGATGCCGGCGTCGTTCGACCTGGGCGGGGACGATTGCGTGATCTCGCCGGGCTTTGTAGACACGCACATGCACCTGCCGCAGTTCGATCTCATCGGTGCGCACGGCCTGCCGCTGCTGGATTGGCTGAGCCGGGTGACCTTCCCGAATGAGGCGCGCTGGGCCGACGCCGACTACGCCGCGGCGATGACAAGCCGGGTGCTCGATCAGATGATGTCGGTGGGGACGACGAGTTTCGCCGCCTATGCGACGGTGCATCACGAGGCGACGCGCCGGGCGCTGGAGGCCTGTGCCCAGCGCGGGCTGCGCGCGGTGGTGGGGCAGGTGTTGATCGATCAGGAGGCGCCCGAGTCGATGCTGCGTGATGCCGAGGACTGCATCACGGAGACCGAGGCGCTGCTGAATGAATGGCCGTCATCGACAGATGCGTCTTCAGGGGTAGGGACTCGTGTCAGCACGGCGGTCACGCCGAGGTTCGCGGTGACGTGCAGCGCGGACCTGCTCAAGGCGGCGGGGGATTTGGCGATGAAGCACGATGCGTATGTGCAGACGCATCTGGCGGAGATGCGTCCCGAGCTGGAAGCGGTGGAGCGGACACACGGCGGGCCGGATTACACGAGCGTGTACCACCGCGCGGGCCTCTTGACGCCGCGCACGCTCCTCGGGCACTGCATCTATTTATCTGACAGCGAGCGCGTCCTGCTTGCCGAGACCGGCAGCGTCGCGGCGCACTGCCCGACGGCTAACACGTTCCTGCGATCCGGCACGATGGACCGCAAGCAGCTGATGGATGCGGGCGTGACGGTTTCGGTCGGCAGCGACATCGGGGGGGGGTATGAGCGCAGCATGATCCGCGTCGCGCGGGCGATGATCGAGGCGACGTTCCCGGCCGGGACGGCGGCCGATGATGTGCCGAGCGCGTCCGAGGCGTGGTGGCAGGTAACGGCAGGCAACGCCGATGCGCTGGGCTGGCCCGAGACGGGGCGCATTCAGGAGAACGCCGAGGCGGATCTTGTCACGCTGCGTCCGGATATCCCCTGGCAGGATGCGCCCGACCCGCTGGGTATGTTGATGTTTGCGTACGACGACCGCTGGCTGAAAGCGACGATCGTGAACGGGGAGGTGGGATTTAGCCGCGAATGAACGCCAATGAACACGAATAAAGAAAAGCGGTTTTCCAGCGTGTCTTGTCTACCCGACATTCGCGTCTATTCGCGTTCATTTGCGGCTAAATCTCTTGCTTCCAGCAGCTGCGCGGCGATGCTGACGGCGATTTCGCCGGGGTGGTTGTTGCCGATGGGCAGCCCCAGGGGGCAGTGGAAGACCTGCTGCGCTTGGGGGATGCGGGCTTCGGTCAGTTCGCGCCGCAGGACGGCGGCTTTCGACTTGCTGCCGATCACGCCGAGGTAGGGGAAGGTGCGTTGCTGCTTAAAAATCTCTGTCAGCACGGGCAGGTCGGACTTGTGGCCGCGCGTCATGCAGATCACGAATGCGTCGTCGGGTAACGCTTCGACATGGCTCGGCGGATCGACCGTACATACCGCCTCCACGTTCGGCGCATCCGGGAGTTTCTGCAGCCAGTCCTGGCGCGGGTCGATGCACGTCACCCGGCAGGGCAGCGCGGTCAGCAGCTTGACCAGCGCCTGTGTCACGTGGCCCGCGCCGAAGATCACGATCCGCCAGGCGCGGTGGTTGACGGTTTCGAAGTAGAGCTTGACCGTGCCGCCGCAGGTCATGCCTACGTCCTTCTGGAGGTTCCACTCAACGAAGTCCGTATGGGTCTGGCTGTTGGATGAATCCCTGAGTAGGGCCGTGGCGTGTTCGATGGCCTTGGCTTCGACGCGGCCGCCGCCGACCGTGCCGTGGTGCAGGCCGTCCTTGGTGACGAGCATCTTGCTGCCGGCATCCTGGGGGGTGCTGCCGACGGCCTGGACCATGGTGACGCTGACAAACGGTGTGCCTGAGTCGGCGAGTTCGGTGTAGCGCTGGATGTGTTCAAGGTTGTGCATCAGTGACTTACTTTACCGCCGCTCGCCTGCTTACGCCCGGCAGACGCATCGATCCGCGTCAGGCACATCAGGACGTCTTCGTTGGTCGCCGGGAGTTTCAGTTCGACCGGCTGCCTGCCGGCGACGCAGGAAAGCGCGTGCTTCGCCGCGGCCCACGCGGAGATGCCGAGCATGAACGGCGGTTCGCCCACGGCCTTAGATCGGCACAGGTTCCGCTTGTGGTCAGGGTTGTCGATGAAGGCGAAGTTGAACCGCTCGGGCACGTCGGTGATGTTCGGAATCTTGTACGTCGTGGGCGAATGGCTGAGCAGCTCGCCGGCGTCGTTGTAGACGACGTCCTCGGTGGTGCACCAGCCCATGCCCTGGACGAACCCGCCGATGACCTGGCCGTGATCGATCCCGGGGTTGATCATCTTGCCGATGTCCATCAGCAGGTCGACCTCCGTGACGCGCAGCTCGCCGGTGAACCGGTCGATGAGGACTTCGCTGACGGCCGCGCCGGTGGTGAAGTAGTAGAACGGGTTGCCCTTGCCCGTGTCCCGGTCGAAGTCGATGCCGGGCGTGGCGTAGAAGCCGCGTGCGCCCAGGTCGATTCGGGCGATGCGGGCCTTGTTGACCAGCTCCTGGAACGCGATACGGCGGTCAGGCTGGCGCTTGTCGAAGACGTGGGCGTCTTCAAAACGTATTTTTTTGATCGAGAGCGTCAGCTCCGGGTCTTCGGCAGCGAACATCTCGCCGGCCAGTTTCGCCAGCCGCGCCTTGATCTTGTCACAGGCTCGTAGAGCCGCGGCGCCGTTGAGGTCTGCGCCGGCACTGGCGGCGGTGGGGGAGGTGTTGATGTTCTTCTCGGTCGAGGTGGTCATCATCAAGACGTGCTCGATCGAAATCCCGAACGCGTCGGCGACGACCTGCCGGATCTTGGTGTTGACGCCCTGGCCCATCTCGGTCGCGCCGGTAGAGACCTGCACCGTGCCGTCGGTGTAGACGCTGATAAGCGCGTTGGCCTGGTTAAGGAACTTGGTGGTAAACGAGATGCCGAACTTCACCGCGGTCAGGGCCAGGCCCTTGAGGTGGGTCTGGGATTGGGCGTTGAAGTCTTCGACCTTCGCTAAGCGCGCCTTGTAATCGCTCATGTTGGCGAGACGGTCGAAGATCGTGGGCAGCAGGTTATGTTCAACCGTCTGGCCGTAGGGCGTGGTGTTGCGCGGGGCGTCGGTGTAGCAGTTGTGCCTGCGGACCTCGAAGGCGTCGATGCCGAGTGTCGCGGCGATGTCCTGGATGATGCTCTCGAGGGCGGCGATCGCCTGCGGCCCGCCGAAGCCACGGAAGGCGGTGTTCGGCGGGAGGTTGGTCTTGCAGATGCGCCCGGCGGTCTTGACGTTGGGGAGGAAGTAGGCGTTGTCGGCGTGCAGCAGCGTGCGTTCCATGATCCCGGTGGAGAGGTCCGCGAACGCGCCGCCGTTGGAGAAGTACTTCAGCTCGATCGCGTCGATCCGGCCCTCATCGTCGTAGCCGACCCTGTACCACGTCTTGTACGGGTGGCGCTTGCCGGTGACTTTCATGTCGTCGTCTTTGGTGTAGACGATGCGCGCCGCCCGGCCGGTCTTCTGCGTGACCAGCGCCGCCATGAGCGAGGGGATCGCGGCCTGCGTCTCTTTGCCGCCGAACGCGCCGCCCATCCGTTTGCACCGCACGACGACCTCGTGCATCCCAAGCCCCAGCACCTCGGCAGCAACGGCCTGCGACTCCGTGGGGTTCTGCGTGCTGGATTCGATCACCAGCTGCCCGTCTTCGCCAGGGTACGCGATGCTTGCCTGGCTTTCCAGATAGAACTGCTCCTGTGCGCCGCTCTCGTAGGTGCCTTCGAGCGTGTGCCTGGCTTTGGCGAATGCTGTGTCAAAGTCGCCGCGCTCGATCTTGCGCTCAGGGCCGAGGAACTGCTCTTTGGCGATCGCGGTGTCGATATCCAGCACCGGCTCGTCGGGCTCGACATGGATCACCACGGCTTTGCGCCCGGCCTTAGCGGCCTCTCGTGTCTCGCCCGCTACGATCACAATCGGTTGGCCCACGTATTCCACGCGTTCGTCTGCCAGGAACGGCTCGTCGTTGAAGACGGGCCCGAACCGGTTGTGACCGAGGATGTCCGTGTGCGTGTACACGCCGACCACCCCGGGCGTCTTGCGCGCCTCTGCGAGGTCGACGGACGTGATCTTCCCGCAGGCTGTCGGCGACCCGACGAACTCGACATAGAGCTCGTCCGCCATCGCGGTGAGGTCGTCGATGTACAGCGCCTCGCCGGTGACGTGGCCGGGTCCGGAGTCGTGCGGGATGGATTTGCCAACGGTCGGCATCAGGGCTCCTGTCTTCTTTCGCGCTTAGGTCACAAGCTCGCCGGCGCAATCGTGGTAGCACTTCACAAGGATGTTCTCCGCCAGTTGCAACCGGTAATCCGCGCTGCCGCGCACATCGGTGATCGGTGTGATCTCAGACCGCGCGATGGATCCCGCTTCACGCATGACCGACTCGTCGAACGGCTTGCCAGCAAGGAACGACTCGGTCTTGGGCAGGCGCAAGACAACCGGCGCGACCCCGCCGTAGGCGATGGCGGCGTTTTGGATGTGTTGGCCTGTGCTATCGAGTTCGATCAGCTCCGCCGCGGTGAAGGTCGAGATATCCAGGTCGCGTCGGCGCGAGACTTTGTAAAGCCGAAGCGTCTGCGCCTCGGTGGGCAGGGGGATGCGGACGTTGGCGATCAGCTCATTGGGTTCAAGGTTGAATTGCTTGTAGCCGTGATAGAAGTCGTTGATGTTGACGCGCCGCGACCCGTCGGCACCCACAATTTCGAGCTCGGCGTTCAACACGAACAGGCACGGCAGCGAGTCGGCGATCGGGCTGGCGTTGGCGATGTTGCCGCCGATCGTCCCGGCGTGGCGGATCTGCGGGGAGCCAAACACGGTCAGCACCTTGTGAAGCTCGGGGATCAATCCCTCGACATACTTCTCGATCCGCGACCAGGTCACACATGCCCCGACGGTCAGGACGCCGTCGGCGTGGCTGATGTCACGCATGGCATCGACGTTCGCCAGGCAAAGCACGTCGCGAAACTCGGTGACTCCCTTATTGTGCTGCACACCCAGGTCCGTCGCGCCCGACACGATCGTGCAGCCCGGGTACATGGCCCGGCAGGCGACCGCCCCTTCAACGCTCGCCGGGATCATCACGCTTCGGCCGTCGCCGGTCGCGAAGTAGACATCCTCATGCCGATGCGCCTCGAGCGCCTCGACCATCGGCCCGTCGGGGTACAGCTCGCTGAGCCTGGCGGTCTTCGTCGGGTCCACGGCGTGGCCGGCGTCAATGATTTGCAGATACCCGGTGCATCGGCAGAGATTGCCCGACAGGCCGTAGCGCAGCTCGTCGGGGGTTAACGGCTGCGTGCGATCAGTCCCCTCGGCTTCGAGCATCCCCGCCATCGTCGTGACAAACCCCGGCGTGCAGAACCCGCACTGCGAGCCGTGACACTTCACCATCGCGTCCTGCACGGGGCTGAGCAGCCCGTTGTGCTTCATGCCCTCGACGCTGACGACGTGCGCCCCGTCGAGCTGGAACATGAACTGGATGCACGAGTCGATAGCGCGGTAGACCAGTCGGCCGTCCTCGACGCGGCCTACAAGTACGCTGCACGATCCGCAGTCGCCTTCTGAACAGACGATCTTCGTCCCGACCATCCCCAGCCGGAGGCGCAGGTAGTCCGACAACGTCAGGCACGCATCAGCGCCCGCCACCTCGTGGGGCCGGCCGTTGACGAACAACCGCAGGTGGTCGCGCGCGTTGTCGGCGGGTTTGAGCATCACGTAGCTATCCCATGCATGAGGGCGAATCGGTTAGCACGACATTATACGCCCCCTATGCCGGATCCCCTTGGACAATTTGGCTGTGGATTTGGATTAATCCACCTCGATCAGGACGAACTGGAAGCTGTCGCCGTCGAACAGGCCCCGGTCGCTGAGTTTCAGGCTGGGGATGACCAGCAGGGCCATGAACGAGAGCGTCATGTAGGGGGCGCGCAGCGGCGAGCCGAGGGCCTTGGCGGCGGAGCGCAGGGCGGTGTAGGTCCCGGCGGTCTGCTCACAGGAGCCGGTCGCCATCAGCCCGGCGATCGGTAGCGGCAGGACATGCCTGTTTTCACTGTCGGCCAGGCTCAGCCCGCCCTGGTTGTCGATCACCAGGTTGATCGCGTGGGCCAGGTCGCGGTCGTTCGTGCCCACGGCGATGACGTTGTGTGAATCGTGCGCCACGCTGGAGGCGATCGCGCCGCTTTTAAGGCCGAACCCCTGCACCAGCGCGACGGCGGGGGGGGCTTTGTCATATCGGTTCACGACGACCAGCTTGAGGATGTCGCGCTCGGTGTCCGTTTCCATCATGCCGCCAACGGTTTTCACATCCAGCACACGGCTTTCGGTGACCAGTTGGCCGTCGACCGCCCCGATCACGCGCGCCCGGGTGGCTGTGCTGGGTAGACGCAGGTTGCCCGGCGAGACCCGCTCTGTGCCGAACCGGTTGATCGGGTTTACCGCGTCGGGCTCCGGCAGCAGCGGCTTGCCGTCCTCCGCTACACACGCGCCGTCGATGAACGTGCGGATCACGTTGAACGATGTCAGGTCGTCGACCTCGATGAAGTCGGCCGGGTCACCTTCCTGTAAGAGGCCGACCTTCAGCCGGTAGTGGTGCACGGGATTAGCGCAGCCGGCCTGGATGACGTTCATCGGGTCCATCCCCTTAGCGACGGCACGCCGGGCCAGCTCGTTGATGTGGCCGGTGAGCAGCTCATCGGGGTGCTTGTCGTCGCTGCAGAGCATGACCTTGTCGGGGAACTCGTCGATCAGCGTGTAGAGCGCCTCGAAGTTCCGGGCGGCGGAGCCCTCGCGGATCTGGATGATCGCGCCGGCGGCGAGCTTGTCGAGCGCTTCGTCCTTGGTGAAGCATTCGTGGTCGGTGCTGATGCCGGCCCGGACGTAGGCCGCCGCCTGATCGCCGCGCAGGCCCGGGGCGTGGCCGTCGATCGGCTTGTTGCGGTCGCGCGCGGCGTTGAGCTTGGCTACGACCTCTCGGTCGCCCATCAACACGCCCGGGAAGTTCATCACCTCGCTTAAGTACCCGATATGTGGATCGTCCAGCAACTCGGTGACCGCCTCGGCGTCCAGCGCCGCCCCGGCCGTCTCGAACGTGGTCGCAGGGACGCATGAAGGAGCGCCGTAGAGGATCTTCATCGGTGTGTGAGCCGCGTCTTCGAGCATGAACCGCACGCCGTCCCGGCCAAGCACGTTCGCGATTTCGTGCGGGTCGCTGATCGTCGCCACCGTGCCGTGTGTCACCGCGGTGCGCGCGAACCAGCAGGGCGTGAGCATCGAGCTTTCGACGTGGATATGCGCATCGACGAACCCGGGCATGATGTAGCGTTCGCCCTGTTTGGGGGCGCTGTCTTCGTCTTCCCGGATCGAACTGATCCGCCCGTAAGCGACGACGACCGTCCCTGAGAACACCCGTCTGCGAACGATGTCTACGATGTTGCCGTGGATCTCAAAGCCGGATGTGTCCATGAAACGGTCTCGCGATATGTTAAAGCCAACCACTGAATGTACGCTGAGGCAGGCGTCGGCTCAAGGTCGTGGGTCGATATTTTGGCTTGTCCGGCCCGATGTCGGTGAAATGTGGGTGGGATTCGGGCGTTATACGATCGTCCGGGGCGGTCGCTTGCGGTAGAATGTTCAGGTGCCCACCCGGCGAGGCCCGGGGGCTACTGGGCGGTCATCCGGGGGTCATCCGGGGGCCATCCGGGGGGCGGGGGCCGAAAGGAGATGATGGGCAGCGAAGCCGGAGGTCAGATGGTCACAGGCCCGACTCGAAACGGCGGTCGCGATACGGCGTCGGTCAACCGGCCGATCGTATCCAGGCTGTGCCGTGCGCTGGCCAGTGATTCGGGCACGGCGACGGTCGAGTTCTGCATGGTATTGCCGATCCTGCTGTTCCTGATCCTGATCCTCGTGCAATCCACCTTGCTGATGGTCGGCAACCAGTTCGTCCACTACGCCGCCTTCTCCGCGACTCGGTCGGCGATCGTCTACATCCCGATGGACTACGCCTCCGAGGGCGAGCCACCAAACGAGATTGTTCCATTAGAGGGTTCGCCGAAGTACGACGCGATCCGTGCCGCGGCCTACCTGGCGGTCGCGCCGGTCTGTGGCAGGCTTGAGGACAGCAACTCGGAACTGCGGGCCGAGCAATACGCCGAAGGGCTGAGTGACTACTTCGCCGGGATGGGTCAAGACGCCCCGCGCTGGGTGGACACGCTCGCCGCCGACCGGCTCCGCTATGCGGCGGAGAACACCGAGGTGACGATCCTGCTCACCGACGTGTTCAATGACAGCGTCGAGTTCGAGGACTCGGCACTGATCAATCATACATTCGGCCCGCGTGAGCCGATCACCGTGCTGGTCGAGCACAAGCTGAACCTGTCCGTGCCGTACGTCCGCGCGATCTTCGCCGACGGCGAGCACCGCGAGGGCGGCCGGTACGCATTGGTCACCGCGCAGTACACACTCACCAACGAAGGCGTCAGCCCATACCTTCCCGAGGCACCCGAAATCCCCAGGATCGAACGCTAAGCACCCGGCCTAACGATATGACCGATTCATCCACCACCCCCGACGCCCCCGCAACGCTTAAGCCCGGCGACGCGCTCGGCCCGTACCGCATCGCATCGCAGCTCGGTGTGGGTGATGTCAGCGCCTCCTGGCGTGCTACCGATACCGCTTCCGGGCAAGACGTGGTCGTAAGGCAATTGATCCCCGGCTCGCCGGTCGCGCGAGAGAAGTCGTTCCTGGAGCGTTGCCGGGCCGAGGTCCAGACGCAGCAGGCGCTGCCGGAAGCCGTCCGGCGCGTCGTACCGCTCAAGGCGCTGATCGATGATCCGCGTGGGGCGTTCGTGGTCACCGATTTTGTCGAAGGCACGAGCATCGAGCAGTTGCTCAGCACCCGGCCCGACCCGTTCGACCTGCTCCGCGGCCTGCGGATCATCCACGCCATCGCCAAGGCCCTGGACCAGCTGCACGAGCAGGGCGTGATCCACGGCGGGCTTCGGACCAGCAACCTGATCGTCAACGCCGACGCGGGCGTGCATGTCTGCGATGTCGGCGTCACGCGGTTGATCGCTGAGCAAGAGGCGCTCGATCCCGCAGCAGCGCGTTACATGGCCCCCGAGCTGTTCCAAGCCGAGCCGCCGGATGCACAGTCCGACATCTACTCGCTGGGCATGATCGCCTACGAAGTGCTCGCCGGGCGGGGCGCGTTTGAGGAAGTCTTCGCCGCGGTGCTCGGCGACAAGCGCGGCTCGACGATGCGGTGGATGAAGTGGCACACCAACCCCCGGGCGGTTGCGCCGCCGCTCAAGCAGCTCAATCCGCGCGTCCCGGATAAGCTCAGCGACCTGGTCGCGCGGATGATGGCCAAGGAGCGCACGCAGCGCATCGCCTCGGCCGACCTGCTCCTCGAAGCGATCCACCGCCACTTCGGCAAGGACGCGGTGGCCAAAGCGGAGTCAGCGGCCGGTGCTTCCAAACCTTCGACCGCTCCCACGCAGACGACGGGCCCCGGGGATACCGCCGCGCTGCCGCCGCGCAGCAACAAGCAGATGATCCTTGCCGTCGCCGCGATCATCGTCCTGGTCGTGGCCGGGGGTGTCTGGCTGACCAAGAGCACCATCGATCGCAACGCCTACGAGCAGCGACGCGGTTTTGCCGCCGATGCGCTGGTCGACGCCGACCGCGCTTATCAGGCCGGCCGATTTGATGATGCGCTGTCGCTATATCAGGCTCAGGCGCAGGACTGGCCTGAGCGCGGCGACCCGCTGGGTAAGCACGGCCGGGCGGGGGCGTTGTTGGCGCAGCTGCAATTGGACCTGGCCTCGGGCGAGCTTGCCTCGGCGCGTGATAGGTTGATCGAGCTGGAATCCCTCGGCGAGGCGGGGCCCGCCGATCGTGCGGCCGTCAGGGCGTTGTCGGATGAGCTGGACCGGCGCGACGAGTTTCAGAAGATCGTCGAGAAGATCCAGGCACACCTGGAAGCCGGCGAATTCGCCCAGGCACGCACCACGGCCCGGGATGTGCAGGGCGGCGGGCTGACCGAAAACGAGTCCGTGACACTGATGGAGCTTCAGGTCCGAATCGGTGCGCAGCTGACAACCGAGCAGGTCGATGCGGCGCTTGGCCGGGCGGATGAGCTATTTGCGCAGGGTAATATTGCCGGCGCGATCGATCACCTTAATGACGTGTCGGGCCGACTCCAGAGCCCGCGCCTGGCGGACAAGATCAAGGCGCTGCAGCTTGAGCAGTCGTTCCTTGAGGCGGTTGAGCGCAGCGAATCGGCGCAGCGCGATAACGACTACGACGGCGCGGTGGAGGCGTTGGCGCTTGCGCTATCGTTGAAAGAAGACGACGGCTTGGCGCGGCGGCTGTTGGTCCTGAAGTCGGCGGCGGCGGTGGAGCGCGGCCGGGTGCTGGCGGAATCCGGTGACGAGTCGGGCGCGTCGGAGCAGTTTACCGAGTCGCTGGGTTACGATCCCGACAACGCCGAGGCCAAGGGCTGGCTAGCGCGGATGAACGTGACGCTGGAGAAGCGGTCGCACGTCGAGGCGGGACGCCGGGCCGAGGCGACCGGAGACCTGGCGCGGGCGGCGGGGCATTACCGTGAGGCGCTAAAGAGCGGGCCGGATGAATCGGTCGAGTCGGCGTTGCGTCGGGTTGAGACGGCGGCGCTGCTGGCGCGTGTCGATCAGCTGATCCGTTCGGGCCAACTGGACAGCGCGGCTGAGGTCTTGGATGAAGCGCGCCGGCTGGAGCCGGACAACCCGCTGGTGGAAGAGGCCTTTGAGCGGCACGACCGGCACGTGCGCTACCGCACCTTCCTCGAGCAGGGCGACAGCTTCGTCGAGCAGGGCCGATACGCCCAGGCGACCCAGGCCTTTGTGAAGGCGCGCAAGGTGATGGACAACGATGAGATATCCAAACGGCTGGACGATACCGAGTATTCACACCTGCTCGCCCAGGCGCGCGGCTTCATCGCCAACGAGCAGTGGACCAGTGCGCGGGGCATCCTTGACACGGCGGCGGGTATCCGGATCACAGACGACCTGACCCAGATGCGCGATCAGGTGGCCGATGTCCTGGCGCAAGAGGCGGCGACGGGAGGTGATGATGCGGACGAGTAAGCCATGCCTATCTGCGCGCTGCCGTGGGCGCGAAGGCGGGGTGGTGATGGTCATCACGCTGCTGGCGATCATCCTGATCGCGTCGTTGCTGTTCTACGTCTACAACGTCGGCACGAGCGTGCAGGGCCGGGTCGTCACGCAGCACGCGGCCGACGCCAGCGCGATCGGCGGGGCGAGCCAGGTGGCGCGATCCATGAACACGGTGGCGATGAACAACGTCGAGACGGCCAGGCTGATCGCCGCGGTCAGCATGCTCGACGGCGTGCCGCTGGCGGTTGATTTTTCGATCACCGATGAGACAGAGACCGAACTTGGCGATGTTGACGCGCTTGCCGACGCGGTCACGGACCAGGTCCGCCGGGGTGTGGTCGATGACTGGATGGACCGCAAGCTGCGTGAGATGACCGACGCAGGCAATCCCGACAGCGTGTATGCCGAGCGCGACTACCTCATTGCGCTAGACAGGCTTTTCCGCAGCCAGCCGGACCTGATCCCGGAGATGACCTGGTACCAGGCGCCGTCCGGGCAGATGGGGCGGATGCATCAGGCGATGCGCTCGATGGATGCGCACAGCCAGGCGGTGATGAATGTACTCAGCGAGACGGCCCAGTCCGCCGCTTCACGTTCGGCGGTTGCGAACCTGGGTAACGAAGGCGATCGAGATGGCGGCTTGCTGCTGCCTGCTGCGCCCACCATCCCTTGGGAACGCGGCGAGTTTGTCGATTACGAACGGCCGACGAAGTACGGCCTGCTGCCCGGCTCGGACCGGCGGCTGGGCGTGGATAACACGTCGACCGGTTTCGGCCAGATCGACGATGAACTGATCCGACGCGGGCCGTGGGACGCCATTTTTGGCTGGCGCTACACCGACCGTATCCAGGCGGACTCGGGCAGCGTCCCGACCGGCACAGGCCAGCCGCCGAGGATGTCCACACCGTCGCCCGGGCGCGAGCCGGAGGACTACCGCGTCTACGGGCCCGAGTCCATGATCGTGCGCCTGTTCCCCTGGCGTCGGTACAGCCGGCTCCGGTCGCACCTGTGGAACCTCCACGCTATCAAGTCCAACTACCTCTGGTCCGATGCCGCGACCCGCACCGTGCTCGACGCCAACTGGGAGATCGATATCCGCAGCGACAACGAGCGATCGGACGATCTGAACGACGAGTATGTCTACGGGCTGGAGGAATCCCGGATCCGCCAGACCATGTTCGTCGTCGTCGAGATCAAGAGCCGGCTGGCGGATGAGCAAGGCCTGGCGAGTCGGCAGGGGCTCACGTGGAACTATGTCGATGAACCCGGCCGACGGTCGCCGCGTGTGATGTACCGTAGCGGCTGGCGCGATCCGCGCGACGGCCCGCCGATCAATATCCGCGGCTCCTCCGGCCCGCCGACGTGGGAAAGGATTCAGGACTACATCTGGCGTTTGTCCACCACCTACGAGACCAATCCCTACGCACCGAATAACGGCGGGGACCCCGATATCGGCCTGCCACCGATCCAGTCCGGCACCGACGACGACGGCAACCCGGTCTACGAAGCCCAGGAGGTCCACTGGGAGATCGACTTCATGCTCGTCGGCGTCAACATCGGGGACGACATCGAAGTGATCAATCCCTGGGAGGGCTTTAACCGTAACGACAACGACGCCCCCGCGCCGATCGACCTGGTGCATGGGCGGCTGCCGGCAGACAGTGACAGCGCGCGTTGGGATTACCTCACGTTTATGGGTCTGGCCCGGTCATCCAATCGCCCGAGCTTCTGGCCGACGCGCTTCCAGGGCAACCGGGCGTACCCCTACAACACCGCGATCGCCCAGGCACGCGTCTTCAACAACCACTCATGGGACCTGTGGTCACAGACCTGGCAGGCCCAGCTCGAGCCGGTCGATGCCCAGCGTTTCAGTGAGTGGGTCGCGCGCTCCGAACAGGCGGCCGACTTCGCCGCTGACGACAGCGAGGGTGTCTTTGGGCTTGAATCCGACGAGGTCAGCGAGGTCGCCGACCACCTGCGCAGCGTTGAATCGCTTGCGCCGCTGATGCTGAATCATTAAGAAGTCTTTCACCACAGAGATCACAGAGTTCACAGAGTTCACAGAGATAAGACAGATGATGCAGAACCACACGACAACCCGGGCCGACTCCGTGGTCTCTGTGCCCTCTGTGGTGAATGTCTTCCGTTCGCGTGGTTCGGCGATGACGGAGACGGTGTTGGTCTTGCCGCTGATCTTTGTCGTGCTGGCGCTGTTGTTCTTCTTCGGCCAGGCGATGACGCGCTGGCAGCGATCGAGTGTGACGGACCGTTACGAGGTCTGGCGTCAGGCGCAGTACGCCCCGGGCCCGGGGGTGACGTTCGAGAAGCACAGCCGGAGCTTCGGAGACGGCGTTCTATTGGACGAGGCGTTTTTCGCCGGCAACACCCACCGGCTCGATGTCGCGGGGCGTGCGGGGCGGATCAACGTCCAGCAGCCGACCGACCTGATCGCCGAAGAGACGCAAGCCATCGCCTCGTCTTCCTCGCGGCAGGGCTACGACCCGACGTCGGCGGAGGACTATGTGCGCGAGCTGCACCTGCGGACGCCGGCGTGGTGGCGGATCGACCTGGCGACCGAACACACCTCGACGGTTCAGTTCTACCAGCGCTTCGCCGGGGCCGTCCGGCATCAGTCCACCGTGATCGACGGCGACTGGACGTTCGCGTTCTGGCTTGAGCAGGAGCACCGGGGTGTGCGCAGTGAGGTACACGACGTGCTGGAGGACGTCCACCTGGTCAGCGCGCCTGATTCAGATAACCACCGCGACCTTTACGATTACCGACCCTACTCAATCAACGGTATCTACCCGACGTACTACAGCGATATCGATGCGGTGCTGCTGGATATGGAGCAGCAAGACAACCCCCTGGCTCGGGCGATACGCGGCATTTATATGATGACGCCCGATTACCTCGGGCCGCAGGTGTTGCCGGAGATCAGCCCGCGATACGTGCGCCTGGTCATTTCTAATAATCCTGATCCGGGTAGCGCGCCCTGATCTCATCTCATGAGCATCTGATTCCATCGTGGCTTACTTAGATGCCTCGACGCGCTGCTCAAACTTCGCGCGGATGCGCTCGGCTAATCCATCCACCCCGATTGCACGGCGCATCGCTTCGATATCGCCCGGCCGATGGATGAACAGGTCCGCGAGTTCCAGTACACCCAGGCCCGAACCGCTCTTTTCGATCAACTCAACCGCGTCCCCCGCACAGAGCTCGCCTTCTTGCAGCACACGCAGGTACATCCCGTACCGCCCGGTCTGGATGTACTTCTTGGAAAAGCCTGTGTCCCCGACGTGCCAGTCCAGCTTGTAGCACGGGTTGCGGAACGCCGTGACCATCACCACCGCCTGCCCGATGCGGTAGGTATCGCCGATCGTCACGTCTTGTTCGACCCAGCCGCGTACGGTGAGATTCTCGCCCATCATGCCGTAGGTCAGGTCGTCCCGGCCAAGGTCCTTCGCCCAGGCGTCGTAGTGCTCCGCCGCGTAGGCGTACACCGCCTGGTCCCGGCCGCCGTGACTCTGTGTGTTGCCGATCCCATCGCCGTCCATCCCCAGCTCGCGCATCATCACCGGCCCGTCCACAGGCGCTTTCACGATCCCTGTGTGCACCAGCTTGTCATTGATCAGGTGGTCCCTGGGCTGCCCGACATTGATTGAGATTAATTCCATGGCGGGATTGTAGCCACGAAAGCGTTACAAAGGGTTAGCCACCGATGAATACGGAATCACGTGGTTCGAATCGATACTGCGTATGCGCTACCAGTACCGCTCGAAGTGGAGGTTGCCGTCGGGGTGGTGGCGGTCGCGGGTGACGAAGCCTTGGTCTGTCAGGTCCGCGCTGGTCTGGTCGATCATGGCCGGGTTGCCGCAGAGCAGGACGTGGCATTGCGCCGGGTCGAGGGGTGTGCCGGCGAGCTTGTTGAAGTTTTCGGGGTCGAGGATATTCTGCACCCGGCCGCGCAGGCCTAGCCAGGGGGTGTCGTCGGGTTCGCGGGTGACGGTGGGGAGGTAGACGATCGACTCGTCCTCGGCGGCGATTCGAGTGAGCTGATCGAAGTAGCCCAGGTCACGCGCGAAACGGCAGCCTTCGATCAGGATGAGTTTGCGCCACCTGCCTGCGGCTCGGTAGGTGTTGAGCATCGAGATAAACGGCCCGAGGCCGGTCCCCGTGCCGACCATGACCAGGTCTTTGCCGTCGGGGATGTTGTTTAGGGTGAACTCGCCCTTGATCTTGGTGTCCATGAACAGCGGGTCGCCGGGCTTGAGTTGCCACAGCATCGTGGTGAGCTTGCCGTCGTTGACGTGGACGGCATAGAACGCCAGGTGGTCCTTCGTCGTTGCCGGGCTGGCAATCGAGTAGGCCCTTCGGATCATCTTCGGGCCGCGACGGCGCGAACCGGCGGCGGGCGGGGGGGCATCGGGGTTTGCGGGGTCGACTAAACCGAGTGTGGTGAACTGGCCGGGCTCGAAGCCCGGATGTTCGCCGGCGTCGTAGCGGACCTTGAAGATCGCGAGGGCTTCGTGGATGTCCCGGCGCTCAAGCAGTGTGGCGTTGTAGGGGGAGGGTGAGGTCATGTCACCTTTGAGCTTAGCATCTTTTTCTCATAGCCCCGGGCGGAAGCCCTGGGTTGTGGCATAGGACGTCCGAAGAATAACCCCGGGCTTCCGCCCGGGGCTAATCGTTTAGATCGTGTTTGGGGTGATTGTGGTGCGTTCTTACTTGCCTACGACGGCGAGCATTGAGTCGACCGTGGTGAGTTTGACGCGCGGTCGGCCGGCCTCTTTGCCGGTCTTCAGTTCGTGCTCATCGAGCTTACGCCAGTTGTCGTAGCTAAAGACTTCCGGTTGGCGTTCGCGTATCAGTTGCTCGGCGGCATCGGCGTTGGGGCTGGCAGGGTTATGCGTCTTGCCCGCCTTGGCGTCTTCGAGCATGCACTCGACGGTCTCGATCGCGCAGCCCTTGTTGGTTCCGATCAGGCCGGACGGCCCGCGTTTGATCCACCCGGCGCAGTACTCGCCGGTCACCGGCTGCTGCGATTCGTCAGTGACCCGGCCTTTCTCATTGAGGATCACACCCCACTTCTTGTGGAACGGGACGCCCTCGATCGGCACGCCGTGGTACCCGACGCTGCGGAAGAGCAGGCCGCAGTCCAGCTGCTCGGTCTTGTCGGTCGCGCGCGGGCGCGGTGTGCCGCGGTCGTCCATGTAGAGCTCGTTGTGCACGATCTTGACCCCGCCGACCCGGCCGTCCTTCTCGTTTACCTCCGTCGGCGAAACGAGGAAGCGGATCGTCAGGTCCCGGCTCTTGCCCTCGTCGGCCGCCTCGGCGATCGTCTGGATCAGATCGACTTTCTTCTGCGTCGTGGTATCGGGGTTCTCCGTCAGGTGCTGCTGCGCCAGGTCGTCGAGCCTGGCTTCATCCAACAGAACGCGGACCTGGGCGTCGTCCATCTTGGTCAGCTCTTTGAGTTCGGGCAGGCTGAACGCCGCCTGCGCCGGGCCGCGCCGGCCGAGCATGACGACGTGCTTGACCTTGCTCTCGGCCAGCTGCTCCAGGGCGTAGTCGGCGATGTCAGTTTGCCTAAGCTCATCGACCGTCCGGCAGAGGATGCGCGCGACGTCGACAGCGACGTTGCCCATGCCGACGATGGCGACGGTTTCCTGCGACAGGTCGAACTGGAGCTCGCGGTAGTCCGGGTGGCCGTTGTACCAGGCGACGAACTCGGTCGCCGAGTGCGAGCCGGCGAGGTCTTCGCCGGGCACGCCGAGACTGCGGTCCGTCTGAGCGCCGACGGTGTAGATGATCTGGTGGTAGTAATTGCGGAAGTCGGCGGGGGCGAGGTGTTTGCCGCAGGTGACATTGCCGAAGAAGCGGAATCTTGGGTTGTCGGCGGTGCGGTCGAAGACCTTGGTGACGTTTTTGATCTTGGGGTGGTCGGGTGCGACGCCGAAGCGGACCAGGCCGAAGGGGGTGGGCAGGTGGTCGAACATGTCGACTTCGATGTTCAGGTCGTCCTGCTTGAGCAGGTGGTCGGCGGCGTAGAAGCCGGCGGGTCCCGCTCCGATGACAGCAATGCGTAGGGGTTGGTCCGCGCTTCCTGGTTGGCTTCCGGAGGGCATAGGGGGGGCTCAATCTTCCTTCGTTGGGGCGTTAACCCGCGGTGGGGGATGGTGTCGGACGGACCCGCCTGCCGGGTGCCCGGGTTATTCAACGACCTCGATCTGCGAGACGTCATGCACCTCGATCTGCGGCCGACCGTTATGGAGGGAGACCTTGCCGGTGATCAGCAGTGTCTTGTCGAGGTAGTGCTCTTCCGGCGGATCGGGCAGCAGTTCGAACGCCTCTTTGAACATGGCGATATAGAACTTGTCCTGCCAGTTGGTGTCGTAGTTCAGGAAACAGATGTTCCCGATGTTGTTGGTCGCGACGATTTCGCCTTTCACGGTGATGACCATGTCGAGGTACAGATGCGCTTCGGTCCAGTCGACGGGCCCGTCGGGCTGGGGCAGGGTGGAGGACTCGGGGGGCTGGGCGTCGAGCGCCGCGTCATCGATGAGTCGGGTCGGGGGGATGGCTGCGGCGGGGGGTTCGCCGTGCCTCGGCATCGGGTTGGCACCGCCGGGCGAGACGTAGGGCCGAGCCGGCGCGGCGGCATCGAGGCTGTCGGTTGTGGATGAGGGTGGGGTTGAACTCGGATCGGAGGTGGGGGGATCGGCCGGGCCGGTATCGGATTCGCCTGTCGGTGTTTGCGCTTCGCCTGTTTCGTTCGGCTCGTCGGGCGTGTCGGTGGTTTGCACCTGTGTGTCAGTGGTAACACCAGTGGATTGTTTGATCGGGTCGCCTAATGCGTAGATCAGGAAGACGCATGCCAGACCGACCAGAAAGACCATCGACAGCGCGACGATCGGCCGAGCCATGCCGGGATCGCCCTCACCTGCGGGTGTATCAAACGGGCCGTTAGACGTCTGCATGAACACCTCGTTCCTTCAGTGATTAAGGGACCGGATTGTATCATAGAGCCCGCCGCTTGCCGAGCATGAGATAAGGTATTTTGCCGCATATGAAGGCGTCAACTTGCGTTGGTCCGTCAGTTTCGTCGTCTGCGCCCGGCTGTGCTACTATCAGCGGATGCAACGTGTCCTCGGACAGCCACACGCCATCGACCTGCTCGACCGCCAACTCACGACCGGTCGGCAGCACCACGCCCTGATCTTCCACGGGCCGGTCGGCGTCGGGAAGTTCACCACCGCGCTTGCTTACGCACGCATCCTGCTCTGCCACGAGCCGCAGAAGAATCTCACGGGGCAGGTCGCTGCATGCGAAGGTTGCGAATCATGCCGGCTGCTGCGGACTCTCACCGCTGATCCTGATACCGCCGAGGCTGATCCCGACGACGACACACAGGGCCTGACCACAGGCCACCCGGACCTGCACGTCGTCCGCAAGGAACTGGCGCGTTACAGCGATGAGCGCAGCATCCGTGACCGCAAACTCACGCGCATCCCCGTCGAGGTCCTGCGCAGCGCCCTGATCGAGCCTGCTTACCTCGCCGCCAAGCTCGGGCACGGCAAGGTCTTCATCGTCGATGAGGCCGAGCTTTTAAACCCCGCCGGCCAGAACGCGCTACTGAAAACACTCGAAGAGCCGCCCGCCGGCACCACGCTGATCCTGGTCACCGGCAACGAAGACCGGCTTCTGCCCACCATCCGCAGCAGGTGCATGCGCATCGCATTCAATCCCCTGCCCGACGAGGCGGTTGAGAGCTGGTGCGATCAGCATGCGCCCGATCTTTCCACCGCGCACCGCCGGGCGCTGATCCGTTTTGCCGCAGGCAGCCTCGGGCGGGCGCAGGTCATCACGCGCTTCAACCTGCTGGACTGGTTCGACACCGTCTTGCCGGCCCTCGACCAAGCCGCGCAGGGCCGGCCCGCCGCCGCGCTCGGCCAGACGATCTTCGACTTCATCGACACGTTTGCAAACGACTGGGTCAAGGCCCACGCCAACGCGTCCAAGGAAGCGGCCAACAAGCAGGGTGCCGACCTGATGTGGTCCCTGATCGCCACGCACGCGCGCTACCGCCTGACCGAGTTGACCGATCAGTGCGACCCGGACGACCCGATCGCCGGGGAGGCTCTGCTCACGCCCTGGCTTAACGTCATCGACGCCACCGAGCAGGCCCAGCGGTTCCTGGCCAGCAACGTGAACCTGTCGATCACCTGCGATCACGCGGCTGTCAGCATCAACCACGCGCTGGCGAACGTTTCACAAACAGCGCACGTCTAGTGAGGCCGCCGCGCCCGCGTTGCGGGCGGGCTATTGTCTTGCCACGCAGACATTCAATATCCGCCACTTCCCTCTCGCCGTGATCGCGCTTACCCTGTATGCACTGATAGGGGCTTAGCATGTCCTGGTACTGGCTCTTACTGATCGCTGTTGCTGAATGGTCTATCCGGATCGTGATGACCGCGGTGATTCTGCGCCGGCGTTTTTCACCCAGCACGGCGATGGCGTGGCTGGTGCTGATCTTCTTCCTGCCGGAGTTGGGGCTGGTTATTTACTGGTTGGTGGGGGTGAACCACCTGAGCAAGCAGCGCGCGAAGTCCCACGGCATCGCTGTCGCCCAGACCCGCGCCCGGCAGGACACCAAGCTGCTCAGCCGACACGCCGCACGCCCCACGGTCGACCCTCAGCAGAAGAACATGATCCTCCAGGCCGAGCGCATCAGCGGCAACCCGATCATCGCCGGCAACCACGTCGAACTGCTGCCCGACGCCGACGCGCTGACCGACCGGCTCGTCGCCGACATCGATGACGCGCGGGACAACGTCCACCTGCTGTACTACATCTTCAGGCCCGATGACATCGGCCGGCGCGTCTGCGAAGCGCTGAAACGTGCCGGCGAGCGGGGCGTGGAATGCCGCCTGCTCGCTGATGCTTCCGGGTCGCGCGCCTTTTTCCGGAGTGCCTGGCCGAAGGAGCTGCGTGATCACGGTGTGCAGGTCGTGTCCATGCTCCCCGTCGCGCCCTGGCGGCGTAAGCTCGCGCGGATCGACCTGCGCAACCACCGCAAGGTTGCCGTGATCGACGGCCGATACGCCTACACCGGCAGCCACAACATCGTCAACGAAGACTACGGCCACAAGACCGCCGGCAAGTGGATCGACCTATCCGGGCGATTCACCGGGCCCGTTGTCGCGCAGTTCCAGCAGCTGTTCTGTGAGGACTGGGCGTTTGAGACCGACCAGAACCTGGCCGGCGAAGCGCTCTTCCCCGTGCTCAAGCCGACCGGCGAGATCGCTGCGCAGGTCGTGCCGACCGGACCGAACAATGAGGGCGAGACGTTCCGACGGGTGCTGATCGCCGCGCTCGCCGCAGCGCAGCGCCACATCATCATGACCACGCCGTATCTTGTTCTGGATGAGCCGACGCTGATCGCGCTATCCATGGCATCGGACCGGGGCGTGCAGGTGGACCTGGTCGTGCCCGAGAAGTCGGACCACCCGATCGTCGCCGCCGCGGGGCGCTACTTCTACCAGCACCTGCTCGAGGCCGGGGTCAACATCCACACCTACTCCGGCGGCATGCTCCACGCCAAGACGATCACCGTCGACGACGCGTTTGCGCTGCTGGGCTCAGCCAATCTCGACATCCGCAGCTTCTACCTGAACTTCGAGGTCAACGTCCTGCTCTACGGCGAACAGGTCACCCAGCACCTGCGATTCGCCCAGCAGCGCTACCTTAACCAGTGTCAGGCCATCTCGTTAAGCGAATGGCGGGATCGCCCCCTGATCAAGCAGTTCGCCGAGGGGGCCGCGTCGCTGTTTTCGCCGCTGCTGTAAGAAATTTTTCTTCCGGATGCGTAAACCCGTACGGGTCGGGGGTGTGTACAGATAGATAGTCGAATCGGCTCACGGAGACGCCGGACCGTTGCGATCAGTGCTAGAAGGGATATACCGGCAGCACCGTCAAGGGCTCTACAGCCTGGCGCTATCGATCACGCGTGTGCCGGCCACGGCCGAGGACGCGGTGCAGGAGGCGTTCGTGCGCCTGTGTCGGCGGGATCGGGCTCTGGTCGGTGATCCGGTTGCGTACGTTTTTGCCAGTGTGCGAAACGCCGCGATCGACACAGCACGACGGCCCAAGCCGCCGTCACTTGAACCGGCATCGCTTTATAACGGTCGGGCCCACGACCCCGCCGGGGCGATGATCGATGACGAGGACGCCGCCCGGCTGCGTGCCGCGGTGGACGGCCTGCCCGACGCGTATCGGCAGGCGGTAGTGATGAAGGTGTATGCCGGTTTGACGTTTCGTCAGATCGCTGAGGCCGTGGACGAACCGATGAGCACCGTCAGCTCTCGTTATCAAAGGGCGCTGGTGACGCTGCGTGACGCGATGAGGAGCGAAGCATGAATCCACAGCAACCAGGTGATGAACAACTCGAAAGGGCTCTGCAAAGCCTGCCGCTTCAACAACCAAGTGAGATGCTGGATCGCCGTGTTACCCAAGCCATGTCGTCTCGCCGATCCCCCTGGCGCGGGCTCGCGGCGGCGGCGTGCTTCGGTGGGCTGTGCTTCTGGGCCGGTATGAACGTCGGTGGGCAGGAGACGTCCACTCCCGACCGCTCGGTGGGCGAGCCTGTTGGGAACCTCGTGGAACTCACACCGTCCGACTCGCAGCCCAGGCCGACGCGCATCGACGCTCAATGGCCCGTCGGACATTCACAATTCATCTACACCATCGACCATGGCCCGCCGGTGCGCGCCACGATCCACGACATGATCGAGCGCACCCGCTGGATCGATCCCGAGAACAACCGCGACATCGAGGTCACACGCCCCGTGCGTGAAGTCCTGCTGACCCGTCAACAACCCTACTGAACTAAACGCATACATCCGTAAGACGGATAAGGAGATGAATCATGTATCGAAGCCTGCTCACCACTGCCACACTGCTGATAGGTCTTTCCGTCACGCCCGCGCTTGCCGAGCAAGATTTATCCGCCCCGGGTCATCGCGGGGCTGGAGGCGTCTTTTCCGAGCGCGCTATGGTGGACGCGACATACCTGGGCGTGACCGCTTCGCGTCTGTCCCCGGCGATGAACAGCCAGCTCAAGTTGCCCGAGGGGCTGGGCTTGTTAGTCACCCATATCGCGCCCGAGAGTCCGGCCGCCGAAGCCGGCATCCGGGAGCACGATGTCCTTCACAAGTTAGACGACCAGCTGCTGGTTAACTTCGAGCAGCTAGCCGTGCTGATACGCACCTACGAGCCCGGCGACACCGTCACGCTTTCCCTGATCCGCGCCGGTCAGCCTGAGGTGATCGAGGCCACACTGGGACAGCATCAGGTCAACGAAGCTTCGCAACATCTTGAGTACCCGATAATCCATCACATGGGAGGAGCAGGGCGGGCGACCATTCTTGCGCCGTCAGGGCGTAGGTCTGGGGCTGGATCATACGGCGGATACGGTGGTGATCTTTTTGTGCGGAATAGGGGTTATGGTGAGGATACTTTTCAGTCACCCGCAGCCTCTTCGCTCAGTGCTTCTAGAATCCGCATTAACGACGGCGAGCACACGATCCATCTGCATGCCACCGGCGACAAGCGTATGCATCTGAAGGTGGAGGACGCCGAGGGCGACGTGCTCTACGACGGGCCGTGGAACACCGATCAAGACCCGGCCGAGACCGGGCTGTCCGGCGAGGTACTCGAGAAAGTCAAATCCATCCAGGCAGACATCCACCTCGATGAAGGAGTTGTCCGCATCCATACCAGTGATCTGAAGGTTAAGCAGGCAGCCCCAGTGCCGGACACGGACCCGATGGATGGCGATTGAGCGAGCCTATTGATTCCTAACACACGGCTGCTACCCTTCGGGTATGAACTACCGCCTGCTCGCGATCGATCTTGACGGCACGCTGTTGTGCCCGGAGGGCAAGCTCAGCCGGGAAAACCTGGATGCGATCGCCGCCGCGCAGGACGCCGGCCTCACGGTCGTGCCCTGTACCGGTCGGGGTTGGCGTGAAGCCCGGTACATCCTCGAACAGGTCCCGGACCTTGGGCTGGGGGTGTTCGTGACCGGCGCCGCGATCACAGACGTCACCTCCGGCCAGACGCAGCACCACACGGCGTTCGATCCGGACGTCGCCGCCAAGCTGATCGACCTGCTACAGCACGAGCCGCAAGCCGTGCTCGCCTACCGTGAACCCAACCGCGTCGGTCACGAGTATCTCGTCACCGGCTCAGGCGAACTCACGCCCAACAGCAAGTGGTGGTTCGACTTCACCGGCTCGATCCTGCATGAGCAGCGATACGTTACCGCCGAGCACCTGGACCACACACTGCGGATCGGCATGGTGGTGCCGGGCTCACAATCCCGGCGCATACTGAATATGGTCCAGCAACATTTTCTGGATCGTGTCGAGGCCCACGCTTTTGCTGCTGTCCAGGCGCCCGATCCCGACGAGGCGGTGCATATCATCGAGGTGTTCCCGCCGGGCGTTGATAAGTGGCACGGGTTGTCATGGATTGCCGACCGCATGTCGATAGGCCCCGAGCAGGTCGCGGTGATCGGCGACGAGATCAACGACCTGGCGATGCTCCGTGCCGCCGGCTGCGGCATCGCGATGGAGAACGCCATCGACGCCGCCAAACAGCACGCCGCCTACGTCACCAAGCCCAACCACGAGCACGGCGTCGCGCACGCGATCGAACAGATCCTCGGCGGGCATTGGTGATTTGGATTTATGATTTAGGATTTTAGATTGATGATGTGACCGCGTCGGACACACAAGAAGCCATCGTTACACATCCAAATCATACATCATCAATCCGAGATCATAAATCCAATTACCGCATGACTTCCGCGTCGATCAGCTCGACCATCTTGTCCTGGATGCTCTTCATGCTGCGGTTAGATAGCGGGGGGGTGAAGCCGTTGAACAGGAGGCTGAAGGCGATGGTGTGTTTGGGTGTGGCCCGGCCGTCGTCGTCGGTGGGGGCGTTTGGGTCGGTGATGATGAGGTAGCCGGACAGGGTGGACACGCTGCGGATGTAGCCGCTCTTGCCGTAGACCCAGTGCCCGGCGGGGAGTTTCTTGAATCGGTCGTCGAGCGTGCCCTCGCCGGCTATCGACTCGGAGTCGGTCTTGCCCTTGAACGACAGGCTGGCGAGGAAGGTGTCGCTGACCTTGGGGTCGTGTCGCATGGAGACGAGCAACTCGGCGAACACCCTTGCTGAGACGGCGTTGTTCCGGCTCATGCCGCTGCCGTCGGCGATGTTAGCGCCGGTGGCGTGGGTGCCCAGACGTTGAGACAGCGCGTGGCGGACCGCGGCGGCGCCATTGTCCCAGCTACCTGGCGAGCCGGTCAGCTGGAAGCCCATCCGTTTGATCAATGCTTCTGCGAAGAGGTTGACCGAGTCCTGGTTCGTTCTTCTCAGCACGGCCGGGATCAGTGTCTCGACCCGGTGGATCGGGCGGACGGTGATCTGTTCGCCAGCAGGCGTGCGTGTGATCACGTCGATACGGATCCCCGCCTTGCCCAGGCGGTCGGCGAGCAGCTGCGCCAGGTAGATCGGCGGGTCGTTCAGCGTGACACGGACCGGGGTGTAGAACGAACTCTTCACTCTGCCGCGCAGGGTCAGCTCGTTTGTGCCCGTCTTGCGGTCCACCCAGAACTCGTTGGCCTTGCCGGTCCTAGCGCTGTTGAAGACCTCAAGGAACGGCGACTCGGGATACAGCGTATACCTCGGCGCGGCCCCGACCTGTCCGGCCGGCGAGGGCAACACATGCAGGCAGTTGTCGTGGAAGTTGATCCCCGCGACCTGGGCGCAGTAGTGCTTGTGCAGCTGTCCGACGGGCCAATCGGGGTGGACCATCTCTCGGTCGAACACCCGGTCGTCCACGACCAGCCGAGCGAAGTGTCTCGTGCCGGTCTTCTTGACGGCTTCGACCCACTGGTCCAGCAGGTCCTCCGCGTCAAGCCCGGCCTCCTTGAGCAGCACCGGATCGCCCAGCGCCGGGTCGCCGTCGCCGTTAAGGACCAGGTCCGGCTTCGCGCCGTCGGCCGGCTCGGTTACGCCCAGCTCCGTGCGGAACACGAAGTCCGTACCGAGCATGTCCAGCGCCGACGCCGTCGTCAGCAGCTTCATGTTGCTGGCCGGGATCATCGGCTCGTCGGCATTGATCTCCGCGAGCACCTCCTGGGTGTCTACGTCGATCACGCAGATCGAATAGCGGGTGCTGCGCAGGTCGCGGGCGCGGAGCAGCTGCTCGAGCACACCGTCCAGCGGCGCGGCGACAGCCGGGGCCGTGAAAATCGACAGGCACACGGACACACAGATCGTCAGTACGGTTTTAAGGTTCACGCACAATCGCCCCTTGATCGTTTAACGCACATCCTAGCGACCGGTCTTTTATCGGGCCAGCGGCGTTGTTAACGCCAATATGCCTTGCGCTGCAGCGTTTTTAGCCTGTAATCCGTGCCGTGTACGCCCCGGTAGCGGACCATGACGTGCCCCAGCGCCGGGTTCTGGGCGAACCACAGGTCCGTCTGCCAGTCGGGCGCGAGCCACAGGACCAGGCGGTGGGCTTTCATGGCCCCGTAGGGCAGGTCGAGCTCCTCGAGCCCGCGGTACTGCACGATCGCCACGCCGGCCTTCAGCTCATCCGGGAGCGTCAGGTGCGAATCCGTCTGGTCCCGCAGCAGCTGCAGCTCAAGCGTCTTCGGCGGATCGTCAAACGGATAGCCCCGCAGGATCACCGGCAGCGCATCTTCAAACGCGAACCGCTTGCTCGGCTTGATCGTGCCGGACCGCTCGCCTTCATCCGGGAAGTAGCTGTGCTGCCGCCAGGTCATCGTCCCGGCATGGTTGACGTACTGCTTGAACGTTGCGCCGCAATCCTCGATCGATCCCATGTCCAGCTTCAGGCTTTTCAGGTCGTCCGTGCCGACGTAGCACATCGTCGAGAAGTGGTAGTTGTAGTTCTCGGTCGCGATGTCGTCACGGACGTGGAGTTTGAAGACCTCTCGGCCTTTGCCGTCGTCGCTTTTGGTGAATGTTTCCGGGCTGGCGTGTTCCTTGTTGATGAAGATGCGTGCGGTATACGGGCGCGGCTGGCCGTAGATCGTGCGCGTCGCTTCGTAGGTGGCGCACTCGGCCTTGCCGTCGTACCACACCGGGTCGTCCCGCCAGTCGCGCGTGAAGTCGGCAAGCGGGTCTGTCTCGGCCTGTGTCATACAACCCCAAGCGGTACAGACGAGGAAACTACACATGACAATAAGGAGCTGTTTGCTTTTCATGACGTGATTGTAGGCGTCGAGTAGTGGGCGGTCTGTTTTAGTTCGGCGATCACGTTTAGCGGCGGATCGCAGATCCGCGTGATTGGCCCGGCTATCTGCGATCGCCCGCTAAACGGGTGGAGTTACTGGTGCATACCAAGCATCCGGCCGTACAGATCGGCATACTGGCGGTGCATGCGGTCCTGGGTGAATAGCCCCAGCAGCCGATCGCGCCCGGCCAGGCCGAGAGACCGGCGTTTTACGTCATCATTTAGCATCGTGGCAAGGTTTTTTGCGAGCGATTCGTCAGCTCCCCGCGGTGACAGCAGCCCGGTTTGGCCGTGCTCTACCACCTCGCCGTTGCCCCCGACGTCCGTCGTCACGATCGGCAGCCCTGTCGCCATCGCTTCCAGCAGCGTGACGGATATCCCCTCGCTCAGGCTCGACAGCATGAAGATGTCGGCCCCGTGCAACAGTTCGCCGACGTCGGCTCGCACACCCATGAAGCGCACGTTGTCACTGATCTCCAGCTCACCTGCCAGCGCCTCGATCTTCGAGCGTTCCGATCCATCGCCGATCAGGCACAGCTGCACGTTCGGCTTTTCCTTCGCCACGCGCGCTATCGCGCGCACCGCCGTCGCGTGGTCCTTCACCGGGTGGAACCGAGCCACCTGCATGACCACGAGCGTGTCGTCGGCCGCGCCGATCGCTTGGCGAGCTATAGCTCTGGCCTGTGGGTCGGCGGGGTTAAAGGCGTCCGGGTCGATCCCGTTGTGCACCACCGCGATCCGCGCCTCGGTGATCCCCTCGTTGTCGATGAGCGCCTGTTTGACGAATCGGCCCACCGCCGTGACGCGGTCGCCGGGCTTGAGCAGCCAGCGGTTGGCCAGCACCCGCTTGGGGCTCCGGCGGTCGGGGTAGTGTCGGCCGTGCTCCGTGAACAGGATCGCGGGCGTCGAGCCGAGGTAGCGCGACACCGCCGAGTAGAAGAAGGGCGTGTACTGATGGGCGTGCAGCAGGTCGACCCTGTGTGTCTTGATGATCCGCCGTAGACGTTTGGCGACCCGCCAGTCGATCCCGGGTGTTCGTCCAAGCTCGATGACCTCAAACCCCTCACTCGACAGCTCTTCACCCAGCGCGCCCACGCCATCCAGGCAGAGAAACACGAACCGGTACCGATCCTTAAGCCTGCGCGAGAGGTCCCCGGCCAGCACCTCCGCGCCTGCCCGGTCGATCCGGTGCAGCACATGTGCGACAGTGGGGCGGTCGTCAGGCATATCGGCGGCGGGCAATTGGGGTGGGATGGGCGGGTATCGCGATGCTATGAAATCGGACAAGTGCCTGTCATTTCTTTAGATATCCGTCATCACGGGTGTAGACTCAATGTCTTTGACGAAACGTCCAAATATTAGTTGCATCACGACATTGAATAAGATATCGTAATAGGACTCTAGCCCAGATATTAATTATACTTATTATATTCCGGTGTGTGCCCATCCCATGCAGACGCTCAAGCTATTCACCGATGTTGCCCGGCACCACAGCTTCTCCCAAGCGGCGGAGCTGCACGGTATCACTCAGTCGGCGGCGAGCCAACGCATCGGGCACCTGGAGAAGAACCTCGGCATCACCCTGCTGGATCGCTCGGTCCGGCCGTTGGCGCTGACGCATGCCGGCGAGATCTTCGCCGAGGGCTGCATGTCGCTGATCGAGCAGTACGAGAGCCTGCAGTCCCGGATGGTTGGCTTCAAGAAAGACCCCGAGGGCCTTGTCCGTGTCAGCGCGATCTACTCGGCGGGGATCGACCTGCTTAGCCGGGTCCGCGAGCGGTTCGAGGCGGAACACGAGAAGATCTCGGTCGAGATCCGTTACGACCGTCCGGAGCAGGTCTACCAGGCCGTGCAGGACGGGGAGTGCGACCTGGGCATCGTGTCGTACCCGAAGCGTTGGCGGAAGGTGGACGCGATCCCACTGCGTGACGAGACGATGGTCGTGGTGAGCAACCCGCGTCACCCGATCGCCCGCCGTCAGCAGATCGACGTGAAGGACCTGGAAGATTACGAGATGGTCACGTTCGACATCGGCCTGCCGGTGGGGCGTCAGCTGCGTGAGTACTTCAAGGCCCAGGGCGTGAAGCCGAAGATCAGCAACGTGTTCGACAACATCGACACGATCAAAGGGGCCGTTGCCGTGACGCAGCAGCTATCCGTGCTGCCCAAGCCGACGGTGATCCGTGAGGCCGCCGCCGGGACGCTGGCGATGCTGCCGTTGACCCCGGAACTGATACGACCGATGGGCCTGATCCACCGCCGACGCGCCCGCCAGTGCTCGGCCCTTCAGCCGGAGGCCCAGGCGTTCGCCGACTTCCTCGTCGCCCACGCCGACGCCCAGGCCAACGCCATCGACGAACAGTCCATTGACCCCCAAGGCCGCGCACTGATGGAAGCGGGCAAATGATGCAACAAGATACCCCACACGACATGCAACACCCAATCCAAAGCACGCCCGGGCCCGGCTTCCCCGCGCCAAGCGGTCTGTACGACCCGGCGAACGAGAAGGAAAACTGCGGCGTCGGTTTCATCGCCCACATCAAGGGCCATAAGAGCCACGGCATCATCGAAGACGCCATCACGATGCTCCAGCGCATGGACCACCGCGGTGCCTGCGGCTGTGAAGCGAACACCGGCGACGGTGCCGGCATCATGACCGCGCTGCCGCACGGGTTCCTGCGCTCCGCCGCCGAGCGCGACGCCGGCATCCACCTCCCCGAGGCCGGGCACTTCGGCGCGGGCAACGTTTTTCTGCCCCAGGACGAATCACAGCGCGAAGCCTGCAAGCGCACGTTCGAACGAATCGTCGCCGAGCAGGGACTGACACTGCTGGGTTGGCGTAAGCTGCCGGTCGATCCCGATACCGCCGACGTCGGCCCGACCGCCCGCAAGACCGAGCCGTTCATGGAGCAGGTCTTTATCCGCGGCGAAGACGACCTGCAGGGCGACGCGCTGGAGCGACAACTCTACATCGTCCGCAAGTCCGCCACCCGCAACATCCGGGGCGACGAGTCGCTGACCCAGGGCAAGTACTTCTACGTCTGCAGCCTCTCGACCAAGGTGATGATCTATAAAGGCCAGCTCACCTCCGGGCAGGTCATGCCGTACTACCCCGACCTGCAGGACGAGCGCTACATCAGCCACCTGGCCATGGTCCACTCGCGCTTCAGCACCAACACCTTCCCCAGCTGGGACCGCGCCCAGCCCTGCCGGTTCATGAGCCACAACGGCGAGATCAACACCCTCAAGGGCAACGTCAACTGGATCGCCGCCCGTGAGGGTCTGATGAAGAGCGACCTGTTCGGCGACGACCTTGAAAAACTCTTCCCCATCGCCGAGCCCGACTGCTCCGACTCCGGCAACTTCGACAACGCGCTGGAGCTGCTGCTCATGGCCGGGCGCTCACTGCCCGAGGCCGCGATGATGATGATCCCCGAGGCCTGGGAGAACCACGAGTCCATGCCCGTGGGCAAGCGTGCGTTCTACGAGTATCACTCGGCGCTGATGGAGCCGTGGGACGGCCCGGCGTCCGTCGCGTTTACCGACGGCAAGTACATCGGCGCGACCCTCGACCGAAACGGCCTGCGGCCCAGCCGCTACTACGTCACCGAAGACGACCGCGTCATCATGGCGTCCGAGGTCGGCGTGGTGGATGTGGACCCGGCCAAGGTCGTCTTCAAGGGCCGGCTGCAACCGGGACGCATGTTCCTGGTCGACTTCGATCAGGGCAAGATCATCGCCGACGATCAACTTAAAAGTGATATGGCGTCCGCCAGGCCCTACGGCCGATGGCTGCAGACCCAGCGCATCGACATCACCGACCTGCCCGCGCCCGCACCCAGCGAGCTGCAAACCATCGACGAGCAGCACCTCCTGCCGATGATGCAGTCGTTCGGTTACACCGTCGAGCACCTGCACATGATCATGCTGCCCATGGTCCGCCAGGGCAAAGAAGCGATGGGCTCGATGGGCAACGACCAGGCCCTGGCTGTGCTGTCAGACAAGCCGCGCCTGACGTATGACTACTTCAAGCAGATGTTCGCCCAGGTCACCAACCCGCCGATCGACCCGCTGCGCGAAGAGATCATCATGTCGCTGCAGACGTTCATCGGCCCCGAGGGCAACATCCTCGAGACCACCGAGCCGCAGTGCCACCGCCTGCAGCTGCCCCAGCCGATCCTGACCAACAAGCAGCTCGGTTCAATCAAGAAGCTCGCCCACCGCGAGTGGCGTTCCCGCGTGATCGACATCACCTACGAGAAGCCGCAGGGCGGCAACGGCGTCGAGGGCGGCAAAGCTTTGACCGAGGCGCTTGATCGTATTTGCCGTGAGGCCAGCGAGGCAATCGACCAGGGTTATCAGTTGATCATCCTGTCGGACCGCAACGTCAACGCCGACCGCCTGCCCGTCAGCTCGCTGCTGGCGACCGGGGCGGTGCACCACCACCTGGTCCGCACCCATGCCCGCACACAGATCGGCTTGGTTGTTGAGAGTGCCGAGGCGCGCGAGGTCCATCACTTCTGCGTGCTGTTCGGCTACGGCGCCGACGCGGTCAACCCCTACCTCGCCTTCGATGCATTGAACTGGCTCAAGCAGCGCGGCCGGGTCGGACTGACCCTGAACACGGACCAGATCGTCAACAACTACATCAAGAGCATCAACAAGGGCGTGCTGAAAGTCATGTCCAAGATGGGCATCTCAACACTCGCCAGCTACAAGGGCGCGCAGATCTTCGAGGCCCTGGGCCTGAGCGACGACGTCATCAACCGATGCTTCGCCGGCACCGCGAGCAAGCTCCAGGGCGCGGGCTTCACCGTCCTCGCTGAGGAAGCGCGTCGCCGGCACCTGATCGGCTTCCCGGCGCGGGACACCGTCCGGCTGGCGCAGCTGCCCAACCCCGGCGAGTACCACTGGCGCGCCGGCGGTGATCGTCACGCCTTCAGCCCCGACGCCATCGCCAACCTCCAGGTCGCCGCACGCACCAACAGCAGCGCTGCTTACGACGCCTACGCCCAGAAGTGCAACGACGACGCTCGCAACCGCTGCACCCTCCGCGGCCTGCTCAATCTCAAGACCGATGATGCATCCAAGGCCATCCCCTTGGACGATGTCGAGCCGGCGAGCGAAATCGTCAAGCGGTTCCGCACCGGCGCGATGTCGCTGGGCGCGCTGTCTAAAGAAGCGCACGAGACACTTGCTGTTGCGATGAACCGCATCGGCGGGATGAGCAACTCCGGCGAGGGCGGTGAAGACATCGAACGCTTCACCCCGATGCCCAACGGCGACTCCAAGCGTTCTGCGATCAAGCAGGTCGCCTCCGGGCGGTTCGGTGTCACCAGCTTCTACCTGGCCAACGCCGACCTGATCCAGATCAAGATCGCTCAGGGCGCCAAGCCCGGCGAAGGCGGCCAGCTCCCGGCCCACAAGGTCGATGAGTACATCGCCTCCATCCGCTACTCCACGCCCGGCGTGGGCCTGATCAGCCCGCCGCCGCACCACGATATCTACTCCATCGAGGACCTGGCGCAGCTGATCTACGATCTGAAGAACGCCAACCCGAACGTCCCGATCTCCGTCAAGCTCGTTTCCGAGGTCGGCGTCGGCACGATCGCGTCCGGCGTCAGCAAGGCGCATGCCGATCACATCCTTATCAGCGGGTACGACGGCGGCACGGGCGCTTCGCCCTTGACCAGCATCAAGCACGCCGGCCTGCCCTGGGAGCTTGGCCTCGCTGAGACGCATCAGACGCTCGTTCTTAACGACCTGCGCTCGCGTGTCCGGCTCGAAACCGACGGCGGGCTGAAGACCGGGCGCGACCTGGTCATCGCCGCCTGCCTCGGCGCGGAAGAGTACGGCTACGCCACCGTGCCGCTGGTCGCGGTTGGCTGCATCATGATGCGTAAGTGCCACCTGAACACCTGCCCCGTCGGCATCTGCACGCAGGACCACGAGCTGCGTAAGAAGTTTTCCGGCCAGCCCGAGCACGTCGTCAACTACTTCTTCCTCGTCGCTGAGGAAGCTAGGCGGTACATGGCCAAGATGGGCGTCCGCTCTGTTGATGAACTGATCGGTCGGGTGGACCTGCTGGAAACCCGCGACGCCATCGACCACTGGAAGGCCGACGGCCTGGACCTCTCGCCCATCCTCGCCCCGGCGCAGAAGCCCCGGCCGGAGGTCGATGTCCGCAAGCTCATCGAACAGGACCACGGCATCGCCGACGTCATGGACGTGCGCCTGATCGAGCACTGCACACCCGCGCTCGAACACGGCGAGAAGGTCCGCGTTGAACTGCCGATCACCAACACCGACCGCACCGTCGGCACGATGCTCAGTAACCGCGTGTCGAACAAGTGGGGCGAGAACGGCCTGCCCGACGGCACGATCGAGCTGAACTTCCACGGCTCGGCAGGCCAGTCGATCGGCGCCTGGCTTGCCCGCGGCGTGACCATCCGCCTGGAAGGCGACGCCAACGACTACGTCGGCAAGGGGCTTTCCGGCGGCAAGATCGCCATCTACCCGCCCAAGGTCGCGACGTTTGAAGCGAAGGACAACATCATCATCGGCAACGTCGCGCTCTACGGCGCGACCGCCGGCGAGGCCTACTTCCGCGGCGTCGCCGCCGAGCGGTTCTGTGTCCGCAACTCCGGCGCGAAGACGGTTATCGAAGGCGTCGGCGACCACGGCTGCGAATACATGACCGGCGGACGTGTCGTGATCCTCGGCAAGACCGGGCGCAACTTCGCGGCCGGCATGTCCGGCGGCATCGCTTATGTCTGGGACCGCGAGGGCGAGTTCCTCCAGAACTGCAACCTCGGCATGGTCGAGCTCGAAGGGCTCCACCCCGAAGAAGACGTCCCCGAAGTCAAGCAGATGATCCAGAACCACCTGGAGTACACCGGTTCCACCGTCGCGAAGCGTGTGCTGGACGAATGGGACCGCGTCGAGCCGCAGTTCGTCAAGGTCATGCCCGTGGACTACCGCCGAGTGCTCAACCAGCGCAAGGCGCAGCAGCAGGAGGCGGTCGCCCCCGGCGCTCGCTGAATACGAATTAAGGGCTGTGTGGGCCCTGATACATGAATGACGACCAACCCCCGCCGACGCGGGGCCGATTCAGAGCTTGGAGAGTGTTGTGGGTAAGCCTACCGGATTCCTCGAATACGAACGTCAGCCGATGACCTCGCGCGCCGCCAGCGTGCGGATCAGCGACTACTACGAGATCATCCAGCCCGCCGACGAGCAGCTGCTCCGCGAGCAGGGTGCGCGCTGCATGGACTGCGGCGTCCCGTTCTGCCAGTCCGAGACCGGCTGCCCGATCGACAACCTCATCCCCGAGTGGAACGACAAGGTTTACCACGGCGATTGGGAAGGCGCTTACGAGCGCTTGATGAAGACCAACAACTTCCCCGAGTTCACCGGCCGGGTCTGCCCCGCCCCCTGCGAGGGCTCGTGCTGCCTGGGTGTGACTGAACCGCCGGTCACGATCAAGAGCATCGAGTGCAACATCATCGACCGCGCTTATGACCAGCAGTGGGTCAAGCCCAGCCCGCCGGCGAACCGCAGCGGCAAGCAGGTCGCTGTCATCGGCTCCGGGCCCGCCGGGCTCGCCGCAGCCGACCAACTCAACAAGGCCGGGCACAGCGTCACCGTATACGAACGCGACGACCGCATCGGCGGGCTGCTGATGTACGGCATCCCTAACATGAAGCTCGACAAGGCGATCGTCGATCGTCGGGTCAAGCGGATGGAAGACGAAGGCGTCACGTTCGTCACCAACGCCCACGTCGGTGTTGATGTCGATGTCGACAAGCTGCGTGAAGATAACGACGCACTGCTGCTCGCCTGCGGCGCGACCGTCCCGCGCGACCTGCCCGTCCCCGGCCGGGAGCTTAACGGCATCCACTTTGCCATGGAGTTCCTCCACAAGAACACCAAGAGCCTGCTCGACTCCAAGCTCGAGGACGGCAACTACATCTCCGCCGAAGATAAGCACGTCATCGTCATCGGCGGCGGCGATACCGGCACGGACTGCCTCGGCACGTCGATGCGCCACGGCTGCAAGTCCATCGTCAACTTCGAGCTGCTCCCGATCCCGCCCGTCCAGCGCGCCGACGACAACCCCTGGCCCCAGTGGCCCCGCATCTTCCGCGTCGATTACGGCCACGAAGAAGTCGCCACCAAGTTCGGCAAGGACCCGCGCGAGTTCTGCATCCTCACCAAGGAGTTCGTCGACGACGGCAACGGCAACGTCTGTGCGATCCGCACCGTTCAGGTCGATTGGCAGAAAGACGAGAGCGGCAAGTTCCAGATGGCCGAGGTCCCCGGCAGCGAACGCGAGTTCCCCGCCGACCTGGTCACCCTGGCTATGGGCTTCCTCGGCCCGGAAGAAACGCTCGCCAAGAAGCTGGGCCTGGAATGTGACGCCCGCAGCAACTTCAAGGCCGAGTACGGCCACTTCGCGACCAGCAGCGAAGGCGTCTTCGCAGCCGGCGACTGCCGGCGCGGCCAGTCCCTGGTCGTCTGGGCCATCGCCGAGGGCCGCGGCGCCGCCCGCTGCATCGATCAATACCTCATGGGCAACTCCGACCTCCCCGCCCCCCGCATGGAAACCGGCCAGATGTCCAGCGCGGGTTAAGTAGCCCGTAACACTGCCCCTGACATGACAATGTCTGCATGCTAGTGCTATCCTCATCGCATGTCCGCTGTTCCCAAGGTCATTGTGCTCGGACGTTCAGAAGCAAGCATGTTGCTTCAGGGTGATGACCGAGAGAAGATCAGTGCTGTGATCTCGATCCGTAGCCGACACGGATACACATGTGACGGCTTCGGGCAAGTCTCACACAGGCTGGAACTGGTCTTTGACGATATTGAGGTTGAAGACGCTTCCGATCCGGTCAGCGGCTACCGCGCTCGATTGCGAAAGCGAAAGGCTGAGCAAGTCGGATTATCTCATACGCCACCAAGTCGCGAGCATGCCCAACAGATAGTGGAGTTTGCTCGTTCGATACAGGGCCACGGAGGTGTGTTGCTGTGCCATTGTGACGCAGGCATCAGCCGTTCAACCGCGGCCGCGATTATCTGCCTGGTTTCTTGGATGGGGCCAGGCTGGGAATGCAAGGCGATTGAGCATGTCATTAGCTTGCGCCCTGCCGCTTCACCCCACAAGGGTTTACTTAGTATGGCGGATGACATCTTAAACCTTGGCGGAGCATTAACCCAGGCCCTCGACGACACGATCGGTCAGTAGTTAACCGAGTCCAACAAGTATATATACCCTACAATCCTCGCATGCGAATCACGACATGGAATGTCAACGGCCTGCGCGCGGCTTTGCGTAAAGGGTTTGATGAGCACATCGCGCGGGTCGATCCGGATGTGTTACTTTTTCAAGAGGTCCGGGCGCTGCCGGAGCAGCTGCCGATGCCCTGGGCGGCGCCGGACGGGTGGCATGTGCATTGGCACCCGGCGCAGAAGAAGGGGTACGCGGGAGTGGCCGTCTGGTCGCGCAAGCCGATAAAGGTGCTCGGGACAGGGCTGGATAGCGACGATGAAGATGCGGAAGGGCGGGTGCTGCGCGTCAAGGTCGATGGCGTTAACCTCGTCAGCGTTTACTTACCGTCAGGGTCCAGTGGCGATCACCGCCAAGCCGAGAAAGAGAAGTGGATGAAGCGGTTCATGCCGTTCGCCCAGAAGCTGGCGCGGTCGCGCGTGCCGACGGTCCTGGGCGGGGACTTTAACATCGCCCATACCGAGCGCGACATCTACTACGCCAAGAGCAACGAAAAGACCTCCGGCTTCCTCCCGCACGAGCGCGCCTGGTTTGGCGACCTGCTGGATATCGGCTGGCGCGACCTGGTGCGCGAGCATGTCGGGGAGGTGGACGGGCCTTATAGCTGGTGGAGCAACCGGGGGCAGGCCAGGCAACTCGATCGCGGCTGGCGGATCGACTACCTGCTGGCGAACCGTGCCGCGGCCAAGCGGTTTAGCGATGCGCACATCGACCGCGAGGCGGGGCTTGCCTGCTCGGACCACGCCCCTGTCAGCATCGACCTGACCGACTGAGCCCCGCCTTTGCGGGTGTCCGGCCCATGCCGTATCCTGCCTTCGGAATAAGACATAGCCACCGATAAACACAGATAAACACCGATCCGAAACGCCCTTTTCTTATCAGTGTTCATCCGTGTTCATCGGTGGCTAAAACCTTGATCAGGAATCAAACCTATGAGCGAGACGCTCGCGCAGCTTAATGAAGTGTTTCAGGACGTCTTCGATGACGAAGAGATCGCGGTCACCCGTGAGACCAGCGCCAAGGAAATCGATGAGTGGGACTCGCTGATGCACGTGAACCTCGTGCTGGCGGTCGAGAGCAAGTTCGGCGTGCGTTTCACCAGCACCGAGGTCGCCGCCCTCAAGGACGTCGGTGACCTAAGCGACCTGGTCGAGAAGAAGCTCGCCTGATGCCAACCACCACGACCACAACACCGTTGCTGGAACAGCTCTTCGCTTATGCAGGCGAAGCGCACGCCCGGTCTCTGCGCGGCCTGGAAGAGGCCCGGCAGCAGGACCCGAAGCGCTTCGCGCAGATCGCGGAGCTTTATCTTGATTGGCTCATCAAGGCGCGCGGCGAGGGCGGGATCGAAGCGGCGGTGGACGCGTTCGCTCAGTTCAGTACCGATGTGAATCTTGCCCAGGCCCGATACGAGCGTGACGGCGCGTATGCCAACAAGAGCTTCGAGGAGGTCTACAACGACCACTACGCCGACAGCGAAACGATGGACGGGTACCTCTGGGGGATCTACCTGACCAACTTCCTCTGGGCCCACCACTTCCAGATCATGACGTTTTTCCAGGACCGGTTCATGACCCGTCTGCAGGACAGCGCTCACATCGTCGAGGTCGCGCCGGGCCACGGGGGTTGGGGCGTCTGGGCGCTGGCGCACATGCAAGGCGCGACGCTGGAGGGTTACGACATCAGCCCGCAGTCGATCAAGATCGCCACCGGCGTTGCCGAGGCGGCGAACGTTGCCGATCGCGCCAAGTATGTCGAGAAGAACGCGCTGGACCTCGACGAGCTGGAGGCCGAGAGTGCCGACGGCTGCATCTGCAGCTTCCTGGTCGAGCACCTCGAAGACCCGCAGCACCTTTACAAGGTACTCGCGCACCTGCTCAAGCCCGGCGGGTATGCTTTCATCACCGGTGCCCTGACCGCCGCACAGGTCGATCACATCTACGAGTACAAGTACGAGTCCGAGCTTGTCGGCATGTGTGAGAACGCCGGGCTGCGCGTACTCGAAACCCTCTCCGCCAACCCGCTGCGCACGTTGCCCAAGGCCCGGTTCCTCCCGCGATCCATGGCCCTGCTCGTGCAGAAACGGCGGAACGAGATTTATTAGTGGCTGGTGACTTGTGGTTGGTGGTTAGAAGGGCATAGCCCATGATTGCCGGTAAACTATGCTGAGCGATCGACACGCAGGATTCAGCCCTACCCATCGAGTTACTATGCCGCCCGCCGACCTCTTCAAGCAATGCAATCAACTACGCAAGCAGGGACGTGCCGACGAGGCGCTGGCGTTGCTGCAGGACGCGCTGCGCCGGGGCGAGCTGGCCGGTGAACAGATCGATAAGGCCGGGCGTTTTATTCAGCGTGAACTAACGAGTGCGGATGCGACTGCCGGGTGCGTGCTGATGCTCGGGCAATGCACGACCACCTGGCTTGCAAATGCCATGTGTGCCCACGCCTTCGGCCGAGGCATCCCGGTCGCGGTGACCGACGGTGAATACGACAACGTCATCCAGGAGCTTCTTGCTGCCGCTTCTTCGGGCAAACGGTTCGACGCCGTCGTGTTCATGCCCTGGTATCAACGCCTTTTGGGTGGAAGTGATCGGCCCGCTGAGCAGCGCGTCGATGATGAGGTCGCGTTTTGGCAACAGGCTTGGTCCATTGCCAAGGACCAGCTTAAAGCGCGCATCATCCAGGTGGGTTATGACACCGATGGCACCGGGCCGTTGGGTGTCAGCCTGTCCGGCCAACCAGGTGGCGTCGGGCCGTTCAGTCTTGCCCGTGATGCCAACCGTGCACTCCGTGAGGTCATGCCTGACGATGCGTACTTCCTGGATCTTGAGCAAGTTGCCGGGCGCATCGGGCGCGACCGCTTCTACGACCCGCGCCGATACCACTGGACCAAGCAGCCGTTCAGCGAAGCAGGTACGTCTTTACTGGGTGAACACCTTGCCGCGGCGATGCGCGCGGTGACGACCGGGCCGAAGAAGGTGCTGGTGCTCGACCTGGATAACACGCTGTGGGGCGGTGTGGTCGGCGAGACGGGCCCGCTCGGTATCACGCTCGGTGAGACGCCCGACGGCGAAGCCTTCCGCGCGTTCCAGCAATACTGCAAGGGTCTTGCCGAGCGCGGCGTCGTGTTGGCGGTTTGTTCGAAGAATAATCCCGACGATGCCCGCGAGCCGTTCGAAATGCATCCGGACATGGTGCTTAGCCTGGACGACTTCGCCGCCTTTGAGGCGAGCTGGGACCCCAAGCCCGCCGCGATAGAGCGCATCGCCGAGACGCTGCGCCTCGGGCTGGATAGTTTCGTGTTCTTCGACGATAACCCCGCGGAGCGTGAACACGTCCGACAAGTACTTCCGGGGGTCGAGGTGGTGGATGTGCCTGAGGATGCGTCGGGGTATGTGCGTGCGTTAGAAGCGGGCCTGTGGTTCGAGGCGGTGCGTGTTACCGGCGCGGACCTCAAGCGGTCTGAGCAGTACGCCACCGAGCGCAGACGCCGGGATGCGCAGCAGTCCTTCGGATCGATCGACGACTACCTCGGTTCGCTGAACATGCTCGGCGACGTCCGCGCGATCGACGACGCCGACCTGCCACGGGTCGTGCAGCTGCTGGGCAAGACCAATCAGTTCAATGTGACCACGCGTCGACACACCGCCCAGGATGTATCCGCGATTCTCGATACCTCCGGATCGCTCGGCCTGACGCTTCGGCTCAGTGATAAGTTCGGGGACCACGGGCTGGTCTCGGTCGTTCTTGCCGTGCCGGATGACGCACAGACGCTGCGCGTCGATACCTGGCTGATGAGTTGCCGGGTGATCAGCAGGACGGCCGAGCAGTTCATGCTTGGTGTGCTGTTGGATCGTGCTAAGCAGGCCGGCTATCAACGCATGACAGGCGAGTTCATCCCGACGCCCAAGAACAAGCTCGTCGCCGACCTGTTCGACCGCATGGGTTTTGAGCGGGCCGAGGAGCATGCTGACGGCCGCGTGGAATACGCGCTTGACCTGAGCGCCGCCGAGGCGCCCGCGACCTTTATCCAACCCGCCGAGGCCGTGCACGGATGACGCCGACGATCGACCTGGCAACCCCGGTCTTCTGGCTGATCACGCTGCTGTCGGTGGCGCTGCTGACGCCGATCACCCATGCCGAGCTGCGCCGTTGGGTATGGGCGGGGGTGAATCTGCTGTTCGTTGCCTGTTTGCTACAGCTGCGCGTCCTCGAAGTCGTCGTCGGCCTCGTGATGGCGTACCTTGCGCTCCGCCTGATCGCCTGCGAAAGTTGGCGTAAGCCGATCGGCCTGCTCGGACTGCTCGGCATCATCGCGCTGTTCATCCTGCACAAGCTGCCCGAACTCTCCGCGCAACTCGGCACGGAGATCGTCAACCCGCTTCTGCTGGCGGTGGGGTATTCGTACCTGTTCCTGAGACTGATCGACGCGGCGCGTGTGGTTTATGAAGGCGGACGGCCGCCGCCCAGCCCGGTCTCGACGGTCAACTACCTCGTCCCGTTCCACATGCTCGCTGCGGGGCCGATCCAATCGTACGAAGACTTCACCGATCAGCCGGCGATCCCTAAGGCGTTGACGTCGATCCAAGCGCTTGAAGGCGTTGAGCGCATCGCGCTGGGCCTTTTTAAAAAGTTTGTCGTCGCCTACGGGATCAACAAGCTATTTTTGACAGGTTTCTATGTCGACGGGCCGTACATGCTGTTCGAAGTGCAGATGTACTACATCTGGATCTACCTGGACTTCTCGGCGTACAGCGACATCGCGGTTGGCATCGGCAGGCTGATGGGGGTGCACACGCCGGAGAACTTCGACAAGCCTTATGTTGCACGCAACATGATCGACTTCTGGGACCGCTGGCACATCTCGCTGTCGCTGTGGATCAGGCGGAACCTGTTCATCCCGATCCAGCTGAGCCTGTCACGACGCACGGGCGGCCAGCGGATGCTGTTGATCGCGACGTTTGCGTTTACCGTGTCGTTTCTCTTGTGCGGGCTTTGGCACGGGATCAGCTGGCCGTTCTTTGCCTGGGGGGCGATGCACGCTGTGGGCCTGATTGTTACGAATGCTTACCGTGACCGGCTGACCAAACGACTTGGCCGAAAGGGTGTCAAGGCGTATCGTGAGAAGATGGGCTACCGGTTGCTGGCGCAGTTCGGCACGTTCCAGTGGGTGGCGTTCTCGCTGTTTATCATCGGCTATCCGTGGAAGGAGCTGTTTGCATGAGTGAAGCAGATGCCACAACGAACATGCCCTGGTGGCGCTGGGCCTACCGGTTGATGCGCGTCACGGTGATGATCATCGCCGCGTATTGGTTGTCGCGCACGGGTGAGACGTTTTTTTACCAGGGGTTCTAGGTGCATATCCCCCGGCAGAGCCGGGGGCTGAGAGTAGAGCAGATGATCGATCTCCAACGATACAAAGGCCTGCTGGTGACCGTTGTGGGGGTGTTGTGCGCTTTTGTACTGATCAACGTGGTACTGCTGACAACGTTCGGCCGAGACCCGGCGATGTTCAACGACCCCGACCGCCAACTCGCCTGGACGCAACTTGAGAAAATGGGTTCAAGGGTCGCCGGTGTTGAGCAGGTGATGCGCCGTGGCAACATCAGCGATCAATCACCCTTCGGCGTCGTCCTGGGCCAGTCCACCACGCTGCGCGGCATTACGCCAAGAATCCTGAAGAAACGTGTGTCGCCCAGTCGACCCTGGCTGGTTGTCACCGGTTTTGGCAGCAGCTTCGTCAAGCTTCATTACTACGCCCAGCCCCTCCTCGCCAGCGACCTCAAGCCCGACACCATCGTCCTGGGCCTGCACGCCACCATGCTCGCCGGGCAGGACCGCAATAATGCTGCTGTCGACGATAAGAAGACGGCGGCCAGGCCCGATCGCACCGACGGTGGCTGGCGATTGAAACGCCAGTTCATGCAGCTCATCTGGGTCCGTACGGAGCGCAAGAACATCAGCCATCACGTCAACATGGCATTGTTCGAAACCCGGTTGGCACTACACGACCAACTCGGCAGCGGGGCGGTTGGGCTGTTCGCTCCGGCCGAGGCACCTTGGGTATCAACCATCCGGGAGCAGTTGCCCGAACGCCGACCCGACAAGTTCCTGCAGCGGCAAATCAACGGCTGGCGAGAGTTCGGTTGGTACGAACCAGAGAGTTACACCACCACTAACCGCCACGCCGACGCGTTCCGCGAGCTTATCGCCGGCTGCGCATCGCTGGAGCCAGACGAGATCGTCATCGTCCTGATGCCCGTCAGCAGCGACCTGCGCAGCTGGCTGCCGGACGAGGCTCAGCAGGCCTTCCGCGAACTGGTTGAGGAGGTCAGCGTGGGCCGGTCGATCCGTGTGCTCGATATGCGTGACACGATGCCCGACGCGTACTTCGCCGACTATGCCCACCTCAACCCCGCCGGGCGACCGGTCTTTACACGCCTGCTGGCCGAGCGGCTCAGTGATGAGAACACGGGCGAGTAACTGGGCGTACAATCCGTAGCATGCCAGCGGAGTCCCGCACCATCGCGACAACGACGCTCGGCCGACGCTCCGGGTTGGCGGTCATCCTGCTGTCGCTCGCGGCGCTGGGGATCAGCGCTTACCTGTCTTACGTCTCATTGGTGAACGGCCAGAGCCCGGCGGGGTGTGGCTCGGGCTCGGGGTGTGCCGAGGTGCTGGCGAGCAAGTGGTCACGTGTGGCGGGGGTTCCGGTCAGCCTGTTGGCGGTATTAACTTATCTTTCTGTGCTGATTGCGTTCCCGGCTTCGGGCTCACAGAGTGATTCCACGAGGAAGCTCAGCCGGCTCGCGCTGTCGCTGACAGCGGCCCTGATCGTCAGCTCGGCGTTGTGGTTCATTTACCTGCAAGCCTTTGTCCTTAAGGCGTTCTGCCCGTACTGCATGGCCGGACACACGTTGGGCCTGTTGTTGGCGGTCTTGTTGATCGTGCTGTATCAGGCGCGGCAGCCCGCTGCTTGTGGGCTCGGATTATTGGGTGTGGTACTGGTTGCTGTGATTCAGAGCAATGCGACCAGTATCGTTGTCACTCTCGATCCAGCCACGCCCGGTGGGGATACGGACACGATCACGGCAGACGGTCGAACCCTCAGTCTGCTAGGCGGGCAACTGGTACTAGGTCTCAATGATGAGCCACGCCTCGGCCCGGCCGACGGCGAGCAGGTCCTGGTCATGATGCTTGACTACGCCTGCCTGCACTGCCGGCACACACACGGCGTGATCGAGCAATTCCAGACGCAGAACCCCGGTCAACTGACCGTCCTGCTCCTGCCGATGCCGATGAACAACGCTTGCAACCCCCACGCGCCTGAGCAGATGCACGAGCGGTTTGCCGAGAGTTGCGAGCTTGCCCGGACAGCCCTGTCGGTCTACCTGGCGGACCCCGATGCGTTCCCTGAGTTTGATCACTGGATGTTTGCGACAGAGGCCCCGCGTACGGCCGATCAGGCCCGTTTTGAAGCCCGCAAGCGGGTCGGGGCTGGGTCTTTTGAACAAGCCTATGCCGATCCGCGTATGCAACAAAAGCTCGATCGCAACGTCTATGCTTATGGGAAGAGCGGTGCGGATCGGGTGCCCGTGCTGATCGTGCCTGGCCGGCCGGCGGTGGTCGGGCGGGTCGATGACGCAGGGGTGCTGGTGGGTCTTTTAATAGCACCGCCCGGAGCACATTCGCAATGATGGGATATTTTGTGAATTAATACCACACATGGTTCATTTTTGCTGCTACATTGAGTGAACCTTGGGTAGTGGTTTCGGCGGGTCCGTTCCGGGGGGACCCCTCGTGGCCGATGAGCCGTGGATCATCGGGGAATCCACGGCTTGTCCCGAAGGTTTGATCGATCCATGGGGACGCTAAACTGACAGGGCCGACCGGGTACCTGTTTGCGCTGCCCGTCTATCATGTATGAACCAAGGGAGACCGCCATGAGTGACGCGATCAGGGAGTTGGACGGTGACGATGTAACACTGCTCGCCGAGGCGTCACAAGGTTTCCGACAGTTGCAGCAGGAGGTCGGCAAGGTCATCATCGGCCAGACCGATACGATCCACGCCCTGCTCGCCGCGACGTTCTGTGAGGGGCATGTGCTACTGGTCGGCGTGCCGGGGCTGGCCAAGACCCTGCTGGTCAAGACACTTGCCCAGGTGCTCGGGTGGGACTTTCGCCGGATCCAGTTCACGCCCGACATGATGCCGGCGGACATCATCGGGATGGAGCTATTACAGGAATCCTCTGCAGGCCGCGCGATGCAGTTCGTGCCCGGCCCGGTGTTCGCCAACATCATCCTCGCCGACGAAATCAACCGTACCCCGCCGAAGACCCAGTCCGCGTTGCTCGAAGCGATGCAGGAGCTGCAGGTCACCAGCATGGGTAAACGCCACTCACTCGAGCGCCCCTTCATCGTCGTCGCCACGCAGAACCCCATCGAGCAGGAGGGCACCTACCCATTGCCCGAGGCGCAGCTGGACCGTTTCATGTTCAGCCTGTGGATGGACTATCCCGGCGTCGAGGACGAGCAACAGATCGTCCAGGAGACCACCGCCCCCAGGCCGATCGAGCTTCAGACGGTCATCACCAAAGAGCAGATGATGCGCTACCAGGAGCTGGTGCGCCGCGTCCCGGTGAGCAGGCACATCGTCAGCTACGCCGTGGCGATTGCACGTGCGACACGTCCGCGTTCCCCGGCGAGCAGCGATATGGCGACACGCTTCGTGCAGTGGGGCGCGGGGCCGCGGGCCGGCCAGCACATGGTGCTTGCGGGCAAGGCCTTTGCCGTGCTCGACGGCTCGCCCACCGTCACGGCTGCGCACATCCGCCGTGCCGCGCCGCTGGTGCTGCGCCACCGCGTGTTGACCAACTACCAGGCCGCCGGCGAAGGGCTCAACCCCGACAAGGTCGTCGCGCAGATCATCGATGAGATCAGCGAGCCCCAGCACGTTGCCTGACCTTGATCCACCGTCAGCGGGGACACGACCTTGACCCACCCGGCCGAACAATCCGCCGATCCCGCCCACATACAGACAAGCCGGTACCTTCGCGTGCAGGACTTGGCGATGTTCCGGGATGTCCTGTTCGCCCCGCGCCGGCCTGTCCGAGGCCGATACGCCGGCCGGCACACGTCTCGGCAACGCGGCCACAGTGTCGAGTTCAACGATTACCGCGAATACACGCCCGGCGACGAGGTCGGCGACATCGACTGGAAGGCCTACGCCCGCAGCGACCGGCTCTACATCAAACGCTTCGAGCACCAGACCGACATGACCGTCGGGCTGCTCATCGACGCTTCCGCTTCCATGGCCTATCACGGCGCGGACCCCGGGCGACAGCCGCGCAGGCACGCCCCGCGCCCCGGCTCGTGGATGCATAAGCTCAAAGCCATCAGCCAGAAAACCCACACCGATCACGCCATCACCAACCCCAGCAAGTACGACCACGCCTGCCAGATGGCCGCCGCCATCGCCTTCCTCACCACGCGCCAGCAGGACCGCGTCGCCTTAGCCTTTGCCCGTCACGGCCTTCAACTCTCAGTGGAGGCGCGCACTGGCTATCAGCACCTCACGCACCTGCTCGGGGCGATGGAGTCGATCGAGACGCGCAACCTCGCCAGGCTCGATCAGGCGATACACGACTACGCCCATCGGCTGCCGAACCGCAGCCTGATGGTTGTCTTCTCCGACCTGCTCGAACCCCGCGAGCCGATCCTCCGCGCACTCAGCAGTGTCACGGCACGGGGCGGCGAGGCCATCGTCTTCCACACACGCCACGCCGACGAACTGCACCTGCCCGATATGCAGGACGCGGTCTTTATTGATAGCGAGACCGGCAAACGCATCCGGCTGAACATCCCCGATATCCGTAGCGCTTACCAGGACCGTCTCCGCCACGACGCCGACACATGGCACGACGCCCTGACCAGCGCCGGCATCGACTACCACCCCGTCAGCACCGAGACCCACTACCACGAAGCCATCGGCGATTACCTGCTCACCCGCGCTGCGCGCGTGTAAGCCGGCCCGTATAGGACACGACGCATGACCTCTCTTGCCTTCATCTCGATCACCGCCCCGGTGTTCGCGTTGGGTGCGGGCCTGGTTGTCCTGCCGCTGATCGCCCACCTGTTCAACCGAAGGACCAGGCAACGCATCATCTTCCCCAGCATCGACCTGCTCAGGGCCGCCGCGGCGAGCCAGTCCTCGATCCGTCGGCTGCGTCGGTGGTGGTTGCTGCTCTTGCGCTGTCTCGCGGTGTTGGCGCTCGTCCTGGCGTTCATGCAGCCGATGTGGCAAAGCGCTCAAGCGCGCAGCGCCGCGGACCATGGCCAGGCTGTCGTCGTGGTCCTGGACGTCAGCGCATCGACACGCCAGGTCGCGGGCGGCCTCCCCGTGATCCAGACGCTGCGCGCCCGGGCTTTTGAAGTCCTGGATGCGCTTAAACCCGGCGAGGACCGTGCCAACCTCATCTTCGCCGACGCGAACCCGACCGCCGCCTTCCCAGAGATGACGGGCAACCCCGACGCCCTGCGCACCGTGATCGAAGAGGCCGAGCCCACCTTCGGGCGGGCCGACTTCGCCGCGGCGGTATCGCTGGCCGGTACGCGCTTGGCGCAGACCGAGGGCCCGCATCGGCTGGTGATCATCTCTGACATGCAGCAGAGCAACTGGCAGGATGCGCTTAAGCAACTATACGACCCATCCCCGCTCCCGGCGGGCACCGCGGTGACGCTCCTTCAGCCGGACGCCGCGCCGCCGACCAACCTGGCGCTGCACCACCCCAAGACATCGCCGGCCTCGCCACGTGTCGGCCAGCCATGCCGGTTTAGTGTGACCGTCACCAACCACAGCAGTCGTGTGCAGCCGGCGACCGTGCGCCTGACCGTTTCAGGCCAAGCCTTACCGCCGCAGTCACTGACGCTTAATCCACAAGAGCAGCGTGAGGTCACGTTCACCGGGCCGCTGAATAAGCCCGGCGAACACAGGGCTGAGTTTTCCCTGACCGGTGATGCGTTTGCGCCGGACGACCGTTGCTACCTGATCGCCAGCGCACATCGGCAAACGCCCATCTTGCTGATCACCAACGACGACACCGATCGCCCCGAGTCTGCCGGCTACTTCCTCAAGCGCGCATTAGCGCCCTTCGGTGATGAGCGCGATCACTTCGCCGTATCAACGCATAGCAGTTCGCGGTTAGATTCCGTATTGCTTGCCAAGGCGTCGGCCGTATTCATCGACAACGCCGGAACGCTATCCGAAACGCAGGCCGATGCGCTCTTGCGATATATCGAACAGGGCGGCGGCGTGATCTTTTTCTGCAGTGATGCGCTCACCGTCAACAGCCTCGCTATGTTCGATAGCCGACTGCCCGACGGCGTATTGCCGTGGCGGCCTGTTGCGCTGCGGGAGGCTCGAGGGCAGGGTGAAGGGGCGTCGATCGGTCAGGGCGATTGGCAGTCTTCGCTGCTGCGACGTTTCGATCACACCGCGCAGATCGCGCTGTCGAACGTGCCGATCTATAGCCACTGGACCGGCGCAGAGGCACACCCCGACGCCCGGACGCTGCTGAAGTATGACGACGGCACGCCTGCTCTGGTCTACCGTAACCTGGGCGCAGGTCGGCTCGCTATCGCCAACTTCAGTGCCGATCCCAGCCAGAGCGATCTGGGCAGGCACGGCCTGTTCGTCGCGTTGATGCAAGGCCTCGCCGACGACCTGCAACCACGAACAGCAGTAGACCAGGAGAACCTTGCCGACCGCGCCTTGACGATCACCACCCGGATCCCGATTGACCGCGAAGGCCCGACGCCAACCGTCCTGAAGCCCGACGGCAGAACGCGGGTCGAAGCGGCGCTCTCCATCGGCGACCAGGCCACGACGTTCACGATCCAGCGAGCGGATGCCCCCGGGTTCTACACCGCGATGCAGGGTGACACGCTCCTGGGGACCGCGGCCGTCAACCTCGACGCCAAGGAAAGCGATCTCCGCTGGCTTAATGCCGACCATATTGCTGCGGCGTTTGAAGGTGATGGGCGAGGCAACACTTCACCGATCAGTCACGACGCGGGGGCCGTCGCGACGCTCGAGATCGACCTGTGGGGTTGGGTGATCTTGCTAGCCTGCGTCATGCTCGGGACTGAAATGTGGTTGCTGGGGAACAGCCGATCATGATGAGCACGATCGCACTAGCCTTGATCTGGCAGCCGTACTTCCCGCCCGTGTGGACGCTCGGCGTGGCGGCGGTGCTCTTGTCGCTAGCGGTCTGGGCCCACGCGCGCTCAAGCCAGCGCCAGAGTGTGCCGGCCGTCCTCTCCGTGGTGATGCGCCTCACGCTGATCGGTTTAATCACGCTCCTGCTCATGGGCCCCAGCACCCTTCGGGAAGGCCGCGATACGACCACCAAGCCCGAGCTGCGCATCCTGCTGGATAGTTCTGCCAGTATGCAGACGGCCGACGTCGATGACCTGTCGCGTTACGACTACGCCTGGCAGACCTGGCTGACGCCCGATCGGCTCGCCGCCTTGCGGGGCGACTACGATGTCCAGCTGTACACGTTCGATGCGTCTCTGCGCACGATCCACGAATCTCATCGGGATCGCCCAAGCGCCTCGGCCGCGACCGCCGGGGTCTCGCACATCGCCGACGCCGTCGCCCAGGCGATCACCCATCGGCCCGGGGCCGGGTCTGCCATGCTTGTGATCTCCGATGGCCGAGATACCCTTGACGCGCCGATGCACCCGGTGGGCCGGCTCGCGCTCGCCGCTGGGACACCGGTTTATACCGTTCCCCTCGGCGGACCGAGTATGGCGCGCGACGTCGCCGTCACCGCTGTGCCCGCGCAGCCTTACCTCTTCGCCGAGGAGCCAGGGGCGATCACCGTCCGCGTCATCCGGTCCAACATTCACCAGCTGGGTACCGTCCTGAATGTGCAGCACGGCGATCAGCACGACACCTACCCGCTTAACTTCAGGCTCGGCGACACCGCCTCGGTGGACGTCCCCATCCGCCACGACGAGCCCGGAAGGTACGACTATAAGGTCTGGACCGACGCCATCCCCGGCGAAGCCGATCCAACCAACAACACCCAGCCCGTATTCATCGAAGTCACCGCCAAGCAGCTGCGCGTGCTGGTGCTTGAAGGTCAGCCCTACTGGGACACCAAGTTCCTCGCCCATGCGCTTCGGAAAGACCCGCGCATCGAACTGACCCAGATCACGCAGCTCACCCGGGACCGGCGCGAGACCATCGCCCCCGGAAATACTGAAGCCCCCAGTGTTAATCGATCGACCGATCCTCCCGATTCACTCGAAGCGCTTGCGGCCTACGACGTGATCATTCTCGGCAAGAAGATCGGGAACCTGTTGGATGAACGGACGATCGCGCTGTTGCCCGAGTACGTCGCCGAGTATGGCGGCCGACTGGTGTTTGCGCGCGGACGTGCTTACGACCCTGAAACGGATACTCGGATCGAGACCGCGCTGCGCGACATCGAGCCGGTCGTTTATGGAGAAGGCACGCTGCACCACCAGCGCATCGAGCTGGAGCCCGCCGGCCTGCGCCACCCCGGGCTGCAGCCAACCGATGACGCGGGGGCCCGCGATGTGTTCGCCGCCGGGGGCTCTTCCGACCTGCCGACCCTGCTGAATGTGCCCGTGATCGAGCGTGAGAAGGCGGCGACGCGCGTGCTTGCCAGGACACGGCCGTCGTCCGGCCCGATCCAAACCGACGCCGGCCAACCCGCCATTGTCACCATGCCCTACGGCCGGGGGATGGCTGTGGCCGTGCTCGGCGAGGGGCTGTGGCGCTGGGCGCTCAGGCCGCGCACACAAGCGCAACCCGACGCGCGCTTCGATCGGTTCTGGATGGATAACATCCGCTGGCTCGCGCTCGGCAGCGATTACCAGCCGGGCGAGTCGGTGAGCCTGCGCCTGTCGCGCCTCGGCGTGCAGGTGGGCGACCCGATCCAGATCGACCTGGTCGGCCGGTCCGGGCTCAACACAGGCCAGCTCCAAGCCGAGGTCGAAGCGCCCGACGGCAGAATCACCAACGTCTCACTCGATCCGGTTGCCGGCAGCACGACGCGTTACCGGGCCGAGTATTACCCCGAGTCGCCCGGCATCCACCACGTGCGCGCCCGATCGGCGGAGAATCCCGACCAGACCGTCGCGTCACGCTTCAACAGCTACCACATCGACATCGAACGTATGCACACCAGCGCTAATCCATCCGCGCTGCGCACTTTGTCGGAGGCTTCCGAGGGCCGATGTCTTGACCCGGACGACCCCGACGCCTTCGACAAGCTGCTCGCCCGTCAACGACAGGCGGCGAAAACCCCGCCGACGCCGCACTACCTGTGGGACCGGGGCTGGGTGTTGACGCTCGTGCTATGCTGGGCGGGTATGGAGTGGATCGTGCGTAGGGTAGGGGGGTTGCCATGACGTCACCCAACCTCGAGCAGTTGTTAGCCCGGACACGCCGGTCGTTGATGATCGCCGACGTGGTGCGGTGTCTTCTGCGCGCGTGGGCGGTGGTGTTGCTGGCGTTCATCGCGGCCGTGTTGATCGATGCGGGGTACGGCTTGCCCGGGTCGGGCTTGCTGTTGCTGGATGCCGCGCTCCTGGCGGCGCTAGTTTATGCGTTGATCCCATTGGTCGGCAGGCTAGTGCACGGGCCGATCAATAAGCGGCACACCGCGGTTTACCTCGAGCAGCACCTGGGCATCACGGACAACCGCCTGATCAACGCGCTGGACCTCGCTGATCAGGATGCGCCCGGGAGCAGCGCCGCCCTGTGCCGGGAAGCGATCCAACTCGGCGACGACGAGGCCCAGGCACACACGGCCCGATCCGTCATCGACACAGAGCCCGTCCGGCGCACGCTCAAGCCGGCGGCGCTTGCAACCGTGGCATTGTTCGTGTCCTACCTGCTTGTCCCGGCCGTGTTCCATGCGGTGATCCCCCGGATGGCGCTGCCGCTGGCCGACCTCCCGCCTTACACGCGGTTGCACTTTGAGGTAGCTGTCAATCCCGAGCCGGTCTACGTCGGCAAGCCCGCCACCATCAGGACAACACTCACAGGTCCCGTGCTACCGGCCGAGGCCGGCATTGTGTTTATCGATGACGGCGAGAAGGCCTCACCGATCCCGATGACGCTGGTGCATGACCCGGCACAGAACGATCCCGACGCCGAGCCGGCCCACACATTCTCGGTTCAACTGAAGCGCGTCGATCAACCTCGGCGGTTCTACATCGCTACCGAGAAGGGGCGCAGCTCTCTCTACACACTCACCCCCGATACCGCGCCGCAGTTTGAGCTCGCCAGCGTCCGCTACGACTACCCCGACTACACACGCTGGCCCGACACGATCGGCCCGCTGTCGCGCAACGGCATCCGCGCCCTTGAAGGCACGAGCGTCCGGCTGAGCGTCCAGAGCAACGTCCCGCTACAGAACGGTGTGCTGCGTATGACCGACCCATCGTCCGATGAATCTGAGCATGACAAGCAGTACACACTTCTGCCCGACCCCGACGATCCGCGCCTGGCCCATGTTGACTTTACACTCGACCGTGACGGCCAATTCGAGTTGTCACTGGTCGGTATCGACGACGTACCGAGCAACCGGACCTTGCAAGGTGAGTGTGTTGCTTTGCCGGATCGAGCCCCGAAGATCGAGATCGCTCAGCCGGATCGGCAGGCCGTGGTCCCCGAGGGCTGGGAGGTTAAGGCGCATGTTATCGCAGGGGACGACTTTGGCCTGGGTGATCTGAGCCTGCACATGGGCCTAAACAACGCGCCGACCACCGAGGTTCCGCTGACCAAGACCTACCGCGGGGCAAGCCGTACCGCAGCCTCCGCCGATTACGCCTTCGCAGCCGACGTCTTCGGCGCCAAGGCCGGGGACACCATCCGTTACTACGCCGCCGTGCATGACAACCACCCCGGGTCACCGCACGCCGCCGAGTCCGACATCCACGCACTGCACATCATCACGATGGAGCAGTACATGGATTTGGCTCGCTCTCAGTACCACGTCGAGGAGCTGAACCGTGAGTTCGAGGCGATCCTCGACCGCCTCGGCGAGCTGGCTTCTCTCCGGGAGGATTTGCTTGAGGAGCTGACTGAGCTTCAGCAGCGCCTGGATGCCGGCGAAGCGCTTACCGAAAACGAGCTGGAGCGCCTGGCCGAGTTGGAGAAGCAGCTGACGGACTACGCCGATCAGGCGTCGGCCCTGGCTGAGCAATTGCAGGAGCGAGCCGACCAGGCGTCGCTCTACGACTTTGAAGACGCCTACAAACAGATGCTCAGCGAACTGGCGAACGACCTGCAGGCCCAGGCCGACCAGGCGCAGTCGCTGGCTGACGCAGCCGATTCATTGCAAGCACAAGACAGCCCCGGCAGTCGCGACGACTTCGCACTGGAAGGCGCACAATTCAGCCTGATGGATCAGCCGTTCGACCAGGCCACGCAGGCGCAGACCGATCAGGTGGAGCAGGATATCGAGAAGCTGCGTCTGGCCGAGGCGATGCTGGCCCAGGGCGCGCGGATACGGCAGATCGCGTTTGAGCAGGACGAGCTGGCGGTGCGCCTGTCCGGGTTAGCGTCGCTCGATCCACAAAGTGAGCAGGACAGCGCCCGCGCCGAAGCGCTAGCCGAGGAGCAAGCCCGGTTGCGCGAGGCGCTGGCCGAGGCGAGTCAGGCGCTGCGTGAGGCGGCCGAGGATGCGAGCGAGGCTTTGCCGAACATGAGCAGCGGCGCGATGGCGATGGCGGACAGGATCGCCGAGTTGCAGATCCTTTCGACGCAGAGCGCCGCGGAGAAAGCGTCGCTGGCGGGCAACGGGCCGTTAGCCCATCAGGCGGCCCGTGATGCGGCGGACAAGCTCGACTCGTTACTCAGCGACGCGCCTCAGGGACAGGCCCAGGCGGCCAGTGGTTTGGACGGCTGCTTCAACCTGCCGCGCGAGCAGTGGCAAAACGCCTTGCAGCAGATGGCCGCCGGGCGCGGCGTGCCGAGCATGGGTTCGCAGGGGTCATCGGGCGTAGGGATGTCCGGGCAGATGGCATCCATGACCATGATGGGCCCATCCGTCCCAAGCCAGGCAAGCAGCAACAGCCAATCGCACGCCGGCCGATTCGGCAGCGGTCGCGGCCCCGGCCATCGTGCCACCGCCGACCATAACGTCACCGGATTCACCGACGTGATCGATGCCGACGGCACCGCACACCCGGCCGACCACGTTACCTTGCTCCCCGACGTCCCCGCCGAGTACCAGGAACAGGCCCACGCCTACTTCAAACGGCTCGCGGAGGAGCAGTAGTTGATAGGCATTGCTGATTTGTGATTTATGATTGCTGATGTAAAGAAGTGATTCGTCTGAGGCATAGGGCATACAATGGATCGACACACGTGAGGGCCAATCCCATGAAGTCACACATCTCCCTTATCCTGATCACGCTCCTGGCTGCAACACTCATCGCGCAGACCGACGACCACGCCACGGACGACGTCGATCGTGAGCCCAAGGAAGCCGCGATCTACTGCGCCAACCTGGTCTACGCCGACGACAAGACGTCCGTCTGCTTCTCCGACGAGTTCCTCAAAGAGGCCGGCGAGCAGACGCACATCGAGACCCACCCCGGCTTCGACGAGGTCCGCCTCGACTCGGCCGAGCTGTTCAATTACCCCTTTGCCGTGATGACCGGCGAGGGCTCGTTCACACTCACCGAACAGCAGATCACCCATCTTCAGGACTACCTGCTGGGCGGCGGGTTCCTCGTCGCCTCCGCCGGCTGCAGCTCCAAGCCCTGGAACGCTAGCTTCAACAAGCTGATGGCCGACGCCTTCCCCGATGTGCAGCTGACCAAGCTCGACGCCGACCACCCGATCTACCACAGCGTCTACGACATCACCCAGTCCAACTACAAATCAGGCGGGCCGAAGCTGCCGCACCTCGAAGCCCTGGAGATCGACGGCCGGGTCGTCATGATCTGGTCGCCCGACGGCCTGAATGACACCGCCAACGCCGGGCCCAGCTGCTGCTGCTGCGGCGGCAACGAAGTCAAGAGCGCCCGCAAGCTCAACGTCAACATCCTGGCGTATGCGCTGACACATTAGTTGGGTCTTGGGTCTGGGGTCTAGGGTATAGTCAGAAGTAGTTGCCATAGCACCCTCGTGCTTCGGCTGCGCTTGTGTGGCTTGAGTTTCTTTTCTTCTCTGTCTAGTCCCCAGACCCTAGACCCTAGACCCCACCGTGATATAATCGCCATACATATCCTTTGTTCTCACACACGGCAGGATGGCCTGCAAGGAGCTTGGAGTGACAGCGATCCGTACCCTTTCGATCGGCGGTGATCCGTACAGCATGGGACACAAGCACGGCCAGGCCTACGCCGACGACATCGGCAGGCTGACCGAACACCGAATGAGCCTCTGCTCCTCGCATGACTGGGCCCACGCCGGTGCCCACCGCAGCGTCATCTTCGAGCTCGCCCAACGCCTCATGCCGTACCACCACCGCTTCGACGAAGCGCTTTGCGCCGAGCTCGAAGGTATCTCCGATGGCTCCGGCGTCCCCATGCCCGAGCTGATGGTCATGAACGGCTTCACCGACTTCGTTGACGTCCTGCATCAACACATCGTCGACGACCCCGGCGGATGCACCGCCGTCCTCACCGCGCCCAATCAGTCGCCCACCGGCCACGGCTACCTCGCCGAGACCTGGGACATGCACACCGGCGCGACGCCGTTCGTCCTCATGCTCGACGCCCACCCCGACGGCCAGCCCGCGTTCTCGACGTTCACGCTCAACGGCTGCGTCGGCATGATCGGCATGAACGAACTGGGCATCGCCGTCGGCATCAACAACCTCTACACCAAGGAGGGTAAGCGCGGCGTCACCTGGCCGTTCGTCGTCCGCAAGATGCTCGCCCAGCAGACGCTCGGCGAAGCCATGAAAGTCCTCGACGACGCCGACCTCGCCGGCGCACACAACTACCTGGTCATGGGCCCCGACGGCCACGGCTTCAACGTCGAGGCCGCCCCCGGCATCCGCGCCGCCACACCGCTTACCACCACCTACCTGCACACCAACCACTGCTTCGACGCCGAGATGATCCACATCGAACGCCCCCGCACCCCCCAGGCCCGCCAGAGCACCGTCACCCGCCTCGACCAGGCCCACGAGTTTATCAACGCCAACGCAGGACAGATCACCCCCGACGTCCTGATGGACTTCACCCGCATCCGCAAGGACGAGGGCTTCAGCATCTGCCAGTCCCCGGTCGAAGGCTACGACGTCGAAACCTCCGGCGCCGTCATCATGTCCCCACACACGGGAGAAATGTGGGCGCTTTGGGGCCGGCCGAGTGAGAACGAGTTTGAAAGGTTCACGCCGGGGAAAAAGCTCGCGCAAGCCTAACCCCAACTGTCCCACCCCATTCGTCCCTCAGCCCCCGGCTCCGCCGGGGGATCGGTAACCACACACGCACTAGAGCGTACTCAATCCAAACGTATCGCCTATGGGTGGCACATTTTGACCCGAAGGGCAAAATGTGAGTGCAACACACGCTTTGCCGCTTCGCGGACAAAACGTGGCACCCGCTACAGTTGGATTGGGATTGCTCTAATATCCCACTGACAGGCACAATCACAGAACATGTAGATCGTCTAATTCGACTTCCCAGCGATTATTCTTGCGTATGACCGTTAATTCGAGTGTCAAATCAGATCGACCTTCTTCGCTGGTCCATAGTGGTGCGTGAACTGACCACCTAGCAGGTTTGGAGTTCTTCTCAGCGATGGCATCGATATCCCGAAAAGCGTCTGCTGGTGGTTTAATGAATGTTCGCCCGTAATCGGTGAGAACATCATTTATATCTTCGGATGTGAGCCTTGACGTGATGCATCCGGAGACCACTGCGTCATACTCGCCATCCACCAGTTGATTCACAATCGATCTCACAATAGTTTCTAGTGGCTCCAAAGACATACCGACCTCGCTTATAGTGCGTAGGGTGGGTTGACGAAGCGTAACCCACCGGTTGGTCGTCCACTAATCATTGATCAAGTCATCCAAACTAAACTGCGTATCAAAGCAGCGCAGGCACTTAGCCGCAGACTGACGAATGCGTTCCAGCGAAGGATTGTTCTGAATGAGCTCTATGGTAGAAATGCTGGCGTCATCCCAAGGGATGTGTGTAAATAAATTGTCTACTATGTCGTGAAATTCAATTAATGCCTGCTGTTCGTCATCAGTAAGCGACTCGAATGAATCGCTACGGTTGGTGTGATGTTTAGCAGCATGGGCAGTTGTATCGATCAGTTCATCGAGTAGTACATGATTATTCGCATCCCCGTGTTCTGCCCACCACAGTTGGCATGGCAATGATTCAACTCGAGCGATGCGCTTCAGTAAACGCTGTATCTGCATATGTCACGTCCTACCTGGGCAATTTGTCTCACTCATCCAACAACCGCTTCGTCAGCCCGCCAGGTGCCACACTTTGACCTGCAGGCAAAGTGTGCGAGGTACAATGTGGTGGTCCAATGACAAACCAACACACTATGCGGCGATGCCGCCAAAGTGTGGTACCTGGCTCTTGGTCACCTTCAGTCTCGGATTGGCCGAACACCGGGCATGACGCACACGAACATATGATGGATCAAACTCGTCTGGATTAGTAGACCACGACATTGACCGGGTCCATCTGTGTGGCGGCTGCGATAGCGCGCGGCATCACGATCTTGATTTCCCCCGTCCTGGGGGTGTATAACCAACCGGCATCTTGCCCCACATCTTCGCGTTTGGTGATGACCTTGCTGCTCTGAGTGATGGGATTGATCGCAGGGCTGCGGAGGTAGGGGCCGAGTCCGTTGCGGTTGGGTTGACCGGTCTTCAGGAGTCGGCCATTGCTATCGGTTTCTCCGACGAGTTGGTGCCACCCACGAGCAAGATCAGGATAATGGCCTTTATGTTGGATCTGATACAGCTCGAGCTGCGAGCGGATGGTTTGAAGCTGTGATACCACCGAGTTCGCCTTGGCCATCGCCATGGCTTCTTCGCGCTCACGAACGAGCTGTGCGATCGCTGCGTTGTCATCGAGTTTGACACCGACGAGTTTTTCAACGTTCGCCATTTTGACTTCAAGCAACCGAAGCCGTTGTGTCGGGGTTGGGCCGTCGTCCTGAGCTGCGACGGCGACATCGTTTGATGTCCATGCCAACCCGGCTATCAGACATGCCGCTATTCCGATAAGTACTTGCTTCTTCATGACCGATCCTCCTGGAAAATGTGACTTCTGCACATATCGGTCGGTTGGATTCTGTGATTGAGGGGGCATGTCGTAAGGCGTTCACTTCATTCTAAAAATCCCTACAATCCTTACTCATCCAACATCCGCTTCGTCAGCCCGCCGTAGGCGTCAACCCGGCGATCTCTCAGGAACGGCCAGCCGCGGCGGGTTTCTTCGATCAGACTCAAATCACACTCGGCGATCAGGACTTCTTCCTGGTCGCCGGAGGCTTCGGCGATGATCCGGCCGCCGGGGTCGGCGATGAAGGAGCGGCCCCAGAAGGTTAAGTCGTCTTCGGTGCCGACGCGGTTGATGGCGGCGACGAAGACGCCGTTGGCGATGGCGTGGGAGCGCTGGATGGTCTGCCAGGCATCGTGTTGGCATGTCTTTTCGTCGTCGGGTTCGCCGTGATACCAGCCGATGGCGGTGGGGTATAGCAGGACCTCCGCGCCGCGCAGCGCGGTCAGCCGAGCGGCTTCGGGGAACCACTGGTCCCAGCAAACAAGCATGCCCGTCTTCACCCCCGCCCCCGCCCCCGCCCCCGGAAGTTCTGCCGCCCCCGGAAGTTTTGCCGGAAGCTCCTGCACGCCGAAGCCATCCATCACCACCACGCCGCGGTCCACCGCATCACCGGGCGTGAAGTAATACTTTTCGTAGAACCTTGGGTCGTCGGGGATGTGCATCTTGCGGTACGTGCCGACGATCTTGCCGGCGGGGTCGATCATGACGGAGGTGTTGTGGTACAGGCCGGGGACGCGCTTCTCGAAGAGGCTCGCGCTGATAGCCACGCCCAACTCGTTCGCGAGGTTGCACAAGGTGTCGGTCGTCGGGCCGGGGATCGGTTCGGCCAGGTCGAAGCGGCTGTCATCCTCGACCTGCGGGAAGTAGCTATTCGTGAACAGCTCCTGGGTCACGATCAGCTGCGCCCCTTGCCCGGCGGCGTCGCGGATCATGCAGACGGCTTTATCGAGGTTCGCTCCCGGCAACGACCCGACGGGGCAGGCGTGCTGGATCAGGCCCAATCTGATGCTGCGTTTCCCTGACACGTGCTTGGCTCCAGTGGGGTTGCTGATAATAAATCGGAGGCGGTATGGTACGGGTTGATACTTTACCAACATACGGGCCCACACCGTGCAAGATCAACTCACCATCGGCGTCCTCTGTCCCTGTTCCGTTACCCCGCAGATCGAGCTCGCGCTGGGCGTGGATCGGCTGACCGCGGCGGGGCTTAACGTGAAGGTCCACCCCCAGTGTGCCAGCCAGCACCTCTGGTTTGCCGGCAAGGACCGGGAGCGTGCCCAGGCGCTGTTCGACTTTGCTCATGACGATTCGATCGACGTCCTCTGGTCCGGCCGGGGCGGTTCCGGCGGGCCGAGGCTGCTGCCGGTACTCGACGAGCTGACCGCCAAGCACGGCAAGCCGAAGAAGAAGCTGCTCGCCGGGTATTCCGACGTCACCGTGCTGCACCGTTACGTCTATTCACAATGGGATTGGTCCACACTCCACGCCTCGATGCCCGCAAGCGACTTCTATGACATCACGGATGAGCACTTCGAGGTGATGCTCAAGCTGGTGCGCAAGCAGCGTGTCGCGATGCCCTGGCGCGACAGCCGGATGAGCTTCCTCACCGCGCCGCCGGAGCAGCCCGTCACCGGCACGCTTGTCGGCGGTAACCTCGCGGTCTGGAACTACCTCACCGGCACGCCCTGGCAAGAGCGTGATATGGCCGGGAAGTTTCTATTCTTTGAAGACCTCAGCGAAGGGTACTACCGCATCGACGCCATGCTCACCCAGATCGAGCAGGCCGGCGGGCTCGAGGGCATTGCCGGGATCATCCTCGGCGACTTCTGCGCCTGTGATGACGATGTCGCGCAGGTGCTGAAGGATCAGCCTGCATCTAACAACATCCGTGAGGTCTTAGCGAACAAATCGAAGCACCCGACCATCCCGCTGCGGCCGAGTTACGACGAGTTAGAAGCCCTGACCGGTATCTTCGCCGAGCGCGGTGAGAAGCACGGCTTCGCGGTCGCCTACAAGCTGCCCGTCGGCCACGGTCCGAACTTTGCTGCGCTGCCGTTGAATGCGCACTATGAACTGACACCACAAGGCGGTTTCGACCTGATTGATTGGGATTGGTTGGAGTAGATTGAACAAGCATCGCGGCCTCTTGCCGTCATTCCCGCCTGCGGGCTTTATGCAACCCCCTGCCTGATAACATGGTCGCGGGCCAGGCGGATCAGGATTTTGGCGGTGACGTAAGGCTCGACACGGCGGCCACGCACCCACGGCGGCAGGTGGGTCAGGCCGCCGCCGAAGTTGCAGAGGTTGGCGAAGCGCGTCTCGACGCTGCGACGGGTGCTAAGCAGTTGGCGGATGAACGGTGAAGGCGCACGCATCCGCTGGATCATGGCCACGCGGTGCTCGCTGTGCACGCGTGACTGGCCCAGCCCCTTGGCGTGGCGGAAGCGGCGTGGCGTCACCAGCACCCGCCCGGCCCCGGCGGCCTGGTCGTACAACGGATTGGTCTCGTAGTTGGCGTCGGCCAGCAGGTAGCCCTCGCCCAGCTGTTCTTGTTCGATCATCTGCTTGGCGGCGATGCGTTCGTCGACGTTCATCGGCGCGACACGGTAGGCGACGGGGCGGTTATTCTCGGCATAAATCGCGTGGAGTTTGTAGCCCTTCTGGAACCCGCCGGCGCCGCGGCCGATCGTCGCACGCCGGTCGACGCTGTGCTTGGCGACGGCCAACGGCTTGCCGTCGATACGCAGGGTCAGCGCGTGTTGTGTTTGAGGCTCGAGTCGATCCATCAGTTGATCGAGTGCCCGACGGGTTTCGGGCCGGGCCAGACGCCGGCTCATGGTCGACTGATCCGGCAACGCCGCCGGCGGCTTGACGCCGACCCAGTGACGACGGTCACACGCCCAATACACCGGCCGATCGTGCAGCACCGCCCAGAGGTAGACGCGGAGGATGCGTGCGGTGGGATGCACAAACCGCCTGCGTCGGACGTGGGTTGACATGACGGTGAGTTGGGCCGTTAAGATGCTCCACAGTTCGCGTTCCATGCCGGTGACTCCTTCTCGGTAAGGTCGAGTAAGTGGTCCACCAGTATGGGCGCGAACGCTTGTTAGCGCCAGCGGTTAGATAAAATGGCGCATAAAGCCCGCAGGCGGGAATCCAGATAGCGGTGGTTCAAAGGCATGGATCCCCGCCTGCGCGGGGATGACAGATATAGGTGCAGCAACCCTCACGTACTCGATTCTGCATTTGGCACGGCGATCTGCGATCGCCCGCTAAACGTTTCAGGGTTGATACGAGCGCATCACCAGTCGCACGGCCTCGTCCTGCTGCGCTTCGTAGGGCTTGACTGATCCGGGGATCTGGTTGTAGAGGATCGAGAAGATGACGGTGGATCCCGAATCGGTCCGGATGTAGCCGGACAGGGCGCGGACGCCGGAGATGTAGCCCGTCTTGCCGCGGACGCGCCCGGGGACATCGGTAAAGCGTTTGCTGATGGTGCCGTCCACGCCGCCGATCGTCAGGCTGTCGAAGAACACCTCGGCGTGTTCGTGCTGGTGCATCGCGAGCAGCAGGTCGCTGACCATCTTTGCGCTGACGCGGTTGTTATGGCTGAGCCCCGAGCCGTCGCCGACGACCAGCGGGTGGGTGTTGATGCCGGATCGCTTCATGAAGTCTTCGATCGCAAGCCGGCCGTTCAGCCAGCTGCCCGGCTCGTCGTTGCCATGCTTGAGTTGGTAATCCCGGCCCATCGTCTTGCACAGCATCTCTGCGAAGAGGTTCTGGCTGGGCTTGTTGATCCGTGCGAGGATGTCTTCGATCTTGGTTTCGTGGACCGCGATGCATTTATCGTCGGCGGGGATCGGTTGGCCGTCCAGGTGCCCGTCCGCGCGAAGGATATCGCCATGGATTGTGATACCGCGTGCGCTCAGGCGTGCCCGTAAGGCGTCGGCAAAGAATGCGCCGGGATCCTCGACAGGCTTGCTCTTTAGCGCCGTCTTCTTCGTCACCGCACCGTTCAGCTCGTAGATATTCCCGCCCGGCAACTTGGCGATCGTGGGGTTGTGTTCGTCGCCGCCGCTGATGGTGTTGTTGAAGATCGTGATATCGTCCACCGGCGGCATCACGGCAACGGTCGCAGGGTTGCCCTCGCTGTCGGGGGTGACGGTGATGTCAACACAGTTATCGTTGAACGCCAACCCCGTCACTGGGGCGGCGTACCAGTGCAGCAGGTTATCCGGCCACCAGCTCGGGTGCGTGCGCACCTCGTCCAGCACACGGTCGTCATAGACCAGATCGCCCTTGATCTCGGTGATGCCTTTAGCCACAAGCGCGTTGGCCCATTCGTCGAGCATGGTGGTGGGCAGGGCGTCGCGCTGCTTGGCGATCTTCGGGTCGCCCGTGCCGGGATCGCCGGTGCCGATGATCCACAGGTCCTCGCCGTCCAGTGCGAGGTAGGTCTTGAAAACGTGGCCAGGGCCGTAGAAGTCCAGTGCCGCGGCGCTGACCAGCAGCTTCATGTTGCTTGCGGGCTTGAAGGGGTAGTCGGCGTTTGGGGTTTCATAGATCAGCGAGCCCGACCCGGCGTCGAGAAACCTTGCCGACACGATTGCGCCGCTGCCGCCGTGGCGGTGGAGGATCGCGTCGAGTCTGTCGTCCAGCGCCTGGTCGGTCGGCGCATCGACCGTCCCCCGGCCGAGACAGCCCGTCAGCAGCAATACGAACACGCACAGCCATAGCACTTTGTTCAAGACACGTCTGGCACTTTGAGATTCATGCTTCATGGTATGGCTTTTTCAAATCTGCGCTATCTGTGTAATCTGCGGATAACTTCTTAATGAACGCGCATTCATCCAAACATCAATCGGACGATATACACGCTCAGGAAGATCGCGATGATATCGGCGATCAGCCCGGCGGGCAGGGCGTGGCGCGTCTTCTTCACGTTCACCGCGCCGAAGTAGACGGCGAGGATGTAGAACGTCGTCTCCGTCGAGCCGAACATCGTCCCGGCCATGCGGGTGATCAGGGATTCCGTGCCGTACTGCTGGGTCAGGTCGGCGACGACGCCCGCGCTGCCGCCACCGGTCAGCGGACGGATGATCGCCATCGGTAAGACCTCCGGCGGGAAGCCGATCCATGTCAGCACCGGACGCAAGCCCTCCTCCATCGCGCCCATGGCGCCGGAGGCCCTGAACATATTGATCGCTACGAAGATCGCGACAAGGTAAGGGATGATCATCACGCCGACCTTGAAGCCTTCCTTCGCGCCCTCGACGAACGATTCATACACCGGCACGCGCTTGCACATGCCGTACAGCGGGATGGCGATCACGATCAGCGGGATGACGACCGCGGCGAAGTAGTCCTGGTATATGCGGATGGTATCCATCATGACGCACCCCCTTCCGCCTGCGGCTCAGCCGGCTCGGCGTTGAGATTGTCCGGCCGCATGGGGTCGGTATCGCGGAACCGTTTCATCTTCCCGAGCAGCTTCGCCGCCGTGATCGCGACGCACAGTGAGATGGCCGTCACGAACAGCACCGGCAGGAACAGGTCTGTCGCCGCCAGGCCCATGATCGCGATCAGTGTCACCGGTGGCAGCAGCTGCACGCTGGCGGTGTTCATTGCCAGGAGCATGACCATGCTGTCGGTCGCGGTGTCTTTCTCTTTATTGAGTTCCTGAAGCGATTCCATCGCCTTGATGCCCAGCGGGGTCGCCGCGTTACCCAGCGCCAGCATGTTCGCCGCCAGGTTCACGGCGATCAGCCCCAGCGCCGGGTGGTCCTTCGGGATCTGCGGGAACAGCGGTCCGAGGATCGGCCGGACCAGCTTCACGAAGATGGCGATCAGCCCGGCGTCTTCAGCGATCTTCATCAATCCCATCCAGAGCGCGATCACGCCCATCAGCCCGATCGCGAACTTCACCGCGTTGTCCGCCTGGTCGAACATCACCTCGGCGACATCTTTCACCTTCACAAACCCGACGTGCCCGAGTGCCACCATCCCCGTTGCTATACTCGGATCATCCGACGACACCATCAGGGCCGACAGGTCGCCGGGGATGCGGTCGTAGTCGTCCTTTTTCTGTTCGATGATCACGTCCAGCGGGGCGGGTGGTGATTCGTTAAAAGCGATATGCAGTTCGCGCCCGTCGTCGGTCGTGATCAGCTTCCCCTCAAACGGCTCGGCAAAGTAGTCTCCCGCCGCGTCTTCGGAAAGCTGGAAGAACGACACATACGCCACCGGATCGATCCGCACCGACACGTCGATCGACTGGCTGTCGTCGCCTTCAAGGTAGCCCGGCGGCAGCCCCTCGATCTGCACGGCCAAGGCTTCGCCGTTGCGGTAGGTGTCGTTTTTGAAGTCGCCTCCGTCCTGCCAGAGGGCGAACAGGACGCTGACGATGATCAGACCGGCCCATATGTAGTTCAGCATGCCGGACATCTTGGCGGGGATCGACTTATTATGCAAGAACTTCTCGCCCCGCCGGAAAAACAGGCCTTGCATGGCCACTATCGCCGATCTTGGATCAGTCCAACGACGCGAGAAGCTCATGCACGCCGAGACAGGCCCGATAACCGATCCGCACGCACCGATCCGATCGATCAGCATCGATGTCGAGGAGTACTTCCAGATCGAGGCGGCGTACACCATGGTCGGCCCGAAGCGGTGGGGCTACTGGCCCTCGCGCGTCGAGCACTGCATGGACCACCTGCTCGATCTGTTCGACCGGACTCAGATCAGAGCCACCTTCTTCTTCTTAGGAAGTATCGCCGAGCGCCACCCCGGGCTGGCCAAACGCTGCGCCGAGCTCGGGCACGAGATCGCGTCGCACGGCTCGATGCACGATCGGCTGCATCGGCTTAACCCCGAATCGATGCGCGAAGACGTCCGGGCCAGCAAGCAACTGCTCGAAGACCAGATCGGCAAACCCGTCCTTGGTTACCGTGCCCCGACGTGGTCCGTCACGCGCAAGACCGACTGGGCCATCGACGTGCTCGCCGAGGCCGGCTTCACCTACGACGCCTCCGTCTTCCCCGTAAGCCACCCGACTTACGGCATACCAGACGCCCCGAACCGTCCCTACTACATCCAGTCATCAAGCGGGAGTACACGACTGCTCGAGGTCCCGCCACTCACCTGGCACCTCGCTGGGCGCAACCTCGCCGTCGCCGGCGGGGGGTACTTCCGTCTGCTGCCGTTGACTTTGATGATGCGCGGGTTGCGCCAGGCTCAGGCCGAGCAGCGCCCCGCAATACTCTACTTCCATCCCTGGGAGTTCGACCCCGGCATGCCGCGTATGCCGCTGAATACCACCGGCAGGCTGCGCACCTACACCGGCCTGCGGTCTGCGACGGCTCGGCTTGAGAAGGTGATCCGGCGTTTTGATCAATGGTCAACGATCGGTGACAACCTCGACCGCTTCACGCAGATGGCTGGCAACGCCGACGTGTTTACGCTGCGTCCGCAAGCTGCGGCCTGAACGTGGTGTAATCCTTACGCGACCCGCCGAGCAACTCCACCATCGGCCCCAGCGCCTTGTCCCAGCCGTAGCGACGCTGCACACACCGCCTCGCCGCCGCCGCGACCTGCTGGCGGTAATGATCGTCACGCATCAACGCCCTTACATATCGTGAGAACATCTTCGGCGATTCCGCGACCAAAAGGTGCCTCCCCGGCAGTGCACGGATGCCCGTTGCCGCCTCAGGCGAACACACCACGGCTCGCCGACACGCCATCGCTTCGAGCACCTTGTTCTGCACGCCCCTTGCTACCTGCAGCGGCGCGACCACCGCCGCCGCCTGCTCCAGGTACGGCCGAACGTCCGGCACCGTCCCGACCACCTCCACGCCCTCATGATGACGCAGCGCCTTGACCTTCGGCGATGGGTCACGCCCCACGATCTTAAACGTCGCGCCCGGGTGCTTCTTCAATACCAGCGGATGCACCTCGTTGACATACCACTGCACCGCTTCGATGTTCGGCTTGTAGTTCATCACGCCGACGAACACCGTCGTCTGGCTACCGACGTCAGGCATCGGCGAGAAGTATTCCAGGTCCACCCCGTTCTCAACCACCGACAGGCCCGGGTGGTCGCGGAATTGCTCTCGGTACACCGCCGCCTCCGCTCCGCTGATCACGCTGATCCGATCGAACCGGTCGTCGATGCCCGACTCGATCCGCGCCAGGCGTTCGGCTTCCTTGGTGTAGACCCACTTCATCGGCCCGGTCGCTTGCTCGGCATAGGCCGACCACTTCTGCGAATCGACATCCACAAGGTCCAGCACGTGCCACGGACGAGACCCGGCAAACTCGGTCAAGCGATACGCCGGGTGCGTCAGCAAGCGCGCGTAACGCATCATCCCCGTGCAAAACGTCAGCACCGCGTCGAAAGGCCGCTGGGCGTGCCAGCGCGTAATCGTCTGCGCCAGTTTTGGGTCGTAGAACAGGCTCGGTGTCACCGCCTCGCCCCGCGCCAATGCCGCTGCGCCCCGCGCCCGGCTGACCAGCTTGTTCGTCTTCTGGATCGCCAACCGCCCGGCCAGCTGCGACAGCACCTGCTTCTGTTCGACGGTGACATGTTCATCGCTCACGCACGCCAACCCCACATCGAAGTGCCGAGCCAGCAGCTTCAATAGGTGGTACGACCGTATCCGATCCCCCCGGTCCGGCGGGTAAGGCGCCCGGTGCGTCAACACCAGCACCCGCCGCGTCCGCATCCCGTTATTCAGCCCAACATCAGCCATGACCTAGTCATCGGCTGTTTGTAACGGTTAATTCGGTCGCACGGGCGCGTCCGGTAATAGCCCGGAAGTAAAAGCACGATCCAACCGCAGCACTCATCTCCCCGGGTCCGGTCATGGTTCTCAGAACCTTGGCCGGGCGGGGGACTTGTTGTTCAATCTACAAGTTATACTTGCCAATAAGTGAGGCAGAGGTATGCCGCGATTTAGAGACATTCCAGTTCACGGCAGGTATTTGTTGCTTTATGGCTTTGGGTTTTTAGGTCTGTATACACTCATCGCATTCTTGCAGCATCAATTCAATCTGCTTTCTCCAGATGTTGTTACATATAAAGAGCCTGGAAACACCGTGGGCTCATTTTCAGTACGTGTGTATTCTGGATATGGGGGAGGGGTCGGGTTGTGCCTGATGTGGTTGCTATTTATGTGGGGCGTGTATGTGTTGCCCCGTCGATCTGGTGCATGGGTTCAGCGAATCGCCTTGGCGTTGCTATCACTTGGATTTCTTTCACTATTTCTATATCCCTACCAGACCGGCCACTTGTCTTCTGCAACCACAAACAGTTTCTGGTTAAGTGGATCATTGAGAACGCAACTGTACCTTGATCCTCTTTATGTGACCGCCCTGATTATATATGCCGCTGCTATGCTGTCCCTCGTAGCCGTCTACTTCGATAGCCACAGGTACTCACAGTACTACATGTCTTGGTCGTGTCCTTCTTGTGGCTATGATTTACGGGGTAATATGAATGCAACACACTGCCCGGAGTGCGGCGAGTTCAGCAGGCATGTGATAATCCGTAAACAGAATGATTGACCCATCTTTAGTTAGATTCCCCCGTCGTGCAATCATATGTCTTAGTTCACACCACAACCCCCTGGTTATACCCTGCGGGACCTGACCAAGCTTGGGATTTTTAAATTGGTGAAGGGTGTCGCCACCCGAATCACATCGGCGGCTCTAGTCCTTCGACCGAATCGATCTGATCGCGGACGATGGTTGCGCCGGTGCGGGGGATGACCACGGCGCAGTAGGGGTAGGTCAGCACCTGCCCGGCCATCATGTCGGCGCCGGGGCGGTTGGCCTGGCCGTAGACCTGCAGGATGTCGCCCTCCTGGTGCACGGCCGTGATGTTGATCCAGTACCCGGCGGTCGGCATCTCACCGAGCGCGGCCAGCAGGACCTGCTGGTTGTTGAAGTTCACGTCCACACCGATCAGGTCCTCGACGCCGATCACATCCAGCTCCGCCTGCGAGCCGATCAGCGTCAGCCCGGGCTCGTCGATCGCCGGGTGCCCGCCGATCACCTTGTACGACATCGACACCGGCTCGGCCAGGTCCATCGTCTGGTACGGCATCTCCGTCGGCACGGTCTCGCAACCGGCTACCAGAAACAGAATCGCCGCCACCATGACTACGGTCAGCGTGTTCAGGATCGTCTGCATCGAAAGGTCTCCGTAGATAGGCGGGACAGCGTCACCCGCTACACCTGATCGTTCTTCGCTAACAATATACCCCAACAGGCCCGCGCGGTCACGGCCGTTTACGCAAGACCATCCCCTGGAACACCCGGCCCTCCTCGCGGTACTTCCGCTCGAAGTTCGTCCCGACCAGTTCCCCCTCGCCCGCGCTCGCCGGCCTCTCGAACGGCTCACGCTCGAACAGGTCCGATACCTGAGCCGCGTGCTCACCCATCCACTCAAAATATTCGGCGTGGTCCGTGGCCAGCCGCACACAGGCCGTCTCGCCATCCACGGTTTGGTTGTCGCTTCCGGGGGCGGGGATCAAGACCCGGTGCAACTCACGCAGAAAGTCCGCCTGGATCAGCCGGCGCTTGTGGTGGCGTTTCTTCGGCCAGGGATCGGGGAAGTAGATGTGTATCTGCCGGAACGTCGCGTCGGGCACATAATGCCTCACAAACACCGCCGCGTCACACCGCAGCATCCGCACGTTCTCCATGCCGTGCCGGCGCACCCGGTCCGCCGCGTAGGCCCAGAACGCCTTAGCCCACTCGATGCCCAGGTAATGAACGTCCGGGTACAGCTTGGCGTGCTGGACAAGAAACGTCCCCTTGCCCGAACCGATTTCCAGCTCAAGCGGACCTACCGGAAGTTTGCCTTCGGCATCTTTGAACCATTGGCGCACATCGATCCGGCCCGCCTCCATCGAGGGCAGGTCTTCCTGCGCGATTCCGTAGTGGCCGACGTCGAGGGTTTTGCCGTGAGATAATGAAAGGCTCATGTGGGGGAATGTGTCCTTGCTGATTTAGGCGCAATGTATACGACGGTGACCCGAGGCCCGGATCGGATAGTTAATCATGGTGACTGTTGAGGACTTCTTCAGAATGATCATTTGTGTCGGAAGATTCATTCTCGTGTCCCAGTTTTGCGCACAGCCAAATGGAAACAGGAAGCCAGGGGATCAGTAGGACAAACCAGTACCAGTTGAAGTTGAAGGCAGCAATACATAGCCAAATAGTCGCCACTATGATTACCGCCGTCGCGAACTTCGCTGCAACATATTTTATGAATGCCATGAGATTTGCCGCCTGATTATCCTGATGCGACATCTTTGATCGCCTGCGCCAGCAAACGCACACCCTCGCGGTTCTGCTCGACAGTCGGGACACCGAAGCTCAGGCGTACCTGGTTGGTCGGCGGGGTGCGCGTCGGATCGTTGGGGTAACAGTAATCACCCGGGACGTAGATCATCCCAAGCTCGACCGCTTTTTCAAACAGCGGGCCGGTCCGCCGTGTGTCGATCGATTCCGGCAGCGTCAGCCAGACGTACAGCCCGCCGGTCGGGTGGGTCCAGCTGATCTCGCCGGGCATGAACCCGCCGAGGTGTTCGTCCAGCGCTTCAAGCATCGCGTCGCGTTTCTCGGCGTAGGCTTTGCAAAGCGTCTTGACCTGCCGATCGAATGCGCCGCTCTTGAGTGCCCGCAGCATCAGATGCTGACTGAGGTTGGCTGAGCCGAAGTCACGTCCGTCCTTGAGCATCACCGCCTTCTCGCAGAGCTCCGCCGGTAGCAACCCGTACCCTGTTTTCAGCCCCGGGGCGAACGGCTTGCTGAACGTATGGCACAGCGCCACAAACTCATTGTCCGTGTCGTAGCTCTTGATCGACCTCGGCGGATCGCCCTGGTAGGTCAGCTCCCGATACGCATTATCTTCAAGGATCAGGATGCGGTTCTCTTTCGAGTACTTCTTGATCACGTCCAGTATCTTCGGCCGCCGTTCTTCGCTCAGTGTGATCCCCGTCGGGTTCTGATGATGCGTCACGGTGTACAGCATCTTCACCTTATGAAGTTCACCCGCCGCCTCGATGCCGCTGAGTAGTTCTTCTAACTTCCGGGGGCAGATGCCTTGCTCATCGATATCCACCGCGCGGACCGTCGCACCGAAGATGCTCAGCGCCCCGGTGTAGACGAAGTAGCTCGGCCAGGCCGTGATCACGATGTCGCCCGGATCGATCAGTATGTCCGCCACGATGTGCAGCAGCTGCTGGCTGCCGGTGGTCAGTGCGACACAGTCCGGGCCGCCCGGGAAGTCGCTGGGGTCGATGCCGTCGCACTTGGCCAGGTGCGCGTACGCCGCTTCGCGCAGCTCGTTGAGCCCCTGGGTCTTGCCGTACTGCAGCGCCGCCCTCGCCGCCGCGTCGTCGCTGAGGATCTCTTGGAGGATCTGCTTGGCGTCTTCGCCCGGCAGCGTCTGGTAGTCCACGAACCCCGCCGCCAGCGAGATCAGCTCCGGCCGAGCCAACGCCAGCGCCATCAGATAACTGATCGGCTGCTCCACCGCGTTCGCGGCCCGCGCCGAATACCCAAACGTCGAACACGCCGTCGTACTGCTGGCCATCGGTCTATCCTTCGCATAGAAGCTGGGGCCGAACACGCCCCAATCAGGTCAATCCCATATTGTACATATCAGGCCCCGTATGTCCCAAATGAGTATTCGTCGCGATCTGGCGCGTCGGTGCTACAATGCCGCGGTCATTGGTCTGGCGGATTTACCCATCAATCGTCCATCCCGGGAGCGCCCATGCCCAAGCGAGAGCTTCAATTCGTCGAAGGAAAGTCTGAGAAGTTCTGGCACATCACGCTGAAGGGCAAAACCCACACCGTGACCTACGGCCGGATCAACACCGCCGGCCGCACCCTCAGCAAGACCTTTGACTCGCCCGCCGAAGCCAAGGCCTCATACACACGCCTGATCGAGTCCAAACTCAAGAAGGGCTACCGCGACGGCTCATCGAAGAAGAAGCAGGCGGCAAAGAAGAAGGCTGTCAAGAAGCGCGTTGTCAAGAAGAAGTCAACGAAGAAGGCCGCCGAGACAAAGCCGGTCCGCAAAGCCGCCGGTACAAGGTCTCCAGGCAAGAAGTCAGTCAAGCTGAACGATCTGTCGCGACGCTTGAATATGTTTCAGTGCAAGTTCCGTGACAAGCGGGGTATGGCCGATCAGTGCAAGTTCGTCTGGTTCAGGGTGCTGGAACACCTGCTGATTACCGAGCCGTGGATCGACACCGTGATATGGGAGATCGGGCCCACGGTATCCGTGCGCCCGGCCTGCACAGCATTGGACGAATCGCATCGCTCGTTCAACAGGCCGCAGCCCGTCTACTTTGAAGTCAAGGGCTATAAGCAAGAGCTCAAGAAGGTTGAAAAACAGAAAGGGGTCGATCCCGAGACGATCGAAGAACAGCTGCAGGCGCTTGAAGACGAATTGGTTACAAGGATGCAGGAAGCGATCATCAAGTCGTTCCAGAACAACCTGGTCAAGAAGATGTACGACCAGTACAACCCGGACGACCGCCCGTTTTCGATCCTGACTACCACGGAGGACCAGGGCCTGCATGTCGGCGCGTTTGACGTGATCTGGAAGAACCGGCGGGGGACGAGCGCCGCCCAAATCCGCAGGAAACAGGCTTCGGTGAAGGGCACGAAGCCCGCGATCGAGGTCCTCGAGGAGTCGATCTGTACGCGGCGCATCAAAGACGTTAATGAGAAGCGAAAGAAGGAAGTGGCTGCGTCCAAGAAGTACTGGCAAGCAAAACGCGAGAAGGCCGAACAGAAGAAGCCTGCGACCAACAAAAAGCTTGCCGCCAGCATCGAGCAGGCGGAGGCCAGGATCGCCAAGCTCAAGAAGAAGGCCAAAGCCGAGCCCACGAAGGGGCTGATACTGAGTCTGGACGACGGCAATCAGTATGATCGCAAGCTCGCGCCCGACGTGAAGCTGGACCGGCTGGCCGAGATCGTCTCCCTGCATACCTGGGACAACTTCAGTGAGTACGACAACCGGCTGTGGGAATACACGCAGGCTTTCATCGACCCGTTCCATAAACAGTTTTATACCAACCAGCGTACGACATGGAAGAAGCTGAACCGCGCGCAGAAGACGCTGCTGGTCCTCGCTACGTTCATCGGTCAGGTCGATAACGGGGGTGCTTGGCAGTTCCTGTTCAACAACCCCGAGTATGCCCTGGCGGCTCTGGAGGCGCTGCACGAGATAGGCGACAAGAAACTGTCGCGGGACTACCAGGCCGTACTCGAAGAGTTCGTTGGCAAGGCCGACACGCTGTCCGGGTTGCGTAAACGATTCGCCGACAAGAAGCTCAGCACCCGGAAACAATGGGAGGCATTCGCCGAAGGGTATGAGCAACTGAAGTCGGCCGAGAAGATCCAGAAGTACTTCTATACCGTCACGTTCAAGAAGGGCTTCTTCAAGAAGATCGCGGACTACATCGAAGCGTCGTACCCGCTATTCGCAAGCATCAAGTCGTGACCCGGGAAGGATCGGGCGGGAAACAGGGAAAAATACAGTGATGGATACCATTCTTCTTTCTAAGGGGTATTGGACGCTGGTACAATAGCCCGTCAACTGGCGGTAGACACACTCATTTCATTACCCGATTCACCTCTCTCGCAGGCTAGGAGCGTAGATGAAACACTGGACACTCTTTGCCGGGCCCGGGCCCGTGCTCGCGCTTCTTGTTGGGTTGGCCCTTCATCTAGGCGGCAGCAGCCATGCGGTCGCCTGGACCGCCGCAATCACCACGCTCACCGCCATCTGGTGGATCTTCGAACCCATCCCCATCCCCGCGACGTCGTTGCTGCCGATTGCGTTGTTCCCGATGGTCGGCGTGCTCGATTATGGACAGGTAAGCGCAGCCTACGGCGACAAGCTCGTGCTCCTGCTCTTAGGCGGGTTCATCCTCTCAACCGCGATGGAGCGCAGCGGCACGCACCGCCGGCTGGCGCTGACGATGGTCCGGGCCATGGGCGGCGGCGGGGGGCGCAGGCTGGTCCTGGGTTTTATGATCGCCTCGGCCGGGCTGAGTATGTGGATTTCCAACACCGCGACCGCGCTGATGCTCCTGCCGATCGCAATCGCTGTGCTCGAACGGACGGATGACCACAAGCTGAAAGTCGGGCTGCTGCTGGGCGTCGCTTACGCCGCCAGCATCGGCGGCATCGCCACACCCATCGGCACGCCGCCGAACCTGGTCTTCATCGATCAATACGAGCGCGTGGCCGGAGAAGAAGTCACGTTCTCGCAGTGGATGCTATGGACCGCGCCGATCGTGTTGGTCATGCTCCCGATCGCCTGGCTCTGGCTGACGCGCGGCATCGGCAAGGGTCACGACATCACCTTGCCCGAGGTGGGGCGGTGGCGGGCCGAGGAGGTACGCACACTGACCGTCGTCGTCATCACCGCCATCCTCTGGATCACGCGCAAGGAACCGTTCGGCGGGTGGAGCGAACTCACCGGCCTGACGTCCGCCCACGACAGCAGCGTCGCGCTGCTCGGCGTCCTGGCGATGTTCCTGATCCCCAACGGCAAGGGCGAAAAACTGCTCGATTGGCCCACCGCCAAAAAAGTCCCCTGGGGCATCCTGCTCCTGTTCGGTGCCGGCATCACGATCGCCCGCGCGTTCAAGAGCTCCGGGCTCAGCGAATCCATGGGCGAGCTGCTGTCCTCAGCTAGCGTCTTGCCCGTGATCCTGATGATCGGCCTGATCTGCCTGGCGGTCACGTTCCTCACCGAGGTCACCAGCAACACCGCCACCGCCACCGTCCTGCTCCCGATCCTCGCCGCCATGGCCGTCGCAGGCGAGATCGACCCCAGGCTCATCATGGTCCCCGCGACGATCAGCGCCAGCTTCGCCTTCATGCTGCCCGTCGCCACCCCGCCCAACGCCGTGGTCTACGGCTCAGAACAATTCAACGTCCGCACCATGGCCCGCGAGGGCCTGACCCTGAACCTGATCGGCGTCGGCGTCGTTACGGCCGTCTGTTACGTGATGTTTGGGTAGCAGTCGGGACAAAATTTATTAACATATTATAATCGAATACCAAACATAAAGCTAACGGTGCATTGGTATCCTGCTAAGCGGTATGGGGTCGCGGCTATATACATTTTTAAGTAAGGAGAAAGGTCATGTTGAAGCAAATCTTTGCGCAAGTCGTCATCGTCGTGTCTATCACATCACCCGGCTTGGCCATGCCCACAAGTTTTGTCGATGAGTTCAACGATACCACGATTGATCCGGCCTGGATTCAAGCCGCCGAGGGCGACCTTCAATCGGTTCATGTTGCGGAATCTGGCGGCCGGTTAGCGTTTACTCAGATCATTGATTCGGACCCACATAACTCTGTATCGGCACGCTATCTTCTATCTCAACCATTAGATAGCGTTGGCGACTTTGAGTTCGTAACTCGAATGTCATTTGACTCTGGTAACGGTAATGCCGCTACTCGGCAGGGTATCAATGTAAGGCTCGCTGGGGCGAGTGGGACTGTTGTCGGGGTCGGCTACTCAGATGTATGGACAGGTCATCGTGGCGGTGTCACAACTGGATTCTTCGACGACGGCACTTCAACGGCGAGTAACCATCAAGGTATGGACAGCCAAGGCTTTCAAGGGACCTTCGAATTCAGTGTCACTCGAATTGGTGATGATGTATCGATGTTGGTCAACGGGTCTCCGTTCCTGAACGGGACCACCGATGATCTCATTACAGACGTGGTAATAACAGGTAGTACTTTTGGTAACTTTAATGGAGATGTAAGCGTTGATTTCATACGGCTAACTGGTACTTCAGTACCCACGCCATCAACATTTGTGATGCTATCGAGCCTTGGGTACTTCATCCTGCGACGTAATAAGCACCATTAAGGTGATACTGGGTGCGGGAGACCAACAACCCGGGAACATTCGCTAAAGTCCCCGAATCTCACGGCTCATCTTGAGCCCCCGATATCCGGTGCCCTCTGCACACAGCTATGAACTAGGACACCGCGTGATGAGATTAGGGCAGTCGGACCCGGTGCCGATCAAGAATGGTCAGGCGAAACGACTAATCCGATGTCGCCTAATTTTCTAGCGCATCAAGCACCTTGTCGCACGCTTGAGCCATCTGGTTGTCACCAACGTCGCTCATGGCCTGATGGCTTTGCCACAATTCCCGGATGGCCAGCACCACATCCCGGCACGGCTCGTGGCGCAGCGTTTCAAGTGCGCGGAGAGACGCCAGCAGCCGGCTGTATTCGCTCCTTAGCCATCGTTTGTCCTCGAAATCACGGTTCCACCACCCCTTCTCAAGGGTGGCCGCCTTCGTTTGCCAGAAGGTCAGCCCTTCTTCGGCGATGGCAGTCAGGTCATCCGCGACTTCGATCCCGCCGACCTCGGCCATCGAGCTGATGAGCCTTGGATGCCATTGGCCAAGCTGTTTATCCTTCAAGAGCCGGCGGAACGTGGGCAACGCCACTTCACCCATCCGGCCTAGTGAATCAATGCCCTCGCTTGCGCCCGCCCAGAAGCCTTCCCGATAAAAGGCGAACAATGCCTGGGATGCGCGGATCGGGTCCTTTTCACGAATCGCCACTTCGAGGTCCGCCTCGATCACACAGAACGCCGTGATCCTGGCCTTTGTCTGGATGGCTACACCGGTGTGAAGCAACTCGGTGGGGCCGGGATTCATGATCTGTGTGAAGGCGTACGCATCGCCGCGTTCAAACCACATGACGGAAGTCTTGAATCCGCCGTGTCCGAGATAACTCGCCGGCAACCATTCGGTCGGCTCTGAATCCTGAGTCGATGCCTGGTCTTCATTCTCCGGCGCGACAAGAAACAGGACCATTTGCGATCCGGATACAGTCTTCACGTAACGCTCTTCGGGGTCCACCCTGCCATACCACTTCACCTGCCGTGCATCCTCATCTGCCAGCTCAGCGAGGTCGGGCAGGACGACCGCTTCGCCCGGTTTCAGGTCGCCTTTCCATGATTCAATGACCGTGAAGCGCCCGTCGATAACCTCGCCCTCGGTTGCCAGCACGATGTGCGTCGCCTTGGCCAGTGAATGGTCTAGTGAGAAAGACGGACGTATCCCCGCCAACAGGGGACAAGGATAAACCGCTATCAGCAGGATCGTGGTGACCAGAACCCGTGTGAGAATGGTGGCAGGCTTCATGTTGATGCTCCGGAAGGGATATGAACAGCAAGTATTATCACCCGGGGCCGTCCCTCTGGCAACCTGTTTGGCCGAATTTCATATCTTGCTCAATCGAGTATCAGTCTCACTATTCATCTTGACGACTCCGATATCCGATGTACGCTATACACAGCCATGAACCAGATCACCACGACCACCACGACGACCACCACCACCGCCACGACCGGCGGGCGGCTGATTGTCTGGTGACGGGGCTCACGCCAACCAGAACCGACTTCAAGCCGCCCGACCAGGCGGCTTTTTTCATTGTCAGCAGATTCCATTAGCCTATTAGCCCCTAGCCTCAAGAACCAGGACCGATTTGCCATGAAGATCACTCTGCCCGACGGCAGTATTAAAGAGTTCGACCAACCAAGCGTCACGGCCGCCGACGTCGCAGCCGATATCGGCGCGGGCCTCGCCAAGGCCGCCATCGGCGCGAAGGTGGGCGACGAGCTGTACGACCTGAACCGCCCGCTCCCCGGCGACTGCTCGCTGGGCATCATCACCTGTCCGCGCCAGGACAAGAAGGGCAAGAGCAAGTGGCGCGACGGCAAGCCGGACGCCGACGCGCTCTACCTGCTACGCCACAGCTGCGCCCACGTCATGGCCGAGGCCATCTGCAACCTCTGGCCCGACACCCAGCTCGCCTACGGCCCGCCGCTGGATAACGGCTTCTACTACGACATCAAGCTCGATACCCCGATCTCCAGCGACGACTTCGAGAAGATCGAGGCCGAGATGAAACGCATCGTTGAGGAGGATCGGCCGTTCACGCGCTACGAGCTCGACGCCGACACCGGCTTCCCGAAGCTCGAAGAAGAGGGCAACAAGTACAAGGTCGATAACGCCAAGCGCGCCTGCGAGGGCGGGGCGAAGACGCTGTCGTGGTACGTCACCGGCGAAGCGAACGGCTTCGATGCCTGGGGCATGAATACCGCCGCGCCCAACCCGTCCAACTTTGAAGACCTGTGCCAGGGCCCGCATGTCCCTCGCACCAGCAGCATCGGCGCGTTCAAAGTCATGAGCATCGCCAGTAGCCATTGGCACGGCGACGTCGAGTCCGACCGATTCCAACGCGTTTACGGCACGGCCTTCTTCACGCAGGCCGACCTCGACGAACACATGGAGAACCTCGAACAGGCTCGGGCGCGCGACCACCGCGTCATCGGGCCGAAGCTCGGGCTCTACACGATCGATGAAAAAGTCGGCCAGGGGCTGGTCCTCTGGAAGCCCAACGGCGCGATCGTCCGGCAGGAGCTGCAGAACTTCATCGCTGAGCACCTGACCCGCCAGGGCTACAAGCAGGTCTTCACGCCGCACATCGGCAAGCTCGGTTTGTACAAGACGTCGGGCCATTACCCGTACTACCAGGACAGCCAGTACCCGCCGCTGGTCAGCCGGGAGCAGGTCAAGTCGCTCGCCGACGAGGGTTGCAGTTGTGCGCAGCTATCCAGCCAGATGGAAGACGGCGAGATCGACGGCTACCTCTTAAAGCCGATGAACTGCCCGCACCACATCCGCATCTTCGCCAGCGATAAGCACAGCTACCGCGACCTGCCCATCCGCCTGGCCGAGTTCGGCACGGTCTACCGCTGGGAACAGTCCGGCGAACTCGGCGGGATGACTCGCGTCCGCGGCTTCACGCAGGACGATGCGCACCTGTTCTGCACCGAGGACCAGGTCGCCGAAGAACTGCAAGGCTGCCTGGAGCTAGTCAAGATCGTGTTCAACACGCTGGGTATGAGCGACTACCGTGTGCGTGTCGGCCTGCGCGACCCGGACAGCGGCAAGTATGTCGGCGAGCCGAGCCAGTGGGACAAGGCGGAGGCCGCGTGTGTTGAGGCGGCGAAGAGTTTGGGCGTCGAGTTCAGCAGCGAGCCCGGCGAGGCCGCGTTCTATGGCCCGAAGATCGACTTCGTCGTCAAGGACGTGATCGGCCGGGAGTGGCAACTCGGCACCGTGCAGGTTGATTACCAACTGCCCAACCGGTTTGACCTGAGCTACACCGGGGCCGACAACCAGCCGCACCGCCCGGTGATGATCCACCGCGCACCATTCGGCAGCATGGAACGCTTCATCGGCGTGCTCATCGAGCACTTCAACGGCGCGTTCCCGCTTTGGTTATCGCCCCAGCAGATGCGCATCCTGCCGATCAGCGACAAGTTCCTGGACTACGCACAGGACGTCGAGGCCAAGCTCAAGGCCGCGGACTTCCGTGTCGGGCTGGACGCCAGCAACGAACGGCTCAACGCCAAGATCAAGGTCGCCCAGGAAGAGAAGGTTCCCTACATGCTCGTCGTCGGCGGCAAGGACAAGGACGCCGGCACCGTCAGCGTCCGCCACCGCACCGAAGGCGACCAGGGCGCCGTCCCGCTGGACGAGTTCCTCGCGAGTGCCATCAAACAGCGCGACGAAAGGGCACTATAGCGCTCACTGCTTTACACACTCAAGTTTAGCGGGTGATTACAGATCGCCGCGTCATGCAGATAAACACCGCCGACCTCGTTCGGCGGTGTTTTCACTTTACGCGGTCAATCAGCAAGCCCCGCCAATTCACGCTACCCTATACCCATCACGTCCTCGTTGTTTTGAAACTCGGATGGGGTTTGCATGCCTTGGTCCACGTCACGACGACCGCGCACCTACCGACTCTGCTTTCTTGCGCTGATCCTTACCAGCCTCTTGATCGTTGATGCGTCGTGCCGTGACGCAAGCGCCCAGTTCGGCGAACTTATCGCCTTTACCTCCCCCGGCAACACCGCCTACTACGTCGATGCCGAGTCCGGCGACGACGAGAACACCGGCAAGCGCCCCGACAAGGCCTGGAAAACACTCGGCCGGGTCAACATCACACGTTTCGCGCCCGGCGACAAGATCTATCTCAAGAGCGGCACGACCTACCACGGCCAGCTCTTTCCCAAAGGCTCAGGCATCCCCGGCAACCCTGTCACCATAGACGCCTTCGGCGAGGATGATCCGCCCGCCATCCACGCCGACGGCAAACATTCCGCCGCGATCCTCCTGGAGAACACCAACGCCTGGCACGTGAAGCACCTTGAACTGACCAACACCGCCGACAAACCCAAGGCCTTCCGCTTCGGCATCAGCATCCTGGCGGAGGACACCGGGCCCGTCGGCGACTTCAAGCTCACCGGCCTGACCGTCCGCGATATCGCCGGCGAATCCAACCCCGGCTTCGGCGAGGGTGCCGCGATCATCTTCCGTAACCGCGGCGACCAGACGCCGTCTCACTTCGAATCGCTGACCATCGAAGACTGCACCATCGAGAACGCCCAGCGTCACGGCATCTCGATCGAGAGCGGCTACACCGACCAGCCGCGCCAACCGGCCAATGCCGATGTCGTCATCCGCTCAAACGTTATCAAGAATGTAGACGGTGACGGCATCCGGATCACAGGCTGCAACCGCGCATTGGTCGAGTACAACACCATCCAACAAGCCGGGCAATCACGCAAGGGTGAAGCGGGGGGGATCGCGATACATCACAGCGACCGCTGCATCGTGCAATTCAACGACGTCGCTCAGACCGACGGCCGATCCGGCGCGGCACTCTATTCCGGGGCCGGGACACGCGAGAACACGTTCCAGTTCAACTTCACGCACGACAACGCCGGCGCCATGTTCGCCGCCCATGCATCACCACAAGCCCGCGCTGCTGCGCCCTCGCACAACATCGAAAACACGCTCCGCTACAACATCAGCCAGAACGACAAGACCGCCTTCCGCATTACCGGCTCGGTCCGCGATACCCAGTTCTACAACAACACGGTCTATACAGACAACGCAACTCCGTCAGTCACGCTCCACGTTGTTAAGCCCGACACCTCGAGTTCCAACTCAGACGAGGCCGTGGACCTGGGCCCTGTAGGGATCGTCCTCGTCAACAACCTGTTCTACACCCACGCCCGGACAACGCTGAGCATGGACCCCTCGGAATCGGGTATCACCTGCCAGACCAACGCCTACTTCGGCGAGCATCAGATCCCGCCCCAGGAACCATCCCCAATCATCGAAAACCCGATGCTTGCTGATCCCGGACAGGGCGAGTCGATCGAGCAGGGCTTGGATGGCTACCAACTCCTTGATGGATCACCACTTATCGGTGTCGGCACCCGCCTGCCCAGCCACGGGCGGTACGACTTCTGGGCTCAATCCATCCCTGCGGGGGTATCGATCGATGTCGGGGCTCATCAAACGCCGTCCGATAATACCCTTACCCCCGGCCGGCCTGAAAGGGAAGCCGTAGAATCGGCCCCGGATCGCTGATTCGGGCGGTTTTTTCTTGCCCCTCCATGGCTTTGCGAATACACTTGTAACGTCCCGGTGGGACATTGTTTCCGATAATGACGGTCTATGGGCCCTCTGTGTGCCGAGGTGATATCTATGCGTACCTTCGTAGTGACCAGATGCTTATCCGTCGCCGTTGCCGTGATGATCATGGTTGCGGTCGCCGCGCCGGCTAGCGCCCAGCAATACGCCGGCACGCGCAACCAGGAGATCGGGACCGTCGGTGACATGCCCGCGTTCCTGCTCAAGCCCAATACCAAGGCCACCCGCCTGAGCCTGCGCTTCGGGCCTGCCCAGTTGTTCGGCGATTCCGAGGTCTTTAGCTTCAATCCCCCGAGGCCGTTTGTTTTCCCGTTGCCCGACTTTGCCGAGCGCGGCTTCGACTTCACCGACATGACGTATGAGGAATACCTCACCTTCGTGGCTAATAGCTACGAGTTGCAGGTCCCGCTGGATTACCTGTTCCGTTTCCAGATTCAGAACAGCGTCACCGCTGAGTTCCCCGACTTCATCCCCACATTCGATGATATCACGTCCGTCCACCAGAGCGACTTCCTCGCCGGCGGCGGGTACCTACCGCTGCCCGGTGGGCCGACGATTCCATCTCCGCCCTTTACCGGGTTGCCGTTCCCCGGCCTGCCGGACCCCAACGCAACGGCTGAATCGGACCTGATCGATTCCGTCAGCGCCAGCGCTTCGCAGCAGCTCGCCGCCGCTTCCGTCGCCGTCCCCGAGCCCGCGACCGTCGGCCTGCTCGCCCTGGGCGTTGCCGGCTGCCTGGTTCGGCGCCGCTGAGCATCGACTTACCACATCAAACACCCCCATGCCGGCGGCTTACACCGCCGGTTTTTTTTTACGCAAACTGATTCCCATACCCCATGCGATCGGTTCGCGCAATCCCCATATCCAGCGGGTAGAATGCTGGGTAGTGATCCAACAGGCCCGTAACGCGAGGGACATGTGAACGAGGCAGGCAAACCACAAGCCGATCCGAAACAGCGCCGTGCGATCGTCGCCGGCTTCGGCGTGGTCGGACGCATGGTCGCGCTTGAACTCGAACGCGAGGGCCTGGACGTCACCATCGTCGAGCTCAACCTAAGCACCATCGAGAAGCAACTGCACCTTGATAAAAAAGTGGTCTACGGCGACGTGACCGATTCTGACACACTTACCCGCGCCGGGATCGACCACGCCGAGGTGCTTGTGCTGGCCGTCCCAAACGAGGAGCAGTCCGTCTCCGCCTGCGGTGTGGCACGCAAACTCAACCCCGATATCTTCATCGCCGCACGCACCAACTTCGTCTCCCGGGGCATGCTCTGCACACAGGCCGGTGCCGACTGCGTCATCATCGAAGAGGTCGTCACCGCCCAAGCCATGCAGAAAGCGATCACCGAAAGACTCAACGGCAAGAGCCATACCGCCGCGACCAAACCGCCCGATGCCGCTTCATAATCACTTCCACTTTAGGGGAACCACCATGTCACACCTATTCAAGCACCCCGCCCGATGCCTCACCCTGTTGGCTGTCCTGACATGTATGTCCCTCCCGGCTCGCGCCGCCGTTAACGTCGGCGACACCCCGGAGATCAGCTTCCAGGCGACCGACGGCACGCGCGTGACTTCCGAAACTCTCAAGGGCCAGCTGGTCGTCATCGACTTCTGGGCCACGTGGTGCGGGCCCTGCGTCGCCGCGATGCCGGAGATGGTTGAACTCAATAACAAGTACGCCGAGCAGGGCGTGCAACTCATCGGTGTCAGCCTAGACAGCAACAAGCGCACGCTGCAACGCTTCGTCAAGAATAACGACATGACCTGGCCCCAGGCCTTCGACGGCAAGGGCTGGGACAACCGCATGGCCAAGCAGTGGGGCGTCTCCAGCATCCCCCGTGTGTTCATCGTCTCACCCGAAGGCGAGGTCCTGTGGTCCGGCCACCCCGGCCGTATGGAAAAACCATTCCAAAAAGCCCTGCGCGAACACCCGCCGACTCCGCCGGGCGAAGCATCCGCCGACGATGATGCGCCGTCCATGACCGAGCTGCGCACCCAGGCCGTCGAGGCCCTGCAGAAGGCCCGCAAGACCATCGGTACCGGCGAAACCGAGCAGCTGCTAACGCTCATCGCCGAGGTCCCCGAGGAGGTGCTCGATGATCGGCGTGTGCTGGCGAACGCCCGGGTCTTGCTGGCCAAGCTCGCGCTCGCGCCGGAAACCCAGGCCGAGTTGGACGCGATGAAGCAGGCGGACCCAGAGTCGGCCGCGCGCTTCGACGCATTGGCGAAGGCCGTGCAGGACGCGGCCCCCGTGGCCGAACAAGACCCCGCGCGGGCGACGGTGCATCCGAAGCTCGTCGAGGCCAAACTCGCCCAGGCCGGCAAAGCCGACGAGGCGAAGAAGTACCACCGGGCTTATTCCCTATATGCCTGGCTGCTGGACCGCGTCCCCGACACCGAGGCCGGCCACACCGCCGCCCAGCGCCTCGCCGAGCTCGAAGCCGATCCTGAAAAGATGGCTGTCATCCGCGTTGCCGAGGCCGAGCAGAACGCCAAGGCGCTGCTGTCGCTCGGGAAAAACTACGAGGCCGCCGGCAACACAGAAGAAGCCCGCGCGACTTACCAGAAGATCCTCGACGAGTACGAGGAGGCCGCCAACTGCTGCGGCGAAGCCAAGGCCGCGCTGGTGAAACTCGAGTAGCTCATTCCGCATACTGATGTGTGTATCTGATACATCGAATGCCTGCCACAGATCAAGCTTACATCCAAATGCGGTGACTTGTACATGTCGGACGATAGACAAAGCAGTAGTTTACTTAAGAGTTTTACTTCGCCTCATACATTTGTGTGGCTAGACGAACCATCATTGGCTTTATTCTAGACGATGCATTCCAAGCCATGATACTTTAATACCGCGTGGATTACTCAGTCCCTAGGGAAAAGCGTGGGTGGTGTTTCAGGCTGCGTTGTCGGTACAAACAAGTTTAAGTCGGGATCGCAGTTCCAAGCATGTTCGCTCCAACCGGTTTAGGATCACGCGTAAGTCGTCTGCCTCGATTTCTGTGAGTGGTACTACTGGGTCGCTGGCTGTCGCATCGGTAGGACACAATTTGACTCCGACTACTACATCGTCCAGGTGTTTTATAACTAGACCGGGGCCTGCTGGGCGTCCTGTCATCCTTGGATCCGCTATTTTTTGAATAACATCGCTCACAGGGAGGTTAAATAGCAGGAAGCCGTCGTCACTGTCGGGCGTGCTTGCCAAGAAGATGCCGACAGTTTTTGAGGATTCAATTCTGTGTTGCAATGATAGGGCTCCAAAGTACTCGTAAATTGCATACATCGGGCTGATTGGTAGTGTGGGCTTGAATATGCAATTGGCTAACCCGTCACATGCCAAACATTTTTAACGAAGCTAGGGTTGCGTTCGGTACGGGAGGATTATGGAGTTCTCGTATCATGCTTTACCTTAAGGGTTTATCGCATCTTCTTATTCCTTGAGAGCGTGGGATGAATGTGCAAGATGTTGTTGACAGATTAAGGTCGCGCCCTTAAATTCATTCAGCATATGTATGTTGAGGCAATTCAGGTACATCCCGAAAGCCGGGGCCGGGTAAATCAGGATCTAGTCAGACATGACACAATTTTCATATGGTGATAAGAATATTCGAGGTGGCACGGCTATAGTAGCGGGTACAACAATTGACATTGAGTTTTCTGAGGGTGCTATTTATGCTTCGCCAAAAGGGAATATTGCTCCTGCCAGCGTAATCCAGGCAATCGGGCAGAGGCTTGCACATTTTATTCGGCACAACAAGGTCGACGGCCTACCCCCGATTGATGTAGATATTGACCATCCGTCTAGAGATTACAATTTCGTCTACAAAAGGCTATGTCCTGTCAACGCAAATCTCGGACCCAACGGATTTCCCTCAGAGGTGCGTATTAAAGTTTATGACGTTTCGAAAAGGCATGGACCTTATGAATCACATACCACGCCAATTGATTGTCGAGTGTTAGACCCTATACAGTTTGATTGGAGGCATTAACGATGTGTCATGTACTGATAGATTTAGCTAGCCAAGAACATTGTCCTGGTAGAATGGTGGGGCATCTGTTAGCGGAGGAATCTCGTTACCGTGGATCCGCGGCTGTCTTCATCGTGGTATTGCACGAGGCGTCGGACGATGACTATGTGATACATCTTGGCGACAAGGAAAATGATCAGTACCTTCCACTGACGGAGAATTACTACGTTGTGAAGTTGGATAGTTTCAATCAACTCGCTGGCGGTTTCTTCCGTTTTGACTTTGAGCAAGTGACACCCGAGCTATTACGAATGAGGCTGAAAAGTGCAATTGAGCAAGATGGTATGATTCTTGATGTTATCAAGCAAGAGCAGAGAGATAACCGATACGTTGACGGTCGTAAATGCTTGATCAATCAGATTACTGCTTTGATGGATGTGCTGGCCTCCGACCCAGATGCGCTGGAGATGGTTCGTGAGGCTCAAGAAAATAATCAGCCTACAATAAGGCTAGAGTTGGAACTAGACCGCAACCCTGATCAAAATCGTTGTGGACGGGTTGGGATGTTGAAATAGTAGGTTTTTACAGCATTTTAAGTTTAAGAGCAGATGCTGTGACGGCATGATTTATTTTAATAATATTACATTCGTTGTGCTTTGACGCATCTATATCTTCATCCTCGTAATAATCTCTGACTTGCAGAATTGTGCCATTTGGGGCGAAGCTAACTTTTACAGTCGCGTTACCTGCAGAAGCAACCGCGCCCCGGCTGGCAGGCGCTGGGTTTTACCTCGGCGTTGTCCGGGCCGATCGGGTTCTGTGTCTGCATGCACCAGTGGACCGACGTGTCCGACTCGTGGACCTTGCCCTCGCGCTCGTCCGGCCGGTAGTACATCGTCTTGCAACGCAGTTGCACACAGCACGCCATGGGCGCCGTCCCCGTCGGGTTCCGCGTGTCACTGAGCGGGTTGTCGTCGGGCAGGATGTTTTGTGGATCGGGAATAATGCTCATATCGGTTACGCCTCCTCGCCTGCCGCGATCAGCAGCGCACGCTTGACCGCGACCTTGATCAGTTGAACCTTGTACGCGTTCTGTGACATCGGCATGGCTTCGCCCGCCGCCGCTTCCCCGGCCGCCTCGGCAAGCTCGCGCGTCACCTCGCCTGACTTCAACACGTCCATCGCCGGCTCACTCAGCCACGGCACCGGCGCAACCGCGCCAAGGCACACACGCCACACGCCGTTCACCTTCGCCACGCTCGCCATCGCCATCGGCCAGTCGAACGACTGCTTCTCTCGAAGCTCCACGCTCGCGCTCGCCGTCATCCCGCTGGGGATCACCACTTCGCTGAGCACCTCCGCCTCGCGCAGCTGATGCTCGGCGTACATCGACTCGCGCGGCAGCTTGAAGAAGTCCGCCGCCTTCACTGAACGCCCGTCCTCGGCGTGGCTGATCATGAACTCGGCATCTGCCGCAACCAGCGCCGGCGCACAATTTGATGGGTGCACGATGTGGCAGGGCCCGCCGCCGATCACCGCGTGGTACCGGTTCTCCCCGTCCACCGCGAAGCACGTCCCGCCGCCTTTCTTCAGGCAGTCGAAGTCCGCGCTGCGGTAGTACCAGCACCGCGGCCGTTGACACAGGTTCCCGCCCAATGTCGCCTGCTCTCGGATCTGTGGCGTCGCCGCGCCCCCGGCCGACTCGTGCAGCGCCGCGAACCTGTCTCGCAGTAACTCGCTGCGCCCGATGTCCGCCAGCGTCGTCAGGCAGCCGATCCGGATCGTGCCGCCGTCCTCCTTGATATACCGCAGCGCCTCGATCCCGCCGATCGACACCACGTGCCCCGGCTCGCTCAGCCCCTGCTTCATGTGATCCAGCAGGTCCAGCCCGCCGGCCTTCAACGCTCGATCGTCAGCCAGGATCGATAGCGCCCTGTCAAGGTTGTCCACGACCTCATACGTAAACGTCTTCATGCCCGGCCTCCTTCCATCGACGCGATCGCTTCCAACACACGTGCCGGCGTCATCGGCATCCGCCTGACCGGCACGCCGATCGCATTGAAAATCGCACACCCGATCGCGCCCGGCGTCGGGATCACAGGCGGCTCGCCCACACTGTTCACCGACACATCGTCACGCGACTTCCACAGCACCGGCACGATCTCGGGCACGTCCGCCGGCCCGGCGATCTTGTAATACTCCATGTCCGGGTTCACCATCGCACCAAGCGTCGGGTCCAGCGTCCGGTCTTCAAACAGCGCAAAGCTCAAGCCCTGCACCACCGCGCCGGTGATCTGGTTCTCCAACGTGTGCCGATTCACCGGCTGACCCACGTCCTGCAGCGCGACGACCTTCTTCACACGCACGATCCCCGTTTCCGTATCCACCTCGACCTCGGCGAACTGCACCGCGTCGCTGTCAGTCGGCCGGGTGCGGAACGCGCCGTTCTCCGATTCGCTGAACGACAGCCGGTCGTCGCGGATCAGCTTGCACGCCTCTTCCCACGCCATCGTCTGCGAACCGTTACGGACCTCGCCATCTACGACCGAAAGGTTGTCCGGGTTTTCGTCCCATTCTTCTGCAACCAGTTTGAGCAACGCCTGCTTCGCCTTGTCCGCCGCCCCCAACGCCTTGGGCGCAACGAATCGACTCGTCACCGACCCGCCGCTCGGCGGGCCCGGCGGCAGGTTGCTCACGCCGACCTTCGTCTGCAGATACTGCCTCGGCACGCCGCCCAACTGATGCAGCACGCAGTCGCCGAGCATCGTGCGGAAGCCCTGGCCGATGTCCTGGCTGCCGGATAGCGCGACCACCGATCCGTCGGGGTAGACCTCGACCGTCACCGTCGCGCCGCCTCCGCCGTTGCCCCAGTCCCCGACAGCTACGCCCAGCCCGTGCTTGACGGGGCCATCCCCCGCGCCGTTGGGCGTGCGCCGGTCCCAACCGATCAGCCCCGCCCCGGCCTTGAGCATCTCGCGACGCACTTGATGCGGGTCGTTCTTGAGTCGCATCTCAAGCGGGTCCATCCCCAGCTTCGCCGCCAACTCGTCCATCATCATCTCGACCGCGTACATCCCCTGTGGGTGGCCCGGGGCGCGCATCGCACGGGGGAACCCTGCGTTCAGGTGCACATCCTCGCTGGTCCGTGCCACTTCGCCAAAGCGGTACCGTGACGGGTTCCGCGCCCCGCCGCCGCCGCCTCTGGGTCCGACCACGCCCGCGACATGGATGCGTCCGCCGAGCAGCTTTCCGTCCTGATCCGCGCCGACCTTCATCATCTGCACACTGCCCGGCCGATTGCCCGCGTCCAGCTGCTCTTCCTTCCGCGACAGCCCTACCCGGCAGGGCTTGCCGTACTTCTTGCTCATCTGCGCCGCGAGTTGGCCCTCTGCGCCTGCGCCGAACTTGCTGCCGAACCCGCCGCCGACGTATTCGCAGTGGAACTCGATCTGGTTGCGCTTCAGGTCCAGCGTGCCCGACAAGTCGTTGCGGAACGAGAACGTCCCCTGGGTCGAGCCCCACGCCAGGGCGTGATCGCCGCGGAAGTCCACCAGCCCGATGTGCGGCTCGAGACAGCAGTGCGTCTGCACCTGCGTCATGTACGTCGCTTCATGCACCGCCGCCGCGCCCTCAAGCGCCGACTCGGCCTTCGCCAGATTGTCAGGCGGGTCCATCTTGCTCATCGGCGTCATCTCCGACACCGGGTCCGTCTTCGGCGATCCCGCCTTGAACTTCAGCTTCAGCGCGGACATCCCCAGCGCATACGCGCTGCGCGACTCGGCACATAGATGACCCATCCGGTCACCTACATAGACGCCCTCGCGCTTGCTGATCTTGACCTCCAACACGCCCGGCACCGCCAGGGCCGCGTCTTCATCCGCGCTTGTCAGCTCCGCCGTCCCGTAAGGGCAGCGGATGTAGCCCGCCCACAGCATGCCATCGGGATAGTGGTCCGTTGTGTACTTCGCCTTGCCCGTGACCTTCTCGACGATGTCCAGACGGACGCCGTCGTTCTCATACGCCACGCGGTTGTCTTGCTGGTAGCTCACGCGCCACCTCCCTTCGCTGCGGACTCAACCGCGTCCAGGATCCGCACATACGCGCCGCACCGGCAGATGTTGCCGCTTAAGCCCTCGCGAACCTGCTGCGCGTCCGCATCCGGGAACTCATCCAGCAGCGCCCTTGACCGCACCACGAACCCCGGGATGCAGTACCCGCACTGGCACGCGTCGTGATCGATAAACGCCTGCTGCACCGGGTCGAGCTGCGTGTCGCTGCCCAGGCCCTCGACGGTCGTGACCTGCTTGCCGATCGCGTCGACCGCCAGCGTCAGGCAGCTATTCACGCTCCGCCCGTTGATCAACACCGTACACGCCCCGCACGCGCCCCGGCTGCAGACTTCCTTGCACCCTGTCAGTTGCAGTCGTTCACGCAACACTTCCAGCAACGTCGCCGATGGCTGTACGTGCAGCTTCGTGTCTTCGCCGTTGATGTTCAGCACGATGTCCACGCCCCCGGCCGCGTAGGTCGTCACCGCGCCGCGCTTGACCGGCTCACTGGACGCCGCTTCGGCCGATTCCGCCTTCACGACCACGGGCACAAGCGCCGCCGCGCCCACCGCGCCGCCCATGCCTTTAATAAACCCGCGCCTGGATACCCCGGGCGGAGTCTGTGAAGCCGTGTCGGACCCGTCACGCATATCTGCCATGTCTGCCTCCCGATCGGTTCAATACAGCGCCGGTGAATACCGCGCCTTCATAGGACATATGAGCATACCCACCCGATATACACACGTCGAGCGTCATCCGCATCTTTAATTGCGCTTCATGATCAGTATCGCTTGCCCGCAAACGTGCGCACATACCAGTCCACTTTGCACATAAACAGTCATCGCGCACCGAAAAAGTCTTATCCGCCACACGCGCTGCACTTATACCAACCGATTGCCCTCGAATGACCGCATCCGCGCGCACAAACCTGTCCGATCCCGCATGGGTGGAGGCCCGATGTCTTATTGAATCGCCTCCCGATCTCCCGGGCATGACGTCCGGGGGTGCCGACAACACCCGAGCCGGCGTCGTCCGACCCCCACTGAGTATCCGCTGATTAAAAGGACCGGGACTCACGGGCTCCTCCCCGGAAGTTGTGACAGGTCCCCCTGCACAGCTTCACCCCCCGAAGCTCACGCTTTCGAGTGTGGGCTCTTCCGGGGGCGGGGGGGCTTTGGGGGCGCTTCGCCCCGGCCGGCCGTGGAACCATCAGGACGCGGGCCCGACCCGGTCCCGCTGACCCCGCGCCTGCCACAGCCCCCGGAGCAGCAAGGGTGATCCGAAAAGGTTGATTGAGGATTGTTGATGGATGATTAACCGATAACCCACCAGCATCAGAGACCGCCGGCAACACGAACGGATATCACTAGAAAAACTTATCGCTCGACGAGCGTCGGCTGTAGGCAGATCTGCATATTCATCTGCACGCCGTTGTGGTTGCCCGAGCTGAACTGCAGGGCGTTGTGCACCGCTTGCTCACCCAGTTCACCGAACGGCAGGGCGATCGAGGGTAGCGGCGTCTGCGAACGCTCCGCCAATGTGTTGTCAATACTCACAAACCGGATGTCGTCCGGGATCGCCAGGCCCGCTTCCTGAGCCGCCGCGATCGCGCCCATGGCCTTGGCGTCGCTGACACCGATCACGCCGTCCGGCTTTGCGCCGCTCGACCACAGGTCCCGGAACATCGATCGGCCGGCCTCGCTGTCGATCACTTCATAACCGTTGCGGATCAGTGCTTCGTCGCCCTCGATCCCCGCTTGCTCCAGCGCCCGGCGGTAGCCCTGCTGGCGCGCCTCGAAGCCCCAGTATGTTTTCTCCGGCCCGTTAAGCAGCGCGATCCGTTTGCAGCCTTTATTCAGCAGGTACTGCGCCGCCATGTAACCCGCGGCGTCCTGATCGATGTACACGCTGTGGCAACCCGGGCACGGCTCGTTGACCGACCACGTGTTCCAGCCACGCTCCCGCAGTTCGTTAACCAGGACCGGGTTGAACGACGGCTCGATCACCAACGCGATGCCGGCACTGGTGTTGTCCAGGAACCACTGCGTATCTTTGTCGATGGTCGCCGGCCCAGACTGACGCACGGTCATCGCCTGCTTGCCCTGGCCAAGCGCCGTCTGCACGCCCTGGATGATTTGCAACTGCACCTCACGCGCATCGCCGATCAATGCCGCGACGGCGTTGGACATGAAGATCGCAACCGTCTGCGCGCCCGGCTTCTTGCTCGGGTCCGCCACAAACGTGCCCCGGCCTTGCTCGCGATAGAGATACCCGTCACGAACCATCTCCTGCAGTGAGCGGATCAGCGTCGGCCGGCTAACCTTGTAACGTTGTAAGAGCTGCGCTTCAGAGGGGAACGCACTACCCGGAGACCATCGCCCGGCCTGGATCTCTTTGACCAGACTCCGCTTGACCTGTTCGTACTTGGGGACGTCAGTCACAGACATAGCTTATCAATGCTATCAGCGGAGGTTGTATTGTCAACCGATTTAGGCTCAACTCGCCTGCGGCACGCCCTTTATCGGCCCCTGAGACTCTGCTATCCCGGTTTTCGTATTAACAACCCCACTGGACGGGATTTTGGCGTGTCATCTGGCCGTCCCGTCGGCTCCGCCTGCGGGCGTCGTCCATCGGCGTGACCTGACAGACCCTGCGGTCGTACGGTAGGGTGTATCGATGTGAGTCATCTTCGGCGATCGGGCCGAGTATCAGGCGGGACCACAACACATCTACAGGAGCTGTTCATATGACTGGTAGAGACCGAATGGTTCGACACTTGCTGATAGGTCTGGCCGCGGCATGCTGTGTGGTTGTGTTCGGCACCGGTCCAGCGGTTGCGAGTGCGTTCGATCTGCTTGTGGTTGCGCAGGCGGACCAGGCCAATGAACCCTTCTGGACGCAGTTGCGCAAATGGTTGGGCGATCTTCATCCGGCCGCGGCCCACTTCCCGATCGCATTGCTCTTAGCAGCGCTACCCGCCGAACTCATCGCACGTGTGCGTAAGTCGCAGGGGCTTGCAGTGGCAGGGCGGTACTGCCTGGTGCTCGGCGCGGTCTCTGCGGTGGTCACCACGCTGCTCGGTTTCTTCTGGTCCGGGTTCTACCTGGCGATCGATGAATGGAACACGTTCACGCAGCATCGCACGGCCGGTGTCGTGACCGCGGCGGTCAGCATCTGGCTGCTTATCATCTGCTGGATCAGCGCCAAGCCCAACGCCAAGGCGTCACGCACGGTATACCTGCTGTCGTTATGCCTGGCCGCTGTGCTGGTCGGGCTGACCGGATTCCTCGGCGGGGCGCTGGTGTGGGGCACCGATCACCTCTGGCCCTGGTAGATCGGGACGACGGTCGTCGGTTCACGCGTCTTCCCAAGGCCAACTCAGCGGCACGCCGCGCCCACTTAGCCGTTGCTGTAGGTCGCGTGTCAGGTCGTTGCTTGTGTGGACCTGCTCGGGCGTGAGGCCTTCCGTCAGGCAGTATGCGGCCAGGGTGCCGGCCGACTCGCCGATGTTCCACTCGACCGGGTGCAGGCGTGTGCTGCCGTTAGCGATGTGCGTGACGCCGAGCGCCTTGCCGGCGGCGAGGACGTTCTCGGTGCGGTTAGGAATCAGTGCGCCCAGCGGGATGCGGAACGGGCAGGCGGGGATGTAGAGTTCGTTGCGTCCGGCCGTGGAGGGGTGCAGGTCGATGGGGTAATGCCCGATCCCGACGCTGTCCTTAAACGGTTCGCCGGGGACGACGGACTCGTCGGCAAGGCGTTTGTGCCCCATCGCGAGGCGCTGCGCCTGGCCGACGTGTGCCTCTGTCAGGATCGTGCGTGCGATCAGCCGGCGTGGCTCACGGATGTAGGGCGCGATCGCGAAGCCGTCGTCGGTCCCCAGTTCGTCGCCACGCAGCTTCAATCCGGGATAGCCGGGCTTCTTGTCGTCGTGCCTAGGCGCTTCGGTCTGCATCCAGTAGAAGAAACACAGGCTCTGCTCGCGCGCTTCGCGCAACGCGGTCTGCCTGGCCTGTTCATCTACGCCAAGCAACGGCTTCTGGAAGTAATCCATCTGCACACAGTTAAACAGCGACACGTCCGGCGGGGCGGTGGTAGGGTCTTGATAGAGCGCATGATTAACGATCCGGCGGTACCGCCACAGCTCCAACGTGCCTGCTTCGGGGTTGTCCGGCCAGGGGGCCAGCGCGAGGGTGCGCGGCGTGTAGTCGTGGTTGCTGATGACCCAGGAAAAAAGCTCGCCCGGCCAGGGTGGATCGAGCTTGGGCCGGTAGCTGCGCCAAGTGTCGTAGTTAGCAGGTTTATCGATGACATGGCTCTCGCCGGTGCGGTGTTCCATCGCGAAGCACCAGGTGATCGCCTGCTGATCCATCGGATCGGCTTCGTCCTCTCGGCCGTGCAGCTCGCTGAAGTCGTTGCGGTGCTCGGCGCCGATGTGGTGCTCGATGTCGGCGAGCGGGTACAGGTCGCCGGTCTCGGTGGCGTCGAGGATGAGGTCGGCATGCACTTCGAGTTCGTCGCCACTAATCAGATTACGAAGCGTGACGTCCGTCACACGATCTTGATTAACATGCGCGGCGACCGGCTCGTGATTAAGAAGTGGCTGGATCAGTCCGGCTCTTATATGAGGACCCAGCATGTCCATGATAACCTGCTCGCCGACGACCGGTGCGAAGCACAGCCGGCTGACCCAGCCCCCGCCGGGATTCAGCCGTGGGTGGTTGCGTGCGGCGTCGGTGAGGCTTGCGTGTTCTTTGTAGTGCACACGGACCAGGCTGCGGAACTTCAGGTAGCTGCGCGTGGCGGACTGGACGCCATCGACCCCTTCGATCCACTTATTCTCATCAGGCGGCACTGCCTGACTGGTCAGCTGTCCACCTAGCCAGCGCGTGGGCTCGGTCACGACACACTTCACCCCCGCCTCTGCCAGCGCGAGCGATGCGGCGACACCACCCACGCCACCCCCCAGGACCAGCACCGGGATATCGAGCTGACGTGTCATACGCCCGATCATACCGCCGCGGATCGTCGTCAGCCTGCCGGCTCTTGTGGTTCAGCGATATTAAATCGTGGGTGTGTGACTTGAGTGCGGCCGGGCGTTACCGTGTGTGTTCGAGCGCGGCCGGCGCGTTGTCATGAAGGAGCATGTGATGGTGAATGTTGGCGTGGTGGGCCTTGGGATGATGGGGCAGACGCACCTGGACGCGCTAAGCCGTGTTAGCGGCGCGAATGTCGTGGCGGTGGCGGACAAAGACCCGGCGCTGTTGGCGGACAGCAAGCATGTGGCCGGCACGTTCGAGGGGCAGGCAGCGGGGGGGTACGACCTGAGTGAGGTGAAGAAGTACGCCGAGGGTATGGAACTCATCGCCGACCCGGATGTAGACCTGGTGGACCTGTGTGTGGTCACGCCGCTTCATGTGCCGTTCGCTGTCGCAGCCCTTGAGGCGGGTAAGCATGTGCTGATTGAAAAGCCATTAGCACGCACGAGCGCCGATGCGAAGGCCATCATCGAGGCGGCCGATGCGTCCAAAGGCATGGCGATGTGCGCCCAGTGCATGCGTTTCTGGCCCGGGTGGGAGTGGTTGAAGTCGGCGGTGGATGACGGGCGCTTCGGCAAGGTTCTCTCGGCTGTGTTCACACGCATGGGCGAACCGCCGACGAACCCGTTCTACCGCAACGGCGAAGTCAGCGGGGGGGCGGCGCTGGACCTGCATATCCATGACACGGACTTTGTGCATCACCTGTTCGGCGTACCCAACTCGGTCTACAGCGCCGGGTACCCGCGGATCAGCGGTCAGAACGATCACCTCACCACGATCTACCGCTTCGATGACAACAAGCATGTCTCGGCTGAGGGCGCGTGGATCACAACGCCCGGCTTCGGCTTCATCATGCGGTATCGCGTGGTGTTCGAGAAGGCGGTAGCGATCTTCGAGTTCGCTGATGGTGATTCACCCCTCACGCTGATCGAAGAGGGCAAGGAGCCGGTGAAGGTCGAACTCCCGGCACAGATGGGCTACGAACGCGAGATCGCTTACTTCGTCGACTGCATCACCCAAGGCAAGCCGCCGGCACGTTCGACCCTGCGCGACGCGGCCCGGTCGCTTGCAATCCTCGAAGCCGAGACCCGCAGTACCACTTCCCATATGCCCGAGCCTGTCGAGTTGCCCGACTAAAGCAAGCGCACCAGGCTTCGCATTTACATGTTTGTCTCTTTTTTGTTTGCCCCAGTTCCACGACGCCTCCAGCATATTTTTGTGCATACCGGGGTGTCGAATGCGCTGTAACACTCGGTTGGGTAACACCCATGAAAGTAAATGTGTTACTTGTTGTTTGTTCGGCTCAATTGCGAGGCGCAGCGGATTTCGCGGGTTAGTATTGCTGGGAGCTCGGAGGATGAAGGGGGAACGAGCCTGTTTTGACCGGACATTTTTAATCTGATTTGCAAGTGAGATCATGATGCATCTATCCATGTTCGATTGCCTGCCGATGTTCAGGACGCTTAGTGTTGGCCTCGTTGCGATGGGGCTGGTGCTGTTTGTGGTGACGGAAGTTGTGCAAGCCGAATCGGAGGCGGCCATCGCAGACAAACCCCTTCAACAGGAAGCGGGCGACCTGCTCGCGGGGATCCAGCGGGCGGTGTGCTACTCCGGGTTCCGCAAGGGCCAACACCCCGACCGCGGCGACGGCGCTAAGAACCCGACCGATGAACAGGTCCTCGAAGATTTGAAGATCCTCTCGCGCAACGGTAACTTTAAATTGATCCGTCTATACGACTCGCAGGACAATTCCGAGGCAGTGCTCCGCCTGATCAAAGAACACAGCCTGGACATCAAGGTGCTGCTCGGCGCCTGGCTGGATGCCGAGGTCAGCAACCCGGCCTGCCCCTGGCACCCCGAGCCTTACCCCGACGAGGTACTCGAAGCCAACAAAACCAAGAACAAGCAGGAACTGGACCGCGCGGTCGCGCTGGCGAACCAGTACCCCGACATCGTCGCGGCGGTCGCGGTCGGCAACGAGGCGCTGGTCGTCTGGAACGATCACATGGTCCCGGTGGAGAAGATCATCGAGTATGTGCGCTACGTGAAGGACAAGGTCGCACAGCCCGTGACCGTCGCGGACAACCACGACTGGTGGCGGCAGCACGGCCAGGCGCTGGCGGCGGAGCTGGACTTCGTGTCGGTGCACATCTACCCGCTCTGGGAAGGTAAAGACATCGACGAGTCGATCGCGTTCGGCATCCAGAACATGCAGGCGGTGCGCAACGCCTTGCCCGACAGCCCGCTGGTGATCACCGAGGCGGGCTGGGCGACGGTCGCCAGCGAGTTCGGCGATCGGGCGAACCAGGCAAAGCAGCAGCGGTACTTCGACGAGCTCAACGCCTGGTGCGCCAAGATGAACATCAGCCTGTTCTTCTTCGAGGCCTTCGACGAGAGCTGGAAGGGCGATCCCAATAACCCCTGGGGGGCGGAGAAGCACTGGGGCCTGTTTACCGAGGACCGCGAGCCCAAGCAGGTCATGCAGAGCATGTATCCGGACCTGCCCGCCGCCGATCCCAATGAGTAACCCAGCCCGACCTATCCTTTAATCATGCAAATTATGAGCTTATAGCTATTTTGGTGATACGGGGGGGTGAGGAAATTGGCCTCCAGAAAATCTAGAATTATTCTTGTATGGGCTAGGGTTAGTAGGTAATATGGAGAGCAGGAGTAAAGATTAAGCGCCCTCTCGGCGTCTTATTACTTGGAGGAGTGGAGAGTCCATGAAATCTTTTATGACCTATGGGGCCGGAATTGTTGCCGGCGTTTGTCTCGCATCAACGTTCGCGCATGCCGCATCAACCAATTACGGCGACTTCAACGGCAACACGGTCGTCTTCCGTGATGTGACCGAAGAATCCGTCACCGACGGGCTCCCGCTGTTTGGGATGCCCGCAGTAGCCGGCAACGCGCTGGACTTCAATCCGATCAACTTCGTGTCCAACTCCTCCGGCGCAGGCGGGTCCGACAGCACCATCGGCCTGCTCAGCTTCATGATGGAGTCCACGTTCGGCAATGTCATCACCGATATCCAGCTCAACGAGGCCGGCGACTACACGATCTTCGGCGGTGGTGGGGCCGGGACCAGCGCGACCGTCGCTGCTCCCATCTTCATCAACATCGTTGAAATCGACAACATCAGCGTCACCCCGATCAACCTGAACACCTCGATGGTCTTCACCCCCTCGGCCGGCGACTACAACCTCGCTGACGACGGCGCCGGCTTCGGCGTGATCTGGACCGGGGTGGCTGATATCGACATTGAGCAGTTCCTGATCGACAACAACGTCCCGTTCAACTTCGGCGCGACCAAGATCAACCTGACCATGAACAACATCCTCGCGACCACCAGCGAGGCCGGCACCCAGGCCAACATCCAGAAGAAGGACTTTCAGGGCCTGGGCGTCACCGTCATCCCTGAGCCCGCCAGCGTGATGCTGCTGTCCGCGATGGGCCTGGGCCTGATGGCTCGCCGCAAGTAAAGCGACAGCCAGCCAACCGACTATGCAACCGGCCTCGGGCTTGTCCCGGGGCCGTTTTTCATCCCGGATTGAGCCTTCAACGGTGCATTCGCTGCATCTGGAGCCTGGGGCAGCGAATTTCCAATCGAAATCCCCCTTTTCGTCTCTGATTCGGGTTTCCCAGGCTTTTTATGTCGCCAATCCGAAGATTTATGGCGGAAAATCGCATTCATATCCGGCTTTTTACGGCATATACTTAGGTATGATCATACATCAGCGCTTGGCTTGTACAGGCGCCCGCAAGGGCGTTTGGGGTGTCGTAGCATGGGTCCTGCTCGCAGCAGCCCCGGCTGCCCATGCAGGCACGATCATCGGCGGCGAGCGGATCGGGCTGAACTTCAACAACCGTTACGCAGACGGTGACACCAAGACCGACTACCTGGGCTACTCCTTCGACCAGGCCGATCCCACCTTCATCCACACACTCAACGACCTGGACACCACCGTGTCCGGCGGGTACGGCAACCTGCGCCTGGGGTTCAGCCGGAACATGGCCGCCGACCCGACCGACCTGGCCCAGTGGATCGACCAGGTCGAGCTTGCCATCAACTCCGGCCGGAAGGTCATGGTCGCCGGATGGTTCCAGAGTGACTTCAATGACACCCTGGCACTAACCGACGCCGACCTCTGGAAGAACGTGATCGATGGCATCGACGCACGCGGGATTATGCACGGCATCTCCGGCTGGGAGATCCAGAACGAGCCGATCGGTGCGGCAGCCGACTGGCGCAGCTATATGCGGAAGATATGGAAGAAGGTCGGCGGCTACGAGAGCCAGGGCTGGAACCAGCTCGACGCCGCCGAGCGCGCCCAGATCGCCGCCGCCTGGTACGACAAGCCCATCGTCGTCCAGGGCCTCGGCTACGGCCAGAACTTCAACACCACCGAGCTGGTCGACGGCCTGGCGGGGATGAACAACCTCGTTTGGTCGACCCACCACTACTCCAAATTCTCGGGCATCAACACCACACGCGAGAACTACACCGTCGAGCAGTGGCGCGACCATTACGTCAACAAGTGGACCAACGCACACGCTGACCTCGGAGGCAACATCGTCGTCACCGAGCTGGGTTTGAACAACTTCGACAAGACGCTCACCGGTATGGGCCCGGCCGGCACCACCGCCGACGACCGCCGCGACGCCGGGTTCGCCCTCGCCTCCCGGGATTACTACGGCCAGAGCAACGACACCACCATCTTCTGGTACACCGCCTACAACGTCGCCCCTATCGGCCTGGGCAACACCTGGGAATCTTCCTGGCGGTTCCACTCACGCGACGCCACCAACTACGTCTTCTCTGGCGATTTCGAGCCCGCCATCCCCGCCGGCACGACCAACGTCGTCCTCGGCAAGACCGCCAGTGCCAGTGACACCTCCAGCGGCTATAGCCCCGCCTTCGCCGTCGACGGCATCGACCGGGATAGTGCTTCACGCTGGCTTTCACTTAACAACGACGCGGATCACTGGCTCCAGATCGATCTGGACGGCCTCTTCGAGATCAGCGAAGCCCGCATCTTTACCGGCTTCGACCAGTACGAACAGGCCATCTCTAACTACAGCCTGCAACGCTACGTCGGCGGCGTATGGGAAGACATTATGACCGTTACCGACAACAACAACCCCGCGCTGATCCTCAGCTTCGCGCCGATCCAGGCCGAAATCCTTCGCCTGTTCGTCCCCGCGGCGACCGACAACCGCGTGCGTCTGTTCGAGCTTGAGGTTTACGGCGTCGAGATCGTCCCGATCGAAGGTGACTTCGACGGCGACGGGTTCGTCGGTCTTGCCGACCTGGACCTGATCCTCGGCAGCTGGAATCAGGTCTACCCACGCGGCGGCCCGCCGTGGGACGCCAACCAGGACGGTTTCATCGGCCTGACCGACCTGGACGTCGTGCTGAACAACTGGAACGCCGGCACGCCCCCCGCTAGCAGCGCCATCCCCGAACCCGCAACGATGCTATGGCTCGCCGCCGGCACGATGGGTATCGCGTCAAGACACAGAATCAAGCACTAATAACCACACACCCGATCCTAGACCCACGAAGGGATACTTCACTTGGAGAACCGACCCACCCGTTACTTCGCCGCCGCCGCGCTCGCATGCGGTCTGCTGGCTTATTCATTGCCGGTCAGCCCCGCGGCCGCCTACGACATCAACAACCGCTGGACCTCGACCAAGACCGACGGGAGCGGGCTGCAGCGGGGCGACGCCATAACACTGCTGTGGTCGGTCGTACCCGATGGCGAGGGCTGGTCACGCGGCAGCAACAGCGACGTGATCAATGCGCTGGACATCGGCTGGGGCGTGGCGGCGGTCGACCGTGTGCCGGACCTGACGAACCGGCCGTGGTGGAGCATCATGGACCGGGTCTACGACCAGTACACGCGCGTCAGCGGCCTGACCATGATCTACGAGCCAGAGCAGAACCCCGACGGCTCCGACACAGGCAGCTCCGGCGACATGCGCATCGGCGGCGTGCCTTTCACCTGGGAGAACGACAAGGGCGGCGTGCTCGCCGACAACTCATTCCCCAACAACGGCGACATGCGCATCGATACCTACCTCGGTTCCAGCGGCACCCCGTCCTGGTACATCAGCAACGGTGCGCCGCTGCGTAACCTGATCGCGCACGAGTCCGGCCACGGCATCGGCCTGAGCCACTCCGACATCAGCGGCGCCAACGCCGTCATGGAAACGCCGCTTGAGACCGGCTTCTGGGGCGTCCAGTTCGACGATATCTACGCCATGAACCGCCTCTACGGCGACCCGCTCGAGAAGAACGGCGGCAACGACACCATGGCCAACGCCTCCGATATGGGCAACCTCGGCACCAGCGGCTCGATCGACTGGGGCACCGACGCGAACAACTCGGTGGTCGCAGAGATGGATGACAGCTGGCTGGGCATCGACGACGATGGCGACACCGACTGGTTCAAGTTCACCACCACCGACTGGGCCTGGACCTACATCCGCGTCCGGCCGGAGGGCCCGACCTACTCGACCAACGAGCAGGGCAGCAACACCGACTTCTCCGCCCGATCCGACCTGAAGTACGAGGTCTACAACACCAACGGCGTGAAGCTGATGACGGTGGACCAACAGGAAGCGGGCACGGCTGAAGAGATCGACCAGATGGCGATCCCGGCCGGTGACTACTTCATCAAGGTTAACGGCGAAGCCAACCTCAACCAATTCTACCGCCTGGATGTCGACGTCAGCACGGCAAGCTACTCGCCACCGGCCGACCTGGGCCTGGTCTTCACCGACACGTTCGATATCACCAACGATCCCAACGGCGACGCGTCCGACATCAACACCAACCGTTTTTGGTTCGCCCGGCAGAAGTCCGGCGTCGCCGACTCAATCTACGATACCAACGCCATCGGCGTGGACAGCGCCCCCGGTGAAGCCTTGATTGACATTCAGGCAAGCCGCGCCAGGTTCCGCACCGTCAGCGACGGCGGGGCGACCACCGAGTCCGTCAACGCCGACCTGATGCGCAACTTCGCCCCCGACCTCGAGGGCGAGCTTTGGGTTCTGGACGTGAACATCGCCATGCTCGTCGATGCCGGGATCGACGCCTCGTCCGGCTTCTCGCTGGTCTTTGATGATGATCAATCTTTCCTCAACGTACGTGACGATCAGCGCGTCTTCGCGCTGAACGTCTCCGGCACGGGCAGTGTCTCGGCGGAGGTCCTCGGGTCGATCCAGGCCACGGGCACGTATGACACGTCCGATCTTGACGTGCAACTGGTTATCGATGAGAGCGGCGACCAGCCGCTGCTGGATGTTCGGCTCGATGGCGTGCTGCTGCTCGAAGATAAGGCCATCAGCCCCGTGGCGCTGAGCCGGTACTTCAGCCTGCGGATGACGCAGACCGCAACCAACCCCGCCGGCATCGCACAAGAGGCGCTGCTCGACGATATGACGATCCGGCTCAACCCCTTCACCGACGGCGACGCGGATACCGACGGCGACGTCGATGCCGACGACCTCCTGCTGCTGGGGACGAACTTCGGCCTGACCGGCATGGGCTGGACGCTCGGCGACATCGACCTCAGCGGTGTCATCGACTGGGACGACGTGGACCTGCTCGAATTGAACTACAACGACCCGTCTATCAGTTTCGAACAGGCCCTGATCAATGCCGGCCTCGTGCTCGCCGGTGACCTCGACGGCGACGGCTTCGTCGGCCTGGCCGACCTGGATATCATCCTCAACAACTGGAACCAGGCCATCCCACCCGGCGATCCGCTGGCTGACCCGACCGGCGACAACTTCGTGGGCCTGGCCGACCTGGACATCGTCCTGAACAACTGGAACGCCGGCACGCCACCGCCCGCAACCAGCATCCCCGAACCCGCGACCCTTAGCCTCTGGCTGCTCGGCGCCGCCGGCATCATGCGCCGTAAATGATCAGGAACCCAGACACTATGCGATTACGAAAAAAGACCGTCATCCGGTCCGCCATGCTGGCGGCCGCGCTATTCACCGCGACCCATAGCCACGCGAATCCCGCCGAAGACCTCGGCTACGAGCTGACCTGGCACGACGAGTTCGATGGCGATGCGCTCAACACCGAGGCCTGGGCGTTTCGCGGCGACGCGAAGCACCGCAGCGTCCAGCTGACCGAAAACGTCCAGATCGCAGACGGTGTGCTGACGCTTCGGCTTTCTCCGCTCGACGAACCGATCCGAGGCAAGCACAACACCGGCGCGGGCATCGTCACCAAAGAGCGTTTCCACTACGGCTACTACGAGGTCCGCGCCAAGCTCGGCGACGGGCGCGACGACGACAACGACGGCACGACCGACGAGGGCTGGCACCACGCCTTCTGGGCGATGTTCGCCGACGTCTCCGAGGCCGAGCAGGGCGAGCCCATCGTCACGACGACCTACCCACCCGAGCGGCGCACCGAAATCGACTGCTACGAGAACGCGGGCCCGAATTACGGCAAGTTCACCCAGCACATCATCATCTGGAAGCCGGACGGCAAGGAGTTCGGCCGTCGGCCCAAGCCGCACGGCGACGTGGTGAAGCCGGCGGGGCACGACGGTAAGCCGTTCGATCCCGCGGCCTGGAACACCTACAGCTTCCTGTGGACCGCCGAGGGCGTGCAGTTCTACGTCAACGGCGAAAAAACGGTCTACGGCGAATACCCCGCCGATCAGTTCACGCACGACCGGCTAAACGTTTGGCTGACCGCGATCAGCGCCAACTGGTGCGACAAGGACCCTGAAACCAGCCTGGCCGTGTACGACTACTTCCGCTACTACACGCCGCCGTCCACGGGAGAAGCCCCCGAAGCGGCTCCTGAGAAACCACGGCAACAGCGGTAAGCGACTTGAGCGTTTCGCATGACTTTCGTCCGTCCTTCCCGCGCAGGCGGGAATCCAGCAGTCCTGCTTGAAAATAAAATGGATACCCGCTTGCGCGGGTATGACAGAAAGTGATTATGCAAGGCGCTCTATATCAACCAAGCGGGATCAGCGGCCGGCTTTCTTCGCCGCCTTGATCCGATTCGACCAGCCGGATTCATCCATCGGCAGGACGTTGCACCGCTCGGCCCAGTCGTTCCACAGCTTTGCCAGCTCTTTGACCTTGCCCGGATGCTTTGCAGACAGGTCGTGCATCTCTGTGCGATCGGTCTGCAGATCGTAGAGTTCCCACGGGCTCTTGGCTTTCAATGCGACGAGTTTCCATCGCCCCATCCGGACGCCGTGATGCCCCTCGTGCTCGAAGAAGAGCGGGCGGTCGGGGTCCAGCCCTTCGCCGTTGATGGCGGGTAGTAGGCTGATACCGTCGGGGATCAGCGTGGCCCGATCGGTGCGGATATCAGGATTACCCGCGACGGCCAGACTGGTTGGGAGGATGTCGATGATATGGCCGGGATCGTCGCGCAGCGCGCCGGGGTCGTCGATGTGGCCGGGCCAATGCACGATCAACGGTGTGCGTACGCCGCCTTCATGGGCGTAACGCTTATAGAGCCGGTAGGGCGTGTTGGACATGTTCGACCAGCCCCGGCCGTAGTCCGTGTAGTGGCCGGTCTGGTTGAGCTGTTCGTGTGTCCCGCGGCCCCACAGGCTTAATCCCACCGCCCCGTTGTCGGACATAAACATGATCAGCGTGTTCTCGAATCGCCCGCTGGCCTTAAGCGCCTCGACGACCCGGCCGACGCCCTGGTCGAGTTCATCGACCTGTGCCGCGTAGATCGTCATGCGGTCGATCATGTCGGCCCGCTTCTCATCGGAAAGTTCTTCCCACGCCGGGACGGACGGATCGCGCTCGGAAAGCTCTGTATCCGCCGGCACGATGCCCAGCTGCTTCTGCCGTTGAATACGCTCGGCCCGGTGATGATCCCAGCCGACGTCATACAGGCCCTTGTACTTGGCGATGGTCGTGTCCGGGGCCTGCAGCGGGAAGTGCGGTGCGTAGAACGCGACGTAGAGAAACAACGGCTTATCCTCGGGCGCGTCATGAATGAATCCGACGGCACGCTCGGTGATGGCGCGTGTGTAGTAATAGTCTTCAGGGATGTCCTTGACCGGTTCGCTATCGTCGTACAGCATGGTGGGCTTGTAGTAGTCTTTAGCGCCCGCGATCGTGCCGTAGAACCTGTCGAAGCCGCGCTCGAAGGGCCAGGAGCCGTTGGGCCCGGTCTTGTACGACGCGTCGTTGGTCACATGCCATTTGCCGACCATCGCGGTCGCGTAACCGACGTGTCCCAGCGCCTCGGAGATAGTCCTGGTGTCGGCGGAGAGTTCGTTGCTGTACCCGGGCCGGCCCATGTCGGCGGCGGTCATCCAGCCCATCTCGGCGCGGTGGGGGTACAGCCCGGTCAGCAGGCTCGCGCGCGAGGGGCAGCAGCGCGCGGTGTTGTAGAACTCGGTGAAACGCAGGCCGTCTTTTGCCAGCGCATCGAGGTTCGGCGTGTCGATCTCGCCGCCGTAACACCCCAGGTCGGAGTAGCCCATGTCGTCGGCGAGGATGACGACGATGTTGGGTACGCTGGGTTTGTCCGCCCGCACCACGGATTGGCTGCACGCCGAAAGCACAAGACACGCAACAGCCACCAGGTGCGCCGCACCTTTCAATCCATAACCTGATCGAACCATGACAGTCTCCAGACGGCTCGCCGATTACCGGCGGCGATGAATCAAGGCGCCCGCACCGGCCAGGCAGAATAGCACACTGGCGGGCTCAGGGATGCTCGCGTTGGAAGCGGGAGGAGTCCCGGCGTTCCAGTTGTTCAACACGATGTCCAGGTCGGCCAGGCCCACGAAACCGTCACCGGTCGGGTCGGCTAGGGGATTGCCCGGGGGCACGGCCTGGTTCCAGTTGTTGAGGATGATATCCAGATCGGCCAGGCCGACGAACCCGTCGCCGTCCAAGTCCCCGGCCAGGAGGTTCGACTTGAACAGTGTCACCGGGCCGACGATGCGTGTCCGCTCGTTGGTGTTGTTGTTGCTACCCAGGAAGTAGAAGCGGAACGTCAGGCCGGTCACGCCGGTGTAGCTGCTGAGGTCCACGTCGACGGGGATGTCGGTGGTGCCCTGGGTGGAGCCGTTGGTGACACTGGCCAGGTCGCTGGCGAACCCGTCGTCGCTGGAACGGAGGACGATCGTGCCGGTCTCGCCGGCGTCCATGTTGTTGAACCGAGCGGTGAAGGTCATGTTCTCAAGGTCTACGCCGCTGCCGGACGTAAGCGTAAACTCGGCGGTGAAGCCGTTCGCCGCGGCGTTTGCGAAGCTGGTGTTCAGGGGATCATTGCCGTCGGTGTAGAGGGTGGCCGTGGAATCCGAGCGGATGATCTGGCCGCCCAGCACCATGTCCGATGCGGTTGAGCCGGTATCGGTATCAGAGGAAGCCAGGTTGGATGCGAAGCTGTACTCGGCGATGACACCGGGGGTTTCAGGGACGCTGAGCCAGTCGATCTCGGCGTTGCTCAGGAACGGCGAGCCGGCGTTGTCCTGCTCATAGGTAGCGACCATGTTGCGGATCGCCCAGGCTTCCCACTTCAGACGCAGCTCCTGCTCCTTGGCGGGATTCGAAGCACTCAGGTCGTTGGACTCATCGCGATCGACGGACAGGTCGTAGAGTTCGTAGTTGCTCGAGCCGTTGGGCGCGACGAGCTTCCACTTGCCGGAGCGGACGCCGCGGTTGCCTTCGTGCTCGAAGAAGATGTCGCGCTGGGTCAGGTCCTCGGCGGTGCCGTCGAACGTGCCGACCAGGCTCATGCCTTCGAGTTCCGACGCGTCTGCGCCGGCGGGGTAGGTCGCGCCGCCGAGTTCGAAGAACGTCGGTGCGAGGTCGATGACGTGGCCGATATCGGTGGTGTTGTACGTGCCCTGCAGCGTGTTATCCACGCCGTAGCCGGAGATGATCAGGGGCGAAGCGACGCCGCCTTCGTAGGTATCGGTCTTGTACTTTCGGAAGGGGGTGTTGGAGAGGTTGCCCCACGCGGTGCCGTACCGCACGTTGGTGGCGGAGGCGGCGTTGTCCCAGTTGCTGATGTCACCCTGGCCGTCCCAGCCGCCGCCGCTGACGGCACCGTTGTCGGACAGGAAGACGAAGACGGTTTCATCCATCATGTTGTCGGCATCGTTGCCCGGGCCGGTGCCGTCACCGAGCGGGTCGCGCACGGCGTCGATCAGTTTGCCGACGCCCTGGTCGAGGATCTCGACCTGTGCGGCGTAAACAGCCATCCGCAGGATCACCTCGTCCTTCTGGGTCTGATTCAGCGTGTTCCAGTCGGGGATGCCCGAGTCGCTGTTGGCCTTATCCGAGAGCGTGGTGCCGGCGGGCAGCAGGCCCGAGGCGATCTGGTTGGCGAGCCGGTTGTCACGTAGCGTGTCCCAGCCGGCGGCGTAAAGCGCCTGGTACTTGGCGACGAGGTTGTTGCCCTGGGCGTCCTGTGCGTTGTTCGGGGCCTGCAGCGGGAAGTGCGGGGCGTAGAACGCGTGGTAGTGCATAAACGGGTTGCTGTCGGCGTCGTTGTACTCATCGCGGATGAACTGCGCGCCGCGCTCCGAGATCGCGTTGGTGTAGAAGTAATCGGCGGGAAGGCTGGCGGTGTTCTCGAAGGTCTGTGGCGTGTCGCTGTCGACCAACCAGGTGGGTTCGAAGTAGTCCTTCGCGCCTTCCATCGTGCCGTAGAACCGGTCGAAGCCCTTGTCGGTAGGCCAGGTGCCGTTGGGCCCTGAGTTGATGGTGCTGGTGCGAGTCAGGTGCCACTTGCCGGACATGGATGTGTCGTAGCCGGCGGTCTTCATGACCTCGGGCAGGGTGGGGACGACGTCCGGGGCCTGGGGGTCGGTGCCGGCGAACCAGCCGGAGTACCCGGGCATGGTGCCGCCGTTGTTGTAGTTGTAATTCGTGCTGGGCAGCGCGCCCATGCCGACGTTGTGCGAGTACTGCCCGGTGAGCAGGCTGGCGCGGGTCGTCGAGCAGCGCGCGGTGTTGTAGAAGTTGCTGTAGCTCACGCCGTTGCCCGCCAGCGAGGCGAGGTTGGGTGTGTTGATCTCACCGCCGAAAGGCGAGGTGTCCGAGAACCCCATGTCGTCGGCCATGATCAGCACGATGTTCGGCTGAGTGGCTTGCGCCTCAGCCGGATCAAGTGCGACCACAGGCAGCGCACACAGACAAGCGAGAGTTGTCACGGATACTTGGTTCTTATTCAACACCTAACTCCTTTTCCCACCATTTAAGATAAACATTGCGGTCAATGTCCGTGGAAAGCCCACGTTTCTTCATTGCTTTACGGTAGTATTCGTTGCTACCGTCTACGGTCTTCTGTAGTTCTTCCGGCGTCCCTTCGGGGAACTGGCCCTGGTCGTTGCTCTGGTCGATCCAGGTGTCCAGTGCTGCACGCAGCTGCGTGAGCGTCTGGGTGTAAGCCGGGTCGTCGGCGAGGTTGCGCGTCTCGTCGGGATCGTTCACGATGTCGTAAAGCTCCTCCGCCGGACGTGTGTCCGACCAGAACAGCTCGGCTTCTGGGTCCACCTCGCCGCGTTCTTTCAGCACCCAGCCCAACGCCATGCCGGGGTAGCGCAGCTCCTTGTAGCCGCTAATTTGAGTATAGGACTTGTCCGTGCGGAAGTGGCGGATGTACTTGTACTGCAGGGTGCGGACACAACGTGAGCGGTCGATGGTTCCGCCCATGCGGTCCCTGGCGGCGAAGACCATGTCCCGGCCGGCAAAGCCGTCGGCGAGCATGTCTTGCCCGTCCATCCAGTCGGGGGTGTCGATCCCGGCGACGCCGAGGCTCGCGGCGGAAAGGTCGAGGATGCTGACCATCTCCTCACGCACCTCACCTGGCTCGATCTTGCCGGGCCAGCGCACGATCAGCGGGACGTGGATCCCGCCGTCGTAGATGAACTGCTTGTCGCGGTAGTGGGGCCGGCCGTGATCGCCGAAGAAAACGACGACGGTGTTGTCCGCCAGGTCCTCCCTGTCGAGCTTGTCGAGGATCGCGCCGACCTTGCGGTCCAGCACCTCGATGGAGTTGAGGTAGTTGGCCCAGTCGGCACGGGTCACAGGGTGATCGGGGTAGTACGCGGGGATGTGGACGTTGTCGGCGCGGTGGATGTCCTTGGTCTTGATGAAGTCGCGGTGGGGCTCGTAGATCTGGACCTGCGCGAAGAAGGGCTGGCCGGGCTTGCGCTGGCTCCAGCTCCTGCCGTCGTACATCTTGCCTTGGTAGGTGAAGTTGTAATCCGTCTTGCCGCCGCCCTTGAGGTTCGAGTTGCCGTTGCAGACAAAGTAGCCCGCCTCGCGGAACAGGTCGGTGATGGGGACGACCGGTGCCGGCAACGGCTTCTTCTTCGTGGTGCGGTGGTGGTGCGTGCCGGTGGTCGTCTGGTAAACGCCGGTGATGAACGCCGAGCGTGACGCCGAGCAGACCGGTGCGGTGACGAACGCGTTGGTGTACAGCGCGCCCTCGTCGGCAAGGCGGTCGATGTTGGGCGTGTGAACGCCTTCGTAGCCGTAGCAACCCAGGTCGGGGCTCAGGTCGTCGGCGATGATCCACACCACGTTCGGCGGCGCATCAGCAACCGCCTGACACGCGGTCAGGATGCACAGACACATCATCAGCAAGCAGCGAAGCAAGTTCACGATCCTCCAACATTTGCCCCGGAGTGTTGTGTCGTCCCGGCCTGCTCAAGCGAAGCAGCGGATGCGGAACACCGAGGCGGGTGTCTTCTCATCCGGATGATCGCAGACAAGCCGAAGCGAGCGCGTCGTTAACGGCTTGTCCAGCTGGACGGTCCAGCGGGTCTGGTGGTTGTTGTTCAGTTCCGCGACCGTGTGACCGCTATCGTCCACCAGCTTGGCGTTGCGAACGCAGAACGGCATCACCCGCTCGGGGTGACCCATCAGCACGGACTCCATCGCGTGGTCCAGGTCCGTGTCGAACGACACCGACACCCGGCTGATCGTCTTGGGCGCATCCCATGACAACTCGACCCAGGGCTCCTGATCGTCAAGCGACGCGACCCAGGCGTTCGCCTGATCGGTCGGCCGTTCGGCACCCTCAGTGACCTGCTCGGGCGCGAAGCCCTCGATCGGCGGGTCGAAACGCATCGCCGGCAGCTGGCCCTTGGGCCGACGCTCGGGCAGCCAGAACTCGAACGACTCCACGCCGATGTCATCCGGGGGCGTCTGGTTCGCGCCGCCCTTAGACACCTTGGTGTTCGCTTTATGACGCAGCGCCATCATGCCCGTGACCAGCGCGTCGCTTTGTGCCACCGACACGCGCTCATTCGCCAGCAGGCAGATCATCAGGTACCTCGGCGACTCGATAAACGTCCCGAAGTCCACTTCGACCTTCTGCAGCGTGGCCTGCTCGTTGCGCTCATCGCACTGTGTATCGCCGCCTTCGACTGCCGCGAGTACGCGCTGCTTCTTCGATTTGCCCGACTGGGGCGACAGCGAGACCAGCTTGGAGGCGAGGACCTCGTCGGGCGTGAAGTTGCCCGGCTTGCTCGAACCACGCAGCTGCACCGCCAGGTGTGTGGACTGGTCGGCCTGCACCCAGAACGAGACCTTCGGCACCCGCCCCTTTGTCATCGGCAGCAGCAGCCCGCGCGAACAATCCAGCGGGGTCATCCGGTCCGTCGCCGGCAACCCGGCCAGCGCGTATTGGCTGCTGGCCTTGGTGGTGGCGCTAGTCGCCAGGTCTTCCGTGTCTTCAACCTTCAGCCCCGGGATGTGTTGTCCGATACGCAGCAGACGCCGTTGCAGCTCGCTCATGCGATCTGCTTCGAGCAGGTCACGCGGCATCACCTGCTGCTCTTTGCAGAGCGCCGCCGCCTGTGCGACCGCCTGGCCGCCGTGGGCGCACGTCGCCATCACGCGCGACGAGCCGAACGCCACGTGCGTCGCGCTGATGATCCGCCCGCCCAGGAACAGGTTGCTGATGTTCTTGCTGTACATGCAGCGGTAGGGGATCTGGTAGACGCCCTTGCTGTGCCACTGCGAGCAGCCGGGCTTCTCGCTGAACACACCGTCGGCCGGGTGCAGGTCGATCGCCCAACCGCCGAAGCTCACCGCGTCGTCATGCTCGCGCTGCTCGATGACGTCCTTCTGGCTGAGCATGTAGTCGCCCTCGAACCGCCGGCTCTCACGCTTGCCGGGGATCGTGCCGACCCATTCAAGCGTCAGGTTCTGCGACTCGGGGAAAAGCCCGGAGTTCTTGATGTAGTCCCATACCCCGTAGACCACCTTCCACAGCTCCCACTTGATCTGCTCGGTGTCGTGGACGGTGTCCAGCCGACCGCCGTACTCGATCCACCACAGCTGGCAGCCGTCTTCCTCGGCGTTGAAGTTTTTGTAACGCGGGATCTTGGTGATGTCGTTCAAGGCAAACTCGGGCGGCACGAACGTGACGGGCCGGCCGGTGTTCTTGGTGTAGAAGTAGAGCGAATGCCCGAGCAGCTCGCCGTATTCGGTGTCGGGCGCGAACCCCTCGTCGAACTCATCGCTCGACTCGGCACCCATGCGGAACGCCGCGCCGGTCATGAAACCCAGCACGCCGTCGCCGGAAGCGTCGCAGAACAGCGGGGCGTGTACGTCGTACATCATGCTGTTCTGGCTGCAGAACGCACGCACGGATTCGATCTTGTCCGGGGCAGACTTGCTCGCCTCGAACACGGCCGTGTTCAGCAGCAGTGTGATGTTCGATTCGTTAGCGACCTTCTCCAGCAGGATCGTGTCGAAGATCAGGGCGTTGCCCTCGGGATTGCGGTACATGTTTTCGACGAGGACCTCGTCGATCAGCCCGCCCTCACGGGCCCAGCGGTTGTTGTTGCCCATGTGGCTGGTCGCCCCGAGGATCCACAAGCGGACCTCGCTGGACGCGTTACCACCGAGCACCGGCCGGTCCTGGATCAGCACCACCTTCAGCCCGGCCCGCGCCGCGGTGACGGCGGCACACGTACCTGCCAGACCACCACCGACGATCACCAGGTCGGTATCCAGACGCTCTGTCTTCAGGGCGCGTTGGTTCTCTGCTTGGGCAACATACATGTTCGAAACTCCATCTCGGGCCAAAGGAACTGCGGGCGGTCAAGCCGTGGCCGATCAACGACCCGACACCGGCTCATGACAACGCCAGCGCCTCGCACAGACTCCCTGCCCCGTTAGTCATTTGGCTCCTATCCAAGTACATGCTAATTGTGCCTCATGACAGGCGTTAAGGGTAGGTCTGATGCCGTCCTTATTCTTCAGGATTGCGACATATAGGGGCTGGCGGGGTTGAATCGCGTCCGATAATGCCCGCTGGCTGTGGTCCTGGTCCTCTCCCTTGGCACATGGGGTTAAATTTGGGTTCACATGGGGGGATTTCTATGATTATTTACCGCGCTGCAGGCCGGACGGTCCCGCGTCAAATCACCTCCAACGCAGCCAGCTTCCCCGTGAATGCAACACGGGCCGCCCTGATATGGACGGCCCGTGTGGGTGAATGTCTGGATCGATGTGAAAATCGATATTAGCGCTGCGGCCCGCCGCCGCCGCTACTGCCGCTGCCCTCATATTCTAGCCCGCCATAGAAGTAAAGAAACAGGGTTCGGCCGGTGATGGTGGCTGTGTACATCTGTGACATGTCTTCCTGACCAATCCATTCCGCGTGACCATCGAGATACGCCTCGTGCCCGCCGCCGTTGCCGCCGGGGATGCTGCCGTCCGGGTTGGGGAACTCGGCATCGACGTGGTTGGCACCTCGGCGGTTTTTCTCTCGGTCATAAAAAGTCCCGGCCGTGCCGCCGCTGACGGGATAAGTACGTGTCAAGTCCGCGAAGAGCATATCCGATTTGGCGTTATCGTAGGTGGTCCGATGGAAGTAGAGATCGCCTGTTTTTTTGAAGAAGAACTTATCATCCCCAACATAACGGCTGGACTTCGGGGGGACTTCGGACGGGTCAAAACGGTTGTTGTTGCCGAAGTAGGCATACGACCAGACCGACCAGTCGCCGCCATCCCAGAACTGGTCCGGGCCATCCGGATTCCAGTCATCGATATTCGCCGGGCAGTAGACCATCTCCTTTACGAGCCCGTACTCTTCAGCTTTCTCGCGTTGTTTCCACCAGACATGGTAGGGTGACACGTTATTGTTGCCGCTAGCGGGGCGTCTGGACAGCGGCGGCAACTTATCCTCGTCGTCTGTGGCCATCGAGATGACCATCTGCACCTGGCTGCGTGTGTTCGCAAGGCACTGCGCTTTAATCGCGGCCTTCCTGGCTGCGCCCAGCGCCGGCAAAAGGATACCCACCAGCAAGGCAATGATGCTGATGACCACGAGCAATTCAATCAGCGTAAAGGCATGACGGCGAAGTGGCGTGTTGCGATTTTTTGTGACCGGGGTCATGTTGAAAACCTCCGAGTGTGATGAACGATAAGCCTACCGGTAGAATCCGGACTAATACATGGCCAGCCGGCTGCGGAACCACATGACTGACTAAAGCCTCTGACCGACTATATTAAACGCTGTTCGGATGTGGATAGCAATGGGATAATCCGTCAATTATCTTCACCATTGCGACACGCCACCCCATGAAAAACCCCGGCCGAACGGGTGTCGGGCCGGGGTTGATGTTTGGAGGTTGCTTGAACAGTGGGTCGATCAGCGACGACGGCTGAATATCGCCAGGCCGCCCATACCCAGAAGCGCCAGGCTGGCCGGTTCGGGCACGTAGTCAACGGTCAGGACGAAGTCGTTGTTCGAGCGGACGAACGAACGGCCACCGGCTTCGACGCCGGGGATCAGCACCTGCAGGAGGATCTCGTCGTCGGCGAGGTTGTTGCTGATGGCGGTCACGAAACCTGCGCTCGAGGCCCAGTTGAACGCGGTCCCGGCCGCGATGCCTTCGGGGTCGTAGGTCGTGTCGGAGACCGAGGACAGGGCAGCACCCAAGGTGGCGCCGGCGGTTGCCCACGCGACGTCATCGGCGGTGTTGCCGGTCTGGTCGGGGCCGAAGCTCTGGGCATTGTAGTTCCAGCCGTTGACCCGGTCGGGGTTCTCAAGCATCTCGGCCACGATGATGTCGGCGGTGCCGTCATCGAAGTTGGCGGAGTTACCCGAGCCGTCGGGATCGAACGTGGCGTCGAGTGTGACGCTGTTGATGACCGAGCCATCGGGGATGCTGGTCAGGTCGAAGGACAGCACGGCACGGTGCCAACGCGTTCCGGTGACGTTACCGATCAGGTCCGACGAACTGGTTTCGGAGTTGCCAGTCGCGGCGTCCGACCGCGAACGGTTGTCGTTCGTGGCGTTCAGCGGGACGGTGACAGCCGAAGCCTGCCCCGCTAGCAGGACTGCGATACCCATCGCGGCAGTCATGGTCAAGGGTTTACGAATCATGGAAGAATCTCCTCTCCTCTAAGTAATAAAGACAAAGCAAGATGACATTTGAACACGTGACATGAGGGTTCTGGGGCGGGATGGCCTTAATGGGCACGCGTTGTGAAGTGCGTACCGGCTGACTCTGAATGAGTCGGATATCCTCCCGTTCCTCGTCCTCCAAGCTATCTTTAACCTGTTAAATTTTAGCCCAGCATTTGCGCCGTGCCATCTTTTATTGCGGCCAATATCTTTCTATTTACGCAGACCATAGATGGATGTCAGGAACCGGAGAAAAACTGCACACATGCGCACACCCTGGCTTGTTCAGGCCGCCAAAGTCGCCCAGATTCTTACGCATGCGGCTTTAGGGCGTCGCATAATGTAAGAAATACGGCGCGATCGATCCTCGTTGGGCTAATGGGTTACAGGTAGGATGTCCATCCTCAATTAGGATCAGAGGACATCCTGCCACCACTTGGAGCCTTATCCGCCATGCATCCGCGATGTCATATGCAGGTCCTGGGCCTTCTACTTTTGATGGGCACGGTCTTGTTCGTGCATCCCCACAGCGCGTGTGCAGCAGGCGCACCCGATGCGATGCCCAACCTGTTGATCATCCTCGCCGACGACATGGGCTACGGGGACCTGAGCTGCTACGGCTCGAAGCAATTAGAGACGCCGAACATCGACGCCCTGGCGGCGGACGGGGTGCGCTGCACCAACGGGTACGTCTCGGGCACGGTCTGCTCGCCGTCGCGGGCCGGGCTGATGACAGGGCGGTACCAGAGCCGGTTCGGGCACGAGCACAACATCGTCGGCGCGAAGGAATACTTTGTTCAGGACCAGATCGGCCTGCCGATAAGCGAAGTCACCATGGCGGACCGGCTCAAGCAGCTGGGCTACCGCACCGCCTGCATCGGCAAGTGGCACCTGGGCGGCGGTGCTCACTTCCACCCCAACGCGCGCGGGTTCGACTACTACTTCGGCCGGTACAAGGGCCACGGCTACTTCCCCAAGGTCAAGGACAAACAGATGTACCGCCAGCGCGAGCCGGTCAGCAAGATCGACGTGCCCTACACCACCGACTGGTACACCGTCGAGGCGCTCAACTTCATCGACAACGTCCCCGAAGGCGAGCCTTGGTTCGTTTACCTGGCGCACGACACCCCGCACACCCCGCTGCAAGCCAAGCAGGAAGACCTGGACAGGTTCGCCCACATCAAGGACAAGAAACGCCGGACCATGCTGGCGATGCAGCATTGCCTCGATGAAAACGTCGGCAAACTTGTGCAACACCTCAAGGACACCGGGCAGTACGACAACACCCTGATCGTCTTCTTCAGCGACAACGGCGGGATCGTCGACGGCACGTCGCAGTCGATCAACGCGCCGCTGCGCGGGCAGAAGAGCATCTTCTTTGACGGCGGGATGCACGTGCCGTTCATCTTCACCTGGCCCGACGGGAAGCTGCCCAAGGGCACGACGTATACCGAGCCGTTCATCGCGCTGGACCTGTTGCCCACGTTCCTGGCCGCCGCCGGCTCGCCCTGGCAGATTAAGGACGGCAAGCTGGACGGCAAGATATACGACGGCGTCGATCTGTTGCCATATCTCAAAGGCGAACGCGGCGACGAACACCCCCACGACACCATGTACTGGCGCATCACCCACCGCGGGGCCGCGATGCGCGACGGCGACTGGAAGCTGATCCGTACCACTCACGCCACGCCCCAGCTTTATGACCTCTCGAAAGATGTCAGCGAAGTGAACGACCTCGCCGGCGAGCAACCGCAGCGCGTCCGTGAACTGATGATCAAGCTCGCCGAGTGGGAGGAGAGCTTGGAGGACACGCCCCGGTGGTTCAGCGGGAACTACTGGAAGAAGAAGAACCGCATGCTGTATTATCAAGACTACCCCTTGACCCAACCGGAGTGATTCAATCCGATGACTACCTTCATACGCTTCGTATCGATGCTCTGTGTGCTGACATTATTTTCCGTGTGCACGGCCCACGCGCAAGACCAGGTTGTCAGCCTCGACGAAACATGGAACTTTGCCCTCGACCCGCTTGAAAAGGGCGAAGAGTATAAGTGGAACACCGTGCCGAACGACTGGGACGGCAAGAGCTGGCTCGACGTTAAAGGCTGGGACAAGGTCACCGTCCCGCACGACCAGCTGACCGACCCGCGTTACGAATGGACCGGCGTCGCGTGGTACCGCAAGTCGATCAACACGCCCGACGGCGGCGACGGAGCGGTGTACCGGCTGCAGTTCGACCGGATCGGTGGCAAGTGCGAGGTGTGGGTCAACGGCAAGCCCGCCGGCAAACACCTCGGCGACCACACCCCTTTCGAGCTGGACATCTCCGAGCACGTCCGGCCGGGCAAGTACAACCATGTGGCGGTCAAGGTGGACAACCGCTGGGGCCCCGGGGACATCCCCGGCCCGCGCCTCAACGGCGCACCCGCGGCCCAGCTCTACCCCTGGTGGAACTACGGCGGGCTGCTGCGCTTGGCCCGGCTGGTCGTCAGCCCGGCGGTCTACATCACCAACCAGAAGATCGATACCCGGCCAGAACTGCCCCGCGGCGACGCGGACGTGACGGTGACGGTCTTTGTACGCAACGCATCGTCCCGCACCGTCACGGCCTCGGTCTCGGGTTCCATACAGCCTGTCTCGAGCGCGTCGTCCACGTTTACCGGCGAAGTGGCCGCCCATCGTGTCAAGATCCCCGCCGGGGCGGTAGGGGAGGCGAAGCTGAAGGTGACGGTGCCTGCCGGCGCGGTGTCGCTGTGGTCGCCGGACACGCCGCAACTGTATACCAGCCGTGTCACGGTCGAGTCCGCATCCAATGACGGCAAGTCCCATTCCCGAGAGGACACGTTCGGCATCCGATCGATCGAGATCAAGAACGGCGTGTTGTTGCTGAACGGCGAAACGATCCGCATGGCGGGCGCGAACCGGGCCGAGGGCCACCCGGTGCACGGCGGGCTTGAGCCGGAGGAGCTGATCGAGCTGGACATGGGCCTGATGAAACGGGCCGGCCTGGAGCTGCACCGCCTGCAGCACTACCCGCTATCCAAAGCGATGCTCGACTGGGCTGACCGTCACGGCATGCTCATCATCTGCGAGGTCCCCAGCTGGGGGCTCGGCCCGGGCGAGCTCAGTGACAAGCGATACCGCGACAACTTCCGCGGCCAGCTCACCGAGATGATCGAGTCGAGTTGGAACCATCCCAGCGTGATCGGCTGGTCCGTGGGCAATGAGTACCAGTCCTGGAAGCCTGAGGGCGTGGACTGGACCCGTACGTTTGTGGCGCAGGCCAAGCGGCTCGACCCGACACGCCCGACGACGTTCGCGGCTCTGGGCTACGCCACCGGGCAGAAGGTCCCGTCGAACGAAGCCCGCAGCATGCACTGGGTGGACTTCATCAGCATCAACTACTACATGTCCGGCGAAGGCGCGGGCAAGAACCTGGACCAGCTGCACAAGCGATGGCCCGACAAGCCGATCCTGATCAGTGAGTACGGCAAGCGCGCCGACCAGGCGAGTGAAGAGCAGCGCATCAAGCACTTCCGTGAGACGCTTGAGGCCGTACGCCAGCGCGACTACGTAATGGGTCTGGCTTACTGGTCCTTCAACGATTACCGCAGCCGATACCCCGGGACGAATGTCAATGGCTACCGCCCGTGGGGCATCGTGGACCCGGACCGCAAGCCGCGTGCGCTATATGACGCGATGCAGGAGGACCTATCGCCGGCGTTCCTTGAGGTGACACGTGATCAGCCGTTACAGGTGAAGGTCACGTCCCGCTCGGACTTCCCCGTCATGACGCTGCGCGGCTACCGCGTGCAGGCGATCGACGACGCCGGCGAGGTGGTCGCCGAGGTGCAGATGCCGACACTCAGCCCCGGCGAGTCGGCCGAGGTCACGCTCGACGCGCCCAAGGGCGCTACCGTCCGGCTGATGCGCCCGACCGGCTTCATCAGCGCGATCGCGGAGTGATCGACTAAAAACGTGCTTGGATGGCAGCGTGGTTTATCGTGCGCGGACCTTCGTGCGGTAGCGCAGCGGCGTGGTCTGGAAGTGCTTGCGGAACAGCGTGGTCATGTGTTCCGGATTCGCAAACCCGGCGCGTTCGGCGACCTTGGCAATCGACAGGTCGGTACGGGCCAGCAGTTCCTTGACCCGGCTAAGGCGCAGGCGCTGCAATTCCTCGTGCGGGGTGCGCTCGAAAAACTGGCGGAACTTACGCTCCAGGCTGCGGCGCGTCATCGGCACGGCGTCGGCGATCTCATCGACCGTCAACGGGCCGTAGGCGTTCTGCCTCAGGAAGATCACCGCTTTGCGCAGCTCGTCATCCGTGATCGCCAGCGCCTCGGTGCTGCGGCGGGTCGTGATCTCGATCGGATCAACCAGTGTTTCCTGCGGCACCTCTTTGCCCGCCAGCAGGTCGTCCAGATACTGGGCCGCCAGGTACCCCAGCTGCTCCGAGGCGGTGACCACCGCGGACATCGGCGGGCTGGCCGCGTCGCAGAGCAGCGGATCATCGTCATCACCAAGCACCGCGACTTCATCCGGCACGGTGATGTGACGCTCTCGGCACACGTCGATCACTTGCAGGCCCGGCCAGGTCGCCCAGCAATATACGCCCACCGGTTTAGGCAGCGACTCCAACCAGTCGCCCAACTCGTCCATGCGCTGACGCCAGTTACGGCTTGATGACAGCCCGCCGCGGTGGTCGAACTGGTGGTGGGTCGAGCCGGTCTCTTCCACGGCCCGACGGAAACACTCTGCGTGACGCCTGACGTACCGGTAGTTCAGCGGCCCGACATATGCGAAGTGGTTGTAGCCACGATCGACAAAGTGATCGACGGCCAGCGCACTGCCCGACTCATAGTTCACCATGACTTTAGGAAAGTCGGCTTCGGGCAACTCGATGCCGGAGACATTGATGATCGGCAGATTGCAGCTGTGCAGTTCATCGGCCTGCTTCTTGGTCCCGACACGCGCGATCACCGCGTCCCCGTCCCAGCCGGCCGGGAGGCTCATCGTGTTGCTGTCCCGGCCCCGTTCTTCGACCCACAGGTGCCAGTTGCCGTGCTTCACCGAGTAGTTGGTCACCCCCCGGATCAGCCGCCGACCCCACCCCGAGGAGGTTTCCACGAGTACCGCCACATTCGGGGCGTCATCTTTGGGCCTGGACACGTCAACTTCCTTCGTAACTGTGGGGCACACAATACAGTAAGTATACCCGATCATATGCGACAATCCGACAGGCGATAGTTTCAACTATAGCGGTGGCGTTTACCTGATTGAAAACTGACCCATCGCCCAGGCCGCCCACCTACCCGCGTAAACAGATAGAATAATGACGCAATGCCCGTATCTTGAAGATGTTCTGCCGGTTAGAATCTACTTCGCGGGCAGATAGTGCTGGGGTATCCCGTCTTTTGGTTGTTCCGTGGATACAGCAGACGCCCTGACAGCCCGGTCGCGCGGCCGGGTAACGATCTATGACCAAGCGGCGGACAAGGCACCCGATCATGAACGACACGCAACAATCATCCTCGAATAGCAAGCGTCAATTCAATCTCCAACGGCTGGGTTGGACGCTCCTGGTGATCTTCACCGCTATCAACATTGGGTACAGCGCCTATCTCAGTAAGAAGGCGAAGTTGCTCAACGGCGACAGCAAGTCCATCCGTCTGGCGCTCAGTGTTGGCAGCCAAGACCCGTACTGGGATGCGCTGATCGCCGGTGCCGAGAAGGCCGCCAAGGAGCAGGGGGTTGAGCTGCAGGTCCAGCGCCCGGCTGACCTCAAAGAGCAGAACGTGTTCCTGCGCAAAGCCCATGTGCAAGGCGGTATCGACGGCGTGGCGCTCAGCCCGGTGGATGTCCAGCAGCAAGCCGACCTGATCAACATCATGTCCGCGTCGATGGACGTGGTCACGATCGACTCCGACGCGCCCGGCACACGCCGTGACTTCTACATCGGCACGAACAACTACGAGGCCGGCCGACAGCTCGGTCGCCTGGTCAAGGAAGTGACGCCGGAGGGCGGGAAGGTGGTCATCTCGGTCGGTTCGCTGGCCAAGGTCAACGGGCAGCAACGCCGCCAGGGCCTGATCGATGAACTGCTCGGCCGTGATCAGGACCGTGAACGTGCTTTGGACCCGATCGATGTGGCGCTGCAGGGTGGTGAGTACACCATCGTGACGTACACCGACGGCACCAATGCCGAGCAGGCTCGGCTCAACGCCGCCAAAGCCGTCAGCGATCATCCTGATGCCAAGGTGATCGTGGGGTTGTACGGCTACAGCATCCCCGAAACGATTGCCGGCTTGGTCGAAGCGGGGGCGGGTGGCGACATTCAGCTGATCGGTTTTGATACCGCGCCCGCCACGCTGGACGCCATCCGCAGCGGTAAGGTGTATGCCACCCTCGAGCAGCGCACCGAGCAGTTCGGGTACGACTCGATCGCCGCACTGGCGAGGATGGCTCGCGGTGACAACGCCCCGGTGCTTGAGAGCCGGCTGCACGCCTGCCGGATGATCACACAGACTGACCTGGATGCCCCCGCAGAGGAGGAGGCTACCGAGGCTGTCGCGACACCCTGACATCGGGTCCTTGCCTCTTGCTCTGAGATAGGTCTTGTCCTGCGATGCGTGATTTGAAAGAATTTTTGCGTATTTATTACTAGCCGGTCACCGGCATTTATCAGAGCATGATCACCAAGGTGTGTAAGGTCGCGTGTTGTTTCGCGCCTGCCGGGGTTCATACACCACTTGGATACAACCACTTGGGGGACGGAGAAAGGCATTCTTTATTATGGGGAGAAGCGCACGTTGTGTGTTGCGTCATGCTATACCGATGATTTCGGTGTGTTTCGTCGGGGGCATGACTTCACAATCATTCGGGGACACCAACCAGAACGACTCGATCAACGCCGACCAGGTGCATCAAGGCGGGGCCTTGGGCCTTGACTTGGCGGGCCGAGGTGTCGTGGTCGGGGTCTGGGACAGCGGCCCGGTCCGTACCACCCACGAAGTCTTCAATCCCTCGGTAGGTCCGCCGCCGCAGCGGATCGTCGTCGGTGGGGACATCCCCCCGGAAGAGGAAGGGAATCCTTTCCCCGAGCCCGGATTCGAAGCATCGCGCGTTACCAAGCAGCAGGGCAGCGGCACAAATCAGCACGCGACTCATGTCGCCGGCATCATCGGCGGACATGCCGCCAGCACACCCAGCGCACGGGGCGTCGCTGACGAAGTCCAGATCATCAGCTGGACGGCTAACAATGACGTGAATGAGATGGCCAACAACGCCCACCTGTTGGACCTGTCTAATCACTCTTACGGCTTAGTTCTCAATTCCGGGGCTTCTGGCTACGGCGATTATTCGAGCCATTCCAGATCGGTCGATCAGGTCGCCTACAACAACCCTCACTACCTGAGTGTTTGGTCGGCCGGCAACGACGGGAGCGGCTTCGATACGCTGACGGGGTTAGGCAAGATTGCCAAGAACACGCTTGTTGTGGGTTCAACTCTGGACCACACCACAGACCCACATAACGGCAACAGCGTATCGCTGAACAGCTTCTCGAGCCGTGGACCCACGGACGACGGCCGGCTTGCGCCGCACGTGGTCACCAACGGCAACGCGGTGACGTCCGCCAACAATTCGGGCGACGCCTCGTACGTCACTTTGTCCGGCACCTCGATGGCTGCACCCGCAGCTACCGGTGCCGCGGCGCTGCTGATCGAACACACGGTCGATCTGCGTGGCACCAAACCCCTGGCCGCCACGACCAAGGCCCTGCTCATGCACACCGCAACCGACGTCACCACCGGCGCTCGGGATGTCGGGCCCGATTACGAGACGGGCTACGGCCTGGTGAACGTGGCCGAGGGTGCAACGTTCCTGACCGACGCGCTGAGTGCAGCACCCGGCACGGAGGAGAACTACCTGTACGAACTCGACCTGACCTCGGGCGAGGAGACGGTGTTTGACTTCAAGGTGGTTTCCGACGAAGTCAAAGCGACGCTTGTTTGGACCGACCGGCCAGGCAACCCGGTGTCGGGCAAGAACAACCGGACGCGGATGCTCATCAACGACCTGGACCTGTGGGCGGAGTCCGATGGCGATACCTTCTACCCTTGGACGCTTGACGTTTTTAATCCAGCGAACGCCGCCAAGCGCGACAAGCGCAACAGCGTCGATAACGTCGAACAGGTGTGGATCGACAATCTCGATCTGATGTCCGACCTGAGCCTGCACATCGGTCACACCGGCTCGCTGACAACCGGGGGGCAGGATTACTCGCTGTTGATCTCGGGTGTCCAGCTGGTGCCGGAGCCCAACAGCCTGCTGCTGCTGTCAGCGGGCCTGGGATGGGTCACCAGACGCCGATTCAGACTCGCCGATTCAGCCTAAACGGGGCGACATCGGGTTAATACGGCACCGTCGCAACATAAGTACCTTATTAAAAGGTGCTTAAGTTTCGATCTGGATGCACGAGTATGTGTTGCGATAGCCATCCGCATCAAGCGCCACGCCGCATAAGGCTCTGAGTGCGCAATGTTATGACGCATTCAGTAAGAATTTGGACTTGATATTTGGTGTTTATTTACCCAACAGCGTGCTATTCTTGGAGATAGCACCAGAAGCGGTTAATCCGCACCTGAACAATATTGTCCTTCCATCGGCTTTCGCCGCCCGGCGAACCTGCGGGTTCATGGGCGGTATCTGACGCATAGGTCGGGCATCACGATCACCGCTTGGAGAGAAACTCATAATGACCTACCAGACTCGCCCGATCACGATGGCTGGTTTGACCCTCGGCATGGCCATGTCGCTTTCGCTGCCCACCGCTTCGGTGCTGGCCGGACCGCCCGGCTCGGGCTACGAAATCCTCTGGGCCGACGAGTTCGCCAACGACACGCTCAACACCATGAAGTGGCAGAGCAAGTACCCCTGGGGGCGCACCCATAACCACGACGCCTACGCGGCGGATGAAAACGTCATCCTCGGTGACGGCACGGTCACGCTCCTGGCCGAGCGCGTCAGCCACCCCAGCAGCAACAAGGCGTTCACCACCGGTGTGATCTCCACCGGGTACAACAAGTTCACGGTCAAGGAAGGCTACATCGAAGCCAGCATCCTCCTGCCGGACACCACCGGTTCCTGGCCGGCGTTCTGGGGCCTGTATACCGGTTGGCCGCCCGAGGCCGACATCATGGAGTACCCCATCGGGGCGTATAACCAGAGCGAGTATCACACCGCGTTCCATTACAAGACCTCCGGCGGCGGCAACGCTTCGGGGGCCGGCAAAGTCAATCCCTCCGGCGTCGGGGACCTCGGCGGAACCTACCATCGCTTCGGCATGGACTGGAAGGAAGACGACTACGTCAGGTTCTACTTCGACGGCCAGCAGGTCAGCAGCTTCGGTACCAACTCCGCCATCGCTCAGATGGAGCACATGTACCTGATCCTCAACTACGCCGTCGGCGGCTGGCCCGGCACGCCCAACCAGACCCAGTGGCCCGACGGGCACACCGACGAGACCAAGATCGACTGGGTCCGCGTCTGGCAGAAGACCTCCGGCAACACGGAACACGACTGGACACTCGCAGGCGACGGCAGCTGGGGCGACGACGCCAACTGGGCCACGACCGCGCCCGCCTACGGCAGGCAGGACGCGAACTTCGGCACCGTCGCTTCTTCCACCGTCAACGTCGACTGGTCCAAGTTCAAGACCGTCGGCGACATCGACTTCGACGGCACGACCGCCTACACCATCGGCAACGGCGATGAATCGCTCATGTTCGCCGGGCAGTACGCCAGCAGCTGGACCTATCTCACCGTAGACGACACCACCGGCAGCGCCGACCACACCTTTGACACACAGATCGAACTGTGGAGCAACCTCTCCGTCCGCAACCAGGCGCCGGGCAGCACGCTACGGCTCAACGGCGACATCATCGGCGACGGGCAGCTGAACTTTAACGGCACGCCGGACGGCTCAACCATGACCGTCGTCGCGGGCGACGTCTACAACGACAAGGGCATCAAGGTCCAGAACGACGCCGCCGTTTCGCTGTCCGGCAAGCTGTTTGCCGACGGCACACCCGCCGCCGACGCCCGACTGGTCGTCCAGTCCAACGGCCGGCTCGCTGTCGGTAGCTTCAACCTCAACGGCAACCTCGGCTCGCTGCCCGAAGAGTCGCAGTACATCGAGATCGACAACGGCACACTCTTCATAGCCAACGCCAACACCGAGCGCGGTTTCACTATCCTCGGCGGCGGGGCGACCATCGAATCCAGCACCCACCCGCTCGCCTCGGTCAGCCTGCAGGCCTCGGCCGATCCCGGCAAGCAGATCGTCAGCAGCGCCGGCGGCGACCTCACACTCACCGGCGGCAACGGCATATTCAACAAAACACTGCCCGGCGCGGGCGGCCTTGTGAAGGCCGGCTCCGGCACCTGGTACACCAATGCCGCGCACACCTACACCGGTAACACCTCCATCGAACAGGGTACACTCAGCCTCACCGGTGCGGCCTCAATCGCAAGCAGCCCGTTCATCGACGTTCAGGCCGGCGCGACGCTCAACGTCTCCGGCCTGTCGTCCACCTTCAACGTCGTTAACGGCCAGACGCTGAACAACGACAGCGACACCACCGTCGTCGGCGACGTGATCGCCGCATCAGGCTCGACGGTTTCGGGCGACGGCACATTCGCCAACAACCTCACCGCTCAGGCCGGCTCAGTCGTCCGTGTCGGTTCGATCTCGCCTTCCTCGGCGGTCACGATCGGCACCTATGAGTTCACCGGTGCTTCGCTGGCCGCGACAGACGCCGACGGCGGCGATGGTGTCACGTTCTCACCGATCACCATCGGCGCGGGCTTCGGCAACCTGTTCGACAACGGCGGAGACGGCAATTCGCTACGCATCTCCGGCGACGACACGCAGAACGGCACGGGCGATGCGTTAACAAACAACGCCTACCTCAGCTTCACCGTCTCCAACAACTCCGGCGACGACCTGGCCCTCGCCTCGATCGAGCTGGATTACGACGCGAACAACCCGTTTCAGTATTCCGTTGCCCGGTTGTTCAGCGACGTGCAGGGTTTTGCCGACATCACCGACGACCTCGTCGGCAACTTCGGGTATGAGCAGACGGCGGGTGACTCACTTGCCGGCCACGATGTCGTCAGCCTGACCGCGTCGTCCAGCGAGTTCGGCGCCAACGTCTCGGCATCCGACTTCACGATCGCCGACGGTAGCAGCATCACGTTCTATCTCCCGTGGATCGACGGGTCAGGCGTTAACACGCGCTACACCGACGTGGACAACCTGCTGGTCACCGCGATCCAGTCCGGCATCCCCCTGGCGAGTTCGGCGGACCTGGCCGTCCTCGGCGACTACACGCAAGACCTCGGCGCGACGCTCGAGATCGAGCTTTTCGGCAGCAGCGATTACGACCGGCTGGTCATCGGCGGCGCGCTGAATGCCGGCGGCGACCTCGATGTCTTGATCGCAAACGGCGGCGCAGCACCGCAACTCGGCGATGTCTACGACATCCTCGACTTCGCCTCGGCGCTCGGTACCTTCGACAACGTCAACCTGCCGGCCCTCACGGCCGGGCTCTTCTGGGACACCAGCGCGCTCTACACCACCGGTGAGCTGAGCGTTACGGATACGCTCGGCATCCCCGGCGACCTCGACGGCGACGGGTTTGTCGGCCTAAGCGACCTGGACATCATCCTGAACAACTGGAACCAATCTATCCCGCCCGGCAACCCGCTGGCCGATCCAACCGGCGACAACTTCGTCGGCCTGGCCGACCTGGACATCGTCCTGAACAACTGGAATGCCGGCACCCCGCCCGGCTCAAATGTCAACATCCCCGAACCTGGCGGTTTGTGGCTGTTTGGTCTGGCCGGCGTAGCGGCGCTGCGTCGCCGATTGATGCGGGGGTAACATCGTCCACTAGGAAGGATTGCATGTTGCGTATGAACTCGTGTGTACTGGGCGCGCTGGGTCTGCTCGCGCTGCCGGCTGTGGCTACCGCACAGATCACCGTGGTCAACGACACATTCGAAGCCGGCTTCTTTGATTCTGACTGGACCACCACGACGGGCTCCGGCACGGCGGTGGTGTTCGATGCCGGCGACGCGGCGGGGGGGTCGGACTGGTACGGCCACGTCGAAGGCATCACCGGCTCCGACGGCGGGCTCGGCGTGTCGCTGTTTGATCTTGATGGCGGCGGTGGGGGGGCCGGGGACTTCACGATCGACCTGGACTTCCGCATCTCCCCGGTCGAGACCAACGCCCGCATGTTCAACCTGATGGTCAACGGCAGCAGCAGCACGCCGACCAACAGCGGCTCGGCACTCAACCTGCGCTACACCAACGACGCCTGGCAAGTCTACAACGGCAGCTGGACCACCATCGGCCTGCCCTCGATCACCCCCAACACCTGGCACAGCCTCAGCGTCACCGGCAACAGTTGGGGCACCGGGATTGCCGGCACGGCTACTTACGACATCCAGCTCAACGGCGGCACGACGCTCTCCGGGCTGCAGCTGTTCCAGAACGATGCCGACACGCTCAGCGCCATGTCGGTTTCCCTGAACGACCGCTGGTCACCGCCCAGCATCGGCTTCGATGTCGATGACGTCACCATCACCGCGACCCCCGCGCCGCCGCCCCCGACCACACTGACCATCACGCCCACCGGCCCGGTCGCCTACAGCGGTATCTACCCCCACACCGCAGTGACCAATACCCATAACGAGGTCGGCATCGGCGGCATCATCAAACGCGGCAACGACCTGTTCTATATGACCTACGGGCCGCACGTCACGACCGGCGGGTCCGACCGGCTCTACTCCGTCAACACCACGGACATGTCGCACACCACCTATCTGGAGTACCCCGGCAACACCGACGCCAACCGCTACCGCGACACGAACCTCGGCATCGATGTCATCGGCGCCGCCTACATCGACAACAGCGACGTCGTCTGCTTCCTGCCGGTATCGAACCCCGGCGAGCTGCGCGGGCGCATCACTGGCACGGCCGCGCACCTGACCGACTCGAACAAGCTCTACTACATGACCATGGAAGAAGGGCTGTACGAGGTCGACTTCTCCGACCTGGATAACCCCGTGATCACCACCCTGCGCGTCGACGGCAACAACAGCGGCGGCGGCGGCTCCAAGAACCTGCCCGGCGTGCACGGCAAGGGGCTGTTCACCGGCCAGGGCCATTTGTATTACACCAACAACGGCCAGGGCGAAGGCTACGGCGGCGGCCTGGTCGAGTGGGACGGCACGGGCGATCCAGAACAGCAGTCTTCCTGGACGTTCGTCGATACCAACGCGCAGTACACCGAGGTCACCAGCAAGCGCGGCCCCGAGGACATGGACCCCTCGAGCCTCGATGCCATCTGGGCCACCGGCTGGGACGGCGCCTCGACCTTCATCAACACACGCGACGCGACAAGCGGGCAGTGGACCAAGTTCCGCTTCCCCCAGGGCAGCTACACGCACGGGTACCCCAACGGCTGGTACACCGAGTGGCCCCGCATCCGCGACGTCGGCCTGGCCGGCGGCTACCTGATGAGCCATCACGGGATGATGTTCCTCGTACCCGATACGTTCAGCACACAGGACTACGGCGGGCTGACCCCGCTGGTCACGCACCACAAGATGATCACGGACTACGTCGAGGACGGCGACCAGATCGCCTTCACCGCCAACGACTCGAGCAAGTTCAACAACGGCCTGGTCCCCAAGGCCAACTCGAACATTATGTTCCTGGATAAGGCCGACCTGCCCGAGTACGGCGGCACGCCCAACGGCTACGGCGGCGTCTGGCTCAACGACGGTCTGAACAACAACGAACTCTCCGACGCGTTCCTGATCAGCGGGTTCGAGGGCCGGGTCATCCACATCGAGCACGAGAACACCAACTCGGCCAACTTCGAGATCCAGCTCGACACCAACGGCGACGGGACCTGGACGACGCTGGACACGGTCGCCATCGAAGGCACGTCCGGCAAGGGCTACGGCTACTACATGATCCCGGAATCGGTGGACGCTCAGTGGCTGCGCGTCCAGGCGAAGGACAACATCACCTCGGCAACGGTCTACCTGCACCAGACCAACGCCCGCCGCCTGAAAGACGACGCGCGTCTGGCGAGCCTGGCCGACCCTGACACACCGACGGCGCGCTCGCAGGGCTTCCTCCGCTCGACCAACGAAAGCGACTTCAAGCTCGAGTTCGCCGCCGACCGTCTCGACGCCGCCGGCAACGTGATCGGCACGGGCTACTACCGCGGGCAGCTTAACCCGACAACGTATCAGCTCGAGCTCGTCGCTGTCAGCGACGCCGCTGCCGAGGCCGACGTCCGCGCCGACGCGGCCACTAGTCAGGACTTCGGCGTGGACAGCGCTTCGGTCTTCATCGACGACGGCGGCACACGCTACCGTCTGCCCAAGGGCGATTCGATCTTCGACACCGCGACGGACTCCGGCTGGCGTCGCGGCAAGCGCGAAGTCGTTACCGAGCGTTCGCTGATGAATATCCACGGCACGTTCTACGAGCTGCCTCGCAACTTCGACGGCGGGGGGATCGAGCGCATCATCCCGATCACCACGCACAACCTGGACATCTTCGACTACAACTCCTGGCGCGGCATGCTGGTGCTCTCCGGCGTGACCGACGGTGGGGCGGCCGACGGGCATTACGTCGAGTCCGACGACGGCAACGTCGGCCTGTGGTTCGGCAACGTCGATGATCTTTATCGCTTCGGCGCGCCGGTCGGCGAAGGCGGGCCCTGGAATGGTACGGCCGTCACCGCGGGCGTTGCGTCTGATCCCTACCTGATGACCGGCTACCAGCACAAGCTGATGGAGCTGTCGCACGACGAGAACCAGGACGTGACCTTCACCGTCGAGGTGGACTTCCTGGGCACCGGTCAATGGGAAGTCTTCGACAACTTTATCGTCGGCGACGGGGAGACGTTCGCGTACAACTTCCCCGACGGCTACTCGGCCCACTGGGTGCGCCTGATCAGCGACACCAGCACCAACGCCACCGCCTGGTTCACCTACACCGCCGACGTCGCGCTAGCCGGTGATCTGGACGGCGACGGGTTCGTCGGCCTGAGCGACCTGGACATCATCCTCAACAACTGGAACCAGAACGTGCCCCCGGGCAACCCCCTTGCCGATCCGACCGGCGACGGCTTCGTCGGCCTGGCGGACCTGGACATCGTCCTGAACAACTGGAACGCCGGAACACCCCCAATTGCCCAAACCAACATCCCGGAACCCGCGTCTTATACGGTGCTCTGCTTATTCGTCGCCGCGCTGGCCCGCTCACGCAGGCTTGGGTGATCGGCCGCCTAAATGTCGTGATTGGGAAGAATTCAGTCGTAAAAGTGTGTGTACGGTCGTAATTTGCGTGCTATTCTTGATATATGCCAGACATACGAGTCTCCACTTGGACGGCCACACCGTGGCGCGTGGTGTCGGGCTGCGTTCTTGGCTACAGCACCTGCATGACACCGGTGTATGCCGGCACGCTCATCGGCGGTGAGCGCGTCGGGGTGAACTTTAATATCGTCTATCTCGACAACAGCGCTAGTACAGTCACGCAGGCCTTTTCTTGATGAAAACGAAAATATTGGATGCTTGCCCAAGCAACCCAGTCCAACTAAGGCAGGAGAGATCAGGATGTGGTACATAACCGAGAAGGCGGACCTTTCAGATGGGCGATCTGCCGCACACAGATTTGCCCTTACCCTCTGCGTCATCGTGATGGCTTGTTTCGGATTCTCGGGCAATGCCGCGGCCGCGGTCGAGTTCTCGGTGTCTGATCCGGGCGAACCGTCCAGCCTTGAGCTCTGGGGCATCGGCTGGATCGGCAATACCAGCAGCAGCATCAACCGCATGGGCGGGGCGCAGAACATCGACGTCGTCCGTATCGGCAGCACCAAGGAGTGGGCGCTGGATGAGAACAACAACCTCCACCCCGACGCCATTGCAGAGATCGATAAGCAGATCGCCAAGGCCGTCCTGGTCCAGCAAGGCAACCCGAACGTGAAGTACGCCATGGTCTCCAGCGGCGGCAACGGGATCAATGACTACTACGTCCAGAACAACGGCGTTGATATCCGCGGAGCCAACTGGCTCGAACTCTTCCGCGCCACCAAACACTACGTCGAAGGCACCTACGGCATCGAGCTCGCCTACATCGAAGTCGCCAACGAACAGGACTTCGGCGGCAAGAAAGGCACGAAGTCAAACATCCACAGCATCCAGCAGCGCTTCCAGGCCGACCCGGAGTTCGCGGACATCCCGCTTGTGGGTCCTTCGACCTTAAGCTCCGGCGCAGCCAAGAACTGGTACGACGTCGCCAAGAACTCCACCGACTGGGGCGCGACGCACCTGATCGGCGGGTCGGGCAACAGCTACATCAACTTCGTTAAGCAGGTCCGCAACGACGGCAAGCCGTACTTCGGCAGCGAGGTCCATCACCTGGTCGAGATGATCATCGCTGAAGAGTACGGCGGGATCGGTGGCACCTGGTGGAACACCGTCTCCGAGGTCCGAGGCAAGTTCGTCCAGGCGACCGAAGGCAACCGCCTGTTCTACCGTGAAAAGGCCGGCTCCATCTCGGCGGCGAGCGGCTACCGTGACACGGTCGATCCGAACACGATCCATGTCTTCGCGTCTTCGGCCGGTGGCGGCGGGGGCGCCACCTTCGAGTTCCAGGCGGACGTGCCGGTCTACTGGGACGGCGTCGGGCCGCAAACCAGCTTTACGATCAGCCTCGATGATAGTGATGAGCGTTATATCCAGGTCACGTACACCCTCCCGGGTGACTTCGACGCGGACGGGTTCGTCGGCCTAAGCGACCTGGACCTGATCCTCAACAACTGGAACATTGTCTACCCCCGTGGCAACCCGCCTTGGGACGCGAACCAGGACGGTTTCATCGGCCTGGCCGACCTGGACGTTGTTCTGAACAACTGGAACACCGGCCTCCCGCCCAGCGCACTTGCCAGTATCCCCGAACCCACCACCTTGAGTGTCCTCAGCCTGGGCGGCATCATGCTTATCCGGCGTCGTTCGTAATTAGGAAAGATTGCTTTGATACTCGACATGAAGATTAAGCTCAGCACCGCGGTCGTGCTTTCGGCCGTCTCGACGTCGCTCGCGACCCCGCCGGCCGGCTACCAGCTGTTCTGGGCAGACGAGTTCGACGGCACCTCGCTGAACGAATCGGACTGGTGGTACCGTGGGGATGAGAAGCACCGCTCGATCCAGTTGGAAGAGAATGTGTCGGTGCAGGGCGGCGAATTGATCCTGACGCTGGATCGGTTGGATACACCGATCAACGGGTTCAACGCGGCGGGCGCGGGCATCATCACGCAGCAGCGTTTCCACTACGGCTATTACGAGACGCGGGCGAAGCTGGGTGACGGGATTGATCACGACGGCAACGGCGGGATCGACGAGGGCTGGCACCACGCGTTCTGGGCGATGGCGGCCGAGGCGGACGAGAACGGCCACGTGCTGACCACGTTCCCCAGCTTCCGGAAGACCGAGATCGACGGCTACGAAAACGGCAGCGGCAACCTAGGCCGCATGTCGCAACACGTGCTGTATTGGGACGGCGGGTCCATCACTCACCGATTGCCTTCGGAAGACATCACCTACCAAACACCCGGCACGGAGTTCGACTATCACACGTACGGGTTCGAGTGGACGCCGCAGGAAGTGCGATTCTTCGTGGACGATGTGCACACGAAGACGGCGGTGTTCCCCGCCGAGCAGTTCGAGCACGACCAGATCAACCTTTGGCTGACGGCGATCGCGACGAACTGGGAAGACCCGGACATGGAAGACAGCGAGGCTCGCTACGACTACTTCCGCTTCTACACGCCGGGCGCAATCACGGTTGCCGGCGGCGAGATGCTTCAGGTCGGTGCCGCGGCGGACATCAGCGCACCGGTCGGCGGGACGATCACCACCGCGAGCTTCGGGCCCGATGGCAACATCTCCGCCGGGGGGCTGACCGGGGACGTGGTCGTCGAGAGTACGGGTTTGTTGCACGGCGCAGGCACCGTTTACGGCAACGTCACCGTAGAATCCGGCGGGACGATCCGGGTCGGCCAGGAACTTCAGCCGCCCACGCCCGGCGTACCGCCCACCATCACAAGTGAAGACTTCGAATCGTTTACCCCCGGTGTGGCGTTTGAGAACAACGCCGCCACGGGCCTCATGCCCGACTGGTCGTTCCACGACCTGGGCTCGACCGGCAACGATGTGCGCTTCGAGATCAGCGGCGCGGACGGCACCAGCAGCGAACCGAGCGAACCGGCGCTGACCGGCGAGTCGCAGATGCTCTTCCAGACCAACCCCGACATCGACTACGCCAACGACCCCGGCGGCAGCCCGTTTGCCGGGGCGGTCGCGATCTCCAACACCCTGGATACCTCGCGCGCCGTGGACATCATCGAAGCCGACATCGTCTTCGACGGCTACGGCGACGACAGCGCTCAGACCATGGACCACAAGTTGGTCTTTGGTTTCCGCGACATCAACAATTGGTTCAGCCTCAGCCTCGTCGCCGGGCAGGGCAGCGGTAGCGGTGTGTATGTGGACGTGATCGCCAACATCGACGGCGACCGCCAGAACGTCTTCGCTGAGGCCGGCACCGGCAGCTTCAACGGCAGCTTCCCGCAGGACACGATCCTCCACACCCACCTCGAGCACGATTCGACGACGGGATTCGTCTCGTTTTCCATCACCGATCCTTCAACCGGCGACGTGCTGGCTGAGGCGTACGTGCTGGACGACCGGTTCAAGTTTGATGGGCTCGTCGGCCTGGCGGTGAACAACGACGCCGCGGGGATCGACAACCTCACCGTGACGTCGGTCGATCAGATCACCGTGGACGGTGTCCAGACGTTCGGCGTCGACGGCGACTTCACGTTGCAGGCCGGCGGCATACTCGCGCTGGATATCCAGGACACGAGCACCTACGACCGCCTGGAAGTCGCGGGGCAACTGACCGCCCAGGGCACGCTGGATATCACGCAGGTCCTCGGCCACGGCGACCTGCAACTCGGCGACAGCTTCGACCTCCTTGACTTCGGCTCGGCCGTGGGCAGCTTCGCGCAGATCAACCTGCCCACACCGGCGTCCGGCTTGGCCTGGGACGTATCCGACCTGCTGAACACGGGCGTCGTGTCGATCGTTGCTGCGATAGCCGGCGACCTCGACGGCGACGGGTTCGTTGGCCTAAGCGACCTGGATACCGTGCTGAACAACTGGAACCAGAGCGCCACGTCCGGCGAGTGGTCCGAAGGTGATCCGTCTGGTGACGGCTTCGTCGGGCTGGCGGACCTGGACATTGTGCTGAACAACTGGAACGCCGGCTCCCCGCCCAGCGCGCTTGCCAATATCCCCGAACCCGCCGCCCTGAGTTTGCTCGGCCTGGGCGGTCTCATGCTTATCCGACGTCGTTCGTAACAGAGAAGGAAAATTTTTGATGCTCAATCAGTTCAAGCTCAGCACCGCCGTCGTGCTTTCGGCCGCCTCCGTTTCATTAGCCACCCCGCCGGCCGGCTACCAGCTGTTCTGGGCCGACGAGTTCGATGGCCCGACGCTCAACGAGTCGGACTGGTGGTACCGCGCCGACGAGAAGCAGCAGTCGATCCAGCTTCCGAGCAACGTCGAGATCGACAACGGCGAACTGGTGCTGAACCTGACACCCCTAGCGACGCCGATCAACGGCTTCGACGCCGCGGGCGCGGGCGTTATCTCGCAGCAGCGTTTCCACTACGGCTACTACGAGACGCGCTCGAAGCTGGGCGACGGGATCGACCACGATGGTGACGGCGATATCGACGAGGGATGGCATCACGCGTTCTGGGCGATGGCGGCCGAGGCGGACGAGAACGGCCACGTGCTGACCACGTTCCCCAGCTTCCGCCGGACCGAGATCGACGGCTATGAGAACGGCAGCAGCGGCGACATCGGCCGCATGAGACAGCACGTCCTGGTTTGGAATGATGCGGGTAACATCACGCAGAAGATACCGTCCGGTAGCAGCGACATCACACAGAATCCCGCCGGCACCGAGTACGACTGGCACACGTACGGCTTCGAGTGGACCCCGGACCGGGTGAACTTCTACGTCGATGATGTGTTGACCAAGGTCGCGGAATACCCAGTGGAGCAGTTCGAGCACGATCAGATCAACCTCTGGCTGACAGCGATCTCGACGAACGCCGAGGCAAACAACGGTGTGGGCCAGGAACTCAGCGAGGCCCGCTACGACTACTTCCGCTTCTACGAGCCTGGCTCAATCACGGTTGCGGCCGGCGAGACGCTTCAGGTCGGCTCCGAGTCGGACATCACCACCCCCCCGGTCGGCGGGACGATCACGACTGCGAACTTCGGACCCGCCGGCAGCATCTCCGGCGATGGTGGGACGGCCGGGGATGTGACCGTTGAAAGTACCGGCCTGCTGCACGGCGCGGGCACCGTCTACGGTGATGTCACCGTGGAATCCGGCGGGACGCTCCGGGTCGCGCAAGAGCTTCAGCCGCCCACGCCCGGCGTGCCGCCGACCGTCACCAGCGAAGACTTCGAATCGTTTACCCCCGGTGTGGCGTTCGAGAACAACGCCGCCACGGGCCTCATGCCCGACTGGTCGTTCTTCGACCTGGGTTCAACCGATAACGACGTGCGCTTCGAAGTCAGCGGCGCAGACGGCACGCCCAATGAGCCCGGCGATCTGGCGCTGATCGGCGAGTCGCAGATGCTCTTCCAAACCAACCCCGACATCGACTTCGCCAACGACCCCGGCGGCAGCGCGTTTGCCGGGGCGGTGGCGGTCTCCAACACGCTGGATACGTCTGGCACGGTGGACATCGTCGAAGCCGACATCGTCTTCGACGGCTACGGCGACGACGGCGGACAGAACCTGGACCACAAGCTGGTGTTCGGCTTCCGCGACATCAACAACTGGTTCAGCCTCAGCCTCGTCGCCGGTCAGAGCAACGGCACCGGTGTGTATGTCGACGTGATCGCCAACATCGACGGCGACCGCCAGAACGTCTTCCATGAATCGGGCACCGGCAACTTCAGCGGCAACTTCCCGCAGGACACGATCCTGCACACAATCCTCGAGCATGACGCCTCGACAGGGCTCGTCTCGTTTTCCATCACCGATCCCTCGACCGGGGATGTGTTGGCCGAGGCGTTCGTGGTAGACGACCGGTTCATGTTCGACGGGCTCGTAGGCCTGGCGGTGAACAACGACGCTGCTGGCATTGACAACCTCACCGTGACCTCGCTCAACCAGCTGCCGGTCACCGGCATCCAGACGTTCGAAGTGGATGGTGACTTTATTCTGCAGGCAGGCGGCACGCTCGCGCTGGATATCCAGGACACGAGCACCTACGACCGCTTGGAAGTCGCGGGGCAACTGACCGCCCAGGGCACGCTGGACATCACACAGGTCCTCGGCCACGGCGACCTGCAACTCGGCGACAGCTTCGACCTCCTTGACTTCGGCTCGGCCGTGGGCAGCTTCGAGCAGATCAACCTGCCCACCCCGGCGTCCGGCTTGGCCTGGGACGTATCCGACCTGTTGAACACCGGCGTCGTGTCGATCGTCGCGGCGTTGGCTGGTGATCTTGATGGCGATGGGTTCGTCGGCCTAAGCGACCTGGATACCGTGCTCAACAACTGGAACCAGAGCGTCACCTCGGGCGAGTGGTCCCAAGGCGACCCCTCCGGTGACGGCTTCGTGGGCCTGGCGGACCTGGACATCGTGCTGAACAACTGGAACGCTGGAACACCCCCAATTGCCCAAACCAACATCCCGGAACCCGCGTCTTATGCGGTGCTCTGCTTATTCGGTGCCGCATTGGCACGATCACGCAGGTCCGGTTGATCGGCCGCCCAGGTGTCGTAATCGGGAAGAATTCGATCGTAAAAATGTGTGTACGTCCGTTATATGCGTGCTATTCTTTTATGTATGCCGGACATACGAGTCCCCACTTGGACGGCCACACCGTGGCGCGTGGTGTCGGGCTATGTACTCGACTTGAGCGCCTGCCTGGCACCGGCACATGCCGGCACACCCCGTACACGCCGACAAACATCCCCGGGTCGATTGGCTTGGGGGTTGATTAAATCTTATGTCCATGCTGTCTCAACGAGGCGGCAAAAAGAAGCGAGCTCTTCAACGATGCATCACTCCATGTCACGTCACCGCGTAAGTCCGATCCTGCTCTGCGGCTTAGGCCTGTTCTTGGCATCTCTGATGCCGACAACCCCGGAGGTTGCCGCGCAGCCCAACATCGTCTTCATCGTAGTGGATGATGCGGGTTATGAAGACTTCGGCTTTATGGGTTCGACGGAGATCCCGACTCCGAACCTGGACGCCTTGGCTAACGCCGGCGTGATGTTCTCGCAGGCTCATACCGGACAGGCCTGCTCTCCCTCAAGAGGTGCCTTCCTCACCGGCTCCTTCCACAACCGCTTCGGCTACGAGGCGAACCTCCAGAACACCGACGACCCGATCACCGAGCACGTCGAGGGCCTACCCAACTCCGCGGTCACCATGTTCGAACGACTCAAGGCCGAGGGGTACTCCACCTCCGTCACCGGCAAGTGGCATGTCGGCGGTACGCGCGACATCGTCTCGGGCAGCACCGTCGTTACGCCCGGCAACATCCCGATCCGTCAGGGCGTCGACCTGTTCGAGGGCTTCCAGGCCGGCGGCGGGCTGCAACGCATGTTCGAGAACCCCGACGGCACCGCGAACATCACCAGTTACTCAAGCAGCGACTGGACCAATCACTGGACCGACAACACCATCGACTACATCGATGACCACTATCAGGACGCCGACCCCTTCTTCATCTACACGTCCTACAACGACCCCCACTCGCCCATCCAGGCCACTCCCATCATCAACGACGGCCGCCTGAACCACCTCACCGGGCAACGCAAAACCTACGCGTCGGAAGTCGTCTACATCGACGACAACGTCGGCCGCATCGTCGACAAGCTCGAAGACCCCAACGGCGACGGCAACACCGCCGACTCCATCATGGATAACACCATGATCGTCTTCATCAACGACAACGGCGGCGCGACGCAGAACTCGGCCTCCAACGGCAACCTGCGCGACTCCAAGGGCAGCCCGTACGACGGCGGCACCCGCGTGCCCATGTTCATCTCGGGCGCCGGTGTCGATCCTTCGGCGGCCGGCACCACTTTCGAGAAGCTCGTCCACTCCGTCGACATCGTCCCGACCATGGTCGCCGCCGCCGGCGGGTCCATCGCGGCCGGGGAGATCGACGGCGTCAACCTCCTGCCGTTTATCAACGGGCAGGACACCTCCAACCCCCGGACCTACTACGCCCAGCGCCTCCAGGAAGAGATCTACTACCGCAACACCGACTGGAAGCTGATCAAGAACGGTTACGCCGGCGACTGGGAGCTGTACGACTTCTCCGATATCAACAACCAGTCTGAAGACCCGTCCGACAACGTGGCGGCCTCGAACCCCGCCCAGGTCGCTGTGATGCAGCGGCTGCTGACCGACTGGGAAGTCACCATCGATAAGCAGCGGTTCCCGTCGACCGACGAGTCGATCGGCCAGTTCAACCTGTTCGATGACTTCACGTTTGCTCAGACCTCCACCAACTTCTCCGCGACCAACGGCTGGCTGAGTCCCGGCAGCACGACCGAGACCATGCGCGACCGCGACTCGCACAACGGCACCGTCTTCCACTTCGGCGTGTCCAACTCATCCGACTACACCGCCACCAACGACCTGCGCCGGATGAGCGAGATGGACTTCATCGCCCACGGCTTCGAGTTCGAGGGCAACTTCGTATCCGCTACCCAGCGCAAGGCCACGGTCAACGGGCTGCCCGTGCTGCTGGCAAAGAACCTGGATGACGAGTTGCCGTACATCCACCTCAGTGCCACCGCCGGTGGGGCCGAGACGTTTGAGTTCGAGCTGGGCATGAACACCCAGCTCTATGACGACCTGAACATCACCGGTGACGGCACGCAGGACTTTAAGGTCACGGGTGATATCACCGAGTACCGCACCGGCCGCACCATTACCAAGACCGGCAGTGCGAAGATCGCCTTCGCCGGCCGTGTCGAAGCCACCGGCCCGGGTTACCTTGCACAAGGCGGCACGACCCACCTCGAAAGTACAGCGACGCTCGGCGGCGATCTGGATGTCTCAAGCGGCGCGACCGTCGAGCATGACGGCGTCATCGAGGGCAGCGTCAACAACGACGGCGTCTTCGACGTCGGCTCGCCCGACTTCGCTGGTGGCCCCACGATCCAGGTGATCAACCTGGTTGCGACACACGACAACCGGATCCGTACCGATGCCCAGACGGGTAACTCGGAAACCACCACGTCCGACCTGATCGGCAGCGTCACGGCATCCCGTAACCACTACGCGGCCCTGGGCTTCGATCTGTCGTCCATCCCCGACAGCCAAACCATCCTCAGCGTTTCGCTGGATGCGACGTTCGATCCCGATGGCTCCGGCAGCTCGGCCAACACCAATGACGGTTCCGGCGACATCCTCCTGGTGGAGATGCTTGAGAACCCCGACCGTGTCAACGGCTGGAACTATCCGTACCAGAGCTTCGGCCCCGACCAGACCGGCAACACCGGCGACGAGGTCGCTTGGGTGGGCGGCAACGGCGGCAACATCGGTGCCGTGCTGAGTTCCGTGGCCGACACGACCTATGATCCCGAAGGCATCGCTGCGGGGACGGCCTTCAGCTGGGCTACGTCCGCGGGCTTCGTCTCGGCCGTGCAGAACAACCTGGTTGACGACGAGATCCTACTCCAGGTGCTCGCCTCCGGCTTGCACCCCGGTGGCCGCTCATTCGTTCGTTCGAATAACGACTTCGCCCTGAACGTCTCGATCGAGGTGATCAACTCCATCGTGGCCCGTGTGGACGGCGACTTCACGCAGTCTGCAACGGGTTCGCTCCTGTTTGACCTCCGCTCGGCATCCGACTTCGATCAACTCGACATCATCGGCGGGCTGAGTGTGCTCGGCGGATCGCTCGACGTGAGTCTTGTCGGCGGCTTCGCCCCGCAGCTCGGCGACGTGTTCGACCTTCTGGACTTCGGTTCGGCGACGGGCGCGTTTGATACGCTGAACCTGCCGACACTGGGCGCGGGCCTGGCGTGGGATAACTCGCAGCTTCTGATCACGGGCGAGTTGTCGGTTGTCGCGGCGCTGGCCGGCGACCTGGACGGCGACGGTTTCGTCGGCCTTGCCGACCTGGACATCATCCTCAACAACTGGAACCAGAACGTGCCCCCGGGCAACCCGCTGGCTGACCCGACCGGCGACGGTTTCGTCGGCCTTGCCGACCTGGACATTGTTTTAAATAACTGGAACGCCGGCACACCACCGTCTGCTCAAGCCAACATCCCCGAACCCGCGAGCGCTGTCATGCTGTTCATCCTTTCGGGCCTCGGCATGCATATTCGCAGGCATCGATAACTGTACATGCTTCCACAATGAGGACCCCAGCTTTGTTCCATCGCTTCATCGCACTAGTGGCCGCCGCAACCGTTTTTGGCTTGACCATCACGGAAGCGGATACGGCCCTGGCCCAGCAGCCCAACATCCTCTGGATCATCGCAGACGACCTGAGCCCGGACCTGGGCGCCTATGGGTACGACGCCGTCGAAACCCCCAACATCGACCGGTTGGCATCGGAAGGCGTGCGTTACACCAACGCGTTTGCGACTTCGCCGGTGTGTTCGGCGCAGCGGTCGTCTTGGATCACGGGGATGTATCCAACAACGATCGGCGCACAAAGCCACCGACTGACCAGCAGCACGAAGCAGAACCTGCCGGCGGGCATCGAACCGATCACCGAGTACTTCCGCGACGAAGGGTATTACGTCACGAATGCGAACTCCGGCGTGACGGGCGGGGGCAAGACGGACTACAACTTCCTTTCCGGTGTGTCGGGCGGGATGTACGACGGATACGACTGGGCGAACCGCGCGCCGGGCCAGCCGTTCTTCGCGCAGGTACAGATCTTCGAGCCGCATCGTGGGTTCAGCACCAACACCGATCCGTCGCGCCTGGCGGATGTGACGTTCCCCTCGTACTACCCGGACCACCCCGTGACGCGCGCGGACTGGGCGAACTACCTCGTCTCCGTGGAAGAACTGGACCGCAAGGTGGGCGTGATTCTGGACCGTCTTGAAAGCGAAGGCTTGGCGGACGACACGGTCGTGATGTTCTTCGGGGATCACGGCAGGCCTCACGCGCGTGACAAGCAGTGGCTGTACGACGGTGGGCTGCGTGTGCCGATGATTGTCCGCGGGCCGGGCAGTGAGTTCACAGCGGGCACGGTGAACGACGAGATGGTGAGCCTGGTGGACATCGGCGTAGGCAGCCTGGGTCTGACCGGCGCGACGTTACCCACTCACTTCCAGGGCGAGGATATCTTTGACCCGGCGTTCACCGGGCGCGACGCGGTGTTTGCCAGCCGCGATCGCAGCGGCAACGTGGTGGATCGGGTGCGCAGCGTGCAGGTCGGCGACCTGAAGCTGATCCGCAACTTCGACCCGAGCGTGCCCTACATGAAGGGCAGCCAGGAGAGCATCAGCTACAAGCGTATTTCGTACCCTGTTCACACGCTCTTGCTGGAGCTTGAGGAAGCCGGCGAGCTGACGCCTGACCAGGCGAAGTTCCTGGCTAACTCACGGCCGGAGTACGAGCTTTACGATCTATCGGCCGACCCGGAGGAGCTGAACAACCTGGCGGCCGACCCGGCGTACGCGGCGCAGCTGGCGGACTTGCAAGGCCGGCTGGCGACCTGGATCACGCAGACGGATGACGCGGGCATGTACCCGATGGACCCTACCGTCGAAGCGGGCCTGGTGCAAAACTCGATCAACTACGGGACGAACGTGCTGTCGGGCCGCGGCTTCTCCGTCAACGGCGACCGGACGCTGGAGCTTGAGTGGTGGGAAGATCGGCTCGGTATCGAGCATCAGACGCTGACCAGCGGGCAGACGCTGAACCTCGGTCTGACGCAGGCCAACGATTTTCCTGATAACGGCGGGACGCTGACGGACGCGCCCTTCAACGGCAACGGCAGCGGCGCATCGCCTTCAACGGGCGCCGTGCTGGTCGGCAACGTGCAATCGACCGACGCCACAGTCGAAGGGCTGGGCCAGATCATCGGCAAGGTCACGCTCGAGGGCACGACGGTGCTGCGCGTGGGCGGCGACGGGATCGCGACCGATACGACCGGCGCGACGACCGGAGAGGACTTCGAGTCCGTCGCGGCGGGGCCGGCCTACACCGGCGGGGCGTCGACCGGACTGCTCCCCGGCTGGGAGTATGTGGACTTCCCGAATACGTCCGGGCCGAATGTCGATCCCGTGTTCAAAGTCATGGATACGTCAAGTGATCCGCAGTGGCTCGCGAACCAGCGGGGCAACATGCTGGCGCAGACAGTGACGGACATCGGCTACGCGCGCGAGGGCGGCGGGTCGAGCGGCGAGGTCATCGGCGGCGCGCTGGCGGTAGCCGGGGCCGGCTCGGGTATCGACTCGTCCGACAACGTGGACATCATCGAGGCCGACTTCGTCTGGGGCGATGTCCTGGGCGACGGCAGCGGGCAGTACCTGGATACCAAGATCGTCTTCGGTTATCAGGACGCGGATAACTTCCTGTCCCTGTCGGTACTGAAAGGGCAGGGCAGCGGGACCAATACGCAGGTCTACATCCGCTCGGTCGTGGGCGGCGCTGTCACCGATGTATTCCGTGCAGCAGGGACGTCAAACTTCAACAGCGCCTTCCCCGATACCGACGGCGCTACCAACGGCATCTTCCACGCCAAGCTGATCCACGACGCGACCAGCGGTTTCGTGTTCTTCGAGCTGCTCGACGGCGACAACCCAAGCACCGTCTATGCAACCGCCACGGTGTCCGATTCACTGCTGACGACCGATGGCTTGGTGGGCTTTGGCACCAGCAACGACGCGGGTGCATGGGATAACCTCTCGGTGACCACCCAAGCCGCCTTGCCCGCCATCGGTGTGCAGGTCCTGGAAGTCGTTGGCAACTTCGACCTGGGAAGCGCCGCAATGATCGAGATGGACCTGCTGTCCGCTTCCGTATTCGACCAACTGAAGGTGACCGGTGACGCAGACCTCGCGGGGGGGCTTAGCATCTCGGTCAGCGATCCGTCGTCCCTAAGCCCCGGCGACTCATTCAAGATCCTCGATGTCGGCGGCACCTTGTCCGGCACATTCGACGGCCTGCCGGAAGGCGCACTCGTAGGCATCTTTGGCGACGCCAGGCTGTTCATCACCTACCAAGGCGGCGATGGCAACGACATCGAACTGTTCAACGCCTTGGCGGGTGATCTCGATGGCGACGGATTCGTCGGCCTAAGTGACCTGGACCTGATCCTCAACAACTGGAACCAATCCATCCCGCCCGGCAACCCGCTGGCTGACCCGACCGGCGATGGGTTCGTCGGCCTGGCGGACCTGGACATCGTCCTGAACAACTGGAACGCCGGCACACCGCCGAACGCAAACACGAACATCCCCGAGCCCGTGTCGGTCGCGCTGTTCGGCGTTTGCGGTATGCTTTATCTACAGCGTCGCGGCCGTTAACCGAACACCGATACACACATATACAGCCATCACATATGGCCACGCCACTTGATCAGGACCCCTCACCATGAAAAGCCTTCTATACGTCTGCGCCATCATCCTGGCGAGCACTTGCACCAACGCCCTGGCCGAGAACGTCGCCCAGAAGCGCCCGGCCCAGGCCAGCTCACATGCCGGCGGCAACGTCGCATCGAACGCGGTGGACGGGGTGATCAGTGACAGCTCACGCTGGATCGGCGAGGGCAAGAACTGCTCGCTGACGATCGAGCTCGACGGCCCGAAGCGGCTGACCACTGCCGACGTCTACAGCGGCTACCAGCAGGAAGCACCGGTAAAGACCTTACGACTTCAGACACTGATGAACGGCAAGTGGGTCGATATCCCCGGCGGGCGGGTCGTCGATAACGATCAGCTGGCGATCCGCCTGGTCTTTACTCGGCCGGTACGTGCGAACCGCGTCAGGTTGATGGTCGAAGAGCCCGGCGTGCAGGATAAGGCCCGCATCCGCGAGGTCCGACTCTGGGATGACGACCCCGACGACCTGGGCACGCTCGTGCAGATCGAACGTCCGAGCTTTAATCCGGTCTTCGATATGCAGCAGCACCAGGTCTTCCTGAACCAGTCCGGGTTCAACACGCAATGGCCCAAACGTTTCACGGCCCCGTTGTCAGCCGACGGCACGACCTATACCATCACGCCCCAGAACGACAACCGTGTGATGTACTCCGGCGTGGTTCAAGGCAACATCGGCGACTTCAGCAGCTTCGATCCGCCGGACGTCGGGCTGCAGTACGTGGTCCACATCGAGGGCGGCGACCTCAAACCCAACACGTCCGACCCGTTTATGATCCAGCCGTTCCTCTTCGAGCGTGTAGCGCTGGAGCCGGCGCTTCGGATGTTCGTCGATACGCGCTCGATCACGGGTAGCTGGCCCGGGGCTTACGGCTGTGCGCCCTGGCGTGACAGCCCGTTCTATGGCTACTCGACGCCTTCGCTGGTCAACCTGTACCTCACCAACCCGTCCTTCTTCAACCAGCTCAACATCGAGATGGACTTCGAGGCCGACCTGGCCCGTGCACTGTCGCCGGACTTCAAGTTTGATTCCGGCGCCGGCGAAAACGCGATGGAGATCCTCGCGCGGATGCACAGCGAGATCGATCCGCCGGTCGGCGACCGGGTGCCCGACATTATCCAGCTGATCCACTGGGGTGTCAGCTGGTGGTATCTGGACCCCATCTCCAAGGACTGGGCCGGGTCGGCGAATAAACTCCACCCCGAGACAATCAGCATCCCCGCGTTCTTCCTCTACGGCTATCCGCACTACGACGAGTACTTCACAGACGATTACTACACAACGATCCGCGATTACACCTTCGACAAGTGGGAAGAGGTGGGGCTGTTTGAGGTGCAGACAAAGATCGGTACGTTCAAAGGCCGGTATCCACCCGGCTGGACCGTGCTGCCGAACCTGATGATGTACGAGGTCGCCAAGCGCGAGGGGCGCGATGATGCGCAGCGTTTCATGGACGCGGCGGTCGCGCAGGCGAAGTGGGTGGTTGACGAGGTTGATCTGAACGACCCGCTGAACACCAAGGGCCAGCGGATGAGCGAGCACAAGACGATCAGCGGCCTGGTCACACTGCTCACCGAGTACCCCGAGTACGCACCGCAGGGGCTGGAAGACTACCTGCGCGAATGGGCCGACGTGGCGATCAGCCGGTCGGACAACCTCTGGGACTTCCGCAAGTACAACGACAAGCACTGGTCGCTGCCGCGCCAGATGCCGGGGATGACCGGCGGCGGTTCGTCCTGGAACGAGCCGGGCAACGTCGGCGGGTTCCCGTTCCTGGCGTGGTCGGTCGCGTCGGTCCTGGGCGATGCGCCCGGCGACAGCGATCGCATCGAACGGCTGAACACGCTGGCCGTGTCCCACTTCGACAACCTCTGGGGACGCAACCCGCTTGGCCGGCACACCGCCTGGCGCGGCCCGCAGGACTTCATGGGCGTCGAGCGCGGCTGGCCGATCAAGTACCGCCCGGTCTGCGCCCACCTCTACACGGTGCGCGGCGCGATCTGCTCGTCGGCGGCGACAGAACATTACCCGTTCGACCCGTCCGGTGGCTTCCGCCACCCCGAAGGCTGGACCGCATTCAACGCCGCGTTCAACATGGGCCTGATCGGCGCGGTGAAGCAGGGCATCGAGTTCCCGACGCTTAAGTGGGACGAGGCGAGCGTGATCATCGAGATGAAGGCCCCGGTCTTCAGCGCGTGGGCGGACGTCGAGCTGATCAGCGAGGGCGGCGACCGCGAAACGGTCCGTCTTCGTGCGACCGACTACCTGCGTGACACCTACCGCGCCAAAATCACCTCGGACGCCGACACGCCCGAAGCGGGCGATGGTGTGCTGCAGGTAACCGCCGGGCAGAAGGTCACCGTCCGCTACGGGCACGGCTACTTCGCCAGCGAGGTCGAGGCCGTCCGCCCGTAATAATGTTTATTACGTGGTGCTAACCTGAAGTGCGTGATTGTGTTTAGCGGGCGATCGCAGATCGCCGCGAAGCGGCCCGCTAAACGTTACCGCAAAACACTCTCGTATTACCGCCGCCGTTCCTCTTCCTTCTTCGGCCCGTAATCCGGCATCTTGACCTGGAACTTTGCTTGCCAATCAAGCAGCCTGGTGTGCAGGTCTTCACGGACCGGCTTCATATAGTCCGACGTTGCGAAGTTAAGCATCTCCCATGGGTCCGTGTTCAGGTCGTATAACTCGACCGGTGCGCGGAAGAGGTAATGCTGCACGACCTTCGCGGCGGTCTCGTCGCTGGCTTCCAGCTTCTCCCACGCACGCCAGTAGTCGGTAACCTGCCGGTCAGGCGTGAGGTCCGGGTTCGCGTTGCAGTAGCCGTTGAGGCGGATGCCAAACGGGACGTCGGGACGTGTGTTGATGATCAGCTTGTGGTCGGCCGTGCGGATCGCAATGGCCGGGTTGCGGTTGTGGTGTTGCGTGGGCATGGCGTCGACGTTGGGGTTCTTGCCGCGCCCGTGGTCGCCGCGGTGTGAGGCGTAAATCACGTCACGGTGCTCATCGCTTTCGCCGGTGATGACCGACAGGAAGCTACGGCCCTCAACATCTTCTGTTTGGACCGGCTTGCCTGCCGATGCGATCTCGAGCATGGTCGGCGCGAAGTCGATCTGGCTGATCATCGCCGAGGTGCTCGAGCCGGGCTCCGTCACGCCGGGGTACTTCACGATCATCGGCACACGGATGCCGTCTTCATACAAACACCACTTACCGAACGGCATGCTCGCGCCCTGATCGGAGCTATAGATAACGATGGTGTTCTCGGCCCAACCCTTTTCTTCGATCGCGTCGAGTAGTTCACCGACCTGGTTGTCCACACAGGTCACGGAGCTGTAGTAGGCCTTGAGCCGGGCGCGTGTTTCGGGGGTATCCAGCAGGTTGTCCTGGACCGTGAACGTGTCAGCGTCATAGCGGTCGGCCTCGTCCTGCGGCCATTCCAGGTGCGTGCCCTCGGCGCCGAAGACCATGAACAGCGGCTTGTCCTGCTGATAGTCCTGGATGAACTTCACCGCGTTTTTAGCGGATGTTTTATTGTCCCGGATCTTCTCATCGAACTCGCCCGGGAACGTCTTGGCGACGGAGACGGTGTGGTAGCCCCGCGACTTCATCTCGCCGACGAAGTGGTTTTTATATTCCTTGGCGTAGGGCTCGAAACCGTGTGGCCACTGCGCCGAAGCGATCGCCAGACGGGTCGGCGTGCACAGCGCCGAGGCGGCGAAGGCGCGCTCGAAGCGCATGCCCTCGGCGGCCAGCTTATCGAGGTTCGGCGTGTGGACGTCCTCATTGCCATACGCGCCGATGTCTCGGTAGGTATGGTCATCCGAGAAGATGAAGAGGATGTGTGGCTGCTGTTCTGCGCAGGCTGTTGTTGCAGGCAGGAGAAGTAAACAGGTAAATAAGACGGTGTTTGTCAGCAGCTTGATCATCGATCAACCCTCTTTTTCGGTGTGACCTTCTCAGGCATCGGCGCCGGTGCGGCTTTGTGCGAAGCGTAGAGCTTGCCGAGCCGGGTCAGGTTGTAGTTTTCGTCAAACAGGGCGGAGGTGCCCAGCGCGGCGCTCTTCGGGCTGGCACAGAACCAGCAGTAGCGCTCGATGTACGGCGTGCGGTCCAGCCGAGGCAGCAGTTCGGCCATGAACTTGTAGACTTTCTCCGGCTTGTGCTTGTTCTCCTGTACGCTCTTGGCCTTCCAGTCGCCGACGCCTAGTTCGGTGATCCAGATCGGGCGGTTGTACATCTTGTGGATCTTTTCCATCTTCTTCATGAACGCGTTGGCGTTTGGCCCCGCGTAGGAATGCACGGTAATGAAGTCCACACGCAGACCGCGCTTCTCGACCTCGCGCATGAACTCTTGCATCCACGGGTCGTCCGGGTGTGTGCAGGCGGGGCTCCCAAGCCGAAGCCCGGTCTTTTCAAGCACGGGCCAAAGCTCAAGCGCTTTTTCAACCGTGATGTTTGACTGAGTCTTTCTATCAGGCTCGTTGAATCCCAGCAGCGTGTCGATGTGGCCGGCCTCGGCCTGGGCCTTGAGACGCGCGATCAGCTTCTCCGGCTCCCGCACCGACCACTTGCCCCAGGTCATCGGCACGAACTGCATATCCTCCGGCAGCTCATCCAGGTCCATCGGGATGTTCGCGCCCCAGGTGTAGAACCACGACGCATTGAGCGCCTCGATCATCGCCAGCCTTTTTTCCGGCGACGGCGACTTCTTCGCGCTCATCGTCAGGGCGTAACCCTTCTTGGTCACGCGCTTCGTCTCGGCCTGCTTTGTCGTCCCGAGCTGCTCGGCCGGCGTCTGCCGCTGTGCGGTATCGGTGGTGCTGCGCGTCGGTTCTGTCGCCTGTGCCAACAGAGACATGCTTGCAATCAACGTGCACAACAACCATCCACATGCGATACGTGACATGCTTACCTCACAATTCAGATGTCACAACGACCAAGCGGTTATTCTGACGACGCGCTCTCGTCTGCCGACTTCATGAGCGACGGCAGGAACGTCAGCCCGGCCATCACGATCAGGACGGCGGTCGCGCCACCGATCAGCATCCGGTGCTGATCCTGCAGCGTGATGATCAGCAGGAAGACGAACGCCAGCGCCAACAACGACCAGCCGACGATCAGACGCGGCACATCTGAAGAGATCGCCGTCTCGGCCTGGTGGTGGTCGTCCCGCAGCTTCAGGACCTTCGGCCAGGATCGGTGATCGCCGCGCGGGATAAACTCCAGCGCCATCAGCGTCAGCAACGGCGGGATGATGCCGACGATCACCTCTGCTTCGCGGGAATGCAACGAGATCCAGTCATTCCCCAGCAAGACATACTTGTACAGCGCCGAGATGCCTGCTCCGATCACCGCGGTCACAAACACAGCATCCAGCCCGACCTTCTTGGAGAACAAGCCCCAGATCGTCGGCAGGACCATCGGCCCGACAAACAAACCGGTGATCGAGAGGATGATGCTTTGAGCGCCGCCCATATTGGGTACGGCGATCGCCACCGTCATCACACCCGCGCCCATGAAGACGGTCAGGATCCGGCCGACGAAGACCAGGTGCTTCTCGTCATCGAGTTTGTGGAACAGCCGGCCGTAGATGTCGCGTGTCACGGCACCGGCGTAGACGTTGATTTCCGAGTCGACCATGCTCACGGTCGCAGAGAACATCGCCGCGATCATCAGCCCGATCAGGCCCGCGGGCAGCACGGCTTCGCATGCAAAGATGTAAGCCTGCTCGGCCAGCAGCTTCACCTGGTCCGGCGGCATGCCTTCCGGGATCGGCTGCATGATGCGGTAGATCATCGGGGGCAGCATCCAGATCATCGGGCTGATCAGGTAGAGGATGCCGAAGATGAACCCGACCTTGGCGGCGTCCTTCTTGGATGGCACGCAGAGGAAACGCTGCACGAACGCCCACTCCCCGCCGATCTTGAACATGTGGATGATGATCCAGCCGGCCAGGAACAGCCATGTGAACTTGCCGGAGGTCGGGCTTAATAGGTTCTTGCCCTCTGCGACCAGCAACTCGCCGCCGTGGTCGTACACCGCGGGCGTGTTCTTGGCGGCTTCGATAAACCCGCCGAGCCCGCCGACGGCTTCGTGGCCGAGCAGCAGCGGGACGACGATGATGACCGACGCGGTCAGGACGATGAACTGGAGCGTGTCGGTGACGAGCACGGCCCACAGGTTCCCGGAGATGACGACGACGACCAAGCCGATCGCGATGATCGCTACCTTGTAGTCCAGCGTACCGGCCACCTCGTCACGAAGTAGCGAAATCATCCATGCCCAGTTCGATCCTTCTTCCGGCGGGGCGATTGGGACCACGGCACAGATCATGATGGCGATCGAGTACAGCGCGACGCCCGACCCGATCAGGCGGACAACAATGCCCAGCCAGGTGTAGACCTGCACGGCGACCTGACCGTAGCGGAGTTGGATGTACTGCGCCGCCGATGTCGCGCCGGTCGCTTTCCACTTGCTTGCCCAGAACATGCCGACCAGCAGCGCACTGATGCCCAGCGTCAGGCAGATGCTGACCGCGGCCATGCCGCCTTTGTAGGCGATCCCGCCCCAGACCACGAACGTGCCCGAGCTGAACATCGTCATGTAGGCGCTGATGCCCGACAGCCACCACGGGCTCTTGCCGCCCGCGGCGAACATGTCCTCGGAGTTCTTGATGAGCTTGCCGAGCATGCCGCCCATTACAAGCAGCAAGATCAGGTACACGCCGATGATCCAGAGGTCCAGGGAACCGAGTTGGGGCTGTTGGCCCTCGGTGACGGCGGCGAGTAGCGTGCCTGTCATTCGTGCGTCCTTCTATTGTTCTGAAGTGGGGTCAAGCAAGCCCCCAGTGTAGCGGAGATCGCTAACCGTAGCAGCGGACCTCGTAGACCTCCGCCGAGGGATCACCATTGGTGCGTGTCACCACGACACGTAGTCGGTCAGTGTCGACGGGCTGGTCCAACGTGTGGATGCGGTGGCGTTGGTAATTGTCTTGAATCTGGGTGATGACCTGCCAGTTTCCGTCCACCATGGCTTCGACGGTGTAATCCGCCGGGCACTGGGGGTCGAGGTAGAAGGGGCTATAGGCGTGGTACTCACGCAGGAGGTGGCCGGGGAACGTCAGCCGGACCTCGCGGATTGCCTGCGCCTTGTCCCAGGCCAGTTCGATCCACTGCGGCAGCGGCTGCTTGGGATCGGACCGCCAGAGGTTGGTCTGTTGATGCGGCCGGGTCACACCGGTGAGCACCTGTTCCGGGCCGTAGGCCGACTGTTCGGGGCTGACCCTGATCGATAGCATGTGCCCGTTGCCGAAGCGCCGCATCTTGTTCGGCCCTATCTGGTAGACGCCCACCTGCCCGGGCTCGACCCGGCCGGCGACGTGCCAGTGAACATGCTTGTTGGGCATCACGTCCAGCCGTAGGTAGCGCCCGGGCCGCCACGAGGTGTATGGCTTGAAGTCGACCTGCCAATCGACCCATTGCTTCTCGCCGGAGGGTGCTGAAAGCGTGCCCTGAGCGATCGGTTCGCCGGCCTCGACGCGGTAGTCCCAGATATGGTCCACCGCGTACAGCTTGACCTCGACGGGCTGTTCGTCCGCGTCGTCATTGCTCATGCAGATCGAGAGCTTATCGATCCCTTCCGGGCCGACCGCCACAAGCTGGCCCTTCCGGCAATCCATCGTCTGGGCCTCGTACTGCGGCTGGTCCTTCCAGATCGCCAGCCCGTCGTGGTTACCGTTGTCGTCCGGGCCGGCACCGTTGAGTTTAGACGAGCTGCTCGCCGTGGCGCTCGCGGTTCGGGCCAGGTCCCGGCCGTCTTCATTGATAAAGTTCGGCAAGAAACAGCCATCGCGCATCAGGGCTTGCTTGATGTCGCTGATGGGCTTGCCGGTGGACAGCTGATCCAGCGCGAGGTTGTGCTCAAGGCTGTACGCCGCCGCGATGCCGCAGGCCTCGCCCAGCAGGGCGGTGGTCGCCATGACACGGATCGTGCCCAGCGCCGCGTGGGTGGCGCTGATGTTGCGCCCGGCCATCATCAGGTTCGTCACGTCCTTGGCGATGCAGGTGCGCAGCGGGATACCGTACGGCCCGCAGTAGCTCTTGACCGCGTAATCCGAAGCCTCGGCGTAGTTCTCGGCCGACGCCGGCTCACTGGTTGCCGCGAGCAGCCCGCCGGGGGTGTGCAAATCGACAAACCAGCCGCCGAAGGCGATCTCGTCCTCGAAGACCGTGCGTTCCTGGATGTCGTGTTCGGTGATGAAGTATTGGCCGATGATCCGCCGGCTCTCGCGCTTGCCGGGCACCTGACCGATCCAGTCGAGCGCGTAGTTCTTCGCACGCTCTTTCATGATCGGGTCCCGGTTCTTCATCCAGTCCCAGACGCCCAGCGCGTGGCGGGTCAGCTCGTGTCGGATGGTTTCGTTGTCGTGGATCGTGTGGTGGGGCACACCGATCTCAAGCCACCAGAACCCGCCGCGCTCGTCTTTCGGAGCCCGACCCTGCTCGTAGAAGTAGCTGGCGTCGTCGTGCCTGACCGCCCAGTCCGGGGCCTTGTACGGGCAGGGCTTGCCGAGGTTGCGGGTACGGAAGTGGATGGAGTTGCCCATCGTGTCTGTGCTTGCTTTATCCGGCGCGTGCGGTTCGTTGAACTCGTCTTTGCTCTCGGTGCCCATGCGCCATTCACAACCGGCTCGGTCGGCGACCAGGCCGTCGCCCGTGCAGTCGATGAAGACCTTGCCCTCGAGCGTCAGCTCCAGCTCGGCGTTCTGCTGGTTGGCGATGACCGCCTTGATCTCCGCCGGCTTCTCATTCAGTGACGGTCGGTGGTAGTAGCCCAGCTCCAGCCCGGCGTCCCCGGCCGCGCCTGTGTCTGTGCACGGCTCATCCGCGCCGGACATCAGCACCCCGGTCACGTCCGTATTCATGTGGATCGTCAGGTTGTCCGTAGACACGGCCATGTCGAGCATCACCATGTCCCAGACGCTGTTGGTCCAGCCGTTCTCGTAGATCTCGGCGTGGTTGCGGCTGCGTTCCTCGATCAACAATTCGGAGATGATCCCCGTTTCTCGAGAATAAGCATGGAACGCCGCGGACCCGTGGGGCGTCACGCCGACCTCCGACGAGCTGTTACCGCCGAACACCGGTCGGTTCTGCACCAGACACGTCTTTGCCCCGGCCCGCGCCGCGGCCACAGCGGCGCAGAAACCCGCCAGGCCGCCGCCACACACGACCACGTCATACTGCTCTGTCACACGTTTCATAGCTGGATCAACTCACTGATGCGGCCGTTACTGTCCTTCTTTCAGCACCGTCCGACGATGGTTCATGATGGCTGCCTCCAGCGCCGCGCGTTGGTCCTGCACGGCCTGGCTGTCGGCCAGGTTGGTAAGCTCCCACGGGTCGTCCCGCAGGTCGTAAAGCTCAACGAACGACGGCTCCGTGTCGCTCGCCGTTTCATACGTCAGCACGAGTTCATAACGCCCGTCGAAGGCGGCGAGGATCGGCTTGTTCCCGCCGTAGCCGCCGAGGATCTCCAGGACCGCGAAGTCGCGGACCGAATCGGCTTTGCTGTGGATCAGCCCCGACAGGTCCTCGCCGTGGATATCCGTCACCGGAGCAACCCCCGCCAACGAAAGCAGTGTCGGCATCACATCGATGTTCAGCACCTGCGCGTCGCTGGTCGTCCCCGGCTTCACACCCGGGCCCACCACGAAACAGGGCACGCGCGACGATGCATCGTAGGGAAAGACCTTGCTGGTCATGCCGTGGTCGCCCATGAGCCAGCCGTTGTCGCCCATCATGATGATGTACGTGTTCTCACGCAGGCCCAGCGCCTCGACCTCGGCAAACAGCCGCTGCAGCGCCGAGTCCAGCTCGGTGATAACGGCGTAGTAGTCGCGTGTGTGCGCCTTAATCTTGGCTGGGTCCGTGTAGCCGTAATCCTTCTGGGCCTTGGTCCGGCCGCGGACTTTCAAGAGGTACTCGGGCTTGCCGGCCAGGTCGTCGTCCCAGCTTTCCGGCAGGGGGATGGCGTCAGCGTCATAGCGCGCCATGGTGTCTTCCCGGGCGTCCCAGATCAGATTCCCGTCCATGTGCGGGGTCTGCGTGTTGTGATACAGGACGAACGGCTTGCCGGGATGGTCGTTGACGGCCTCGCGCAGGAAGTCGATAGCTCGGTCGGTGCCGTACTCATCGATGTGCTGCTCGCCGGTCGAGCTGGTCGTGCCGTCGCCGTGGAAGATCTTGCGTTTGTAGTAAGGCCCGTTGGACCAGCAGTAGTGCGACACGTCAAAGCCCAGCGCCTTGGGTGTGAAGTCCGGGTGCGTGGGCTTGGGCCCGAGGTGCCACTTGCCGGTCAGGCCGGTGCGGTAGCCGGCGGCTTGCAGTTGCTGCGCGAAGGTGACTTCGCCTTCGTTCAGCCCCCGCGCCAGCGCGTTGACGCCGTTGGCCGAGCCGTAACGTCCGGTGAGCAGGGCGGCGCGCGACGGGCTGCACAGCGGCAGCACGATCCTTGCGTTGGTAAACCGCATCCCCTCGGCCGCCAGTTGATCCAGCGCCGGGGTGATGATGATGTCGTTCTCGTTCGCCCCCATGCCGCGGTACTGCTGGTCATCGGTGTAAACGATGATGAAGTTCGGGCGGGCTTCTGCTTGATCGGCGACCGTTCGGTTGGCGCAGGCCGTGGTCATCAGCACCACGGCGAGCAGGACCAGCAGGTGTACGGCAGGGGGGCGCAGGCTAGTGATAGTTTTGGTTCCTCTAAGTGGTTTCATAGGTGATCGGTTCCTACTCCTGGATCCAGAACTCCCACGCCAGGTCAGGCACGGTCGGGCTGATGCGTCGGCCGCTCAGCTCGCCGATCGGCACACCCATGAATCCCTCACCGACCTCATCCGGCGTGTAGCGGTAGCCCTTGAATGTGGCATCCGACAGGCCCGTGTCGATGTGGAACGTGTAATCCTTCCAGCTACGGTTAGAGACGACGACGACCAGCTTCTTGTCTGGACGTTGATACGCCAGGATGCGCATGTCGTGGTCGAGTTTTTCTTCGTCGATCTTCAGGACCACGCTGTCCCAGGGCATGTGCTTGAGGAACCCGACGACCGAGTGCCAGTTGTACTTGTTCCAGGTCCAGTGCCCGGGCTCGAGCTCGGTCATCAGCTTGCTGGTTTCGTCGCGCTTGACCTCGGTGACCTTGGCGCCCCGGGGCAGCTCCGTGACCTTGACCACGACCGGGCTGCCGGAGATATCGCGGATCAGCGCGGCGTGAGGCACGCCGTACCAGCCGTTGTCCAGCTTGCCGTCGTGGGCGGGCAGCGTCACCGCGCCGGGCTCGAACACACGGCGGTAGACCACGTCGCTCTCACTGTCCCACGATGCACTCAGGTCGGTCTTCTCCCAGCCATCGGGGATGCTCGGGTTGCCACGGTCATGCGCCAGCATGTAGACCTCGCATCGGTTGTCGATCTTGAAGGTAAAGCTCTTGCCGGGCTTCATGCCGTCGCCCCGGCCGATCGTGACCGCGTAGGTGCCGATCAGCTCGTCCGACACGCTGCCGAGCTTGGCTTTATCGCTGGTGCGCGGCCCCGAGGCCTTGGGCCCGGCGTCTTCCTTGATGCCGTGGGTCGCCGCGTAGTCGTCGTCGATCGGCATCCAGAAACCGAGCGAGTAGCCGCTGGCCTCGGCGTTCTTGAAGGGCTTGAGCGCGTGGATCCAGTACCAGGTCGGCGACTCAGCCAGCTGGTACCAGTTCATGATGTTCTGGACCGTGTTGTGGCAGCGGTCGCGCGACGCCGGGCCCTGCAGGTATTCGTACTCATTCTGGAAGAGCGGCAGTTCCTGCTTGATCAGCTTGCGCGTCTTGCGGAAGTTCTCGGGCACGTTCTTGGAGTCGTCGCCGATGGCGTGGACCACCAGGGCATCGACATACTTGGCGTACTCGGTCTTCATGACCGGAGCGATGTACTGGGGCGTGCCCCAATTGGTGTCTGCGAGGATCTTGATCGACGGGTTGTGTGCCCGGACCTGAGGGGCAACAACCTTGAACACCCGGCCGTACTCTTCCTTGGTGTACTTACAGGACGAGTAGTTCGAGCTGACCCACGGCTCGTTGCTCAGGCCCCACTGGTCGATGGTGAACCCGGCGGCCTCGAGGGTCTTAATGTCGCGGACTTTCGCCTCTGCAAAGTCTTTCAGGAAGCGGTCAACGTCGCCGTGGTAGTCCGGGTCGTTCGCAAAGTCAGGCCCGAAGCACCGCAGGATGTTGTGCTCGCCTGCCTGCTTGGTGTAGCCGCGGTTGGCTTTCCAGTACGGCGCGGGCGACCAGTACTCCAGGCTCAGGCTCTCGACCCCGCCGTCCTCCATCATCTGGCGGACTTCTTCGAGCTGCTCGGGCCACCGTGGCTGCAGGTACTTGCCCTCGGGATCCGTGCCCCGCCAGTAGAGCCCGCCCGCCAGCCGGCAGAAGCGGAAGCCGGTGAGCATCTCTTCAGAAAAACGCTTGCGTTCCGACGGCGTCAGGTCGTGCGGGACACTCGTGTACGCCTCGGGCAGCCCATCGTTGCCCGATCCGATCGAGTCGCTCTGGATCTCAAAGCCCATGCCCCAGACGACCTGTTGGGGCTGATCGACATGAATCACATAGCGGCCCGAATCAGGGGCCGGCTTCTCACGCGGCGGCCGCACCACCGGGTACGCCGCCTCGGCAAGCGGGGCCTGATACGTAAGTGAAATCAACAGCGAACATACCGTCCAGACACACACCGATGCTTTATATGCATTGTGATTCATAATATTTAGTGACCTTTATCACGGAGGTGAACATTGGCTTGGCATGGCCCCATGGCTTGCGGGTCATGAGATACGATCATCGGAGTATTGATCGTAATATCGAGTCGCCATGTCCTCCAGACCGTTTAGCGTCACTGTTTTTGCGAAATTGCGTCACGTCATCCAGCAGGCATCTATACGCTGCTTCAGGTGCCTTGCAGCTTCTTGCGATAGCGTAAAGGCGACTGGCCCACCACCCGGCGGAACGTGTTGGTCATGTGCTCCGGCGTGCTGAAACCCGTCCGATCAGCGACCTGGCTGATCGGCAGGTCCGTGGTGGCCAAAAGCTCCTTCACCTTTTCGATTCGCAGTAACCTGATCTCCTCCAAGGGGGTTCGCCCGAACGCCTGGCGGAACTTGCGCTCCAGTGTGCGTCGGCCGACCGGCACCGCGTCCGCGACTTCGGAGACCGACAACGGCCGGGTGACGTTCTGACGGATAAAAGTCACCGCACGCAACATCTCCGCGTCCTTCACCGCATACGCGTCGGTCGAGGCCCGGGAGGTCACCTGCACCGGTTCGATCAGTTCAACATGGTTGATCGGCGACTTCGACGCGCCGCCGTTCCTGGCCGCCTCCTGCAGCAGGTGATCCAGCCGCATCGCCGCGCGGTAGCCGACCTGTTCCGCAGCATGCAGCACCGCTGACATCGGCGGCGTCGTGGCGTTACACAGCAGCGGATCATCATCGTCCGCCAGCACCGCCGCTTCCGTCGGCACAGCGATCCCGCGGTATCGGCACATGTCCAGCACTCGAGCGCCGGGCTCCGTCCCCCAGCTGAACACGCCGAACGGCTTGGGCAGCGTCTCAAGCCAGTCGCCAAGCTCCTCATCAATCGATTGGCGTATCTCCGGCACGTCGGCCGTGATCTGGTAGTCGTAATCAAACGTCACCACCGTGCCGTTTTGACGCCGCAGCGCTTCGGTGAAAGCTTCCGCATGCCGGCGGACCACCGGGTGCTTCAGCGGGCCGACGTAACCAAAATCCTTGTAGCCGCGCTCCAGAAAATGCTTCGCCGCCAGGTTGGCGGTCGCTTCGTAATCAATATGAACCCGGTGGAACCGCTGCTGGGTCAGGTCAACAGTTGAGACATTAACGACCGGCACGCCCGCTTCAACGAGTTCAGCCTGCATTTGCTCGGTCCCGACACGCGCCAGCACCCCATCGCCGGACCAGCCGGCCGGCAGGCCCAGCGGGGTCTGCGAACCGTGGGCCTTGACCACCAGGTGCCAGGGGCCGTGGTTCTGGGCGTACTGCGTCACCCCCCGGATCACCCTGCGGCCCCAGCTGGTGTCGGTCTCGATCAGCACGGCGACGTTGGGCGGTTCTTTGTGGGGCATGGGCGCTTCTGGGGCCGTGGCATGGGCGGACGGGTCCGGTGTTGTTTGCGCTGTCCGGATCACGCAATCGGGGGGGGCTTCCGGCATGAGCATCTCGCTAGAAAGGGGATCGTAACCACGAAAACGGAAAGGCTCTAGGCAGATTAGCGCACAAATCCTGCAATTTTGCGTCATCTGGCCTGAGGCTGTTACATTTACAATAATGAAACATGATCGCCGCAGATCCCCTGGCTTGCCAGAGCATCTTGCGATACTTTTCTATGTAATTACGACACTTACCGCAGTTCGTGCCACTAAATAGGCTAATATGTTTGCGGAATATCCGGCCTGTTTCGGAGCTTGGAGAGGGGAATTAATGTGGATATGACGCATCTCACCATGCACAACCAGCTTACAGCGACGCATTCCCGCAGTTGTCGCATTACGAAAGATAACTGACGCACAAATCTATGGACTCTCAGGATTCGCAGGTTACATTTGTAATTGACAGCGTTTTAGGCATGCAGGGCCCTCACTAGCCAGCCCTGCACCCCCGGTACTGTTTTTCACCGGTTTAGAGCTTGTAGGTGGGCAGATTTGGATGACCATTAACTTGGGAGGATTGGACAGCTGGGATGTCTACCCGGTTGTCAGGCTAACCGTCGCCGCCACACGTGCTCGCCGGTCAGCAAATGAACTAACAGTTGAAGTCTATACGTCTTACAGCGGATCAACGCGATCGCTTGATCGTCACTTTTAAAGGAGGAATCTGATGTCATTGACCCGTACTCATTACCTCGCCTCGCTCGGCCTGATCTCGGCCATGGGCGCGGCTGGTCAGGCACAAGGCCAGACCACCTACGTCGAATACCTGTTCGACAGCGCAAGCATCACGGCCACGAACTCAGCCGCCAACATCACAGGCGGTGATATGGTCCACAACGCCGGGCTGACCAACTCCGGCTTCTCGAGCGAGACCCAAAGCATCTTCGTGCGGACCAACGGCACCGACCTCGCCGCCGACACGAACACCACCGCTGATACGCTCGCCCTGGCTATCGCCAACGACCTGTACACCAGCTTCAACGTCACCATCGACAGCGGCACGGCCGACTTCAACACCCTGTCCTTCGACCTCTGGAACAAAAGTGACTTCAACGCGGCGGATAACCTGAACGTTGCTTTCATGAGCAGCCTCACCGGGTTTACCGACGGCAACGAGATCGCCAGCGCGTCGGTGATCACCGACACCGCCAACAACTTTGTGTTCGATCTCACTCAGGGCGGCACGGTCAACACCTTCCAGAGCCTGGCTCCGCAGACCATCGAGTTCCGCGCCTACTACTTTGACGACCAGGAAACTAACGGCAAGATCTTCCGCCTGGACACCATCCGTCTGACCAACGAGCTGCAGAACCCGCTGTACACCTGGGTGACCGACGGCAGTGGCGATTGGAGCACAGCCGCTAACTGGGACTCCAGCCCCGACGTCCCCGGCATCGGCGGCCAGCTCGACGCAGACGTCAGCATCGGCGGCAACATCTCCGACGTCGCCACCATCAACCTCGACGTCAGCCCCCAGCTCAACCGCGCGACATTCCTCCAGAGCAACGAGTTGACCGTCTCCGGCGCAGGCACCATCACCCTGACCGGTGACGCCGAAGTGAACGTGACTGGCCAGGACCTCTTCATCAATGCCGACATCGCCGGCACCGTCGGCATGAACAAGACCGGCGGCGGCGAACTGAACATCGGCACCACCTCCTACACCGGCGACACCACCATCGACGGCGGCCGGGTCCGCGTGATGAGCCTCGACGCGGTCGATAACAGCATCGGCCGGACCGTCACCGTCACCAGCCCCGGACAACTGATCTTCCAAGGCGACGAACTCGGCGGCGGCGCCAGCGGCACCATCGCCACCGACCTCGCCGGCGACGGCCAGATCAGTCTCAGCGATACCCTCACCACCGAGGTGGTTATCATTGACGCGGCCAAGTCCTTCACCGGCAACTTCAACGTCAACGGCGGCACACTCCAGGTGACCCACGCCGACGGCCTCGGGTCCGCCAGCACCGGCCTCCAAGCCGACCGCACCTTCATTGCCGGCGGCGGCAACGAAGGCACCCTCGAGGTGTCCGGCGGCATCAATATCGCCAACGAGTACCTCCGCATCCAGGGCCGTAACGCCGACAACCAGGACCCGGCTCTGTCCAGCAGCGGCAACAACACACTCGGCGGCAACATCGAGATCATCGGTTCTTCCGTCAACGGCAACATCGAAGTCGCCGCGGGCAGCACCCTGACACTCGGCGGGACGATCTCCGGCAACGACAGCACGGCCCACAGCCTGGTCTTCTCCGGCGACGGCAACACCGTCATCAACGGCATCATCACCGATGACACCATCGATAACGCCACCGCTGGCAACCCCCGTGTCAACAGCACCTCCAACGACATCAGCGTCGTCAAGCAGGGCACCGGCACGATGACCATCAACACCGCCTCGACCAGCACCAACGACTACTGGTTCGGTGATACCATCATCGAAGGCGGCACGATCGAAGTGATCTCCGACGGCCCGACCAACAACGGCGAGCTGGCCAGCGCGACCATCCAGATCAATGCCGGCGCGACGCTCGACGTCGATCACTTCGGCTTCTACTCCGCTCAGTCCGGCCAGGACATCAGCGGTGCCGGTGAAATCCACGCCCAGACGTTCGCCACCTTCGGCGACAGCCTCCTCAGCCCCGGCGACTCGATCGGCACCCTGACCCTTAAGGGCGCAGGTGGCATCGGCGACGGCAACTTCTACCTCGGCTCGGACTTCTTCGACGCAGCCGGCGCTCGCGGCGGTCTGGACTTCGAACTGTCCAGCAGCACCACCACCGGCGCAGGCGTCAACGACCTGATCACCGGCGTGGGTAACCTGACCCTCGACGTCCAGCAGTTCGACGACGCGTTCGCCTCGCTGAACACCGACGCCCCGATCGAAGTCCTGGTCACTCCCGTCGATGCCGAACTGGCCGGCGGCGGTGCGGGCACCTACACCCTCATCGAGTACAGCGGTACGCTCACGCAATCCGCCAACACCTCCGTGACTTTCGATCCTCAGATCCAAGGCACCGGCGAGACACGTCAGAGCCTGTCAGTGGATCTCGGTACCTCCGGCCAGGTCAACCTGGTGGTCAGCGGCGCGGCCGCGAGCCAGACCTGGGTCGGCGGCGATGCGACCAACCCCAGCTACTGGGACGTCAACACCACCGGCAACTGGACCGGCACGGACAGCGTCTACTTCGACCTGGACAACGTCACCTTCAATGACTCGGCCAGCTCGTTCGCCGTGGACATCCAGGCCGACGTCTCCCCGGGTTCCGTGACCTTCGACAGCAGCACCGGTAACACCTACACCGTCACCGGTGCAGGCATCAGCACCGGCACGATGAACCTCACCGGCGACGTCACCGTCGTCCTGGCCAACGACAACCTCGGCCCGTCAAGCACCGGCCAGGTCACCGTCGGCTCCAGCGCCACGCTGCAGATCGGCGACGGCGTCACCACCAGCCTCAACGTCCTTAACAACAACCGGCCGATCCAGCTCGACGGCTCGCTGGTCATGAACAACGTGGCCAACGAAACCCTCGGCGGAACGATCACCGGCAGTGGTACCATCACCCAGAACGGCCCCGGCACCGCTTTCATCCGTGGCGACAACGCCACCTACGACGGCAACATCGTCGTCAACAGCGGTCAGGTCCAGGTCGGCGCAAGCGGATCGACCACGAGCCTGGGTACCGCTGTGGGTAACACCACCGTGAACGCAGGCGGTTCGCTGCGTCTGAATGAGCAGGCCGGCACGTTCAGCGAGAACGTCGTCCTCAACGGCGGCAGCCTCCAGGTCGGCGGCGGCTCCAACGCCAATGTCGATTGGTCCGGCGGCATCAGCCTCGGCGGAGCAGCCGAGTCGACCCTCCGCCTGGACGGCGGCACCGACACCTTCGACGCATCGGACGTACGCCTGACCAACGGCCTGACCGTCTCGGGCAACGTAACCGGTTCGGCCGGCAACGACCTGCGGGTCGAGGTCGATGGTGGCTCCACCCTCGTCGTCTCCGGCAACCTCGCCCACAACGGCGCCCTGACCAAGGCCAGCGGTGGTACGCTCGAACTGTCGGGTACCAACAGCTACACCGGTGACACCAACGTCAACGGCGGCACGATCGCCCTGATCGGCGCCACCGGCCTCTCCAGCACCATCAACCTCGATGGCGGTACGGTCGACGTCACCGCGGCGACCTCCGGCGAACTGGCCCTGGGCTCGGGTGAAACCCTCAAGCTCGGCGGCGACGGCGGCCTGGCCGCTAGCCAGGTGGAATTCGATCTCAACGCCGCTCAGAACAACCGGATCTCTTACGATCCGCTTGACCCGAGTGCGGATTCTGCCAACAACCCGACCTACCAGATCCGTGTCGGGATCAACTCCAGCGGCGCCAACGTCGCACGCGGCGTCGTCGGCTGGGACTTGTCCTCGATCAGCAGCAGCTTCGTATCGATCAGCAGCGTCGATGCGGCATCGATCGAGCTCCTCGATAACTCTCAGGCCATCGACGGCACCGCCGGCGCAGGCCACACCCTTGAACTGCACGAGCTGACCCGCGACTTCGTGGCCAGCGAAGTGACCGCCGAGTTCGCCAGCAGTGGCGTTCAATGGACCGGTTACGACGGTACCGCCGCCACCGCGGCCGGCACCAACGACCTGGGCGTGCTGCTGGATTCCCAGCTGCTGGTCCCGGGTGCCGACACGGTCAACCCGATCGTGATGGCTAACAACGCCGCCCTCCAGACCCTTGTCAGCAACGCGCTGGCCGGTGATGAGACGGTGAACGTCCTGCTGAAGATCGCCACTGAAACCACCGGTGCCAACAGCTTCTTCGCCTTCGACGATAACACCGACTCCGATGGCCCGGCCCTCATGGTCACCGTGACCGGCAACCAGATCGTCGGTATCGGTTCGGGTACCGTCGATGGTGACCTGTCGCTGTCCGCCGGTGCTAACCTTGAGGTTGATCTCTTCAGCACCAGCCTGTTCGACTCGTTGGAAGTCACCGGCGCTCTGACTGCCGGCGGCGACCTGACCGTCAGCCAGTTCGGCAGCAACGTCTTCGCCGACGGCGACACGTTCGACCTGTTCGACTTCGCTTCGGCGACCGGTGCGTTCGACAACATCACGTTGCCGACGCTCGGCTCCGGCCTGGAGTGGGACACCAGCAACCTGCTGGTGACCGGTGAGATCGCTGTGGCGACCGTTACCGCCATCCCAGGCGACCTCAACGGCGACGGGTTCGTCGGTCTGGCCGACCTGGACATCATCCTCAACAACTGGAACCTGGCCATCCCGCCCGGCAACCCGCTGGCGGACCCGACCGGCGACAACTTCGTCGGCCTGGCGGACCTGGACATCGTCCTAAACAACTGGAACGCCGGGACACCCCCGGCCGCCAGCGCCATCCCCGAACCCGCCAGCCTCGCGCTGCTGGGCCTGGGCGGCCTGGCCCTGATGCGCCGGCGTGCGTAAGCATTCAGTCCTTCCATCAACTCTACGGGGCACGACATTCATGTCGTGCCCCGTTTTCATTTCAGCCGAAGTGGATTTGCCCGCCGACTAGAGCGTCCCCAATCCAAGCGTAGCGTCTGTTCGGCGCACGTTCGGTTGCGCTGCCCGGGGCGTTGCGTTAGCCTGCTTCCAGGTCCGATGCACGGATCAGGAAGGAGCCAGGGATGGGCGCGGCGTATTCACAGGACTTGCGGGTCCGGGTGTTGGCGGCGTACGACCGGGGGATATCGACTAAGCAGATCGTCCAGACGTTTGCGGTCAGCCCGGCGTGGGCGCGTCGGGTCAAGCAGCGTCGGCGTGAGGCGGGCGAGACGCCGCCGCGTGCGATGGGTGGTGTGACGGTGGTCAAGATCGACATGGGCCGTCTGCGTGAGTTGGTCCGCGTCCAGCCCGACGCGACGATCGCGGAGTTGCACGAACGGTTGGGCATCGACTGCAGCGTGTCGGCGGTGGGGATGGCGCTGCGTCGGCTTGGCTTGTCTTTTAAAAAAAGACGCTCCACGCCGCCGAGCAGGACCGCCCGGACGTCGCCGAACGCCGCGCGACATGGAAGCAAGAGCAACCGAAAGCGGACGCCCGACGCCTGATCTTCATCGACGAGACGTGGGCCAAGACGAACATGACGCGCTTGCGTGGCCGGGCGCCCCACGGCCACTGGCAGACCACGGCACTGATCGCGGCGTTGGGCATCGAAGGCATGCGTTGTTCGACGGTCGTCGACGGGGCGGTCAACGCCGACGTGTTCGAGGGGTTCATCCAACAGGTGCTCGTGCCGTAACGGCGTCCCGGCGACGTGCTCATCATGGACAACCTCTCCAGCCACAAGCGGCAAAGCGTTCGCGAACTGATCGAACAAGCCGGGGCCGAATTGTTCTTCCTGCCGCCGTACTCACCGGACCTGAATCCGATCGAGCTGATCTTCGCGAAGGCCAAACAACTGTTGCGCTCGTAGGCCTGCCGTGCACGTGATGCGTTGTGGCAAGCGATGCAAAGGGTGCTGGACCAGGCGACCGCATCCGACGCCGCCAACTGCTTCAGGCACTGCGGCTACACGCTACAGATGGATTGATAATGCTCTAGAACGTAATACGAGGCTGATGACGGGAAAAGATGCGACCAGTAAGAATGCAAATTGCTCTACTTGAATATCATGAGGCCAGCTGTTCGCGGACGCGCTCCAGCAGCGCCTTGGTCGCGGCAATGCCTTCCATTTCGCTTAAGCCGGAGCCTTCGTATTCGACGCCGACATGGCCGTGATACCCGGCGGCCAGGACGATCTTCATCATCCGCAGGTAGTCGGTGTTGGTCTCGTTGCCTTGTTCATCAAACTTGTGGCTCTTGGCGGATACGGCCTTGGCGTAGGGCATGAGCTCCTCGACACCCTGGTAGCGGTCGTACCACTCGTCCTTGCCGACGCGGAAGTTGCCGAAGTCCGGCAGCGTGCCGACGCGCGGGTGGTCGGTGAGCTTCATCACCCCGGCCAGCCATGCGCCGTTGGACGACAGACCGCCGTGGTTCTCGACGGTGACGTCCAGGCCGTGCCCGTCGGCAAACTCGCACAAGCGGCGCAGACCGTCGGCCGCCAGCCGTTGCTGCTCTTCATACTCGCCATCGCTGGCGGCGTTGACACGGATGCAGTGGCAGCCGAGGAACTTGGCCGCTTCGATCCACTTGTAATGGTTCTCAACCGCCTTGGTGCGTGCCGCGTCGTCGGGGTCGCCGAGCCGGCCCTCGCCGTCGCACATGATCAACAGGCTCTGCACGCCGGAGTCCTCGGCCCGCTGCTTCATCTCGCCCAGGTAGTCGGTATCCTTGGCTTTGTTCTTAAAGAACGAGTTGACGTACTCGACCGCCTCGATACCGAAGTTTTCCTTCGCGGTCTTGGCAAAGTCCAGGTTGTCCAGTATGCCGGCACGCAGCGCCTTGTGCAGCGACCACTGCGCCAATGAGATCGAAAACAGCTTCCCGTTTGCCACCGGATGGCCCTCCTGATCATGCGCCAGTGTCATCGACCCCGGGAGGCCGGCCCCGGCCAGCGCCGCTGCTGATGCCTGAATAAACCCACGCCGTGTCACAGCTCGTCGCATCGCCTCGCTCTCCTTTCACATCGGTGTTGATCCGAAGCTCAGATCACTGTGTATCATACGCCATCCCCCCCCACCGTGTGGTAAACTCCGTATCAAGTCGCCCCCGTGGCGTAGCCGGGATAGCCAGATTTAACGTATCCGCAGGCGGGGGTATGACTCCGCTGATTAGGGTTTGATTTTAAGTGAAAGTGAATCTGATGATACAGATGTGTCGTGCGATGTGGGCCGTGATGATGGTGGTGTGCGTGATGGGTGTGTCGATGCCTGTTCAGGCCGAGGCGTACCGTGAGCCGGCGGCCGATGTGGTTGCGCTCGTGGATACGGATCGGCTGCCGTCGATGGACTTCAGCCCGGACCACCGCTGGCGTCTGGTGATGCGTCGCAGCGCGATGCCGTCGATCGAAGACCTGTCCCGGCGGATGCTTCGGCTGGCGGGTAACCGGATCGATCCCGCCGCCAATGCCGGTTTCCGCACCAGCTTCTACACCGGCTTGTCGGTTGAAACGTATGACGGCCAAGCCACCCGCGTCATCCCGATCAACGACAAGCTGCGAGGTGCGACTTGGTCACACACATCACATCACTTTTTCTATACGCTGACCACCGACACGGGCACGCAGCTCTGGGTCGCCAGCACCGACCCCGCGGTTGAGCCGCGCAGGCTGACCGATCGGCTCAACACCGTCATGGCTGGGCCGGGGTGGATGCCCGATGGGACGACGATTCTCTGTAGCCTAGTGCCCGAAGACCGGGGTGAGGAGCCGAAACCCCCCACCGCGCCGGCGGGACCCAACACACAGGAGAGCCGGGGCGATCGTTCGCCGCTACGCACCTACCAGGACCTGCTCAAGAGCCCGCATGACGAGGCGCTGTTCGAACATTATGCGGTGACCGAGCCGGTGATGATCGACGTCTTGACCGGCACGATCACGCCGATCGCCAAGCCGGGCATCTACATCGGTTACGACGCGTCACCCGACGGGCAGCTTATTCTGCTCAACCGGATCGTTCGGCCGTTCTCCTACACGCACGGCTGGTGGCAGTTTCCCCGGCAGGTCGACATCATCCGGACCGACGGCACGCGCGTCGTCCGGTTTGCCGAGTTCCCGCTGATCGAGAACGTCCCGATCAGCGGCGTCCGCCTGGGGCAGCGCGACATCCACTGGAACCCGCACGAACCCGCCACGCTGATGTGGGTCGAGGCGCTGGACGGGGGCGATCCTAAAGTGGAGGTGCCGCACCGCGACCGCTGGCTCACGCAGGCCGCGCCGTTTGAGGATGAACCTGCCGAGGTGTTGTTGATCGAGCACCGGGCGTCGGGCCTGACCTACTTCGAAGACCCCAACCTGCTGGGCGCAAGTGATTACGACCGTGACCGGCGGTGGACCCGCACCCAACTCTATCGGCTGGATGACATGCAGCGCGAGCCGACCGCCCTCGATGACCGGGCCTGGAGTGACAGCTACGGCGACCCCGGACGCCTTGTCTACGCGCCGGCAGAGGGGGGCCGATGGCTTGTCATGCAGGATGGGCCGTGGGTCACGCGCATCGGCGATGGTGCTTCGCCTGAAGGCGTACACCCGTTCCTCGATCAGCAGAACCTAGACACGCTTGAGACCCGTCGGCTCTGGCGTGGCGAAGGCGAGCAGTACGAATCGATCAATACCGCGTGGCGCGACGGAGAAGGTCTCGCATTCCTGACGAGCCACCAGACACAGGACCTCCCGCCGAACTACCGCCTCCGCCATACGGACGGCCGAGACTTTACCAAGCTGACCGACTTCCCCGATCCTCAGCCGCAACTCCGCGGCATCAGCAAGCAGCTGGTTCGATACAAGCGCGACGACGGCGTCGACCTCTCCGCCACGCTGTACCTGCCTGCGGACTACAAGGAAGGCGAGCGGTTGCCGCTGCTGATCTGGGCCTACCCCCGCGAGTACAACGACTCGGGCACGGCCGGTCAGGTCACGACCAGCGAGTACCGCTACCTGTACATCGCCGGCACCTCACCGCTGCACCTGGTGAACCGAGGTTATGCCGTGATGACCGGTGTCGCCATGCCGGTGATCGGCGATCCCGAGACGATGAACGACACCTTCATCGATCAGGTCGTGGCGTCGGCCAAGGCGGCGATCGATCACGCGGTGGAGATGGGCGTGGCGGACCGTGACCGGGTGGCGGTGTCGGGCCACAGCTACGGCGCTTTTATGACGGCGAACCTGCTGGCACACTGCGACCTGTTCCGAGCGGGGGTCGCTCGCAGCGGCGCGTATAACCGCACGCTCACGCCGTTCGGTTTCCAGTCTGAGCGCAGGCCCCTGTGGGAAGCGCGCGAGGCCTACGTCGGGCTTTCGCCGTTTATGCACGCGGAGAAGATCAACGAGCCGCTGCTGCTGATCCATGGCGAGGCGGACAACAACTCGGGCACCTACCCCGACCAGTCCCGCCGGCTCTACGCGGCCATCAAGGGCAACGGCGGCACCGCCCGGCTGGTCATGCTGCCCAAGGAATCGCACGGCTACCGCGCCCGGGAGTCCGTCCTCCACGTCCTGGCCGAAACCATCGACTGGCTGGACGAACACGTGAAAGACGCACCGCCCAGTCAAACCCACACGGCGCGGTAGAAACAGTACGCACGTGGTACAGGCCGGTCTCGCTGTCGTGGCGGTAGCCGGCGAACAGCGTCTCCCAGTCCTTGCTGCTAGCGGACGATTCGTTGGCCCAACTGCTGTCGTAGAACGTCGGCGTGCCGAAGACGCTATAGGTGATGCGTTCCTGCACGGCACCGCTGGGGTTGACCAAGGCCGTGACGTTGTAGTTCGCGTCTTGGAGGGCGTAGAGGCGCTCGTTCAGGCCGGAGTTGCCGGTGGTCAGGCCCGTCGTGCCGGTGCCGCCGTTGTCGTCGGTGTCGCGGTCGCGCAGGATCAGTTCGTCGACATAGCGCAGGCCCCAGACGTACTGGCGGTCAGCGATCGTTGGTGAGTCAACTAGAGATAATCGGGGTCCGGAGATAATCGGGGTCCGACCCCGTTTCTTCCTCGTTTCTTCCTCGAGACCCATATTGCCGCTTCGTACTGAGCTCTTGAATCGAAATCCTCTGGCCTGGGTTGTGATGCTTTCCGATCCAACTCATCTATATAACTGCGGTACGCTTCTAGTGCGGCCCGATAGCTTGGCTTGTCGGAGACGCCCCTGCCCTTACCGAAGTAGACAGGTCGTCCGGCAATGGTCTTGTACCACCGCTTGGTTGCTTTATGGAACGAGAGTTGTCGCCCTCGGCGGTCGGGTCTTGCCATTGCTCAACCTGCTGAACTCGGGTAATCTTTTGACAGGAACTGCCCCTGTTTCAATGGACACCACATTAGTAGGCGAGCGGCCGGTTCTGTCAAAATTCCTGTCAAGACGATATGCTGGGTTCCAGTCAAGATGCGAACGATCGTAAATACCTGTAAATCAATGATCTAAAATTATGCGGGTGTAACTCAATTGGTAGAGTGTCAGCCTTCCAAGCTGAATGTTGAGGGTTCGAGTCCCTTCACCCGCTTTCCCCCGGAAGTTCGCCACCAACCGCCTTCGCGTGACATCCGTCGCCCGAAGGCTTCTGTCTTTCGCCCACGTCGCGAGTTACGACCAAGCCGTACCACTGGGCCAACGTCTGCCCTTTGCCCACACGTGCCAACGTGTGCCATCAGTTCCCGGGGGTGGCCTCCCGTCCGTGCAAGGATTCGTACAAGCGCCCGGATCGACTTGCAAGGTTTCGTGCAAGGACTGGGGTCAAGATATGGGCCTTAATCCGCGAAGGAGAGGGGCTGATCGGTGACCTCGTCGGCTGCGGTGCCGAAGGCAGGCAACGCCTCTACGGCACCGGCCACATCGAGCAGGGTCGGGTCGGTGTAGACGTTCATGGTGAGTTCGAGGCTGCTGTGCCGCATGGCGGCCATGGCGACGCGTGGGGCGACGCCCGCCCGGGCGAGGTGGGTGCCGAACGTGTGGCGAAGGGCGTGCAGATCAACCACCCGGTCCCGCTCGTCACGCTTCGGAATACTGGCGGCGGCGATGTTGTTCCGGATGACCTTGGTCTGGATGCCCTGAAGGTCAGACGCGGCGAGAATTTCAGCTATGGCAGCTTCATGCTCTGCCAGCGCGTCGGCTGTCATACGCCGAATCGGCAACAACGTCTCCTTCATCGGCGGGCTTTTCATCAGGCTCGGCCGACCGATCAGCACACCCCACAGATTCGGATACACCGTCCGGTTGTCGCGCTGCTTGAGACGGATTGCGATCTTGCGACCCAAGATGCCTGACAGCGCGACCATCGACGTAACCGCCGGGAAATCGAGCGGGCACTGCATGCGATCTGCCATGTCCACGATCCAAGGTCGAAGCGACGAGGGCAGCAACACCGGGTCGAACGACTTCACCGGCGGCAGATCATCGGGGATCGGCTGCGGATCGGGCCAGGAATCGGCACCTCCATCACCGAGATACCGTTCGGGCCAGCATTCGATAGTCGCCTGGCGGGCGCTATCGGGTTCGTATCGACTGACGCTTTCAGCGGTGCGTTCGACCTCTTTCACATCGAGCGGCGGCCGGTGCCTGGACTCATTGCGTGCGAGCAATGCGGCCTTGATCTCTGTGGTATTCATGCCGGCCTGCCACAGATAGCCACACAGACGTATCAACGTGTTGTTGCGGTGCCCCTCGGGAATCACATCGCCCGCGTCGACTGAAATCGCACTCAAATGCTCCGCGTTCGGATCGGTTCCGGCGGCGATCCGCTCGAGCAACCAAGCTGGCGCGTCGGCGATGGGGCACTCGCCCGGCTCCTGCTCGATCAGCCAGTTGTAAGTGTTGCCCGATTTGTGATCGCTCGGTGGCAGGATGACGAATCCGCCATCACCCTTGATGTCGATGCCCGAAGCAATCTGTCCCGTTGAGCACTTCACCTGCTGCCCCGGCCAGCTGAAATAGATATGCCGACCACCACTCACCGATCGCGTCTATGTTGGTCGTCGCAGCATAGAAGCCCTTCTTCACCAGCGGCTGGTGCCCGGTGGGGTGGCACGGAAACACCGGCCACCCCATCTCGGCGTATCGAACAGCCGCATAAACCAGTTTTTGTTGACGATCACTCATTGACGCCCTCCCTTCGCAGCGGGGCAGCCGTCAGCGATCCACTGTTCGATCTCACTGCGATTCCAACGCACCAGCGATCCCAGCCGCACCGGGCGCGGCATCTTCCCGGCGTCGTTAAGCCGATACAAGGTGCGCATCGAGCAGTTGAGCAAGCGGGCGACCTGATCGATAATGAGCATGGCAGGCAAGACGCCCGAGCCTGCATTCCGGGGGCGGCCGTCGGTTCGGTCGACGGTGGCGTGGTTCGAGTTGGTCATGTTTGGACCTTCCTCTGCGGGGATTCTGGTGCCGAACACGACCGTCGCGTTCGGACAGAGGAAGGCACGAGGGGACATCCCCAGCCCGGATCATGCGCGCAGAGGCATGAATCTCTGGGCAAAAGCGGTGTCTACATGAATTGAAGTGGGTATCCCCAGTTGCAGGTGGGGACGGGTGGGGATGGCAGCGGGCGCTATTCGAAGTCGTCGTCGCAGCCCATCAAGATCGCCACGTTCTGGCGCACCTGATCGTCGGTCATCTCGCCTTCATTGAAACTGTCCATCAATGCCTTGGCGCTCTCCTTCGCCTTCGGCAACTCCGATTCGGCCAGCTTGCGGATTTGCCGGAGCGTTTCTTCTCGCTCCTCTCGAAGAATCGCAGCGTCGGCGGCGACATGATCATTCGTGTCAGCCGCATTCATCGATGCCTGCTCGATGGCGATGTCCTGCCCGATTCTGGCGGGGCGACCTGCGCCGGCCTGCTTCCCGGTCTTACGCTCCAGTCCCAGTTCCTTCGCCATCGCAACCCATGGCTGCGACTGGCTGACCATCTTCGCCGATTTTGCGCCCAGGGCACGTGCGATGACATTGCGGCCAAACAACTCCTTCGCCTGCTTGCGTGCCGTGTGCTTGGATGATGGTGAAGATTTCGGGTCATCCAGCACCGACAACAACCGTTGATACGACGACGCACGCTTGGCCTTGTATTCCCGGATCGCATCATCAAGATCACCCTGTGTCCACGATCGTTTGGGTGGGTCGCCTTGGCTCGCGGGCTTGGGCGGTTGCTTGGCTGGCTCGACGTGGGACATCGAGCCCAACTGGCGATGTCGGCGCTCCAGGTGCCCGACCGTGAACTGGAACTCGGTGACCACTTCACACGGCCATTGATCATCCGCCACGGTCTTCTCATCCGGCGATTCCACCGCCGGTCTCAGCTCTATGTGCAGTGCTTGATACTCACGATCGATCCGTCGTGCGAGCGATTCATGACCGTTCACGATCTGGTTGACCGACAATTCGCTGTTCCGCTGACGTATATGGAGCCATTGCTCGGATCGAGCGAGGTCTACCGCCTGGCCGGCAGCATGGACGTCGAGTGCCGATTGCACCATGGTCGCTAGGTCAGGCATCGAAGTAGCCCTCCCAGACGTCTGCGGACAGTTCGGAATCCAGGTCTTCGGCCAACCCCGAGGTGCGACCAGCCACGTCGATCATCGCATCCCACGCATCGTGGCAGCCCGGGTCATCAGCCGGATATACCCCCTCACATGCCTCCTTGATACTCCAGATCGCCTCCCGAAAGTCACCCATCGCTTCGTTGAGTTGAGCAGCGGCATCATCCCGAACCCTCAGTTCCAGCCAGATGATGATCCCCCTCGCCTCATCGCGCAATCGGTCGGCCACGATGTTCAGCCCTCCCGCCACTCGGCCAGGATGTCGTTGACCTCATCGATGTCGAACGCTTCGGGATCGAAATCGTCACCCAGCCACTCGACCAGGTCATCGTGTTCCTCGTGATCGGCATCAGCCACCACGTCGAGCGTGTGGTAGTAGCCGTAGATGCCACCGCAATCTTCAGGCGGACAGGCCAGCTTGCCCGCCAGGCACAATGGATACTCGACGCCCGGTTTCGGATCACCGGGGGCGATCTTCTGCACTTCGATGGTGTGTTCCCACCCGTCACCGAAGTCGTACTCATAGATCAGCTTGCTCTTGACTTTCGGGCACACCTCGCCCAGCGTGACCGTGTCTTCATCCTCGCCTTCCATCTCCGTCGGGTCGCCGAAGGGCGTGGTCAGCATGGTGAACACCCGCTCACCGCGCATCCGTGCCATGAACGCATCGTCCCAAATGTCGGCCTCATCAACCTTGCGAATCTCATCCCGGGTCGGCTTGAGCGTCTTGTCACGCAGCACGAACTGGTGCAGGTGGCTGTTCGTCCATCCCATGGCGATCTGAATCACCTCATGCAACTGCCCGAACGTGATGTCGGATGGCACAGCCACCCGCCGCCAAATCGGCGGCTTGCTGTCGCGGAGCGTGATGCGAAGCGTGTGGATTGGTGCATTGATAGCCATGGGTCGATCCATTTGTAATCAGGCAGCGGTGCTCAATGGCATCCCATTCGAAGTACGCTGCCACACGTACTCGTACACACGGGCAGCCAGGCGTTGCGTGTCTTCATCATTAAACGGTGGATGAGGCAGAGCTGCATAGAGCTGGTCAAGGATGAACACCTCGACGTCTGCCTGTGTGGACTCATTCTGGGTCCATTGCTTCATGGTTGCCAGCAGTTCCTGGAGTTTTGCCAGCAACTCACGGCTGGCCTGTTTCAGCTTCTCCCGCTGAGTCTTCGCGATATCGTCTTTCATCAGCAGGTCAAACAGAGCCAGTTCATCTTCTGTCAGTCCCTCAGCCACAGCTCGGCGCTGTTCCTCATCCAAGCTCTCAGCCAATGACGTTAACCGGGCGAATGTTTCTTCTACGGTCGCTCGGTCTTTCTCGCGGTTGTAGTCTGCCACGATCTCCTGGTATCGGCGGTAGAAGTCCATTCTCTCAGGGTTGTGACGAAGCATCGCCAGCAACTTCTGCTCCACCAGGTCACGGATATCTTCGAGGGCAGCCCGCTTCCGCCTCACCTTCTTCGCGAACTCATCGCGCAGACGCTCGAAATCTACCTGACTGAGGTCCACGGCCAGGCCGTCCGCGTGATCCGTTCCGTGGCCCTGGGTCTGAATGGCATCGTTGACGATGCGATGTAAAGCTTTGAGGACATCGGTCACATCAGACGTGTCACGACGTTCCTGCAACTTCTTGTAAATGGTATCGATGTTGTCGTGCCGTTCGGCATAATGATATGCCGCTGGCTCGGTTATCAGGGCTTTGAAGCAGGAGAATACCTGCCGCGACATGATCTCGAATCGCCGTCGAGCATCGTCCGAGGTGTAAACAGCATCCACAGCGTCGCGAAGCGCTTCGATACGCTCGAAGCCCTGCGCGCCATTCAGTCGCTGCGGGTCGAACCCCAAGCCCACAAGATGTGCCTCGGTGGCTTCGATGGCTTCTGCAAGTGCTGTGACAAGTGTCTCGAGTTTATCCACCAGTTCACCGTTGCCGCCTTCACCCGACTCGGTGCCGCCTTCGCCATTGTGCCCGGCATCGCCCTCGCCATCTTCATCATCGCCAAGGGCATACTGGGCCAGGGCGGCACGAAGGCTTTTAAGCATGCCGTTGTAATCGACAATCGTGCCGCAGACCTTACCGGGGTAGACCCGGTTGGCCCGCGCGATCGCCTGCATCAGCGTATGCGCTTTCATCGGCTTGTCGATATACAGCGTGCTCAGACACTCCACATCGAATCCCGTCAGCCACATGGCACATACGATCGCCACGCGGAACGGATGCTCTGGGTCCTTGAAAGCCGACTCAACATCCACACGCTTGCCACCATCACGCTCGAATCCTCGCTTGATGAGGCCGCGGTGTGGCCGAATGTCGAAACCCCATTTTCGAAAGTCTTTCACCTCATTCTGATCTTCACTGACAATGACGTGGATAAGAGTCTCCCGCATCCACGCGACGCGCCCTGCCAACTCATCAACGGTCTTTTCTAACCGATCCCGGTCATCACCATCCTCGGCCTCGTCGATCTCAGCGCGGCGGCAGGCTAAGAGGTTGTCCATCTCAATGATCTTCGCCTGCCAACGTGGAACGATCCGTTGGTACAGCCGAGCACAGGTGACCTTGTCGATACACACCACCATCGACTTGCCCATTCCCCATCGTTTCGAGCAATGCTCAACGGAGTCATCTGCGACCTTATCGAGTCGATCATCGGCGGTGATGATCTCGTAGTCCTTGCCAAGCATGTTCTCGAGCTTGGCGACCTGGTCTGAATCCAGTTCCGCCTGTTCGATGGCCTCGGCAATCCGGTCATTGAGGTCGAGTCGATTGATTCCCAGCTTCTCGCCCCGATTCTCGTACACCAGCTTTACCGTTGCGCCGTCTTCCTCCGACCTCTTAAAATCGTACCGAGATACGTATCCGCCGAAGATACGCCGCGTGAGATGGTCGTGCTTGAACAGTGGTGTTCCAGTAAATCCAAGGAACGCCGCGTTCGGAAGCGCCAGCCGCATATTGCGAGCAAACTTGCCCGACTGGGTCCGATGTGCTTCATCGGAGATCACAATGATGTCATCGCGCACGCTGTACGGCTCATCGGGTGTTACGTTCCGATTGAACTTGTGCATCAGACTGAAGATGAAGCGATGGTCTTCCTTCAACAGCCGTTGCAGATCACGGCCCGATGAAGCCCGCGGCGTTTTTTCGCTCGCGGCACCGCATCCGATGAATGATCTGTATATCTGGTCATCCAGGTCTTCCCGGTCTGTCATGACCACGAAGGTGTAGTTGCCCTCGATCCGGCGGCGCACCTTCTCGGCGAAGAAGATCATGGAATAGCTCTTGCCGCTGCCCTGCGTGTGCCAGAACACGCCCAATCGCCCGAGGTCGGGATGGGCCCGCTCTACGAGAGGCAGCTTCTGTTTATTGGCGGGGGACTTGTGATCATCGTCCCGCAGTGCAGCTGCATCTTCACCTTGGTCCTCAATCTGATCCACTTCGACCGTGCGGTACTTCAGCCGCTCGCCGGGTGGGAACGCCTTCTTCAGTTCTTTCTGATTTGCGACCGATAGCACCGCTCGGTTCACCCCAAGCACCTGATGGTTACGAGCGACGATCTTTCGTGTAGCGCCCGGCTTGCTCGAGTCGAAGATAATGAAGTTCTCAAATAGGTCGAGCAACCGCTCCCGGTCAAGCATCCCGTTCAACAACACCTTCGCATCAAGGCTGCCGGCCTCGCTCTCATCTTGGCGTTTCCATTCGTGGAAGTGATCCCAGCTGCTGGTGATCGAGCCATAGCGGGCCTTGTCGCCATTGCTGACCACCAGAAACGCATTATGGTAGAAAGCATGCGGAATCGTATCGAAGTAGTCCGTAAGGTTGCCGTCGTACCCAGCCCTGATGTTGCGATACACAGCCTTGAGTTCAATGAACACAACCGGTAGACCGTTCACAAAACAAACCAGATCGGCACGACGGTTGTAGTGCGGTACGCGAACGCCTTGAATCTTCAACTCGCGCACTGCCACGAAGCGATTCAGACTGATATCCCGGAAACCGATGACTTTCGCGTAGTCATCCTTCAGGTTGCCTGTGGCGTCTCGGAATGTGACCGGGACGCCATCACGAATCCACTTGTAGAACTCTTGGTTGTGCTGCAGCGTCGAACGTGTCTGGTCGTATCGACTCAGCTTTCGAACCGCTTCGTCGGCAGCTGCGTCGGGCAGATCCGGGTTTAACCGGGTGATGGCTTGCCGTAAATCGCGCGTGAGGATGACATCGCGCTCGCTCCCACGCCCCAAAGTGCCATCAACGCCGAAGGTCTCCTGGTTCCGCGCATACACGCTGTCCCAGCCCAACACGTCGTGCAGATACTCCGCAAACGTCGCCTGAACCAATCGGTCTTCGCTGTTGATGTCGGTGATCACGCCTTGTTGCCCCCCTTGGCGTTGTCTGTGGCGACCTCGCCGTTGCGATCACTTAGTCGACAGACGGCCCCGTCTGTGACACGATAGCGCGTCGGGCGATTCAGCTTGGTCACGAGGTCAGCTTCGACACCCGCTTTCAACCATGCGCTCGCTTGCGCCTTGCTGATGGAAAGAGATGCGGCAATATCTGCTGACGCCAGAGCCGATTCTCGAGTGCACTCGGCCAGCTTTACGATGAACAGTTCGAACATCGAGAATCGCGAGGTGACATCTGTTAGGGGCGACGCACACCCGAACTGTTCATCCTGTGTCTCCGGTTCTTTCGCTGGCTCTGATGTTGGCGTAGAGCTGTCCGGGGTGTCGAAGAGCGATGTCGGTGTCGAATCAGCATTCTGGCCGGCAGCCAACTCATCTGGCGTGACCGATCGGTCGCCCATATCGATCGCACCACGCTTCACGAGTGCCAGATTGCCCTCTGGCGATGTAGGCGTGACGCGAGCCCACACGGGCACCCAACCGCCGCGCATGGCCTCAATCGCACCATTCCAGGTGCCGCCCTTGTTCTTGCCGGAGGCAATGATCACTGCCGCATCGGCACAACCATATATGTACTTGTTGCGTGCCATGGCGTTGCCAACATTGAATCCCGCTTCGGGGTTGTACGGCGTCACCAGTGCGATCTGATCCGTCGCAAGAGCGTTGCGGTACTTGGTCGATGTCACCGCGCGAAGCAGACTGTCAGCCAGGATGCCGACGGCCTTGCCGCCCGCATCGATGCAACCGAGCATGGCCGTTTCATCGACGCCCCGCGCGCCACCCGAAACCACGATGTGACCGCCCTCAGCGATTGTTCGCCCGAAATCCCACGTGAACTTCAGATCATCCTCAGAAGCATCACGCGAGCCAACGACAGCCACACCCGGCGCATTGAGCAGCCGCCTCGCTCCGCAGCCGATCAGTATCGGCGGCGATTCCGCGCCTACTCGCTTCTTCATTCTCGTCGGATACTCCGAATGGGATCGTGTTATGACCCATAGCCCGGCACGCTCCCATTTTTCCAGCACCACACCAAGTGCGGCTGAACGTCCGAGCAGAGCCATGACACGGTCGCGCGTTACGTAGCGGTCGTCCCATCCATCAAGGACTGCCCGCGGATCACCCGACTCAATCAACTGCTCAGGTCGCTTGCCCTCTGAATGCAGCCAAGCAGCAAAACGGCCCCATTCACCAGGACTCAGCGGCTTGGTGTCCGCCTGTGATGCCCGGCCCAAGTGGGCGGTCAGCAACAGAATGGCCTGTGTATGTGTATCCACACTCATATCAGTCTCCTGGACCCGCCGAAGCCAACGCCACCGGCCAGACGTCACCACTGCCGGCTTGCCTGAGCAGCGCCGCAACAATGGTGAGTGTCCATTTCGAGTCCACGATGTCATCGATCAGCAACACAGGCGTATCGGGGATGTCATCGTCGATCTCGAACACGCCATCAAGGTTCCTGCACTGATGATAGCGGTTCTCCTGAATCTTCTGTGCTGCGTTCTCTTTCACTTTCTGCACCGCCGCGACAAACGGCAGCCCAAGGCCGTCGGCAACCCGCTTAGCGAAGTCCGGAACGACCTGCGGGTGCCGTAACGACGGAACGCACGTCACCCACCGCGGCGCGGGTTCCGGCTCCCATCGCTCCTCGATCATCTCGACCACCGCCTGCACCAGTTCGTCGTTCAGGTGCCCCGCATGTTTACAGTCGGCGACCACATGTCCCCACCCCGCATCGTTCCACTGCGATAGCACACGCCCCGTCTGCGCCCGCAGTTCTTGAGGCAGATTCCCCTTGAATGCATACGCCACGAACGCATCCTTGGCGACCTGCTTCATGCACTCCAGCGGGAACTCGGATGCGCGTACACGACGCTGCGCCGCCCGGATCATTGTTTTGCTAACCTCCGCAGGAACCACCGACTCGCCCACACAGACCGAACACTGCCCGCAATCCTCAGCCATCTCATCGTCAAGTGCAGATGCAAGGTGCCGCATGAGACAGATATCGCTTTCCACATAGTTCATCACCTCCTGCCACTCGGTCTCGCGCTGACTGGTCAGGTGATCGATCCGCTCCTGGTCCATGGCAAACGGCGCAGGTGTTCTCGCCCACTTTGATCCCTGCTTGATCACCGGCGCGGGGTTCTCGACGGACAGGTATTTGAGCACATGCTCGATCTGCCCCATGCGAAGATTCACCGCCGCTTCCAGTTCACGCACGGACATGCCATCGCTCTCGGCCAGCGTATCCAACACCAGATTCACGTTTTTCTCCGATGGGAACGCCGACCGGCGGAAGTATTCGTGAATCTCATCGTCTTCCGCGCCGGCCATCAGGACGCCATAGGCCTCGTCAATCGCGCGACCGGCTCGGCCCACCTGCTGGTAGTACGCCACGATCGAACCCGGTGCCTGGTAATGAACCACAAACCCCAGGTCCGGCTTGTCGTAGCCCATGCCCAGTGCTGTGGTTGCTACCAGCGCCTTGGTCTCGTTGTTCAGTAGCTGGTCCTCAAGATGCTGGCGGTACTTGTTTGAGTCTTCGAAATCTTCATGCTCCACACCCGAGAAATACGCCGCCGCTTCGACCCCGTTCTCCTGAAGCCAATCCGCCACCAGCATCGCGTCTCGTTTGGTCAGGACGTAGACGATGCCCGTTCCCGGCAAGCTCGGCACATGCTCAGCAAGCCATGCAAGCCGAACTGCCTGATCGGGCAGCGTCAGCGTTGCCAGCCGTAGTGTTTCGCGCATGAGGGGACCGCGCTGTACCTCGATGTCGCCCAACTGGCTGACCACATCGGCCACCACGCGGTCGTTGGCCGTCGCCGTCGTCGCCAGGATCGGCAGCCCCTTGGGCATGCGTTGCAGCACGTTCACCAGTCGCCGATAGTCCGGGCGGAAGTCGTGCCCCCAATCCGAGATGCAGTGCGCTTCATCGACCACCAGCAGGCCCACGTTGCCCGCCATCGGCACCAGCACCTCTTCCACGAACTGATCGTTGGCCAATCGCTCGGGCGAAATCAGCAGCGCATCCACTTCGTCGTCTTCGATCGCCTCTTGATAGGCGGGCCAGTCATCACGGTTGGTCGAGTTGATCGTCAGCGCGTGGATGCCCAGGCGACCCGCCGCGTCGATCTGGTTCCGCATCAGCGCCAGTAGCGGCGACACGATCAGCGTCGGCCCGCGCCCCCGGTCGCGCAGAATCCGCGTCGCGATGAAGTACACCGAACTCTTGCCCCAGCCCGTCCGCTCCACCACCAGACGCTGCGCCCTGTGATTGACCAAGGCATCGATGGCTTCCCATTGCCCATCGCGAAACCGGGCTTCGGGATTCGCCGTCGCCTCGCGCAGCAGGGCAAGTGCGTCAGATCTGTCCGTTCCGCTCATACCACCACCTCCCCGGCGCTATCGCCCATATTGCTTCGTTGGTTGCAGTACGCACCGATACCTTCGATTACACCCTCGACCAGCTCCACGCACCGGCCAATGAATGGGGCTGTCATGTAGAACACCCACGGCTCATCCCCACTGGTGGCGCGGGCGAACCAGTCCGCGGGCCAACCGGATTCGTCGATGCGTTTGGCAAACCGCTTTCGCTCGTCCAACGGCCACTCGAAGCCGTGGTGGAACATCTTGTTGCGGTATTCGAACAACGCCTGCAATTTCAAACCGTAACCACGCGGCAGGTGCGGCGTCAGGTCAATCGCTTCCGCCAACTGTACGATTCCGTCGACCAGGCTCTTTCGCCGCCGCCCATTTTTCCAGACAAAGTGGCAATCCCACTGATCCTCGGCGGGCTGTGCCCAGCGGGGATGAGATGAAACGGAACCCGTCGATGCGAAGAACTGCTTGCGGATACCGCAGAAGGCCTGATGGAACACCGATTCAATCAGTGGTGCGAGCATGCCTACGGCAGCCATGCTGTGAGCGGCATCCTGATATACCGAATGATGGAACCGATCAATCAGTTCATTTACGGCATGCTCGTTTCGAAGCCCTGTCGAGCGCTCGGCAAACGCCTTGATCTCATCAATCTCTTGTGCAAGTTCAGCATTTACCCGTTCGTGTTGCCGAATCAACTGCTGAATGGCCACAAGCTGCGCGTCGTAGTCCAGATCGGGCAGCACCATGCAGGCGGCATCCCGATTGCTCAATCGGGGAAGTCCGACGGGCCCCAAGTTCCGAAGGTAGTCAGGCATAGCCGGCAAGCCATCGCTCACACCGCCACCTCCCCGCTCATCAGGCGCGGCAGCAGCAGGTCACGCGCCTTTTGGAGTTTCTGGCTCTGTTTCTTCAGGCATCGCACCTGCAGAATCACGTCGGTGGCGAATGCTGAGAATTCCTTCACCAGCGGCGCGGCGGGCACGATCACATCCATGTCGCGGAAGCGGCCCTTGCTGATTTCGGGATAGGTCGCGCCCTTTGCGTTCGACCTGATCTCGTCCACGCGGGACATCAGGTTGAACAACAGATACATCCGCATGGGTTCATCATGCGGCATGATGTTGATGAAGCCTTGGTTGGTGCAGACCTCCCGATCCATCAGAGCGAAGAAGCCAACCGACGCTCGGCTGGTCATCAGGATCGTTTCCGCAGGCACCATCTTCGCCGACGATTCGCGCAGGCCGGATTCGGTGATCTTGCGTTCCGAATCGAGCAGCGTGATGCAGTCGTTCTTCGTGATGTCTGACGGGACCACCCACGTGATGTCGCCATCCCAGTAGTTGGCGATCTTGGTTGAAGGCGTGCCGCCGCCGACGGTGTCGCAGACCTCGTCAATCTTCTTGCGTTCCCAACCCTTGGGCAGGTTGTTTTGGGTGGGGGTGTGTTCGTGGCCGGGGAAGCGGAGGCGGACGAACCATTCTTCGTACAGCAGCCGCGCCGACTCCTCCAGCAACCGTATCCGCCGCGCGTTGTTCTCCATCAGGTCGTCGTAGGCGCACAACGTCTCGCCGATGCGCCTTTGACACTCAACATCAACAGGGATGCGGACCCGACATGCCCGAATGCGATCGGGAGATGTATGTCGAACGGTTGCGCCGCTGGCAGACCCTCGAACTTGCGACCGATAGTTGTGCGTGTTCAGCAAGTTGTATAGGAACATGCGATCTATGGCATATTCGTCTGTAATCTGAACAAGCCCAAGGCGTTGATTGTGCAAGAACCGATCATCATCAGGGATGATAAACGAGCCACCCAGTATGGGGGCACGATTCACCAGATCGGTCATGACGACGAGCATGTCGCCTTCGGACAGCAGGTACTCATCAGGAATCTCACCGACGTAGTATTTCTCCTTTTCACCCTTCAGCCTGAGGCCACCGTTCTCGAAGCAGTTTCCCGGCGTCAAGACAATGTGCTTCCCAGCGTCTGAGAAGTACTTGCTCTTGAACGCGAACCCATGCTTGATCTGCATGAACTCACCAAGTTTGGCCTCGCGCCAATTCATACGCCCAACTCCTCGAAGTTGGACTGAATCGTCTTGGCCAGTGTTGCCGCTTCGCCATTGAGATCAGCCAGTTCGACATGGATGTCGCGGATGGCCTGTTCGAAGTCGAAGTCTTCATCCGGCTCGGGCGGGGCGACGCCGACGTAGCGGCCCGGCGTCAGCGACCAGTCGGCGGCTTCGATCTGGGCCGTGGTGACGACCTTGACCAGGCCGGGCACGTCCACCAACTTGGCGTCGGGGAAACGATCCTGAAGCCAGACCACCTGCTTGTGGAAGTACACGGCCAGGCGAAGCTGTTCGACGGCGGCCTTGCGCATGTCGTCAAGCTGCTTGATGAGCTTGGACAGTTCCCGCCGATTGATATGTTCAGCGGCGGAATCATCGGCGGCCAGGTCGAGGGCGCTATCCCGGGCGCGGGCGGCGATCTTGTAAATCAGGTCGGCCTGTTTGGTCAGGCCCCGGACTTCCTCGGCGATGGGGTCGAACTTCTGCCGGGCCTTGTGCTGGGCGGCGTTGGCGGCGGGCAGGGATTTGCAGGCGGCCTTGCGGTAGGCGTCGATGGCCATGATGAGCTTGTCGCGGTCGCCGGCGTAAGCGGCGCGGGTGTCTATCAGTTCGGCGAGCGTGTCGGCGAGGGCCTGGCGCTTGGCGGCGTCGACATCGTCGAGTTTCTTCACGGCCTTGGCGATGCCATCAAGATGGTCGGCGAGGGAGGCGGTGGCTTCGTCGAATGATTCGATCGCTGGGCCGATGGCGCTGCATTCGTTGCAGATGTTGCCGAAGTAGGACTTGACCAGATCGAGGAAGGCATTTTTCTGTCCCCGGTAGAGCCAGACGATGGAGGTGAGGTTGGCCAGCTGCTCGGGGGAGAAGTCGTAGATTTTGCGGGTGACTTTGCGGAAGACGTTGCGTGCGTCGAGCATGAGCACCTTGTCGCGGCGGGCTTTGGACTTGCCGCGATCGAAGAACCACAGTTCGCAGGGCACGGAGCGGGTGTAGAAGAAGTTGCCCCGGATGGCGAGCATGACATCGACATCGCCGGTCTGGACGATTTTGCGGCGGACGTCTTTCTCGCCATGCCCTGCGCTGGAGGCTTGCGACGACATGACGAAGCCCGAGCGGCCGGTGTCGCCAAGGTAGCTGTGGAAGTAGGAAATCCAGAGGTAGTTGGCGTTGGAGACTTTCTTCGACTTGTTCACGCCGGGCAGGCCGAACGGCAGGCGGGGATCGCCTTCGATTTTTTCGCTGTCGACCATGTCCACGTTGAACGGTGGATTGGCCATGACGAAATCGCACTTGCCGGCGAGGGTGTGTTCGTCCTGGTAGAAGGTGTTGGCTTCGCGGATGTCGCCCTCGAGGCCGTGGACGGCGAGGTTCATCTTGGCCAGGCGGATGGTGGTGGCGGTTTTCTCGTGGCCGTAGAAGACAACGCGTTTGGCGGTGTCGAGGCCGTGGTCTTCCATGAAGTGGCTGGATTGGACGAACATGCCGCCGGAGCCGCAGGCGGGGTCGAAGACGGTGCCGTGTTCGGGTTCGATGACGTTGACGATGGCTTGGACGATGGAGGGCGGGGTGAAGAATTCGCCGTCGTCGTGGGCTTTCTGGTCGGCGAACTTCATGAGGAAGTATTCGTAGATCCGGCCGAACAGATCGCCGGTGGCGGTGCGGAGCGATTCGCGGTTGAATATCTTCAGCAGTTCCTCGAGGAAGTCGTTACCGAAGCGGGTGTATTCCTTGGGCAGGACGCCAGCGAGGGGCACGAAGTCTTTCTCGATGGCCTCCATGGCAGCGATGAGGGCCTGGCCCAAGTTGGTGTCGGTGGGCAGGTTGAGGATGTGGTCGAAGCGGGCGTTCTCGGGCAGCCAAAGGGCGCGGCGACGGACGTAGTCGGCCCGGATGGGCTTGCGCTTGGGCATGCGCCCGGCGGCTTGGTCTTCGGCGATCTCCTTGGTGATGGCGTCGAAGCGGTTGGTGGCGTGGCGCAGGAAGATCACGCCCAGCAGTGGCATGAAGTATTCGCTGGAGGCGAGGTTGGAATTGGCGCGAAGCTGGTCGGCCGCTTCCCAGAGGTCTTTCTCGACTTGGCTGAAATCCTGCACGCCTATCGTTTCCTTTGCTTACGCTTGGGTTTGCTGGCCGGGCCTGCCGTCTCGGTATCGCGACCGGACATCCACGCCTCGATTGTCGAGCGGTGGAACCGCCAGTGGCGGCCGATCTTGGCGCCCGGAACCTTGCCTTCTTGGCATAGCTTGTAGAGCGTCGACTTGCTGAGTTTGAGGTACGCGGCAAGGTCGTCGATCGTCATCACGTCGTCGGGCTGCTTGGGCATCAGGTTTTCTATCCCGGTGCGGTGAGATGTCGGCTGCGTGATACGGGGTCACCCCAACCCCGGCCGCCCCGCGAACGAGACTTGCCTATTTGACAGTTATTGTCCAATGCTGTCAATGTTGTATGGCGCTTGGCGTGCTCGGACCATGCGATCGGCCAAGCGATTAGGTACTTCCGGACGAGCGATCGATCCGATGGCACGGGAACGCATCGGGCCTGTGAGCACAGTTTGTTGTGACCGTGTCGGATTGCGGCGGCGCTACCGACCGGCCTGAGGTGGTCGGGTTCGGGGGTTCAAAGGGTTCAGAAGCCCGGGCATCGCGACCTTATGGACCTCTTGAACCTGTGGACTGGGGAACTTGTGTCGACGCTACACGCAAGCTGACCTGTGCCGTCACGAAAACCGGACACGCGAAATAAAGTCTGTGTATGGCTGTGGCTGTTCCCGCTGGCGTCACCAGAAGTCGAGCCACGGAAGGAACCATGGCGGGTCGCACGACCGGCAATCGTGGGGTCAGAGCGTTGTGACGGACTTGCCAATGCTGCTGGTGATCTTCTTCGTGCAGGATGCCTGGTCGGCGAAGCGGGGCCAGCGGGTGATGGCGGCGTTGACCTGGTCGATGATGGGGCTGGTCTCGCGGGGCTTGAGGCCGAATTGGGCGGCGAGTTTCAGGCAGTGGTCGCGCGTGGGCTGGCGGCCTTCGCCGAGGATGGTGGAGGTGTGTTCGCCACCTGGGCCGGGCGTGTGGGTCAGGTCGTAGGCGGGGGCCAGCGACCATTCGTCGGTCTGGTCGTCGAGCGTGAAGGCAAAGTTCTTGGCGTGGTCGTCGCGGTTGTGGGCGGCGATGTTGAACAGCATCAGTCGAAACAGACGCAGCAGGTCTGCATGGTTCCGCGTCAGGGCCTGCGTGACCTTGAACAGGTCGGCGTAGTCGGTTGAGGGGATGCGGAAGTTGGTGTGGATCAGGTTGGCGAACGTGTGCATGTGGATGCGGCGGTTGCCGTCAGCATTCCGGGGGCGGTCGAAACGCTGGACGCCGAAGTACCGCCGTACACTGCGGCCGTGTTTGACCTCGAACAGGCGTATAGGTGGCATATCGATCCCGGCGGCGTGGGCCATCAGGGCGTAGGCGTATTCGACGGGGCCGGCGTCACGGGCATCTTCCCTGGCGGCGAACTTGACGATCCAATGCTGATACCCGGCAGGTAGATCGTCTTCGCCGGAGATGATGCGGTCGCCTTGGATGCCGACCAGCACCTTCGGGCGGGCACCGCCGGGCGATCCGCCGGCGCGCATCAGTTCGGGCAGCACCTCGGCGGCGTCACCCTCGAGTACTTGCTCGGCGTTGTGGCCCAGGTCATACAAATTGATCAACTGATCGTCATGCTCGGGCTGTTCGCGGGACGGCGGGTGGTACGTTAGGGCCCCCATCGTGCGGGTGCCGAGGTAAGCCAGGCGATCAAGCGGGGAAAGTGTCGCGGGGTCAATGCCCCGATGACGGAAGTGCCGGTCCATCAAGAGCAGGCCCCAACCATCGGGGAGCGAATCGTCGAACACGCCGGGCAGTGGGCCGAATGAATGGTCGGTGTGCTCGATCAGGCCGGGCTGGGCGGGCAGCTTGAATGGTGACAGTTCGATGCCAGTGTCGAGGAAGGCGTTGTCATATTCGAAGTAGATGCGGCGATCCTGCTCGGCGAGTCTGCCGACCGTCAGCGTGTCGCTTGGCGTGTGCTGCAGTTTGACCGTGATTTCTCTCATCGCACACCTCGCTTGCGTTTAGGTGCTGACGTGGTGCGTGCCGCCAGTTCATCGATGCTCGATGCGGGCGGCGGCTTGAGCAGGTCGGCAAACTCGTCGAGCCGTCCGAGCGCGTGGCAGAGCTTCAGCAGGTTCTCCAGAGACGTGCGGCCGGTCCGTTCGTATCGCCGAATGGTCGGCATCGACACGCCCGATCGCTCAGCCAGTGTTTCCTGCTTCCACTCGCGCCGCAGGCGCTCGGCTCGAACGCGATCGGCCAGCAGACTGGCGATCTCGTCGGGACGGTGCAGTTGGATTGGGCCCTTCGCCATACCATCTCCATCGGCATATTAGAGATCATATATTATCATCAATAGCCTGTGTAAGCCAATAGTAAATCATATTTGATTGATAATTTTGCCCAATCCAGCGTGACGCGAAGACCCTCCCCGCGACCTCGTGCAAGGATTCGTACCAGCCCCGGGAAGGAGTGTCGTAAGTGGCGATTTGAGCAAGAGATGGACCTGAGGCCGTTTGGCCTTCCAAGCTGAATGTTGCCGGATCGAGTCCCTTCACCCGCTTACACATCTGACCATGGGACGTATTCGACACGTTACCGTGCAGCACAAAATCAAACCAGCAAGCGAAAGCCGTTAAGAGTTTTAATCGGTGGAGTTTAGATCTCTTTGCGTGATTACTTACTGCCTCTATATGTCATCCCCGCGCAGGCGGGGCCCCATCCCTTTGGACTTCTAAGAAGACTGGATCCCCGCCTGCGGGCTTTATGCGCCATTTTATCTAACCGCTGGCGCTAACAAGCGTTCGCGCCCATACTGGTGGACCACTTACTCGACCTCACCGAGAAGGAGTCACCGGCATGGAACGCGAACTGTGGAGCATCTTAACGGCCCAACTCACCGTCATGTCAACCCACGTCCGACGCAGGCGGTTTGTGCATCCCACCGCACGCATCCTCCGCGTCTACCTCTGGGCGGTGCTGCACGATCGGCCGGTGTATTGGGCGTGTGACCGTCGTCACTGGGTCGGCGTCAAGCCGCCGGCGGCGTTGCCGGATCAGTCGACCATGAGCCGGCGTCTGGCCCGGCCCGAAACCCGTCGGGCACTCGATCAACTGATGGATCGGCTCGAACCCCCAACGCAACAAGCCCTGACCCTGCGTATCGACGGCAAGCCGTTGGCCGTCGCCAAGCACAGCGTCGACCGCCGCGCGACGATCGGCCGTGGCGCCGGCGGGTTCCAGAAGGGCTACAAACTCCACGCGATTTATGCCGAGAATAACCGCCCCGTCGCCTACCGTGTCGCGCCGATGAACGTCGACGAACGCATCGCCGCCAAGCAGATGATCGAACAAGAACAACTGGGCGAGGGCTACCTGCTGGCCGACGCCAACTACGAGACCAACCCGTTGTACGACCAGGCCGCCGGGGCCGGGCGCGTCCTGGTGACGCCGCGCCGCTTCCGCCACGCCAAGGGGCTGGGCCAGTCACGCGTGCACAGCCCGCACCGTGTGGCCATGATCCAGCGGATGCGTGCGCCTTCACCGTTCATCCGCCAACTACTTAGCACCCGTCGCAGCGTCGAGACGCGCTTCGCCAACCTCTGCAACTTCGGCGGCGGCCTGACCCACCTGCCGCCGTGGGTGCGTGGCCGCCGTGTCGAGCCTTACGTCACCGCCAAAATCCTGATCCGCCTGGCCCGCGACCATGTTATCAGGCAGGGGGTTGCATAAAGCCCCTATGCGGGAATGACGGCCGTAAACTCCGCTTGATGTTCTAATCAAGAACGATGAAGGGCCCACACTTGAAACTCGTGGGCTTTTTCACGAGCGCTTCACGGGCCGCCAGAGGTCGGCGATCACCAGCAGCAGAGACAGCGCCACGCCACCGGCAAACGCGGCCCCGCCCACCACAATCATCGGGACGACGCTCGGGTTCACGCGCGCCAACCACCAGCCGCCAAGGTCCGCCGCCAGCCCGAGCGCGGTCAACAGGATCAGCGGATTGATCAGCTTGCGCGGCCAGCCGGTCAGCAGCAGCAACCCGCTGGATGCCAGCGCCATGACCGACAGGCTGATCGCGTGCGTATGGGTCGAAGCCGCCAACACCTCCAGGCCGACCGGCCGGATGTCCACGCTGTACGCCACGGCCCGCACGTCATCAAAGTAATCGAGCGGCAGGTCGGGGTAAGCGTCTTCGCCGGTGCTCTGCCGGCTGTGGCAACTAAGGCAGTCGGTCGCGATGATCTCCGCCGGGGCGAGGTCGCCCAGGTCGAGGCTGTCGTAATCTTCGCTGATCCTGTCGCCATTGAGCCAATCGATCAGGACCTGGCGCGAGGTATCCGGCTGGTCCTCGGGGTGTTTGTTCTCCAGCGCGTTAAGCAAAGGCGAGGGGACGTTCACCCCGGCATAGTGGCCGCGCACGTCGTTCATCGTCAGACCCGGTTGCTCGTCTCGGTTCTCGTGGTGCATCGCCATGTAGATGCCCGAGACGGTCAGCCCTCCGAGCAGTGTGAGCACAAGCACGGATAGGCCAAGGCGTGCGGTCAGGCCCAGCGTCCGAAGGTGTGAAGGTTGCGACATGGTTTAGCTGGCTCCGAGTAACGCCGGGTCGATCTTGATGGTCTGTCCGGTGCGGATCGCCTGGTCGGTGAGGATGCCGACGATCGTGGCGCGGGCGCCCTCTTCGATCGTGGTGACGGTCCTTGCGTCTTCGGTGATCGTCTTCAGGAAGTCCGCCAGGCCGTAGTACAGCGGCGGGTTCGGCAGGCCCACGCCGGATTCGAGCTTGCCCTGGCTGGCGAGCTGCGTGGCGTCGGCGATCAGCGTGATGCCTTCCTCGTTATGGAAGCGCTGGCGGTTGGCGTAGACCTCCCAGCCCTGGGTGGGGGCGTCGGATTCCTTGAACATCCAGCCGTGCGTCCAGGCGAGCTTGATCGCGGCGTTGGAGCCGTAGAACACTTCGTACGTCCCCTCGTGGGAGTTGCCGAGCGTGGCGGCGTACTGCAGCGCCGAGCCGTCGTCGAAGCCGAGCATCGCGCTGACGGTGTCGTAGACCTCACGGCCATCCTTGTGCAGCCGGACCGATCCCGTCCCGGTGACGGACGTGGGGTAAGCCCGCCGGTAGAAGTGGAACACATCGAACTGGTGCGTGCCCCATTCCCCGGCCAGACCGATCGACAGCCCGGGATCAAGCCGCCAGTTCAGCGCCTTCTCTCGTGCCGGGTCCGACGACGGGCTGCGCCAGGTCGTCTTCTCATTCGCCTGGGCGCGCATCGCAATCAGATCGCGCACCGAGTCGGACCGGAAGAACGTGCGTGCCAGTTTGTACACCGGGTTGCTCCTGCCCAGCAGGCCGGCCACGCAGACGGTCGATGCGTTGCGCGCCGCTTCCACGATCGCCTGGCAGTCCTCGACCGTCGAGGCGATCGGCGCTTCACAGTAAACATGCTTGCCCGCCGAGAGCGCGTCCTGCACGATCGACTTATGGGTGTGTGTGGGCGTGGCGACGATGACGGCCTGCACGCTTGACGCTTCATCCAACAGCTTCTGATGACTGTCGAAGGTTGCGACACCCGCGACACGCCGCGCGCCCGAGCGCAGCCGGCCCGGATCGGTGTCGCAGATCGCCGCGACGGTCACGCCTTTGATCTTCTGCAGCTCCCCGGCGATGGCCCGGCCCTGCCTGCCCATGCCGATGATCCCGATGGTGACTTCACCCTTCAGCTCAACGTCCATGGCCAACACAAACGAAGGCACCAGCGATACCGCGGCAAGGGCGCCCGTGGTTTTAAGAAAAGTTCGGCGGTCGGTCTCAGTCATCTCGGTGTCGCCTCCAGCGGTTGTTCAGTCGTGAATGGTTGTTCTTGGTGTTCGGGCAAGATCGCTCGGGCCGATCCGGGCATCGTACTCGGCGCGTCACCCAACACAAGTAACGCCGTCGCCCAGGCATCGGTCAGGCAGGCTGATCGACCGACCGCCGCCGCGAACGTGCCGCAAGGTAAAGATCGGCCGGTGCGCGGGTCCAGCACATGGCCGAGCGTCTTGTTGTTCGATTCGACCGTGCGCCCATGCGGGGCCGAGACCGACATCGCCTCATCCTTTAAAGTGACGACCAACGGCGGACTGTCTGCCGGGGCCTGGTCTGTTTTCAGTGACACGCGCCAACCGAGCTCTGTGGAACTTCCGGGGGCGGGGGCGGGCGGTGCGCCGATGGCGGCGACGGAACTCGTCCCGCCGTGCAACAAGGCGCAGGTGATGCCGTGCTCGCGTAAAACCTCGACCGCCTGATCGATCGCATAACCCTTGGCGATCCCGCCGAGGTCGAGCGTGACGCCGGGGCGAGTGAAGCGGACGGTTTTATGCTGATGGTCGAGCCGCACGTGCTGCATGCCGACCACTTCACGCGCAGCTTCGATAGCGTCCTCATCAGGTTGAGACCCGCCAGCGTGTAGCCCCCAGGCTTTCATCAGCGGCGCGACCGTGACATCGAACGCGCCCCCGGTCGCCCGATGCACATCCAGGCACATGCTAAACAAGTCATATGTCAGCTCGTCCAGCCGCACCGCCTCCTGCGCCGCGCGCCGGTTGATCGTGCTAAGCCAGCTGCCCGGGTCGAACAGGTTGAACCGCCGATGGCATTCGTCGATCTCGGCCAGCGCCGCCTCGCCCGCGGGGCGCAGACGCCGATCGTCGTCGCCGTCGAGCACCAGCTCAAAGCGCGTTCCCATGGCCTGGCTGGCGAGTGTGATCGGCATCGTCGGGTCAGATCTTCTCGGCGGTGAGCGTCTCGGGATCGAACCGGTAGGCGTGCCCGTCCCACATCGAACGGGTCGCCAGGTCCACAATGACCATCACTTGCGCAGCGAGATCGACCTGGCTTCGGTTCGGCTCACGCGTCCGGATCGAGTTCAGCCAATCGACGCGCAGCGCATCCTGGTCGTTGCCGATGTCTTCGGATTGGACCTCCTCAGGGTCGATGTCATCGACGTAGGGGCGCTCCGGCCTCAGCACGCAGTTGCGGTTGGCCAGGTAGAGGTTGGCTTCGTGCCCGCGGATCATCGGCTCCAGGCCCACGTCGTTGGAGGTCGCGCCGGCGACAACCATCGTGTGCTCGGACTCGAACTCGACATTGATGTTGACCTGGTCGTGGTTTTCCATGGCCTTGTCAACGTAGTGTCCGCCCGAAGCCACGACACGTGTGGGCCAGCCGGCCTGCAGCGCGTACATCATGGGGGTCATGACATGCACCAGCAGGTCGCCGATGATCCCGGTGGAGTAGTCCTTGTATCGCCGCCAGCGCGCGTAGACGTTCGGGTCCCACTTACGCACACCCAGCGGACCGCACCAGCGCTTCCAATCCAGGTTCACGCCCGGCGCCCAGTTCGGATCAATCTTGTAGTAGAGCCACTCGCCCTCCCGGTTGTTTCGGCAGTAGCTGGTCTGGCTGAACGTCGGCTTGCCGATCGCGCCTTCCTCAAGCAGCTTCCGCGCCGCGATGAACTTCGGACGCATCATCTGCTGCGTGCCGACCTGGACGATGATGTCGGGGTTGGCCTTGACGACCTGCCGCATGTGTAGCGCCTCGGGCAGCCGCAGCGTCATGGGCTTTTCACAATACACGTCCTTGCCCGCCTCGATCGCGTCGATGGCGTGGTCGGCGTGCCAGTGCTCGGTCGAGGCGATGATCACCCCGTGGATGTCGTCACGCTTGAGCAGGTCTTCGTGATGGACGTAGGTCTCGACCTTCACATCCGGCTGGCGCTCCCGGCAGGCGTTCAGCGCATTCTCCCAGCGCGGCTTGCAGACATCGCACAGCGCGACGACCTGAACCTGCGCGCGCTCTTGCTTATTCAGGTTGAGCATGGCATGGACGTGGCCGGTGCCCATCCCCCCGACGCCGATGACGCCGACCTTGATCGGTTCGCCGTCCTTGAGCGAGGCGCGTTTGCCGGACTTGGGCATGCGGGCGGACCGGGGCATCCCGATCTCGGCTTTAGTCTGTGACGCGGCGGCCCCGAGGACCACAGCCGACCCGGCAACCGCCGCGGCGTTGGTCAAAAACTCACGTCGGGACGGGCCGGTGGGGGGGGTAGGCTTACTCACTTGCAGAACTCCCGTTGCTTTCTTCTGTTTCGGTTTGGCTGTTCAGCGGACGGATCTTGACGTTGCGGTACCAGACGAGATCGCCGTGGTCTTGCAGGACGATGTGTCCGACAGGTGACTTGGCGTAGTGGGGCATGTCTTTGAACTTCGAGGCCTCGACCAGCGCCTTCCATTCGTCGGAATTAAGCTCATACTCAACGATCTTCTCGCCGTTGAGATGATGCTCGACATGGTTGCCGACGACGCGGATGACGGCGTGGTTGAACTCCCCGGCCGGTTTGGTGACGTCCTTGCTCGGGGCATGCAGCGCGTAATTCGAGCCGGCGCTGGTCTTGGTGTTCTTGCCGTCGTTGTGCTTGGCGTTGTCGAGGACCTGCATCTCGGGGCCGGAGTCCCACGCGTGGTTGTGGTCTTCGACGACGTTAAAGAAGATGCCGGAGTTGCCCCCTTCGCTGATCTTCCATTCGAGGCTGAGCTCGAAGTCGTCGTACTGCTCACGTGTGATCAGGTCTTTCCAGCTGTCCTGGTCCTTCCGGACGATGCAGCCGTCCTCAACGACCCAGCCGGAGGGCACGTCTTCCATGCGGTAGCCGCGCCAGTGCTCCAGCGATTCACCATCGAACAGCAACACCCAGCCCTGCTCGGCCTCCTGATCGGTCAGCGTGTTGTGCTTGGTTTTATCATTCAGCGGGCAATCGTCCGGGCAACTGCCACAGTGCGCAATCGCCGGGCCGGCAACCAGCGCCGCCGACAACAGCCACGCCAGCGTGACGTATGGTTTCATGTAACGATTCACAGTACACCTCTCTCGTCAATCGTCGTCCCATGATAGGACGCCCCGCCCCCAGTACAAGGGGGAATCCGGGTTATTCGTTGAAACGATGAAGACACTTAAGCCGATTCTGTTTCGGCCCGCTTGCTGCTAAACACGGTTAACAAAACCAGAAGCGTCAGCAGGGCGATACCCGACTGCGTCCACCAGAACTCGTTGTACCGCTGGGCACCCAGCTCGTCCTTGAATCGGTCGAAGGTCTGGTTGTAAAAGCCCGCCAGCACGGGGCCCACGCCCAGGATGATGATGCCGAACACGGTCTGTGCCGAGTGGCGGATGTTCTCCGGCGCGACCTTCTCCACATAGAGGAACGAGCCGGCGAAGAAGAACCCGTAGTTCAGCCCGTGTAGCGCCATCGCCGCCTGCACCACGCCCTGGCTGGGCTCGGGCGACGACAGTACCCCGGCGAAGATGCCGTAACGCAGCACGTAAGACAGCGCCCCCAGCACCAACACCCACTTGTAACCCAGTTTCTTCAGAAACAGCCCCAGCACCGCCAGCACCACGATCTCGCTGACCTGCCCGATCGCCATCACCGGCCCGACGTCCGACGCCGCGAAACCGATCGCGTTTTCAAGGTACGGCCCGGTCCGCATGAAGTAGCACTGATGGATCATCGAAATCAATAGCGCCGATACGGTCAGCACCAGCAGGTCCGGCCGGGCGAACAGCCCAAACGCCTCGGCAAACGCCAACGGCTGCTTCACGTCCTTCTTCGGCGGGGTCTTGGGCAGCAGCGCTACACAGTAAATCGCATAAAGCACCGACACCACGCCCGCCACCTTCAGCGCGTCGGCGATCAGTTCGGTTTCATTCGCCTTGGGCGTGCCGTCCACGAACGGCCAGTAACCCACCAGTTGCACGTCCGTCTTCATCCACAACACCGGGAACGCCACCGACGCCACGATCCAACCGATCGTCCCCAGCGAACGCACCGGCGGGAACTTCTTCTCAGGATCGTCCAGGTTTGCAAACGCCACGCTGTTGGTCAGCGCCAGCGTCGGCATGTACAGCACCGAGTACAGGATCGACAGCAACAGCCAGGCCATGTACGTCTCCTGCATCGACAGGATGTACTGCACGATGCCGCCCAGAAACAGCAGCAGCGCCAACGCCCGCTCGGCATTCATGTAACGGTCGGCCACCTGCCCCGCGATGAACGGTGCCGTCACCGCACCGATCGAACCGGCGAGCCCCAGGATCCACCCGATCTGCCCACCGGTAAACCCCAGGCCGCCTTCCTCGATCGATGCCCCTAAGTAGTTCGCCAGGTACGGCAGCCACACGCCCCACACCGCGTACTGCAAAAACATCATCACACTCAGCCTGGTCCCCGCGGATTTGACGGGCGTGGGAACGGGGGTGTCGCTGTTCATCCAAGTGCTCCTTGTCGATCCATGGAAGTGATTGTGACAGGTACAGATAGTAACGCAGACGATCGGCGTTGTCCCGCCGATGGGCCCCCCGGCGACGGCCCATACCCCCCGGCGCGGACCGGCTTTAAACGGGGGCTGATGTGCCGTAAAATGCCGGGCCGGACCTCCCGGGCTATCTATCCTCTGGAGAACATGACGTATGGCTGGTCATAGTAAATGGGCGAATATCAAGCACCGCAAGGGCCGTCAGGACGCCAAGCGGAGCAAGATCTGGAGCAAGTGCTCGCGGGCGATCATCGTCGCCGCCAAGCAGGGCGGGGGCGATCCCGATACCAACCTCACGCTGCGCTACGCCATCGACGAGGCCAAGAGCCAGAACATGCCCAAGGACACGATCGAGAAAGCGATCGCCAAGGGCTCGGGCAAGGACGACAGCACCAACTACGAAACCGTGGTCTACGAGGGCTACGGAGCAGGGGGCGTCGCCGTCATGCTCGACTGCCTGACCGACAACAAGAACCGCACCGTCCCCGAGGTGCGCAAGATCTTCGAGAAGTTCGGCGGGAACCTCGGCGCGTCCGGCTGCGTCGCCTACAACTTCCAAAGCAAGGGCCAGTTCTTCGTCGCCAAGGAAGGCGCCGAGGAAGAGGCCGTCATGAACGCCGCCCTCGAAGCCGGCGCGGAAGACTTCGCCGATGCCGAGGAAAGCTGGGAAGTCACCTGCGAGCCCACCGACTACGTCGCCGTGCGCGAAGCCCTCGAAGCCGCCGGCTTCACCATCGAGTCCGGCAGCGTCACCATGATCCCCGCCAACACCATCGAATGCACCGGCAAAGACGCCAAAAAGATCTTCAACCTCATCGAAGCCCTCGAAGACCACGACGACGTCCAAAAAGTCCACGCCAACTTCGACATCCCAGACGAAGAAATGGAAGCCCTGCAAGCCGAGGGTTAACAGGTTTCTGTTAGTATCGCGCCATACGAGGTGAAAGATCGATGCCGCAGGGCCGTCTTATCAATAGACGTAATTCACCATCAACCCTCCCCGGGAGTACGACAATGAAACCCGCCCTCCGGCTCGCCCCGATCAAGACACTGATCGCGTTCGTTATTACCTGCCTGCTCACCGTCCAAGCCTTCGCAGCCGCACCGACCGTCGTCAAGACCACGCCCGAGGCCGGCGACAACGAAGTCGACCCCGCTCTCCGCAAGATCGTCATCGAGTTCGACCAGGACATGAACCGCTCCGGCCACTCCATCACCGGCGGCGGCGACAGCTTCCCCGAACTCACCGGCAACCCGCGCTGGCAGGACAAACGCACACTGATCCTCCCCGTCAAGCTCAAGCCCAACCACGACTACTACTTCGGCATCAACAGCCCGTCTTTCAAAAACACCCGCAGCATTGCCGGCGAGCCGGTCGCCTGGTACCGCGTCAAGTTCCGGACCGCCGACGGTGAAGCCGTGCAGGAAGACCTCACGCAGGCCGAACTCAACACGGACGCAATAGACGCACTGAAGGCCTTCATCGATCATCGCTACGCCTACCGCGACCGGCTGGGACTAGATTGGGATCAACTGTTCACCGACCACGAGCAGACCCTGATCGATGCCGAGTCACCGAAGCGCTTCGCACAGATCGCCGGGGTGATGCTCTCGAAGGCTCAGGATAAACACCTCTGGCTCGACGCCGAAGGCGATCGCATCCGCTCCTTCAGCAGGCCCATGACCCCCAACGCCAACGCACAGCTGCTTCCCACGCTCGTCCCGAACTACATCAAGATCAACGACGTCCTCTACGTTGGCTTATTCGAGGACGGCATCGGCTACGCACGCATCGATTCATGGTCTTCACGCAATCCCTTCCTCTATGAAAAGTTCTTCCAATTCATCGGCGAAAACCCCGACGCGCCCGGCATCATCATCGACGTCCGGTTCAACGGCGGCGGCAGCGAAACGGTCGCCGGTGCACTGGCCGCCTGCTTCATCACCGAACCCGTCGTCTACGCCAAGCACGTCTACAGCGACCCAGATAGCGAGTCCGGCTTCACGCCCGTCAGCACACGCACCCTCCCGCCCAACACCGGCCGGCCAAGCTACAAAGGCAAAGTCGCCGTGCTCTCCGGCCCCGTCGTCATGAGCAGTTGCGAAGCCTTCATCCTCATGATGAAACAAGCCCCCAACGCCACCGTCTTCGGCCAAACCACCCAGGGCTCCTCCGGCAACCCCAAACCTTACAACCTGGGCAACGGCGTCACCGTCTACCTCCCTTCCTGGAAAGCCATGCGCCCCGACGGCACCGAGTTCGAAGGCGAAGGCATCGAACCCGATATCCTGATCGACACAAAGCCCACCGACTTCAAAACATCAGACCCCGTCCTCGACGCCGCCCTCGAACACCTGCGCAACTAAAATCCACCCGACACCCGACACCCGACACCCGACACCCGACACCCGACACCCGACACCCGACACCCGAAATGAACCGCCTCACCGCACACTTCGCCGGCCGCGTCCAGGGCGTCGGCTTCCGCTACACCACGGTCAACGTCGCACGCAGCTACGCCGTCGCCGGCTACGTCATGAACCTCCCCGACGGCCGCGTGAAGATGATCGCCGAAGGCGAAAAGAAAGAACTGCAAGCCTTCCTCACCGCCGTGCAAGACACCATGGACCGAAACATCACCGAAACCCGCTCCGACATCACCGAAGCCAAAGGCGAGTTCGGCAACCCCACATCCCCCGACTCATTCACCGTCCGGTATTAAGCATCACCCACATGATCCTATTATGATCAGCGCCCGGCCCCCGGGCCTTTTACTCGTTTTCCTGATGCCGTGGCTTACCCTCTATGACTTGAATGACATCGCTGACAAACTTGCCGTCTTCATAATGAGCATTGCTTAACATCACGGCCTCCACGAGAAGGTTCAGGAGATGGCCTTCTCGTACGATCGGTTTAGTTGGGAGGGTCTTTTTTACGCCGAGATCTTGGCCTAAATAACTGATGCCTACCTCCACCAATTTATCGCTCTGGAACCTCGCTACTAGCAATACCCTCGTGCCACCTATCGTGGGAGTGCCTCGATTAATTGATCTGGGGTGAAATGATTGCTCGAATTCCTTTAGCAGCTTCGAGGTTGAGACCGAAGTTATCATAGGAGTAGTCAGGTCAACATTAAATACATAGTATCCGGGATAGTCGTCCCAGATGTAGTCTCTGGACATCATTATATTTTCGTTCGGATCATAGTGGCCACCTGATATTGGCAACTGCTTGCTCGATATAAGAATCAATGTGTTATTGGATGCAAATGCGCCAATAGCAGAAAAATAAAAATCGTCAAGAAAGCCTTGTGTTACTTTGCCGGGCCGTAAACTAAAGTCATCCCCGCTGTAAGAGGAAGGTATATATGCGACTAGAGCAAGGTAGCCATGGTCTGATGCGAGAGCGGCCTTGTGCAGCTCTTCGTATAACTCGGATTCGCGGAACGAATACTCGGCTATCCTTGACCATGCCACCTCTTTTTCCGTCATGCTTGGGATTAATGATTGGATACGGTTGCTATAGGCAGACATTCGTTTGGATGACGAGCAACCAGCCAGAAGCAATAGTGTCAAGAAAAGAACGCAAGACATCAGATAGGTTAGTTTAGGTGTTCCCATTGTCAGCCCCTTTCATACATCTATGCCCCAGATGCCCCGTGAGCTAATGGATCATTACTTGACATTTTAACCCACTTTCGTGCGCACGGGGACGATGGGTTTATCATTGTGTTGTTGCCGGCCGGGCGAGAGTTGTAAAACCTGTTGCTTTAGTATGATCGTGTACCTGCGGGCATCCCTTGAACCACATTATTGCGCACAAACCCGTCCCATCCGCCATAGGTAGACCCCCGGGAGTTTTCACAACTTCCATCTGCACAGCTTTCGCAACCCGGATTAACTTCCGGGGGCGGGGGCCGGGGGTGCTGACATCACACGACGGCGACAGTCTGACTTGTACTGAGTATCCGATGATTAAAAGGACCGGGACTCACGGGCTGCCCTTGAAGCCGCGAGCTGCGAAGCTGCCGCGGGTCCGGAAGGGTCGAGATGAAACGTCTCAACACTTCCGGCGGGGACTTGCAAGCGCTGCGCCCCGGCTGGCATTGGAACAACGGCACACCGGCCCGACCCGGTCCCGCTGACCCGGTGGCCGCCATCGCCCCCGGAGCATCGTGTGTGTAGGAAAAGCTGGAAAGCTGGAAATTGGGAAAACTAGAAATGAAGATGTGATACGCAGATTACGGTGATTACGCAGATGTAAGAGGTGCGCACTCATACACTGTCTTTAATCTGTGTCATCTGCGCAATCTGCGGAAAACCTCCGGCGCTTTCTCCGCGCACGCGATATCCCCTTATTAGTTCTGACTCGAAGTCTCCAACTCCAATTACAGCTCCACACCGCGCAAAACCCACACGGAATCGACCAGGGCATAACGCATGACCTGGCGGGCCTTGTAGTCGTCGGTAGTGGCGGAGATGGTCACATGCAGTGCTGACTGGGTCGGCGTCTCGTAGGTCACCCGAAGACTTGTGGTATCCGAATCGCCCGGGACGGCGATCGTTCGGCTTCCTGAGATGCTCGGATCGGCGGCCACGGCCTGCTCTGCCGCGACGCCGCCCGCGATCAGCAGCTGCCTCAGCTGTGTCTCGGCCCGGTGCCGTGATGTACGGCGCACATCGGTGCTCAAGAGCAGGGTCAACGACAACAGCGCCGTGCCGACCATCGCGATCAGCGCCACAGCCACGAACGTGGCGAATCCACTGGACCTTCGGCTGAATCTGCATGGTCGGTTCATCGTTCGTCCCCCTGGAGTATGGCATAGAAACTCGTCAGCCGAACGCTGTCATCCCCGGCGGACAGGTACAGGTGCGGGGCCTCACTACGAAAGGTCAGGTCGGCGGGCGCGAACATCGGGTCGCCGGGAATCTCCACGCCGTACTCGGTCACCGAGCGATAGATGTGTGATTGGTCTCCGTCTTCCATCCGCGTAATTTGCAGTTCCCACCGTACCTCCGAGCCGTCCGGCATCTGCAGCACGACGTTTCGAGGGTTATCGGTGCGGATCGACTCGGCGCCCCATACGTCCGTCCGGATCATCCTCACAACACCCTCGGCACGGACCAGTTCGTGGCCCGCCTGTGCCGCGTCCCGCTGGATCACCACGCATGAGATGAACACCTCATTGGCCACGACCGCGCAGGCGGCAAACAACATCGTCACCAGCACGATCTCGATCAGTGAGTAGCCACGGTGCCTGGGATGGTGCGGCCGGTGTTTCATGGCATATCCCCGTAAAGATCAAGCGACGCAACCGGTGCCGGCCCGGTGACGGTCGCTCGACGCCGTTCGTGCTCAGCTGTCACCTCGATCCAGGCCCACCCGTCGCTCGGCCCGGGATCGGGCAGCCGGTCGATGCTGCTGGTTGGTTGAACTTCTGTTTCCCAGGCCGTGATCCTGGGCGATGCGCCGAGCTGCAGGTCCGTCAGGACGCCCTCAGCCAGGCGCTCCAGCTTGCGCTGCGTCTGAAGCTCTCTCGCCGCTTTCCGCTGTTGTGATATCGCGACCGCCAGCACACCCAGCAACACGCCGAGGATGGTCATCGCCACGACCGCATCTATGATCATCAATCCCGATTCGCGCTTCACTTGTCGCATCAGAACATCCCTATTTTCAGCGTGCAGTCTTCGATCAGGACGACCAACGGCATGATCAGGCTGAATACGATCCAGCCCACAGCCACGGCCAGTGTCATCACCGTGACCGGCAGCACCGACGCCTTGAGCAGCGCGGCCAGTCGGCTGAATCGGTTGGTGTAATAGCGCGAGAGAAAGTCGAACACACGCGCCGGGTCCGACACGGCCTGGCCGGTCGCCAGCATCCCCACCATCAGCTTCGGCAAACGCGCTTGCTCGGCGGCGTCTCGCAGCGGCTGGCCGGTCTTCAACTCATCGCTGAAGCGCTGCAGGCGTCGTTGCAGCACGGCATTGGTCCTGAGCTCACCGGCCTCGAACGCGGCGATCTCCATGCTGTCCCCGGCCCGCAAGGACTCGACGATCAAACCGCACGCATCCCCCAGCCCCCGGTCACGCGCCACCGATCGTGCGACCGGCGTGAACCATATCAATCGGTCGGTCAGCCAACGCCCGGCCCGTTCCCGGCCTTCCAGCCCGTGCAGCGATTGTTGCAGGCCCCACGCCGCCGTGGCGAATGTGGCTGCCGAGACAAGCAGCAGGATCGGCAGGCTGAACCGTCCCAGCAGGTCAAACGTGATCAGCGTCTGCCACGGCATGGCCACGTCGAAGTCCTCGAAGATCTCTTCAAATTTGGGCATGATGAAGTAGCCCACACCCGACAGGACCAGCGACATGAACAGGATCAACACGATCCCATAGTTCCAGCCCAGCACCGAGCCGTAGGTGTCGCTGTTGGCCTTATCGCGCTCCTGGGCGGTGACACGTTCGAGCACGCTGGGCAGACGGCCGATCCGCTCCCCGGCCGAGACCAGGTCGACCACCCGCGCGGGGACCTCCGGCACACTTAGCCGCAGTGTCTCGCCGACCGGTTGGCCGTGTTCCAGCCCGTCGCAGACATCGCCGAGCCGTCGGCGAAGCGTCCCTGTTTCACTGATCTCCGCCGCGGCCAGCATCGGGGGGATCGGCAGGTTCAGGCTCACCGCCTGCTTGATGTAATTCAGCACCGTCGCCCCCCGGTTGCGCCTTGCCCGTCTCGCCGATCGTGCGATGACCAACAGAAGCAGCAGCGCGCCCGCCGGGCCCACCAGCCAGCCGAAGACCGGTATCACAGCGAACGGCCCCGCGATCACCATCACCGCCAACACGCCGGCGATCAGCCAGAACAGCCCCGACAGTAAGAATTTTAGGATCCGTAACAACATGCCGTGTCCTCCCGGGATTACATCACCGCCTGCATCAATTTCACCAATGGCAGGAACAGCGCCGAGATCACCAGCCCGATCACCGATGCCAGCAGGATCAGCATGATCGGCGAGAGTATCGAATGCAGCGTCGCCAGCCTGATTTCCGCCTGCTGCTGATACATCTGCGAGATATTCTCAAGCAGCGAAGGGAGGTCGTGGCGGTGCGATGCAAGGTGGATCGCTGCCGGGACCGCCTCGGGTGTGATCTTTAAGTGCGGGTGCTCATTCAGCGGCCGGCCGGACTCGAGCGTTTCGATCAAGGCGTTGCCGTCCCGCCTGAGTATGGGTGAGCCCACCGCATCCCCGGCGAGTTCCAGCGAAGCCGGCAGGTCCATCCCTGATTGCACGCCCAGCTTCAGCGCATCGCACCACCGCGCGATCAGGTTTCTCCGGAGCACGGCCCCAATCAGCGGCAACGGCATGACCACGTAGTCCAACACGGCCTGGCTCTTGCCCGCCATCCGCAGCCCCGCCCACGCCAGCATGCTCAGCACGATCAACGCGCCGATCCCAATAGCAATCGGCAGCATCCACTTCGCCACATACATCACCAGTAACGTCAGCATGGGAAGATCGGTGTCGAAGTCCACGAAGATCTCTTCAAACTGCGGCACGATGAGGTAACCGATCATCACAAGCACGGCCATCATGGCCATCAAGACAACCAACGGGTAACTCGCCGCACGCCACAGCGTGCCGCGCAGCCGCTGCATCACTTCCATGTGCCGGCCGAGATTAAACAGCACGGCCGGGAGCTGGTTCGAGCGCACCCCCGCGTCGATCAGACGCCCATAAAGCGGCGGGAACAGACGCCGGTGCTTCTCGAACGCCTCGGACAGCTCGGCCCCCGACTCAAGCTCCGACGCGACCCGGGAGACGGACTCCGCCAACCGGCCACTTCTCATGTCACGTGCGATCAAGCGCAGGCCCACCTCGACCGGTAGCCCCGCCGCCGTGAGCTGCGCCAGCTGCTGGTTGAACGCCATGAACTCACCGCCCCGGATCGGCGACGCGCCGTGGGTGCGGTCCGTCTGTTCGATCTCCAGCACACGCAGGCCCATGTCCGTGAGCGAATCGCGCGCCTCGTCAGCGGTCCCGGCCTCGATCACGCCGGACAGCGTCCGCCCCTGCGTCGTCTGGGCCTGATAGGTGAATCGGCCTAGCGGTTGTGTTCCGTCTGTCATGTCGGTCCCCATCAATTGATTGGCTGAATCGTGGGCAGCGTCTTCATCAGTGTGCCCATCGACTCGCCTGTCTGTTTGCGAAGCCGTTCGTCCGCCTCGCTGATCTCAATCTGCTCGACATGCCCGTCCGCGAAGCCGACGTTGACCATGCCCGAGCCGCCTGCCTGCACCTGGAAGCTGACGATGCGTGTGCTGTCGAAGTCCTGATCGTGGTGTGGGACGGTGTACAGCTTGCTGTCGTACGTCGACACAGTCGGTTCCGTCACCGCAGTCGGGCTGGTGGCCTGGTCGATGATGACATTGCGCGTGTTCTGCTCGGGTGGGATGATCGTCACGGGCCCGTTTTCGATCTGCAGCAGGCCGTAGAACACCAGCCCGATCACCGCGACGCCCGCCCCGGAAGCGCCGGCCTTCATGAGTAAGCCGCTCTTGCTGATCCCGCCCGAGCCCAGCATCATCGGGTCCCCGCTGATCATCGCCATCTTCCCCAGCTCGGCACTGATCTGCGGCGGGGCGGCCAACGCGGTCTGGCTTGTGAGCATGCTCGCAAGCGCCGCGCCGCCGACAACCAGGCCGGACGTCTTGAGGTGTTTGCGCAACTCCTGCAGGCCTTGTTTGATCCTTCGGGAAACGGTGGCGGTCGACGCGTTGGTTTCCTGTGCCAGCTGCCGTTGTGTCTTACCGCCCAGGAAGTGCTCAACCAGCAGCGACCGCGTCGGCTCCGACAGCTGCGTCAGGGCCTCGTCGATCTGCGGCGACAGCACGTTCCAACTCGGCGGGTTGGCATGGCCGTGGTAGTAGTCGCGGGAGTAGACTCGCTCGCGCTTGGCCCGCGCGGATTCACTGCGCAGTACGTCCAGGCATCGGCGCGTGGCGGTGCGGTGCAGCCACGCCCCGACCGAGCGATTCACCGAGCCGGGCGCACACATCAGCCGGTAGAACGTGTCCTGCGACGCGTCCTCGGCCAGGGCCTTGTCGTGCAACACCCTCAGGCAGGTGTGATACACCAGCGCGGTATGCCGATGCACGATCTCCCCGAACGCTTCCGGGTCGCCCCCGGCGGCGTAGCGTTTGAGCAGGTCGAGATCGGCTTCGTTCTTCAACACGTCGTATCAATCCTAGAGTGACATCAGGTCTGGTATTGGATAACCCCTCTATGAGGCAGGACGGAGACGGCACGGGGGCGCTTCATGGTTTTTTGCCTGCATCAATAAAAATCCGCCCCCAGCACACGGCCCACCTCCGCCTCGTCCGTCACGCCTGCCTCGATCGCATCCCGGGCGGACCCGGCCAGGGTCTGGTAACCGGCTTGCCCGTGGATCGCTTCACCCAACGCCTGCGTGTCGCAGCGGCGGTTGATCGCGTCGCGGGTGGTGGCGTCGAGGTAGGCGAACTCGCACACCGGGGCCCGCCCGGCATAGTGCGGGGAATTCGGTGACGCGGCAGCCTCCTGATTTAATCGTCGGACCAGGCGTATCGACGTCACGCCGAACAGCGCGCTGGCGACCTGGTACGGCTCGATGCCCATCTCGATCAGCCGAACGATCGCGCCGGCCGGCGTCGCGGCGTGCAGCGTGGAGATCAGCCGATGCCCGGATAGCGCCGCCTGCACCGCGATCCCCGCCGTCTGCTCGTCACGGATCTCGCCCAGCGCCAGCACCTGCGGGTCCTGCCGTAACACGCTGCGCAGAACCTTCTCGTAACTCAGTTCACCGAACGGCGAGACCTCGATCTGCGTCACCCCCGGCAGGTCGCGCTCGACCGGGTCTTCTAGAGAAATCACACTCAGGCCGGACGACTGATTGACGATGTGATCCAGTAGTGCGTAGATCGTCGTCGTCTTGCCCGATCCCGCCGGGCCGCACAGCAGCAGCATCCCCGAGTCCGAGGCGGCGAAGTCCGTCAGTCCTTTGAACGCTCGATCCGACAGGCCGAGTTGATCAAGTGTCTTAGGCTGGATCAGTTCAGCGGGCAGCCGGACCACCGCCCGCAAACCATGCGTGGTCGGCATCACAGCCAGGCGCAGGTCCAGCGCCCTGTCCCGGCCTTCGACATCGGGTACACGCACGGTCAGCCGGCCTTCCTGGGGGATGTCCTGACGGTAGGTCAGCAGCTGCGCCATCACCATCAATCGGCTCAGGTAGCTGCGCCCGGTGGAGATATCCAGCGCGTTGACCGTCTCGAGCAAACCGTCGGTCCGGTAGCGGAGCTCGTAGCCCTCGGCGGTGGGTTCGAGGTGTACATCGGAAGCCAGCCGACGCACCGCATCGGCAAGCAAGGCATCGACCGCGATCCTGGCGTCTGTCGTTGGCTGGGCCATGTGTGCGTCCTCCAACGCGCGTTACGCCATTTTACCATCAAGGCACCATATAAAGGACGGAGCGGACGCCCCCGTGTTTCACATGACTGAGGCAGGATGTGGCGGCTCCCGGAGGGTCAGTGAGGGGCGTTTATACGGCAACGCCCGCTTGCGCGGGCGCTGGTACAATACCCCCTACAGCATATGGTGACCATGATATGGCTTCAATGATGTCGGTTTTGTAGGGAGTTAATGGGGCTCAATTGCTATATGATTTATATCGATAATTATTTATCGCATGTCGGGGACTTCGATCCCGACATACTTAAATCGTCATCGATAGAAGCGGGCGAATCGTCGTGCCCTGTTCTTTTTATGCCTTGGAATTTAACCAATTGATATCACCACACCATCACGGCCACGTTCATCGCAAGTGACGCGGCAATCTAGGAACCTATGAATCAGATCGATATGGGTGCGAGTATGCCGGGATAGCCGAACGGCTCGGAATGTTCCGCTACCTGCGATTGCCATCGGCAGCAGTAACTGGTCGGCCAGGTACTCGCCCACGGGTACGCCCCGGCTCAGGTACTCCCGGCATTGTTGCACTGCCTGCCCCGCGACCTGCTCGGCCGGGCGGTTCAACTCGCCGAAGCCCGTGAACACCTCGCAGACATACTCGCTCTCAACCTCGAGCATGACCACATTGCCCGGGCCGGGCGAGTCCGGGACGGTCTCGGCGTGCAAGCAGTCCTCGGGCCAGTTGAGTTTCTTACGTACGGCCTTTAACTCACGTTCGGCGATTCTTTCAGGAAGGTTGGCGACAAGGGCGCGGGCGGAGCGGCGTGCAACCTCACCACGCTCGGTCAGCTCAAAGGGGGTGAGCCGTTGCACCGGCTCGATCGAGACGACGAACTGTCCGCCGCCAGCCGGGTAAAAACCCGGTTTTTCAAGTGTTGCTGTGACGCGCGGTCCCATCCGGTTCACCAACGGCAGGAAAGTCTTAGCCAGAAAATCAAACGGCGGTGCGAATGGGTTGTGCGTCCCGCCTTTCAGTGTGAGCGTGCTTGGACTGTCCGCCAGCAAGAGCGCAGGCAGGACTGTCTGCAGCACCAGCGTTGCGCTGCCCGCCGTTCCGACGCTGAACGTGTAATCGCCTCCGACCGTCTTGCCCGGCTCAAACGAAAGTTGCTTTGATCCGATCTCATCGCCTTGAATAGTCGCGCCACAGACATCCGCCGCCGCTCGAGCTGCCGTCAGGTGCTGCCGCATCAGCCCCGGTTTCTTCCGGCCCGCACGGATTTTCTCCACGCGACAACCCTGCCCCGTCACCATCGCCAACGCCAGCGACGACCGCAGAATCTGCCCACCACCTTCACCTTGGGATCCGTCAATCGTGATCATATATCCTCAGCTATCTAAAGGTGCTTCAGCCTGTGCGTCTAGACATGCGGTGATGCCCATATGACATCCATCCAAGAATTCAAAGAAATCACCGGCATACTTCTTTAAGTTTTCAAGACTGATGTCTTCCGGAAGTTGTTCAATAGGACGCGATCCATCCTTGCATGAATGATACCTAAATGCTTGGCCACCATTGTCAACTGCAGCGAATTCATCTATGACAGCGTCAGCTGGATCAAGAACTGATTTGTCATTTCCCCAAAGTCGTACCAGATGCTTCTTTGCTTCATTCCATAATTCCCGGAGTTTGTGTGCTCCAAGCAGTTTTTCGGGTTCCTTACCTCCATACAATTTGCAGGCATCTCGGATAATAGATTTCAGAGCTAACTCGATGGAGTGACGGAATAAGTATGCTGTGGGCAGAAAATAATCCTCCTGCCTTACATCTTCAATTGCTGCGTCTACTAGGGCGCAAGCAGAATTGTAATAGGCTTCAGCCAGCCACCATGGGTCGGATATGCGTACCCAATTTAGGTTCACGTGTGTGATCGATTCAGAGTGAGCTGCAAACGCTTTCCAATGGTAGTTCTGTATGTTGTTTCCCATAAGTAGATGCTCCGGTTATGTCATCTTGCCTCAGTCATCCGCCTTACCCGCGTCTTTGATAACGAAACGTGCCTCCAGCCTTGCGACTTCTTCCGCCAGGCCGGCGGTCTTGACGCTGCGGAGGACTTCTTCGAAGTCTTTGTACGCGGCCGGGGCCTCGTCGCGGGGGTAGTTGCGGCAGTTGGTGAGGATGTCCTTCGCCTCGAAAGAGGCGTCGACCTGCTTTTGGTCGAGCTGACGGTTGGCGGCCTTGCGGCCCAGGCACCGGCCGGCGCCGTGGTTGACCGAGTAGAGCGACTGCTCGGCGCCGGGCAACGCAGCCATCACCGCCGAGCCGCTCTGAGGGTCGCCCGGCAGAAGGATCGGGTGGCCGGTCGATTCGAACGGCGTGTCTTTGAGCGCGTGGTGCCCGGCGGGGAAGGCGCGCGTCGCCCCTTTACGCATCACCCACATCATTTGGTTGTCGACCACCTCCTTGCGGGCGATGTTATGGCTGATGAAGTAAATCAGTTTGCCGGTTGTGCCGGGGAATACTTCCTGGAAGGCTTCAAGAACCAGTGCATTGATCAGCATGTGGTTGATTGTGGCGTAGTTTGCGCCCAGGGCCATGTCATCAAGGTACGCATCGGCTTCGGGTGTGCCCAGCGGGGCGTAGCACAGCTCGCGGTCGCTGCCGGGGAACGGGATTGACCAGTCGTCGAACTTGCCCTGAAGGGCGCGGAACTGCCCCATCGCGAGATTGTGCCCGAATCCGCGCGAACCGCAGTGTGACAGAAACGCGACGCAGCCGTCGCGCAAGCCGAACGCTTCGGCGGTTTTGCGTTGTGTTTCGTCAACGTGGACGATTTCGCACTCGCCGAAGTGGTTGCCCCCACCGTAGGACCCAAGCTGGGTGATCTTGTTGGCGAACGCGGGGAAAGCACCCGTCTCGATGAGCATGTCCAGCCGAGATCGCAGTGCATCGGCCGTGTCATCGTGCCCGACGTGCACGGCGTCTTCACAGCGGTGACGCCACTGACGCGGGATATCCAGCATCTCACAAACGGTCTTGCTCGCCCCTTCGACAGCGAGGATACGGCCCATCTGCTCGTGGATCTTACGTGACTTAGGTGCTTGGCGCTGGCCCTTTCCGGCACCGGTCGGGACGCGCTGACAGATCGCGTCAATCAGAGCGCGCCGCGAGGGCTTGTCCGCGATCTGGTCGGCGGTCAGGTCGAGCTGAAGCAGCGACATTGAGCACTTGATATCGACACCGACCGGCCCCGGGTAGATGTGTGTGGGGGACGCCATGACACATCCGACCGGTGCGCCATAGCCGACATGGGCGTCGGGGTTGAGGACCAGTGCTTCGACGCCTGGCGCGGTGCGCGAGTTGATTGCCTGCTGGAGACAGGATGCGCCGAATGTATCGCGTATCGCTTCGGTTCCGATTACGGTGATCGGTGTGCCTTTGCTATCCGGCAACGGGAGGATGGCGGTGGCTTCACCGGTCGGGACGAGTGTTGTTGTGTTGTCTTGCATGATGGTTCTCAACGTGTTCTAGCTTGACTAAAATAGAGGCGACTAAGTTTGAAGAAACATTATCCGATGCTCTACCCGTTTGAGCTACGCCCGACTGGTGTCGTGCGACGGGATTCGAACCCGCAACCGTCGGTTCTATGTAGTTCCTCCGGCATTCGCCGCTCCGGAATTCCTGTGAAAAAGACACCCTGACAAGTGTTGACGAGACGTTTTATCCCGCTCTACCTTTTTGAGCTACGGCTCCACAAGTGGTTAAGTGGAACCGACGGGACTCGAACCCGCAACCTGGAGCATTTTAAGCATGTAGTCACGCCGGCATTCAGGGTGCCCCCGAAAATAGTCCTTTCTAATGATCTCTCGATAAAGCTCGATCCATATTCAGTATCCCGGCGACCAACGTTGACGAGACGTTTTCTGAGCTACCCCAGTTTGCACCGGGGGCGGGTCTTGATCCCGCGACCTTCCGCCGATGGCGGACGCTCTTACCATGTAGTCTCGCCGGCATTCGCCGGGGATTATTAGGTTCTCGGCATCCGGGGTGGACAAACGGGTGTTGTGACGGAAACATGGTTGATGTAGTCACAACGGCATTCCACCCCGGCCGCCAAGGGTGCGTGACGGACTTCACCGCCACGCACCGGCTTCACTTGTTGTCATAACGAAACATCTTCAATCTGCTTCACCCAGTGGCCGGCCTGGGCCCGACCGGAGCCAACCGCACCGATCAGCTTGAACACCTGGTCGGAGAAGCCCGCGACGTTGATCACGTCGTCACGTTCCTTCGCCTGCGTGGTGTCGTACGGCTGGATGTCGATGCAGATCATCTTCGCGTCGGGGCTGCGCCGCTTGAACCCGGCCCACTGCTTCATCGTCTCGGTCGCACTGGAGCCATTGAACCGGCCATAGTGCGGCGAGTCGACCCAGGACTCGTTGTCCGAGACGTAGATGACCAGGTCGCCCGTGGCCTTACGCTTGTTCAGCAGGCGCAGCGGCGCCGAGCAGTTGGTCCCGCCCGCTGGCAGTGACGCCAGCTTCTGGGCGTTAGTCATCACCGAGTCGCGCGGGTTCAGCCGCAGCTTTTCCGGGGGAATCGCATCAGTCTCGAACGGGATCACCTCCACGTCCTTGTTGACACGCAACATCGCAGCGGCGACCAGAGCGGCTACGTCCACGCAACGGACCTTGCTCGACGCGCCCTTTCGGTAGCCGGTCACGGGGCAGTGCATCGAGCCGGAGATGTCCGGCAACACGTAAACCTTACCGTCGATACGTGGGACGTTCACCAGAGAGATCCCCATCGCGTCCTGCAGCGCCTCACGGACCTTGCGCGGCAGCTTATCGTCCGCGTTCATGTACGCAGTCATCAACTGGTACGGGAAAACACGGGCCTTCTCGATCAGCCGACGGTTACGCAGCCGGTCTGCGACAATCCGGACCAGTTCCCGATCTTCGAACACACCGTGGCGCAGGAACGTGTTGAGGTTCATCCGCGTCATCTGCCAAGGGGCGTTCCGCGCGATGGCCTTCCACTCCCAGGGCTGCAGGTCCAGCGCGGTCAGCATCTGGAACGGCACGTTTGGAGTCTCCGCCAGGCGACGGTCATCGACACGCTTGTAGGCTTCGTACTGCTTAACCAATGCTGGCAGCTTATCCTCATCAACCTCACGGCCGATCATGTGGCCGAACAGCGCCGCACGCTGTTCGGTTGTCGGCTTGGGGTGGACCATCTTGATAATGTCTGCCAACGACGGATCGTTGCCGACCGAGCCGATAAACAGTTGCTCATCTGTTCGGTTTTCGATCCACTGCACGATCAGCCGCTTGGGCAGCGTGCCGAGCGACTTGCGCCCAACCGCACCCGACCGCATGATCTGTACGAAGTTGCGCAGCATCTTCGGCGAGTCGATGACGCGGTCGAAAATCTCCGCCATCAGGCCGGGCGCCTTGACGGACAGCACGGCGACGAGCAGAGCGGGCAAGTCCTTCATGAACGCGTCACGCCGGGCGTACAGCGCCGTGCGGGCGATGAAGGCCGGATCAACATCTTCGGTCAGTTTGAGTACCTTCTCGAGCTGCGCCTCGGCCGTCGCGTAGAACGCGCCGTTCAGGCAGCCGGTCGCGGCGAATTGCGCCAGGGCGTGGCGGTTGTCCATTCGGTACGCCTTGCCGCCGGCCTCGTTGACCGAGTCGGCCTTGGGCTGGAGCTTGCCAGAGTAAGTCTTGAAGAGTGTCTTGTTTGCCATCGTTTGATCCTTTCGGGCCAAGGGTTCGGTTTGCATGCCCAGTCACGATGGTGAGATATAAGCAGGCCGCGTGCCAGTTCAGACAGCAAAAAGCAAATTAGATTGTAAGTTGTTTATTATAAATGAATAAAGGCAAGATAAATCTGGGTGAATATCTTGAGTGCCAGCAGATGAATTGCACAATTTGTATCTATTTATATCTAAGTTTATAATATTAGATATGAATCGTAAGGTTGTCATCGGATTGCTGGGGGCCTCTCTGGACCGCGGTGAAGGGCCGGACCGTTGGAATCAATGGCGGCCTACGGTGGCGCTGTGTCAGCATGAAGACCAACTCGTTCACCGGCTTGAACTGCTGTATGAAAAGAAGTTCGAGAAGCTCGCCAACGCTGTCACCGAAGACATCAAGGCCGTCTCCCCCGAGACCGACGTTCGACACCACCGGATCGACTTCGAGGACCCCTGGGACTTCGAGCACGTCTTTGGCGAGTTGTATGACTTCGCACGTGATTACCCCTTCAACACCGACGATGAGGACTACCTCGTCCACATCTCCACCGGCACACACGTCGCGCAGATCTGCCTGTTCCTGCTGACCGAATCGCGGCACTTCCCGGCTCAACTGCTTCAAACCTCACCACCTAGACGTCGTCACGCCGGCGGCCCGGGCGCTTTCAAGGTGATCGATCTGGACTTGTCGTGTTACGACCCGATCGCCCAGCGCTTCAACCTCGAACAACGCGAGAGTCTGGATTATCTCAAGAGCGGCATCGCGACTCGCAACCCGGGTTTCAACCGCATGATCGAACAGATCGAGCACATCGCCATCCACGCGCGCGATCCGATCCTGCTCACTGGCCCGACCGGTGCGGGCAAAACCCAGCTGGCACGGCGGATCTACGAACTCAAGCAGCGCAGACGTCAGATCGAGGGTCAGTTTGTCGAGATCAACTGCGCCACGATCCGGGGCGACACCGCGATGTCAACGCTCTTCGGTCATAAACGGGGCGCGTATACCGGTGCGTCGACTGACCGTAAGGGATTATTGCTGCAAGCAGACGGGGGCTTGGTGTTTCTGGACGAGGTGGGGGAACTGGGGCTGGACGAGCAAGCCATGCTGCTGCGTGCGCTAGAGTTGAAACGATTTATGCCCCTGGGCTCGGATACCGAGGTCGAGAGCGACTTCCAACTGATCTGCGGCACCAACCGTGACTTGGCCGACGCGGTGAACACCGGCCGATTCCGCGATGACCTACTGGCTCGCATCAATCTCTGGACGTTTCGCATGCCGGGCCTTGCCGAAAGGCGGGATGACATTGAACCCAACGTGATCTACGAGCTAGAGCAGGTCGTCGCCCGTACCGGCCGTCAGGTTAGGTTCAACAGGGAAGCCGAGCGACGCTTTATGGACTTCGCATCATCCGCTGAGGCGTCATGGTCGGCCAACTTTCGTGACCTTAATGCGGCCATCAGCCGGATGGTCACAATGTCACCCGGCGGCCGGATCAATCTCGTCGCTGTTGAGGATGAAATAACACGCCTGCATGATTCGTGGCTGTCGTGTGACTCACCGGATAGTGATGATGTTCTTAAAGAAGTACTCGGCCTTGAACGGGTTGCAGATCTTGATCTTTTTACACGCGTCCAGTTGACCGAAGTGATCCGAGTCTGTCGGCGGTCGGATTCGCTATCGGATGCCGGTAGAAAGCTATTCGCAGTTTCTCGTACTCAACGTAAGAAGGTCAACGATGCAGACCGGCTTAGAAAGTATCTGCAACGATTCGACCTCACGTGGTCTGATGTACGACAAGAGCAACCGTAGTGGTATTAACCAGTAGCTGTTTCAGACAAAGTGGGATATATTCATTGTTTGTCGGGTAATGTACGTCAGGATGAACTCTTCTCTGGCAACACATTCCATCCTCCCATAGCACCTTAATTTAGTCGCACAGATACAAACCCATTTTGCTTTTTGTACTACGCACTCGATTCATCTTCCTTGTGTTCCACGCTCACAGGTGATCCGCTCGGGCGCTCACCAGCGAGCGATCTGACGAGAGGAAGGTGCCCCATGCCCTTGGACGACCCTTTGGACCGTCTCAAAGTCGTGCTGTCTTATCTACACGTTGTGCACGACGAGTTTCAGCGTTGTGTTGCCGAGGTGGATCAGTTGGTCACACAGATCGCTACGGAGAGCGATTTGAATCGTCCCAAAGTAGACTCAACGTACCCGTTGGTGCTTCACGAAACCTTCTCCGTGCATTGGCGGGATACGATCTGCCAACTCGGGCCCACAACGCCATTTCGCCTACTCGTACGGCTTGCCCGTTGTACTAACCAGTACGTGACCTACGACCAACTGATCGAAGATGTCTGGGATGGTCAAACGCGGTCACACACCGCCATCCGATCCGCCGCTCGGGACCTCCGCCGCAGCCTGGGGTGCTCGGGCTTGCACGCCCTTGCGGACGCGATACACGGCCAAGGCTGCTGCTATGGTCTCATGCTCACGCCGCTGTCAGAAGCCTAAGAACCTGTACGAATAGCCTCGAATCGGCCGATAGGTTGGTATGACACGGACGTCTTACCCATCGGACCTGACCGATGAGCAATGGATGCTCATCGAGCCGTTGATCCCCAAGCCGTTGCCCGGCGGTCGGCCACGCAGCAGCGACATGCGGCAGGTGATCAACGCCATCCTTATGACCAACCTCATGATGCATCGGCTACAGCCGGGATGATGAGCTTTTCGTACAGGTTCTAAGAGTTAGATTCTGGACCGGATCAAGGAGGACAAGGTCATGGCAAGGAATCGGTATTCGGCGGAGCAGATCGTCAGCAAGCTGCGTGAAGCGGACGTGCTGCTGTCCCAGGGACGCACCGTCGCGGCGGCGTGCAAGCAGATCGGGGTCACGGAGCAGACGTACTACCGCTGGCGTCGTGAGTTTGACGGGATGAAGACCAACCAGGCCAAGCGGCTCAAGGAACTGGAGCGTGAGAACGCCCGTCTGAAGAATCTGCTGGCGGATGCGGAGTTGGACAAGGCCATCCTGCTTGAGGCGGCGTCCCCAAACTTCTAAGCCCGCAACGCCGCCGACAGACGGTGCTCCACGTGATGGGGCATCTGGCGGTGTCACAGAGGCGGGCAAGTACTTCTACTTCCGGCACAGTTGCCGGCACTGCCAATGTCGTCATTCCAAAATACTTCCTTCTTCATTAGCAGTATCTCAATCATCGCTGCGTCGTTGTTTGTCGTATCCATATTCCATGCTCCTTATCGTACTCAGTCCTTCTTATCGTTCTCGGCGAGCGCGTCACCGAGAATCTCTCGTACCAGTTCGGCCAGCGGCTTCACGCGGCCTTCCTTAAGCGTCTGCTTGCCACACCGCTCGATCAGTCGGCGGTGCAGCGTTCGTTCGATCTCGACCTTCAGCTTGACAGGATCACGGATTCGTCTGGGTCTTCCCATGCGATACTTTTTAGGTGCCTGACTCGTTCTGGGCGCGCAGCAGCAGGCGCGAATACCGAACGCTCGATTGTTTTTTGGGGAGGTCCTGTCACCACCATCCAGAACGGACGGCTCTAGGAAGTCCAACATCCACACAATAACAAACCCCTAGCGAGGTGTTAGCCCAATTATCTCCAAAATGAAGAAAATTCTTACTATTCATTGTAAATTGGATATCCTGATTGATTGGGTGCCGTAATGCTCTGTTGACACCTTACCCCGCTTCATTCATCCCGGCTAACGCCGGATGGCGTAGGCCAACACTCTCATCGCGGTGTCGATCATCCGGCCGCGGTGCGTCTTGGCGTTCAGCGTCGAACCCGTCGTCCGTTTCAACGCACTGTTGTAACACTCCACCAGCCAACGCCTGCCGTAGCCCAACCTCTTCAGCGTCCGGTCCGTCATCAGCGAGCGGTATTCGCCACCCGGCGGGCCCTCTTTGTGTTTCACCGGCTTGATCACCGGCATCACGCCCCAGCCCTCGTGACAATAACGATGCACCCACTCCGCGTCGTAGCCGGGGTCGGCGTACATGATGTCAGGCCGAACGCTGCGAGCCGCCTTGTCCATCAGTTCACGCGCGTGCGTCTTGTCGTTGCCCGGGCCGTAGCCGAACACCGCAGACGCCGGGATCAGCGATCCACCCAGCACCAGCACCGATACCTTCACGAATCCCCGGCGTTTCTTCCCACTTCGGCTCACGTAGTGGGCGCTGGCGCTGCTGGTCTCCAGGCCCGTCGCGTCCATCGCCGACTCCTTGCACGCCGAATCGTCGGCTTCATGCGCCGCCTTCGCCAACGTCGACAACATCGCGTCCAGCACTTCCAGCACACCCACGCGGTGCGCGAACTTGTTCAGTGTCGAGTAGTTGGGCAAGTGTTTCAATCCCATCGCACGACGCAACTCACCGCTGACCTCCAGCTGCTCGATCACGCCGCGGTACGTCGTCTTCCAGTACGCCCGCAGCACCAGACACGTCATCAGTTGCGGCCGCGTGAAGTCGTGCCGGCTCTTGTAGCTGCCGTACGGCGACAGGTGTATCCGCGCCAGCTTCATCGACAGCTTCACCAACCGTACCATCGCCTTGGGCTTGCCGGCCTCTGCATCCTTGCTCTTGCTCATCCACCCATTGCAGCGCCATCTCGCTTGCGGTCTGGGCGGGCAGAGACATCCAATACGGCCGTAAAGTCGGTACCTACAGGTGGCCAGATAATGCGTCATTAACCCGGTGACCATTGAGTAACTTCGATAGCGCCCACAGCATCACGCTGGGGCGTAATCTCGTGGTGAGCGCGCGCAATATCGTCATCGGATCGCAGCACGGCTCATGGACTATGTCGTATCAATGCGACTGAGAGCGTATCCCCGTCGAGCCGAGCGTAGCGGGGTATCCACGGCGGGTAAGAAGGGAAGACGCAAATGCTTAGCGCTTGCCCGATCGTGGTATATCTTATGTCGAAGGTGAATACCCCCTACGGGAGTCGAACCCGTGTTTCCAGGATGAGAACCTGGCGTCCTGGGCCACTAGACGAAGGGGGCGTCAGGGCGAACGTTTAAGCATAAATAGATTTGCCGTCGCGTCAAGGATTCGAGCGCCTCGGGCGGACGGCGGGTTAGCTGGTGCGTTGCAGTTGTTGACGGGTGTGGCCGAGCTCGGGCAGGTGCGGATCGAGGTCTTCCAGGAAGCGTTTGCCGTCCTTGGCGTAGCCGGCGGTGGGTTTGAGGTCGGGGACGCGCTGGGTGAAGTAGTGGTTCAGCCGGGCCATCAGCAGCTCGCGGGTGTACTTGCTGACCATCGACGCCAAGGCGACCGGCATGTGCGCCTGCTCGGCATCGACCATGAAGCTGATCCGCATCGCGCGCTGTGGGTCGGCCTTGTCCGACATCAGGTAACTACTGCTGGTGGCGCACTCCTCGATCACGTCCACGCGCGTGTCGGGGAAGCTCTGCGCGAGCAGCTCACGGTAATGCGTGCGTCCGCCCTGGCGGTCGATGATGACGGTGGGGCGGTGCTCGCTGTACGTCTCCCATATATGTAGCAGGTGGCGCGCGACGAAGGTGAAGCTGACCGAGGCCTTGGAGCGCGTCGCGGCGACCATCTGGTTGAACGTGTTCTCGTAAACCACCGCTGCGCCTAGCCCGCCCAGCTCAACGCCGATGCGTTCGGCACAGTTGCGCAGCAGGCTCCCGGCGATCGCGACCTCGCCCTCCGTGTGCGCGGTCGGCAGGGTCTGCCAGGGGTGGTCGTCCGTCTTGGCGTACCAGGGCAACAGGTCCTCGTCGTGGTGGCCGGTATCGCCGATGAGGTCCAGCCAGGCGCTGAGGTCTTCGGGGTGCGTGTGTGATTCGGTGGATTCGCTCCCAGCTTGTTTTTGCAATCCCGCGAACGCCAAACAGCCCAGTTCCAGGTGCTTGATGCCTGCTGCTTTGGTCGTCAGCTTCTTCGAATCGTTCACCGCGATCCGCCCGGCCCGGTCGCTGATCCGCTTGCACACCGCCTTGCCCAGCCTCAGCCAGAGGTCCGGCGTCGGGGCATCGGCGTCGAGCTTCGGGATCACCAGCACCGCCCGCCCGATCACCATCGGCCCAAGCACCGGCCCATACCCCGCCTCATCAATACCCGCGTAGACATACATCAACCGCGAGTATACCAGCGGCGTGGCATCTGAGTGAGATAAGCAGGAATCGCAGGACGGCTTCAACAGGGCGAAGACCTAAATTTCGAATTCAAGAAGTTCAGAGGGATGAGGGTATCCGCAGATTGCACAGATCGCGCAGATTGAAGAGAAGTCATGTGGAACAGGGATGAACACGGATAAACGCGGATGGGGCCTGCGCGTGTGATTGCGGCTATCCAATCTGTGTCATCACCGTAATCTGCGGATCACTTCTTCATTTTCTGCTTTCACCATTTCCTGTTTTCCTGCTTTTCAGACAAACACACGATGCTCCGGGGGTGTTGGCGGCCATAGGGTCAGCGGGACCGGGTCGGGCCTATGTGCCGTGGGTCCATCACCAGCCGGGGCGAAGCGCCTGCAAGTCCCCCCCCGGAAGTGGTGAGAAGTTTCATCTTCACCGTTCCGGACCCGCGGCAGCTTCGCAGCTCGCGGCTTGGGGGGCAGCCCGTGAGTCCCGGTCCTTTTAATCAGCGGATACTCAGTACAGGTCGGACTGTCGCCGTCGTGCGTCCCCCCGGAAGGTTTGATAAGTTCCATCCGGGAGGTATGTCTATTAATGGCGGCCTGGACGGGTTTGTGCGCGCCAACACGGCCGACACGGCGCTAAACCGCAAGCTATCCGCCGGGGACGTGGGGGTTTATCGATTTTTGGGATGTGCCAAGATGGCTGAGCGAAAAGTGGGGGTGTATGTGCGCATCAAAGCGGTCAAGGTCTATCACGGAGGGCGCGGAGACACAGAGACACGGAGGGGGTGATGATTTGTAAGGTGGAATAATCGAAGCGTATACCGCCCTGCTTGCTGCCTGCTTGACTGTTGGGGAATAGTTAGGGATCATGCTGTCATGAAACTCCTACACTTTCGCGTAATGAAGTTCCGGAGCATTGTTGATTCCGGCGTCATCAAGGTAGAGAATGATGTCACCTGCCTTGTTGGGAAAAACGAGGCGGGCAAATCAGCTCTGCTTGAAGCCCTCTACCTTTTTAATCCGGCGTATGACATTGCCTGGGACATCGCGGATCAGTACCCGAGATGGCTGATGGCGAAGGACCGTAGAGAAGGGGATATATCCAAGGCAACGGTAATTGAGGTGGGATTTGCGCTAGAGGATGAAGATGTCCAAGCGGTTAATGACGTACTCGGACCGGAAGTAATTCAAGCCCAAGAAGTCATAGTTTCAGAAACTTACTCTAGAGGACGCAAGTGGCGGTCGGTCAAATATGACGTAGATAAAGCAATTAAGCATGTAATTGACCAATTCCCTGCATCTATAAAATCTCTGTTTGACGGTGCCCCATCGCTTGAATCGGTGCGTGACAAAGTTTCATCTGCCGTCGAAAGTGATGAACTAAGCGCCGAAGATATTTCCACGGCTAAGACCGTCCTATCCGAATCTGGTTTGGACGATCGAGATGTGTGGGGCTTGCTCTACCCCATACTAACGGACAGGATTCCGAAGTTTTTCCGGTTCACGAATTACAGCACCCTGCCTGGCCGCATTGACATCAGAGAATTAGAGGGCCTTGGTAGCGACCACCCCGCCGACGACGGTCTCCATGCCGCCGGTGCGTTGCTAGAACTAGCCGGTACAGATCCAGATGATCTTGCCAGTGATGACTATGAGGGACGCAAGGCCGAGTTGGAAGCGGTATCGATCGATCTAACCGATCAAGTATTTGAATATTGGAAGCAGAACCCAAATCTTGAAGTCATCATCGATATTGACAAAGCAACAGAGAGCAGAGCCGATGGGCACCATTCCGTTGCCCGTTACATAGATATCCGTTTGAGAGACAAACGCACCGGGTACTCAAACAACTTCAGTCAGAGGTCTTCTGGCTTCCAATGGTTCTTTTCTTTTCTTGCAGCTTTTGGTGTGTACGACAAAACGAATGCCCCAATTGTCCTGCTAGATGAACCCGCCCTAACGCTTCACGGTAAAGCGCAAGCCGACTTCCTCCGATTCATCAATGAACGGCTCGCGCCATATTCGCCGGTTTTATATACCACGCACTCACCATTCATGGTTGAGGCACATCGCTTAGACCGCGTTCGGATAGTTGAGGATAAAGGGCCACCTAAAGGCGCGGTAGTGACCGACAGATCGGCAGTAGCTGATCCTGACAGTTTGTTCCCCCTTCAAGCAGCACTCGGTTACGACATAGCACAAAACTTGTTCATCGGCCCCAACAATCTAGTAGTAGAAGGCACCTCGGAGATAATCTACCTCCAAGTGATGAGCCGCCTTTGTGCAGATAAGTCCCTAGTCGTTTTGGACGAGCGATGGCGAGTCCTCCCGGCGGGAGGTGCCACGAACATCCCTACGTTTGTATCCCTGCTGGGGCCGCATCTGGATGTAACGGTATTTGCTGACACCAACGCCAAGGGTATGCAGAGAATCAAGAAAATGATTTCTGAGGGCCTCCTGGATGGGAGTAGACTCTTTTTGGCGGATTCTGTCTGTTCGGTGCCGGGGGCTGATACTGAAGATCTCTTTGAGGCGGACGAGTACTTGAAGTACTACAACACGACTTTCAATACAAGCCACACGCTGGACGACCTTCCCCAAGATTCTCGCATCGTAAGACGCCTAGAGAAGAAGGACGGCGACTACGATCATGGGCTTGTGGCGGAGACGTTCTTGAAAGATCACCACACGATTGGGGTTTCGGATCAGGCGCTAAGTAACTTCTCAACGCTTTTTGAGGCTATTAACGGCACCCTTGCCGAGTAATCCCAATATGCGGGTTACATTGCATCAACTTAACGATGCTATATCCTGCCTCGTCATCACGCCCCGCTCGGCGAGGTCATCGGTAGCCAGGTGTTGGCGGGGCTGGTGGCGTTGTCGGGGTCGGGGTTGGGTTCGTGGGTTTTTTCGTAGAAGGTGGGGGCGCGTAGGTCCAGCCGAGTTTTTAGCGGGCGGACTCGTCTTTGAGTATGTAGTGTAGGTATCGGCCGATGAGCGGGGCGAGGAGGCGCGACTTCAGGCCGAAGGTTTGGTACAGGTCTTGGATAGGTGGATGCCACGAGTGGGATCGAAACACGTTCATGATTTTCCGGGGCATTGTCCGATAAGCTATTTGGCTGGGTGTTTTGCCCGGCTTTTGTTGTAAACCCTTGTGTTTACGGTGCCGATGGCGTTTGGGTGAGATCACGCAGACCACGAACGCTGAGCCGGGTGCCGGGACGGGATCCGAGTTGGATTGTTCGGAGACGCAGGTTGAGTCGATTACGGACACAGATGGCGACGGGCGGGAAGCTGGCTCGGGACTGCGAGCGGGCGGCGGTGGTCGTGTTCCGTCGGCGCAAGCGCAAGGTCGAGTTCCTGCTGGTGTCGCGCAACAGCGACCCGGACCAGTTCGTCCTGCCCGGGGGGCACATCGATGCGGGCGAGTCGTTGCCGAAGGCCGCGAAGCGTGAGTGCATGGAGGAGGCGGGTGCGAAGGTCCGCCTGCTCGGGCCGTTGGTGTGCTACGAGCATTACACCGCACGCGGCAACGCGAAGCCGACGATGACGTATCTCGCCGAGGCGGTCACGCTATCGCCATCACCCGAAGGCCGGGAGGTCGTGTGGGTGCGTCACGACGAGTTGGCGAAGGGCACTTATGATGTGCCGTACGCCACGCTGGATGTTCTGGATTACGCGGCGCAGTGCCTGCGGAAGAAGCTCGCCGCCGCGTGAATCGATTCCCAATTGGCGGTCGCTGGGGCGTCGGCCGCCCACGATCTCCTTTCTCGACCCCGGCTCATTTTCAAGGTGACCTGTTGGGCTCGCCGCGGCATCCGCGGTGCTAATACCTACTTCGCTTTCTTACGGCCCGTATCAAGTCCACGTTGTTTCGCAATGATTTCATGGGCATAACGAAGGATGTTGATCTGCTTTTTCACCGTTTTTTTCTTCCTTCCCCGGTCTTTCCGGTCGCTTTCGATTGCGGCCTCTGCCTCGTGCAGCGTGAACATCCTCGGCTTCCTGCCTGGTTCCGCGCGATGCATCACATCGTGAACGAGTTCAACCAGAAACAGCTGTTCAACGACCTCGCTCGATCTCGTCATCGTCGCAAACGATTCATCCTGGGGCTCCCCGTAGACGCCGCCTTCTTTCAACAGCCGCTGCATCGCTAACGTGCTTAAAGCCGCGGATGACTCCTTGTTATTTGCGCCACGCGGGAAGACCCAGAATCCCTTGTCTTGCGAACGTACCATCAAAAAGCGCACTTGCCCCTCTGAGACTTGGTAGCACACGGCCGCTGCGTGATAAAGCCTTTGGCTCATAGTTTCCTCGATCGCGCGTTTGAGCTTTTTCCATTTAAAGTGGCTGGCATACTCCTGCATCAACGGGCCAAAGAACTGGATCGGGTTGATGTTGAATACACGGGCGTACTCCATGGCCTCGCCGATGTTCATCTTGCTTTCGCCGTTGAGGTGCCGATTCACACTGCTCTGGCTGATGCCTACCCGCTCGCTCAAGGCGTGTTGGGTTAAGTCTGTGGACGAGATTTGGGCTGCAATGAAGGCCTCCCGGAGTATCTTGTTACATAGCAGCGGCAACTGATGGGAGAGGCTGAATTGGATGCTTTTCTTGGTTTTCATGATTCACCTCCATTTGCTTGATCTTATCGCGGCATGATTAAAATCTGATGTGTCTCCCGAACTGCCGGGCCTCGACCACGACGGCGTGGAGGACCGCCTTGAAGCGCTCCCCGTCCTCCAGGGGGCGTCGGCCGGCCTCAACTTCTTCGTCGATGATGGATTCGGCTTCAGCTAGCGTGTAGAGTGCTGGATTCCGCCCCTCCGGAGCGGTATCGGGGCGCCAGCCGGCCGGATCGACGATCACCAGGTGTACGAGGATCTTCTCGAGTTTGCGTTTTATCGCGCGGTTGTGAGCCCACACGGCCACCGGCTCCTCGCTCACGAACGCGTTGAAGTCGGCGCCGGCTTCTTCGAAGAACTCACGGCGAGCCGCTTCGGCGGACGTCTCCATGCGATCCCCGTCGAACTCGAGTTTCCCCTTCGCAATCATCAGGTTCCCGCTCCCGTTGGATCGGATCAGGACGAGCATCGGATTTCCCTCCGCATCGAACTGGACCGCACCGGCACCGGCCTTTATCTTGAGTTCTCTACCGGACATGAGATTCTCCTTCATTGGGTATGGTGTTTTCGGGTGTGTTATTCAAACAACTGCACACCATCTTCCTGATTATTTACCCGAGAGACGGATATTGGTAAGCGATTGGCCAAGAGCCGTTTATGCAGCATAAGATCGGCTCCGCATTCGCTGTTCGCGGAGCTTTAGATCGGTCGAACGGCTCAACGTGTGATGTGGTGGGCGGGGGTGTTGTTGGGAGTGGCAGCCCAAGCCGTATCGCAGATCAAGACACACGAATGCATGGGATCATGGTGTTCGGGGTTAGAGCTCTTTGCGTGATTTCTTACTGCCTTTGTATGTCATCGCCTGCGGGCTTTATGCGCCATTTCACCTAACCGCTGGCGCTAACAAGCGTTCGCGCCCATACTGGTGGACCACTTACTCGACCTCACCGAGAAGGAGTCACCAGCATGGAACGCGAACTGTGGAACATCTTAACGGCCCAACTCACCGTCATGTCAACCCTCGTCCGACGCCGGCGGTTTGTGCATCCCACCGCACGCATCCTCCGCGTCTACCTCTGGGCGGTGCTGCACGACCGGCCGGTGTATTGGGCGTGTGACCGTCGCCACTGGGTCGGCGTCAAGCCGCCGGCGGCGTTGCCGGATCAGTCGACCATGAGCCGGCGTCTGGCCCGGCCCGAAACCCGTCGGGCACTCGATCAACTGATGGATCGACTCGAGCCTCAAACACAACACGCGCTGACCCTGCGTATCGACGGCAAGCCGTTGGCCGTCGCCAAGCACAGCGTCGACCGGCGTGCGACGATCGGCCGTGGCGCCGGCGGGTTCCAGAAGGGCTACAAACTCCACGCGATTTATGCCGAGAATAACCGCCCCGTCGCCTACCGTGTCGCGCCGATGAACGTCGACGAACGCATCGCCGCCAAGCAGATGATCGAACAAGAAGAACTGGGCGAAGGCTACCTGCTGGCCGACGCCAACTACGAGACCAACCCGTTGTACGACCAGGCCGCCGGGGCCGGGCGGGTGCTGGTGACGCCACGCCGCTTCCGCCACGCCAAGGGGCTGGGCCAGTCACGCGTGCACAGCGAGCACCGCGTGGCCATGATCCAGCGGATGCGTGCGCCTTCACCGTTCATCCGCCAACTGCTTAGCACCCGTCGCCGCGTCGAGACGCGCTTCGCCAACCTCTGCAACTTCGGCGGCGGCCTGACCCACCTGCCGCCGTGGGTGCGTGGCCGCCGTGTCGAGCCTTACGTCACCGCCAAAATCCTGATCCGCCTGGCCCGCGACCATGCGATCCGGAAAGGGGTTGCATAAAGCCCCTGCGCGGGAATGACAGGAAATAATCACGCAATGTGCTCTAGAGCGTACTCAATCCAAACGTATTGCCTATGGGTGGCACATTTTGACCCGAAGGGCAAAATGTGAGTGCAACACACGCTTTGCCGCTTCGCGGACAAAACGTGGCACCCGCTACAGTTGGATTGAGATTGCTCTAGTGAAATCGGCGCACGAAAAAGCCGGGCCTGCGTGTTGCAGACCCGGCTTGTGGGTGACTCGTGAGTCGGTTCATTGAATCAGAACGGCGGGGGCGGGGGGCCCTGGCCGGGCTGCTGGGGCTGGCCGTAGCCTCCCGATCCACCGGGACCGCCCATCATCTGGGCCTGGATGTCCTTGACGGTGTCGACGACGAACTTGGTGGTGGCGTTGGGGACGTAGATCCGGCCGGCGGCGCTGTTGTCCTTCAGGCCCATGCCGAAGCCGACGGGCGGCAGGTCCTGCGGCGCTTCGATGGGGGGCAGGCCGAACATCATGGCCATCGGCCCGACCATTTCGACGACCCCGCTGAGGCTCAGGTACATCTCACCGATGCCGCCTTCCGGGAGGACATACTCGCGGACCTCGGCCAGTGTGTCGGCGTTGCCGATGCCGTCGCCGGCCTTGCCGGTCGCCAGGGCCTTGGTCATCAACTGCTGGTCGAGTGTGGTGGTGGTGATGTAGTGCCCGTCATCCACCGCCGCGTAGCCGTTGAAGTTAGTGAACATCTGCATGAACCCGGCGGCCGGGCCCATCTGCATCATCATCTCGGGCGGCATCTGCATCTGCATCGAGTACTGATCGACCTGCACGCCATCCAGCTGCAGGGCGTTGTCGGTGTAGCTGGTGATGTAGGTCATCACCGGTGCGGCCTGGCCGTCGCCCATGGGGACGCCCATGGGGATGCTCATGCCGTTCATGGACTTGATGTAATCCTTGGTCGTCTGGATGTAGTTTTCGGCGTCGGCGATCTTGTAGGTCGCGACGACGTTGATCCCGCCGGTGCCGCCCATCAGTGCGGCGGGGTCGGGGGTGTAGAAGACGCCTGCGTACTGCTGGATCTGCTTGATCATGGGCAGCGACTTGCGGTACATGTCGATCTGGGCGTTGCCCTCGGGCAGCTGGGCCATGGCCGCATCGAGCAGTTCGCTGCAGGCGATGGCTTCCATGTTCAGGGCACCGGCGGCGATGTACGAGCCGCCCGGCAGGCGTGAGAGGATCGCCGAGGTGTTGTCGTCCGACCCGGGCAGGTACTGCATGACCTGCGAGTCGGGCAGGAGCTGTGCGGCTTTGCTGAGCCCGACGCCGTGCTCGCTGATGTCCAGTGTGATGACCATGCCGTCGGTGCTGTTGATGACGCTCTTGGCGGCGGAGGCGTAGAGGTTCATCCCCGCCTGCATCATTTCGATGCTGGCCGGGTCGGTCATGCCGGCGCCGCCGGCCTGGTTGATCTCATTTTGGAACTCGGCCATCAACTCGTCGATCTTCGGGGCGAGTGTCGGGGCCATAGCCTTAAGGTCCAGGTAGACCGCGGCGTCGCAGCTGCCCAGGTAATCCAGGCCGTGCGCGCCGACGCGTGACCCGATCGCATCGGCGTCACCGGCGGGGACGAAGCTGACCACGGCCAGTTCGGTGTTGCCCATGATGGCGTAGCCGCCGGACTCACGCGCGTAACCCGCCTGCCCGTCGGGCATGGTGATTTCCGTCACACCTACGCCGGCCGGGGCCGCGCCGTCGGGCTGGAAGCTGGAGATGAATGCCGCGTAGTCGGTCACCGGCAGGGCGAGCAGGATGTCCGGCTCCTGGTCATTAATGATCGCGGAAGCAAGGTCCGGGATGATCAGCAGGGCGGACCCCGCGTCGTTCATCCCGTCGCTGATCCCGATCTCGGCCTTGAACGCGCCCAGCGCGTCGGTCCACTCGGCCAGCTCCAGACCCAGCGTCTGGTTGAGCATCGCCAGCTTCCCGCTGAACTCTGTCATGTTCGGCACGATGAGTACGAACTGTGCGCCCTCGGGTGCCTGCGACAGCGCGGCGGGGGCCTGCGCCATCAACGGCTGAACCGCCGCCGAGACGACCACCACGGCGGCCGCGACGCTTGTTTTGATTCGGCTTACCACTGATCGGATTCTTAGCATGTCCTACTCCTTACCTTTCCCGGGTGTTGTGAATGTGTGGTTATCCCTGGTCTTCCTGAGCTTGCGTGAGCGTACCGGCTGTCCTGGCTGGAAACAAACCCCCAGACGGTCCAGAAGCCCACCGGGGCGGCTCAGGGGCGTGGGTAACATGATATCCGCTTTGGTCGTCCCGTTTGAGCTAAAATGACACCTGATGAAGCCAGGTGCGGGAAAAAAGGTGGTCCTCGCGATGTCAGGCGGGGTCGATAGCTCCGTCGCCGCGGCCCTGCTGATCGAGCGGGGCTACGAGGTGGTGGGCTGTTTTATGCGCCTGGGTAGCGAGGACGAGGCCGAGATCGCCGACGGGTATGACAATATCCGGGACGGGGCCGATGAATCGGGTGTCGGGTGTCGGGTATCGGGTATCGGGGAAGAAGGTTCGGCAGACGAGCAGTGTGCTTCATCCGAAACCCGAACCCCGAACCCCGAACCCCGACATCAGGGCTGCTGCTCGGTCAACGACGCCTCCGACGCCCGGCTGGTCGCCGCCCGGCTGGACGTGCCGTTCTACGTCCTGAACTTCAAACGCGACTTCGGCCGGATCATTAACTACTTCGTCGACGAGTACAACGCCGGCCGAACGCCCAACCCCTGTGTCCGCTGCAATGACTGGCTCAAATTCGGCAAGCTGCATGACTACGCCAAGTCCATCGATGCGGACTACATCGCCTCGGGCCACTACGCCCGTATCCAACACGACCGCAACGGCCACGCCCAACTATTGCGCGGCCTGGACACGAACAAAGACCAGAGCTACGTCCTGTTCGGCAGCCCGCGTGATCGACTCGACCACATGCTCCTGCCCATCGGCGACATGCACAAAGACGAGGTGCGTCAGCGCGCTCGCGACATGGGCCTTGGCGTCGGCGACAAGCCCGACAGCCAGGAGATCTGTTTCGTCCCGGATAACGACTACGCCCGCCTGGTTCAGCGCCGCAGCCCCGACGCATTCAGCCAGGGCGACATCCTCGATGGCGACGGCAAGGTGGTCGGCCAACACCCCGGCCATCAGCACTTCACCATCGGCCAGCGCCGCGGCGTCGGCGTTGCTTTGGGATACCCGATCTACGTCACGCACCTGGACCCCGCCAACAATACCGTGACCGTCGGCGGCAAGGACGACCTGCTATCCGACGGCCTGACCGCCGACCAGACCAACTGGTTGATCGATGAGGTCCCCAAGGATTGGCGGCCCTGCGGGATCAAGGTGCGTTACAACAGCGAGCCCACCCCCGGCAGGGTCCGCGCGACCGGTCAAAACATGCTGGAGGCACGGTTCGACGAGCCGATCGCCGCGGTCACACCCGGCCAGGCCGTGGTCTGCTACGACGGCGACCGTGTCCTGGGCGGCGGCTGGATCGACCAAGCCATAGACTAAGCCGATAAAACCCTTGAATCGGTCAACACAGTCAGCGTACCATAGATAAAGCCATGCTCATCCGACTGTTCCTGGTCATCTCGATACTGCTCCAGCCGATCGCCTATGCAGCGGCGCATTGTGATGTATCTGAGCCCGGGACGCCTGGCCCCCAAGCCTGTTGCTGCACGCTGCTGGGTGAGTCTGCCGGCACGATGGAAGGCTGCGGCTGCCACATCGAATCCCGGAGCCAACCGGTTGCTCCCCCAGCGACTATCCCCGAGCAGAGCCGGGACAAGGTCCCTGTCCCCCCGGCCGTGTCGGCGTTGTCTGATGCCAACATCCCGGTCGTCACATCGTCACACGCGGTAGCGCCCACCTGCCCCGCGACCATGCAAGCTTACGCCCGGCTGCAGGCCGTGACTTGTGTCTGGCTGACCTAGCGCACGTATCTACTCAGCCCCCTTGCGCGCGTTGCGCGATGGGTAGTGCCTTTCTATTCATACACACATCCCCGCTCATAGGAGCGTTATTATGCGATTGAACACCTATGCCAAACTCACTCTGCTTGCACTGACCTTCTCGCTCGCCGGTTGTAGCTCGTCACCCAAGCCCGCTTCGGATGGAGACACGCCCGGGGCGAACCACGCCGCATCGCCTCAAGACGATATCCAGCTTGTCGGCATCACCGACATCGATGAACCGATCCCGGCGCACAACGTTGATCTATTTGCCCAAGGCCTGAGCTGCCCACTCTGTGCCCATAACCTGGATAAGCAGTTGCTGAAGGTCCAAGGCGTTGCGAGCGCCGAGGTCGACCTGTCCACCGGCGCAGCCAAGGTCGGCTTCGCCGATGGTGCGCGTGTTACACCCCGGCAGTTGATCGATGCCGTCGAGGCAAGCGGCTTTACCCTCACCAAGATCCAAGCCGAGGGGGGTGAGCATGAATCGCACTAAGTCTTTACCGATCACCCTGGGCCTGGCCGTGGCGCTTCAGGCCGCGCTGTGGGCCGGGCACGCTCATGCTCAACAGGCGACCAACAGCCCCTCGGCGACGCAGGTTTCCAAGGATGTCTGGGCAGTGCGCGAGCGCTCACGGTTCACCCGCTTCGATCAGGATATGCCCGGCGGCGACCGGGTTATCGAAGAATGGACCCACGAGACGATCATCATGTACGGGCTGACCGGCGACCTCGCCGCCATGCTGCACGTGCCCGTGACCGTTTCCAGAAGCGAGGGCCCCGGCCCCGCCAACGATGACCACGCCGGTGTCGGTGACATGATGCTCATGGGTCAGTACCGCTTCTTCCAGGACGACTCAGGCCCGATCAACACCTTCCGCGCCGCGGCGCTGTTCGGCGTCGAGGTCCCGTCCGGCGACGAGCAGCTGTCCAGCGATTCGTTCGACCCGTTCCTCGGCCTGTCGTTCACCCAGATCGACGGCCGTCACGGCACGGGGGGGTCGATCCTCTACAAGTTCAACACCGGCGACCGTGACGACCCCATCGCCGGCGGCAACGACTCGGACGACGCCCTCTTCTACAACACCTCGTACCTCTACCGGCTCGCCCCCGAGGCCTATCAGGCGGACACCACCGCCTCATTCTACTTCCAGAACGAGCTGAACGGTCTGTACGAGACCAACGGTGACCATGAGCTGTTCTACTCGCCCGGCTTGCTGTATGAAGCGACCAACTGGGCGGCCGAGGTGTCGGTGCAGTTACCCATATACCAGGAGGTGGACGACCGCCCGGAGGCACAGTGGGCGGTGGTGCTGGGCATCCGTCTTTTATTCTGAGTATCATTGGCCGGGTATGCCGAATGTGAACGATATGCCCGATCCCGAAGTGCTGAAGCAGACCCTCGAAGGCCTGGGTATCCGTCACGAGGTTGACGTACCCATCGGCCAAAAGATGACCTGGTACGGTGTCGGCGGGCAGGCGAGCGTCCTGGCGCACCCAGCCGGCGTGGCCCAGCTCTCGGCGTTGGCCGCCCGCTGCTATGAGAGCGGTTTGCCGATCTATGTCCTGGGTAGCGGCGCGAACCTGCTGGTGCGTGACGAAGGCGTCGCCGGCATGGTCGTGAAGCTCGATGATCCATCGTTCGCGCAGATCAAGGTGGAGGGCACGAAGCTGACCGCCGGGCCCGGCGTGGACCTGTTCAAGCTGGTGCTGGAGTGCGCTAAAGAAGGCTTGGCCGGTCTAGCCCACGTCGCGGGAATCCCGGCGAGTGTCGGCGGGGCGGTCCGCATGAACGCCGGGGGCGCGTTCGGCGACATCGGGTCCACCGTCCACAAAGTCCACGTCATGGCGGAGAACGGCCAGGCCTACTGCCGTGACCGTGACGACCTGGTCTTCGGCTACCGCACGACCAACATCGTCGCGCCTTACATCCTCGACGTCGAGTTCGACATGGACGAGGCCGACCCGCAGGAGATCGCCCGGCGGGTCAAGGAAATCTTCCTTTATAAGAAGACCACCCAGCCCATGGCCGAGAACTCCGCGGGCTGTGCGTTCAAGAACCCGAGCATCGTCAAGCCCGGCCACGAGCACGATGACGCCGACGACGGCCCGCCGCCGCCGACCGAGCGCGTCAGCGCCGGCAAACTGATCGACGAGGCCGGGCTCAAGGGCCACCGCATCGGCGGGGCCGAGGTCTCACAGCGTCACGCCAACTTCATCTTCACCCACCCCGGCGCGACCGCGTCGGACGTGATCGAGCTGATGGACCACATCCAGCAAACCGTGCTGGACCAACGCGGTATCGCCCTGCAGCGCGAAGTCGTCATCTGGCCGTAAGAAGACCATGGCTCGGATGCATCGGATACATACGGAAAAGACTTTCACCACAGAGATCACCGAGCACACAGAGTGATTGAGATTAGACCTCTGTGCTCTCTGTGATCTCTGTGGTTTACTTCTGTTTCTTAAATCCGTTTGAATCCGATGCATCCGAGCCAATCAACTTATCTAATTTAAGGCGCTTCCAGCAGCAGGTGCAGGACGTTGTCGCTGAACACCGCGTTCTTGGTCAGGCCCAGGTGGTCGGTGAAGATGAAGTGCACGCTGTGCCAGTTGATCGGCGACTTGAGCATGGGGGCCCAGTCACCGCCTTGGCGTTCATCCATCAGGGCGCTGGAACGCAGGACCGTGCCGTCACCCGGGGCGTGAGCTTTGGCGTGGACGCTGCCGTCGGGCCTGGCGTCGAGGACGGCGAGTGTGGGTTCGGCATCGCCGGCGAACAGGTGGATCGTCGTCCCGGCCGGCGGGTCGGCAGGCTGATCCAGGGCCTTCGCAAAGGCGCGGGCACGTTCCAGGCATTTGGCTTGATGCGCCAGCGCGATCCGGCGTCGATCTTCCGGGCTCTGCGCATCGGGCAGCAAGACCTTAAGTACATCATCCTGGTCCGGGTCCGCCAGGCCCCATTGCCTCTGCTCCCATAGGGCCGGGTCATACAGGTCTTCGATCGCCTCGCCGGTCTGTGCGTCTCGCACTGCGCCGTGCCGGCCACGCGGCAGCAGCTGGTAGATCGACGGCATCGTCCCCAGCAGCGCCGGCTCATAACTCGGCAGAGTCGGGGCGAAGTGCGCACCGTTGACCAGCTGCTCAAGCGACTTGGCGGAGCCCGCATTCGGTGTGCCGACCAGCACCAGCCGGCGGACGCGCTTGGCGCCGGCCCAGGTGATCTCGGGGGGTTGGTCACCTGATGTGTCTGCCTCTCCGCCGTAGCGCAGGTAGTAGCGCGAGACCAGCCCGCCCATAGAGTGTGCCACGATGTCGAAGCGCACGTCGTAGTCTTCGATGCCGAATCGCCGTTTGTATTCTGCCTGAACGTAGGCACGTTTTTCTTCGATGTATTCGTGCAGCAGGCGGGCGTTCTCGGCGTTGTCATGTCGCCAGTCGTAGCTGAACTGGAAGCAAGTGAAGTGGCCCGGCCCGTAATCGACCGCGCCGGCCTCGGCCAGTTGCAGGTCACGGTATCCCCCGACGCCCAGCGTCCCGAGGATCTGTGCGTAGGCGTTCAGCTGCACCGGCAGGCCCAGCAGCGAGACCTTCAGCCGATCGAGTGCGCCATCGGGCACGGTCTGATCGGTGAGCTCGGCGAGCGTCTTGCCCTCCGCCATCGGCAGCGCCAGCAGCCGTGCGCCGTCCGGCCGGTTGGGGTTGGCGTAGCCGTCGGCGAATGCGCCCCAGACGATCCGTCCGCTGGGCTGGTCGATGAGCTTGCTGCCGAGGATGCCCGGGATGACGATCACCGGCGCGCGGTCCGGGCCGTGCTCCTGGGCCGCGCGGTTGTAAAGCCCGCCTAATTCCGGCCCCCGGACAGCCGAAGTGCAGCCCGCGGTGAGCCAAGCGCTGACGAGGACGAGGCAGGCTTTCAAGATTGTGTGATGCATTTATCTGCTCCCTGATCGATCAGCCGGCGAGGACCCATCCATCGTAGCCGGTCCGATGGCCTGGAGTCGGCCCGGGCCATGCGGCCGTAAGTAATTATATAAAATGCAGATAGGTCGTTTTTTAAACGGGCGGCTTGGGGGGGCTGGGATTGGGATAACGACCGATTTGCATACTTAGCGGTGGTTTGTCAAAATGTTCGGCTCAACCGATACGAAACGAATGTAACGAATGTGATGTAAGGCACGAAAGGCGAGTTGACTATGGCGATACGGATCAAGGCACGCAGCGGTGAGTCGGCCGAGCAGATGTTGCGTCGGTTTAAGAAGCTGTGTGAAAAAGAAGGCCTGACCAAGGATATCAAGAAGCGGGCCTACTACGAGAAGCCCAGCGAGCGAAAGCAGCGCGCCATGCGTAAAAGCAGCAAACGGCGTCAGCAGGGCGGCCCCGGTCAGACTTCTCGTCGGCCTTCCAGGTAATCCCTTTGCCCCGCAGTTTGCGGGGTATTTTTTTGTCCACCCCCGCCGGTGTCGCCGGCCCAGCCGGTTCCCACCTTACCCCTAGATTCATCACCCGAAGCAGGGTATGCCGATGCTCCCCGCATCAATGTCTGCGAAACGTCAATCCAGCTGGATCGGTCTTGCCGGTCCGAGTCACGGCCGTCCCCGAGTGGGGAGCGGTTGTTTTTTAATGTGTCCGCTTTCTATAAGGAAACCTAACCATGTTCGCTATGGGGTCGACGATCACGTCCATTGAACCCGCCGCCATCATGCCCGTGCTGTCGCTGGGCCAGGTCATAGAAGGGATTCCCAATCTGTACCTGCTGGCGCCGATCGGTGCCGTGCTGGCGCTGGTTTTCGCTTTCCTGTTCTACGGCGGCTTCATGAAGCAGTCCGAGGGTGAGCCCGAAATGATCCGCATCGCCCAGGCCGTGCGTGACGGGGCCTACGCCTACCTCGGCCGGCAGGCCAAGGTCGTGTACTTGGTCGTCGCGCTGCTGGCGGTCGTGCTGCTGCTGATGGGCCTCGCCAACCTCCAGTCCAAGATGACTTTCATCGGCGTGGTGATCGCCTCGCTGTTTTCCGGGCTCTGCGGCCTGTTGGGCATGAAGACGGCGACCAACGCCTCGGCCCGTACCGCCGCGGCCGCCAAGGAGTCCCTGAACGACGGCCTGAAGGTCGCGTTCCGTGCCGGCGCCGTCATGGGCCTGTGCGTGACTGGTTTCGCGCTGCTGGATATCAGCATCTGGTTCATCGTGTTTAACGTGATGGGCATCTTCGCTGAAGAAGGCGGCACGATGTCGTCCGACGGGCTGGTCGCCCTGACCACCGTAACACTCAGCTTCGCGATGGGTGCCTCACTCCAGGCGCTGTTCGCCCGCGTCGGTGGCGGCATCTATACCAAGGCCGCTGACGTCGGTGCCGACCTGGTCGGTAAGGTTGAGGCCGGCATCCCCGAAGACGACGCACGTAACCCCGCGACGATCGCGGACAACGTCGGTGACAACGTCGGTGACGTCGCCGGCATGGGTGCCGACCTTTACGAGTCGTACTACGGCTCGATCCTCGCCGCGATGTCCCTCGCCGCCGCAGCCGGCGTCATCCTCGGCCTGAGCGTCGCTCAGACGATGGCCCTGGTCGTCGCGCCCCCGGCGCTGGCGGGCCTGGGTATCATCTGCTCGATCGTCTCGATCTTCCTGGTCAAGGCCAAGGAAGATGCCAGCTTCAAGCAGCTGCTTCATAGCCTGCACTTCGGCGTCTACGCGTCCAGCGCCATGATCGTCCTCGGCTCGGCCGCGCTGCTGTACTTCCTGTTCAAGGATATCGAATCGGTGAAGTGGTTCGGCGTCTGGGGCTCGATCATCTCCGGCTTGATCGCCGGCCTGGTCATCGCCTGGGGCACCGAGCGGTACACCAGCTACGAGCACAAGCCCACCCAGCGCATCAGCGAGCAGGCCGAGATGGGCCCCGCGACCGTGATCATCTCCGGCATCGCCGAGGGCATGGTCTCGACCTACATCCCGCTGCTGACGATCGTCGTCGCCATCCTCTGTGCGTTTAACCTCGCCCAGATCGGTAACGGCGAGTTCCTGATGGGTGTGTTCGGTGTGGGCATCGCCGCGGTCGGCATGCTCTCGACCCTGGGCATCACCCTGGCGACCGACGCCTACGGCCCGATCGCCGACAACGCCGGCGGCAACGCCGAGATGACCCACCAGCCGCCTCACGTCCGTGAGCGGACCGACATGCTCGATTCGCTGGGCAACACCACCGCCGCCACCGGCAAGGGCTTCGCCATCGGCTCGGCCGCGCTGACCGCCCTGGCGCTGCTCGCCGCCTACGTCGCCACCGTGCAGACGAACCTGATCAAGCTCGCCGACCCGGCGACCGGCCTGATCAAGAACGCCAACACCGGCTACGAGTTTGCCCCCAAGGGCGCGAGTCTTCAGGAAATCATCAAGTACTACGACGTCACGATCATGAACCCCGCCGTGCTCTGCGGCCTGTTCGTCGGCGTGATGCTGGTGTTCGTGTTCTGCTCGATGACGATGAACGCGGTCGGCCGTGCGGCGTTTGCGATGATCGATGAGTGCCGTCGTCAGTTCGCCATCATGAAGAAGGGCTTCAAGGCGGATGGTGTCAGCGATGAAGACCTGGCCGACCCGCTGAAGTGGCCCTTCCAGACCAAGGTCGATGGCCACGAATATCCCGACTACGCCAACTGCGTCGCCATCTCCACCGGCGGCGCGCTCAAGGAAATGGTCATCCCGTCCTGCATGGCCGTGATCGTCCCGATTATTGTCGGGCTGATCCTCGGCGTGGCGGGTGTGATGGGGATGCTCGCCGGCACGCTGGTCTGCGGCTTCGCCGTCGCCATCTTCATGGCCAACGCCGGCGGCGCCTGGGACAACGCCAAGAAGTACATCGAGACCGGTAAGCACGGCGGCAAGGGCTCGGACGCCCACAAGGCCGGCGTCGTCGGCGACACCGTCGGTGACCCGTTCAAGGATACCTCCGGTCCTTCGCTGAACATCCTCATCAAGCTGGTGAGCATCGTCAGCGTCGTGTTCGCGGGCCTGATCGTGAAGTTCTCGCCGATGATCGGCGGGCTGATCGGCCTGGGCTGATCGACCGAGCTTACGTTAACAGCCCTTTTCTGCTATAATATTTTGCCCCCGGCGGACTACCGTCGGGGGTTTTTTATCATCCGTTGAATGGATTGCCGCAGACCCGCCATGCCCACAGAACCTCGACAAGACCCCACCGTCAGTGCGTTGCACCTGACTGATCGGCCGAAGCCGGCCCCCGCTGGGACCGAGCGCTTGCAGGCCGTGCGTGCGTACATGATCGAGGCGGCGCAGCTGCTCAAGGACCTGCACTGCGAGGACATCGTGCTGTTCGATGTGCAGGGGCTCAACGACCTGACGGACTTCATCCTCATCGCCACCGGCACGAGTGACCGGCAGATCAAGGGTGTCGCCGGGCAGGTCGACGACCTGGCACAGGAGCACGGGCTGGAGCGCTTCGGCTCGGAGCGCGACGCCGACTCGACCTGGCTGGTCCTGGACTTCGTCGATTCGATCGTGCACCTGTTCGAGCCGACCGCCCGGGCGCACTACGACCTGGAAATGCTCTGGGGCGATGCGCCGCGGATCGACTGGCGTCGGGATGGCGGCGAAACCGTAACAAGCGATTAAGTAACAAGGAGATTCAATCGATATGGCTAATCTCGCCCAGGTAATGAAAAGTGAAATCGCCCGCCTCGCCCGCAAGGAGGTCCGGCAAGAGACCTCGGCCCTTCGCAAGGCCGCGACCCAGCACCGCAAGGACATCGCGGAGCTGAAGCGTCAGATCAAACAGCAGCAGCAACTGATCGCACGTCTGCAGAAGCAGGCGGCGAAGCAGGGCAAGGCGGTGTCATCGGTTGAGGAGCCGGGCGAGGGCATCCGGTTCAGTGCCAAGGGCCTGCGCAGCCACCGCCAGAAGCTGGGGCTGTCCGCCGCCGACTACGCCGCGCTCGTCGGTGTGTCCGGCCAGACGATTTACTTATGGGAACGTGGAAAGACCAAGCCGCGTCGCAGCCAACTCCCCGCCGTCGCCGCCGTCCGCAAACTCGGCGTCCGCGAAGCCCTGCGGCAGCTCGAAGAGATGGAATAGCACTCCGCCACGCCAGTCTTCAGTAATACAATCTAATTCCACCCCTCCTATCATCACGGTGGGGTGGTTTTGTGTTTTGCAGAACCGAAAGAGAAAAAGACCTGGGTAATGCTTGTTCCTATTTCTACACCATTTTTTCAACGAGCCAAGCAGACATAAACAGCAGTATGGAGGCTGCAAGGGTAAATTTAGATATTACTTTATTATGACCGCTATTTTTTAGTGGAAATACTCCAAGATAGACAAATGAGCAGACGAGAAGTATCGCAAGCAATGCCAAGGTTTGGGCGGGCGGGCTACGAAAGGTAAAACCGCCAAACCTACCAACAAGATACAGGCGACCTGTTGAAATGGTTCCTATCGCAAGGATCAACGCAAAACCAGACATAAGAAGAATGGCAATTGCGCGATATATGAACCCCGAAGAATAGTATTTGCTAGGCATGAGTACCCCGAAGAATAGGGGATAAGATAACTAAAGGTACATCTTTCGCAGCCTGGTGGTTTACCCACCGAGTCGGCTCATGGGGCGGTTGCCGTGGGCGGAGTGGGTTTCGGGTTTTTGTTCGACGCACTGGGCCATCAGGTTGATGATGGGCTGCGGGTCGTCGCCGGGGCTTAGTGATTGCAATGCGGGTAATGCATCGACCTCGCCGCCGTCGAACAGGCAGGCGCGGAGCTGACCGGTGGCGGTGAGCCGCAGGCGGTTGCAGGATTCGCAGAAGGGTTTGCTCATCGCGGAGATGAAGCCGATCTTGCCGACTGCTCCGGGTAGTCTGAATACGTTGGCCGGGCCGACGCCGGGTTCGGCTGACCGGTCCGCCGGGGTCAGTTTGCCGAGTTGATCTTCGATCCGCTGAGCGACGATGGCGTTGTCCACGGTGTAGAGCTTGGCGGTATCCAATCCGTCGGCGAGGAGCTTGCTGTCGCCTAGCGGCATGTACTCGATGAAGCGGACGGTCCAGGGCCGATCCAGCGTGAGCCGGGCGAAGTCGGCGACCTCGGTATCGTTCATCCCGCCGACCACGACGACGTTGAGCTTGAGCCTCTCGAACCCGGCGTCGGTGGCGGTGTCGATGCCGTTTGTCAGATTATCCAGTTCACAACGACCACCTGTCAGTTGGCGGAAGACGTCGGGGCGCATTGAGTCCCAGCTGATGGTGAGCCGGTCCAGCCCGGCCCGCCGGAGGTCCTTCGCCAGGCCCGGCAGCAGGACGCCGTTGGTCGTCATCGACAGGTCGGTGGGGTCCAGGGCTTTGAGCCCGTCGATGATCTGCACCAGGTCGCCGCGCACGGTGGGTTCGCCGCCGGTGATTTTGAAGTGTTCGACGCCGATGGACCGGGCCGCGGCCGCGGCGGTGATGATCTGCCCGGCCGAGAGCAGGTCCTTGCGGTCGTAGAAGGTGACGCCGTCCTCGGGCATGCAGTAGACGCAGCGGAGGTTGCAGCGGTCGGTGATGGAGAGGCGCAGCAGTTTGATGGCCTGGAGGCTGCGTGGGCCGTTGGCGTATCGCGGGCGTTGTGGGGTGGTGTCGAGGATGGGTAACGCCGTGGACATTGTTTCATTATAGGGCGGTCGGTGTGAATGGGGTGCGTATTGGTTGGATTCTTGCTCGGTTGCTAGAGTAGGGGGCCTAGACATGTACCAAGTGACGTGTCCATCTTGTCATGCCGTGGTGAGTACGCCGTTTGTCCGGATCGGTGCGGTGCTGTCGTGCAGGTCGTGTAAGCAGCGTTGCCTGATCGATGCGGCGCATGTGAAGCACGTCCCCTCGCAGGCGCAGCAGCCCGCCCGGGGCACGGAGGCGGGCCCGGAAGCCAGCGCCCCGATGCCCGGGGGGATGCACGGGCTAAGCGACCTGATGCGCCGTGAGGCCCAGCGTGAGCGTGACAGCAAGTTCGACGACTACGACACGATCGCCCCCGAGCCGGACGCCCCGGCGTCGCCGGCGATCATCCCGTCGGAAGTCACGCCCGTCCCCACATCGCAGATGCTGCCCGCATCGGGCACGACCAGGCAGACGGAGGAGCCCGAGCCCGGGCCGGCACCGACCAAGCAGCAAAAAGCCGTACGTATGGGCTACATCATGGCGGTCGCCGCGGCCCTGGTGCTTGCGTGCTTTGGCGTGGGCATCTGGTTCTACCTGCAGCAGAAGCCGCAGGTTGTCTTGCCGGTACAGCCCGTCAACCCGCCCGACCCGCTGCCGGTGTACGAGGGGCCGATCTTCCAGGGCTTGCCGTTGTTGGAGTCGCATGTTCTTGAACACAGCCCGTGGGCGCAGCCCAATCAGCCGTTTGTCTCCGTCGCGCAGCAAGACGAGGATGTCTACCTCACCGTCCAGAAACTTGAGCCCGGCGCGTCGGGTGCCATCGACCTGGTCTGCCGGGTCGTCAGCGAGCGACCCGGCGTCATCCTTGACGGCGAGGTGACTATCTCACTGGTCAACCCGCAAGGCATCGAGAAAGCGCGGACCACCACGCCGTTTGCGTTGGTCAGCCCCGAGCATCCAATGATGTTACGGATCCCCATCCCGGCCAATCTCGATCCGACCGCGCTGACCCCGACCTGGTCGATTCAAGTGAAACAGTGGATCGAGACCGCCGAGTTCATGGACAACTGCTCGATCAAGACCCATTCCGCCGGCGCCGACACCATGGGCGAGATCGTGGTGGTCAACGACTGGGATCGGCAAGCCCAGGGCATCATGGTCCTTGTCACCGCGGTGAGTGAAGACGGCGTGGCGTTACGCCGTTGGTATGTGCAGTGGGACCTGCCGCTGCACATCGACGACTATATCGAGGTAATCACGCGTACAGCGGTCAACCCGTTGTGGGATATCCGGGAATGGAACATTACCGCCGTTGCCGTCGAGTAACGGCCCGTTGCTGCTCCCAACTATTAATCGCCTCAACGTGTGACCCAACCCCAGCATGATCATTTTCCCCACCGGCACAGACCGCAGCCTTAAGCACAAGCCATGGGTTAACTACGCGCTGATCGGGCTGAATATCATCGTTTTTATTTACACATTTGTCATCACCCAACAGGTACATCTTGTTAGCCATTTTCTTTCTGCAGACTTCAGTATTCAGAGTATTCCTGGCGCGGGCGAGATAAGCAATGTGCCGTGGTTATTAAAGTATTACCTGGTGCCGGACGGGCCTTATTCACCGGTCGATAGCAGCGTACTCCAGTACTTTACGTACCAGTTCCTGCACAGCAGCTGGATGCACCTGATCATGAACATGCTGTTCCTGTACGTCTTTGGTAACGGCGTGGAGGACAGGCTGGGCAAGGTGGCGTACCTGTTCTTCTATCTTGGCGGGGGGGTGATTGCTGGCTTGGCTCATTGTGCATTTAAGTTCAATCCGGTCCTTGGCGCAAGCGGCGCGGTCGCCGCGGTGACCGGCGCTTACCTGGCGCTGTTTCCGTTATCCCGGGTACACCTCGTCTACTGGTTCATCGTGCCCGGGGCGTTCGAGGTGTCCAGCGTCGTCCTGATCCTCTTTCAGGTGGCGCAAGACATACTGTTCCAGCTCGGCGGCACGGGAGGCACCGCCTACCTCGCACACTTGGCCGGTTACGCCTGCGGTTTTACGATCGGGATGGGCTTGTTGTTGATCCGCATCCTGCCGCGTGAGCCGTACGACATGTTGTCGCTCTTAGAGCAGCGCCGCCGACGCGCCCAGTTCAAGAAACTGACGGGCGATGGCTACAGCCCCTGGGACCACGGCAAGCCGGGCGCGCCACCCTCGAAAGGCCAAGCCCCGGAGCCTACCGAGGACGAGAAGCAACTAATGCAGGCCCGGTCCGAGATCACCGCCGCGGTGACGGACCACGACCTGCCTAAGGCCGCCGGGCTCTACGTGCAGCTGATCCAGGACCACCCGGACCAGGTCATGAGCCAGCAGCACCAACTCGACATCGCCAACCAGCTCATGTCCGACGGCAAGTACGATGAGTCCGCCCGGGCCTATACGCTGTTCCTCGGGGCGTACAAGGCCTACCACGACAAGCACCACATCCAGCTGATCCTCGGCCTGATCTTCGCCCGCTACCTAGACCAGCGCCAGCGGGCCAAGGAGCTGCTCACAGAGGCCCAGCCCCGGCTGGAAGGCGATGAGCTCAAACTCGCCAAGCAGGTCCTGTCCGAGATCGGTTAAGGCTCTACACACGGGGCTAACACGACCAAGCACCGACTTTGTCTTCTGATCCCCGATCATCTAAAATACACTTCTCGGCTGTGATCCCGCAGCCGGGGCCCCCCGACAGCCGGCCGTGGGTGACGTCCCGCCCGGCCCAATCCATCCCCAAACACCCCGATTCGGAGCCCCTCCATCATGGCAAGTGCATCCAACATCCTCGAAGGCAACGTCGCGATCGGTCAGTCCGGCGGGCCCACCGCGGTCATCAACCAGTCCATGGTCGGTGTCGCCGAAACCATGATCGGCAAGCCCGGCATCGGCAAGGTCCTGGGCTGCCACCACGCCGTGGCCGGCATCATCAAGGACGACTACATCGACCTCACCGACATCAGCAAGGACAAGCTCAACCGCGTCGCCAACAGCCCCTCGTCCGCGCTCGGCTCCAGCCGTGACAAGCCCAACGCCGAGTACTGCCAGAAGATCCTCAAGAACTTCGAGAAGAACAACATCCGTTACTTCTTCTACATCGGCGGCAACGACAGCTCCGACACCTGCCGGATCGTCAACGAGCTGGCCAAGGCCGACGACTACGAGCTGCGCTGCTTCCATGTGCCCAAGACGATCGACAACGACCTTATGCACAACGACCACACACCCGGATTCGGCTCGGCCGCCAAGTTCGTCGCGCAGGCGTTCATGGGCGACAACCTCGACAACCGCGCCCTGCCCGGCATCAAGATCAACGTCATCATGGGCCGACACGCCGGCTTCCTCACCGCCGCCAGCGTCCTGGCAAGGACACGCGACGGCGAAGGGCCGCACCTGATCTACGTCCCCGAAGTCGCGCTCGATCCCGAGAAGTTCGTCGCCGACGTCGACCGGGTCTTCAAGAAGTACGGCCGATGCCTCGTCGCCATGAGCGAAGGCGTCCACGACGCCGAGGGCGTCCCGCTGGTCACCAAGGTCTCAGAGAACGTCGAGAAAGACGCCCACGGCAACGTCCAGCTCTCCGGCACCGGGGCGCTCGGCGACATCGCCGTCAAACTCATCAAGGACAATCTCGGCAGCAAATTGCGCGTCCGGGCCGACACGTTCGGCTACCTGCAGCGGTCGTTCGTCGGCTGCGTTTCCGAGACCGACGCCCGTGAGGCCCGTGAGTCCGGCGCGTTCGCCGCCGAGTGTGCCCTGTCCGGCGATATCGACGGCTCGATCGCCATCCAGCGCGTCAGCGACGACCCGTACAAGGCAGAGTACAAGCGGATCGAACTCACCGACGTCGCCGCGAAGACCCAGACGCTCGACCCGAAGTACATCATCGACGGCTGCGACATCGCCCCCAGCTTCCTGGACTACATCAAGCCGATCGTCGGCGAACTGCCCACCGTCGACTTCATCGACTAAGCCATATCGGTGTCATCCATTGCACACACCAAAGCCCACGGTTCATTCCGTGGGCTTTTTAATGCGCTCAGACGATACGAACCTGATCCCGTGTGACGGTGACGCGCACGTTGCCGGCGAAGGTGAACTCACGTTCGCCGCCCTCGTGGTCGCGAACGGCTTTGGTTAACGCCGCGATCTGGTTGGCGGTCATCTTGTCGCCGGGAACGCCCGCTTCAATAAGCGCTCGCCGAAGCAAGCCTGACAGCACCACCGCCCGCACCTCTCGGCCGGCCTGCCGCGGCAGTGATAACGCATCTTCCTTATGCTCGAAAAGTTCATACGCCTGATCAATCGCATCATCCAGCACCCGGTTGACATCGCGCATGTGTTCGGTGAACCGTGTGGCCTTGGGCCCCGCGCCCGGCCGGATGTCCTCCAGGATCGGCAACACCTCCGCCCGCAGCCTGGCACGCCAGCGCGTCAGGTCGGCGTTGGTGTGGTCCTCGCGCCAGGCTTGGTTCAGGGATCGCAGGTAATCGAGGATGTCGCTGCGAGATACCGCCAGCATCGGGCGGATGAGCGTGAGGGTTCGGGGATCGGGGACCGGGGATCGGGAAGAGGCGGATGTATCAGTCTCCGTCTTCCCCGATCCCTGATCCCTGTTCCCAGTCCCTAGGTTCCGCTTCCACCCGATACACGACATGCCCTTCACCCCCGCGCCCCGGAGGATGCGCATCAGCAGCGTTTCGAGTTGATCGTCCCCGTGATGGCCGGTAGCGATGAACTGCGCCCCGCAGTTGTGCGCCATCTGAGTCAAAGCCCGGTACCGCTCCCGCCGTGCCGCCGCCTCGACGTTGCCGGACTCACTTGAGAGGTCCAGGTCCGCCCGCCGGTAGGGGAGTTGTAGTCCGCCCGCCAGCGACTCGACAAATCGCGCATCCGCCTCGGCGTCATCTTCACGCAAGTGATGCTGCACATGCCCCACTGTCAGCGTCAGGTTCCAACGCCGCCGGTCTTTCAATGTGTGCAGTGCCCGCAGCAGCGCCACCGAATCCGCGCCGCCTGAGACTGCGACGAGGATGTGCGCACCGTCACCCACCCCGCACCGCCGGCGAAGGCGAAGCGCGATGGCCTTTGCCAAGGGTGGATTGGGGCTAGAATCTCTGAGATCGTGCTGCACTATGTAACCACCGCAGATGGTTTTGCTCGTTGATGTCTCAAGAAGTGTAAACTAGCACAATAGGTTAGAAGTTTTCCATCTGTTTCTTAAGATGTTTGATCTGCTTATCCCTCGCTGGGTTCTTCGGGCGGGCGGTCAGTTTTGCGATGGTTTGTTCTATCTCATGGCGGCGACGTATGCGCGATCGATGTAGTCTTTCTTGGTGCGCTAGGCCGCGTTCATTCAGATACGAACGTAGCTTCGACCAGGCAATCGGGTCACGCTTTGGAGGGACAGGGATCTTGTACCCAAGATAGCGACAATCTACGCCACAACTTGGGCAGGGCACCTCTCGGTCATAGTAGGTCGGGCGCCTGACCGCTTCGCGACAATCGAAACAGACCCAGTATGCATTTCCCATAATTATCACCGCGATTGATCTCGAGCCGTGTGCCTTGTAAATCCAGTATAACCGGGTTGCGACTGCCGCTTTAGGGTTGGTCTTAGACTGGAACACAATCCGACGCTTAGATAAGTTACAATTACTGCACAACATCAGTGTTGTGGAGCGAATTATGCCCTCTTCATCCGACAGCTTTATCCCAGCCCCCACCGCCGTCACCGAGATCGTTGTCAATCTGGACGACGTGAGCGGGGAGGTGATAGGGGATGCGCAGCAGGCGCTGCTGGCGGCGGGGGCGTTGGATGTGTGGGTGACGCCGATCCAGATGAAGAAGCAGCGGCCGGGGGTCATGCTTTCGCTGTTGTGCGCGGCGGCGAAGCGGGACGAACTGGCGAAGCTGATGATCGAGCTGACCGGGAGCTTCGGCGTGCGGTTCCGGGAATGGGGCCGGCTGGTGCTGGACCGGCGGCATGTCGAGGTGGAGACGCGCTACGGGAAGGTGCGGGTCAAGGTCGGTGAGATGGATGGCAAAGTGATCGTCGCTCGGCCGGAGTTCGAGGATGTGAAGAGATTGGCCGACGAGCAGGGGGTCACGGCCCGTGAGGTCATGGAAGCGGCACAGGCGGCACTTCCGGGGGCGGGGGGGCAGGGATGAACGGCATGCTGGTGTTAGCAGAGTTCAATCTGTCGGATACGCCGGTCCTTGAGATCGCGGTGCCGTTGTTGGGCGTGCTGCTGATCACGATGGGCATGTTCATGGGGATCCGCAAGAGGCGCAGCCGACCCGACGCCAACATCTCGGCCCAGGATCGAGTCGATGAGGTCCGCCAAAGACAAGCCGTGCGCGGCGACCTGGAACAGTTGATGATCGAGGTCGAACAGCTTGCCAAGCGTTTCGGGGCGCAGCTTGACGCCAAGACGATGCAGATGGAGCGCATGATTGAGGAGGCGAACCAGAAGATCGCCGAGCTCAAACGGCTCGAGCAGGCTCGGGAGCAGACGACACCTTCTCACAACCCACCGCCCGCATCCGATCCCACGCCCCCGTCGGCCGACCCCAATCCCCAACCCCAAATCCCCAATCCCGAAACAGCCGACACCGACGAGGTACTCAAGCAGAAGGTCTACGACCTGTCCGAGCGCGGCTGCGACCCGGTCGAGATCGCACGGATGCTCAACGAACACGTCGGCAAGATCGAGCTGATCCTGGCGCTTCGTAAGACGTGATTAAACACGGAGCCCACGGAGGCACAGAGACACAGAGAAGAAGACTGGGAACAGGGATGAACAGGGATGAACACGGATATTGAACGTGGGTGTCGGATGATGCGTTATCGAGTACATCCGTGTTTATCTGTGTTTGTCCCTGTTTCATAATAAGCATCCCCCTCTGTGTCTCTGTGTCTCCGTGGGCTCTGTGTTCGTTTCGCCGTGTTTTGCCCTGGCCATGCAGTCTCGTTACAGTGCGGCGCTACGAAGGAGATTGAATGATGCTTACACTGCAAGGCGCGATGACCGCGTTGGTGACCCCGCTGCGTGACGGCGAGCTGGACCTGGATCGTCTCAAGGCCAACGTCGCGTTTCAGATCGAGCACGGGATCGACGGGCTGGTCCCCGTCGGGACGACCGGCGAGTCGCCGACGCTCAGCCATGCCGAGCACGACAAGGTGATCGACACCGTGGTCGAGGCGGCGGCGGGCAAGGTCCCGGTGATCGCGGGCACCGGGTCGAACGCGACCAGCGAGGCGGTCCGCCTGACCAAGCACGCCAAGCAGGTCGGCGCCGACGCGTCGCTGCAGGTTGCGCCCTACTACAACAAGCCGACGCAAGAGGGGTTGTACCGTCACTTCATGACGATCGCCGACGCCGCGGACATGCCGATGGTGCTGTACAACATCCCCGGCCGATGCGGTGTCGCCATGACCCCGCAGACCATCGCCCGGCTCGCCAGGCACACGAACGTCGTCGCGGTCAAGGAAGCAACCGGCTCGCTGGATATGGCCAGTGAGATCGCCCAGCTCTGCGATCCCGAGAAGTTCACGATCCTCTCCGGCGACGACTCGCTGACGCTGCCGCTCGCCGCGGTGGGCGGTAAGGGCGTGATCAGTGTGCTGTCGAACCTGCTGCCGGACCGTGTTAAGGCGCTGACCGACGCGGCGCTGACCGGCGACATGGCCGGGGGGCGCAAGCAGCACCTGGCGCTGTTCCCGATCTTCAAGGCCATGTTCATCGAGACCAACCCGATCCCGATCAAGACGGCGATGCGCCTGGCGGGGATGGACAGCGGCGAGCTGCGCCTGCCCATGTGCGAGATGTCGGAAGACAACTGCGCCACATTGGAGAAGCTGCTCAAAGACCACGGCGTCCTGCAGCCGGTGACGAAGTAGCTTCAACCGCGAAGGCGCTAAGAGCGCGAAGAAGACAATGCAATTGGACAGGATGACAGGATCGTCAGGATTGGAATTGTAATTCCCTCATCCCGATAATCCTGTCATCCTGTCTAGATGTCTGTCTTTGCGTCCTTCGCGACTTCGCGGTTCACAGATCTACACCAGCACTTCCTGCATGTCGTGGGCTTCGGCGACGGCTTCGTTGGTGAGTTTGCCGCCCTTGCAGTTCAGGGCACTGGCGAACTCGCTGTCTTCCCGGACGAGCTTGTCGATGCCGTGCTTCGCCAGCCTTAGCGCGTAGGGCTGGGTGGCGTGGCAGAGGGCCTGTGTGCTGGTTCGGCCGACCGCACCGGGCATGTTGGCGACGCAGTAGTGCACGACGCCGTCGACGATGTAGATCGGGTCGCCGTGGGTCGTAGGTTTGGTGGTTTCGACGCATCCGCCCTGGTCGACACCAACGTCCACGATCACCGCGCCGGGCTTCATGGTTTTGAGCATTTCTCGGCTGATCAGCCTCGGCGCGCGTGCGCCGGGGATCAACACCGCGCCAATGACCAGGTCGGCCAGCGGCAGGTGCTTGCGGATCGTGTGCGGGTCGGAGTAGGCCGTGGTGACGTTGGCGGGCATGACGTCGTCGAGGTAGCGCAGGCGGTCGAGGTTGACATCGACGATTACGACATGCGCGCCCATCCCGGCCGCGAGCTTGGCGGCTTGTGTCCCAACGACACCGCCACCGAGTACCAAGACGTTGCCCGGCTCGACACCCGGTACACCGCTGAGCAGGATGCCGCGGCCTTCCATCGGCTTCTCGAGAAACTTCGCGCCTTCTTGCACGCTCATCCGGCCGGCGACTTCGCTCATGGGTGTGAGCAGCGGCAGGCGGCCGTGGACATCGGTCAGGGTTTCATACGCCACGGCCGAGATCCCGGCGCTCAGGCAGCCCTCGGTCAGCTCCCGGCTGGCGGCGAAGTGGAAGTAGGTGAAGACCGTCTGGCCTTGGGTCATCATGGTCAACTCGTCGCCGATCGGCTCCTTGACCTTGACGATCATCTCCGCCTGTGCCCAGACGTCTGCCGCTTCGTCGATCAGCTGGGCCCCGGCGGCGGCGTAGTGCTCGTCCTCGTAGCCGGAGTTGGTCCCGGCGTTCTTCTGGACCAGCACCTTGTGCCCATCCTTGACCAGTAGCTCCACGCCCACCGGCAGCATGGATACGCGGTATTCGTCCGGCTTCGTCTCTTTGGGTACGCCAATAATCATCGCTAACTCCTTACCTGGGGGACAGTGGCGATTATAATATAATTATCGGTTTGGTTAAAGCTCCAGGCCCGCTGAGGCCGGTTTTTTCGGCTCCAGGCCGGGCTCGATGTGGACCTCGGGGGTGGCTAGTGGGCCGCTTGGCTGGGTTCCTGTGGCTTTGAGCCGTCCTGTGATCCACTGGCGGATCTGGGACCGCTGGGTGGGCCAGGAACCTGAGGCGCGGGTGTTCAGGAACGTGCGGTACATGCCCTCCAGCGTCCGTGCCAGGGTCTTAGCCAGGAGCAGGCGCTGCTCGAGCTGCTCACGCGGGCTTGCACCGGCATCCTCGATCGACGGCAGCAGGGCGGCGGAGACGGTCCACTGGTCGGCCTGGAAGGTTAGTTCCCATTGATGCTCGCCGTCGGAGAGGATCAGCCCGACTTTGCGGGGCCACTTGCCGGTCACCAGGGCGTCGCCCGCCTCGATCAGACGGGTCGGCCCGGCACCGCGCAGCGTCTGCTTGCCCCCAGCGTCCCAGGCGCAGTCCATGTCCAGGGCCTTGTCGATCGCGATGAAGACCTCGTGGGCGTTGCCGTGCTCGTCGGTAGCGCTCAGCGTGCCTTCCTTGGTTTCGCACAGCCACCACAGCCAGAAGAGGAACTCGTTGCCGAGGAAGTCCTTGAGGTCTACGCTCTTGACGATCCAGGGGACCAGCGGCGTATTTATGTCTCCACCGGAAGTCCCCCAGGAAGTGCCATCGGCATCATCGTGCACATCTGTCGCGCCGGCCGGCGGGGCGGTGAAGGCGCTGGGGCGCAGGTCTTCGTAATCCCGGCCTTTGCCCGAGCCGCGCAGCAAGCGCCCGGCGAGCGTCCCTGCCGACTGATACTGCAGGTCGACCGCGAACGCCGACTTCATCAGCTTGACGAAGCGTTCGATCACCGTGCTGCCGGTGGCGGCGACGTAGCAGGTCTGGTTGGGCAGGTCCCAGAGGACTTCGATCAGTTTGGACCGCCTGAACTTCCCCGCCGCCAGGTCGTCGCGCAGCTGGCGTTCGGCCTCGTCCTTGGCGTCTTTCTTCTGCGCCTTGCTGGCGAAGCCGGACGGGTTGCCGTCGGCGGCGGCCTGCTCGTTGATCTTGCGGTACGCCTGCTTCAGGTCGCTGGGGACCTTGTGCGTATCGACGCGCAGGCCGAACAGCAGCGCGTCGCCGAAGCCGTTCTTCTCGTAGCTGAACTGTGTATCGAGGATATGCTCGCCGGTGACGAAACCGACCTCGACCTCGTCGGGCGCTCCGATCTCGGTTTCCTTGAAGGCGTGCTCCTTGAGGATGGCGATCGCGGTTTCATCAGCGGAAGTCGGTGCGTCGCCGGTAACGGCGAAACGGCAGAAAGTCAGTCGGCCTTTGGTGTAGGGCATAGGAGAGGGTATGGGGTCTAGGGATTAGGGTCTGGTCAGAAACACTCAACGCCGGCTCTGAGCTTTGCGAAGGGCCGGGTGGTTTTGATGTTCAATCTTCGATGTTCAATGTGCAATCTGAATGATGACTGCGTCAACTCTTTTCAACAGGCAGCATCTCTACAACGAGCCGCCCGACGGCGAGCACGGCGACGATCGCGATCATCCAGAGGGACAGGTTTGCGATGAACGCCGTACAGGCCAGGGGATAGCTTAACGCGGCGCAAATGTAGAAGACCAGTCTTTTCTGCTTGTGGGCAACCTGTCGGTAAGTCGGGATCATGCACAGCAGGACGTAGGCCGGGAAGACTGAGCCGTAGGTGATGAGGAAGGCCCGGTAGCCCAGCTCGGTGATGCTGGTGACGAAGTGCCAGTCGGTCATCCAGGGCTGAGGCTCGCCGTCTACGAGCAGCGCCCCGAGCCCGAGCATCAGGCCGAGGGCGAGCGTGACGAACAGGCCGAACTCTGATCTGCGATCCCCGGTTCGATCGCCCGGCAGCAGGCTGCGGAGGTGGACCGCGGCGGTGAATCCGGCCTGGACGACGAGCTGGATCAGCAGCACCGGCCAGAGTTTTTCAGATAGGTCGTAGCCGATGTGGGCGGTGGTGTTCTCAAACGCCCCGGCATACGCCAGCGAGAAGACGATCATCGAGCAGAAGACGATACCAAAGCCGATCGTGAACGCGGCCCGACCGGTGCCGGGTGTCGTGGCTTGTCGGGCGCGGTGGAAGGTGAGGTCCAGGTATGGGCACAGCGCGAAGCCAAAGATCGCGGCGGGGATGAACATCATCAAATCGAACTGTGAATGTCTGCCGGTGAACGTCGTGGGGTCCAGGTGCTGCCAGAGTTCGCCGGTCGATTGGGCGTAGGCGAACAGGCCGAGGGAGATGGCGAAGACGATCAGGGCGCTGAACGTGTCGCGCAGGCTGACGGTTTTGCCAACAAGTAAAACGGCGACCGCCACGAGCCCCGCCGCCGCCAGCCCGACCGGCCCGGTCATCGCGCCGATGAGGTAGACCTGAAACGCGATCGTCACCCGGCTGAACCATTTACAGGCCGAGGCGTGCTTCTCGGTGATGCCCCGGCTGACCTCGGCGCTCTTAAGCACCCAACCCATCGCCGCCGCGCCCAGAACGTTAGGCACGGCAAACGCGATCCAGCCGTACAGCCCGTAATCCCGGATCAGGTACACAGGGAAGAACATCCCGATCACCCACGTCCACGAGCACCCCAGGAACAGCGCCCACATAATCGCCGCGCCGGGGCCGCGCATCGGTTTCGGACTGGCTGGATGTTCCTGTACGGGGGCGCTGGTCATGCCAGAGAGTGTACCGGTTTCATGTAATGGGATTCACTTGTGGCCGATCGCAAGCGGCCACACGAAGTTAGTATGATACGTAGGTATTCTGGAGTAGCCAATGGGTTTCAGTGCGTCATATAGATTGATTGCCGGTCTGCTGGCCGTGCTTGGTGTTATCGCATTTGCTATCGACATATACAAGGGAGAGGGAGAGTGGCTAGCTTTTTTGTTGTGGGTTCTCGCCGTTTATTTCTATACGAGGCACGTTCGGTGGGCATCAGCCACGGAGGTGGACCGTTTACGGCAACGCATTGAAACGCTCGAATCGCAGCAAGACAAAGAAAGCAGTTCAGATCGTTAGCATCACCGAGGCAGTTGGCCTGGTGGTGTGGCAAGTTAAACTGTAGAGGTTGAGTTAGTTGTCTTTGGCTTCCAGCCGCTGCGCCTTTTCGCGGAGGCGTTCGAGTCGGCGGTGCCACTTGGCGCGGGCCATGGCTTTGGGGGTGACGTGGAAGGTGATGACGGCCTTGCCGACACGGCGTTCGGCTTTGTCCTTCTTGTACACGGCCTGGACGACGGACATGTCGAGGGTGAGGTTGAACTCGCCGCCTTCTTTTACGAGCGGTTCGATGTCTTCGCGGGGGTCGATGTTGTAGATCGCCGGGCCGTAGCAGGGGCGGAGGAACTTGTAGTCCAGGTGCTTGCAGACGACGGTGTAATCGCTGCCGCATCGGCCGAAGACGAACATGCCCCCGGCGACCTCGGCGTTGCCCAGCAGGGACGCGCCGGCCATGGCGGAGTACCAGTTCTTGTTGAACCGCCTAAAGGGCAGCACGACGGAGAACGAGTCCTTGGCGACGTGCTTGAACTTGATGCCGGACCGGTAGGCCAGCGGGAGGAAGACCCACGAGCAGACGCGGTGCCAGAAGTTGTTTTTGGTTGATAGCCGGCTGATCCGGGCTTCCATGTTGTGCCAGCGACGCTTCCACCAGCCGGCCTTGGGCGGCTCGGGGACGGCGCGGATCGGCTCACGGGCGGGCTCAATAACCGCTGCGCCACCAGCGGCGCTGACTGGGTCAACTCCGGGGGCAGTGACCGCCTGATCGGGGGCAGGGGCAGTGGCTTCCATGGGCTTCATCTCTATGCATACTGTAGCCGATCCGGCAGGCCGGGGTCGGGCATCTTCTGCAATTTCACGTTTTAACAGCGATCTATCGGCTGGGGCCGCCCGGGGTCGGTAATCGGCTCAGCGGAACGGCTGATTTGGCTCATATCCCTCGGATTCATCCCCGTCTTCGTCCCGGTCCAGGGCCGCCTGCTCCTGGCGTTCCTCGTGCCAACCCGCCTGGATCGCCTCGAGGATCTGCTCGTTGACGTTATGCCCCGGCTCGGGCTCGAAGCCTTCGAGCTGCTCAACCATCTTCCGCAGGTCCGTGAACCGCACACTCAGCGCGTCGATATCCGGATGGGCCTCGTCCAGCCCCAGCACGATGTCTTCGATGTCGGTCCAGCCGAATGTGTGAGACATGGCGAGCCTCCGCCCTAAGCCCGCTCTTGGTGTAATCAAGGGCGGGGTGATTGCGTGACAGACTAAGTATAGGCACGGCGCCGGTTGCTTACTGCAGGTTCACCGGCATGATCACGTACAGGAAGTTCGGCCCGGTCCGCAAGACGCCCGGCTTGTTCGGGGCGTTGAACTCGAGCTGGACCTGGTTCTCGTCCACGACCTTCAGCGCGTCCAGCAGGTAGGTCGGGTTGAAACCGATCTCCAGGGCGTCGCCGACGTACTCGGCCAGGTCCACGTTGATCTCGGCTTCGCCCATCTCCGGCGCCCGGCTACGCAGCGTCAGGCCGTCCGGTGAGAACGCCATCCGCACGCCCTTGGATTCTTCATTGGTCAGCAGGGCCGCACGGCGGACACCGCTGATGAACAGGTCCGTCGAGACGGTCGCCTTCTTGTCGCCGTCCTTGGGCACCACGTCCTTGTAGGGCGGGAAGTTCCCGTCAACCAGGTTCGAGGAAAGCTCGGCCTGATCGGTGGCGAACAGCACCTGGCTGTCGGCGACCTTTACACGCACGGTCTGCTCGGCGTCGTCGAACAGACGAAGCAGCAGGTTCAGCGCCTTGGTCGGGACGATCGCGGAGGAAGCCTGGTCGGTCGAGCTCTTGCAGCTTCCCTTGGCCAATGCGAGCCGGTGGCCGTCGGTGGCGACCACGGCGAGCTTTTTCTTGTCACGCTCGACCAGCACGCCGTTGATCGCGTAGCGGCTGTTCTCCCGCGCGGTGGCGAAGATGGTCATGGCGATCAGACGGTGCAGTTCCCCGGCGGTGATTTCAAAGTCGGCGTCGCCCTTGAAGGTGGGGATGGCCGGGAAGTCGCCGACCGGTTGGCCGAAGACCTTGAACTTCGAGTCCTGGCCGGTGATGTGGGCGACGTCCTGCTCGGTGTGCAGCGTCAGCGTCGGGTCGATCGACTCGCGCACGATCTGCTGGAGCTTGTCGGCCGGGACCAGGGCTTCGCCTGTCTCGGAACACTCGACGCGGGCGTCGGCCAGGCGCAGCGAGACCTCGCCGTCGGTCGCCGACAGGCTCAGGCCGTCTTTCTCGGCTTGCAGCTTGACGCATGTCAGAGCCGGGCGCGGCGTGCGCGAAGCGACGACGGCTCCGATGACGTTCAGGGCTTCGACCAGTGCGCCACGATCACATATGACCTTCATGAGATTCCACCTTTTCTTACTGGAACATCACAAGTTACCGCGTCTACCGGGCCCCGGCAAGCTGGCGCGGGGCGGTTGCCGGCCGCCGATTGGCCCCCAAGCCGGCCCCGATTTAGGCCGATATCCATGTGGAAAACCGTTGCCCCGGCCACGTGGACTGTTCGGGAAGACGCCTTTGGGAGAAAGACCGTGATCACGACCGCCGCCGCACTGGCCCTGTTCTTATCGGCTCCGGCTCAACCCGCCGCCGGTTCGGCCGACAATCCCACGGCAGACGGCCCCGCCGTCCTGGCGATGGTCGAACACGACACGCCCGCCCCGCACGTCCAGCCGGCCCCTACAACCGGCATCAAACTCAATACCGTACGCCTCGGCCCGGATCGGCCGGACCGCTACATCCTCATCCAATCGCTCATCGCCAGCCCCGATTCGCACAACGTCACCTACCTGCACCGCTTCGGCGACGACCTGGGGTTCGACGGTGTCGCGCTCAACGGCAAGAACCACCTGGCCGTGCTTGAAAGCACCCAGCCCGTCTTCTCGCCGAACAGCAAGACACTCGGTTTCCTGGTGCGCGAAAGCGGCAATCGCTGGAAGCTGTTTAACCACAAGCACGAGTTCAACGGCTTCGAGCCCTCATCGACTGTACGATTCAGCCCCGACGGCGAACGCTTGATTTACATGGCTCGCTACGATGACAAACGCTTCGTCGTCGAGTTCGATCGGCCTCATCCCAAGGCCGAGGCGCTGGACTGGGATAACCTCGTGTTCTCGCCCGACTCCTCGGTCCTCGCCTACCCCGCAATGGTCAAGGGCCAGTGGCGCATGGTCGTCAACGGCGACGCCGGCCCGGCATGGCATCGGATCGTTACCGCGCCCCTGACCGTGCCCGACGGATCAAACGTCTTCTTCGTTGCGTACAAGCACGGCCGATACCACGTCGTGGACCGCCACACCGATATCACCGCGCCGGACCCGACCGGCCTGCGCCACGGGGCCGGGCATCGGTTCATCGAAAAGCCTCCGGTCGCCAGCGCCGACGGAAGCACGCTGGTCTACTGGGCGCTCGACGACGATCAGCGCTGGCGGCTTTACAAGAACGGCAAACACCAGCCCAAATACGACGCCGACCGGCCCGGCGAACTGCTGGTCAGCAGCGACGGCAAGCACATCGCCGCGGTCTGCAAGCAGGGCGATACATGGCGCGTAGTCCACGACGGCGAGCCCGGCCCCGGCTTCCCCGCGATCGGTAGCGGCAGCCTGACCATGAGCCCGGACGGCAAGCGTCTTGCATATGCCGTGCGCAAACCGGCCGGCTGGGCCGTGATGCTCGACGGGCAAGAGAAGCCGACCTTCCCGCAGCTCGCCGCGTCGGGTATGCGCTTCAGCCCCGACAGCCGGCGCTTCGTCTACACCGTGCTGCGCCAAGGCCGATGGGCCGTGATCGAAGACAACGACTCGCACCCCGAGTTCAGCCAGATACACACGCAGAGCATCGCGTTCAGCCCGGACAGCCAGCGTCTAACTTATCTCGCCAGCTTCTACGATCGGCCGACCATCGTCCTCGACGGCCAACCGTTGGGCGACTACGACGCGGTCCTGCACCCGACCTTCAGCCCCGACAGTGAACACCTCGTTTACATCGCACAGCAAAGCGATGGTTACCGCCTGTATGTGGATGGCGAACCCACGGCCGAATCGTTCGACGAGCTGATCCCCGGCGCAACGATCCACTTCAAGAGCAAGACCCTCTGCCAAACCGTCGCCCTGCGCCGCCCTCATCAAAAAGGGTCGGACGATGAAATGACCTACGGCAAGATGCCCACCAACTCACCCGCCGGCCCGTCCCTCTGGCGCTTCGAGATCGACCTTACCAAGCCCCTGCCACCCGACCACAACGGCACCCCCGCCCCCGCCCCCGCCCCCGGAGATGAGCCCGCCCCGGAAGGTACACCGGAGCCCGACCCCAATGCCCTGGACCCATCGTTCGTGGACGTGCCGACGGATTAATTAGGACTGTATATCTTCCTGTATTATGAAGTTCAGTAATACAGGGAGGTTGTATGGAACTGGTTATTTACACGGACGAGTCGGATAAATACGGCAAGTACTATTCGAATTTTTACGGTGGTGTGTTGGTCCGTTCAACAGATTTAGAAGGCGTCATAGGACGACTTGAAGCATGCAAGTTTAGTCAGAACTTGTTTAATGAAGTCAAGTGGCAGAAGGTGACCAGAAATTATCTTGATAAATACATGACATTGATGGACGCATTTTTTGACGAAGTCCAAGATAACCTAGTCAAGGTGCGGATTATGTTCACGCATAACCAATATGTGCCTAAGGGCTTATCAGCAGATCAACGACGTTCTGCCTATCACATGCTCTATTACCAGTTTTTGAAACATGCTTTTGGACTGCAGTATGCCACTGAAGGTATTGATAGTACTGTTCGTGTACGCATAAATCTTGATCAGATGCCCACAAACAGCGAGCTGTCAGATCAATTTAAGTCATACCTAGTAGGGCTTAATCGCAATACCCAGATGCGTCAGGCGAGGGTTCGATTCGATCGTGAGCAGATTGCGGAAGTATCATCACATGACCATGTGCTGCTTCAGTGTGCCGATGTTGTATTGGGAGCAATGTCGTTTCGTCTTAACGACAAGCATAAGTTAAAACCGGCAGGTCAACGGGTTCGTGGAAGCAAGACGATTGCGAAAGAGGAATTGTATAAACAGATCAATCAACGCATACGACGTATCTATGCTAACTTCAACGTCGGTATTACTACCGGTACGGGAGGAGATGCCCGTAATCGGTGGCACCACCCATATCGCCATTGGTCTCTGATTCCGAAGAATCATAAGCGTGATATGAGCAAGACTAAGCAATAAAAAAACCCCGAGCTCTCTATGCCTTACGGCGTACCCCAAGTGGAACTTGGGCCTTCGGGAGCATCAGGGCATCTATGAGTATCGGCCAGTAGTCGTTAAAAGTCAATACAATACGTGGGGGATATTTTTGGGGAGCGCACGCCGCGCATGTGGTGTCAGCATAAGGATTTATGGGGTTCGCTGGATGTTATGCTAACAATCTCCAATCATATGTGCATCCTGTTTGCTTGCGTCTAAATCTCGGTTACAATGCCCGGCTCGCCTAAGCGAGTTTGGATACCTGTTTACCACGAAGCCCCCAGCCGGAAGATTGCCATGCCCAAGATGAAGTCTCACAAAGGTCTGCTCAAGCGTGTGAAGATCACCGCCAAGGGCAAGGTCAAGTTCCGCAAGGCCGGCACCAGCCACCTGAACAGCGTGTCGACCGGCAACGAGAGCCGTCGGCTGCGTGGCAAGTTCGTGGCCAAGAAGGGCGACATGAAGCGCCTCCAGGGCATGCTCCACCGGCCGCTGAAGCCCGTGGATGCCGACTAATTTAGATACACACAGGGTTGTGTTCTTCGGAACAAACCCATCTGCGAGTCGGGTCCGACAAGTGTTGAGTGAGTGAAACTCAACCCCCGCCGTCGCGATAAAGGAGAGCAGCGATGCCAAGAGCACGCAAAGGCGCGGCCCGTCGTCAGGCGAAGGTCCGCTGGTTCAAGAAAGCCAAGGGCAACCGCGGCGCACGCCGGACACAGTGGCGTCGCGTCCAGGAAGCCGTCGTCCGCGGCGGTGTGTTTGCCTACGAGCACCGTCGTCAGGTCAAGCGCAACTACCGTCAGCTGTGGATCACCCGCATCAGCGCGGCGTGCAAGATGCGCGACATGAACTACAGCACGTTCATCGCCGGCCTCAAGGCCGCGAACATCGACCTGAACCGCAAGATGCTCAGCGAAGTCGCGATCCACGACCCCGAAGGGTTCGACCAGATCGTTGAGCAGGCCAAGGCGGGCCTGGAAGCCCTGAAGTCCGCGGCCTGATCGGCCGGGCGTTTGTGGCAAGATCAAACCCAACCCGGCCGGCGCTTCTACAAGCCCGGCCGGTTTTTTTATGCCCGAACCCAGCGTGTTTTCGCACGATTGGGCAAGCCGACCAGACATGCCGAAAAACAGAAAATTCGCAATGAGATTCGGCTGGCTGCGGGTAAAATAGAAGATTCCACAGAGATAGAGATAACAGAGACAGTCAGAGACAGAAAAGAAAGATGAGGTGAGTATGCCTAACGGAAATGGACATCAATCAAACCGCGCCGCGGAACTGAGCCGGGAGTCCTGGCGTTTGTTCCGGATCCTTTCGGAGTTCGTGGACGGTTTCGAAGTTATGAGCGAGGTCGGCCCGGCGGTCACGGTGTTCGGCTCGGCCCGGACCCAGCCCAAAGACCCGGTGTATCAACAAGCCGTCGAGTGCGGTCGGAAGATCGTCGAGAAAGAACTCGCCGTTATTACCGGCGGAGGCCCCGGCATCATGGAGGCGGCCAACAAGGGCGCGATCGAGGCCAAGGGCCTGAGCGTCGGCCTGAACATCGACCTGCCGATGGAGCAGGAGCCCAACCGCTACCAGACCCATCAGCTCGACTTCCGTTACTTCTTCATCCGCAAGGTCATGTTCGTGAAGTACGCCGTGGGCTTTATCTGCTTCCCCGGCGGGTTCGGCACGATGGACGAGTTCTTCGAGTCCATCACGCTGATCCAGACACTCAAGATCGAACCGTTCCCGATCGTGCTGATCGGTCATGACTTCTGGGACGGCATGGTCGACTGGATGCGCAAGACCATGCTCGAGAAGTACGAGACCATCAGCCCGGACGACCTGGACCTGTTCTATGTCACGGATGATGTCGATGATGCGCTGGATCACATCCTCAGCAGGTACGATCTGGAGAACTGGCAGCTCAAGACCCGGCCGACGATCCCCCAGCCGATCGACGCTCATATGGAGCAGGCGACCCGACGCCGATCGGTGTATCGGCCGAACAAGGGTTAGCGTCTGCCGCGGGTTGCATATTGATTACTGCGACCCGCATCATTCTTGACCGCATCGATTCCGTCATCCCCGCGCAGGCGGGGATCCAGTTGTTCGATTTTAGAGTAAGCGTCTGGATTCCCACCTGCGCGTGAATAAAGGGCATCAACTACACAACACGTTCTAGCGATATGCCCTGACGACGCGCGAGCCGGGGTAGTAGAACGCGAGGATGGCGTATTCGTTATGCCCTGCTTTGGCGAGCGCCTGGGCCCCGAACTGGCAGAGCCCGACGCCGTGGCCGTAGCCGCGTCCGTTCTGGAACGTGACGGATGACGTGCCGACGCGCACCTCGACATGGCTCGAATTCAGCGACTGCCCTTTGGCCGGCGCGCCCAGGCGCGGGGCGGTGCTGTTACAAGCCTGGCGGAACTGTTCGCACCCGAGCGTGTATCGGAGCCCTGCGTTATCCGTGATCGCAAACGCCGCCGGCCTGCCCACCGAGTTTTGCCGCACAATCTGGATGTCACGGATGCCCCGCAGCGCCTTGATCGGGTGGCCCTGCCGATCGCCCCAGGATCGGATCCGCCGCTCGAGGGATGACTTGTTGCGTGTGATCGGGCCCCAGCGGAACTTGGGACTCGCCCGGCAATACGCGCCGTGTTCACGGCCGCGCAGAGGCTCGATATCCGGCAGACCTGTGAGCCAGGTAAACGCCGCCGTCGCATCCTGCCCCGTTCCGCCGCAGGTGCTCGAATAGAACGCCGGCACGACCCGGCTGTTGTATTCAAGCAGCATGCCGCGTGTCTGCGCTACCGCCGCCGTGGCCTTGGGATTTTTGGCTCGGCCGACGTAGGCCTGGCTGGCCGTGGTCGATTCCAGGTCGTAGTGTCGGTGAGCGTTTAACGACTGCTCAAAGACCGCGTAGGACCGTGCCGCGATCACCGCCGCGCGGAACGTGGTGGGCTCCCACGAGCCGTACAGCTCACGCTCGACCACACCGGGCAGGTACGACTCCATGCCCACGTGGTTCACCACATCGATCCGCCCGGTTGGCTTGCCGTTCTTGTCCCGGACCTGGGCGAGCACGATCGTGCCGGGGTAGGCCTTGCCGTTGTAGGTCAACGGCCGGTCCGCCGAGACGGGCGAGATGCGCAGAGCTGGCAAGGCCCAGCGGATCGTTCGCCGATTGGTGTCGGTAATCAGGAACGAACCACGGTCCAGCGTCACCGCCACCGCGGAGGGGTACCGTCGATCACTCGTATTGACCTGCATGGCTTCCGGGCCGACCAGCAGGCCCGTGCCGCTGCTGACGTCCACGCGCGACTTGCCCTTGGCGATCCGAACACGCACCATCGGCTCCCGGTTCACCGAGGCGATCGTCGGCAGCACGATGCTGCGAGCCTGTCGATGCGCTTCGGCGGGTGTCGGCCGGGTCGGGCGCGGCTTATAAGTCGAAGACACCGGCGTCGCAGGCTCACAGCCCGCGATGACCAGCGAGATGCCAAGCACCAACCCGATACAGGACAGCAGGGACAGCAGGCCCCGGTTCACGCCGGGGGCGGTGGCACGGTCTGAGTTCATATGTCGGCTTCGGCTGCGCCGGATCATCCGTGATCCTCCGCGTGTGGGTTTTAAAGAATCGTCAGGGTTATACCAGAACCCCGACCGGCTCGGCGGTATGATGTCTCGATGCAGGAGGCAGGGAACCGCTACCGCTGGACATTCTCCGGCACTGACCAGGACGCCGGCCGTCAGTTGGCCGACGAACTCGCCCGTTCACTGGGTGTCTCGCGGCTGGTCGCACGGGTCCTGGCATCCCGAGACGCCCTTAAAGATTCATCGGCAAATACACTCGACTCAGCCCAACGCTTTCTTGTGCCCAAGCTGAGCGACCTGCACGACCCCGCGCTGCTGCCCGGCGCGACCCAAGCCGCCGAACGCTTGGTCCGGGCGGTCAAGGATCATCAACCCATCATCATCTACGGCGACTACGACGTCGACGGCGTCACCGCCTCGGCCGTACTCTGGCACACGCTCAAACTCGCCGGAGCCGACGTCCAGACCTACATCCCGCACCGCCTCGACGAGGGTTACGGCCTGAACGCCGAGGCGATCCGGTCCTTGGTCGAAGAAGCTGGCACCAAGCCCCTGATTATCTCGGTCGATTGCGGAATCACCGCCGTTGAACCCGCGAAGCTCGCCAAAGACCTCGGTGTCGATCTGATCATCACCGATCACCACGAGTTCGATCCCGAGGTTCTGCCGGACGCTCACACACTCGTCCACCCAAACCTCACCACAGATAATGCTGATCCCTATCCATGCGTCCATCTCTGTGGCGCGGGCGTGGCGTTCAAGGTGGCCTGGCAGTTCGCCCGTGAGCTGTGCGGATCGGACCGACTGCCGGATGACTACCGGAAGCTGATGGTTGAACTGCTGAGCCTGGTGGCGCTGGGGACAGTGGCGGACGTGGTGCCGCTGATCGGGGAGAACCGGGTGCTGACGACGTTCGGGCTCGGCCGGATCAAGCAGACTCGCTTCCCGGGGCTGGGCGCACTGATCGACGTGGCGAAGCTGCGCGACGAGAAGATCGACGCGTACCATGTCGGCTTCGTATTGGGGCCGCGCTTGAACGCCTGCGGCCGGATGGGCCATGCGAAGGATGCGCTGGAGCTGTTGACCGACGCTTCGGGCCCGCGCGCCACCGAGTTGGCGAAGTTCCTGACCAATGAGAACGACAACCGCCGGGCGACCGAGCGCCGGATCACCGAGCAGGCCAAGCAGGTGATCGAGACAAACGGTTACGACGCTCCGGGCCGGCGTGCGATCGTCGTTGCAGGCGAGGGCTGGCATCCGGGCGTTGTCGGCATCGTCGCCAGCCGATTGGTCGATACCTACCACCGTCCGGCCATTGTGTTGGGGGTCAACAACGGCGTCGCCCAGGGGTCGGCGCGCAGCGTAGACGAGGTGTCGATCCACGAAGCGCTCAGCGCCTGCGAGCAGCATCTTGAGAAGTTCGGCGGCCACGCGATGGCGGCCGGGCTCACGCTGTCGACCGACCGGGTGGAGGCACTCCGAGAAGACTTGATCGAACAGGTCAACGGCATGCTGAGTGAAGCGCAGCTGACGCGCGCCCTTCGGGTCGATGCCGAGGTGACACCGGGTGATTGCACGCTCGACGTGTTCGACCAGCTCGCCAGGCTCGCACCGTTCGGCCGGGGCAACCCGACGCCGCGTCTGCTTTTGCGTAACGCTGTACTCGACCGGCCGGCCCAGCGCATGGGCGCAGCCGGGCGGCACCTGTCGATGTCGTTTCATCACCACGGCCGATCGGTCCGCGCCGTAGCCTTCGGCCAGGGTGAATACGCCACGCAGCTGCCCGCCGGCGCGAGTGTCGACCTGGTCTTCGAGCCGAAGATCAACACCTGGCAGGGCGTGCGTCGCCCGGAGCTCCACGTCAACGACTTTAAGGTATTAACCACGGCAAACGCATGAGCCAATTCCTGGACCCCAATGACCAACTGACCCGCTTTGTGCTGCTGACCTGCGGCCTGCTGACCCTCGCGGGGGCTGTGGCTTGCCTGCTGCTGAGCAAGGCCCTGCTCGCGGTCGCCTGCTGCATCGTCAGCGCCTGGTCGATCGGGTTTTACCTGGACACGGTTTGGCAACGCGCTTCGTCGTCACGTCGTCACGACAAGTCGCATGACGACATCGACACAGCGATATAACAAACAGCCCGGCCTATTGTAGACCGGGTTGCTTGGATTGAATCACATCAGTGTTTGGGCGTGGGATTCACCCCTTCGCCGGGCCGAGGACCATGTCGTCGACGGTTTTGCCGGCGGGCATCATCGGGTACACGTGCTCGTGCTTCTCGACCATGGCTTCGAGGACGGCGGGGCCGTCGTGGTCGAGGAACTCCTTCATCTTTGCCGGGAGGTCTTCGAGCTTGGTGACGCGGACGGCCTTGCAGTGCATCGCCTCGATCAGCTTGCAGAAGTCGGGGTTGTGCATCTCGGTGTGGCTGTAGCGTTCTTCATAGAACAGGTCCTGCCACTGTTTCACCATCCCCTGGAAGTCGTTGTTGAGGATGATGCTCTTGGCGGCGATGCCGTACTGCGCGGCGGTGGTCATTTCCATGGCGGTCATGGAGAACGAGCCGTCGCCGTCGATGTTGATCACGGGCGTGTCGGGGCAGGCGAGTTTTGCGCCGACGGACGCCGGGACGCCGTAGCCCATCGTGCCCAAGCCGCCAGAGGTGATCCACTGGCGGGGGGTCTTGAACTTGTAGAACTGCGCGGCCCACATCTGGTGCTGGCCCACGCCGGTGCTGATGATCGCGTCGCCGCCCGTTTGCTTATACAGCTCTTCGATCACGGCCTGCGGCTTGAGGTGGAACTCGCGCTCGTCGTGGTCGTAGGCGAACGGGTGATCGGTCTTCCACTGCGTGAGCTGCTTGAGCCATTCGCCGCGGTCGTTGTCTTCCAGCAGCGGCAGCAGCAGTTCGAGGTTCTTGCGGGCGTCGCCCTCGACGCCGATGGTCACCGGGACGGACTTGTTGATCTGCTCGGGCGCGATATCGAAGTGGATGATCCCGCCGCGCCCCTCGGCCTCAGCGGCGCGGGCGCCCGGCGCAAACGCCGAGATCAGCCCGGTCACCCGGTCGTCGAAGCGTGCGCCCACCGCGATCACACAGTCGGCGTCGCGCATCGCCCAGTTGGCGTAGGCCGCGCCGTGCATGCCGATCAGGTCCAGGGACAGCGGCGAGTGTTCGTCGAACGCGCCCAGGCCGAGCAGGGTGGTGGTGACGGGGATGTTCGCCTTCTCGGCACACTGGCGGAGCACCTCGGTCCCGCCGGAGAGGATCGCCCCCTGGCCGACGTAGAACAGCGGCTTCTTCGCCTTGTTGATCATTTTCGCGACGCGCTCGATTTCGCTGCTCGTGCCCAACTCGCGGATGTGGTAGCCCGGCAAGTGCGGCTGGTCGTAGACCGCTTCCTTGAGCACGCTGGCGGTCATGTCTTTTGGCAGGTCCACGAACACCGGGCCCGGCCGGCCGCTGGTGGCGACGTGGAATGCCTGGTTGATCGCGCGCGGCAGGTCCGCGGCGTGCTTGACCAGCACGTTCCACTTCGTGCAAGGCCGGCTGATCCCGACCATGTCCGCTTCTTGGAAGGCGTCGGAGCCGATCGCGGCGGTGGCGACCTGGCCTGCGAAGACGATCAAGGGTGTGCCGTCCATCAGCGCGTCCTGCATCGGCGTGACGGTGTTGGTTGCGCCGGGGCCGGAGGTCACCAGCACCACGCCGACCTTGCCCGACGCGCGGGCGTAGCCCTCGGCCATGTGCCCGGCACCTTGCTCGTGGCGCGAGAGGATGAACTTGAAGTGGTCCGACTCGTGGATGGCGTCGAACACCGGTAGGATCGCGCCGCCGGGGTAGCCGAAGATGGCTTCGACGCCGTGCTCGACCATCAGGTCGTGGAAGATCTCGGCACCGGTCTTGCCGAGGTACTTGTCGGTTGTTTCGCCGTGGCCGTTGCTGGGTACTTCCAGGGCGTTGAGGTTCTGCTGGGTGGGGGGCATGGTGTGTGCTCCGTGCTTATCTGCTAACACCCCGGCCGAGGCGGATCGGTGGGGTCGATTGGGTGTAAGGATACGGGGTAGGGATCGTGTCGCTGTCGGGCCGGGCTGTCATCGGTCTTGCTCGGGTGCCCGCCCGGGTCGCGGGCTGGGGGTGCGGGTCATCCGCTCAGCTAACAATGACCTTCACCCGCACGGCGGTGGGGCGTAGCGAGGTGACGGCTAGAATCGCCGATAGCAGCATGATGAGTCCGAAAGACAACATAGACCCTAAGTATACCAGCCGGGAGCGGGTTAGGTCAAGGATTATCACGAGGTTGTCCGCGGGGGGGCCGGGCCGGCTAAGGCACCTGGCGGAGGGCGGCGAAGGCCTGCTCGACGGTGTCGTAATCGTCGCCGACCAGATAGTAGGCGATGTCGGCGTGACGCCAGATGATCATGGGCTGGGCGTCGTCAGTGGCCTTGGAGGCGTAAAGCTTGTCGGGCTCGAGCTCGGGCATGTCGGCGGGGCCCTTGGCGGTGCCGTCGGGATAGGGGCGGAGCCAGAGGCTCAGGGTGCCGGTATTACCATCGGCGTCGGGGCTCTGGGACTGGTAGATGATGTGGACCGAGCCTTCGCCGGGCAGGATGCACAGGCCGGCGACGTCGAACTGGTAGCCAAGTCCTGAGAAGTCCAGAGCCACGGGGCTGACGGTCGTGTTGAGGTATTCGCTGAGTGCCCCGGGCAATTCGGTGAGGTTCTGGGGGAACTTGTCTGCGCCCTTGAGGGGTGCGTTATTACGAGAACACTGGATGTGCCGGCCGCCGAAGCGTTGGACCAGAGAGGCGTTCAGGACGCCGGACGAGTCGATCCATGCGGTGTTGGAGGCCTTGTCGCTGTTGTTGTTGATCACGATCAGGGTGCCGATCATCAGCACAGCGGCGACGGCGGCGGGTATCCACTTACCGATCCGTGCCAGGACCGGCGGGCCGGTGTAGGCTTCGGCGGGAGCCGAGGCGGGCTGATCTGCCTCGTCGCACGGAACGGTCTGGGCCAGGTCGGCGATCTTGTCGTGCAGGGCGGTGGGGGCCTGGTACGCCGGGCCGGTCATCACCTTGCTGCAGGCCTGGCGCAGCTTCCGCTCGCTCTCGACCCGCTGGGCCAAGGAGGGATCGGCCTGCAGCCGCTGTTGCACCAAACGGCTCTGGGCCTCGTCGAGTTCGTTGTCGGCAAAGGCGGACAACTGCTGGTCGGGATTCAGGTTGTTGTTCTCGTTGGTCATGGCAATCGGACGCTCTTAAACGGACTGTCCCCGGAAGTACAACTCACGGCATCACGGGATTCTTCCCAAATAATGGGCAGTTTTACAAGTCTTTTCTTCGGCCCTAAACGCCCGGTCGACCGGGTTTTCGTGGTGTTATCGGCCATTAAGAATCATTCTCATCGGCCCGGATCCCGTGTTCGGCGGCCAGGCTGCTCAGCGATTCGGTCAGGATCGAGCGCGCCCGGTAAAGCCGGCTCATCACCGTGCCAAGCGGTACGTCCAGCACCTCGGCGACTTCTCGGTACTTCAGCCCTTCCACCGCCCAGAGCAGCAGCACCTCCCGGTAGTGCTCGGGCAGGTCCTCGATCGCCTTTTTCAGCCTATCGTCGACCTGCTCCCAGTCCAGGTGCTGCAGGTCCCACGCCGGCCCCGCCTCGTTGGGATCGCCGTCGCCGCCTGGCTGGTACGACAGGTCGTCCGAGAGCATTGGCTCGCGGTTCTTGCGGTTGACCCGGGTGTAGAACGTGTTGTGCAGGATCTTAAAGAGCCAGGGCTTTACGCCCGCTTCGCGCAGCTCGAAACGCCCCTCGGCCTTGAACGCCTTGAGGTAGGTGTCCTGGACCAGGTCCGAGGCGTCCTCGGGATTACGAGCCAGGTGCATCGCCATGCGATACACCGAGTCGATCTCCTGCATGGCTAATTCACGGAAAGCCTGGCTTTGCAAAAGCGGACCCCACAATCAACGATGAACCACCCAACACGGGCCTGACCATTGTAGGCCACCAGACGCCTGGGCGACCGGCACGTAGATAAACAGGAAATGGACAAAGTAGCAAGTCCCCCGGATTCCACTCCCTCGGAGGCTCGGAGGATTCACCCGGCTAGCTTGCCTGGGCTTTGGGCTTCTCGCGCAGGACAGGGCGGGGCAGCTGGCTGGCCAGGTAGGTCCACGGGCGGGTCACGTCGTCGGTGATGCGCTGCATCTCCTGGCGGATCGGCGTTTCGATCGCCAGGGCCAGGTCGTTGACCACCCGGTCGATCGCGGGCAGCTGGTTGGGGACCTTGGCGACGTGGTCGGTCTGCTGGCGCAGGGCCCGGCCGGTGTCGCGGACCTGCTTAGCTAACGAATCCATCACCGGGCCGATGGACTGCACCGTCGCCATGCGCAGCTGGTCCGCCTGCTCGGTCGGATCGCTTGGCCGGGCAAACCAGATCACAGCCGAGACGATCGCGCATAGGCCAACCGTCGCCAGCGCCGAGTAACGCCACGCGAGGTGATGTCGGCTTTGCCGGTCGGCCGAAGCGGCGCGTGTGTGTCGGCCGGAGGTATGGGGCCTTGCCGAGTAGCTGCCGATAGGCCAGGGCTCGGCGGCCGTCGCTGATTGCTGGGACTGTGCCTGATCGATGAGCTGCGCATCAAGCTGCTGTAGCCGGGTCGCGAACCGGCGGTGCGATGCCAGCCGACCAAACGTTACACGCCACAGCCGGGTCGGCTCGCCGGTCCGTTCCACACCACGGTTGGCCCAGTATTCGGATAACCATCGGATCATGACACGGCCCCTTCCGTCAGGGTAAGCGCTTCTTGTTCAACGACCACGGCAGCCGGCGTCGGCTCAACCTCCACACGATTTGATTGTTCGTACTCCGCTTCATCCAGGTAACTCATCAGCGTCCGCCGGGCCCGGTAGAGCAGCACCCGGACATGCACCGCGTTGATGCCCAGCGCCTCTGCGATCTGCTTGGCCTTGAGCTGCTCGCCGTAGTGCAGCCACAGCGCGGTGCGCTGTGTCGTATCGAGCACGCGGTCGGCCAGGTCCCAGAGCCGATGGCTTGTTTCGCACCGGCTGAGGGTTTCATCCGGGCCCGGGGCCGGGTCCGTCACTCTGTCGACCGATCGGCAGGGCGCGTCGAGCTTCTGCTTGCGGTGGGCATCGATCGACAGGCGGACGGCGATCGTAAAAAGCCAGGCCTTGAACGAGCGGTCGGGGTTGAACCGGTCGATCCGCTCGTAGGCTCGCAGCAGGGCCGACTGCGTCAGGTCCTCGGCGTCTTCCCGGCTGCCGGTGCGCTTGTAGAGCAGGTTCACCAGCCTCGGCCGGAGCCGGTGGTCCAGCTCCTCGAACGACTTGACGCACCCCGACTGGACACGCCGGGCGAGTGTTTCATCGCTCGGCGCGTCACAGGACGTGGTCACGGGTTCAGATGGCCTACTCGGCATCGACGTATTTTACCCTCGGTGGCGGATGAATCGAAACGTCTTATTCGTCATCGTATTCGTCTTCCTCTTCATCCTCGTCTTCGTCGTCGTCCCACTCATCGTCATCATCCCAGTCTTCTTCGTCGTCGTCCCAGTCATCGTCGTCGTCCCAGCCGTCATCGTCTTCCCATTCCTTGAGCTGGGCGACGGCCCGGTCGAACTGGGTGAACGAGCATTTGAACTTGGCGCTGACGAGCATGTCGCCGGGGTTGTGGTCGATCTGGACGAGCTGGGCGATGTCGGCCAGTGGCTGTGCCTCAGGTTCGCTGGTGGCGACAAGCTGCACCATCGCCATCCCACCGCGTATCAGCCCGGCGACCTGTTGGGCACGGAGGTCGTTCTCCATGGTGAGCTTCAGCTCGCCGGTCATCCCGTCGTTGGTTTCGCCGAGGGTGAGGTGGGCCCGCTCGATCATCCGGGCCCAGACCGATGGCGGGCCGTCGGCTTCGGCCATCTGCGCCAGCTCCGGCAGGCCGGTGAACCAAGCCTCGATCAGTAAGTCGCTCTTGAGCGCCTCCGGTGTCAGCTCGGCTTTTTCGTCAAACACCTGGTCGACCATCTGCTGCACGCGCGTCGGATCGAACGATGCCACGATCAGGTACGCATCGTTGCCCGGCCGTTTGGGCATGGCGCAGTAGATACGCTCACTTTCCTGGCCGTGAGGGCCCTCGGTCGGCAGGGAGTGAATGATCAGCTTCTCTTTGTAGACCGTCGAGTCGTAGCCGGGTGCCGCCAGCAGCAGGCCGTTGATGTTCCCAGCGGTATCGCCGATGTCCGCAACCAGTGCGATGTCCTTCGGGTAATACTCCGTGCCGAAGATCACCGTCTCGCCCAGTGCGTTGCGCAGGTCGATCCCGACGGTCGTGCACAGCTCGTCGATCGTCTGGTCGATGTTCGGCTCTTCCTGACGGATGACGTTTAGGATCCGTTGGCCGAGCTGGCTCTGGTAGAGGGCTGAGGGCTTGATCGATATCGCGAAGGTGGCGTCCTCCGGCACGATCGTCGAGGCCTGCCCGAAGACGGGCAACGCGGCCGTGAGCAGGCACATCATCACAATCAGGTAGCGGGCTAGTCGTTTCATCGTTTATCTCCGTCTGTATGCGGTTGGGTACGGGTTCAACCGGGGATACGCTGGGCCCGGCCGGGGCGTTACAGGTATGATCCCAATCATGACAGAAAAAACTCATCAGCAGGTCCGGATCGGCATTATCGGGGGCAGCGGTCTGGGCGACGCCCTCGGCGCTGAGGCCGGGAAAACCCTCGACATCGACACCCCCTTCGGCAAGCCCAGCGGCCCGATCACCGTCGCTGATTGGGACGGCGTGGAAGTGGCGATCCTTCAACGGCATGGGATCGGCCACACGCTCAACCCCTCGGCCGTGCCGTACCGGGCGAATATCTACGCCTTGAAGAGCCTGGGCGTCACCCACATCCTCGCCAGCGGCGCGACCGGCAGCCTGCGCGAAGAAGTCGCGCCCGGCGACCTGGTCATCGTCGATCAGCTTATCGATAAGACATACAAGCGGGACAACACGTTTTATGAACACGCCGCTGTGCACGTCGAGTTTGCCGAGCCGTTCTGTCCGGTGATGCGCAAGTGGCTGCTCGATGCCGCCAAGCAACTCGACGGCATCAAGGTCCACGAGCAGGGCACCTACATCGTCATGGAGGGCCCGGCCTTCTCGACCAAGGCCGAGTCCAACATGCATAGGCAGTGGGGCGGCGACCTGATCGGCATGACCGCGATGCCCGAAGCGAAACTCGCGCGCGAAGCCGAGATCGCCTACGCGATGATCGCGATGCCGACCGACTACGACTGCTGGCGGCCCCGGAAGGATGAAGGCGAAGCGCCGCATGCATTGCTCGAAGAAATCATCGGCAACCTGCAGAAAGCAACCCAGGCCAACATCGCCCTGATGAAGCAGGCTTTGCGCGACACGTCCGCTCTAAGCGCGCAACCCAGCCCGGCCCACTCAGCTCTGGCACTGGGCATCTGGTCCGACAAGACCAAACTCGATCCCGCGGAGGTGAAGAGGCTGGATGTGCTTTGGGGCAAGTACTTCAAATAGTCATAAGTAATCAGCCACAGATAAACACCGATTAACACAGATGGTGGCGGTCGTGCTGACGCGTGTTCTTATCCGTGTTTATCTGTGTTCATCGGTGGCTAACTTAATAGAAAACCCCGGGCAAGCCCGGGGCTACACATGATTATTTAGATGTAGGGTCGGGGTGGTTACTTGCCGCCGTTGTTTTTGTTATTCGGTTTTTCGCCGCGGGCCTTCTGGTCGGCAAGTTCTCGGCGGTTGATGGCGGTTTCGCGTGGGAAGTCGAAAGCCAGGCGGACCTTGTCGCCCTGGATCTCGACGATGCGGATGACGCCCTGGGGATTGGCCGGGTCGCCGATGACGACCTCTTCACCGATTCGGCGTGTGAGTGCGAGCATGCCTTTGGTCTCCTGACCCTGTCGTCCCGGGCCGCAGGTGGTGTCGCGGCGTTGGGGTTATCTCATCCTGAGCCTGCCTGTCACGGCAGGGGAGTTAGCTCACCTGTTCGACGCCTGTGACTTCGGGGATCTTCTCACGCACGTTGCGTTCGATGCCCATGTGCAGGGTCATCCCGCTGCTCGGGCAGCCGATGCAGGCCCCGAGCAGCCGTATCTGCACGATCCCTTCGTCGGTCACGCCCACCAACTCCAGGTCACCGCCGTCGGACTGGACCGCCGGGCGGATACGCTCGATGACCTGCTCGACGCGCTCAAAGACGCTCAGGTCACTCGTGTTGTTGCCGTCCTGGGTCATGGTGTTCCTTGCGGGTGGTAGCGTCCAAAGCGGTACTCAACGTGGGGTTTGCCCCGGCCGAATCGGCGATCAGGGGTCAGCGACACCGTATGATAGGTCGGCATAAGAAAATAGACAATCCAGTCGGGGTTTATAGCTGTCGGGCCCAGGCGGGGGCATAAGCTGTGGATGGGGCGTGTAGAATCCGGATATAAACCCTTAAATAACTACATAACAACAAATTATACACCACCGTCCCGGCCGGTCGATGCGAGGAGGATGCATTGGCGTGTTGGCGGGTCAATTCCGGTGGGCGGTGTTTATGGGGTTTGACGCCTGAAACGGTGATTGGTATGCTTCCTCTTCGCGTTTGGATCAAGGCAGGATGCTGATTCAAACCGTTTATGCAGCGGTTTCATAGCGACCGGAAGTTAGGGGCGCGGATTGGTTACAAGGCCAGTTCGACGCCCCTTGTCAATCGGTGTGAAGTCGTTAAAGTGCCGAGTTCTGGACTCGGCCGCAGCCACATACGTCAAGGGTGCGTGGGCTGCCGCAAGTGGCCGCCACCCTAGCTCAGTGGTAGAGCACTCCCTTGGTAAGGGAGAGGTCGTGGGTTCAAATCCCATGGGTGGCTTTTTGAGGACGGTTTGATTGCCGGGTACGGGCCCGGCGGCCGGACAAGTGAATTGGCAACCGATCACGGCCGGGCACGCTGACGCCTAACACAGCAGGCCCGGGAACAACCAAGCAACCGAAAGTTAGGCGGAGGTTTTTGACGATGGCGAAGGGTGTATTCGAACGTACCAAGCCGCACGTGAACGTCGGCACGATCGGTCACGTTGACCATGGCAAGACGACCCTGACCGCGGCGATCACCGCCGTCCAGGCCGCCAAGGGCCTGGCCGAACACAAGCCCTACGATGAAGTCGCCAAGGCGTCTGAATCGGACGGCCGCCGCGACGCGACCAAGATCATGACGATCGCCACGTCGCACGTGGAATACGAAACCGAGAACCGGCACTACGCCCACGTCGACTGCCCGGGCCACGCCGACTTCGTGAAGAACATGATCACCGGCGCCGCCCAGATGGACGGCGCGATCCTGGTCGTGTCGGCCGCCGACGGCCCGATGCCCCAGACCCGCGAGCACGTCCTGCTCGCCCGTCAGGTCAACGTGCCCAAACTGGTCGTCTTCCTGAACAAGGTCGACCTCGTCGACGACGAAGAGCTCCTCGAGCTGGTCGAGCTGGAAGTCCAGGAACTGCTGACCAAGTACGACTTCGAAGAAGACACCCCGATCATCAAGGGTGCCTCCTTCCCCGCGCTGTCCAACCCCGACGACGCCGAGGCCACCAAGTGCATCCAGGAACTGATGGACGCCATCGACACCTGGATCCCCGAGCCCGAGCGTGAAATGGACAAGCCCTTCCTGATGTCCGTGGAAGACGTCTTCTCCATCAAGGGCCGCGGCACCGTGGCCACCGGTCGTATCGAGCGTGGTGTCGTGAAGGTCGGCGACAAGGTCGAGATCGTTGGCCTGACCGATACGCAGGAAACCACCATCACCGGTGTTGAGATGTTCAACAAGTCCATGGACGAGGGCATCGCCGGCGACAACTGCGGCTGCCTGCTGCGTGGCATCGAAAAGGACCAGGTCGAACGCGGCCAGGTCCTGGCCAAGCCCAAGAGCATCACCCCCCACACCAAGTTCGAGGGTGAGATTTATGTTCTGACCAAGGAAGAGGGCGGGCGACACACCCCGTTCTTCGCCGGCTACAAGCCGCAGTTCTACTTCCGCACCACCGACGTGACCGGTGCGATCGAACTGACCGGCGGCGCCGAAATGTGCATGCCCGGCGACAACATCACCATGAAGATCGACCTGGGCGACAAGCCCATCGCGATGGAAGAAGGCATCCGCTTCGCCGTCCGTGAAGGCGGCCGCACCGTGGGTGCCGGCGTCGTCACCAAGGTCGTAGAGTAATTACCAAGCCGTTAGCCGTTAGCCATTAGCCGTTTGCAGTACCAACCGCAACGGCTAATGGCTGGCTAAGGGCTCATAGCTAACCGCTAAAGGCTCGCAGAACAATGGCCAAGAAAGCCGATGCAGTTGAATATGTCTGGCTCCAGTGCTCCGAGTGCGGGGACCTGAACTACCGCACGCCGGTGAACGTCAAGGGCGGCATGCCCGAGAAGCTCAAGGCCGGCCTGAAGAAGTACTCGCCGCGCCTGCGCAAGCACACGCTGCACAAGATCAAGAGGAAGTAACAAGCCATTAGCCGTTAGCTATTAGCCGTTAGCCCCGAAGGGCTGAATCCGTGCTAATGACTGACCGCTAAAAGCTAATGGCTTTATTACGCCAGTAGCTCAATTGGCAGAGCAGCGGATTCCAAATCCGCAGGTTGGGTGTTCGAGTCACCCCTGGCGTGTCTGGACGGGACGGGCCGGTTGCGATTACAGGCTTGATCCGTCGTTGGGCAGCTATTAGCCCTCAGCCTTTAGCCATCAGCAAAAGGCATCTGGGCAGTTGGTCATCTATTCCTGTGACCAACGACTAACAATTGTGGCCAATAGCTAACAGCTAACAGCTAGCAGCTAATGGCTAAAGGCTTAGTAAGCCGAAGGCCTCAGACCTCATGGCATTATCAATGTACAAACCCGGCCAGGGCTACTACACCCGGATGCTCAGCGCCGTCGGGATCGGCGTGATCGTCCTCTCGGGCGTCGGCTGGCTGTGGGAGAAGATGCCCACCATCGACGCCATCCCCAAGGACCAGATGCTGTTCTACCAGGGCGGCATGGCCGTGGGCGTGATCGCCCTGTTCGGCCTGATCGTCTACCTCCTGCTGAACAAGCCCAACATCGCCGACTTCATGATCGCCACCGAGGCCGAGATGAAGAAGGTCAACTGGCCCAGCAAGAAAGAGATCATCGGCTCGACCTGGGTCGTGATCTGTGGCACCGCGTTCATCGCGCTGCTGCTGTGGCTGATCAACATCGGCTTCGCATACCTGTTTACCAAGGTCGGCGTCTTGGAAGGCTGATCCCGTCCCCTCATTGATCAGGGCAATATACCCATGGCTGACGATAACCTTATCCAGGACGAACAACCCCAGGCCGACGATGCCGTCGCCGACACGCCCGCCGATCAGGCCCCCGCGCCCGAAGCCGAGCTGCAGGGCGAGGCTGGCTTCAGTCAGCCGACCGAAGAAGCCGCCCCGGCCCCCGTTGACGAAGCCGCCGATCTCCCCGCCGATGATGACGATGACGAGCTGCTGGTCACCCCAGGCATGAACTGGTTCGTCCTACGCGTCGCTTCCAACAAGGAAGACTCCGTCCGCGAGACGCTCCTCCGCAAGATCAAGATCGAGGGCTTCGAGCACCTCGTGAACCGTATCCTCGTGCCGACCGAAAAAGAAAAAACCATCAAGGCCGGCAAGCAAAAGATCATCGAGAAGAAGCTCTACCCCGGCTACGTCTTCGTCGAGATGCAGCTCGAAGACGACGGCCGCATCCCTCAGGACGTCTTCTTCCTCATCAAAGAAACCACCGGCGTCGGCGACTTCATCGGCACCGCGGGTCGGCCTTCGCCCATGTCGATCCCCGAGATCGAGAAGATGCAGATGGCCTCCAAGCCCGCCGAGGAACAGCCCACCGTCAAGATGGAGTTCGCCCCCGGCGACCACATCAAGATCCGCGAGGGCCCGTTCGAGAACATGGAGGGCACCGTGGACGAACTCCTGCCCGACCAGGGCAAGGTCCGCGTCGTCGTCACCATCTTCGGCCGAGCCACCCCGATCGAACTGGAGTACTGGCTCATCGAGAAGTTCGAAGAGTAAAATCGGGTATCGGGTATCGGGTATCGGGTATCGGGTATCGGGTATCGGGTATCGGGTATCGGGTATCAGGGTATCGGGTATCAGGGGGTCGGGTATCAGGGGGTCGGGTATCCGGGGGTCGGGATACCCACCGTTCCCTACGAAGCGACGCGACTTGTCGCGCCTCCCCCCAAAATTAACTTTCCCAAACGCCCGTCTCACCGACGGGCGTTTTTCATATCCCCACCAGTCCACATCTTCCCCCCAACCCCCAACCCCTAACCCCTAACCCCCAAACCCGACAATCAGATCGTTAAAAACTTCAATTAACAATGTTTATAACTTTCCATTCATGCTCGGGCTCCCGGTTGGCCGATAGAAGCGATACGGGGATTGTCTAGCCCCCGTAGCCAGCTTGGGAGCCTCACCGTGAGTGCGATTGGAACCGGTATTGCCGCCGCCGTTGCCCAGACGGGCCTGCAGTCCCAGCAGGTCGCCCGTCAGCAGGACAAGCGCGAGAGCAACCGCACCCGTCAGGCTCAGCGGGACACCGAGGTCTTCCAGACCCGCCTGCTCGGCCTGGAGGAGCACGACGGCGACGAGGCCGCCACCCGCCTACACGTCGACAACGAGCAGTCCGACCGCGAGCACCCCGACGACCAGCGGGCCGAGAATCACGCCAAGGCCGAGCAGCAGGCCGAGGAAAACGCCGCAGCACAGTCAGAGCGTCTGCCCGACGCCGCGACGTTGCTCCAGCAGCTCGCCGCCACCGCCGACCCCGCCGTCCAGCAACGTGCCACAACGAAACCCACCGCCAATCCTTCCGCGGATACTTCCGGGGGGGGTAGTAGTGGCGACCTCTACACCCACATCGATATCGAAGCCTAGAGCAGGGTTCGGGGATCAGGGATCAGGGATCAGGGCCGGGGCTTTGTAGACTTAATCATCACCCAAAGCCGGGTCATGGCACGAAGTGCCTTGGCCCGGATGTTTGCTTGGTACAATCCCCGTATGCTCTGGCCCGTCCTTTTCACCGTCGCCGCCGTCCTGTGTGTCCTGCTGCTGTGCGCATCGGTCTGGCTGTGGACCCAGCGTCAGACGCTCACCCAGCAACGCGACCGCATCAAGGGCGACCTCAACCACGCCAACGAGCAGGCCGAGTCGCTGCGACAGGCCTACGCCGACCTCGACAAGCAGCACGCCGAGCAACGCGCCAAACACGAGGGCCTGGATGACAAGTTCAAAGCCCTGGCGGGCGACGTGCTCAAGCAGTCCAACGAGCAGTTCCTCCAGCTCGCCAAGAAGACGCTCGACGGCGAACAGAAAGACGCCGCCGCGCAGCTCAAGCAGCGCGAGCAGGCCATCGAAGCCCTGATCAAACCGATCCGCGAATCGCTGGATAAGCACAGCAAGGCCGTCGCCGACATCGAGAAAGACCGCAAGCAGGACCAGGGCTCGCTCAAGCAGCAGCTCGCGTCCATGATCGACGTGCAGCGCCGACTTGGTGATCAGACCACCGCCTTGACCACCGCGCTCAAGGGCTCGGCGACCGCGCGCGGGCAGTGGGGCGAGATCACGCTCCGACGCATCGTCGAGATGGCCGGCATGAGCGCCTACTGCGACTTCGACGAGCAGGTCAGCATCTGGAACGGCGAAGCCAGCCAGCGCCCCGACATGGTCGTCAACCTTCCGAGCAGCCGCTCCATCGTCATCGACGCCAAGGCCGTCGGCGCCAACTACTTCCAGGCCATGGAAACCGACGACGACACCCAGCGCCGCCACCTCCTGCACAAACACGCCGGCGACCTCAAGTCGCGCGTCACCGAACTGTCGCGCAAGAGCTACGCTCAAAGCCTGACCCAGGCCCCCGACTTCGTCGTGCTGTTCGTGCCCGGCGAAGCTTTCTTGACCGCCGCGCTGGACGTGGAGACCGGCCTCGCTGAGAGCGCCATGAACGCCGGCGTCGTCATCGCCACCCCGGCCATCCTCATCAGCCTGCTGCGTGTCGTCGAGATGGGCTGGCGCGAAACCCGCATGGCCGAGAACGCCCGCAAGATCTCCGACCTCGGCAAGGAACTGCACGAACGCATCGCCGTCGCCACCGGCCACGTCGATAAGCTCGGCAACAACCTCGGCCGGGCCGTCAAAGCCTACAACGACTTCGTCGGCAGCTTCGAGACAAGAATCGTCTCCAGCGCCCGCAAGTTCAAAGACCTCGGCGCCGACTCCCCCAAAGAACTCCCCGCCGACCCGGCCCCCCAGATCGAGGTCCTCCCGCGCGGGGTGAAGCAGGTCACGTCATCCGAATAGCTGGTGCCACGCCGACGATTGGCGTTTCCATGTGCTGTCTGCTTTATTGTACGATCCGCACTCTGGGCATGTACTGCCTGGAGAGCCGCGCATGTCGTACCCACAATTGAGGCAGTTTGCAAGGCTTCCAACACCGTTGACAGGTGGCGGTGGAGTAAAACTTGGAAACCACTTTGCACCGATGAGCATCAGGATAAGAGGTGCGTTCAGCACACTTAGAATAATCAGAGGTCTCGCGAATTCATCAGGATTAAACGGGTGGCCGAAGATCGCAATGTTCACTACGGGCGCCATCAGGTAGATTGCATGGCTGCCAAGATGAAACAGCAGGTATAGCCTGAGTATCTTCTTCCTCTTTAGTGTTGCCGTTTTGAAACATAGGCTAACGGTCGCCAGGGTGCCGGCTGTTGTCGGCACGGTCATCATGAGACTGGCAATAGCAAAGCGCCTGGTTTCTTTACCACTGAACGAGAAGCCTTCGTTTACAAGGCTTTCAAGGAAGAAGACAATCGCCAGTATAAACACAAGCCAGATGCATGCACTGATAATTGAGGTAACGACAAGTGTTGTGCGTTTGTACATTCGTTACTCGTTCCGGGTTATCACATACTAGTGGGCCCGATCGAAGTCTGCTAAATTATTGTGGATTTGATTACACATACGGCAATTGCCCCTTTTTCGCCGCTGACACTTCCACCAATAACTCCGCGACCTTTTCAGCCATCGCCTCGAAGCAGCGTTTGCCTTTCTCGGCGGTCGCTTTGCGGGGGTCGCCGGCGCCGGTGTCGGGGTGGGTTTTGGACCAGGGGCGGGGGGTCCAGACGCCGGGTTGGCGCAGGGTTTTGAGGGCGAAGTCGTTCATGCTGCCGGGGCCGGCCTGGTCGAGTTTGACCAGGTCGGGGGTCAGGTGCATGAGCAGGGCGGTCTCCAGTTCGCCGGCATGGTCGCCGGGATCGTCGAGGACTTCGTTTTGGACGTCCGGGGCGAGTTGCCAGAAGTTGACGGTGACGATGAACATGCCGGTCTGCATCTGCAGGTCGCGGACGAGGGGTTTGAACTCGTTGCCGCCGTGGGCGTTGAGGATGACGAGCTTGTCGATGTGTTGTTTTTGCAGTGACGTGACGACGTCGGTGAGGATGGCCATGGCGGTGGCGGTGGTGATGCTGATGGTGGCGACCTGGTCGAGTTGTTGGCCGTCGTTGCCGAAAGGGACGGTCGGCAGGACGATCGGTTTGGCGCCGCGCAGCTTCGCTTCGCCGGCGGCGTGTTCAGCGAGTAGCTGCGCTTCGTAGACGTCCGTGCCGTGCGGCAGGTGGTAGTTGTGGGCCTCGGTTGCGCCCCACGGCAGGACCGCGACGTTGGGCTTGTCGTCAAGCAGTTGGCGGTAGTTCGCTTCCATCAGGACGTGAGGGCGGGGGAGATTCATGGGATGTTCAATGTTCGAGGTTCAATGTTCAATCTGTGATCTATCATCTGACCAAGCACCAAGCACCAAGCACCAAGCACCAAGCCTCACCGCTCACCATCACATCTTCGGCAGCACTGAATCCACCTCTGGGAAGTAGCGCCGGATGACCGAGCAGTCGAACTTGCTCATGATCGCGGTGGCCGGCTCGCGCTCAAGGAGGAACAAAAACGCTTTTTCCACAATTTTTGAGGGGGGCAGGGAGCCGTGGCTCCACAGGTCGTAGTCCTGGAAGCTTAAGGTCACGTCGTAGCTGTGTTTGCGGCCGGCGTCGAAGACGGTCACCTGGTACGACCAGTTGTTCTTGCCTTCGTTTTCGGGCCCGATTTCGATCTCGGCCATGGCTTGCCCCTTCACTGTCGGTATCTGCCTGCTACCATACCCTGACTCGCCCGCCCCCGGAAGTTTCCACCTGGAAGTCCCCCCGGAAGTTCCTACGGACTACCACCGCGGAAACCTTCCCCCCGTAGTACCCTCCACAACTTAATCCACCAAAGCCTGCCCCCGACCAGCGAATGCCAAAACCGAATCTCGCCATCCGACGCCATACCGACCGCTGCTTCCACACGGTTGAGGAGGTGGTGCCGGAGGCTGTTCAACCGGACGGCCGGGAAATCGGGGTCCGCGGTTACATTATTCAGGGGGTGTTGGTCGATAAGGAGGAAGTCGCCGAGGTCCGCCCGATCCCGGAGGGAGACGACGGCCCCGGCTGCAAGGACGCGATCGATTCCTCGTAAGGTTCATCAGGTTCAAGGACGACCCCGCATGTTCCGATCCCCGTTGGCCGGCATCCAACTCCTGCTCATCCTGACCATGCTCATGCCCATCGGCCCGCAGTTCGCCTGGTCCGATGGCGGTCCGATCACGACGGCTACCGAACCGGCTAGCAACGAAGACGCTGCCCCGTCCAAGGACACCGCTTCCGAGCAGGCCCAAAGCGCGCTGGCTGAGGACGCGCTTACTATCGCATACGCATACAAGAACGGCGGGGGCTACATCTGGAAAAACTCCACCGGCGTCTGTGAGACACTCACCTACCAGGGCGAGACCGTACTGAAGAAGCAGCCCAAGGGCACCTATTGCAGCGGGTTCACCTTCCAGGTTGCTTTCAAACTCGGGCAGAAGCACGGCCTGTTCGAGGGTAAGAGCTTCGACGAGATCAAGACGTTTCAGAAGCAGTGGTACGGCGCGACTCAGGAAAGCGGCGAGACCCAGTCCGCTTTCGCCATGGATGTGCTGGGCGTAGGGCACGCGGTCAGCCACGACGACGCACGCAGCGGCGACTTCGGCAACTTCTGGCGGGGCAAGTCCGGTCACAGCATTATGTTTTTGAACTGGATCACCGATGGCGATGGCAACCGCATCGGCCTGCGGTATCGTTCCAGCCAGACCAAGACCGACGGGATCGGCGATCACGAAGAGTTCTTCCAGGGCCACGGCGGCCACGTCGATCCCCAGCGGATCTATCTCTGCCGATTCAACGAGCCGGAAGCCGAAGAAGACAAGCCCAAAGAGCGTCTCGGCGAGAACCGGTAACGGCCGTGCTCTTTCCCCTCAAGGCTCACCCCTCAAGCTTCAATCCTCACCATGAAACACCTGCGCGAAGAGCTGTGGTTCAACATCCCGGACCGCCGGGGCTACATCAACATTTCTGACAAGGTCCAGGAGCTGGTTACGCAAAGCGGTGTGCGTAACGGGCTGTGCCTCGTCAACGCGATGCACATCACCGCCAGCGTCTACATCAATGACAACGAGTCCGGGCTGATCCAGGACTACGACGACTGGCTGGAGAAACTCGCCCCGTTCAATGCCGGTGCCGATCCCTCTGCCGGGGGCTACCGGCACAACCGCACCGGCGAGGACAACGCCGACGCTCATATGAAACGGCAGGTCATGGGCCGGGAGGTCGTGGTTGCGATCACGGATGGCGAGCTGGACTTCGGCCCGTGGGAGCAGATCTTCTACGCCGAGTTCGACGGCCGCCGCCGCAAGCGCGTGCTGGTCAAGATCATCGGGGAGTAGAGGGGATTTTCAATCTTCAATGTTCGATGGTCAATTTTCAATGTAAGAAGACGCGGCATCTCACTTCAGATTGCACATTGAAGATTGAACATCGAAGATCAACAAACAAGCCCACATGCTGTTTGCACATGGGCTTGAAGTAAACAGAATCTTGTTTGAATCCCCGGGCCGACTTATGCCTTGATCTCGGTGACCTTGACCTTGATGTAGTGCTGGCGGTGGCCCTTGTTGCGCTTGTAGGTCTTGCGGCGCTTGAGCTTGGTGATGTTGACCTTGTCCGAGTCGTCGGGGTCGATGATGTCGGCGGTGACCGAGGCGCCCTGGACGACGGGCTGGCCGATCTGGGTCTTGTCGCCGCCGATCATGAGGACGCGGTCGAAGGTGAGGCTCTGGGCGTCATCGGGCAGGTCGCGCAGATCGACACGGATGATGTCGCCTTGGGAGACCTTGATCTGGGTGCCGGAGTCTTCGATGATCGCGTACATGGGTATATCCTGCGTGTTCTGGGGGGCGTCTTTGGCTGATATCGAGCCGGGTAGTGTAGCAGGTCGCCGGGGGAATGCAACGCGACACCGTGCCACAGGCGGAGCCGGATCGGCTGTGGTCTGGGGCCTGCCGTTGCCTGTTAATAGCCCCCATTTAAGCAGTTATCGCATCTCACTACTTCGCCGGTCTGACCTCCAGACGCCAGTCCCGTGCCCCCGGCTCGGTGGCGGTGGCCTCCATGAAGACCTGTAGCCGTGGCGGCAGGACCATGAATCGCCAGTCCATCTCGTTATCCACCGGGGCCCCGTCCGCCCCCAGGAAGCTGAAGCGGTACTGGGCGTTGACCGGCTTATCGTCCGCCAGCCGTAGCGGCACCGTGACCTTCATCAGTTCCCCCCCGGAATTACCCCCGGACCCGTCCTGCATGCGGACGATCGGCTTGGCGTAGTAGAGGAAGTCGCCGAGGTTGCCCTCCGTGGCGATCTGCGGGTAGCCGACCGGTGCGACGGGATCGGGCTTGGCGGCGGCGGGGGGTTTGCCGGCCTGACATCCGGCCAGCAGGCAGGACCCAACGGCCAGCGCGGTGAGCAGAGTGTGTGGTCGTGTCATGGCGAGTCTCCTTGTGGCATTGCGTCGGATTGCTTGATTTTAGGTTCAGCGACACGGTCGGACCTGGGTTCATAGGCCGGGTGTACCTGGCCGAACAAGCGGGCGAAGCCTGTGGTGCCCGGCAGCGGGGCGACCAGCGAGCGTCCGCCTTCCAGCAGGTGTCGGTCGGCGTAGCCGTGCTGGTCCTCGGTCGAGAACGTGATCCCTTCAGAGCGGTACAGCTCGTTGAGGTCGGCGAGCGTCAGGCCGGTCAACTCACCCATGCGGTGATACCGGTCGAGCACACGCTGGGTCGGCGGGCTGACGTCGTTGCCCCCGAGGATGTAAGGCGTCTTGGTGTGTTCGGGCGTGTAGGGATTGCCGTAGTACACCCGGCCGGAGGTCGCCCAAGCGGGTGGGGGGGCGTTGGAACGGTTGCTGACCAGCCGAACGTATCGCAGCTGCGCCTTGCCGATCGACATCGGCCCGGGTGGCCCCAGCCCGGTCAGGACCAGCTTCGACGACGACCGGCCCTCCACGTCCAGCGTGATCGCCTGATTCGGGTCGGACAGGTAGAGCGGGACGACATAGAACCGCTGGGGCATCACGTCGCAGAACCGCGTATCCACATGAGCCCCTGCCTTGAGCGCGGCCCCGGCCAGCATCGCGCTAAGGCCGATGATGACGGCGTCGTCGTTGCCGCTGTTCGATGCCCCGTAGTCCGTCGCGATCAGACCACCGACAAGCATCACCGTGCCGATGGTGCTCTTGGCGGAGCGGACGTCTTCCATGTTGTTCCACATGTGGTCCCCGGCCATGGTGTTCACGTCGGTCACCACCGGGTACATCCTCGATTGCGGGCCCGACCCGATCCGCACGCGCAGCTTGCTGTTGTCGCTGGCGAAGCGCGGCGCGAAGCGTGCCAGCGCGTTGTCCGGGCCGTAGCCTTCCTTGCGTGGCCCGAGGCCGTGGCTGACGACGAGGATCGTGTTGTACTGGTTATCACGCAGAGCTTGCACCAGGCGGTCCAGGTCTTCGTTTAGTTCCAGCACGCGCAGGAAGTGGTCGTCCGCTTCATCGAGCCGGCCGAGCTGCTGGTTGGCGATGCCCGCCAGCAGATAGCCGAGCGTGAAGTCCGAGTCACGCACCGCGTAGCCGTGGTCGATGTAGTTCGCTTTCTTCAAGGCTTCCTCGGGTGAGTCGCCCGCTTCGATCGCGCGTTCGTACTCCACCGCACGGCGAGCGATTTCGTAGGTATCGATCCGCTTGCCGTCCTCGTCCTCGCCGAAGTCGCGCAAGGCGAACAGAGAACTATTCGCCGCCGCCCGCGTGTTGTCCCACGAGCCAAGCTCGGCCTGCGTCATCGCGTAGTACGACATGGCCAACGCCTGCTCGAACGGCTCGCCCTTCCAGACCTTCACGTCTTCGTTCAGTACGACCGAGGCGACCGTCTTGTCGCGGTTGATACCTTGTGTGCGCAGGACGTCGTAGACTGACTCGAAGATGGTTTGCGCTGATTCGGGGTATCCGTCCGCCAGCGTGAGGACGCCGACGCGCATCCGGTCCAGCAGGTACGCCCGGTCGGATCGCTTGGGCTGCATGTGCTGCTGGATTTCCGTGCGCGGCCGGGCGTAGTCACCTCTGGCCAGCGCGGCGTACGGCGTTTTCATCGGCTCCTGGCAGCCGACCATACATAGGAATACCACCCACATCACAGTACGTTTAGCGGCGGATCGCAGATCCGCACGTCGGCAACAGGCAATCCACGCGGCGATCTGCGATCGCCCGCTAAACGGGTAGGCTTGTTGAGTCGCGTTTAGTCCCACACGTGCCCCCTCGCCTGCCGCTTGAACTCGAAGCGGTCGCTCCACAGCGTCTCGCCCGTGCTCAGGTCCTGCAGGTCGAACTCACAGTAATACAGGTCGCTGCGCTGCTTCGATTGGGCCCGGGTGATCGAGCGGAAGGTCGCGGTCATGGTGTGTGTTACCTTGCGGCCTTCCCAGAAGCTTCCCCTTAATTCGAGTGCGCCAAGGTCACCTTTGAGCGATGCGGCACGCTCCGGCGGGATCGCGAAACGTACGTTCCAGGTGTCATAGAGGGTCGTGAGCGATGCCGACCCGCGCACCTGGGCCATGATCGACCACTGCTCGTTTTCGGTCATCACCTCGTCGGAGAGGTTCAGCACCTTGTCGATCGTCACGGTCCACGGCTCACTGGCCGCGTTGCGCTTGGAAAAGACACCGCTCGTCAGCAGGCTCTGAGACATCTCGTGTGTCATCGCCTCGACGTCGTCGATCGTCAGGCGCGTCGATTCCCCGACGGGCTTGGATTCGCAGGCGGGTAGTATGAACAGGCAGCAGACGATCGCGCACAGACAATAGCCGCGACCCGCCGGGTCGCGCGTGGACGCGCCGGCTGGCAGCCGGCGGCTGGTGCCACGATGGGTACGTAAGGCGTGCATGTTCGCCTGTTCAGTCTTTCGTCGAGTGCTTCGCGTCGTAGCGGTCGGAGAAGACGATCTCGTTGCTCGCGAAGTGAACGAGTTGCACCTCCATGTAGTACTGATGCGTCTCGCCCCGGCTGATGCGGTAGAAGTCGCCGTTCAGCGCGTAGGTCGTCTGGGGATCGTAGTTCGGCGGGTCGGCCACGAACTCGCCCTCGGCCACGGCCTCACGCGCCGCCAGGTCCTGCATCCGCGCCCGACGCTCTACAAACCGCATCGTACCGCGGGCCGGGCCGCTGTTGATCAGCTTGTTGCGCAGGCGGGCGGTGACGACCTCAAACTCCGTCGAGCTGACGATCCCCGTCTTGTTGTTGATGTCCCCGAGGATCACGGTGACGCGCCCGGCCTCGTCCCGGATCCGCGGCAGCAGCACCAGGTCTTCGACGATCCTTCCTGCGGCCTGGTCGCTGAACTCTACCAGTGAGACCGGCTGAACCTTGGACGAATCCCACTCCGGCTCGGTCGTCTCGTGGATCCCGATCCGTCCGCCTGAACTGCCCCGGTCGCTGACGCAGCCCCCGGCGACCATCACCAGCGCCCCGAGCGCCAGCATCAGCCCCATCCGTGTTGATCGATTCATCATGGCATAACCTCCTTTGCTGCCTTGTTCAGACGCATCAGTGTCGCCCGGGTTCCCCGTCAACTGGCTCCGACCGGGCACGGGCCATTGTAGCCCCTACAGACGCCACAGGGCCTACTTCCGACGGGTCTTTGTCGGGGTGATCTTGTAGCTCCATCGAGCCGCATGGCCGACCATCCGCGTCGGCATCAGCACCGCCTGGCGCACGTTCGAGTACAACGACGTGGTCATGTACCGGATCGCATCACGCGTGCCCACCGCCCGGGGTTCGTGCAGGCCCATCAGCCAGAACAGCGCCACCCCCTTCAGCGCCGCCATCCCGATCAGCAGCACGCCGTGATACGTCAGCTCGATGTCCATCACCGGCAGCGGCTGACGCCAGTCGCTCAAACGCCCCGCCACCAACGCGCCCAGCAGCCCCGACAACACCCCGCCCAGCCCGACCGCGATCGAGTTCACCGCCACATATGCAGCGCCCCCGGCCCGGTCCTTGCCGCGGCCGCCGCCGGACATGTCCAGGATGAAGTTGAAGTTCGCCAGTTCCATCCCCGGCCACGCCGTGTGCGAAACCAGCACCAACAAGTAGCCGGCCACGACGTACACGATGCCGATGTGCCCCAACTGGTTCTCGCCGCCACCGATGACCAGCCACCCGATCGTGTCCGCCATGCTCAGGCAGCCGACGATCAGCATGACCGGCTTCTTGCCCAGGCGGTCGATCAGCTTCCCCCAGATCACGAAGCTCACCGTCCGCAGGATCAGCGGCACACCCAGCAGCAACACGTTGGCTTTCATGTCCGACCAGCCCAGCACATCGAACAGGTACAGCCAGATGTACTGACCGACCCAACCGATCGCCAGCATCAGGATGAAGTTGAACACCAGGAAGCGTTGAAACGCCTTGTCCTTCATCGGCTTGAGCATCATCTGCATCAGGCCGTGTGGGCTGGGCTCGTGGTGTTTGACCGGGTCATCGACGAAGCGGAAGCAGAGGATGTCCAGAAACCCAACGAACCCAGCAACGCCGAGGATCGCGCTGGTGACCTTGATCATGATGTCCGGGTGCGTGTCCTGCACCAGGCTCGCTTGATTAAGCGCGTAGCCGATGCCCAGCGTGGTGAGCAGCCCGATCGGTTGGCCGATCTGGTTGCGCACCCCGAAGTACCGGCCGCGGATCCGACGCGGGATCACGTCGGACATCCAGTTCATCCACGCCGGGCCCGACGCCTGCATCAACGCCCAGCTGAAAAAGATCAGCAGCAGCATCGTCGGCCACCACCAGTCCTGCGCGCCGGGCAGCAGCCAGGGGATCATCGCGGTCACCACCCACATCAGCCGGCCGATCCCGCACAACCACAGGAACGCCTGCTTGCGTTTGCCGAACTTCTCGATGAGATACCCGGCCGGGACCTGCAGCAGCGTGCCGGCAAAGGGCAGTGTCGCCAACACACCGAAGCCCCACTCGGGCAGCCCCAGCGCCTGGCTGAATCGTGTCATCGCCGCGCCGGTGATCGCCCACAGCCAGAACGAGCCGAACGTCCAGGCATACAGCGCGAACGCCAGCTGCTGCCGCAGCGACAGGCTCTGGCCCGTGCGGGTGCGTGCCCGCAGCAGGGCGGGGCGGGGCTGGTTCGTGTTTTGTGCCATGGCGACGGGCTCTTACGGATACATCAGGCCCGCGACCGGCGGGGGGATTATCAGTTTGGGGTGTAGATGCGGGGCAATTGGGCGCGCATCTTAGGTCCATCTCGCAGGTGTGCAAATCCAGGCCGGCAAGGGTGTTGGGTAGGTGCGACAGGGCGTCCTGGGATGTTGCGTGCCCGCATCAATCCGTTACAGACGGACCGGTGGTCCCGGGGGCAATAGCGTGCCTAAAATACTGCCAGATAGCGGATTATTAGCTGCGGGCCCGTCCGGGCGGCCGTGGCACGAGGGTTGCAAGAGTATTCACGTCACTCGGAGGAGTTTCGGTGCCGGCCGTTGTTGTTTAGGCCGGATCACGCCGTCTGCGAGAGGCAAAGAGAGTCGAACGCTGATTGGGTTGAGGGACCCGCCCAGCGTGCTTCAGGCAAGCCGCCCGGAGCCGGAAGGAGAGACGCCTGTGATCCGTTTCAGGGAAGTTGTAATTAGCTGTCTTGCGCTCGGTGGGCTCGCATTACCCGCGCTGGCCGGCGGTGAGGTCTCGGTCATCGGCCGAGCCGAGCCCGGTCTCGTGGTGCCCATGCATCAGGACCGACCCGCGCATGAGTTGATTCAGATAAGCACGGTTCGACGTGACGTGGTGGGCCTGAAGACCCAGCATGACATGCCCGAACCCGAGGTCATCCAGCTGCAGATGGGCAACCAGCCGATCTTCGTCGACCCGGACCGTAACTACGGCCGGACCACCGGCGGGATCGACGACGGCCACAGCATCATGCGGGCGCAGCGGGCATACAAAGCCATGACCGCTCAGGACACCGCGTATGTCATCCGCCGTGACCTTCAGGTCAAGCCGCAGCGCAAGATGATCATGCCCCGGGCCATCCTGCTCCGCCCGGACTACATGCAGCGTCGGGCCCCGCAGGCTCCCCAGGCCCCGGCCCCCATGCCGTTGACCCCCAAGGTCGACAAAGGCCCAGTCGCTCTGGCTGAGTAAGCCGCGGCCGACAATCAAAAAGCCCCTGATCGAGTGCGGCTCAGTGCATCCTCTGCCTGGGCCGTGCTTTTTTTTGTGCAGAGATTCACCACAGAGAACACAGAGAACACAGAGCAAACACAATGAAGAAGTATCCGCAGATTTCGCAGATGACACAGATTAGGACCTGAGTCCTACTAGTTTGGAATCTGTGTAATCACTGTAATCTGCCGGATCGTCTTGTTCTTCTCTGCGCCTCTGTGTCCTCTGTGGTGAATCTTCTTCGGGATTTACGGTATAAATGACGTTCATGTCCGACACGACCAAGCGCAACGCGTTGCTCGCACTGATCCTGCTGGTTCCTTCGGCCAGCATCGGCATCTGGTTCGCGGCGTACGGCTCGCCGGGGACGTTCATCGGCAAGGGCGTTTTCGGGTTCTGCAAGGCCTGGCTGATTGGCCTGCCGCTGGTTTGGCTCATCCTCGTCGATAAACAGCGACCGACGATCCCAAAGCCGACCGGCAAGGGTATGGCCGCCGGCGTTGTCACCGGCATCGCGATCTTCCTGCTGATCGGCGCGGGCTACTTCCTGTTCGGGCATTGGATCGACACACAGGTCGTCAGCGATAAGGCGATCGAGGTCGGGCTGGATTCGCCGATGAAGTACCTCCTCGGCGCGGTCTACTGGTGCACGTTCAACTCACTGATGGAAGAGTACGTCTGGCGGTGGTTCGTCTTCACACGCTGCGAACGGCTCATGCCCCGCTGGCCGGCCGTCATCTTCTCGGGCGTGTTCTTCACGCTGCACCACATCATCGCACTCGCCGCCTACTTCGACTGGCGCATCACGCTCCTCGGGTCCGTGGGCGTCTTCGTCGGCGGGGCGACCTGGTCCTGGATCTACCTCACATACCGCAACATCTACGCCGCCTACATCAGCCACGTCTTCGCCGACGTGGTCATCTTCATGATCGGCTACAAGCTGATCTTCGCGGGGTAGGCAGAGGGGGTTGTATGCCGTTTAGCGGGCGATCGCAGATCGCCGTGTGTATCGATTAACGGTTTACGCGGATACACCCCGCGCGGATCTCCGATCCGCCGCTAAACGGTTTGCATGGTCAGTCATGAGATCACGCTGTGATGTGCTCGCTGAGGCGCATCACCGTCGGCTTAACCAGGGCATCAAAGTCGGCGTACGACATGCGGATCAACTCCGTGTGCGTGCCGGCGTTGAAGCAGATCTCTTCATCGTGCGCCAGGGATTCGTCGACAATCACCGGGACCTCGTAGAGGTTGCCGAACGGCGGCATCGCGCCCAGCTCGCAGCCGGGGAACAGCTCTGCGAAGTCGCGCTCGCGCGCCAGTTCCACCTGCTCGGCCCCGCTGGCGTCACGCAGCAGATCGAACCGCACCTTCGCCGGGGCCGGCATCGCGATGATGACCAACTCGCCGTCCAGTCGGACCATGACGGTTTTGGTCATCTCCTGGCCCGGCACGTGCGCGGCCCGCGCGATCTCCTGGGCCGTGTACGCCGGGGAATGGCTGAGCACCACGTACTTCACACCGTGACTGTCCAAATACTCGCGTAGTCGTTTGACGGGCATGGCGGTCTCCTTCCTGCATGGAGCGAATCCGGACATGAAGTTGTTTGCGCCCAAACGAGACGTGACCCGATCAGAGAACCAAAGCCCCCAAAACACCTCTAAACGGGAAGCGCCGGGCATCTGACTCTAGCTATATTTTACCACCGGCCTGTTAGAAGGGAAGGGAAAAGAGGGAGGGTTGTTGAATGATTGGTGTGTGGGGCTGTTAGCTGGCCGCGCCCGCGTTGCGGGCGGGCTAGAGCTTCTTGGCTGACCACAAACCAACGAGCGCTAACCACTCTGACCAGACCCTAGACCCCATACCCCAGCAACTGCAGTTTCCGGATGACCCGGGCCTCGCAGGGATCGCTCATCCGCTGATCAATCTCGGCGATCGGCACCCAGGCCGCGTCGTGGGACTCGTCGCTGATCGTGAGGTCGGTGGCCTCGCACCGCATCAGGAACCGCACATCAAAATGCTCGTGCGCCGGCTCAATTTTCCGTGCCGGGATCGGGTGGATATCGACATCAAATACACCGTCGACATGCTTCAGCCCCGACACCCCCGTCTCCTCGGCCACCTCCCGGCAGGCCGCGACAAACAGGTCACCATCTTCAGGATCAACATGCCCGCCCGGCTGAAGCCAACGCCCGAGCTTGCGGTGCAGCACCAGCAACACACTGTCGCCATCCGGCGAGAGCACGAATCCGCTGGCGGTGAAGTGCCCCGGCTCAAAGTGATCGCGCGAAAACGGATCGCCCGCCGTCGTCAGCAGTTCCAACATGCGCCCCTGATGCACCGCTTCCTCGTCACACGCCGGGGTGTGAGCCTGCAAGATCGTCTGGAGTGATTCCCGCCGCTGATCCATCAATGACTTTCGGAATAAGCCACCGATGAACACCGATAAACACAGATCAGGAAGCCTGTCCGGCCTCTCTTCGCTTCATCCTTACCCGTGTTCATTCGTGTTCATTGGTGGCTAAATCTCTTCGCGCCTTCGCGGTTCAACCTACTCCCCGATCTTCTCAGCCAGGAACGACTCGACCTGGTCGAGATTGATCCGCTCCTGAGATTGGCTGTCACGGTCGCGCACCGTCACGGTCTGATCAGAGAGCGTGTCGCCGTCGATCGTGAAGCAGTAGGGCGTCCCCGCTTCGTCCATCCGGGCGTAGCGTTTGCCGATGCTCTGCTTGGCGTCGATCTGGCAGGTGAACTTTTCACGCAGGCCCATGTAGAGCTTCTGCGCGACCTCGGGCATGCCGTCCTTGTTGACCAGCGGGAAGATGCCCGCCTTGATCGGCGCGAACTTCGGCTTGAACTTCATGAACACCTTGCTCGGCCGGGTTTCGTCCGGCGTGAACGCCTCACAGAGCAGCACCAGCACGCCGCGCGTCAGCCCGCTGGCGGGCTCGATGACGTTGGCCATGTACTTGCTCTTGGCGTTGATCTCTTCCTTGCTTAAGCCGTCGTTCTTGGCCTGGACCTGCCGTTCCTGGTCGAAGTACTCCAGCTTCTGTTTGGAGTGTTCCTGGTGCTGAGAGAGGTCGAAGCAGCCGCGGTGGGCGACACCTTCCAGCTCCCCGTAGCCCGGGGCGCTGAAGGGGTACTTGTATTCCACATCGACGCACATCTTCGAGTAGTGTGCCAATTCGTCGTCGTCGTGGTCGCGGAAGCGCAGGTTGCTCTCAGCGATCCCCATCGTCTGCCACCACCGCATCCGCTCGTGCTTCCAGAAGTCGTACCACTTGGGCGCTTCGTCCGGGGCGCAGAACCATTCCATCTCCATCTGCTCGAACTCCCGGCTGCGGAAGATGAAGTTACGCGGCGTGACTTCGTTGCGGAAGGATTTACCGATCTGCGCGATACCGAACGGCATCTTGACTCGCATCGTGTCCAGCACGTTCTTGTAGTTCAGGAAAATCCCCTGTGCCGTCTCCGGCCGGAGGTACGCCTTGGCATCGTCGTTGCGGATCGCCCCGACAAACGTCTCGAACATCAGGTTAAACTCACGCGGCTCGGTGAGCGTGCCGGGTGTTTCCGTATCCGGGCCAACAATATGATGATGGGCGCCTTTGAATTCTGGATGTGTAAGAGGCCAAACAGTTGGATTATTGGCAACTTTGATCCCAAGTTTTTTCGCTAACTTTTCGGCCTTCTTTCGAGCAGTGGCTAATGACTTTTCGTCGTTTTCATTAAATGCAAAAAGTCGATCAATAGCACCACAAGACTCGTCACCGCTACCTTCTTCGACATCCCATGAAACAAAGACCATTACTTGATCGGCCCGGTAGCGTTTCTTGCTTTCCGTGCAGTCCACCATCGGATCGGAGAAACCGCCGACGTGGCCGGAGGCTTCCCAGGTGCGCGGGTTCTGGATGATGGACGAGTCGAGCCCGACGATGGAGACGGGTTCGCCGTCGGGGCCGATGGGGGGGCACTCGACGGTGTGTTTCCACCAGTGGTCGCGGATGTTGTTTTTCAGCGCGGTGCCCAGCGGGCCGTAGTCCCAGAAGCCGTTGATCCCGCCGTAGATTTCGGATGCCGGGTAGACGAAGCCGCGGCGCTTGCACAGCGCGACGATGTCGTCCATGGACTTGGTGGCGGGGTCGATGACGGTAGCGGTCTCGGGCATGGGGTATCTCCAAAAGTCACACGGCGATCTGCGATCGCCCGCTAAACATTGTGTCGGTCCCCGTTTAGCGGCGGATCGCAGATCCGCGCGTCTGCGGGCCCGGTATGGTAGCATTTTCCCGATGATCCGGGCATATCACGTTATTGTCTCGGCCTATGGATTCTGGCTTCCGAACGACCCCCGGGGCTCATGGTCCGACTTTGTCCGCCGATACGAATTAGTGCGTCACGGCAAGGCGACCAAGACCGATACCCGCCGGTCCGTTGCCGGGCTGGCACACGACCGCGCCCAAAGGCAGCGGGCCAAGCAGGCATTACGCCACAAGCCCGTGCGATTCACCGGCCGGATGGCCCAATGCGTCGGTCGTGCCTTTGCCGAGGCCGCCGAGGTGTCGAGCTACCGTATCCATGCCTTCTCGATCATGCCGGACCACGCACACCTGGTCATCGGACGACACCACTACACGATCGAGCAGATCGTTCGGCGTTTGAAGCAGGCCGCGACAACGAGATTGCGTGACGAGGGTTTTAGGATCGATCCGCCATCGCCTTGGGCGCGGGGGTTATGGAAGGTGTACCTCAATGACAGCGCCGCTGTGGAGCGAGCGATCCGGTACGTGAATGACAACCCGGTTAAGGATGGCTTGCCACGGCAGCGCTGGAAGTTCGTGGTGCCGTATGTGGCATAGGTGGGATCACACGGCGATCTGCGATCGCCCGCTAAACGGGGGGGGTAATTCTCCGTGTTTAGCGGCGGATCGCAGATCCGCGCGTCACCGCGCTAGGTCATCGGGAAGAGCGGCTGGGCTTCGGTGACGGCCTCTTCCAGTTGGGCCAGTTCCTGCTCGGACAGCGGGCCGAGGTCGTCTGCGAAGCTCAGGGACGTCTTGAACAAGCCCGGGTCGCCCGGCGGGATCGTGGCGGTGACGCCGGGGAGGTTCAGCGTGTACCGCAGCAGCCAATGCGCCACCTCCGGCCGATCCTCCGGCCGGTACCAGCACTTGGCGTGGGACCGTTCTTTGCCTTCCTCGATTCGGGTCCGGGCCATGGCCTTGAGCGCCAGGATGCCCATGCCTTGCAGGTTCGCCGCGTCCAGCACGGCCGGGCCGAAGTTGGCCTTGTTCATGGCGATGTAGTTGAACGGAAACAGGACTGAGTCGAACAGGCCCGACCCGATCAGGTGAAGCGCCGCGTCCTGGTCGTGGGCGCTGAACCCGATGTAGCGGGCCTTGCCGGCCTCGCGTGCTTCGTGGAACGCCTCGATCGCGCCGCCGGGGGCGAGCAGCTGCTTCGCCTCGTCCATGCTGCTGACCGCGTGCATCTGGTAGAGGTCGAACCGGTCGGTGCAGAGCTTGGTCAGTGAGTCGTCGAGTTCGCGCCTTGCCCCCTCGGCGGTGCGCTCCAGGGTCTTACAGGCGAGCATGACGTCGTCACGGTAGGGCTTGAGCGCCGGGCCCATGCGCTGTTGGGCGTCGCCGTACTGCGGCGCGACATCGTAGTAGCGGATGCCCAGGTCGAAGGCCTCGGCGACGGCGCGGTTGGCCTCGTCCTGAGATTCCATCATCACCACTACCCCGCCGAAGCCCAGGACGGTCGGCTGCAGGTCCGTCTGACCGAGTTGGCGTCTTTCCATCATATGCTCCCACTGTTGAAAATGGCCCGGCGGATTGTAACCCCGCTGACCCCAGCGATCTTGCCCGATCGGGAATATTCAGCGATTTTCGTGGGTTGGTTGAATATGCCGCTAGAATCAGGCCCTATGACTCAGGACCTCCCGCTGCAGCTGGCCGACGCCGACCCCGCCTGGGCGTGTCTGTTTGCCGATCGTCTAAGCGACGATGGGCAGACGCTGTCGCGCGGCTCGCTCACCACGCTGCAGATCAATATCGGGAAGATGTGCAACCTGGCGTGTCACCACTGCCACGTCGAGGCCGGCCCGACCCGCACGGAGATCATGACCCGCCAGACGATGGACAAGATCCTCGGCTGGCTGAAGCGATACAAGGACGAACTAGGCATCGAGGTCGTGGACCTGACCGGCGGGGCCCCCGAGATGAACCCGCACTTCCGCGAGCTGGTCGTGGCCATCCGCGAGCTCGGCCTGCACGTGATCGACCGCTGCAACCTGACGATCCTGCTCGAGCCGGGCTACGAAGACCTGGCCGGCTTCCTTGCTGAGCACAAGGTCGAGGTGTCCGCCAGCTTGCCTTGCTACCTGGAAGACAACGTCGATAAGCAGCGGGGCAAGGGCGTGTTCGACGGCTCGGTCCAGGCCCTGCAGCTGCTGAATCAACACGGCTACGGCCGACCCGGCACGGGCCTGCGGCTGGACCTGGTCTACAACCCGGTGGGCTACGGCCTGCCCCCGGCACAGGAAGCCCTCGAAGCCGACTACAAGAAACACCTCAGCGAACACTTCGGCATCGAGTTCAACAAACTCTGGACCATCACCAACATGCCGATCAAACGCTTCGAGCACGCGTTGAAGCGCGACGGGGCCTATGCCGGCTACATGACCAAACTTATCGACGCCCACAACCCGGCGAACGTTGATGGCGTCATGTGCCGGAGCCTGGTCAGCGTCGGCTGGCAGGGCGGTGTGTACGACTGCGACTTCAATCAGATGTTGGTCATGCCGATCGACGGCACGGAGGGCGAGGAGCTTGCCGTGGAAGCCGGCTGCCGCAAGCTCTGGGACTACACGCCCGACGAGCTGATCGGCCGATCGATCCGGACCGGGGCCCACTGCTTCGGCTGCACCGCCGGGGCTGGCTCAAGCTGCACCGGGGCGCTGGCTTAACTGATATCTACACACTCGGGCGATTACAACCCATACGTAGCGTTTATGGGTGCCACACTTTGTCCCGAAGGGCAAGGTGTGTTCGCCCCACCGCACACTTTGCTGCTGCGCAGACAAGGTGTCGCACCCGCTACAGTTGGATTGTGCTTGCTCTAACTACTCGGTCTCGACCTCGGTGGCCTCATCACTTTCTGCAGTTTCGGGCGCGTTGGACGCCTGACCGAATGCGTTCAGCTGAGCGGTGAGTAGAGCGATGATGAGTAACAGGGTTCCCCGATCCATGGGTGATCTCCAGGTGGTTGATGTGTCTGCCGCCGGGCGGATTGTAACCCGGATCGCGGGCGTGTGGGGGTTGGTGATTCACCGGGTTACCGCTATCCTGTGATGCTCATGCCGGCGACGGCGTAGACCTGGAGTGGTGGCTTTTGAGCGACAAAAACCCTTTTCAACAACGAGCCAGCGGCCTCTTGCTGCACCCGACCTCGCTGACCGGGCCGTACGGCTGCGGCGACCTGGGGCCGGACGCTTACCGCTTCGCCGACTTCCTCGCTGACGCCAGGCAGCGCTGGTGGCAGATGCTGCCGATCAACCCGGCGGACAAGCACGGCTGCCCGTACAGCACCTTCTCCGCGTTCTCCGGCGATCCCATCCTCATCAGCCTTCACAAACTCCACGAAGACGGCCTGCTCACCCGCGCCGAGATCAAGCCCTTCAAGGGCATCGATCACAACAGGGTCGATTACAAAGAGATCCGCAAGCTCCGCGAACCGCTGCTGCAGCTGGCGTTCGATCGGTTCCGTGACAAGCCCAAACGCTCGCGCACCGCGGTGGACAGGTTCAAGGCAAAGCACAAGGATTGGCTGGACGACTGGTCGCTGTTCTGCGCCTTGCTCCACGCCAACCGTAATCGGCAGTGGTGGAAGTGGCCGGCGGGCTTGCGCAAGCGCCGCAAAGCCGACATCGATGACGCGCGGGCCGGCCTGGCGGAGAAGATCGATTACTGCATCTTCCTGCAGTACCAGTTCGACAAGCAGTGGATGGCGCTTAAGAAGTACTGCAACAAGCAGGGCATCGGCCTGATCGGCGACATCCCGATCTTTGTCGCACACGACAGCTGCGACGTCTGGGCGCACTCGGAACTGTTCCGGCTCAAGGCCGACGGCACGCCGAAGGTCATCTCCGGCGCCGCGCCCGACGCCTTCAGCGCGATCGGGCAGCTCTGGAAGCACCCGCTGTATGACTGGCCCAAGCACAAGACCGAGCGTTACGAATGGTGGGTCCAGCGCTTCCGCCAATGCCTCTACCAGTTCGACGCCGCCCGGATTGATCACTTCCTGGGCTTCGCTCGGTACTGGGAGGTCCCCGCTCATCACAAGAACGCCAAGCGAGGCAGGTGGCGCAAGACGCCCGGCGACGAGCTGTTCACCACGCTTAAACGCAGGCTCGGCAGCGTCCCGATCATCGCCGAGGACCTGGGCCTGCTCACCCCGGAAGCCGCCGCGCTGCGTGATAAATACGCCTTCCCCGGCATGCGGATCATCCAGCACGCCTTCGGCCAGGACGACAGCTACCACGCCCCGCACAACTACCCCCCGGCCAGCGTCGTCTATACCGGCACCCACGACAACGACACCGTCCACGGCTGGTTCGCCCAGGCCGACCGCAAATCACGGGGCGGCAGGCCCAGCGAGCGGCAGCGTGCCCTGGCCTTCACCGGCGGGGCCGCCAAGACCATCCACCATGATTTAATCAGGCTGGCATTGAGTTCTCCGGCAGATACCGCTATCTTCCCCATCCAGGACCTGCTGGGCCTGGACGGCAAGGCACGCATGAACGTCCCCGGCACGACCAAGGGCAACTGGGCCTGGCGGCTCAAGCCTCTACAACTGAAAAAGTCACACGCCAAATGGCTCGCTGAACAAACCCTGCTCTACGCACGAGCTTGAACCCACCGCGATCGTAATTCGCAATCTGATCAAGACACCCTCCGCACACCGCGCCCCCTTTAACATTCATACGGAAATGCAATCATGGCTAAGAAGACGACCAAGCGCAACACTGTTAAACCGGTTAACGTCGCCCAGCGACTCAAGAACCTGGCCATGAACCTGCGCTGGACATGGGACGCCGACACGCAGCGCCTCTTCGCTTCGCTCGAACCCACGCTCTGGGAAGCGACCGAACGCAACCCGCTGAAGGTCATCGACCAGCTTCCCAAGCACCGGCTGGATCAACTCAAGACGGACGCCGACTTCATCGCCCGACTGACCGCGCGCGAGAAAGAGCTCGCCGCGTATCTCAAGGCAACCAACACCTGGTTTAAGCGCACCGCCACCGCGTCGCAGAGGAAGATGCGCGTTGCCTACTTCAGCGCTGAGTTCGCCCTGCACGAATCGCTGCCGATCTACTCCGGCGGTCTGGGTGTGCTCGCAGGCGACCATCTCAAAAGCGCGTCGGATATCGGCACGCCCCTGACCGGTGTCGGCCTGCTCTACCGCCACGGCTACTACCGCCAGGAGATCGAGCCCGACGGCGCGACCCGCGCCATCTACCCGACCTACGACTTCAGCAAGCTTGCCGTTACTGATACTAAGAAGCGCTTCACACTCAACCTCGCCGGCAGCAAGGTCAAGGTCAAGGTCTGGCGCGCCGACGTCGGCCGTATCGCGCTCTACCTGCTGGATACCGACCTGCCCGAGAACAAGCCCGCCGACCGCAAGATCACCGCGCATCTCTACGGCGGCAATAACGAAACACGCATCCGCCAGGAAGTGCTGCTAGGCGTCGGCGGCGTGATGGCACTCGAGGCTGTGGGCCTGGACTTCACCGTGCTGCACCTGAACGAAGGCCACGCCGCCTTCGCCCCGATCAAGTGCGTCACCGACCTGACCAGCAAGAAGATGGACGTGGATTCCGCCGTCAACGCGGTCGCCAGGCACACCGTCTTCACCACCCACACGCCCGTCCCGGCAGGCCACGACCGCTTCAGCCCCGCGCTCACCGCCAAGTACCTCAAGCCGCTCTTGCGCGGCACCGGCCTGAGCCTGCAGCGTGTCATGGACCTGGGCAGCGAGGACGTCGGCAACAAGAAAGCCCCGATGTGCATGACCGCGCTCGCCCTGCGACTGAGCCGACGCGCCAACGGCGTCGCGAAACTGCACGGCGAGGTATCCCGCGAAATGTGGCAGAAGGTCTTCGACGCCAAGAAACCCAAGGACGTCCCGATCGGCCACATCACCAACGGCGTACACTTCCAGACCTGGCTCGCCCCCGAGGCCCAGCCGTTCTACGCCAAGCACATCAAGCCGAAGGTCAACGACATCGGCGCGTTCGATGACCCCTGGTCCAAGGCCGACAAGATCCCCGCCGAGGCGATCTGGGAGCTGCGCAGTGTGCTGCGTCGCCGGCTGGTCCGGTTCGCGCGGCAGCGCCTGGTCGAGCAGGCCGTCCGTCACGGCGGCGACGCCAAGGCCGTCATCGATGCGGAAAACATGCTCGATGAAAACGCGCTGACCATCGGCTTCGCCCGACGCTTCGCCACTTACAAACGCGCCCCGCTGATTTTCCGTGACGCCAAGCGCCTGATGAAGATCCTCGGCGACGACAAACGGCCCGTGCAGCTGATCTTCGCCGGCAAGGCCCACCCCGCCGACGCCGACGGCCAGGCGTTTTTGCAGACCATCGTCAAGCACGCCAAGAAGGCCGGCTTCAAGGGCCGCGTCGCCGTGATCGAGAACTACGACATGCAGGTCGGCCGGATGCTCACCAGCGGCTGCGATATCTGGCTGAACAATCCGCTGCGCCCGATGGAAGCGTCCGGCACCAGCGGGATGAAGCCGCCGCTGCACGGCGGGGTGAACCTGTCCGTGCTCGACGGCTGGTGGCCCGAGGGCTACAACAAACGCAACGGCTGGGCCATCGGCGACGGCCGGGAGTACAAGAGCCTGGCGAAACAGAACGCCTACGACGCCGACTGCCTGTACACCTTGCTTGAAAACACCATCGTCCCGATGTTCTACACCCGCAACCGCGCCGGGTTGCCCGCCAAGTGGATCAAGGTCATGGCCAATTCCATGAAGACCGTCCCCGGCACGTTCAACACCAACCGCATGGTCGGCGAGTACACCCAGAACTACTACCTGCCCGCACATGTCGGATAAAATCGGGTATCGGGTATCGGGTATCGGGTATCGGGTATCGCTACAAGTGCGCTCAATGAAGCGACGCGACTTGTCGCGCTAGCCGGGTTATCGCTTAACCCCCAGAAACAATACCCACGGCATCTCATCACCCACATCCGCCGCGCCCGCTTCCGCCTCGAACCCCGCGTCGATCATCCACTGGACCCACTGCTTTTCGGAGAACAGCCCGCAGGTGTGGCGGTCTTCAACGACCTCAACCTGCCGCGACTGATAATCCCGGATCAGGTACAGCAGGATCATCTCGAACAGATCATCCGTCGGGTCGGGGTCGTGAACGAATGTGAAGTACGTCAGCTCTTCGCTGTCGGTCGTCGTGCCGTCGTCGGCGACCTCGCCGTCGGTGAAGGTTTCGCGTGTGTAGGTCGGCGCGATGACACATAAACCGCCCGGTTCCAGGTGGGCCGCGGCGGTCTGGAGCGTCTGTTTCACATCTTCCGGGGTGAGCATGTAGTCGATCACGTCGTGGATAAAGACCGCGCTGAAGGTCTTATTGAGCCGAACCGACCGCATATCCCCGACGACCGCCTGCGCCTCGGGCACGAGCTTCCTGCAGTGTTCGAGCATCGGCTCAGACAGGTCCACCGCTGTGCAATCGAACCGATCCGCCAGGTGGACAAGTGTGTGCCCGCCACCCGCGCCCAACTCCAGCACACTTCGCCTGCCGTTTTCAGCCGGCTGGCTGTAACGCTCAACGATATCCATCAAGACCCGCGCCTCAGATTCGTAATGCTCGGGCGGACTCAATAGCGGCCAGAGCCAGGCCAGGTCATCATAAAGTCGCGGCGTGGTCATGCGGACATGATAGGGGATCGGGCGAGGGGGGATTGGCTCGGATGCATCGGATCAAAACGGATGATAAGAAAAGGATCTAACCACAGAGATCACAGAGAACACAGAGATCTTTGTTTGAACACTCTGTGCTCTCTGTGATCTCTGTGGTTAATGTCTTATCCGCTTTCATCCGCATGTATCCGAGTTACTCTTCTTCTGCTCTCCCCGCGACCTCCGCGGCGATCATCCACAGCACCGCTTCGGCTGTCACGCCGGAGACAGGGCCGAGCCGCGTGTCGTAGTCCTCGACTTTCACAACGCAATCCCCGACAGGGCCCCACAGGTCGATCAGTCGTTCGTTGCGATACAGGTCCGCCGGCTGGGTGTTGTAGCCGTTCACGATCCACGTCACACCGCGTCCCGCCTTGCGCAACAGCTCGGGCTCGCCCCATTCATAGCTCCCGGCCGTCTCGTGCCGACCGACCGCGATCACCATGTCCGGCTTGCTCGGCGATTCAAGTTTCGGGTCCGACCCGTCATGGGTGAGCAGCTTGAAGATGCCGGGATCACCCGGAAGCCCGCCGGTGACGTGGTAGGGCAGGTAGCGCCCTCCGGGCCTCAGCCAGACGTGTGCGCCGGTTTGTTCGTGGGTTTGGTGTGCACGTTCCGCACTTTTTGCCAGTTGCTTCCAAGACGCGGAGCCGATGTCGCGCAGGACGTTATCCAATCCATCAAGATACGCTTCACCCAACTTCCCGGGGGGGATCGGATCGAGCCAGCGGTCGTGGTGGAAGCGTTGCTGGCCGTACCGGTGCCAACGCTGTTGTTTCGTGTCGATCTCGAAGCTCTGCCGGACGACCGGGACCTTGTCCTGCCGGGTCAGCGCCGCGAACAGTTCGCACTGAAACGCCCAAGCCACGGCCGCGTTCATCACGGTCTGAATCGGGGCGTGCAGCGTGTCGTCTACTTCATCGACGGCGTTGTCCAGCCAGATGTCACAGGCCGCGAGCACATCATCGCCCTCGCCGTGCCGGCTCAATCGTGTCTTAGAACCCAGGCCGATCACCAGAGAGCCGCCGGCCTTGAGTTCGGTCAGCCTGGCCAGGTCTGGGGTCACCTTCTCCACACCGAAGACGTACACGATGACGTCCCCGGCTTCGCCCGGCCTCCCGTCGTAACCCATCATCGCCCCGGCCCGGTTGCTCAGCTCATGAGCCAGCCCCCGGTCGCCCCGCACACCGAAGCCACGCCCGGCGATCATCGCCTCGGCAGCCAGGTCGGCTGCTTCGCTGATCTTGGGCATCTGCTCACGCACCCGGTCCAGATTCCGGTGCAGTTGATCGAGATACGCCCGCGCATACGGGGCCTCGTCGGCCCGCACATAACACACAGGCACCAGCCAACCAAGGCACACGATGATGAATAACCATTCACGCCGCATGGGTGATCCAATCAATACAGCATGTGTTTAGCGGGCGATCGCAGATCGCTGTGCCATGTCATAGACGTGGACCAACGCGCGGATCTTCGATCCGCCGCTAAACGTGGATGTACGCACGTCAATTCTACACCCGGGCTCACGGCGTAAACGCATAAAAAAGCCCCACAACCAATTGGCTGTGGGGCTGTAGCGATCAGTTAAGTTAGGGAAGGCGGTTAGACCTTGCTCTGGTACTCACCGGTCTTGGTCGACACACGGATGAGCTGGCCGTTGCTGATGAACGGCGGGACACGGGTCTTGAGGCCGGTTTCGCACACCGCCTCCTTGAGCTGGTTGGTCGCGGTGGCGTTCTTGATGCCCGGCGGGGTGTCGGTGACTTCCAGGTCTACCGAGGCCGGGAGCTCGATGGTCATCGGGTTGCCGTTGAAGAACAGCCCGACGATGGTGGTGTTGGGCTTCACGTAGAGCAGGGCGTCGCCGAGGATGTCGGCCGGGATGTTCAGCTGGTCGTAGGTCTCGCAGTCCATGAACACGGCCCCGTCGGCGTCGGAGTAGAGGTACTCGACCTCGCGGCGGTCGAGGTTGATGTCCTCGAGGACCTCGCCGGAGTTGAAGCGTTTATCGATGTTTTTACCGCTGGCGAGGTTCTTGAGCTTGGCCTGGGTGTAGGCCGGGCCCTTGCCGGGCTTGACCTGGGTGCTGTCGACGACGAGCCAGACCTGCCCGTCAAGGTTGATGGCCACGCCGGGCCGAAGGTCCTGGGACTTCATGCTGCGTTCTCCTGTCTCGTACGGCCGGTGGCCGATGTCATGTCTGGGTTGGTGTGAGTCGGGTATTCTTGCATGACCGGCCCGGGAAGGCAACGGCCGAGGTTGCCCGGGAGCAGCGAGGGGGATTCGGAGCCCGTGGGAGCTTCTCCCGGCGGGTCAGGCAGGTATAGACAAGGCCCGCTTAGGCCGGTTCGATCCATGAGGTAAAGGCGCTGATGTCGGTTTTTAAACACACAACCCTCGGCTGGATCGTGCTGGCTTTGCTGCTGGCGGCGGGCACAGCCCTGCGGCTGGACAGCGCGGTCAGCAAGCCGATGTGGGTCGACGAGGCCGAGTCGAGCATCAACGCCCAGACGATCCTGCTGCACGGCGTGCCGACCGACACATTTCTGGACCAGCCGATCTACGAGAACATCATGGTCCGCGAATGGCCGGAACATCCGGAGTATGAGTTCGACGACCTGAGCTACTCGGATAAGGGGTTGGCGGTTTATCACGGCTGGCTGCCGTTGTATTCGATCGCCGGGTCGATGGCGGTGTTCGGGCAGCAGCCGGACACACTGGTCCAGACGCTCAAGCCGGTGCACGACACGGAGACGCTGGTGCGCCGCTCCTTTGTGCCACGTCTGCCCGCCGTGCTGTTTGCGTTGGTGTTTATGTTGCTGATGTACGGGCTCGGCCGATCGCTTGGCGGGCCCGCGGCGGGGTGGTCGGCGCTTGTCTACGCCGCCCTTGCCAAGAAGAACATCTACTACGGCTCACAAGCGCGCTACTACTCACTGACACTGGTACTGATCGCCGGCTGCGGCTGGGCGCTCTGGGCGATCGCTCGGCACGGCCGGTGGCGCGATTACTTTTTTGGCTCGCTGCTCTGGGTGCTGCTGTTCCACACACACATCACGTCATGCCTGGGGATGTGCGTGGTGGCGCTTGTAACCTTGCCCTGGCACCGCAAGGCCGGTCGTATATGGACCAAGCGGTTTACCGCATTCGCGCTCGTTACTCTCGGCACACTGCCTTGGGTGATGTTGACCGGATTCCTCGGCAACAGCAGCGGGATACCCTCGGCCTGGCGGATGGAAGGCTTCGGGCCCGCCGTGATGCAGTATGTCTTGCAGCGGCCGGTCGAACTAGGTTTGTTCTTTGTCGGGATGACGGCGGCGTTATTGGCGTGGTGGTTTGCCGGTCGGATGCCCCGACGGCTGGTCGAGGCGTTCGGCGCCCGTCGCGGAGCGTTCGCACTGGTCTCGGTGTGGGCGGGTGTGATGTTCCTGACCTTCGCGCTATGCATGCCCGCGGCCAGCTTCTTCACAACCCGGCTGTCGCTGATGATTGCCGTGCCCTGCATCCTGCTGGCGTCGATGATCCTTGCCGGGCTGTCATACCTGGTCAGCCACCGCCACGCCCACCTGATCGCGCCGCTGTGTGTGGTATTGTTATTGACTTTCACGCACCGGCTGCCGGACGTCCGCGCGATACTTAACCGGGGCGACCCCTACGTTCTGGTGCGCTCGGTGATGGAGCATCTGGAACATGCCGACCTCCGGGCCGACACCCGGCTCTACGCTACGCCCAACACGCACCTGAGCCTGTCCTACTACACAGGCCTGCCGATCCAGAGCGTCGCGCCGGTGCGCAAGGTCTACCTCGACAGCTACCCGGGCCCGCTGGTGATCTTCGAGAAGCATTACTTCACAAACCCACCGGGCGCCGAGGCGGTGTTCAATGCGGCGGGTCGCGCCGAGGTTGAGCTTACCATAGACCAAGCACAGGACTGGTCCGACCGCATCCACAGCCGGATGCACCGCGAGGAGATTGCGCCCCACGTCGCATCAATCGTGCCCGACCTGCGTGAATTACCCGCCTACCTCGATCCCTTGATCCAGGCGCACCGCACGAGCAATGAAGCGGAACGCAACATTCTGCACTGGCGGCTATCAAAGTCACTGATGTTTCAGGGATTCACGATCCGCACCTCGCGCGACTGGTGGCAGACGTTCCAGTACCGGTTCGTGGATTACGCTGGTCGTTCCGGGCGGAACGTGAACTACGCCGACCGCGCCCGCTTAGCGGAGGTCACCGCGATCCCGTGGGGGCGGTGCATGGTGTACCATTGTCCGCCGTTGGAGACCGATCCTTAACCCGCTTGTTCCGAGGCTGCGCCGCATGGCCGGAGACACGTCATCTACGACAAGCCAGACCGCCGACGCGGTGGAGCTATCGGTCGTCATGCCCTGCCTGGATGAGGCGCGGACGCTGGGGACGTGCATCGCTAAAGCCCATGGCTTCTTCGAGCAGGCGGGTGTCACCGGCGAAGTGGTCGTTGCCGACAACGGCAGCACCGACGGCTCGATCGAGATTGCAGCTAAGGCGGGGGCCCGCCTGGTTCACGTCGAGACCCGCGGCTACGGCTCGGCGCTCTCGGCCGGCATCACCGCCGCCCGGGGTAAGTACATCATCATGGGCGACGCTGACGACAGCTACGACTTTGCCGCGCTCGGCCCGTTCCTCGAAAAGCTGCGTGCCGGCGACGACCTGGTCATGGGCAACCGCTTTACCGGGGGGATCCGTGACGGCGCGATGCCGCCGCTGCACCGTTACCTCGGCAACCCGCTGCTGACCAAGATCGGACGCGTGTTTTTCAAGAGCGACTGCAACGACTTCTACTGCGGACTGCGCGGATTCAGACGCGACGCCTACCCGACGATGCGGCCTCGCAGCACCGGTATGGAGTTCGCGCTGGAGATGCTCGTCCGCGCCACGCTCAATGGCCTGCGCGTCAGTGAAGTGCCCACCACGCTCTCCCCCGACGCGCCCGGCCGGGCCCCGCACCTGCGCACCTGGCGAGACGGTTGGCGCAGCCTGCGCTTCTTCATGCTCTTCAGCCCGCGCTGGTTGTTCTGGTACCCAGGATTGGTCTTGATGTTTATCGGCGCGGCGGTAGGGCTCTGGCTGCTGCCCGGGCCGAAGCGGGTCGGCGGCCTGACGTTCGACGTTCACACGCTGCTCTTCGCGGCCACGGCCGTCATGCTGGGCTACCAGGCGTTGATCTTCGCCGTCGGCGCGAAGCTCTATGCTGTGAAGATCGCGCTGCACCCACCGAATCGTTCCTCGCGCTGGCTGGCTCACTGGCTGAAACTTGAGCGCTGCCTCGTGGTCGGCTCCATGCTCATCATCCTCGGCATCGGGCTCGCGGGCTTCGCCGTGTCACGCTGGCGCGATCAGGCGTTCGGCGACCTCGATCCTTTCCAGACCATGCGCCTGGTTATCCCCGCCATCCTCGCGCTCACCCTCGGCGTACAGACCACCTTCGCCGGCTTCTTCCTGGGCCTGCTCAGCCTCCGCTCGGAATAACAGGTGGCACGTGTCTCAGAGCGACGCGACGCGGCTGTCTTCGTCTTGTGGCGTCTCAACGAACTCACCTTCGATCGGCTGCAGCGTCACGCGCTCGATCCGGCAATCATGCTCTGCGGATAAGCCGTGCACGACCAGCCTGATCGTGTCCGCTTGTTCAAGTGTCGCGGAGGGCAGATAAAACCGGTCGCCGGGCCCGCCCGTCAGTTTCACTTGGATGTCGGGACCGAAGACGAACCGGCCCGCGTGTGTCCGACCCGCGTAGACCCGACCCAGCACGTTCGTCCCTGCCAGCGTGAGGACAGCCCCGCACTCATGAGCCTCGGTGAGTTCGGTTTCAAGAACAACCGATCGGCCCGGTTCGATGCTCAGTGCTTCACACGGCACAAACGTCGCCGTGGATTCCGGATGGTCCGCTTCACAGGCGAACTGCCACTGTACATCCACGGCCTTGCCATCGGCGAGCAAGGGCCCGGCTAGGCCGCGTGTCGCACCGAGCCCGCAGGCCGGCCAGCGGTCGTCGTCGAAGTTGGCGTGGCCCCAGATCTCGGTGCGGATAAGCAAGACATGCTCACCCGGAGCGATCGTATTCGGCAAAGCGAACACGACCGGTCCGCCGTCGCCGCGCTGGGCGCCAAGGTACGTCTCACCGAGCCAGACGCTGACCAGGTCCGCGGTGCTTGAAAGCGTCAGTGTCTTGGTGGGTGAATCCAAGCTGAAACGCGCCTTGTACCAGCCTGCGCCGCTGAGCGCATCCATGGATTCCATCGTCCGGGCTTCGCCGGACCATGTATGTGTGAAAGCCTCTTCACTTGGGCATGCGTCCAGCTCGGCCCGCCGCCAGGTGGCCGCTGTGAGGTCAGTCGCTTCGGCAAGCGTCGGGACAGATGCGATACCCCGGCGGTCTGCCTCGTCATATGTCAGCGTTTTGATCGTGAGCGTCTTGCCCGCAATAGAAAGCGTCGTTTGCTCATCCTTACCGAGCTCTAAGACCAGCGCGACACCGCCATCGATCTGATGCACGGCCGCGGACGTACCGGGAGCTACCTCAACCGTCTCGCCTGCAATGGCGATCTCACCCTGCCGCCCGGCTTCGCCTACGAGTTCGAGGACCGCGTCATTGTCTGTCTGCCGCAGCCCGTGGACCTCGGCACAGCAGTAGCGGATCGTCGCGGGGATGCCCACCCGTTCAAGCGACAGCCCGGCGATGACAACGTGGTTGTACTTCGGCCCGATCTGGAGCGTGCTGAACTCGGGGAAACACTGGCCGGCGGCGGTGACTTTCGTGGTTTGCACTTCATCTGTCAGGTTGAGCAGGAAGGTAATCGCGGTTCGGCCGTCGAGGCTTTCCAGGCTGTAGATGTTACCGGGGTCGCCTTCGGATTCGACCATGCCGAGTTTGGGATTGTCGCAACCCGGGCCGCCGTCGGTCGTGCTGGTGGGCTCGGCCGTGAGCCAGTCGGGCTCCAAGGCGCGGACCATCGCGGCGAAGCGGCGGGCTTCGTACCAGTTGTTGTTCAGTGTGCCGTCGAACCGGACGTTTGAGTCGAAGTCCACGGTCGTGCTGATGAAGGTGTAATCGCCCCAGTTGTTCGTGCCGTGGCAATCGTGCGGGTTAGCGCCGCCGACGTAATTGAACGGCCCGAGCCCCTTGAACCCCGCCGACGCGAGCCGCCGCAGGTCCATCCCGTCGCGCCCCATCTCGGTGACGAAGGTCGGCAGGTCGTGCATCGGCGTCCCGTCCAGGAAGCGCCCGTTCAGGACGCTGTGCCAGGCGTGCAGGGCCTTGCGCTCCAGCATGCCGCCGCCGTAGATATTCGGTGTGGGGATCACGCCGTCCGCCCGCCCGGTCGCCCGGCGGACCTTGCTCTTGAGCCCGATACACGCCACGATCGGCACGTCGACCCCGTCCTCGATCGCCATATCGCGCAGCGCTCCGATGTACCCCGCCGGATCGTCACACGGATAGAAGTCCAATTCGTTCTCGACCGCGTACAGGATGATCGGCCCGCCTTGACTGATCAGGTGCGGCCGGGCCACGGCGTTGATCTCGCGGTACCACTTGCGCACATAGCCCAAATAGTTCGGTTCGTTCTGCCGCAGTTCCACCTCAGGCTTGGTGAACAGCCACGCCGGCAGCCCGCCACCGTCCCACTCGTTGCAGATATACGGCCCGGGGCGCAGGTACACATACAGACCCAACTCCCCGCAGAGCGTCAGATATCTATCCAGGTCGCGCTGCCCGTCGAAGCTGAAGTCGCCCTCGCGCGGTTCATGAAAGTTCCATGGCACATAGATGTCCACGCAGTTAAACCCACCGGCCCGCAGCTTCTTCAGCCGGTCCTCCCACTCATCGGGATGAAGCCGGAAGTAGAACGCCGAACCCGTGAACAGGAACGTGCGCTGGCCGTGGATGGTGAAGCCGTGACGGTCATAACTAATAGGTGTCTGCATGGCGGGATGATATCACGGCACAAACTTAGGTGGGGGATCATAGTTAGTTGCTTTGTACCGGATATGGCACTAGTCGCTATTTTGCCAAGTCAAGATGCCCGTTCGGGGATATGGGCCGAATCCGGATGCAACACTTGTTTGGCAATCCCCCTGATCTGCATGGATGGTTACGAAAACCCATGCCTCGTGTGATTCATCTAGACGATCTCGATCAACCGTGAACCATTGATCATGCCGGTACTTTCTCAGTATGTCATCAATGAAGTCAGCATCTTCATGTCTCAGGCCATCAATTGCTCCTGTACCCCGCCATTCTGGCCCCTCAAAGTAGGCTAAGAGATCGATTTGTGGCCCAAGGAAACTCCTATTCTCCATGTCATAGTCATTGTGAAATGGAACAAACACCCCTTCCGTTTCAGGTGCTAGACACGCTGTTCCACCAGTCTGATTGGTATATATAACACCGCTGGGAAATTGAATAACCAAACCCGTACCAACCGTATCCCACAGCTCAATTTTTGGTTTTTGCATCATCAAATCCATCTATATAATTGCCGAATATCCGTGTCACGGCCCGGCACGACGTGTTTGCTGCGTCGCGCCCAAGTCCGATCGGGCTAATGCCTTGATACGGTGCATTTCAGATGGCTGCAAGACGGATACAATCCTAAGCCTCATGCCCCTTACATTCTTGTTTAGGCGTGTCATGTGGGGGTCACCCGAAACAGGATGGCCCTGTCCATGCCCCGTAGTTCCAAGCATCTCGGCCATTCAGCCACAGCCCTGTCAACCAGCTGGTTCACCACGCTTACGGTTGAAAATCAGATGGACCTAGCTCCGCCACCTCGCCCTCGGCAAGGTTTAAGTCGATCGAACCCTCGGCGGTTCGGACCGTTGTCTTCCGGCCGGCAAGCGAACGGATATTCGCGGAGACGAGTCGGCCTTCCGCCCACACGATGTCCACCTCGAACCCGCCGCGTGCGCGCAGGCCCCGCACGGCTCCCGCAGGCCAGGCGTCGGGCAGGGCGGGCAGCAGCGTGATCTGATCCAGCGTCGATTGCAGCATCATCTCGGCGATCCCCGCCGTGGCGCCGAAGTTCCCGTCGATCTGGAATGGCGGATGCGAGTCCCACAGGTTCGGGAACGTCCCGCCGCCGGAATACTGTGTCTCGCCGCTCGGGTCGACGTAGGTCAGGTGCGATCGCAGCATTTTGTACGCCCGGTTGCCGTCCTTTAGGCGGGCCCATAGGTTGATCTTCCACGCCTTGGACCAGCCGGTACCCCCATCGGTGCGCAGATCAAGTGACCGCCGGACGGCGGCGGCGAGCGCGGGTGTCTTCTCGGGCGTGATCTGATGCCCCGGGTGTACGCCGAACAGGTGTGACACGTGCCGATGCTCTGGGTGCTGGTCGTCCCAGTCGTGATACCACTCGAGCAGCTGCCCCTTGGACCCGACGCGGTAGGGCGGCAGGCGACGCTCGGTTTCGCGCAAGCGTTCGCGGAAGTCTTCGTCGATCCCGAGTTCTTCGGCGGCCTGCCGGGTCTGTGCAAACAGCTCGCGGATCATGGCGAGGTCCGATGTCGTCATCATCGTCGTCGCCCCGACATAGCCGGAGGGTGTGAGGTATAGGTTCTCCGGCGAGGTGGATGGTGCCGTGACCAACTCACCACCGAGCCCTTCGATCAGCCAGCTCAAGCAGAACTCAGAAGCGCCTTTCATCAATGGGTACGCCCGCTCGGCAAGGAAGTCTTTGTCTTGTGTAAACGCGTAGTGCTCCCAAAGGTGCGTCGAGAACCACGCGCCGCCGAGGCACCAGTTGGCCCACACCGGGTGCCCCCTGCCGAAGTCGCCGACGGGATTGGTCATCGCCCAGATGTCGGTGTTGTGGCAGGTCGTCCAGCCCTCGGCATCGAAGTAGTCGCGGGCGGTGACCTCGCCGGTCTGTGCCAGGTTCTCAATGAAGCCGAGCAACGGCTCGTGTATCTCATCGAGGTTGCACAGGTTGGCCGGCCAGTAATTCATCTGGACGTTGATATTGGCGGTGTAGTTGCTGCTCCAGGGCGGCCGCATGTACGGGTTCCATATCCCCTGGAGGTTGGCCGGCACCTCCGGCGTGCGTGAGCTGGCCATCAGCAGGTAACGCCCGAACTGGAAGTACAGCGCCTCCAGGTCCGGGTCGGCGTCGCCGGCCGCGTACCGCTTCAGCCGCGCGTCCGTCGGCAAACCCAGCACGTCATCGGACGTCTTACCGAGTGTCAGTGAGACGCGATCGAACAGGCCGCTATGGTCTTCGAGATGCCTCTCAAGCATTTCGTCCCAAGTGCGTTGCCCGGACGATTCAAGGTAGCCGGCGGCGAGGGCCGCCTCATCCTTGTCCGGCGGCCGATCAAACGCGTCAAAACTCGTCGCCACCGCCGCCACGAGTATGACTTCACGCGCCCCCTCGATCCGCAACTTGTCGTCGTTTGTACTCACGTCCCCGTCGGTCTTCAGCACACGCACGGCCGCATGGAAACGTATCCCGCCCTGATCATCGTAGACGATCGCGTTCTCCATTTCGCCGCGATAATCCGGTTCGGCATGCACCGGGGCGCGCCCGGTCAGCACGAGTGTGCCGTCTTCCACACGGCTGCCGCTTTGAAGCTGGCTGTCGGCTCGCACCGTCATCCCGATCGCGCCGTCTTGATCCGACGTGAACCGCATGACGAGAAGATTGTCGGGATGGGAGACAAACACTTCACGCGTATACCCAACACCGTCGGCCTCGTAACGCACGCGCGCCACACCCGTCGAAAGATCAAGCGTTCGGCGATACCGCTCGGGCTCATCGGCATGATCAAACTCGATCCACAGGTCACCCAGCGGGGCGAAAGACTGTGAGAACGCGCCCTGGATCTGCATGACAGCTCGATCGGCCGCCTTGAAGTCGCCGTCGAAGATCGCCTTGCGCACCTCGGGAAGGTGCTCGTGTGCGGTGGGGTTCTGTGACGGATCGATCGGCTGCCCGGACCACAGCGTCGCTTCGTTCAGCAGCAGGTGTTCTTCATGGATGCCCCCATAGACGGCCACCCCGATCCGTCCGTTCCCAAGCGGCAGCACCTCTTCAAAGTGTGTCGCCGGCCGGTCGAACCAGATAGCCGTGTCAGGTGCCGGGTCGTCTGCGTATGAGGGCATCGCACACATCATCCACGTCAGGATAGCAATGAGATAGCGTTTCATGTATATGAGCTTAGTGCAAGAGCGCCCGGGGCACTACTGCGCCTCGGTCTGCGTCGGCTTCTTGGTCTTGATCACCACCGGTGGGGGGACCTCGGGCTTGCTTGGCTTCGTGTCCTTCATCACCTCACGCAGCACGATGGTGGCGAACGCGCCGCGGGGCATCTCGAACCCGAGGCGGATGTACGGGCCGTGCTCATCGCTCCCGGCCGAGACCTCAGGATCACGCAGAGCGATTCGCATCGGCCGGCGTGATCCCTCGGCGTGCACGTCGCCGACGCCGGCCAACTCCTCGGGCTTGACCTCGTAGACGTCCAGCACCTGCTGCTCCACGTCGCCGGGCTCGCCCGTGGCGCGTGTCATGTTGATGCCCCACATCGGGCCGCTGGGCGAGACCTCGATCGTATGGATCCGGCCGTCGGCCGCGTTCTCCTTCTCGGCGACTTCCTCATCGACGTTGAAGACGCTCCGGCTGTCGTGCTTCCACGCCAGGTCCCCGGGCATCAGCTGGGTCAGCTTGTCTTCGCGCAGACGCCGATCCAGCACGCTGTTGAACATCGCTGACTGCAGCGCCGAGATGAGGAACTCGCGCTGCGACCGGTAGATGGCCATGACGGCCTGCTTGGCGTCCCGGCCCTGTCTAAGCGCGTCCAGAGCCTGGCGGTCGAAGCGCAGGTGCTTGGGCCAGTGTTGTAGTGCGGTTTCGTAGTCGCGCACGTCGTAGGCCGCGCGGGCCTTCTGCATGTTGGGCGGGTCGGCGTCGATGGGCTGGCCTAGCATCTCGTCGAGCATCTGCTCGTACTCGCCGCGCAGAAGCAGCTTCCCGAGCATGTGGTTGTGCTGGCGGTAGCCGAAGCGTTGGTCGCCGACGAAGTTCGGCACGCCGTGGGCATAGAGCTTGTCGACGATCGCCTTGGCCTTGAGCATGTCGTTGGGCTGCACGCCTCGGATGCGGATGACGAACCGGTTGCCGCCGTGATGCCCCCGGCGCAGCTTGTTCGTGTGCCGGTCGTGCCAGAGCACCTTTAATAGCCTGCGGTCGTCCAGCCGCTTGATGCACTCGTCCTCGTCCTTCCGGTCGGGCAGCCATACCGAGAAGTGCTGTCGGACGATGGCGTGCTTGTCCTTGAGCCCGGCATACCCGATGTCGTTGCGCCCCACACGGAATGCGCGTGTCAGGTCCCGGACGACATCCGTCGTGGTCAGCGAGGTCTTCTCGATAAACAGGAAAACGTGCTCGCCATGGCCGCGCGTGGGGTATAGCGGACGCTCTTCGACGAGAAAATCGCCGGGGCGTTGCTTAATATCACCACCGGTCCCCGGCAGCTCATCCGTGAGATAGGCAAGCGCATCCGTTAACGACATGACGTTTAGTTTGCCGGGGATCGGCTCGGTAATCAAGTATTGTTGATAACTTAGGTGATTTATTAGAACGGTTCGACGTGCCTTTTTATATGATACGACAGATCTCTTAGCCGGCGCGGGTTAGCCCGCTCTGACGCAGTCAGGGCGATAGACCGATAAGACTCTAGCCCGGTGCCGGCAGTGGACCGCGAGGTGTTTTAGTCTTCCGGTGCATCCGCGCCCACCAGGTCGTGGAAGGCCGTGACCAGTTGGCGTGTGATTGGGCCGGGCTCGCCGTCACCGATCACCTTGCCGTCGATCTTGGTCACGGGGATCACCTCCGCGGCGGTCCCGGTCAGGAAGATCTCATCGGCGGTAAACAGCTCCTCCGGCTTCAGTGTCCTGCGGCTGACCGAGAGGCCGGCGTCTTCCGCGAGACCGAGTACGGTGATCATCGTCACGCCTTCAAGCATGCCGTCCTCAGCAGGAGGGGTGGCCACTTCGGGCTTGCCATCGGTTCCTCGGCGTACGACAAACAAGTTGTCGCCGGTGCATTCGGCGACGTGCCCGTCGTGGTTGAGCATGACGGCCTCAAGCACCCCGGCGTCGATCGCCTCGATCTTGGCCTGGATGTTGTTGAGGTAGTTCAGGCTCTTGATCGCCGGGCTGAGCGCCTTGGGATGGTTACGGATCGTCTTGGCGATGATCACCTCCATCCCCTTGTCATACAGCTCCGCGGGATACATCGAGATGTCATCGACGATGATGAAGACGTTGGCCCGTTTGCATAGGAATGGGTTGATACCCAAAGACCCGGGCCCGCGGGTCACGCACAGCCGGATGTAGGCGTCGCGCCGTTCATTGGCCGATACGGTGTCGCGGACAGCCTGGCCCAGCGTGTCGACTTCGTAGGGGATCTCCAGCCGGATCGCCGCCGCCGAGGCGTAGAGCCTTTTAAGATGGCTTGCGAGCTTGAAGACCCGGCCGTTATATGCACGGATACCCTCGAAGACCCCGTCGCCATATAACAGCCCGTGGTCATAGACGCTCACCGTCGCCTGGTCGGGTGGCACGAGTTTTCCATTCAGCCAGATCTGTTTCGGGGGCACGGCAACGGCTCCAGGGGGTGCTCCAAGTGCTCGATCGCAGCCGGATACGTCGGCGGATCGGGGCAGAGATTATACCGGCGCGGGTCGGCGCGGCCAGCTGCAGGGCCCGTCGACCGCCCTGAAACATCACGCCATGACGCTGATTGCTTCTATCGGTGCGGTCTGATGACCCATTTAGGGTTATGATCTGGTCGTAGGCCCACTTATGGAGAGCGGGCCGTGGCGCGGGGGATTAAGGATGATGCCGCCGTGTTCTGGGAAGTCCTGACCGAAGTGTTGATCCTGCTGGCCGGTGCGCTGGTGCTGGGGGCGGTGTTTGAACGCCTGCGTCAGAGCGCGATCCTGGGCTACCTGCTGGCCGGTCTGCTGCTGGGCCCGGGCGGTCCGCTGAAGTGGGTCCACCAGGCCGATCACGTCAACGCCATCGCCGAGTTGGGTGTTGCGATGTTGCTGTTCGTCATCGGCCTGGAGTTCTCGCTCCGCCGTCTGCTTCGGATCGGGGCGGTGGGGCTGGGCGGCGGGACGCTGCAAGTGGTCGTCACCTGCGTCATCGGCTCGTTGTTAGCCAAGCTGGTCGGCCTGGGCAATTACGAGGCCATCGCTGTCGGTGCGGTCGTCTCGCTAAGCAGCACGGCTTGTGTGCTGCGTGTGTTGTCCGACCGTGCTGAAATGGACAGCGTTACCGGACGGACGTGTTTGGGTGTGCTGTTATTGCAGGACATGGCGGTTGTGCCGTTGGTCTTGTTGGTCACGATGCTGAACGAACCGGACCCGACCTTTAGCCAAGTCTTGATTGGTATGGGCAAGAGTGTGTTATTGATTGCCGGCCTGGCGGGGGGGCTGTACCTGATCAGCGCATTCCTGCTGCCCAGGATCATGCGCGACCCGACCATGGCGCGCAATCGCGAGTTGGCGATCCTGCTGGCCGTCGTGCTTGCGATTGGATCGACTTGGGTGGCGCACGAGTTGGGCCTGAGCCCGGCGATCGGCGCGTTCCTCGCCGGGATGCTCCTGGCCGAGAGCCCCTTCGCCGTGCAGGTGCGCGCCGATGTCGGGGCGTTGCGTGCCCTGTTCGTCACGCTGTTCTTCACCTCCGTCGGCATGCTCGGCGACCTGCAGTGGATCGCGTCGAACTGGGTGCTCATCGTTGGGACGGTGAGCGCGATTATCGTCGGCAAGACCCTGATCACCACCAACGTCGTCCGGCTGTTCCTCCCGAAGGTCCGCCACGCCGCCGGTGCGGGTCTGAGCCTGGCGCAGGTCGGGGAGTTCTCGTTCGTGCTGGCGACGGTCGCCTACGCCGAGGGGCAGGGCGTACTCAATGAGCAGACGTTCAAGCTGTTCGTCGCCTCGACGCTGGTCACGCTGTTCCTCACGCCGTACCTCGTCGCCGGCGGGCCGAAGTTCGGCCGTGCACTGCAGGCGATCGGCTACAAGCTCGGCTTCGAACACACCGCCAAGATCGAGCCAAGCACCTCCCCCGGCGAGCGCCAGGGCCACATCATCGTCATCGGCTTCGGCCCCGCCGCCCAGCGGATGTACGCCAAGATGTTTAAGCGCCACCCCAACATCCTGGTCGTCGACCTCAACCCGCGCAACCTGACACTCGCCCGCGGCATGGGCCTGAACGTGCAGGTCGGCGACGCGACCAACCCCGAATTGGTCAAGCACCTGGGCGTCCCCGAAGCGAGCATCGTTGTCGTCACCATCCCCGACCACCGCGCCACCGTCACGGTGATCCGCCATGTGCGCAACCTCTGCCAGGACACGCCGATCATCGCCCGCAGCCGGTACCACACCTTCGCCGATGACATCCAGCGTGCCGGCGCGACCGTGACCGTGGACGAGGAGGACTGGATCGGCAGGCGCCTGGGCCTGGAGGTCAACCGCATGCTGCGGCAGGCCGACAGCGGATGACGGTTTAGCCAAGTGCCCACCTATCTTCACACCGGCCGCACATCCCGGCCGCCAGAAGATTACCCAGATTCACATCTTGTAAATATACGATCAATCAGAGAATTTTAGGGTTGTGCCGAAGATCAACTTCGATATATTATTTGGACCTGAAGGGGGGACCTATCGCGAGCCCACTCGGGCGTGAGTGGGGCGACAACAACAAATTTTTGTTTAAACAACGACTATATTGTTTTTTTTTATTCTTTATTTCAATAGAGGTAAACACCATGATGCAGAAACTTCTGATGCCGATGATGGCAGCCATTGTGCTTTCGGTTGCGACCCCGTCGTTCGCGACGTTCTGGGGCCAGCACAACGACCGTCCGACCCACGACAGAGGTTGGGATTGTGACTGGGAAATCGAGCGCCCCGTGCGTGATGATTGCCACGACTGGGACTGGGACGAATGGTGCGAGAAGATCGGCACCTCCACGCAGGATCACGGCGACTTTCAATGGCCGAAGTTTGACGGCGACAAGCCCGACTGGCGTGAGCATCTGAGCAAGCTCAAAGACGGCGACTTCCAGTTCCCCAAGTTCGACTTCCCCAAAGGTGACTGGCAGGACATGTTCGACTGCGACTTCCCCCGTTTGGGTGACTGGCACTGCAAGCCCCATCCCAAGTGCGACCCTATCCCCGAGCCCGCCACCGCCGGCCTGTCCCTGATGGGTCTGGCCGCCTTGGGCTTCGCGGTCCGCCGTCGCAAGTAAGACCGGCGACTGACGCAAATCCAAAACACTACTCAGCGCCCCGCATCAACGCGGGGCGTTTTTTCATGTGCCTGGCCCGGGACAGTGACCTCAAATTGCCCCGCTTACCCAGCCGGATCACACCAAACGTCCGCTCAGGTTATCAAGCAGATAAGCAGCGCCACTCGGTTTCGGCGGTGTATGTTTCTGTTACCACGGACTGAGGCAAATCGTTGTCTCGGGGGACCGTGCTTTCTAGTCTTGAGAGAATAAATATCTACTTTCGTGGAGGGGCAATCATGTTGTTTCGAATCACACTAATCATCGCGGCGGGCCTGCTGCTCGCATCCGCCAATACCGCCCAGGCCGGGTACTGGCAGAACCAGGGCGGCTGGGGCAACGCTTGGTCCGACCAGAACGAGTGGTGCCTCCAGAACGACCGCGATGAAGACGAAGAAAGGAACTACAGGCGGGACCACAGGGACCGCGATTCCAAGAAGAAGGAACGACCCGAACGCCGTGAACTGGATTGCGACGGCTGGGGCGAGTGGGACTGGGAGTTCAGCTGGTTCGACCGGGACTGCAAAGACAACGAACGCAGACGCTACAACCGTGAAGATTGCCGTCCTTCTATGGATTGGTTCAAGTACTGCGATGATGACCGTTACAACTTCAAGAAGGACCGTGATGGCTGCAAGCCCCGTCCGCGTTGTAGGCCCCGTCCGCCTAAGTGCGACCCCATCCCCGAGCCCGCCACCGCCGGCATGTCCCTGATGGGCCTGGCCGCACTCGCCGCGACGCGACGCCGCCGCAACGCCTGATCAATCGCATCACATCTCAACCATACTAAAGCACCCCGCCATCGCGCGGGGTGTTTTTTTGTGCCCATCTAGCCAGTAGACTTAGAACACATTGCGTGATTACTACCCGTCATTCCCGCCTGCGGGCTTTATGCAACCCCCTGCCTGATAACATGGTCGCGGGCCAGGCGGATCAGGATTTTGGCGGTGACGTAAGGCTCGACACGGCGGCCACGCACCCACGGCGGCAGGTGGGTCAGGCCGCCGCCGAAGTTGCAGAGGTTGGCGAAGCGCGTCTCGACGCTGCGACGGGTGCTAAGTAGTTGGCGGATGAACGGTGAAGGCGCACGCATCCGCTGGATCATGGCCACACGGTGCTCGCTGTGCACGCGTGACTGGCCCAGCCCCTTGGCGTGGCGGAAGCGGCGCGGCGTCACCAGCACCCGCCCGGCCCCGGCGGCCTGGTCGTACAACGGGTTGGTCTCGTAGTTGGCGTCGGCCAGCAGGTAGCCCTCGCCCAGTTGTTCTTGTTCGATCATCTGCTTGGCGGCGATGCGTTCGTCGACGTTCATCGGCGCGACACGGTAGGCGACGGGGCGGTTATTCTCGGCATAAATCGCGTGGAGTTTGTAGCCCTTCTGGAACCCGCCGGCGCCACGGCCGATCGTCGCGCGCCGGTCGACGCTGTGCTTGGCGACGGCCAACGGCTTGCCGTCGATACGCAGGGTCAGGGCGTGTTGTGTTTGAGGCTCGAGTCGATCCATCAGTTGATCGAGTGCCCGACGGGTTTCGGGCCGGGCCAGACGCCGGCTCATGGTCGACTGATCCGGCAACGCCGCCGGCGGCTTGACGCCGACCCAGTGGCGACGCTCACACGCCCAATACACCGGTCGGTCGTGCAGCACCGCCCAGAGGTAGACCCTAAGGATGCGTGCGGTGGGATGCACAAACCGCCGGCGTCGGACGAGGGTTGACATGACGGTGAGTTGGGCCGTTAAGATGTTCCACAGTTCGCGTTCCATGCTGGTGACTCCTTCTCGGTGAGGTCGAGTAAGTGGTCCACCAGTATGGGCGCGAACGCTTGTTAGCGCCAGCGGTTAGATAAAATGGCGCATAAAGCCCGCAGGCGGGAATCCAGTCTTCCTGGAAGTCCAAAGGCATGGATCCCCGCCTGTGCTGGGATGACAGACAGAGGCTGGTAAGTAATCACGCAAAGCGCTCTAGAGCGTACTCAATCCAAACGTATCGCCTATGGGTGGCACATTTTGACCCGAAGGGCAAAATGTGAGTGCAACATACGCTTTGCCGCTTCGCGGACAAAACGTGGCACCCGCTACAGTTGGATTGGGATTGCTCTAGTGGGCGTGGTCCGGCGACCAGGTGTGCTCGATCACATGGATCGTTTCACCCAGTGCCGTCGCCGCCGCAGGATCAGCCGACTGCTTCGCCTTCATCGCCGCGACGATCACCGCGTGGTGCTCCGCCAGGGTCTTGAGGTATGCCTGATAGGCTTCATCATCCACGCTTCCGGGGTCACTTCCGGGGGCCGGCTTGATCTTCTGGGCCAGGAAGTAATCCGAGACCGTGTCGATGATCCGCTGTGCGTGCTGCTCCTTGGTCGTGGTCCACCGGGCGAACTGCTGCCGGCTCTGCGCATCGGTCTTATCCGCAAGCTCGTTCATCAGCTTGATCGACTTGGCGATCGTGGCTGTGTCCTCCTGCATCTGCACGATCCGTGCCGGGTCGTCGTAGATCCCGCACGGCACCTGGCAGTGGGCATCCACCGTGCGTTGCAGCCCAATGAACAGGCCCGCGGTAAGGGTGGTCGAGACCAGTAAGAGTGAGAGCATGCGTGTCTTGGGCAACATGGGCGCCTCCTATCGGGATGGGTGGGGTTTTGTGTTCCGCGTACTTCGACAAACAGTCTAGGCTCCCCGGGAGCGTTAGGATATGATGAGATTGAATGTGATGGAGGTGGCACTCTAGATTTTCCTGTCGTCTTAGCGGACCGGGATCACCCCGTCTGCCCGGCCCGGGGACCCCGCTTGATGGCCAAGCTTTCCCGTCCGGCCGTCATCAAAGTGTTGTTCCTGTCGATGTTCACCGCTCCGCTGGTGATCAAGGCGATCCACACCGACCTGAACATCCACATGCACACCGGTGCCCGCTTCTTCCACGGCGACCTCTTCGCCCACATCCCCGCCCGATACGCCATCTTCCGCCGCGGCGACTACCGCAACCGCGTCAGCGTCTTCACCCAAGACGCCGACTACACCATCAAACTCGACGGCGACAACACCCGCCTCATCGACACCGCCGACGTCAGCGAAAAAGTCCAACAACAGATCATCGACCACATCAACGCGGTGCGGATGTCGAAGCCATAATCGGGGTGGCTGGCCTCAGTGCGAGACCATTATCCAAGGAAGAGTAATATAATCCAGTACGCGCATTGTACATGGCTGTTCTATTACGCTTTGGGAATTATGATATGAAAGTTGCCTTCCATTTTGATGAGAGTTCGGACAATTATGAACACCCGGTGCTTTTTGAAGTGGCGAAACGCTTATTCCCAGAAGTAATCAAATTACCACGCCCGGAGATATCTACTAAGGTGTTCGTTGGCTCGTTATTACTATCACATTGTGCGTATGAAACGAAAAAACGCGACAAGAATTCGACACTACAAGTGTTCAATAAGGATAAGTTTCGTCAGATAGTATTGGCATGGGCAAATCCACCTGACTGGTTATGGCAGACGATAACTCAGGCTACAGTGGATGTGGCAGCCACTGGTAACATATATGTGATTTGCCTAGATCTCATCACCTTAGAGCAGGCTGCGATACTCGATGAGTATTTAACGGGATTCGAAGCATATCTTGGGGCCGTTGAAGTTGATGATACTTATGGAGCACACCTCGCGGCATATTCACACGGTCTTGTTGCGTTTGGAAGATTCAATGGTGCAAAATTCCATCTGTTTTGGGACGGGTTTAGTGAAGACTCTCAAGATGAAGGGATGATCGAATATCTTCGAGAGCTACCGTTTAAATCGGTTGAATTTGAATCCCTTGAAGGGCGCTATTCGATCTTTGATACGCAGCACAAACCTGAAAACACAATTCGTGCCGCTGAAGCCAAGTCCTTTTGTGAAGGGCTGTTGGCTTCCGTGGCAGAACGAGTAATTACTATTCTGTCTGATCCTGCACCTGAACTGCCCGGCAAGGTGTATTCGGCGCTCAAGTCATATGTGACAGCTGAAACAAGTGAGGATTTATCCCATGTGGCGTTATCTTGCCGCAGGACCATTGAGTATGTTTCTGACCAGCTGTTCCCGCCTCAGAAGGCTAGTAAATCATCTTCTAGGTTGGACAAGACGGCTTATAGAAATCGATTGTTAGCGTATGCAGACATATCTCGTCGCTCCAATATATCAATAGATTTAGTGGTTGCGAGTACCGCATCTCTCTCCGAGCAGTGGGAACGTTTAGATAAGGCGGTGAACAAGGGAGTGCATGCAGAAGTGATCGATTCAGAGGTCAGGCGATGCATAATACGCACATTGTTGCTCTTGGATGATTTAATCAGTCTAAAAGCCGATCCGTTCGAACAAAAACCAAAGCTGAGTTTCGAAGGGTTATTGCCCGATCAAAAATAGCGGAGGCGCTCTTGATATATAGTTTGCCTTTATATTGCCATTTACCCCAACTCCACCACATCCTCATACTCCGGCACGCTGACGTTCCAGCCCAGCTTGGACTTGATCACGTCGCGCAGGGCTTCGGCGCCGCGTTCTTCGCCGTGGGTGAGGAACAGTTGCTTGGGCGGGACTTTGCAGTCGGAGAGCCAGCGGAGCAGGTCGTCGCGGTCGCCGTGGGCGCTTAGGCCGTGCAGCTGTTCGATCTCGGCGTTGATGCGCATGTTGGTGCCGTGGATCCGCACTTCCTCCGCGCCGTCAACGATGATCCGGCCGAGTGTGCCGACGGCCTGGTAGCCGACGAACACGATTGTCGAGTCGTGCCGGCCGATGTTGTGCTTAAGATGGTGCTTGATCCGCCCGCCGGTGCACATGCCAGAGCTTGACATGATGACCTTCGGCCCGCGCATGGTGTTCAGCGCGATCGAGTCCTCCGTCGCGCTGACGAGCTTGAACCCCTGGAACTTCAGCACGTCCGCGCCCTTGCCCTTATCGCAGCGTGATTCCTCTTCCAGGTACCGGCACCAGCGGTGGAAGACCTTGGTGACCTTCGTCGCCATCGGGCTGTCCAGGTACACGCCGATGTCCGGGATCCGGTCGGCGTCGGCGAGCTGGCCCATGTAGTACACCAGCTCCTGGGCACGCTCCACGGCAAACGTCGGGATGATGACGTTCCCGCCCCGCGCGACCGTGTCGTTAACGATCCGTTCGAGCTGATCCTCGATCGACCCGGCCTCCTTGTGCAGCCGATCGCCGTACGTCGACTCCATCACGATGTAGTCCGCCCGGTCGAACAGCTCGGGGTCGTTGATCAGGGGCTTGTCCCACTGCCCGACGTCGCCTGACATGACCAGCGTCTTGGTTTCGCCGTTCTCGCTGACGTTGATCTCGATAAACGCGCTGCCGAGGATGTGCCCGGACTCGTGGAACGTCGCCGTGATCCCGTCCGCGACCTTGACCGGCTGGTGGTAGGTGCAGGGCTCAAACAGGTTCACCGCCTTCTGCGCATCCTCGGTGGTGTACAGCGGCTCGTAGCCGTACTTCGCCTTCTTGCCCTGCTTGGCGTGGCGCTTCTTCTTGTACTTCATGTCTTCCTGCTGGATCTTCGCTGAGTCGAGCATGATGATCTCGGCGATGTCCGCGGAGGGATCGGTGGTGACGATCGGGGCGTTGAAACCGTGCTTGATCATCTTGGGGATCAGCCCGCTGTGGTCCAGGTGCGCGTGGGTCAGCAGCAGGCAGTCGACCGTGGTCAGGTCCACCGGCGGGGGGTTGTAGTTGCGGCTCTGGAACTTGCGTTCCTGAAACATGCCGCAGTCGATCATGATGCGCTTGCCCGCCGCTTCGAGCAGGTAGCGGGACCCGGTGACTTGTCGATTCGCGCCGAGGAAGTGAAGTTTCAAGACGGCCTCCTGGAATAACTCAAAACACCCCGCGGTTAAGCGAGCGATGCCGGATCGCCGCACGGGGTATCGCGTGGCTATCTAGTGTATCCATAAAGACGCGCCGCGCAGCCCCGGAAGGCATGATTTTGCCCGGACAAGCCGCTTGGCCGTACAATGCCCCGCTTACCCCCGGCTATTGTCAGGACGGGACAACCAACCGTATTGGAACCATCGGATATGACGCGAAGCGTAGTGGTCAGTGGGATCGGCCCGGTCAGCGGGCTCGGGCTGGGCATCGAGCCGACATGGGAGGCCGCCTGCGAAGGCCGGTCGGTGCTCAAGCGGATCGAGGCGTTCGACCCCAGCGGGTTTGACTGCCGGATCGGTTCGGAGGCCCCGGCGTACAAGATCGGCAAGGCCGTGCCCAAGAGCCACCGGAAGATGACCAAGGTCATGGCCAAGGACATCGAGCTGGCCGTCCTCGCCGCCGACCTCGCGGCACGTGACGCCGGGCTCCTGACCAAGGGGACCGACCCCGACGGCGGGAAGAACGACGAGTTCGCCCCGACCTACAACCCCGAGCGCGTCGGCTGCCACATCGGTGCCGGGCTGATCGCCGCTGAGCTCGACGAGCTGACTACCGCGCTCCGCGAGGCCGCCGACGGCAGCTCGTTCGATATCCACAAGTGGGGCGGCGAGGGGATGAACCACCTCACGCCGTTGTGGCTGCTGAAGTACCTGCCCAACATGCTCGCCTGCCATGTCACCATCATCCACGACACGCAAGGCCCGTCGAACACCATCACCTGCAACGAAGCCTCGTCGCTGTTGTCGATCGGCGAGTCGCTGCGCGTGATCCAACGCGACAAGGCGGACCTGTGCTTCTGCGGCGGGGCCGAGTGCAAGCTCAACCCTTTGGTCTACCTCCGCCAGCAGATGACCGGCCGGCTCAACGCCGAGAGCAACGACAGCCCGGCCGACGCCGTCAAGCCCTTCGATCAGGCCGCATCGGGCATGGTCGCCGGCGACGGTGGGGGGATTGTCATGCTCGAAGCCAAAGACACCTACGAGGCCCGCGGCGGCGACAGCGCCTACGCCGAGGTCGTCGGGTTCGGCGCTTCACAGAGCGTGAACCGTGAGACAAGGAACCTGTCCCCCGACGCCGAGGGCAAGGCCGTCGTCACCTCGGTAAGCGCGGCGCTGCGTGAAGCCGGGATCGCACCCGACGACATCGACATGGTGGTCGGCTTCGGCTGCGGCGTGCCCGAGTGGGACCAGGCCGAGGCGGCGGGCTACGGCAAACTGTTCGGCGAAAGGCTCAAGGGCATCCCGGTCGTCTCGCTGCGTGCCCTGGTCGGCAACTGCGGCGCAGGCGGCGGTGGGCTCGACGTGGCGGTCGCTGCTCAAGCGCTCAAGGCGCAGAAAATCCCCGCCATCGTCAACCGCGACAACCCGATCGACGGGCTCGGCTCAAACGCCCCGGCCGGTGACGCGACACTCAACCACGTGCTCGTCTTCAACATGGGCCTCGGCGGCCAGAACACGGCGCTGATTCTGAGGCGATTTGAGGCTTGAGCAGACTCTGATGAATAAGCCCCTCGCACAATCTGAAGGGATCGGTATCGATCCGGCAGTAGACCGAATCCGGCCTATTGTTCACGAAAGGCTCAGGAAGGTCGAGCAAGAGCGAAACCTCCGCGTGCTTTTCGCCTGTGAGAGCGGCAGTCGTGCGTGGGGATTTGCCTCTAACGACAGTGACTTTGACGTACGCTTTATTTATGCCTACCCACCGGCTGAATACTTAAAGTTACGCCCGCCGGTCGATGCCTTCGACCAGCAAGGCGATGACGATTACGACTTGGCCGGGTGGGATATACGTAAAACCGCCGAGTTGATGCGGAAGAGTAATTCGCCGCTATTGGAGTGGCTCGACTCACCGATCATCTACGAGCATGATGGGCACATCTTCGAACGGCTAAGAACGCTGCGAGATCTGTATTTTGATCCCAAGAAGTCTGTGTACCACTACCTTAGCCTGGCCGGCGGCGTGTGGAGTAAGTATATCGAGGATACGCCTGAGCCCGTGCGTAAGAAGTACCTATATACGCTCAGGCCGTTAGCGTGTGTGCTCTATATCGAGCAACATGGTTGTCAGCCGCCCACAAGGTTTGAGTCGGTACTTGATGCGATCCCGCTCGATGATCCGACGCGCGAAGCTATTAATCGGTTGGTGACTGATAAGAAGGCGAATCGTGAGCTTGGGGCCGGCCCAGCCGATCCGCTGCTCAACCGTTGGATTGCGAACGCACTCGAACTTGGCGAAAAGATCGCACAAGCGTTAGCACCGTCCCAGATGACCAACCATGAACTTGATCAGTTGATCGCGGATGCCATCATGGGCGGATGCGGACAGACCGGAGATGAAGCATGAGTAACCGTGTAGTGATTACAGGTATGGGCATGGTCACCCCCTTGGGCCATGACGTCGAGACCGTCTGGTCCGAGCTGCTGAGTTGCGGCTCCGGTGTGAGTAAGACCGATCGATTCGATGCCTCGACGTTCCCGACGACGTTCTCGGCCCAGGTGCGTGATTACGATCACACGCCGTTGGTCGAGCATGCCGATCTTCACGAGGGCGTCGGCCTGAACACCAGCTTCGCGCTCGGTGCCGCGACGCAGGCGTGGAAGATGGCCGGGCTCGATCAGTTCAACGATCTCGATCACACACGGCTGGGGATCTACCTCGGCTCGGGTGAAGGCTCGCTGGACTTTGAGAACTACGTCGCGTCGAACCTCGCGGGCTGGGACGAAGAGAAGCGCGGGATCGACGGCGTGAAGTGGGCCGCGAAAGCGACGCAGGTCATGACCGCGCGTTGTGAGATCGAGCAGGAGCCCAACATGCCGCTGACGCACCTGGCGATGGAGTTCGACGCCCAGGGCCCGGCGTACAACTGCCTGACCGCCTGCGCCGCCTCCACCCAGGCGATCGGCGAGGCGAGCCAGATCCTCCGCCGCGGCGACGCCGACGTCATGATCACCGGCGGGGCGCACACCATGATCCACCCGCTGGGTGTGACCGGCTTCAACCGCCTGACCGCGCTGAGCACACGGAACGACGACCCCGCCACCGCGAGCCGGCCGTTCAGCGTCGATCGTGACGGCTTCGTTATGGGCGAGGGCGCCGGGATGCTCGTGCTTGAAACACTCGAACACGCCCAGGCACGCGGCGCGAACATCCTCGCCGAGGTCGTCGGCTACGGCTCGACCGCCGACGCCTACCGCATCACCGACATCCACCCCGACGGCCGTGGCGCCGCCAAGAGTATGCAGCTCGCCCTGGAAGATGCCGGGCTCGGGCTCGAAGACATCGACTACATCTCCGCCCACGGCACGAGCACCAAGGAGAACGACTCGATCGAGACCAGGGCCGTCAAGGCCGTCTTCGGCGACCACGCCAAGTCGATCCCCATGAGCTCGATCAAGAGCATGCTCGGCCACCTGATCGCCGCCGCGGGCTCCGTCGAGGCCATCGCCTGCGTCCTGGCGATCCGTGACCAGAAGCTGCCCCCGACGCACAACCTCAACAACCCCGACCCCGAGTGCGACCTGGACTACGTCCCCAACGCCGCACGCGACGCCGGGGTAGACGTCTGCCTGTCCAATAGTTTCGGCTTCGGCGGGCAGAACGACACCCTGATCATCAAACGCTTCTAAGCCGCACACACGGGCCCTATGAGCCTTCCCGCGCTGTTCTATCTGTAACGGTGTTTCGTGATGCGCTGCTTATGCACATGCTGCCGATCATGCCGGTTGTAACGATCGGCTGATTCACCATCTTCACCAGTCGACACATAAGCGCGGTCATTCGCGTTCGTCTTGCGGTATCGGTACGCACCCGTTGAATCCTGGGGCATCCTTTGCTTGACAGACCCGATCCGTAATTGCGTCGGCACGTGCCGGCGGGTGGTGGGGCAGTGAGACGTTCGAAAGGATGTGTGATGCGAATCAAGCGAGCCAGCCTACTTTGCCAAGCCCTGGCGTTAACCGGCCTGTTGTTCACCGGCACCGGCTCGGCCCAGGCCGCACTGACCGGCGTAATGAACGACTTTGCCGGCCCGGACATGCTCGCGAACGCCACCTTCGAGCAGGTCGGGGACGACATCCATGTCACCCTCACCACCGTCCAGGAAGACGGCCACCACAACACCGGCCGGTGGACCGGCTTCTGGTTCAACATCAGCGACGACGATCTGCTTAACGGCCTAAGCGCCGTCGGCGATCATGTCAGGATGTACGACTTCTCCGGCGATGTCTACCACGTCGGCAGGTGGCTAAACAACATCTGGGCATACGACTCGCCCGGCCCGATGGATGCCGGCATCGCCTTCAAGCGTAACCGCCACGCACCCGAGCCGATGGACACAATCAGCTTCACGCTTTCGCACCCCGACGGCTTGACCCTGGACATGTTTGAGGACCAACTCATCGCGGGCCGGCTCAAGCACGTCAGGAATCATTGCTACTGCTACTGGTGCCCAAGCAAAGTGGCCGGCGTCTTGCAGCAAGACGTCACCCCCGACATCCCCGAACCCGCATCCCTGACGCTGATGGGCCTGGCAGCCGGCTGCCTGATCCGTCGCCGTTAGAGCAACCGCCCATCCAATCCAATCTTATTAGAACGACGCCGCGCCCGGAGCGGTACGCGACGCCGTGAGTCGATTAAGATGGGGTCCGTCTCTGATGTAGATGAAGCCAGGTCTGCCGACTCATACCTCAGCCAACAAAACGACCCATGGGTGCTGAATCCCATGGGCCGTTTTAGAGTAGGTCTGGTTGTCAGGTAGATACGAGAGCTACGTTACGATTTAATCGTATGCCGGGCTGACCGTGGTGGGGGGCACCTCTTCCAGCTGCATCGTGGTTTCGATGCGGAAGTTGGACTGCGTCGTGTGACGCTCGGCGAAGAAGAAGTCCAGCGTATAGGTCCCGCCGGCCTCAAGGCCAAGCTCGGTCGCGGCGCTGTCGAGGTTGACCGACCGCTGCGCCTGGCCGTGCACGCCGCCGATGTCCACCGCCAGCACGCCGTTGATGTACACCCACACGTCGTCGTCACCCGTGAACGAAAACACCATCGCTTCGTCGCGCTCACTCGGATCGGTGTAGGTGAACTCCGTGTGGATTTCGTAGGTGAAGTAGAAGTTATGCGTGCCGGTGCTGACGCTCTTCGAGTCGTTCCAGCCCTGCCCGTCCATCGGGAAGAAGTACTTCTCGTCGCCGGAGAGCTGTTTCTCACGTGCGAACGTGTACACCCCGCCGGGGCCTTCCTGGTTATTATCTAGCACGATCGTGTGAGGTACCGCAACATTCACACCAGGCACGTCACGGAACCACTGATCAAACGAGTCCGGCCCCGCGATCATGCCGCGCGTGTAGTCGCCGGAGGTGTCCAGCATCGGCTTGCCGTCTTCCCCCAACTGCGACAGCACCAGCCCGGTCTTCACGCCAAAGCTCTTGTCCGGGTACTGCATGTCGGGGTGCGACTCCTTGAAGTCGCGCAATACGCCGGTGATCTCAATGGTGTCGGCCTGGGTAGGCACAGCGACCATGCCTGCAGCCACTAACGCACCGGTCAGAGTTAACTTGTTCATCATGAGCTCCTTTACTACTCGTGTCCTGTCCGTACTGTCCGGTGGCCACAAGCCACTCACACGCGCCCCACGCCGGCGCGGTCCATTGGGGTCCGAAGTCACATTGAAAAGTAAGATTCAACACACGCAAGGCAAGGCCCCGTAACACTAAATTATGCTTATCACACCTTGCACAGGCCGCACGAACGATACAACCGGCATGGGATAGCATCCCCACGGGCCACCAGACAACTACGAAGTCGCAGGTGAAAGCGAGTTGGTGCTTGGATTTATCCGTTTAGCGGGCGATCGCAGATCGCCGTGCATGACGATCCGGCAGACCCGGCAAGAAGTGATGCAAGATACAAATCGTTAGTCGAGCTTACGCGGCATCGTCGAAGCGATCGCACGGATCGGGGGCAGCTCCGCCCCCTCGATGGCGAGCGAGTTGTCGTCATCGGCCTCGACCGTCAGGTCGATCATGCCGCGCTCCAGCACAAGCACGCCGTCGTCGTCGATCCGCCGGTGCGTATAGAACTTCGCATCGGTCACACCACCCATGATCGGCTGGACGATCTGTGTGCCGCCGTCGAACGGGTCCACGGTCATCCACAGTTCGTTCGGCGTGTCCGGGTGACTGGCGTCCCGGTACTCGATGCGGATCAGGTCGCCGTTCGAGTCGAGCAGCGTGATGTAGTAGCTCTCGATGGTTTCGCCGTCGGCAAGCAGGACGACGGGGGGGGTGTCGGTCGGGTCGTCCAGCAGCGGGCCGTGGGCCGTACTCGTGCGGACCATCGTGAGCAGGCGGTTGATCACCATCCGCGTAGCGGTCTGCGTGCTGGCGGTCTCGGCCGCCGCGGCGTAGGCCTGGAAGCTGGCGTCGATCGCGACCATCGTCGCGGTCAGCAGCATCGCAGTGATCGCCAGCGAGATCAGCATTTCTACCAGCGACAGACCGCTGGATTTATGACTTCTGATTTTTGATCTATGATTAATTCTCAACGTCGCGCTCCGGTTCTCCAGGCAACCTCTGCCTTGCTTTTAACATCATCAATCATAAATCCCAAATCATAAATCCTTACTGACCACCCTCTCGGTAGGTGCCCAGGTTGGGTGTCAGGTCGATGTGCCCGAGGATGCCGTCGGGCATCGGCAGGGTCGGGTCGTAGCGGACCTGGATCACACCGATACCGTTGGCGGGGAGCTCGCTTTCAAGGTCGCCATTGGCGCTGGAGAAGTACCCAAGTGTCGTGTTGAACTGCGGGCTGGTATCCCCGAGCACCGGCCCGGTGTTGCTGACCGGCTCGAAGGTGGTCAGCAGCGTGCCAATGATCTTGACCTGGCCGCGCATATCCAGCACACCCGTGACGATCGTGCCGGACATCTCAACCGTCTCCTGGATGTCGTCGGGCGCGATGAACGTGCCCATCTCCACCGAGAAGTGCGGTGCCATCAGCGTGCTCTTTCGGAACATGGAGATCTCGGCATCGGTCAGCGGGCTCTCGAGCTTGAAGCGCGTCGTGCCCGTGAACGAGATCTTATTACGCACATGCGTGAACTCGTTGGGGCTCTCGGTCACGATCGAGCCATTGAACGTACAGTCGTCGAACCGGATGTTGTTGGAGACCTGCTTCGTCCCCAGCGGATCGCTCGGCCCACCGTAATCCGTCCCGTTCACGTTCGCGGTGCGGTCGGGGTGCTTGAGTGTTCCGTCGGCCTCGGACATGCCAGAATAGTTGAAGTCCGGGTCGGCGTTGTCTACCGCGGTGTCGATAAATGTCACGCCGGTGAACGTGCAGTTGCGGAACAGCGCGTTGGTCCCGGTGGGGATCAGCACGTTGTCGAAGTCGATGTTCTCATACACCGGGCGATCATAATACTCGTACGGGTGCGCCGCAGCGTAGGGGACCTCTTCCGTGACCATGCTTGATGGGGCCCCGGCTTGGGAGGCGAAGTCGTTGCTCGCCATCGCCTTGAACGTAGCTACGTCGAAGTCCGTCGGTTCGAACTCGTGCACCGTGTCGGCGTCGGACTCGAACGTCAGCGGGTCCTCGCCGTAGTCCGGGTGGATCGGCCCCTGGAAGAAGTCCTGATACGCGCCGCTGTCGTCGCCGTTCGGATCGGCAGCGCCGTCCTCCCAGCCCTGCTTGTCGGCCTTGATATACACTTCGCCACGGATCTTGGCGTAGCGGTCGTACTCGTCAATGAACCCGTCGTTGTAGCCCTGCCTGGCGGGATCACCGAACGTATCGATCAGCGTCATCAGCTGCGAGTGGTTTGTCAGCGTGCCGCCGGGATCGATCTCGCTCAGGCTGACCTTCAGGTCGGCATTCGCGTCGTAGTGAGCCATGAAAAAGTCGTAGTCGTCGATATACCCGTCCTGGTCGTAGTCAAAGTCGGCCGGATCGGTGATCCCGTCAGTCTCGGTGGCGCTGGCGACCGCGATACGGTTGTCGCCGTCGGTGTCGTTACTGATCAGCGTGTTGCGGAACAGGGTCAGGTCGTCATCCAGATCAGAATCCAGCCCGATAAAGTCGCTCTCCATCTGGATGGGGTGGCCGTTCTCTAAGTGCGTCTCGGTGAAGCTCGAACCGATCGGCCCCTCGATCATGACGTTGCGCCCGATCATGATCCGGCTCTTACTCAGCAGCGCAAAACGCAGCTTCTTCTCGATCTGGAAGTCGAGCGTGACCGACCGGAACACCTGCGACCCGGCCGGGCCGTCCCCCGCAGTCACCTTCACGCGGACCCAGCGCTGATCCAGCGGGGCGGCGTTGCTGACCGGCGGGTCCATGTCGCTGTAGGGCGGCCTAGCGTACACCATGTCGTCGTAGTTCTCGTCCGGCAGGGGGTGCGGCGTAAACGTCGCGCTGAACGTCGGCTGACCCGGGCCGACACTGATCGCAGGCACCACCAACGCCGTCCCATCCACATAAGGCGCGTCGCCCTGCTGATACTGGAAGTCGCTGGACAGCAGGTCACGCAGCAGGTCGCGCGTCTCGACCCACAACGTATCCGCGGCCGCGGTGTCGATCTCGCCGTCACGGGTCTTCACCCCATCGAGCGTGATCGCCGCATCGGGATCGCCCTGGGTAACCTGGTTCATCCGGTAGATCATGAACCGCATACCCGTCTCGGCGGCGGCGAGCGACCGGTTGATCTTCAGCGAGCTGTCCGCCGTGGTCAGGTTGCCCTGTGAGACGATCGCCATCGCCGCGGCGAGGCTGGAGAAGATCACCAGGAACATCATCGCCAGGACGGCGGCGGCGCCGCGTTCACGCATTTGGCTTGTGTTGTTCTTCATGGCTACGTTCCGCTGCCGCCTCGCCGTCGATTCAGTGCATGGTGTTCGGTCTTCAATACAACGCCTGTGCATAGTCGGGAACCGGACCCTGATCACTCGCCGATCACCCAGCTCAGCTGTGTGACCGTGCTCGGGTTCGCGTCGTTGGGCCCCTGATACAGCACGTTCACGGTCATACGCAGCATGTCCGCCGCGCCCGGCGCGACGGTGATCTGCGTCCCGATGTTGTCTTCAAACACACCCTCGACCTCGATCGTCTGGCTCCACCCGTCCAGGTCGGCGATGTCCCGGCCCATCGCGTCGATCGGCGGATCGAACGTCGTGCCGGGGAACACCCCACCGGTCGGGATGCCGGCAAAGTCGTCCAGGTCGTCGTAATCATCGACCGTGGTCTCGCCGACCTCGGGTCCGATGTTGCTCGTGCCGGTGATCGGGTCCGCCACCGGCAAGGGCATGGTCATCTCACGCAACTCGTTCGCCAGCAGCATCGCCGTGCCCGTGCGCTGTGCCCAGTCGTTTTTCTGATGGTACGCTTGTTGTGCCGCAACGATAGCCAGCACGCCGGTCCCGACGATCACCGTCGTCAGCGCCGCTTCGATCAGCGTAAAGCCCGAAGCACGGCTTCGCCGTACCGGGTATCGGGTATCGGGTATCGGGTTTCGTCTCATATCACATACCTTGTGAGAACTACCAACAGCAAACCTACGATCCGATAAGCCCACATAAAAATACGATCACGCATCCGCGGGTCGCTTCATCTTTTCTCAATCCCTACGACCGCTACAAACCCTCTTCCGAAACCCGATTCGCGTCACTTCACCAGCGTGGACAGCTTGAAGATCGGGAGGATGATCGCCATCGCGATGAAACCGACCACCGAACCCATCAGGATGATCATGATCGGTTCGATCATGCTGGTCACGGTCTTAATCACTTCGCGCAGCTGCTTGGAGTAGAAGCCGGAAATCTCATCCAGCACCTCGCCGAGTTTGCCCGACTCTTCACCCGCTGCGATCATCTGCACCACCGCCTTGGGCAGCAGGTGGCTCTTGCTCATCGGCATCGCGATTTTCTTACCCTGCTTCACCGACGTATAGACGTTCCGCCACAGACGGCGGAACAGCCGGTTGCCGCTGATGTCCCCGGTGATCGCGAGTGTATCGAGCATCGGCACGCCGGCGTTGACCAGCTCGCCCATCGTGTGCAAACTGCGGCTGATGTACAGCGCCCGGAACATCTTCTTAAAGATCGGGAAACGCAGCTTCGTCGCGTCGAACCACCAGCCACCGACCTCGGTCTTGATGAAGAAGAACAGTGCCACCACCGCCCCCAGCAGCGCCAGCACCACCGCCCACCACCAGTTCACCATGAACGCCGAGAGGTTCATCAGGAACACGGTCGGCCAAGGCATCGCCGCCTCCTTGCCCTCGAACACCGCCGCGAAACGCGGCAGCACGAACGTGAGCAGGAAGATCGTCACCGCCACCGCTAACGTACCGATCACCGCCGGGTAGATCATCGCCCCGATCACCATCGCACGCGTCTCGATCTGCTGAGCGAGATACGCCGCGATGCGCTCGAGCATCTGGCTGAAGCTGCCGGACATTTCCGACGCACGCACCATGTTCACATACAAGGGCCCGAACAGCTTCGGGTGCTTCTGCAGGGCTTCAGAAAACTGCTTGCCCGACTCGACGTCCTGCTTGATCTCCATCAGGATCTGCTGGAACTTCTGGTTCTCCGTCTGGTCCGCGATCCCCTCGATCGCGGCACGGAGGCTGATCCCCGCGCGGATCATCACCGCCAGCTGGGTCGTGAAGTTCAGCACGTCCCGGGCACTGGGCCCGGAGCTGTAGTTCAGGGCTTTGAGCTGCTCGCTGAAGTTCTTGCTCGAACGCTTGCTGATCGGTGTGAGCTGCAGGACCGTGTTGCCCTGACTGCGCAGCTGCTGTGCGGCCGCCAGCGCACTGTCGGCGCTGAGGATCCCGACAGAGGTCTGTCCCCCACTGGTTTTCATCTGGTAGCGGTAAGTCGGCATGTCTTTAAGCCCTTAGCCGTTGGCCGTTAGCAATCAGCTATCTGCTATCGGCCTCTCCTGGTTACTGATCGTTCCCTTTTCTATCCTCATCCGCCTCTAGCTAATGGCTGATGGCTAAAGGCTAATGGCTTGCTCACGTCAGGCGACCAGCGCCCGCTCCAGCTTCTCGGGGTACGCCGCCTGGGCGATCGCGTCCTCTCGGCTGATCATGCCGTTGAAGAACAGCTCGGCGATCGAGTTGTCCAGGCTGTTCATGCCCAGCGCCCGGTTCGTCTCGATGACGTTGGGGATCTCGAACGCGCGGTTCTCACGGATCAGGTTGCGCACCGCCGGGGTACACAGCATGATCTCGACGCCGGGCACCATGCCCTTCTTGTCGATCCGCTTGAACAGGGTCTGTGAGATCACCGCCTGCAGCGTGTTGGCCAGCATCGACCGGATCTGGTTCTGCTGATCGGCGGGGTACATGTCGATGATACGCTCGATCGTCTGCGAAGCGTTGACCGTGTGCAGCGTGCTCAGGACCAGGTGGCCTGTCTCCGCCGCCGTGATCGCCGCCGCCGTCGTCTCAAGGTCACGCATCTCACCGACCAGGATGATGTCCGGGTCCTGACGCAGGACGTGACGCAGGCCAGACGCAAAACTCGGTGTGTCCGCGCCAAGTTCACGCTGCTCGATCACGCACTTGTCGCTGTGTAGCGCGTATTCCACCGGGTCTTCCAGCGTGATGATGTGCTTGTGATAACGTTTGTTCATCGCGTCGATCATCGCCGCCAGCGTGGTCGATTTACCCGAGCCCGTGTCGCCGGTCACCAGCACCAGGCCGCGCGGCAGATACGTCAGCCGGCTGATCACCTCCGGCAGCGTCAGGTCCTTCAGCAGCGGGATGTCGGTCTTGATCGCACGAAGCGCGATACCCACCATCCCGCGTTGGAGGTGCGCGTTGACACGGAATCGGCCGACGCCCGGCACCTCGTACGAGAAGTCGGCGTCCTTGATCTTTTCAAATACCTTCATCTGCTCGTCGCCCGCCATCTGCTTGAGCATCCGCAGCGCCCCCTCGGCGGTCAGGACCGGGCAGTCCAGCGGGGTCATCACCGTGTGCTGACGGACCATCGGGGGATGGCCGGCAATCAGGTGGATGTCGGAGCAGTCCATGTCCAGCGCGGTTTTTAAGATTGTGTCCAGTTCCATCGGGTCCTCGCACTCCTGGTTCTCTACCGCGCCATACCGGCGGGCCGTCACCGACCCTGCCATGCCGTCCGGGCGGACCATGGGTTTACGAGTTATCTATCGTCGGTAAGTAGCCCCCGGATAAGGCCCCATAGATTCAGTGTCAACGCGCCGTACTTCCCAGCAATCCCAGACAGGATAACCGTCACACACCACACAGCACGGCCGTGATTCACAGCCGGCGGATCAAACACGTTGTCCAGTGAGGCGGTGTGTTATCGGCCGGGCGTTTTCCGCCGACCCATTCCGATGACATATGCCCACAGAGCCAGCCACGCCAAACCGCTGGCGGGCTCGGGGGTCTGCTTGCTCCCTGCGGCCGGACGTTTTCCGGCAACTGACGGGTGGTCGTTGTGAACTAGAGCGTACTCAATCCAAACGTATCGCCTGTGGGTGGCACATTTTGACCCGAAGGGCAAAATGTGAGTGCAACACACGCTTTGCCGCTTCGCGGACAAAAAACGTGGCACCCGCTACAGTTGGATTGAGATTGCTCCAGGTAATCTGATACGCGGGATCGACGCGGCATCCGTCGACGGGTTCACCCGGGCCTGACATCCGGCGTAACGATCCAACCCGCGATGACTTAGTCAGATGACGGCTCCGGGACCTCGATCACTTCATCCCACTGGGAATACACAAGGAAAGACTTGGCGAGCCCCAGGTTTTCCAGGTGCGCCCCCAGCCCGTCGTCGAGATACAGGCAGTAGCGGGGGCCTTGCAACAGGCTTCGGGCGTTGGGCAGCGGGAAGCTCCTCGCGTGGTACCGGCCGTACTCAGCATAGATCGATTCGTAATCGGGCCAGACCCACGGCACTTCGGCCAGCCAATGCAGTGTGATGTTGCCTTCAGCCGTCCGCTCCGGCCGGACCGTCAGCGTGCCGTAGTACAACCCGGCAACCGCGTCCGGGAAGGTCGGGTCCCCCATGTCGAACCGGGGCGACGTATACGACGGCTTCATCCCATCGCCCCGATGGTCGGCCATCAAGACCTCGGTCAATCGTTCGACCTCGTCTTGCGCGGGCCGGCTGCCCTTGAAGACCCTCGGGTCCGTGTACAGGTCCTCGCCCGACATCGACAGGTACCGCTCCATCATCCCGCCTGTCTGGCGGTACACCACGACCAGCCGGCCACCTTTCGCCAGACACGTGTATAGATCCTTGAGAAAGGCTTTCTCATCATCCGTGAAAGCTTCATCATGGATCGCTTTCTCTTCCAATACGTCAACACGCTGCTGCAGGCCGTTGACCCCCAGCCCGGTGCCGAGCGTGAACGCGATGATGAATTGGCGCCCCGGGAAGTAGATCAGTAAGGCCGTCACCAGCAGCACAGCAAGCGCGACACATATCACGACAACACGTTTCATCCACACGCGCAGTTTCTTCATGTCGTGCCTCCGGCATCACGAATCACATACACAACGATACCCCAACCCGAATACGGGCGGGGCTGACATGAGTTATACGGGAATCCGGTGTTGCGGGATCGGTGTTACGCCGCGTCTTCGTCCGGCAATGGCATCTGGGCGAACCGGCCCGCGTCGATCGGCTGATAGAAGCGGACCCCAAGCTCATACGCCCCCGGCTCCGTGCTCGCGATCGGCTGGCACCACGCCACCACGCCCCCCGCGGCCAGGCTCTGCCCGCCCTCCGTCTGAATAATCACGCAGCAAACCGTCTCCGGCTCGATCGGCCCGCCATGGATCAAGCGCATGCCCACATCCGAGATGTCCCGGCTACGCACCACATACAGACCCGGCGCCGCCTCGCCACGATCCACACGCAGCAGACACCGGCAGACCGCCTGATGTCTCGGGTGTGCCGAATCGCGACGGTTCTCCCCATCACAAGCGCCGGCCGACTGCTTCTTCGCGGCTTCCAGCGCCTGTGTCCATTCGCCAGCCGTCAGCGAATGAATCAGCGTATTGAGCGCACCACGAGCCGAGTTCGGTTTCGGTGACTTCATCCCGATGCTTCCTTTCGCATAGCACGCCGAGTGTGCGGACCCCGGGCATGGACTTCTTTATCGTCGGGAGGGGGGCTACACATAAGAGGGCGCTTGCCGTGTGAGCGTACGGGCGTTTGCGGACCGCCTCAGCTGACATAACCGGCGGGCCCCGTTCACCGTCATAATCCCTTCCAGGGCCCCAAGACGGCCTCGCGGGGTCGATGTATCGATGTGAGGGAGGCGATGATTATGCCCGGCTTGATGGGTAGGGGGGCGGCGGCGGCCTTTTCTTTGTGTGGCTAAGCGTTGCCGGATTATCCAGATTCACACTTCTTCGTGCGGGTGGGAGAATTCTTATAAATTGATTGAAAGGTCTTATGTATCCGATACACTATGGCAATACCCGGGGCTGTATCCGGGTGTCTATCTTAAATCGATGGGAGTGGGGCATGAGACGGAATCATGTGATGGGTTGGCTGTTGGGGTTGAGCGTATCTCTGGTTGGCACTACCGCTTGGTCTGCGTTGGTAGTTGAGCCGAGCGATTTGACGGTGGGGCAATCGTACCGATTGGTATTTGTGACCGGCGGGATGATGAACCCGACGTCGGATTTGATCGCGGATTACGACCAGTTCGTTCCGACCCAGGCGGCGCTGTCGGCGGAGCTCACGGCGTTGGGCGCGACCTGGCAGGTGATCGGTAGCACGCCGACCATCAACGCTAAGGCACACACCGCGACCGATCCGTCTCTCGCGACAGGCGTCCCGGTCTACAACCTCGCCGGCCAGCGCGTCGCCGACGATTACATCGACCTCTGGGACGGCACGCTAGGGGCACCGATTAACATCGACCAGTACGGCCAGAGCACTACCAATAGAGTCTTTACGGGCACCGCCTCCGATGGCACGCCAGCCACCGGCCATGAACTGGGCGCAAACGGCTTCCGTGTACGCTACGGCCGAGCCCACCTCTCAACCGGCGGGTGGACCAATATCGACTGGCTGGGCACCGGTGTCGCCTTGCCCTACTACGGCATCTCACAAGAACTGACCATGGTCCCGGAACCGATGACACTGGCACTGCTGGGCCTGGGCGGCTTGGCGCTATTATCCCGCAGACGCTGAACCGATCGCCCACAACATAAGGCAGCTACCTTAGCCAGTATGAGACACGCCCGGCGCGATACAAACGTCGCGTCCGGCGCGTTTTCGTTCGAGTATTAAACGGACACATCGCCCCGGTCCCCTAAGGCCCAACGGCCCCAACCGAGGTTCATGTATATAACACTTCCGGCCCCAACCCCGCAGCGGACCTCAGCAAGGCACATCCGGCAGCTCAGGCGTGTCGTCGATAAACCGCGAGGGATCGATCGGCTGATCGAACCGGATGCCTACATCATGCAAGCCCCCGTCAATCGGCCGGCACCACACGACCCGCGCCGAACTCACCATCCCATGGCCCTCGCCGTCCTGTAGCGCAACCGTGCAGGGCGTCTTCGAGGCAAACGCATGCGCACTGAAGAAGCCTAACCCGCTCCGCGAGATGTCTCGTAGCCGGACCAGGTACGTGCCGTGGTCCTGCGTGCGATCACCGAGCTTGATCATGCACCGGGCATCTTCCGGGGCAGGCAGCCGCGGGCTTTGACGCTGGTTCTCGACCGGCCCATCCGCAGCGTCGGGCGTACTCGGCCCCTGGCGCTCGGTGTCCTGAAGGATCGCCATCCACTGCCGCTCACTGATCCACAGCCGGACCGCTCCGTCTTCCCGGTCTCCGTCGGCATCAGGCCTCATTGCTGGATATGACATGGATCACCTCCCGCGCCCGTCACGACGGGCCGCCACAAACTCTATAGACACAACACCTGCCCCCGCATCGACGCATGCCTGCCCGCGCTTAACCAGTACCCGGCCCCGATCATGCCAGATGGGTGCCGTCTATAAGGGCAAGGCCGCTTATGCGGGGGGAGGGTCTTCGCTTAATATGATATAATATTTAGTATAAATACGATTTATTGGAGTGGGTACTCATTCTGTAGTTGCATGTCCGGCGGAAGTCAGGTGATTCGATTGGGATACGATCTGAATCCGAAAGTAAGTACCTGCGGCCGTATTGAAGTCTTTACCAATCTGTAAGATTGTTTTGGAAAGACACTTAGATGATTCTTTGTCTGGTGCGGCGGGCAGACACGGCACGTGATCTCTGCATGGCTTAGATCACGATCCGCCGGTCCGCCGTCTAATCGTGTAGTTACACAGTCACAGCCTGACGGACTTAGACATGCCCATGCAGATCCAAGATTCCGAGGAGGACCCGGCCATCGTCGAACGCTTGGCGGGGGGGGACGTTGAAGCGTTCGCGATACTGGTCAGGCGCTACGCCAGGCCGATTTCGTCCTACCTGACTCATCGCGTCGGCGACCGGCACGCCGCCGACGATATCTCTCAGGAAGTGTTCCTCCGAGCCTTCCGCGCCATCAGCGCCGGCAACTTCGCCGGTGCGTCTTCTTTAAAGACGTGGCTGTTCACCATCGCCAACAACGCCATGGTAGATCACTTCCGCTACCACGCACGTCGGCCCCACAGCTCAGACCACGCGCAACGCCACGACACCGCGGACACCTCGACAGACCCGGCCCGGCTCGCCGAACGGGCGGAGCAGGCCGACCTAGCCCGCCGCCTTGTCGCCCGGTTACCCGAACCACAACAACAGGTCATCAGCATGAAGTTGTTTGGCCAGCTCAGCTTCGCGGAGATCGCCGAGGTCCTCGGCTGCCCGATCGCTACCGCACGGTCACGTATGCGCTACGGCCTGATGAAGGTCCACGAAGCACTCGCGGCAGAATCCAAGCCGGAGGTGATGTCATGAATACACCCGATCGCCAGCAGCAGATGATCGATTACGTCAGCGGTGAAATGTCCGCCGAAGAGCAGGCCGAGTTCCGTGCCACGCTCAACGGCGACATCGAATCGCAACGGCAGCTCGAAGCCATGACACGGGCCGTACACGCATTAGAAGACGCCAGCGACAACGACCCCACCGCGAGTTTGGAAGCCGAGGTCATGCGCGCTGTGCGTAAGGAAGTGACGCAGGCCGGGCAGCCGGTGCGTCACGCGCCGCAGCGGTGGCGTGTGTGGGGCCCGATCGCGGTGGCCGCGGCCGTGGTCATGCTTGTGCTGATGATCGCCGACACGGGTGGCCCGAACGGCGGTGGTGGGGGCTCGGTCGTGTGGGCCGACGTGGTCAACGCGATGAACCGGGTCGATCACTTCCACGCCGTCGCCTGGGCCGACGAGCCGCGCAACGCCAGCATGCCCAAGATGTACAAGGTCGAGATGTACTACCGGTCGCCCGGCAAGTACCGCGCACACGGGTTCGAGCACGTTCAGTTCCACGACGGCAAGGATTCTCGCATCTACAGCGCCGCCGAGCGTAAGTGGCTCGAAACAGAACAAGCGCGTTACCGCCTGATCCCGGACGAGTACATCAAGACCTTCCAGCAGAAGGGTATGCTCGATGCGCTTCTGCACATGATGTTCCAGGGCAACCCGCCGGAAGGTTTGCCGGTCAAGAGCGCGACCGTCGCCGCCAGCGCCGGGATCGAGGTCTTCGACTTCGCCCACGACGCCACCACGCAGTGGGCCCGCATCTGGGTGCTCAAGGAGTCGCAACTGCCCATCCGTATGAAGCTCTACCAGCCGCATTACGAGGACTTCATGATGGTCACGTTCGACTACACCGACCCGCAGCCCGAGTCGTTCTTCGACCCCGACCACTTCGAGAAGGTAGTCAAGGAACGCAACCTGCGGCAGGTCCGGCAGATCATGCGTGCCGGCGCCGAGAAGCTGGAGGGCAAGCCCGTCGGCCTCGAACAGCTCTACGACCCGGAGTTAGGCATCCAGATGCCGGAGCTTGTCTCGATCGAGTCCGCCGACACCGGCGACCTGCTCATCGCCGCCATGCACGCACGCAACCTCAAGCCCGACGGGCGCGCCTACGCCCCGAGCTACACCGAGCAGCTCTTCGACAACTGGGGCAACACCTACTTCCGCATCGCTCCACGGATGTACCGCTACGACGACCCGGACGAATTCACGGATAAGCCCATCCGCATGACATACATGGCCGTCCCGCCCTTCGTCCGCGGGGATGGTGAACGCGTGATCAAACTGCGCTACTCCGTATACGAACGCGCCGCCGACTCCGGCATGATGACCGATGTCCTGATCGGCGAGCAGGAAGTCGCTGTGCCCGAACCGGCGGGTGCCGGCATCCCCGGCAACTGGCCCGGGCGGCAGCTGTTGAAGGATCCGGTTAAGCGGCGACAAGCGCTCTATCCTTACCACACGCTACGCAGCCCACTGTGGGTGCAGCTCGAATCGGTGGGCAGCTTCGAACCGCTACCTACCGACGGCTACCAGGTCCTGCGCCACTTCCGTTTGTGGGACGAATACGCCGCGGTCTTTGAACGCGACAGCCTCGACGCCGTACTGGCTGATCCTTTCAGTGACTGGAGCAAGATGGACCAACTCGGCTATTACCTGCTGCACCTGTGCCGCAGCGGCCGGACGGGTGAGTTCGACTCACTCTATCAACAGCTCAAGCCTCGTGAAGATAAGTTCCTTGCCGAAGACGAGCAGAAGAATTCCTTAGTCAGTAGTTACAAGAAGTACCACATCAAGCTCGCGGTCGCGATGGCCCTGCCGCGTGCGATTCAGGCGCTCGACGAAGGCCACGGTCCGAAGGTCCTGGACGTCTCGCGCAGCAACGACGGCCACACCGTCGTCGTCATCCAGACACCGCCCAACCGCAGTTACGATGTCTCCCGTAACTGGAGGTGGGGGACACCGGTTGACATGCGGGCGTGGAACCGGGTCGCCATCGCCCATGAGGAAGGCGGCCGGCAGAAACCCACCGTGCGCACCTTCTTGCTTCAGGGTGATGCCGATCAGCTGCAGTTCGACTACAGCGTCGTGATCGTCGATGTGCTGGACGATCTCAAGGAACACCAATCACACAACACGGACCGGTTCGATTGGCAACTCGATATCGACCTGCCCGAACCGGGGTTCGCCACACGCGCCGAACTGATCGAGCGATACCCGGGCCTGGCCAAGTCTCTGGAGAACGTCGATACGCCCTTCGAAAAGCTCCGAAAGATCATCGGGCAACACGAGGCCGCCGGCCGATACGACGAGGCGATCGAAGCGACCCGGCAGCAATTGGCCCTGCCGCAGGAAGACTGGCACGAGTACTACCGTAAAGATGACGAGGCCTACAGGAATGGCCGTGAGAACCTCGAACTGAATATTGCCAAGTACCAGGCTAAACTCGGGCAGTTCGATGAAGCGCTGAATTCGATCGACCGCATCGCCGCCAACACCAAGCAACCCGACTATGCCGGGTCCCCACACGACGGACGCTGGCGCTTCCTGCTGGAAACATACACGCATGTGGTTCAGGACCTGATCGAGCATGAGCAATACGACCGCGCCCAAGCACTGCTGGAGCAACTCGAATCACAACGCCCCGACTGGCGGATGTACCTCGATGAGCGTGTCGCCGTGAAGGTTGATGGGGGTGTGTACGGCTTCACACCGTCGCATAAGGTCTGGCGCACCTGGAAGCCCGTCGATATCGCCTGGCTACGCTTGGAACAGGCACGCACAGGGCAGGTGCTGCCGGAACAGTTTGGGCCTGATTAAGGCATGGTGAATCCGCCACGCTGGACGCATCAGTCCTCATGCCGCTCACGCTTCTCCCAGCCGGACTGGAACAGGCGCAGCACGTTGCCGCGCTGGTAGGGGTGCTCGGCGATCACGTCGAGGTTCAGGTCGATGCCCAAACCGGGCTTATCCGACACTTCGATGTGCCCGTCCTTCACCGTCAGCGCGTTGTGCAGCACGTCGCCGATCCACGGGGATTGCTCGGCATTAAACTCGTCGAACAGCTCGTGCACATAGAAGTTCGGCGTGGCGGTGTTCAGGTGAGCACAGGCGACCGAACCGACCGGGCCCTGGGCGCTGTGCGGGCAGATAAGCCCGCCGTGCGCGTCGACCATGCCGGCGATCTTCTTGGTTACGCTCAAACCCCCCAGGTACAACGGCTCGGGCTGCAGGAACTGTACCGCGTCATGTTTAAGTAGCTCAGCAAACTGCTCCGGCCGATGGTAATCCTCGCCGCAAGCGATCGGCACCGGCGAACGACGCGCCACCTCAACCATCATCGCGATATTCTGCGGCGGCACCGGCGCCTCCAGCCACGTCGGCCTGAACGCCTCGACCCGCCGCGCGATCGTCACCGCCTGCTCGACCGTGAAACGGTTGTGCGCCTCGATCAAAATGTCCACCCTCGGCCCGACCGCGTCGCGCACCGCGCGCACAATGTCGATCGACAGGTCTTCCTCGTACGGGCTCATGTGCCGCCACGCCGCGCCGAAGGGGTCGAACTTCAGCGCGGTATACCCACGTTCAACCACGCGCTTCGCTGCTTCGGCAAACGCCTCGGGGGTGCGCTCACCCTGGTACCAGCCGTTGGCGTACACCCGCAGCTTCTCGTGGCAACGCCCGCCCAGCAGGTCGCACACCGGCTTGCCCAGCGCCTTGCCCATGATGTCCCAGCACGCCAGCTCGATCGCCGACACCGCGCAGCCATGGACCTGCCCGCCGTCGGTGTACACGTCGCGCCACATCCGCTGATGGATCAGGTCGATCTGAAACGGATCGAGCCCGATGAAGTAAGGCTCCAACTCCCGGATCGCCGCCTCGACTGTCTTGGCAAATCCGTTGACCGTCCCCTCGCCCGTGCCGTAGATCCCCTCATCCGTATGGACGCGGGTAAACAGCCAGTTCTTCCACGGGTTCCCGCAGATGAACGTTTCGACATGCGTAATCTTCATGGTGAGTATTTTATCTGATCTTCTTTACTAAGGTCGCCACGACGGGCAAGTGGTCGCTTGCATCGACTTCGACCACCTTTGCGCCCGTGCAGTGAAAGTAATCGTTGAAGAGGATGTGGTCGTATCGGTTCTTCAGGGTGAAGCCTGAGGGTTGTTGCCACTTCCACGTATGGGACTTTTTGTCATACATGGAAAGGGCATCTGCGTAGCCCTCGCCCAGCAGTTTTTGTATCGCGGCGCTATCCTCGTTTTCATTGAAGTCACCAGCGATGATGAGGGGCAGGTCCGGGTCCGTCTCTTCATGGAAGCGGGAGAGCTCTTGATGGTGGATGTCCGAGCTGGTGTAGAGTGCCGAAACCGATACCTTGCCGTTCTCGTTAAGCGGCGGTTTCAGATGAACGTTCAGAACCTGCAACGAACCCAAATCGGTCTCAACGGTTACGAGCAGGGCCGGGAACCACCCGGCTTCGGGCGGCAACACACGCACGTCCTTTAAAGGGTGTTTCGACATGAACGCGATCCCACCGGCGCCATACGAATCATGAAAGGTGCTGTAGGGGTACAGCGCCTGGAGCTCTTTCTTAAGGTCCCTTTCCCACTGCCTGTGAGTTTCTTGTAAGCAGATCAAGTCCGCATCAGTCTGCGATAAGAACCGCATGACCCGCCCGGGATATGGGCAGCCCCAGTTCACGTTGTAGGTGACAATCTTAAAGGCGGGGGCCGGAGGCGCTAGATCGGGTTCGGGCAGAGAAGCGCACCCGGCCATAACAAGAGCAGGAAGGAGCAGAAAGAATAGCTTCATGGCGTAAGCATATGGCAGAATACGGTTCCTCGTATCTCTGCCTACACCGCAGCCCGTCTTAGGACCACATGTGCCGCGATAGAATGATATTCAGCAAGGCCAGGAAGAGGACAGACAAGGTATTTACGATCAACCCCGCTACCGGTGAAAGCCATGCATGGTCGGGGTGTTTGACTGAAGCTCGGAAGGTATCAGAGCGCTGATTCACGGGTAAGGTCTTACCCGATCGATTCGGGCTTGAGTTGTCGGTTCATCAGTTGGCTGATGCCTTCCAGTGGGTCCAGGCCTTCGAAGAGGACTTTCTGCACGGTCTGGGTGATCGGCATTTCGACGCGGAACTTCTCAGCAAGCGCCACGACCGACTTGGTGGTCGGCACGCCTTCGACGACGCCGGGCATCTCTTCGAGCACGTCTTCGAGCTTTCGTCCCCGGCCGAGCTGTTCGCCGCAGGTACGGTTCCGGCCGGTGGGGCTGAAGCAGGTGGTCGCCAGGTCCCCGACGCCCGCGACGCCGAAGAAGGTCTCGGCGCTTGCGCCCATCGCGGTCCCCAGCCGGGTGATCTCCGCCAGCCCGCGCGACAGCAGCGCGCTCTTGGCGTTGTTCCCGGCTTGCAAGCCGTCGAGGATACCGGCCGCCAGCGCGATCACGTTCTTGGTTGCGCCGGCCAGCTCGGTGCCCAACAGGTCTTTATTGGTATACACCCGGAACCAGTGAGTGGTGAAGGTCTGCTGCAAGGCTTCGGCGAACCGCTCGTCGTCACTGGCGGCGCAGACCGTCGCCGGCAGGCAGCGCGCCAGTTCGTCGGCGACGCTGGGCCCGGAGATCGCGGCCAGCGGACGCGGCGGCTTGTCCGGGTCGTCGGCTCCGGTGGACTGGAGCACCTCGGCGATGATCTGCGTAGGGCGGAGCGAGGTTTCGTTCTCGACGCCCTTGGCGATACTCACGACCGGCACCCCCACCGGCACGTTCGGGCTTAGCCGCTCCCAGACGCTTCGGATGTACTGAGTCGGCACGGCATTGACGATCAGGTCCGAGCCCGTCAGGGCCTTGCTGTCGTTGGGGGTGACCTGGATCCGGTCCGGCAGGCGGTAGCCCGGGAGGTACCGGCGGTTCTCACGGGTCTGGATGAGCTCGGCGAGGTGCTCGGGGAAAACCCCCCAGATCGCCACGTTCATGCCCTTGCTTTCCAGGAGCAGGGCGAGGACCGTGGCCATGGCCCCGTCGCCGATGATGCTGATTTTCGATGGATTTGTCATAATAGATGTCGTCTAGACTATTTAGGATTCGGTTACCGGACGGTATCATTGTCAGTCAAGGGCTCGGCGGAGGCAAGCAGGCAGATCGGGTCGGGTTATAGGGGCCGAATTACGCTTTCAGGCAGCTGTCACATCAGGTTCGACTTGCGATAGGCCGATGCAGGGTGAAGACTTGCCACGGATCGGTGCCCCCGGATTTTACCCGGCAGGTCTCTGGGGAAGATACCCCCAGACAGCGGGCTATGGCCCGGCCTGATTGCCCCATCAGGGGTCGAACCCCTGCGGGGAGTGGGCAGATGCGTTTGCCCGTGATTTAAATTAAGATAGGCAGCTTGTGGGCGTCCCACGGGCAGGCCCTGTAAACCTTGGCTGTGGGCCGAGATGAACCAACCCGACGATGATGTGAAAGACCTTATAGAGGCAGGAGCGAGCGGTGACGCAGAACAGAAACCGGAACTGGCAGAGTCGGATCGGCTTGACGGGGCTGTTGGCCGCGGTGTTGGCGACCGGCCTTAGCGGCTGCGAGACCGACTCGTGGATGGACCCCTCGGTCGTCGGCCGGTGGGAACACACCCCGATCACCATGCCCATCTTGGATCGCATCGACGTCATCGAGAGTCAGGACGCCCTGGAAGTGTCCATGAGCGAAGTGACACCCGACGACCTCCGGCCCGACTTCAACGAATACACCATCGCCCCCAACGACACGATCGCGGTCGTCATCTTCGAGCTGATCGATCCCGGTCAGGAAGCCGCCTACCAGCGGCAGGTCGATGCGACCGGCATGGTGCGGCTGCCTTTCGTCGGCCCGGTCAAGGCCGCCGGCAAGAGCGCTTCGAAACTCGAAGCGCACATCGCCGAGCTGCTCGAGCGCCGCGATATCATCCGTGACGCCACCGTCAGCGTGATCCTGCAGGGCTCGACACTCAATACCTTCACCGTCTCCGCCTCGCCGCTCACCGGTGGGACACGCTCCGGCCTGTACACGATCCCCCGGCCTGACTTCAGGCTCATGGACGCGATCGCGATGGCCAACGGTGTCCCCGACCGTACTCAGCGTCTGATGGTCATCCGTCAGACCCCGCTGACCTCCGACGTCGCGGGCGTGGTTCCCGAAGGCGTGGGCGATGAAGGTGACGAACCGATCGAAGCCGCGCCGCCGGCTCCGGAAGATGCGGCAGACCTGATCGACGAACTGCTCGAGGGTGTGGACAGCGGCACGGGCCGACCCGCCCCGGTTACCCCGCCCGGTGCCAAGCAGCCGCAAGCCGCCCCGGCAGGCCTCGAGTCCAGCCTGGACCAGACCGGCCGGCAGACCCAATGGATCAACGTCGGCGGCGAATGGGTCCGCGTCGGTGAAGAGGGCGGTCCGCCCACCGCCGGCGATCAGGCACTGGCTAACGCCGCCGAGCTCTCCGCCGTCATCACCCAGCGCGTGATCGAAGTGCCTTACGACCGGCTCAACGCCGGCGACATGCGATACAACATCATCATCCGCCCCGGCGACACCATCAAGGTCCCCGGCCAGCAGGGTGGTTTTGTTTACCTCGGCGGGGCCATCAACCGTCCCGGCGCCTATAACATCCCCGGCGAAAAGGACCTGACGCTCAAGCAGCTGATCGTCTCCGGCGGCGGCCTGTCCGCCATCGGCGTGCCCGAACGTGTGGACCTGGTCCGCCGTATCGGCACCGACCAGGAAGCCACCATCCGCATCAACCTGAGGGCTATCTTCGACGGCACCGAGCCGGACCTGTTCCTCAAGGCCAACGACGTGATCAACATCGGGACGAACGCCGCCGCGACGCCCCTGGCGATCTTCCGTAACGGTCTGCGTATGACCTACGGCTTCGGCTTCGTCCTCGACCGGAACTTCAACACCGACGTGTTTGGTAATAACTAGTAATATCCTGGGCCGGCATGAACCGGCCTAACAACCTGATCCCGGCAGATCGGTGGGACGATCAGGGACCGCGGCCTATCATGGGCGGCGGGATGTAAAGCCGGGCGAATCAATCACATGGATGTGACGGCCGAGAGGCCGAGCTGGCCCACACCCGGTTTAACCGGGTGCGGTGTCCGAGCCAAGGTAGGGCATCTACCGTCCCCAAATGGAGCCGGGATTGAGATGAACCGCCCCGTAGTGGCGGACGTAGAACCATCATCGGGCCGCCTGTTCTGGCGGCCAGGGGGCGAATGATGGGAGAGGGTCTTTAGTCGATTTGAGGCTTGTGTTTACGGTATGAGTACCGCCGCGACGAACCTAACCAATGCCGGCGAGGCGCGGCCGCTCATCACCCAGCGCGGCTGGGTATGGATCGCCGTGCTCACCGTCCTCTTCGTCCTCCTGCACCGCAACTTCCTCTATCGCGCCCTGCTGATCTCTTTGGACGACCCGGACTGGTCCCACGCCCTGCTGATCCCGGTCATCGGCCTGTACTACCTCTTCCAGCACCGCGGCAGGCTCATGCAGCTGCGCAGCGAGATCAGCTGGTGGGGCCTGCCCATCATGCTCTGCGGCATGATCAGCTACGCCTTCTGGATCCACCCCGGACGCAACGACATGTTCCAGGGCTACAGCATGATCATCTCCCTATTCGGGCTGGCGCTGTTCCTGCTCGGCCCTAGGATGATGACCATCGCCTGGTTCCCGATCGTCTACCTGGGCTTCGGTGTGAAGGTCTCCCAGAAGCTCTGGGAAATGATCGCGCTGAAGCTACAGACCATCGCCTCGATCAGCTCGACGTTCCTACTGAACATCATCGGTCTGGCGATCGACCTTGAGGCCACCGTCCGGGGCAACACGATCGACCTGTACCATCAGGGCGCCAAGCTCCAGACGGCGATGAACGTAGCCGAGGCCTGCTCGGGCCTGCGGATGCTGATGGCGTTTTTGGCACTGGGCGTGGCGATGGCGTTCCTTATGCCGCGCACCTGGTGGCAACGCGCGATCATGGTCATCATGACCCTGCCCATCGCCGTCGCCGTCAACGTCGGCCGTGTCACTACCCTCGGCCTCCTGCACGTCTACGCCCCCGAATACGCCAAGGGCGACTTCCACATCTTCGTCGGCATGCTTATGCTCATCCCCGCCGCAGGCTTGTTCCTGCTGCTGGGCTGGTGCCTGGAGAAAATGATCATTCAGGACGAACCGATGCGTCGGCAACTAGACGAAGCGCCCATCGCCCCGGTGTCCTACGAGCCGACCGAAGCCGACAGCGCTACCATCATCAAGGGCGTATCGTTCGGCGTGGGCATGACTCTGTTGGCTTGCCTGCTCTACGTCCTGACCGTGATCGCCGTCAGACCCGATCTGGCATCCGAGCCGTTGGCGAACGTGGTGCAGATGAGCGAATCCACCGCCCGGATCATCGCCGGTGCGGGTCTGGCCGTCTCACTCGCGCTGATGTGGATGCTCTTCCGGGTGGTCAGACCAAGGCTCATCCCGATCGATGACCGGATCAGCCCCGGAGCGAAACGCGGAATGGCGCTGGCGGTCGCCGGCGGATTCCTCGCCACCGCGATGCTCGGCCAGGCAGGCATCCTAAAGGCCAACGGCGTCGTTATGTTCAAGAAAGACGTCCCGCTGCGAAAAGACCTCGGCCAGCTCGAACACCCCACCGGCCACTGGCGTTTCATGCACCAGGACCCGCCGCTGGACAAAGACATCGAAGACGAACTGGGCACCAAGCTCTACGTTAACCGCGTCTACGAAGATACCCGCCTGCCCAGCAGCAGCCGTGAACGCTTCGCCGACTTGCACATCGCCTACTACACCGGGACCGTTGATACCGTCCCGCACGTCCCGCAGCAATGCTTCAAAGCCAGCGGCCTCGTCCAGGTCACAGGCGGTGCCACCACGCTGAATCTCACCGGCGACGGCTACCGGGAAAATCCCAACGATCCCGGTAGCTTCCTGCACCCCGTCAAAGACCACGGCTTCGGCGAGCAGGTCCGCATCCCCGAACTCGACGTCAAGGCAACCTTCTTCACCTTCGCTGACCCCAAACGCAATAACCGCCTGGTCAACGTTGCGTACTTCTTTGTCGCCAACGGCAAGTTCATGCCGGGCCCCAACGAAGTCCGGTTGCACGGCTTCGACCTCCGAGACAAGTACAGCTACTACTGCAAGATCCAGGTCACCGTCCAGGTTGAGGACAAGGACGAAGCGATGGAGCAGATTTCTTCGCTCCTGTCCGAAGTGATGCCGGAAGTCATGTCATGTCTGCCCGACTGGGTGGATGTCACCGAGGGCCGTTGGCCCGTAGAAGAGGCGCCCGCAAACTCCGGCGCCGGAGAGTAATGAGTCATGGCAGGTCGCGTTAATACCAAGTTTGTCTTCATCGTCAGTGCCGTCGTGATCGTCTTGGTCGGGGGGCTGGCACTGGTCGCCCAACTCGCCAAGAAAGACTCGCAGGACCTGGCCGCCGAAGCGGACCGCTTCATCGCCGAGGGCGATTACAAGCTCGCCGCCGAGTCGATGCGCCGCGCCGCCAATCGCAGCAAGAGCGACCCCGTCATGTTCATGCGGTACATCGAAACCGCCCAGATGGTCCCCGCCGCCGACAAGGTCGAGGCCCGGAACACCATGAAGACCGTGCTGCAGTATTCTCGGAACCTCGTCCAGATCGACCCGACTTCCGAAGAACACCTCCGCAACTTCTGCGACCGGCTCGAGGGCTACATCGAACACAGTATCCCGGGGGAGTATCCTCACAACCGTTTAATCTACGATGTCGCCAATGAGCGCCTCGACGCGAGCCCCGACGACAAGCTCGCCCGTCGGTACCGCGGGATCTACGGCCTGCCGACGCTGAACATCGAGCTGTCCGACGAAGATATCAACCTCATCCGCGACGACCTGCTTGTGTCGCAAACTAACTACCCGGACGATCCCGAGGTCGCCATCAGCGTCGCCCGGTGGAAGCTGTTCGACGCCCTCCGTCAGGACCGCCCCGGCGGTGACGCCGACCTAGCCAAGTCCCTGCGCGAAGAAGCCCTCGCGATCTCGCAGGGCCTCATCGATGCCGACCCCGATAACGTCATGCACAAGGTCGACCATCTCCAGGTCCTCTTGCAGGCCAAGCGCTCGGAAATGGACCCCGAGGACCCCTACGCCGTGATCAAACCACTGCTCAACGAGGTTGAGCAGGACCTGCTGGCCGACCCGCAGCCTTTCAGGGCTGTCAACACCGCCATCCAATACTTCAAGACCGTTTACAACACGCCCCTTGAGGTTGACGATCAGGGTGATGACGCTTCCCCGATGCTAAGCGACGGCGTGAACCGCTCCATCGGGCTGCTCCGCGAAGCCTCGGAGAAGTTCCCCGACGACCTGCGTTTCGACCACAAACTGGGCACGGAACTGAAGCTGATCAGCAAGTACGACGAGTGTCGGCCTTACATCGAGAGGTTGAAGAAACTCAGCACCGAGGGAGATTACCGGGACGTCTTGCTCAACGACACGCTGCGCAGCAGCGCGGAAGTTGAGTACGCCGACCTGCTGATCAGCCTCGCCGAGAAGGTGGAGGATGATACGCAACGCGAGGCTATGCATGCCGAGTCTGAGAAGATCCTTGAGCAGGTCACCGCCGCCGGCCACGGCGAGAAGGCACGCATCCTCTTGATCAAGGGCCGGCTCAAGCTCGCTCAGAAGAAAATCCGAGAGGGCCTGATCCTCCTCGACAAAGCCGCCGAGAAGCAAGACACGTTCAGCCGCGAAAAGGCCGAGACGCTGCTGCTTTCCGCCCGTGCCCGCGAACAGCAGGGCGACTGGGGCGCCGCCGCAGAACGCTACGAGCAGATCCTTGAGGCTAATCCCAGTATCCCGAGCATCCGGCTCGCGCTCGCGAGCATCTACTTACGCCAGCGAGACCTCGACGCCGCTCAGGACCACCTCGACGCCGTCCTGATCAAAGACCCCACCAACGAGCGGGCTAGTATCATTCAGGCAAGCATCCAGGCCGTGAACGGCGACCTGGACGGCGCGATCCAGACCTACCGCCAACTGGACCTGCCCAACCGCCCCGACCTCGCGGTCAGCCTGGCACAACTGATGATCCAGGGCGAGCGTCAGGACCAGGCCCGCGCCATGCTCCAACACTACTTCGACGCTGACCCGAGCAACCTCGCCGTGCTCGCCGTTCTCGCAAGCACCATCGATGACATCGAGATGAAAACCGAGATGATCGCCCGCTCTCGACAGGCCGGCGGTGATCCGAAGCTGCTCGATATCCTCGAGGAGCAACTGGACCCGGAACTGGCCGGCGACATCGAACGCAGGGTCAAGATCCGTACCGAGAAGGTGGACGACCCTGTCCTGCGTGAGATCACCGCCGCCCGGCTCTACGAACGTGCCGGCGAAGGTGTCAAAGCCCGCGAGGCCATCGCTCGCGCTGCGGCCATCGACCCCGACCACAAGTCCGTCATCGACGTACAGTTTGCTTACGCTCTGAGAGACAGCGACCTGGACCTGGCGCAACAACTTTCGGATAAGGCCACACAAGGCAACCTCGACGAGGCCGGTGGTCGGTTCTATCAGGCACAGCTTTTCCAGGCCCGCGGCGACTCCGCCGGTGCAATTACCACCCTACGTGCAGGCCTTGAGATCGTGCCGATTAACTCCGAGGGCTGGCGTTTGCTCGGCGACGCCTACGTCGCACAGAGCAACGACCGCGAAGCCGTCCCCGCCTATGAGCGGGCGCTTGAGCAGAAGCCCGACAACCTCGGAGCCATCCGAGGCCTCGCCGCCATCCGCGACCGCCAGGGCCGCCACGACGAGGCCCTGGAAATGCTACGGCTCGCGCTATCCCAGAACCCCGGGCACGGCCAACTCCTCGAGCTTTATCTCTTCTACGAAGGACGCTACGGCAACAAGCAGACCGCCCTGCAGGGCCGACGTGAAATCCAGAAACAGCAGCCCGACGATGTCAAGAACCTGCGCGCCATGGCGATGCTCCTTGCCGAGACCGGTGCCACCGACGAGGCCGAGCAACTCATGCGGGACCTCATCGCCAAGCATGGCCAGGACCAGCCCAATGTCATGACGCTCGCCTCCGTGTTCCAAGCGTCCGGCCAGCCCGAGCGAGGCGCTCAGACCCTTGGACGCTACATCGAGTCGCTCGGTGCCAATGTCTCCTCGGCCGACTACATCATCCTCGCACGCTACCTGATGCAGACCAAGGACGGGCAGGGCGCGCTCCAAGCCTATCAGCAAGCGATATCGATCGAATCCGATAAGCGTGAGGCGTCGCGTGAACTGGCCGGCACATTCTTCAGCCGAAGCAGCTACGACCGCGCCGTTCCGCTCTATCGCGACCTCTTCCAGCAGTTCCCCGAAGAACAGGCCTTGGGCCTGAGGCTTGCCGACGCGTTGATCCGTACCAAGGCCTTTGACGAGGCGGTGCAGGTGCTTGAGCAGTTCGAGGGTGGGGCCACCGAAGACGCACTCGCCGCGCTGATCGCCGAACACAACGGCAACCACGACGAGGCCATCCGCTTGATCAACCAGGCGATTGATGCCGACCCGAGCAAGAACATCTTCTACTACGAGCGAGCCGCGCTGAATGCGAACGATCCCGACCGCATCGATCAGGCCATCCAGGACCTGAACACTTCGCTGAGCCTGGACCCCGGCCACCTGCTCTCACGCCGACTGCTCGTGAGCATGTACCACCGCCGCGGCGACCGCAACGAAGCCATCCGCGAACTGACCAACATGGTCTCCCGCCACCCCGACGACCGGGACGGCCGACTCATGCTGGTCCGTGTCTACCTCCAGGAGGGCAGCACCACACGTGCCAAGAACCTCATCCGACAGGCTCTGGAACGCTCGCCCGACGATCCGTTCTGGTTGACCGCGCTCGGCGACCTCGCCGTCAGCGAGGATGATACCGCCGGCGCGATCCAGGCCTACAAACGCGTCTTTGATGTAGCGCCCAGCCCCGCCCAGCTCCTGAAGGTCATCACGATCCAGGTCGAGAACGGCCGGGCCAACGACGCCCAAACCCTGCTCCGCGATAACGCCGGCATGGTCAACAGCCAGCCCATCCTCCAGGCCATGATGGGCCGCGCCCTCTACGCCACGGGCAAAGCCGATCAGGCCCGGCAGGTCTTCTCCCGTGCCGCCGAACGGTGCGGCCTCATGGACCAGCTCATGGGGGTGGCGATTCAGATCCGTAAGGACTACACACTCGAGGAAACCGCTTCGCTGCTCAAAGGGCTCACCGGCGGGCCTTCCACCTATTGGGTGGAGCTGTCCCTGGCGAACCTGGAACTCAGTGACGGGCAGGCGCAGCAGGCCGCCGAACGCCTGGCCGCGCTCGAAGCCTCCCTGCCCGCCGAGGCCTCGACCGAACGCCAGAGGCTTCATATGCTGATCGCCCCGGCATTGCACCAGTCCGGGCAGGTCGAGCAGGCGTTGACCTATTACCAGCAGGTCGTGCAGAGTACGCCCGATAACCCCCATGTGCTTAACAACATGGCCTACCTGCTGGCCGACGAGTTGAATCGACCCGACGAGGCCCTGCCCCACGCCGAACGTGCCGCCGAGCTCCAGCCCCAAAGCGCCCAGATCCTCGACACCCTCGGCTGGATCCAGTTCAAGCTGGGCATGATCGACCAGGCCCGCCTGACGCTGGAAAAAAGCATCGCCGCCGAGAGCGTGACCGCCAACCACCTGCACCTGGCGGAGCTGCTGATCGAGCAAGGTTCTCGGACCGAAGCGAGCCGTCACCTTCAGACGGCCGTCGATCTCGCCGAGCAGGGTAATGAGGCACAGATGTTAGAGCGCGCCCAAGAGTTGTTAAAGCAGATTGAAGATTTGACGGAGGCCTCCTGAGCCATGAGTACCAACCCCATGCCTACTTCGGCACTGCCGGGCCCGGCGTCGTCGTCCAGCCGGTTTAAGCCGATCGACCCGGTGCGCGTCCTGCGCCAGCACCTCAAGCTGTTCTTTATCGTCGGCACGGTCGGTCTGTTCCTCGGTGTGGGGCTGTGGTTCGGCCTGCGCGAGTACATGCCCAGGTACGCCTCCAGCGCCCAGCTGCGCGTCTCCGAAGGCCTCGTCGATCCCGACCAGGTGCAACTCGGCGGGGTCTCCAAGGCCAACGTCGCCGCCATGGAAGCGTTCATCCAGTCCGAGGTCTATAAGATCCAGTCCGAGGGCATCCTCAGCAAAGCGCTGAACGACCCTTCCGTACGTAACAGCACGTGGTTCAAGCAGTACGAGAAGAAGAACCAGCCCGGCCAGTATGACTTCAACAAGGCCCGCGAAGACCTGATCGAAGATCACCTCCGGGTCAACATGATCCGCAACACCCAGCTGATCAACCTGTCGGTCAATACACCCATCGAGGAGGACTGCCAGAAGATCGCCGCCTCGATCGTCAACGTCTACCTCGGCCGCGTCAAGGACGACACCGACTCGCAGGTCACCAGCCGCAAGACCTCGCTGCTTACCCAGCGGGAGAAGGTTAAGCAGACCATCACCGGCCTCACCACGCGGATCGAAGAGTTCACCCGTGAGCACGACCTGACCGATCTCGACGCCCGCCTGGAAGAGACGGCCATGGACAGTCAGGCCCGAATCATCAAACGCAACGAGAAGCTGGACGAACTCAAGGGCTTGGAAAAGCAGTACGAGGCCTCACTCGCCAAGCAGGCCGCTGGTGGCGCGCCCGACGCCAACGCCATGGCCGGCGCCTCGCAGAACGAGGCCATCATGGTCCGTAACGAGCGGCTTCGGTCGCTACGAGAACAACGCGAGGTCAGCCTCTACGAGTACCTTCCAGAGCACCGAATCATCAAGTCGATCGACCGACAGATCGCCGCGATCGAAGCCGAACGCGACCGTGAACTCGAACGGATCATTCGCGAGCAAGAACAGGCTATGCTCAGTGGCCTCAAGCAAGCTGTCGACAGCCTCAACGAGCAGATCACCGAGTACGACGATGAAATCGAACTGCTCCAGAAAAAGTTGGTCGACCTGAACGTCCACCAGACCCAATTACGAAACCATCAGGCCGAACTCGAGGAAGCGAAGGCTCAGCGAAAGGACATCGAAGGACAGCTCGCCGATGTCCGGCTTGTCGAGATCCTGCCCGAGGCCCGCCCCGTCCGCCTGCAGTCCAGCGCCACGCTGGCTGAGCTCGTCTTCCCGCAGATCAAGGTTGTCGTCCCCGGCACCGTCTTTTTCCTCTTAGCGATCACCGGCGGCCTGGTCTTCATGCGTGAGCTGATGGACCAGAGCATCAAGAGCCCGGCCGACATCAAGCTGCTCAAGGAAACCGAGATGCTCGGCATCCTCCCGCACGCCGACGAAGACCCCTCCGGCCCCAGCGCTGTCGAGCGCGTGGTCGAGAAGTACCCCGCCGGCCTGCTCGCCGAGGCCTACCGGCAGGTCCGCACATCGATCCTCAGCAAGATGGACCGACGCGGCTACAAGACCCTGCTCATCGCTTCGGCCCAGCCCGACGCGGGCACCTCCTCCGTCACGCACAACCTCGCCACCAGCCTCGCCTTCAACGGCCGAAAGGTCGTCATCGTCGACGCCAACTTCCGCCGGCCCACGCAGCACAGCTATGTCGATGCCGACAACGACCGCGGCCTGGTGGACATCCTGCTCTACAACGCCGACCTGGATGACATGCTGATTGCCAACCAGGACCCGGACATGTCCGTCCTCCCGACCGGACGCGCCGCCGACACCCAGCCCGAAGTCCTGGAATGCACCAAGTTCCGGCAGGTGATCGCGGAGCTCGAGACGCGGTTCGACATCGTCCTGATCGACGCACCACCCGCGCTGCTGTCCAGCGAGTGCCAGCTGCTGACCAAGCAGGTCGACGCCGTCGCCGCCGTCGTCCGCGCCGGGTCGGATAAACGCGGCATGATCGACCGCATGAGCGGGCAGTTTGCCGGCCAGCGCGCCGACATGCTCGGCATCATCCTCAACGGCGTGCAGTCCAGCGTCGGCGGGTACTTCCGTGCCAGCTTCCGTGACTTCTACCGCTACCGTGAAAACGGCACCAACGGCAACGGCAACGGCCAATCGGCACGCCGGTCAAGACGCGACCTCGCCGACGTCACCGAGACAGCGGACACCGAATAAGTACCCACCGCGCCTCACCACGAGACGCAACGTCCCGACCACCACAACGGAAAAGACCCGTGACGGGCAAGGTAATCATCACCGGCGGGGCCGGCTTCATCGGCTCACACCTGGCGGCCAGGCTCAAGGCCCAGGGCCGGGAGCTGATCCTGATCGATAACCTGTCCACGGGTCGGCTGCCCAACATCCAGCCGCTGCTGGATGATCGTTGCCGATTCATCGAGGCCGACGCCTGTATCGCTGTCAAAGACGACGAGCTCTGGCAGGGGGTGGAAGCCGTCTACCACCTCGCCGCCGCCGTCGGTGTGCAGCGCGTCATTGACGACCCCGCCGCGATGGTGCACAACAACGTCGAACTCACCGCCGCCGTCCTCGAGGCAGCCCGCAAAGCAGACGCCGCCGTACTCATCACCTCGTCCAGCGAGGTCTACGGCAAGTGCCCCGTCCTCCCGTTACGCGAAGACATGGAACTGGTCTACGGCCCGACCACCGCGTCGCGCTGGGCCTACGGCCTGACCAAAGCAGTAGACGAACACCTCGCCATCGACATGCACCGCCAGGACGGCCTGCGCGTCGTCATCACACGCCTGTTCAACACCATCGGCCCAAGGCAGGTCGGGCACTACGGCATGGTCGTACCCCGATTCGTCGAACGCGCCGTCGTAGGCAAGACCATCGACGTCTACGGCGACGGCGAACAGACCCGCGCCTTCTGCGACGTCCGTGACGTCACCCGCGCCATGACCGAACTCATGGCCCACGGCGGCTGCTTCGGCAAGGTCTACAACCTCGGGTCCGATTCACGCATCACCATCAACGAGTTGGCCGACCGCATCATCAAACTCGCCGGCGGCTCGGCATCCAAGCGGCTCGTGCCCTACGAAGCCGTGTACGGCCCGGACTTCGAAGACCCCGCCCACCGGCTGCCCGACGTCTCACGCATCCGTCAAGCGATCGGCTTCAAGCCCGAGTATACGCTCGACCAGACCCTGACCGAACTGATCGCCTTGTGCCGTGACCAGTCCAACGATACAGTCGCAGCAGTGGGGGGGGATGGATGATGATGACACTCTTAGCCCAGGCCGCTGACGCGATCTCCCCGGAGACCGTCACCGACGCGGTCGAGACAACCCAGGCCGCCGTTGAGAACGCGGATACCGCTTCACTCACCCATGTGATCGCGCCCTACATGGGCATCTTCTTCGTCGCCTTCTTCGTCGCCATCATCACCACGCCGCTGATGCGTATGCTCGCCATCCGCAACAACATCATCGACCTGCCCGACCTGAAGCGCAAAAACCACGCCGAGCCCGTCGCCTACCTCGGCGGTGTCGCCATCTTCTTGGGCTGGCTCGCCGCCATCGCCATCGCCTACTACATCGTCCCCGACCAGACCGGCCTGAAACTCACACGCGGCAACCCGCTGATCATGATCATGATTGGTGCCGGCGCGATCACGCTCACCGGCTTCTTCGACGACGTCTACCACATCAGCCCCCGCGTGAAGATCGGCGGACAACTCTTCGCCGCCGCCGCGCTCGCCAACTATAACGTCGGTACCGGGCTCATCGGCCTGGTCTTCCACTTCGTCGGACTGGACACGCTTATCATCGGGTCCTACGACATGCTGCCGCTGATCAGTTACATCCTCGGCACCTGTCTCGTTGCCGTCCTCGTCATCGGCGGGTGCAACGCCATGAACCTCATCGACGGGCTCGACGGCCTGGCGTCCGGCGTCACCGTCATCGCCGGCATCGGCTTCCTCTGCATCGCCGCCGTCGTCGCCATGCGCGACCCCCAGGCCTTCAAGGACCCCGTCCGCATCGCCGTCTGCCTCGCGCTGATCGGTGCCGTCCTCGGGTTCCTACCGTACAACTTCAATCCGGCCAGCATCTTCATGGGCGACACCGGCTCGCTGCTGCTTGGCTACCTCTGCATGGCCAGCATCCTCCTCTTCGCCGACGCCGAGGGCCGAAGCCTCCTGCTCGTCACCGCCGGGCTGATCGTCTTCGCCGTCCCCATCACCGACACCTCCCTCGCTATCTTCAGGCGCAAGATGGCCGGCAAACCCATCCTCAGCCCCGATAGCCAGCACATCCACCACCTGCTCCGCCGTGCCGGCCTGAGCGTGAAGCAGTCCGTCGGCGTCTTCTACCTCGCCGCTGCCGCCTTCGCCTTCCTTGGCTACACCATGGTCGCCCTCGAGCTCCGCTGGCGCTACGTCCTGGCCGTCTTCTTCGTGCTCTACGGCTTCATCGTCGTCACTGCCTACAAGTACGGCCGACAATACGCCCGCACCCACCCCGCCGACGGCCCCAAGCCCGACGAAAAAGTCCTCCCCGAAGCCATCAGTGGCGAAGACGACGCCGAAGACCCGTCATCCAAGCCCGCCGAGTAGGGCAACACCGTCTCGTTCGATATCCTCATACTGATCTCGAGTTCCTCTATTGGCATGTCGGCTTGGGTGACATCGTTTTTATACGATCATATTCATGGCAATGTGTAAAAAAACCGAGGTAAGCAACCAGAGTCGGGCAGGCCGTCTCATGACGACGTACCAGATACTGACCACTTACCTCGGGTTGTCCGGTTTATTTACTAGATGAAAGTCGGTTTAAAATCTTAGGGGATCCAGAGGCCCTTATCTTTCATGAAATCAACAGTCTGGCCCCACCAGTTATCCAGGTCGCTGTCGTCCCCGTCCCATTCATCGGTGACATCGTAAAAGTCCTCCCAGATAATCACACCATCTGCATTCCGATAGCAGAACTCGAGCTGCTCTCTCCACGCCTCGGCCGGTATCGTCTGACCTTGAAGTGTGCCAGGGGTGACGTATCTCGGCCTCAGGTATATGTATATCGGTTTGCCATACTTTCTTGCTTCGGCAATGTTGGTTTCCGCATACTCGATCCAATCCTCGCGCCCTTGCTGCGTGGAAACATCGTTTGCACTAACGGTATAGAGGTTGGGGAAGACAACGTCCACGTGCGTGGCGAGTTCCTTAAAGATATCGTTACGGGTCTGCCACAATGCCTTATTCGTTGCGTTATTGATCACATGGAATTGGCGCTCCGGCAGCATGTTGTAAAAACCGATGCGCATATGCGGCTCTTCAGAGTGAACCCAATCAGCGATTGACGCTAGTTTGCGAATGGCGTCACGGAAGTCGACTGCTTCGGGTGTTCCGGTGACTTGTTGATAGAACATGATAAGTGGGTCGGTGGCCGCCGAGTCGTTCTCGATATCGATCGCCATAAGCACCGATCCATTATCATCAAACTGTTTATCTGCTTGGAACCGGGATCGAGCTTCATCGGGGAAGACGGCGCCAAACTCCAAGTCGGTTGTACCGACCGGCCACCACTTCGTGTGATCCCCGAAGCTGTTCATATGGATCACACCCCGATCAGCCAAGTCGGTGGGTACCCCGGTTACAGCATGCGCATGGCCCTTAAAGGCTTCAAAAACACGGAATGCGTTTGTCCCGCGGAAGTAATCCATATCACCTTCAAAGAAGGTGTCGAACTCCGTCCGGGCGACGTCACTGTATCGTACCTCATCGATCAGGCCCACCATCTGGTCCTGTCCCTGGTTGTATCGCTTGCCGATGCGGAAGCTGGAGGCGTCTGCACGATAGGTGAAGTCATCGAACGTGTCTTCTGTGGCGGTCGGGGTCGTGTCGATATTGTTCTGATCATTCCAGTAGATCTGAACTTTGGTGTCGTCCGCGTTGGTATCACTATCAAAGTCCGCCACTTCGACTGTGACCGCAACGTGATACCACATGCCTTCCACCATGTCATCATCTGCTAATGAGAGCGATACGGTTTTCTCCGTGCTCGATGAATCGTAGATGTACACCTTCAGTTCGGCGTTGCCCGAACTCACGTTCTCAAACGCGACAATGATGCCCCAGGGTGTACTGGACGTCTTCCGGCACATGAGCGTTTGATCGTTGGTGTAGTTTGTCGGCAGATTATTATCGTCATCCCACATCACCCAAGCCTCAAACGTCTGCGTCGTCGAGTCTGTAATAGTTGCTGATAGACCGTCTTTGTTGGTAAAACCCGTCACCGCACGACCGAACATCGGGCCGCGGTTATCAGTATCAAAATCGGCTGTACCGGTCCCGAAGTGAGATAACGTGTAACTGCCCACCGCGCTGGTGAATGACGTGAACCCGTCATCATCTCTTTCATCAAAATGCCATAACGCGACCGTGTCCTGATCCACGGTTGCTTCGTCGTACGGCCCCGGCGTCCCAATGACTTTCCCGGGCACGGCTAGCATTACGCCGGCTAGCAGTAATGCCGCGCAACACTTCGAGTGCATGTGGCGTGTAAATTGCATCTTAACAACCTTTCTTCTTTGTCCCGCGCAACCACAGCAGGTGTGTGCAGGAAGATGTAGAGAACCCCCGGCGCCCCGTTGGAGTGACGGGCGCAACCGGAAACATGACTTCATACTTATCTTTCGTGCCAGATCGATCTGCCTGATTTACTTTGCTACCTCAGCCGCCAAGTTGAAAAAGCGATTTTCATTTGCCACACAGGGTAATCAGGGATACCTATCTGTAAACTTACAGCGACACAGCTAAAGAATGTGCTAACGGGTAGATTCAGTATGTGTTTTTACATGTGCCCCCAAACCCGGTCGCCGGAAATTTGTATCTTTATTAGAGCGGCTTGCTCTTCTGCAATTAACTGTACTTCTACCAGACTCTTTCCACAGGGTCAAGATGTTTTTCGTTAATCCAATCAGGGTGAGCGTCTTGCGATAGCCATAACGAGTTGCATCAGACACACATGCCCCGCCCTGATCATTCGCACCGTTAATATTACACTTTGAGGTTGAGATCTTGATCGTGGGGGTCGCTAGGCCGGGGGGTATGCATGAGAAGGTTGAGCGTAGGATGAGGGAGCTACTCCTGCTTGGTCAATACTGATACCCGTGAAGGATTCAGTGGGACTACGGGGTTCGCTGGTGCGGGGATGGCGAAGGTGGTACACGAGGGATAGCCCGAATGCGTGTCTAATGCGAGAGTGGGGGTGGGCTTACGCTGAGATTGCTTGGCGGGAGAAAGTGGAGCATAGTTAAGGCTTGGCTTGGGAGACCCATGTTCAACCCGGTTGCAGGGCTAATCCACCGTGGTACAATGCTCGGCCTTGGATAGCTGCCGTGAGGGGCGTGGTTTACGCCCGTGATCGGGGGATCGGCCCATCCAGGCGTAACCTAAGTGGGGAGCCCCGGTAACGATGCCGGGACGATCTCCGGGGGCCGGTCGGCGGATGCGGATCAGGATAAGTCTTTAGTGGCTGGCAGGATGCCGGCTTTTGATAGTCCGGCGGAGGTCCGTTTGGCCCCGTCCGGTTGGTTTATTCACCCTCGTTTTTGTTAGCAAGGCTGGGCTCGATTTGGTAAGCCCAACCGCAGGAGTCAACACCATGGCATCGCTGGTTAAAGACCTCGTCGAAGCGGGTATCCACTTCGGCCACCGCTCGACCAACTGGAACCCGAAGATGGCCCCGTACATCTTCGGCAAGCGCAACAAGATCCACATCATCGATGTCAAAGAGACGATCAAGGGCCTGCTGCTCGCCCGCAAGTTCGTCACCAAGACCGTCGCCGGCGGCAAGGACGTGCTCTTCGTAGGCACCAAACGCCAGGCTCGCGGCATCATCGAAAAATACGTCACCGAAACCGGCATGCACTACGTCACCGAGCGCTGGCTCGGCGGCACGCTGACCAACTTCCGCACCATCCGCGAACGCCTTAAGCGCCTCGAAGAGCTCGAACGCATCGAGGAGTCCGGCGAGATCGACAACTACTCGAAGAAGATGGAGTCACAGCTCCGCCGCGAGAAGGCCAAGATCCTCCGCAACCTCGAAGGCATCCGCAACATGAACAAGTTGCCGGGTTGCATGGTCATCGTCGACGTCAACAACGAACTCAACGCCGTCAAGGAAGCCCGCAAGCTGGGCATCCCGACCGTCTGCCTGATCGATACCGATTCCGACCCCGACTTCGCCGACATCCCGATCCCGGGTAACGACGATGCGATGCGGGCCATCGAAGTCGTGGTCTCCAGCCTCTGCGCCGCCGTGCAGGAAGGCAAGACCAGCCGCACCGCCCTGAACGAAGGCAAGGACGGCGACGCACCCGCCGAGGCCCCGCGCAAGCGCAGTAGCCGCTCGCAGTACCGCGCCGATGACCCGGCCCCGGGCGCCCCGGAAGCCCCCGCCGGCGATGCGGCCCCCGAGCCCGCCGCCGCCGCGCCCGCCGAAAACCAACAAGCCTAACCCTAAGCACTCAGTGCCGCCGCGGAACACCCGGCGGATAAACCAACAGTTTCACCCGCTAGATAAACGGAGAGATAGAACCATGGCGATCACCGCCAAGGACGTGATGGCCCTTCGCAAGGCGACGGGTCTGGGCATGATGGAATCCAAGGCCGCGCTCGAAGAGGCCGGTGGCGACATCCAAGCCGCAACCGACCTGTTGCGCACCAAGGGCCTGGCCAAGATGGACGGCCGCTCAGACCGCGAGTCCGCCGAGGGCAAGGTCGCTGTCGCCGTCGCCCCCGACGGCAGCAAGGGCGCTATCGTCGAGATCAACACCGAGACCGACTTCACCGCCTCCAACGAAACCTTCATCAACCTGACGCAGGCCGTCGCCGACCTCGCGCTCAGCCAGGACGCCGGCGACGTCGAGAAGACCGACGATATGCAGGCCCTGATCGATGAGGTCCGACTGACCACCAAGGAGAACGTCCAGTTCGCCAACGGCAAGGTCTTCGCTGCACCTTCCGGGGGCGGCAAGGTCGGGTCCTACGTCCACTTCACCGGCAAGATCGCCGTCCTCCTCGAGACCGAGGGTGACGCCGACGACGAACTGCTCAAGGACCTGTGCATGCACGTCTCCGCGATCAGCCCCTCGCCCCTGGGCGTCACCGAGGACCAGGTCCCCGAAGACATCGTCGCCAAGGAACGCGAGATCGCCAAGCAGCAGGCCATCGAGTCCGGCAAGCCCGAAGAGATCGCCGAGAAAATGGTCGAAGGCAAGATCCGCAAGTACCTCGACTCGGTCGTCCTCAACCGCCAGCCGTTCGTCAAGGACGACAAGAAGCAGATCAAGGACCTGCTCCCCAAGGGCACCGCGATCAAGCAGTTCACCCGCTACCAGGTCGGCGGCTGACCCCCCCGGAAGATTCTCCCCCGCTTGATTGAATATTGATGTTACACCCATAGCCCCGAGCGGAAGCCCGGGGTTATTTTACGCGCCCCATACCCCCCCTCCATGAAGCGACGCGACTTGTCGCGTCCTATTTAGCTTCACACCTTTACCCCATAATTCATAAACTATGCCTTCACCCTTGGGACCACCCCCCATGCAAAGAACCATCACCATCCGGCTCGGCACCGCCAACGATCTCGCATTCATGCGCTGGATGATGGTCGTGGCCTACCACTGGAACCATGCCGGCCCGCTCCCCGACGTCGATGAGTTCCTAAACAGCCTCACCCCCAACAACCGCATGGACACCTGGCGGACCGGCACCATGGACCGCTGCGCCATCGCCGAGGCCGACAACGATCCCGTCGGCGCCGCGTGGTACCGCTTCGCCACCGACGATTCCCATTCCTATGGCTACGTCAACCCCCAAACCCCCGAACTCGGCATCGGCCTCCGCCGCGAGTTCCGCGGCCAGGGCATCGGCCGACGCCTGATGCAAACCCTGATCGACCAGGCCCGCACCGACCACCACCCCGCCATCAGCCTAAGCGTCGCCCCCCAAAACCACGCCCGTAAGCTTTACGAATCCCTAGGCTTCAAACACGTCGGCGAGTCGGGGACGTCTTGGACTTACCTGCTGAAGCTGTAGGGCGTCAATACCGGGCCGGCCCGTTGCGCTCATGACAGTCACTTCATTTTGCGTGTGATGACCTCATCAACATGATCTGAGTTAAACTGCAAACATGCACCACCGCCAAACGGCCCGACATAATACACCCATGCCTCATCGGGACGGCTCTCGGATGGTGGTATCACCCAATCGGGATCGCCGAATATATCCCTTACGCTTTCTTTCGACATGCCTACGGCACTGGTGAAACGCGTGATCTTACGCTCAACCACAACATAGACCGCGACACCAGACACGATGATCCCGGTCAGTGCAAAGATGAGAATCGCAGACTTGTAATTAACTGAGCGCATCGATTAAAGCATAGTTTACTGACTGGATTGAGCCCCATATCACCAATCTAATCTGCGGTTCCCCGCTGGCGAACGTCATCCCAGTAATCATCCTGCCATGGAATCCATGACGGGTAAGTGTCCCATCCCCGGATAACGTTCTCGCCTTGTGCTTGGAATAGGTACGCCCTCCAACCACCCGCAACAGGCCACGGGTAGCGGTATTTTTCATCGTAGATGTAGATCGTACTCTCACGCCATGCTTCGCCGTGCATCAATTTCGCGTATCGCCCGATCCTCAGAACATCGGACCGATGATCATCGACCAGCTTCTCGCCTGATAGAAACGCCTTGCCCGAGATTCGTGCATCAGGCTTGCCCATGCACCTTTCCAAGCCCGCCGTTGTCAGACCATTCTTTTCGTCAACAATCCGTATGACCTGAAGAGAACTCTGATGCCAATCTCTCTGGCCGAACCATGTAATCCCGAAGGCAGAAGGGGCGCACCCCTGTAGTGCAATTGTGCCGATCAGGATCAGCAGCAGTAGCGTAGGGGTGATGCGATCTCGGGCCATCGTGTCATGCCTCGTAGTCTAAGATAACTCATGTTTATTACTGCGTGCGATCCGCGAACACCGCCAGGCTGGTGGCGTTTTGGCGTTGCGCGCCGTGTTCGCCGTTCTTATCTTTGCTGCTGGGGGTGTTCAGCAGGCGCGGCTTCGGGTCGGCGATGGCCATGGTGGTGGAGCCGCCGCCGTCGAGGTTCAACGCTTCGATCGCGCCCAGTTCGATCATCAGCTCGGCGAGTTCGTCGAGGCTGACGCCTTCGCTGACGCCGGGTTGCCGGCCGTCCACGGTCATCAACAGCAGCTTGCTGTCTTCGGTATAGCCGATCGCGGTGCGCGGGTGCTTGGTCGTGAAGAAGCTGCGGTCCGGTTGATATTCGAGAGGCTTGCCGTCGATCACGATGTGGTCGCTGCCGGCGACGGCGTTGTATAGCTGCACGCCTTCGGGTGAGGTGACGTTGAACGTGTCGTGTTCGCCGTGCACGATCGAAGGGCGGTTGTCCTTATCGAAGTTGATCGCCGGCCAGTCGCCGCGGAAGGGGGATACGGGTTCGCCGTTGGAGACGACCAGGCCGACGTTGTCGGTGTCGACGATGCCCATCTTGAAGAAGGTGGCGTTGATGGCGAGCTGGGCCTTGGTTTCTTTAAGGAAGTTCAGCGTGGTCTGGCGTGTGGTTTCGTTGTTCGGATCGCCGGGCTCGTCGCCGTTGGGATCGCCGTTGCCGGGTGTCGCGAGGATACGGATGCCGTCGGCGTTCAGGTCGATCTCCGCCACCCGGATCACCAACGGCCGGGGCTGGTCGATATTGACCTCGCGCAGCATCACGCCTTTGAAGGGGCGGGTGATACGTTCCTCAGCTAGCGCAGTCGTCGCGAGCAGCAGGGCGGTGAGCAGGGGGATCAGGAGGTGGCGTTTCATGAGGTGGGCTCCCGGGGGGTGATTGTCTATATAGGATACCCCGGCCAAGGTCTTTCAGACCATGACCGGGCTTGGGGGTGTTATAATCCCCGGTCTATGTTGATGAAGCGAATCATTCCGTGCTTGGATGTCCACGAGGGCCGGGTCGTGAAGGGCGTGAACTTTCTGAACCTGCGCGACGCCGGCGATCCCGTCGAGATTGCCCGTGCGTACGACGAGCAGGGGGCCGACGAACTGGTCTTCCTGGATATCACCGCCAGCCACGAGGGGCGCGACATCACGCTGGACATGGTCCGCCGTGTGGCCGAGCAGTGCTTCATGCCGTTCGCGGTCGGTGGGGGGATCCGCACGATCGATGATGTCACGCAATTGATCCAGGCCGGGGCCGAGAAGGTAAGCATCAACACGGCCGCGGTGATCGACCCGGACATCGTCGCGCAGACCGCCAAGCGCTTCGGCCGATGCGCCACCGTCGTCAACATCGACCCCAAGCGCGTCCCGCGCAAAGATTACGAATCAAGGAAGCGCGAGCTGCCGACGACTGGTGCAGACACATCACTGACCTCAGATAAAGACTACGTCTTCGAGGTCCATACCCACGGCGGCCGAAAGCCCACGGGACTCGAAGCGCTCGAATACGCCAAGCACGTCGTCGAACTCGGCGCCGGCGAAATCATCCTCACCAGCATGGACGCCGACGGCACGAAGGACGGCTACGACATCGAGATCACCAAGGCCGTCGCCGACGCGGTGGACGTGCCGGTCGTGGCGTCCGGTGGTTGCGGCAGCCCGCAGCACATGCTCGATGTCTTCCAGAAGACGCGCGCCGACGCCGCGCTCGCTGCCAGTATTTTCCATTATGGCGAGTACCCGATCGGTGAAACCAAGCGCTTCCTCATCGACGCCGGCGCTCCGATCCGGCCCGTTGTGTGACCGATCTGCGTAACACTGTTACCCAAGAAACTGCTGTTACATGCGCTTTGCACTTTATAATCCGCCCCCGGCTGCCATTTGTAGAGTTAGAATACGACTGTCCCGTGTGCAGATGTGCGGCGACTGTTGGTGTATTTGATTCGACCCTATCTGTAGAAACGTCAAGATTCCGCAAACCCATCATGGAGGCCAGGCAATGGCAAGTTCAGGTGCGAGCAAGGGGATTTGGTCGGTCGTACTCGTAGCGGTCGCCGCGGCGGCGATCTGGGTATGGCTGGGCCGGTTCAATCAGGTGAATCCAGCCGAAGCGCCCGTGAAGGTCGTCTTCATCGCGAACGCCGCCGATGCGTTCTGGGAGATCGCCGCGGTCGGCGCACACGACGCCGCCGAGCGGCTCGACGCCGACGTCGAGATCATGATGCCCAAGGACGGCCTGACCGATCAGAACAAGTTCATCCACGACCTGCTCGAGCGAGAAGTCTCCGGCGTGGCGATCAGCCCCGTCGATCCCAGCAAGCAGGCCACCCTGCTGAACCAGGTCGCCAAGCAGACGCTGCTGCTGACCCACGACTCCGACGCGCCCTATACCGACCGCATGTGCTACATCGGCACCGACAACTATCAGGCCGGGCAGGACTGCGCAAAGCTGGTCAAAGAAGCAATGCCCGACGGCGGGTCGGTGATGATCTTCATCGGCAGCGTCGATCAGGATAACGCCCGGCTCCGCCGCCAGGGCTTCATCGATGAGCTGCTCGACCGGACCGAGAACCCCAAGGGCTTCGATCCCGTAGATCAGCCGCTGAGCGCGGGCAAATACACCATCCTCGGCACGAAGGTCGATGGGTTTGATATGGCCGCCGCCAAGGCCAACCCCGTCAAGGCCCTCGAAGATCACCCCGACCTCGGCTGCATGGTCGGCATGTTCGGCTACAACTCGCCGCTGTGCCTGACCGCGCTGAAGGAGGCCGACAAGGCGGGTAAGGTCAAGCTCGTCGCGTTCGACGAACACGAGGCCACCCTGCAAGGCATTGTCGACGGCGACATCCACGCCACACTCGTGCAGGACCCGTACCAGTTCGGCTACCAGTCGGTCCGCATCCTCACCCGTGTCGCACGCGGCGATGAAACCGTGATGCCGTTGAGCGGTTCGCTGTACTTCGCGGTCCTCCCGGTCCGCCAGGACGACGTCGAAGCCTTCAAGGCCAAGCTCAACAAGCAACTGGGCAAGGAAACGCCCGCCGCGCCCAAGGCCGCGCCCGAAGCCGCTCCAGAAGAAGCTACTCCCGCTGCCGCCGCGCCAGCCGAATAACGCTGCCTGAATCAACACACAAGAGCACACGACATGGTGATCCATGCCGTGTGCTTTTTTGTTTGACCTATCTCAAACCTTCACGCCCGTGCAGCGATCACCGGCGGACTAGGCGCACCATAGCCGTCACCACAGCCATTACGTGCGTGTAGGAATGTTTACGCATTATCTTCTCCTAGAGCAATCCCAATCCAACTGTAGCGGGTGCCGCGTTTTGTCCGCGAAGCGGCAAAGCGTGTGTTGCACTCACATTTTGCCCTTCGGGTCAAAATGTGCCACCCATAGGCGATACGTTTGGATTGAGTACGCCCTAGCCAGTCGGACCTGAAGATTCACCGCCGACGGATCAGTGCCAGCCCGCCAAGCGTCAGTAGCGCCAGCGAGGCCGGTTCCGGGGTGATGACGAAGGCCATGTCCAACGACTGGCCGAACGTTGCGCTGGTGGGATGGTTGTCGACCAGTTCCTTCCAGCCGCCGTAGTAGTACGCGGCGTCGTCGTTCCAGTTATCCAGGCTGGTCTTCCAGCCGATCTCCGTACCCACTTCCTGCACGCCGATATGGATCCCCAGCCAGTAGATCGTCCCCTCCTGCTGGACGAACGGGTTCTCGATGAAGGGGATGTTGACCTGGAAGTACTGGTTATGGTCCGGCAGGGTGTACTGCGGCTCGGTGAAGCTCGGCGCCAGCCAGCCCTGCGCACCGTTCCCGTAGGGGATCTCGACAAACTCGTGCGGGAGGAACCGTTTGAACCACAACGGGGCCGGGTTACTACCGTACATCAGCGTATCGGGGTGGCTGTAGGGGATCAGCGGATCGGGGTCGGCGCCCGCCGGCACGTCCCCGTGGAGGCTGACGTCGATCCAGGTGATCGTGCCGATGTCGTCGTTGCGCCACGACGTCCAGAAGTGCAGGTCGTTGATCGGGCCTGTCTCCGTGCACAGGAAGTCGTCGTAGACGGTGTCGGTCGTAACATCAACGTCCCAGCCGTCGGGGTTCGGCAGCTGTGGGTGGTGCATCTTGTACGGATCACCCAGGAACCAGTCGGCCTGGGCGGGGGCCGTCAGCAGGATGACACCAACGATAAACATCAGGGTGAGTAGTGATCTTCGCATAACAGGTTCCTTTCAATCCCCGGTTGGGTGTGTATGCCCTTTGGTAGTTCGCATCGTGGGCATGCGAGTGGATGGCCGGCCGCTTCAGCGCGCCGGGACAAACAGATTGAGCAGGAAGTGGGATGTGGTTCTAGACGAGTGATAGCACAGTGATGAGGCGGAACCGATTGGCGGATGGTGTGGGCGATGCATGCTCTACCCTCCTCAGCGCCGACCGTCAGATCGACACCCCGCCCATAATCGGACATGTCATACTTAATATAACTACATCTGCTCCGATTTCAAGCCATTCTCCTATCCATCAGCGACGTGGGTGATTCTTTAGATAGAATGTCGTGGCCTTGGGGTGGCTGTGGAAAAGGGTGGCGGACCAGGTGGGGCGGGCCCGGATCGGGCTAAGTCATTTTTGTGAAGGGAATAGTCGATGCCTCAACTGCGCTTCCGCCGGCTCTTCACCAACCGGCTGCCGATCATGCTGGGTTTACTCATAGGCCTGTGTATGTCCGGCGTGCTATCCGCAGACGAACAAAAGCTCGACCCGGCCGGCCAGCGCTGGTGGGACGGGCAGGTCTTCTACGAGGTCTTCGTCCGCTCCTTCGCCGACTCCACCGACGGGCCGCTCGCCAACGACGGCATCGGCGACATCCGCGGACTGATCAATAAGCTCGACTACATCAACGACGGCGACCCCGACACCCACCACGACCTGGGCGCGACCGGCATCTGGCTTATGCCCATCATGCAGTCCTCCAGCTACCACGGCTACGACACCACCGACTACTACGCCATCGAAGACGACTACGGCACGAACGAAGACTTCAAGACACTCATGGCCGAGGCCAACAAACGCGGCATCAAGGTCATCATCGACCTGGTCCTCAACCATTCCTCTGCCGAACACCCGTTCTTCGTCGGCTCGGCCGACCCGCGCTCCAAGTACCACGACTGGTACCTCTGGCGACGCAGCGACCCCGGCTACAAGGGCCCCTGGAACCAGACCGTCTGGCACCAGCGCGACGGCGCGTATTACTACGGCGTCTTCAGCACCAACATGCCCGACCTGAATTACGAGAACCCCGACGTTACGCGCGAAATGCTCAAGGTCACCAAGTTCTGGCTCGACGAGATGAACGCCGACGGCTACCGGCTCGACGCCATCAAACACCTCATCGAACGCGGCAAAAAACAGGAACACACCCAGCCCACCCACGACTGGCTACGCGGCTTCTACCGCTACTATAAAAAGGTCAATCCCAACGCCCTGACCGTCGGGGAGGTCTGGACGGATTCCAAGACCGTCGCGACCTACGTCGGCGATCAGATGGACCTCGCCTTCGACTTCGACCAGGCCTACGCCACGATCCACGCCGCCAAGACCGGCGAAAAAGACCGCCTCGCCAACAGCCAGGCCGACGCTTGGCGCCTCTACCCGCGCGGCCAGTTCGCCACCTTCCTGGCCAACCACGACATGGACCGCACCATGTCGCAGCTCGAGGGCGACTTCACCAAGGCCAAGCTCGCCGCCACCATCCAGCTCACCAGCCCCGGCGTGCCGTTCATCTACTACGGCGAAGAGATCGGCATGTCAGGCCACGGCCCGCACCCGGATGTCCGAAGCCCCATGCAGTGGAACTCAGACGAACACGCCGGCTTCTCCAACGCCGACCCCTGGCACCGCCTGGACGCGGGCTACAAGCAAGCCAACGTCGCCGATCAACACGAACTCGAAGGCTCGCTGCTGAACCACTACCGCAAACTCATCCGCCTTCGTCAGCAGCACCCGCCTCTGGCGGTGGGGGATTACGCCGCCGTCCCGACCGATCACGAATCCGTTTATGCCTTTTTAAGGCGGGCCAATGGCCGGGCGGTCCTGGTGCTGGTGAACCTCGGCGCCGAACCCGTAGACAGCTACGCCCTAAGCCTTGGCGAGCGCGAGCTCAAACAGATCGCCGGCATCACCGAGTTATTGCACGACGCGGATGCCTCGCCACCCGACCCAGCTAAGGGCAACGGCGACGCCGGTTACCAGCCGATCCCCGTGCTGTCCGGCCAGACCGGGTACGTGCTCAGCATCTGGCCCCGGGCCCGTCGGTAACACGCAGACCCCGCTGCCTATTGCGGAATACATTACGGGCGGTTGGTGTTGGATTTACGGGCTTTTTGCCCGGCGATTTCAGGCGTGCATAGGCCCGATACATGGGTTAAAATGCTAGACCACGATGTCCCGATGGAGCGGGAGCCACATCGAGCCATGACCGGGGAACCAGGGACGAGGCAGGCGTCTGCCCGTTGGTGTCTTGTGGATATTCGATTAGCAGCTAGGAGCAGCCGTGCCTTCAGAGTCAACAATGCATGATTCGGTCGTGGTCGATCACGTGGACGAGCAGCGTTCGCTGGCCGACTCCAAGCTCGCCAAGTACTTCGAGGCGGCCGTCAAGTTCCAGTCCTCCGACCTGATCATGCGTGCCGGGCACGTCCCGAAGCTGCGCCTGAAGGGCGCGCTGAAGAACCTGGATGTCCCGCCGATCCCGCAAAAAGAGTTCGAGCGCGCGATCGAGTCGTCGCTCAGCGAGTCGCAGTGGAAGTGGTACGCCGAGCACGGGTCGCTGGACATCGGTGTCGACTTCGACATCAAGGGCGCGATCCACCGCTTCCGTATCAACATCTTCCGCACCCGTGGCCGAAGCGGCATCGCGGCGCGGCGCGTGAGCAACGAGATCCTCAACCTCGAAGACCTCTACATGCCCACCACGATGTACAAGCTCTGCGAGCTGCATCACGGGCTGATCCTGCTCTGCGGCGTGACCGGCAGTGGTAAGTCCACCACCATCGCCGCGCTGCTCGACCACATCAACAAGAACCGCGCCTGCCACATCCTCACCATCGAGGACCCGATCGAGTATCTCTTTACCGATAAAAAAGCCATCATCAACCAGCGCGAGGTCGGGCTGGACGTGCCGACCTTCCCGATCGCTCTGCGTGCCCTGGTCCGTGAGAACCCGGACGTCGTGCTGATCGGCGAAATGCGTGACAAGGAAACCTTCGAAGCCGCGCTGCAGGCCGCCGAGACCGGCCACCTCGTCTTCGGGACCATCCACGCCTCCAGCGCCAGCCAGGCGTTCGGGCGTATCTACGACCTGTTCCCCCAGGAAGAGCGCGAGGCGATCCGCAACCTGCTGGCTTACCAGCTCCAGGGATTCGTGTACCAGAAACTGTTGCCAACCCTGATGCCCGAGGTCCAGCGTGTCCCGGCCGTCGAAATCCTGCTCCAGAGCCCGCCGACGCGTAAGTTTATCCTCGAGGGCCGTGAAGACGAGCTGCCCGAGGTCATGAAGAGCCACCGTGACCAGGGCATGCAGACGTTTACCGACAGCCTGATCGACCTGGTCGAAAAGGCGTACGTCCACCCGAAAGTCGCGACCGAAGTCGCCCCCTCGCCGGACGAGGTCAAGATGCGTCTGCGGGGTATTTCGGTCTAAGCAGGCTTGGCTTAACGCCGGGGGCTTGGGGGGTTATGATGAACCCGGCTCAATCGTTCGACAGAGCCAACGACCCGGGCCCGCCCCAGAACCCCCGGGCTGTGAAACGTTCCCGACAGACGCACCGGGCCCCGCGCCCGTAACCAGTGAAATCGACCATGACACATGTGATCGCATCGGCCGACCCCGTCTTCCTCATGAGCCCGTACAAGCCCGTGCTGTTCCTGGCACTGGCGATCGGCTGGGGATGGGTCGTCAGCAACCTCGACAAGGACGCCGAGCGTTTCTTCCTCAAGCGCAAGCTCTGGAACCTGGTCCACCTGATCAGCGCCGTCGTCGCCCTGGGACTGGTCCTGCTGATCCCGTACTTCTTCATCGGCCTGCCCCTGGCACTGGCGATCCTCGTCGGCACCTGGTTCGGCTACGTCTACTACCACAACAGCGAAGTCCCCCCGGCCGCCAAGTGGGAGGTCTCCCTCCAGTTCCTCTACGACGCGATCAGCAAGAAGAAGGGTGAATCCGCCCAGAAGCACGCCTCGGTCATCCTCATGAAAAAGGATGAGACGCGCCTCGCGGTCCCCAGCCGCGACGACCCCAACGCCGAAGCCCACACGCTGCTGGAAAACCTGCTGGACTTCTCCCTGCCGCGTAACGCCGATCGCATCGACATCATGATCGAAGCGTCCAAGGCCGCCATCGTCGCTCGCATCGACGGCGTCAGCTACCCCCAGCCCGAGGTCGAGCCCGCGCTGGCCATGCGACTGGTCGAATACCTCAAGTCGGCCGCCGGCATGGACCTCGCCGAAAGACGCAAACGACTGTCCGGGATCATCAAGGTCGACGCCGGGGAAATTGGCCGCCACACACTCGACATGATCTCCTCCGGCTCGACACGCGGCCTGAACATGGCCATCAACATCGACCCGGACATGCGCACCCAGATGCCCCTCGAGCAGCTGGGCCTCATGCCCCCACAACTCAAAAAGCTCAAGGAACTGCTCGGCACGGTCGGCGGCGTCACACTCGTCTCCGCGCCACCCGGCCAGGGCACCACCACCACCCTCTACAGCGTCCTCAGCGAACACGACCCCTACACCTCCAGCGTCGTCACCCTCGAAGACGAAATCACCTGGGAGCTCGAGGGCGTCCACCACAACAAGATCGACGAAACCATCTCGCCGGAGAAGTTTAACGAGAAGCTCCAGGCCGTCTTCCGTGCCGACCCGCAGGTGCTGTACCTGACGCGCTTCGCCGACAAACGCAGCCCCGCCCATGTCGCCCGCGGTGCACTCGAAGCACGGGTCTACTTCCCGCTCGAGGCCGACGACACCTTCGCCGCCGTCAAGCAATGGGTCAAAGCCGTCGGCGACCGCAAGCTCGCCGCCCAGTCACTCACCGCCGTCGTCGCCCAGCGACTGATCCGTCGGCTGTGCCACACCTGCCGCACACCCTTCACCCCCGACCCCGCCGCGCTCAAGAAGTTCAACCTGCCCAGCAAGGTCGACAAGCTCTACCACGCCTCCGGCCAGGTCATGGTCAAGGACAAGCCTCAGCCCTGCCCCGACTGCATGGGCCTGGGCTACCGCGGCCGCACCGGCGTCTTCGAGGTCATGATCCTCGACGACAAGGCACGCGAGTACATCGCCGCCGGCGCCGACGACAAGCTCCGGGCGCACCTCCGCCGTCAGAAGATGCTCTGGCTCCAGGAAACCGCGCTCGCCAAGGTCGTCGAAGGCGTCACCGACATCAAGGAAGTCACACGGGCCCTGGCCAAGAAAAGCTCCAGCCGCAGCTCCCGTTCCCGACGATCCAGCAGCAAGAGCGGTTCGGACAAGCCCGCCGCCGTGAAGGAATAACCACGATGCCCATCATGAACATCCTTATCGTTCTGTTTGTCCTGGCCATGATCTACATGGGCACGGTGCAGGGGCTCTTCTCGTCCTTCCTGCACCTGATCGTCGTGATCGCCGCCGGCACCCTCGCGTACGCCGCCTGGGAACCGCTGACCGTCATGCTGCTGCTCAAGTACACGCCCCTGTTCGCTTGGACGCTCGGCCTGCTCATCCCCTTCGGCCTGATCCTGCTGATCCTGCGCATGACCAGCGACAAGCTCGTCCCGCTCAACGCACAGTTCAACGGCGTCGTCAACCTCGTCGGCGGCATCGTCTTCGGCGGGCTCAGCGGCCTGCTCACCGCCGGCGTCGTCGCCATCGGGCTCGGCTTCCTCCCCATGGGACCGGACCTGGGCGGCTACCAACCCTACTCCGTCGGCGCAGGCGGCGTCATTCAGGACACCGGCGACAAGCTCTGGATCCCCGTCAACCGTATCGCCAACAACTTCTTCGGCGGCCTGTCCCGCGGCTCGTTCGCCACCAGCACCCCCCTCGCTGAGTACAAGCCCGACCTGGACATCCAGATGTCCTTGAACCGTGTCCGCCCCGAAAACGTCTCCACCATCGCTGCCCCCGACGCCGTCGAGGTCCCCGCCGTCTACATCGCCGACACCGCCGCGCTGACCGAAACCATGAAGCCCGAACTTGCCGAAGTGCTCGGCTCCCGGCTCAATCAGCCCGGCGCGAAGCTCGTCATCGTCGATACCGACTGGTCCACCGTGAAGGGCACCGTCGACGGCGACCGCAACCTCCGCCTGCCCTCATCCCAGGTCCGGCTCATCGCCCGGCCCACCGACCCCGCCGACACGGACATCCAGCTGCTCGGCCCCGTCGGGTTCTCCAAGCCCATCGGCGACGGCCGGACGTTCTACCTCTACGACTCCGAATCACAGATGGCCTACAGCGAAGCGCCAACCAGCACGTTCGGCTTCGTCTTCATCGTGCCCGGCGACCTCGAGCCCCTCTTCCCGCAGGTCCGCCTGCTCCGCCTGGATATGCCCGAAGCCAACCAGAAAGTCGAAGACGTCCTCGCCGTTGTGGGCGTCCCGGCCGAAGAGACGCCCGAGGGCACGGACCCCGACCAGCAGGCCAACGGCCAGCAGAACACCGGCCAGACCACCAACGTCGGCGACCGCACCGGCATGCGGGCCGGCTCCTACGTCCTGAACGTCGAGAACACCCACAAGCTCCCCACGCCCACCAGCAAGAACACCATCTCCGGTATATCCGTCGGCGATGGCGAGAACGGTGCCGTTATCGAGTCTGGTAGTAAAGGCGCGGCACGCAAGCCCGCCGGCAGCATCGGCTCACGCAACAAGATCGTCGGCTTCGACATCGCGCCCAACGAAGCCATGATCCGCGTCGAAGTCACCGGCGATCAGAACACCTCGCTCTTCGGCGCAGGCATGTCCTCCGCCGCCGCTCTCAACCCGATCTTCCTCGAAGACTCCAAGGGCAATAAGTGGTTCGTCACCGCGTATGTCTGGTACAAGGCCGACAAAACCCAGGAAATCCACTACGACGCCTACGTCCCAATCAAGAGCGCCAAGCAGATGCCCATCAGCCAGATGGACAAGGAAGACAAGTTCTACCTCTACTTCACCGTCAAGAAGCCCGTCACCCTGACGCGCTACAGCATCGGCGACGTCTCCAGCCAGGAGTTCGAGCCCCCGATGCAGATCGCCAGATAACCCACACCCCATTCAACCACCCGTAGCCCACGTTCTCAGAACGTGGGCTTTTTTCTTGACTACACTACCCCCATGGACCTTACCGGCCAACGCGTCACCGTCATGGGCCTCGGCCGCTTCGGCGGCGGCGTCGGCGTGGCGCGCTACCTCGTCAAACAGGGCGCCGACGTCCTGGTCACCGACCTGCTGAAGCGCGAAGAGCTCGCCGACAGCCTCGCTAAGCTCGATGGCCTGCCCATCGACTTCCGCCTCGGCGAGCACAACGTCAGCGACTTCACCACCTGCGACCTTCTCGTCGCCAACCCCGCCGTCAAACCCGACAACCGCTTCCTCCGCGCCGCCACCGCCGCCGGCATCCCCATCACCAGCGAGATCCGCCTGCTCGTCGAGGCCCTACCCAACCGCCTGCGCACCATCGGCGTCACCGGCACCGCCGGCAAGTCCACCACCACCGCGATGATCGGCCACATCCTCCGCAAGTTCTACCCACAGCCCCCGGCTCTGCCGGGGGATCAGTCCAAAGCAACCGCCCCCCGTGTCTACGTCGGCGGCAACATCGGCGGATCATTGCTGGATAAGCTCGATGAGATCGGGCCGGACGACTGGATCGTCCTCGAACTCTCCAGCTTCATGCTCCACGGTCTGCGCGAGAATAAGCACGCCTCCCGGGGGCGGGGGTGGTCCCCGCACATCGCGGTCGTGACTAACATCAGTCCTAATCACCTCGATTGGCACGGCACATTCGACGCTTACCTCGCCGACAAACAGGTGATCCTCGACTACCAAGACCCCGAGCACGACAAAGCAGTCCTCGGCCCAAGCCTGCACAACCAGTTGGATCACCAGGTCTGCGACATGCGCTTCCGCGAGGAGGCCGATGAGAGTGCCAACCCGCCGATCGACCTGCTGCTGCCCGGCAGGCACAACCAACTCAACGCCACACTCGCTTGTGATACCTGTGAGTGCGCCGGCATGGATTGGATTGAATCCGCCCAGACGCTCGCCGACTTCCCCGGCCTGCCGCATCGCTTACAGTTCGTCGACGAACACAACGGCGTACGCTTCTACAACGACTCAAAGTGCACCACGCCCGAGGCCGCGAAGCTCGCCATCGACAGCTTTGATCCCAATACCGTCCACATCATCCTCGGCGGCTACGATAAGGGCAGCGACCTCAAGCCCCTGGCCGAGTACACCGCCAAACAATGTGCCGGCATCTACACCATCGGCGCGACCGGCGACACGATCGAGAACGCAGCCAATGATGCTTCGCCGAACGCGGCTGTGGTGGGGTGTGATGATTTAGAGTTAGCCGTACGTGAAGCCGTCTCCCGCGCCAAGCCCGGCGAAGTCGTCCTGCTCAGCCCCGCCTGCGCCAGCTGGGACCAGTTCGACAACTACGAACAGCGCGGCGATCGCTTTATCGCCCTGGTCAAAGAACTTACCGCGTAACTTCATCCCACGTTTAGCGGGCGATCGCAGATCGCCGCGTCTTTTCCTGGCCGCGCGCACGAACATACTCATCCCTATTCCATCACACATTCTTTGATAGCAGCACTGCAACGCAGCTATGAAAGGAGGGTGATTGGGAGGCATGTACGTATATTGGAGACCCAAAACCCTACACCCCATACCCTAACTCAATACGCCCCACGGCCCACGATCACCGCGCCGATCGTCCGCGCCAGCAGGTAGACGTCCAGCCACGGCGACCAGTTGCGGATGTAGTACGTGTCCATGACCTCCTGCACCGACACATCCGACTCGCTCCGCCCGGAGACCTGCCACAGCCCCGTCAGACCGGGCAAGACGCTTCGGCGGATCGTGCGGAATTGCGGGCTGAACCGCGCCAGGTGGTAGTGGGGGAACGGCCGGGGTCCGACCAGGCTCATCTCGCCGACTAAGACATTCCACAGCTGCGGCAACTCATCCAGGCTCGTACGCCGCAGTAGCTTGCCGATGCCCGGCAGCACGCGCGGGTCGTCCCTGAGTTTGCAGAACTTCTTCCATTGCTCGTATTTTTCAGGGTCGGCGTCGAGACATGCCTGCAGACGTTCGTCCGCATCGGGGTACATCGTCCGCAGTTTCCACACCCCGAACGTCTTGCCCCCGAACCCGACGCGCGGCTGGCGGAACAGCACCGGCCCGCCCGGGCTCACGATCTTGATCCAGATAGCGAATACCGCCAGCAGCGGCAGGCTCGCGATGAACAGGTGGATACCGATGATGTAATCCAGCGTCCGCTTGAGCATCCAGTTCCGACGCGGGAACAGGTTCTTCTTGACTTCAAGACCCACCACGCCGCCCAGGTCGCGCGACGAGACCCACAGGCTCGACAAGCCCACCAGGTCGGGGATCGAGATCACCTTCGGGAAAGGCAGCCGGTGGCACAGGTGCGCCGTCTTGCGCGCTTCCATGCCCGGCATCGCGATCAACGCCGTCTGGCAGACCTTGCTCAGCTTCTTGGCCCTGGATAACGGCCCGAGCACCGGGACGCCGACGATGTCCTTCGTCCACGTATCGGGGTCGTCGTCGTACACCGCGATCGGCACGAAACCGAGCTCCGGCTCACGCTGGAGAACCCGTGTCACCATCTGCCCCGTCTTCGCCGCCCCAAGAATCACCACCGGCACGCCCCACGCGCCGATCAATCGCAGCCCCGAGCGCATTACCGCCTCGATCACCGGCCCGAGCACCGCCGCAAACACGAACGTCAACATCAACACCCCGCGCGACGGGTCGGTCTTCAGCACCGCGTAGTCCCACGCCAGCAGCAGCGCAAACACCAGCCCGACCGTGTATACCCGCCGCCGCAGCCGCTCCACCGCGTTCAGGCCATACCCCGGATACAGCCCCTCAACCCAGTACGCGACCGGAAGGATCATCATCCCGATCGCCAGGGAGGTGTATTCGCCTGTCCGTAGCCCCCCGGTCAGCAGCGAAAGCTCCATCACCCGCCCGATATGGTCCAGCCCAAGACGCACGCTGTAGCCCAGCATCAGGGCCAGCTGCATCGCCATCACGTCCCCGAGGAACAGGGCCGGGCCCGCCAGCCGACGCCGGCGGAACGCCAATGGGTCCCGGGCGGGGGGGCGGCGCAGCCGACGTCTCGGGACCGCGGCATCCACGATCCGGATGTCCGGGTCCGCCTTCAGTCCGGGGGCTGGGTCCGCTCCCAGGGCTTCGGTAGTACGTAAATAGCTGGCGGCTTCGCTGGGTGTCATGACCTTGCGTTCCCGCGCCGTTTCGGCGCCATCCTTAGCAGCCGAACAAGCCTTGCCACTGCTTCTGGGTCCAGTGTAAACCGGGTGGGGGGGATGTCAACAAACCCCTGTCAAATCGCCGGTTTACGCTCCGGCAAGCCGGTCGGCCCAGGCCCGGTCTGCCCGCCTGGGCGTTGGTCGTTACCATGCCAATTATTGGAACGTATTGACCCACAACCTATTGCGAGGGGCAGACCATGACCCCGCCGCTCGCCAGGCTCTGGCGGAGCAACACCCAGCGCGTGATGAGCCTCGGGGCCGTCGGCATGGCCCTGGCCCTGCTCGCCGACGTCCTGATCGTCTGGCGCTTCGGCTTCGCCCTCACCACCGACGCCATCGTCATCGCCCTGACCCTGCCCCGACTCATCGGGACCGTCGGCCGCGACGCCACCAAGTTCAGCCTGATGACCGTCTTCATCCAGACCCATCAAGAGCAGGGAGACCAGGCCTTCGTCGACCTGGGCAAGCGCGTGTTCACCCTCTTCGCAGGCTTCGGCTTGGTCCTGACCCTGGCCGGGCTCATCTTCGCCGGCCCTATCGTCGCCCTGATCGGCTACGGGCTCGAACCCGACGGCCGCGCCCTGGCGGCCGTGCTGCTGCGCCTGGCGTCGGGGATCGCGCTGTTTGCCCTCAGCTCGGCCGTGCTCGAGGTGATGCTCAACAGCCAAAAACACTTCACCGTCACCGCCGTCCGCAACGCGGTCACCCCCTGCATCGTCATCGCCGTCACGCTCATCACCTGGCGCCATGCCGATGCCGCGTACTACATCGCCGGCGCATTTACAGCAGGCTATGCGCTGTACTGCCTGCTGCTGTGGGTTAACGCGGTGATGCGCTTGCGGTTCATCCCGACCCCCACCCGTCCGCCAAATCGCGACACCTTCCGAAAACTCCGCGGCACGATCGGGTACCCGCTGACCGGGTTCGGCGTCCGGCAACTGGCGCGCGTCGCCGAGCGCACCATCGCCTCCATGGGGCCCACCGGCTCCGTCGCCGCCTACTACTACGCCTACCGCCTGCTCGCCGCCATCCAGAACCTCGTCGGCGTGTCCGTCGCCCTGACCGGCCAACCCAAGCTCACCGAGCACGACCTGGCCGGCGACCGCTCGCGCTTCCTCAAAGCCCTGCGCAAACGCATCACCCTGATCCTCATGCTCAGCCTGCCCGCCGCGCTCCTGCTCATGCTGCTCAGCTCGGTCATCATCGACCTGCTCTACGGCCGGGGCGGCATGGACCGCGCCGGGCTCGACGCCTCGGCCGGCGTGCTGTTCGTCCTCGGGCCCGCCGTCGTCTTCTACTGCCTGACCCCCGTGCTCAATTCCGCGCTCTACGCACAGAAGCGCTACGGCGCGGTGCTTTATAATATGTGCCTCGCCGCCGGATCGAACGTCCTGCTGGCGTATGTGCTGTTTAACTGGCTCGGCCTGACCGGCGTGGCATGGGCGGCGACAATCGCGGCCGTCGTATCCGTCCTGAACCTGCTGCTGCTCGTCTCACGTCCCGCGCAAACCAAGGCCGCCCCGGAAGCCCCATCAACCTCATGAACGACAACCCCGCCAAGCACCTGATCATCGCAGGCGTCACCCGCGCGGGGACCACGTCGCTGTTCAACTACCTTGCGGATCACCCTGACGTCCAGCGCGCTTCGATCAAGGAGACGCGCTTCTTCATGGATACCGATGAACTCAAGCGTCTGCACCGTTTTGAGGAAGGGCTCGACGTCTACGACAACTACTTCCGGGGTAGCTTCCGGGGTAACTTCGGGGGGGTCCGCCTGGAAGCCTCGCCCGACTACCTCTACTGCCCGGCCGCCGCGCAGCGCATCGCCGAGTCGCTCCCCGATGTGTACATCGTCCTGATCCTCCGCGAGCCGATCGCTAGGCTGATCTCCTGGCGTCGCTACGCCATCCAGAACGGCCTGCTCGATCCGGGCACCACCCTGACGCAGTACATCCAACAGCAGTTCGACGCCCAGGCGAGCGATGCATCACCGCCCCAGCACCTGCGCGCCCTGGCAGAAGGGCGGTACACCCAGTACCTCCAGCCCTGGCTCGACGCCTTCGGTCCTGACCAGCGGATCGTCTGCAACTACCGCGACCTGATCGACGATCCATCGAGCCTGACAAAGCGCATCTGCCAGCACATCGGCATCGACCCGGCGTATTACGATGGCTACGACTTCGATATCCACAACGCCTCCACGCAGGTGCGCTTCCCGAAGCTGCACGGGGCCTACCGCTCGCTCATCTGGCGGCTCAAGCCCCACGTCCACGACCGGCCGGCCGCCCGCTCCGCCCTGCGCAGCGTCCGCCGAATGACCGACGCGCTGCTCGGCCGCTCCGGCAAAGCCCGCAACCAACACGACCCCGGCGGCGACCTGTCCGACACCGACCGCGCCCGCCTCGAAGCCTACTACCACGACCAGCCCGAACAGTTGCGCACACAACTCGGCCTGACAAACTGGGATTGGTAAACCCCATACCCCGATCTAGATGTTTAGCGGACGATCGCAGATCGCCGTGCAATCAATCCCCGTGGTATCATGGGCCCGCGAACTGTTACCACGAGACACCCGCCATAATGACTATCAAGAGCAAAGCCCGCGCCCTGCGCAACCAGATCGGACGCGTTTTCGCCGGGGAATCCGGCCGCCGCCACGCCGCCGTGGGCCCCGCCCACCAGTGGCAGATGAAACGCCAGTTCCAGATCGACTTCCTCAAACAACATGGCCTTGAGCCCGACCAGCGCCTTATCGACATCGGCTGCGGCACGCTCCGCGGCGGCATCCCCCTGATCGACCTGCTCGACACCGGCCACTACACCGGCATCGAGGTCCGCAAGGACGTCCTCGAACAAGGCCGTGAGGAACTCAAGCAAGCCCAACTCGAACACAAACAGCCCAACCTCGTTCACGCCACCGCGCTCTCCGGGCTCGACCTGGAAAATAAGGCTGATGTCATCTGGGCCTTCGCCGTGCTCATCCATATGGACGACGATGCGCTCAACGGCTGCCTCGCCTTCGTCGCCAAGCACCTCGCCAAGGACGGCGTCTTCTTCGGCAACGTCAACATCGGCGAGGGCGGTGAGGGCAACTGGCAGGGCTTCCCCGTCGTCAAGCGCTCCATGCGTTGGTACACGCAGACCGCCGAGCGCTACGGGCTCGTCCCCGAGGACATCGGCTCACTACTCGAACTCGGCCACGACGACGGCCGGCCCAACCCCGAGTCGCGACGCATGCTCCGCTTCACGCACATCGACAACGCTCAGGCCGACTGACCGATGAACCAACCCGACCGAGAAAGCGCCGTGTGTGACACATCGCCGACCGCTGTACCGACCGTGCGGGCGATGCTCGTCGGCGCACCCAAGGCCGGCACCACCAGCCTCTACCGCTACGCCGTGCAGCACCCCGCCTTGATCGGCCACGACCAACGCGAGATGACCTGCTTCTTCAGCGACGAGGAATACAGCCTCGGCCTGAGCGCCTGCTTGGCCAAGTACCTCCCAGATGGCGTGCCCGCAAACAAAACCTTCCTGGCCAAGCATGTCTTCACCATGTACCGTGAACAGGCCATCGCCCGGCTCAAGGCATTGAACCCCGAGGCGCACCTCTTCGTCCTGTTGCGTGATCCGATCCGACGCGCGTACTCCTCTTATTGGTACTCCAGACGACGTGGCTGGGACCCGGCCGTCAGCTTCGACGCCGCTGTGCAGTGGGAAATGGATCAACCCGCAACAGATGAAGACTGGCTACAGCAGCGCGACCGCCGACACCTGCGCGTCGGTGAGTACGAGCCCTGCATCCGACGTTTATTCGACGCCTTCGGCCAGAACCGCGTTCACGTCATGCTCACCGAAGACCTCGCCCAGGACGCCGCCGGCTGCTGCAGAACGATCTACCAGACGCTCGGTATCGACCCCGACTTCGTTCCCGATCTCACCCGGACGCACAACCCCGCCGCCGCCGCCCGCAGCCAGGCCGTCGCCCGCACCGTTGCCGGGGCGCTCAAGCACAAGGGCAAGGTCAAGCGCACCATCCGCCGGTTCATCCCGCACACCATCGCACGGCGCGCCCGCCACACACTCCTGCGCATGAACGAAAAGCCGTTCACGCCGCCGCCCATGCCCGACGAGACACGCCATCGGCTGATCGAATACTTCAAGCCGCACAACCAGGCACTGAGCGAACTCATCGGCCGCGACCTCTCCGCATGGAGCGAGGCATGACCGGCAAGCTCACCGCCCAGCCCCAGCCCCCCTTGGCGCAGCGTATCGTCTTCATGCTGATCGCGGTCATGGCTGCGATCGTGCCGCTGGAAAGCTTCCTCATCACGCTCTTCGCCAGGACCGGGTTCGTCCCCGACAAGCTCCTGTTCGCCGGGCAGTTCGCCATCGAAGCCACGGTCTACCTGGCGCTGGCCTGCGTCCTGCTGGTGCGCTTGATTAACGGCTGCGCGTTCAGGCGCACGCCCGCCGACGTGCCGCTGCTGGTCATCCTCGCGATCGTCGCGCTCGCCGTCGCCGTCAACAACACACCTATCACCGGCAGCCTGATGAACCTGCGCTCGGCCCTGCGCTACGCCGCCGTGTTCTATCTCGTCACACAGCTCGGCCTCACCCAGCGGCAGGTCGGCATCATCCTCTGGGTCATCCTCATCTCCGGAGCGCTACAGGTCTTCGCCGGTGCGCTGCAATGGCTCGTCGGCTACGACCTGAAAGTATGGATGCTGCCGTTTACCTCCGAGATCGAGATCGCCGGGAAGTCGCGCCGGTTCGCCCTCGTCGAGCGCGGCCGGGAGATCGGGAGTCTATTCGGCACGCTCGGCGACACGCTGTACTACGGCCTGTTCCTGGTGGTGGTATTGGCGGTCATCATGCCGCGCGTCCACTGGTTCAGCACGAAGTTCGGGCTGGGCCTCGTGCCGCTGTGTCTGGGGATCGCCTACTCCTACTCACGCGCCGCCGTCATCGTCACCGGTCTGACACTCGTTGCCTACGCAAGCGCGTGGTGGGGCGTCCGCCGTGTCGCGGCCGTCTGTTGTCTGCTCGCCGCGCTGGGCTTCGCTTCGATCGGCTCCTCGCTTGTCATGCAGACCCACGGCGGGGTCTACCACCACCCGCGCCAGGGCAGGCGTTCCATCACGGCCAACATGACCAACATCTTCTCCGCCGACTACCTCGAGCGATCCAAGCGCCAACGCCTCGGCACCGTGCTCGGCGTCGCGCCGACCGCTTTGATGAATGCGCCGGTGCTGGGATATGGTCCGGACCAGATGCACGCCGTCGAGCAGCTGAACAACGCCGACAAGACCCGGCTCTACAAGACCATGACCAAGGAGGGTTTTGAAGACGTCTACTGGGTCGCCATCCTTTGCTATACCGGGCTCGCCGGCGTCCTGGCCGTCGGCTGGCTGATCGTGCGCCTGGGGTGGACCTGCGCCTACATCGCGCGGTCGGCCTCGATGCACAATGCGCCCATCCTCCGCTGGGCCGGGCTCGCGGGGTTGTGCATCGTTTGTCAGGCGGCTGTGCTGATGCTGTTTAACCGTGTGCCGGAGATCCGGTCGTTCAGCTTCTACCTCTGGCTGCTCCCGGCCCTGGCGTTCGCCGCCTGGATGGATCAACGCGCCCCGCAACCGCAAGACCATCCCGAACCGGCCACGCACGATACCATGTCGCCATGAAGGTATTGCAGGTCTCACAAAACCTGTTCGTCCGCGGCGGCTCGGACCGCATGTTCCTCGATACCTGCGCCCTGTTAGAGCGCCACGGCCACACGGTCATCCCCTTCGTCGCCAAACACCCGGACAACCCGCCGTCCGACTTCGCCGATAACTTCCCGCCCGCCGCCGACTTCGACAAGCCCGGCCCGATCGACCTGCTCCGCTACATCTACTCGCGCCCGGCCGCAAAGGCGATCCGCCAAGTCATCCGGAAGCACAGGCCCGACGTCGCCCACCTGCACATCTACTACGGCAAACTCACCGCTTCGATCATCCGCGTGCTCAAGGCCGAGGGCGTCCCGGTCGTTCACACACTGCACGAGTACCGCCAGGTCAGCCCGAACTACACGCTGGTACATAACGATGCCATCGACGAATCCTGCTGCGGCCTCAGCGCCTGGCGCGCCGCGGCCAAACGCTTCAACCGCGGTTCGTTCTCACGCTCCGCGCTGGCGACACTCGAATGGTATGTCTCGCGCGCCCTGGGCAACCAGCGCCTGATCGACCGCTTCATCGCCATCAGCGACTTCCAGAAACAGCTCATGGCCAGGCACGGCGTCCCGAGCGAGAAGATCACACGCGTCCACAACTTCGTCGAGCCTTGTGATGAGCCAACCGGCCCGACGGGGCAGGGGGATGACGCAGGGGCGTACTTCCTTTACTTCGGCCGAATCGAACGCATCAAGGGCGTGTTCACACTCGCCGATGCCGCGTCGAAGTGCCCGGCTATCAATGTGAAGATCGTCGGTGAAGGCGATGCGAAAGCCGAGCTCGCCGAGTACATCAAGCAACACGACATCCCCAACGTCGAGTTGCTCGGCTTCACCGCCGGCGACGCGCTCAAGACGCTGATCCGCGAGAGCACCGCTACCGTCCTGCCCGCGCAGTGGTACGAGCCGTTCGGCCTGACCGTGCTCGAATCGTTCGCCCAGTGCAGGCCCGTCATCGTCAGCCGGATGGGCGCGCTGCCCGAGTTGATCGACGACTGCCGCGACGGCTTAATCGTCACCCCCGGGAGCGCAGATGATTTAGCGAGCGCCATGCAGGTATTAGCCGACGATCCCGAACGCGCCCACGCGATGGGCCGGGCCGGCCGTGAAAAACTGATGCAACGATTCACCCCCGAGGCGCACTACGAGCAGCTGATGCGCGTGTACCAGGAAGCGGGGGTGTCATGCAGCGACTGATCTTCGTCGTCGGCAACAGCCGAAGCGGCACCACCATGATGGGCCGAATCCTCGGCGGCCACCGGGACGTCTTCACCTTCAACGAGCTGCACTTCTTCGAGCAGCTCTGGAATCCCACACACGAACCCGAGCCGATCGACCGCAAAGCCGCTTGCGGCTTAGCGGCACGCCTCCTCACCATCCAACGCGACGGCTACTACACGCAGAAAGACCCGTCGCAGTATCACAAGGAAGCAGCACAGATCATCGATGGGATCGACGGCCCACTCGATCCCCCGGCCGTGTTCAGCGCCTTTGTCGATCACGAATGCGCACTGCACAACAAATCCATCGCCTGCGACCAGACCCCGCGCAACCTGTACTACCTGCAAGAACTGCTTGAGCTTCTCCCCGAAGCGAGATTCGTGGTCATGGTGCGCGACCCGCGCGACGTGTTGCTATCACAGAAAAACCGCTGGAAACGCAGGCGATTAGGCGCGAAGGGGACGCCGTGGTGGAACGCGCTGCGTACCTGGGCCGGCTATCACCCGATCACGATCAGCATGCTCTGGCGAAGCGGCGTCGCTGCGGGGGACCGGTTCGCCGATCATGAGCGTGTGTTTGTTTTGCGCTTCGAGGATTTACTTAACGACCCCGAGGCGCAGCTTAAGCGTGTGTGCGAAGTCGTGGGGCTTGAGTACGACCCGTCGACGCTGGACGTCCCGCGTGTCGGTTCTTCGCATCAACAGGACCGGCCCACAGAGCGCGGCCTGGATGCGAAAGCGGCGGGGCGGTGGCGCGACGGCGGACTGACTCCGGCCGAGCTCGCTCTTTGCCAAAAACTCACCGGCCAGCACATGGCCCGTCACGGCTACACCCTTGAGCCGATCAAGGCCCCCGTCGTCGTGTTGCTATGGTACCGGGTGACGTGGCTATTCAAGAGCGCCCTGGCGTTGGCACTGAACTTCCGGCGGATCACAAATCTCCGCGAGTCGTTACGCAGACGTTTAGCCCGGTGAGGGCGCGACGGCATAATCCAATCGCCGCATCGTGTCGTTGAACACGTCCTCGATCAACGGATCGAGCTGCGTCACCGCGCGAGCCGGGACCGGCGACAGTGTCCGCTTGGCGTAATCAATGAACGTCTGGTCCAATTCAAGCTCGCAGAACGCACACGCCTCAAGCAGCTCGCGCTCCGGCTCGGTACACAAGGACTCGAACCGCACGACGTGCAAGCTCTCCGGCGACGCCTCCATCAGCCGCAGCGCCGTCCGCATCGTCACCACCCACTCCACCGCCGCCATGTCTTCATGTCGCGTCAGCTTCCCGATCGCCTCGGCCCGATCCGCAAGCGCTTCGTCCTGCGCCACCACGTCCCGTACCAGCAGGTTCCACTTCCGCCGGTCCAGGCCCCACCAGTCCTCGAGCCCCTGCTCCGTTTCGCGCCCGGCTTTTTCCGACCACGTCGTGATCGAACGCAGCGCGTCGTACCCGTTACGCACCAGCAGCAGCAGCTTCGCATCGGGAAAGATCGTCCGCACGAACGGCACACGGAAGATCATCTCCGGGTATTTATCCAACACACGCCCCGAGTTGGTGATGCACAGCGCATAGCTGTACAGCCGACGGATCGCACGGGCGGTGTCGCTGTCGGCGTGCGTTTCATCGAGCGCATACCGCGCCTCGCCGAGCTGGTAATTCCCCATCACGTCATCGATAGGACACGCCGCGTGCCACAGTGCCTTGGGCTCGTTTAAGAAGAGCAGGTCCTTGTGCATCCCCATGACCTTGCCGAGGATCGTCGTCCCGCTGCGCCCGGTGCCGAGGACAAACACAGGTTTTTCCACGATCTGCGGCATTGGGAGGCGCATTGCTAGCCGATACTGCGCGAGCAACGGCCCGTTGAGCCAGCGCATCGCCGTGGTCAGCGGCCGGCCCTGCAGCAGCAGATGCGCGATCACACGCGACAGCGCCTTGGTCGGCCGGGTGCGGATGTAGTCCGGATCGAGCTGCGCGATCATGCCGACGCTCCCTCGCGCTCGTCAGCTAACCAAGTAGGCAGCTTCTCGACGCCCATCCCGCGCAGCTGCTCGGCTAACCGCGCGTTGTAGGGCTCATAAAACCGGTGCAGCGCTTCGACTGTCTCAGCGTCGTCCTGTTTCTCAAAAGACTGGCCGTTCAACGCGTAATACACCCGCCGGAGCGACCGCTTCAGCTTCGGGTGCGAACGCCAGAACTTTTCGCCGATCCGGTTCACGGATAGGGCGGCACGCTGCAAACCCTTGGAGCGGAAGTCCGTTCCCTTGTTCTCGCGTGTCACCTCGATCGCCTCGGCCGCTTCCTCATCCACACCAATAAAGCTACATATCTCGCGCAACGCCCCCCGCGTGTCCGCATGCAGATCGTCCGTGAAGACCACCTTCAGCCGATCCCCAAACGCCTCGGCCCACGGCGACAGATAGTCCGCGTACTTCCCGCCCTCCATCCCGAACCAGGGATTGTTCACCCGTTCACGCAGCGCATCCGCCTCCATCGCTCGGCAACGCTTCACGTAATCCGCCAGCGGCAGCTTGATCGGGATCTCCAGCGTGCTCTTCTTGAAGTTAAAGAACGAGATCAGCCGGCTCACCGGCTCGCGCAAGACCAATACGATCTTCAGGTCGTCGCCCAGGTCCTTACGCAGCCCGTCGATCAGCGGTTGCCCGCCGTAGAAGTAGCCTGGCGTGGACTCGAAACGTACCGGCTTATCCGCCACCGCCTCGAACTGTTTACGGTACGCATCCAGCCCCGGCATCGGCTCGCCATATCGCAGCGGCAGGTAGTGGCACGTCTCCTTCACCGCCGACGCCCCGATCTGCGGGTGTTGCGCCAGGTACGCATACAGCGACGTGGTCCCCGCCTTGTTCACGCCGGCGATAATCAGGTTGGGCAGGGTCGGTGAGGGCATAGGGGTCAGGGAACAGGGCTCAGGTATCGAGCCACGGATTCTACATCACACGGGCTCCGAACGACATGTGGGCCTGCTATCTTAAACGAACCACGACGCTCGAACAGTTCACCACGACGCCCTACACCCCAAACCCTACACCCCCAATTCCCTATACTGTCCCCCCTCTATGGCCCACGACGAATCCCCCATGAAAATCGCCCTGATGGGTACCCGCGGCGTCCCCGCCAGCTACAGCGGCTTCGAGACCTGTGTCGAACAGCTCGGGCAGCGCCTCGCCAAGCGCGGCCACGACGTCACCGTCTACTGCCGAACCCATCACATCACCTACCCGGGCGATGAGTACCTCGGCATGCGCCTCGTCAAGCTGCCCACCATCCAGAACAAATACCTCGACACCCTGGTCCACAGCTTCCTCTCCTCGCTGCACGCCCTGACGCGCGACTACACCGCCTGCCTCTACTTCATCGCCGGCAACAGCCCCGTCACCTGGATCCCGCGCCTCGCCGGCATGAAGACCGCGCTCAACGTCGACGGCCTGGACTGGAAACGCGACAAGTGGAACAGCCTCGCCAAGAAGTACATCCAGTTCGCCGAGTGGTTCGCGCAGTTCGGCCCGAACCTCTACCTCACCGACTCGCCGCTCGTCCAGAACTACTACCTCGAAAAAACCGGCAAGGCCCCGCCCTTCATCGTCTACGGCTCGGACATCGACAAGCTCCCACCCGGCGACACGCTCGAACAGTACGGCTTGGAAGAGAAACGCTACATCCTCTTCGTCGGCCGGCTCGTCCCTGAGAACAACGCGCACCACCTCGTCGAAGCCTTCACCAAACTCGACACCGACTTCAAGTGCGTCATCGTCGGCGATGCGCCCTATGCCGAGGACTACCAGCAAGAGCTGCGCGACCTGGCCGGGGACGACGAGCGCATCATCTTCACCGGCTACGTCTTCGGCGAGGGCTACCGCGAGCTCGGCTCAAACGCCTACGCCTACGTCGCCACCACCGGCGTCGGCGGCACCCACCCCGCGCTGATCGAAGCCATGGCCATGGGCAACTGCTGCATCGTCAACGACACCCCCGTCAACCTCCAGACCGTCGAAGCCAGCGGCCTGAACTACGAAGGCGAACGCGGCGCCGAAGCCCTCGCCGAAGTCCTCCAAGGCATCCTGCAAGACCCCGATGAAGCTCAGGCCTACCGCGATAAAGCAACCGCCCACGCCGCCGAAGTGTATTCCTGGGAAGCCGTCACCGATCAATACGAAAAGATGTGCTACGAACTCGCCGACCTCAAAGTCCCCGACCGACTCAAAGACGTCGAATCCAAAGTCCATCACGATGGATCATGACCAAGAGATTCACCACAGAGGGCACAGAGGACACAGAGATAAAGCAATAAGAACAAGAAGAGTAAGTATCCACAGATTACGCCGATGACACAGATTAATACGAAGTTGGATCAATCCGAATCTGCGCAATCTGTGTAATCTGCGGATACCTCCTTGTTCTTCTCTGTGCTCTCTGTGGTGAATCCGTCACCGAGTTAACATAGTCTCCCATGTCCGCTCTCCTCCAAGACCCCGTCATCTACGCCCTGATCCTCGCGCTCGGCCTGCTCGCCGGGGCGCTGGGCGGGATGCTCGGCGTCGGCGGCAGCGTCGTCATCATCCCCGGGCTTGCGATCCTTTTCTCACTCAGCGATTCGGCCGAACCCAACCAGCACCTCTTCCAGGCTGCGGCGATGATCGTCAACGTCGTCGTCTCCATCCCCGCCATGCTCCGCCACCGCAAGGCCGGCGTCCTCGTCGGCGACGCGCTGATCTGGATGCTCCCCGCGGCGCTCGTCTTCGTGCTACTCGGTGTGTGGGCAAGTAACCAACCCATCTTCCAAGGCGCGGACAACGGCCGCTGGCTCGGCAGGTTGCTCGCTGTGTTCCTGGTCTATGTCATCGTGCTCAACGTCCGCAAGCTCCGCGATCACCCGCACCACGAGCCGGACGAAACCCCGCGCACCACCCCCGCGCGCGGCCTGGGCGTCGGCTCAGTCATGGGTTCCATCGCCGGCCTCTTAGGCATCGGCGGTGGGGCGATCGCGGTACCGCTTCAGCAGATATGGATGAAGCTGCCGCTGCGCCACTGCATCGGCAACTCGTCGGCCATCATCTGCATCAGCGCCACCGTCGGCGCGATCTACAAGAACGCCACGCTTGCAAGCCACGCCACGGAAGCCGATCCGATCACCTGGCAGACCAGTTTGCTCATTGCGCTATTACTTGCACCCACCGCCTGGGCGGGCTCCCGGCTCGGCGCTTCGCTCACCCACAAGCTGCCGCTTCGGCAGGTCCGCATCGCCTTCATCGGGCTCATGGCGGTCGCCACCTACAAGATGGCCCACCTGCCTTTTGGCCCATTCAGCGGCTAAATCCCGAATTATCATGTGATTGCGGCAGGCGCGTCATCTTCCCCGGCCCCGCACGACCACCTATTAGTAGCCCCAGAACCGGGGCACACCGCTTGCGTACTATTGATGCGTACGCCCGGGCTCGGCTTGTGATCCCGGCGCACATTTAGGAGTAACCCACCAATGACTCAGTTTGTGAACAACGTCAAAACCGCCATGCTCATGGGCCTGATGTTCGGCCTGATCCTGCTCGCCGGCTACCTCTTCGGCGGGCCGCGCGGCCTCATGTTTGCCTTTATCCTCGGCGGCGCGGGCAACCTCATCGCCTTCTTCTACAGCGACAAGATCGCCATCGCCTCCATGCGCGGCAAGCAGGTCGACGAACGCACCGCCCCGGACCTGGTCGAAATGGTCAGCCGGCTGGCGCGCAACGCCAACCTGCCCATGCCCAAGGTCTACGTCTGCCCGCAAGAAGCGCCCAACGCTTTCGCCACCGGGCGCAACCCGAAGAACGCCGCCGTCGCCGTCACCCAGGGCGCGATGCGCCTGCTTTCTTTCGACGAACTTGAAGGCGTCATGGCCCACGAGCTCGCGCACGTCAAGAACCGAGACACCCTGATCTCGACCGTCGCCGCCACCATCGCCGGCGCGATCAGCGCGCTGGGCTGGGTCTTCATGTTCGGCGGACGCGACCGCGACGTTCACCCCGCCGCCGCGCTCTTGTTCGTCCTGCTGGCTCCCGTAGCCGCGGGCCTGATCCAGATGGCGATCAGCCGCAGCCGGGAGTTCGTCGCCGACGCCGACGGGGCCAAGATCGCCGGTTCGCCCCACGGCCTGATCGCCGCCTTGCAGAAACTTGAAGCCACAGCCCGCCGTGTGCCGATGCAACAAGAGGTGCCGACGCAGAACCACATGTTCATCGTCCAGCCCCTGTCCGGCACCCGGGGCCTGTCGAGCCTGTTCTCGACCCACCCGAAGACCGCCGACCGCGTCGCCAAACTGCGAGAGCTCGCCTAAGTCTCACCCGGCCTCGCACTAACCACGATTCTTTCTCCCCTCCGCCCCGTCGCCGTTTTAGACGGGGCTTTTTACAGGCTTGAGGCTTGAGGCCTGAGACTTGAGTCTTGAGGCATGAAGCCTCGGACCGCTCCGCCGCGTTTCTCGGGGTACGTTCCCCCAAAGCCGCGCGATGGCTGCAAAGCAGCCTTCCGCGGGTCCCCCCCGCGCCTTACACTTACTTCATCTGCCCGCCGCATGTCCCCCCGCATCAGGAGGCCCACCCATGCCGACCCCGCCACACAATTCCACAAGAAACCCACAGAATCCTCTTGACGCCCAATCAAGACCCACATATCTTCATACCCACAGGCGCGGCCAATCGGCCGACCGGATCGGGGATGGCATGATGACCGGGAACACACATCACCGACTCACGGGCAAGACAATCGTCGAAGCCCTCACCGTCTGCGCCGCCCTGGGTCTGAGTATCAGTATGACGGTACTCACTGGACTTGATGTTCCCGCATACGGGACGGTGCAGGATGCATCTACTGAATCCATTGATGAGTTAAATTTGCCCGTTGTCTACCCGGCTCACACTCATCGATTTGAATCGGCATTCATCCGGCAATCATGGCCATCGCAGAATGGTCTTATTGCTTTAATCGATAACTTAGCTATCGAAGAAGATCAGTTAAGAGTTAACTCGACAGATATTATTCTATTCGACGAGACTGGTAGATCGTATGACCGAATAAAATCATTCCCTGGTAATAAATGGATCGGAAGCGTTCAGGTAAAGCCGAGTCTACTGTGTCATCGCCGTAATCGTCCAACGGAGATAGGGCTCCATGTGACCGATTGGTCTTCAGTGTACTCGATCGATATAGAGAAGAAACATATACGAAAACTTGGTGATGTCCCAAGTGGTTACAGGGTGATGTCTGCTGGTGACTACTTGGAAAATACAGAATCGTCAGTCACGCTTTTAACATTGGACAGTATACAATCTGATTCTCCCGCTTATAGAACTGTTGGTTTAATAGATGGCAATGGTTTGCATTGGATTGATCGTAAATCAATAAGCAAACTCGCCAATAAAGATGAGGCCATTACAGTTCAGTACGAGCGTCCCGTTACAGGTTTAAAGGAGTCCCGGTATTTACCAGTAAGAATGTCCAGGGAGGTAGACGTACACACTGACAAGATCATCCATTGGTATCCCGAGACTGGAAAACTTCGGATTGTGAAAGAGGTTGCCAAGGAATCGCCCCAGATACGGCGCGGCGGAATGCTTGAGCTGGCCGAATTCAAACGAAAGCTTAGGGATGGTGGGATGTTGGTGAGCGACCTCTATCGGCTGGGTGACGCAGCGGTAGTTAAGTATCGAGACGAGCAAGAGCGGCGAATCAGATATCTGCTGTTTGATACTGATGGGTGGGTTCCTGTCGCACATGTTGGTGAGGAGCGTTCGTTAGCAGGATTCTCGCCTGAGAAAATCGTTGATCAATGTCATATGCGAGACGGTGAGGATACATTCATTCACGTTGAAAATGTAGGGATAAACAATCATTGGGAATCTGAAGTGTCTTTCTTTAGATCAGGTGATCTATTGAATCATATTCAAGCCCGTCCATGATTTTCGGGAGGTAAAAATGTACCGCATACTGATAGACGTATGGGTCCGATTCAATATCGCCATGAGTGTTGTGGTATTGGTTGTGTTTGTTGATTGTGCGGAAGCCATAATTGGTGACATTGGCGACGTTATTCCTGAAAAATATATTGCAGAATATGGTAGTCCAATATTTGGGATCGATCATAGTGGGATAGCCAACATACGGGGCAAGACGGGCCATTTGACGGCGGGTTCTGGCGCCCTGCTGGAGTCTTCTGTATTGACGAATAGGAAATATGTCCTCACGGCTGCACATATATTATGGGGCTATGATCCATCTATTGCTGAGGTTGTAATTGAAATCGGAGACGGACAATTTGCAGAATATGACATATCGGCGGTTCATTATCACCCATACTACAGGATTCAGGCTGATGACGATTATGATCTGGCAATTGTTGAGCTAGAGGATCCGGTCCTCCATGGAAGTGTCACCGGGTATTATCAGTATCAGCCTGAACACGCACGTTCATCCTTGGAAGTTACATTTATGGGATATGGATTTGGTGGTGGTGGTCTTGATGGTGTTGATTATACGGGTCAGCCTGCTGGGGTTAAACGTGCAGCAATGAATGTCTGGGATGGTGTGCCATCAGAAGAGTTTAATCAGTTCCCTTCTGACCCGCCTGCTCTAATAACCAATCCATTCGTATATGGGTTCTGGGATTTTGATGCTGGCGGAAATGGTTTTTCGGGCGGAGGGCCGCTGAGTGATCATCGCGAGGGAACCGCATGGAAAGCGGATTCGGGCGGGCCAGTCTTTCAACAACTCGTTGGTGGAGGATATTCGATACTAGGTGTTATACAGGGGGCTTTCAGGACACCCGCAAGTGATATGGATGCATACTTTAATGGCTCATATGGTGAGGTAGGATTATTCTCATCATTGATATTACCAGATATGCACGGATTTGTGAATCGGATCGTAGGGAAACGGGTCGATGTGCGTGCTTATTCATCTTCCACAGGCTGGGATGACGCATCTACTTGGGCCATGGGTTGGAGCCCCGATGTTGATAGCAATGTGCATCTTAGCGCTCAAGTTGCTGACTCTTACGTACTACTTGGCCCTGCTGTAGCACAACAGATTGCATCTTTGTCAGTTGGGCTGTCTTCCGGAAATAAGCAATTACAAATGAGTAACGGCGGCTCACTCACCATGCCGGGCGATATCACGATTGACACGAATGGATCGATTGTCCTCGAAACCGGAACGCTGTCCGCCGACAGCCTCGTCATTCAGGGGACCGCCTCTGTCCCGCAAACGCCGACGCCGAGCAACGGCTTCTTCATTTGGTCGGACCAGAACGGCCTCGGGACAAGCTCGCTGATCGTCAACCGCATCGAAGTCGGCCACGATGGCGCATTCGAATATAGATGGGCTAATCAATCGACTCAAACATTCTCGACTTCGGGCGGTGGATATGTGGACGTAGATGTACTTGCCGGTGGGCTAGCGATCTTTGAAATGTCTAATGATGATCTAGGTGACCTGACAAATAGCGGCGTTTTCTCCTTAGGGGATGATGCCGCAGGTAACCAGGTTGTGGCAAGTTCATATACGCAGACATCCGGCGGCTCTACGACGGCCTATTTATCGAGCGTAGCTCTTGATCTGCTTGAGCTTGTGGGTTCCGCAACATTGGCGGGTGAATTGGAATTGAGGGTGCTCGGAACGCCGCCAGTTGTGGGGAGCGGTAACATTCTCACGTATGGGTCTTTAGTTGGTGCTTTCGATACGGCCACAGGATTTAGCGATCTCGGAAATGGGATGTGGATGTCGCTCACCTATGGTGCAAATGCTCTGACAGGAACTATACAGCTGATCGGTGACCTCAACGGTGACGGATTCGTCGGGCTCGACGATCTAGACATCGTCCTGAACCATTGGAACCAATCCGTATCTGCCGGGGTCGGGATGTCGGGTGATCCAAGCGGCGACGGTTTTGTCGGCCTCGACGACCTCGACCTCGTCCTCAACAACTGGAACAACGGCACACCCCCTATAGCCCCAGCAAACATCCCCGAGCCCGGGACGCTGAGCCTGTTGGCAGTGGGCATCGGGGCCCTCGTGGGCAGACGGCGGGGGAGCAAGGCACGTGTACAATGCGATGGAACAGCGGAACAGTCAAGCGAAAGGAGCAAGGCGATGGGTGGTCGGATGCGATACGCGGCGGTGGTGTTGGCAACCTTGACAGCCGGCTGGACCGGCATGCCCGCCGGGGCGTCGGTCATCTTCGAGATGGCCGAAGTGGACAACTCCGCGGCGCTCACCGGGTATACCACGTATGACCTGAACGTCACGACCGACACCGACTGGACCAGTGCCGGGATGCTCTTGGAACTGACCGCCGGCAGCGTGTACCAGCACGAGTTCGGCGGTATCACCGGCCCAGCCAACCCGGCATTCGTGCAACTCTTCCCCGACCTGGCGTTCGATACCCATGTCGCCGGCAGCACCGCCGGGGGCGCGGGCGACCTCGGCGGGACGGGCCTCGCCTTCGGCACCGATCGGCTGGATGTGTCCTGGTTCAACAACACCCCCGGCGACACCGGCACCACGACCATCGGCCGAATCACACTCACCGATGACGCCGCCGGCACCATGTCCCTGATGACCCAGTCACAACTGTTCGACATCACACTCTCGCCCGGCATCGCGCCGACCATCACCGAAGTCATCGAGGAATTGCCCCCGCCGACCGGCCCCGTAGAAACAACGTCCGTCGATGTTCAGCCCTACGTCGCGCCTGCCTGGTACGGGCTACCCGATTGGATGAGTGGCGATACCCCTTTGCGCTACACAGTCCCAACGTTGTACGACGGGACACTCCGTACGGACGACCCGCGCACCTTGAACTATGGCTTCAACCTATGGACACCCATAGATAAGTACGATGCCACGCTCTTCAACAGGCACGATCCATCGCTCCGGTCAAAACGGTTCACGATCCCCGATACAACCGAGGACACGACAACGGACCAGGCCACCCTGCCCGAACCCGCTACGGCGGTCATACTCACAACCTGCCTCGGACTGTCAGCCCTGCGCCGACGCTGACATCACACCCACCCGCTTGTATCCACCTCCGCGCCTCTGCACCCCGGAAGTTCCGCGCCCTCCGTGATTCCCCAGGTATCCTGGAGCCCCCGGAATCCCCTGCGCGCATCGGTGCGCACAAGCACCGCCGATTCACGCCGAGTGTCTTTGCCCACCTCAAGAATCCGCAACTCCCGTCGAGCCCGATAGATCGCTTGCGGTTTAGCGGTACAACAACCGCCTTCGTGCGCACAAACCCGTCCATATCCACATAAGTAGAGCCCCGCTTTGGCCACCGGGAATAGCCTTCCGGGGGCCGGGGGCCGACAACCCACTGCCCCCGGATGGATGAGGCCACGCCGATCACTCGGATGGTACGTCTCTCATAACTTCCGGGGGCGGGGGCCGACAACCTACGACGGCACAGTCCGACTTGTACTGAGTATCCGCTGATTAAAAGGACCGGGACTCACGGGCTGTTCACCTCCCCACAAGCCCATCCCGCTCCGCCGGGTGGGACGCGGACGGAGCTGAAACTTGCAAGCGCTGTGCCCCGGCGACTGATGGACCTTCGGCACACAGGCCCGACCCGGTCCCGCTGACCCTGTGGCCGCCGTCACACCCGGAGCATCGTGGGTTTGAAGAATTGCTGATTTCTGATTGATGATTTGTGATGTCGCAAGCGTTGACCGACATGTAAAGACCCGCAGGAGATCAACCGCGACAGACATCCTCAATCATACATCTCAAATCATAAATCCCAACGCCGTAGCGCAACCCGCCGGGCTTGATATCATGCTCGTATGGCATCGAGCGATTCTGACACAGCACCTCCCGAATTCGTAGATACCTTCGAAGCGCGACACCTCGGTCGGTCGTTGAAGCGTCACGGCCTGGTCATCGTCTTGTGCGCGTTGTTCGGCGCTGCTATCGGCGTGGGCTGGAGCCTGATGAGCCCGAACCTGTACCGGGCCGAGGCGGTGCTGCAGGTGAATATCCAGGCGGTGCGGATCGGCGCGGACGGGATCCCGCTGGATGTGGAACTGGTGCCCCCGGCCCGCAGGACCGTGGGGACGATCTGCCAGTCCGATGCCGTGATGATGATCCTCTCGGCCCGATTGGCGGAGGAGCCCGAAACGGCCTGGCCCGATGAGAAGCAGCTGCAGTGGATGCTGACCGAAGAGGGCCAGAAGCAGGCACGCACCCGCCCCGTGCGCGACCTGTTTGGCGAGTTGTACTTCGATCAGCTCAGCCAGGAGATGGCGGCGCTGCGAGCGGTGGACTCTGATCCGGAACACGCGGCGCACCTGGCGAACACATGGGCTGACATCTGCCGAGAAATGCTGATCCGGGCCTACGGCACCACGGCTTCGGAAATCCAGCAGGGCGAGAAGTTTGCCGAAGCGGTACGTCAGGAATTGCTGAAAACCCAACGACGCCTGGCTGAGCTTGACGACAGCACAGATGCTACACAGCGACTGGAACTCACCGACCGCCTGGACTACTTGGAAAAACAACTCGCTAAGAACAACGAACGACTGGCAGAACTCAGCGTACGTTTAAACGATAGCAACAAGATCGCCCGCATCGTCAGCCGGGCCGCGCCTCGGGCCGAACCGATCAACGCGTCACTCGGGCTGGTCGGCAGCCTGTTCGGTTTGGCCGGCTTCTTGCTCGGACTCGCCGTTGCGCTGGTCCGCGGCCCCAGCACGCAATAAGCGTTTTTCCATCCGGCGGTGGTAGTTTTCCCAATCGACGTTACGCGCGATCATCTGGATGATCTTGAAGTCGGCGATCCGATCGTGATCAGGCGTCGGGACCTCGGCAAGCGTCTCAACCTGTTTGAGCTTCAGTTGAGTGATGCGCTCCTTGAGCATCGCGTCGAGTGGAGTCACCATCAGGATGCGCTCGGCGTCGCGCATACGCTTTAGCGTCCGGTCACGCTGATCCCCGTAGGTCGGCAGGGTGGACGGGCCGTGGACCGGCAGACGTGTCATGTATGTGAGCTGAGGCGCGTGATCGGCGAGGATGATGTCTTCGTTACCCGCAATCACTTCTAACTCGTCCGCAAGCAAACGAAGGGCGACGTACCGGCCTCGCTCGTAGTCTTGCAGGAATGGCTTGGCGTGTTGCTCACCGATAAACACGCCGACCATCACCAGGTTCGGCACGAACCACAGCACCAGCACACCCAGCACCGCCACCCACGACTGCCACGGCTTAAACCGTGGCTCCAGCCAGCGGGCCCAGCGCCACCACCCGATCGCCAGCAGCGGCATCAGCACGAGTATGTAGCGCTGGTTTGTGATCAACACCAGCCATTGCAGCACGAACACGACGACCAGCAGCCCCCACATCGGCCGAACCCGGCAAAGCGCAATGGTGAAGATCAACACGATGATCCCAAGCGGCGTGCCCAGCCAGGGGCCCAGGTCCACCCCGAAGAGCGCTTCAGGCAGGTGCTCGGTGAACAGCTCCGGCCCGTTGTCGGTGAACACGCGTGTAAAGACCTCGCCGATCCCGCCGCCTATCAGGTCCAGCGCCTTATCGCTGTCGCGCATCATCGACCCACCGACCGCCCAATAACAGACCGCCGCCAGCCCGAGTCCCGCGATGGCCAGAGCCGTGCCCCGCTTCCAGCCTCCCGGGCCCTGCGTGACGTGATGACCTAACGCAAGCCCGCATGCACAGACCACCACCACCGCCACGCTGCGGAACAGAAGCATCAACAGCAACGCAAACGTCATGCACGCTACCGCCGCAAGTCGCCGCCGCCCGCGCGGGCCGAACAACTCGATCCCCAGCATCAGCAGCATCAGCCCCAGCAGGAACGGCATGTCGGTCAGCACGTGATAGCCGTAGCGGTAGAACGTCTCATTGGTCGCCAGCATGCATACGATCAGCACCGCGGTCGGCCGGCCGAAGCGCAGTTTGACCACCCAATATGTCAGCGCCAGCACCGCGCCCGTACAGACCAGCATCAGCGCCGTAATCGCCTCGAACCGATCCACACCAAATAGGCTGAACGTCGCCCCCGTCACCAAGGCCAGCCCCGGCCGGACGGCGTCCTCCAGCCCGGTCGGGTGGGTATAGCCCGACCCTTCAGCCAGGCTGCGAGCGATGCTCATGTGGATCGCCGAGTCCGGCCCGATCCGCCATTGCCCGTTGTACCCCAGCATCAGCAGCACCGCGATGCCGGCGAAGAGCCACACGCGTCGGCGGTCAAGACAGTTCAGTACGGCGGTGGTAGGGTGTGCAGAGATCAACAGACCATTCATGCTTTTATGTTGAAAGCGATCAGGACATCCCGATATTTCAACATCCTACCCGCCCGTGACCGGACCGTGCTAACAGGATCAAGACCACTGGAAACATCCATAAACCTTGCTCCGGAGACCCTCGAACTTTCTTTTTCCCGCCACCTTGCTATTAATACACAGCCCAACCGGCTGGGCGAGACATGGATAGCCATACCAACTGGCCTGACAGCACGAACCTTGCTTATGTGGAGCAGCTCTACCAGCTATACCTGCGCGACCCTGAAGCCCTCGACCCGCACTGGCGCGAGACCTTCAAAAAATGGTCCGGCTCCAACGGCCACGCCCATCAGGCCCCCGACCAACTCGGGCCCACCTTCACCCCACGCAGCATCTTCAATCCCACCGGCGCCGCAGGCGGGCACGCATCCGCCGGCGCAACCCACCCCGGCGGCCAGGCCGACCTCCAACGCCTCCAGCACCAGGTCGGCAAGCTCGTCAGGCTGTACCGCGTCCGCGGCCACCGCGCCGCCGCCTTCGATCCACTGGGCCGGACGCGCGAGACCCTGCCCGAGCTCGACCCGTCCTACTTCGGTTTCACCGAGGCCGACATGGACACCCCGTTCCTGACCAGCTCCATCACCGGCCCACTGACCACCCGGTCGCTGCGCACCATCATCGCCCACCTGCACAACACCTACTGCCGCTACATCGGCGTGCAGTTCATGCACATCGACGACCTGAACATCCGCCACTGGCTCCAGGAACGGATGGAGGCCTCGCAGAACCGCATCGAGCTGAGTCGGAAGAACCAGATCCGCATCCTCACCCGCCTGACCGACGCGACGATCTTCGAGGAGTTCATCCAGAAGAAGTTCATCGGCGCTAAGAGTTTCAGCCTCGAAGGGGCCGAGAGCCTGATCCCGCTGCTGGACCTGGCGCTGGAGAAGGCCGGGGAGCAGGGCGTCGAGGAAGCGGTCATCGGCATGGCCCACCGCGGCCGGCTTAACGTGCTCGCCAACATCATCGGCAAGAGCCCGGCCCGCATCTTCCGCGAGTTCGAGGACGCCGATCCACAGCTCTACCTCGGCGGCGGCGACGTCAAGTACCACATGGGCGAGTCCGGCGACTGGCGCACACGCAAGGGCCGGAACATCCACCTGTCCCTGTGCTTCAACCCCAGCCACCTCGAGTTCGTCAGCCCCGTCGTCATGGGCCGGCTCCGCGCCAAGCAGGACCGCGCCAGGCTGGAAGGCAACAACGGCGCCAAGGGCTTGGCCATCGCGATCCACGGCGACGCCGCCTTCATCGGCGAGGGCGTCGTCCAGGAAACGCTGAACATGTCCGGCCTCCGCGGCTACAACGTCGGCGGCACCCTCCACATCGTCATCAATAATCAGATCGGTTTCACCACCGGCATCGTCAGCGCACGCACCAGCACCTACTGCACCGACGTCGCCAAGATGCTGCAGATCCCGATCTTCCACGTCAACGGCGAGCAGCCCGAGGCCGTGGCCCAGGTCGTTGACTTGGCGATGGACTTCCGCGACCAGTTCGGCCGCGACGTCGTCATCGACATGTACTGCTACCGCAAGCGCGGCCACAACGAATCCGACGAGCCCAGCTACACCCAGCCGAAGATGTACAACGCCATCCGCAAGCACAAGACCGTGCGCGAGGCGTACCTCGGCCACCTCATGAAGATGGGTGGGGTCAGCGAACACGACGCCGACCGCATCGCGCTACGCCGGACCGAGCTGCTGGAAAAAGAACTCACCGCCGCACGCAGCGAGACCTACGTCCCGCAGAAAGAAGCGTTCGGCGGCGTGTGGGAAGGCTACGTCGCCGGCAAGGAAGACGCGTCGCAAGACCCCGACTCGGCCGTGCCCGCCGATCGCCTGTCGAAGCTGCTCGAATCCCAGACGCACGTCCCCGACGACTTCAAGCTGCACCCCAAGCTCAAGCGCTGGATGGCCGCTCGCCGAGAGATGGCCAGCGGCTCGCGCCGGGTGGACTGGGCCAACGCCGAGGCGCTCGCCTTCGCGTCGCTACTCACCGACGGCGTCCGCGTCCGTATGTCCGGCCAGGACGCACAGCGCGGCACTTTCAGCCACCGCCATACCGTCCTGCACGACGCCGACGACGGCCACGACTACATCCCCCTGGCCAACCTCGATCCAAGGCAAGCACAGTTCCAGATCTTCAACAGCCCGCTTTCGGAAAACAGTGTCCTCGGGTTCGAGTACGGCTACAGCCTCGACACGCCCGACGGCCTGACCCTCTGGGAAGCGCAGTTCGGCGACTTTGCCAACGTCGCCCAGCCGATCATCGACCAGTTCATCACCAGCGCCGAGGACAAGTGGAACCGCCTGTCCGGCCTGGTCATGCTCCTGCCGCACGGCTTCGAGGGCATGGGTCCGGAGCACTCCTCCGCCCGGCTCGAGCGATACCTCATGCTCGCCAGCGAGGACAACATCCAGATCGTCAACCCGACGACCCCCGCGCAGTACTTCCACCTGCTCCGCCGGCAGGTCATGCGCAAGTGGCTCAAGCCGTTGATCGTGATGTCGCCCAAGAGCCTGCTGCGCCACCCCGAGGTGGTCTCCGAATTGGATGAGCTTGCGTCCGGCGGCTTCCAGCGCGTGCTCCCCGATACGCGCGGTGTCGATCCGAAAGCGATCAAGCGCATCCTGCTGTGTTCCGGCAAGGTGTTCTACGACCTGATCGAACGCCGTGACGCGATCGGCCGTGAAGACCTGGCGGTCATCCGGCTCGAACAGCTGTACCCGTTCCCGCACATGCAGCTCGAAAGCGTGCTGGCGGATTACAACGACGACGTGGAGCTGATCTGGGTGCAGGAAGAGCCGCGTAACCAGGGGGCCTGGCCGTTCCTGCGGATGCGCTTCTGCCCGAAGCTCCTGGGTCGGTTCCCCCTGCAGGGCATCGCCCGCCCCGAGTCCGCCAGCCCCGCGACAGGTTCGCGCGCCGCCCACATGATCGAACAGGAAAAAATCCTCAGCGATGCCGTCGGCCCGCTGCCTGAAGATAAAGAGTCGCTGGATGATTAACCCGATCCCGAGTCCATGAACCCCGAACCCCAGGCCCAATCCCATGCCCGTTGAACTGAAAGTCCCAGAGGTCGGCGAATCCATCACCGAGGTCGCGATCGGCCGTTGGCTGAAAGAGCCCGGCCAAGGCGTCCACAAGGACGACCCCATCGTCGAGATCGAGACCGACAAGGTCACCCTCGAACTGCCCGCGCCCGGCGACGGGACCATGGGCGACACGCTCAAGGCGCAGGGCGACGCGGCGATCGTCGGCGAAACGATCGCCTATATGGAGTTCGGCGATGTCCCGGCAAGCGCCGGCAACGGTGCTGAAAAACCCGCCCCCAAAGCCGCCGCTGAGCCCAGCGAGCCCGCTTCGAAGCAAGCGGCAGCGCCGGCCCCGCCCGCCGAAGCGCCCAAGCACATCATGCCCGCCGCGCAGCGCCTGATCGACGAGCACCAGCTCGACGCCGCCTCGATCCCCGCGACCGGCCCGGGCGGTCGGCTGCTTAAGGTAGACGTCAAGAACTTCCTCGACGCCCAGCCCAAGGCCGCACCCGCGCCACAGGCCCAGCCCGCCGCGCCTTCAGCCCCGGCCGACTCATCGCCCCTGGGTGGTGACGAGCAGATCGTGCCGATGACGCCCATGCGTAAGCGCATCGCCGAGCGACTCGTGCAGGCCCAGCAGACCGCGGCGCTGCTGACCACGTTCAACGAAGTCGACATGACCGCCGTCATGGACCTTCGTGCGCAGTACAAAGACGCCTTCCTGAAGAAGTACGACATCAAGCTCGGGTTCATGTCGTTCTTCACCAAGGCGGTGATCGACGCGCTCAAGGCCTTCCCCGCCGTCAACGCCGAGATCCGCGGCACGGACATCATCTACAAGGACCACTACGACATCGGCATCGCCGTCGGCACGGGCAAGGGCCTGGTCGTCCCGGTCTTGCGCAATGCCGAGCGGATGGGTTTTGCCGACGTCGAGAAGTCGATCGCCGGGTTCGGCCAGAAGATCAAGGAGAACAAGCTCTCGCTCGACGACCTGCAGGGCGGCACGTTCACCATCACCAACGGCGGCATCTTCGGCTCGCTCTTGTCCACCCCGATCGTTAACCCGCCCCAGTCCGCGGTCCTCGGCATGCACGCCATCCAGCGCCGGCCGGTTGCTGTAACAGTAAACGGCAAGGAAACCATCGAGGTCCGCCCGATGATGTACGTCGCGCTCAGCTACGACCACCGCCTGATCGACGGCCGCGAAGCCGTCAGCTTCCTGGTCCGCATCAAGCAAACCCTCGAAGACCCGGCACGCATGCTGATGGAAGTGTGATGTGGTGGTTAGTGATTTGTGGTTGGTGGTTAGTGAAAAGCCATTAGCCAGACGCCGTTAGTTGCTAGCTCTTTCTCCCCAACCCCCAACCCCCAATCCCCAACCCCCAATCCCATGCCAACCACCCACGACCTCATCATCATCGGCGCAGGCCCCGGCGGGTACGTCGCGGCGATCCGCGCCGCACAGCTCGGTCTGAACGTCGCCTGCATCGATCGCAACGCCCAACTCGGCGGGACCTGCCTGCGCGTCGGCTGCATCCCCAGCAAGGCGCTGCTCGAGTCCAGTCATCTATACGAGAAGACCGCCAAGCATCTGGACGTCCACGGCATCAAGGTCAAGGGTGTCTCACTGGACATCACCGCGATGCAGGCGCGCAAGGATAAAGTTGTCACCACCCTGTCCGGCGGGATCGCGGCGCTATTCAAGAAGAACAAAATCACGCACTACCAGGGCGTCGGCTCGATCAACAAAGACAAATCCGTCACCGTGACCGACAAGGACGGCAAGACGCAGGAGCTGATCGGCGAGAACATCCTGATCGCCACCGGCTCGAGCCCGGCAACCCTGCCCGGCGTGGACGTGACGCAGGACAAGATCGACACCAACACCGACGCGCTGAGCTACGACCACCCGCCCAAGCATCTGGCGGTGATCGGCGCGGGGTACATCGGCTTGGAGATCGGCTCGGTCTGGCGTCGGCTGGGCAGCAAGGTGACGGTGCTCGAATACCTGGACCGTGTGCTGCCCGGGATGGATGCCGAGCTTGCCCGCCACGCGCACAAGGTGCTGGCGAAGCAGGGCATCAACTTTGAACTCAAGAGCCGGGTCACCGGCGTGGAGTCAAATAAGCAGGGCGTCACGATCGAGCGCGAGGGCGCGGACCCGGTCAAGGCCGACCGCGTGCTGGTCGCTGTGGGCCGTGCGCCGCACACCGAAGGCCTGGGTATTGATGAGGTCGGCGTCGAGCGCGATGCCCGCGGCTACATCACCGTCGATGACGACTTCAAGACCAGCGTCGAGGGTATTTATGCGATCGGTGATGTCATCCCCACGCCGATGCTCGCGCACGTGGCGGAGGAAGAGGGCATCGCCTGCGTCGAGAAGATCGCCACCGGCCACGGGCATGTGAACTACCACGTCATCCCCGCGGTCGTCTTCACCGACCCGGAGATCGCCAGCGTCGGCCAGTCCGAGAGCGACCTGAAAGACATCGCCCACGAATACACCAAGGGGATGTTCCACTTCCGAGGCAACGGCCGGGCGCACGCGATCGACCAGGCCGACGGTTTTGTGAAGGTCGTGGCGGACAAGAAGACCGAGCGCGTGCTGGGCGTGCACATCATCGGGCCCGAGGCCGGGTCGCTGATCGCTGAGTGCGCCGCGGCGATGGAGTACGGCGCGACGGCCGAGGACATCTACCGCACCTGCCACGCCCACCCGACGCTCTCCGAAGCCGTCAAGGAAGCCGCGCTCGCCGTCGACGGCCGGGCGATCCACGCTTAAATCGACCCATGCAAGGCAATCAGCGGTTATCATGCGGCCATAGGTGTAGGAATCTCAATGGCCACGGATGACCACGCGATGACCGAACCCCACCAAGATCAGCCATGTAACGGACTCGAAACTTCCGGGGCACCCATCTTCCTCGTCGGCACCGAGCGTTCGGGCACCACGCTGCTTCGGCTGATGCTCGACCACCACCCCAAGCTCGCATTCCAGTTCGAGAGCGAGTACATGGTGCAGTTCGTCGGCGACGACGGCGCGATGCCCGATCCGAAGTGGGTCGTGGATACGCTCGCGACCGACCGCATCTTCAACCTCGCAGGCTTCACGTCCGACACCTCGGGCGACTACCCGCAGCTGGTCAACGGCTGGCTCGAGCAGAAGCGGCAGCAAGACGGCAAGCCGATCGTCGGCGCGACGATCCACACGCACTTTGATCGGGCTCCGTACATCTGGCCCGATGCGAAGTACATCCACCTGCTGCGCGACCCCCGCGACGTGGCGAACTCATGTGTCGTGATGGGCTGGTACGGCAACGCATATGCCGCCACCGATCACTGGGTCGAAGCCATGCGCTGCTGGGATGCGCTGTGCGAGAAAGTGCCCGAAGACCGGCGGCTGCTGGTCCGCTACGAAGACCTGATCGAAAACCCCGTCGATACGCTTACCGGCATCTGCTCTTTCCTCGGCATCGAATACGACCAGGCCATCTTCGACTACATCGACGGCAGCACGTACCACTACCCCGACCCGAAGCTGACGTACCAATGGAAGCGCAAGATGCCGGAGGATGAGCTGCGCCGGGTCGAGGGGAAGATCGGCGACGAGATGGTGAAGCGCGGCTACGAACTCTCCGGCAAAGATCCGATCAAGCTGTCACCATCGGAAGTGCAGAAGGTCTACAAGCAGAGCGACTGGGGGCGTCGGCGGTTTGCGCTCAAGCGCTTCGGCCTGATGCTGATGCTCGCGGAGAACCTCGGCCGACGGTTGAAGCTCAAGGGTCTGCACGACTGGGCCGTCGTCCGTAAGAACGCGATCGAAGCCAAACACATCCGGTGACCAGACACATCAGCTGACGTAGAGGCTACTCAGCGCCTCATCGATCGAAGTGTACCTGAACTCAAAGCCCTCATCGGTCAGGCGCTTCGGCGTAACGTATCGGCCGTAGAGCGCCAGCTCCGGATCGGTCCACATAAGCCATCTGGCCGCCAGGCGCACGGCCGGCGTGGGTGCGGACAAGCCGATCGGCATCCCGACTGCGCGTCGCAGGGCGCGCATGAAATCGCGGTTGGAAACAGGGTTCGGCGCGGTGGCGTTATAGATGCCGGACATCTGGTGGTCATGGATCGCGGCTTCAAACAAGCGGTTCATGTCGTGCTCGTGGATCCAGCTCATGCCTTGTCGGCCGTGCCCGACGGTGCCGCCGAGTCCGAGCTTGGCCAGCCTGCCGAGTTTCGTTAGTGCGACGCCTGTCCTGCCCAGGACGAAGCTGGTCCGCAGGATGACGCCGCGCGTGTTGGGGGGCTTGGCCTGCTTGAAGGCGGACTCCCAGGCGGCGCCGACCGTAGGCGCGAGACCGTAGCCGGGGGGTGATTGTTCATCGCAGAGCGCGGCAGGGGGGTCGCCGTAGATGTGCGCGGTGGACATCTGCACCCAGGTTGGCGGGGGTTGATCAAGACGGGCCATGGCCTCGCCCAGGACGAGGGTCGCTTCGACGCGCGAGCGGAGGATCTCGTCGCAGTGCTCCGGCGACTTGATGCAGTCAACGCTACGGCCGGCGAGATTTACCACTGCGGTCGCCCCCTTGAGTGGTTCGCACCAGTCGCCGAGTGTGCGTCCGTCCCAAGGCACGTACCGGCCAGCGGTCTCGCCCTTGGGCTGCGTCCTGCCCAGCACGACCACCTCGGCCCCCTGATCGATCAAGTGCCTGGCAAGGCTTTGGCCGAGGAACCCGGTGCCGCCGGCGATCACAATCCTGAGCGGATGCGTCGTTGTCATGGGGTTAAGTGTAGCTGGAATAGACTCATGTAAATTTCATAATAACTGGGTTGACACGTCCACCACATTTATTAACATAGAAAGTAATAAATCGGCTGCTCGCGGTTTGCGGGGCGGAATCTGAGCCGAATCGCGTTAATAAAGCCTGTTTTAATAGGTGACTAAGCTTGTTTTTACTTACCCCACGACAGCGTGCGATCCTCCGCATGGTTTACCGGCACCACCAGGTGAGCCGGTCGGACCTGCATGAGCTGACGGGGATCCGGCTGAACACGATCGGGGACGACACCGCGGCGCTGCTGGAGCGGGGGGTGCTGCGGGTTTGCGACGTACAGGTCCAGGGGCGGGGCCGACCGAGGGTACCGCTGGAAATCGATCCGGAGAAACGGCACGTGCTGGGTGTGGCGATGAGCCGGGCGGGCGTCGAGGTCGGGCGGGTGAACCTGCTCGGCAAGCTGATGGACGAGCCGGTGGTTCGTGCGACCCAGGGCCGGGCCGAGGCGCTCGAGGCGGCGGTCGAGCTGCTCGAGACACAACTCAACAATCAAACGCTGGCGGTCGGTCTGACCGCGCCGGGCTTTATCGATCTGGCGACGGGGCAGATGCTGTTCAGCCCGACGGTGTCATCGGGTAAGCCGGTGAGTCTGCAACCGATCTACGACGCGGCCGGGCAGGTGCCGATTGCGCTGGAAAACGACGCGGTCGCGCTCGCGGCACGATGGGCGCTGACCCACCGCGCGGACGCGGAGAACAGCGGGGATGTCTTGATCGTCCGGCTCGGTGACGGGCGGATGGGCTCGACGCTTCTGGTCAACGGCAGGCCCAACCGCGGCAGCGTGACCGGCGCGAATGAGCTTGGTCATACACGCCTGCCGGTTGAAGCGCCGCTGTGTTTCTGCGGCCAGGTCGGCTGCCTGGAGCGGATCTGTTCGTCTGAGTACCTGACGATGATCGACGGCAGTAACACGCCGCTACCGCAGCGCACCGCCGACTATGACGGATCGGACGACGCGGTCAATCGGATGATGGATCTGCTGGCGATCGGCCTGTCCAACGCGGTGAACTTCACGCGCGTCAGCCGGCTGGTGCTTGCCAGCGAGCTGACGGCTTGCGATGCGTTCACGCAGGCGCTCACCGACCGTGTTCGCACCTTGACACTCAGCCAACTCGAGCAGCGTCTACGCATCGATCTCTGGGACCGGGCCGAGAGCCAGCCGGCACGTGTCGCGGCGAGCCTGGTGCTGGCGCACTTGTACACCAGCCGGTGGGCGTCGCTGGTCACGGTGGGCGGCGAGATCAGCGGCTCGGACGGCTCGGGCAAACCGAAGAACAAACGTGAATCGAAACTTAAGCAACTATCACAATCTCAGGGCGGAACCAATGATTGATAACGATCCAGCGAAGTGCATGTACGAGCGTATCCCCACGAGGGTGTTCGAGAACTCAACCCAGGTCAGCCGGGAGGTTGCGGGCGAGATCGCGACACTGATCCGGCAGCGCGCAGCCGACGGCAAGATGGCGGTACTCGGCCTGGCGACCGGATCGAGCCCGACCGAGGTCTACGACGAGATGATCCGGCTGCACAACGAAGAGGGGCTGTCGTTCAAGAACGTCGTCACCTTCAACCTCGACGAATACTTCCCGATGCAGCCCAACGAGTTGCAGAGCTACGTCCGGTTCATGAAAGAGCACCTGTTCGATCACGTGGACATCGAGCCGGCCAACATCCACATCCCCGACGGCACGCTGAGCGTCGAGGAAGTCCCGCACTATTGCAAGGCCTACGAGCAGGCGATCGTGGACGCCGGCGGCATCGACATCCAGCTGCTGGGTATCGGCCGAACGGGCCACATCGGGTTCAACGAGCCCGGCTCGGGGATGAACAGCAAGACGCGCCTGATCTGGCTGGACCAGCTGACCCGCCAGGACGCGGCGAGCGACTTCTTCGGGATCGACAACGTACCGCACAAGGCCATCACCATGGGCGTCGGCACGATCATGGCGGCGAAGAAGCTGTTCATGATCGGCTTCGGTGAGGGCAAGGCCCCGATCCTGCGTGAAGCGATCGAAGGCGAGATCAACGACCACGTCCCGGCGAGCTTCCTGCAGAAGCACCCGAACGTCCGCGTCTATCTCGACGAGGCCGCCGCCGCCAAGCTCACCAGGTTCCAGACGCCCTGGGAATGCGGCAGCGTTGACTGGACGACTCAGCAGATCCGCAACGCCGTGATCGGCCTCGCGCGCAAGACCGGCAAGGCCATCCTCAAGCTCACCGACGAGGACTACAACGAGAACCACCTGCAGGACCTGCTGGTCGAGCACGGCCCGGCCTACGAAATCAACCGCACCGTCTTCCGCGCCATGCAGGACACGATCACCGGCTGGCCCGGGGGCAAGCCCGACGTCAAGCAGGCGGACACGGCCGATCACAAGCGCGTGCTGGTCTTCTCGCCGCACCCGGACGACGACGTCATCTCCATGGGCGGCACGTTCATCCGCCTGGCTGACCAGGGCCACGAGGTGCACGTGGCGTATCAGGTGTCCGGCAGCATCGCGGTGTTCGACGACGACGCGATCCGCTTCGCCGACTTCGCCTCGGACTTTAACCACCTGTTCGGCATCGATAACCAGCAGACCGACAAGATCGAGGACCACATCGAGACGTTCCTCAAGCACAAGAAGCCGGGGCAGGTCGATTCGGACATCATCCAGAAGCTCAAGGCCCTGATCCGTCGCGGCGAGGCCCGCGCGGCGGCGCGGTACTGCGGCGTGCCTAGCGAGCGTGCACACTTCATGGACATGCCGTTCTACGAGACCGGTACGGTGCGCAAGAAGCCGATCGGCGAGGAAGACATCCAGATCACGATGGACCTGCTCGAGAAGATCAGGCCGCACCAGGTCTACGCCGCCGGCGATTTGTCTGACCCACACGGGACACACCGCGTGTGCCTGTCGGCGATCTTCGAAGCGATGCGCCGGCTGAAGGGCCAACCCTGGGTGCAGGACTGCGAGCTGTGGCTGTACCGCGGTGCGTGGCAGGAGTGGGAGCCGCAGACGATCGAGATGGCGGTGCCGCTATCGCCCGACGAGCTGGAGCGCAAGCTGCACGCGATCTTCAAACACGAATCACAGAAAGATAAAGCGCTATTCCCCGGGATTGATTCGCGCGAGTTCTGGGAACGGGCCGAACAACGCAACCGCGAGACCGCACGCATCTACGACCAGCTGGGCCTGGCCGAGTACGAGGCGATGGAGGCCTTCGTGTTGTGGAAGGGCCTGAACGACGAGCCCGAGAAGAAGAGCGGCGTAGAGGCCAAGGCGGGATCGCCTGCGAAGACGGGCGCATGACTGATTAACCAACCTCGGGCCGACGCGGCTCGTAATTACCCCTAACCCTCCTTCATCAACCGGAGTGTGAAACGATGGAAGTGATCATCAAGGACACGTACGAAAACATGAGCAAAGCCGCGGCGCAGCAGGTCGCCGACGTTCTGAACCGCAAGCCCAACGCGGTCCTGGGCCTGGCGACCGGCTCGACCCCGCTGGGCGTTTACAAGGAACTCGTCCGCATGCACAAGGAGGAGAGCCTGGACTTCTCGCGCTGCACGACGTTCAACCTCGACGAGTACGTCGGCCTGCCGATCACGCACGACCAGAGCTACCACTACTTTATGCACGAGAACTTCTTCAAGCACGTCAACGTGCCCGAGCAGAACGTCCATGTCCCCTCCGGCACGACAAGCAACTTCAAGGCCTTCTGCGAGTGGTACGAGCAGCGGATCGAGGAATGCGGCGGGATCGATGTGCAGATCCTCGGTATCGGGTCGGACGGGCACATCGCCTTCAACGAGCCGACCAGCAGCCTCAGCTCGCGCACCCGTCTCAAGACGCTTGCCAAGATCACCATCGATGACAACGCCCGGTTCTTTGACAAGGCCGAGGACGTGCCGATCTACGCGATCACGATGGGCGTCGGGACGATCCTGGAGGCCCGTGAGGTCATCCTGCTTGCGAATGGTAAGGGCAAGGCCGAGGCGATCGCCGGCGCGGTCGAGGGGCCGGTCTGTGCGATGAATACCGCCAGCGCCTTACAGATGCACCCGTACTGCAAGTTCTACATCGACACCGACGCGGCGGGCGAGCTGAAAATGCGCGAGTACTACGAATGGATCCAGATGAAGAAACCGGGCGCGCCCCAGGCGTGAACATCGGAACGTGAATCGGTAACGACATCTGAAGAGTCATGTCCCCGTCGGGCGGGCGGGGCAGGAAAGGAAGCGGAACACGATGGGTATCGTTGATGGTTTCGTTGAAAAAGCCAAGGGCATGTCACGGTCGGTCGTGCTGCCCGAGGGCAACGATGAGCGGATCGTCCAGGCGGCCCGAACGATCAAGGACGACGGGATCGCCGACCCGATCCTTCTGGGCTCGGCCGAGGAAGTCGGGGCCGCGGCCGAGAAAGCCGGCGTCGCGCTTGATGGGATCGAGGTGATCGATCCCAAGACCAGCGACAAGCTGGAAGCCTACACGGAAGCCTACGCCAAGGCGCGTGAGATGAAGCCGGCCATCGCCAAGCGCATGGTCAAGCGCGCGCTGTTCTTCGGTGGGATGATGGTCGCGCAGGGGGACGCCGACACACTCGTCGCCGGCGTCGCACACGCCACGGCCACGGTCATCCAGGCCGGCGCACTGACCGTTGGGTATGCCCCTGGGATCGAGACGGCGTCGAGCTTCTTCCTGATGGTTGTGCCCGACTTCCAGGGGGCGAAGGACAAGCCGTTTATCTATGCCGACTGTGCGGTGAACATCCAGCCGACCCCGCCGCAGCTGGCGGACATCGCTCTGGCCAGCCACGCGAGTGGCGAGAAACTTTTAGGCGAGCCGGCACGCACGGCGATGCTGTCGTTTTCCAGTAAGGCCAGCGCGGCCCATGACGACATCGACAAGGTGACCGATGCCTTGAAGATTATCCAGGAGCGTGCCGGGGACCTGAAGATCGACGGCGAGTTCCAAGCAGACGCGGCGATCATCGGCAAGGTGGCGGCGAAGAAGATCAAGGAGCCCAGCGAGGTGGCCGGGCAGGCGAATGTGTTGATCTTCCCCGACCTCGACGCGGGCAATATCGCTTACAAGCTCACGCAGTACATGGCCGGGGCGGCGGCGATCGGGCCGTTCCTGCAAGGGTTCGCCAAGCCGATCAGCGACCTGTCGCGCGGCGCCAGCGCCCAGGACATCGTCGCCACCACCGCGATCTGCGTGGCAATGACTTAACCCCCGGAAGCCCCGGAAGTGCCCACGGAACCCCTGGAAGCTTGCAATGCTCACACAATAGGAGCTTACACAGATGCTTGTATTAGTCGTCAATTGCGGCAGCTCGTCGATCAAGTTTCAGCTCTTCGACATGCCCGATCAGAAGGTCGTCGCCAAGGGCCTGGTCGATCGGATCGGCAACGAGAAGTCGGCACTGATCTACGAACACAACGGCGAGAAGGTCACGCTCGAGCAGCCGGCCCCCGATCACGACGCCGGGATGGAACTGATCATCGATGCGCTTATCAATCCCGATGGCGGGGTGATCAAGGACATCGCTGAGATCAAGGCGGTGGGCCACCGCGTGGTGCATGGCGGTGAGGCGTTTACCGGGTCGGTGGTGATCAATGACGAGGTGATCGCGTCGATCGAGAAGGTCGCCGACCTCGCGCCGCTGCACAACCCGCCGAACCTGACGGGTATCCGCGCCGCGCAGCACGCCATGCCGGACGTGCCGCAGATCGCCTGTTTTGATACGGCATTCCACACGACGATCCCCGAGGTCGCGTACATGTATGCCCTGCCTTACGAGCTCTACGAGAAGTACGGCATCCGTCGGTACGGGTTCCACGGCACGAGCCACCGCTGGGTCGCGCGCAAGGCCGCTGAGATGATGGGCTGGCACAAGTACGACATCAACTGCATCACCTGCCACCTTGGCAACGGCAGCTCGATCGCCGCGGTCCGCAACGGCAAGAGCATCGACACGTCGATGGGCCTGACGCCGCTCGAAGGCGTCCCGATGGGCACACGCACCGGCGACTTCGACCCGGCGATCCTGTTCTACCTCGCGGACAAGGGTTATACGGTGGAAGACCTGAACAAGCTCTGCAATAAACAGTCCGGCGTGCTGGGCCTATCGGGCACAAGCAATGATATGCGGACGCTGACGGAGAAAGCGAAGCAGGGCGATGAACGGGCGCAGCTCGCGCTGGACGTGTTCGCCTACCGCATCAAGAAGTACATCGGGGCCTACTCGGCCGTGCTCGGCTCGCTCGACGCGATCGTCTTCACCGGCGGGATCGGCGAGAACGCACCCGAGACACGCGCCGCGATCTGCTCGAACCTCAAACAGATCGGTGTCGAGCTGGACATGGACGTGAACCAGAGCGCCAAGGGCGCCTCGAAGATCAGTTCCGACGATAGCGCCGTGGCCGTGCTGGTCATCCCGACCAACGAGGAGGCCGCCATCGCGATCGACACCTACGAAATGAGTCAAGCCTGCTTGAAAGGGTAAGTAATGACGGATAAGCAGTACACACCGCTGACCGACCTTCAGGTCGAGCAGCTCAAAACCCAGGGCTGCCGTGCGGCGGACTGGTCGGCCGTGCATGCCGTGGACGGTTTCGATACGGCGAAGGTCCACGATGTCATCTTCGAGGGCACGGTGAAGCTCGGCGCGTTAAGCGGCGAGGTCGCCACCGCCTCGGGGCTGAAGCGCCCGGCGGGGATCGAAGAAGCCACGCTCATCAACACCACGATCGGCGACAACGTACGCATCGCCCGGATCGGCTCACACATCGCCAACTACCTCGTAGGTGACGGCGCGTGCATCGAAGACGTCGGCGTGATGCAGACGAACCCCGGCGCGTCCTTCGGCAACGGCGTCGAGGTCGAGGTGCTCAACGAGGGCGGCGGCCGGGAGGTCAGGCTCTTCAACGAGATGTCCAGCCAGTTCGCACACCTGCTGTGCATGCACCGCTACAAGCCCAAGCTCATCGAGAAGCTCGATGCATACGCCCAGCAGGCGATCGATTCGGCGAAGTCCGACGTCGGCACGATCGGCGCTGGCACGAAGATTGCTTCAGTGGGCCGGATCATTGACGTGAACATCGGCGAGGATGCCACCGTCTGGGGCGCAAGCGCCCTGGTCAACGGCACCGTGTTGTCTGCCGAGGATGCGCCGACACTGATTGGCGATGATGTTCAGGCGCACGACTTCATTATTGCCGAGGGCACGAAGGTCACCGAGGGCGCGATCGTCAGTAAGACCTATGTCGGTCAGGGCTGCCAGATCGGCAAGCAGTTCTCCGCAGAGGGTTCGCTCTTCTTCGCTAACTGCGAGGGGTTCCACGGCGAGGCGTGCAGCGTGTTCGCCGGGCCCTACACCGTGACGCACCACAAGTCGACGCTGCTGATCGCCGGGGCGTTCAGTTTCTACAACGCTGGCAGCGGGACGAACCAGAGCAACCACATGTACAAGCTCGGGCCGGTGCACGAGGGCAAGCTGGAGCGCGGCTGCAAGACCGGGAGTTTCAGCTACCTGATGTGGCCCTGCCGGGTCGGGCCGTTCTCGGTCGTGCTGGGCAAGCACACGCGGACGTTCGATCTGAGCGACCTGCCGTTCAGCCACATCGAGGCGGCGCACGATGGGCGGTGCATGGTCGTGCCGGGGCTGAACCTGTCGACCGTCGGCACGGTGCGCGACGGCATGAAGTGGCCCATGCGCGACCGGCGGAAGGGCTCGGTCAAGCGCGACCGGCTGTCGTTCGACGTGTTCTGCCCGCTGGTGGTCGGCCGGATGATCAACGGATTCGACCGCGTCAAAGAGCTGATGGACACGACCGACAAGTCGGTGGACACCGTCACGATCGAGGGCGCGCAGGTCAAGCGCGTGCTGCTGCGTGGCGGCGTGAAGTATTACCGCTCGGGTATCCATACCTACCTGCTGGACAAGGTCGTCGCCAAGGTCGAGGAGGCGCTCAATAAGGGTGTGGCGCTTAGCGAAGCGCTCGCCGCCGATCCGAAGGCGGTGTATAGCTATAAGTGGGTGGACATCGGCGGGCAGATGATGCCGGCTGATCGGTTGGCATCCGTTTATGCCGACATCGAGTCGGGCAAGATCACGGAGGTCGCCGGGTTCGAGAAGGCGTTGGACGCTGTGCACGCCGACTATGCGATCGACGAGTGGGCCTGGGTCCGCGAGGCGTACAACAAGGTGTTCGAGGCAGACATCGATGCGCTGACCGCCGAGTCAGCCGACAAGCTCGCCGACCAGCTGCTGACCGATCAGAGCAAGTTCCTGAAGCTGATCCTGATCGACGCGACGAAGGAGTATGATACCGTGACGCAGGTCGGCTTCGGGCAAGACGGCTCGCCGGACGACGTCGCCGCCGACTTCGAGGCGGTGCGCGGCACCTACGACAACAACAAGTTCATCAAGCAGATGAAGCAGGCCATCGAGGACCTGAACACCCGGATCGAAAAGATCAAGCAGGCGCTGTCCGTCAGCGCGTAAATCAAGGAGCCAGAAGCTATGTCAGATACTGCGGACCGCGTGAAGAAAGTTGTAGCCGAGACGCTGAAGATCGATGCGTCGATGATCAAGGACGAGTCGCGATTCGTCGAAGACCTGGGCGCCGAGTCGATCCAGAGTGTGGAACTGGTCGCGGCGTTCGAAGAGGAGTTCGACATCGAGATGGACGAGCAAGGCGCCCTGGGCGTCAAGGACGTGGGCACGGCCGTAACGTTCATCGAAGAATACCTCTAAATCTCCGTGAGAAGCTCAACAACTCATTCTCCCCCTGATTACCCCCGTCTTCCGGCGGGGGTTTTCTATTCGTCTGACGGCTTGACTTGACGCTGCGGGCGTTTGCGTAGACCGTGTGGTGCAATCATGCCTTACGACGCGATCAATCCCGATCAGATCGACGTGCAGCCGCTGGCGAAGCGCAAGAGCTTTATCCAGATTGAGGCGGACGCGATCGACCCGGCCGACAAAGCCCCCGATCCCGGTGCGATGCGCGGCCAGATCGATCGGCTGGCGGATCGCATCCATGAGGCGAACCAGCGCAATGCCTCGGTGATGCTGGTCTACGGGGCGCACGTCATCAAGAACGGCTGCGGGCCGTTGATTAATGCGCTCTTGGAGACCGGGCTGATCACCCACCTTTCGACGCAGGGCGCGGGGATCATCCACGACTGGGAGTTCGCGTATCAGGGCGCGTCCAGCGAGTCGGTCCGCGACAACACGCCCCTCGGCCGGTTCGGCACGTGGGACGAGACCGGGCGCTACCTGAACCTCGCGGCGCTGGTCGGTGCGGCCGACGGCATCGGCTGGGGCGAAGCGGTGGGGCGGATGGTCGCCGAGGACGGGCTGACCTTCCCGAACCCCGACACGCTTGGAAGGCAGATCGCTGACAGCCCGGCCGATGAGCGCACGGCGGCTCGGGCCGACCTGCTCAACGTGATGACCCACTACCAACTCGCCCCCGGCAAGCACACGATCGAGCATCCGTACAAACAGTACACCGCGCTCGCCGGGTCGTATCAAAACAAAGTCCCCCTGACGGTCCACCCCGGTATCGGGTACGACATCATCACGAACCACCCGCTGTTCCACGGCGGGGCGATCGGCCGGGCCAGCGCGACCGACACACGCATCTTCGCCGACGGGGTCAAGCACCTCTCCGGCGGGGTGTACCTGAGCGTCGGCTCGGCGATCATGAGCCCGCAGGTCTTCGAGAAAGCGATGAGCCTGGCGAACAACCTGCTGATCCCCGAGGGCAAGCGGGTCGAGGGCCATCACATGGCGGTCGTGGATATCCAGGACGGCGGGGGCTGGGACTGGACGCGGGGCGAGCCGCCGATGGACAGCCCGGCATACTACCTGCGGTTCTGCAAATCCTTCGTCCGGATGGGCGGGACGTTAGACTATCTCTGCGGCGACAACCGCGTGGTGCTCGCCAACCTGGTCGAGCGCCTCCGCTGACCCCCGGCCCCCGGCCCCCGGCCCCCGGAGTCCCCAGACCCCCGGAAGGTTTGAACCAGAATCCGATTCTTCGATAGATGATTGCTTATGCCGACGGACAACGCCAAAGACATTCTTGACGCCAACATCGCCGAGGCGGTGAACACCCTTCAGAACCTCAGCGCGCACGGCGAGGCGCTCAACCGGGCGGCGTCGCTCTTGGCTGAGGCGCTGAAGGCCGGTCGTACGCTGCTGATCTGCGGCAACGGCGGCAGCGCGGCTGATGCGTCGCACATCGCCGCGGAGATCGTCGGCCGATTCGTCAAGGAGCGCAAAGGCTACGCCGCGATCGCGCTCAGTGATTCGCCCGCCACGTTGACGGCTGTCAGCAACGACTACGGATTCGATGAGGTCTTCGCAAGGCAGGTCGAGGCGTATGGCCGGCCCGGCGACGTGCTGCTGGCGATCTCCACGAGTGGGAACTCGCCGAACGTCCTCAAGGCGATCGAGCAGGCCAAGGCGCTTGGCCTCGCGACGATCACGCTGCTGGGCAAGGACGGCGGTCAGGCCAGGGGCCAGGCGGATGTTGAATTCGTCGTCCGTCAGGACGTCACCGCCCGCATCCAGGAGGCCCACCAGCTGATCTATCACAGCCTCTGTGAAGCGGTGGATTCGGCCCTGGCGGATTAATAACGCGTTAACAGAGTGATAACAGCGCCCGGACCTGTACTTTTCGGGCCCGGATCGTCGATATCAGTAGTGGCAGGTGGGGGCGATGGCTATAATGGCGGACGTTGCCAGACTCACCCATGAGGATGCATCTGTGTGGGGCTCGATCATGGTTTTGAAGCAATCGACATTCCGGCGTGAACCTAGCAACCCGCGTGAGGGCTACACGATCATCGAGCTGATGGTCACGCTTATCGTGCTGGCGGTGTTGGCGGTGCTCGTGCTGCCGTCGCTGCGCGGCGTCCGGTCGGCGTCGAGACAGATCGGTTGCGCGATCGAATTGAAGCGGATCGACGACGGGCTGAACCGGTTCGCCGACGACAACAAGAGCCTGTACACGATCGCCGGCGGGCTGGTGCCTTGGCGGGAGATCGACCCGAAGACCCACAAGCCTTCGTGGATGGAACAGGTCATGCCGTACCTGACTGACAAGAGCACGCTTGCCGGTTGTGCCGCCTACCCGCTGAACAGCTCGTACCACTACTTCCTCGGTGCCCGTGCGGCCACGATCGAAGCCGAGGGCCAGTTCGCCGCGGTCGACCGTGAGAAGATCCGTTTCGCCGACAGCTTTGTGCTTACCGGCGACAACAACTTCAGCCGCTTCGCCGACCAGGGGCCTGTGGCCGACGCCGACAAGGACGACTACTCCTTCATGACCCAGGTCTTCTCTGAGAGCGATTCACACTGGGCCCCGCACCACGACGGCATGCTGAATACCGCGTTTGCCGACGGGCACGTGGCCGTGTTCGATCGCTTCGACCCCGAGCGGATGACCTACCGGTACGACACCATGTCCGCATACTAAGCGGCCGATCGCTTCGCGGCCCCTTCACAATCAGTCCCACATACAAGCCAGCCCCGGTCCACCTACGGGGTTGTTTGTTACTTACGTTTATCGGACATCTCATCAGGTGCATCGACCGCTTATAGGCATGGCCGGTGTGATTGCAAACGAGCGCGTGTGTTATCGGGTGAGACAAACCTGTGTATTCCGTTGGCTAGCCCGGCTTACAACCTCAGGAGCCCGGTCAGCTTGCCGATATTCCTCAGGCCGTAGCTGCGTTTTCTTGCGGTTGTGGTCCAAGGAGTTGTGTATGCAGGAGACAGGAGAGCACACCCAAACAAACCGTAAGCCCTGGCTGGGACCCGCCGAAGCGTTGATCGGGCCGATCGTCGCGGCGATGGCGGCATCGGTGCTGATCGGTCTGTGCGTCATGGGCTGGTGGTCGATGCGCGCCGAGCGAACGGCAACGGTGGCGGCAAGCACGGCCCGGGTGATCTCTGTGTCGCAGTTGCTGGCTGACAGCACACACGCCATGCTTTCCGATGGCGACCTCAGCGCGACGCGCCGCCTGCTCGTCGAGGCGGGCCGGCAGGTGTCTTACACCAAGTGCCGGATCGAGCTGCCCGACGGATCGATCCTGGCCGACCAGACCCCCTCGGAAGTAACCGCTCATGCGCTGCCCGACGAATGGCCGGCCGGGCAGACGATCGACGAGGTGATCCAGAACGTCAGCGAAGGCGAGCTGTCGATCCGCTATCCGATCCAGCTGCCCGGGCGTGGGGCGGTGACGCTGCATGTCGCCACGGAGACCGAACAGCTTGCCGGCGCGGGCCTCGGGGAGAACATGACGCCCGTGGTGACGGCGACGATAACAGGGGGCGTTCTAATCTTGATCGTGCTGCTGTGGCGTCCTGCAAAAAGCCGGGTGGCGCCGTACGTCATGATCCGTGAGGCGCTGCTGTCGATCGACAGAGGCGAAGCCGAGCCGGATGCACTGAAGGTCAGCGATCAGATGGGACCGGAGGTCAAGGCATGGAACCAGCTTGTGAACCAACGTGAAGAGCGAGACAAGTCCTCGCTGCTGGACCGTGCACTCGCCTCGGCAGCCAGCGGTGAGGCGGGATCGGGGTCTTTCGCGCTGATCGGCGACGCGCTGTGGCACGGCGTGATACTCATCAGCACCCAGATGCGTGTCACCTACGTCAACGGGGCGGCGGCGGTGCTGCTCAAGTCCTCGCGCGAGGACATGCTCAACGCGGAGGTGGGCGGCGTCTTTGATGACCCGACCGTGGTTGAACTGATAGACGAGGTCGCGGCGGGTAAGGACGGCCGACGCCGGACCCACGAGACCGTGTGCGAGCAGACCGGGCACCTCGAGGCCTTCCGGCACAGCATCCGCCTGACCGGCGAGGGGCCGAATAAGAAGGTGCTGGTTGTGATCGAGGACGTGACCCAGCAGCGTGTGGCTGAGCAGACCCGCCGCGACTTTGTCGCGCAGGTGGCGCACGAGTTGCGGACGCCGCTGACGAACATCAGCCTGAACGTGGAAGCCGCGGTGGACGACGGCGAGGAAGACGCCAAGCTGCGCGGCCGGTGCCTGAACGTCATTAACCAAGAGAGCCAGCGGCTTGCACAGGTTGTCAACGACATGCTGTCGGTCTCGGAGATCGAGGCGGGCTCGATGACGCTGCGCCACGACGACATCCGGCTGGATGCACTGTTTGCCGACCTGGCGGAAGACTTCCGTCAGCAGGCGGAGGAGAAGCAGGTGAGCCTGAAGCTCGACCTGCCGCCGAAGCTGCCGGTGATCCAGGGCGACCGCGACAAGCTGGCGATCTCGCTACACAACCTCTTGGGCAACGCGATCAAGTACTCGACCGACGGGGGCGAGGTGGTCGTGTCGGCGTCGGCGGAGGATGGTCAACTGACTGTGGCGGTCAAGGACAAGGGCATCGGGATCGACAAGGACGAGTTGGCGAAGGTCTTCGATCGGTTCTACCGCGCCAAGGACAGCCGGCTGTCCGGGATCACGGGGACGGGCCTGGGCCTGCCGATCGCGCGGGAGATCGTGCGGCGTCACGGCGGCGACATCGAAGCAACCAGTGAACTGAACCAGGGCAGCACGTTTACGTTGCACATGCCCTACAAGCCTGAGGCGGCCTGATAAACGATGCAGATCAATGAGCAGACCCAGGGAGCGGTGACGGTGCTCGAGCCGGACGGCGCGTTGACACAAGACGACGCCGAACAGTTCAAGACGCGCCTCACCGAGGTATTGGCGGAGAGTTCCGGCCGTGTGGTCGTGGACCTGTCGTCGGTACCGTTTGTCGACAGCCGAGGGCTCGAGGTGCTGGTGGAAGCCAACGACACCCTGGCCGACGGCGGGCGATCCCTGAAACTCTGCGCGATCAACGAAACCCTCCGCGAGGTGCTGGACCTGACCGGCCTGGCGACGCGGTTCGATCACTTTGACGACACGAACTCGGCACTAAGGAGCTTCCATTGACCGGGCCCGGGCACAAGCCGCGCCTCGGTGAGGCGTTAATCGAAGAGGGCGCGCTGTCCAAGGAACAGCTCGCCCGCGCCCTGGCTGCGCAGAAGAACACCGGCGCGATGCTCGGCGAGGTGCTGGTCGATCAGGGGATGGTCAACCCGGCGGTGCTGATCAACGCGCTCGGCAAGGTGCAGGGGCTCCCGGGCTGCGTGCTGCGACACGGCCTGATCGACCCGACGCTGCTCAAAGAGATCGGTGACGACGAGGCCCAGCGGCTGAAGGTCATCCCGATGTTCAAGGTCCACGGCACGATGACCGTCGCCATGGCCGAGCCGCAGAGCCTGCCGACGATCGACCGGCTCAGCCGGCTGACCGGGTGCAAGGTCCGGCCCGTGCTCGCGTTTGAAACCAACATCCTCGAGTTCGTTAAGAAGTACGCCGGCGGCGACGTGGACGTTGATGCGTTCCTGACGTCGCTGGTCGAGTCGGATGTCGAGGTCGTCGAACGCGAAACCGTAGATGAGGGTCCGACCACCGACCTCGACCAGATGGTGGACGGCAGCCCGATCATCAACCTGGTGAACGTCGCCTTGCTGACCGCGATCCGTGACAAGGCGAGCGACATCCACATCGAGCCGGACAAGAAGGGCACCCGGGTCCGCTACCGGATCGACGGCGTGCTGCGTGACCTGATGAAACCGCCGCAGGGGATGCACGCGGCGATCGTTTCGCGTGTGAAGGTGATCGGGAAGATGGACATCGCCGAGAAGCGCCTGCCGCAGGAAGGCCGTGTGCGTCTAGTCGCCGAGGGGCGCGAGATCGACCTGCGTGTCTCAAGCATGCCGACGCTTCTGGGCGAGAAGCTGGTCGTGCGTGTGCTGGATAAGGCCAACCTTCATGTGAAGATGGAAGACCTCGGCATCCGCCACGACGGGCTAGAAGCGTTCAAGCGAATGCTCCGCCAACCCCACGGCCTGGTGCTGGTGACCGGCCCGACCGGTAGCGGTAAAACGACCACGCTCTACTCCGCGCTGGACCTGCTGCGCAGCCCCGAGCGCAACATCGTCACCGTCGAGGACCCGGTCGAATACCAGATGGACCTGATCAATCAGATCCACGTGCAGGACTCGATCGGCCTGAGCTTCGCCGCGGCGCTGCGCAGCATCCTGCGTCAGGACCCGGACATCATCATGATCGGTGAAATCCGTGATGAGGTCACCGCGCGTGTTGCGGTGCAGGCGGCGTTGACCGGCCACCTCGTGCTGGCGACGCTGCACACCAACGACGCGCCCGGCGCGGTAGCGCGTCTTCTTGATATGAATGTCGAGCCTTACCTGCTGTCCAGCGCGATCAACGGCGTGGTGGCCCAGCGGCTCTGCCGGACGATCTGCTCGGGTTGCCGGACGAAGTATTACCCCGCCGAGCACGTGCTGCAGGACGCGGGGATCGAGGAGTACGCCGGCCGCGCGTTCCAGAAGGGCGGCGGCTGTCAGCGCTGTCACAACAGCGGCTTCGCCGGACGGATCGGCGTGTACGAGGTGATGGAAGTCAGCCCGGAACTCCGCCGGATGATCCACCGGGGCGCAGCGACACACGAACTGCGCGACAAGGTGCGCGATCACGGCGGCCTGTCACTAAGAGAAGAAGGCGTGGCGGTTGCGCTTCAGGGCAAGAGCTCGCTCGAAGAGGTGCTGCGTGTCACACAGAACGATCAGGAGGTCGTCGCTCAGGACGTCGCCGACGCGGCATGAGCCGACAGCGTAATGGATAGACCATGAAACTCGCTTACCAGGGATACGACAGCAACGGGAAGGTGGTCAACGACGTCATCGACGCGCCCAGCGCCGATGAGGCCACGGTCCTGCTGCGCGGTAAGGGGTTGTTTGTCACAGCGATCCAGAAAGCGGGGGAAGGGGCAGTAGGCTCCGGCAAGTCGGGGCGTAAGCTCGGCTCACGCGGCGGATCGGGCATCAAGGGATTGACGATCTTTACGCGCCAGCTGCAGGTGATGCTCGCGACCGGTACACCGATTGTGCAGTCGTTGTCTGCCTTACAGCGTCAGACGGACAACGTCTCGTGGCGTGAGACGATCGAAGCGCTGAGCCTGCGCGTCGAAGAGGGCATCCCCTTATCCGAGGCGATGAAGGATCACCCGCAGCGGTTCGACGCGATCTACTGCAACCTGGTGGCCGCCGGTGAAACCTCCGGCAAGCTGACCGTGATGCTCGAGCGGCTCAGCCAGCTGACACGCAAGCAGTTGCAGACACGAAATACCGTGATCGGCGCGTTGGTCTACCCGAGCCTGCTGGTGGTGGTCGCGGTGGTGGTTTTGTGTGCGATGCTCACGATTGTGCTGCCTCGGTTCAGCGACCTGTTTGCCACGCTCGATCTGCCCCTGCCGCCGACGACCCAGTTCCTGATGTTCTTAAGCGGCGTGCTGATCAGCTACTGGTGGGCGATCATCCTGGCGCTGGTCGGTGCGGGTGTCGGGTTTATCTATTGGTTTAAGAGTGAGCATGGCAAGCAAACTGTTTATACCGCGATGCTCACGCTGCCGATGGTCGGCAAGGTGACACGCAGCTTCGCCACCGCGCGGATCGCCAGGCTGCTGGGTGTGCTGATGGACAGCCACCTGCCGCTGCTGGACGTGCTGGACCTGATCCGGGCCGGCACGACGAACGTGCATTACCAGGAGCTTCTGGATAACGCGCGCGACGCTGTGACACGCGGCGAGCCGATCAGCACGGCGTTTACGGAGTCTGACCTGATCACACCGTCGGTCAGCGAAGCGATGCGCAGCGGCGAGATGTCCGGCAAGGTCGCGCCGTCGCTGCTGACGATGTCTGACATGCTCGACGAAGAGAACGAGGTGCTGATCAAGTCGCTGACCGGCGTGCTCGAGCCGATCATCCTGCTGGGTATGGGTGTGCTGGTCGGATTTATGGCGTTGAGCATCTTCCTGCCCCTGTTCGATCTGACAGCGATGTCCGCGGGAGGCCCGAATTGAGTCTGCTGCAACACATCATGACCCCGCCGATCGGTGTGGATGTCGGTGAACGCCTGATCAAGGCGGTCCAGCTCGGGCACAAGCGCAGTGGCCCGGCCGTGACCGCGTCGGCGACGATCAAACGGCCCGGCGATGACCCGGTGATCAGCCGAAAGGACGTCGAGCGCCTCGCACGTGTGTTTACGCAGCAAGGCTTCCGGGGCCGGCGTGTGGTGTTGTCCGCGCCGGTCTGTCGGACTGCGTCGGCGGTGATCGACATGCCGCCGCGTGAATCCGGTGCCCCGTACGACATAATCGCGGCCCAGGAGTTCGCACGGCTTCAGCGTCTTGATCCCGGGTCGTTCGAACTCACTTGGTGGGACGTACCCAAGCCGGCCCGCTCGAGTGCAGCGAAAGTCATGGCGATGGGATGCGCCCACGCAGATAGTGTGCCGGTGCTGGACGTGTTCGAGCAGGCGGGATTTGATGTGGTGGCGATGGACGTGGGTCTGTGCGCCGCGGTCAAGGCGTGTGGTGAATTGCTGGGGCCGGCTGGGGGGGTGTCGGCCGTTCTGGATATGGGATGGGGCTCGTCGCGCCTGGCGATGGTGCATGGGGGCGTGGTGGTGTTTGAGCGCGTCCTTGCCGGGTCTGGCATTAAGCCGTTGCGTGATACGATCGCGTCGTCGCTACGTGTCGAGCCGACGGAGGCGGAGACACTGCTACAGAACATCGGGCTGGTCACTGCAGAAGCGGCGGAGCATCCGGTGGATGATGGGCGTGTCGGTACGGTTGCACCGATGCTTAGGCCGTTTATCACCGATTACCTGGACGATATCGCCGAGGCGCTGGACGCTTCCTTTGAATACACGGCCCACCAGTATCCCAAGGCCGAGGCGACACGCATGGCGCTTGTCGGTGGGGGCGGTTGTGTGCCGGGCGTGGCGTCGTATCTGAACGAGCGTGCGCCGGTGGAAGTGGTTGCCGCGGCGGCGAATGACACGATGACTTACCCGTCCCTGATGGCATCGGCATTAGGGCTTGCGGGTTACGGGGAGTTGAAGCAGGCGGCATGATGCAGCGGATCAACCTCATCCCGAATCAACGGCAACTCGCTCGGCAGAAGCGGGTGCGGCTGCGCTATTGGCTCGGTGCGGTGGCGGGGTACGCGGCGTTGGCGGTGGTGGCATGTGTGGTATACCGGGCCGCTTCGTCGCCGGTGGACTTTGCCGCATTGAGTGATCAATATTCGGAGCTCGAGGTCGAGCTGACGGCTGCGAAGCAGCAGCGTGAGGCGTTGATCCCCGAGCTCAGGGAGCAGCAGTTGCTTCTCGCGGCGGGCCGATCGATCGCCGATCAGCCGGACTGGAGCCTGATGCTGACGTACCTGGCGGACGAGGTCCTGGGCGACTCGGTTGTGCTCAGTGATTGCTCGTTGAAACCCGCACAGGATCATTCAGGCGATGGGAGCCTAAGCGATACGCCGTTGACGTTCACGCTTTCGGGTTACGCCAAGACCACGCCGGACGTCTCCCGCTTCGTGCTCCGGCTGGAGCAGATGGGGCTGTTCGACAAGGTGACGCTTGCCCGGACGGATCGCGAGCCGTTCCTTGCCGGGACGGCGATCGTGTTTGAAATTCAATGTGACCTGTTGCCCGGCGGGGGTGCGAGCCATGAGTAAGCACATGCAAGTCAACACGCTGGCACGCTGGTGGCGGATCGATGCGCTCGGCCTGGGCGCGTGTGCGCTGATCACAGCGGCGGGATACTTCGTATTGATCCGGCCGACGGCTGAGAATCAGTTGGCATACGAAGCCCTGAAGCCCCGGGTCGCCGAGCGCCAACAGGAAGTGAATGAAGCACGGTCTTCGGCGGTGGACATTCAGGACGTACTGGAGCAGACACAGTCGGCGCTGAATGAATTGCCATTACGCTTAGAGCGGTCGTCACTTGTCAACCATCGGGTGGCCCAGCTAGCGGAGCTAGCCAGTGAGATGGGGCTGGAGGTCCACCAGATCCTGCCGGAACCGGTACGGGCGGGTCAGCGGTATGATGTGGTGCCGATTGCCCTATCAGGGGCCGGTGATTACGGGCGGGTGACACGGTTCATGGGCAGTGTGCACGAATCGTTTGCCGACATCGCGGTGATCGAGTTCAGCCTGGCGTCTGATAACCCGGGCGCACAAGGCGCACAATTCAGCATTGCGTTCGCTTGGTACACGCTCCCCGCCGTCGGGATGGCGGAAAATTAGGAATCGCCTCTTGACCGAGCCGGTGTTATATCGTTGGCTTGAGTCATGAAGAACTCCAGGGAACGACAGATCCTCGCCGGCGTGCTGCTGCTGGCCGGCCTCGCGCTGACGGTCGACCGGGTCATCCTCGGTTCCGACGTCACAGGTCCGGCCGAGTCCGAAGCGGGCGTGCTGGATGCCCCGGTAGACCCTTTGTCGCTGCTGATCACCCCTAAACCCCAGACCCTCCCCGTGCAGGCCGACGACGTGCCTACGCTGGCGGACCGTCTGCGTATGGCGACCGAAGGGACGCCCGGGGGCGGTACGGCCGAACGTGATGCATTTTCGGTAAGCCCCGCCTGGACGCCACAGGACGTACAAGAAGATGCTTCGGCCTCCGACAGCATTCAGCAGATCGAGGCTTTCATCAACAGCCACCGTCTCGACGCAGTCCTGGTGACCGGCGACCGCCATTGCGCGGTGGTGGACGGCCAGACGATCTATCTGGGCCAGACGCTGGATGGTTATCGGCTGGTCGCTGTGAACGAGCGTTCGGCGCGATTCGAGCAGGCCGGGCGCGTGGCGACCCTGGTGATTCAGGCCGGCGGCCCCGCTTCCTAACCGGCATAACCGTAATCATATCAATCGTTCAATGAACCCCGGGGTTGACTCGGGGCATTTTTGTGTCGATTTGTCTTTAGTCAAGACAAGCGCCGGACTGTGCGCCGGTCCAGGTATCTATTCAGGAGATTTTCAAAATGCAAGTGTCGCGCAAGATTAATCGTCCGAAGCGTAAGGGCTTCAGTCTGATCGAGTTGGTGATCGTGGTTGTGATTATCGGGATCATCGGCGCAATCGCGGTGCCCCGCATGAGCCGTGGCGCCAAGGGCGCTAGCGATTCGGCCGTCAAGGCAAACCTCACCATCCTGCGTAACGCGCTGGACCTGTACGCGACCGAGCACGGCGGGGACTACCCGACGCTGGCCGACCTGCCCAACGCCCTGACGCAGTACACCGACAGCAGCGTCGACGCCACCCCGGGTGCCAAGTCCACCACCAACATCTACGGACCGTACATCCGTGCGATCCCCAAGCTGCCGGTTGGCGCGAACAAGGGTAAGGCGACATTCACCGCCACCGCACCGGCCGCGACCGTAGCCGACGCTGGCTGGTACTACAACACCACGACCGGTGAAGTCAAAGCGAACGTCAAGGACGGTGTCGCGGATGATGCGGGTGTCAATTACAACACGTACTGATTACAGCGGGGCGGAGAGGTGCCGGGCTTGCGCACGATACGGGCGTGAGTCCCGGCACGGGAGAAAGGCACCGTCATCATGGACGCATCATCCGTGCGACGTCGTAGAGGCTTTAGCCTGATCGAGTTGGTGATCGTGGTGGTGATCATCGGGATCATCGGAGCGATCGCGGTGCCCAGGATGAGCCGGGGCGCCAAGGGGGCGGCCGACTCGTCGGTGATGGCGAATCTGGCAGTGCTCCGCAACGCGCTGGACCTCTTCGCGGCCGAGCACGGCGGGGCGTACCCCCTCGGCGCTGACATCGAAGATGCTTTGCTTCAGTACTCCGACGTCTCCGGCGAGAACTTCTCCACCACGAAGGACTCGATCCACCTGTACGGCCCGTACCTGCGTGCGATCCCCAAACTGTCCGTCGGGGCGAACAAGGGGAGGAACGATTTTGTAGGGACAGCACCCGGCAGCACGGCCGTCAACGGCGGCTGGTACTACAACGCCTCGACCGGCGAGGTCCGTGCTAACTGCAAGGACTCGGAGGTTGACGACGCGGGTGTGCGGTACAACGCTTATTGATGCCTGTATGCCGGGCAGGCCGACAGACCGAACGAACCCATGACGCCCGGCAGGCATATCGGTCCCGCCGGGCGGTTTTTCTTGGGCTTGAGCAGATTGCGTATGAACAGGAATCCTCACATCCCATGCCGGTTACGGATTGCCGACGGCTTCAGCCTGATCGAGCTGGTGATCGTTGTTGTGATTATCGGGATCATCGCAGCGGTCGCGGTCCCGCGCATGAGCCGGGGCAGTCAGGGTGCCGCGGTGTCGGCGCTGGCGGGGAACCTGTCCGTGCTTAACAAGGCTGTGGATCACTACGCCGCGGAACACGGCGGGGCCTACCCGACCGCCCTTATGATCGAGTCGCAGCTGACCGGCAAGACCACCGACGCCGGAGCCGCGTGGTCGGAGGGTGACAGCGAGATCGCCTACGGCCCGTACCTGCGTGCCGTACCGCCGTTGCCCGTGGGTGCACGTAAGGGTCAGACGGGAATCGCGACCACGGACGGCGACCACGTCGGGTGGATCTACCGCCCGTTAACCGGCAAGATCCGACCCAACCTGTCCCGAGCCAACAGCACGACCGACGAGGACCTCGTCACTCTCGTCATCACTAACACTAAGTTCGAACGCGGCGACCTGGTGGCACCTTAGCCATGACACTGAAACGGCTACAACCCGGTAACTGTTCTGATCGCGCCCGTTCGGCGCGGCGCGGCGGATTCAGCCTGATCGAACTTATCCTGGTATTAACGATCATCTCGGTATTGTCCGCCATCGCTGTACCCAGGTACGCCCAGGCGCTGTCCCGGTACCGCGCCGACGCCGCGGCACAGCGCGTCGTGGCGGACCTGCGATTCGCCCGTGAACTGGCACGGACCAAGAGCCAGAGTGTGCGCGTGATGTTCAATCTGTCAAGTGATCGTGTGGGGGTCAATAGCGCCGAGTCATTAGATAATCCTGACGAGGTATGGCGGACCGAACTGGCGGATCGCCCGTACCGCGCGGACCTGACGGGCACGAGCTTTAACAGTCATTGGATGGAGTTCGACGGGTACGGATCACCCACGGCAAATGGCAAGATCATGCTCACCGTGGGATCAGAGGCCCGGTGCATCCTGGTGAATGCCGACACGGGTCAGGTGACGGTGGTGGTGATGTAATGAGCAGGTACACGGCACAACATCGCGCTTCAGTTCTTGGCTTCACGCTCATCGAGATGGTCGTGAGTCTGTCGATACTCTCGATCGTCTTTCTGGCGATGGGGTCGGTCATGCTGATCTCGACCAAGGCGGTGCCGGATGCAGATGCTCCTGCAAGCCAGGTGCTCGGGGCGGCTGAGGTGTTGGAGCAGATGGCAAGCGAGCTGCAGGTCGCCACGTCGATCATCGCTGTCACAGACAAGGCCATCATGTTTACCGTGCCTGACCGCGATGACGATTCGCAGGCGGAAACGATCGCTTATCTCTGGAACGCAGGCCCGGGGAATCCGCTGCTCCGCCAGATCAATGGCGGCGACACCATCGAGTATGGCCCGGGTGTGTATGGATTCGAGCTGACTTACCAGACCCACACGGTCACCCCAGAGGACGAGTTGATCGAAAGCAACGAGCTGCTGCTATATAAGCATCACCCCCAATCCGCCACCTTGGGTGAACTCTCGCTCGGCAAGAATCAATTGTGGGGCCAGCATTTTGTTCCCGGCCTGCCTGCAGACACCGTGAGTTGGTCTGTGACACGTGTGCTTTGTATGGCAAGACGTGATGGCATCTTCAGCACATACTTTGGCTTACAGATGCCGACCGCGGACTATCGCCCAAACGGCACGTCCCTGGGTGCGATCCAGATTACTAGATTCATTCTGTCAGATGCCTTTCAATGGGTACAGGTCCAGTTCAGCGGCGTCACCGGGTTATCGCCCGATACGGGTCTTTGTCTGACCTTTACCCACCATATCGGGCCATCGATGGCTGTCCAGTATGTCAGTGGGGGCGTGACCGAGCCGGGGCTGTACCTGTCCGAGGGCAAACCTGATTGGCAAAAGCCGTCCACCGATAAGGCCCTCCTGTTTTATGTCTACGGCAAGTACATCCAGAACAATGCGCCGGAACCTTACGATGTGCTGCGTTCCGTCTCGATGCAGCTTAACACCAGCGAGGACCTGCTCATCGGGGCCCGCACCAAAGTTGCCACGCTTAACCAACCGATCATGCCATGACCTCACTTAATAGCCCATCCAGACCCCGCGGTACCTGCTCGGGCTTCTCGCTCGTGGAGGCGGTGATGTCGATCCTCGTGGTCGGCTTGATGCTGGTGGCGGCGCTGAACACGGTGGGCGCGTCCAAGACATCTCAGGTCATGACCAGCGAGCAGGCCCTCGGGCCGATGCTCGCCCAGGAACTCATGACCGAGATCCTCAACCAGGCGTACCAGGAGCCCCGAGGCACAGCGTACTTCGGCCGAGAGACCGGTGAATCAGCGACCAATCGAACGTCATGGGATGATGTGGATGACTACAACGGGTGGTCCGCCAGCCCTCCCATGGATCAGAGCGGCAATAGCCTGCCCGGCCTGGACGACTGGTCCCGCGAGGTCACGGTCAGTTGGGCGGACAGCGCCGCCCCCGATAGGCAGTCAATCTACTCCAGCGGGATCAAACGAGTTGACGTGACCGTGAAGCACCGCGGCCGGACCATCGCGACCCTGTCGTCACTTCGCACTCAAGCCTGGCCCGATGACGTGACCGGGCCGGCTGACCTGTCCGGTTACCCGGGCCTGCTCAAGATACAGACGAAGTAGGAGCCGACCGATGACCAATACAACACAGCGCATCCAACCGTCGCGCATCCGGGAACGGGGGTCCGTGTATGTGCTGGTTCTCGGTGCGTCGCTGCTGGTGGCCGCGATCGGGACATCCTCCTTATTGGCTACACGTGTCCAGCATCGTACCTCCGAGCATATCACCGACCGTGGCCGTGCGCGTGAGCTGGCCCGCAGTGCCGTGGACATGGCGATGCTGAAGATCGAAAGTGATCGGAGCTTCTGGCGGCTGACCATGTCGGACGGAACGCTGACGAACGTCGCGTTTGCCGGCGGCGCTTATAGCGTGACGATCACCGACCCGATCGACGGCGACTTGACAAACAACAGCACCGATCCGGTCCAGCTGGTCGGTATGGGAAAGGTCAACGAAGCCTGTGCGTATCTCCAGGTCACGCTGGATGGTGCGGGCAATCCTATGAACGGGACGTGGCAGTGGACGGTGCAATAGCCTAACAAGCCCTTGCCACCGGCCCGGGGAATATCGAGAGCACTTACGCAAGAGGTTTAAGCGGCGAAATCGCTGAGCGATCGGTGTCGCTCGACCATCCGGTCGTACTCAGCGAAGTCCAGCTCCACGAACAGCGGCGCCAGCGCCGGGTCGAACTGGGTCCCGGTGCATTCACGGATCTCGGCGAGCACCTTCTCGCGCGGCATCGCGGGCCGGTAGGAGCGCGTCGAACTCATTGCATCGAACGTGTCGGCGAGCGCCAGGATGCGCCCGAGCAGGGGGATGTCTTCGCCCGCCAGGCCGTGGGGGTAGCCCCGGCCGTCCCAGCGCTCGTGGTGGTGCAACACGCCCGGCAGCATCGGGTCGATCGACGGCACCGCGCCCAAGATGTCGTAGCCGATCTGTGGGTGGCGTTTGATCTGGTCAAACTCTTCGCTGGTCAGCCGACCTGATTTACAGAGCACTTTCTCGGGCACGCCGATCTTGCCGACGTCGTGGACCAGCCCGGTGGTATGCACACGTTCGACCTCTTCCGGCGGCAGGCCCATCACCTCGGCCAGTTGCGCGGCGAGGTAAGCCACGCGTTCGGAATGGCCGCGGGTATACGGGTCCTTGGCGTCGATCGCGGCGGTCAGGGCCCGCAGCGTCCCCATGAACGAACGGCGTTGATCATCAAACCGCAGGATGTTCTCATGGAACACGCCCATCATGTTCGACGCCGCCTCGATGAACTGAAGCTCCCCGCTGGTCACGTCGCTCTGCATCGGGTTGTTGCCGCGCTTGTTCCCCGCCAGCAGCACGCCGACCGTCCGCCCGTCATGCATGATCGGTTCCGCGATGACCTCCGAGCCGACCAGTTCCGCCACGCCGCCGTCGTCCGGCAGCTGCAGCCGTTTCCATTCCCCTTCATGTCGGTCGGCAAACTGGTCGCTCAGCATGGCCTCGAAACGCTCGGCGTCACAGGGCAACCTGCCCGAGACACTGAACGTGCCGGTCAGCCCATGCACCCGCTGCTCCCGTTCCCAGAACTTTGTCACGATCCAGTTGAACGGCAGCACGGGCATGATCTGCTCACAGCAGGTCGGGATTAGTTCGGCAGGGTCGTCGATGCGGTTCATCAAACGCGACAACACAAACAGCAGGTTCGTCTGCTCGTAGGTGTCCATCAGCTGCTCGCTGAACATGTCGATCGCGTCCATCTGTGCCAGCGCCTCGGCCCCGTCGGCGACCACCTTGGCGAACACGCTGTCCAGCAGCGCAAGGTCGACCTCGCCCGGCCAGGTATACGCGGACAACGCCAGACGCGCGGCCTCGACCGAGACACTCGCCCCGTCACAGTGCGCCTTGAACCACGCCTGCTCGGTGACACTGGCGGCGAAGGTCACGCCGACCATGACACCCGAGACGCGGCGGCCCCTATAAGTAAATGTGGGCACCAGCCAGCAGCCCGGCTTGTGCTCGATCGGCTTCGGCTCGGCCTTCGTGTCTGACAGCCAGTTCAGGGCGTGTTGGCGGACCGCGTCGCTCAGCGGCTCGTATCGCATCCACGTCGCCACAGCCGATCCGTTGACGTCCGCCGCTCTGTCCGTCGGCATGGCCGGGGGGATCAGCGTGTCCGAATCCACCTCCTGATACCAGCACGCCAGGCGCAGCATGCCACAGCGCTCGGCGAGCGCCGTGGCCAATCCGCTGTCGCAGACATGGGCGGGGTGTTGGGTCATGCGGCGTTCGCTTCACCGGCCGAGTCGTACCCGCCGGATTCGTACAACAGGCCCTCGATCACGTTAAGCAGCTCCCTTGCGCTGAACGGCTTGCACAATAGCTGTCTGATGTTGGTTTCTGCCAGCTCTTCGGGCGATAGCTTGTGGCCGCGTGCGGTGACCATGACGACCGGCGTGTCCGCGGTCAGGTCCGAGCCGTACAGCTTCACACACATGTCGTACCCGGAGAGTACGGGCATCTGGAAGTCCGACACGATCAGGTCCGGGTCCAGCTGCTGGGCAAGCTCGTAGCCGGCCTCGCCGTCCTCCGCCGTATCGACGTGGTACCCCGCGCGCTCGAGCTTGTAGCGGATGACATGCACGATGTGTGGTTCATCATCAACAATGAGGATCGTTCTGCTCACGACGACACCGGACCTTTCCAGGCATAGCTCCAAACACCGCGCCGACCGTGCGGCCGGGCGAATAGGCTCTAATTCACTATCGGCATGGCATGATCTGGCCTAAACCACGTCTCGGGCTAGCCTAATATTCGTAGAAGTGCCCCCGGTACAACCCACACCACCCGACTTGGACGGTTACGCGCTACGGGCTTTACAGCTCGGCGGTGTCCAGCATCAGCGTTACCGGACCTTCGTTCGCTAGCTCAACCCGCATACTCGCGCCAAACCGCCCGGTCGCTACAGCCGTTACACCCAGACCCCGCAGCCGGTCCGCGAAGTAGTCACACAACGGCTCCGCCACCTCCGGCCGGGCCGCCCTGATAAAGCTCGGCCGACGCCCCTTGCGCGCATCGCCATACAACGTGAACTGCGAAATCACCAGCGCCCCGCCCCCGACATCCAGCAGCGAGCGATCGAACTTGCAATCATCGTTGTAGAAAAGCCGGAGGTTCACCACCTTCTCCGCCAGCTTGTCCGCCTCGGCTTCGGTGTCGCCTTCCTGAATCCCCACAAGCAAGACATAACCCACCCCGATCTCGCCGACGACCTGATCATCGACGGTGACCGATCCACGACTGACACGTTGCAGGAGGATACGCATGAAGACTACCCAAGAAATCGCTTGATCCGTCGTGCCAATATATCCGGCTTTTTCAACTGACACTCCCAAATCACCATGACCCGCCAACCAAGCCGACGTAATTGTCGCTGCTGCCTCAGGTCGCGTTTACGATTGCCATCCAGTTTATTCATCCACCATTTACGCCGCGATTTTGGCAGCCGCTGTCCATTCGTACAATGATGGCGATGCCAAAAACAGCCGTTCACGAAAATCACGGCGTCACGAGTCGGACACATACTGTCTGACGACTCAGAGAAATCTTGTACTACTGCCTATGGAAGTAGCAAGCGATAGGACAGAGATCGCATTATACGCTCCGGTCGGATATCCTTTCCAACAATGTCTGATCCCAAGATACATACTGTATTCCAAGTCGGGGGGATGTATTCGAGCAATGATATACAAAAAGCCCTGGGTGTTGGAAATGCCGGTGGCGTTCGTTTATCAGTTGGTCAAGAAGGAACTGTCCGCCGGGCAGTCATTATGACGTCGGGGCCCATGGCTAAACAAGCGGCAGAAAACCCTTACCACGACCGTATTGAGGATGACATTCTTGTCTACACAGGTGCAGGACGTGAAGGTGACCAGACACTAGGTGGTGTGAACAAACGGCTACCTCAGCAAATATCACACAACTTTCCGATGTATGGCTTCATGATCATGGGTAGCCGCCGTAACCGCAATCTCGGCCCTAAGCGATGGAAGTTTCTAGGGCTGCTAGAGTACCTTCGGCATTACCCCGACACCCAGATTGATACAAGAGGCTCTGTTCGTAAGGTGTGGCTTTTTGAGTTCCGGATTCATTCCCATCCTGCGTCAGTAGCGGTCGAGATTGATTACCAGATATCTTATCAAGTCCTTGAAGAATCACGGAACACAGGACAACACAATGAGAGCGATAATGACATTTTAGGGGAAACAGCAGAGTCCCCTGCCAATATGGTTCACGATCCATTACATGTTGAAGGTGTGCGTTCGAAACTACTAAGTATTGATCCTCAGCGATTCGAGTTCTTGATTAAGGATCTGCTTGTCTATGCTGGGTTTGAGAACGTTACTGTTACAAAATTCAGTCAAGATGGTGGGATTGACGTTAACGCATATGCCGGACCCACTATGTGGCCCATGTTGGACCTGATGGTACAAGTACAAGCTAAGAGATGGTTGCACTCAGTGGGCAGAAAAGAAGTTGCAGAGTTGCGTGGTAGCCTGCAGCCACATGCTCGCGGCGCGATCGTCACTACGAGCCATTATTCTCGAGCCGCGATGAACGAGGCGAATGAATCGGGTAAACTACCATTGGTGCTGGTGGATGGGTTTGCCCTTGCTAGCTTATTTATTACAGCGAATATCTCGATTAAGTAGATTAACTTGTATATGACCAGCAATAGTTAATATTGCAATACATGCCACTAGAATAACACTACTCCACAAATTCAGTGATGAGCGCCTCAACAATACCAACGGCATTTCCACACTACTCGTCAAGCTATAGGTGTCAGAGTTAGATGACAGTTGGGGTATGTCAAGATTTCAAGCCACTAAATTGTGACATCGTAATCAGATCAACCCCCATGAGTAAATTTGGTAATTTCATCACTGATGGTACTGGGGCGATTGATTCGATCTTAGCGTACGGCCCATACCAATCTGTAACATATTCACTAACTTGACGATGAACAGTCTTCCGGTCATCGTTTAGTTTGGCGACAATAAGCCGCTGCGTACGGATACCATCAATATCATCATCTCGATTCATATGTACGTAAATAGTGGCGAGCCAGAATCTAGTACTTGAAACGTTCTTGTTGTTCAATTGACTGTCCCCACAAATGATATGATGGAAATTCTGTCCCACCAAGAGTAACTATAACAGGTAAATTCCGTAGGACAACGTGCCATCATCGGCAGTGAATTGCCATTCGGGGTCGAAGAGTTCACCTGTGCGAAACGCTTAGCCACCACACTGGGCGCGTTGACGGAGCATGTGGTCGGCGAGGGTGATGGCGGTCATGGCTTCGGCCATGGGGATGAAGCGTGGGAGCAGGCAGGGGTCGTGTCGGCCCTTGGTGGCGATGGTGGTGGGCTCGCCGGCGGTGGTGACGGTGGGCTGGTCTTGTGGCAGGCTGCTGGTGGGTTTAACGGCGCAGCGCAGGACGATGGGTTTGCCTGAACTGATGCCGCCGAGCATGCCGCCGTGGTGGTTGGTGTCGGTGGTGATTGGTGAAGAGACACCCGGGCCAAACGGCTTTGCCGCATGGCCCGGCTTTGGTGTATCACTACCGGGGGTACTTCCGGGGGTACTTCCGGGGGCGGGGATGAAGGGGTCGTTGTTTTCGGTGCCGCGCAGGGAGGCGACGCCGAAGCCGGTGCCGTATTCGACGCCGAGGACGGCGGGGAGGCTGAACATGGCTTTGCCGAGGTCTGCCTTGAGCTTGTCGAAGACGGGTTCACCCCACCCGGGCGGGACGTGGGTCGCGACGATCTGTGCGACGCCGCCGATCGAGTCGCGCTCGGAGCGCATCTGTTCGATCAGCTCGATCATCTTCTCGGCCGCGGCTTGATCCGGGCAGCGAACAATGTTGGATTCGACCTGCTCGAGCGTGACCTGCTCAGGCGCTGGGATGTCTGCGACGATGTCGCCGACCTGTGTGACGAAGCCGACGATGTTGATGCCGTGGGCTTGGTGCAGCAGTTTCTTGGCGACGGTGCCAGCGGCGACACGGACGGTGGTTTCACGGGCGCTGGATCGTCCACCGCCGCGGTAGTCGCGGAAGCCGTACTTGGCGTCGAAGGTGTAGTCGGCGTGGCCGGGCCGGTACTTATCCTTGATGTCGCCGTAGTCTTTGGAGCGTTGGTCCTTGTTGGCGATAAAGATGGCGATGCTGGTGCCGGTGGTCTTGCCCTCGAAGACGCCGGAGAGGATCTGCGGGTGGTCCGGCTCGTCGCGCTGGGTGGTGATCTTGGACTGACCGGGCCGGCGTCGAGCGAGGTCGGGCAGCAGGTCGTCTTCGGAGAGTGCGAGGCCTGGTGGGACGCCATCGATGATGCAGACGTTCCCCGGGCCGTGGCTTTCGCCGGCGGTGGTGACGCGGAAGAGTTGTCCGAAGCTGTTACCGGCCATGGGATGATTGTATTGGATTAGGGTTTTGGGTTCAGGGATCGGGGATCAGGGGAAGCGGCGGCGGGGGTGTCGATGCGAACCGACAGCGAGCCGCCGGGCTAAACGGCAAGCCCGGCCATGGGCGTGGGGTGTGTGTGTGAGAACCGGATGGCCGTCGTGCCTGGGTTAGTCCACGTCCTGCTTGGCCATGCGGATGTGGTCGCTGGCGAGGCGGGTCTTGAGGACGAGCAGGGCGGTCTCGAGCTGTGAATCCAGGCCCAGGTCAAGGAGCATGCTGGGCTCGGGCTTGAGGACCTCGACGACTTCGCGGTCCGTGCCGTCGGGGTTCTTGCCATCGACAACAGGCTCGGCACCCGGGACACGGAAAGCCTCGTCGGCCCAGGGCCGTGTCACTTCAGCTGTGATGGGCTCATCTACATCGCGGATGATGTCCACTTCCTGCCGCAGTTGCAGCGCGTCGGCGATCTGGCGCGTGGTCATGTCGACCTCAAGGTCCGGCTCGATGCCCCATGTCTCGGCGTCGGGCTTGCGGTGAATGATCCGCTTGTTGGGCAGCATGTAGTACTGCGTCGTGAGCTTCAGGTAGGCCGCGCCGTTGCTGGTCAGCGGGAAGAGGTCCTGGACGGAGCCCTTGCCGAAGCTGCGTGTGCCGATGATGGTGGCGCGGTGGTAGTCCTGCAGCGCACCGGAGACGATTTCGCTGGCGCTGGCCGAGCCCTGATTAATCAGGACGACCATGTCGAAGGCTTTGTAGGTGTGATTGCGGTGGGCGTTGTGCGGCGCGGAACGGTTGTTGTCGCCGTCGACGGTGGAGACGATCGGGCCCTCGAGGATGAAGCGGTCGGTGATGTCGATGGCAGAGCTGAGTAGGCCGCCGGGGTTGAATCGGAGGTCGAGGATCAGGCCGTTGATCGGGCCGTCTTCTTGCATCTGCGCGATGGCGGCGTCGAGGTCGTCGGCGGTCTGCGGGATGAACTGAGACAGCCTGACGTAGCCGATGCGCTGCTCGGGATCGATCCAGTAGTCCCAGCCGCCCTCGGGCTTGTGGGTCCAGCCTCGGATGGATTCGATCTCGATCTTGTCACGGGTGATGCTGTATTCGAGCAGCTCGGGCTCGCCGGGCCGTTCGATGCCCAGGACGACATCCGTGCCGCGCGGGCCGGTGATTTCCTGGACGGCGCGGTTGAGGGTCCAGGTGTCGGTCTTCTTGCCTTCGACCCGGGCGATGATGTCGCCGGCCTTGAGTCCGGCGCGCATGGCGGGCGTGTTTTCCAGTGGACTGACGACCATGAGCCGGCCGTCGCGCTTGGAGATCTGCACGCCGATGCCGGAGAAGTTGCCCTGTGTGCTGCGGCTGAAGGACTCACGTTCCTCGGGCCAGATCACGCTGGTGAAGTCATCGAGCGAGCCGGTGAGGCCCTCGGTCAGCTCGTACGTCACGACCTCGGAGGGCAGGTCGAGTGTCTGCTGGTTGGTGGTCATCACGCGGTCGATGATGTTGCCCGCTTCGTAGACGCTGATGGTCTTGCCGGGCTCCTGGAGCGAGGCGCTTCGGCGGGCGAGGTAGTCACGGAAGCGTGCGACGTTGTCCTTGTCGGCAAAGGCGGGGAAGGATTCCTCCATGCCCTTGGTGTCGAGCATGACGATCATCGCGTCGAGTGCGCCCCGGACCAGCGGGGCCAGTTCGCGCTGCGAGACGTGCTTGCGGCCGGCGTGACGGAGCGTCTGCTTGAGCATGGACGGTTTAATGTTCTTGAGGCGCGTCTGCCAGTCCTCGAGCTCGAGCTCGGGCTGCGTCTCGTCGTCGTCTTCCTCTTCGCCTCGCGCTTCGGCACGCTGCTTGTAAAGCTCCTGCAGCCGTTTGGGTGCGTAGAGCTGGAGCACGCGGACGTGCCGTGCGGCCCGGTCGACGTCATCCTGATAGGCGTTGGTGTCTTCGTACAAGAGGTCGAGCGCCCGGTACAGCGCCAGGGCTTCGAGCCAGTCGTCGTTTTGCTCGGCCTGTTGGGCCTTGGTGAGCGTCTGATCGACGAGCTTGACGACGCGCAGGTCGCCGAGGAAGGCCTGGCTTTCTTCAGCCAGCCCGTGCGAGCGGACGGCGGCGATCAGGGCCTTTTCGAGATCGTCGGAATCGATGTGCTCTTCGAGTTCGGCGGTGGCTTTGTCGAAGGCTTCACGTTTTTGCTGGGTGCGTTTGGCGTGGTTGCGCTGGTAGCGCTCAAGGTCGCTGACCAGGCTCTGGACGGCGTCATCGTCCTCGGCGGCGCCGGTGGTTTTCAGTTGTTCGAGCAACTCGTCGAATTGGCCCAGCTCGGCGAGGTTGTCGAGGTTGATCGCGACGGCGGGTGCGGCCTCGGCGTGGGGCGCCGGTGGGGTGGCCAGGGCTAAGAAGGCCGCGAGAGTGGCGGCGAGCAGGGCACCAACACGGGACGGGGCAATGCGTTTCATAGGCTGATTCTTTCCCAGGCCATAAGATGTCTGTGTCACCGGCCCGGAAGGCTCGCCGGGGACGGTCGTCACGGTCGGCGAATAGCCATGGGCTGGATGTATCGTAGGCGGGGTTTAGCCCTCGAGCCGTCAGGCCGACTCTTTTTGCGCAACCCTCATATCCGCCAACTGCGTCCGCCCGTCCACCGCGGCCGCGTCTATTACGTACTTCGCGCCGTCGTTGTTCATCTCGGGCAGGTCGTACATCAGTTCGAGCATCAGCTCTTCCATGACGCTTCGCAGGGCCCGGGCGCCGGTCTTGCGGGCGATGGCCTTCTCGGCGATCCGCTCCAGGGCCGCGTCGGTGTACTCCAGCTCGGCGTTCTCCATGCCAAAGAAGAACTGGTACTGACGGACCAGGGCGTTCTTCGGTTCGGTGAGGATCTGGACCATCGCGGGCACGTCCAGCGGCATCAGCGGTGTGAGCACGGGGAGCCGGCCGATCAGTTCGGGGATCATGCCGTATGCCAGCACGTCCTCCGCGGTGACCTGCGCCAGCAGCTCGGACTTGTCCTTGAGGTCTTCTTCCTTGTTGTGCTCGCTGGCGAAGCCGATCGACTTGCTGCCCAGGCGTTTCTGGATCGTCTCATCGAGGCCGACGAACGTGCCGGCACAGATGAAGAGGATGTTGCTGGTGTCGATCTGGATGTACTGCTGCTCGGGGTGCTTTCGGCCGCCTTGGGGGGGCACGTTGGCGACGGTGCCTTCGAGCATCTTCAGCAGGGCCTGCTGCACGCCCTCGCCGGAGACGTCGCGTGTGATCGAGACGTTCTGGCTGGTCTTGCCGATCTTGTCGATTTCATCGATGTAGATGATGCCGCGTTGGGCGGCCTCGAGGTCGTAGTCGGCGGCCTGCAGGAGCTTGAGCAGGAGGTTCTCGACGTCCTCGCCGACGTAGCCGGCCTCGGTGAGGGTGGTGGCGTCGCCGATGGCGAAGGGGACGTTGAGGGTGCGCGCCAGGGTGCGCGCCAGCAGCGTCTTGCCCGAGCCGGTGGGCCCGATGAGCATGACGTTGGATTTATCGATTTCGACCGGCGTTTCTTTCTCGCCGGCGGTCAGTCGCTTGTAGTGGTTGTGGACCGAGACGCTGAGCGCCCGCTTGGCCATGGTCTGGCCGATGACGTACTGATCGAGGAACTCCTTGAGCTGCCGGGGCGTGGGGATGGACCCGATGCTGGGCCGGCCGGACTGAACGCGTCGGCGTTCCTGCTTGAAGATGTTCTGGCAGAGGTCGGTGCAGTTGGCACAGATGTAGACATCGTTGGGGCCTTCGACCATGGGGCCGACTTCGCGCGAGCTCTTGCCGCAGAACGAGCAGGTGGTGACCCGCCGTCCCTTGAAGCCGCTGCCGCTGTCGGAGTCCGAACCGCCGCTGTGGGTCAGTCCGTCGTCACCGTCACCGGGGCCACGCCCCCCTCGTCCGCCATTTTTGTTATTGGGCATGGTCTGTCTTCTCTAACTAAGTCTACTTGCCGGGGTCGTCGTCACAGGTGAGGTGGCGACGGATCACCGGCGGCATCACGTGCCGGTATGAAGGAGGATCGTCCAGATGCCCCTGCATCGTTAGTGCGATCTTCGCCGAGGCTTGCGCCGATATCGGGCCCGGTTCGGTGCCCGGCCCGAGCGGCCTCATATCATAGCCGATTCGTGTTCGCGGATATGGGTCCGAACTGCGTTATCAAATGCATATTTTCAGTTGTTTGGCGGGTTATCGGGGGCTTGCGCGTCCGGATTGGGCTTATCGGTGGGGTCGGGCTTGCGGGCCGGCTCCTCGGGCTTGAGTAGCTCGGGCCCGAGTTCGATGTCCCGGCTGGTTGGCGAGGCGGGCGGAGGCTGGCTGGGGGCGTCCGGAGAGGTATCTGAGGTGGCTTCCGGGGCGGCTTGCGGGTGCGCTTCCGGGGGGGGATCCGCGGGGTCATCGGGGGCACCCGGGCCAAGCGGCGGGGCCGCATGACCCGGCTGTTCGGTGGGGGCAGCGTCTGTGGTGTCGTTGGATGTGTCGGACGCGTCGGCGGGGGGGGTGAGCATCTCGGCACCACCGATCAGTGCGGCGGCGCGGGCGGCCTGGAACTCCTCGTCATTCAACACGCCCTCGCGGTGCATCCGGCGGAGCTCGGACAGGTCGAACACGGCCTCACCCTCGGTCGACTCGATCGGGCCGGCAAGATACTTACGGGCTATCAATCCAATCGCCACGATCACGATCGCCGCCACCAGCAGGATCGCCAGGTATTCCAGGACATCGCCGCTGGCCCGCTTGGCGCGAGCCGACTGCGCCAGCACGCTGGGTAAATCGGCGCTGATCGATAGGGCTAGGTTGCACACCGCTGACGTCATGTGTCATTGCCCGGTGGGGATCAAAAATAAAGCGTGGGCCGGCACGGAGCGCCCGGGGGCCGTGTGCGTTGCGGTAGGAAGCACACGGGTACGTCGAAGGACGTCGGCCGGGGTAGCGTGTCGGCCCACACTTAGTATAGGCTCGGATTCGGCTCGGGCCTACTCGTCGGCCTTCTTCTTGGTGGTCTTTTTCTTCGTCGTCTTTTTAGTGGTCTTCTTCTTGGTCGTCTTCTTCTTGGCCTCGCCCCCGTCCTCGGAGGACTTATCACCGGTAGCCTTATTGGCGGGCTTGGCTTTGGCCTCGCCCTCGACCTCGGTTACGTCGGCCTTCTCGATGATCTGATCCATGACCTTCTGCTCGCGGATCTGCAGGTAGAGCTGCTCGATCTGGCCCTGCTTGTGCATCTGCTGACGCACTTTCTCGGGGCGCTGGCCCTGCTGGTAGGCGATCTGGGCGACCCGGCCGTTGATCTCGTTCTCGTGGACCTCGACTTCCAGGTCCTTCGCCGCCTGGTCCAGGATGAAGAACAGCTTGAGCTGTCGGATCGCCGACGCTTCGCTCTCTTCCCGGCTTTCGGCGATCTGCTGGGCGATCTCCTCTTCGGGCACGCCGCGGTAGGCAAGCTCCATCTGCTCGCGCTGCAGCACGCGGGCGGTCTGCCGGCCGGTCACGCCCTCGGGCAGTTCCAGCTCGACGTTTTCGACCAGATAGTCCGCGACCTGCTTGTGCATGTCCGCACGCTGGTTCTGCTCCTGACGCTGCTCGAGCATTTCCTTGATGCGGGCCTTCATGTCGTCCACGGACTCGACGCCGACCATCGCCGGCAGGCTGTCGACCTCGGCGGGCTCGATCCGCTGGATGGTCTTGACGGCGATCTGGATGGTGATCGGCTGGCCCTTGATCTTCTCGTTCTCGTGACCGGCCGGGCCCGTCATCGAGATCGATTCGACGTCGCCGCCCTTCTTGCCCTTGAGCCGTTTGCCCAGGTCGTCCACGACGATGCCGACGACGTGGCCCTTGTTGTCGCTCTTCTTGCCGGGGACCAGGATGTAGGTGTCGGGGTTTTCGACGAGCTTCTCGGCGTCGTCGCCGGCGTCTTCACCGGCCAGGATGGTCACGTCGGCGGAGAGGTAGTCGCCTTCCTCGGCCTTGCCGTCCTCGACCGCGCTGGGCTTGCCGAAACGTTCACGCAGCTGGTCGATCTCGGCATCGATCTCGTCGTCGCCAACCTCGGTCAGCGTCTTGTTGACCTTGATCTTGTCGAACGCCGGCAGATCGACCTGCGGCGCGACCTCGACCTCGACGACGTACTTCATCGAGCCCTTCTCGGGGACCTCGAGTTTGTCGGCGTCCTTGATGTCCGGCTCGCCGATGACGTCCAGGCCTTCGTCTTCGATTGCCTGGGTGTAGCTCTCGCTGAGCAGCTGGCCCTTGAGCTGATCGGAGACGGAGGACTTGAACCTTTTTTCCAGAAGCCGGCGGGGGGCACGGCCGCGGCGGAAGCCCGGCAGGACCGCGTCGTCACGCAGCTCGACATACATCGATTCGATCTTTTCCTTGATGCGCGACTCGGGTAGCTCGACGGTCAGGCGCTTGAGCGCCGGGCCCGCGTCTTCGACGCTGACGGTCTGCTCCGGCTTGGTTTCTTCGGTCGATTCTTCCGCGACGGTGGATTTGTCTTCAGCCATTACCCCACTGCTCCTGTGTCTAAGGGTTGGTCAATTACCTGGGATGGAAAAAGGGGCGGGGGGTTTGAACGGTGTGCCCTGCCGACCCACGCCTGGCGTCGTTCCCATACGACGCCGGTATCTCGACAGGGCCGGGCATTATCACGGCTGGGGGCCGGTGCGTCAATCCGGGCGGCTTGCCGGGGTGAGAATCTTTCGTCCCAACCCCGTATGGGGCTTGAACTTGTGGCGGGTGGGGGTCTAGGATGCTTATGGCCTAAGGGGTTTTTATCATGCCGGTTGTTCATGTTCTGGGCAATCTGATCTTGTTTGGTTTGTTCATCGCCATCGGTGTTTGGCTGTCTCGGAGCAAACGCGGCGCGGTCATCGGGGTCGGGTTGTCGGGGTTGGTGGCGCTGCTGTCAGTGGTCCTCGCGGTCAGGCCCGGCTGGGCGGTGACTGTGCTGCCCTACGAGAACCTGACCTACTACGACAACGTCTACCCGCTGGCGTTTGGGCTATTTGCCCCGTGTGTCTGGGCGTTTATCAATACGTTCGGTCAGGGCGTGCGGATGGTGTTCTGGTGTGGGTTGTTGTTCGTGTTGTCGCTGTTCCCGTTCCGGTATCACATCGCGCCGCTGTCTCACTCGGGCGGGACGTCAATCGATGCCGACGGCGTCTGCCGACAGTCGGATGACTACAACTGCTCCGCCGCGGCGCTGGTCACGATGTTGCGGATGTACGGGGTCGATTGCACCGAGGCCGAGGCGATCGTCTTAGCCGGCACGAAGGACGGGCAGGGCACCGAGGCGCTTGGCTTGTACCGGGCGCTGCGCCATTTTGACGACGAAGTGCAGGGCAGCGCCCGGATCAACCACTTCGAAGCCGACGAACTACTGACCCACCCCGGCCCTGCGATTATTCTTGTCGGACTGCCATCACGCGGCCGGGCGCACAACGCCGCGGCCTATGGCCGGCAGAACAACTGGGTCGCCAACTTCTACCACGACGTGGTCTACCTCGGGATCGATCCGGACGACCCGCAGCGCGTCCTGATCGCCGATCCGGACATGGGCATCGAAAGCTGGCGGCAGTCCGATCTGCGTTTTCTGTATCGCGGGCAGGCGGTGATGTACGAGTGAGGATTTCTGGCTACCAGCCCATCTCACGAATCAGCTTTATTCGCTTGGCTCGTCTATAAACGCGGATCGTAAAAATGGCGCGAAAGATACACAGTAAGAACCCAATGATGATGGTTACCGCGATCCATTCCACCATCGTTAATCGTTTGGCCCGTCGAGATGGATAGTGGCCATATTTTATTGCCTTCCTAGCCGCTCTTGCTCTACGAGTGCGGCCAATTCTCAGACATCTGAGCATGTGCGTTCTTCCCGGAATCTCAGTTCGTTATAAATGGCCTCAAGTTTAGGCGTAGCGCACCCGGCGTGCTGCGCGGCGCACAGCGGTGCGCCGAAGATCGCCTCGACCTCCATCGGCCGGCCGGCGTCGTGGTCGAGTTTCATGCTCGGGAGGTACGGCTCCATCTTGTCGGTCCAGTCCAACATCATCTCAACAAAGTTATCTTCGATCGTGCGCCCGGCACATGCCCACGCGGCTTGCTGCACCTCCAGCATCAGGCCGTGGGCTTTGCTGCGCAACTCGGTGTCAGCCATGATCGTTTGCGTGTCTGTATCCAGCACGACACACATGCCGTTGAACGGTACGTTCCAGACGAGCTTCTTCCAGCGCGCCAGGACCAGGTCTTCGTTCACCACGACCTCGTTCCCGGCCTGCTCGAAGTCGCGGGCGATCGTCTTGATGCGCGGCGTGATCCCGGCGGGAGAGCCTTCGGCCGTGTGATCGGCGAACTCGACGCGCCCGTAGTCCAGGTGATGCACGTGGCCGGGGCCCAGCTTGTGCGAGCAGATAAAACACAAGCCACCCATCACACGGTCGTGCCCGACGATGTCGCCGACCTGCTGTTCGATCCCAAGGCCGTTCTGAAGCATGAGCACAACCGTGTCATCGCCCACGATCGGGCTGAGCAGCTCCGGCAGCAGGTGGTTGCTCGTCGTCTTCAGCGCGACGATCACGACGTCGACGGCCGGCAGATCACGGACGTCTTTGTATGCACGCACCTCGGGCAGGGTGAAGTCGCCCAGGTGTGAATCGATGCGGTAGCCGTGCTGTTTGACGTGGTCGTAGTCGCTGCGGCAGAGGAAGTGGACATCTCGGCCTAGGCGTTGCAGGCATCCGCCGTAGTACGCGCCGACCGCGCCCGAACCGATGACGGCGTAGGTTGGCGGGTCAGGGATGGTGCGTGTGGTGTTCATCGGGCGGTTGGATCGTGTGGTGGCACGACCGCTTCGAGCTGTGGTGTGATGACTTCTACCCAGAGTTCATAGCCCTTGGGGCTTAGGTGCAGCAGGTCGTCCTGAAACAACGCGCGGGCAGGCGGACCGCCGGGTGACAAGGCGCTTTCCAGGATCGGTGTGGGTGTATCGATGTAGTAAAGCCCCTCGTGCTGTTGGGCGTGGTTCTGTACCAGCGAGTTCAGCCTCCGCGTTTGCGGCCAGTATTCCCAGCGAGACTCGCAAGGGGTTGCGCCGATGAAGAAGATCGGTACTGGTGGCTCGCTTTCATGTTGCGCGGACCTGACTATCTTGATGAACTTTTTGTAGTCATTGAATACACGTTTGGCGTTCTTGCCATCTGCGATGTCGTTGGTGCCTTCAAAAACCACGATCGCTTCTGCCTTGTAAGGTTTGACGAGTTCATCGGCAAAGAGGATCACATCGGAGAACTGTGACCCGCCGAAGCCGCGCTGGATAATGTTGTATTGGGGAAAGTCATCTTCTAGCGTGTCCCACAGGCGGATGCTGGAGCTGCCGATGAAGAGCAGCGCGTCATCCGGCGGTGGCGTCTGGGCGTCCTGCAGGACAAACAACTGGATCTCACCGTAGAACTCGCTCGACCGTTTCATGGCGCCGGTACAGCCGATCAGTGACAAGGTGAGGGATAGGACTAGCAGCCGGGAAACTTGGTAAAGCATGGTCGATTCCGCTCGCCGGATGTAGACAATTAACCGGGACACATGCGTGCCCAGTCAGCCATGATAGTTCTTGATGGTGTTGCTATCACCTCTGCGCGACGGTCTAACCGATGACGGCGTTGGTTGTGACGAAGGTCAGCCACGCCATCCCGTAGGCCAGCACGGTCATGTACCCGAACTGGAACACGGCCCACCGCCAGCTGCCGGCTTCCTTGGCGGCGACGATGTTGGTCGGCAGGCACTGCATCGCAAGGATGAAGAACACCAGCAGGCTCAGACAGGTCGCGGTGCTATACATGGGGGTGCCGTCGGCCAGGGTCGCGTTACGCATGGTCTCGTACAGCGTGGCTTCGTCTTCATCCCCGACGCTGTGGATGATCGACAGGGTGGAGACGACCACCTCACGCGCCGCGAAGCTGCTGACGATCCCGATGCCGATCTTCCAGTCGTATCCCATGGGCTCGATCGCCGGCTCGATGAACTGCCCGACCCGTCCGGCGGCGCTGTTAGCGAGGCTGTGCCCGGCGGTGAGGCTGTCGGCTTCGGCAAGCAATGCCTCGGCCTGCTCGGCCTGCCCGTCGGTGAGCAAGACCTCGGCCTGCTGCTGCAAGGCGACCGCCTCGGCGGGGGCCTCCGACTTCGGATAGGTCATCGTGGCCCAGAGCATGATCGAGATCAGCAGGATCACCGTGCCGGCTTTCTTGAGGAAAGCGAACCCGCGCTCGTACATCGTGATCAGCGCGTTGCGCAGGTTCGGGGCCTTGTAGCCGGGCAGTTCGATGACCAACGGCTGGGCCTTGCCCTTGAGAAGGGTCAGGTTCAGCAGCATCGCGATGAGCAGCGCCGCCGCGATCCCGATGAAGTACCCGCCGGAGAAGATCGCCGCTTTCAGCAAGGCCGAGCCGGGAACCAGCAGCGCCGCGATCATCGCGTAGACCGGCAGGCGCGCCGAACAGGTCAGCAGCGGCGCGACCATGATCGTCACCAATCGGTCGCGCCGGTTCTCGATGACCCGGCTGGCCATGATGGCGGGGATCGCGCAGGCGTGCGCCGAGATCAGGGGGACAAACGCCGTGCCCGGCAGGCCGACACGCCGCATCAGCCTGTCGGAGACAACCGCGGCACGCGCCAGATAACCCGTGTTCTCGAGAAGCGAGATAAAGAAGAACAGCAGGCAGATCTGGGGCAGGAAGATCACCACACCCCCGAGGCCGGCGATCACACCGTCGACGACCAGGCTGCTAAAGTCGCCCTCCGGCAACATAGCGCCGGCCCATTCGCCGAGCGCTCCGAAGCTCATGTCGATCCAGTCCATCGGGTACGCCGCCACCCAGAACACCAGCGCGAACATCATGAACATGATCCCGCCGAACGACAGCACGCCCAGGATCGGATGCGTCAGTACGCGGTCGGCGGCATCCGTGACCGGGTCGTGTTCACCCATCGGTCTGCGGGCGCAGCGCTGCTCAACGCCTTCCGCCCAGTCGAACCGGGCGCGGAACTGGCAGCCGCCGCAGGTCGCACACGCGCCGAGCGCTTCGGGGACGACGTGCGGGTCTTCGCTGGCAAATCGATCGTGCAGCGCGTCACGCAGCTCGGTCAGGCCGTCGCCCGTGCGGGCGCAGATCGGCACGACCTTGCAGCCGAGTTCTTCGCTGAGCGATTCAGTGTCGATCTTGATCCCGGCGCGCTCGGCCAGGTCGCACATGTTCAGCGCGACCACGGTCGGCATGCCCAACTCGATCGCCTGCCCGGCCAGCAGCAGGTTCCGCTGGATGTTGGTCGCGTCCAGCATCAGCAGGATCGCTCCGGGCTTATCGCCTCCGGAAGATTTACCTTGTGGCATCTCTCCGAGCAGGGCTTGCCGTGCGATCTGCTGTTCGGGGGACGGGTCGCTGAGGCTGTACATGCCCGGCAGGTCGATGAGGGTGACGGCGCTGCCGTTGATCTGCGCCTTGCCGACGCGGGTCTCGACGGTGGTCCCGGCGATGTTGGCGGTGCGGGCCCGCATGCCGGTGAGCATGTTGAAGAGTGTGGTCTTGCCGCAGTTGGGGTTGCCGACCACGGCAACGTGCAGGCCGTCATAACTCGGCGGCGCGGGCGTCTTCAGAACGTCTAATGAGACCGTGCTGCTCATGCGTCGGCCTCTTTCTGTTGCGTGTCGGGTGCTGATTCCGGGGAAACTTCCGGGGGGACATCCGTGGCGATCGAGCAGGGCGGGGCACAGACCTCGACGGTGACTTGTCGGGCGAGTTGGCGTGCCAGGCCCAGGCGTGAGTTCATCACACGGACCACCATCGGATCACCTTTACGCACCAGCCAGACGCGCCGGCCGGGGCATATCCCGAGGGTCCTCAGTCGGCTGTCGTCGCCTTCTGCGAGTTCCAGGTCCAGCACGACCCCGCACTGGCCTTTTTCGAGCTTGTCCAGACTGATCTGACAGCTCTCACCCGACGCAGGATCGGTGCTGTCGGCTGGTGATGCGTGTGATGTAGGACCGGTCAACCACATGGCTGGCTCGTCAAAAGGGGGATAAGTTTTTTACACAGCCCCCGATCATATCAATATTGATACCCAGTATCAACTAGCCGGCTATGTGTCCGGTACAGCTTCTATTGAAGGGGCTTACATGCCCATGCGGGTGCTTCTGTTCGGTGGTCTGGGGTGGAACGAATCAGTGCTGATGGCCGTGCTCTCACTGGCAGGCCTGGTCGTTTTTGGCCTGATGTGTTTTGAGGTGCACGTCCTTGTGTGGATCTATATCGTGAAGGCTCTGTTTCTTAAGTCCAAGTAGATTGACTCGCCACGACCACGCTTGCGTACTTGATCAGCCTCGGTTGGGGCGAACTGATAATCCTCGCCGTCCTCGGCTCATCCTGCTGGTGGCGGCTGTCGTGATTATCTGTGTGGTGGTGAAGTCGACGCAGCCAAGCGAGTAATCGGGATCTGCAATAAGGGAGCGGTTCGCGATCGCTTGTCTCATTCCCCGCTCACAGACTCATACCACGCGATCACATCTCGCTCGATCTGTTGCCAGTCGTAGTTTGATTGATTCATGTGCCCGTCTCGTTCCACCTGTCCGATGCCGCCGAAGTTCAGGTTGTGCAGGCGGTTGATGGAGTTGGTGATGTCGAACGCGATCCAGCTGTTACGCGAGTAATCGCGGATGCTTTTTAACTGCGTGATCTGGGCTTCGGTCGCGATGTCGCGCGGCAGGTGCTTTTCCAGCAGCCGGCGTGCGTCGGCCCAGTCGCTGTGGTTCAGTTGCCGCATCCTCGGGTCCGCCACGATGTCCGGCAGCAGGGCGTACGACCCCTCGATCAACTCGGGCCGGTCCGGGGGCTTGAACGTGCGGTTCTGCGCGAGCACCAGCCGTTGTATCAGGCGATCGGACATGGTCTTGTCCCGGAGCCGATGCGTCACGCTCCCGCCCCATTCGCCCAGTATCCGCCACCACACCCACGGCGGCGTCTGCTCATCCTCGGCCAGGCGGATCAACCGGTCCCAGTGAACCCCGCCACCGCGATCAAGGCGCAGCAGCTGCGGCAGGATATACACCCGGTTGTAAGTGTTCGGCATCCGGAGGATGCATCGTTCGATGCGGTCCAGTTGCTCCGGCGTGAATGGTTTGCCGTAATGCAACAGTGATCGTTCCGGGAGCGGCGAGTAATTATCGAAATTAATACCTTGCTCAATCATGTCCAGTGTCGGGTCGACGAACTCGGGATAATCGAAGAACAGCCCGAGGTCGAGAGCCAGGGAGGCCCGCATGTATGGCTGCGAATCGATCGGGTCAATGGTCGTAACCTTCTGCTGTTCGGCCCAGGCCATGAACAGGGCACGCAGATGCTCGGATTGCTCAGCGGGAAGATCTGCCCCGGTGAACTCTCTGGGCAGTTTCTGGTCGCCACTTCGCAGGTGATACCACAATTGATAAGTCCCCTCCCCGCGCACAAGGTGGGCAACCGACAACGCCTCGAGCGCATCCACGCCCGCCGCTTCCGGCCAACGCTTGACCCGACGCGGCAGGTTTGGCACCCCCAGCGCCTCGGCGACATCGTCCAGCCACGGCGCGTACGACCGCGGCGGGTGATTCGGATACTTCACGACCACATCTTTGAACGTAATGGACTTTTGCGGCTCGCCAAAGGTAACCGCGCTGATCTCCTCGGGCTTCAAATCTGGGACCCGGATATCCAGCGTTGCGCCGTGACTCCCGGATCGGCCGCTTGCCGAGGTAATCAGCCGCCGTTGGCCCGACTGGTCGTACGCAAGAAAGTGGGTCCCGTTATGCCGATCAAACGGCAGGCCGGTGGACAGCCTGAACGTCGTGCCGTACCAGCCGTCGTATTCACGGCAGGCAAGAAACACGCTGCTGCCGTCGCTGGCCTGAATGGTTTTGCCTTCCTCGAACGGGCCCTCGAAGGTGTATTGCCCCTGGCCGCGCGGGCCCTGCCAATAGTTGAGTGTCAGGTCGAGTTTCTCGATATCCACCCGACGCCACTTTGTGTCGTAGCTCCTGTCGCAACTGATCCATAGCACATAGCGAGCCTTGTCCCCCGCCTGCTGCATCCAGAGGTTTATGTGCCCGCCAAGGGGCCGGCCCACGCCACTAACCTGCACCCCGGGGAAAGTCGCGAGCGTCACCGGTTCCTGCGGCCACGGCCCCTCGAAGATAAACTCCCGGTGCATCTGATCCGCGTCCCATGCCGTGCGCCCGGCCCAATATTCCGGCTGCTGCCCCAGCGATCGGCCGTGACGGTCGAACACCTCGTCCGACCCGTCCGGCCGCACGGAGATCAACCTCAGGCCAAGCTCGCCCCCTTCAGCGCTCTCGTCTATCACATCTTCCGTTGCATGATTCTGTGCCTTGTGCGCGACCGACCCGATCGTGAAGACCGCGCAGATCAAGATCGCCAGCAACCCCGCCAGCCAGGCTGCGCCGCGGACCGAAGCGCGCGGCGAGTGGCCCAGCACCCGCCGGATGCGCATCAGCAACGACCCGCCGTCGGCCGCCACCGCCAGGCCCCTATGCACTTGCCCGAGTTCCACCGCGGCGGTCAGGGCCTGTGCGTAATTGAGCCGGCCGCCCGTGATCTGCACCGCGATGTCGTCGCAGCAGCATTCCCGCTCCTGGCGGATCGACCGCGAGACCCACCACACCGCCGGGTGATAGAACAGCAGCGTCTCGGTCACGACCTGCACCAGGTTGACCAGGTAATCGTGTCGGCGGATATGCGCAAGCTCATGCGCGAGTATTGCTTCCAGTTGCGCGGCCGACAGCTCGCTGAGCGCGCCGCACGGCACGAGGATCACCGGCTTGAGCCAGCCGATCACCATCGGCGCGTGCGCGAACGTGGACTGAAGCAGCCGCACCGTACGCTTGATGCCCAGGCGCTCGGCCAAGTCCTCCATCAAGGCGGTATGCTCCGGCCGAACCGCCAACGTCCCCGCCACGCGCAGCCGCCGCGTACCTAACCAGCCGAGAAGGTGGTAGCACGAGAAAAACAAAACGCCGGCCACCCAGATCGGCATCAGCAGAACCACGCGCAGGCCGATCCACGCGGTAGCACGCCGGTGAAACGCGACAGTCACGGTTTCACTCGCTTCGGTTGCGACCGGCGAATGAGGAGCATCAGCGATTGCCTCAGCGCCCCGTTTGGCAGGCAAGGCATCGGCGGGCGGTGGGGGCTGTAAATCGAGCTGGGTTGCGTTCACAACCATGCCCGGCGAGAACCGCAAGCCGTCCGCATTCAATGTGTCATCCGTCGGCTGATCGGGCACGAGCGCATACGTCACGCCCAGTGCCACGAACAGCAGCAGCATCGCCGCACAACTCAACAGGTAGCGCACGTTCGCGTAGCGTTTGGGCGTCACCGCCAGCACGACTGCCAGTGCGATGGCAACCAGTACGCCCAGCCACAACGAATGCACCAGTGTCCACCCCAGGCGGTACGCGGTATCCGAGCCCAGGGCGTGATCGATCCAGATCATTTGGCGCCCCCCTCGTGGTCCTTGAGCAGCTTCTTGATCTCTTTGAGTTCACCGGCGGAGACTTTTTTAGCCTGCAGCGCCTGCATCACCAGCTTGTCCACCGCGCCGCCGAATGCCCGCTGTAGCAGGTCATCGAGCAGCCCGGCCTGGGCGTCAGAGCGTGACAGCGCCGGCGTGAAGATCTGTGGCCGCTGGGAGTCGTCCTTGACCAGCAGGCCCTTCTCGGTCATGACCTGCACCATCTTCAGCGTAGTGGAATAGCCCGTCTGCCGCTGCGTTTCCAGGGCCTTGTGGATCTGCCCGACCGACGTCGGCCCCAGGTCCCAGAGCACGTTGAGGATCAGCAGTTCCACTTCCGTCGGCTGGCCCGAAGGCTTGCGAGGCATGCTAAGACTCCCGGTCAAGGTGCGGCCCAAAACACGAATGACGAATATTTTCGTCATTCGCGCACAAAAGTCAACCCCGGCGGTAAAAAAGTAGGCTGTCGATCGTTAAACGGGGTGGTTATTTGCGTAGCGGAACGCTTGGACAGGTATGTGTGAATGAAAGGCTCAGTTATCCGACGGCCCGCCGGGTGGCGGTGTCGCGGGGCCGGGCGTGCTCTGTGAGGCGTTATCGCCGAGGTCGTTTTCGCCGAGGACGGCGAAGAGCTTCCGCCGAAGGATCTGGGCAGAAAGCACGGTGTCATCGGTGTGGATGGCGATGGCGGGCAGGCCACGCGGGCGGACCAGCAGGGGGTAGGCGTAATGGATGCTCAATTCGGCCGCCAGCAGGCAGCGGCATAGCTCGGGCAGCGTTTTACCTTCGCCCAACTCGACTGCGAGGATGTTGACTTCGCTGAACGGCAACTGATGGCGTTGTAGCAGCCTGCGGGCCAGGTCGCCGTGGCTTGTCAGCAGCCGGACGACAGCGTGGTCGGCTGAATCCACGACGCTCAGACCCGCCAGGGTCAACGGCTTGCCATGGAATACCTCAATCACCTCCAGCAGCCGGCCGACACGGTTGTCGACGAAGACGCTGAACTGGGTGTTGCGTGGCGGCTCGTAGCCGCGGGCGGTCAGATCGCTCACCGGCGTTTGTGACATGACGCCATATCCTAGATCACTTTACCGCAGGCCGTAAAGCCCTTTGGGGATAAGTTTGGCAAGAAATGGGTATAACACGCGACGGACCTGCTGTGTACGGGGGCGGATTCATATGGTGGTAGCATCCTGAAGGTCACTGCTACCCTCACCCCGGCCCTCTCACCGCGCAGAGGGGGGAGATGCGTCATCCAAACACCTATTCCAACCCCTTCTTTTCTTGGGCACGTTTCGCGGCCAGGCGTGCTGCAATTATTGGACCGGCTTCGACCTTCCATTGGCCGTCGATCTTGACGGCAGGCAGTGGCGTCGGCATGGATTCACCTGCGATGATTGGGAACAGCATCTTGCTGTTCTCATTGACCATCATATCGGTCACCTTGAGTGTCTTGTTGCCCGGCAGGTTGATCGTCTCCCCGACCTTGCACTCACGGCAGGTCATCGCCTCGAGTTGCTTCTTGATCTGGGATAGAGCCTCCGCGGGAGGCGGTGGCCCCTGCCACAAAACATGTGCATCCTGGCTCGGGAGGATTTCCTTTCGAACGCCGGCTTCGTCGTTCATCAACATGGCTATGAAGAATGAACGGACCACCTCGTTAGCGGGACGCTCTATGTCAGTGGAGCTAATCTGCGGTTCAGAAGTACATGACGCCATGAGTAGTGCTACGAGGGCGATCGCGATTGGGCTTCTAAACATTCTTAGACTTCCTGCAGCTGAAATGAAAAACAGGATGTTTGTGCATCGCGGCTAAACCGTTACGGATTCGTACCAGCGTACGGTGGCTTCCAGGCCTTTTTCAAACGACACGACCGGCTGATATCCGATCGTCTCGCGGGTCAGGTCCAGCCCGGCCAGGGAGTGTTTCACGTCTCCGGTGCGCTCGGGCAGGTGTTCGGGGGTCAACTCGGGCCGGCCCAGCAGGCGCGCCATCTCTGCGGCGAGTTCGTTGACGGTGACGCGCTGGCCGACCGCGACGTTCATCACCTCCCCGCCGATCGGCTTGTCACAACGGGCGGCGAGCAGGTTGGCGTGGACGGCGTTATCGACGAACGTGAAGTCGCGCGACTGCTCACCGTCGCCGTAGATGGCGGGCTTCCTGCCTCCGATCAGCGCGGTGGCGAACGCGGCGATGACCGCGGCGTAGGCCGAGTTGGCGTTTTGCCTGGGCCCGAAGATGTTGAAGTAACGCAGGCTCGCGGTGTCCAGGCCGTAGCTCCCGGCATAAGCGCGCATCAAGGCTTCGCACGCGACCTTGTTCGCGGCGTAGGGGCTCTTGGGCCTGACCGGCATCTGCTCGACCTTGGGCAGCGTCTGCGAATCGCCGTAGGCCGAGCTGCTGGCGGCGAACATAACGCGCCTGACCTTCGCGGCCCGCGCCGCTTCGAGCACGTTGAGTGTGCCGTTGGTGTTGACCTGGTTGTATTTGACGGGCATCTCGACGCTGCGGGGCACCGAGCCCATCGCGGCCTGGTGGAAGACATAGTCACAGCCGTCGGTAATCTTGGTTAGTAAGTCTGTGTCGAGGATCGAGCCTTCGACGAAGTTGAGCCGGTCCCCCGCGCGGTCGCGGAAGGTGTCGAAGTTGCCCACGTCGCCGCCGGAAAGGTCGTCGATGACGGTGACGGAGGCACCCAGGTCGATCAGTGCCTCGCTGAGGTGTGAGCCGATGAACCCGGCCCCGCCGGTGATCAGGATGCGGGCGTTATCAAAGTGGTCGTTGTGATGCGATCGCCAGTCGGTCAGGGCCATGGTGTGTCCAGACGGGTGGGGGGAGGTTGGCTTTGGGAGGAGCTAGCGAAAGCGGAACGGGAGGCGCGCTCAGTTACCGCTGTCGATCAACTCGACGTTGGTGTACGGATCGAGGTTGGCGACGATGACCTCGCCGTCGTCCTTTTTGATCACCAGCCGGTCCAGCCAGAGCTTGTCGTCCTTGGCGTGGGCGAACCACGAGCCGGTCTTGGCCTGCTCGGTGCGGACGACGACGCCCTCGACCCGGTCGGTCAGCACGCCGTTCTGGCGGGGGACCTGCTGGGTGATGGCGACGCGTTGGCCGGGCTGGTATTCATCGTTTGGCTGAGTCATGCGGGCTCCTTCGGGGGGTCACGATACCGGATCGCCGGGCCGAAATAAAGCCGCCTGTATAGCGGTTTCGCATCCGGCTGATGATGTGGTTATGATATCCGGCTCGCCGTGCCGATACCGACATGGCCCGAACTTTGGAGAGGTGACCGAGCGGCTGAAGGTGCTGGTTTCGAAAACCAGTGTAGGGCTCGTCCCTACCGTGGGTTCGAATCCCACCCTCTCCGCTTTGTAAAAAAGCGAACGTGTTCTCGGGGGAAGGTCAGATGTGTCGCGTGCTTGAGTTGGATGTAGTGCGGTGTAGTGCGACGATCAAAATGGGATTTAGTTACACGATATGGGACTAAAACACCGCGCGCAGCATAATTTTGAATGATTCCACGTTTCTATAATAATCATGCCACGTTCGGCCTGGTCGTCTGGCCTGCCGGGGCCTGATTATTCGGTTGTCAATGGGCGTTCAAAGCGTCTTCGACGCCCCGCCGATCCGTGCCACCGGATCGGCCTGCCCTGTTCATCAATTCGGTGGCCGGCGCTGATCCAATCCTGACGTGGCTGGGTCTGATCGGTTATTCATAACCGGGCCGTAGTAGTTATTTGTCACACTGGCCGGGCCGTCGGCCGTGATGTCCGGGCCGGCGCTCATCTGGTCGTCTACCGCTTGGCTTAGATCGGGCGTACCGGCTAGGCTTTTGAACGAGGACCGAATCACTGGAATAGGCCCCGCAACAGATAACCCAACGGCATTTGTAAAGCCGTCGATCGTGGGGGATACAACCGCGTTCTCTGCGAACTGCGCCGCCCATGACGGACCAAAGCCCATTCTGATCGCTTTGTCATAGGTCGCTAGCTTTTGATCGGCCATAGCCGGCGACATATTCCCCGCCGCCACAGCCTGGTCTAACTGCTGCTCAACGAGCGCTCTGGCGGCCTTGATTTGAATCGCGTTTGTGTCGTTCTGCTGCTGCTGTAATAGTGCCGACTCCGCCTGATTTAATTGAAGGTTTAGAGCCGCAACACTGCCGGGGGTGAAGTGCGCTTTTGCTTTCTCCGACACCAGCAGCGTATCGCTTGCGCCAGCCGCGTCTACACGCCCCACACCGGCTTGAAGGTCCGCCAGTATCTTCGGGTCGGCCAGCGACGCCAGGCCCGTTAGGGCGCTGTCTCCGCCGATGAGTTGCAATTCCTCGGGCTTGATTCGACCTTCGGCATAAGCTGCGCTGATCTGTCGTAGCGCTTCGCCGAAGTCGCTACGGTCAATCTGCTCGCGTTCAAGTATCTTCGCGCCCTCGGGCGTGCCCTTACCCTTGATCGCCAGCGCAATATTGCCCAGTGAAGTCACGGCTTCCTCGCCCGGCAAGCCCAGGCCGGTGATGCCCGCAACGTACCCCACCGATTCGCCCGCCGACAGGTCGGCGATGTTCACGCCCTTGGGCAGGAACTTGGCCATCAGCGGGATGAACTTGGCTACATCCAGTTCACCCGCTTCGGTGATGCCTTGTTCGAGGATGTTTGACGCCGCGATCGGATCGTTCGTGAACTTGTTGATGAGGCTCAGACCGCCGGCGATGTCTTCGATCGAGGCCGTTGTCTGCTGCGCCTTCAATGCCGATAGTTGCAGCAGTTGCTTGAGCTGCTCTCTGTCGGCGTTGGCATTCTTGCTGCGCAATGCGCCAAACGCCCGCACGCCTTCGGTCGGGTTACGACCCGCCAGTACGGCTTGTTCCTCGGCGAACGCCCGTTCGGTCGGGTCCGGCACGAGGTTCAGGAATTGCAATTCGAGCGCCGCGTCTGCCGCGTCGCGCGTGAGCTGCGCATTTTTTTCAAGACGCTTGTTGATGGCGTCCAGGTGGCGCTCGTAAGCCTGCATGGCCGCGTTGAGTCCAGCGCCACCGATGATGCCACCGACGAGACCGGCAAGCGATCCACGCGCCAGGCCGATGGCTTTATCAAACAACCCCGTCTTGCCAGTCGCCTTATCGGTTGATCGGCCGTAATCATCTACCGCACCGGTGGCTCGCCGTTGTGCGTGTGCTTGGTCCTTTGCTGCGCTGCTAAGCTGCTCCGACTCTTTTGTGAGCTTGTCGGTTTGCTTTGACGCCTGTTCGGCCCGGTCCCCCGCTTTTTCAGTAGCTTCACCGACCGCCGCCGTATCGCGCGCAGCGTCCTTCAAACCCCTATCATCGTAGTCGGCTTCAATGCGCTGTCTGATCGGTTCTGGATTATCACCCATCGTTGGCGTCCTTGCCCTGCGGTTCGTCCGTGGCTCCTATAGCCGTCGCGTCATCGCGTTGCTTCGTCACCAGGCCCAACCCGCCCGGTCACCCTCGCCTGCGCAATGCCGGCCGTGTAATGCTGCAAGACCCAGCCCGCCGCCCGGCGGAACTCCGCCGCGAATCGGTAGACGCTGGATTGTGTACATCTTGGCTTAGTGCGACGGCGAAGCCATTTGTACGGATTCAAGGCTGGCGATCGGGGCGTCAATAAGAAACGGCCCAGCGCTACCTGGTTGCGCCTGCTCAATGAAAACACCGAAGACTGATAGCCATCGCATTGCAACTTCATCAAGGCCAGCTCCGCCAGCTCATCGGCAGACAGCATACGCGCATTCAAGCCGCCGGTTCTCAGGCCGTCGTATTGCTTTTTTGAATTAGCCATGATCGTGACTCCTAAAATCCCGCCGGGCCTTTCGACCCGGCGGGAGCGCCCAGGGGGGTTTCGCTTCCCCGCTGTTTCGTTAGACGTATTCAGCGAACAGCAGGCCACGCACGTCGGCCTCGCTGGATAGTCTGGCCGGCCGTGCGACCGCCACCGCCGACAGGAACGTACCCGCCGCGCCGTCGCCGGCCGTTGCTTGCAGTTGGATGTAGCGCTGTCGTGGCGCGCGCAGGTCAACGCCGAACGCGAACAGCTTATTATCGTCGGTCGCGCCGGGCTTCGTGGTCGCGTCCTTGACGAGCGTCGGCGTACCGCCGAGCGTGGTGGCGTCCGTCTTCGTGTCCGACTCCATGACTTTCAGCACGGCCATTTCCGCGTCGATCGAGCCGAGCAGGCCCTGGAACTCCAGGTAGCCGGCCCCTTCGATGTCCATCAGGTCGATCACCTGGCTGGCGAACGCCGCGTTGTCAACGATCGCACCCGGCAGGATGGCCGGGATGATCTTGGTTTCTTGAATGGGTCGCATGGTGCGATTCCTTTTTGTTGTTTGGGTTGGTTCGTCTGTTTGATCCGTGATCTAAAAAGCGTCGGGGGCTATGACCCGGGCGGGGTGCGATCACCCCCGACGCACGAGAGGAAGGCTTAACCCGCCGCCGTGATGAGCCCGACCAGCGGGCCGGCGTTGTTCGCGTCGCCCAGGTCTTCGATGCTGATCGCCGGGCGCATCGTGCCCAGGCACGTCACCTGGCGTTCGGCGAACTTGTATTCACGGCTGGCTTCGAGCGTCATTTCACGACGAAGACCGAACGTCGCCGCGAAGCGCATGTCGCCGTAGAGGCAAGGCACCTGGCTGTTAGCAGTCGTGCGCGGCATGACGTTGACGATCTCGACCGGGTCGCCCAGGAAGCGCTTTTCGCTAGCCCCGGCAATCTCCGCCGCCGTGACACCGCCAGCCGCCAGCATCAGGCGGACCATGACGTTGTAGTAGTAGGAACGCGAGCAGTACCAGCGGGGTTCCATGCCGGGATACTCAGGCAGACGCCCTGCAACCGATTCATGGTCGCCAAGCGTCAACTCGGGCCAGGTGTTACCCGAGCCCAGGACCAGACCGCCGCCGTCGTCCACGCCGTTGATTTCCTTCAGTTTGGGGATGATCCCTTGGATGCCGAAGTAGGTGGCGCTGCCGTCGCCCAGGAAGGCGATGCTGTCGATCTTGTTGCTGAATGCCCAGGCGAACGATCGGAAGACCTGCTCGGCCACGTCAACGGCGGAGTCTTCCTCCAGGTTGCGCGGGTAGAAGCATAGCGTGCCCCACTCCTTGGCCTGTAGCTTGACCTTCTCCCAGCCCATTTCCGAGTCGTCGCCGGCGATCCCTTCGGTGAGCAGGAAGACAGTCACTTCGCCGACCTGCTTTAAGAAGGTGGTCTGATCGCTTGTCATCGGCTGCGGGTATGCGCGACGCGAGAACACGCCGTGTTCCTCAACCAGGCGCTTGATGCGATTGCTGTATTCAACCGGCACGAGCGCACCACCGCCCGCGCTGTCGGTCGTGCCCAAGTCGCGGCTGCCCATGCCGTGGAAGTTCAGTTCTTGGGCGGCGCGGGCTCGCACGTCGGCGTTGGGGCTGGTCAGTGACAGCACGAATAAGCCGGCGCTGCGGGCTTCATGCTCGCCGGCGAAGATGCCGCGATACAGGGGGTCGCCATGTGGTGCCCCGTGTATCTTGTGTTCGGAAATTTTGCCGGCGAAATCTCGGACATCATTCTCGACCTGGATGATGGCTTCTTCATGCTGGGTGAGCGTTTCAGCCAGCGATTCTCTTGTTAATTCATTCATGTTTCGAGGCATGTTTATTGGCCATTCAATCTTTGTTTGATGGATGCCTTAGCGCTGTTCGCTAAGGGGTGGCGGGGGCGACTTCACGCCGCCCCCGCCCCACTCACAGGAACACACTCACATCCCGACCAGATCGTCCAGGCTCGGATCGAAGTAGGCGTCGGCAAACGCATCTCGCTCTAGCCCGTTACCACCTGGCTTGCCGGCCGTGGTGGCTCGCGGTGCGCCCAGCAGCTCACCCAAGCCGTCGTCCGGCTCCGGGGCGCGTGGTTCACCACGCGACTGCTTTGCTTTTTGCTGGACACGCTCGGTATGACATGGCGCATCTCATGCGCCGTCTGCTCCGCGACTTCCTGAATCAGGCAATGCAATTCGTTCCCCGGTTCAACCGATAGCAGCTTGCGTACTTCCGCCTGGACGATCGCGGGGATCGACCGGCTAAGCGTCTTACTTAGTCGTCGCCCGGACAGCCCACCCCCGCCCCCGGAAGCACCCGGCAGAGCCCCAGGCAGGCCGTCTGAGCCGCCCAGCAACCCGGCGATGTCGGCGTCGGGACTCATCGCCGACGCCGGCACGCCGCGACCTGCCGCTCCCAGCGACGCCGCAAGGACTACCGCGTCTTGATTCGCCGGTACGCTCACGGCGGATACTTCCAGCAGTTCGACATCGGTGTAGACACGAACGCTGCGCGTCTCACCTTTGTCTTGCTTCACCGGCCGTGCTTCCCACGCATGGATAATCATCCCCACCGAAAACGCCACCGCCATCCCCTGCCGGAAGCGCTGCCACCAGCTTTCGGCGAGTTCGTCGTCTTCCATAAACCGGCACGTCCCGACCAGCGCCTGACCGACGCCGGGAACCTTGCGGACGCCGATGTCGATCCACTTGCCAATAATCCCCGATGCTCCGGTATTGGCTGCCGTGACGTGATTCGCAAGCATCACCGGGTTACGTTTGAACCTGTCGATGCGCTTCAGGAACGCTTCGGGCAGGATAATCTCACCGTAGCGGTCGATGCTCGGCGTTGACAGGATCGCCGTCACCGTGCGCTTTTGCTCGTTGATGCCGCGCACCTCGCCGACACCGAAGCTACGGCATCCACGTTGCGGCCCGTTCAGCGGTTGCAGTTGGTCGCTTAGAAACGGTCTCATTGTTCATTGCCTTCCTTGATGCGCTTGGCGTGTTCCAATGCGCCGGGTAAGTGTGCGTCCATGAGTTGATTGCTTAGGATCGACTTGATATCCGGGGCGATGCGCCGCATCACGATGTCCGCAGCCGTATCGCACACCATGCGCGTGACGGCTTCGGTGTCGCTCGTGCCCAGCTCCGCGACGCGCGGCATGGCTTGCGTCCTGGCTTCGGCGATCACTTCGCGGAGAAAGCCGTCCACGTTCCCGGCATTCAACACGCACGGAAGCGACGCGATCCATTGCGTCGCCGGACCGCCCGCCTTTGGCTCGGGCCGGTCGCCCTGGTCATCGCCGCGAATCATCAGGTTCATCATCACACGGCGTTTCAGGTCCGCTTCGCTATGCACTTGTGACAAGTCCAGGTCGTCGATCGCCGCCGCGTCCGCGACCGCATCAATCACGGCATGCATGATCTGCGTCGGCGTGACCCGGTAATCCATGCGCCGCGACAGGCTGATTAGCTGGTCGAGCGCCCAGTCTTCGCGGTCCTGTTTCTGCTGCCGTTTCTCATCGCCTGAGACGCCCGACACGGCCGGCCACTCCCGGCCGGGCCGGTTGCATTCGACGCGCAGCACATACGCCCGTGCCAGGTTGCGGGCCAGCCGACGGCATCGCTGCACAAACCCGGGCGCACGCGCTGCGCGTCCGGGTTCGGGTGTCGTGTTGGATGGCTTCCCTGCCATTGAATCATCCTTGGTTAATGGTGACTTGCTCGGCGTCCAGTGCGTCCCAGTCAATCAGCGGACCACACGGGCGATCCTCCGGCCTGCTCGCCGCGTCTGAGTCGTCACGATCCAGAGATATCAGCGGCTTTGCGCCTTCGGCCTCCGATCGAATCGCGTTGCGATAGCCGCGTTTGATCTTGCCCACGTTGGCCGGTGTCTCGGGCTTGTCGAGACGAAGCTCAACGCGCTGCATGACCGACTCGGCCGTCTCCCGTAACCGGTTGCGCGTCAGCCCTTCAAACTGGCGCAGCACACGCAGGTCCATGCCTTCGCGGAGCAGCACCGCAAGGCAATGCTCCAGCCCGCGAAGTTTGATGTCGCCTTCGGTGAACCCTGCGATGATGCGGCGCTGAGATTTTGGTAACGGCTGGGGAGTTAGATACTGGTAAGCGTGTGGCTGATATTCGCCACCAGTGGCTGCCGGCCGGTCTGATCCGCGCACGTTCATACCGCGCCAACCTTCCACGCGGCGGGCGCAAAAAACCCGGACACGCGGGATGCGAGTCCAGGCTGATAGGTCGTGTTGATTGCCGTCCGTGGCATTCAGCTATCCGTAACTTTCTTGAAGATTCCTAGATATTCACTAGGTCAACGCTTGTCACCATCCGTCACTACGCGGGCACGGCCTTCGGGCCGTCATGATTCGGTGAGAACAATACTCGCGCTACCCGTGTCGCGTGAAAGCAATTCGTGTACTTGCTTGAGCGTGTCGGCATCTATAGCGCTCATGCCGATACCCAGCATGTTGCATAAGTCTTCTTCGTCGAGCTTGGGGAAAGAGTCCCGGTAGAAGCACTCACTGACGATCGCGTGCCCTAATTCGTGCCAGAAGGTCGCTATGCGCTTGCGGATCGGCGCTTTATCACTGATTAGAATCCGGCACACGTCGAACTGGATGAGGCCAAGGCATTCGTGCCCCTGCGACTCTAAAAAACCGCTGAACAAGTGCAGCTCGTAATCAACCGGGCCGACGCGCAGCGTGACGGGTCCGGCATCTTCGCCGGTCGCCTGCTCGCCTTGTGTTTTCCCCTTCGCTTTCGTTACCATGATGCTCGCCTCTCGTGTTGGTGGTTTCCCTGCAAGGTGTCACCGATGCGGGGGGCACTTTTCGTTAGCGCCGATCCGCATCACGCCGGCTACTCCGCCGGCGGTTGAGTTAGTTTCAATGTCTTCGGTGGCGCTGATTGCCGCCGCTTCGTGGTCCGCTTTTTCGCTCGCCGCGAGCCCTTGGAGTTCAACTCCGCGATGACTTCACCGATCGAAATGCGCCGCCGGTAGGCTGCATCGACAGCGGCCCCTAACACCGAATGCACCACCGCACGCTTAGATACGGGTACGGGGCTGGACTTGCCCAGGGCCTCTATCCGGCCCTCTAGTTCCGCGTTGTTGACTGTGATCGGCATAGTTCGCTCCGTCGTGGCTCTGCCTGCTATATCGGCCAATGTTACTCAAAAAATGTAGCCATTGCAACATTTGAGCGTGTAACATGACGTATCATTTAATGTTTCCATTGCCACACAACGCCATACCGGCTAAAACAAGCGCATGGCCGAACTTGCATCAATAATCCGCGAACTACGCATCTATTGCGGATTCACGCAAGACTTCGTTGCTGGCAAAGTCGGCGTATCCCGTGTCACGCTGGCGCGTTGGGAGCATGGTGAGCGATCCCCGCACCAATCGAATCGGGGGCGGCTCGCTGAGTTCTTTTGCATCACGACAGCGCAGCTTGAAGGGGTCGCGCCGATCGAACCGGCGGAGGTTCGCGCGCGATGGCTTCAACGTGAATACGAACAGAGCATCGGCGGGGAAGCCGACACCGGGGCGGATACGCTTGCCCAGTTTTCTGACCAGGCGATCATTTTAGAAGCCGCCAAGCGGTTCTATAAAATCGTGATCGAACTGGCCGAGTTGATCGACGCCGCCGAGCGTATGGACTGGGAGAATGCCGTTGTATCAATCCGTGACGCGGTCAAGCATGGAAAGCCATTCCCGGAAGAAAAAGACTGTTATTTAAGTGTCTATGAACTGATCGGCGATCTGTTCGCAGAGATCAACAGCCGATTTTCGTTGTACTGGACTTCGCGCGATCAATACGAAAAGATGCCCAGGCGTCCCGGTGATGATGCCCCGTTGGATTACGATGAATTGGCCGGCCGGCACGAGCGCCTACTTGAACGTCTGGAAGATGAACGTGGCGCGGTATACAAATGCCTCAGCCAACGCAGCGTATCCCGACAACGCTTCGCACGAATCGAAGACCTGATCGCCGCCGCCAGGGCGGCCATAGGACAAGCCGGGGAGTGATGATCCGGCCCCGTACTGACGCGCGGTCTTCCACCACAGCCGCACCGGCCAGAAGCCCCGCGTGCTGCACCTGGACGCCGGCGAGCTGGCCGGCTTCAACTGTCCATCCAAGGCCGTTCAAAGCCGCCGCACAAGCGCCGCCGCCAACCCGGCCGACGTGGCCGACGCCGAGCATGCCCCGGCGTTTGCCGGGCACTTCCAAGGGGTATAACAACCATAATAATCAAGGCAGGGCACAGCCTGTAATTGAGAATCATTCTAAACTAGGCTGGCCAGAGTGTGTCCAGAGTGTGTCCAGCGTCCAGGGATTGATGTCCGGATGTCCGCACGTCCGATGTAATATCGGCTCTAATGGGCTGTAAACGCGGTTAGAAATCCCATATCGCGCATAACCAAAACTGGATTTCCCCGATTTTGCCTCAGAAATCCCATTTTGGTCCGGCCCCATTTCTGGGACACGCATCGCCGTAAGTCGTTGCCCCATAAAAATATCCCACTTTATCCCGCGCAATCCCTAGAAATCCCATATTGAGCGCCTCAGTACACCCGCCCAATCCCACCAAATCCCACATCCTGCGCCTCATTACATTGGACCGACACACGCTGTTTTTCCAGTGGCGTAAGCACGATCCAAACGAAGTGCCCAGAGTGCAGCCTCGCGTTAAAAAACACTGATCGATACAACACAAAAAGAGCTGGTTTTTCTGCGTCAGTTCATCGCGTCACTTCTCGGTCAGGCGAACGAAAAAACCTCATGGAAATCGATCAAGAGCTAACCGACCTGATTCCAATACAGGACGTTGAGCCCGACAATGAGCAAGACGCCAAGCCCGGCGACGACACGCCGGACCTGTGACGGCCGCCAGGCGGGGGCATAACAACTCCCCGCGACCGCCGCCGGTCGAGCCGCCCGCCCCATTATTATACAATCTAATGAACGCCGACGGCGTTTGTTAGGTGTGTGCGCTAGCGCACTGCGTGGCTATGCGGTCACCCAAAACCGTCCTAATGGCTTTCAATCCCAGGTCCTTGTGCCATCTTGCCGCGCGCTATTAGAGGAGTTGCCCGATTTGTGCCATTTCGCCGGACATCACCTAACGTGCTGTCACTCTTGCCCTGTCCGGCGGTTCCCGTTCCTCTATATGCCGTCATATTCGTGCCATATTCGCCGACTAGGCACAGCGTTAATGTGATAGGCCGGGATTCACTGGACGGCGGAGCGCATGTACCTATTCTGACCTGAGTTGCGTCGCATGGTCCGATTCTGTTGAGACGTGATACATCTAACATTAAGCCAGATCGTCTTAAATTGCCGGGCGAGTCCATGGGAAACATGATCCCTGATGGCCGAATCAGCTTGGGGGTGCTTTGCTTCCACCAAGCCGAGGTCCCGAGAGTGGGGCGGCTGCGAATTACGCACGTAAGTAATTGATATTTATATCAATAATGATTATTATATGAGAATTCGTTTCGTCATCATTGTATTTTCCGATTAAAAAAAACTTCGGAAACATGTTTTTTAACTATTGACATCTGGGGCCACCCCGGTATCTTGGTATCCGTGAAACATGTTTTTTGGCGGGTGGCGGTTCACCCGATTCACTGAGTACTTCGCTCGAGATTCAATCATGGCAACTGTCCGAGAAATTGCGAAGCAGGCCAAGGTGTCGATTACCACGGTCTCGCGTGTGCTGAATAGTCACCCGAACGTGAACCCGCAACTGCGGGATCGTGTGCTTGAGATCGCCAACCGGAGTCGTTATGTCGCGTCGGCGGGAGGCCGAGGCCTGATGAACCTGGCGCTGGTGTATGTCGGTGAGGCGGCTGCGGGTACGTTGCTTAATTCGCCGTTCGACGTCGCGGTCCTGCAGGGCATGGCGGCGGGGATGAGTGACGGCGGTTACAACCTGATGATCCTGGACGCCTGGGCGGAACGTCACCCAGGCGAGACGTACTCCCAGATGTTCCACCGCAAAGGCATCCGCGGCGCGGTGATCCGTACGTACAGCCAGTCCCGTGATATCTGCGAGACCATTGCCGAGGAAGGTTTTCCGGCGGTGGTGCTCTGCGAACGATATGAAAACCCCGCGGTCAGCTTCGTCAACTGCGACTCGCGCAAGAGCACGTTCGAGGCGGTCGAGAAGCTGATTGCCCTGGGGCATCACTCGATCGCGTTCTGCATGAACTCGCACGACGACGCGGACCACATCGACCGTTATGAAGCGTTCAAGCGTGCCCACGCCGAGCACGGTATGGAGATCGACCCGCTGCTGGTGATGCGCGTGCTCGCCAGCCGGGAAAGCGGCGCGAAGGTGATCCGTCAGGTCACGGCGATGTCGAAGCCGCCGACGGCCCTGTTCGTGGCTGACCCGTTGACGGCGGTCGGTGCGCTGACCGAGGCGCTGCGTCGCGGGATCAAGATTCCGCAGGACCTGTCCATCCTGGGCTACGACGACGCGGACATGCGATTCGATACGTTCCCGACGATGTCGAGCGTCTGCCAGAACGTGCGTGAGTTAGGCAACGAGGCCTGTCGGGCCTTGAAGACACTGATTGATGACCCGAAGCACCACCCGGTGCGTCGGACACTGAATACATGGATCGAGTACCACGGGTCGATCGGCCCGGGCCCTCACCTGAACGGACATGTCGGAAAGTAACGGTAGGGGTGGCGAACGCGTGGCTACCCCGGAGTCATATTTTTATTCACTTAGCTTGGAGGACAGAGAATGAGTAAGGCAAAGATGGCAACAACGGCATTGGCATTTGTGACGGGGAGCGCCTTGGCGGTCTCCAGCGCCAGCGCCACAGTAATTTTTGACGGGACAAGTGACTACTTGTTCGGTCAAGGCGGGATCGCCAGCGGTCCGCCGCAGAACAAGTTCGTGCTGGAGAACAACGGCACGAGCGTTCTCGATCCCAACCTGTTCAGTGTGTTCGGCAGCGATGCGGCCGGCAGCATCGGCGACGGTACGGACAACGTGGTTGCCCTGCCCGGCGAAGACACGCTGCGCATCACGGCGAAGCTGACCCCGGAAGACAGCGGCCTCGCCGGCCGGACGCTGATCCTTCAGCTCAGCGAGTTCAACGCTGATGTTGACAACGGCGTGGACCCGATCGCCGATCGGCACGAGAACTTCAACTATGCGATCGACCCGAACAGCTTCGTACAGGGCGTGTTCACTTCGATCCAGATCCCCGTCAGTGCGGCTGTGTTTGTGTTCTCGTCGTTCCCTGACGGTTCGGGTTTCAACGTCAACCCGATCAACGGGGTTCTCGATTCCAGCACCCTCGGTATTTCCCAGATCGCTCCGCAGGACCCGACCAGCGATGGCGCGACCTCGGATAACCCCCTGGGCGGCACGATCGGTATCGAGATCCGCAGCATCAAGCTGGTTCCCGAACCGGCATCGCTGGCGCTGATCGGCCTTGGCGGTTTGGGCTTGTTGAGACGGCGAGCCTGATCCTATTCCTCCCTCACGGCAACGCCTAACCGTGTTGCCGTGAATTAACACGGCGTGCAGAACAAACGCCGTGAAACAGACATCAGTGACCCCCCACTTGGAGCCACAACATGCGACGTCATAAGAATGCTTTTACGCTTATCGAGCTGCTGGTCGTGATATCGATCATCGCGCTTCTGATCGGTATCCTGCTCCCGGCACTGGGGGCGGCACGCCGATCGGCACAGGACATCAAGTGCACATCCAATCAGCGCCAGATCATGATCGGCCTCTTCGGTTATGCCAATGACAGCGAACAGTTCTATCCCATCGGGGACAAGCCACAATTCAGCGATTGGACGATCGATATCTATGGCTATATCCGAGGCGAAGGAAGCGCGTCATACGTTACAAATTTTGGCCCTGAGGGGCCGCAAGAAGGCGATCAGCCCGAGATGGAGTGCCCTTCGGCTACACTCGATGGCGGACGTATGCACTATTCGGCTTCTCGGTTGGTGATGCCAACACTACGAAACGTAAACGGCTGGATCGATGCTGACGGCAAGGATCGTAAAACCAATGCCAGCCCGTATCTGCATTACAACACTGACTGGATGCGTCGTTCAAGTGAGACCTTCGTCTTCTCTGATGGCAATCAGCTCCTCGGTGAAGTAGGCAACAACGGAGGCGACGAGGGGCAATCGCACGCCACACTGTACCTCTTGGATAACGGGAATGCCCGTATGTACAAAGACCTCTACGACAGCACAGACCCGGAAATCAGTGACCCGATCGATCCGGGGCTGAATGAGGACCTCACGGCGGATCCTGGATCGAATCTTGATTCGAACCTGCGTTGGCGGCACGGCGGCGGTGGTCGTGAATCCGGCAGCGAAGGCGGCTCCGTGATCGTCGGCTGGGGCGATGGCCACGCGGCCCGCGTGCAGTACGGTGATCTGCTCAAACGCAATGTTCGCGCCGACCCCCCGTAATTTTTATTGATTTAGTTCGCCACACGCACATCGACAGCATCCACGACTGGGCTTGATACGGATCGAGCCAGACACATACGGGTTCTTAACTACACACTTTTTGACCGCAAACATGCTTACCTGGAGGAGATCGAGAATGCTAGATATGAAGCTTTATCCGACACTGTTTACGTGCAGCCTAGGTGCGGCGGCGCTGGCGCTGATGCCGGCCCAGGACGCCTTCGGTTTAGGCGGGATCGCCGCGCCGAACTCCAGTTCGGTGACAATCGACTTCTCTACCGCGACCCAGACCGGGACCCGTGACTGGGTCGCCGAGCAGCCACCCTTCGACGGCGACACGCCCCAGTTGATCTTCCCGGCATGGGACGACGGGTTGATCGGTGAGAGCGGGTCGTTCGGTACGGGCGGTGGCGCTCAGTTTAATACGTTCATTACCGGAGCGGGCAATTACGGCGAAGGCGGTGTAGCCGGTGCCCGTCTTCAGCAGAGTGTCCCTACCAGCGGTCCGACTTCACCAGATCCCGGCGTCGGCCGGTTCACATTCGGATCCATGTCCGTGCTGACGCCCGGCCTGACACTCAACAGCACAGGCCTGCAGGACGTCACCCGACGTGGTGAGTTCATTGGCGGGCTCGACTTCGCCGTCGAGATCAAGTTCAAGGCGACCAACACCTTCACGACCGACCCGCTGATCATCGAAGTGGGTTACGAGTCGGGTAAGTTCATCACCGACGAAGACGGCGCGATCGGTAATTCACTGATCGGTACCTCGATCGACGGCGCGTCCGGCAACGGCATCGCCGGCTCGGAAGTCACCGGCGAGACCGTGCTCGCGGGCCAGACGGTCGCCCGTGTCGGCCAGGCGTTTATCGCGACCGGCGGCTGGCAGACCGAGACGATCCAGATGGACGCCCTGAACTTCGCGAATGCTTTCCAGGGGTTCTTTAACTTCGACAACGGGACCTTCGTGACGGATGACCCTAGCACAGCAGGCATCACTGAGGGCAACGCCCCACTGGCGTTTGATGCTGGTCAAATCGTTGTCGGCCCCACGGCCAGCACGAGGGGTGATGTCACACTTGATGTCGAATACATCACCGTGTCGGGCAACGACGTGGTGGTATGGGCCCCCGGCGATGTCAGCCGTGACCAGTTCATCGACGACGCGGACATCGACATGTACAGCGCCGCCCTTAGGGCCTACGAGTTGGATAAACAACACCGGGGCGACAACTTGGTGCCTATCGACAGCTTCACCCCTCCGTACTTTAATGACGCTTTGATGAGTGCAGCGGACTTCCTCGAACTTGACGACATGATGCAGCGTGCCCTGCCCGACCGCGGCGACATCCTCTACGCCGACTGGTCCGATCCCGTGGCACCGATCTTCGAGAACCCGAAGATGGCGCAGGAGCAGTTCTTCGAAATCCAGAAGCGCTTCAAGCTGACCGGCACGGACAAGACCAAGGCCGACTTCACCAATGATCCTTTTGACGGCCTGGGCTTCTCCCGTGTTTACAACTTTGATAAGGCGGACCTCGACATCCTGATCCAGGACATCCTCAACACCGATTACGGTGACGTGAACCTCGACGGCGTGATCGACGTCAACGACGCCAACATCGCCAACGGCAACCTCGGCATGACCAACGCCGGCTGGGCCGACGGCGACATGAACCAGGACTTCGTCGTGGACGCGCTGGATATGGCGATCATCGGCGTCACGCCGGGTGGCATCCCCGGTGACCTCAACGGCGACGGCTTCGTCGGCCTCAGCGACCTGGACATCATCCTCAACAACTGGAACCAGAGCATCCCGCCGGGTGACCCGCTGGCGGACCCGACAGGCGACAACTTTGTCGGTCTGGCGGACCTGGACATCGTGCTGAACAACTGGAACGCCGGCACGCCGCCCGGTTCCGCGTCCATCCCCGAACCCGCCAGCCTCGCGCTGCTGAGCCTGGGTGGTGTGGCTGTGCTGCGTCGCCGCGGCTGAGCCACGGGAAGTAGTTTGCTCATTCCCGTCGGTTTAGAATGCCGGCGTGACAGGCCCCGCCCGATTGGGGGCGGGGAGGGGAGCAGGTGGATGCCTGTGACACACCCATCGTGTGCACACATCGTCGACACAATGACTCCCCGACGGTTTCGATATAAAGGATCATAAGTTCATGCAGGTCCGTAACCCGATCCTACACGGATTCCATCCCGACCCCTCGATCGTCCGCTACGGCGAAGACTACTACCTCGCCACCAGCAGCTTTCAGTGGTTCCCGGGCCTACGGATCCATCACTCCCGCGACTTGGTGAACTGGCGGCTTCTCAGTACCCCACTGAACCGTGCGTCTCAGTTGGACATGACCGCGGTGCCGGACTCGGGGGGGGTTTGGGCGCCGTGCTTGAGCGTCGATCATCGTACGGGGACGTTCTATCTTGTATATACGATCGTGCGTTCCCGGCCTTCTTACTTAAGCGACGTGATCAACATGGTGGCGACGGCGGATGATCCCGCCGGGCCGTGGTCTGATCCGGTGGTGCTGAACGGCCGGGGCTTTGACGCCTCGCTGTTTCATGATGACGACGGGCGCAAGTGGCTGCTGCAGATGCAGTGGGACCACCGGCCCGGACGCAACGGCTTCTCGGGGATCCTGCTGCAGGAGTACGACGCGGCGGCGAAGCAGTTGGTCGGTGAATCAAGACTGATCTTTGAAGGCACATCGCTCGGCGCGACCGAGGGGCCTCACATCTATAAGAAGGATGGCTGGTATTACCTGATGACCGCGGAAGGCGGGACCAGCTACGAGCACGCAGTCAGCATGGCCCGTTCACGCGAGCTGGCAGGGCCGTATGAGGTGCATCCCCAGAACCCGATATTGACCTCCGTGGATCAGCCCGATGCGCCGCTTCAGAAAGCGGGCCACGCTTCGCTGGTAGAAACCGCAGAGGGTGAGTGGTACATGCCACACCTGTGCGCCCGGCCGCTGCCGGGCTCACGTCGCTGCATCCTCGGGCGGGAGACCGCGATCCAGAAGATCGAGTGGGGCTCGGACGGTTGGCCCCGGCTTGAGGGCGGCGGGCATACGCCGGCTGTTGAGTTCGAGGCACCCGAGCATAGCAACGGCCGTCCCCCGCACCGCGTACCAGCGAAGGTCTCATTGGATGGGCCCGAACTGGATGCGAGGTTGAACACACTGCGCGTTGCGCCCGACCCTTCGTGGATGTCGTTGGCCGAGCGATCGGGCTGGCTGCGGCTACGCGGCGGCGCATCACCGCAGTCGCTTTATGACGTGAGCCTGATCGGGATGCGTGTGCAGGACTTCCAGTGCCATACCAGTGTCCGCATCGACTTCAAACCGACACACTTCCAGCACATGGCCGGGCTGATGGCTTATTACGACACGCAGCACTACCACTACCTGCATGTCACTCACGACGAGGAGGTTGGTGTCTGTCTGAATCTGCTCACCAGTGATCGCGGCAAGCTGTCTTGCCCGCTGGACTCGGCGGTGCCGATCGGCGATGGGCCTTGTTATTTACGTGCCAACCTGGACCACGCCGAGTTGAGGTTCAGCTACAGCAAGGACGGGCGTACGTGGCGATCGGTAGGGCCGGTGCTTGACCCGTCGATCCTGTCGGATGACTACGTCAAGCACCTTGGGTTTACGGGGATGTTCTTCACGCTGACGGCGCAGGACCTGACCGGTGGCGGGCTGCATGCCGACTTCTCCGAGCTTATCTACCAACCCGACCGGGCCTGGCCGCAGGAACCTAAGATCGATGCGGCACCCAGACCCCGACGTGCGGTTTCTGCCCCCGGCACGCCACAGGGTATGAAAACAACCTGATACACATGCGCCGTCATGATCGTACCATGACGCATGGGTCCAAGAATTGAGGATAGACGTTGGCCAATCAGTCCACGATGATCGATTACTTCCCCGGTATTGACCGGGTCCGTTTTGAGGGCCCGGACTCAAAAAACCCCTTAGCGTTCAAGCATTACGATGCCGACGAGGTTGTGGCGGGCAAGTCCATGCGGGAGCACCTGCGGTTCGGGGTCTGCTACTGGCACACGATGAAGGGTGCCGGGGCAGACCCGTTCGGCGTGGGGACGCGTGAGATGCCCTGGATCGATGCTGATTGCGACGAGATGACAGCGGCCGAGCACACGATGCGTGCGAACTTCGAGTTCATCAGCAAGCTCGGTGTCGACTTCTGGTGCTTCCACGATCGTGACATCTCGCCGGAGGTCGAGGACGACCTGACCGAGACGAATCGTCGGCTGGATCAGATCGTCAAGCTTGCCGGTGAGTTGCAGCAAGAGACAGGCGTGAAGCTGCTGTGGGGCACGGCCTGCCTGTTTGCACACCCACGATACATGTCGGGTGCCGGGACCAGCCCGTATCTGGACGCCTTCGTCCACGCCGCGGCTCAGGTCAAGAAGGCGATCGAGGTGACTCACGAACTCGGCGGCCTGGGCTATGTGTTCTGGGGCGGGCGCGAAGGGTACGACACGCTGTTGAACACGGACATGGGCAAGGAGCTTGATCACTTGGCACGCCTCCTGCACATGGCCGTGGACTACAAGAAGCAGATCGGGTTCGAAGGCCGGTTCTACATTGAGCCGAAGCCCAAGGAGCCGACCACGCATCAGTACGACCACGACGCCAGCGCCTGTTACGCGTTCCTCCAGAAGTACGGCCTGGCCGACGACTTTACGCTGAACATCGAGGCCAACCACGCGACACTGGCCGGGCACAGCTTCCATCACGAGCTCGAGTTCTGCCAGGTCAACGGCATCCTCGGCTCGATCGATGCGAACCGTGGCGACGAGCTTCTGGGTTGGGACACCGACCAGTTCCCGACGAACCTGTACGACACCGCCAAGTGCATGTACACGCTGCTGCGTCACGGTGGGCTGACCACCGGCGGCCTGAACTTCGATGCGAAGGTACGGCGGCAGAGCGTCGACCCGATCGACCTGTTCCACGCCCATATCGGCGGGATGGATGCGTTCGCCCGTGGCCTTAAGATCGCGGCACGGCTTATTGAAGACGGCCGCATCCCTGAGTTCCTCAGCGAGCGTTACAGCACATGGGATTCGGCGCTCGGACGGCAGATCGAGGCCGGGGAAGTCGGTTTAACAGAGCTCGAGAAACTGGCCCACGAGACGAATCTCACGGCGGTCCCGTCGAGCCGGCAGGAGTACCTGGAAAACGTGCTGAACGACCTGATATGAGCCGAGGCGAGTTGACGTCTTTTTAACCCGTGATACCCGGGTCGATCCCAGGAATTTTCTTGGAATCGGGGCGTGATCGGCAATAATGGAACTCATATAACAGAACCTTGTGCCGTACTAGGAGTTGGATTCAATGCGTATCACATCGAACACCACGGGATGCCTGAAGTTTGTGTCGGTAGCCATATTATCAATGGCGGTCATTGGCCCGGTTGCTCAAACCGCGTCGGCCGACATCGCGACCATCGTGCCGCGCAACTACTACGGGGCGAAGTTCGAGCCGATCGACAAGGTCATCCACGGCGGGGGCCAGACCTATTACCTAGGCGGCCCGTTGATGAACGCGTTTACGAATTACGCCAACGTCACCGGCCCGAACGCCCATCCCATCACGTATGCGGACTATAACAATTACCTGAACACTCAGTCGTGGTACAACGGTTTGAATGCTCGCCTCGGGCTCATCGAGTCGGCCAATAACGTTTCACTGGTGCCTCAGCTCGGTACGGTCCTGCCGCAGAGTTCATTGCTGACCACGACACAGGTCAACAACATCGTCAACGGCCTGGCGTCACTGGGCCGGCCCGTGTTCTACCGGCCCGGTTACGAGTCCAACGGGCCTTGGAACGGATACGACCCGACGTTCTTCAAGCAGAACTTCCAGCTACTGTCCAACGCCATCCGCGCCGCCGACCTGCCCGTCGCCATGGTTTGGAATCCGGTCGTCGGCGACTTCGGTTCGCACTCGGACTTCAGCAACGTCATGAACTACTACCCGGGCGACACCTACGTCGACTGGTGGAGCTTCAACGTCTTCGGCACCGTCGAGTTCACCCCGGCCAAGCTCGCCCAGAAGCAGCTGTTCCTGGACGAGGCGGACCTGCGAGGGTTCCCCGTGCTGATCGGTGAGGCGACGCCGCAGTTCGAGGGTGCAGAGTCGGCGGTCGATTGGACCAACTGGTACGATCCGTTCTTTGACCTGATCGAGCACAACCCGGGGATCAAGGCCCATACCTACATCAACTGGGACTGGTCGCTGACCGTCGAGTGGCCGAACTGGGGCGACGCCAGCCTCGAGAACGCACACCCCACGGTGGTTTCGAACTATCTGGATCGGATCACGTCCGACCTGTTTGTTCATGCCGGCACCGACCTGCCGACGTTCTTCGATCCGATCCCGGGCGATCTCGACGGCGACGGTTTTGTCGGCCTGCTTGACCTGGACATCGTCCTCAACAACTGGAACCAGAGCGTCCCGCCGGCGAATCCGTTGGCAGACGTGGCGGGGCCGGGCGGCAGTGGTCCCGACGGGTTCATCGGGCTGGACGACCTGGACGTCGTGCTGAACAACTGGAACGCGGGCACGCCCCCTGTGGCCGCCGTTCCCGAGCCCGGTGCCGTGACATTGCTTGCCCTTACGCTGCCTGTGTTGTTACGACGCAAGGCGTGATCCCGTCTGAAACTCGGTAACCCCTGGGAGTGTGATTCGCACATGAACACGCGAAGGCTTGGCCATACCGACCTTGAGCTGTCGATGATCGGCTTGGGCACCTGGGCGATCGGCGGGCCCTGGGTTTACGGCTGGGGCAAACAGGACGACGACGAGTCCCAACGCGCCATCCACGCCGCGCTGGATATGGGTGTCAACTGGCTTGATACGGCTCCGGTGTATGGCTTGGGCCATTCCGAGCTTGTCGTCGGTAAGGCGATCAAGGATCGACGTGACAAGGTGATTGTTGCAACCAAGTGCTCGCTGACCTGGGTGCCGGGGACTGACGACATCATCCCATGCATGAGTGCGCAGAGCGTTCGGCAAGAGTGCGAGCAAAGCCTCGTACGCCTGGGCATCGATACGATCGACCTCTACCAGATCCATTGGCCCAACCCGGACGAGCAGATTGAAGAGGGTTGGGGGGCGATCGCCGAGTTGGTGCGTGAGGGCAAGGTGCGTCACGCCGGCGTGTCGAACTTCAGTGTTGAACAGATGCGCCGCGCGCAAGCCATCCATCCGGTGGCTTCACTACAGCCGCCTTACAACCTGATTGCTAGAGACATCGAGCAAGAAACGCTGCCGTTCTGCGAGGAGCAGGATATCGGCGTGGTTGCCTATTCGCCGATGCACAGCGGGCTGCTGACCGGGCGGTTCTCCGAAGCCTACCTTGCGTCGCTGCCCGACGATGACTGGCGCAAGTCGCAGCTCTCGCCCGAATTCCAACCCCCCAGGCTCGGGCCGACACTCGACCTGGTCGAGAAACTCAGGCCTATCGCGGATCGGGCAGGCATCACTGTCGCCCAACTCGCGGTGACCTGGACTCTGCGCAAGCAAGCGGTCACGTCAGCGATCATCGGGGTACGTAATGAAGATCAGGCACGGAAGATTTTCGATCCCGACCCCGCCGTACTGAGCGATGAGGACCTCGAACTCATCGAAAGCTATCTGCAGGTACGGACCGATCAGATAAATCAGGCCCAAAACGATGCCTTGACATCAGCGGGCTAAGCCCACAAGGAGCGGATACGTATGTGGCAAGACCTTGGTATCGGACAGTTCGGATTGACCGGCGGCCTGGCCTTCGCGGGCCTGCTCATGGGCCTGGCCGTGACACCCGTCTGTGCCGAGCAGAAGAAGGGATACACCACTCGGGCCTATTACGGCGCCAAGTTTGAACCCAAGGATACGGTCCTGCACGGCGGTGGGCAGGACCCCGTTGGCTTCCGCAAATACCGTGAAACGTTGGGTGACGGCCGTGGGCCTGTCCTTTACATGACCTACACGTCGGTCACGCGCGAAATACATCACGTCAACGCATGGGGCGACAGGCTCAAAGCGGAACTCGACGCAGAACCGGGCGAGGTCATCCCTCAGATCGGCCTGAACCTCACCGGAGGCAACGACACCGGTGAAGGCATGGACAGCCTGATCGCCAGGGGCGAACAAGACGAGCAGATCGACGCCTTCTGCAAGATCCTCAAGGAAATCGATCGGCCCGTCTTCGTGCGCATCGGCTATGAGTTTGAGGGTTCATGGAACGGCTACCAACCGGAACCATTCAAGGCGGCCTGGGTCCGGATCACGGAGGCGATGAAACGCCACGACATCGACTTCGCGACGGTCTGGTGCTCTGCCGGTCTGTCGGCTGGCGAGATGCCGCTTGAGCACCGCATGGCCTACTACCCCGGCGACGAGTGGGTCGACTGGTGGGCGATCGACATCTTCGATGCGTATGAGTCGCTGCACCCGCAGACCATCGAGTTCTGCCAGAAGGCCGGCGAACACAAGAAGCCCGTCATGATCGGCGAGGCCACCGCGCGGCACACCGGCGTGCTGGATGGGCAGAAGGATTGGGACGAGTGGTTCGTCCCGTTCTTCCAGCTGATCCGTCAGCAGCCCGAGATTAAGTCTTTCTGCTACATCAACTGGGAATGGGTTGAGTGGTCGGACAAGCTGGGCTTCGGCTGGCACGACTGGGGCGATTGCCGGATCGAGATGAACGAGGTCGTGACGGAGCATTACCGCAAGGAGATGGAGCTGCCACTGTATCAGCATCTCCGTCTGCCAGATAAGGAAACGACAACGCCATGAAGGTTCTGATCCTGGGCGGGACACGGTTTGTCGGACGCGCTATGGCTCAAGAAAGCCTGGCGCGCGGCGATGACGTGACCCTATTCAACCGGGGCAAGAGCAACGCGGGGTTGTTCCCCGAGGTCGAGGTCATCATCGGCGATCGTGACGGCGGCCTGGATGCGCTTAAGGGGGGCAGCTGGGACGCGGTGATCGACGTGTGCGGCTACGTGCCGAGGCTGGTGCGTGATGCGGCCGAGGTGTTGAAGGACGCGGTGGGACACTACACCTATATCTCATCGATCTCGGTGTTTGCCGGGTTCGATCAGCCGGGGCTTCACGAAGATAGCCCGAAGGGCACGCTCGAAGACCCGACGACCGAGACGATCGACGGCCAGACCTACGGCCCGCTGAAGGCGTTGTGTGAGGCGGAGCTTGACCGCGTCATGCCGGGGCGCGTGCTGCACGTTCGGCCGGGGCTGATCATCGGGCCGCACGATGAGTCCGACCGCCTGACGTATTGGGTGTGGCGTGTGGTGCAGGGCGGCGAGGTGCTTGCGACCGGCCGGCCTGATGCGCCGATGCAGTTCATCGATGCGCGTGACCTGGCGGCGTGGACGTTCCAGGCCACCGAGCGCCGGCTGACCGGGCCCTACATCTGTACCGGCCCGGACTACGAGCTGACCACGGGCAAACTGCTTGAGACTTGCAAGCAGATCAGCGGCAGCGACGCGAAGCTGACCTGGGTCGGGGATAGCTTCCTCCGTGAGCAGGGGCTGACCGAAGAGAAGGACGTGCCCTGGTGGGTGCCGGAAGCCTACATCGGTTACGCCACATTCAACATCGACAAAGCCACTGCAGCGGGGCTGAAGTTCAGGCCGCTTGAAGAAACCGTTCGCGACACGCTCCGATGGGCCATGACCCGGCCTGACGACCATGCCTGGCAGAGCGGGTTGAGACCGGATATGGAAAAAGAGCTACTTCGCATCTGGCACGAACAACACTCCGGGTCGCTTGCCTAACGCATACACCCGCATAGATGGAGAACACCATGAACATTCAAGCACTCACGGCACAGTTCTGGGAACAGGGCTACCTTGTCTTGGATAACTTCTTTGACGCGGCGCTCATGGACCGGCTCGACCGGATCAACGTCGATCACTACGGCGATTCGCCGGAGTATTGGCACAACCACGAGTTCCTGAACAAGGCCGTGGTGGAGGTGATCCCCTGGTTCCCTCAGGAAGACGGCGTCAATGATTTTGACGAGGTGCAGGAGGACCCGCGCTTGAAGGAGTTGACCAGCGCGATCCTCGGCGAGGACTGGTACTCGCAGTACTGCATGGTGATGTTCTCCAAGCAAGGTAGCAAGGGTCAGGCCTGGCACCAGGACTGCCCGCCGGAGGACCCGGGCCAGTTCAACCTCAACCGGCTGGTCTATACCAGCGACATCACCCCCGAGATCGGCGGCCAGACCGTCGTCGTACCGCACACCTACGACAAGGGCCTGCTGCCGACCGGTGATCCCTCGGCCGATTTGCCCGGCCAGGTCGTGCTGACCCCCAAGAAGGGCACACTCGTGTTGCTGCACGGGCACAACTGGCACCGCGTCCTGCCGGTCACCGGGAAGTACCGCGTATCGACCAACTACCGCTCCGCGCCGAAGGGCACACCCGAAGATATCACCGACATCTGCGTCTACCGCAACATGCGCTACCGATTCTCAACCAGCAGCGTCGTGGAGGAACGCAAGAGCGAACAGGCCGTGTGACAACCAGACCGCCGTTGTGTCCGGACTCGTGGCGGGGAGCCGAGGACACCATCCGTATGTACTTCTCCCTACCGCAGCCACGAACCCGGCTCATGTGAAACGTTTCGCTCATGAAAAACCATCACATCCCAACGGTTGTCTTTTACGCCTGTGTTGTCTCCATCAGCGGCTTCCTCTTTGGGTTTGACGCATCCGTCATTTCGGGTGTGGTCGGGTTTATCGTGCCGGAGTTCGGGTTGAATGACTTGCAGGTCGGCCTGGTGGTCAGTGCGCCGTCGCTGGCGGCGATCTTCACCGGCCTGATCGTGGGACCGTCGAGCGACCTGATCGGGCGGAAGAAGGTGCTGCTGGCGGTGGCGCTACTGTACCTGGCGTCGGCCATCACATCGGCGCTGGCCCCGAACTTTGCGGTGCTGGTCGCGGCAAGGGCGCTGGGCGGGTTTGCGTTCGGGTCGCTGCTCTTAGCCCCGCTCTACATCGCCGAGATCGCGCCGCACAGGCTGCGCGGCCGATTGGTCTCGATCAACCAGATGAACATTGTCGTCGGCATCTCCGCGGCGTACTTCGCCAACTACTTCCTGCTCAAGCTGAGCAACTCGGATTTGCAGTTCGTACAGTCGCTGCACATCGACACGGAGATATGGCGGTGGATGCTCGGGCTCGAGGCGCTGCCGGCTGTAATCTTCTGCCTGTGCCTGATGATCATCCCGGAAAGCCCGCGCTGGCTGGTGATCAACGGCAAAGCCGAGGCGGCCGAGAAGGTGCTCAAGAAGTTTATCCCTGAGGAAGAAGTCGACGGCGCTATCGCGGAGATCCAGCAGACCGCGGACGAGTTCCGCAACCGCCGCAAGAGCCGGCTCGGTGAGCTGTTCCGCCCGGAGCTGAGGCTGGTGCTGCTGATCGGCATCATCGTCGGCGCCGCCCAGCAGATCACGGGTATCAACGCCGTATTCTTCTACGCCACCAGCATCTTCGAGCAGAGCGGCGTCGGCAAGAACGCCGCGTTCATGCAGGCGACGTTCGTGGGGGTGATCAATGTCGTCTTCACGGTGCTCGCCATGTGGCTGGTCGACAAGATGGGGCGCAAGCCGCTGCTGATCATCGGTCTGGCCGGCGTATTCATCAGTATGTCCATATCCGCCTACGGCTTCAGCCAGGCGACTTTCAAACTCACGCCCGAAGTGGTCCATCGGATGATGGAAGCCGAGGAACCGCCCGACATCGATATCGTGGCGATTGAGCCCATGATCGGCGTGACCTACGACAACGATGTGGCCTACAAGCGCGCCCTGCACGACACGCTCGGCGAAGACACGGTCAACGCGCATGAGAGCGAATTGATTCAGGCAGCGGTCACCATGAATCCTTACATCGTGCTGGTGGGCATCCTGGGATTCGTGGCAAGCTTCGCGGTGTCGCTTGGGCCGGTGATGTGGGTGCTGTTGTCGGAGCTTTATCCAAACGCGATCCGGGGCTTGGCGATGGCGGCTGTGGGGCTGGCGAACAGCAGCATCAGCTGGAGCGTGCAGTTCCTCTTCCCCTGGCAGTTGAACAACCTGGGTACCGCTTGGACGTTCATGATCTACGGGCTGTTCGCGCTGATCGCGCTGATCCTTGTCAGCTTCCTGCTGACGGAGACCAAGGGCAAGACTCTCGAGCAGATCGAGCACGAGCAGGCGGCTGCTTAACTTTCGTCGAGCTGATCACCATTGCCACTGGCTTCGAGTAGCGTACATGTCAGTGGACATATGTGATTTAGGTGTCAACGCGCTTGAAAAAGCAGGCTTTTTTGAGCGCGCTTAAGACCCGCTGGCGCGTCGTAATGTACCCATCACGCTCAAGCACCATAGCGCCAGGCCCGCGGGTTCTGGGATGTTGATCTGGTCGGCCGGCGGTATGCCGGCGTTCCAGTTGTTCAGCACGATGTCCAGGTCCGCGAGCCCGACGAAGTTGTCACCTGTCGGGTCCGCGGCGGGGTTGCCGGGGGGGACGACCTGGTTCCAGTTATTGAGGATGACATCGAGATCGCCCAAGCCGACGAAGCCGTCGCCGTCCAGGTCGCCGAGTATCGGGTTCCCAGCCAGGTAGGTCAGCACCTCGCCCAGGGCCCCGAGGTCGGCGCTGTTGGGGTAGTAATCCTCCTCGACGGTGTTGCTGCCCAGCAGCATGAAGTCAAATGAGGCCGGGTCACCGATCAGGTCGCGGGGGATCATGGTTTCGATGTCGGTGGTGGGGGAGTCGTCGTAGGGCTGGCTGCCCAGGTAGTTCCAGTTCCAGGTCAACGGGGTCGCGCCGGCGAAGGAGAAGACGCTTGATCCCTCGAGCATGAATTCGGCCCCCACAGAGAGGTGGTCGCCTGTACCGCGGAACCCGGTGCTGCGGTCTTGGTCGATGTCGATGAACACGTGGTGCCTGAAGCCGAAGAAGCCGGACGAATTATGTTGGAAGCGGAAGTAAAAGTTGTCATCGTCATGTGCGGTTTGGACCTGGCTGTAATCGACCTCGGGCCCGGCGGTGTCTGGGTCATCGGCGATAAATGCGGGGATCGTAGCCCAGTCGCCGCGGTCGTTGCCTGTTACGACGATTGAGCCGCTCGGCACCGGATTACTCAGTTCGTACGGGCCCGGCGGGGGTGCGTTGTTGATTGCTTCGATGCGATCGACCTGCGCATCCCAGTACGTGGGCAGCGTGTCCCACGGATTGACCATCACGTCGTCAGTAATGTAAACCTGCCCGGCGTTGCGCGCGACGGCGAGGTCCAGGTAGGCGAGCATGTCCGCCTCGGTGGCGGTGGTGTGGATCAGGTGGCCGATCGCACCGGGGTCTTGGTTGTCGTTCCAGGGTGACGGAGAGTAGCCTGGGTAGCTCGAGCCGACGTTCTCATGTACGAGCAGGCTGTCGGCGACCGGTGTCGTGAGGTACGACTCGGCCGTGGTTGTCCCGGGGTTGCCCATCACTTCCCAGGTCGGATCGATCGCTTTCACGTAGTCGTAGATGTCCTGGTAGTAGTTGAGCGTGCCGGCCGTGCCGGTGTTGGTCATCTCGTCGAAGAAGATGCCGTCGATGTTGTACCAGTTGACGTACTTGTCGACGTCGGCCTTCACCAGTGTGGACGAGCGATTACCGTAATCCGTTGAGACGTAGGCGATGACCTTACCACCCGCGGTGCGGAGGCTGTTCACAGCACTGACATAGTCCGAGTTCTGGGCGGTGCCGGGCCCGCTGCCGGGGTTCATGATCGCGGTGAGGGGGATGCGCTCGGCGGCGGTGTTCAGGTCGTCCCAAGCGCTGCCACCGGAGAAGGGATAGAAGTATGCCGGCACGATCGCCGTGAGGTCGGCCGAAGCGCTACCCACACCGAACAGGGCGGTGATGCCGAAGGCGGCGGCCAGATGGACGGCATTGGATGTCCGCACGCGGGTCTCCTGGGTCTGCGTCATGGTTACTGTTGTAGGCGTTTCACGCCGTCTGCTACTCACCCCGGGAAAGACGAGCGCTTGCCGTTAAACAAGCGCCCGTGTGGATCACTTCACCATGCGAGCGGCGAATTACGCACGTCGCTTCAGCGCGGCCACCGCACCTAGGCCCTGCAGCATCAGCGTTGCCGGTTCCGGAACAGCGGTCGGCGCCGGAGGGGTGCCGGCGTTCCAGTTGTTCAGCACGACGTCGAGGTCGGCCAAGCCGACGAACTCGTCACCGGTCGGGTCCGCGAGCGGGTCACCCGGCGGGATGCTCTGGTTCCAGTTGTTTAGGATGATGTCCAGGTCTGCCAGGCCGACGAACCCGTCGCCGTCCAGGTCACCCTCAATGCTTGTGGGCGCGGTGCTATAGGTAAAGTAGTCACCTGTCACACCCGCAGAAGCCAGGTCGGGATAGTAGTCTTCCAGCACGGTGTTGGACCCATTGATCACGAAGTCGAACGCGGCCGGATTGCCGATTGATGCCCGCGGGATCAATGTCTCGATATCTTCATTCGGGAAGTCGTCCCACAGGATATTCCCGAATGGGAATGGGCTCTCGATCTGTGTCCAGCTGAAGGCTTCTTGATTCGCGCCTCCGGCGAACACGAAGACGTTGGGGCCCTGCATCAGGTAATCAGCCCCGATCGAGAGGAAGCCGTCTGACAACTGCGGATCGCCGTCGTCCCCGATGAACCCCGTCGAGCGGTCTTGGTCGGCGTCGATGAAAAAGTTGTGACGGAAGCCGAAGAACTGCGGCGGCGCTTCGGAAACATCCAGGAGGTGGTGGATGTAGAAGTTTGTGTCGTCGTGGGCTACCTGCACGCCTGTGTAATCCAGCTCGACCGAAGCGTCGTCTGCCGGGTCTGCCTGATAGGACGGGATCGGTGCCCAATCGGTCCGGTCGTTGGGATTAACAGGGTCTAGCGGGCCGATCAGGATGTCGCCTGGATTGACAGGGTTGCTCTGGGTTTCGATTGAGCCCGCCAGCGCAGCCGACCCGGTCAGGCCGATCGCCATCACGAGGGTGCCTTGGACAAACGGTGAATTGATCATGGTGATAGGTCCTTTATTGATCATGAGGATTCGATACACTGGTGATTCGAGGTTTCCAGTACTGTCAGAATCTTTGCTTGCGTTCACACATACCGCGCATGGCGAGTCGGCCACGGATGCGTCTTTGATTGTCTGCCGGCGTAGCCTCTCGGCCTTGGCCGGTTCACGAGCGGGTCGATCGGTGTTACCTGCGACGCATCATCCCGATCAGGCCCAGACCGATCAGTGCAATACTCGCCGGCTCCGGCACGGTCGTATAGCGGAAGAAGTCGCCCCCGGCACCCGCGGTCGCGCCGTCGGGGTAGTAGTCTTCCGGTGACGTTGCGGCGTTCAAGATGATGTCGAACGATTCGGGGTTACCGATCGCCGCTCGTGGGATCTTCAGTTCAACGTCGGTGGTCGGGAAGTCGTCCCATGCCAGCCCGCCCAGCCAGTTCCAGCCCCAGGTTTCCTGAGTCGCCCCCACGAAGCTGTGGTTGCTGGTGCCCTGGACCAGGTAGTCGGCCCCGAGTGACAGGAACCCGCCGCCGCCGATGAAGCCGGTGCCCCGGTCCAGATCGGTGTCCAGATACAGGTTGTGTTGGAAGCCGTAGTACTGGGGCACCGCTTGTGGCGCGAACAGGAAGTGGAGGTAGAAGTTATCGTCGTCGTGCGCGATCTGCACCGACGTGTAGTCGATAGCGGCCGCGTCGCCGGTAGGGTCCAGCGTGTACGTCGGTATGCCGGCCCAGTCGGACCGATCGTTGTCGCCGGGCGCGACCGTGATGGCACCATTGGCGACGGGATTGTACTGGGTGTCCAGCGCGGCGGCGCTAGCGTCACCGGCGGGGGACATGATGGCTCCCACAATTACGGCTCCTAAACACTGAGTGAGTCTCCTTCCCTCCATTGCTTTCTCTCCTCATGTTTTGTGCCTTGGGCAGGCACGGGTTCATCGAATCGCTATCGGGTTACCAATCTGGGCTGCAGGCACAGCTGCATGTTCATGGCAACCATGCCCTCGGCCTGTTGCCGGGCCTGTCTGGATTGCAACAAAGCCTGCTCACCCAACTCGCCGAACGGCAGGGCGACAGCGGATAACGGCGGGTCCGAACGGTCCGCCAACGTGTCGTCGATACTCACAAAACAGATATCCCCGGAGATATCGAAGCCCGATTCCTGTGCCACCGCGATCGCCCCCATGGCCTTGGCGTCACTCGCGCCGACCACGCCGTCCGGCGTCACACCACTATCCAACAGGCAGCGGAACATGGTCCGGCCGGCCTCGCTGTCGATCGCGTGCTTGCCCGAACAGATCAGCGACGGGTCCACCTCCAGCCCGGCTTCACGAAGCGCACGGCAGTAGCCGTGCTGACGCGCTTCAAAGCCCCAGTACGTATTAGGCGGACCGTTCAATAGGGCGATGCGCTCACATCCCTGGTCAAGCAGATGCTTGACCGCCATATAACCCGCTGCATCTTGGTCGATATACACGCTGTGACAACCCGGGCACGGCTCGTTAAGCGCCCAGGTGTTCCAGCCGCGGTCTTGAAGATCGCGGATCAGGGTGGGGTTGAATGAAGGCTCGATGATCAGTGCGGTGCCCGGCGGGGTTTGTTCGAGGAACCACCGGGTGTCCTGATCGATCCCATTGGGCTCGGCCTGGCGCACGGTCATCGCCTGATGCCCCTGGCCGAGCGCCGACTGCACGCCGTTGATGATCCGCAGCTGCACCTCGCGGGCGTCGCCGCTGAGCTGGGCCACGGCATTGGAGATGAAGACCGCGACCGTGTTCGCGCCTGCCTGCTTCTCAGGATCGGCGACGAAGGTGCCTCGGCCTTGCTCTCTATATAGATAGCCGTCCCTCACCATCTCCTGCAGCGAGCGGATCAGGGTGGGCCGGCTGACTTTGTAGCGCTGCAGCAGCTGACTCTCGGAGGGGAACGGGCTACCCGGTGACCATCGGCCGGTCTGGATCTCTTTGACCAGGCTGCGCTTGACTTGCTCGTACTTTGGCACGTCTGTCACGGACATGCCCCTAATCTAGCACCCCAGCTTGTATTGTCAACTAAAAAATAGAAATTCCGAATAATAGGCTTTAAATACAGTATAAATGGTGATATGATGGCAAGTCGTATTAACAAGTACGACCCAGATTACCAAAAACCGACTTCGATTGGATAAAACAGCCTTGGAAAGCATAGGATATACATACATGCGGCAGAAACCTGCTAATCATCAGGGATTCACGCTCATCGAATTGCTGGTGGTGATATCCATCATCGCCTTGTTAGTCGGGATCTTGCTGCCGGCACTCGGGGCGGCACGCCGGACCGCTCAACGCATCAGCTGTGCCTCCAATCTACGGCAGGTCGGTATAGCTATGACCGTGTATGCGACGGGTAACGATGACTATCTGCCTTATGCCTTCTACCACGAAAATGCTATCCAGACGCGGTGGTGGCACCGGCTAATCCTCGATGGCGCGGCAGTCGGCAGTACGGAAGAAGGTAGTGACAGCAACCTTGTCTGTCCTTCGGATGTCAAGCCCTACCTCGCCGGCGCGGTCAGTTCGCCGCCGGACCCCGAAGACAACGTACTATCCAGCTACGGGATGAACCAGTTCCTGTCGATCAGCGACGGGATCAGCGCTCTGGGGGTGCTGGAGCCGCCGAATAACGAAGACGGGTTTACCCCCAATCAGGTCTGGCACCGCCTGGACGCGATGGTCAGTCCCACCGAATTACTGATGGTGACAGAAGTCTATTACGGCCACTTAGTTGATACAGATAAAACCACAGCGAGCCTGAATCCCGCCGCTTATCCGTACATCCATAGCGATAATGAATACATTGCCCGGCTCTGGAATATCCCGGAATGGGGTCGTCACAGCGGTAAACTGGACGACGAATCCGGGAAAATCAACACACTGTATGTCGATGGCCACGCCAGCCCGGCCGCACGGCAAACAGATATTCTTGGATTTGGTATCGGTGGTGCCACTACCGAGGAAGAGATCACTCGCGCCAAGCGATTATTCTGGCCAAAGCACGTTAACCCCAACCTTGGCCAATAGGCTGGATCGGTCCAGCCACGTCGATTCGGGCCAGCAGAGCGCCAGACTTGACAAAAAGATACTTAAATCTTAATATATCCTTCATCTTGAGTCGACGGGACTTGTCCCCGTTGTTGCTCTGGATGCGATCCGGAGGGCTGCCGTGGCAGCACCTGCATTCTCACGATCGGGTACTTCATCGGCACATCCTGCTATCCGTACACGGACACACATCCAGGGGCCGACTCTATTCACATCGTTTCGTGAAAGGAGTCAGTGGTATGTCAGTCTCGAAGCGATCGTCATTATTACTGGTTGGTTTACTTACGACCTGCAACTGTTTAACCAATGGAGGTAGTGCCGCATCAGCCGCATTAATTATTGGAGAGGATGGTGCGGTTGGAGAATGGTACATCCCACCAGACTTTCATGGAGGCGACGGGGGAAATGGCGAGTCTATCTTGTTTACACCGCTGGAACCTTATAACGAAGCAAGAGGGGGTATTGGTGGACAAGGTGGTAACGGTATCCCTAGCATGGGAAATGGTGGAAATGGTGGGAGCGCTTCTGCAACCGCATCCATTTCCGCCAAAGCAATTGGTGGTCGTGGCGGTAACGCTCCTTGGTACGGTGGATCAGGAACCAATAGTCCTGGTAATGGTGGCGCAGGTGGCAATGCTGATGCGACTGCAGCAGGTTACAACTCAGTACAAGCCGAGGCGATTGGGGGCTCAGCAGGGTATGGAAGTCCAAATGGCAATTATTTGACGGCAGGAGTTGCTGGATTTGGGAGTTTGGGCAGTTCTGCTGAAGCCAGTGCGATTGCAGTAGCATCATCATCATCATCCGGGGCGTCAGCCGATTCAACAGCCACCGCAGGGGATGGCGGACCTGGCGTACCTGCCGGGTTTGGGGGGCTTGCAAATTCGTCCGGTAGCGCGAGTTCAGTGTACGGTGGACATGTTCAGGTTGTAGCTACGCAAATTGCCGGAGCAGGGGGGGGCAGCGGAATCGAACTTGACGATGAAGGGGACGTTTATGCTGTGGGGGTTGGCGGTTTGGGTGCTGAATCACTCATGTTTAACCAAGTGGGTGGTTTCAGTCAGATGCCTCAGGGTGGTTCGGTGCCAGGAACCGTGAGTCTCACGCAGATTGCCAAAGCAGGGGCAGGAGGAAGTGGTGGTACTTTTACGCCAAGTGAATCATCACCTGTATTTGCGAGTCCTGGTGCCGCAGGTAACGCGACATCAACAATCAATCACTTTAGCACTCATGGCGAAGCAACATACTTCGCGGAAACCGAAGCGTGGGGTGGTGCCGGTGGAAGCTCTTACGGTACTCAAATCGCGACACCAGGGGGGCAGGCCACAGCGAGTGCCACGCTCCAGGCTGATTCGCTGGCTAGCCCCGATACCCATATATCCACGCAAGCAGAGGCGTTTGGTCTGAGCGGCGGCAACAATACCACCATCGACGGATACAGCGGGATCGCTGGGCAGGGAGGTAAAGCCGAAGCCCATGCATATTCCGGAGCCATTGACGGAGGTGCTACAGCTACCGCCACGGCAATGGGAGGCGCAGGGGGCAATGCTACTGTCGGTGAAAGTGGTATAGCAGGTACAGGAGGCACGGCGATTGCAGAAGCGTCGGCGCTTACAATTACTGGCACCGCGTGTGCTGAGTCGACGGCTATTGGAGGAGCCGGTGGTAATGGGGGTGTCGGTGGTGGTGGTTTGGGTGGTGTTGCTTTTGCCGAAGCAACCGTCACGGCCGGTGGCGTAACCCTTTCCTCCTATGATGCCGCAAGCGACGGTGGGACTGCGCATGCCCAGATATGCCTAACGGCTCCAGAGAATGGGGTCACGACCGTGCCTGGTGTTATATCTCGCTTACTCATTGATAGCCCAACGTCTCATACTGTTTCGAGATCGGGTGGGGGTGCAATTACATTTGGTAAAGAAACAGGTGTAGAAATAAGTGCATCTGGCGGCATTCACGTTATTAATTCGCCAGTCATCTTTATAGATAATACCACTGTATCCGTGGAGAACACGACCGATACACTCATACTCGATGGAACGGCAACATTCACACCCGACATTGAGTTAACTAAAACGGGTGCAGGTGAATTAGCCTTTTCTGAGGATATTGACATCTCGGAAATAGATCTAAGGCTTGTTTTGGGGTCTGGAGCCTTCAATCCAAACAATCCGCAATTGGCTGTGACAGGATCGGCGGAAATAGGCGGCTCGCTGGATATGGATTTAGTAGACAGCTTCGTACCTAGTGTAGGTGATAAGTTTAACATCCTTGAATACACCGGATCACTCACCGGAAAATTCAATGAAGTGCAATTTCCATTGGTTGAGGATTTGTCGTTTGGTATCCGTTATCTCACTGGTGCCATTGAGATGCATGTGGCTCTTCAAGGCGATCTTGACGACGATGGATTTGTTGGATTGGATGATTTGAGCATCGTGCTAGATAGTTGGAACACGTCGGCTGATGCTGGTGTTCTATCTCAGGGCGATCCGTCTGGAAACGGATATGTTAGTCTGGACGATTTGGATATTGTTCTTGATAACTGGAATGCGGGCGTTCCTCCCAGTGTCTCAGGCGCAATACCAGAGCCTTCAACGCTTATGATGCTGGGAATCTTAGTGCTTGGTACATACAAAAGGGCAAAGATATAGAATGAAGCATGGCTTGTGAAGGGGTGGCTAACCGCCTCTTCACAAGCTTTTAATTCGGGCCAAGTTTATTTGAGGTATAGATAAATGATCCGTTTAGCAGTCATTGGTTCGGGGTTGCGTGCAGCGCATCTGGTCAAGCTGGCGCAAGGCATGTCGCCGGATGTCCGGCTGGTGACGGTCGTGGACCCCGACGGCGACAGTGCACGGGCGAACCTGCGTGAGGAGGGGGTGTCGTTCGACGATACGCGTTTTCTGGATTCCGTAGACGACGTCATCGAGCACGCCGACGATTACGACGCACTGATGCTGGGTACACGCTGTGATCTGCACACGCCGATCGCCGTGAAACTCGCGAAGCTTGGCCTGCCTTTATTTCTTGAAAAACCGGTCTCGATCACATTCGAGCAGCTGTCGGCGCTCGAAGAGGCTTTCCGGGGTTGTGACGAGAAGGTGGTGGTGTCATTCCCCTTGCGGATGACGCCTCTGTGCCAGCGCGTCAATGAGATCGTACAGTCCGGCCGACTGGGTGTGATCAATCAGGTCACGGCTTTCAACGATGTGCCCTACGGCGGCGTGTACTTCGGGCAGTGGTACCGCGACCACAGCATCACCGGGGGATTGTGGCTGCAGAAGGCGACGCATGACTTTGATTACATCAACCACCTGCTGGACGCGACGCCCATGGTGATCTCGGCAACCAGCACACGGAAGATCTTCGGCGGGACCGAGCCGGCGGACCTGAAGTGCTCGGGCTGCCAGAAGACCGAGCTGTGCCCCGAGAGCCCCGCGAATATTGCTAAGCGCGGAGACGACGGCGGGATGGGCAAGGAAGATCACGCCTGCGCTTTTTCCAGCTCGATCCAGAACCAGGACGCCGGCGCGGCGATGGTGATGTACGACGACGCGACGCAACTGAGCTACACACAGAACTTCGTCTCCCGGCGTGGCGCGGCCCGGCGGGGGGCAAGGATCACCGGGTACTACGCCACGCTCGACTTCGATTGGTACACCGAGAAGATCCGGGTGACCGAGCACCACGGCCAGGCGGTCGAGGATATCCACGTGCCCGTCGCCGAGGGGCATCACGGCGGCGACGAGGTGCTGATCAAGAACTTCCTGCAGGTCATCCGTGGCCAGGCCGCGTCGAAGGCCACGCTGGAAGACGGATTGATCAGTGCGTCGATGTGTCTGGCGGCACGTGAATCGGCGGCGACCGGGACGTTCCAGCAGGTGCGCATGCCCGGTAGCGCGAGTGATCCGCTTCACGTCACGCGATAACGCCGCAAATCACTAAATCATCTTCAATCCAATCGTAGCGTATTGGCTGCCACGCATTGACCGCCAGCAGCAAAGTGTGTCGTTGCGAGCACACTTTGCCCCTCGGAATATAGAGCAATCTCAATCCAACTGTAGCGGGTGCCACGTTTTGTCCGTGAAGCGGCAAAGCGTGTGTTGCACTCACATTTTGCCCTTCGGGTCAAAATGTGCCACCCATAGGCGATACGTTTGGATTGAGTACGCTCTAGTGTGGCGCCCGCGACAGATGGATTCATGGCGCTCTATCACTCAATAATCAATTCCGCTCGCAGGTCGTGTCGGCCCGTCTGATCGTCCCACAACCCGGGGTTGGCCAGCTGGATCGCATAATCGACGCGCTGGGCGAGCTTGGGGGCGGGATCGGGAAGAGCAAGGTGCAGGTGGTACTTCCCGCTTGGCGTATTGTCCGGGAGTTGCAGGTCGGCCTCGACTGTGATCGGTTTACCGGGGAGCCAGGTACGGGGCTCGGCCGGCACTTTCAGAGCGATGTCTTCGCCCCCCTCAGCGGGTATCAGGATCAGCACGACGTCGCGCGGGTTTACAGGCGCGGCGAAGCCGGTGCTCGTGAGATGCAGTGTGATGCTGATCCGGCTGCCGGCTTCGGCACGAGCAGGGGCGTTCATTGAGACCAGCGACAGCCGGTAACCCATCCTGCGCTTGACTTCTTGGAAGAAGCCTTCGGTCTGCCACATCTTGATGACATCGGGGTGCCAGCCGAGGTTGAGGTAGGTAAAGTGCAGGCTTTCCATTTCTGATCGAGCGTTGTCCGGCTCGGCAAACTTGGTCAGGGCGCAGGTCTCGCCTCCCATCGGGATGTAAGCGGTTTCGATGTTGAGGTATTGTTTCTCGGCTTCGATGTCTTCGTAAGTTCCCACATCGGTTTCGCTGGAGATGAAGCAGTCGTTGTGATGCCCGACCCGGGCGATGGGCGCATCTGTGAACGCCTGGTCAGCGGTGATGGGGGCCTTGCTATCCAGGAACATCCACTTTTGCCGGGGCGTGCGCAGTTGCACACAGCGCGACGCGGGTAGGATGTCGAGCCATTTGTTGACGATCTGCCTGGCGTTTTCGGGTTCGGTGAGGTCGTTCGTCGAGGCGTGCCATTCACCCCACGCGCCGACGAATCCCGCTTGTGCGGTGAGGATGACGTCGGCGTTGTCTCGGAGGATGGGCGCGAGCTGGTCCATGTGGCCGAGCACGACATCGATTGGTGCGTCGGGGTCGCCGATCTTTTCGGTGTAAGCGAAGCGGATGATACACTTGGTGCCGGCCTCGCGGATGACGTTGAAGTCTTCACGGATGTGCTTAAGTTTCGTGTCGCTGATCGGACGATCGCGGAAGGTCTTGAGGTAGTACATCCGCAGGATCAGGGTCATGTGGTCATTGCGCAGGGCCCTGACCGTGTCGAGATCGAGCGGGCCTTGCTCGTCCTGGCTGGTCAGCTGCACGTAGATGCCGCGCTCCGGGTTAGCGATGTCGCGCAGGTCGTCAGGCTCGTAGGTGACTTCAACCGTGTCGGCTGCGGGCATGCCCAGGCATAACGCGGCACCGATCACACACCCAAGCACGATCAAGGCCGGCAGGAAAAGGCGGTTGGCGGACGGCATCTAACGGCTCCTTGTCTGGGCAACCCATGATAAGGGCAAGCGTGTTGCCTTGCCCATCTTGTTAATACAAGTAAAACAGTCTATCAGGCCGGGTCTCCACCTGTCAATGCCTTTAAAACAAGATTTTAAGTTGCCTTATTGATTTCGGGCGATTAACTTGACAATACAAATATGGGTGCTATTCTGGTGGGCTGATTCATGGCTAGTGGGTAAGGGGGGTGTTTGTCACAAGCTCCAGCCAATCAGCGAGTCCGGATGCGATTATGCTTTTTGTTTCACATTTGCCCCGCCGACGGGAGTCACTTCGAGTAGGTATACAGGACGCGTGGTATGACAACTCTGGACTGGTGCATCGTTGGCGGATACGTACTGATCGCATTGGTGCTTGGCATCATCTTTATCCGAAAAGCGTCGCACAATACGGCGGACTTCTTTGTCGCGGGGCGGTCGTTGCCGTGGTGGATCGCGGGGACGTCGCTGGTGGCCACGACGTTCTCGACGGACACGCCGGTATTCGTCGCCGGCCTGGCGCGTAACGAGGGCATCCACGGCAACTGGGTCTGGTGGTCGGCGGCGATCGGACAGACGGCGACGATCTTCTTCTTCGCAAAACTGTGGCGGCGGACGAGGGTGCTGACGGAGGTGGAGTTCATCCGCTGCCGATACGACGCGTCGCTACAGCGATCAGTGCTGCGTGTATTCAAGGTATTGTTCGACGGCGTGATGGTTAACTGTATTGTGATGGCGAATGTCACCGTGGCCGCGACCAAGATCATTCAGGCGGTCATGGGGCTCGGGGAAGACCCTGTTTTCGAATGGGTGACCTCGCCGGGTGCTGAGCCGTTGTTCACGCTTACCGAATCCGGTGCCGTGTTAGTTGTACTGGGCCTCTGTGCGTTGTTCTATTCGATGGCCTCCGGTTTGTACGGTGTGGTTTATACCGACCTTGTCCAATTCGTTCTGGCCATGGTGGGGACCATCTGGCTCGCGGTGGTGTCTTTTGGCCGGGTCACACAAGATGGCTCTTTTGGGGATCAGATCGCAGCGAGTCCCGTGTTCAATCCGGACGCGAACATGCTGTCTTTCATTCCCTCCTTGTCGCCGTTGGATCTAGTGGCATTCACATTCCTGACTTACGTATTTATTGCTTCTTGGCAGCAGGCCCCCGGCTCGGGTTACCTGGTTCAGCGGATGCTGGCGACCAAATCAGAGAAGGATTCGTTGCTCGCGTTCCTCTGGTACAACTTCTGCCATTATGTGTTACGGCCCTGGCCGTGGATCGTTGTGGGGCTGGCGTCGATGGTGATCTTCCCGGAACTGACGGGAGATCGTACCGAAGACGCGTTTCCCCAGATGATCAACGAGATGTTGGGCCCCGGTATTAAGGGCATCATGGTTGCGGCGATGCTTGCGGCCTTTATGAGTACGTTGGATACACACCTGAACTGGGGCGCTTCGTACTTGATCAATGACCTGTATCAGCCGTTTATCAGGAAGACCGCGCGGCCGCGGGAACTGGTGTGGGTCTCCCGGCTGTCTATGGTTTTCTTGATCATTGCGGCGCTTGCCTCGACCACACAGATCGACAACATCCTTGATATGTACAAGTACCTTGCGGTCATCACCAGTGGCGTCGGGACGGTACTGATCCTTCGCTGGTACTGGTGGCGGGTAACAGCTTGGTCGGAAGTATCATCGATTATCGGGGCGGTTCTGATCGGCAATCTTTGTGCGTTTTTCCTTGCTAATCCAACAGATGCGGGCGGGGACCCGGTGCTGAACGCGTCCGGACAGGCGGTGGATTATTTCGCCTATCGGTTGATCGTGACAACGTTCGGTACGACTCTGATCTGGATTGCCGTGACGCTCCTATCCTCACAGAAACCGTCACAGCAGGCGAAGGCTTTCTGCCGCGAGATTAATCCGCCGGGTCCGGGCTGGCGGCTGGTGCGGCGTCAGGAATCGGTGGAGGAGGAGTCCGGTGAGTTCGGCCGCTGCGCGATCGGTTGGCTTGCTTCAACCGCGATGATCTACGCGTTATTGCTTGGGATCGGCTCGGCGATCTTCTCTCGGTGGATCGGCGCGGCGGTGTGTGCGGTGATCGCTGTGGTGGCGGTGTTCGTGCTGAGGTGGGTGCTTAAGCACTCGATCTTCGGTGGTCCCAGCGATGACGAGGGTGCCCCCAGGCCCGACACGGCCGCCGAGGGGGCCTGACATGGCTGATACTGATGCACAGGCATGTGCGAGCCTGGCGGCGGGAGGTACCGGCCGGCGGCTGTTCTCGCTGGACGTCTACCGCGGGCTGGTGATGACGATGCTGGTGTCGGTTGGTGCCGATCTGGACTCGCCCTACGCGCCCGGCCGCGGCGCTGATTAATGCGCTGCTGGTCTGGCTTCTGCTATGGCTTTTATGCGTCTGGCTCTACCGGCGGAAGGTGTTTATCAAGATCTAACGTGCTTCATGTGAAAGGCGGACTCAAGTGACAGAAGGCGAAACCAGGCGAGAGTTCCTTAAGCTGGCGGGCGGGTTGTCGGCGGGGCTCATGCTCGGTACGGCGGGGTGTTCGGCGGGAAGCGGGTCGAGCAAGCCTCCGTCTGCCGTTGCCGGCGTCGGTGCGGCGGGTCTCACCGCCAAGCCGATCGACACCGTGCGCATCGGCATGATCGGCATGGGTGACCGTGGTTCGCAGCACATCGGTGAACTGATCGAGATCAAGCATGCCGAAGTCGTGGCGATCGCCGACCCCCACGTTAAAGCCGCCAAGCGAGGCCGACGGCTGTGCACCGAGGCAGGCCACACCCCGCCCGATCTCTACACCCATGGCGAGCACGACTACCGACGCATGCTTGAGCGTGACGACATCGACGCGGTGTGGATCTCCACCCCATGGGCCTGGCATGGGTCGATGGGCGTCGAGACAATGATGGCCGGCAAGCACGCCTTCATCGAGGTGCCGATGGCGCTGACGATCGATGAACTGTGGAAACTGGTTGATACCTGCGAGAAGACCGGCCGGCACTGCATGATGATGGAGAACGTGAATTACGGACGCGACGAGCTGCTGGCGCTGAACCTCTGCCGGCGGGGCGTGCTGGGCGAACTACTGCACGGCGAGGCGTCGTACATCCACGACCTGCGCTACCAGATGAAAGACATGGAGCACGGCACCGGCTCCTGGCGCACCGCGTACCACGCCAATGAGAACAGCAACCTTTACCCGACCCACGGCCTGGGCCCGGTCGCGCAGTACATGAACGTTGACAGGACCGACGACCGGTTTGACACGATCGTTTCATACAGCAGCCCGGCACTTGGGCGCAAGAAGTTCGCGGATGAAAACTTCCCGGAACGCCATCCGCGTCGCCAGTTGAACTACGTCTGCGGCGATATGAGCACGAGTATTATCAAGACGCGCCTCGGCCGAACGATCATGGTCCAGTGGGACACGACGACGCCCCGGCCCTACACCCGGCACAACCTGATCCAGGGGACCAACGGCGTGTTTGCCGGCTTCCCGACGCGACTTGCGATCGAGGGTCGCGGCAACTACCACCAGTGGACCACCGGGAGCACCATGAAGGAGGTCTACGATGAATACGAACACCCGCTATGGCGTCGCATGGGTGAGCAGGCCCGAAGGATCGGCGGGCACGGCGGGATGGACTTCATCATGAACAGCCGGATCATCGAGTGCCTGCGCAACGGCGAACCGATGGATCAGAATGTGTACGAAGGCGCAAGCTGGTCGGCGGTCCGGCCGCTGAGCGCCTGGTCGGTTGCCCACGGCGGCAGCCCCGCGAAGTTCCCTGACTTCACGCGCGGACGGTGGCGAGACACCACGCCGTTAAGCATCATTCAATAGACGGGCCATTTCAACTTTGCTGCTTACTGATTGAGACCTTGCTCCAGCAGCGATTCACGATGGGCGATCTTCTTCAAGACCTTTTCACCGACCGCTTCGGGCGGTTCGGGGTAGCGCCCCTTGTCGTCGGTTGTCTCTTCCCACTCAGTTAAGACTGTACGCAATCGCTTGAGCGTTTCTGCGTGCTCAGGATCGCCGGCCAGGTTGTTCAACTCCCAAGGGTCCTTCGACAGGTCGTACAGCTCCTCCTCGGGTCTCTGGGCGGCCATGAACTGTGCCTGCTGCGGGTTCATTTTGCCGGCTTCAAACAGCGACCACATCACGGGACGGATCGGGCGCACGCGCTCGAGGTAATCCTGATACGTGAATACCGGGACCTGCGGCATGTCGTTACGGATGTATTTGTATCTCGACTCCACGACGGTGCGGCACTTGTCGTAGACCTCGTCCCAGCGGTCGCGCGCTGCGAAGCAGGCTTCGCGTTCCGGGACGCCGTCCTCGAGGAACGCCCGGCCCTGCATCCAGTCAGGCACATCGACGCCGGCGGCGGCAAGGATCTGTGCGGTAATGTCGATCGTGCTGACAAGCTCGTCACTTACCTTGCCGGGCTTGATCTTGTCGGGCCAGCGGATGATCCCGGGTACGCGGATGCCGTCTTCATAGAGGAAGCCCTTGCCGCGGAAGACGCATCGGCCGTTGTCGCCGATGAAGATGACGACGGTGTTGTCCGCGATCCCTTCGCTCTCGAGCCGGTCGAGGATTTTCCCGACCTGCATGTCGGCTTTCTCCATCTGGTCGAGGTACAACGCCCAATCCATGCGTATGTCGGGGTGGTCCGGCAGGTAGGGCGGCAGCTCGACTTGAGCCGGGTCAACGGGATCGTCCGATTCTCTACGCGTCTTCTTCCACCAGCCGCCTCGGTGTGTGATGTGCAGTGTGATCTGTGCGAAGAAGGGCTGGCCTTCCTCGCGCTGCGACCAGTCCTTGGCGTTGAATAGCGGGGGCTGGCCGTCGATGCGTGTGCGGTAGTTGAGGTCGGTTTTGTTGCCGTAGCCGTTGCCGGTCGTGCAGAAGTAGCCGGCCTCCTGTAGCAGGTGGGTGAAGGGCCGAACGGGATCGGGCAGCGTGTAGCCGTCGCCGCGGTGGCTTCGGTGGTGATGCGCACCGATGGTGGTCTGGTACATCCCGGTCATCATGGCCGAGCGGTTGGGCGAGCAGATGGGCGAGGTGCAGTAGAGCCGGTTGAGTTTCAGGCCCTGCTCGGCAAGCTCGTCGAGCACGGGCGTCTGCAGCCCGGCCGTGCCATAGCACGCCAGGTCGGGGCCGATGTCTTCAGCCATGATCCAGACGATGTTCGGCCGCTGCGGCGTCTGCTGGTCGGCGGCAACCGATTGGCAACCAAGCGACAGCAGCACCAGCATACAGGGCAGGCACACCAAAACGATTAATTCTCGATAGCGATTCACAAGCATGTCCTCTCGTTAGCTACTTCTTCTTCCGCCTCGGGTGGAGTTCCAGCTTGAAAGCGGGGTCGTCTTGACGCGCATCTATCAGAGCCTGACGGAGCTGTTCCGCGATCTCGGGGTGTTGCTCAGCTAGGTTGTTGGTTTCGGCGGGGTCATCGGCAAGGTTGTAGAGCTCAAACCGGTCCTTGACCACAAAGTTCACAGCCTTCCAGTCGCCGACGCGGATGGCCTGCAGCGGACCCTGCGTCTCGTTGAACTCCCAGTAGAGCGCTTCGTGCTTGGCTTGCTTGTCGTGTTCCCCGAGCAGGGTGGGGAGGTAGGAGATGCCGTTGATGTCGGTGGCTGTGGGTTCGACGCCGGCAAGCTCGCAGGCGGTGGGCAGGAAGTCCCAGAAGGCGCTGGGGTGATCGGAGCTGGTCCCCGCTTTAATCGTGCCGGGCCAGACGGCGACGGTCGGGACGCGGATGCCGCCCTCGTAGAGGTCGCGCTTACCGCCTCGGTAGGGGCCGTTGGAGTTGAAGAACTTGTCGCTCTTCTCGAATTGCGGTCCGTTGTCGCTGGTGAAGATGATCACCGTGTCCTCGGCGAGCCCCAGTTCATCGATCAACTCGCGCAGCCGGCCCAGATCGCGGTCCATACGGGAGACCATCCCGGCGTAGGCCGTGTTCCCCTCGGCGTCGTTGTGGTAGTGGCCCTTGGTGTCCATCTTCCGCTTGGGCCAGCCCAGGTCCTTGTACTGTTCTTTGGAATCTTCCGGGACGGTGATCTCCAGATGGGGGATGGTATACGCCAGGTAAAGGAAGAACGGGCCGTCCTTGTTTTCTTGCACCCACTTCAAAGCCTCGTCGGTCACCAGGTCGTGGCTGTACTGCCCGATCTTCTTCTTGGTTTGGTTCCCGGTTAGTTCAAACTCGGTTTCATTGCGCCAGAACGTGGTGGGGTAGTAGTGGTGCGCTGCGCCGTGATCGCGGTAGCCGAAGAAGTAGTCGAAGCCCTGGCGTGTGGGGAGGCCTGCGTCGTCGCCGCCTTCTGCCAGGCCCCACTTGCCGAGGATCGCGGTCGCGTAGCCGGCTCGCTTCAGTTCCTCGGCGACGGTGACGTCGTCGGGGCCGAGGTTGACCGGTTTGCCAATGAAGGTCCACCTCGGGTTGCCCCTGACGGTGGCGCTACCCATGTGCTTGCCGGTCAGCAGCGAACAGCGAGACGGCATGCAGACCGTCGAGCCCGAGTAATGACTGGTCAGGACGATCCCTTCCTCGGCCATCGCGTCGAGGTTCGGCGTGAGGATGTGTTGCTGGCCGTTGAACCCGACGTCGCCCCAGCCCAGGTCGTCCGCCATCACGAAGATGATATTCGGCGGCTTTTCCGACGTACGTGCTGAGGTCGATGCACAGGCCGACAACAGCATCATGGCCGTGATCAAACACAAGGCTGCGCGGCCGTTACTTAACCATGACATCATCCCTGGGCCTCCATGAGTCTATGACAAATATCAAACGGGCTATGGAAGTAAAGCCGACGTCCCGTGAATGCACGAAGAATCGGCAGAAGCTCATCGGTATAACGTGATCACCGCCGAATTTACTGGCTGTGCGATCCCTTTTCCTCCTGCCTGATAGATTGACACATTAACCGGATTATGACGAATGTCTAACTTCTTGAACTAACCGGCAGTTGTACCATATTACGCCCTAGGGCTGCGGCGGATTCTGGCTGGCCCGTAGTTGCTGGATGAACGCCCGGACGGCGTCGGCGTTCGGCGGGTTCATGGCCAGCAGGGTCTGGGCGTACTTCAGGGCGTCATCTAATCGCTGATGGTCCCGGCTGATGGTCATCAGGGCGTACAAGGTGTTCAGGTCGTCGGGGTGACGCTGGTGATTCTCAGCAAGCACGGACAACCCGCGTTCGGGCTGGCCCGTCGAGTTCAGCGCGATCCCGTATGTGTACGCGAACTGCGGGTCTTCGGGGGTGAGCTCGACGGCCTGCTCGAATGCCTTCATTGCCCCGGGGATGTCCTGCTGCCTGACCAGCGCCAGGCCCAGCGCGTAATGGATCACGCCATGATTGATCTCGTTGTCGATCGCTTCATGTAGCAAGGCCATGGCCTGGTCATCGCGCTCGGTAGCGCGATACAGGTCGGCCAGGTTGACGTAGGCCTGTGTGAACCGGGGATTAACTTCTAAGGCGGTGCGGTACGCTTGTTCAGCGGCGTCGGCGTCGCCTTGCTGCATCAGGACCAGGGCGATGTTCAGGTGCGACTCGGCACGGTCGTCGTTGGCGTGTTGCGCCTTGATGTAGGTCTCGATGCCCTGGGTGACGGCCTGGCGTTTGACCTCGTCCATCGCATCACGATCGACCGGCGCAAGTATGCGCCCGGCTTCGAGGCGCACGGTCAGGACCGGGTCGCTCAGCAGGTCGAACGCCACCGGCGTACGCAGCGCCGGCTCGACGGATTCCAGGGCCGTGACCACCGCGAAGCGGATCGTCGGGTCGTCATCCTTGGCCATGGCCTGCAGTGTGCGGTAGCTCAACGGCGTCGGGTAATCCATGAGCATCGCCAGCGCGGTCGCGCGCACGATGCCGGGCTGCTCTTCGTTCTTCGCAAGCGTGATGAGTTGTTCGTTGGCGTCGGCGGCGCGTGTCCGGCCGGCGTGGATCGCGTCGGCGTAGTGCGGCTGGTCGCTGAGCTCCGGGCCGTACCACTCGTCCATCGCGTCCTTGGCCCATTGATAGGTCTGGTCGTCGTGGCACTCGTTACAGGCATTGGGCGAACCGGTCTTGATCGACAGGTCCGGCCGGGGCACGCGGAGGCTGTGATCGCGCCGATCGTCCACGCCCATGTAGGTGCGGGTCGGCATGTGGCAGGCGACGCAGGACGCACCCTCCGTGCCCTGCTCGTGGAAGTGGTGCTTCGGCGTGTCGTAGTGGCTGGGCAGGTGGCACTGTGAGCAGAGGTTATTACCCGGGATGATAATCTGCATGGAGTGCGGGTCGTGGCAGTCGGTGCATGTCACGCCTTTCTGATGCATCTTGGACTGCAGGAACGAGCCGTAGACGTAGACCTCGTCCTGGATCTGTCCGTCGGCGAAGTACAGGTCTTCTTCAAGCAGCGTCAGCAGGTGGGTGTTCAGCAGGTGCCCGCCGTGCTCATAGTCATTGGTGATCGAGGTGCGGCGTGAATGGCAACGGGCACACATTTCGAGCATGGTCTGGTCGTCGCGTGGCTTGGTGCGCTGGGCGGTGACCTCGCCCTCAGCGAACTGCCACGTCCCGCCGTCGTCGAGAATCTGGAAGCTCATGCCCTTGGTCGGGTCGCCGCGGTCGATGCCCCGTTCGTACTCCTTGGCCCATGCCACGTGGTTGGAGCTGGGGCCGTGACAGGATTCGCAGGAAACGTTGATCTCTTCCCAACTGGTCTTGAAGGTGTCGGTGGCGAGGTCGTAGTTCTTCTTCAGGTCGGTCGAATGGCACTCGGCACACATGTAGTTCCAGTTCTGGTTCGGGCCCGTCCAGTGCAGCTCGTCGTTGTACGGGATGGCCTCGTCATCGTAGAGGTGGTACCAGCGTTGCCCGCCGTCTTCTTCGGGTCGAGCGTCCCAGCAGATGCCGAGCACCTGGTATCGGCCGCCTGGGAACTCGATCATGTATTGCTGCAGCGGCGTGACACCGAAGACGTACGCGATCTCGTAGTCGTGCATCTCGCCGTCGGGCCCGTCGGTATTGACAAAGAACTTGCCGTCTTTCTTGTAGAAGCGAGACGTGATGCCGAAGTGGGTGAAGGAGGTGTCGTTGAAGTCGCCCAGGACGGTATCTTCGCTGACTTCCTGCATGGCCAGGTCGTGGTGCGATCCGAGCCAGAGGTTGTGCTCCTGCTCGTGGCAATCGATGCACGAATCGCGCCCGATGTATGAGGCGGGGGGGTAGCTCATCGGTGAACTGCCGGCGCCCGACCCGCCCGGCCGCCAGACGGTGAACACGGAAGTGATAACCAAAATGGCGATCAGCACCACCGCGAGGAGAAGGATCTGGTAACGGAGATTCATCATGCTCGGGCCATGATATACGTTAATCAGCCGGTTCGTTTGGCTCGTTTCGCGTCACGCTTGCCGGCGGCGCAGCAGGGCGGCAAGGCCTGTCAGCAGGCACAGCGAGGAGGTCGGCTCGGGGATGGCGGCAGGCGCGGGTGGCGTGCCGGTGTTCCAGTTGTTGAGTATCACGTCCAAGTCGCTTAGGCCCACGAACCCGTCGCCGGTGCCGGCGAGATCGCCCTGTGAATGGTCGCCGATCGGGACGGACTGATTCCAGTTAGCCAGCAGCACATCCAGGTCCTCCAGCCCGACGAAGCCATCGGCGTTGATGTCGTAGAACTTGCGTGCCAGCGTCATGAAGAACGCGACACCGATGTCCTTGCCCTGCTCGTGGTAATAGTCGGTCCCGCGAGAGGGGTGGAAGGCGGTTTCATAGGTGGCGTCGAAGTCGGCGCCGAGTTCGATCTCGCCGAAGTTGGCGCTGGTGTTGCCGGTGCTGGTGGACTGGACCCAGTACATGGTGTCGGTCTCGTCGAGCAGGTGCGTCCAGAACGGGTCGTCGGTGTGGCCTTTCTCGGGGTGCAGGAACATGAAGTCGTCTGGGTCGGAACTGCTGGAGACGGTGGAGTGGTAGTCGATGAAGTAGTCGGCCTCGCCGCCGGAGGCGACTTCGAGGTCGGCCATCATGGCTTCGCCTGCGAGTTTGATGTCGGGTTTGCTCTGCCAGTTGTTGCTGCCGGTGGGTGACCAGAAGCGGTTGGGGTCCTGGTTGGGGTTCTGGACGGTCCCGCGGTTGTAGCCGGCGTATCGGCCGTCGGGGTTGAGCATGGGGTAGACGTAGAACTCAGCGGTTTTGCGCAGCTCAGCGGCGCGCGAATCGTTACCTAGCAGCCAATCGATCGTGCCATCGAGTGCGTGGTTGCCGAGGGTCTCTTGTGCGTGCATGCCGCTGACCATCACGATCTTGGTCTTGCCGGCAGCGGGGACGGAGGGGTCGGTGACCTTAAAGCCCCACATGTCCTTGGGGGTGACGGTTCGTCCCAGGTCGTCGATGCCGCCGGGGGATTGCCCGATGACCAGGTCGGCGTTGGAGCTGATGGTGGGGCCGACGTGCGGGTGCAGCTTCCATTCGTTGACCTTGTCTGCGGCGCGGCCGTAGGAGTAGGGCAGCGAGTAGGCGACCCAGACCTCGTCTTGTGTGAAGGCTGAATTGTTGGATACCTGGAAGAGCCCGCCGGAGACGCCGTGGTTGTCGAAGGGGGTCCAGTTTTCGTTGTCGTAGCTGTAGCGCCAGTTGTCGTTGGCGACGGATCCGACGGAAAAGTTATCGTCGATGCGGAAGGTGGGGGTAAAACCATTGACACCGGAGGCCTTGAAGTAGACCCACTTCCACTCACCGGGGTAGTAGTTGTCGCGGCCGACGAGGTTGACGGTGCTGCCGCTGGAGAGCGAATAGGACTCGAGCGAGCCGTGGTCGAAGTCGGCATCGAGTGCGAAAACGGCATGGGTATGTGATGTCGCGGCGGCGAGTGTGACCGCACTGAATAAACCCATGCCAACCAAGCGGTAGGCTGCGCTGCGATATGTCATGACTCGGTGCCCTCGTCGCGGGAAGAACTCATTAAACGACATCTTTAAGGATATCAAGAAAATGGGCGATTGCGAGATATTATGTAATTAATGTTTCGTCCGAATCCTATGTGGATCAGCGGGGTTATTTGCAGGATTTAACAAGGTTTGACACCCGTCGAACGCACCTCTAGGCTATCTGCCCCACCGGGCGGTGGTGAACCGGGCTCGTTTCCCGGCGAATCAGGTGTAAATAGCTGATTAAATGTCAGTTATGGCACATGTCCGGTCGATCGGCCAAGGAGGCCGGCGATGGCAAAACGCAAGCGAACTCACCCCATGGGCTACAGCCCACAAGCCTGGCGGATGATCGGGCGGGGGATCGAGTTGGGCCTGATCATCGGCGGGATGACCTTCCTGGGTTATCTCGGTGATGAGCGGTGGGGCACCGGGCCCTGGCTGGCGTTCTCCGGGGCGATGCTTGGGATGCTGGGCGGGACCTACAACCTGGCCAAGGACATGCTGTTTGCCAAGCCCAGAAATGGCCCCAGCCAGCCATCAGACACCACCGACGACCCGGGGCCCGGCCGCTGTTAGTAGCAGGATCGGCCCAGTATAGAAGGCTTGCCGTGGTTGCCCAACCGCTGGAACCAACTTACCCTAGGCGACTCAACACACCATGACCGAGACCGCAGATAACCCGCTAGTTTTCCCGATCGTTAAGGCGTCGCTGACGCTGGCCGTGGTCGTGGGCGCAGCGGCGCTTCTGATGTTCGGGCTGCTGAACGGGGTCTTCCATTTTGAGAATCAAATCCAACCCAACCTGATCGGCGCCGGCGTGAGCCTGCTCATCGGGCTCTCGGGATTCGTGCCCGTCTGGCTTATGTCGCGCAAGAGCGCCTACGGCAGCGCGTACGGATTCATGGTCAGCATCCTCGTCCGCGGTATCGTCGGCCTGTCCGCCGTGGCCTGGCTGCAATACGGCAACGGATCCGAAAATGCACAGGCCGCGATCATGTGGATCGCTGGTTGGTACATGCTGGTATTGGCGGTGGAAGTAAAACTGATTTCGACACACGTGCTGGCGGCGACGACCCCCGTGCGTGCGATGCCGGAGACTAACTAGATGATGACGAGTCTGATCCTTGCCGCTTCTGATGCTAGCGCCGGCCCCGACGCGATGAGCCACGTCCTGCCACACGCCTTGTTCGGCCTGGAATGGTTCACCAACCACCACCTCATGGCGCTGGTCGTCCTGGTCGGTGGGGGGCTTTTGCTGATGCTGGTCGCCGCGAAGGTGCCCATCAAGGCCCAGTCGGCCGAGGATTACGTAACCAAGGGCCGGATCGCCCAGCTCTTTGAAACGCTGTGTGTCTTCCTGCGTGAGGAGATGACACGCCCGCTGCTTGGCGACATGACCGACCGGTACATCAAGTACATCTGGTCGGTCTTTTTCTTTGTGCTCTTCGGCAACCTGCTGGGCATGCTGCCGATCGGCCCGTTCTTCAAGGTGATCGGGCTGGACAGCCTGTCGCACCTCGGCGGGGCGATGACCGGCAACATCAACTTTACCGGCGGGCTCGCCGTGATCTCGCTGATCATGATGGTCTTCATCGGATTGCGTGAGAATGGCTTCGGCTTCATCAAGCACATGTGGCCCGTGCCATTCAAGCCGCTGCCGCTGCTGCCGGTCATGCTGCCCGTGGGGCTGCTGGTCTTTATCCTCGAGATCGCCGGCCTGTTCATCAAGAGCTTCGCGCTGTGCGTGCGACTGTTCGCGAACATGGTCGCCGGCCACCTGGTGCTCGGTTCGCTGATCATCCTGGCCCTGACCGCGCCGCTGGTCGGCAAGGGCGCCAGCATCTTGGGCGCGACCGCTTTCAGTTGCCTCGAACTATTCGTCGCCTTCCTCCAGGCGTACATCTTCACCTTCCTGACCGTGATCTTTATCTCGCTGGGCGCCGTCAGCCACGACGACCACGACGAGCATCACGGCGGGCTGGACGAGGGTGCCAACCCCGGAGACTCGGTGGATGAACTGCTGACCGTCACAGGTCACTAAACGGAACACGCTCGGGGACGCCGACGCCCGAGCATTTTAATCGTCGGCAACAGATTCATACCTCGTATTGGAGATTCAAACATGTTCGATCTACTCACCCTTGCAGCGATGGACGGCCTCACCGCCGTCGGCATTGGCCTGGGCATCCTCGGCGCAGGCGTTGGCCTGGGCCTGCTGTGCGCCGGTGCCGGCCGTGGTATCGGCAACATCGGCGGCAACGCCGTCCAGTCCGTCGCCCGTCAGCCCGAAGCCGCCGGCCAGATCTTCGTCCAGATGATCATCTCGGCCGCGCTGATCGAAGGTTTCACCTTCTTCGCGATCATCATCGCCAACGGCCTGGCCAAGCCGCTGATCGACGCCGCCACCGCCGCCGCCGGCTAAGCATGAACGACCTTCTCACGCCCCGGCCCAAACGCCCGGGTGTGACTTACTTAACCGGCCCGGGCGTCTCGGGCCTTGAAATGGATACTCACGAAACATGGGACTCACCCTGATGCGTCTGACCCGTTTACTGCCGACCCTGATCGTTGCCGCCACGCCCTTGCTCAGCGCCGGCATCGCGCTGGCCGCTGATCCCGTCGCCGGCGAAGCCCCACGCGACCTGATGACCCTCAAATGGCAGGAAGCCCTGTTCACGGTCATCGTCTTCGTGTTGTTCTTCGCCTTGCTGAGCATCTTTGTCTGGCCGAAGATCCTCGCCTCGCTGCAGGCCCGCGAAGACAAGGTCCGCGGCGATCTGAAGTCGGCCGAGGAGTCCGCCAAGGAAGCGACCGCGACGCTGGCCGAGTACAAGCAGCAGCTCGCCGAGGCGCAGAAGCAGGCGCAGCAGATCGTCGAAGAGAGCCGGTCGTCGGCCCAGCAGGTCGCCAACCAGCTCAAGGAGCAGGCGCAGGCAGAGATCACACAGATGAAAGAGCGTGCGACCGCCGACATCGCCGGCGCGAAGGAGCGTGCGGTGTCTGAGATTTACGAGCAGGCCGGCGCGCTGGCGACGCAGGTCGCCGGGCAGATCCTGCGTCGTGAAATCAATGCCGGGGATCAGGCGACGTTGATCCGCGAATCGATCGACAAACTCCGGGGCGCAGAACAGAACTAACGAGAACCGATGGCCAATCGATTCAGCAAGCTGTTACAGAAGTTTGGATTGGCTCTCGGAGCCGACGCGGGTGAAGTGCCCGCCTTTGATGGAGGTAATCGGGTGTCCCAAGACGCCGAACAACGTACGGACCGGGTCGGCCGGGTATACGCCCAGGCGCTGCTCGAGTTGGCCGGTGACCAGGCCGACGCCTTGGCCGAAGAGGCCGGCGAGCTGCTGGCGCTGATCGAGCGTGAGCCGCAGCTCGGCAAGCTGCTGTCCAGCCGAACCCTCAACTCGGCCCAGCGCAGCGACCTGGTCGAGAAGCTGTTCAAGGATAAGGTCAGCGACGTGCTGTACCGGTTCCTGCAGGTGATCAACCGCAAGGACCGTCTCGAAGCGCTGCCCGGGATCCTCGTGGCCTACCGCCAGCTGGCGGCTGCGGCGCGTGGCGAGATCGACGTGGACGTGTTCGTCGCAGAGGCGATGAGTGACGACGACGGCCGGGGCGTCGCCGACTCGATCGGCCAGGCGGTCAGCAAGAAGGTCCACCTGCACCAGCACGTCGATCCGGAACTGATCGGCGGCCTGAAGGTGCGTGTCGGCGACCGCCTGATCGACGGCAGCGTCGCGACGCAACTGAAAACAATGAAACGCAAACTCGTCGAAGCCGGCCGAGAGCAGGCACGCGTCGGCGGGCAGCTGGAAGACTGAGTACCTACTGGATGAATCACACGGGCCTCGGCCCGTTTACTTCAACGAAACCAATACGGATTTTATTAAACAGAGCCGGCGAGAAGCGCCGCACCGGAGTCAGCGATGAAGATCAAAACCGATGAAATCACCGCGGTCATCAAGCAAGAAGTCGAGCGTTACTCGGCCGAGTTGGAGGTCTCTCAGATCGGGACCGTGGTCGAGGTCGGTGACGGGATCGCCCGCATCTACGGCTTGAGTGAAGCCATGGCCGGCGAGATGCTCGAGTTCCAGGTCGGCGACGGGCAGACCGTCCGCGGCCAGGTCATGAACCTCGAACAGGACATCGTCGGTGCCGTCATCTTCGGCGACTACCTGGACATCAAGGAAGGCATGAGCGTCCGCTCGACCGGCGAGCTGCTGAGTGTCCCCTCGGGTGATGCCCTGCTCGGCCGCGTGGTCAACGCCCTGGGCGAGCCGATCGACGGCAAGGGCCCGATCCAGTCCGACCAGATGCGTAAGGTCGACATCATCGCCCCCGGCATCGCCGAGCGTCAGCCCGTGACCCAGCCGATGCAGACCGGCATCAAGGCCGTGGACTCGATGATCCCCATCGGCCGAGGCCAGCGTGAGCTGATCATCGGCGACCGTAAGACCGGCAAGACCGCCGTCGCCATCGACACCATCATCAACCAGAAGAAGTTTGTCGGCACGCCCGAGGAGATGATCTGCATCTACGTCGCGGTCGGCCAGAAGGAATCGACCGTCGCCAGCGTCGTCGAGTCGCTACGTGAAGCCGGCGCGATGGACTACACCATCGTCGTCGCCGCGAGTGCTTCCGAGCCCGCCCCCATGCAGTACATCGCGCCGTACACCGGCTGTGCGATGGGTGAACACTTCATGTGGCAGGGCAAGCACGTGCTGTGCATCTACGACGACCTCTCCAAGCAGGCCGCGTCGTACCGCCAGCTCTCGCTTCTGCTGAAGCGCCCGCCCGGCCGTGAGGCCTACCCCGGCGACGTGTTCTACCTGCACTCCCGTTTGCTCGAACGCGCCACCAAGCTCTCCGATGACAACGGCGGCGGCTCCCTGACTGCGCTGCCGATCATCGAGACGCAGGAAGGCGACGTCTCGGCTTACATCCCGACCAACGTGATCTCGATTACCGACGGCCAGATCTACCTCGAGCCCGAGCTGTTCTTCGCCGGCGTCCGCCCCGCGATCAACGTGGGCATCAGCGTCTCGCGCGTCGGTGGTAACGCCCAGATCAAAGCCATGAAGCAGATCGCCGGCTCGCTGCGTCTGGACCTCGCGGCCTACCGTGAACTCGAAGCGTTTGCGCAGCTGGGTACGGACCTGGACAAGGCCACGCAGAACCAACTCGATCGCGGTGCCCGCATGGTGGAGTTGCTGAAGCAGCCTCAGTTCGTCCCGATGGACGTGATCGATCAGGTGATCCAGATCTTCGCCGGCTCGACCGGTGCGCTGGACAACCTTGGGCTGGATCAGGTCGAGGCGTTCAGCACGGCGCTGGTCGAGCACTTCGCCGGCCCCGGCAAGCCGGTCCGCGACAAGCTCGTCGAGTCGGGCGCCCTCAGCGACGAGCTGCGTGAGGAAGTCAAGAAGTCCATCGCCGACTTCGGGGCGGGCTGGGCCGCCGCCAACGCTTAATCGGAAAATAACAGGCCAAGGTGAGTCGAAGTCTGGCTCGGCAGAGTTTTTCAGCCTACAATCGCAGTACAGAAAAAACGAGTATCACATAAAGAGGACAAAAATAAGATGACATCTCAAGCGGTTGATAGCCAGACAGCAAAACTTAATCTCGGCGACAAGAGCATCGATCTGCCCGTCGTGGTCGGCACGGAGAACGAGCACGCCGTGGACATCTCCAAGCTCCGCGGCGAGACCGGGTACATCACCCTGGACAACGGCTTCGGCAACACCGGCGCCTGCAAGTCGTCGATCACCTACATCGACGGCGAGAAGGGCATCCTGCGTTACCGCGGCTACGCGATCGAGGACCTCGCCCAGAACAGCAGCTTCGTTGAGGTGGCCTGGCTCCTGATCTACGGCGAACTGCCGGCCGCCGATGAATTGGAGCGTTTCAGGTCCGAGATCAATAAGCACGCCCTGATCCACCAGGACATGCGCCACCACTTCGAGGGCTTCCCGACCACGGCACCCCCGATGGCGGTACTCAGTTCGATGATCAACGCGGTCAGCTGCTACCACTCCGAGTTCTTCGAGATACGCGAGATCGACGACACGTTCCTGTCGCTGGTCGCCAAGCTGATGTCGAAGGTCAGCACCATCGCGGCGTTCACCTACAAGAAGTCGGTCGGCCACCCGCAGCGCTATCCCGATCCCAAGCTGAGCTACTGCCAGAACTTCCTGCACTGCATGTTCAGCAAGCCCAATGACCGCTACGACGCCGATCCGGTTGTCACCCGGGCGCTGAGCCTGTTCCTGATCCTTCACGCCGACCACGAGCAGAACTGCTCGACCTCCACGGCACGCGTGGTCGGTTCCAGCCAGGCGAACCTCTTCGCTTCCATGGCCGCGGCGATCTGTGCCCTGTGGGGGCCGCTGCACGGCGGGGCGAACCAGCGCTGCATCGAGATGCTCGAAACCATCCACCGCACCAACACCAGCGTGAAGGACATCGTCGAGCAGGTCAAGAACAAGGAGTTCCGCCTGATGGGCTTCGGCCACCGGGTCTACAAGTCCTCCGACCCGCGGGCGACGATCCTCAAGGGCGCCTGCGACGACCTGCTCACCAAGCTGGGTATCAGCGACCCGCTGCTGGACATCGCCAAGGAGTTGGAAGAAGTCGCCCGCAGCGATGACTACTTCCTTGAACGTAACCTCTACCCGAACGTCGACTTCTACTCCGGCATCGTCCTGCGTGCGATCGGGATCCCGGTGGATATGTTCACCGTCATGTTCGCCATCGGCCGGATGCCCGGCTGGATCGCGCACTGGAAGGAACAGCACGAAATGCCCAACGGCCGGATCGCCCGGCCCCGCCAGGTCTACACGGGCTCGGCTCTCCGCTCGTACGCATCCATGGACGACCGCGGTTAAGCCGACACGAAGCCGTCACCGTATACTTGAAAGACGCCGTACATCGCGGCGTCTTTTTTTGTTGGTATTGGGATGTGTCTGCTAGAGCACATTGTGTGATTACTTCCCGTCATCCCCGCGCGGGCGGGAATCCAGTCTTCTTAGAAACTGTGTGAGAAGCCCCGATTGAGCCGGTGAATGGGTTCTGACACGGACGTCTTACCCATCGGACCTGACGGATGAACAGTGGGCCTTGATCGAGCGGATGATCCCGCCGGCGGAGCCGGGCGGTCGGCACCGAAAGGGAAAAGAAAGGGAAAAGGGGGGAAAGTGGACATTCTACTTTATCTTGACGCATTAAAGTAGAATGTCCCCATATCTAATGTTCATACACGACGATGTTTCAAGAGGTAAGCCAGATAATGTTACGCAATACTATTATCATCGCCTCATTAACATTAATTATCAGTATTCTGGTGGTGGCTATATATACATATAGCCGCGCACCTACTACGGCATCGATTGGAACCCCATACACTTCCATAGTAAAGGGATTGTCAGTAAATGATGTTGAGAGAATCCTGGGGCTTCCAGATAGGATTCTACCTGCAAATGAAGTGCATGGAGCAACAATAGGCACAGATGTATTGTGGTATTACAATCTTCCGATACGTCCGCAGGACTTTGATTCACATTATTTTGTTGTCGAATTTGATCGCCAAGGCCATGTTGTAAACACTGTAGATTTCAGCAATTGATCTGGCTGTGTTGGCACTGCCGTCGAACTGGTGTTCATTGTCAGCAATCATTTCATTTTGACCGTCCTGTTCGAAAACCTAGTTCCGAGTAAAGTTAGCAGCGATAGCTCTTTGACAAAATGAAAGGGAAAGGGGGGCATTCTATTTTTCTTGACGCATTAAAGTAGTATGTCCCCTTTTCTTATCCCCCTTTTCTTATCCATAAAATAACGGCGGGCCTTGGGCCCGCCGTTGATCGACTGAGACTGTTTCAATTAGTTGGACGCCTTGGGCTCGACCAGGTTCTTGCCCGACACGAGGGTTTCCAACTCTTCCTTGAGCGTGTTTTCCTTGCCCGGGCTGTAACCCACGTGGACCGCCTGCAACGAGCCATCGCGACCGATGATGACGGTCTGCGGGATGCCACCGACCTTGTAGTCCTTGGCAGCGACGCGCTTCTGATCCAACAGGACTTCCAACTGCAACTCTTCCTTGGCCAGGAAGTCGCTGACGGTGTCGACGTCTTCGCCCTGATTGACGGCATAGAAGATCACGCCTTCGTCAGCCAGGTCGTGAGCAACCTTGGACAGCTTGGGCAGGCCAGCCACACAGGGCCCGCACCATGTCGCCCAGAAGTCCAGCACGATGATCTTGCCCCGCAGGTCATCGGTGTTGATGGTCGCACCGGTCAGGTCGTTCAGTTCGACCGTGGGTGCGATGTGACCCAGCATGGCGTCTCTTAGGTTATCCGCCCCGATCTGCTTGACCTTTACTGCACCCTCGGGCGGGTTGAACGCGATCGCGTCTTCCGCGACCTCATCGTTGGTGGCCCACTCGGTGTATTCCGTCGTGGTGACCATCGTGTCAGACCGGCCCGACGCGGCGAGCGCCTCCGAGCTGTCCACCACAGTCTTGATCAGCAGGGGGTTCTCGCCCGTGGTTAACCACAGGTCCGTCTTGCCGTTATCTTTCACGATGGTGATGTGGTCCACGGTCGTATCGCCCAGGGTTTCTTCACCCACATAGGTGGCCGACTTCATCCTCTTGGTCAATTCCGCGTAAGGATCGTCCGTGACCAACGCGCCACCCAGCAACATGCGAAACACCATCGGGTTATCTAAACCCTCGGCATCTGTCTTGGTTTCCGTGTACTGCTCGTACTGTGGGACGTACTGGATCAGCATGCCGTCCACCTGCACCACCTCGCCACGCGGGCTGCCGTCCTGATAGAGCGCCATGCGGTAGTCGCTGGGTCGCTCGACCGCGTATTCCGCGCGCATGTTCAGGACCTTCTGCTGGCCTCCGATGTTATTGTTTATATTCACCTTCAAATCCGTCGAGAAAGCTTCCATGCCCACTAAGTGCGCGGACATCGCCTTCAGGGCGGCTTCCGACTTCTCGTCAATGACAGGCCCTTCGTCGGCGGTCGCCGTCAGGGGCAGGATGAACACAAGGCCCAGCGCGAGCGGGGCGGTGAGGATCGAGCGGTAACGCATGGTCTTCTCCAGAGTCTTTGCGAGTACGAGTAAAAGCGAACAGTATGAGTGTAGCGGCCCCGCGGATTGTGATCCAGAAAACGAACTGAATTCAAAGCGATCACGGATGTGAAAGCGAGGCCTAGAGCATCTTGCAACATTATTTACCGTGCCATTCTCCGTCACCCCCGCGCAGGCGGGGGTCCACGCTAAAGCCAAACTGGATTCCCGCCTGCGCGGGAATGACGGTAAATAATTACGCAAGATGCTCCAGCCCGGCCTACTTGCCGTCGTGGTGCGGGGGCTTGCCGGCGCTTTTAACTCCGAGGATGTGGGCGAACGTGCGGTAGATGATCCACAGGTCCAGGCCCCGGCTCATGTTCTCGACATACTCGATGTCGTAGCGGATCCATTCCTGGAAGTCCAGGCCCGCCTCGCGGCTGCGCATGACCTGCCAGAGCCCGGTGATCCCCGGGCGGACGCTCAGCCGTGCTTCGCGCCACGGCGGGCAGTACTGGTTCTCGCTGTGCGGGCTCGGGCGCGGCCCGACGACGGACATGTGCCCGAGCAGGACGTTGAAGAACTGGGGCAGCTCGTCGATGTTGAGTTTGCGCATGAGCTTGCCGAAGCGTGTGATGCGTGGGTCGTCCTCGATAAAGAACTGCGGGCCGTCGCACTTGTTCTGCTGCGCGAGTTCCTGCTTGAGTTGCTCGGCGTTGTTGCGCATGGTGCGGAACTTGAGGCAGGGGAACTCGCGTCCGCCGCGTGTCTCGCGTCGGTGGGCGAAGAAGAACGGCCTGCCGTCCTCGATCCAGATCAGCGCCATGATCAGCGGGTACAGCGGCAGGGTCAGCGTCAGGCCGATCAACGCGACGACGATATCGAACGTGCGTTTGTTGGCTTTCTGGATCGGGTTGAGGCGTCGGGGCACCTTGATGACTTCGTCGCCGTCGTGGACATGGTCGGCGGCGAACCACTGGATGCCGTCGGCCTTGGGCCGGGCGTCGGGATCGTCCCAGAGGATCGCCGGGCCGACGATGCTGTCGATGTCCTGGAGCTTGCGGCCGGCACCGACCCAGACCGGTCCGATGAACCGGGTGTTGGGGTGAGTCTTGGTCTGTTGATCGATCCAGACGTTGCCGTCGAGCATCTGGCGAGCGCGTCGGATGGCGGTGTCGGGCCTGCGCCAGATGGTGATCAGTTCACGGATGAACTGTGTGCGTTCGTCGGGCCGGTGGTGGTAGTAGGCGCTGCCGTTGATCGACAGTGTGGTGCGCTGGACCTGAGGGACGGCCCGCCGCAGCTGCCGCCACCCGGTGCGGTTGTCCGGCGCGGTGCGCCACATCTCTGCGAGCTGTGTGTTGCTGCAGACCGAGGCGCGGACCAGCCGGCAGTCGGCCCCGCCGTACTCTCGGTGGAAGCGGACGAAGCCGTCGTCCTCGTCGGTGATGATGCGCTCGCGGTACTCGTGCTCGTGGTTGTCATGGACACGGACGAACAGGAGCTTTGGTTTAAGCCAGCTGAAGGTATCGATGACCTGGTCGAGTCTGAACAGGCAGAAGTGCGCCGGCTCGATGAGCAGGTAGAACTCGGCGGCATCGGTTACGGGCGTGTCATCCCCGCGTGTGACGACTTGCACGCCGCGGGATGCCCAGAAGCGTTGGTGCAGCTGTGTGATGTCCAGGCCCCAGACGGTCTGGCCGGGGTGCGTCTCTTGCGGCGATTCCAGTTCGGTCTGCTGGATCATCTTCGGGCGGTTGCGGGTCCTTAGTCGTTGTCGTTCTGTTCGCCGTTCCGAGCACGCCCGTAGGAGGCGACAGCGGTCGCCAGGGGCCCGTACCGGTCGGAGGTGTCGTTATCGATCCAGTTCACGTCGTTGTAATCCTTGTCGTCCTGACGCCGGTTCTGCGAGACGGTGACGCTGGCGTAGGTCGAGCGTTCGATATCCACGGAGTCGGCGTGGTTGAACACAAGGCCGGCGATGTTCGCCCCGATGGAGCGCAGGTGGTCCAGGCTCTTGTTGATGATGGGCTTCTGATCGCCGCGGGATACGATGACGACGGTCTTGTCGGCTTGGGCGGAAACCATCGAGGCTTCGAGGCTGCCGAGGACCGGGCCGGTATCGACCAGGACGGTGTCGTATTCTTCGCACGCCTTGGTCAGGAGCTTCTGGACGGCAGACGGCGAGAGGTTGCCGGCTTGAGAAGGCAGGGCCGCGCCGATGGGGATCATGTCGAGGTTGTCGATGCCGGTCTGCGTGACGCAGGACTCGAACGCGGTGCCGTTGCATGCTTCGAGCACGCCGTCGGGTTTCTCGCTGCTGTTGTTTTTGAGCATGCGTCGGGTCAGACCGCCGCCGACGATGTCGCAGTCGATCAGCAGGGTCTTGGAGCCGCTGCTGGCGAAGCTCAGGCCCAGGGCCATGGTCAGGCTGGTCTTGCCCGAGCCGGCGGCGGGGCCGGTGACTGCCAGGATGAAGCCCTCGGGGCCACGGTTCAGCTGCAACAGTGTGCGGACCTGGTGGACGCAGTGTGACGCGAGGACGGCCTGCTCGGGGCTGGACATGTCTTCGGGCAGCTCGGGCAGCACGCCGAGCATCCGGCTGCCGCCGAGGCCGGTCTGGGCGTCTTCGATGTGACGCAGGCGTCGGTCCATCAGGCCCCAGAGGATGACCAGCCCGAATCCGCCGCAGAGCCCGGCCATACCGCCGAGGCCGGCGAGCTGCTTGCGTTTACTGGTGTTGTACGGCTTGGTGGGCAGCCCGGCGTCGGCGATCTTCTCGGCCCGGCCGGCGGCCTCGCCTTCGATCTGGATGTCGTCGATGCGGTTGATCGTGTCGGCCAGGTCGTGCTCGCGTTCCTTCAGGTCGGCGGTGATCGTCTGGAACTGGCCGAAGATCATCGCCAGGTGCTGCGCCTCGGCCTTGGCGTCATCGAACTGCTTGGCCAGCCGGCGCTCCTTGGCTTTCAGGGCGGCGATCGGCGAGAGCGCGTCGTCCTGGCCGCCGTCCTGGGCCCACGTGCCCCCGTCCGTCCCGCGCAGGGAATCGGCGAGCTGCTTGATCTCGTAGTTCATCGTGTCCAGCGACGCGTTGAGGTTCTTCATCTCGGGGTGGCGGTCCCCACGACCGAGCCGTTTCTTGCGGGCGATTTCGGTTTCGATCACATCGCGTTGCGAGAGTAATTCGGCCAAATCGGGGTACAGCGTGGCCAACTGCTCAAGCGTCAGGTTCTCGGGCGACACCTCGGTGGCCGTGTCGTTCACGCCCAGCTCCGTCAGTTCGATACGCGCTTGACCTAGATCGATCTCAAGCTGGTCGCGTGCGGCGGTCATCCGGTCCAGCGCGTCGAAGATCGTGTGTTCGTTGTGTTCGGTGGACAGGGCGCGTTTGTCTGCCTTGAGCTTTTCGATCTTGCGCTCCAGGTCGAGCCGGCGGTTTTCCAGCACGCGCAGGCGGTGCGAATCGCTCTGCTGTTCGCTACGTTTGAGTTCTTCGAGGTAGGCCTTGGTGATGACGTTGGTGCCGACCTGGGCGAGCTCGGGGGTGGCGGCTTCGTATCCGATCTCGATGACTTCTTCGCCGCGCTTGCGTGACAGCGCCAGGCCGTTGGCGAACATGACGGTGCTTGAGCGGTAGGGCCCGAAGGCGGTGGACTGCCACTCGTCGCTGTTCATGGCCTGCTCGAGGACCTGGGGGCTCTGCATAATGGCGAGCTGTCGGTTGACCCACGACTCGTAGTGGCGAGACACGTTGTCATAGCCCGAGCCGATGATGGCTTCGCTGACCGGGGAGATGGCGATGAGGCTGGTGGAGCGGTAGACATCGCCCTGGCTGAAGTAGCCGGCGAGCGCGCCGCAGACCGCGAGGATCAGGCCGAGGATGACGGCCCAGTGGTACCGGCCGCGCAGCAGGGCGTGCAGGTGCAGGCCCTGGTTGGTGCCGCTGCCTGTGGTGCCGGGCTCATCCAGGAACAGGTCCGCTTCGGCGCGATGGTCGGACTTCATGTGATTCATCTTCCTACTGCTATCTGTCGTGACCGCCTGAATCGTGTTGGTCCCGGAGCCCCATAACGGGGGCGGGCGGACCGGTGACGGCCGTGAACACTATTGTATGTCGATACGATCCTGAGGCATCCCGGGTTCCGTTTTCGGGCCCTGGGACCGGGTATACGGCTTATTTGTCATCGGCACAATCCCTGGCCTAATCGCGTGGCCGCCGGGGGTGAAACGCTGCTCGCGTCCCCGCGCCGGGGCCGGTGTCTGTTGATAAAAAAGTCCGCTGTTATGGGACCTGATCGCCCGAGCGTGGATAGGATCGGCGGCGGGTGGGTGCCTTCAGCTCCGCTTGGCCTTGGCGTACGAGGCGGCGATGCACTCTACCGCGGACTCGCCCGGCCCGACCCAGCCGTTGGGCCCGACGATCGAACGGACCAGCACGGCACCCGCTTCCACCTTGCCACCGGCCAGCACGACCGAATCGTGGATCACCGCCGAGGGGTCCACGCCGGCACCCGGCTCGACGATCCCAAAGGTGGCGCTCCAGTCTTCATCCTGGGCACAGTCGCTCAGCCGGCAAGCCCCGTTGGTCCGGGCGTGCCGGATGCGCAGGGCGTTGAGGTAGTCTTGGCGTGTGCGGATCGCCAGGCCGGCGGGCTGGTCGTACCGGCTGACTTTTACGTCGTGCCGTTTGGCGATCTCGGGCAGGGCCTGTTCGTTGAGGTCCACGAACCCGACCGGTGCGATGTCGCGCAGGACGCCGCAGCGGATCAGGGTCATGCCGCTTGGCCGGTTGTCCATGTCGCACAGCAGGCTGACGTCCGCTTGTTTACGGGCCATCGCTTCGACGAGCCTGGGCAGAGGGGTGAGCAGGACCTGCGCGGCGTGGGCGACGATCAGGTAGTCGTCGTCGTCGTACTCCTTGGCCAGGTCGCTGACCAGGCCGCCGGTGCCGCGGAAGGCGCCGGGATCGCGTTGGATCTGCATCTCGGCCGGGCCGGTGCGGTCGACGTTCTGCCTGACCTGCGCGGTATTGTCGATCATGACACGGGCCGGCAGGTGATTGAGTCCGAGCTCGAATGCCAGGTCGTCCAGGTTGTCGTGCCAGCCGTCGAGGATGGTCTTCTTGTCATCCAGCGGCAGGTCCATGACGTACCGGTCGGTGGCCTTACGGAGGTTGGTCGCCCGGACGCTCCCAGCGAGCAACACGACCGCCCGCACACGGCTCAACTGCCTGGGCATCACGCCGCCGGGGTTGATCGCGGGGCCTTGCGGCACGCCGGGTCGTTTTTTATCTGATTCCAGATACATCTGTTTAGAACATCCTTGTTTGTTCGCCGTTTATCGGTCCCGGGTCCACGTCCGGGCGGCGGTTAACTATGCATCGGTCGAATCGCACGTCACCTGTGCCGTAGCCTCTGGAGGCCGGCCCCCAGCAACAGGCGGGCGGCGAAGGGCAGGCCGTGCACCAGGTAACGCTTGACCAGTCGGCCCGGCTCCTGCAGCATGCGGTGCATCCATTCCAGGCCGATCTTCTGCACCCAGCGGGGCGCACGTTTAACGTCGCCGGCGATGAAACTCAGGCTGATGCCAACCCCTAGCCACCAGACGTGAGGCAGCCCCACACGGGCCTGCCGGATCAGCCTTTCTTGTTTAGGCGATCCCAAACCAACATAAACGATATCCGGCTTGGCCGCCAGCACTTTTTCCATCACCTCGGCCAATTGCCTGGGGTCCTGATCGAAGCCGAAGGCCGGGCAATCGGTCCCCACGATGTTTAATTGCGGGTAACGTGTTTTTAACACCTCCGCCGCCTTGTCCGCCGCGCCGGGATCGCCCCCAAGCAGGTACAGCGAACGTCCGGATCGGGCCGCCGATTCAGCCAACGACCAAACCATCGCCGACCCCGCCACGCGCTCCGGCAGGGGGGTGCCCTGCAGCCGGCTGGCCCAGATCAACGGCATCCCGTCGGCGACCACCACATCCGCCTCGTTCAACATCTCCCTGAACTCGCCGTCCACGTCCGCCCGACGCATGTGGTCGAGGTTCGGTGTGATCACCCAGCCGCCCTGGCCGGCCTGCGAGCGTTCGACGATGTGCGACACACACCCCTGCTCGGTCATGACGTCGATCGGCACCCCGCGCAGCATGATCCGCGTCGGTGAATCGTGGTGGTTCGTCTGGGTCATCGTCGTCATTCGGTGGGGGTGTCCGTGGGGATTACTTCCGGAGGTGGCTGGTAGTAGTAGACGCGGATCGAGGCGAACGGCTGGAGCAGGCGCAGGTCGTAATACCGCCGCAGGTCCGCCATGTCGTTCATCCAGGGGAACAGTTCGCCGCGTGTCGCCGAGACCGCCGGCAGCACGAGCCAGGTTGGACGCTCAAGCGCCGCCAATTGTTCCGGGCTAGTGGGGAAATGGGCGTACTCAAGGACGTCGTCGGTTTCCAGGTAATAGCGCGCGATCGGCGTGCCTTTCGAGGAGAAGCAAACCACGTCTTCGTGGGCTTGTCGTAGCGGTTTGACGTAGGCAAACGCCTCGGCCCAGCGCCTCCGATAGCCGTCGGGGTAATAGCCCAGGTCCGTCCACAGCAGGCTCACCGCCACCGCCGCGACACCGCCGGCCCCCAGCAGCGTGTACTTGCGCGCCTCGGCCATCTCCCACACAGCCCCCAGGCCCACCGCCGCCAATGCAATCCACGCGTAATGCACCACGAAGCAGTAGCGCTCGTGGACATAGAAGTCTTCCTTGAACGTCAGCGCCATCAACGCCAGCACCGGCAGCACCGCACCCATCCCCAGGTACAGGGTCAACCTTGTCCGGTGCCGCAGCATGCCCAGCAGGCTCAGCCCGGCGACAGCGATCAGGACCGGGTGGTTGCGCAGCACCATGCTCGCGGCGATCACCTTCCAGCTGTGCCCTTCCAGGCTGCCGAAGTATTGCCAGGCCGCCGCGTTGCTCTTCATGTCGTAGACCTGGATCCCCAGGCACAACAAGACCGCCAGCGTACCGAGCACCCAACCCACCGCGCTGAGCCCGATCTGCTCTTTGCGGATCAAGCAGAGCACCACGTCGCCAAACAGCACCACGCTGATGACCAACGCCGGCGGCTGCGACAGGAACGCTAGCACCAGCGCGACCGATGACAGCGCCGCCAGCCTGGTAGAGCGTTCCATGCAGCACCGCAGGTACCAGACAAGCGCCAGGTTGTAGAACAGGAATTGCACCGTGTAGTAACGCCCGGCCTGTGACCAGAACAGGTGCCACGGCGAGACCGTCAGGATCAACGCCGCGATCAGTGTCGCCCGGTCGCCGAGCAGTCTTCGGCTGACGAACGCCAGAAGCGGGATCGTCAGGATGCCGACCAGGCTCGGGCCGATCCGGACGTTCCACTCGGTCACGCCCAGCGCCTGCCACCGTGCAGTGTTCTCCGGCGTGACTTCGTCCAGGTCCACACCTGTCGCGAGCATCCCGAGCGCCGAGGGGACGTACCCGAAACGCTTGGAGAGCTGGCCTTCTCCCAGCGTGCTGCTGGTGCGGACGGTGTAGAGCTCATCTTCCCAGAAGCTGTAGCTGCCCAGTTGATACAGCCGCATCCCCCCGGCCAGGGCGGTCAGGATCAGCAGGTACAGCCAGAAGTATCTGACCTTGCTCGTCTTGTCTGGGTCGATGGACGTCATCAAGGGTTACATCGGGTCCACGGCCTAGCAGTATTGAATCCGCCTCGGCCTGGGTGGCTCAGGCCTGCTTTTTGGCCTGGTTATAGAAGTGCCGGTAGCTGTCCTGGTAGATGTCGAGCATGACCTTGCCCTTGGTGTCCCAGTCGAAGTGCTTCTCGACCTTCTCCCTGCCGGCAAGGCCCATCTGTCGGCGGAGCTCGGGGTCCTTGGCCAGCTTGACCATCGCCTCGGTCAGGCCCGTGATGAAGTCAGGCCGTGAGCTGGGCTCGATCAGGTAGCCACAGCTATCGTCCAGGTAATCTACCGGCCCACCCCAGCGCGTGGCGATCACCGGCAGGCCCATCGACATCGCTTCCAACACCACCGCGCCGCCACATTCCAGCAGGCTCGACAGCACCAACGCGTCCGCGTGTGCCAACCGCCTGGCGCAGTCCTGCTGCGACAGCCAGCCCGTGAAACGTACGGCACAGTTGTCCGGCAGGTCCAGGGCACGGACCTGTTCTTCCAGCTTCTTGCGGTCTTCGCCGTCGCCGATGATGTCCAGCACGGCCGGGGCCTGCCCGACCACCTTGCCGAACGCTTCGATCAAAAGGTCCACTGCTTTCCAGTCCACCAGCCGGCCGAGGTAGGCGAACCGGGCGGGGCGGTCGTTGGAGTAGGCATCATCGGGCCGCTCGGGCGACTGCCAGATGCTCAGGTCTACACCGTTTTCGACCAGCTCATACACCTCGCCGCGCAGGCACGACGGCAGCGCCAGGTTCGTGCGCTGGTTGGCGACCAGCAGCGTCCGTGCCTGCCGTTTGCCTGGGATGATGCGGTTGAGCAGGTTCGACGTCAGCCGGCCTGACCACATGCCGAAGTCCACCGTCTTGGACTGCATCTGCCGGAACGGCTCGGGGTAATCCATCCCGCCGTTCATCGGCCCGATGACCAGCGGCACCCCCAGGCCGAACAGCGCACTGGGCTCGCGGGGCGAGACGGGGGTGGGCTGATGGACCAGGTCGATGCGTCGCTGGCGTATCGTGTTGATGACCCGGCGACGCTGCTTGATCTGGGTCTTCAGGCGCAGCAGCAGGCCGAAGGTGAAGTGACCCAGCCGGCCGGGCACGGCCTTTCGGCAGCGCCAGATCATGCGGTCGATCGCGGTATCTTCGATGTAGTCGATACGGTCCTGGCTGTCGGGGAAGAACTCGGTCAGCTCCTCCCGGCATCGCTCGTGGACGACCAGCCGGCAGTAGACGCCGTGCTTGAGCATGAACCGGAAGTAGTGCAGCGGCAGGGCGGCCTCGCCGCCGAAGCGCAGCGAGGCGCTGTCACAGGCGATGAGGATGCGCATCGCCTTGGGGTCGCTGATCTCCGGCTGCGTGTCGGGCCGATCCTCGCCGGGCTGATCCGGTGAATGGGTCGGCGGCTGGATCGAGCCGGCCTGTGAGGCCGAGCGCGTGGTGTTTTCTTTGGTTGTGTTGAGGTCGGTCAACCGTACAGTCCCCTGTGAATTCCGCCCGTTGATGGGCCCCGGGGCGATACATCGTGCCTGCCGTTGTTCCCACCCGCCCGGGTGATCATAAGCTGAAACGTCTGCGCAGCGCAGCCGTCTGTAGCATATGGTCGGCTGTTTTGTGGTGCATGCTTGCTAATAGAAGCGGTGCCAGGTGCTTCGGCTATCGGACCCTGCGGAGCAGCGTCGTGCCCACGACCAGCATCAGGCCCAGGCTGGCCGGTTCCGGGACCGCGGAGGCGAGCGGTGGCGGGCTGCCCGCGTTCCAGTTGTTTAGTATGAAGTCCAGGTCGTCCAGCCCGACGAACCCGTCGTTGGTCAGGTCGCCCAGGGATTCGTCGCCGGGGGTGACGTTCTGGTTCCAGTTGCCCAGGACGAAGTTCAGGTCATCCAGTCCGACGAATCCGTCGCCGTTGATATCGCCGGCGATCAGGTTCAGGCCCTGGTCAAACCAGACCTGAGCCATGATGGCGTAGCCCAGGTCCCCGGGGTGGACCGGGTCGTCGAAGAGGTCGGTGTTGTGGCCGTCGGTCCCGGCGCCGAAGGTGTTGTTGAACTCGTCGTAGTTCAGCATCCAGTCCACGGCATCGAAGGGGTTGCCCCCAAGCGTGTCGTCCTCCGGGCTGATGATGTCGCGCATCTCCTGGACGGTGGTGATGCCCAGGCCCGCGCCGAAGTCGTCGAGCAGTTGCTGGAGGTTCAGCGAGTCGACGTCGATGCGGAACATGTCGACCTGGGTGATCCGGTCGCTGTTGCCCGAGATGGGGCCGGAGGCGATGACCGAGTCGATACCGTTGGCCCAGTTGTTGGAGGGGCCGCCGTAGTTGAAGTCGAAGGAGGATTTGACGCGCGCCTGGTGCTGGGTGTGTGTGTCATAGACCCCGCCATCGGTGTTGATGACGGCCGGGTTGCCGCCCTTGGGCAGGATGTAGGCGAGGACGATGTCGTAGTCGCCGCCGGCACCGATATAGTGTGTCGATCCGGAGTCATCCTCGAAGATGCCGCGCAGCAGCCATTGCAGCGCGACGCCGGCCGGATCACCGCCGCCGTTGCCGTTGAAGTCGTTGGTCTGGATATGCAGCAGGATCTTGTCGGGCGTCTGGTCGGCGGCTTCGAGGTCGGGGAAGACGTTATTGATGTCGAGTTGATCGCGGAGGTTCCAGGTGTTGCCCCATTCGTAGGCGGTGATGCCCGGGATGCCGTAGTGGTCGGTGTCGATGCCGACGCCGTTGTTCAGCGGGCCGACGAAGTCGTAGCTGGTGGTGGTGGGGTCGAGCAGCGCCTGGAGCGGGCCGCGGTAGCCGTTGCTATTGGATGAACCGACCCCCTCGGTGATCGAGTCGCCCAGGGCGAAGAGGTTCAGCGTGGCGTTGGCCTCGTGGGTGGCGGCGGTCAGGGAGCAGGTTAGCGCCGCCATCACCGCAACGGCCCTGATGTTTCTCGCAGTCTTCACGTTAACATTCCCTCTCATATCTCTCTGCTCTTGATGGTCGGCGAACCGTCGCACAACACAGCGGAGGTGTTCCTGATCGTTCCGCGGACGGCATCCAGACCGCCCACGTTTAGCTTGTGTGTGGTCCCGAGGCATACCACAACCACGGGGACAGAAAGTCACATACAGCAAGTATAAACCACAACCCCAGCCCGGGGAAGCGTATTGGTGTTAGTTTTTGAGGGTCTTTGGGCCCTTACAGGCCCAATAAACGTTAAGACTTCACTCATTGACCGGCCTCGCTCCGTCTGACCGCCCCGGGCACCTCAGCAGCACGCTCAGCCAGGAGCCCGAATCAGGCCCCGTACCTCATAAGCCCGGCGGACAGCCCGGACTTCTTCGTCACGCCGCTCTCTTGCCCAGTTTAACACGCCCCCGAGTGCCTCTGCGCATCGCTGGAGCTGTGAATCACTGAGTCGGCCGTGTAAACCCAGGTCGGTCCGTTGTAGCAGGGCATCCAGCAGGGTCTGCGCCATCTCATGCCGGGCGGCGTACACCAGCTGTGCCAGGATGGTTGATCGATCTTCAGCAACTCGCTCACGCAGCGTTGGATCAGCCTCTGCGAGACCGAGCACCGCGTTGTAGGCCGTGCCGTATATGCCGAACAGGTGCGTGATCAACGCTTCGTCCGCCCAGTCCGGCTTCTGCTCGATGGCTTCCTGCAGTGCAGTTTCCGGATCACCCGCCGGGGTGCCGTGGATTGGTGTGGCAGCGGTTCGGCAGGCGGTGGCAGGCTTGCCGAGTTGATCCGCCGCGATCGAAACCGCCTTCTCCGCGACGTCCCGTGCGGTGGTCCACTTGACGCCAAGTGTCGTGATCAGCCCCGCCACACCGTCGGCCTTAGCGTGATCGATCAGGCGATACCGCTTACTCGCGACCGGCTCGCTCTCGGACGTCTCATCGGGCGAGCCCTCAGCCTTCGGCTGCAGACCCATGAACGTGAACAGCACATCGTCGTAGCTCAGGCCCGCAGCGGGATACGTCTGGTTGAACTCGTCAATGAATGAACGCACCTCGTCGGCGCTGACGCTTAACGCATCGGGGTCATCTTTGTAATCGGTGTAGAACGTGCCGACCAGCGATCGGCCGCACCAGCTGGTGACGAACAGGTTGCGGAAGCCTTTGCTCAAGACCTCTTTACTGTCCTTGTGCACTTTGCGGGAGGGGACCGCCAAGCCCATGCCGTCGAACACGTCGCGCGTGACCAGCGCCACCGCGCGGATCATCGTGTAGTCGCTCTTGCTCCGGTGAGACTCGGGCAACAGGCTTGCCCCGGCCCGGCCGGTCCAGGGCCCGGCACAGCCGATCGTGACCTTCGCGCTCACCGTGAACGTCTTGCCGGCCAGCCGATCCTCCGCCGTCACCCCCGTGACCCGGTTGCCGTCCTGCACAAGCCCGGTGACGCGCACATGATTAGCAACCTGTGCCCCGGCGGCCACGGCTGACTTGATCACGGACAGCGCCAAACGCTCGGAGTTATTGACCTGCGCATCGTAGAAGATCGCGCCGCCGGTGAGCCCGTCGGTCTCGATCCCGGGCGCTAACGCAAGGGTTTCGTCTCGGCTGATGAGCCTGCCGTTAGGCAGCCGGCGTGAGGTAGCCAGCCCCTTATTACGGTCGCAGCTGACCAGGTCGTTGACCTTCATCGCCGTGAACATCGCAGGCCGGCCGCGCATCCCCAGGCCGTACGTCGGCACGAGGAACGGCATCGGTTCGATCAGGTGCCCGGCCACCCGCAGCAGCGTGCTGCGCTCACGTATCGATTCACGCATCCGCTTGAAGTCAGCATGTTGCAGATAGCGCAACCCACCATGCACAACGCGCTGGCTGTTGGCGCTGGCGCCCGAGCCGAAGTCGTTCTGTTCAAGTAACGCGACTTTCAGGCCGCGCTGCGCCGCGTCCAGTGTCGCCCACACGCCGTAGACCCCGCCGCCGACGATCAGCACGTCGAACTCGGCCGAAGCCAGCCGGCCCGGGTCGCGCACCAGTGTGAGGGCGTTCGGCAAGTTGTGATTGACCGGTTCAGTCATCGGGCGTGTCACGCGGCATGCGTCTGGTCGCCGGGCGCGGTCCGGTAGGTGTGGCGGACCTTGTACGGCTTGCGGTCCTGGCTCTCGTGATAGATGCGGGCCATCAGCTCGGCGAGCACGCCGATCATCAGGAACATGACGCTCATCAGGAAGGTCATCATCGCGAACAGCACCAGGACATTGCGGTTCAGCATGACCGGCTGGCTGTGCTCGGTGAGGATGCCGTACTTCTGCAGGATCGCCCAGAACAGCGACAGGAAGCTGATCGCCATCGCGCCCATCGCGATCTTACCGAAGAAGTAGATCGGCTTGGCCAGGTAATCGCCCAGGAACTTGACGGTCAGCAGGTCCAGCAGCACCTTGATCGTGCGCTTCAGGCCGTACTTGCTTTCACCGGCGACGCGCGGGCGGTGGTTGACGACCTGCTCGGTGATGCGGGCGCCCCGCCACTTGCAGATCGCCGGCAGGAAGCGGTGCATCTCGCCGTAGAGCCTTACGTCTTCGAGGACCTCTCGGCGGTAGGCCTTCATCGAGCAGCCGAAGTCGTGGATCTCCGTGGTCCAGGTCAGCTTCTTGACCAGCCGGTTGGCGATGATCGACGGCAGGCGCCGGCTCATCAGCTTGTCCTGCCGGTTCTTCCGCCAGCCGGAGACGATGTCCCAGCCATCGCCCTCGTCGAGCTTCGCGACCAGGTCCGGGATGTCGTGCGGGTCGTTCTGCAGGTCGCCGTCCATCGGGACGATCACCTTGCCCTGCGCGTGATCGATGCCCGCGGCGGTCGAAGCGGTCTGTCCGAAGTTCTTGGTGAACTCCAGCAGCGTCACACGCGGATCGTCCCCGACCGCGTCCCGCATCCGCTTGACCGTCTCGTCCCGGCTGCCGTCGTCGATGAAGATCACTTCGTACCGCAGCGACTGCGAATCCATGACCTCAGCGATTTCCTTGTACAGTGGCTCGACGTTGTCCTCCTCGTTGTACAAGGGGACAACGATCGAGACGTCGACCTGGCTCTCGGTGGTGTTCAATTGCTTCATCATCTGGTGCTTCCCAAAATCGACCAGGCCAGGGCCTGATAAGTACTATTGATCGGTCGAGTTTACCCGCCACTTGTGCCCTTGCCCGCCGTGGATTGGCCCCGGTCCGTGCGGACCCAGTTCTTCTCCCGGCCGGTGAGGAACTTCAGGTAGATCGGCAGCTTCCACAGAATGTATCCGGGAATCGCCAGCGCCGCGCGGATCGGCAGCCAGGCCCGGGCGTACACCGCCCAGCAGATCATCAGCGTAATCCCAGCTAGACCCAGCGATACCGCGATCATGCCCGCCGGCCCGAAGGCCGTGATCCACCATCCGATAACCGCCGCCAGGGCCATCGCGCCGATCGCCAAAGCCACCAGCAGCGACAACGGCGGGACCGCCAGATCGATTGCCGCAGCGATCAGCGACGGGCGCGCTTTTAACAGACCCGTAACGAATAACCGCGGGGTCATGGTCAATAGCGTGGACAGGTAGCCGTGCTCCCAGCGGGTGCGCTGCGTCGCGGCGGTGTCGTCGGCCTCGGGCAACGCGCCACTGATCCGGGCGCTGTCGCAGAGCACCGGGCCGTGCCCTTGCTCTGCCAGTTCCAGACCCAGCGCCAGGTCCTCGACAATGTTGCCGGTCGCGAGGTTCGCCCCCTTGATCTGCTCGTAGGGGAACGCCATCCCCGAGCCGGTCAACGGGATCGGCAGGTTCAACAGGTCCATCCCGCGCGGCCGGGCCTGGTTCTTGATCATGAACGCAAACGCCGAGACGACCGCCTTGGGGTTGTGTGTGTCTGGCGCGCGCAAGAGGTAGACGCCTTGCACGGGTCGATCCGTGTGTTGAGCGGTGCGCGCCAGGTCGGTGAGCGTGGCGGGCGTCACCTCACAATCCGCATCCACAATCATGACCACATCGGGCTTATCATCCGTTAACGACTCCAAGCCGTAGGCTAAGGCGAAGCCTTTGCCTCGGTTCACGGTATCTTCGCGCTCCAGCACCTCGGCACCATGTTCCCGCACGATCTCGGCCGTCCGGTCCGAGCAGTTATCCGCGATGACCACGATCCGCCCGCTGTCGGGCAGCGCCGCCTTCAGTGAGTCCAGCGTGTTGCCGATCACCGGCTCTTCGTTATGAGCAGGCACCATCACCACGAGCGACGGTGTTTGATCCCCACCCCCCGCGCGTTGTCTTGCCGGCACCAGCCCCAGCAGGCACTGCACCACCAACACCCACAGCGGCGCACTGACAACGCACGCAATCAGCCAAAGCAGGATGTGGAGGGTCGTGGTCAAGGTGTCTGCTTTAGGGTGTCATGCAAAGAGGTTTAGCCACAAAAAGGCACAGAAGATCACAAGAGTGGGTAAATCCCTTTGAGGCAAGTACACATTCCATGCATAAGTAGCGATTCTTTACTTCCGTTCCTGTGTCCTTTTGTGCTTTTTTGTGGCTACGTCGGGTAGTCAGAATTCTGGTGGTTCGTCGAGTCTTGTCGGTTCGACCTTGCCTTCGATCGCCGAGGTCATCACCTGTCGGAGCCAGGCGGATTCCTTGGCGATGTTGAACTCGTTGCTAACTTTTTCGCGCCCGACTCGGCCAAAGGCGCTGCGCTTGTCGGGGTCATTCAGTAACGAACTGATGGCCTCGGCCAGCGACGCACCGTCGCCCGGTGGAACCAGCAGGCCCGACGCGCCGTTGTCGATCAACTCCGCCACCCCGGCGATCCGCGTCGTCACCGGCGGGACGCCCGCCGCCATCGCTTCCATCAACACCACCGGCACACCCTCAGCAAAACTCGGCAGCACGAACACGTCCGTCTCGCTCAGCCGCTCACGCACCTGCGCCTGCGACTGGTAGCCCACGAAGTTAACCGCGCTGCTGATCCCGAGCGTCTCGGCGTGCTGCTCAAACGCCTTACGCTCCGGCCCGTCACCCACGACGGTGAGCGTCAGGTCGGGATGCTCGATGTGCAATTGCTTGATCGCGTCCAGCAACACGGGCATGCCCTTGACCGATGCCATGCGCCCGACGGTCAGCAGGCGCGTGCCCTTACCCGTGTGTTCAACAGGCTTGAACAAGGCCGGATCGACGCCGCAGTGGATGATGTGCAGCCGGTCCCACTTCTCAGGCGGGCAGAAGATCATCGCCTGGCTTCGGCAGAAGTGGCTGATGTTGCTGACGAATAACGCCCGCTTGAGCTTCTCGTCGAGCCGCCAGTGGTAGGGCTCGAAGAAGATCCCCGGGCCGTGCAGGCTGAAGCTGAACGTGAACCCGCCCAGCTCCGCGGCGAGCATCGCGACGGTGCAGCTCGAATCCCCGAAGTGGTTGTGCAGGTGCGTGAGCTTGTCGCGCTTCATCCGGTCGGCGATCAGGCCGGCCTCCATAAAGTAAAACAGCGTGTAGAAAAAGCCCTTGATGCCCGGCTGGCGGATCGACAGCGCCAGCTTCAACGCGCGGAAATACCGGCCGGGTGAGCCGAACTTGAGTCTTGCACCGACAGCGATCAGGTTCAGGATCGAAGGTGGCAGCAGGTAGATCGTGCTGTCGCGCTCGGCCTTGGTCTCCGGCCCGACGTTCTCGTCCATCGCCGGCTTCCGCACGGAAAACGTCTGCACATGCACACCGCTATCGCGCAGCGCGGCGACCTCACGCTGGATAAACGTGTCGGTCGCGCGGGGGTATTGGCCGGTGAGGTAGGCTATGCGCATGAGCGGGTTTCGTGATCGCCGGGTGATTCAGAGGTTTGTGTATCAGCTTGAAGCGCCGCGTGTTCAACGCCGTCCATGCTGCGTTTCAAGGCCTCTTCAAGGCCGTAGTGCGGCTGCCAGTTCAGCGAATCCTTGAGCAGCTTGTTGGTGTACTTATTCGGCTTACAGCGGGCGTGCAGCGCCGCGGGCCTTAAGATAGACGGCACCTTGGCGCGTCGCCTGAAGATGATCTTGTTGACCAGCAAGCCGAACGCCGCCAGCGATCGCCAGATCAGCCAGGGCATCGGTAGCGTCTTCATCCGGGGTTCGCGGTATTGATTCAGCGCCTGGATATACCCGCGGTGGGTCGGCAGTTCGTCGTCGACAATGTTGTACGTCTGGCCGATCGCCTGCTCCTTCTCGGCACACAGCACGATCGCCTCGGCGCAGTTCTCGACGTAAGTCAACGGCAACTGCGTCCCGCCGCCGACGACCATGCAGCGGTTGGCACCCAGCTCCATGCCGACGCGCGCGGTCCAGGTGTTGTCTTTCCCGAAGACGACGCCGGGGCGGACGATCGTGACCTTCCCGTTGTGCTCCGTGGTGAAGCCGAGAGCGAGCTCTTCCTGCACGAGCTTGGTCTGGGCGTATTCGTCACGGTCGATCGGGTCGTCATCGAGCGGCGCGGATTCATCGAGCAGCTCGCCGTCGCTCAACTTGAGGAAGCTGTAGACCGAGAAGGTGCTGACCGCGACGAGGCGTTTGACGCCCGTGTTGCCCATGGCATCGAGGATGTTCTCGGTGGTGACGACCGTGCCGGCGAACTGCGAGTAGAAGTCGCCCGCCTTGCACGCCGCGTTGCTCACCACGGCGTCGCAGCCGCTGACGATCTCATCGAGCCCGGCCTTGCTGCGCAGATCGGCACGGACGATCTCGACCTGTGGATGCTCTTCCCAGCCGAGGTACGACACGTCGGTGACGGGCCGGACCTGGGCGCGCACGTCGTGGCCGCGCTTCACCGCCTGTGCGACGATGTGCCTGCCGAGGAATCCCGATGCGCCAGTGACTAAAAGCTTCATACCCGATTCCCCTCCAACAGCATCTGGTCGATCAGTCGGCTGGCCCGATCCATGTCGTCAAACGTGACCGGCGGCTCTTCGTCTTGCTCGATCGCCCGGTACGTCCGGTCCAGGAACGTGTGCAGCCCTTCGTACGGCGAGCGCTGTAGCAGCTTGTTACGCAGCGTGGCGAACGATGAGCCGACCAACTGCAGGCCGTTCATTAATTGATTCGTGACCGGCGAGAGCTTCTCCCCGCCGGTGCGCGGCTTCTGCAGCCGCATGTACGGGTGGAACAGGTCGGTCTGCACCTCGGCCCGTGTGCCACGGACGGTCAACGCGAAGCAGTCCGGCGATGTCCGGCAGCTGAAACGGATGCGTGCGTGCTTGTCACCGGCGATCAGGATCGCGTCCAGGTCGTCGTACTTAAATAGGTCATCGTCGCCGTGGTTGGTCCATGCGGCGGCGACCTTGTCCGGGTCGGGAAAGAAACGCAGCGCCAGGTAGCTCAGGTGCGTGATGAAGTCGTGGATCACCCCGGCGGGCAGGTTGTGCGCGGGGTTCGGCAGGTTGCGGTCGGCGAAGCGCCCGCCGTCCCGGATCCTTAGCGCCATGCGGACGTCAACCTCGCTCACTTCACCAAGCACGCCGTCGGCCAGGAGCTTCTCGATCTGAAGGATCGGGCGGTTGAAGCGGTAGTTGTGGTCCTCGATCAGCTGCTTGCCCTTGCCCTTGGCGTGGTCGTAGAGGCTGAGGAACTGGTCGTGGCCGAGCGTGATGGGTTTCTCACAGATGACGTGAGCGCCCGCGTCCAGGCAGTCGGTCGTAATGGGCACGTGCGACTGCGGCGGGGTCAGGACGTGGACGACGTCGGGCTTTGCCTGGTCGAGCATCTGTTTATAGTCGGTGTAGGCTTTCTCGGCCCCGAACGTCTTGGCGGCATAATTGGCGGCGGCGCGCGAGAGGTCACACACGCCGACAAGCTTTGTGGCGCTGCTCTTTGCGAGGAAGCCGAGGTGCTCGGCCGAGATTTCGCCTGTCCCGATGACGGCTGACTTCACTTCACACTCTCCATTTGGACATCACTTTCGGGGGTACTTTCAGGGCTACTGCCGGGGCTACTTCCGGGGGCGGGGCTTCCGGGGGTGGGTTTGTATTCGATGATCGTGGCTTGCTTGCCGCGCAGGCGGGTCAGCCAGTACTGCAGCATGCCGATGGCCTCGGGGAGTTTAGCGGCTGTGGCGAGCAGGCCGTAGCGCGTGGCGTGGTGGGTATCGTCGCCGCGCCACAGCCGGTCTCTGCGGACCTTCCAGGCGTGGCGTGAATAGATTAGCAGCATCAACAGCAGGCTGAACCCCAGCGTAGGCAGCGCCAGGAGGATGAGGACGATCGGCAGGACGGCTCCGTAACACCAGGTGTTGAGGTACTGCCGTGCGCAGTGACACTCCGGCGGCTTGCCGTGCATCGCGTAGCCCTCGGCATAGGCCCAGCCGCCGCGCACGGAGCGCTTCCAGAACTGGCTGAACTTCGTCATCTTTGCGTCGTGCAGTGTCATCTCGGCGTCGAGCCGCTTAACGGTATAGCCGGCCTGACGGATGCGGATGCAAAGCTCCGGCTCCTCGCCGCAGATGAGCGTGGTGTTGAACCCGCCGGCCTTCTTGTACGCCTCAATGCGCATCATCGCGTCGCCGCCGCAGGCTTTGGCTTCGCCGACGGGCGTGTCCCATTCCATATCACAGTGGCGGTTGTAGATCGTCGCGTCGGGGAAGCGTTCACGCCGACGGCCGCAGACCACGGCGAGCTTCTCGTCACCCGTCAGCGCCTCGTGTGCGGTGGTGAGCCAGTCTACGTTGACCTCGCAGTCGCCGTCGACGAACTTGACGAAAGTGAGATCGGGCTTGAGTTGCAGCAGTCGTTCCAGACCTTCGTGGCGTGCTCTTGCGGCGGTGAACGGCACAGAGGTGTCCAGGTCGACAACCTCAACGCTTTGTTCTTTCGCATACTCGACGCTGCCGTCGGTTGAGCCGGAGTCGACGTACACGACCTGCACCACACGTCCGACGACGCTCTGAATGCACAGGCGCAGGGCTTCGCCCTCATTACGGCCGATCAGGACGACGCCGACATCAAGCAGGGGGGTGGGATTCGTCATGAGCCAGCGTCCCCCTTCCGCTCTTTGATGGTCGCCGGGATGCCGACGGCCAGTGCGCCGGCGGGGACGTCCTGCATCACCACCGCGTTCGCGCCGATGACAGCGTCGTCCCCGATCGTGATGCCGCCGAGGACTTTTGCGCCTGCGCCGACATTGACATTCTTGCCGAGTGTGGGGGCCTCCATCGGCTGATCGAGTGTTCGGTTGCCGATGGTGACGCCCTGGCGGATGATGCAGCCGTCGCCGATCTTCGCGCAGCCGTGGATCACGATGCCGTGTTGATGCTCAAAGACGACGTTGCGCCCGAGCTCGACGCTGTAGGGCAGTTCGATGCCGTAGACGTTGCGGACGCGCCGGTACATCATCCTGTAGATCACGCTGAGCGGGGCGCGCAGCAGCTTGGGCTTGACACCCATGCGCCACTGCCCGAAGCGTGCGACGGCGACGGCGCGGAAGCCCGGGAGCGTCCAGTCCCGACCGTGGGCGCGGTAGTCCTCGCGGATCAGTTCAAAGAGGCCGGGCCCGCTGGGATGACTTTCATTGGTCATGCCTTGGCTCCTTTGAAGATGATGCTGTGGCGGATGAAGTCGGTGAGCAGTTTGGGCGGGTCGGTATCGGGCTTGCGCTGGATGAAGCGCCTAAGGCGAAAGGTCGCGAAGGCGGCGGCCCAGACGATATCGACCAGGGCGCTGTAGAGCCCGCCGTGGTTTTTCAAGAAGTAACGGCGACGCGAGTCGAACCAGTAATCGGGTCGGCGTTTGGGCTTGACGTTCTGGACGGTGACGCCGGACGCCTGACCGACCAGGTGCACGACGCGGCTGGTGGGCACGTACCAGCAGGGCCAACCCGCCCGGGCGGCACGCAGGCAGAAGTCCACCTCTTCGTAGTACATGAAGTACGCCTCATCCATCAGGCCGATGCGGTCGAACACGTCCTTGCGCACGATCATCGAAGCGCCGGCGACCCAGTCGGTTTGGTGGATGTCATCGCGCACGGGTGGGGCAACGCATTTGTTGCGCAGCAGCCTTGAGATGAAGCCGAGGCGCAGGCCGTCATCGAGCTCCGAGCCGAGCGAGTGGAAGCGGAAGGCGGATCGCTGCGGTGTGCCGTCGGGGTCTTCCAGCCGGCTGCCGGCGATGCCGACGTCAGAGCGCTCCCGCATGAAGTCAACGAGCGTGGTGATGCCGCTTGGCCGAACGATCGTGTCGGGATTCAGCAGCAGCACGAACTCGGGAGGTTCTTCGCTTGCCAGCGCGAGGCGGATGGCTTCGTTGTTGCCGTAGGCAAACCCGCCGTTGCACTCAAGCGGCATGAGCTCAGCCCAGCCGCCCCATTGGTTGTCGTCGATCGCCTGGCGGATGCGCATCGGCGAATCGTCGCCGGACTGATTGTCCGTGACGACAACGCGCACCCCGTCGAGGCTTTTGACTTCCTCGACGAGGGACCACAGGCAGTCGACGGTGAGGTCGGCTGTGCGGTAGTTCACGATGACGATCAGCAGTTTCATGTCAGTAGTAAATCGCTATGTCTACGCGGCCTCGGGTGCGGGGTCGTGGTTGGGTGTTGCTGTATCGGGTGTGTCGGTGTTTGTGTTTGGTTGTGGTGATGCTTGTCTTGGCCGTGCTTTGATCGCCTGCTGCGCGGTCAACGCGCCGGCCATCAGCATGAACATCGGGTTGATCATGGCGTTGAGCAGGTTGTCAACCATGTAAAGCACAAGGACAACACTCAGCGCAGCAGCGGGCGCGGCTTTGGGGTGCGACCACAGCCGTACCGGGATGCGTTTCACGGTCAGCCAGACCGGCAGTAGGATCACCGCCGTTAGCGACACCAGCCCGACCAGGCCGTGCTTGCCCAGCGCGATTACCCACATCCCGTCGGTGATCGAAATATCCTTGCCCCAGCGGTCGAACACACGCGACCGGCCCCACCCGGCCCAGCCGAAGACCGGCTTCTCCACCGCACGCTCGGTCAGGATGTTCTCGTTACGCATCCGCAGCTCCAGCGACTGGGCCCGCTTCTCGCCGGCGAGCGTGTCGGCCAGCTCCACAGCGTTCATCCCGTCCCACACCTGCGTCGCACGCAGTGACATGTACGTCGGCGCCAGGGCGATCAGCACAATGATCGGCCAGCTCATCCGCGTGCGCGTCACGAAGTAGAGCGTGCACAGGCCCACCACCATCAGCAGCAGCGAACCCATCGACTTACACAAGACCGCCACGATCAGCAGCGGCACGATCAGCACCAGCACCGGGATGCCGACGACCTTCCGCAGCGACCCGCTGAACCACATCCACGCGCCCAGCATCGTTGCCGTCACCATCCAGAGCGAGACCATCAGGCCGTGGGCCATGAACACCGTCGGCCGCCAGCCGCCGCCGCGCATCGCCTGACGGAAGTCGGCGTGCGGGTGCGAGCCGTAAACAATGTAGTGAAGCTGCGGGCTCATCTTTAGTTCGAACGCGCACAGCGGGATGTAGACCAACCCGCCGACGAAGACCCCGATCGCTAGCTCGCGCAGCGCGGGCAGGTTGTTGAAGTAGACGCGGCCGATCAGGTAGGGCAGCCCCCAGGTGACGGACTGCTTGAGCACTTCACTCAGCCCGTCGTAGAGCGGGCTTGGGATGCCCGGGTGGCCCCAGACCGTGGAGTCGGTATTCGTCAGGGAAGAGAACAACGGCACGGCGCACCACATCGCCATCGGGATGTCGAACGGCTTGGGGCGGAAGGAGAGCAGCCGGTTCTGATCGAAGATGAAGGTGCCCAGAAGCACCGCCAGGCAGGTGACGGTCATCTTGTCCAGCTCGGGCAGGCCGACAATCATCAGCATGTCCGGGACCTTGACCGGCAGGAACAGCCAGGCGGCGACGAACGCCGTGATCACCGCGCGCCGCGGCTGCATCATCAGGAACAGCAGCAGCACGACGGGCGTCCACCCTAACAGGCTGATGGTGACCAGGGCATTCATGGAGTCGGCTTGCCTCGCGTGGCGTCGTGGTTATCGGACAAAACGGCACATCCTGCCCGGGATCAATATTACGTTCATCGGCGATCGGGGTTTGGCGCTATGGCAAAGTCTTATCCTAAGACACCTTTACGGCGAGGAGAGCCCCATCGAGACCAGGGCCCAGCTCACCAGCCAGCCCAGACCGATCCCTACCCCCACGAAAACCAGCGCTAGGGCCTCTCGGCTGGGCCTGAGCATCCCGTGACGGGCCATCCGCCACCAGAGGATCGGCAGCGACCCGAGTTCCGATAACGCGATCGCCCAGATGATCCCGGCGAAACCGTAGAAGTGCCAGCCCAGGGGGATGCCCGCCAGCAGAACGATCGTCTTGCCGAGGTTCCCGGCGAAGACGCTCTTGGAGTCCCCCAGCGCCAACAGGCACGCGACCGACGCCGGCAACGTACACGCCAGCGCCACACGGATCGCCAGGACCTCAAGCATCCACCCCGCTTCGGCGTAGTCGTCGGAATACAAGATGTCCACCATGTCCGACCCGAGCATGATCAACGCCCCGGCCGCCGGGAGCGTCAGCGCATCGAGGCGCAGGCGGACTCTATAATAATTCAGTCTGAGCCGCTCAGGATTGTCCCGTGCAACATGACTGAACGCCGGCATGAAGACGCGCCTGCTGACGAACTCGATCATCTGCGCCAGGGCTTCAGACAAAAAGTACGCGATGCTGTATACGCCCAGCACTTCCTTGGCGACGTACACGCCCAGCATCAGCCGGTCGCCCTGCGCCGCGACGAACAGCGCGGCCGTGCTCAGGAAGATCCACCGACCGAATCGGATCAGGTCGTTGAAGGCGTCGCGTTCAAAGTAGAAGCGGTTGTTCTCCCCGGGCAGCGCCGTATGGCTGAGCAGCATCTTCAGCCAGGCCTGCACGAGCCCGCCGCCGATCAGCGCCCAGACACTCTGGTAATACCAGGCCCAGCTCGCCATCGCGACCACGCCCAACCCCTGCACGCCGACCTCGATCATCATCAGCCGGCCCATCGCCAGCCGCCGGTTGGCGGTGAAGAGCTTGGTCGAGTTGAACCCGCCGATGAGCGCTGTCAACGAACCGACGCAGATCAGCGGGATGAGCATCGGATCGGTGTAGACCGGCTGTTCGTCGCCCGGAGAATAGTTCGCCATGATCCCCCCGAGCAGGTAGAGCAAAGGCGATACGATGACGACCGCGGCGGCCGCGAGGATCAGGCCGCGGATGATCTGGATCGTCCAGGCGGTGTTGTAGAAAGCGGGTTCTTCGCCGCGCTTGTGCTGGATGATGCTCGGGCCGATCCCGATGTCGGAGAACAGCTGCAGCCCGATCAGCACGACGTTGACGATGGCCATCAACCCGAACGCCTCGGGCAACAGCAGCCGGGTAAGCAACAAGTTGCTGGCCAGGCGGATGAACTGCTGGCTGAGGTTGCCGCCCAGCGCCCAGACCGAGCCGCGCACGGCCAGGTCCCTGACGCTCGACCGGGTCTCCTTAGCCGGGCCGTCGACCGGTGTCGATCCTTCATCACCTGTCACGCGGACCGCCCCCGGGTCACCCGAGGTGTTCGGGCTATCCGGGGGCGCTTCCGGGGGGGTCGGTTCTGACGAACCGTTTAGGTTTTGACTTGGCTTGCCTGGACCCAAGTTTGTTCCCTGATCAATCGAAGGTGGTCAGCTCCAGCCGTTTCTGGGAGCCGGGGTAGTCGAGCATCGCCTTGAACTTCAGCGAGTCTTCGGTGGGTTGGTCCTGGTACTGCAGGTGGCCCCAGGAGCCCCACTGGTCGCGGCGGCCGACGTAGTTGAACATCACGTTGGCCGAGCCACCCGCCCGCTCGAACTCGAGCATGTTCTGCTGGTACAGATCATACATCTTCGGGTGATCCTGCGCCGCGATCAGGGCGTTCTTGTGCGGCTTGTTCATCCCGCCGTCGGCCAGGTGCTGACCGCCTTCGTAGGCGATGAGCTTGATGTGCCGACCCAGCTCGCCGGTGTACTGCCGGCAGAGGTCGCCGTGCTCGTTGTAGAACTTGCGGTTATCGGTCACGACGTTCTCTTCGAGCATATCGATGATTTCATCAACGGTGGTTGAGCTGGTGAGCGTCTTCTCGACCGGGTGGGGGATCCCGAAGTAGGTCGAGCAGGAGATCGCGTCGAACTTGCCGTTCATCCGCTGGGCCAGTTGCTTGGTGACCCAGATGTTGGCGGCCTGGCTGGCGGCGACGCGGACGAGTCGGTCGGGCTGATCGCTCCAGACGTCGCTCCAGATGTCGAAGTCGCGCCGGGCTTCCGCGGCCCACTTGTCGAAGAAGGGGAAGGACAGCGAGCCGCTGCCGGTATCTTCCTTGATCCACTTGTGGACCTCGAACTGGCCGTTCCAGACCTCGTTGGACCACTCGACGTAGACCTTGGCGTCCGGGTGCAGGCGGGCCTTGACCATCTGCGCGAAGCGGCGGATGTAGTCGTCGTCGGCCTGGGCCGGCATGCAGAACCACGGGTCGGCGCCCAGCTCGTTGCACAGCTCGATCATCCGTTCGATCGACACGCCGCCGCGCTCGCCCTGCGTGTGGTAGCTGGGGGTGATGCGGTCGGACCAGACGCGCTGGTGCGTCGTGTTGGTGCGCTGCCAGTCCATGAAGCGCAGGGTCTTGAAGGGCTTGAGCCGTTCGACGAACAGCGGGTGGTACGCGCTGTCGTGATCGACGAGCGATTCGTGGACCAGGCGGACGTTGCGGACGTGGTTGCCCGGGTTCGAGTTTTCGATCCGCATGTAGATGCCGTTGTTGGACGGGGTGACGTTGACCTCGATCCGGCCGGGCTGGCTTGCGCCGTTCTTGGCGTCCCACTCGAAGACGATGTCGCCCTCGCCTTCGTAGGTGCAGATGTACTTGCCGCCGGGGTAGTGCCCGTCGTGACCGTTCATGGTGATGACGAAGGCGGCCTGGCCGTTGCCGAGCAGGGGCCAACCGTTGGCGTCGGTGCTGACGCTGCGGCCGGCGTCGTAGGGCTGGCCGCCGGTGTTCGTGCTGGTCCAGCCCTTGGACTGGTCGAGCAGGTTGACGAAGACCCATTCACGTGTCCAGTAGGTGACGAAAGACAGGTTCATGCCCAGCACGCTGCTCTGCGCGGTGTTGGTGACCGAAGGCGGGGGCGTGGTGTCGCCGGTGTCGGTGCTGTCCGAGCCGCTGCCGCTGTCGGCAGAGCCGGAATCCGACCCGCCGGAAGAACCGCTGCCCGGGTTGCCGGAGCCGGCGTCCGAACCGCTGTTGTCGGCGGTGGAGTTGTCGTTGTTATCCGAGGTGTCGGTATTGGTAGTGGTGTCATCAGCGACCGAGCCGCTGTTGCCGCTGTCGGAGCCGCTATCAGCAGCGCCGCCGTTGTCGGTCTGGTCGCTGTAGGCAGCGAGGACCTCGATGTCGAGGGTGCGCTTGTACACGGCCTGGTTATCAGCGCGGTAGACCAGCTGCAGCTGGGCACGGCCGGGCTGGAGCAGCGCCATCTTCTCGGCGGGGATGATCCATGGGCCGTTGTCGTTGTAGTGTGCGAACTCGCTGACCATGCCCCAGGTCGCCTCGCTCCAGGCGAGGACCAGCACGGTGGCGTTCTCGGGCAGCTCACGGTCGACGGTGAAGGGCACGTCGATGCCCTCACCGAGGCGGTAGGTCGCGGGGGCGTTAGCCGGGAAGGCGACGACAGGGTCGGGGACGGTGACGGCGTTGTTGATCGTGAAGTTGATGGTGCGGGTGTCCGACTGCTCGCCGTTGATCAGCGTGGAGACGGTCATGCTGTACTGGCCGTTGGCGTGCTTGGTGGTGTCCCAGGCGACGCCGTCGGCGGGGAAGGCGAACGGGGCGTTCTTCTGGATGACGGTCAGCTCTTCGGGGCCTGTGACGTTGAAGATGACCTGGTCGGGATCATCACCGGTGACGGCCGCTTCGACATCAACCTCACCGCTGAGGACTACGCCGGACTCGATACCGCTGACGTCGACGATCTTGGTCGGGTTGGTCTGCACCGGGGTCGAGTTGTCGGTGATGTCCTCCACGTCTGTCGGGTCAACGATGGTGACGTCGTGAAGGCGCTTGTACTGGATGGTGGACTGTTCGCGGTACAGCAGCTGGATCTGCATCCTGCCATCGGGTAGCAGCTCGAGTTTGTCGGCGGTGATGCGAGGATTGCTCGGGTCCACGTTATGGGCGAAGGCGTCGACGATCTGTCGGCGATCGTGGTCCCAGGCGATGGCGAGGATGTCGGCGTTGCCGGCCATGTCGCCGTTGATGGTGATGACGACTTCTTCATTGGAGCCGCGCTCAAAGGTATCGATGGCGTCGCTAGCGAAGTTAACGACCGGCTGCGTGGATCGCTTGGCGTCGGAGGTGACGGTGTTTTCGCTGCTGGAGGCGCTGGCGGGGGTGACGGGGTTCGAGCCGCCGGCAAGTGTACCGGTGCGGAGGCGCGTCTTGCGGGCCAGCGAGTTCTGCTCGACGGCGTCGTGGTCGATGGTGAAGTTGATGACGACCGAGTCTGCGACGCGCCCGTCCTTGATGGCGCGGACGTTCATGGTGTACGCGCCTTCGGGGCTGTTGCCGGTGTTCCAGTAGCGCGGCTTGCCGCTGACGTTGCTGAGGAAGAAGTAGGTGGGTCCTGTACGGATGCTGGTCCGTGAGACCGGGCCGCTGAGTGCGAAGACGACCTGATCGGGGTCGCCGCCGACACGGGCGGTGATGTTGGTCTTGCCGTTGACTACGGCATCAAAGTCAACACCAAGCACCTGCTGGATCACAGGATCGGCGGCCTTGGCCGGGGCGGCGGCGATGGCGAGTACGGCACAGGCCACTAGGACCGGGACCACGCGGCATTTGAAGAGCCCGACGATCAGCTTGCGGTGTTGGATAAATCGACTCATGACTCACTCCCTAACTACTTTGGGTTTTCCCTGGATCAACGCACGTACTGGCGCTGGAATCAGGGAAAGTCACGAATACAGCCCATTAAAGGCAACCCAGAGTCTCAAAATTATCTGGTCGCCTTGGTCTCCGTAGCTTGCCTTGCCGGTAAAATCATTGAGACCGGCACGACCGGCAGGCGGAGCGTAGAGTTATGGGACGCGGCGCGTATCACGCGGTGATGGCCGTGCAGGGTGCGTATCCATATGGCTATTGAGCCTGATGCCGTAGTGTGCCGATGATGCTACTCCGGGCGTAGCCAGGCTCGCGGCCGAGGCCGGGTATTGATCCGAGGGACGTGCTGCGGCGGTTAAGGCGGTGAGTACCAATGCCCCATCAGTCCGACGTATCCAGCATGCATTTAGATGCGGTAGCCGTGAAAGGCTTCCCCGATGATGTCTGCGTGGCGGTGGTGGCGCATGACGCGATGAAGAGCATCGGTGCTTGCATGCAAGGCATCGCCGACAACGGTTGCCCCTGGGAGCGGGTCACCGTCTACGACGTGGCTGGCACGGACGGGACCGGCGACTGGGTCGCCGAGCACTACCCGGACGTGCGCGTGGTTCATTTAGCCAGCAACGACGGGCCGAATCCGGCAAGAAACCGCGCGGTGCAAGACAGCGGCACGCCCTTTGTGCTGGTGATGGACGCGGATGTGCAGCTATTGCCCGGTACGGTGAAGCTACTTAGACAGACGATCGGGGCCAGCGAGCGGATCGGCATCGCGACGCCGGTGGTGCTCTACGCCGACCGCCCGGATACGGTCCAGTACCGCAGGACATGGGTCCACTTCCTGGCTGAAGCCAGCGCAGACGTCGATCCGATCCCGGTGAGTTCGATGTCCGGTGCGGTCAAGCGCGTGGGCCTGGCCAGCGGCTGCGCCCCGCTGATCCGCAAAGACGCCGCCATCCGTGCCGGGCTCTTCGAGGAGCGCTACTTCTTCGGCAAGACCGACGGCGAGTTCGCTTACCGGATGACGACCAGCGGTTTCGATATCGTCGAGCCGGCCGAGGCGACGGTGCTTCACCACCACCGCAAGCGCGGCAGCATGTTCTACACGCATCAGCTCTGCAATCGCTGGCACTTCATGCTCAAGAACTTCCAGCTGCGCACGCTTGTATTGATCATGCCCGTGCTGTTGATCCACGAACCGTTGTTGTTTGTGGTGATGCTGGTGATGGGTAAGGGTGGCGCGTACTTCGGGGCACTTCGCAGGCTTGTGGGGATGCTCCCGGCACTCGCCGCCGATCGCAGAGTGGTTGGTCGGGCACGTCGGCGACATGATTGGCAGGTGCTGCGCGGCGACAGGCTTGTCGTCCCCAGGGGGATCGACCGTGGCGGGATCATTGGGCTGGGTGTAAGGTTCTACCGCGTATGTTTGAACGGCTACTGGTCTTGTGCTCGTCGGGCGTTAGCACGGATCAGCTGGCCCTGGCCCGACAGTGATGTTCTTCTTATGGAACCCAATCTACCCATCGGCATGTCAGGCGAGGGCGAACAGCCCTGTTCCAATGCCGCATGAGGCAGCGATCAATCAGGCCTGCACTTGATTGGATTGTGCCTTGCGGTTCTTAAGGACCTTCGCGGGCACGCCGCCGACGATGTGGTATTCGGGGACCGGCTTGGTGACAACCGAACCGGCGGCGGCGACCGAGTCACGCCCGATCGTCACGCCATCGAGTACCGTGACGTTAGCGCCGAGCCAGCAGTGCTGTTCGATCGTAATACCGCCTTTCTCGATCAGGGGTTGATCGAGGATGGGGATGTCCGTTCGGTCCAGGCCGTGGTTGCCGCCTGCAATCAGGTAGCAATGCCCGGCGATCAACACGTTCTCGCCGACGCTCAGCAGCGTCTCGCTGATCAGCGTGCAGTTGACGGAGATGTTGACCTTGTCTGCCAGGCGGATCGATCCACCCTTGCAGCTGAGGATGCTGTTGCGTCCGACGATCGAGCCGGAGCCGATCTCGATGGTGGTGTCGGATTCGCCCTTGCCGTCGAGGACGGCGTTGTCGTCGATGATGACGTTGTCGCCGAAGCGGATGCGGTGGGGGTGACGGATGGTGACATTGCGTCCGAAGACGACCTTTCGGCCGCAGCTCGCGAACATGTGCCTATATAGCTTCTGACGCAAGACCAGTCCCAACGCCCCGGGGAGGGAGCCGAGCAGTCCGGTGAGCAGCTCGTACTTTACCAGTGACAGCAGCGACGGCTTGCCGACGGTCAGGGCCATGTACTTCTTCAGCGCCGAGCCCTCGGTGTCCTTCATCATCCGCCGGACTTCGGAGTCGGCATCGACGACGGTGACCTTGCCGGCCAGTTCGGCGCTGGGGCGGGTGGTCGTGCTGGCGGGGGCGTTCTGTTCAGCAGATTCGGGCAAGGGGATACCTCGTGTAAGCCTATGGGGCAGGCTATTCATCGGCATTCTATGGCGTGAGGATTGAGCCGTCCGTAGGGAACAGGCCCTGGACGCGCCATGTTCTTCTGTCATGCCCTGCCGCTTGTCAGCGATCGACCCGTTTCTTCGGCTCGGGGAGCGTCACCGGCAGCTCCATGTCCCGGGCGAGGGCCTCGACGATCCTGATATGGCGGATGCGCTTTTCGGCCCCATCCTCGCGTGGGAAGTTCAGGCCGTAGGGCCAGAAGTGTTGACGGTCGCCATTGACTACCGCCTCTTCGCCGTCGAACTCTTGGATCAGCTTGCTAGCGCGTGTACCGGTCCACTCGCCGTCTACGAGCAGTTTGCGCCAAGCCTTGGTCGTGCCAACCCCGAGCGTGTGTGAGATCTCGTGCAGCGCGGTCCGTGTGCTGATCGATCCGCCGAAGCGGATGTGCCCGTTGTAGTTGGCGTCAGCGGTGGGGACGTCTGGGTTGTAGGAGATGCGCAGCTCTTTCTTGAACCGTGCGTGCTTGTTGTACAAGGCGACGGCCTCGTCCATGGCGTTGACGATCTTCGTGCGTTTTGCCTCCGGCCAGTCCTCCGAACCATCGGACAGGCGGTACGTGAGCTCGCCGATCGGTTCGTCCTTGTCAGTTTTCTCGGCAGACACAACCGCCGGTCCGGCCATCACCACAAGTGCCGAGAGCACGACGAAAGCTTTTAGGGTCGAAAACATCACGCCTCCTGATAAACGGTTAATCATGACATAGCGGGTACGCCTTATCGTAGCGTGCGTACAGCCGGGATATCAACCGCGTCGGCTGATGGGCCTGGAGATGGAGAAGCCACCGATGAACACCGATGAACACCGATTAGAAATGAACCGACCGTCATCGGCGCCTGCATCATCAATCTCTGTCATCTGCACAATCTGCGGATCACTTCTTGGTCATGGCTCTTCTTAGCGTCCTTGGCGTCTTGGCGGTTCAAATGCTTTTCTCAAAACCCACGATGCTCCGGGTGTGACGGCGGCCACAGGGTCAGCGGGACCGGGTCGGGCCTGTGTGCCGTTGGTCCATCAGTCGCCGGGGCACAGCGCTTGCAAGTTTCAGCTCCGTCCGCGTCCCACCCGCCGGAGCGGGTGGGCTTGTGGGGGAGGTGAACAGCCCGTGAGTCCCGGTCCTTTTAATCAGCGGATACTCAGTACAAGTCGGACTGTGCCGTCGTAGGTTGTCGGCAGGCGCGGGGCAAAGAAAGTTGTGCCTCCACCTATGGCGACCGTGACGGGTTTGTGCGCACGAAGGCGGTCATCCGGTATGTGGGAGACTGTCGTAGGTGTTGATGGTGCGTGGGATTGGGAGAATCGGTGAGATGATCAGATATTTATGCGGAAACGGTACGTGTCTGTGCGCGCCTTTGGCGCTGAGGATAACGGGGTTATCACGGAGGGCGCGGAGACACTGAGACACAGAGGTTGGGATGAGTTGGGTTTAATGAAGCTCGGTGTTTAGTCTTGTGTGATCTTGATGTCTTTGAAGTGGGCGCTGGTGAGGGCTTGGGCATCGTGGCTCAGGACGGCGAGGCCGAGGTGGCAGGCTTTGCCGAGGTCCTGGATGATGACGGGGTTGCCGGCGGTCTGCCAGGTTTGGCCGTCGGCTGAGTATTCGCCGGTGAGGGTGTTGCCCTTGCGTGTGAGTTTGAGGTAGAGCGGTTCGCCGAGTGTGTCGCCTTGGTCTTCTTCCATCGTGCCGCCGTTGGTGGTGCGGTAGCCGAATGCGGCCTTTCCGCCGGGGAAGGCGTGGGCCATGGCGTGGGCGCTGTCGTCGTTGAGGTTGGCGCGGGCCATGAGGCCGGCCTTGGCGAAGCCGTGCGAGTCTCGGAGGTTGACCAAAGTGGCGGTCATGGTGAAGTCGCCGGTGACTTCCTTCCAGACCAGGCGGAATTGATCGGACTCGTTCCAGATGTCGTTGCCGCCGCCGTAGACGGTGACTTCGGTATCGTTGTGTACCTGCATACCGCCGGGCATGGCGTTGTTGATATCGGTGACGGTCCAGCCGGGGAGTTCGTCGTGGTGGGGCGCCTCGGTCATCGGCGGGGGCGGGATGGGCAGGTCGACACTGACGGGGTCGGTGCGTGTCAGCGCGTGGCGCATGGGTTCGTCGATGACGTAGTCCATCTCGCCGAACCACTTGAAGTAGGCCTCGATCTCTTCGATGGAGGCGGTTTCGAAGTTGGGTTTAGCCAGCGGCTTGGCGTTGGACACCATGTACCAGTTGTCGGTGATGCTGCCGCCTTGGTCGTGGAGGATCTTGTAAGACCAGATCGTGGCGGCCCAGCCGCGCCGGCCGTACTCATCGAAGTAGGTGCGCATGAGGTCGCCGCCGCCGAGGTTTTCGAAGACGGGGTTCCACTCACCGATGAACATGGGCGTCTGTACTTTCTCGAGTTCGGCCTGCTTCTCGGGGAAGACGCGGTGGATGAAGTTGCCGTGCGTGCCGGGGGCGGGGTTGGAGCCGAAGAGCCCGGGGTAGTGGTGTTCGGTGAAGCCGACGTTGGTCCATCCGTTCTCGTGCGGGTTGCCGTAGAACCCGTGCCCGCCCCAGATGGGGTTGGAGGCCCAGATGATGTGGTTATCGCCGGTGGAGCGGATGGCTTCGTAGATTTCGGTGAAGATGCGTTTGAGCGGCGGGCGGACGTCCATGGAGAAGTCGCCGTAGGGCTCGTTGATGGCGTCGTAGCCGGCGACAGCCTTGCGGTCTTTATAGCGCTGGGCGATCTGCTTCCAGAGCCAGGCGGCGCGCTGGCCGTAGACCGGATCGCCCCAGAGTTTGTTCTGATCGACGCGGCCGGCCGGGTGGTCGATGCTCTGGCCACCCTGCACAGCGTGCATGTCGAGGATGACGTAGATGCCCTCGGCCTCGGCCATGTCGATCGCGCGGTCCAGCCACTTGAACGCGTCGGGCTTGAGCTTAAACGGCTTGTCGTCGTCTTCCATCATGCGGTAGTTGAACGGCAGGCGGATGGTGTTGAAGCCGAACGACTTGATGATCGCAAAGTCGCGCTGGGTGATCCAGTTCTCGCGGTAGACCTCCATCAGCCGGTCTTTCTCGTCTTCACCGAAGCGGTCGGCGAGGTTGTTCTCGAAGTCGTACTGGTCGGCGAACTGGCCGTGGTCGATGGCGAGCATCCACATTTCCAATAGGAACCAGTTGCCGACGTTGCATCCCTTGAGGACGACTTTTTCGCCGGCTTCATCGACGATGAGTGTGCCCTTGGCCTGGAGCAGGTCGAAGGTGTGCGCTGATTCGGCTTGCTCGTTTTTTACTTCGGCCTGCGTGTGACAGGCGACGAAAGACAGGCAGGTGATCAGCAGCAGGGAGCGATAGATGGCCATGGCGGTGTAACCTTTCCTCAAGTGTTTCGCATGCACGCACGGCGGATCGTCAGGCGCTTAACGATAGATTCATCATAGCACTCGGGTGTTGCGAATTGTGCGCAGCGCAGCGGATAACGCGCATGAAACAATGTTTAATGCGTAACGCTGTTTCTGTATTGGGGGGGGACCCACGTTCAGAGAACGTGGGCTTCGGTGTGGTTACTTGCGGCTTAGATGGCCGTTGGCGAAGTACCAGTCGGCGGTGCGCTTCACGCCCTCGGCGGTGGAGACCTGCGGGACGTAGCCGAGTTTTTCTTCCGCCTTGGCGTAGGTGAAGGATCGGTTCTTGGTGAAGAACCCGACGCGCCTGCGATGCAGCGGCGGCTCGATGCGCAGCGGGATGCAGACGGCTTCACACATGACGGCGGCGGCGTAGACGGGGGCGAGGGGAATGCTTCCCTTGGGCGGTTTCACGCCGACGGCATCGGCGACGAGCTTGACCAGTTCCTTGAGCGGGACGTACTTCGGCCCGCAGAGGATGAAGGTGTCGCCGAGCGCATCGGGGTGTTCGCCGCAGCGGATGATGCCGTCGACCAGATCGTCGATGTAGACCATGTGGAAGTTTACCGTGCCGGGCCCGATCATTCGGAACTTGCCTGAGTGGATGGTTTTGAAAAGCTTGAGCAGGCGCATGTCGCGTGGGCCGTAGATCCCGGCGGGGCGGAAGATGGAGACGGGCTGGCCCTGCTGCTGGCGCTCTTTAGCGAGTTGTTCGCCTTCGAGCTTGGTGCGTTGGTAGATGTCGCAGGGGGCGTAGGGGGCGGTCTCGTCGGAGGGGATGTCCTTGACCGAGCCGTGCACACCGATGGTGGAGCAGTGGGCGACGCGCTCGCAGCCGTGCTTCTTGGCGGCGTCGAGGACGTACTGGGCACCGGTGTAATTGACGTCGTGGTAGTAGCTGTCGGGGTGGCCGGCCGTGCGGAAGCAGGCGGCGATGTGGTAGACCTTCTCACAGTCTTTGACCGCTGCGTCGACGGCGGACTCGTCGGTGATGTCGCCTTCGAAGAACTCGATGTTGTCCCGGTCCTGCAGGAACGACGTGTCCGAGCCCTTGCGGACCATCGCGCGGACCTGGTTGCCGCGTTTGGCGAGTTCGGCGGCGAGGTTGCCGCCCGTGAATCCGGTTGCTCCGGTGACCAATACTTGCATAGATGGCATCCTGATCGTCAGGCGGCGTCGGCCGGTGGTGCGGGCTTCCGGCCGCCGATGGAAAGTGTACGGTAAAAATCATCGAGGCGTTGACGGAAACGCTGCTCGCTGAACTCACGCTCGACGTAAGCACGGCCGGCGTCGCCGATCTCTGTGCGCTCGTCGGGTGAATCAAGCAGGCGCGATAAGCCTTGTGCCATTGCGTCGGCGTCGGGTTCGACCAGCACGCTGACGTCGTCATTCATGACCTGTGTGTGAGTGAACAGGCGCGTTGCGACGACGGGCTTGCCGGACTGGAGGTAGCTGTAGACCTTCATCGGTGTGTTGTTGCCCAGGGTGCGCGGCGAGAGCAGGATGTCGGCATAGCCAAGCACGACGCCGAGGCTGTCGATCGGCACGGGCCCGACGAAGACGACGCGGCCGGCGTCGCAGAGCTCGACGGCCTTGGCTTTGTAGTGTGCGATGTGTTCGTCCGACCCGCCGACGATTAGCAGCTTGGCTTCGGGGTGGTCGTCTGCGATCTTACTGAACGCGTCGAGCATCAGGTCGATGCCCTGGTAGGTTTCGAGGTTGCCGACGTACATCAGCTTCGTGCCGGTGGCTTGCGTGAGCGAATCGGGGAGGTTGGTCTCGTCATTCCCTGTAAAGGGGATGTCCGGCAGCAGCGCGACGTTGCCGGCGGGGTGGTGCTTCATCGCGGCATCAACCAGCGCGGGGCAGACGGCGAGCACGCCGGCGGACCGCTTGACCGAGCGCCTTTCCATCATGCCGAACAGCCAGGCGATCGGGGTGAGCAGGGCGTTCTTCTCCTTGATCTGCAGGCTCATCAACGAATCCATATCGAAGATGTACGGCACGCCGAAGAGCAGGCGGATCAGGTAGGCGATGAACGCGGACTCTTCCACGGCATGGACCACGTCGTAGCGCGTCTTGCGCGCCATCGTCACGGCCTTGAACAGCATCGCCAGGTCGCACAGGGCCTTCTGCCAGCTCGGTCCGATCGGGACTTTCTTCACGCCCGGCGGGCGCACCGTGCGGTGGTGGGTGACGGCATCGATGTGGACGTCCTCGCCCTCGTGATACGACAGGACGTCGACGGTGTGTCCCTGCTCGGCCAGCGCCTGCAACGCCGCGCGCACAGCGATGGGTGTGCCGCGGTTGGTGAAGAAGGGCTGGGGCGCGAGGAAAAGGATCTTCAAGCGATCGGTTCCTTGTGGGTCTGGTATCCCTGATGCATCGGTCTGTCTGCGACAGAGTAGGCTCGTCGCACCATCATCATCGGCCGACACCGGGATGGCGCCCAAGTCGGGGGCCGCGACCGATAATCGGCTGTGTTCTGGCGTTTATTCCGGGATATCTCGGCGGTGATTGAGGAACCGGCGGACGTGCCAGGCGCTCTGGAGCTTGAGGAAGCTGAGCAGGTTGTCGGGGTGGCCGTAGACGGGCGGTTGTTCGCCGCCGGCGAGGATGGCCCGCTTGATCGACTCGGCGGGTGCGTGGCGATCGATGGGCTTATCGAGGATCAGGCCGAAGCGTCCGACGCGCGTAGCCTGCGAACTGAAGGGCAAGGTGCCCGAGCCGGGCAGGACCCACACGCCGCGTTTGTGTGCCTCGGTGAAGTGGCGCGGGTGCGGACACATCGCCAGGCGTCCGGCGTTGTCGCCCAGGCATATCTGTTCGGCCAGCGGGCCGTCGAGGACGCGATCGATGATCCTGCCCCGTTCCCACCACCACTTGCCCACGCCGATCGGTATGACCGGCAAGCCGCCGACGCCGATGATCAGTTGCAACAAGGCCTCGGTGCCGAAGCGGTAGTCGTCGAACTCTTGCCCGCTGCACAAGGAGAGTATCTCGACACGGTCTGAGGCCTGGAGTTGTCGGCCTTCGATGATCAGAAGTTCGTCCACACCCTCGCATTGGGCGATCAGTGACAGGCCGTCATCGCAGGCGACGAACTGCCATCGGCCGCCGTCCAGTTCGCCTTGCTGCTTGAGCGACTCGAAGGCGTAGACGCCGGCGGGCTCGGCGAGCAGAAGGCAGGCGGGGGTGTGTTGGGAGGTATCGTCGCCGAGGTACAGGCCGTGGTGCTGCTTGACCCGGCGGATGGTGGCGAGGGTGGCGTCGAAGTAGGTGGCGCGGTCGAAGCAATCGTAGAGGTGTGTGTGCGCATCGATGAGCATGGGCGCGGGCCAAGCGCCACGCCTCTCTGCTTCGACATCCCGCGGTTGTGCGACGGCTTTGCCTGACATTAATCCCGCCCCTTTAACGTGATCCGAACCTTTTGCGAGCCTGCATTCTAACCTGCTTTGCAAGAAAACTCACCAGGCCGTCGGTTTTTCCGTAGGTCCGGGGCTGGGCGTCGAGGGATTGGAGGTGTGTGAGTAGCGACGTGGCGGGCTTGTCACGGTTGATCGCGGTGTCAAGGATCAGGCCGTAGCTCCCGACCCGGCTCTCCTGGCTGGCGAACGGGAGGGGGTCGGTGCCGGGCAACACCCATATGCCGTGCTCCCTACCTTTCTCAAAATGCCCAGGTTCACCGCCAAGCGCCAGCCGTCCCGCGTTATCACCAAGGCAAAGCCGGCTGCCGAGTGGGCTGTCGATCAGCTTGCTGATGATCACGCCGCGTGCGCCGGACCACTTGCCCACGCCGTAGGGCAGGACCGGCAGGCCGTCGGCTTCGATGACTTTCTCGATGGTGTGTTCGATGGGCCGGTCGTCGTTGAACTGTTCGTTGCAGCACAACGCCAGCACCTCCAGCCCCTCGTGCGTGACGATCTGCCTGCCGGCGATGACGGTCATGACGTCTTGGCCGTCGAGCGCGGCGATGAGCGAACGTCCCTCGCTGGCGGGGTGGAAGCGCCACCGGCCGTTGTCGAGCTCATGCTGCGCGATCAGGGCCTCGAAGGCGTGGTCGTGTGCGGTCTCGGTCAGCATCAGGCAGCCGGGCGTGTCGTCGGGCAGGCCCAGGTCGCGTGCCGAGCGCTGGAAGTTGGCACGGGCGGTATCGAAGAACGTCACGCGATCAAAACAGTCGTAGAGGTGTACGTGCGCATCGATAAGGATCGACGGCGCGGGCGGGGTCTGATTGGGTTCGTTGTCTGTGGACATGGTCGGGGCCCTAAGTTTGGAAGTGTATTCTAACTGATGTGGGTGAAGAGGGGCTCTAACGTTCGGAGAACGTGGGCTTGGGGGTTGATGTGTGTGTGAAGTGGTTATCTAAAAGAGCAGGTAGATGACCGCCACCTCGATGATGAGCAGGGCGCTCAGCAGGACCACGGTTTTCATGCCGTAGCGTTTCTTGATCGATTGGAGCAGTGTGGTTCGCTGCGGCGGGGTGATCATGCGCAGCTGCGGTTCGCCGGCGGCGGGGCACAGGTGCGGGGCGATGCCGCGGCGGGCCTGGTCCTGCACGATGGCGATGATCATGTTGGCGTCGAAAGGCGTGAGGTCGAACAGCCTGGCCATGCGCACGATTCGCTCGCGTCGTTCCGGCGAGAGGATGTCGCCCTGTAACAGGTCGGCGGTGCGCACGGCAAGCACCCAGCGCGGGTCGGCGGTGCCTTGCAGGGAAGTGGTGGGTGGTGGCTGGTGTCTTGTGGCTGGTGGCTGGTTGTTCGCAAGACGCAGGCGCGGGCCCGTCGAAGTGGATGGGCGCTTGGCCTCGTGTGTATATCCCTGCCTCGACCTTCCGGGGGCGCGGGATCGGCGTGGGCTGCTCGGACGGTCAGTTGATGAACTTCCGGGGGCAGACGTGGATTGTCCAGGTTGCAGCGGTTTGAACGCTGACATGGCTCGTCACCTACGCAGATGTTGTGGGCCCAGCCACCCACCGTGGCCGGGTGCCCGATACCCTAACAATAGCACACTCGATCTGATATCCAAGGGCTTGTGGAAACTAGGTGTAAAGAAATTGTGTGCGGGTCCGATAAGTGGGGATTGGGGGAGTTGGGGGTTGGGATTTGGGGCGGGTTTAGCGGGCGATCGCAGATCGCCGTGGGGGTTTGATTGCTGATGTATGTAGCCGTGCGTGACGGTCACGAGGTCTTAGCCCGCCCGCAGCGCGGGCGCGGCAGGTGCTTCATCCGTGTACGGTTCGGGTAACATGCACCGACACCGAACGCTTGGGGGCACGTCTGACCATGGCTGACACGCGAGACATCCAGCTCATCACACTCAGCCCGGCGACCGAAGCCGCACTGGCCGCCGACCCGGCTTACACCAAAGCGATGGCCGAGGAAGACTGGCCCGGCCTCGCCGAAGTTATCCGCCGTTACGTCGAGCGCGAATCGGCCGACGATGCCCAACACGATGAAGCGCCCGGCTTAGGCGGATTCGTCGCCGTCGATAGCGAGACGCGCGAAGTGGTCGGCTCCTGCGGTTTCAAGGCTCCGCCCAGCGCCGCCGGCGACATCGAGATCGCCTACTTCACCTACCCCGGCCACGAAGGCCAAGGCTACGCCACCGCCATGGCAAGCCAACTCATCGCCCTCGCAACAGACAGCGCATCGGTCCGCCGTATCATCGCGCATACCCTCCCGGAGCCCAACGCCTCGACACGCGTGCTAGAGAAAGTCGGGATGACACACGCCGGCGAAGTCACCGACCCTGAAGACGGAAAGGTCTGGCGGTGGGAAGCAGGGGTCGATAGTTGATTGGCCGGGCAAGAAACGGTATCCGACACCGAGCAACGACACCGTTTCTCCCCCGCATGGTGTGAAGATCACCAGCCAAAGCCGCCCGTCTTGTAGGGTGGGTAGAGCGAAGCGAAACCCACCGTCTTTTAGTAGACTGAGCGCCCAACCGGTGGGTTTCACTTCGTTCTACCCACCCTACTTGCTTGCTGATTATGTGGTGGTCATATGGTTGCTGGATTTACTTCAAAAGAATTTGAGCGTGCCACAGTTCTCCGGGCTCCTGATTGGCAACGAGACACTCGGACTTACTTTATTATCTCGTTGATAATTGGCATTGTTTTATTGCCGATAGCTCTGCTTGGGGCTTCAGTTAAGCTACTATCCTTTGGATTAATTATACCGGCCTTTGGAACTCTCAACTTCTACTCACATAAGTTTAGACTAATGTATTCCGGAGGATCTCCATGGGACCGTTTGGTTGATGACTGGCATGCCCTGAGGTCCCAATGTGAGAATAACTTCAACTGCGATATAGGTGACAATCCGAACACGGTAATATTCTGGGGAACCATGCGCAGCCGTTTCCTGCTCGTTGCATTCCCAATAGAGTCGGATGAATATGCTGGGCACGATACAAATGGATACCTCGTAGCTCACTACTGCGATTTTCGAAAACGAATGGATAAGCTCCCTCATTGGATATTTCTCCGTCATAAATATTTTGGCGAAGAGCATGACTTAGTCTGTTATTTTCGCCAGATAAATTGTGAAATCGAAAATGTGCTTCTTGGTTCTTCGAAATCCCAACATATTGAAAAAGCTCCAGACCCCATACGGCATGAGCCATTAAGAAGCCTGCTGTATCAGAAGGGGATCGGAGTAGATATTATTGACCTGAGCTCTCAGCAAGCGGAGGGAGCGGGCGGCTCTTAGCGAATAACATCCAGGCTCATCGTCTTGTTCAGGTCGTCGATGGGGGCGGCGATGAGGTCGTAGTCGTCGTAGGCGATGAGTTTGTAGCGGACGGGGTCGCCGGGGGGGTTGGGACTGGGCGTAGGTGACGCTGTCGACCCGGGGGGCTTGGGCGTACGGTCCATATAGGTTTGGTGGTGTTGATCTGCCACAATTCCCTACTTGCCCGATTGGCCCAGAACCTCTGAGAGAATCAATTGCTTGAGGTCGGAGTTCTTGATCCGGGGTTTCCAATTAAGATCACTGTTGGCGAAAACCGGCACATCGGTTCCGTCGTGCCCGAAAGTGAGTCCATATGTGTGGTTGATATGCTTGAGAAAAGGTATTTCGTAGTGATCAACTCCGAGAGACTTAGATAGCCAATGCCCTATCGCGGCCCTGACTTCATGCTTGCCAAATGCCTTCGTCAAGTCTTCACGCATCTGGCTCCTGTATGGCGGATCGATGTAATTCCCAAGCTTATTCATGAGCTCGCTTACATTCGCAAGGTTTTCATCCGAGTAGGTATCTGCGTAGAAACGGTGCGCTTTAGTGATTGTACGCAGTGTATCGATCTTACCTTCACGTAACTTCTCGGAGATTGCTGGGCCGCCACATGAATGGTCAGAGGTTACTACTAATAGCGTTTGGTCTTCATCAATCTCTGCCGTGATATCTCTGAGTAGCATGTCGAAGTGAAGCACCTCTTTTGCGGTAGTCACCGCGTCATGTGCGTGGCACGCGTGATCGATCCTGGCGCTTTCGATGATTAAGCAGTAAGGCTGATTGCTGGCACGGAGCCCATGAAACGCATATTCGGCCAGGTCCTGCAGAGACATGGCGCCTGACGGGCGGTCGATCTCATACGGGAGGTGTTTTGCTTCCAAGGCTGCTACGAACGGATCATTTGGCAGATTATTCCAGAGGTCCTTATATGAGCCGCAGAACTTGACGCCACCCAGCTTCCCGCAGATCGGAACCTTTTCGCCGCCGCCCTTATCTTTAATCAGTTGCCCTCCCCCTATCAGCCCATCGAGTTTTGAGGTGGCAAACTGCTCCGCGATGTTAATCTCGTTGTCTCGGTGTTTATTGAAGGCGTAGAACGCGGCAGGTGTCGCGTGTGTTACTCTGGACGTTGTGACGATGATGGTGCGATACCCGGCGTCCTTGAGATCATCAACAATCGTGGGTACCCGCTTACCATTATGCTGGATTCCGATCTGCTTATTATCGCATCTCTGACCGGTCGCAATCGCAGTGCCGGCGGCGGCGCTGTCGGTCACCGTCGAGTTGGCGGATTGTGTGTCTTGCATCGAGACGAGATTCAATTGATCGATAAACAATTCGCTGTTGTATGACCCATCCTCCGATTGATGGCCATGCAAGCGCCCCAGGCTGAGTTGATGCAGCCCCATCCCATCTCCGATTGCAAAGATCAGGTTTTTCTTTTTCATGTGTAAACGCCCTTGTCATTTATTTAGCCCTGAGGGTCTTAACCATTCCCATCGGATACAAGCGTACCGAAATACCATTAGAGTTCAATGATATTTTGTGTGTCGCTTTGGAAAGTCGTGACACCCTGCCGGAACATAGGACCAGGGTATCGTATGTCGAAGGGGCGGTTAACCTTACCGGATCACGTTCAGGCTCATCGTATTGTTCAGGTCGTCGATGGGGGCGGCGATGAGGTCGTAGTCGTCGTAGGCGATGAGTTTGCAGCGGATGAGTTCGCCGGGGGTGAGGGGGGTTTGGGATTGGACGTAGGTGACGCCGTCGACCTGGGGGGCCTGGGCGTAGGTTCGGCCTTGGTAGAGATGGCCGCCCCCGGAAGTATCCCCCGTCGTATCCCCCGTCGTATCCCCGGAAGTGCCTTCGGGCGTTTCTTCTGTTAGGCCTTCCAAGCTTCCGGGGGTGGCTTCGTCGATTAGGACATCGACTTCGGGTTGTTGTTCGCTCAGTTCGGCGTGGCGGTCGAAGACGAGTTGTTGCTGGGTGGCCATGAGTTCGTCGAGGCGGTCCTGGATGACGTCTTCGGGGATCGCGCCGCCTTCGGCGTGGAGCGTGCCGGCGGGGGTGCCGGGCTCGGGGGAGTAGGGGAAGACGCCGAGGTTGTCGAAGCCGAAGTCTTGGATGAAGTCGACGAGTTCGCGGTGCTGTGCGTCGGTCTCGCCGGGGAAGCCGGTGATGTAGGTGGTTCGGATGGCGATGCCGGGGACACGGTCGCGTAGTTTTTGCAGCAGGGTTTCGATGAGCTTCCGGCTGGTGTGGCGACGCATGTTGCTCAGCACGTCGTCGTTGATGTGCTGCAGGGGCATGTCGATGTACTTGACGATGTTGGGCAGGTTCGCGATGGCGTCGATCATCTCATCGGTGAACTTGCTGGGGTAGGCGTACATGAGCCGGACCCATGCGCCGCCGTGCTCCTGGGCAAGTTGATCGATCTGTGTGAGCAGGCCGGTGAGGCCTTCGCCTTGGCCGTTGTATGCGATGTCGTCGCCGTAGCTGGTGGTGTCCTGCCCGATGAGGTTGAGCTCGAACGCGCCGTCGGCGAGCAGCTCACGGGCTTCGGTCAGGAAGGCGTCGATCGGCTTGGAGCGCATCTTGCCGCGGATCGAGGGGATGGTGCAGAAGGTGCAGTTCTGGTTGCATCCTTCAGACATGCGGAGGTAGGCGTAGTGTCGTGGGGTGAGGCGTAGCCGGCCGCCGTCGTCTTCGAAGTAGCCTTGCTGGTCGATGTGGCGGGCCTGCTTGGCGAGGGTGGCGTTGGCGGCGATGGACGAATAGACGGGCAGGTCGATGCAGACGTCTTTTTGTTTGGGGGTGCAGCCGAGCACGGCGTGGGTGATGCGGTCACGATCGAACACGCCGATCAGGGCGTCGATGTCCGGGCACCACTCGAGCATCTTGGCGCGGTGGCGCTGGACAAGGCAGCCGGCGACGATCAGGCGTTTGAGCCGGCCCTGACGCTTCAGCTCGGCGGCCTGGGCGATCTCCTGCATCGACTCGTCTTTGGACGCTTCGAGGAACCCGCAGGTATTGATGACCACGGCGTCGGCGTCCTCGCCGTCCGGCACGGGGACCAGGCCGTCAGAGGCGAGCTGGCCGAGCATCTTTTCGCTGTCCACGAGGTTCTTCGGGCAGCCGAGGCTGACGAAGGACACCGTCTGCACGTCGGAGTCGGCGGCGGCGTTGGGCTTGTCGGGTTGGGTGGATTTGGAAACCAAGCGGGGTATGGTAGGGGCGAGGGGGCCGGGGGGCAATGGGGGGATTGTGATTTGAGATTTATGATGTATGAATTGAGCGATGGGCCTGATACTTGCAGCATGACATCGTCAGAGCTTTATATCATCAATCCGAAATCATAAATCATAAATCCGTCCCCTTAATGCTCATGCTCATGGTGATCGTGATCATCGTGCCCGTGTTCATCGATGTGGGACGCGCCCGGGGCATCCGGGGCTTCCGGGGCTTCCGGGGTGTCCGGGGCATGTTCGATGTGGGCATTATGCGTGCCGTGGTCATGGCCGCCGTGATCGTGCTGGTGGGTCTTGGCTTCGAAGTGGCTGACAACCCAGGCCAGTGCGACGCCGAGGACCAGCGCGGCGGAGAGCGCGGCGCGGTCATGGTGGTGGAATTGCAGCTCGGGCAGCAGGTCGCTTAGTGAGATCACCAGGAAGACGCCGGCGCAGAATGCGATCGCTGCGCCCACGGCCTGGCTTTCCTCGATGTTCACGTTCGCCAGACCGAACTGGAACAGCACGGCACCCAGTGGCACGGCCAGCGCGAACAGCGCATTGACCAGGTGGCGTGAATAGACCGGCCAGCCGCCCGCGGCCATGAGCGTGCCGAGGGTGAGTGAATCGAACGGCTTGTGCAGCACGATGACCAGGAACACGGCGAGCCCCGCGAACCAGCCGCCGCCGTGCATGTGGGCCAGTGACTCTGAACTCATTGCCGCTGCGAGCGCGATGCCGGCGATGACGCTGTGGATGGTCAGCCCGACGGCCGCGCCGGACCAGCCGAGCGTGTGCTCCTGGCCCAGGACGGGGTGGTCTTCGTCGCCGTGATTGTGGTGATTGCACTTGCCATGGGCGTGGTCCTCGGCTTCCTGTGGGTTGTCCTCGGGCACGTCGTGGTGGTGGAAACAGAAGAAGCGTTCGAGGAAGAACATCGCGAGCATGCCGATGATCATCCACTTGGCGGCGAGCGCGGCGCTGATCGTCATCATCGCGTGGGGCATCAGGTGGAGCACGGCGACGCCGAGCATGAACCCGGCGACGAGGCTGATCGCCAGCTGCATCCGGCGGTGTGTCAGCTTCACGATCATGGGGATGAACCCGCCGAGCAGTGAGGCGAGCAGGATCATCAGGCAGTAGATCAGCAGCAGGACGTTGTTGGACATGGGTAACAACTCCAAGTGGGCGTACAAACAGGAGACCGGGCTAACGGTATATCAGATACGGGGCGGCTGGGCGAGGGGCTCGAGCGTTGCGTGGGTTATCGGATGGGCGGGCGTGATAAACGGGGTAAAGTGTCGATCGGGGCGGGGCACGGCTGGTCGGCTTGCCTGAATCGGCCGATGGGTGTACAAAACCGGTATCTCCCGGGTCGGGTTGATGTGCCGTTTTGATGGCCGGCCCGACAGACCGCGAAAAGCAACGTATAATGTGGTCGGCTGGGGGATGCAGGGCGGGCCCGATCGGATGGCCCATTCGCCCGACAGACTGGGGGAACACTCGGCACCCCGGAGGCCTTGTGAATCCACCGGACACCCGGCATCGTCAACGCTGGTGGCAAGCCCGACCGATCCCGCTGAGCCGTCCCGTATCCAGGACGTTGGAGAAGGGCCCAAGCCAGACCCGGTGAGCCCGGTGATGAATTGATCTGTGTGTTGCGTTTCGGCCTATGAGGGCCCGAGCCCGGCACGCTTCCTGTTTGAACCTTTGTCAGGGGCGATGTGCCCCGTGCCGAGTATCTCGGCTTAGTACCTGTTTTTTCGCCTAGGCTGCGTGGTTCACGCACGCCAATTCGAGCGGACTCCTATGCAAACCATGACCGGGATCCTCGAGATCGGCAAACGCGTCGATGGACGCTTGCGCCAACTCGACCAGACCTACGTTTCCCAGCCCACGGACCCCGTCGTCCTGGCCAAGGATATCGATCGTTACGACCTGCGCCCGGGCCTGATGCTCGAGGTCGAGCTGGGCAAGCCCATGGGCGGCAGCACCAGCCACAACCAGCAGCCGCGCAAGGGCAAGAAGAACAAGAAGACCAAGAAGCCGAAGGTCGACGCGATCGATCCCAACGCGCTGCGGGTCAACAAGGTCCTCTCCGTCGAGGGGATGGACCCGGAAGACTTCCTCAAACAGTCGCGCAAGTTCGAGGACCTGACCACGGTCGACCCCGAGCCGCGGATGGGCCTGGAGTACCCGGAGTGCCCGCCGGCCTGCCGGTTGATCGACCTGTTCTGCCCGATCGGTTACGGGCAGCGCGGCATGATCGTCAGCCCGCCCAAGGCCGGCAAGACGACGCTGCTGCAGAACATCGCGTTCGCCTGCGAGAAGAACCACCCGGACGTCATCACGATCGCGCTGCTGATCGATGAACGGCCGGAGGAAGTGACGGACTTCAGGCGCAACGTGCCGTGTACCGTCTGGGCAAGCTCTAACGACCACATGCCCGAGCGTCACTGTGCGCTAGCGATGCTGGCGATGGAGCGCTGCAAGCGCTGGGCGGAGATGGGCAAGGACGTCGTGGTCGTGATGGACTCGCTGACGCGCCTCGGCCGAGCGTTCAACACCGCGCCGGGGATGCAGAACACCGGGCGCACACTGTCCGGCGGCCTGGACGCCGGGGCCATGGCGATCCCCAAGCAGATCTTCGGCGCCGCACGCCGGTTCGAGGAAGGCGGGTCGCTGACCATCATCGCCACCGCGCTGGTCGATACCGGCAGCCGGGGCGATCAGGTGATCTTCGAAGAGTTCAAGGGCACCGGCAACATGGAGCTGATCCTTGACCGCAAGATCGCTGAGCAGCGGCTGTTCCCCGCCATCGACCTCGCCGCCAGCGGGACGCGCAAGGAAGACAAGCTCATCGGCGAGCACGAGCTGAACACCATGACCGCGCTGCGTCGCCGGCTGCTGAACATGCCTCCGCCGCAGCAGGTCGAGCAACTTTTAAAGGCGCTCGAGCGATTCAAGACGAACGCCGACCTGGTCGGTAACCCCCAGTCTCCCGCCGCCGCGCCGACGCCTCAACAACAGGAACGCGGCCCGCTGGGCCCCGGCAAACGCACACAGCGCACCGGGACGATCTAAAGAGAATAAGAGTAGCCACGAAGAGGCACAGAAGGGCACAAGAAGAGGTCAGAGGATGTACTTTCCTGATCTTGAGTTTGGGTGCGTCGAATTTGAACAATAGGCCGTGTCTTCCACAGCAGGCACGAAGGTAGGAAGTGGGTCATTTTGATTTCTGGCTGTATGCTATGATATAGAGATCTTATGGCCAGCGGTCAGAACAGAACTCTAGAGCAGCGATACACGCATTTAGTGCAGGCGTTGCCCACCATATGTATGCCGTATGCGCCTTCTCTTGTGTGCAGTGTGGGCATTGGTATTCTCCTTGCTGCCGATGCGTCATGGTTGGCCCTTCCACTTGGCGCTGTTTTGTTGGCATTGATGCCGCAGTGGTGGAGTTGCATATTTGGGCTAATAGATTTTATGTCGTGTTGCGCAGCCATAATTGTCGGGATTATTGGCGTCATCCTGGCTGTCTTTGGTTAACTGACACGAACGCAAAGCGCAAAGACTACATTTCTATCCATACGCCCAGTTTCTTAATTGTGTCTTTCTGGGCCTCTTTGTGGCTACTTCTATATGTATTTCAGGAACGCGGCCCCCTGGGCCCGGGTATGCGCGCAGCGGACCGGGACGATCTAAAGAGAATAAGAGTAACCACGAAAAGGCATAGAAGGGCACAAGAAGAGGTCAGAGGATGTACTTTCTGATCTCGAGTTTGGGTGCGCCAAAGTTAATCAGTAATCCGTGTTGGATCTGACACGCTCTCAGGTAGCCGAATAGTTGGGCGGTGTGCTCATTGGTCAGCGCCTTACAAGCTTTCAACTCAACAATGAGTACATTCTCGACGAACAAGTCGGCGATGTAATCGCCCAGCACGGTGCCATCCTCATCACTCACTTGTAGTGGGTGCTGTTGTTTCACATTCAAGCCGGACGTCTGCAGGCGATGACAGAGACCGTTTTCGTAGACTTTCTCGAGGTGTCCGTGGCGTAAATACCGGTGCAACTGAAAACTTACTTCGCGTACTTGATCGCAAAGCTTGAAGATTGCATCGTCATCCATTCCTTGCCCCCTTTTGTGTCTTTCTGGGCCTCTTTGTGGTTACTTCTTCGTGTATTCAATGAGTTGCCCGGTGGTAGCCCCAGGATCTGACGCGGTGCAGACCGCGGCGCTGACGGCGAGGCCTTTGGCGCCGGCGTCGATCAGTTCGTGAGCGTTATCGGGGTTGATCCCGCCGATGGCGAGGTGGGGGAGCTTGTTCCAGGCGAGGTATTCTTTGAGGTAGTCGGGGCCGGCGATGACGGGCTTGTGTTTGGTGGTGGTCGGGAACATCGGGCCGACACCGCAGTAGTCGGCGCCGCCCTGGTAGGCTTGCTTCGCCTGATCGAGGTTGGATGTGCTGACACCGATCAGGAGTTGGTGGCCGACGAGCTTGCGGGCTTCGGCACAGGGCAGGTCGGTCTGGCCGAGGTGGACGCCGTCGGCACCCGATAGCAGGGCGACATCGGGGCGGTCATTGATGATGACGGAAACGCCGTTGGGTCGACAGATTTCGACGAGTTGCTGGGCGCGGTTTAGTAGTTCGCCGGCGTCGAGGTCTTTCTCGCGCAGCTGGATGCAACCCCCGGAAGATTGGGAGCCGAACCCGTCAATCACGGCGCGGGCGACCTTTAGCCAATCGCCTTGTGGGCAGAGGCATTCACTGATAAGTACGCAGAGCTTCCACTGTTTGCCTTGGCCGGTGGTGAGTGCGGCGTTTAAGTGTTGTTCGAGGGTGTAGCCGCGGTAGCGGAGGTGCTCGAAGGATTGCGCTAAGCCGCAAGCGGCTTCTGGGAGAGTCTTGGAGTACTCCTCTAAAGAACGTAGCGCTTCGCTGAGGCGTTTGCCGGCGGCCTGGGCGACGTCGGCGGCGCTATCGCGCTTGAGCTCGTTTTTGGTGCTGATGGTGGTGCCGACGTCACCCGGGGTGTCGCGCCAATTCGGGAGTGTATGGAGCTTGCCGATAGCGTCGGCGAGGTCGTGGCGGAGTTGCTTGATCTGACTTGAGAGATTTTTGTCATCCAGGATGAAGCGTGCGGCATCTTCCATCACGCGCAGGGCTTCGCGTGCGCGGTTGGCGTTGGCGTCGAGGATGCGATAGACGGCGGGCATGACGGGTATGGGGTCTTGGGGCTGGGGTCTAGTCGGAGGGGGCGGTTTGATCGTCGGGGGTTGAAGGCTTCCGGGTGCGGGGGTGGTAGATCATCCAGAGGTTGCGTGTGTAGATCAGCCAGCCGGTGGCTTGGCCGAGGAACCCCACGATGTCTTTACGCCAGATGAAGTAGGTCAGCAGCATGGACGCGCCGATCAGGCTCATCCACCAGAAGGCCGGCGGGACGACGGATTGTTTTTCTTTCTCGCTGACGAGCCATTGGACGATCATGCGTCCGGTGAAGAGGACCTGCCCGAGCAGGCCGAGCGCGACCCATGCGATGCCGAAGTTGGATGAGATGTTCAGCACCTTGTAGGTCAGCGAGCGTGAGTCTTCTTTTTGCAGCAGCAGGATCGCGTAGCGTTCGGGTGACATGCGCTCGGTTGTGCCGTCGAGGTAGGTGACCTCGTAGGTCGGTGCCGGGCTTTCGTCATCGGCGGCGATGAGCTTGGCGTACTCGACCATCTCGGGCGTGTCGTGGATCGCGACGCCGGGGGCCCACTGCGTGTTGAGCGCCTGCCAGATGAGATAGCCCGCGCCGACGGCGGCGATGAGGATGATGCCAAGCAACATGTAGCGGCGTTTCATTATCTAGCTCCGATCTGATGCGTTGGGTTCGATCGGCTCTGTGGCGGTGTCTTTGTAGCGTTTGGTCATCCAACGCACAGCGAGCAGGTCCATGAGGCCGGCGGGTCCGCGGGAGAGCAGGCCCATGCCGTACTTGGTCTCGCCGGCGTTGCGCGCGTGGTGGGTGACGGGGACCTCGGTGATGCGTGCGCCGAGCATACTGGCGTAGGCGGGCATGAACCGGTGGATGCCTTTGAACTGCAGGGGGAACTGCTTGGCGATGTCTGCCCTGACGACGCGGGCCGAGCAGCCGGTATCACGTGCCGGGTCGCCGAGGACCCAGAGGCGGGCCTTGCGTCCGACGACGCTGCCGAACTTGCGGATGGCGTGGTCGTTGCGGTTGGCGGAGCGGTCGCCCTGGACCATGTCGGCGTCACCGGCTTCGATTTTGGCGAGCATCCCGGGCAGGTCGGCGGGGTCGTTCTGCAGGTCGGCGTCGAGTGTGGCGATGCATGCGCCGTCCGCGGCCTGGATGCCGGCGAACATGGCGGCGCTCTGGCCGCGGGGCTCGGGCCTGTGAAGGACGCGGAGGTAGGGCCGATCGGTTTGCAGTTGCTTGAGCCGATCGAGTGTGGCGTCGGAGGAGCCGTCGTCCACGATGATTAACTCGAACGAGACGTCGGCGTCTTGCATCACCTTGGCGATCTTCTCGACCAGCGGCTGGACGTTGTCCTGTTCATTCAATGCCGGCACGACCACGGACAGCCTTGGCGCACTGTCTTGGGTTTGGTCAGGAGATTGGTGATCGTTCTTCTGAGTCATGCGTCTGCCGCTATCGTAGCGGTTTGTATGTCCGGGATGTTGGGCGGCGGGGCGGGGCGGTCCATCAACGGCCCGCGCGAGAGCGGGATAAGCGTCACACAGATCAGGACGACCGACCAGATCGACCAGCAGATGGTGGCCCTGCCGGGGTAATGCTTAAGCGCAAAGCGCATGCTCAAAAGTGTGATTAGCAGCAGGCTGACGCCCAGGCCGGCCCAGAAGTACCAGGGCATGGGGGAGACGAGTTTCTCGCTAAGCAGGCCTTGGTCGATCAGCGATTGCTGGAAGACCATCGCCAGGGGCAGGCCCGCGGAGACGGCGAGCAGGAACGTCATGTGCATCCACCTGACGTGCCGCCAGACCCTGGCATGCCGACCCTCGGCCGAGCGATCGCTGAACAGCCGCAGGCATTGGCCCATGAGGACCGCCGCGGGAGGCAGCAGGACAAGCAGGCCGCGCATCCCGCCTGGCCCCGGGCCGAACAGCGCCAGGGCGGTGAGGCTGACCAGCCAGGCCCAGCCGATGAAGACGCGTCGCCGGACACCGCGCGATGAAGCGCTGAACGGCTGGGCCAGCGACCCGAGCAGCCACAGCGTCCAAGGCAGGACCAATATGGGGATCAGCAGGCTTTGGTGATAGAGCGATCGGAGGAAGCCGGGCACGTGCGTGGCTTGTTGCGGCCAGAGGTCGATCAGCCACAGGTCCCATATCCCCACGTCTTGTTTGTAGACGTAGGTGGCCCAGGGGATGACCATCAGCCCGGCGATACAGATCGATGCGACCAGTCCGAGGATGTGGCTGATGCGGTTGGGGCACATGACCGAGGTGATGAGGATCGGCAGCAGGACCACGGGCATCGCGGATAGCCCGCCGATGAGGACCGCCGAACCCAACGCGCCGCCACACACCGCCCAGCCCAGCGCCTGACGCGGCACCGACGGCGTGGGTCTTAACGGCCGGAGCGCCCACATGGCTGATGCGACGGCAAGTGTCTGGCAGCCAAGCAGTGGCAGCTCGGCGGTGCCGATCCGTGCGTAGAGAGCAAGCACGGGGCAGGACGCGGCGATGAGCCCGGCGTACGAGGCGGTCATCAACCCGCCGATGGAGAAACCGGCCCAGAAGATCGCCGCGATAATCAACAATGCGAAACCCGCGCTGAGCAAGCGCATCTGCCTGGCGAGGTCATCGCGTGTCGCCGTTGCGGGATCGAGCGCGCTGAAAGCGAGTTGGTTGAGCCAAACTTCCCCGGGTGGGAGGTAGAGTTGGGGCTGGCCCTCATAGGTCGGGACCAACGACTCGAGGGTGACCTCGTCCTGGTAGAGGGTGTGTCTTGCTCGCCAGGTTTCTTCGGACAGATCGAGTGTGCGCGTTTGGTGGGCATCGAGGGCGAGATCGGCGTGCAGGTGGATATAGATCGGGAGCGCGCCGAGCATGAGCAAGGCGATCAGGACCAGCCAGGCCATCGGCCGGTCCTTGTTCAGGGCCTTGATGCGTTTGGGCCTGATCTTGGGTGTGGCCGCGGTTGAGGGCGGCAAGGCGGGCTGAACAGGGGCCGGGGGGGGTGTTGTTTGTGTCGTTGCCTGCTCCAACTGATCAGCGCCACCGGTGGGGGTGCTGTCTTGATCGGAACCCTGCCGTGTGCTGGCATCGGGCCCGGGTTGGTCGGCTGGATTGGGCATGAATCGTGGTTTCGCTTGGACTCGTGTCTGGCTGTGAAGGACCCAACAGTCTAATGGGCCGATCCAAACGGTGCGAGCATGCGGGGCGGCTGGTGGTTGGGAGACCGATCAGCCCGGTTCCTGTTTGGTCAAGGCTCGTTGCAGTTGTCGGAGGTAGACGCGGATTCGCTGACGCTCGGAAGCATCGAGTGTACGACCTCCGAAACGCACTTGATAGAAAAGGTCGGTGAGGGTGACTAGCGGCTGCTCGAGATCGGGTCGCTGTTCTGCCAGAGAGCGGGCGTAGTCGTATGGGTTCTGGCTGGTGCCGCGTCTGTAGCCGTGGCGGGTGAGTAGGTCACTCATCTCGATGTAGAACGCGAGTTGTCGGGTCAATGTCTGTCGCACATCGGGGGGCAGATCGGCGAGCTTGAGTTTGGTGAGGTGTCTTCGACGCCTGGCCACGCTGCGTAGCAGGGCCGCGCCGATCAGCAACGCCAGAACGGCGGAACCCAGGACCTTGGCGGTGTTGATCTTGTCCAGCTCCCAGGCCGTGGGCAAGCTCTTGACGAACATGACGGCCTGACCCAACCAGTTATTTTCGCTGCCGAGGACCGATGCAACTTCTTGACGCAGCGACCTAAGCAATGACAGTTGGGTGGACACGTCATAGGCGACGACCGAGCGGATCCATCCGTACTCGATGTGCTCGTAGGCTTCGCGCACGACGGTCTTCCAGTTGCGCCCCGCACGGTCGATCCGATCGATCTGTGCCGCGGGCGTGGCGTCAAAGCTCCTCCAGCCACGGTTAGGGCCGAGGTTGACTTCGACCCAGGCGTGTGCGTCGCTCTGGCGGACGACGTAGTAGCCGCCGATCTGGTTGTATTCTCCCGCGCGGTAGCCTGTGATCACACGGCTCTGCATGCCGATCGACCGAGTCATGGCGGCGAGCGCGGAGGCGAACAGTTCGCAGTGCCCCGAGCGGTGGCCGAACATGAACTCGATCAGCGGCTCGGCGGTCGAGGGTGTCCGCGGCCCGTCGAGCCGGTACACGTAATTTTCGCGCAGGTAGTCTGCGATCGCCTTGGTGATGGCTTCATCATCGGGTGTGAAGATGGCGTCGGGGTTCCGGCTGAGTTGGGCATCATCCAGGACCTGCCGGGTGAACTCGGCTATCCGTTCGGTCTGCATGGACCAGCCTCTGGCGTAGCTGCGGGGCCTGAATCTCGGCCGTCGTCTCAGGTCACGGTAAGGCCTGAGCAGCAAGTCGGTGACGCCCCCGTCGCGGTGCAGGTACGTCAGGTCTCGGTCGCCGGCCATGGGCCAACGGACTTCGTACATGACCGCACCCATCACGGAAGCGCCGGAGGACATCTGCATGTCCTGTGGGCTGTAGATGATGGCGGGCAGGCTCTGGCTGGTGATGTAGGTGGCGGGGAAGATGGTGAAGAGGTTTCGGTGGCCTGTCTGTCTGAGGGTGATGCGGGCGGTGTACCACAAGGGCGTCTCCCGCCGAGTTCGGGCGAGCGTCAGCCCGCCGGATGGCAATGTCATGTTCTGGTCGGTGCTGGCGATGGTCTCGCTGCGTTTCCACGTGCGTGTTTCGGGATCGTAACGATCCAGTACCGCACCACGCAGCAACCAGGAGCGGAAGGTCTGCGACTCGCCCTGGTACTCGACACGGACGTTCATGACAGGCTCTTTGCCGCCCTGCGTGATCGGTTGGCCGTCGAGCCGGACCTGTTGGCTGAAGCCGACACGGCGCGGGCCAAGCATACCCTCGGAATCGCCCGTGACCGAATAGTCCGGTGTGCGTGGGATGAGGACGAACACACAGGCCCCCACAACCGCGCAGCCCAGCAGCAGGCAGAACGTCGCCAGTCTGAACTGCCACTTGAAGCCCCGGCCGGTGACCTGCTTGGGCCGGGTGACACGACGTGCGTCCGACGCGGCTTTTCGGTTCAGCTCGTAGATGCGGTCGCTTGCGCCTTTCAGATTGAAGACCAGCACCGTCAAAACCGCAAGCACGCAATAAACACCCAGCAACAGCCCGTAGATGATCGACACGCTCAGCACACTGGCCCCGATCATCTGCAGCAGGCTCAGCAGGAGCACCTGGCCGTACTCCCGGTTGCTCTTGTGTGCGAACATGACCAGCACCTGTAGCCACATCGTGAAGTGGCCCATGGTGACGATGATGTTTGTCGTGGACATCGCCAGCCGTGAGAACATCCAGCCCAGCGCTATCAGCGCTAGCAGATTCACCGCCCAGCGAGGCAGCGGTCGGCCCCAAGGCCCCTCGCTGACGTAGCGCGACAACACCACCATCGACCCGGCGACCAGCAGCATGCCCGGATTCGCTTCGGCGTAGCAGAACGTCAGGATCCCCAGCAGGACCTGGTAGAACGCGACGCGTCGGAATATAAGGTCGAGGTTCATAGCCTGCCTGTGGTCAGTTCATCGTGCCCGTGACGGCGTGTGTGTGCGTGGGCCGGGCGGTTGCTGGTTGGTGTTGTATTGGGGAGGCGAGCCGGCCGTTGGTATTCACGATGACGGCACCGGGTTCGCTATCTCTACCGTCTTGGGGGTGGAGCCGGACCACCACCGTGGGGCGGACGTTGATGTTTCGGTCCTCGCGTTGGTCGTTCAGGTTTAGCGTCGCGAGGCTGTCCAGAAGGCTCTGGTGGTGCGCCTGACTGTGCCGGATCATCATCGGCGGGCAGTAGGCACCGCGTACGGACAGGCCGACATGCACATCGTGCAGGAACGCCTCGCGGATCAAGGCGGCCGTGAGGTTGATCGCCTCTTCCTGTGCGGGCCGGAAGTCTGGAGGTGCGTGGGTGGTTGTGCCGGCATCAGGGATTGAGAGGTCCAGCAGGATCATCATGCGCGGCGGGCGTGCTTTGGTCATCTCGCGTGAGACGAGGTTGGCGGTTCGCGCCGAGTGCTTCCAGTCGATGAGTTTGAAGTTGTCCCCGGGCCGGTACGGCCGCAAGCCGAAGAACTCGTCCTGCCCGCCCGCGCGCTCGCTGTGTCGACCGAGACCGACATCCCGGCTGGACAGGCTCAGAACGGTCTGGCGATTCATCGGACGCTGCGGCGGATGGATCAGCGCGACGCTGTCCTGGCGATACTCGTATACCTTATAAAGGATGCCGAATGGGAAACCGGTGCGCAGGTGGATGCGCTCGAACTTCAGCACCCCGCGGTGTCTGGGCCAGCACAGGGCCTCGGCCTGGATGGTCTGACCCGGTCCGACGTGCAGCAGCCAGCCGTGCGGCCGACCGGTGAGAATTGGTGTGCTTGATGCATCGTGACCTTTGCAATCACTCTGCCACACCTCCATCGGCCTGACCTTCCCCCCGCGATCACCGTGCCACAATTCAACGATCTCGAGTCCGAACCAACCCAGCCTGGAACGGTTCGTCACCAGGTATCGCAGCACCAACGGTTCGTCGGCCGTGCCGCGTGTCGGCGTCAATCGTTGAACCTCGACACCGCGGAGCATGATCAGCGACAGGAAAAGCGAGATCACCAGCCCACCGATGACCAGCCCCAGCGCCCAGAACAAGAGGTTGGCTTGCGTGTAGAACGATGTGGTGACCAGCAACGCGACCACGCCTAGATAAATCAGGCTCCCGGACCCAAACCGGATTCGGCCGAACGAACCAACCATCACGCCTCCGTTTTTTGCGCGGCTCGGTCCGCGTTTGCTAGCCCCGCTGTGATCTTACGGGGGTGCCGTTGATCGCCGGCTAGCGCATGTACGGCTCGCCCATCTCAAGGGTCTCGTCCATCACGTCTGTGGGTTCCTTCTGATAGCGGTCTTCACCACGCGCCAGGGTGACCAGCACGAACTGCTTGGGCCCGGGGATACGCAGGTCCTGGATCGCCGTGTCGTAGCCCGACTTCCTGACGATCATCCGCACGTAGTAGTCCAGGTAGCCCGCGCCGGCCTCATCGACCGTGATGGCGAACGTGCCGTCCACATCCGACAACCCGCTTGGGAGTTCCTTGCGGTTGAGTCGATCGGCGTCGAGCGTGCACTCGATCAATGCCAGCGGCAGGCCGTAGCCTTCAAGCAGCCGCGGGTCGTCTTGTGACACGACCATGATCCTGGACTGTGCGCCCTCGACGACCACGCCCTGCATCTGGTATTGGCCGCAGCCCGTCAGTAGCGTGCACAACAGGCACAGCACAAGCAGGCAGATTCCGCGCCGGTTTACATGCGTTGTGTTCATGGTCTTCCCGGTATCACAGTGTGGGCACTTTGGACTTCTCAACCTTCGGCAGGTCCTTCAGGCTCGAGAGCCCGAACACTTCCAGGAACCCCTTGGTCGTGCCGTAGAGCATGGGCCGGCCGATTTCTTCAGCTCGGCCGACAATCTTCACAAGGTGGCGCTCCATCAGGCTGCGGAGCACCTCGCCGCAGGCCACGCCGCGGACGTTCTCGATCTGCGCCCGCATGATCGGCTGCTGGTACGCGACGATCGCCAGTGTCTCCATCGCCGCCGGGCTCAGGCGCATCTGCGCCCGGGTCTTGTGCAGTTGTGTCAATACGTCGGCGTACTTCGGCAGGGTCAGCACCTGCAACCCGCCGGCGACCTTCTCGATCCGGAAGCTACGCCCGGTTTCTTCGTAGAGCTTGTTCAGTGACGCGGCGGCGTCCTGGATGTTCTTCGCGCCGACACCGCCGAGCAGGTCGCCGAGCTTGGCGGCGGTCATCGGCCGTTCGGTCGTTAATAGCGCCGCCTCGACCTTCAGCGCGAGCGCCTCGGCCTCCTCGGGCGTCAGCTCGATGGGCTCGGCGGCATTTGCCTTGGCTTCCGATTCTTCGTCCGCCTCGACGGGATCGGGCGTCTGAGCTTCAGCTTCGGCATCCGGTGCGGGCTCAGCGGACTGGGATTCTTCGATAGCGTGTTCAGCATCACTCATGGATGCATTGTACGCCAACGGCAGGGCGAAGGTGAGTCTATTGTTGTCTTAGGCCAATGCCCCGCTGGTGCGTAGCCGGGCGACGCGGGGCTGGAGGTTCCGGCCGGGGCAGGCGGTCTTGCCGAGTTCGCGGTGGGTGTAGACGCGGTTGACCTTGACCTTGTGCTTGGCCATGAGATGCCGGAGTGTGTTTTGCAGGGCGGTGAGCTGGGCCTGGCTGGGGGACTGCTTCTCGAAGTTGCCCAGGAGCATGACGCCGATGTTGTGCTCGTTCTGCTGGCTGACGTGGGCACCCTGGTAGGCGATGCTGCGTGCCTCGATGACGCGGCCGGCCCGGTCGATCACGTAGTGGTAGCCGATGTCGCCCCATTTGCGGTCACGGGTGTGTGCCCGGTGGACCTGCTTGAGGCGGTCGATGGTGCTCTTTGCATCGGTGAACCAGACGGGTGTGTGCCCCTCGTGGTGGACGGTGATGCGGGTGACGCCGCGCATGGGGTTGACCTTGCTGCGGGTTGGGCCGGAGCGTGTCCACCAGCTGCGGGGCATGCTGCCGGGCGGGGCGTTGGTGGCGGGCCGGACGACGGCGGGCTTTGGCGTTGGGACAGTCCGGGCCGAGTTGCCGGAGCGCGTCGGGGAGCTGATCCCGTTGGGCCAGGGCGTGCCGGGCCGACGTGTGTATTGGTAGGAGGTTTCCGCGCAGCCTGTGAGCATCATGCCGAGACTGGCGAGCAGCATTTGCCTTCGGGTGAGCTTCATAATCCGACCTGCTTTGTTGATGTGTGCAATGACGCGGACCCCTCGTGTCCGCCAGCGTAAGCTAACAAAATATCGGCAGAGCGGGCGCGTGTTCTGGATAATTTCCCCACAGATGCACCGCGAGGTTGCGGGTTATCCGAATCGGCTGGTGGGTTAAGCCGCCTCGACCGTTTGGGCGGGCGTCTGCTCAATCGCCGGCTTGGCGATCTTCTTGGCGATCAGGATCAGCGGATGACCGGGATCGCCCTGGCGCGGGTCTGAAAGCGGCTGCCAACCACCCATGGCATTGAGTTGGGCGATCAGTTCGTGAGGTCGGTAGCAGCGGTCGGCTTCCTGAATGCTGGTCGCCTGGCGGTTGCGTTTGGTGACGATGACCAGCTTGCCGTCGTCAGCCAGAGCCCGATGAACGTCGTTGAGCAGACCCACGGGGTTTTGATGGGCATCGAGCTGATCGAACAGCAGCGCCATGTCGGCCGAGCCGTCTTCCAACGGCAGACGCTTCGGGTTGCTCTGGTGGAAGTAAACGGGCTTTGCGCCCGGGTAGCTCTGGTTGGTGACGCACTGCTCAGCCAAGGCGATCTTGGCGGGATCGGTGTCGGTCCCCAGGCAGTTAAGTCCCTGCCCGGCAAGCAGGTGCGTGATCAGCCCGGCGTCACAGCCCAGCACCGCCAGCGTCTTGGGCTTACCGATCTGGTTGAACACCTGCATGGCGATGGCGAGCCGTAGATCGATCTGTTGCTTGTAAGCGGTGTCTTTCCCGTAGCGGGTCCACTGGCTTTGTTCGATATCCAGGGCCTGGGCCTCGGATGCGGGTTGTCGCGCTTCCGAGGCAGCTTCCGGGGGCACGCCAAACACCTGGGCGTTCCAGAGCAGGGGGGTGCCGGCAAACTTCTCGCGGACGGCATCGAGGTCCGGGGCGATGCGGTCGAAGCCCCACTTCTGGCGGAACGTGTCGAGGGTTTGGTGGATGCCCTGCTGGGTGTCGGCCGTGGTCTGTCGGGCTCCGCGCAGGCCGTGGCGGTGGACGTATTCGATCTGGGGGATCGCCCAGCAGGCCCAGCCCTTGAGCCGGGCGGCGAGCCCGAAGTCGATGGTCTGGCCGCGGAGGATCGACTCGTCGTAGCCGCCGACCTCGTCGTAGACCGCACGCTTACAGCAATAGAAGCAGCCCATGACGTGATCGACTTCCATCGCCTGGTCGACCGTGGCGGGGTCTGCGCCGGCGAGGATGTGGTGGTAGCCCTTGGGGTGTAGCAGCCAGTCGCCGAAGGCGTGGATCCTGCCGTCGGGCCGAAGCTGTTTAGGCCCGATGACGCCCAGCCGATCGGGGGCCTGATCGAAGCTCTGGCAGAGGCGGGTGACCCAGTGGGGGGTCAGTATCTGGGTGTCGCCGTCGAGGCGGACGAGGAATTCGCCGCTGGATGCCTGGACCAGGCGGTTGGCCCCGATGGACAGCACGCCGGTGTGCGTTTCTTCGATCAGCGTGAGGAAAGGCCGGCCGTCGGCCCAGGTCTTGTCTGACCACCGGCGGAGGGTGTCGAGGCTGTCGTCGGTCGAGCCGTCGTCGTAGGCGATGATCTCAAAGGGCGTGGGATCGGCTTCGAGGGTGTCAAAGAGCGATTGCAGCAGGTCGCCCAGCAGGTCGGTTTGGCCGTCGATCGACGAGGCCTTGCCGTTGTTGAAGTTGGGGATCAGGATTGAAACGCGCGGCGCAGGATAGCTCATAGAGAGGGTTATCGGCCGGTTGGTGTGCGGATGATGACAGAAGCCCACGTTTTGAAAACGTGGGCTTCTGGGGGGATTTAGATTGAAAGCGGGTCCGGGGGCGGGGTCAGGCGGTGTGGTTGCTTGATTCGGTTTTTTCCGCGGTCGTCGAGGTATCGACGCTGTTGGAGTTGGTCTGCTCGATCTTGGGCTGCTGCTTGACGGCGGTATCGATGTCGTCCTCGATGCCGGCCAGGCCGCGTTTGAACTCGACGATGCCCTTGCCGATGCTCTTGCCGACCTCGGGCAGGCGTTTGCCGAAGATCAGGACGCCGACCAGGGCCAGGATGATCGCTTCACCCCAGCCGAAACCTTGGAAGAACAGGCCGATTGTCAGGGTGGTGTCGGGGAGGGTCATGGGTGTTCTCCGGTTAATCCCTGTCGATCCGATGGGAGGTGACGGGGGGCAATGCACCAGAAAGGATTCGAACCTTTAACCTGCGGTTCCGTAGACCGCTGCTCTATCCAATTGAGCTACTGGTGCCTGTAGCCCAGAAAGGATAGCCCGGTTGGGCAGGGGATTCAAATAGGAGGGTTCAGGGTCCAGGGGTCTGGGATTGGGGCGTTGAGGTCTTTGGCTGATCCCTGAGCCCTGCTGCCTAAACCCCTCTACAATAGGATCATGCCCGAACCGGTGGTCGTCATACATGGGATCGCGATCCGTAACCCGGCGAAGTTCCTGCGCACGGTGGAGTCTTTAGCGGGGGCGCTGGGGGATCAGTACGAGCTGATCCCGGTGTTCTGGGGGGACCTGGGGGCCAGTGATGAGCATCTGGACAAGGTGATCGCCCGGCGATCCGAGCAGAGCGCGAGCATGGGGGGGATGATGGCGGACAACGTCGCGGCGACGATCGCGACGGGGCTTGGCCGAACGATGTCGTGGGTCTCGCGTCAGCGGGGTGACGAAGAAGAAGCCCGGCGGATCGATGAGCAGACGGGCAAGCTGCACGAAGACCTGCGCGGTCGGGTGCGGGGGTATGTCAACGGCAAGTTCCAGGACATGCGTGTGGGGCTGACCGCGGCGGTGCTGCCGTTCCTGGCAGACGTCATCACCTATCAGAGCCATGGCCGGCGGGCGCTGGTTCATCAGCGCATGCGCCAGGTCATCGACAAGGAGCTCGGGCCCGAATACGGCTCGGCCCAGCGCCCCGTGACCGTGATCGCGCACAGCCTCGGCGGGGTGATCAGCTTCGACATGGCGACCGCGGAAGACAGGCCGCTTTACATCGATAGGTTCATCACGCTGGGCAGCCAGCCCGCGTTCTTTCACATGCTGGACCCGAGGTCTTCGCGTGTGCCCGAGTATGACGGCCGGCCCGTGACACTGCCGGACACGATTGGGGCGTGGACGAATATCTGGGATGAACTGGACATGCTGGCGTTCGGCGTCGGCGAGTTGTTCCGGCTGCACGACGGCCGCAAGCCGATCGACCGGCCGGTGCGCTGCTACAGCGACGTGGTGCGCGGCGTCGGGATGATGCAATCACACTTAGGCTACTTCACGCGCCGATCGTCCGTGGGCGCGATCGCCGAGGCTCTGGGACGATAGTTAACTGGGTTTCTAACAGGGATGAACACGGATGAACACGGATAGAGGCCACATCGCTTTCAACCACATGACATCCTGTTCATCCTGTTAATCTGTGGACCTATACCGGATGGGTATTGATCCACAGATGTTCAGGAAGGTCAGGATAAGCAGCGGGCATATTCAAACTACTCTCTTATCCGTGTTAATCCGTGTTCATCCCTGTTCCACAATGATTTCGAGGTGATGTGATGCTGGACTTCTATGGTTACGACGGTTGCGGCACCTGCCGGAAGGCGAAGAAGTGGCTGGACGATCGCGGTGTGGCGTATCGTTCGATCCCGATCGTGGACAAGCCGCCGACTCAGGCGCTGTTGAAGAAGGTCCTGGCTCAGGGTGATTACGAGCTGAAGCACCTGTTCAACACGTCTGGGCAGATGTACCGGGAGATGAAGATCAAGGACAAGCTGGCCGAGATGACCCAGGCCCAGGCGGTCAAGCTCCTGAGCGCCAATGGGAAGCTGTGCAAGCGCCCGATCGTGACGGACGGCAAGCGGGCGACCGTGGGCTTCAAACCGGACGTCTTTGAGTCTGCCTGGGGCTGATGTTAGCGCTCTGTTCACTGCATATTTTTTCACGGCCGGGCAATAGGCCTGCAAGCTCGGCCGTTAGTCTGCCATGCGCCGGTCATCCGGACTGACGCACTCAATCAAAGTGGGGTACGTGGGGATTGTTACGCACGGCGATGCCGCTGTGGTCGTCGTGCACTGTTGTCCCATGGCATTTAATAGGAGACACACGAGATGCAAAGATCAAGGATCAGAGGATGGATGGTGGTGTTGGCGGCTTGTCTGATCGCGTCACCGGCGTTGGCGCAGGATAGTGCGCCGGCGAGCGTGCCGTTTAAGGTCAAGTCCGGCGCGATGTATGCGACGACGGACGTCGAGAGCGGCGAAAGGCTCCGCGTCCGGTTCAAGGGTGAAGGCGGCGCGGATGTGAACCGCGAGGCGGTCAGCCTCGTGCTCGAAGAACTGACCCAGGTGGACGGCGACCGGACGGTGACGGTGACGGCCGACGGCGATCTTGAGCGCAAGGGCCGGGCACGCGTCTATTTTGGGACAGGCACGGCGACCGTGACCGGGGCCGACGGCGACGTGACCTTTGAACGGGTCAGGATCGTCGTGAGCCTGCGTGGCAAGGGCCACCGCCTGCGGATGCTCGGCAAGTACCGCGGCATCGAAGAAGTCGTCACGGCGGAAGATGAAGACGGCGTCCCGCCGGACGTGCTGCGCGGTGTGATCCGAGGCCGCCGCGTCAAGGCGGTTGAGTCAGAGGATTAATTCCGGGTGGATGGACTACTGGGACCGGGGCGGGTTCATCCCCCACGGCTCGTCTCGGTCCCCGCTTTTATTCATGCGTTATTGATACTTCATGTGACACGAGGGGTTTGCCATGCGTAACACCGCCGCCGCCGGATTCACCCTGATCGAAATGTTACTGGTGATAGCGATCCTGACGCTGCTGCTGGGCATCCTGCTGCCGGCGCTCAGTCATGCCCGTGCGGTCGCCCGGTCGGCGATGTGCCTGACCCAGGAGCGGCAGATCGCGGACGGATTTCACATGTTGGCAGATAGTCAAGGCGGGGTCTTGCCGGGCATTGAAGAGGATGAGGCGTGGGACGTATTGGTGCAGGAGAAGCTGGACACGGATGAAACGATCTTCGTCTGCCCGTCGGATGACGACGCGCTGGAAGCCTCGGCCGACGGGTTCCCGGGGCTCAGTTACGGGTGGCGTGAATGGTTCGAGGTCGATCTCGATGAGTCCAGCCTGTCTGGGCGTTTGCTGGCTTCGGCGGACCCGGGATTGATCCTGGTATTCGAGGACCTGCCCGACCGGCACGCCGAGGACCGGATCAACGCCGCGACGGTCGATGGCTCGGCCCGGGTGTACACGCTGGATGAGTACGAAGCCAACATGGCCCTGCTGGTCCAATAAGCGGCTAGGGCCTGTCGGCAAGCGTGTTTATGGCGAGTAACTAAGTTATACTCCCGACCATGTCTGACACGGCGTTGCCGGCCAATCAAGCATCCGGGTACCGACTGTGGGTCCCGCGCCTAAGCGCCGGCTGGGTCGGTGGCGTGCTGCTGGCCCTGATCGCCGTGCCTTGTTTCGTGACACTTCCCTGGTCGATCGACGCCTACGACGCACACCGGATCACAGAGGGGTTGGAACTACAGGGCCCGAGCCTGTCCGACCCGATGGGCACGGACCTGTTCGGCCGATCGCTGATGTGGCGGTGCCTGATGGGCGGGGCGATCAGCCTGGGGATCGGGATGGCGGCGGCGATGCTGGCGGTCGGCATCGGCGTGACCTGGGGCGCGACCGCCGGCTACATCGGCGGGCGGGTGGATTCGTTCATGATGCGGATCGTGGATGTGCTCTACGGCCTGCCCTACATCTTGTTGGTTGTGCTGGTGGACCTGGCGCTTGAGCCGTTCGTCAATGCCGGGTTGGTAAAGGTCGGGATGAACGAATCGGCGGCCGCCGGCCTGTCGGGGATCGTGACGCTGCTGATCGCGATCGGGGGGGTGAGCTGGCTGACGATGGCGCGTGTGATCCGTGGGCAGGTACTGAGTTTACGCAGCCAGCCGTTCATGGAGGCGGCGCGAGCTGTGGGGACGGGGCACTTCCGGACGCTGTGGGTGCATTTGTTACCGAACCTGATTGGGCCTATCGTCGTCTATGCGACGTTGACGGTACCGCAGGCGATCCTGCAGGAATCGTTCCTGAGCTTCCTGGGTATCGGCGTGCAGGCCCCGGTCCCGAGCTGGGGGAACCTGGCGTCGGACGGGCTGCCCCAGCTAAGCCGGCTGTCGCTGGGGGCTCAGGACCTGAGCCTCTGGCAACGGATCACGGCGGTAGACTGGTGGCTGCTGTTGTTCCCCTGCCTGCTGCTCGGGCTGACGCTGATGGCGTTAAACTTCCTCGGAGACGCGCTGCGGAACCGGCTTGATCCCAAGCGTGCCAAGACATGAGTTCGACCCGCCTAGCGGGCGTGGAAAGGAAAGACCGATGAGACGGAGTGTGTACCGGACCGTGACATGGGCAACCTTGCTCATCGTGACCTCGGCGCTGATTGGTTGCGGCGACGATGGCAATGCGGCGCCGCCCGCGGACGGGCAGCTGGTGACCTACGGCGCAGTCGGCGCGAAAGTCCGCGGCATGGACCCGATGGACATCGGCGACACCACCAGCAGTTCGATCGCCTCGTCGATCTACGACACGCTTTATCAGTACCACTACCTCAAACGGCCATACGAGATCATCCCGTCGTTGGCGGCGGCGATGCCCGAAGTTAGTGAGGACGGGCTCGTGATCACGATCAAGATCCGTGACGACGTGGTCTTCCAGGACGACGCGTGTTTCGAAGCGACGGGGGGCAAGGGCCGTGAGCTCGTCGCAGAGGACTTCATCTATTCCTGGAAGCGGATCGCCAACATCAAGAACGTCTCCAAGAACTGGTGGCTCTTTGACGGGCGCATCAAGGGATTTAACGAGTTCCGTGAATACACAAAAGACGTTGAAGACAAGAAGGACGTGGATTACAGCAGACCGGTGGAGGGGCTTGTCGCGTTGGACGATCACACGCTCCAGATCACGCTGGCTAAGCCTTGGCCTCAGATGCGGTACTACCTGGCGCACCTGCCCACGGCGGCGGTCCCCCGTGAAGCGGTCGACTATTACGGTGACGAGATAATCAACCACCCTGTGGGGACGGGGCCTTACCGGTTAGCGGAGTGGCGCCGGGGCAGCAAGATCGTGCTCGAGCGTAACCCGACGTACCGCGAGGAGCTCTACCCCAGCGAGGGTGAGCCGGGCGACGCGGAGAAAGGCCTGTTGGATGATGCGGGCAAGCGTCTGCCGTTGATCGACCGGACGGAGATCTCGGTCATCGAGGAAAGCCAGCCGCTGTGGTTTAAGTTGATGGCGGGCGAGTTGGATGTGGGGGGTATCCCGAAGGACAACTTCAACACGGCGATTAACGATTCCCGGAAGCTGACGCCCGAGCTTAAGGCTAAGGGGATCGTGCTGGAGAAGTACGAGGACCCGGCGACGTACTGGTACGGGTTCAACATGGAAGATGAGCTGGTCGGTAAGAACAAGCCGCTGCGTCAGGCGATGAACCTGGCGTTCGACCGTAAGACCTTCAATTCGAAGTTCCGGAACAACCGGGGCGTGCCGGCGCGTGGGTTCCTGCCGCCGATGATGGCGGGGTACGACGAGAACATCGAAAGCCCGTTCACGATCTTCGACACGGAGCTTGCCAGGCAGAAGCTGAAGGAAGCGGAGGCGCTTCATGGCGGGCCGCTCCCGGCGATTGTCCTGACGATGCCGGGGACGGACAGCAACGCGCGGCAGCAGGGAGAGTACATCAGACGGGCTTATGAGAAGATCGGGCTGACGCTCGAAGTGGAGTACATGGACTGGCCCAGCGCGCAGGAGAAGGTGAAGACCAAGAGTGCTCAGATGTTCGCGATGGGCTGGATGGCGGACATCCCGGACCCGGAAAACTTCATGCTGCTGTTCTACGGCCCGAACGAGTCGCCGGGTGCGAATAACATGAATTACAAGAACGCGGATGTAGACGCGCTTTACGAGAAGATCGTGGAGATGGATGATTCGCCGGAGCGTGTCGAACTGGTCAGGCAGATGCAGCAGCAGGTGGTGGACGACCTGCCGTGCGTGTTGAATCTCCACGGTGTGGCGTACGTGCTGCATTACGACTGGCTGAAGAACTACAAGCCGCACGTGTTCGGCTACGGGCTGGGCAAGTACCGGAACATCGATGTTGAGCTGCGACGCGAGCGGGTAGGGAGATAGGCGGATGTTCAGTTACATCATCCGCAGGCTCCTGTATACACCTCTGATCGTGATCGGCGTGTTGCTGGTAACGTTCCTGCTGTTCCGCGTGGTGCAGGGGGATGTCTCGGCGGAGTACGCCGGGAAAAACGCGACGGCCGAACAGATCGCAGAGATCCGCAAAGAGCTGGGTTTTGATAAGCCGCTGTTCATTAACACCGAGGCGACCGGGGATCGGGGGGCGCTGGCGGTGTTCGATTCGCAGTTTTTCCATCACTTCAAGAACGCTGTGACGTTCGACTTCGGCAGGGCGCGGGTCAGCAAGCAGAAGGTATCGACCATGATCGCCGACGGGGCGATCCCCTCACTGACGCTGACGGTGCCGATCTTCTTCGGGACGTTGATCATCGCGGTGTCGATCTCGCTGTTCATCGCGCTGTACCGCGGTACGATCATCGACACGATGGTGGTGTTCGTGTGCGTGATGGGGATGAGCCTGCCTTATCTGGCACTGATCATGTTCGGGCAGTACTTCTTCGGGCACAAGCTGCAGTGGTTCAAGATCTTCGGGTACGAGCCGGGCTTCGAGGGGGCGGAGTACTTCGTCTTACCGGTCTTGATGGGCATCTTCGCCGGGCTCGGGGGGGATGTGCGTTTCTACCGGACGGTGATGCTCGACGAGATCCACTCGGACTACATCCGCACCGCCAAGGCCAAGGGCCAGAGCACGCCGCGGATTCTGTACCGGCATCTGTTGAAGAACGCGATGATCCCGATCATCACCCGGGTCGTGCTGGCGATCCCGTTCCTGTTCCTGGGCTCGCTGCTGACCGAGCGGTTCTTCGGGATCCCGGGCCTGGGGTACCTGATGGTCGAGGCGATCGGGCAGCGTGACTTCCAGATCATCAACGCGATGACGTTTATTATCTCGATCCTGTTTGTCTTAGGTAACTTGGCGACCGACGTGTGCTACGCGCTGGTCGACCCGAGGGTGACACTGCATTGACCGCCGCCGCCACCGAGTTGATCCCCGAAACCGCCGCCGCGGGCCGCAGCCTCTGGTACGACGCCTGGCTGCGCTTCAAACGCAACAAGCTGGCGATGCTCATGCTGGCCATCGTATTGTTTTATGTCGCGGTCGGGATGCTGGTGACCTTCGGCTGGCTGGCGGCCGACTGGAAGCAGGAGGTCGGACCGGAGTACGCCAAACCCACTTGGTCGGTGACCGATCCGGACACCGGGGCCACGCGCATCGCGCCGGAACGCTGGATGGGCACCGACATCTTTGGCCAGAGCGTCTTCCGGAAGATGATCTACGGGACCAAGATCTCGCTGTCGGTGGCGTTCTTCGCGTCGCTGCTTTCGATCGGGATCGGAGTCCCGCTTGGCGCGATCGCGGGGTACTTCCGCGGGGTGGTGGATGAGTTCATCGTATGGTTGTACTCGACACTCAGCTCCATCCCCGGGCTGCTGTTGATCCTGGCGTTCGCGTATGCCTTGAGCGGGGCGACGCTACTGGGCTACAAACTCGACGGGATCACATCGGTCTACCTGGCGCTGGGGCTGACCAGTTGGGTGGGGCTGTGCCGGCTGATCCGCGGTGAGGTCATCAAGCACAAGAACCGTGATTATGTCACCGCCGCCAATGCCTACGGGGCCTCCAAGGGGCGGATTATCTTCAGACACGTGATCCCCAACGTCACGCACCTGATCCTGATCGATTTTTCGTTACGTTTCGTCGGGTTCATCCACGCCGAGGTGATCCTCAGCTTCCTTGGGCTTGGCGCGAAGGGAGAACCGAGTTGGGGCGTGATGATCGACGACGCGAGGCTGGAACTCAGCCGTGGCTTCTGGTGGCAGATGGCGGCGGCGACGCTTGCGATCTTCGGGATTTCACTTGCACTGAATATCGTCGGCGACGCGCTGCGAGACGCGCTGGACCCGAAGATCCGAGAGTAAACGAGAACGCTTATGACCGACCTACCCATCATTGAGATCGAGGACCTTGCGGTGAGTTTCCCCGTGCCGGACGCGGCGGGGCGGGGCAGGCGGTTCAATGCCGTGCAGGGCGTGAACCTGTCGGTGTATCCGGCTCAGACGCTGGCGGTCGTCGGCGAGTCGGGCTCTGGCAAGAGCGTCAGCGCGATGTCGATCCTGCAACTGATCCCTACACCGCCGGGCAAGTACGAGTCGGGCAAGATCAATTGGCGGGGCGGGGACGACGGCACACTTGACCTGCTTAAGTACAGCGACAAGCAGATGCGCTCGATCCGCGGCAACCAGATCGCGATGATCTTCCAGGAGCCGATGACGAGCCTGAACCCGGTCTACACGATCGGCGACCAGATCACCGAGGCGGTGCTTCTGCATCAGGACGTGAGCAAGGCCGAGGCTTTCAGGATCGCAGTCGATGCGCTGCGTGATGTGGGCATCGCTGGGCCAGAAGCTCGATTGAAGGAGTACCCTCACCAGCTGTCCGGCGGGATGCGGCAGCGTGTGATGATCGCGATGGCGCTGGCGTGTCAGCCGGAGCTGCTGCTGGCCGATGAGCCGACGACGGCGCTGGACGTGACGATCCAGGCCCAGATCCTTGAGCTGCTGCGAACGCTGCAGGACACGAAACGTATGGCGGTGCTGCTGATCACGCATGACCTTGGCGTGGTGGCGGAGAACGCGGATACGGTTGCGGTCATGTATGCCGGGCGCGTGCTGGAGTATGCGTCGGTGTTCGACCTGTTTGAAAGGCCGCTGCACCCCTACACGCGCGGCCTGCTCAAGTCGATGCCCGTGCTGGGTAAGTCGTCGGACCGTTTGCCGACCGTGATGGACGGCGCGACCGTGCCGGAGGACTTCCCGGGCGGGTACAAGGTCGCGCCGCACACGCTGGATACCAACCCCGAGGGCGGCTACGGCGGCGCGGACGCTAAACTCTACGAGGTCGAGCCGAACCACTGGGTACTATGTGAACCGGAGCCGGGCAACACGGACGCCAAGGCGACACCGCCCCGGCTGACGTTCCGCCGACCCGCGCCGGTTGCGGGTGCGTGACCGGGCCAAGCCCAGTCGGAGCGGTTGAAGACATAACACAACGGAGGCTGTGGCATGTATCTGCTAGGCGTTGATATCGGTAGCTCATCGGTGAAGGCGAGCCTGTTGGATGTGCAGACGGGGCGCGTCGCCGGGTCGGACTTCTTCCCCAAGCAGGAGATGGCGATCCAGGCGGTGAAGCCCGGCTGGGCGGAGCAGGCGCCGGACGCCTGGTGGGAGGCGGCGAAGTCGGCGATCAACGCCGCGATGAAGCAAGCGGGCGCCGAGCCGAGCGACGTCAAGGCGATCGGGATCGCGTACCAGATGCACGGGCTGGTTTGCCTGGATAAGCAAGGCGAACCGCTTCGACCGAGCATCATCTGGTGCGACAGCCGGGCCGTGCCGATCGGCGATGCGGCGCTCGAGGCGCTAGGCAGCGAAACGTGTCTGGGGCATCTGCTCAACGGCCCCGGCAACTTCACAGCGAGCAAACTCAAGTGGGTCCGCGACAACGAGCCGGACGTTTATGCAAAGATCGACAAGGTCTGTCTGCCCGGTGATTACCTGGCGGCAAGGATGACGGGGAGCGTGGCGACCACCGTGTCGGGCCTTAGCGAGGGGATGTTCTGGGACTTCAAGCAGAGCACGCCGGCGGGGTTCCTGCTCGAATACTACGGGATCGGGGCGGAGGTGCTTGCAGACATCGTGCCGACGTTCGGTAACCAGGGCGAACTGACGGCCAAGGTGGCGAAGGAACTCGGGCTCGCTGCCGGCACACCCGTGACCTACCGGGCCGGTGACCAGCCGAACAACGCGCTATCGCTGAACGTCTTGAATCCTGGTGAGATCGCCGCGACCGCAGGGACGTCCGGCGTGGTCTACGGCGTCAGCGATGCGCTGAAGTACGACCCGCAGTCTCGCATCAACACGTTTGCCCACGTCAACCATGACGAGGCGCAGACCAGCCTAGGCCTGCTGCTGTGTATCAATGGTACGGGCAGCGCGAACGCCTGGCTCAAGCGTACGATCGGTGGATCGCTTGATTATCAGCAGATGAACGACGCGGCCAACGACGTGCCGATCGGCTGCGACGGCGTGGCGTTCCTGCCGTTCGGCAACGGCGCCGAGCGCGTCCTGGGCAACGCGGACCCCGGCGCGCAGCTGCACGGTGTGAGTTTTAACAGCCACGGGATCGGCCACCTCTGCCGCGCGGTGCAGGAAGGCATCGTGTTTTCGTTCAAGTACGGCATCGAGGTGATGCAGGAAACCGGGATGGACCCGAAAGTGATCCGTGCGGGCAAGGCCAACATGTTCCTCTCCGACCTGTTCCGCCAGACACTCGCGGACGTGACCGGGGCGCGGATCGAGCTGTACGACACCGACGGCTCGGTCGGCGCGGCACGCGGCGCAGGCATCGGCGCGGGGGTCTACAAGTCGCCCGCAGAAGCCTTTGAATCGCTCTCGCTCGTCGGCCATACCGAGGCCGACCCCGGCCGTAGCGATCAGACGCTAGCTGCGTATCATGCTTGGCGAGATCGGTTACAGGTTCTATTAAGCCGCTAGACGTTATCAGTAACCTCTCACTTGAATCCCGGCAGATAGTCCTTTTCAGCTTCGAACATCTCGAGCGTCATCTGCTTGATCTCGTTCGGGGTGAGGATCGCGGCGGTGAGGGGGTCGAGCAGGAGGGCGTGGATGGCCACGTCGATGCTCTTGTGGATGGCGGCGTTGGCGGCGAGGTCGAACACGGCCATGTTGCTTGCGCAGATGTGTGCCATCTGAGGCGGGAGCTTGCCGAAGGGACACGGGGTAATGCCGTGCTGATCGATCGTGCAGGCGACTTCGACGCAGCCGTCGTGGGGGAGGTTGGTGATGAGGGGGGCCGCGTTGCGTATGTTTGGTTCACGGTTCATCACGTTGCCGTAGATGGTCAGCGGCGCGTTTTTTTCGATGGCCTCGATGATCCACGAGCCGTACTCCCATGAGCGTTCCGGCTCGATGGATTCTTCGCCTTTGACCAAACGCTCCCGCTTCTTTTCCGCATCGGCGCGCCATGTGGGCCAGTTGGTGGCGTAGAAGCGTGACTCTCCGCCGTAGCCCGAGGTCAGGTAGCGTTTGCCGGCGTCGGACTTGCGGTAGTAGGGCAGGTACTCGGAAAGATGACCCGAGCTTTCGGTGATGAACGCGCCGAAGTGCAGCATCATGTCTTTGCGGACGAGGTCTTCGCCGACGTCTTCGGGCTTAGCGTTGTCGGAGTCGGCCGGGTTGCCGTAGATCTCGGCTCGCGCCTGGGCCTTGAGGCGCGGGTAGAGGTCTTGGCCCCGGTGCTCGAACTGGGTGAACCATGCGAGGTGGTTGATGCCCCCGCACTGCCAGTCAATGTCGCTTATGTCGAGTCCGACGCGCTCGGCAAGCAGTTGGCTGGTTCCCTGCACAGAGTGGCACAGCCCGACGGTCCGGATCTCCGACACCGCCCGCCCGGCGGCGAGGCACATCATGTTCATCGGGTTGGTGTAGTTGAGCATGATCGCATCGGGGCACAGCTCGGCCATGTCGCGCAGGATGTCCAGGAACACGGGCACAGTGCGCAGGCCCTTGAACAAGCCGCCGGGGCCGATGGTGTCGCCGATGCACTGGTCGATGCCATATTTGAGGGGGATGTCATTGTCCCACCCGACGCATTCGAGGCCTGAGACTTCGATACAGCAGATGACATAGTCGGAGCCTGCCAGCAGGTCGCGTCGGTTGGAGGAAGACTTGACCGTCCACTGCTCGGTAAGGTCGGTCTTCGCCAACTCTTGCTCGATGATCTGGTGAACGGTGGCCAGCCGGTCGGTGTCGATGTCGATCAGGCGCAGTTCACCACCCTGGATGCCGGGCGTCACGAGGATGTCACGTACCAGGACGGGGCAGAACATGGAGCCTGCGCCGATGAAGATGACATTGATCTGGCGGGTGAACTCACCGGGCAGTTGTTGGCCGACGCGTGCGGCCTTGATGTGAGCGACCGCGCCTTGGGCGTCTGGGTCTTGTGTTGTCATGGACGGACTCTATCTGGCCAGGCAGGCGAGGGGTACGGAAGGATTGCGAAAGCGGTGGGGGTGGGATTCGAACCCACGGTACGGCGAACCGTACGCTGGTTTTCAAAACCAGTCCATTCGACCACTCTGGCACCCCACCGACAGGGCACGCGGCTGCGTGGCGATGGGGTATTGTAACGTCTCAGCCCTCCGTGTCCTGCGGCCGGGCACGCTGCTGCATCCGGATCAACAACACACCGAACGCCAGGCACACGAACGCACCGGCGACGGCCACGGCGCCCCACCCCATCTGCGTGTCCGGGATCATCCCCGAGCCAAGCCGGCGAAGGTCGTTGATGATCTGGCGCAGCGTGCGTGAGATGCTTGCCAGGTCGTGACCGAGTCCGGCCAACGTGAACATGCCGACCGAGAACGGCACGCAGAACCACGCCCGGCAACGCCAACCGATGATCACCAACAACACACCCGACGCGATCAGGGTCACACGCGTCGGCATGAGGAGCAAGCCGCCGGTGAACGTCCACGCGCGCTCCAGGCTGTTCGGGTAGACACTCGACAGTATGACCGCGATACAAGCCCACAGCAGCGCGGTGATCCCAACGCGGACGGGCATGTGCTTGTGCTGTTGTGTGTACGCCCATGCGGCGGTCAGGCCGAGGATCAATGGGGACAGGTTGTAGAAGTAGTACGTGCGGTCGTCGACGTAGTACACGCCGCACAGGTGCAGGACAACCGAGACGATCGGGATGACGATCAGCAGCCTCGCGGTCCATCGCATTAAGCAGTCCGGCCCGAGGCGGCTGTGACGGCGCAGCACGAACCAGGGCTGAGTCATCACGGCCAGCAACGGCAGGGCACTGACCAACCACCACGTCAGGTAGTACTGGCCCTCGTGAATCCATTCATGGCGGATCAGCTCGCGGAAGACGCCCGGCAGCAGGAAGATAAGCCCGATACACACGGTCATCATCCAGGCCCCGGTCGTCGTCGTTTTCAGCCGCAGACCCCGGTCAAGGAACCAGAGCTTGGTCCCCGCCAGCGCCAATGCGATCGAGCAGACGATCATCCCGGCCGGCAGGCTCTTGAGCAGGACCTCGTTGTACGCCAGGGTCGCGTCACTTAAGAGCAGCACCTCCAGCAGCAGCAGGAAGCCGGCATCCCGGATGTACCGACGGGTGCGCGCCAGACGCACCGCCAGCATGATGATCAGCCCCTCGTAGATGTTAAACACCACGATCAACAGCACGACCGGCCAGAGCAGCAGCGGCTTATCATGCACCGAGCCGTTGACCATAAAACAGCCCACGAGCATGAGCACCCCGCTGACCAGGAAGAACGGATTGTGGTCGATGATCAGTCGGCCGATCCCGGCGGGATTGATCGGTTCATTGAGCACGGATCGTTGGTTCATCATGCACCTCACGCTGTGTTGCGGCGCAGCGATCGCGCACCGCGGTGAACGGTGTCGAGCCGTTGATGTCAGCGGCCTGGCGGTATGTGAACGGTCGCTGCAACAGCGGCCCCGACGCGACGGGCGTCGGGTGGTGGCGGCGGTGTGGGTGAGTCGTGCGGGGAATGATGAAACAAAAATGACGAAGTTATCGCTGGCTCAGACCCCCATCGGCCACGTCGAATTGTCACACTTATCTTACGCGCGCGAATGCGGAATAATCAAGCAGAATATTGATCTATCACGCAAGTTAATTATTGCCGTGGGCCCGGCCAGGTGTCGGGGTGTGACCAGAAGTCGGTGGCGCGGTCGCCGTAGTAACTTTGCAGCACGGCGTCCATGACGTGGCTGGTACGTGCGGCGGAGACACCTGTGCTGGGACATGTGCCTTGGCCGGTGAGGTCGTCGATGATGGTTTGGATCAGCGGCTGCTGTATGTGGGTCGGGTTGGGCAGGTCGAAGGAATCCACTTCGCCGTCGTGCGGATTGAATACGACCGGTTCGTTGCCGAAGGTGGAGAGTTGTAACTTGGCCTTTTCGCCGGTGATGGTGATGACATCCTTGTGCTCACTACCCGCGAAGTTCCATGAGGCGCTAAGCGTTGAGCCGCTACTAAGTCGGCACTTCAGCTCAACGTGATCTTCAACGTCGTAGAGGCCGGAGCGGTTGGTTGCTTCGCCGGTGGGGTGCTGCAGGGGGCCGAGCAGGAAGTCCAGGATGTCGAGCGTGTGTGAGCCGAGGTCCAGGAACAGGCCCGCGCCGGCTTGCTCGGCATCGACACGCCAGCCGGGATGGCGGTCGGGATCGGCGACGCCTTCATATTGGTAGCTGACGTTCGTGATCTCTCCAAGCGATCCGTTGTCGATCAGCTCTTTCGCTTTTAAGAACCGCGGCAGGGCACGGCGGTAGTAGGCGACGAACAGCGGGAGGTTGGCGTCGGCAAACGCCTTGACCATTTGGTCGCACTCTGCGCCGCTGCGGGCCATGGGTTTCTCGACGTAGCACGGCTTGCCGGCGGCGGCGACCTTCAGGGCGTACTCGCAGTGCGTCCCCGGCGGGGTCGCGATGTACACAGCATCGACATCTTCGTCTTCGATCAATGTATCGGGGCAGCCGGTCCAGTTCGGCACGCCGTGGCGCGTGGCGAAGTCCTCAGCCATCAGGGGGGTGCGACGCATGACCATGGTCAGTACGCTGCCGTCGGCCTGCTGGAAGCCCGGGCCGGACTTTACTTCGCAAACGTCGCCGCAGCCGAGGATGCCCCAGCGGATCAGTGGGTCGTGTTGCATGTTCGGTGGGGCGTCGAAGTTCATTGGGCGTTCACCCCACGCTTCCGCGTGTGGCTATTGGCGTGTGCGTGTGACAGGTCAGCTCTCGATCCGCAGCATCGCGGTGAATTCGGCGAAGCGCTGATCGATGTCGCCGCGGCTGATCTGCTGCAGGCGTTCGACGCTGAAGGCTTCGATGGTGAAGCTGGCGACGGTCGTGCCGTAGGCCATGGCGGTCTTGAGTGTGTTGAAGCTGGTGTCGTCCTTGTGGGCGAGGTAGGCCATGAACGCCCCGGCGAAGCTGTCGCCCGCGCCGGTGGGATCGATGACGGTCTTGGCGGGGTAGGCCGGGAGGACGCAGACGCCGTCGGGGTGCTTGAGGATCGCGCCGTGCTGGCCCTTCTTGACGATCACGAACGTCGGGCCCATCTCCAGCAGCTTGTCCGCCGCGACGACGGCGTTGGGTTCGCCGGTGAGCATCTGCGCTTCGTCATCGTTGATGATCAGCCCGTCGATCCGCTTGAAGACCTCGAGCAGTTCGTCACGTGTGGTGTTGATGTACAAGTCGATCGTGTCGGCGACGACGAGCTTGCGCTCGGGGAAGGCGTCGAGCAGCTTGAGCTGGTTGTCCGGGTGGGTGACGGCCAGGAAGACGTAGCCGGAATCTTTGTAACTGTCGGGGACCGGGGGCAGGGTCTCGGTCAGGACGTTCAGCTCGACGCTGATGGTGTCGCGTTGGTTGACGTCCTCGTGGTATCGGCCGTGCCAGCGGAAGCTCTTACTACCGGTCCGGCGTTCTAGGCCTTCGACATCGACATTGAAGCCGTGGAAGACATCGACGAACGAATCGGGGAAGTCTTCGCCGACCGCGCCGACGAGCCGGACGTCGCCGAAGAAGCTGGCGGCGGCGGTGAAGTAGATGCTGGAGCCGCCGACGACTTCCTTGGCGCTGCCGGTGGGGGTGTCGATGGTGTCGATGCTAATAGAGCCTGTAACAATCAAAGACATAGGTCGGGTCTCGGGTATCGGGTTTCGGGTCTCGGGTTTCGGGTATCGGGAAGAGGATTAACCGCAGAGGGCACGGTGGACGCAGAGTATATATGGATGTCATCATTCCTATCTCTGCGATCTCTGTGTCCTCTGTGGTGAATCTTTATGCTTTCAGGCCGGCCATCTTACAGACCAGTTTCCATTCTGCGCTGGTGACGGGCTGGACGCTGAGGCGGGAGTTTTTCACGAGGACCATCTCGGTGAGCTTGGGCTCGGCCTTGATGTCAGCCAGCGTGACCGGGGTCTTGCATGTCTGGTCGGCTTTCACGGAGACCATGCCGAAGCCTTTTCCGGTCTTGTCGGTCGGGTCGGGCTCGTGTTCTTTTGAGATCGTGACGGTGCCGACGATCTGTTTTTCGTTGACCGAGTGGTAGAAGAAGGCCTTGTCGCCTTTCTTCATCGCTTTCATGTTGTTGTTGGCCTGGTAATTGCGGACGCCGTCCCAGGTCGTGGTCTTCTTCGGCGACTTGAGCTGGTCGTCCCAGGACCATGTGCCGGGTTCGGTTTTGATGAGCCAGTATTGCATGGTGGCTGGTGTCTCGTGGTTGGTGGTTGGGCAGAGAAGAGTCAGGCGGTGATCTCGGTGAGGCAGCGGTCGATGCGTTTCAGGACGGTTTCTTTACCGAGTAGCTGAAGCGTCGGGCCGATCTCGGGGCTTACGGCGTTGCCGGTCAGGGCGACACGCAAGGGCTGGGCGACACTGCCCATGTTCTTGAGCTGGTTGTCTTCGACGAACGCTTCGACCTTGCTGTGCAGGGTGTCGGCGGTCCAGTCGTCGCAGCCGGCGAGTACCTCACGGAACTGCTTGAGGACGCCCAGGCCTTCGCCGTCGTTCTTGGTGAGGTTCTTTTTAACGGCCTTGGGGGTGTAGTCGAAGTCGCCATCGACGAAGAACCGGCCGAGTTCGGTGGGGGAGTCGAGCGTCTGGCTGCGTGCCTGGTAGGCGGCGGCGAAGGTCTTGAAGCCTTCGTCACCGAGCTTCTCAAGGTAGGCCGGGTGGTAGGCCTCGAAGTGCTTACGCAGAAGGTCGTGGAACGCGTCCGGGGCCATCTCGGCAAGCGCTTCGCCGTTGAACTTTGCGAGCTTGACGCGGTCGAACTGCGAGTTCTTCTTGCCGATGCGCGACAGGTCGAAGTGCTCGACGAGGAAGTCCATGTCGAAGCGCTCGGTGTCGTCGCCTGGATTCCAGCCAAGTAGGGCGATGTAGTTCAGCAGGACGGGAGGGAGGTAACCGCTTTTTCTGAAGTCAGCGATGTCGATTTCGGGGAGGGCTAAATCAAGCGACTCAGCGATAGATAATGCAATACTATTTTCGTCGTTTTCCTTGTTCAGGAAAGCCTGCATCAAATCAGATGTCGGTTCAAATTCGGTGTCGATGGCGGCTTTGCGTGCCGCTTTAGCCTTGTCCCTTTTACTCATTTTCGTGCCGTCATTGTTCATGATGCCGGATAGGTGGACCCATTGTGGGCGATCGAAGCCCAATGCGTCGCACAACGCTGCATGCTTCAATGTATTGGTGAGGTGCTCCTTGCCGCGAATGACGTGGGTCACACCCATCAGCGCATCGTCGACGGTGACAGCGAAGTGGAACGTGGGGAGTCGGCCACCCTTTTCACCCTTGCGGATGATGAAGTCTTCCAGGTCCTCTGCTTTGACGGCGATGTCACCATACACAGCATCATTAAAGGCGATGTCTTTATCCATGCGGAAGCGGACGGTGTCTTCGTCCTCGTAGGCATGACCGGAGGCGAGGAGCTTGTCGATCAGTTCGTTGTAGATCCCGGCCTCGTGGCGCCGGGACTGGAAGTAGGGGCCGGCGTCGCCTTTCTGGTTTCTGAGATCGTAGGGGTCCCATTCATCCAAACTTCCACTGGCGGGGGTGGGCCCTTGGTCCCAGTCCAGACCTAACCATTGCAGGTCGCGAATCATGCCCTTGGTGGACTCGGGTGAGGAGCGGGCGAGGTCGGTGTCTTCGAAGCGGAGGATGAGTTGGCCCTGGTGCTTGCGGGCAAACGCCCAGGCGAACAGCGCGGTGCGTGCGCCGCCGATGTGGAGGTTGCCGGTGGGGCTGGGGGCGAAGCGGGTGATGATATTCATTAGGGTTCGGGGTTTGGGGATCAGGGATCAGGCCTGTGTGATGGTGGGATTGTAGCGGGTTGGGCGATGTCGGCCATCTGCTACCCGTTAGCGGATATAGTATGACCCATTGCATCCGCTGATCCCTGATCCCCAGTCCCAGAATCCTAGACTTATGCCCGACGCTGAAACGACTCCGACACGCGACTTTATCCGACAGGCGATTGATGAGGACCTCGCGTCCGGGCGGTTTGAGCCGCCGATCGTGACGCGGTTCCCGCCCGAGCCCAACGCCTACCTGCACATCGGCCACGCCAAGGCAGTCGGCATCAGCTATCGAATAGCCAAGGAGTTCGGCGGGCGGTTCCACCTGCGCTTCGATGACACCAACCCGACCAAGGAGGAGCAGGAGTTCATCGACGCCATCAAGGAAGACCTGCGCTGGTTAGGTGTGGACTGGGGCGAGCACGAGTACCACGCGTCGGACTACTTCGATCAGCTTTATGAATGGGCGATCAAGCTCATCGAAGATGGGAAGGCCTACGTCGATGACCAGACGGGTGACGAGATCCGGACCGGGCGCGGCACGCTGACTTCGCCGGGGACCAACAGCCCGTTCCGCGATCGGCCGATCGATCAGAGCCTTGACCTGTTCAAGCGCATGAAAGCAGGCGAGTTCCCCAACGGCTCGCGCGTGCTGCGGGCCAAGGTCGATATGGCGTCGCCCAACCTGAACATGCGCGACCCGGTGATCTACCGCATCCTCCACGAGGCCCACCCGCGCACCGGCGACACGTGGTGCATCTACCCGATGTACGACTACGCCCACGGCCAGAGCGACTCGATCGAAAACATCACCCACTCGCTGTGCTCGATGGAGTTCGAGGATCACCGCCCGCTGTACGAATGGTTCATCGAGGCGCTGGGTATCTTCCCGAGCCGGCAGATCGAGTTTGCCCGGGGCAACATCACGTATACGTTCACCAGCAAACGCCGGATGGCCGAGTTGATCGACAAGGGTCACGTCACCGGGTTTGATGACCCGCGGATGCCGACGCTGCGCGGGATGCGCCGCCGGGGGTACTCGGCGGAGGGGATCAAGCTGTTCTGGGAAGAGGCCGGCGTCGCCAAGCGGACCAACAACATCGAGTTCGCCAAGTTCGAATCCGTGATGCGGGCTGAGCTGAACAAGTCGGCCCCCCGTCGCATGGCGGTGCTCGACCCGCTTAAGGTGGTCGTCACCAACTACCCCGAGGGTCAGGTGGAGATGATGGACTGCATCAACAATCCCGAAGACCCCGACGCCGGGACACGCGAGGTTCCTTTCAGCGGCGAGCTGTACATCGAGCGTGAAGACTTTATGGAAGATGCGCCCAAGAAGTTCTTCCGGCTAGCGCCCGGCAAGGAGGTCCGGCTGCGTTCGGCGTACTGGATCAAGTGTGAAGACGTCATCAAGGATGACGCGGGTACTATCGTTGAGTTGCGCTGTACCTACGATCCGCAGACCCGAGGCGGCAACAACCCGCCGGACGGCCGAAAGGTCAAGGGCACGCTGCATTGGGTCAGCGCGAAACACGCGGTCGATGCCGAGGTGCGAATGTACGATCACCTGTTCACGGCTGAGGACCCGACCACACCACCCAAGGGCAGCGACGACTGGCTGGATAACCTCAACTCTGATTCGCTGAAAGTAATCAGCGGCGCAAAGCTCGAGCCGACCTTGACTGACACGGCTCATGGCGTCACGGTGCAGTTCGAACGGATGGGGTACTTCTGTGTGGATTCGGTCGATTCCAAATCCGACGCATTGGTCTTCAATCGCACGATGACGCTGAAAGACACCTGGGCGAAGATGCAGAAGAAGGGGCGTTAGCCCGATGCTGCGAGAGCATGCACCCGGATCGACGGGTGTTTCTGGGTTGGTGCGTTACGGTTGTCAGCCACGACCGTTGGCATATGGCGTGAGTGGTTAACTTCCCATCAAAGCAATTGCTTAAAACGATCCTCCATCGGGGAGTCGAAATTATGGGCCTGCGTGCCTAGTATGTACTAACCGCACGACCCGAGCTGCCCGGCCGGTCCTTGACGGCCCGACCCTGGGCAACTCGAACTTGAGAGACGAAAGACGTTGTGGGTACGGGTCTTGTGACACCGTGCCGTTTGCCGATAAGAGAGGTAGGTTCGACGTCCCGGCCCCGGATGGCCGATGAGACGTATGAGGGATCAGTTAAGGACCCCCTGGAAGTAAGCCGGCATGCCAGCCGGTTTGTACGCTAGGGACCGGGTCCTATAAAATCGGTTGCCAGCAGGCGGCAAGGCTGACCTAAAACCTGCTGGGCCAGGAGAAACGATCAGGCACCTTCAGCTAAGCGAGTTCCTATGTTTGAAAGATTCACCGATCGAGCCCGCAAGGTCATGGCCCTGGCTAACCAGGAGGCCCAGCGCTTCAACCACGAGTACATCGGCACCGAGCACATCCTCCTCGGGCTGGTCAAGGAAGGCTCGGGCGTCGGCGCCAATGTCCTGAAGAATCTGGACGTGGACCTGCGCAAGGTGCGCCTGGAAGTTGAGAAGCTCGTCAAGTCCGGCCCGGACATGGTCACCATGGGCAAGCTCCCGCAGACCCCCCGCGCCAAGAAGGTGATCGAGTACGCGATCGAAGAAGCGCGCAACCTGAACCATAACTACGTCGGCACCGAGCACCTGTTGCTGGGCCTGCTGCGTGAACACGAAGGCGTTGCCGCTCAGGTACTGATGAACCTCGGGCTGAAGCTCGAAGAAGTCCGCGAGGAGGTGCTGAACCTGCTGGGCGCCGGTGTCGAGCCGGAGGAAGCCACCGCCGGCGGCGGCAAGGGCGAAGCTTCGGGTTCCGGCAAGCAGGGCAAGAGCAAGACCCCGGCGCTGGACAGCTTCGGTCGCGACCTGACCGAGCTTGCGCGTGACGGCCAACTCGACCCGGTGATCGGCCGAGCCAATGAAATCGAACGTCTGGTGCAGATCCTCTGCCGCCGAACCAAGAACAACCCCGTGCTCTTAGGCGAGGCCGGCGTCGGTAAGACCGCCATCGTCGAGGGCCTGGCCCAGCAGATCATCGCCAACGACGTGCCCGAGATCCTGCTGGAGCGCCGGATTGTTGTGCTGGACCTGGCGATGATGGTCGCCGGCACCAAGTACCGCGGCCAGTTTGAAGAACGCATCAAAGCTGTCATGAACGAAGTGCGTCGTGCGAAGAACGTGCTGCTGTTCATCGACGAGCTGCACACCCTGGTTGGCGCCGGCGGGGCTGAGGGCGCGATCGACGCGTCCAACGTGCTCAAGCCCGCGCTCAGCCGTGGCGAGATCCAGTGCATCGGCGCGACGACGCTGGATGAATACCGCAAGTACATCGAGAAAGACGGCGCGCTGGAGCGACGTTTCCAGACGATCCTGGTCGAACCGCCCAGCACGGAAGACGCGGTCGCGATCCTCAAGGGGCTGCGTGACCGTTACGAGGCGCACCACCGCGTGCAGATCACCGACGCCGCTGTCGAGGCCGCTGTGGAGCTGAGCAACCGCTACATCACAGCCCGCGTCCAGCCGGACAAGTCGATCGACGTGATCGACGAGGCCGGGGCGCGCATCCGGCTTAAGAGCATGAGCAAGCCGCCGGACCTGGCGGACATCGAAGAGCAGATCGAACGGCTGAGCATCGAGAAGGACGAGGCCGTCAAGGCCGCCGACTACGAGCACGCCGCCGAGCTGCGTGACCAGGCCGAGGGCCTGCGCCGCAAGAAGGAGCAGATCCAGAAGGACTGGCGCGACAAGGCCAAGGAAGTGGACGGCACGGTGGACGAGGAAGTCGTCGCCGAGGTCGTCTCGAAGATGACCGGCATCCCGCTGACGCGTCTGGAGAAGGCCGAGAGCGAACGGCTATTGAAGCTTGAAGAGGAGCTGCACAAGACCGTCGTCAGCCAGGAAGAAGCGATCACGACGATCAGCAAGGCGATCCGCCGGGCGCGTTCGGGCCTGAAAGACCCGCGTCGTCCGATGGGTTCGTTCATCTTCGTCGGGCCTTCCGGCGTGGGCAAGACGCTGCTCAGCAAGGCGCTGGCGGACTTCATGTTCGGCGACGAGGACTCGCTGATCCGCATCGACATGTCCGAGTACATGGAGAAGCACAACGTCAGCCGGCTGATCGGCGCGCCTCCCGGCTACGTCGGTTACGAAGAGGGCGGCCAGCTCACAGAGCAGATCCGCCGTCGGCCTTACGCCGTGGTCCTGCTGGATGAGATCGAGAAGGCGCACCCCGACGTCTTCAACATGCTGCTTCAGATCATGGAAGAGGGCCAGCTCACCGACTCGTTCGGCCGGCACGTCAGCTTCCGCAACGTGATCCTGATCCTGACGTCGAACATCGGCGCCGACCTGATCAAGAACAAGGCCGGCTTCGGCTTCGCCCAGCAGAAGGACGAAGAGGCCGACTACAAGAAGATGAAGCAGACGCTGCAGACCGAGATCGAGCGCTACTTCCGCCCCGAGTTCATCAACCGCCTGGACGACATCATCGTCTTCCGCTCCCTGAACCGGGACGACCTGGTCGGCATCGTCGAGTACGAGTTGAAGAAGGTCTTCAAGCGGCTGGAAGAACGCGAAATGTCGCTGGACCTGGAGCAGTCGGCCAAGGACTTCCTGATCGAGAAGGGCTACAACCCCGACTTCGGCGCCCGGCCGCTGCGTCGCGCGATCGAGCAGCACGTGGAGGACCCGCTTAGCGAGGCGATCCTCCGCGACGAGTTCAAGTCGGGCCAGGTGATCAAGATCTCGCACACCGCCGGTGACGATCACCTGACGTTTGATGCCAAGGACAAGCCGGCTGAAACGTCAGAAGACGAGCCCGTCGCTCACGGTGCGGAGAGTACCTGAACGGCTTAAGGATCAGTTAACACCACCAGTACCCCCGAAGCCCACGGATTTAATCCGTGGGCTTCATTAATTAGATCACCCCCACGCACCTTGTCGCGCCGGTCAGGTCAAACAGGAACGCGAACGCCGATTCGATCCGGGCCTGGTAGAGTTCGGGCTTCAGGCGTCGGCCCGTCTTGTAGACGAAGAGCCACCCCTCGCGGACTTCGACGTTACACGCCAGGTTAGTCATGTAGGCGTCGATCACCCGCGCTTCGAACAGTGTGCGGATCGCCTGATCGTTCGCCCCTCGCAGCAGGTATTTGTTTGAAAACTCGGGGAAGTCATCGAAGTCGATGTCCTGATAGCCGAACGCCTGGCCGATCTTGTGGAAGAAGTTTTCCGGCGCGAGCGTAAACGCCGGCAGGGGCACGCCGCCGGTTTCGACTGCCACAACGGTTTGGTGGCGCGTCGTGCTGTTCTTGCCTGATCCGGTCGTGTAGCGGTAATCAAAGATGTGGACATTCGACCCTTCAAACGCGCCGGAGAGGATGTTGTTGGTGTATCGGCTGCGACCGCTGCTAAACAAGCTGATCATCGGCAACCCGATCGCCTGGGGATCGGGTGCCGATTCTGCGAATCTGAAACCGTTGTTTTGGGCGAATACGCGCAGCGATTCACGGCGTTTCTTTTCCTGCTTGATCGACCAGACGATCAGCCAGATGACCAACCCGACGAAGGCCGGGAATATCAGAAGCATGGGGGATACGATCAGCCACTTCATGACGCCTGCCCGTAATGTGGTGTTTCGGTTGATTTAGCGTGTGTAGAAACGATAAAGATAGGTGATCGTTACGGCGTTATCCTTGCCGGGCTCGGCTTCGATCTCCCAGGACAGGCTGCTGCGGGGGTTGACCCGGGTAAGCCCGCTGGCGATCTTGACGACGTCGGAGTCGGGTGCGGTTTCGACGACCTCGCCGCTGACGAGTTTATTGATCTTGATCTTAACGGGCTTGTCTTTGAAGTTGGTGACGCGGAGCGTGCCCTCGACGGTGACCTGGTCGTAGGTGTTGCCGTGGAACTTTGCTGCGTTGCGGATGCGTTCGACCTCGACCTCGTTTTGCTCTGCGCCGATAGAGACGGCCTGGGTGATTTTCAGGAGGCTGGACCCGCCGGGCGGGGTGAAGGTGAGCATGTCCTGGCCGAGGGGCCGGCCGTCTTTGAGGGTCATGGCGCTGGCGGTGGTCCAGGGCTGGTCGGTGGTATTGGTCAGTTCAAGCGAGTGCCAGACGACTTCCTGACGCTCATCGGGCTGCTGGGAATAGCGGTCGTTGCGGTCGATGAAGTCGGGGATGTCCCAGGTGTACACGTGGCTGCCGGGGACCTCGGCCGAGATCAGGGGGAAGTAGCCGCGTTCGCCCTTGGCCAGGGTGACGTCCGGGACCTGATAGAAGTACAGGTCTTCCGCGGCTTCGCCGGCAACGTTCTCGGGGATGCTGACGGTGGGTGCGGAGAAGCCCCTGCCGGCGTAGCCGGCGCGTTGCTGCATGACCATGCTGTTGCTTGCCATGGCGTGGAAGGTCTGGTTGCCTTCCTGCAGGCTCGCCAGGAGGTTGGTCAGTGTGGTCGGGCCCATGGCGGTAGGGGACGAGGCGAACTTCAGGTGCGGGTAGCCGGCGATGAGTTCGACATCGACATCGTCCAGGTCCATCAGGTCGTTGACGATCACGGCCTTGCACGCGAGGCGGGCCGTCTCGTCGTCGATCATCTCGACGGCGTAGCTTGGCGACCAACTGATCCCGTGGGCGAGGTAACGCATCATCACGGCGGCGTCCAGGCCTTCTGACTCGGTCGCACTGAACGACAGGGCGGTGTCGGTGATGACTTTTTCGAAGGTGGTGTCGGCCTGGCCGTCGTCGAAACGGACCTGCGTGATATGGCTCGGTGTGAGCGCGAGTGTGCCCGACTCGGTTTCAAAGAGCATGAGATTCGGGCTGGGGTGGGGATTGGGATGTGGGTAGTACCCGCGGTGGCTGACGGGCTGGACATGGGGCGTGGGGACGGGGGGTGTCGGCATGGACAGGAGCGTGCCGGCGATCCACTCGTCGTTCAGCCGGATGGAGAAGCTGCTGCCGACGTTGGCGCGGAGCAGGTCCTGGACGCTCATGGCGTCGGTCGATTCGCTGCGCTCGACCTCCGTGGCGAGGATGTTTTTAAGCGTCAGGCCTTCGGTCCAGCCTAGCCAGAGGCTGCCGTAGCGCGCCTTTGGTGCGGGGAACTGGTAATGCCCGGCGTCGGGGATATCGGCCTGGGTGGTGACCATGGCCAGGCCGTTCTTGAACATCGAGATGGTCTGCGGCTTGGTGTCGAGGGTGACGGGCTCGGCGACTACGGCGGAGGCGGCAAGCATCAGGGTCGCGGCGGCGGCGGGCAGGGCAGATTGCATGGTGGGGCTCCCGGTTGGGGGTGGGATTGGATCGAAAGGCACGCTTGGCGTTAGTACGGTTTATTCTCCGCCGAGTTCGGCCCGTTGCTCGGCGATCGAGGCATAAAGCTGGTCCAGCGTGTAAGCCGCGCCGCATTCCGGGCACTTGGCTTCCTTCAGGCCGGTGAGGTTGTACCCGCAGTCCGGGCAGGCGACGGCGTGGATGCCCAGCTGTCGGAGGCGTTCGCCGCGTTCCCGCGAGTTTTCTTGCCAGATGATCGATGTGCCGATCAGCCAACTCATCGCCCAGGCCATTGAGCCGACGAAGATCCCCAGTTCATGGGCCGAGTAACGCACGATCAACGGCATCAGCCCGTAAAACAGACCCGCCACGATCAGACTGATGATGACCACGCCTACCGTCCATCCCACACGCCTGGAGGTCCATTGCACCATCTTCATCCAGATCACCACCCAGCCGCCCGCAAAGAACACGCAGGATATGGACCCCGCCACAATCAAGGCGGTGTCGTCAGATATGTGTCTCTCTAACGCGATGAAGCCAACGAAGTAGATGATGACGGCCCCCGTCAACACCCCGAAACACATCAGCAATCGTGCGATCGTTGCCGGCATGCAGGTATGGTAACCCAAAGAAAAAGCCCACGTTCGGTGAACGTGGGCTTAGGGGTTGCAATGTTGTGAGATGCAGTTCGTGATGCTTCCGGGGGTTACTTCAGCAGCAACTCGGCGATCTGGATGGCGTTGAGCGCCGCGCCCTTGCGGATCTGGTCGCCGCAGCAGAACAGGTCCAGGCCATTGCCCTCGGGCTGGCTGATGTCGCTGCGGATACGGCCGACGAAGACGTCGTCCTTGTCCGAGGCGTCCAGCGGGGTCGGGAACGTATTGCTGGCCCGGTCGTTGATCAGCGACACACCCGGGGCGTTCTCAAGCAGCGCGATCGCTTCGTCTTCTGTGATCGGCTGATCGAAAGTCAGGTTGATGCTCTCGGCGTGGGCCCGCATGACCGGGACGCGGATGCAGGTCGCGGTGACGGCGGTTTTCGCATCGCCATCTTGACCCCAGATCTTGTGCGTCTCGTGGACCATCTTCAGCTCTTCCTGGTTGTAGCCGTTGTCCTGCATGGGGGAGTTGTGGCTGAAGAGGTTGAAGGCGTACTGGAACGGGAAGATGTCCATGGTAACTGGGTCGCCGGCCAGGACGTCGCGGGTCTGCTGCTCGAGCTCGGCCATGGCGGCCGCGCCGGCGCCACTGGCGGCCTGGTAGGTGCTGACGACCATGCGCTTCACGCCCTTGGCCTGGTGCAGCGGGTTGACAGCCATGAGCATGATGATGGTCGAGCAGTTGGGGTTGGCGATGATCCCGCCCTTGCCCAGCTCGATCCCCTGGATCGCTTCGGGGTTGACCTCGGGCACGACCAGCGGGATGCCGTCGGTCATGCGGAAGGCGGACGAGTTGTCGACGACGGTCGCGCCGGCCGCGCTGGCGGCGGGGGCGAACTTCTTGCTCTGCGAACCGCCTGCTGAGAACAGCGCCAGGTCCACGCCGGCGAAGCTGTCTTCGGTCAGTTCTTCCACGGTGTAGGTCTTGCCCTTGAAGTCGATGGTCTTCCCGGCGCTCCGCGAGGAGGCCAGCATCTTGAGGTCAGCGATGGGGAAGTCACGTTCGGCGAGCAGGGTGAGGAACTCCTGCCCGACGGCACCGGTGACGCCGGCGATGGCGACAACGGGAGCGCTTTGGCGGGTAGACGAACCTTGGCCTGCGAGGCCGGACGACTGGGCAGAGGACGACATGGTTTGTTTCTCCAAATTACGGGTTGCCGGCGGCACGTACCGCCGAGCCGGGCATTATAGCGTGGTGGCTGGTGATGGGTGGCTGGTGGCTCGTGGCTGGTCAGAGCCGCGTCGCCCTCGACGCGGACCACCGTGGGGGCACGGCGGCTCGGAACGCCGTTTATACATGCAGTCGGGCAAGCAGGTCATCGGGTAGTTTTGGCGTCGCCCCGGGTTGGCCGGCGACGTAGGCCCCGACGTGGTTGGCGAGGGTGGCGACGGCCTCGTTGTTCATCCGCAGGGTCTTGCCGACCAGCACGGCGGCGGCACAGGCATCGCCCGCACCGACCGGGTCCGCGCCCTCGGCCGGGGCATAAGGGGCGGGTTCACCCTCGGCCCGGCCGTTCGGGGAGTAGATCACCGTCCCCGCCTGGCCACGCGTCAGCACGACCAACCGCAGGTCGAACTGCTTGATCAGCTGCTCGGTCTGGCTGTCCGCCGGCCCGTCTCCGAGCGATAGCATCGTGCTGAGCGTGCCCAACTCGGCGATGTTGAGCTTGATCACGGTCGCCAACTCACAGCTGCGCGTGACGTGCTGGCGGTCGTAGAACGGTTCGCGGAGGTTGACGTCGAACATCTTGTAGCGGGCCCGGCTGGTCTCGACGAAGCGGTAGATGCTGTTGCGGGACTGGGCGTGCCGTTGGGCGAGGCTGCCGAAGCACAATCCCTGGCAGGCCAGCGCGAGCGGGTCCATGTCCGGGTCGTACTGGAGCAGGTCCCAGGCGGTGTTCTCAATGATCTCGTAGCTGGGTTCGCCGTCCGCGTCCTGCTCGACGTAGACCCGGCCGGTGGGGTTGTCGGGATCGGTCTGGAGGTAGTCGGTGGTCATGCCTTGGGATTCGAGCAGGCCGGTGATCTGCTCGCCGAGCGCATCCTGCCCGACCCGGCTGACCAGGACGCCGCGTCCGCTGTGGCTTTGACCGAGCTGGTGTGCGTGGATGGCGACGTTCAGGGGTGCGCCGCCGGGGTGTTGCTGGCCGTCGAGGAAGTCGAAAAGAGCCTCCCCGATGCCGACGATGGTAAATGGCGTGCTCATGTCCTGATTTTATCGTCACGGGATGAGTCGTGCGTTAACCGGTGGGTGGGCCTAGAATCGTGTCATGAGGCGAATGCGTGAACGATGCTTGCGGGCGGCGGGTTTGTTGCTGATCGCGTTGCCGATATGTGTCGTGGGGCAGGTCGCTCCGGGGCCGGCGACACGGCAGGTCCAGCGGCCGATCTACGTCGAAGACTCGCCAGCTGCACAGGACCTGGCCGTGGAGGCGTTGGAGCTTCGCGACGCGGGCGAGTATGTGCAGGCGGCACAGAAGCTTCAGGAGATCGTTGACACATACCCGCACAAGCTGATGCAGGTGAGCGAGTCGTCGTACGTCGATGGTTTGCTGTGGGTGCGTCAGACGCTCCGCGACGATGCTGACCTGTTGTCGGCGTACCGATCGTTGTTCGGCGCGAAGGCGGCGCGTCTGGCGGCCGAGGCGATGCCGACGTCGGACCGACCGGTGGATGCTGAGGCGCTGCGTGATGTGCTGTCGCAGTACACGTTGACGCGGGCGGGTCTCGACGCCGGGCTGGCGTTGGGTTCGCATCATCTGGAACGGGCTGAAGGCGGGGACGCCTCGGGTGTGCTGGATGAATTAGGCGGCCATCCGGACCTGCCGGAAGAACGTGGGCGCTACCACCTGCTGCGCGGCGTGGCGTCGCTGCTGCTTGGCGATCAGTCTGCGTACGCAACGCATCTTCAAGCGTTGAAAGAGTTGGGGGCCACGGATGCGTATGACGAACTCGAAGCGTTGATACACAGGGTGCATCCACCGCTGCGTCTGCAGGCCGCTGGGGCGTCAACGGTTTCGGCTTCGTCTTTGCCGGGTGACTATGACAAGCCGCTTTGGGAGGCAGACCTGCTTGGTGCATTATGGGCGGACATCGGTCAGCGCATCGAGGTACGCACCATGCCGGGGGATCGTGCGACGCTGCGTACCCGGCCGGTGGTGGCGAGCGACCGCGTGATCCTGAACCTGGGCGATGGCATGATCGCGTACGACCGCGCGTCGGGCTGGCGGCAGTGGTTCGTGCGTGAGGCAGATGCCAAAGAGCCGACGCCGGGGCTGCGTGTGCCCCGGGCCATGACGATCGAGCCGCGCGGCGTGTGCGTCGAGGGTGAGTTGGTGTACGGCTTGTTGGGCTGGCTGAACCCGAACCGGACGGCCCGCGGACAAAGCGGCGGCGGGGTGTCGTTGGTCGCGGTGCAGATCGAAAACGGCGAAGAGCGTTGGCGGATTGAACCGGGCGATCTGGACCCTTCGCTGCATAACGCGGCCTTTGACGGCACGCCTGTCGCCGGTGGGGGGCGGCTGTACACGCTGGTTAAGCGTGTGCGTGTCTCGGGGTTGCATGATGTGTATCTGACCGCGGTGGATCAGGCGGATGGGTCGTTGGCCTGGCGGCGACATCTATCCAGCAGTTCGAGCCAAACACATTACAGCCTCGGGCCGGCGGCGCGGATGGTGGTGCACGCGGGGCGTGTGTATGTCAGTGACAACCGCGGGACGGTGCTGGCGATGGACGGCCGAACGGGGACGATGCGCTGGGTGACGGTCTTGCCGGACGCCGGGACGGTGGACGCCACGATGACGCGCGGCGTCCGCACAATCAGAGATGAACCGGACCCGGTGGTGACTTCGGCGGGGCTGCTGGTGCCGCCGGTCGGGTCGGGGCAGGGCTACATTCTTTTAGATAAGCAGACCGGCAGCGTCGAGCGTGTGCTGGAAGCGGATCGGTGGCGGGGTGTCAGGGCGTGTTACACGGCGGGTGACGATGTGCTGGCGATCGGCGGGGTGGGCGTGAGTCTGTTCGACGGCGCGACGCTGGAGACGGTCTGGCACAAGCCATTGGATGCGGAACGCTACGGCGTTGTGCGCGGCCGGCCGGCGGTGGGGGCTGCACATGAAAGTGACGGATCAACGAGCCATGGCGTTGTTGTGTTCACGACGGACCGCAGGTTGATCGCGCTTAGTCATCACGACGGCGACGTCCTGGCGGATGTGCCGACGACGGCGCCGGGGCACGTCGCTTTGGCTTCAGGCCAGGTGCTGGTCGCGACGACGGCCGATCTACTTGCCTATACCGACTGGCAGGTGGCGGAAGATCATCTACTGGGCCTGGCTGAGCAGACACCGGCCAACCCACGGCCGGGGATGGCGCTGGCGAGGTTGGCGCTACGCACTGGCAGAGAGGCTGAACTCTTGCGGGGCATCGACCTGGCGCTCGGGGCATTGGCGCATCCCTTCGCCGAGCCCGACCTGCCCGACGATCGCCAACCGATGGTGTTCGGCATGCTGTACGACTTTACGACGTCAGAACAGATGTCGGATCTTTCGATGCGCGGCGAGCTTCTTGACCGCATGGCGACGACGGTGACCGGGCCGGATCAGGAAGCGGCGTATCAGCTGACCCGTGCACATCACCTGGTGGAACTGGGCGATCCCGGCCGGGCGGTCGAGCATTACCAGGCGGTGCTGGCGGATCCAAGCCTCGCCTCGGTGCTCTACACCGTGGGCCGGCGTTCTCGGCTGGCGGGGCTGGAGGCGCGACGCCGGGTCAAGGACCTGATCCTGGCGCACGGCCGGGGTGTGTATCAGGCATACGATCTGCTCGCTGAGCACGAGCTGCAGCAACTCGTCGGGACAGGTGAGCAGACAGCGGCGCCGTACGTTGCGCTCGCCGACCGTTACCCGTTGGCGCTGAGTGTGAACCGTGCACGTCAATACGCGGCGGACCGAGCACTCGATGCCGGTGACGTGGCTTCAGCGCTTAGACAGCTGCAGGCGGTCTACCTGGATAGCGCGGATGAAGCTGACCTGTCTCAGATCGCGGGGCGGATCGTGCGTGTGCACCTGTCGCTGGATCGGCCGGAGCTGGCGCGGCACTGGCTGCGTCGCGTTAAGCGGGAGCACCCGGGGTTGCTGCTGTCGGATGAAGGTGTGCCGGTGACGGCCGAGCAATGGTTGGCGCAACTAGGTGAACTGCTGTACACGTCGCAGCGTCTGCCCTCGTTCAGCCGATCGGTGTCCGAGCCCGCTTGGATCGAAGGTCAGCCGATGCGTGCGAAGACACGGGTCGTCGGGGCCGAGGGACTGCATGACCGTGTCCTGATGTCTGATGGCGGTGAGATAAGGATGTTGTCGGCACCGGGGTTGGAGCCGCTGTGGCGAAAGCCGGTCCCGGTCGGGGACATGCGTGTCCTGGCGGCGGACGGCAGGCAGGTGTTGTGGTGGTCGTCCACGGATAAGACACTCGGCGCGATGGACAGCCAGACCGGGGAACAGCTGTGGCAGCCGATCAATTACGGGGCTGTGCTGAATCAGGCGGGCGATCCGGAAGCGCAGGAAGAAAGGCGCACGCGTCAGCAGCGACAGTTCATGCAGATATTGGGCGGCGTGTCCGTCCGCCGGACGACAAGCCCCCGCGCACCGGACGACGGCCTGCTCTGGGCGGTAGACCTGACATCGATCGTGCTTGCTGATGACCTGGGCCGGGCCGCGTGTATCGATCGAGACACGGGCCGGGTCCGGTGGAGCCTGCTCGGGCAGGCGGACAGCCTGACGTCGCTAGCTATAGGCGACGGCTTGGTGGCGCTGGGCGGGGCGAGTTGGGCAGACACCGCGGCGCAGCACGGCATTGTCACACTGCTTGACCCCTTGACCGGTGAACAACACCAGACCGTGATCCAGACCGAAAAGGTCCCCGCCTGGCTCGGGTTTGCGGACAACGGCCTGCTGGTCAGTGCGATCCCGGGGAGCCTATCGGCTCATGACATCACCACGGGGCTGACGCAGTGGCGGACGGACTCGACCAGCCGGAGCAACCTGTGGGCGCGCTACACACTCGGAGGCGGGCTGTTGATCGCCGCGGAGCAGCGCAGCCAGGCCGGGGCGGCGCAGGTGATCGACGTGGACAGTGGGCGCATCGTGAATCACCTGCCGGTCCGATCCGTGCCGGGCCGGGTGGAGCTGTTCAATCCGATGCACACACCCGAATCCTGGTATGTCGCGACACACATGCAGGCGTTGAGCCTGGACCCATCCGGCCATCTCAGCTGGTCCGACGCGATCTGTGCGGCGAACGGGCACATCCAGCAACTGCACGTCAGCGAGCGTTACGCCCTGATCGTCAGCGGGACACCGCCCAGGCAGATGCCCAACCTGCCGCAACTCGGCATCAACCCGCCTCGGCCCGAGGTGGATCAGGCGCTTGAAGACATCCTCCGGCAGGCCCGGCAGCAGATCGAAGCCGCCGGCTTCCAGCTGTACCTGCTCGACCGGCACACCGGTGTGATCGAGCAGGAAGTGCCGTTATCCGAGCTGCAGCAGTGGCTCGGGCCCGACGACGGGACCCTGGTCGATGGGGCGCTGCTGCTGGGGACAGCGGGCCGAACGCTCGTGATCAAGGGCGTCACGTCGGCTGATTGAACCGGCCACGCGCAGCGGCTAGGATGCCCCTGAACCTTCCATTTGGAGCCCCTTGATGACCGCCCATACCGATTCTGTACCCGTATCCGATGTGATCGCCGCCACCGATCCCCAGGTCGCCGAGATCATCCGCCTGGAGCAGCAGCGCCAGGACGAGACGCTCGAGCTGATCGCCAGCGAGAACCACACCAGCGCCGCCGTCATGGCCGCCACCGGCTCGTGCATGACCAACAAGTACTGCGAGGGCTACCCCGGCAAGCGCTACTACTCCGGCTGCGACTACTACGACGACGTCGAACGGCTCGCCATCGACCGCGTGACCAAGCTCTTCGGCTGCAAGTACGCCAACGTCCAGCCTCACTCCGGCGCGAACGCCAACATGGCCGTGTTCGTCGCCCTGCTCGAGCCCGGCGATACGTTCTGCAGCATCGTGCTCTCCGAAGGCGGGCACCTGACGCACGGCTCGCCGGTGAACATCTCCGGCAAGTGGTTCAAGCCCGTGCACTACCCGCTGATCTACGACGAGAACGACCCGAAGTTCGGGCACCTGGACTACGACGCGATCCACGCCGCCTGCATGGAGCACAAGCCCAAGCTGCTGATCGCCGGCTACTCGGCCTACCCACGCGTCATCGACTTCGCCAGGTTCCGCGAGATCGCCGACGCCTGCGGCGCGATCCTGATGGCGGACATCGCCCACATTGCCGGGCTCGTCGCCGCCGGGTCGCACCCTTCGCCGTTCCCGCATTGCGACATCGTCACCACCACTACGCACAAGACCCTCCGCGGCCCGCGCGGCGGCCTGGTGCTGACCAATGACGAAGACATCGCCAAGAAGATCGACAAGGCCGTGTTCCCCGGCACGCAGGGCGGGCCTTTGATGCACGCCATCGCCGGCAAGGCCGTCGCCTTCGGCGAGGCGCTCAAGCCCGAGTTCAAGGCCTACGGCGATCAGATCGTCAAGAACGCCGCCGCGCTCGCCAAGGCGCTGATGGACCACGGCTACGCCCTGACCAGCAACGGCACGGAGAACCACCTGATGGTCATCGACCTGCGCAAGACCGATGCGGAACTGACCGGCAAGTCCGCCGCGCTCTGGCTGGAGCAGGCCGGGATCATCGTGAACAAGAACACCGTGCCCAAGGACGAACGCAGCCCGTTCCAGACCAGCGGGATCCGGCTGGGCACCCCGGCGCTGACGACCCGCGGCCTGGTCGAGTCGGACATGCCGATGGTTGCCGACCTGATGCACCGTGTGATCGACAGCCGAGGCGACGAGGCCGTGATCAGCCAGGTACGCGAGGAAGTCAAGGCCGTCTGTGGCCGCTTCCCCATGCCGCACTGAGCGGATCGCCCACACCTCACAGATCAATGATTACCATATAGCCCAGGGCGAAAGCCCTGGGTTTTTCATTTGATCGATCGATGTCTTTCCATGCCTCATATACACGACAACCCGGACCAGCCCAGATGCCTGGTGATCGTCCCGGCCTACAACGAGGCGGGTAGTGTCGGCCGGGTCGTGGAGGGTTTACATGAACAACTCCCCGCGGCGGATGTGCTGGTCGTCGATGACGGCTCAACTGACGGGACGCACTCGGCTGTACCGGAGAGCGCTGCGGTGATCCGTCTGCCATTTAACCTCGGGATCGGCGGCGCGATGCAGGCGGGCTACCGCTACGCTTTCATCCACGGGTACGACCTGGCGATGCAGGTCGACGGCGACGGGCAGCACCCGGCCGAGGAAGCACACAAGCTCATCAGCGCGATTGGTAAACACGAAGCCGACCTGGTCATCGGGTCGCGTTTCCTTTCAGATGACCCGAACTACTCGCCCCCGGCCGCCCGCGCCGCCGGCATCAGCGTGCTGCGTACCGTGCTGCGCCTTTTGACCGGCCTGCGCATCACCGATTGCACAAGCGGGTTCCGCATCGCCAACAGGCGTGTGATCCAGGCGTTCGCCGCCTGGTACCCCGAGGACTACCCCGAGCCCGAAGTCATCCTGTTACTGCACCGCGCCGGGTTCAAGGTGGCCGAGACACCGGTCGTGATGCGCGAACGCACCGCCGGGCGCACCAGCATCCCGTTTCACAAAGGCGTGTTTTACCTCATCAAAGTCAGCTCGGCCCTGCTGCTGGACCTGGTCCGCAAGCCCTGGCCGAAATCACAAGCGAGGCAACCATGATTATCCTGCGAAACCTCATCGTCTTGACCATCGGCGCCGTGATCCTCTTCATGGCCCTGCGCAGCCTGCGCGCCGGGAGGCTCAAGGAACGCTACGCGATTATCTTCGTCCTGACGGGCCTGCCGTTCCTGGTCCTGGCGCTCTGGCGTGACGGCGTGGGCTACGTCGCCGAGTTGCTGGACATCGACTACCGAACGCTCGCGCTGCTTGGCGTGACGACGTTCTTCATGCTCATGATCTTCAAGCTGTTGTCGATCGTCAGCGTGCAGGAGCGGCGCATCACCTCGCTCGCCCAACACGTCGGGATACTGATGCAGAAGCAGGGCTTGGCCGATGCCGACGACGATCCACATCATGGGAACGCGTAAGAAGAGCCGATACGGGAATCATCTTGTCTGATCAGCCCCTGCACATCGCGGTCATCATCGTGGCGTACAACAGCCGAAAGGACCTGGCTGCGTGCCTGGCCGGCATGGATCGTTGGGCCCGTTCGGACATTGATGTGCGTGTCGTGGTGGTGGATTGTGATTCGCAGGACGGGTCGGCTCAGTATGTGCGAGAGTTGTTCCCCGAGGTAGCCGTGATCGATGCCGGGGAGAACCTGGGTTTTGCCGGCGGGAACAACCTGGGATTCGAGTATGTGTGTCAGATGCGACCGACGGCCACGTATGTCGCGCTGTTAAATCCCGACACCGTGCCTGAGCCCGGCTGGATCGATCCACTTATCGACCATTTGGAAACCAATACACGGACCGCGACTTGCCAGCCTCTGATCACGTTGATCGATCGGCCCGGCATCATCAACACCGCCGGGAATGCGGCGCATTACCTGGGTTTCGGCCTGATCACAAGATTCGGCGGGCCGATTCCCGACGACCTGACGCCACAGCAAATCGGTTACAGTTCGGGTGCGGCGATGCTTGCCCGGGCCGACCTGCTCGCCCGTTTCGGGCTTTTCGAGCCCGAGATGTTTCTTTACTGCGAGGACACCGATCTTGGCTGGAAACTCAGACAACTCGGCTACCGGCACGACTTGGTCCCGGGCAGTCGTGTGGCCCATCGATTCTCGCCGACTACAGCGATCCATCGGCATTACTACTACCTGGAGCGAAACCGCTGGTGGTTGATGCTGGTGTACTACAAGACGCCGACGCTGCTGCTGTTGCTGCCCGCGATCTTGTTGATGGAAGTGGGGCAACTGCTGTACGCGGCATCAAGAGGGCGGCTGGCCGACAAGCTGCATGCGCTGGGTTACTTCCTTAAGCCTGATACGCGCCGGCACATGCTTGGTCTGCGAGTCATCGCTCAGGATCGTCGCAGCGTGTCCGACCGGGCTTTCGTGCGTTCACACGTTGGCGGGATCGACCACCCCGGTCTCGGCGGTCCGTTGCTACGGTATATCGGCAACCCTCTGCTTAGCGCTTATTGGTGGGTGATCAGGCGGCTGTTATTCTGGTAAGGCGTGCCTTGGCGGGTTCGATCTCAACGCGTGCTTATTCCATGCAAGAACATCACCACAATCGACGCCTTCGTGACCAGCGAGCCACGCGCTCGGCGGCGTCGGGTTTGATATTTCAAGGCGTATATGCCGTCGGGCAGTTCGTTGTGATGGCGCTACTGATCAGGCGTCTGGGTCAGCAGCGTTTCGGTATGTGGCTGATGATATATGCCCTGTCGGCCTGGATGGCGTTTGCGAAGTTCGGGCTGCAGTTCACGCTGTACACGGCGATGGGCCAGCACGCTCAGACCGATCGTGACAAGGCCCGCGCCATCCTGTCCAACGCGGCGGGGTTCGTCGCGCTGATCGGTGCCGTGGCGGCTGTGGTAATCCTGGTGTTTGGCGGGATGATGCCCTGGGCGCAGTGGCTTAACGTGACCGACCCGCAGGCCGTGCGCGAAGCGGGGATGGTGACGGTGCTTGTGTTGGTGATGGCGGCTTTGTCGATGCCCATGATGATGGGCGGCCATGCGATGATCGCATCGCAACGTGGCGACCTTAGTCAGCTAATCGCGGCCGGGGCACAGTTGCTGATGATCTGCTTTCTGGTGCTGGGGTATTTTGAGGATTGGTCGTTTCCGACGCTGGTGGTGTTGGTGATGAGCCCACCGCTGGTGGCGGGTCTAGCGCAGTGGTGTGTGGGTTTGGGGCTCGGGGTTCTCCCCATGCCGGGCATATGTCATTTTGACCGGCGGCTTCTAGGCCGGTTGCTGTCGGCGGGTGTTGTGTTCATGGCGCTCGATTTGGCGACCATCACGCTGCTACAGGGCGGGCCGATCGTGTTGGGGCTGATGTCGGTGCCCGAGGCGGTGGTGCCCTACGGTGCCGCGTACCGCTTGATTGGCATATTAATCGCTGCGGTGATGATGATCAGTTATGCGTACTGGCCGGCGTATAGCGAAGCGGGGCAGCGTGGCGACGAGGTGTGGATCCGTCGCGGCGTGATCCGATCCCTGGGTCTTATGCTTGCGGTTTGTCTCTTGGGCGGGTGTGTGATCCTTGTCTTAGGTCGACCTTTCATCTCGTGGTGGTTGGGTGACCGGGCGGTCCCTAGCACAGCGACACTGATCGGCGCGCTGTGCTACGCGATCTGTTTTGGTGCCTACGTGATGCTTGGCACGCCCTTAAGCGGGCTGGGTAGATTGAAGGTACAGTTGGTATCGGCCTGTGTGATGCTGACGGTGTTTTCCACGCTAGGTGTTTACTTGTCGGAGACCCAAGGCGCGACGGGTTTGTATGCCGGGCAGGCGATCGCGGTTCTCGCCGCGGCCTTGCTCAATGCCTATTTCCTTCAGCGCGAATTGGTGCGCAGTCGAAGGGGTGGCGTGCAATGAGTCACGAGTTGCGTACGGAATCCCGGGAAGCTGATCCCGTGTACGGCCGCTGCGGCGAGGTCCGCTACGAGTGTCTCGAGGATACGCTTTTCAATGTCCCGGGCCGATGGCGGATCCGTGCGAATGCAAAGCTGTGCTGGCTGGACCCCGCGCCGATCCGTCGGGACATGCCTCTTGCATATGCCGAGTATCACACACATGTCGATGATCAGGACGGGGTCGATGCAATGCCCGCTCGTGCGTCCTGGTATTACAAGCTGCGAGAGCGTGTCTGGCAGGCTCGTAAGGCAGCAGCCGTCGCCGGCAGAAAGGCCCGCTTACCCTGGCCTGCGTACCTGCCGCCTGTCAGTGAGCAATTACGTTTTGATAGCGGTTTTATCCCCCCGATCAACGGAGGCACGCTGTTAGACGTGGGCTGCGGCTCGGGGCAAATGATCGAGCGGCTCAACGCTCTTGGGTGGGATGCCTCGGGGATCGATCCAGATACGAACGCGGTCCAGCACGCCCAGGCCATGGGTCGGCCGGTCACACTGGCAGGGGTCGAGTCATTGAGTGAGAGGCCCGGCAGCCTCGACGCCGCGACGCTGTATCACGTGATCGAGCACGTCTACGATCCGGTGCAGGTATTAAGTGATGTGCATCGGTTGTTGAAACCCGGCGGCCGGGTGGTCATCGTGACGCCCAACATGTTCTCATTGGCAAGCCGGATATACGGCAGGCACTGGCGAGGCCTCGAGCCGCCACGTCACCTGCAATTATTCACCCGGGATTCATTAAGAGATGCATTGCACAAGGCTGGCTTTGCGTCGGCTGATGTGAAGACGAGTTACCGGGACGCCAGCGGGATGGTGTGTGCGAGCGACGCCAACCGGAAGCGAGCCTCGGGCCGGTGGTCGGGTGGTACGGCCAGGACTACGCGCATCTTTGCAGACACGGTGCTCCTGGCGGAGTGGTTGCTGACGCGGCTGGGCGCGGCGGCAGGTGAGGAACTCGTCGCCGTAGCGAGGAAGGGCTGAGATGCGAATCTCCGTAGCCATGGCGACCTGCAACGGGGCGGTGTATCTGCCCGAGCAACTGCGATCAATTACTGGCCAGTCACGTTTACCGGACGAGATGATTGTCAGTGATGACGGGTCAGACGACCGGACGCTGGAGGTCTTGCGCAGCTTTGCGTCGTCGTCTGTGTTTCCCGTGACCATTCTGCGGAACGATGAGCGGGTCGGTCCCGGGGGCAACTTCGCACGAGCTATTGAGCGTTGCCAGGGTGACTGGATCGCGCTGTCGGATCAGGATGATGTCTGGCTGCCAAATAAGCTTGAGGTGTTGGTGTCATATGCAGATGACCTTGCCGGGCTGGTATTCTGTGATGCGCTATTGTGTGAAGACTCGGGCCGGGTAACGGGGAAGACGCAGTGGGGTCGTCTTGGGTTTGGCCGGCGTGCCCGTAAGCGGTTTGCGGCGGACCCATTTGCGGCGCTCTTGCGTTTCAACGTTGTCACCGGGATGAGCATGATGTTCCGGTCATCGTTGCGTGGGCTGGTGCTACCGATCCCGGAGTTATGGGTACACGACGAGTGGATCGCGCTTTTAGCGTCGGCGGTCAGTGAGGTGCGGACGATCGATCGGCCGTTAGCACACTACCGGCAACACACGTCACAGCAGATCGGTGGAGCGGATGGGTTGATCGGGCAGTTGCGTCATGCTCGGGCGAGCATAGATGACGCATATATGCGACGGGCCGCCACGCGGTGTAAACTCGCGGCTGAGCGTCTGGCATCGCATGGCCATACAACCGGGGCAGATGACGCGCCGACACAGCTTACCGAGAAAGCGGCGCATTACGACAGGCGTGTCCGGCCGACGCTAAGGCAAGTGATGCGAGATTGGCGTGGAGGGTCATACCACCGATATGGGTACGGCCTTAGAGGGGTGATTCAAGACCTGATACTGCGCTAAGCACAATACACCACGACACGGGGATGGTTGCCGAACCGGTCCCGGGCTGAGCCTTCGCGCACGGCGATCTCAAGCCGGTTCGAGCTGCCGAAGTAGGCGACGGGTTCATTCGTCTTCACATCGGCGAAGGTCTGTTGGATCGTGCCGATCTTCTTGCCTTTGACCCGTACCTGCATCTTGGTCCCGCTCTGCTCGCTGAGCCACGCCTCGAACACATCGCGCGAGAGGTTCGTGATCAGGTTGCCGAAGCGGTCACTGGTCAGCACGCGCGCCTTGATCTCCTTGGGTGAGACTTCCGGGGGCCTGAGGTTCAGGTTGACCAGGGTGGTGCAAGGATCGCCCAACTGACTGATCGGGACACCATCTGCGAGGTGTGCCGCGGCGGGGGCGAAGATGTCTCTGCCGTGGAACGTCGGGCAGATCGGGCTTCCGGGACTTCCGGGGGAGCGGTGGTAGGCCGGGTTGGTCAGTGAGACGATCGTCGTGGGCGGGTAGCGGTCGAGCACCATCGTGAACAGGCCGTTGTCCGGTCCCACAAGGGTGAACCGCTCGGTTTGTATGGCTACCGCTGCGCGCTGCGAGCCTACACCGGGATCGACCACGGCGACGTGGATCGTGCCGTCCGGGAACGCGTCGACGAGTGTGTCGAGTGCTAAGGCTCCGGCGAGGATGTTCTGCGGCGGGATGTCATGCGTGCTATCAATGACGCGCGCGCTCAGCGTGATCCCGGCGATGACGCCTTTCATTTGCGCGACGTAGGTGTCGGCCGTGCCGAAGTCGGTGGTGAGGGTGATGATTGGGGGTTGGGGGTTAGGATTTGGGGATGGGGGGGTAGGGGTGTTCATCGGCTAGGCAACAGTTTACCGGGAACGTGTGGCAGCGGGGGAGACGCGCGGATCTGCGATCCGCCGCTAAATGGGAGTGTGCGTCACGACCGTATGATTGATCCGATCCCCGATCCCCGATCCCCGATCCCCGACCTAATACTCTTTGCGTTGGCGGGCCGGGGGGATGTTCATCTGCTTGCGGTACTTGGCGACGGTCCGGCGGGCGATTTCGATGCCGTGCTCCTTGAGCTTCTCGACCAGCGCGTCGTCGGACAGGGGCTTGGCCTTGTCTTCTTCCTCGATGATCTGCTCAAGTTTCGCCTGCACGGCGGACCAGCTCATGGCGTCGCCGGACTCGGTCTCCGTACCACCGGAGAAGAACATGCGCAGCGGGTAGATGCCGCGTGGGGTCTGGAGGTACTTCTCGTTGACGGCCCGGCTGACGGTGGCGACGTGTATGCCCAACTGGTCGGCGACGAGCGTCATGGGCAGCGGCTTGAGCGCCTGCGGGCCTTGCTCGAAGAAGTCGCGTTGTGCCTGGACGACCACGCCGATGACGCGCAGCAGCGTCGCGTTGCGTTGCTGGATCGCGTCGATGATCCACGAGGCGCTGCGGATGTGGTTGTTCAGGAAGTCGCGCGTCTTCTTGTCAACGTTCTTATTGCGTGCGTCTTCAATGTACTCGGGTCGGATATGCAGTGAGGGGAGCCTGCCGTGCGTCAGCGACGCGGTGTAGGTGTCGGTCTCCTCGTCGTACTCGATCACAGCGTCGGGAAAGATCATCCGCGGGCTGTCGTCCGCCAGCAGCTTGCCGGGGTGGGGGTGGAACTGGCGCAGGCTCTGGATGGCCTGCTTGACCTCGGCGACGTCCAGGCCGGTGGCCTTGGCGACCTTCGGCAGGCGGTTGGCCTCGATGTCCTTGAGGTGGCTCTCGACCAGGGTGCGTTCGTTCGCCAGCTCGGCATCAGGATCGTTACGCAGGCGGGCGTCGATCTGCAGGAGCAGGCATTCACGGATGTCGCGCGCCGCCAGACCCGGGGGTTCGAGCGTCTTTTGCAGCAGGGCGATGGCTTCGTCGATCTGGTCCTGCGTCGTGCCGTTGGGCGATTGGTCGATGAGCGCGGCGTTGTCGGTGCGCAGGTAGCCGTCGCTGTCGATGAACCCGATCAGGAACTCGCCGATCTTCAGCAGCTCGGGCGTGGTTTCCGTCAGGTGCCACTGGTCCATGAGCTGGTCGAACAGCGACGCGGTGCGCGCGGCGGTGTTGGCCATCGCGTCCATCTTCTTGTCGCGGTCGCCGTCGCTGTAGTGTGTGCTGTGGTAGCTACCGCCGGTCTCGGAGGTGTTGGCGTCCCATGAAGAGCCGACCTCTTCGGACATGTTGGACAGGCGTTCGAAGTCGTCCTTGTTGTTCTTGTCGTCTTCGCGGACGACCAGCTCGCGCTCGTTCTCGCGGTTATCTCTGTCGGTCTGGGTGCGTTCGGCTTCGTAGTCCTCGACGTCCGTGCCCGGCTCGCGGACCTCCAGCGTCGGGTTGCTCGCCAGCTCCTGGTCGATCCGGGCCTCGAGCGCCGCCTGCGCCATCTGGAGGATCTCCATCGACTGGATCATGCGCGGGGCCAGCTTCATCCGCTGGTCGATCCGCATGTGTTGTCCGGTGTCGATTCTCATGGTGGCTTGGGGTCTGGGGTCTAGGGGCTGGTCAGAGCGTTATTACTTAAATCGGCTGTATCCGGGGTGTTATCCATCGTCCATGGCCTGTCGGCTCTGGATGGCGTCTGATAGTACCGCCTTTGACGCCCCGGCGAGCGGTGTCCCGGTGGGGATGCCCCTTGCCAGGCGGGTCAGCGTGACGCCGTGTTTGGCCAGTTGCTCGGCGAGGTACATCGCGGTGCCGTCGCCTTCGAGGGTGGGGTTGGTCCCGAGGATCACTTCTCGGACCTTGCCTTCGGTCACCCGCTTGATGAGTCGGTCGATGTTCAGCTCGCCCGGCCCGACGCCCTCCAGCGGCGCGAGCCGACCCATCAGCACATGGTAGGCCCCGCGGTAGACGCCGGTCTGCTCCAGGCTCACCACGTCGTTGGGCTGCTCGACAACAAGCACCTGCGCGTGGTTGCGTTCCGGGTCGCTGCAGATCGGGCAGGGGTCGGACTCCGTGACGTGCCCGCATATCCGGCAGACCTTCAGGTCTCGTTTAAACGCCAGCACCGCCTCGGCCAGCAGTTCCGCTTCCTCCTGCGGCGTCTTGAGCAGGTAGAACGCGATCCGCTGCGCCGACCGCCGACCGATCCCGGGCAGCCGGGACAGCCGATCAGTCAATCGCTCGAACGCCGAATTGGTACGCACCTGGGCCATAGCGACATTGTATGCGGGGAATCGTTTTAGCGACGGGACACCGGTGTTTTCAACATGCAGGTACAATGGCTGTTATGAAAGATGATGACAACGTCTGCCTGTGCTTTAAGGTCTCCAAGCGCAAGATCGTCAGCTACTGCCAGCGGGAGAAGCCGCCGGTCGCAAGCCTGATCAGCGAGTGCCTCTCGGCGGGGACGGGGTGTCAGTGGTGTGTGCCTTTCTTGAAGAAGCTGCACCAGCAGTGCGCCGACGGCGAGGAGAATCCCGATCTGCCGGTCAGCCCGGAGACGTACGCCAAGCAGCGGGCCGAGTACAACAAGACTGGCCTTCGAGAGGAAGACGGCGGAGAATAACTCGGATGCATGCGAATACACACGGATGAGGAAGTATCCGCAGATTCCGCAGATGACACAGATTTTTATTTCAATGCACTTCAAGCACAGATCTGTGTAATCACCGTAATCTGCGGACACCTCCTGCTCTATCCGTTTGTATCCGAATCCATCCGAGTTCCACTCTATCTGGTGGATCGGCATGGTTCTGGGGAAGTGTTTATGATGTCCCCATGACACCCACCGCCCTGATCATCCGGACCGCTGGTACGAACTGCGACGTTGAGTTGGCCCACGCGTTTGAGCTTGCCGGCTGCGAGACGGCGACGCTGCATCTCAATGAGTTGATCGATGATCCGGATCGGATCGGCACGTTCGATTTTGTAGGCTTCCCCGGCGGGTTCAGCTACGGCGACGATATCGCGGCTGGACGTATCCTGGCGAACCGCATCCGCCACCGGCTCTGGGAGCCGTTGCGCGACGCGGCCGGCAGGGGGGTGCCGATGATCGGGATATGCAACGGGTTCCAGGTCATGGTCAAGATGGGCCTGCTGCCGGATGCCCAGCAGGGCAAGCAGTCGCTGACGCTGGCGGATAACACTTGCGGCCGGTTCATCGATAAGTGGACGCCGATGACGGTGGACCCGGCGACAAAGTGCATCTGGACGCAGGGGCTTGACAGCTTCGACCTGCCGATCGCCCACGGCGAGGGCCGGCTGGTCTGCGATGATGACACGACACTCGAGCAGCTCAAAGCCAACGGCCAGGTCGCGCTGCGGTATGCCCCGGGCTCGAACCCCAACGGCTCGACCGACGATATCGCCGGCATCTGCAACCCGGCCGGCACGATCCTCGGCCTGATGCCCCACCCCGAGCGTTTCACCGATCCGACCCACCATCCGACCTGGACCCGGCAGGGCGAGGACTGGCTCACGACGACCCCCGCCGGCCTGCAGTTCTTCCACAACGCGGTGGATCACGTCCGTCAGAACGCCACCCAGCCGGCGTGATCATCACGTGACCATTAAACTGGATATCTAAGACACGGCTTATTTAGTCTTACCGGGTCCGATCATTCTCCAGATCTTTAACATCTTCCTGATCTTTGGGACGATTGGTGGCGCGTTTATTTTGAATAAGTTCGTTTCGACCAATCACATACACGTCAACGCCGAACACGCTAGCTTCGACCCGGTTCTCCCACGCCTTTTCGAAAGCTACCCCTGTGATGCTATTCATCAGATCGATTCGATTAGGTGTTACACCGATCTGATACACAAGCCCGGCTTTGGCAAACTCGTGGTTTTCGACCTGTGCCAATGGTGCGCCGAATGCAGTGAGTGCTGCCCATATACGTCGTGCGTTGTCTTCTGACGGACGTACCCAGATGTCAAAATCGAGTGTCCCGCGAATAATGCCGTGAACCCCGAGTGCATGGGCGCCGACCACGAGAAACTCAACGCCGGCGTGCCTCAACTCGTAGAGCATGTCGTGGAAGTCCTGGCTCATCGTGAGATAGCCCTTTCATAGCAAGCATTCGGCGACTGGCTTCGACGACCAGTTCAATACGCTCGGTGGGACTCAGGTCCTTAATCGAGGGCTCATAGTCTTGCTCCGGATCGCCGAGTTTGAACTTGCGGACGCGATATTGGCTGCGGTCCTTGTGTTCCATATGGTTATTATATCGGCATTTAAGGGCCTGTGGCGTAATCGGGCCCGGTTGCTACAATAGTCGATTCACCCTCGGCCGAGGGCTGTCCCGTGTGGGACGGCGGCCAGGGGGACGAACCAGGCGGGCGTTTGGCCTTCAGGCCGACACACGTCCCGCGACCCTTAACGCCCAGGTGCAACGCCTCGGCGGGGTAAGACACCAGTTAGGTAGATAATGGTAGATCAGAACTTAATCGCGACTTTAGGCATCGAGGACCTCGAGGCCGAGCAGATGCTCGCCGACGCTTTCGGTCAGAGTGTGGCCGACGGCGACATGGAAGACCTGCTCGGGACCGTCGGGGACTTCAAGTCCGGCACGATCCTCGCCGGCAAGGTCGTGGGCATGGCCGGCGACGACTTCCTCGTCGAGGTCGGCCTGAAGAGCGAAGGCATTCTCGACAAGACCGAGTTCGATGAGCCCGGCAACGTCGAGGTCGGCGACACCGTCGAGGTCCTGCTCGAAGAGGTCGAAGGCCACACCGGCACCGTCAAGATTTCCAAGCGTAAGGCCGACCGCATCCGCGGCTGGGAACGCATCATCAGCGAGAACAAGGAAGGCGAGGTCATCCAGGGCAAGGTCATGCGCAAGATCAAGGGCGGCCTGCTCGTGGACATCGGCGTGCCCGTGTTCCTGCCCGCCAGCCAGGTCGACATCCGTCGTCCCAGCGACATCGGCGCGTTCATCGGCAAGACCATCGACGCCCAGATCCTCAAGATCGACGAGGAGCGTCGCAACATCGTCATCAGCCGTCGTAAGCTCATCGAAGACGAGCGGGCCGAGAAGCGCAAGGCCCTCATGGACCGCATCAACGTCGGCGACATCGTCGAGGGCACGGTCAAGAACATCGCCGACTTCGGCGCGTTCGTGGACCTCGGCGGGATCGACGGCCTGCTGCACATCACCGACATGTCCTGGGGCCGGGTCAACCACCCATCGGACATCGTCAAGATCGACGACAAGATCGAAGTCAAGATCCTCAACATCGACCACGAGAAGGAAAAGATCGCGCTCGGCCTCAAGCAGCGTGACGCCAGCCCGTGGGAAGAGATCGAGACCAAGTACCCGGCCAACACCCTGGTCAAGGGCACGGTCACGAACATCATGTCCTACGGCGCGTTCGTCAAGCTCGAAGACGGCGTCGAGGGCCTGGTCCACATCTCCGAGATGTCATGGACCCGCCGGATCAACCACCCCTCCGAGCTGGTCTCGATCGGCGAGGAGATCGACGTGGTCGTCCTGGACATCAACAAGGACAAGCAGGAAATCAGCCTCGGCATGAAGCAGACCGAGGTCAACCCTTGGGAGCTGGTCGCCGAGAAGTACCCGCCCGGCACCGTCGTCGAAGGCAAGGTACGCAACCTCACCAGCTACGGCGCGTTCGTCGAAATCGAGCCCGGCATCGACGGCCTGCTGCACGTCTCGGACCTGTCGTGGACCAAGAAGCTCACGCACCCCAACGAGCTATTGAAGAAGGGCGAGAGCATCAAGTGCGTCGTCCTCGAGGTCGACCGCACCAAGCAGCGTGTCGCCCTTGGCCTGAAGCAGATGAGCGAAGACCCGTGGGACGAAGCGATCCCCGCGCACTACCAGCCGGGCATGATCGTCCAGGGCAAGGTCACCAAGATCACCAACTTCGGCGTGTTCGTCGAGCTGGAAGACGACCTGGAAGGCCTGCTGCACATCTCCGAGCTCGCCGACCACAAGGTCGACAAGCCGCAGGACGTTGTCCAGCAGGACCAGGAAGTGGAAGTCAAGATCCTTCGCGTGGACCTGGACGATCGCAAGATCGGCCTGAGCCTCAAGCGTGCGGCCTGGACCAGCGATCAGGAAGCCGCGGCCGAACGTGCCGAGGGCAAGCAGGCCGGCGGTCAGCAGGAAGGCCCGGCCGGCGGCGGCCTGGGCGGTCTTGGCGACGGCGGTGCCCTGGGCACCGACAAGATCACATTCGGCCCCAGCAGCGAGTAACCCCCGGAAAAGCCCCGCCCCCGGAAGTTTTCTCCGGCAGGTCGAAGCATTAACCCATTAAACAACCACACCCCTCGGCGCAAGCCGGGGGGTGTATTAGTATCAGGTTAAGCACATATGAGGCAACCACACCATCTGATACACTTTTGTGCATGGATCATGCGTCTAGGTGGTCCGTCCGGAAAAACGATCACAATCAGCCTTGCAAAGGGGGTTTACCCATGTCGAACTGGCAGGACACGATTCAAGAAGACCGACACGGCGAGCTCGCGGGGTGGATACCGGTCCCCGACGCCGCTTCGCTTCAGATCGAGGAGCGATGGGCGGTCAAGCTGGAACAGATCAAGGGCGGTGACAGCGGGGCCGTGACGTACCTGCTTTCCAAGCACCTGGTCGATTCGCGCGACTGGGCGGAGATGACCCCCGATGAGATCATCGCTCTGATCCTTGATCGGTACCCTGAACTGGACCTCAGTGATATCCCCGACGCCGGTAACGGCCGCGGCTACTTCTGCAGTTTTGGGTCCGTGAGCGAGACGATCGAGTACCTGCTTACCGCGGACGGTGAAGAGGATGAGTACGACGAAGACGATGAGGCCCTCGATCTGATGATGGGTGACATGTTCGGGCAGCTCGCCAAGCTCGCTTCGACTCCGGTCGAAGGCGATGAAGATCGTGAGACTTTAAATAAATCGATGGACGATATGACCCAGTCAATGATGGATAAGATGGGGGGTATCCTGAAGAACCTCAACGAAACCGGCGAGACCGGGATCGACCAAGACGAGGTGGCCGAACTCCGGGCCTCCGCGGAGGCGGGACCCGGCGGAATGGATGACGATGACGTGTCCGAAGAGGAGGACCCCGAGCGTCTTGAGAAGGCGGAGGCGGCCCGCCGGCGGAGCGAAGGGCATATCCCGGTTGACCTGGACCTCCGTGAGGAATTGACGGATGCCGACGTCAAGGCGATCGACTACCTGATCGCTAACGGCTCGGAGGTGGTTGCCAAAGCCCTGGACGCGTTAGCGGTGTACGACACGGAGGACGTGAAGGGTTGGTGTGAGTTTCACGAGAGCGATGATCGGTTCTACGAAGTGTTATCAGAAGGCGCGACCGGCAGAGATTTGATCGGGCGGGTTTCATGCGTAGGGATCAGTATGGTCGAACACCCCGACGGCCAGATGAGTTACACGCAGCTGACCTTCGAGCGGCTGTGGGATGAAGAGCATCTCATCAACGTCACGATGCACGGCGGGCGTGTGGTCGACACGTGCGACAGCGGGGGCGGGATCAATGACCAGCAGCTGGCCTCGGATAAGCCGGCGATCGATCCCTTTACCTGCAAGCCCATTGAGCCCAAGAACTAGGTGCGGTTACCTTCCCACTAGCCCACTACTCTTGATGTCGATGCCCTTGAGAAGGGAGTCGAGTTGTTCGCGGTTCGGCGCGTAGTTCAGGGCGATGCGGCGGTCGATCCAGTTATCTTCGACCATCTTGCACAGCGACTGGTTGAAGTTACGCATGCCGGAGTTGGGGTTGGACGCGATGACGGCGGGGAGGTCGCTCTCCTCGCCTTCACGGATCTTGTCGCGGACCAGAGGCGTGTTCAGCAAGACTTCGGTGGCGGGGACGACGCCGGCGGCGAAGTCTTCGAGCGCCGGGATCAGCCGCTGGGCGCAGATCGCCAGGAGCGAATTACTCAACGACGTGCGGATAAAGCCGCGTTCGTGTTGCGGGAAGAACTCGAGGATTCGGCCGAACGCCTGCATGGTGTCGGCGCTGTGCAGCGTCGCGAAGACCAGGTGCCCCGTCTCGGCGGCTTGGATGGCGGCGATGATCGTGTCGTGGTCGCGCATCTCGCCGATGAAGATCACGTCCGGGTCCTGACGCACGACGAACTTCAACGCGGTGGCAAAGTCCTCGACATCGATACCCAACTCGCGCTGGCTGATAATCGACTTCTTGGGGACGAACCGGTACTCGACCGGGTCTTCGATGGTGATGATGTTGACGCTGCGTGTGGCATTGACCTCGTCGATCATCGCGGCGAGCGTCGAGGACTTGCCGCTGCCGGTCACACCGACGATCAGCACGAGCCCGACGTGGGCTTTCTTGACAAGGTCGCTGTAGACGGGGGGAAGGTGCAACTCTTCATAAGTCGGGATCTCGGCCTGCACACGGCGGACGGCGACGTGGCGGTTGGCGCCGGACCTGAACATATTGATACGGAACCGGTCCCCGTCGGGCAGGTGCCAGGCAAAGTCGAGGTTGCCGCCCTCGGCGAAGCGCGCCTGCTGCTGCTCGTTGAGGATCGCGTCGAGCATGTGCTCGGCCTCCTCCTCGGTGACCGGGTCCCCGGCGACGGCGCGGAGGCTGCCGTTGATCCGGTAGGTGGGGGGGATACCGACCTTGATGTGCAGGTCGGACGCCTCAAGGGGTTTCATCTGTTCGAGCAGTTTTTCGATCGCGAAGTGGCCGTCGGACATAAGTGGTCTCCAACAAGAAAGGACACCGGAGTTGATAGGATTTATATTACTAGGAATCAAGGACGGGTGGTAGCCAATTCGTGGAAGGCCTCGGCCTGAAGTAAACTGGGCCCAGCCCGGCCGCCGGCCCGGTGTGAGAGACCCGAGCCCGAGACCAGGCCCATGACTCAGACCGATCGGCGAAACCTCCGCAGCGCCAAGGGCAGACCGTTGCTGCGCTGGCCACCGCATCGCTGGATTCTGCTTCTGGTGGTCTCGTCATTAATCTGGCGTCTGATTCGCTACGCGCTGAACTTCCCAATCTGGGGAGATGAGGCTTTCATCGCCGTCAACTTCATCACACGGTCGTTCGGCGAGTTGACGGGAGACCTGGACCACCCCCAGATCGTCCCGGTGGGATTTCTGTGGCTTCAATGGCTGGCTTCTCGTGTACTAGGTACGGGCGAGATCGCGTTGCGTTTCTTGCCGGTCGTGTTTGGTATGACCGCGACATTGGTGTTCTGGCGTTTCGCGCCAAAGATCGTGTCCCGTCGGTATGCAATGGCGGCGGTGGTGATCTTCTGCGCCTCCTATTACCCCGTTCGGCACAGCGTCGAGGTCAAGGGCTACAGCCTGGACCTGCTGCTCGCTTTGCTCTTGCTCTGGCAGGCATGGTTGCTTTGCCAATCGCCGAAGACGATGATGCGCTGGGGCGTGTTTATCCTCACCGGGGCGGTGGCGGTGTGGTTTTCATACCCGTCGGTCTTCATCATCGGTGGCGCGATGTGTGTGTTGGGCTACAGGCTATACCAGGAGAAAGCGCCCGCGGGTTGGTACGCCGGGTGGGCGATCGGCGGGGCGGCGATGGCGTCGAGTTTCCTATTGATGTGGAAGCTGGTCGCGGTAGGACAGGAGATCCATCACGAGGGCATCCACGAACTGCGTGGCTGGGCCAGCGCGTTCCCGCCGATGGATTCCGTCACCGGTTTCATCACCTGGTTCTTCCGGGCACACACCGGCAACATGGTGGCCTACCCTATCGGCGGGAACCACGGCGGCAGCACTCTTACCTTCTGCCTGATCGTCGCCGGGATCATCGCCCTGTGGCGGACCCGCCAGCGTCTGGCCCTGGCGCTGCTGCTGAGCCCGTTCCCCTTCATGTTTCTCGCCGCGGTTCTGAAGAAGTATCCCTACGGCGACAGCGCCCGGGTCGAACAGCACATCGCGCCCGCCGCCTGCCTGCTCGCCGGGGCGGGTCTGGTCGCGCTGATCACACACGGCTGGCAGAAGCGGGGGGCCGTGCATGGCATGCGCGTCACCTGCATCGTCATGCTCGTGATCATCGGCTACGGCGTCCTCCGGGAAGTTCGCGAGCCATACAAGAAAAAGTCGGACCAGGTGGCGCTGCGGCTTGTTCAAGACCTCGCCGAGCAGGCCGGGCCCGGTGATCGGTGGGTAGTGTTTGGTTCGCTGGGGGGGACGGCCTACGCGCCGGACTTCCTGCCCTGGGGGGGGAGCCTGGCACGGTTCCGCTATGACATGCTTCAGCACGGCCCGGAGTACATCACGATCGACTGGGCCCCGCCGGCCGACCAGGTGCCTGAACCCGCTGACGGCGCAGTGACCTGGCTGTTCGTCTACCACGATAATGACCAGATCAGCAATCCCTTCCCACATGAGCAGGCGGAGCAATACCTTGATGCCGTCAGCGCCCGGCTGGGCGAGCCGAGTTACGACGCGTTTCCCTTGAAGGAGGATGACGAGTTGGTGGAGGTGTATCGGTACGCCTCGCCGGTCGCGACGCCCGGTAACGCCACTGAGTGAACCTGAATGCTGCGTATGTATGTTGGATTTCAAGACGTTAGCGGGTAGCGGTTTACCTCGCCTTCTCCTCGCCCGATAGCAATTGGTACACTAGGGGTATGTCGGGCGAGTCGCCCGTATGGAGTGAGCGTGTTATCGACCGATAACCAAGGCCGCTTCATGTCCTTCCGGACGCATACCTGATACCTATAGTTAGACTGAACAGGAGTCTCAACGTGGCAGACGAATCCAGACAGGTCCCCGTGCAAGGCGACACCCTCGAAGACCAGGCCAAGCAGCAGACCGGCAAGCAGGTCCGCTTGCGCATCGATACCTCCGGCATGGGCACCACCTACGCCAACGCGTTCAAGACCAACGCGACCAGCGAAGAGGTCATCGTCGACCTTGGCCTGAACACCGTCGTCCCCAACGCCCAGGGCCAGGACGATGTTGCCGGGGAAATCCTGTTCCAGGTCAACAACCGCCTGATTCTGAATTATTACACCGCCAAGCGCTTGGCGTTGTCACTGGGCCAGCTGGTGCGCGGTTATGAAGAGAAGTTCGGCGAGCTGAAGCTGAACGTCGCCGACCGTGCCGTGAAGTAGCGGGCGGGTGTCGTAACCATTGCCCCCGGTCTTGCGGGGTATGGACTCGATGCCGTGGTGCTGCCCGTCACGACAGAGGCATAAGATGCTTTTACTATGACGCAACACGCACACATGGATGCGGGGCCGATGAGCCCTGCCGCGATCGTCGAACAGCTGGTGGCGTTCCAGGGCCCGCCCGAGGCGTTCCTGCGCCAGCTGTTGGCGGCACAGTGCCAGCTCGGTACGGCCGAGGCCGGCGCGGTGTTGCGTTCGGGTGAGGGGGGGCGACCGGAAGTCCTGGCGGTCCACCCTGAGCCCCCGCCGGGCACGCCGGCGCCGGTCTGGTTGGCACAAGCCGCCGAGACCATGCCGGCGGTTGTTCAGGAAGCGCAGACGGCCGTCCTGCCCGTACATACCACCGAAGAGTTGTACGGCCAGAACGCACGGCAGCACATCGTCGTACTCCCGTTACGAGGCAGTGGCCAAGTCCGTGGTGTCAGTGCGTTTCTATTGAATCACAGCGACGCGGCCGTGCTCGAGCAGTGCCGGGAACGGCTGGAGCTGACCGTCACACTCTTGAGCTTGTATGAGATGCGCCTGTCGCTGCAGCGGCGACAGGGGGACCTCGACGTCTTCGCCGCCGCGATGAGTGTCAGCGCCGCGGTGAACGAGCACAAGAAGTTCAAGCCCGCCGCGATCGCCCTGTGCAACGAGATCGCCAACCGCTGGAAGGCCGAGCGCGTCAGCCTCGGCATCCAGCGCGGCGCGTATGTCAAGCTCCAGGCGATGAGCCAGACCGAGCAGTTCAACCGGAAGATGCAGCTCGTCCAGGACATCGAGTCCGCGATGGAAGAGTGCATGGACCAGCAGGTCGAGATCGTGCACCCGGCGCCCCCGGAGGTGCCATACGTTGCGCGTGCCGCCGCCCGGCTGAGTGATAAGCACGGCCCGACGGTCGTCTGCAGCCTGCCGCTTCGGCGCGGCGACGAGCCGATCGGCGTGTTGACCATCGAACGGCCCAGCGACCGGCCGATGAACGTGCGTGACGCCGAGGGGCTGCGCTTGACCTGCAACCTCTGCGCCGCCTTGATCGGTAACCTGCACGACACGGACCGGTGGATCGGCGCAAAGGTCGCGCTGGCGGCCAAGCGCGGCGGCGCAGCGCTGGTCGGACCGCGCCACACGTGGGCCAAGCTCACCGCCATCGGCGTCTCGGCGCTGATCCTGTTCCTCGTCTTCGCCAAGGGCACCTATAAGGTCGACGCGCCCTTCACCATCGAGGCGCAGCAGAGCCATGTCATCGCCGCACCCTTTGATGGCTACATCAAACAGGTCAACGTTGAGCCTGGCGATTCGGTGACCGTCGGCCAGACCGTACTCGCCCTGATGGAGACCGCCGAGCTTCGTCTACGCCGGGCGTCGCTGAGCGCGGAGCGTCAACGCTTTTTGAAAGAAGCCGACCTGGCCCGCCGTGAAAACAAGACGGTCGAGGTGCAGATCGCCCAGCACCAGGCCGACGGGATCGCCGCCGAAGTCGACGAGATCGATTACTGGCTTAGCCGGGCGTCGATCCTGCCCGAGGTGACCGGCGTCGTGGTCGAGGGTGACCTGAAGCGCAAGGTCGGTCAGGCCGTGACCAAGGGCGATCCGATGTTCGAGGTCGCACAGCTCGAAGACCTGCGTGCCCGCCTGGAAGTCTCCGAGGACATGATCGCCGACGTGGTCGAGGGCTACCAGGGTGATCTCGCTACTGCGGCCAAACCGGGCACGTACTACCGCTTCGAGGTCGAGCGCATCGAGCCCATGGCACAGGTCAAGGAAATGAAGAACGTTTTCGGCGTCCGCGTCCGGCTGCTGGAGCAGACCGACGAGTTGCGTCCTGGTATGGCCGGTGTCGCCAAGATCGACGCGGGCAAACGTTCCTACGCCTGGATCTGGTCGCGCCAGGCCGTGAACTGGCTGCGCATGAAGCTGTGGTTCTGAAAAAGCCATTAGCTCTTAGCCATTAGCCGTTAGTCTGTCGCGACAAGTCGCGGCGCTTCATACCGTCTGACCGATACCCGATACCCGATACCCGAAAGCCGACGTGCCCGTAGACCGCCCTACATTCTCAGAAAGCTGGTACCGCGTTGCGGAACTCAAGCCGCGGCTGCGGTCGCTGGTGCAGAGCTACCGGCAGCGCTACCGGGGGCGGACCTGGCACGTCCTGCGCGACTCGGCGAACAACAAATACTTCCGCCTCGACGACGCCAGCTACCACTTCGTGGGCCTGCTCAATGGTGGGCGCACGGTGGCGGACGCCTGGAAGGTCTGCTGCGAACAACTCGGCGACAGCGCCCCGACACAGGGCGAGGCGATCCAGCTGTTAGGTCAGCTATACCAATCCAACCTGCTCGACGCCGATCTGCCCGCCGACGCGGCCGGGATGTTCGATCGGTTCAGCAAGCGACGGCGCAAAGAGGTCGGCGGGTACTTCATGAACCTGCTGTTCTCGCGCATCCCGCTGATCGACCCGGACCACTTCCTGGATCGGTGGGTCAAGGTGTTTAGCTGGTGCTTCGGGCCGGTGGGCCTGGTCCTGTGGTGCATCCTGGTCGGGGCCGGCCTGTGGTCGATCGCCGGCAGCACGGCGGAGCTATGGAACCAGAAGTCCGGCATCCTCAGCCCGTCGAATCTGCCCCTGCTCTACGTCTGCATGATCCTGATCAAGGGCATCCACGAGTTCGGGCACGGCTTCGCCTGCAAACACTTCGGCAGGCAGACGCATTCCGGCGGCGAGGTTCACACGATGGGCATCATGTTCATCGTCTTCATGCCGCTGCCCTATGTCGATGCGTCCAGCGCCTGGGCCCTGCGCAACAAGTGGCACCGCGCATTCATTGGCGCGGCCGGCATGTACGTCGAGGTCGCCATCGGCGCCGCCGCGGCGCTGGTCTGGTCCAACAGCGCCCCGGGCACACTCGCCCACGCGCTTGCCTACAACATGATCTTCATCGCCGGCGTCACCACGATCCTGTTCAACGCCAACCCCCTGATCAAGTTCGACGGCTACTACATCCTCTCGGACATCCTCGAAACACCCAACCTGGCGCAGCGCAGCAAGGACTACCTCTATTACCTCGTCAAGAAGTTCGCCTACGGCGTCCGCCGGCCGCGCGACCCATCGCACACCACGGGCGAGCGGCCCTGGCTGGTCTTCTACGCCGTCGCCGCCGCGATCTACCGTGTGTTTATCTCCGTGTCGATCATCTTGTTCGTGGTCGATGCGCTGAAGTACATGGGTATCCTGCTCGCCTTGTCGGGTGTTATCGGGTGGGTGATCGTGCCGATCGGTAAGTGGGTGCATTACCTGCTGGTCAATCCCGAGTTGATGCGGGTTCGCCAGCGGGCGCAGCTGGTGACGGTGGGCTTTCTGGTCTTGCTGTTCGGCTCGTTGGGGCTGATCCCCGCGCCGTACCATGCGCGCGGCGAGGGCGTGGTCGAGCCGGTGCGTGTGGAAGAGGTCTTCGCCGGGGCTGACGGGTTCATCGACGACGTGCTGCCGAGTTCGTCGCGCGTGGCGGACGGCGGCGTGCGCCTGGTGAGCGCGTCGAACTACGAGTTGGAGATTCAGCGTCGCAAGCTGCTCGCTGACCGCGGGCTGTACGAAGCGTACTACCGGCAGGCACGTTCAGAAGAGCCTGCTCAGGCGCAGGTGGTGCTTGGGCAGATCGAGGCGCTAAGTGAGCAGCTCGACCGGGTCGAAGATCAACTCGCGGCACTCACGATCGAGCCGGCGTTCAACGGTGTATGGGTCAGCCAGCAGTCGGACCGGATGCGCGGCATGTACGCCAAGCAGGGCACGCCGATCGGCACGCTGGCGGACGATCAGACGCTGAAGATCCGTGTGGTATTAAACCAATATGTCGGCGATTGGGTCAGGTCGGATTCCGGCGAGGGGTCCATGGTGCAGTTGCGTGTGCGGGGCCGGCCCGGCGATCTGCTGACCGGCGAAGTTACGCGCGTGATGAAGGCGGGGCGTCGGGAATTGCCTTCTGCTGCGCTCGGTTACGCCGGCGGCGGCGCTTTGGCGGTGGACACACAAGACGAGCAGGGCACGCTGGCGGAGGCGCACTTCCTGGAGGTTCAGATCGAGCCTGTCATGGAAAGTGACGTCCAGCTCTACTCGGGGCAGCGCGTCGTGGCACGCTTCCGCCTGCGAGACATGCCTTTGCTCCAGCAGTGGTGGCTGACGATCCGCCAGGTGGTCCGGGAACGGTTCTAAGATTAGTCCTATGGCAGTGACCACGAACCAGCAGCGCATGCCAAGCGAGTCGGGCCCGGTCGCCACGACCACGGTCCCCGCGTGGGCTGCTCCGGTCGGGACGTGGCGGATGCTGGCCCAGCGGCGCGACGCGCCAAAGCTGCCCAAGGGGCTCGACGCGATATGGGATTCGGCGGTCGGCCTGTTCGTGCCGATGGTCCCTCGTACCCAGCGCTACTTGAAGCGGGCCGAGCACATTTTGGCGATGGAGCCCGAGTTCACACAGATGACCGACCAAGCGTTGCGTGAATTGGCCGGGGAGATGCGTGGCGTGTTCCGTCTGGGGAGAGAGAAGCGAGAAGATACCGACCGGGCGTTTGCGCTGGTGCGTGAGATATCCCGGCGTGAGCTTGGCATGAACCCTTACCGTGAGCAGGTCGCCGCGGCGCTGTCGATGGCGGATGGCTGCCTGGTGGAATTGGCAACGGGTGAGGGCAAGACGCTGGTGGCGACGATGCCGGCGGTGATCGCCGGGTGGCGCGGCCGGGGCTGCCACGTGCTGACGGTCAACGACTACCTCGCCAAGCGCGACGCGACGGGCTTGAACAAGCTGTATCAAAGCTGCGGCCTGAGTGTCGGCTGGGTGGATGGGCAGATGCCGCCGCCTGAGCGCAAGCAGGCGTATCACTGCGATATCACCTACGGGACCAACAAGGAGATCGCCGCGGATTACCTGCGTGACCGCCTGCAGCTCGGCCGGCTGCGCGGCCTGACCGATGCGCTGGTGTCGAAGATCAACCGTGGCGGGATGGGCGGTGTCGATCGCCTGGTGATGCGCGGCCTGGAGACGGCGATCATCGACGAAGCCGACTCGCTGCTGGTCGATGAAGCAGTCACCCCTCTGATCATTTCCAGCGAAGCGCCCAACGACGAGCAGACCCAGGCCTTCGAGCAGGCGGCGAAACTCGCCCGAGAAATGCAGCAGGGCGAGCACTACAAGATCAACCTCAAGTTCCGCGACGCCGACTTGACTCGCGCCGGCAAGGCGCACGTCAATGAATTGTGCGAGGACTTGCCGGGCATCTGGCAGAGCCCGAGGATGCGCGAGGAGATGATCGTCCAGGCGATCACGGCGCGCGACCTGTTCCTCAAGGGTCAGCAGTACGTCGTGCAAGAAGGCAAGGTCGTGATCGTTGATGAATCGACCGGCCGGCTGATGCCCGACCGGAGTTGGCGGCACGGCCTGCACCAGGCGGTCGAAGCGAAAGAGAAGCTCGAAGTCACCCCGCCGAAGGACACGATGGCCCGCGTCAGCTTCCAGCGGTTCTTCCGCATGTACCGCAATCTCTCCGGCATGACCGGCACGGCCTGGGAGGCCCGCCACGAGTTCTGGCAGGTCTACAAACTCCGCACGGTGCGCATCCCGACGCACAAGCCTTGTATCCGCAAGCAGTCCGGCGACCGGTTGTTCGGTACGTCGCAGTCGCGCTACATAGCCGTCGTCGATGAGATCGAGCGCATCCACAAGCAGGGCCGACCGATCCTGGTCGGTACGCGCAGTGTGGAGGCCAGCGAGAAGCTCAGTGCGATGCTGAATGGTAAAGCGCTCAAGCACGAGGTACTCAACGCGGTGCGCCATGAGGAGGAAGCCGAGATCGTCGCACAGGCCGGCCAGCCCGGCAGGATCACTGTGGCGACGAACATGGCCGGACGCGGCACGGACATCAAGCTCGGCAAGGGCGTCGCGGAAGCGGGGGGGCTGCACGTGATTTCCACCGAGCGGAACGAGTCCGGACGGATCGACCGCCAACTCTACGGCCGCGCGGGGCGGCAGGGCGATCCCGGATCGTCGATCGCGTTCGTGAGTCTTGAGGACGAACTGATCCGCAAGTATGCCGGGCGAAAAGGCAAACGGCTTGTGAAACGGGCCGCCGACCGCGAGCTATCCGGCTTCGGGCTCAAGCGGCTCTTCACACGCGCCCAGCAGCGAGCCCAGGCACTTGCCCGGCGTCAACGCAAGGGCGTACTCAAGAGCGACGACTGGCTCGAAGAAAACCTCGGCTTCGCGGGCCGTGAACATTGAGTGGAGGGTGTAGGGTTTGGGGTATAGGGGCAAGGCAATAGCCCGCCCGCAACTCGGGCGCGGTTCTGATCAGTCAACAGCAACGATTAAGATCCCAGTAGACCGTACTACTCCACCACTTCAAGATCGCGCAACCGCACGGGGAATCCCGCGATCAACTCGGCATCTTCATTATCGATCGTGAACACACAGCGCACGGTTTCGCTGGCGGTGTCGATTATGCGGTAGATGTGCTTGAGCTTGCCGGGGATGGTGGCGTTGATGGGGTCGCCGGCTTCGAGCTGGTAGGTCTTGCCGACTTCGAGTTGGCGGTACACGCTCACCGGCAGGTTGATGTGCGCTTCGAGCGGGTCCAACACCGCGACCGCAAGCACCGGATCGGTCCGGGTCAGGGTAGCGCCGGCCTCGGCGTTGTGCTCGATGACCTCGCCGTCGAAAGGTGCCAGCACACGCATCCGCTCCAGCCGTGCCTGCTCCAGGTCAAGGTTCGCCTTGGCCAGCTCCTGGCGGTCCTTGGCGATCTGCAGGTCCGCCTCGGCCTGGTCCTTCTGCAGCTGTGCCCGGCGGACTTCCCACTCGCTGGCGGCGTCCTTCTCAAACGTCTCAGTCGCACGCTCCAGCAGGACAATCGCTTCGTCCAGCGCGAACCTGGCGCGGTTCACCTCGGCGACGCTCTCGCTTTGGAGTTTAGCCGACGCAACCACGACACGCTGCTCGACGTCGTCCATCTGCGCCAGCAGATCGCCTTGCTTGACGCGCTCGCCTTCCTCGAAGTGGATCGCCGCCACCTTGCCGTCGAGCGGGGCGTTGAGCACGACCTGCTTGCTGGGGTAAGCGATCCCCTCGTAGCGGGAGAGGTTTTCGCCGTTTGTGCCTGCGCCTGGGGACTGCGCCGATGATAGGCTCACGACGCCGGCGAGGATCGCCAGGGCCGAAACACCCGCGGCAAGCATGGCGACGGGGCGGTTAGGTTGCGTTGGGTTGTTCATCATCGTGTTCGCCTTGCATGGGATCCGTGACGGCTTGTTCAACGGGGCGCGGCCGCCCGTGCCAGATGTAATACAGCATCGCGGCGATGTCATCAAAAATGACCATCACGCACGGCAGGACGACCAGGATGATCACCGTCGCGGAGATCAGGCCCGCGGCGATCGAGATCGCCATGGGGATCAGGAACTTCGCCTGGAAGGATTGCTCGAGGATCAACGGCGTCAGGCCCAGCACCGTGGTGATCGTCGTCAGCAGGATCGCGCGCAGCCGGGCACGGCCGGCGGCGACGAGTGCGTCACGGATAGGCATGCCTTTCCGGCGCATCTTGTTGTAGAACTCGACCAGGATCAGCGAGTCGTTGACGACGATACCGGACAGCGCGACGAAGCCGATCAGGCTCAGGAACGTCAGGCTGTAACCCAGCAGCAGGTGCCCCCAGATCACGCCGATCATCGAGAAAGGCACAACCATCATCACGACCAACGGCTGGAAGTAGCTGCCAAACAACCACGCCAGGATCACATAGATCATTACACTCGCCGCGAGGAAGCCCAGCGGCAGCGAGCTGAACGCGTCGGCCATCTGCTGCTGCCGGCCGGCGAGCTCGATGGTCAGGCCCGGGTACTTGGCGCGGACCTGATCCAGCGGGCTGGGCGCGACCTCGCGCGGCGCCCCCATGCCCCATAGGCCGGTCGGTTCGGTCACCGGCTGAGTCAGCTTGCTGACCACGTCTTCGGGACTCACGCCGGGCGAGACGCTGGCTTCGAGGCGGATCGCGCGTTGCCGGTTGAAGCGGTTGATCGTCGCGTATGTCTGGCTCTCGGTCACCTCGGCGACCTGGCTCATCGGGACCGCCGCGCCGTCGGGGTTGTTCAACCAGGCGTTCTGGATGGCATACAGGCTGCGGCGCGTTGCCTCATCGACACGCACACGCACGTCGATATCCTCCTGGTCCGCCGCGTAGACATGGGCGTCGATCCCGAACAGGAAACCACGCACCTGGCGTGCGACCTCACCGGACGTGAAGCCTAATGCCTTAGCATCCGACTTCACGCTGTGTTGTAGCTCGATCTGGCCGACGTCGTTGTTGTCGGTGATGTCGTTGACGTTCTCGATGCTCGCCAGGCAGTCGTGTAGATCACGGACGGCTTGTTCGAGCTGGTCCTGCTCGTTGCCGCGCACACGTAGTGTGATGTCTTTGCCGGCCGGGCCGCCCTGGATTTCGCTGTAGCTGATGCGGTCCACGTCGTCGATCTTGCCGTCGAGCGCCTTACGGATCGCGTCGATGACCTTGCTCGATTCCTTGTCGCGCTGCTCGACCGGCTTCAGTTCGACGAACAACTGCGCAACGTGGGGAGCGTAGGCCTCGGCGGCGCCGGTGTCGATGTTGGAGCGCTGGCCAATCACGGCGGCGACGCTCTTGGATTCGGGCTGGTTCATCGCCGCGTCCTCGACGAGCTTCACCACGCGGTTGGTCTGCTCGATCGGGTAGCCGATTGGCATGTTTATATCGACGATGATGGTCTCTGAATCGCTGGACGGCAGGAAGTTGAACCCGACGTGCCCGCCGGCCACCAGGCCCATCGACATGATCAGGACCGAGAACGCCGCCGACAACGCGATGTAGCGATAGTGCAGGGCAATCGACACGAACTTCCCATAGGCCGGGATCACCCGGTCCAGCACGATGTGGTCGCGCCACTGCTCGCCGCGGCGGATCAGGTTCACCATCTTCCCCGGGCGCGACTTGTCACGTTTGGCCAGGCTGTGGCCCATGTGACTCGGGAGGATCAGCAGCGATTCGATCAGACTCATGAGAAGCGCACACGCCACGACCCACGGCAGCGCACCGAGCAGGGTGCCGATCTGCCCGCGGATGAACGTCAGCGGCAGGAACGCCACCACACTCGTCATCACGGTCGCTACCACCGGCCAGGCCACCTGGTCCGTCCCACTCACCGCGGCGCGCAGCGACGGTTCACCCCGGTCGTGACGCGCCTGGATATTCTCCGCCACCACGATCGCGTCATCGACCAGCAGGCCCAGCACCACGATCAGCCCGAACATCGTCAGCAGGTTCAGCGTGATATCCATCCACGACATCAGCATCAGCGTGCCCATGATCGCGGTGACCAGCCCGACGCCGACCCACAGAGCGACCCGCCAGTTCAGGAAGAGCAAGAGCGTCGCGAACACCAAGATAGCGCCGTACTTCGCGTTGCGTGTCAGGAGCTCGAGCCGGCCTTCCACAAAGCGTGCCAGGTCCGTATCTGAGGTGATCGATGCGCCGACCGGTAGCGGGTACCGGCTATTCAAACCTTTCTCCCAGGCCTCAAGCCGGTACAGCCCGCCCAGTTTGTCGCGCATCGTCGGGACGTTGCTCGCCAGGCGCTCCATGAGCGATTGCGGCTCGAAGGGTTGGCGGTTCTGGCCGTCGATATACGCTCGGACCATCTCCGCGATCTTGACGATGTCCTGATCGCCTACCTTGAAGATCGTCAGGCCCACAGAGGGTTGGCCGTTGAATCGCAGGAACAGCTGCTCATCGACAAACGAGTCCTTGACGTCCGCGATGTCGCCGAGTCTAACGGATCGCCCCTCGGGATCGGACTTCACGACGATGTCGCGCACAAACGATGCGCGTTCCTGAACACCCATCGTGCGGACCTTGACGTTGCCGGTCCCTGTCCGCACCGTCCCGCCGGGCACGTCGGTCATCCACTGACGCACCGTATCGGCCACCTGCGGCAGGCTCAGCCCGTGCTCAAGCAGAGCATCGGAACGCACATCGATGCGCAGCTCATAGTCTCGCACCCCCTCGACGAGGATCTCGCCCATCCCCGGCATGTCACGCAGCTCGTCTCGGATGCCTCGGATAGCAACCTTTAGCGCCTGCTCGTCCAGGTCCCCGTACAGCGACAGCCGGATCACCGGCAGCTTCGGCTCCAGCATCGTCGCCTGGATTTCCTCGGCTTCTTCCGGCAGGTCCTGCAGCGAATCGATCGCTCGCTCGACCTCGTCCAGCGCCTCGTCCGGATCGGCGTCCTCGCGGAACTCGACCACGATCCCGCCGCCGCCCTCGGTCAGCGTGGTGCGTATCTCCTTGACCTCGTCCAGGTCCACGAGCTTGTCTTCGACCTTGATCGCCAGCGTCTCTTCGAGCTCGTCGGGCGTGACCCCGGGGTAGGGCATGCTGACGGTCGCCATATCCGGATCGCTCTCCGGGAAGAACTCACGGCGCAGCGATAACCCAGCCACCACACCGGCCAGCAGGATCGTGATCATCAGCAGGTTCACAGGGACCGGCTTGCGGACCCCGAAGCTCGCCAGACTCACCGCGCGTCTCCCCGTCGTGCTTGCGGGTTGGCCCCGTCTTCGTGGGCGGCGGGGCTGTTCGCAGCGCTTGATTCGGTTGCGTCGACCGGTTCGATCACCTGCCCGTCACTGAGCGAACGCGTGGGCGTCAAGACCACCACGTCGCCCGGTTCGATCCCGGCGTCGAGCACGGCCCACGACTCGTCGGGTAGCCCCATCTCCGGCACGGGGCCATCGAATGCATAGGCCTCCTCGACCTGCCGGCTTTCAAGCCGTTTCAGCGCATGGCCGTCCACTTCGTCGTCACGTACCACCATGGCCCGCTCGATCCGGATCGAGCGCCTCGGGATCACGATCCGCTGCTCGGATGTCGAGGCCACCAGCGTCCCACGGATAAACACGCCCGGCATCAGGGCCGGCTGTTCGCTGTCTTGCCCGGCTGTGGTCGTGCCCGGCTGTTCCACTTCGACATAGGCGGCGAACGTGCGCGTGCTGGGATCGTCCTCCGGCGTGATGCGCTTGACGGCCGCACGCCAAGTCAGGCCGGGATGTGCAGTGGAGATGAGCATCGCTTCATCGCCGACTCGGACGTACGGCCGGGCCTGCGAAGGGAGGCTCAGCGGTGTCTGCACCCGATCCAGGTTGACCACGCGCGCGACCTGCTGCCCGGGCGATACGCTTTCGCCGACCTCGATTGACACGCTCTGGATCACGCCATCGATCGGGCTGGTGATCGTGCATCGTTCGACGTTCAGCCGGGCTGTATCGGATGACGAGACCAGCTCCGCCCGCTGCGCCTTGAGCTGTTCGCGCCTGGGCTCGATCCCCGACAGGGTTTGTTCGACCTGCAGCAGGCTCCGCTGTGCCGCCAGTTCCGTGCGCTCGGCGGCGTCGACGTCTTTCTGGTTGGCCGCATTACCCTCGAACAGCTTCTTGATACGGGCCAACTCATCACGCGCCAGCGCCAGGTCGTCGGTCTCTACCTTGAGGCGCTTGTTCAGTGATTCTTCTTGACGGTCGAGCTCTTTCAGCATCGCATCGACGCCGGCGACGGCCTGCTGGGCGATCTCTAGCTGGTTCTGGAAGTCGTTGACATCCAGCTCGGCGAGTACCTGGCCTTTGTGGACGGCCGCCCCTTCGAGGATGTCCGGGGGGATGCGGTCGACGGTAGCGGTGACCCGGGCGGGGACGTTTGCCGAGTCGATCGACTCGGTTGTGCCGTAGCCGGTCCACTGCCGACGAACGTCCAGCCGCTGTGCGGTAAAGACGCCGATACGCTTGCTTAACTGGTCAGGATCGGTGTTTGGGAGGATCGCCTTGCTGCCCGCCAGCAGCTTGAAGACAAGCAGGGCGATCAGGATCAAAGAGACAACCGTGACGGTACGCAGAACAACGATCGCGCGTTCGGTGAGTTTTTTCTTCATGCCAGACTGCCGCTGATGCTTCTGTATTAACCCCAGATGATAGCAGGCACCGGGTGTCAGGTCTTCACGGCACCAGGCTACCCGTGCCCTCCGGGCTTGGTCTTCCAGACCGGGTCGTGGTGTGACTCATCGGTGGGGGCGAACCAGCGGGTGAGCGTGGTTTTCTGTCGGGTGTAAAAGTGGATGCCCTCGTTGCCCTGGATGTGCAGGTCGCCGAAGAAGGACTGGTTCCATCCGGTGAATGGGAACCAGGCCATGGGCGCGGGGACGCCGACGTTGATGCCGATCATGCCGGCGTTGAAGTGTTGCTTGAACTGCCGCGCGGCGTAGCCGGAACTGGTGAAGATCGAGGCGCCGTTGCCGTAGGGGCAGTTGCGGCCGATCTCGAGGGCGGCGTCCAGGTCGTCGGCGCGGATAACCGAGAGCACCGGGCCGAAGATCTCTTCCTGCGCAACGCGCATCGCGGGTTCGACCTTATCGATGATGCTCGGGCCCACCAGGAAGCCGTCGCCGTTCACGGACTCGCGGCCGTCCAGCCGAACCGTCGCGCCCTCATGTTTGGCGATATCCAGATACGAGCCGATGCGGTTCACGGCATCTGGGTTGATCAGCGGTCCCATATCGGCCTCACAGCCGTCGGTCGGCCCGGTCTTCAGGCCCGAGGCGTAGTCGTGAAGCTGATCCACCAACGGGTCGCCGACATCGCCAACCGTCACGGCCACGCTCCCGGCCATACAACGCTGACCGGCACAGCCGTACGCCGATGCCGCCAGCGCTTTGACCGACAGGTCCAGGTCCGCGTCCGGCATGATGATCAGGTGATTCTTCGCACCCCCGGCGGACTGGACGCGCTTGCCGTGCTGCGTGCCGACCTCGTAGATGTACTTGGCGATCTTCGTGGACCCGACGAACGAGACGGCAGCGACCTCGGGGTGGGTCAGCAGCGCATCGACGCTCGTCTTGTCGCCGTGCACGATGTTGAAGACGCCGTCGGGCAGGCCGGCTTCTTTGAGCAATTCACCGAGGCGCATCGACGACAGAGGCACCTTTTCGGACGGCTTGAGAACAAACGTGTTGCCGCAGGTGATCGCGATCGGGAACATCCACAGGGGCACCATGAACGGGAAGTTGTACGGCGTGATCCCCACACACACGCCCACGGGGTGACGGACGGTTTCGGCGTCGACGTTCGGTGCGATATTGGGCAGGACCTCGCCCTTGATCAGGCTGGGCATGCCTGCGGCGAACTCCGCCATCTCGATGCCGCGCTGCACCTCGGCGCGGGCTTCCGGCAGCGTCTTGCCGTGCTCGCGCGTCACCAACTCCGCCAGGGCCTCGAAGTCTTTCACCATCAGGTCACGGAAACGGAACATCACACGGGCGCGATCCACAACCGGTGTGTCCCGCCATGCGGGCAGGGCGTCGGCGGCGGCACGGACGGCCTGATCCACCTCGTCGGCAGTGCACATCGGGGCCAGGGCGATTACCTCGCCGGTCGAGGGGTTATACACATTTCCCGTCGTTGAACTCGTGCTATCCACAAACGAGCCGCCGATAAGGATCTTCACATTGGCCGTTTTCGTCGCTTCCTGTCCAGACATATCGCACCCTTCATAAAGTCATGCATCGGAAATATGCAATTATATGGTATCCTGAGTTATTCCCAAGGCTTTGTTCTGAAGGAGTCTCACATCATGTCGAGAATCGTCCGCGGCGCCTTGATCCAGGCGACCACCTGCGAGCCCTGCACCTCCCCCGTCGCCAAAATCAAGCAAGCCATGATCGACAAGCACGTCGATATGATCGCCCAGGCCGCCGATAAGGGGGCTCAGGTCGTCTGCCTCCAGGAACTGTTCTACGGCCCGTACTTCTGTGCCGAGCAGGACATCAAGTGGTACGACCTCACCGAGCCGATCCCCGACGGCCCGACGACCCGGCTCATGCAGGACCTCGCCAAGAAACACAAGATGGTCATCGTCGTGCCCATGTACGAAGAGGACATGACCGGCGTCTACTACAACACCGCCTCCGTTATCGACGCCGACGGGACCTACCTCGGCAAGTTCCGCAAGATCCACATCCCGCACTGCAACCCCGGCTTCTGGGAGAAGTTCTACTTCCGACCGGGCAACCTCGGCTACCCCGTCTTCGATACCAAGATCGGCAAGGTCGGCGTCTACATCTGCTACGACCGCCACTTCCCCGACGGCGCACGCTGCCTGGGGCTGAGCGGGGCAGAAATCGTCTTCAACCCCTCGGCGACCGTGGCGGGCCTGAGCGAATACCTCTGGAAACTCGAGCAGCCGGCGCACGCGGTCGCCAACCAGTACTTCGTCGGGGCGATCAACCGGCCCGGCTTCGAAGAGCCCTGGCGCATCGGTGAGTTCTACGGCCAGAGCTACTTCTGCGACCCGCGCGGGCAGATGGTGTCCATCTCGGATAAGCGTGATGAGGACGACATCGTCATCGCCGACATGGACTTCGACCTGATCCGTGAGGTCCGAAATACGTGGCAGTTCTTCCGTGATCGTCGGCCGGAGACGTACGGGCAGATCACGCAGTTGTAAGTAGTCCATTCAGGGCGGGCCCGCGGTGTTCAAGGACGCCGTGGGTATGGCATGTCATGGGTCTAATCGAGCAGGCATATGGGTAGCGACAACGAGAGCCGGATCATATACGGGCTGAACGACAAGCCGCCGGCGGGCAAGGCGGTAGTTCTGGCGGCACAGCATGTTCTGACGATGTTTGGTTCGACGGTGGCGGTGCCGCTGATTTTCGGTGTGCTGTTGTGGCCGGTGCCGGAGGGTTTGCCGGAGTCGGTTGCGGATGGCTTAAAAGATCAACAATTGGCGAACGTGGCGCTACTGATCGCGAGCGTGATGCTGTGTTCGGGGGTGGCGACGTTGCTGCAGTCGACTTTCGGTTCGAGGCTGCCGATCATCCAGGGCGTGTCGTTCTCTTTCCTGGCGGCGTTCTTCGGGATCGTGGCGGCGACGCAGGCGGCCGAGGCGCCCAACTGGGCGGCGGTGGTCGCGGGGGATACGTCTGAAGGGACACTCGGGCCGGTGGTGGCGCAGTGGCAGGAAGCCGGGGCGGTGGGTATGCGGACGATCGCGGCGGCGATCATCTTCGGAGGGATCATCGAGGCGACGATCGGGTTCACGGGCTTGATGGGGTTGGTCAGGAGGGTCCTGTCGCCGGTGGTGATTGGGCCGGTGATCATGCTGATCGGGCTGGCGTTGTACGACGCGGGCGCGCCGGTGGCGGCGAGTAACTGGTACGTGTCCAGCGCGACGATCGTGCTGATCATCCTGTTTGCGCTGGTGTTGTCTCGGAGCGTGCGGCTGTTCAAGCTGTTCCCGATGCTCTTGGCGATCGTGACGATGGTGTCGGCCTGTTACGTGCTGGGCCTGGTTGGTGTGATCGGGGAAGATGACAAAGCGCACGTAAACTTGTCGGCGGTGCAGATGCTGCCGTGGGTACGGACGGACACGCTTATGTTCCCGTGGGGCGTGCCCGGGCTTGCCGAACTGAGTGTGGGCGCGGTCATCGCGGTGCTGGCGGGTTATCTGGCGTCGATGATCGAGTCTTTCGGTGATTACCACGCATGCAAGCAGATGGCTGGCGGCGGCGATCCGACGCAGACGGAGATCTCGCGGGGTATCGGTTTCGAGGGCGTGGCTTGCGCGATCACGGGGATGCTTGGTGGCTTCTCGTCAACGAGCTACTCGGAGAATATCGGGCTGATCGGGCTTACCAAGGTGGGCTCGCGTTACGTGGTGCAGATCGGCGCGGTGATACTCGTGCTGCTGGGTTTCTTCGGGAAGTTCGGCGGTTTCGCGGCGGCGATCCCGCAGCCGGTGGTCGGTGGGTTGTATTGCGCGTTGTTCGGGCTAATCGCGGCGGTGGGCGTTCGGCAGTTCGCCAAGGCGGACCTGAACTCGGACCGGAACCTGTTCATCGGGGGGTTCATCTTGTTCATGGGGATCAGCCTGCCGTTCTACTTCAAGTACGCGGGGGGCAAGGAAGCGGTCGAGGCGACGATGACAGCTGATGTGGCGGGGGTGGTCGTGGCGATAGGCTCAACGGGGATGGCGGTAGCGGCGATCTTTGGGCTGCTGCTGGATAATTTGATCCCCGGTACGGCGGCGGAGCGAGGGTTGAGCGAGTCGACCGTGGAGCCTCCGGGCACGCTTGTGCCGGAAGCCGGCGCGGTTGATGAAGGGAATAACAGGTAGGGCGGTAGAATAGTTTCGAGAGATTTTGAGGATGTAAAGGAATCAGCGATGGCAACGACCGAATCACAAGCCAAGACAATCAGCCTGCCCGTTTGCGACCACAAGCCCACGCCGTACACCGGCCCGTCACACGATGAGGTTGTCGCGCTGCGCTCGCAGTACGTCTCCCCCGGTGTGCTGACGTATTACAAGCAGCCCATGATGATCGTCGAGGGGCACATGCAGTACCTCTGGGACGAGAAGGGCACGCGCTACCTCGACGCCTTCGCTGGGATCGTCACCGTCAGTGTCGGGCACTGCCACCCCAAGATCATCGACAAGGTCCGCAAGCAGAACGACACCCTGCAGCACACCACGACGATCTACCTGCACCCCAACATCGCGCAGTTCGCCGAGAAGCTCGCCTCCAAGATGCCCGATGCGCCGGACGGCTCGCCGCTGGATAAGTCGTACTTCACTAACTCCGGCAGCGAAGCCAACGAGGTCGCGATCCTCAGTTGCCGTGAGCACACCGGCAACATGGACGTCATCGCGCAGCGCAACGGCTATCACGGCGGGACCAGCGTCCCCATGGGGCTCACCGCGCACGGCACCTGGAAGTTTAAGCAGAACCCCAGCCTCCACGTCCACCACACCCACCCCGGCTACTGCTACCGGTGCCCGTACGGCCTCGAGTACCCTTCGTGCGACCTGAAGTGCGCCCACGACATCAAGAACGTGATCCAGTACCAGACCAACGGCGAGATCGCGTGCTTCATCGGCGAGCCGATCCAGGGTGTGGGCGGGACGGTCGTGCCGCCTAAGGAGTTCTTCCAGGTGGTCTACGACATCGTCCGCCAGCACGGCGGGCTGTGCATCGCCGACGAAGTGCAGGGCGGGTTCGGCCGAACCGGCAAGCACTACTGGTCACACCAAAACTTCGGCGTTAAGCCCGACATGATCACGATGGCCAAGGGCATCGGCAATGGCGCGCCCCTCGGCGCGATGACAACCACCGCCGACATCTCTAAAAACATGGCCAACAAGATCCACTTCAATACCTTCGGCGGCAACCCCGTCAGCATGACCCAGGGCCTGGCGACCCTTGAGGTGATCGATGAAGAGGGTATCCAGGAGAACGCTGACAAGATCGGTTCGTACATCAAGCAGGGCCTCGAAGCGATGCAGGACAAGCACGCCATGATCGGCGAGGTGCGCGGGATGGGCCTGATGCTCGGCCTGGAACTGGTCACCGACCGCAAGACCAAAACCCCCGCCAGCGCCCAGGCCGCCGACGCCATGGAACGCTGCCGCGACCTGGGCCTGATCATCGGCAAGGGCGGGCTGTTCGGGAACACCCTGCGCATCAAGCCGCCGATGTGCATCAGCAAGGACGACGCCGACTTCATGCTCGCCGTGCTCGATCAGGTGATCGGCGAACTACAAGAAAAGAACTGATACATCAGATATAGACTCGCAAGAGATTGGAGAGCGATCGATGGCAGATTTAAGTACGACCGTGAACGGCCTGAAAATGCCCAACCCCTTCGTGATCGGTTCGGGCCCGCCCGGCACCAACGCGAACGTGATCGGCAAGGCCTTCGACGAGGGCTGGGGCGCGGTGATCGCCAAGACCGTCAGCCTCGACGCCTCCAAAGTCATCAACGTCGCGCCGCGCTACGGCCGGCTCCGCGGCGATGACGGCAAGGACATCTTCGGCTGGGAAAACATCGAGCTGATCTCCGACCGGTCGTTCGACGTCTGGATAGACGAGTTCAAGCAGATCAAGGACAAGTACCCCGACCGCATCCTAATCGCATCGATCATGGAGGAGTTCAACAGGGACGCCTGGGTCGAGATCGTTGAGCGCTGTCAGGACTGTGGCGTCGACGCGTTCGAGCTGAACTTCTCCTGCCCGCACGGCCTGCCCGAGCGCAAGATGGGCGCGGCCATGGGCGAAAACCCCGAGATCCTCGAAGAGGTCTGCGGCTGGGTGATGGGGGCGACGAAGATCCCCGTCTGGGCGAAGATGACCCCGAACGTCACACACATCGAGGACCCGACACGCGCCTCGCTGAAGGCCGGCTGCGACGGGATCGCGGCGATCAACACCATCCGCAGCGTCATCGGCGTCAATCTCGACACGCTCCGGCCCGAGCCGAGCGTCGAAGGCTACACCACGCCCGGCGGCTACTCCTGCAAGGCCGTGCGCCCGATCGCGCTACGCATGTGCATGGAGATCGCTCAGGTCATTAAGAAGGAGTACCCCGGCCGGACGCTCTCGGGCATCGGCGGGATCGAGACCGGCGAGGACGCGGCCCAGTTCATCCTCCTCGGCAGCGACACCGTCCAGGTCTGCACCGGCGTGATGAAGTACGGCTACGCGATGGTCCAGAAGATGTGCGACCAGCTCGCCGCCTTCATGGACAAGCACAACTTCAACACGCTCGAAGACTTCAAGGGCCACAGCCTCCAGTACTTCACCACACACGCCCACCTCGTCGAGCTGCAGGCCAAGGCCAAGGCCGACGCGAAGGCCGCCGCCGCGAAGAAGAAGATGGTCGCCAAGGACGCCGAATGGTCCGGCGACGACTTCGTCAAGCAGTCCGACGCGCTGGGGAGTAATTGAGTTATAGATGGTGAAAGGGATATCACATGATGCAGTCCGAGCCGCCGTGCCCTCACGGCGGTCCGCGTCGGGGACGATGCGGCTCTGACTTCGTGGTCCTCTGTCTGACGACGTATTCATACACATTGTCAAAGTACGCTTGGTCCCATACCCACTTCACGCTGCCACCCTTGGCCCACCAGCGGACGGGCCGGATTAGACCGGTATCGTTAAGGTGTTGGGTCAACCAGCGTTTAATCAATCGACGAACCAGTTTGCCTTCGTCGTCAGAGGAGACCAGCATATGGACGTGGTTTGCCTGGCAGGCTGTCACATGATGTTGCCAGCCACCGCGTACGCAGATATCGGGTGCGGCTAATTCAACAGATCTGCATAGTGTTTCATCCAGCCATACCGGATCACCTTTCAGATTGGACAACTCCAGTTGCAGCCAATCTTCGTTCTGTCCGATGATCGGGTCACCCGGTTGGTTCTGGGTGCGGTCGACTGTGCCGCGTGGGTCGCCGTGTAAGCGGGTGCCGTAGGTGCCGAATGTGATGTGGTATGCCAGCGGTCGATCGCCCATGGGTGTCCCCCAATTACTCCGGTCTGCGCCACCCTTGGCGGACCGCCGTGAGGGCACGGCGGCTCGGATATTTAATAATGCGTCGCCGGGCGGGTCAGGAGTTTGCCGCGGGTTTGTTCGCCGATGAACTTGCCGTCCCGGGCCTGGACCTTGCCACGGACGGTGACGGTGCTTGGCCGGCCCTTGATCTCCCAGCCCTCGAAGCCCGAGTAGTCGATGTTCATCGCGTGGGTCTTCGCGCTGATCGTGCCACAGTAGTCGGGGTCGTAAACCACCAGGTCGGCGTCGGCGCCGAGTGAGATGCGGCCCTTCTGCGTCAGGCCGAAGAGGTTGGCGGCGTTGGTGCTGGCGGAGGCGACAAAGGTGTGCAGGTCGATCCTGCCTTCACACACGCCGTAGGTATACAGCAGGTTGACGCGGTCCTCGATCGAGGGGATGCCGTTGGGGATCTTGGTAAAGTCCGATCCCTTCGCGGGGTCGCCCATGTCTTTTTGCCCGTCGAAGTCGAATGGCGCGTGGTCGGTGCCGACGGTGCTGACCAGCCCGCTGCGCAGCGCATCCCAGAGGATCGGCTGATGCTTCTTGGGCCGAAGCGGCGGGCTCATGACGTACTTCGCGCCCTCGAAGCCGGGCTTCTGGGCGTAGGTGTCATTAAGCACGAAGTGGGGGATCACGGCTTCGACCCACGCGTTCACCCCGCGGTAGCGTGCGGCCTGCGCGGCCTGCAGCGCTTCATCGCAAGAGGTATGGACGCAGTAGACATGGGCCCCGGTCATCTCGGCGAAGGTCATCAGGTGGTGCACGCCTTCGCCCTCCACGGTGCTCGGTCGTGAAAGCTCGTGCCACTCGGGCCCGGTCTTGCCCTCGGCGACGAGCTCCGCTTGTTTGGCGGCGACAAGGTCGGCGTTCTCGCAGTGGGCGGTGACGATCACGCCGAGTTCCTTGGCGAGCTTGAGCGTGTTATAGAGCTCATCATCAGTCACGCCGAACGCGCCCTTGTAGGCGAGGAACACCTTAAAAGACGTCAGGCCCTTGCCCACGAGTTCGCGCAGCTGTTTCTCGGCCGAGTCGTCGTAGCGGGTGACGCCCATGTGGAACGTGTAGTCGCAGGCCGAGTTCTTGGCGGCCTTGGAGTTCCAGAGCTCGAACGCTTCGAGGGGCTCCTCCGTGCGGGCCGGGCAACACATTTCGATGTACGTCGTGGTCCCCCCGATCAACGCCGCCCGGCTGCCCGTGGCGTGGTCGTCTTTGGAGTAGGTCCCCATGAAGGGCAGGTAGATGTGGACGTGCGGATCGATGAACCCCGGGAAGACGTACTTGCCGGTCGCGTCGATCACCTCCGCGTCGGCGGGCGCGTCGAGGTCCGGGCCGATCCGGGTGATCGTTTCATCTTCGCAATAGATGTCGGCGACGTAATCGTCGGTCGCGGTGATGATTCTGCCGTTCTTTATAAGTAATGACATGACGCGCACCCTTTCCGATCGGTTGGTTTACTTACGCTCGATTGTCGATGGATGTGTAGCCGGTTGCAAGTACCAAATCTGAATCAATCAGGGAGCCTGGCGCTCAAGCGTCCAGGTCCGGCCGTCGTCTTTGAGTTGGTAGCGCAGCCGGTCGTGCAGCCGGTTCGCCTGGCCCTGCCAAAACTCGATCGCCGTCGGCCTGACAACGTAACCGCCCCAGCACGGCGGCGTGGGGATGTCCCGGCCTTGGAACTTGGCCTTGTAATGCTCGAACCGCTCGTACAGCGCCTCACGGCTATCAATCACCTGGCTCTGGTCAGACGCCCACGCCCCCAGCTGGCTGTCGCGCGGCCGGGACATGAAGTAGGCGTCGGTGTCCTCCCGGCTGACCTTGCTGACCGTGCCGTTGATCCGCACGGTGCGCGCCAGCTGCGTCCAGTAGAACACCAATGAAGCGTTCGGGTTGGCGTCCAGGTCGTCGGCCTTGGCGCTCTGGTAGTTGGTGTAGAAGACGAAGCCTTCACGATCGAAGCCCTTGAGCAGCACGACCCTGGCCGAGGGGATGCCCTCTTTGCTACAGGTTGCGAGCGTCATCGCGTTGGGCTGACGCGCATCGGAGCGCCACGCCTCGTCGAACCAGAGGCGGAACTGCTCGATCGGGTCGGCATGCACCTCACGCTCGGTGAGTGGGGGGTAGTCGTAATTTTCTCGGATGGCATCGATCGACATGATGCGGCCTCGCTACCTGTTGCCGGGCTTCATGCCCGCCGCCTTATAAAGCATATGCACTTCGGTCTTGCTCAGCATCCGCCACTCCCCGACGGCCACGCCCTTGAGCTTGAGCTTCCCGATCGCGATACGGTGCAGCGAACGGACCTTGTGCCCCAGCCGCGCGAGGATCCGGCGGACCTCGCGGTTCTGGCCTTCCTTGAGGGTGATGCTGAGTTTCGTGCGGTCGCCGCGCGTGCGGTCGGTTTCGTGGCCGAGGATCTTGACCTGGGCCGCCGCCGCCATGCGCACGTTCGCCCCCTCGCCGCCGGGCTTGCCCTTGTGCGCCAGCAGCATGCCCTTACGCAACTTCTCGGCGTCTTCATTGGTCAGCCGGCCCTGCACCGTGACGTGGTAGCACTTGGTTACTTCAAAGCTGGGGTGAGTCAGCCGGTGCGTCAGGTCGCCGTCGTTGGTCAGGAGGATCAGCCCGGTGGAATCTGAATCCAGTCGGCCGACCGGGTACAGCCGCGCCGCGACCGGCAAATCAACCAGGTCGATCACACGCTTGCGCCCCTCGGGGTCGTCGTTCGTGCTGATCACCCGCTTGGGCTTGTTGACCATGATGTACGTCTTGGCATCGGCGCGCTTCGACTGGCGCTTCCGTCGCACCGGCTCACCGTCGACGCTGATCTTGTCCGTTTCGGGATCGACCCATGACGGCAGCTTCTTCACGACCTCGCCGTTGACCTTCACCCGTCCCTGCTCGATCAGGCTTTCACACTCACGCCGCGACGCAACCCCGGCCTCCGCCATCGCCTTGTGCAGACGCACCCCCTTGTCTGGCGCGGGCTCAGTGTGGGTCTGCTTACGTAATCGAGGTGATCGTTTCGAGGTCATTACTTAAATTCTACGTAGTCTTGTTCCGTCCATGGCACACCTGGTATACACCACAGCAATGCCGACATAGATCAATACTAGAATTGGCAGAAGCACACCAGTGGCAATATTGAGACCTTTCTGGTTGCAATTGATCATCCATACTGGCAGTATCACCATCAGGGTTAAAACCGACATTCCAAGCCCTGCACTAGCGGCGGCACGATTTGCACGCAGCAGATAGAAACAGACAGTCGCCATGATAACAAGACGCAATAATGCTCCAGGTAAGATGGTGAACTCGGTCTTGATCAAAGCAATAACAACGAATATGGAACAGATGGTGATCTCGGTTAGTGATATCAGCACAGCTAATTGCCACATCATGGGCAGTTTGTGGAATTTAGTGGCCATTGGATAGTTAGTACTTAAAAGCTATTTCCGTCGCTGACAACCAATTCAGATGCTTGCCAGTCCCTAGTCCCTAGACCCCAGACCCTAGTTATCAAACTCATCACCCTTGAACATCGAGCCGAGGTAGAGCTTGCGGACCTGCTCGTTGTTGATCAGGTCCTTCGGCGTACCCTCCGCGAAGACCTTGCCCTCGAAGATGACATACGCCCGGTCGACGATCTCGAGCGTGCGCTGAACATTGTGATCGGTGACCAGCACGGAGATGCCCGCTTCTCGCAGCCGGCGGATTTCGACTTGTAGCTCCTCCACAGCGACCGGGTCCACGCCGGAGAACGGCTCGTCCAGTAGGACCAGCGTCGGGTCGGTAATCAGGGCGCGGGCGATTTCGAGCTTGCGTTTCTCACCGCCGGAGCAGAGGCGTGCGTGTTGCCGGCGGATCTTGGTCAGGTCGAACTGGGCCATCAATTCCTCGGCCCGCTTCTTGCGATCGGCCTTGCTCAGCCGGCGCGTCTCGAGGATGGCCATCAGGTTCTGTTCGACGGTGAGCCGCTGGAAGATGCTCGGCTCCTGGGAGAGGTAGCCCAGCCCGCGTTGGGCCCGCTGATACATCGGGAGCTTTGAGACGTCCTGGCCGTTGAAGATCACCTCGCCCTTGTCGGGGCTGATCATGCCGATGGTCATGCGGAAGCTGGTGGTCTTGCCCGCGCCGTTTCGGCCGAGTAAACCCACGATCTCGCCCTCCGAGACGTGGTAGGACACATCGTTGACCACGGTCCGGCCGCTGTAGCTTTTAAACAGATTATTCGCTTTGAGGATAAACACAGACCCCTAGGATAACGCGGATCGGGGACAGGGGCACATGCGCCGCCGTCTGAGATCACCCGTCAGAACCCCTCACCCCCAGCCCCACGCGGAAGCGTGGGGTTAGCACGCGGGCATACCAGAATCCCGGGCTTCGATCTCGGGCTGGTGGTATGATGTAGACATGCGTGCGGTGTACCAGTGGCTATGGCATCTGATCCCGGGGAACCCGATGGTGGTCCGGATCGTTCAGGGCGGCTCGCAACGAGCCCAGCACCTGTGGGTGCGCATGGGCTATCTCGGGGCGCTGGTGCTGCTGATGCTGATCGGGCTATTGCGGCCGGGCAGCGGCATGGGCGGGGAGATGAGCCTGACGGACCTTGCCAAGAGCGGGACGTGGGTCTTCGCGATCATCAGCTACGGGCAGGTCGTGCTGGTGTGTCTGTTGTCGCCGCTATTCATGGCAGGCGCGATCGGGCAGGAACGGGCCGGCCAGACCTACAACATCCTGCTGACCACTCCGCTATCGAACCTGCAGATCGTGCTGGGCTCGTTGTTCGGCCGTCTGTTTTTCATCCTCGCGCTATTGCTCGGTGGCTTGCCGTTGTACGCGGTGCTGCTGATCTTCGGCGGCGTGCCGGCGTGGTCGGTCGTCGTCAGTTTCTCCGTGGCGGCATTCACAGCAATGGTCGTCGGGACGGTCGCGGTGTCGATGTCTGTCTTCCGGGCGGGGGGGCGCAAAGCGGTATTCACCTTCGTCATCGTGATCGCCGCGTACCTGATCGGGGCGTATCTTGTGGACGTCGGCCTGCTCCGCCGGCTGGGCCCTCCCAAAACAACCACCTGGCTCACCGGGCTGCACCCGCTGCTGGTCCTGGAAGCCTCGCTGAACAGCGCGAACTACCGCCCGCCTGCCCCGGAAACGCTCGCCGACGCCGCCGGTTGGGTGCGCTTCTATCTCGGCAAACCGTTCGCCGCCTTCGTGACGATCTGCGGCGTCGTCAGCCTCATACAGATCGTGTTCTGTGCCATTTTCCTCAGACGCATCGGGCAGGGCGAATGGATCTTCATCCGTTGGCTCAAGGAACAGCTGCGCCTGCCGGTCGAGACTGGCGGCGAGCGTCGTCGGCCGGCGCGAGAGGTCTGGGTCAACCCGATCGCCTGGCGCGAAGCCGCCACACGCGGTAGGGGGGTCGCAGCTTTCTTTGCCCGCGCCGGGTTCACCGTCATCGGCCTGTTGCTGGGCGTCACGCTGATCTTCCTGCACCACATCGACATGCTCCCCAAGCTCCCGGGCGCGAGCTCGGCCGAGGTGTTCCAGCAGGCGCTCTTCTCCGTGCTGCTGATCGAAGTGGCGATCATCACGCTGGTCGCGCTGTACATGAGCGCCGGGTGTGTCAGCCGGGAGCGCGAGGACGGCACGCTCGACCTGCTGCTCACCACCCCGACCACGCCGCGCCAATACATCTGGGGCAAGCTGCGCGGGCTGGTCAGCTTCTTGTCGCTGCTGCTGGCTGCGCCGATCCTGACGGTGTTGATCGTCAGTATCTACGCCCTGATCGGCAAGTCGATGGGCTGGGAGCAGGCGACCGTGCGCGTCGCGACGGTGACCTACTCGGGTTCGACAGCCGTGCGTCACCCGATGCTGATGCTGCCCGAGGCGTCGGTGCTGTTTGCGTTGATGCTCGTGCCGTTCATCGCGGTGTGTGTGATGATCGGGATGTATTTTTCGATCCGCGCCAAGGGCGTGCTGGGTGCGGTCGTGCCGTCGGTCGCGATCATCGGTGGCGCATCGCTGGTCATGGGGCTCTGCGGCCTAAGCGCGGCAAGCAACATCGCGTTTGTCGGGCCCGTCGTGAACAGCCTGAGCCCCGCGACGAATCTGTTGATGATCGTCAATCCCTGGGAAACCATCGCCGGCTTCATCGAGGAGCCTATCGCCGGTCGCGTGTCTTTGGTGGTCGCGTCGCTGATCTGCACCGCGGTCTACGCAGGCTTCGTCTGGGCGATGCTCGGGTCCATGGTCAAGGGCTTCGACCACACCGTCCGCCGGCTCAGCGGGACAGGCTGACGGTGGAGACTGGGAGACAGGGTGACAAGGTGACCGGGTGACAACTACACCCCGTCACCTTGTCACCCTGTCACCTTGCCATCCTCCGCAACACCCCAACCCTCAAATCCGCCTATAATTCCCTATTAGAACATTAAGTGCCCCAAAGGAAACCACCATGCTCTGGCAGCCGCCGATCCCCGATGCCTATAGCGAGATGACCGACGACCAACTCGCCCAGGCGATCGCAGCGCGCCGCGCCGAGATGCACAGCGACCTGGTCATCCTCGGCCACCATTACCAGCAGGATGACGTGATCCGCTTCGCCGACTTCACCGGCGACAGCTTCAAGCTCAGCCAGCTCGCCGCCGAGAGCGTCAAGAAGACCGGCGCGAAGTTCGTCATCTTCGCCGGCGTCCACTTCATGGCCGAGACCGCCGACATCCTGACCGATGAAGACGTCCAGGTCATCCTCCCGGACCTCGGCGCCGGCTGCTCCATGGCCGACATGGCCGACTACGAGCAGACCGTCGACGCCTGGGAACAACTCGAAGACCTCTATGCCCGTCACGACAAGAAGGTCCGCATCATCCCGATCTGCTACATGAACTCCACCGCCGCGATCAAGGCCTTCTGCGGCGAGCACGGCGGGGCGGTCTGCACGTCCAGCAACTGCGACCACGTCTATGAGTGGGCGCTGGCCGGCGGTGACACACCGCTGCAGGATGGCGAGCAGATCAAGATCCTGTTCCTCCCCGATCAGCACCTCGGACGAAACACCGCGGCCCAGATGGGCGCCGACGTCACGACAGCCTGCTGCGTCTGGGACCCGCGAGACCCCGAGTTCCTCGGCGGCAACGAAGAGCAAACCCTCCTTGATGCGACCTATATCCTCTGGAAGGGGCACTGCTCCGTGCACATGCTCTTCCGCCCCGAGCATGTTGATCAGGCCCGCGCCGAAAGGCCGGACGTCCACGTGATCGTCCACCCCGAGTGCCGGTACGAGGTCTGTCAGAAGGCCGACTCCACCGGTTCGACCGAGCGCATCATCCAGGCGATCGAACAGGCCGAGCCCGGGACTTACTGGGCCGTGGGCACCGAGGTCCACCTGGTCAACCGCCTGGCGAAGAAAGCCAAGGAGCGCGACGTCCACGTCCGCATGCTGTCCGAGTGCCAGTGCCTTTGCACGACGATGTACCGCATCGACATGCCGCACCTGCTCTGGGTGCTGGACAACCTCGCGGAAGACAAGGTGATCAACCCGATCAAGGTCCACCCCGAAGCCCGCAAGTGGGCGACCGTGGCGCTGCAGCGCATGCTCGACATCACCGCCGCGGGACGCAGCGACGTGAAGTCTTCACGGGTATGACGAATATCGTCCGAGCCGCCGTGCCCTCACGGCGGTCCTCGTCGGGAGCGACGCGGCTCAGTCACACATTCAACGACGCTTCATAACTCAGCGCCTCCGCATAGCGCTTGCGGATCGGCTCGACGACCTCGGCGATGAAGCTGTCCACCTGATGTGGAGCCCGGCCGACGAATTGTGACGGCTCGAGTGCTGCGGCCAGATCCACATCCTTAAACGCAGGCTCATCCTTCAACCGGTCGAGCAGGTCGTTCGCCGCACCCTCGGCCTTGACGCGCTGCGCGGCGGCCTGGCTGTGTGTGCGGATCACTTCGTGAAGCTCTTGCCGATCCCCACCGGCTTGCACGGCCGCCATCAGGATGTTCTCCGTCGCCATGAAGGGCAGTTCGGCGTTCAGGTTCGCAGCGATCGTCTTCTCATAGACGACCATGCCACTTGTGACGTTGACAAGTAAGTCCAGCACGCCGTCGATCGCGAGGAAGGGCTCGGGCAGCGTGAGCCTACGCGCGCTCGAGTCATCGAGCGTGCGCTCAAGCCACTGCTCCCCGGCCGTGACGAACGGCGTCTGCGTCAGACCGATGACGAACCGCGACAAGCCGCAGATGCGCTCGCTACGCATCGGGTTGCGCTTGTACGCCATCGCCGACGAGCCGATCTGGCTCTTCTCGAACGGCTCCTCGATCTCCTTGCGGTTGGCGAGCAGCCTGACGTCGGTCGCAAACTTCTGTGCCGCGCTGGCAACGGCCGCGAGGCTCGACACGACCAGCCCGTCTACCAGTCTCGGATACGTCTGGCCGGTCACGCAGAAACGCCGCTCCGGGGGCCAGCCCATCTTCTCGGTGACGCGTTGGTCGAGCTTCTCGACCTTGTCATGCGCCTCGGGTGTGTCGCCACCAAAGAGCGCGAGGAACGACGCCTGTGTCCCGGTCGTTCCCTTCACGCCACGGAAGCGCAGCGACGCGATCCGGTACTCGACTTCTTCCAGCGCCAGCGCCAGGTCCTGCGCCCATCCGGCGGCGCGTTTGCCGACGGTCGTGGGCTGGGCCGGCTGGAAGTGGGTGAAGCCCAGCGTCGGGACGTGCTTGTGCTGGTCCGCGAACTTGCCCAGCCGGTCGATCGCCACCGCCAGCTTCCGGGCCACGATCTGCAGCGCATCGCGCATCTGGATCAGCTCGGTATTGCAGTTGACGAACTGGCTGGTCGCGCCCAAATGGATGATCGGCCGGGCCGTCGGGGCGACGTCGCCCAGCGTGTGTACATGGGCCATCACGTCGTGCCGCAGCTTCTTCTCGTACTCGGCCGCCTTGTCGTAATCGATGTCTTCAATATGAGCCCGCAACTCCTCGACCTGCGCTTCGCTGATATCCAGCCCAAGCTCCCGCTCCGCCTCCGCTAAGGCAAGCCAAAGCCGACGCCAGGTGCTGAACCGGAACCTCGGCGACCAGACCGCCTGCATTTGCGGCGAGGCGTTTCGGCTGGCGAGCGGGGAGACATAGCGTTGATCGGCGTCCATGGAGTTGATCCGGGGGTTACGTAAATAGTGGTTTTGCCGAGGCCTTGGCAGCGTCCGAGCACACCCTGGTGTGTTGACCTGAGTGTACGAAACAGCCATATTACACGCATGTTTCAAGCCGGGCACACCCAGGCCAAACCCCCTCGCCATGTAGCCCGTATCATGGGTATACCGGCCGGTGATTGGCCCGGTTTTCATCCCTCTTTCTGGACCCGCTCCGCATGACCCACCCGGCTGAACAAGCGCTGCTTGCCAAGGCCCGGCGGGGCGATCAGCAGGCGATCGGGGAGCTGCTCCTCGCCTACCAGGACCGGCTCTACAGCGTCTGCTACCGCATGGTCAGCCACCCCGACGACGCCGCTGAGGTCTGCCAGGACGTGCTCCTGAAGATCATCCAGGGCATCGGCCGGTTCCGCGGGGAGTCCGGCCTGGCGACGTGGATGACCCGTATCGCCATGAACCAGTCCATCTCACACCTGCGTAAACGCCGTCTAAGACGTACCGTCAGCCTTGACCAGCCTGCCCAGGCCGGCCAGAGCGACGACCAGGCCGCCACCCTCCGCCAGCAGCTGGCCGATCCCAGTGAACCCACGCCCGACCAACGCGTCCAAGACAGTGAGATGCTTGAAAAGCTGCAACTAGCCATGGCCAACCTCGACGACGACTTCCGGGCCGTGCTGGTCCTGCGGGACATCGAGCAGCAGAACTACGCCGACATCAGCCAGGCCCTGGACCTGCCCCTGGGCACCGTCAAGAGCCGGCTGTTCCGGGCGAGGCTGGCCCTGCGTCAGGAGGTCGACCGCCTGTGCAGCGTGCCGGGCAATGGCGGGCAGGCGACGGTACAGACTTCAGAAAGCCCAACTTCCGGGGGGGGGGAGGTGGCGCATGAGTGACCGCTTCAACCAGGACCTGATCCTTGGCTACGTCGAAGGCGAACTCGACGACGCCCAACGTGCGTCTTTCGAAGCCACGCTCGAGAAAGACCACGAGCTGCGCAGCCTGGTCGCCCAGCTCAAGCTCGACCGCGAACGTCTGCGCAGCCTAAGCCAGATCGCCGCGCCCGTCGGCCTGGTGGATCAGGCGATCCAGACCCACGAACGCGATCAACTGCTGGGCAACCCCGAAACGCCCGAGCCGTTGCCACTGATCGCGCCGGCCAGCCGATACAAGCTCCGCCGCGCCCTGTCCTACGCCGCCGTGGCCGCGGTTGTATTGATCAGCGCCGCGCTGGTCGTGCCCACGCTCCTGCCCTTCGGCCTGGTCAACCACTCATCGTCGCTGACCAAGAACCTCGCCCCCGCGCCGGATTACACCGACAGTGATCTCGCGCTAGCCGACGAAGACGCGGTCTACGACGAGCTGCAGCCCGAGCATGACCCGACGCGCAGCGCGCTTGCCGAGGCGTCCACCGACTCGCTCGATGAAGACGCCGCCGCACACGAATCGGTGATGGAAATGGCCCGTGTTGAAGACGCGGACATAGCCCCCACCGAAGCCGACCCGGCAGGCCGATCAGCAGAGGACGTCACACTGGCCGGCACCGGGGAGATGGAATCCGCGAACGTCTTGGCCGAGGCCGACGCCGCCGACACGCTTACGCCCGATGACCCGGCAGACGCATTCAGCCACGGCGGGCCCGAAGTTGAAGTCGCCGCCATCGACACGACCGACTCGGAAGGCGACCCAGCCGACATACGCGTGATGAAGCAGCCCGGTGCGGTCGACGGTACATCCGGCGCCCTGCTTGCCCGGGCCATGCGTGACGAAGCCGTCCCCGTGAAGCCCGCCGAGGCCAAACGCGACCCGTTCACCGGCTATGGCAACGACGAGGCTATCCCGGCGATCGAACAGCACACACAACTGCTCGTCAACGCCGCCAGCCCCCGGATCGCAAGACGTGAGATCCGCAACTGGGCCCTGGCCAACGGTGCCGTCGTCACACGCTACCCCGGAAGCCCCGCCCCCGGCCCCCGGAAGTTAGACACCGCCCCCGGAAACACAGGCCTCCGGAAGCTGGATGCTACCACCACCAACCTTACACACGAAAACGCCGCGCCCAGAATCCCCGGCCAATCACAACTGGTCATCGAGATCAAGCCCGACCAACTCCCCGTCCTGATCGACCATCTCAACACCAACCCCAGCCAGCATGCCCAACTGGTCGCGGTGATGCCGATTGACACCCCGATCGGCGACGAGCCCGACGGTGACACGGTCCGCGTCGCCGAAGCCGAGTCGGCCGATGCGCCCAAGGCCCTGGCAAACCGTCACGTCGATACGAAAAGCCACTGGCCCGCCGGCACCCCCGGCGTCAGTATCGCACGCGGCATGAACGGCAACGCCGACCAGCCCGACGGCCGCCCACCCAAACACCGGCCGGACGACAAGCCCGGCAACGACGAGTCAACGGAAGAGCCCCAATACAACTGGTCCAATCTGCTCGATGAGATCATGACGCGCCCCACCCCCAGAGCCGCCCGCTCAACCGACCCGGCCATCACGGACACAACCCCCACACCCCTCCTGCAGTCCCCCCCCGACCAGCCGCTACGCCTACGCATCATCATCCAACAAGTCGCTGATGAGTAGACGGCGATTGAACAGGTGCTGGATTAACCCGTTTCACATATAGTCACAGAATCTGACAAACTTTTCCACATGATCGTGGTTTAGTATTGACTGTTTATCCGTTCGGCGAGTAAATTGCTGGCGTTGACCGGGAACCACTTATCACTTTTATTCAGGGGACACAACATGACTATGTACCGCACTCGGACCACCATGGGTTGGATCGCTTGTTTTGCTCTGCTTGCGATTGCCCTGTGGCCGTCGTCGTTCGCCAGAGCAGAAACGCTCATATTTGGCGAATCTTGGACGCTAACAGATGCGGTCAATTATTCTGAGAATCCGACACCTTGGGCAGTTTGGTATTCGTTACCGCCTTTGCCCGGATCGGATCCTCCGCCGATCGATGGAGGTGGTATTGAGACATTAATGATACCTCAGTTCAACCCACAATGGGGAACGCTCAACGATGTCATACTCGAGGTTGATGGGTCAGCCTTATACACGGCAGGTGTATCTGGGCCATCACTTCAGAACTACAACTTCCTAACGCGCAATTCATTCTGGATTGAAACGTTGTTCGATGGGCCTGGCTACAACCATGTAGATGGTGATAGCGCCAGCCCAGACAATGGTTTTGAATTTCTGAATGTATTATTTGGTTTTGATGGACCAGTGGGAATATCGCCATTTATAGGCACTGGATTTGTAGATTATAATGTTGAGTATGAGATTCGGATTGATTTTGGTGTAGATGAAAATTTTGATGGATTCGTTGGTATTGATGACGCAGACCTATGGCAGACTACCTTGGACGGGGGGCATATCGGCACGGTGGTTGTCAGGTATGATTATACCCCCGCAGGTTCATCGACCGGCGGCCCGCCGAATGGTACGGGGGCTTGCGCATCTTGTGGTCCATTGCCCGGTGATGTGAATCTTAATGGCTTTGTGGGCCTCGAGGATATGGACATCATTCTGGGCAATTGGAATCAATCCATCGAAGGCTGGAACAATGGTGATTTAACGGGCGAGGGCTTTGTCGGTCTGGATGACCTCGACATCGTCCTCGGCAACTGGAACGCCGGCACACCGCCAATTCTCGAAGTTGTCCCCGAACCAGCAACCGGTGCGTTTTTGCTTGGTAGCTCACTACTACTGCACCGAAGGCTTATTAGCCGATGCTAAGGTTGATTTATAGGTCTACTCAACCTCTTCATCATCTTTGGGGAACGTGGTGTATGGCCAGTGCTTGAAGTTCTGTTCCATGTTTTCCAACTGCTCTTCCGAATACTTTAGTGGCGAGATGACTTCCACGTAACTGACGTGACCATCGAGATAGAGGATGTTTGCGTATAGATCTGGGCTGTGCCAGTCAACAATACTGTTGATATTGCCAAAGTGATCGCCGTGTGTGGAGTAGAACCAAGTCGAGTCCCCGAGAAGAAGCAATTCAGAAGGGTCGACTTCCACGTCGGCCAATGTGACACCGTAAGGCTTGAGATACTTGGCTCTGAGTTCAGGAGGGTTCCTCGGGTATAGTTGAGCTAGCCAACGATTCATTCGGTAACTATTGGCTTGCTTATATCGTGCCAATCCATATTGTCCTCCTTGCTCGTAATCCCAAAGCGGTTGCTGTGATATTCTTGAATTGGGGATTCTTGGTTGTTCTACGCCATCATCATCCGGGCAATGAAAGCTTTCAGCTTGGTACATGTAGGGCCGAAGCGGTCGGTTACTCTGTGGATTGATTGGGTCTACGCCACCGTAGCCGGCATCGAAGGCAAAGTTTCCGAATCCAACGAATCCATATGGAAATCGCTCCTCATGATCCACCCAGTAAGCACTCCAAGCCACCATTTGCTGTTGGATGTTGGCAGCACATTTGATCCGTCTTGCTGTACTCTGCGCACTGGCTAGCGCAGGCAACAGAATGCCGACGAGCAGGGCGATGATGCCGATGACGACGAGCAGTTCGATCAGCGTGAAGCCGTGACGGCCCCGCGCAGTGGGGCGGGTGCGTCGGGAACTCGTGCGGCTCTTGGGGTGCCGGGTTTTCCGGGGGCACCGGGGGCTTGATGTGGATGATTTACGAAGGTGCATAGCGCTAACGACAGACACATCCGGAGCCGGATGGGTGGACAGCAACAATTACGACAAGCATCGGGCCGGCGGCGTCTAAGAGATCACCGCCCGCTTCATCACATACCCAATTTTACCCCCGCCCAAGCCCCGATCAAGCACTATCTGACGCCCCCGTGTTGGTTTATGATGAGTAGGGGAAAAGCTGAAAAACAGGAAATTTGGAAAGCAGGAAATACAATCCCCCGATCCCCGATCCCCGATCCCCGATCCCCGATCCCCGATCCCCGATCCCCGATCCCTGATCCCCAACCCTACACCCCACACCCTAATCCCTACACCCTACACGCCATGCACCAACCCGCCGACAACCGTTACGACACGATGACTTACCGCCGCTGCGGCCACAGCGGCCTGATGCTGCCCGCCATTTCGCTGGGGCTCTGGCACAACTTCGGAGACGTTGATCCTTACGACGAGGCCCGGGCCATGATCCACGGCGCGTTCGACCTGGGGATCACCCACTTCGATCTGGCCAACAACTACGGCCCGCCGCCGGGCAGCGCCGAAGCCAACTTCGGCAAGATCCTCAAGGAAGGCCTCGGCCGCTACCGCGACGAGATGGTCATCTCCTCCAAGGCCGGCTACCTCATGTGGCCCGGGCCCTACGGCGACCTGGGCTCACGCAAGTACCTCATCGCCAGCTGCGACCAGAGCCTGAAGCGCATGGGCCTGGACTACGTCGACATCTTTTACCACCATCGGCCGGACCCCGACACGCCGATCGAAGAGTCGATGGGCGCGCTCGACCAGATCGTCCGCTCCGGCAAGGCGCTCTACGCCGGCATCTCCAGCTACCCGCCCGACCTGACCCGACGCGCAACCGAAGAACTGCGCAAGCTCGGCACGCCGTGCCTGATCCACCAGCCTTCCTACAGCATGTTCGACCGCTGGATCGAAGACGGCCTGCTCGACACGCTCGACGACGAAGGCGTCGGCTGCATCGTCTTCTGCCCGCTCGCGCAGGGGCTGCTCACCAACAAATACCTGCAGGGTGTCCCCACTGATTCCCGCGCCGCCAAGGAACACGGTTTCTTGCAACAGGATTCGATCACCGACGAGAAGCTGGAAAAAGTCCGTGCACTCAACGACATCGCACACCAGCGCGGCCAAAGCCTCGCGCAGCTCGCGCTGAGTTGGGTGTTGCGCAGACACACTGTCACCAGCGCGTTGATCGGCGCAAGCAAGATGAGTCAGGTCGAAGACTGCATCGCCGCTTTGAATAATCCCGAACTGTCAGATCAGGAAATCAGCGCGATCGAAGCGATCCTATCTAGTTGAGCGCTTCTTGTGAGCGCTCCGAAATATTGATAACTCACTTTCGGAAGCCCACGCCGGAGAAGGTCATGCAAGACGATTGATCTTGCGTTACTCACTCGCCTCCAGGCTGACCTGGTCGATCCAGGCGGCACCCGATTCCCTTTCGTGCTGATAAAACACGAATCTCACCGCCAACGTCTCCGCATCCGCCGGGGCCGTCAGACTCAGCTCGTGTTCATGCCAGGCGTCGGTCGGGGTGTCGGCATCCACGATGATCTTACGTACCTCGGCGTACTCGATCGGCTCGCCGTCGGCATCCATGAAACGCAGGATCATCTCCAGGCGGTTCTGTGTCTCGGCTAGCGAGTCGTCGGCGTTCATCCGCGCCTTTGCACGGACCGTGTACGTCTTGCCCGGTTCGGCGAGGATATGTTCCTGCGTGGCTTCGGTGATGTGTGAGCCGCCGAACCGGCCGTACAGCTTGAGCGCCCCGTCGCCCTCGCCGTCATAGGCGATGCTCTGGTGCTTCTCTTCGAGGTTGTGTGAATGGACCGCGGCGTTGCTGTAGAGCCTCCAACCCAAGCCGCCTTGTCGGAAGTCACCGTTGACAAGCGCGGGCTTAGTCGCCGGCTTGGGGATCGGGGGGTAGTCGCCGTCGTACTGGTACACCCGCACGTAATCGATGTCGAAGGTCTGGGGGAAGACGGTGGTCTCGTCCGGGTCGCCGTCGAAAATCCCGCCGACCGCGGTATTGATCACCACCGCCATGGGGACATCTGAGATGGGGACCTGCTCACGGTCGACGCGGTAGTACTCGTTGCCGTCTACATAGAACATGATCTCGTGTGGGCTCCACTTGACGGCGTAGACGTGGAAGCCGTCGGGGAAGCTCACGCTGTTGCCGTCGTCGTCTTTTGCGCGGTATTCCCGGTAGACGTGGTCGTGCCTGCCGTTTTCGTTGGCGAAGTGGATCGCGGCGTTGACCATCGTCGGGTTGGAGCCGTGGTGCTCCATGATGTCGATCTCGCCGTCGTGCGGCCAATTGCCCGTGCGCGGCAGCAGCCAGAACGCGGGCCAGATGCCCTTGGATGTCGGCACCTTAGCCCGGGCCTCGAACCGGCCGTACTTCTGGGTAAACCAGCTCTCCAGCCGCGCCGAGCGGTACGCCTTGCCGTCGAAAGGCTCGTCGGTGGACGTGATACGCAGCACCCCGTCCACGACCGACGCCATCTCGGGCAGGTAATACTGCTTCTCATCGTTGTGGCTGTCCTTGCGTGTCAACACCTCCCACTTCTCGGTATCGACCGCGTCGCCGTCGAACTCGTCGCTGAAGGTAAGCGTCCAGCCCGCCTCTTTGTCAGCGGACGTCGCCTGTTGACAACCCGTGACCATGACGGCGATGCATGCCAAACCAATCAAGGCCATGCCCAGCGGTGGGAGGATGTGATGCATGAATTGTCTGATCCTGTCGTTAGCGAGACGTGTCTATTCCAATCCCGGCGGCCGGTCGGCACGGACGTTACGCACCAGCACCTCACCATTCTTAATGTTCCCGGCGTGCCCGTCAACATAAACGGTGTTAACCGACCCCTCGCCGCCGCTATGGCGGTACGCAAACTCACCACCGTCCCCGGGCACGTTCACATACTGGAACACCGGTTCGTCATTACGGGCATAGTCGGCTTCGTAATAATCGTCTCTGTCGACTACCCGCCTGCGATCGGTCCAGTCCAGCCCAGCATATGCATCCCACCCTATGCTGGTATCAATCCGCTGCAGCCCGTCGCCAATCATAATCACTTCAGTCGTGCGGATGGCACTGTTTGTGTTGTACAGTGGGAGGAATCCGGCGTCCGACTTTTTAAAATCATCTAGAGGGAACAACAGCCGGTTTGCGCTGTAGTGCAGCCGGCCCCCTTCTTTCTCACCCGAGGGACACAGAAGCACCTCGGAATTGTTTTCGTGACCGTCTGCGTCATAGTTGGCTTGCCCGGTGTCGGCCATGTAGGCATTTACTACCACCCCCCAGTCCGTTGCCTTCGTGAATCCCAGATATTCGTCGTCGTGTCCGGGTGTGTAGCAGGGTGGCAGGACATCTTTATTCTCATAGCTGTACGACCACATCGCCAGCCCGATCTGCCGCAGGCCTGACAGGCACTTCATGCTCTGGGCCGATTTGCGAGCCGCACTGAGCGAGGGCAGCAGGATGCCGACGAGAAGGGCTATGATGGAAATCACCACCAGCAGTTCAATCAGAGTAAAACCGTGACGTTTTGTAGACATGACTCAGATCCCTTTGACGACATGTTTCCGCCCATGCAGTCTGACCGGCCGAAGACCAGTCACCACCGGATCTATTCACGTGTGTCGGCGATTCATGCCCGCCGTTTAAGCCATAACACACCGCTCGCTCCAAGCAGCGTCAGCGTCGCGGGCTCCGGTATCTGGGCGCTCCCCGGAGGTGATGTACCGCTGTTCCAGTTGTTTAGCACGATGTCCAGATCACCGAGCCCGACGAAGCCGTCGCCGTCCAAGTCGACTGCCGCGCCGGGGGTGATGGTCGCGTTCCACGTGCCCAGGATCAGGTCCAGGTCCAGCAGGCCGACAAACCCGTCCCCATTGATGTCGCCAAGCAGCGTGATCGTCGAAACGTCCAGCGAAACCGCGTCGATATGGATCGCGCCGTTGTCGTTGCCGGGTTGATGGAACTCGAAGAACAGCCGGACCTCCTCGGCCCCGACGGGGGCTATGTCGGTGAGCTGATGCGCCAGCCAGGTGTCCTCAACGGTGCTGCCGTCGGCGATCATGATCGAGGTGCCACCCAGGTCCTCGGCCGAACCGAGCGCCGCACCGAACTCGCTGAAGTAGTTCAACTTCATGAAGACTTCATTGCTCTTGCCGAACAGCGTGTCCTGGCTGCGGATATACGCGCTCGCGTCGGCGGTGACACTGTCGCCGGCTTCCACCGCGATACCCTGATACGCCCCGGAGAAGTTTCCGGGGCTATTGAATTGGCCGTACATCTTCAGAGCGTGGCCATCGAGCGAGACCTCGGACTGGGCGCTGACGTTGCCGATGCTGTTCCCGTAGGTGGTCCAGGCATCGAGTGAGCCGCCGCTATCCTCGAAACTCGGATTAGATAGTTCGGTCGGTACCGGGTCCGGGTCGGGGCCGCCGCTGGCTTGCCAGTAGCGGACGTAGTCCACCTGCATCGTTTGAGGCCAGATGGTGGTGCCATCAGGGTCTCCGCCGAACGTGCCGCCGACCGCCACGTTCAGGATGATATTCTTCGGTGTCTCGAAGATCGGCCGGCTCGCGTTCTCGTTAACCGTGTAGTGCAGGTTGCCATCGACATAGAAACGCAGCTGCGTCTCCTCCCATTCCATGGCATACGTGTGGAAGCCGGCGTGGAAGTTGACGGGCTGGCCGTTCTCGGTGGCGGTGTACTCGTCGTAGACATACTGGTGCCCGCCGCAGCAAGGCTGGTTCGGGTCGGTCTGCCAGTGGTAGGCACTGCTGGTGAGTAGCGGCTGGCTGCCGCGGTTCTCCATGATGTCGATTTCGCCGGCCGTGGGCCACTGGGTGTTGTTGGCATTGAGCCAAAACGCCGGCCACATGCCCTGCGACGTCGGCAACCAGATCCGTGCCTCGAACCGGCCGGGGCCGTACAACGCGTTCGACGTGATCAAACCGGACTGATACGCCTTGCCTTGCCGTGGCACATCGATCGCTGTCAGCTCCAGGTTCCCGCCCGTGACGGCGACCTGGTTGGGGTGGTAATACTGCAGTTCGTTGTTGAAGCTGTCTCTGCGGTCCAGCGCCGTCCAGAGAGAAGTGTTCAAGGACGTGCCGTCGAACTCGTCGTTCATGACCAGGTCCCACCCGGGCAGATCGGGTACCTGCGCCCGCAAAACATCTGCAAAACCGATCGTGACAAGACAACTCAGCACTGCAACAACCGACAACCTGGGCCTGAGTAAGGTCATGTTACGTCTTTCATTATGTTCCGCCGCTGGATCATCACGATCCACGGGTGGTTATCACGCTCTATGCGCTAATGCACGAGAACGTCTCAACAGCATGGGGGCCGCTAGGGCTATCGCAAATACACTGGAAGGCTCCGGGATGTTCGACAAGCCGCTCGGCGGCGTTCCGGCATTCCAGTTGGTCAGGACAATATCCAGGTCGTCCAGCCCGACGAAGCCGTCGTTGTTCAGGTCGACCGCGGCGCTGGGATCGATCGTGGCGTTCCAGGTGCCCAGGATCAGGTCCAGGTCCAGCAGCCCGACGAAGCCGTCACCGTTGATATCGCCGGGGATGATGGGGGTGGTGGCGACCAGTGACACATTGTCGACGTACACCGACCCGCCCATGGATCCGGACTGGTGGAACACAAACGCCGCTCTTGCCTCAACCGCACCCAGGGGCACGACGTCCGTGATCTGATGCTGTATCCAGGCGTTCTCGGCCGTGGTCCCGTCGGCGATCGTCAGTGTCGTCTCACCGAGGAAGTCCGCACTGCCGTACGCCGCGCCGAAGCTGCTGTAAAACTCCAGCTTCATACTCACTTCGTTGTCCGTCCCGGCGATCGAGTCCAGGCTGCGGATATACGAGCGAGCATCCAGCACGACATCCTGGCCCTCCGTGACCGTGATCCCCTGGGTCGCGCCGCTGGTATTATCCGAGCCGCTGTACTGACCGAACAGCTTCAGGGAATGCGAACCGGTGTATGAGGCTTCGCTCTGCGCGCTGACGTTGCCGATGTCATTGCCGAAGGTGGACCAGCCGTTGAGGCTGGTGCCTGAACGGTCGAACTCGGGGTTGATCAACTCCTCTTCATCCCGTGTCCAGTACCGAGCGTAATCGATGTCTAAGGTCTGCGGGAAGACGGTCGTGTGGTCCGGCGATCCGGGCCAGTCCCCGCCGACCGCCAGGTTGATAATCAGGCTCATCGGTTTAGGGTCGGGCTGGATCGGGTTGTAAACGGTGTGGTACAGGTTGTCATCGACGTAGAACCGAAGCTGCTCCGGGCTCCATTCGACGGCGTAGGTGTGCATCCCTGCGGCGAAGTCCTCACCGGTGATGTAATCGCCGTTGTTCGTGATCGGCGTGCCCGGGTTCCAGTTGTAGTGATACGACCCCTTCACAAAGTACGGGTTGCTGCCGATGTTCTCCATGATGTCGATCTCACCACCCACCGGCCAATCGGCGTTGCGCGGCAGCAGCCAGATCGCCGGCCACATCCCCTTGCCCCAAGGCAGGTCGGCCCTGACCTCCCACCGCCCGAAGCGGTGCTCCTGCCAGGTACGTACCAGCCCCGAGCGATACGGCTTGCCGTCGAACCACTGATCGGTCGCGGTGATTTGTAGCTGCCCGCCGCTCACGGTGACCTGGTCGGGCAGGTAGTGTTGCAACTCGTTGTTCGGACTGTCTCGACGGTAAGCGACCTCCCAGCGGCTGGTGTTGACGCTCGTGCCGTCGAACTCATCCGTCCAAATGGTGTCCCAGCCGGAGAGGGCCTGGGCGTACACCCCGGCCGGTGTGGCGGCGGAAAGGAATACCGCGACGCTACCAATCACAAAATGTCCCATGCCACGGTTGCTCATGAATCAGTCCATCTTTGGTACGAACAAAGCATCCCCGGTAGAAGAACCGGGTTGCGATTTAGTTGCTTCTACCCCATTCGCCCGAGGCATATTCCAAGGGATTGCCAATAACACCATTCGGACGGGTGGCGGCCTTGCCGGTGCTGATCATCTGAGCGTTGCCCAGGGACCTCTCCTGGCCCGTAGCGGCTACGGAGAACCAGCGGATGGCCTGGATTTTGTCTTCCTCGCCATCGCCCTCGAACGAAGCGGTGCTGCCGTCGATCGCCGTGTAGTTGCCTTTCTCGCCGTTGTGCCATCGCCCCATCGAATCGCGCCAGGCATGCTTGGAGTCCATCCAGCCGCCGTTGTTCATCGACTCGGCCGGGTCCTCTTCAATCAGAATCGGGGTGATCGAATCGATCTTCTCGGAGAAGACATTGCGTCTGAAGTAACTCTGTCCGCGGATCGTGTCGAGTTGTGCCCCGTTCCAAGCGGTGAAGGTGGAGTAATCATACTTGCCATTGCCGCCGTTGCCGCCATTCCACTCATCTGGTTCCAAGGCCGGGCAGAGATACAGGTCCTCGGTCTCACCGACGTAGGGGAATATCGATCCCTTGGTCGGGGCGTCCACCCAGGTCTGGTCGGTTTCAGAGCTGAACGGTGGGGAACCTGTGCTTGTATCCAACAGCCAGGTCTGCCTATCAGGCGACTCCCACGAAGCGAGTTGTCTGCCGTCGTTTTTAGGCAGGTGGTCGCGGTTGTCGGTCGCGAACGCCATGAACGCGATGCCGAACTGACGCAACTGGTTTTTGCACTGAATGTCCAGCGCGGCCTTACGGGCGGCACCGAGGGCAGGCAGGAGGATGCCGACCAGCAGGGCGATGATCGAGATGACCACCAGCAGTTCGATTAGTGTGAATCCGTTTCGTTTGACGCTCATTGCCAAGGCTCCTTCATAGAGTCCGATGGTGTATCTGCACTACCCGGGAACATCCCGCTGACCTTCTTTTCAATCCGGTCGCCCGCCGTTAAGCGGGCAACCGGCCAGTGTTCGTAACGAAAGACAAACGTTCAATTCTAGGCTCGGTGCTTCCTGGCCGTTACCCCATTCGGCACCGAGCGGCTACTTCAAGTCAGGCGCCTGACTTAACGGCGACGCAGAGCCGCGAGGCTGCCCAGGCCCAGCAGCGCGAGGCTGGCGGGTTCAGGGATGCTCGGGGCGCTGGGAGACGGCGGCAGGCCGTTGTTCCAGGTGTTCAGGATGACGTCCAGGTCATCGAGGCCGACGAACAGGTCGCCGTTGAGGTCGCCTGAAAGGTCGGTCTGGTCATACCCACCGGGGCTCGGCGCACTGGTCGGGATCGAGGTGGCGTTGGCGGTGGCGAGGTCCGGGAAGACTTCCAGGGCCCAGTTGTCGATCACCAAACGGCCGTCGGTGTCGGTACCGGTCCAGTCACCGGAGAAGTACACGGGGCGGACTTCCTGCAGGGTGGCGAAGCCGACCGTGGCGTCGGTGATCTGGGTGGTGAAGCTGACCTGCGTCCAGACGCCATCGGTCAGGCCGGTGGTGACGGACGTCAGGCCGAGGCCGAAACCGTTCTCGGTGTCGTTGACGAAGCCCGGAGCGTTGAGCTCGCCAGCACCCAGGCCGACGGTGTTGTCGTAGAACTCGATCTTGAAGCCTTCGACCTGCTGAGTCACCCAGGGGCGTGCAGGATCTGACAGGATCCAAGCGCTGACACGCAGAGCCATGCCATCGACGGCGGCCTGGACAGCGGTGATGTCAGCGAAGTCAACGTGGTGGGTCCAGCCCATGCCACCGTTGGACGTCCCGCCGTTCTTGTCGAGCAGGCCGTAGACGTTCGCGGGGTTGTCGGTGGAGACGCCGACGCCGGCGAACGGGCCATCGAATTCGAACTTATCCAGGTTACCCGAGACCGTCCGGTCGCCGGGGACCATCTTACCGTGGATACCACTACCACCGTCACCGCCAACGGCGACAACCGCGGCGCTTGCGGTGCTGCCGGCAATCATCAGGCCGCCAACGGCTAACATCGAAACTAGGCTCTTCGTGCTAAACATGATCTCATTCCTCCATACATGGTTTTGGGCGTGTATTTTTTGGCCCGGTCTGAATCAAACAAGCATTTCCCTGTCACGAACGCCGTGACATGTTTTTTCAAACCCGTCCACCCGCCCGTGCAAGCGGGTGGACGGCACATACGGTCAAATCACTTAGCGACGACGGAGCATGGCCAGGCCGCCAAGACCCAGCAGAGCCATCGAGGCGGGTTCCGGAACGGTGCCGATCACGACGGTGCCGAATGGGCCTTCATCACCGGCCCAGACATTTTCACCCACGAACTGGAAGCCGTACTGCACGTGCCGACCAAGACCGGGATCGGTGGCCAGGTCGATGCTGAACGGGCCGACCGCGGCGGGGACCTTGGTCTCGGTGAAGGACGAGAAGTCCGGGGCGAAGTCACGGATGAAGATGAACGCCTCGTGCGCGGCCGTGGTGGTGTCCGAGAGGATGGTGCCTTCGAAGGTTACGGTCACGCCTGCGAGCGAATCGTCATCGACCTGGATGAACGTGTTGGCTTCCATGATCTTGTTACCGGCTTGGCCGGGGCCGCCGCCGCCGATGTACCAGTACGGATCGGGGTCGCCGATGTTGTTTGGCGCCAGTGTCATGGTGTTGGCACCATCATCGAATGTGGTGACCAGGTCGGGTACGCCCCAACCGCCACCGAACTGGAACGCGCCGCCATCGGCCGGCAAGTTTGACACGTTCATGAAGCCCAACCACCCGGCGCCGGACTGACCAACTTCGACGGTCGCGGCCGAGGCCGATCCCGCCATCATGCCGAGGGCCAGACCCGCGGCTGCCAAACTACGAACTACCATCTTTGCATCCATCATGAGATCTCCTTTTCCTCCAAACAGTGCCCCACACGGGGCGTGACATTAAACGACGCAAAACAAATGATTCGGGCACCCGCCCGCTACAGATGATTCGTACCAACCGGGCCGGTGGATTCGTGAACCTCCAGCCACGCGGCCGGGGGGATATTTTCTTTCGGGGACTTGTCCTTGATCAGTTCGGACAGGGCCTTGAACGCTTCACGACCCAGGCCCGTTGCGTCCTGGCAAACCGAGGTCATCGTCGGCAGCACGGTGTGACGCAGCTCCGCGTCATCGAAACCGATGATCGACATGTCCTCGGGGATACTCAGGCCCATCTTCTGAGCTTCATACATCGCGCCGACCGCCGCCATCGGGTCGGTGATATAAATCGCGGTCGGCCGATCCACCGCCGTGACGATCCGACGCATCAGCTGCGATCCGCCCTGACGGTTGCCCGGGGCACGCATCACAAGCTTCTCGTCTACTTCCAGCCCGTGATCACGATGCGCTTCGCGGTACCCTTCCAGGCGGTCCTGATGGTCCGAGTCTTCGATGATGTTGATGCTGATCGCGATCCGGCGGTGACCCAACGAGATCAGGTGCTCAACGGCTTCTCGGCTGGCCGAGCCAGACTCGCAATGCACGCACGACGCGTCGTGTTCCGGCAAACGATCGCCCACCACGATGGCGGGGAAGTTTTGCTCAAGGATGTTCGAGCAGGTCGCGCGTGTGCCATGGGTTGTGCGGAGTACGGCACCGCGGACACCCAGTCGCTGGAACATCTGCGAGTAGTCTTCGCCGTTACGTCGCGTGCGACGCAGGTCCAGCACCATCAGATTCAGGTTCGTGTCCGACAGCGCCCGGTACAGCCCTTCCATCACCGCGGAATCGAACGGCGAGCCTAGCGACACGTCGCCGGTGTAGACGTAAGCGATGTTCGCCGTCTCACGCTTGCCCACACTCGACACATACCGCCGACTGTTGGCTGCTTCCATGACACGGCTACGCAGTTCGTCACTCACCGAGGGGTGATTGTTCAGAACGCGTGAGACGGTGGCGATGGAGACGCCGGTCTGCTTCGCAATGTCGCGTACGGTGGACATGCTTTTCCCTGCCAAGTGTGCGTGGATAGATGAATCAGTTACATCTCGTTCCACATGATTACTAAATTACCCCCCGCCCAAGGCGTCGTCAATAAAAAAGGGCGAATGTTCGCGAAAAAACAGTGTTTATCCGCCTGCCCCAGGATCACAGATTAGATCAAAAGTCGACCCTAATACCTGCTTATATGTTTCTCACATGCCGCCATGATGTAACCAGACCTCCGGCACCTGTTTCATCTGTTACATGGCCGGGCGGGCCGAGAAACAACCGCGCAAGTTGCTGATTGTCTTGCGCTTGCGGTTTAATTGGTTGACTTGACGAGCGTCCAATCCGCGGATTTAGCGGATCGGGCTGACGAGAAACAAATGTAACCCGGCTGTGAAGGGTATCGTTTCGGGTGAATTTTGGTGCTCTGGGGAATCTGGGTCAGGGCACGACCCGGAATGTCAGGTTAGCCGTCGCCGCGTGACCTTGGCCGTCCCGGATGTACACAAACAGCCGGTAGGGGCCCGCCTTTTCCGGGGCCTGGAAGGTCACGGTTCGGCCGTCATTGACGATGACCAGTTCCGGGTGTGTCGGGGGCGTCTGCTCGAAGTCGCCGCCCTGGCGTCGGTCGGTGGTCTCGGACTGCACGATCCATTCGTACTTCAAATCATCATCATCCGGATCGGCCGCCTGCACGGTCGCTTTGTATTGCTTGCCGGGCTTGATCTGTGTCGGGTCGGCTGCCGTGAGTTGGATCGGCTCGATCGAGGGCGCCCGGTTCGTCGGCCACTCGCCCGTCCAGAACTTCTCCATCACGTCTACCATCTCCGTGGTCTCGTGCGTGTCCTTGATAAACAAGCTGAACCACGTCGGTGTCACTTCCTGTTTCGAGCCCCAGTTAAATACGTACCCGCCCAGGCAAGCGCGCTTATCTTTCGCGATCGTGCCTTCATAGCCTTTCGCGCACCAGGCCGCTTTCTCGCTGCTTGTCTGCTCCTTAGGCACACCCCATTCGGTGAGTTCCATTTCCCATTGGCCAAGCGGCCCGAACTCGGTCAACACGTACGGCCGATCCAGCCCCTCTTCTCGGAGGCGCTCAGCAAGACTCGGCAAGCCGCCGTAGCTGTTCACACCCAGGATGTCGATCGCCGGGCAGTACTGCTTCAGGTTTTCGATCTTCGGCTTGCCGATCTCCGCGATCACCGTGGTGGTCGGGTGGTTCGGGTCGATTTCTTTCACCGCCTCCGCCGCCTCATTAATCGCCTGCCAGATAAGCGCGTTCTGGCCATCCGCCTCCATCTCATTGCCAAGGGCCCACATCAGTACCGCCGGGTGGTCCTTGTGCTGCCGGACGTATTGTTTGATGTGCTCGAGTTGCTTCGCCACCGCGGCTTGATCCGAATAATCAAAGCCGTGGCGCTCGTGCCCCAGCCAGAAGCCGACCGTGACCGTCAGCCCCAAGGCGTGCGCTTTGTCCAGGACCTCGTCCGTTTGAGCCGTGTCCCATGTCCTCACTGAGTTGCCGCCGCACGCTGCAAGCTTATCGAGGTGCCCCGTCCCGCCGGCACCCTTGATGAAGTACGGCTCGCCGTTGCGCAGCAACTGCCAGCGCCCGTCTCGCTTGACGACTTCAACCACAGATCCTTGTTCCCGGTCGGTCTGCTCAAGAGCACCGCTCGTTGCGTCGGTAGCTTGGCCCAGGGCCTCGGTCTGAGCGAGCAGCCTCCCGCTTGGCGCAAGCATACAAAGGCACGCGATCACGACGAGCCAAAACGACCGGCATAGCGATAGGGGGGATGCGTCATGAGTCGGGGATTGGTGCGGCATCACGGTCTCCATAGAGGCTGGATGGGGCGGTGGGTGTATTGTACCGATGGAACGGGATGCTACGACACCGTGTCGGCGAGCTGGACCCTGGAACCGTCCGGGAGCACGCGGAAAGGCTCGTTGGGCGGCGGCCCGGTTGTATCGTGGATCTCCAGCCACGTCGGCATCGCGATGCGGATCGGCTCAGCGTCGGCGGGGCCTTGATCGATCAGATGTTTCAGTGCCGCTGATGCCTCGTACCCGATCTGTAGCGCGTCCTGACACACAGCGGTCAGCTGCGGGTATGCGTCCTGAGGGCTGCCGCCGTCGTCGAACCCGATGATCGACAGATCCTGCGGGACACGGATGCCCAGGCGGTGCGCCTGGTTGATCGCGCCGACCACGACGTCAGGATCGGTGATGAACAAAGCGGTGGGGGGCTCGGCTGCGCTCATAAGTCGCTTGATCAATTGCGCCCCGTCCGGCCGGGACGGCGGGACACGGTAGATCAGCTTTGGGTCGAGTTCGATACCGTGTGACGTGATGGCCTGCCGGTAGCCTTCCAGACGGTCCATGTGGTCCGCATCTTCCACGAGCCCCATCGCGATACCGATGCGTCGGTGACCCAGCGAGATCAGGTGCTCGATGGCTTGCCGGCTTGTGGGCAGCGAGTCGCCGTAGGCGTAGTTCATGTTGGTCTGTGCGGGCCGGCCGCCGACCACGATAGAAGGGAAGCCCTCATCCGCGATCGATTGGCAGATGCCGCGTGTCCCGGTGGTGGTCCGGAGGATCGCGCCACGAACGCCCTTGCGCATGAAAAACTGCGAGTAGGATTCGTTGGACTTCTTGTCGCGTTGAGGGCTGAGGATCGCCAGATCAAAGTCTGTCTCATCCATCGCCTGGCTGATTCCCTCCAGCAGCATGGCGTCGTATGGCGAACTAAGCGAGGTCGGTCCCGTGTAGGCGAACGCGAGGTAGGTCGTGGCGCGCTTCCCGACATTGGAAATGTACCCCAGCCGGTTGGCCGCATGCAGCACACGCTTGCGGATGTCTTCCCCGACAGAGGCGTGGCTGTTGAGTACGCGTGACACGGTGGCGATCGAGACGCCAGCTTCTTTTGCGACGTTGCGGATGCTTGCCATACCGGTATGGTACATACCAAGAAACACTTTATCAATACCCAGTGCAAATTTAGCATCAGGTTATCGCAAATCAGTATCAGACCCACCGTTTATGACCCCTAGTGTGAATGAATAGTGGAGGACGGCTCCTTGGGGAACAAGGCTAATATTTAATAAACACATATTTAACATATATATGAAGCAATTCATAGAGAGATGTATATCGCGATAGATTCACTTTGTCTGTTACACATATTGCGTTGACTTTCTGTTCTAAATATAGGAAAATGTGATTCAGTAAAAGAAACTGTTACGCAAAAACGAATCGGTGGCTGTGGCAGCGGTACCTCAACACCATGCCGCGCGTACGGCAAGGTCTCGCCATCACGCCGACCCGCTCGATCCAGCCCACACGAACTGCATGACATAACCACGCGAACACACGCTCGAAGGACCAACCCATGCTCGGCGAAGCGAAGACGATGTTCCCCATGATGCAAGACGATCCGACGATCAAGCCCACCGGCGGATTCACCCGCATCGAAGGCGAATCCTATTACGCCATCCGCGACTACGACCGCCTCGATCCGTTCCTGATGAGTATCGTCAGCGACTCGGACCATTGGATGTACGTCGCCAGCTCCGGCGGCCTGACCACAGGCCGGGCGAACCCCGACCTCGCGCTGTTTCCCTACGACTGTGAAGACAAGCTCTACCAGACCCACGGCATCAACGGCCCACGCACCGTGCTGTGGATCAGCCTGCCCGATGGGACCGAGACATTGTGGGAGCCGTTCACACAATCCGCCTCCGATCACTACAACATCCGCCGGCATCTATATAAGAGCGAACTGGGTAACGCGGTCATCTTCGAAGAGATCAATCAGGACCTGGACCTGACTTTCCGCTACCGCTGGTGCTTCAGCGAAGTTTTCGGCTTCGTCCGACGCGCCACGCTTGCGAATGCCGGGGACGCCGACATGTCGGTCCGACTGATGGACGGCCTACTCAACCCGCTGCCCTACGGCATCACCGCGATGACTCATCAGATGCGCCACTGCCTGGCCGACGCCTACAAACACAGCGAGATCGATCCCGAGACCGGGCTGGGGGTCTACATGCTCAGCTCGATGATCGTCGACAAACCCGAGCCCGGCGAAACCATGTATGCCACAAGCATCTGGTCACAGGGCCTGGATTCGCCGCGCGTCAGCTTAAGACCCGAGCATGTGGACGCTTTCCGTCGCCGGGCCGAGATTCCGGAGCAGCAGCTTCTGAAGGGCCGAAAGTCCGCCTACCTCTTGCGCGCCAGCCTGTCGGTCGAGCCCGGCCGGCAGCGGCACTGGTACATCGTCGCCGACGTGGCTCAGGACCAGAAGCGTATCGCAGGGCTGCGTCGTTCGATCCGGCAGGGCCAAGACCTGATCGCGGCCGTCGAGCAGGATTGCAGAAAGGCCAACGCCAACCTCCGTGAGAACGTCGCCAGCGCCGACGGCCTGCAGACCACCGGCTCGCAGATGATGTCCGCTCACCACTTCGCCAACGTCCTGTTCAACAACATGCGCGGCGGCGTCTTCAACGATCATTACAACATCGCGCGCGACGACCTGGCTCACTTCATCACATCACGCAACAAGCCGATCGCCGATCGTCATGGAGACTTCTTTAAGAAGCTCGACGACGTCACCACGATCTGCAGCGTCCTCGAACACGCCTCGGAAACACAAGACGCGGACCTGGTCCGCCTGTGCTACGAATACCTGCCGCTGTACTTCAGCCGGCGCCACGGCGACCCGAGCCGGCCATGGAACCACTTCGATATCCGCCTCAAGGACGAGCACGGCAACCGCAAACTCGCCTACCAGGGCAACTGGCGCGACATCTTCCAGAACTGGGAGGCCCTGTGCCTGAGCTTCCCGGGGTTCTTGTCCAGCATCATCGCCAAGTTCGTCAACGCCTCGACCGCCGACGGCTACAACCCTTACCGTATTACCTCCGACGGCATCGACTGGGAACTCGTCGAGGAACACGACCCGTTCAGCAACATCGGCTACTGGGGCGATCACCAGATCGTCTACCTGCTCCGCCTGCTCGAAGCGCTGCACGGCTACTACCCCGATGAACTCGGCGCAATGATGACCCGCGAGATATTCAGCTACGCCGATGTGCCGTACACCATCAAGCCCTACGACAAGCTGCTGGCGAATCCTTACGAAACGATCGACTTCGATCACGCCCGCGAACGTGAAGTCGGCAAGCGCGTCGCGGCGATTGGCGCCGACGGCCGGCTCCTGACCGACGCCGAGGGCAACATCGTGCACGTCAGCCTGGCCGAGAAACTATTAGTCCCCGCGCTGGCCAAGCTCAGCAACCTCGTGCTTGAGGGCGGCATCTGGCTGAACACCCAGCGCCCCGAGTGGAACGACGCGAACAACGCCCTGGTCGGCAACGGCCTGTCCGTCGTCACCCTCTGCTACCTCCGCCGATACCTAGCGTTCTGCAAGTCGCTGTTCGCCTCGGTCCCCGGCGACGATCTGCAGATCACCGAAGAGGTGGCGCAGTGGCTCGAAGGCGTCCTTGCCGCGCTCAGTGATCAGCAACCGCCTAGCGCCGACGGGCGCGTCAGCGATGCAGACCGCAAGCGCATGCTCGACGGCTTGGGATCGGCGTTCGGCAAGTACCGTGACGGTCTATACAAGCAGGGGCTCTCCGGCAAAACCACTGTTGCGTGTGAGCGGATCGATCAGCTGATCGACCAGGCGCTCGGCCATGTCGATCACAGTATCCAGGCCAACCGACGCGAAGACGGGATGTACCACGCCTACAACCTAATGGAGCTCTCGCCGAATCAGGACAGCGTTGCGGTGCGCTATCTCTATGAGATGCTCGAGGGTCAGGTCGCCGTCCTGAGTAGCGGCGTCCTATCTGCCGAGCAGGCGCTGCAGGTACTCGATGCCATGCACGACAGCGCGATCTATCGGCCCGACCAGGACAGCTACATGCTGTACCCCAACCGCGAGCTACCCGGGTTCCTCACCAAGAACAATCCGCCCGCCGATCAGGTCCAGGCATCGGCGCTGCTCAAGAAGCTGCTCGAATCCGGCGACGAACGCATCATCTACCAGGACGCCGAGGGCCGGTACCGCTTCGCCAGCAAACTCAGCACGGTCCAGCAACTCAACGAGGCGCTCGACACGATCGCCGGCGAGCCCGGCATGCAGCAGTTTGTTCAGCAGGACGCCCAGTCGGTGCGCGACCTCTATGAGAGCGTCTTCAAGCACAAGCTGTTCACCGGCCGGTCCGGCGGGATGTACGGCTACGAAGGCCTCGGCTGTATCTACTGGCACATGGTCGCCAAGCTGCTGCTCGCCACACACGAGTGCTACCTGCAGGCGATTCATAATGGAGAATCCGACGAGTTGGTCGGCCGGCTGGCGGATGCCTACCACCGTGTCCGTCACGGGCTGGGCTTCAACAAGACGCCCGAGCAGTACGGCGCATTCCCGACCGACCCGTACTCCCACACACCCGGCCACTCCGGCGCGCGTCAGCCCGGCATGACCGGCCAGGTCAAGGAAGAGGTCCTCACACGCCACGCCGAGCTGGGCATGATCGTCAGCGACGGCAAGCTGCGCTTCACACCAACCCTGATCCCGAGCGATGAGTTCCTCAAGTTCGAGGCCGCGTTCAATTACTACGCCGTCGACGGTGAAACCAGGAGCATCCAACTGCCCGAAGAGACCGTCGCGTTCACGATCTGCCAGACGCCCGTGGTCTACCACCTCGGTCTCGGTGAGATGCAGATCACGGTGACGGGCCGAGACGGCCAATCCCAACAGGTCGCCGGCGACACCCTCCCGCAGGACATCTCCAAACTCGTGTTTGATCGCACCGGCGCAATCGAACGCATCGATGTAACCATCCCCCGAGGCGCCGTACGGGCGTGAAGTGATCACGATCCAGAATTAGATGCCCATCTAGGTAACGATAACGAGCCCGGATCAGGTCGACAGCTTCATCACAGGTGAGGCGGAGAGGGAGGGATTCGCTCGGGGCGAAATCCACAACTTATTGCTAGGCAATGAATTGCCTTCTAAACCTTGTTGTCGTGGGGTGTTAGAGCAGTCTCGGATATTTGCTGTTGTTGTCTCTGGTTGGCGATTTTGAGCCACAGATATTGGTCACTTCTTGGGTCACTCTTCACTCTGACCATGTCTTGCATAGATCGTGACGCCGCTGCGGTAGAATGTTGCCGTTGCGAGGGTGTCTCCGGGGCTCCGGGGGTGTCCAGTATTGTCGGACTCCGGCCAATACAGCACTTACGAGTAGGGGAGGGCGAGGATGTTGCAACCGTTCTATGCATTGGTTTGGTTGATCTGCGAGTCGTTTGCCGCCCGTCGTGATGCCCACATCCGCTTCCTTCGGGCGGAGAATGCGATCCTCAAGTCGCGGTTGAAGAGTCGTGTGATCTGTTCGCCCGAAGAGCGCGCCTTGCTATTAAAGATCGGTTCGGAGCTGGATCATCAGGTCAAGAGCATCATCAGCATCGTGCAATTCAAAACTTATCGACGCTGGGTCAAGGAGCAGGCCCAGGGCAGGGCGGTGGGGCGGGTCGGCCGCAGGCGAAGCATCGCCCCGGAGATCATCCGACTGATCCTACGCATGGCCAGGGATAACCGGTTTTGGGGCACACGCCGGATTGCTGGTGAGTTGATCAAACTCGGGAGCCCCGTCAGTAAATCCACGATCCATGCGATCTTGCGCCGCCATGGTCATTATCCCGAACCCGGTAAAGGCCGAAGGCTCGTTGACCGTGACTCTTCTTGGCAGGTCTTCCTTAGGATGCATCTCAACACGCTGGTGGCGTGTGATTACTTCTGCAAGACGATATGGACACCCTTTTGGAAAGAAGACCGCTTATTGCCTGGCGTTCATCCACCTGGGCAGCCGCAAGGTGTTCGTGTCGCCGGCGACGTATCATCCCGATACCACATGGGCTCAGCAGCAGGCCCGCAACGCTCAGATGTGGCTTCTAGAGAACGGCTTGGAATTCGCCCACCTGATCCACGACCGGGATGCCAAGTTCCCCATCGCCTTCAACACGGTCTTCGAGTCTGTCGGCGTTCATGTCATTAAGACGCCAATCATGGCGCCCAACGCCAACGCGTATGCCGAATCGTGGATCGCCACGCTCAAGAAGGAATGCCTCCGCTGGTTCGTGTGTTTCAGCTTGAAGCACATGGATCACATCGTGCAGACGTTCGTGGGGTACTACAACGAGCACCGGCCGCATCAGTCCAAAGGCAACCGAGTGCTAACCTTCCCCGGCGAATTCCCCCTACGGCTTACGGGTGCTAACAGCCCTCCGCTTGGCCAAGTCGTCTGCACCAAATCGCTAGGGGGCCTGTTAAAGCACTACCGCCGCGCCGCTTAATCGAGACTGCTCTGCACTTGTCAAAGAACCGAATGAATCATCTCCGTTGATTGTTCAACGAAGCTGGCTCATTAAACCCTACGTTGTGGATTTGATGTCTGCCATGGTTGAACGGCCTTCCGTATTGTCGCCATCGTTCTGGCTATGCTATCGTGCATCATCTTTAGGCTTATTCGAGTCCTTCCTGTCCTGCTCTACAATGTTGGACACTCCGACCAGAGACAAGCAACGCTTCCACGCCCGTGATCAGCTCGAATTAATGCCATTTTATGGCTCACAATCTGCTGGGCCACTACAGACCTGAATAGGGCGCCACACATCGTCTAAATCATCTGCAAACAGATTCATCACATATAATTTCCCTGTTCTGGTCAATCGATATGTATCAATCCGATGTACCATATCCGGTCCATCCTCATACAGGTTAAACTCTATATGTCCCAGAAAATGCCAATCCTCGTTTTTTTCTACAATGATGCTATAGCGAGTTTCATTTGCTAGAGACAGCCCATCAATTGCATCAAGCACAAGAATCTTCCACTCTTCCGGCACATTATTCAATTCAATTATTAGTTGTTCGCTTTGTACTTGAACCTCAGATTCGGAAGCATCGCTACATGAATTAAGACAGGCCACTGCTACTAAAATACATAAATAGGTTATCAAGGTTTTCATTGACCGCACCCAAGCTGATTGTATAGTTGCATATTCTTATCTACATAACTGGGATCTGTCGCATATCCTGCACTTTTAATCGCTGAATAATACTCTTCACCAGATTTTCCTCTCGCGTCTTCATATATATCATACTTGCATATCAAGCGAGTGTAGTCATCCATGAACTCTAGTATATTATTATATGCTCTGAATTCATCCACAATAGTCACATCTTGCCCGTCGAAATGCTCGCCCGTCTCCGAGTCATAATGGCCTGCAGGTCCTTCCCCTTTAATACCGCCAAAGTTATACGCATCTTTCGATAGTCCCGACGTGCCCCACGATGATTCACCCATCCACTGGGCGGCCAAGGTGCAAGGATCCAACACGCAACACCCGTCTTGTCCCTGAAAGATGTCTTGGTATGTGGCGTATATATCCTTTACATAGTGCGCAAAGTTTTCACGATACTCCCTTGACCATTTATTATTTGAATCCGGATCAGGGAATTTATCTGGCTGCACCCACTCTACCATCTCATCTAGGGCATTCGCTTCTTCCCACCAACCCTCGGGAACATATAACTCACCCGTCCCACCATAATATGCTTCGTCGATAACCTCTGCCTCAAGTCCTGTCGGATCAACAAAATAGAGCGGTTGCGATCTTACATACTGATACAGGCTCATCCCATCCACATACCCTAAGGGCTCCCTGTGCAGCCACCGTCCTAGCAGTGCGTGACGTATTCGATATCGGTTTTGGATCAGACCGGTCTCAGGATCATGCATCAGGCCCTGGTGGCCATGAGTCCAGTTGTAGTCTGAGCCGCCCGAGTCAATGGTGAAGTCTGCATCGAGGATGGTCTGTTCGCCGTAGGGAGTGTAACTACAGCGTTCGACGGCGGCGCCAGTGGTGTCGGCTAGTGTGGTGATGTGAAAGTGGGCGTCCTGTAGTGCGTAGGTCAGCTCTTCCTCGCCGTAGCGATCGGTCTTCTTGTAGATGCGGCCCCGCATGGCTTCCGGGATCTGGGTCTCGAACCCCCAGAACGTGTACTGGTGTCCCTGGCCGCGTCCGGTCAGGCTTAATACGTACACCTCGACCGTCTCGTCGTTCGTGTCTTCATCGATGTCGTAGGAGACCGTGTCCTTTTTAATTTCAGCCTGCAATCCCGCCGGCGGATTCCATGTCGTGCCATCATCATATGTAAACGTCCGCTCTGAATTAGCTGCGTTGCCGCGCTTGAGAGTCGGGAGGCTATTAATCTACGTTCGCAGGAATAACCCCCATCTTGGTCTATGTTATGAGTTCCCGTGGCTGAGGTAGAGCAAGCGAACACAGAAGTTATTCGACCGCAACATCAACTGGGTCGAGGTTGTGCAGAAGACAACCACACATGCCAACGAAAGGCAGCACCTGAAACATACAAGGCTCGTATGTGGGCTGGATATTGGTCCAATTTTGGTCCACCGGGGTATATAGCCCATGGCCAAAAACACAAAACCCGCTTACCTAAAGGCTTAGGGAAGCGGGTTCTGGTAAAGCGGAGAGGGAGGGATTCGTCCAGCAAATCCAGCCCCACAGTCCCCAATCAGCGATTATAACCTCTAAGCCCTGCACCAGAGCAGGTTAACCTTTAAATTCACTCTCGGTTTCATCATGATCCGTCATGATTCAGGGGGGATTTGTCATCCCTGAGATCGGGAAAGAATCGGGAACGGGAGATCGTACCGACTAAGTATGAATTTTTCTACTACAACAAAGGAAATACCAAGGGTGTATCGAAGGCCAAGAGTGATATCATTGCCAATATGGAGGCTAGCTGATGACCATGACAACAAACTCTACAGACAATGACTGCCTGGGACTTGATCTTCTAGAATCAGATTGGGATAACTTTCAATACTTCAAGCATATTTGGGATTTAGCAGACATTGCGCTAAGAGACATGCGAACACTTTGCACAAATGAAGATGACTACAAACGATTGAATGATCGATATGAACAATATCGTCAAAGACTCAAAGGAGCCGTTTACGAACTTCGTCAGCAGAATTCATAGGGGCATAGAAAATATACACGCTATGCAACGAATCCTTTGGGGCTGGTCGTTTTAGGCTTTTCTCATCATCGTCATCTTTCCCCCTATGAAATCCATACTCGACTTGTAACAGTTGTTCAAGTTTCCACGCCGTTTCAAAATCGGGTGCTGGTAGCGACATCCAGTGCTTTGTTGAGTTCATCTTCTCGTCGTTATTATGTTTTGGCCTCCGATCCTTTTCCGGGTCTTTACTAGTCATCCCGGCATACCAGAGTTGAGTTTGTTCATAAATAGAATTGGATTTGACGCCCTCATGTTTTGACTTGCGCTTGACATGATCAACAAATATGTCACGCATTTCTCTTATACGCCTGTTGCGATCTTCCTTCGATGGAATGGTGCCATCCTTGAGGAATTGATCCAACAACTTAACCTCTAGCTCAGATGCTGGGGGGCGTTCATTGTTCTCTAATTCTGCTTGTGGTTCTTCTGCCATGACGTGATTCCCGAACCCGGTGGCGGTATAGTACACTGACGTTTTCCGTGTCCTCCCAAACCAACAAATACTAATACTCTAAGCTCTGCCATCAAATTCATCGCCTTGCTCGAATATTCTCTTAGGGCTTGCCAAGTACTTCACCATCGCTCGATACATTTCGTCTCTCGCTTCTTCACGGCTACTAAGGCTAGATTTGGTTTCAATTGCTCGGAATCTGCTTAGCGAATCTCTGGCGAGAATCGCCATTCCCCAATCATTGTCCACTTTATCTCGAAACAATACGCTTAAGAATGAGGTGGTCTCATCCGTGAACCAGCCCGATTCTTCTAGAATAGGGTTGTTGTCATGGTTAATTCCAATTATTGCCTGGAACTCTCGTTTTGGTATTGATGCAACTGCGATTGATGGAGTTCGAATAGGAAGCTTTGACACCTTGGCTTTTGCCTCATTAAGGTCAAAGATAAAAGTATGGGATGACATGGGATGCCAGCCCGTCAACTCAGATGCCATACGATTGCTGTCCATATAATGGTCTACAGCGCCAGCAAAATATCCTCGTGGAATTGGATGGATACAGTTTGGATTATGCAGCACGACTAAACCTTGCCCCCATGATTCAACCAATGGCGGACAATCAAGGTTGTATGAGAAGTGACACGGATCGATGGCGTCTGGGTTAAAGTCATACGACTTTCCTTGTCGAACCAGGACAATTCTGTCGTTATCGATGCCGTGCTGGAACCCCATCCTGAGGAACTTGGCATTTGTTCCACTGTTGGTAAACATAATGGCGCTTATGTGTTCTGAGTCTGGTAATTTGAAGAAACCAGAGGGGATTACCTTGCTCCCTAGCTTGTGCTTCGTGACTTTCTTACTTTTTATTTTGAGTTTTCCGGCTTTTGACCATTTACCCGTTTGATCTATCCCAAACACATACCGACTCAAGGCAAGGTCAGTAAATGCGAGCGATTCTTCATCATAAAATGCTTCGATTGCTAGAACCAAAGGCAGATTCTTGCACTGCCTCTTATTCCAGTACTTCTTTTTTAGTTTGGTGACGAGTGGTCCACCAAAACGGATGGCCAGCTCCTGATGTTGGTATTCCAAGTATTCGTCCTGCGACATCTCCTTAATCTTCTTACCATGCTTCGCTACAGCCCCAGTAGTTGACGGATTAACAGTTGTCGCTTCGACTGCAACCTTGATGCTGTCGCGTTCAACGATGAAGTCGGGAGCAGGCTTAGGTCGATCAATCTGAAATCCTGTTCTAGAGAAATAGGCGTGGAGATATAATTCGAAGTAGCGGGCATCAAATCCATTGCTTTGGAACTGCTCTAGAAAATTACCGTCAATATCCTCGTAAGTCTTATATATCTCATTCAACATCCAACGCGCAGGTCGTAGAGTCCTCCTGTTCTTGAGGATTTTGAATCGTGGATGCTGCTTCTTGGTATCAACCACTTTCGCAAATACTGACCGTCGCTTTTTCGCTTTTGCCATGAGATGTCCCCTAAGAATGACCCTTACAGTCTACCGCGCGAACATGATTGCCAACAATCTTAGGAGGAACCCGACCCCCTCCCGTCGAACACATACCCATCAACCTCCCCCTCATCCCCAGGAGGTCCTGCGATGGGCAAATCCAATTCTTCAGATAAAAAGACTGACCCCAAGATCATCCTCCGGATAGCCATAACCAAGGGCAGATACGACAAACTCCTAGCTCAAATAGCTGAAGCGAAGCTGAGAGAAGTGATGATGATGGTCGTGGGGGAGGAGGGGGTGCCGGAGGAGTTGAAAGAGGCGGTCAGGGAGCGGTATGAGGAATTTGAGGAGAGGCGGGTTAGCCTGGTTGAGTCACAAGCGGAGGAATGTGAGCGGATGACGCCATTCAGGCCTCAGGAATAGTCAACTTATCCGGACCCATGCTGCTATCCCAACAATGCTACTCAAGCATAGGCTATGATATCTAGATTTGATCTATCTTCCCTCATGCGTAATACTTACAGGGGTCGATATACGACTAGACCATCCGGATGCCGTAGCACTAATAGGAGACAGAACATCAGCAGCACGTCTAGAAAGCGGGTTGACAGGCGTCGGTCTTCTAAGGCATCGACAGCCAAGAATAGCGCCCTTACTTACATCGATCTCTTCGCTGGCTGCGGGGGTCTGTCCTATGGCATGATGAAGGCTGGCTGGACAGGCATGTTCGCAATTGAGAAGAGCGACATGGCATTTTCTACACTACGCCATAACCTTATTGACCGGGAGAATCACTTCCACTGGCCTCGCTGGCTTCCAGTATCGGAGCACAACATAAACTCGGTCCTACGGAAATATCGCCAGCAACTCGTAATGCTACGTGGCAAAGTACCGCTCGTTGTTGGCGGACCACCTTGCCAAGGATTTTCTACCGAGGGTAAGCGGCAACGATCTGACCCTCGTAATACCCTCTGCTCCTCTTACCTGCGTTTTGTTGAATTGGTACAGCCCGATATTCTTCTTTTCGAGAATGTGCGCGGCTTCACGATTCCATTCGATAAAAGCAACAGGAGACATACCTCATACTCGAATCGAATAATCGATAGATTGAAGTCCATAGGATATTCCGATGCCTCTGCTGATATTGTTAACTTTTCTAGATTCGGTGTCCCTCAGAGGCGCGAACGGTTCATACTTGTAGCTACACGAAAAGGTAACGCAGATACATTCTTTGAACTTCTACAATCTGAGCGTAAGTCATTTCTTTTGGATAAGGGCATATCAAAAAGACCCTCCACTTATGCTGCGATCAGCGATCTTGAACGTAGGCACGGCACAGTCATTTCATTAGATAGCCCCTCATTCGAAGCGGGTACTTATGGCCCTGCCCGCACGAACTTCCAAAAATTAATGAGGCAAGCCATCGACTGTAGCGCCAGTCCCGATAGCCACAGATACGCAAAGCATACCGCATCTACAACAAAAGCATTTAAAACGGTAATTCGTAGTGCTAAACCGAACGTTAGGATTCAGGGCGGAGATCGCGAAAAATATGGTTTAAATAAGCGCAACACAACCCTCTTAGACGAGGCATGTCCAGCCCCGACCTTGATGAGTATTCCTGACGATTATGTCCATTACTGCGAACCCCGCATCTTAACTGTACGAGAATACGCGCGCATCCAATCGTTCCCGGATTGTTTCGAATTTAGAGGCAGCTACACCACCGGTGGCTTGCTGCGACGAAAGGCTGTTCCACGCTACACCCAGATTGGCAATGCTGTACCACCGCTGTTCGCTGAATTCGCTGGACGGATTCTTCGTAGAATGGTAAACGATGGCTAAAACAGAAGCTCCACATTTTCGTATCAGCTCTGCACTAAAGACCATCATTGGCAAGGAACTCATTACCAATGACATTATTGCTGTCTTTGAGCTAGTCAAAAATGCCTTTGATGCTCATGCAACAAGAGTCGATATTGAGTTCATAGACATCTATGGCGAAGAGCCAAAGCTGTTGATAAAAGATAACGGCAAAGGGATGGATCGAAATGACATCCTTGAGAAGTGGTTGTTTGTCGCCTATTCAGCCAAAAAACACGGCATTGAAGATTATCGAGATAAAATCCAATCAAATCGCATTAAGGCTGGCGCAAAGGGGATTGGCAGATTTTCATGTGACAAGCTTGGAAGCACACTTAAGTTGTATTCTAAAAAGCGGGAGCGGAGTGAATATCAACACATCAATATTGACTGGGAGTCATTTGAAGCTGATGACCAGAGAGAGTTTCGTTCCGTACCCGTAGATTACTCCCGTTTAAGGTCAATCGAGCACAAGCTTGACTCTGGAACGCTCCTTGTAATAGGTAATTTAAGAGAAGACTGGGGTCGCGATAAACTACTCAAGCTAAGAAGGTCTCTGGAACGCCTGATCAATCCCAACCAAGGTAATGATAGCAGGCGCTTTTCTATTCATCTTAAAGTAGCAGAAGAGCGCCATAAGGATCAGGAGGTTCCCGAGGATGCGCCGTGGGAGCGTGTCAATGGAAAGATTACGAACTTCTTGTTTGAGGACCTTGAGGTTCGCACAACTAGTATTGTTGTACATATATCCGAAGATGGTAAACAGATCACAACAAGACTAGAAGATCGTGGTGTTCTCATATATGAACTCGTGGAATCAAATCCTTACAGCGAACTTCTCAAGAACATATCGGTATATCTATTTGTCTTAAGCCCATCTGCTAAAGCATATTTCACACGCCGCATGGGCATCCCAGCAGTTCAATTTGGATCGGTCTTTTTATTCAAAAATGGATTCCGAATCTACCCATTTGGAGACGAAGGTGAAGATTCGCTTGGTATTGACCGCCGAAAGCAACAGGGCACGGCTCGCTACATTGGCTCCCGCGAACTCATCGGTCGAATCGAAATTAATGGCGAGAACCATGAATTTAAGGAAACCAGTAGTCGAGATGGCGGTTTAATCAAGAATAGAGCATTTGCGGCGCTCAAAGAATTTTTTGTGGCATACTGCCTACGTCGCTTGGAAAGGTTTACGGTTGATGTAATTAAATGGGGGAAGACAATTGACCTTAATGATCTCGACATATCCTCAGAAGGTGAAATCAAATCCAAGATATTCGAAATCATTGCATCTCTGGCAAAATCCAAGGATGTACTTGACATTCAATATGACCCTAATTTCATAAATATATATGAGAACATCTCCGAATCCAGTGTAAAGGGCCTGTTGCAGAATTTCGAGCGTATTGCTGAGGAATCCGGAAGCGACGAGCTTGCTCGCGAAGCACGTAGGGCTAGACGCCAACTACGAAAATTGCAAAAGGCGAGAGATGAAGCTGAGGCAGAAGCCGCTTCGGCACAGGCACGTGCAGAAGAAGCTACTGAGAAGGCGAAAGCCGCTGAAGAAGAGGCGGCAAAGGCAGAGGCAGAAGCGCGTGAGTCTCGTCGTCAAACCAAAGAAGCAGAGGAAGAAGCCGACAGAAGAAAGACAGAAAACTTATTCCTGAAGTCAGTAATATCTACAGACTATGAACATGTAGTCAGCCTTCACCATCACATAGCAATTGCTGCGGATACTATACAAAACAACATTAAAGAGATAAACCGACGGATAAAGCTTAACAAACCGTTGACAACGGAATACGTCAAGGCAATGTTGGGCAAGATCAGCTACCAGGCCACAAAGATCGATTCTACTGCGAGATTTGCCACCAAAGCGAATTTTGTACTCAGCGCAACAGAGATGACTGCTGATCTAGTCGGCTTTATTCGTGAGTACATAGAAAATGTATGTGCGGATATAGTGTTTACGCGTCATGGCGATCCTGTAGAGATCATATGCAAAACTAAGAATACGATTTCCTATGATGCTGCATTTCGACCAATCGAGATTACGATAATAATCGACAATCTAATCAGCAACTCGCGCAAGGCCGGTGCAACAAAGATCGAATTCCGAATGGTGGATATTCAAGATGGGATGCTTGTCTTGAGCGTGCGTGATAATGGCAGCGGCATAGACCCCAAGCATGCGGCGAAATTATTTGATTTTGGGTTCACTACAACAAACGGATCAGGCCTTGGACTCTATCACATCAAGACGTTAATGTTGCAATCAGGCGGCACAGTTACATTTAATGAAGGTTATGCCAAGGGGGCAGAGTTCATACTCTGTTTTGCGAAATGAGTCTCACCTACAAGATCATGTGGATCGATGACACGCCCGAATGGGTTGAGTCTATTAGCAGTGCGATCGAGGACATGTTACAAGATGAAGGATTTCAGTATCAGTCGGTGTATTACGACCGGCCGCCAGACTTGCCGGATATATTACCCGACCCAGAGTTGTCTCTCATTGCAGTAGACTGGAACCTCCAGGGCACCAAAGGTGATGAAGTCATCAAGCAGATTCGGAAGCTTGAAAGGTATCGAGAAGTATTGTTCTATTCGGCGGATGGTATCCACGCCATCAAGGGCGACACAAAGCTAGATGGCGTATATTACCGAGAGCGTAATGATGTGGAAGACTCTCTACGCGAGATTGTCGAGAATCATATTGAAAGAACTATCAATCTAAATACGATGCGCGGTATTATTGTGTCTGAGGCTATAAAGATCGAGAATAATCTTGCTGACATTATGGCAAACTATCTTGGAGGGCGCAAGAAGTTCTACTTAGAGAAGATCGTGAAGGGTGATAATTCTCCGTACGACTTTGCCAAGAAGCATGTGTTTGTGAAGAGAGCTCTTGATGACATGCGAGATAAGGCTTTTCAGGCGGACGACAATAAGATGTGCCAGAAGATCGATGCTATCAAGTCGATCTTAAAAACGCTCCCCGATGATATTATCCATTACAGAAATATCTTTGCTCATGGAGATTGGGAGAGATCAGGGGATGGCGAAATCGTTCTAAAAGGCATAAATAAACGCTTGGAATCTGTAAGTGTAACGCGAGACAAATGTCGAGCTATACGCAAGAATTATCTATCTCACTTAGACAATTTACATGACCTAGCCAAGATACTTGACGAACATCATGAGTTATGGACGGTTACTTAGACAACATGTAAGTTAGCAATTTCTCACGGAGCATATCCGTGTCTAATGTCTCGCACTCCCATATAACCAACACATCCCAACCGGCAGACTGAAGCGAGGAGATGTTTGCCCGGTCCCGCTCTTTGTTTCTCAGGAATTTATCTTTCCAGAACTGCTTCCGATTATGCGGAGTACCGGCCATGCCACAACCATGTTGATGCCAAAAGCATCCATGCACGAATACTATCTTGCGGTGGCGAGGCAGAACAATATCTGGTCGGCCTGGTAGACTTGGTACATGAAGTCGAAATCTGTAACCTAGCTGATGCAGGATTTGTCGTACAATGACTTCTGGCTTTGTATCTTTCTGTCCGATTGCGCGCATAATGCGACGACGAGCTTCCGGCACATCGGAAACATGTCTGGTCAGTTTAGTCTGCTTAGTTCGGGCCATGCCAGATGATGATAGTATATCAATCTTAGTATGACATCGTTTTGACCTGCCCCCCTCTTGCTGGACATCACATCAGCCCATAGCCTACTCATGACAACGTGTGACTATCCCGTTCATCAAGGAATCGAGGCGGTCATGGGCAAAATACGGAAGCGCAATAATCCCAGGCTGACCCCAAAGATCGTCGCAGGGCTGCTTGATCTCAGGAGTCTATATAAGGATCGACGTACTGACACCATCTCTGCTGCGCTTGACTGGATTGCTGCCGTCCACCGGAACGAGCTTGACGGATTAGGCAGCGAGAATCCAGAGCGGTTCAAGTTCCAAGTCGTCGAGACTACAGAGGATGGTCGCAGGGTCACGAAATACGGCTCTGACAGCCCAAAGGAAATCTCCACCCGAGTCAGGGATTTTGAGTATCTGGGATGCCGCGTCCACGTGGAACAGAATGGACGAATTATGTCCATCACAAAGGTGGGGAGAACCTATGTAATTGGAAACGACATCGCCGACGATGAGATGGTTAGCTGATCTGAGCGCGGCTCGGGCTATTATGCCCTCACCGCACCCAGAGGTCAGCCTGTCGCAGTTAATTCATGTGAATATTACTGCTGTCCATTTGGCTTCTTGCCGGTGTTCTTCGGGGTTGGTAGTGTGTCTTTTGGCGGCTTGGGGTCGATACGCTCGATCATGGAGTATTTGCCGTCTTGGTAGATGAATCTGAGTTTGGTTAGTGGCAGGGACATCTCGTAGTTTGTCTCGTACCCGACTTGGAATGCTGAATCGGGCTCCAGACAAAGTGATTGCGGATTATCATAGACGCTCTTGGGGACTCGAAATTCGACTTGTAGCTCTTTGGTTTTGGTGTTGACGGTTGCTTTACTGACCAATGTTTGAAGCAAACGCTTGACAGAAGCGCTTGGCCCGTCTTTGACCCAACCTGACACCTCCACCAACTGAGCTAATAGCTCATCAACTTTTTTGTCGATATCTTTCCCCCATATAGTGTCCTGGCGTGATGCGTCAGCCAGTTTACAGTCGATCTCCTCACATCTCGCTCTGTTCTCCTCAATCAGACTGAGAGTCATGTCCTCCCCATATTCCTTCCGATTTCTATGGATATAGCGGCAGTCTTGATCCAGCGCCTTACGTTCCGCCCTTAGTTGGTCTGCTTTGACCCCAGAGATGCTTGCAGCACGACGCTGGGTGTCGATCTCTTCACAAATCTTATCTCGATATTTATTCGATTTGGTCAGAACGCCGTGGATAGCGCTGGTTACAACTGCATCAATACCCTCAGATCGAATTTGATGGGGCTTCGGGGTAACTACACCTGGATGAGAATCTGCCTCTGCAATCCTGTAATACCTCTGTTTACCGCAACTGTGACCTTTCATGCGGAGCCCGCTTCGGATTTCCATCAATTTTCCTGTTAACAGATACGGCGATTTGGTATGCCTGCTTCTATTATGTGTATATTTACCAGCATGCTTTGCACTCATGAGTTTGCTACGACGAATATACTCCCGAGCAACCTCTCGAAATTGACCAGGCAAGAAATCATTCATCAATGGCTGCTCGATGATCGTCCAATCTTTTTCTGGTCGTATTCTTTGTGGGGGAGCCTGCTTTGAAGTTCTATGCCGGGCATCTTTGACAACTTTCTGGGGTTCATTTTTTGAGCATTGGTAATAGATCGCTACTGAACTCTGATTACCAATGACGTAGCCCACATAGGCAGGATTCCTCAGGATATGATTAACAGTACTTGGGCTCCATAGCCCATTCTTTGGACTTAGAACCTCCTTTTCGTTTAATTCCTTAGCGATTCTGCGAGCACCCCAACCATCCATGAACTTGCGTGTAAATATCTGAATGACAACGGCAATGTCATCCTCATTACCCGGGCGAAGGTCTTCTAAATCTTCTTTCTGCTTGATGTAGCGGGAACCCATGCCGTTTTGGATGGATGGGAAAGATTGAACAAGTTTCCCAGTCACGCCGTCATATACCTCTTGCGAGCCATCACGCAAGCCTCGTATGACATGCCTAATCTGACCTGATGGATACCGGACCACCTTCTCTAAACCAAACGGTATTCGTTTGCATGGCAGAGAGCGGCCGGACTCAATTGACGACTGCATTCCCCTACATGATGTTTTGCTAATCTGACGAGCTTGAGCATGGGCAGCGGCAAGCCTCTGGGCCCATTGCATTTCGCCATCAGGACCATCGAGAATATCCTCAGTGCTAAGCAGGATATCGATGCCCTCAGCTTCGAGTTCACAGATTTCGTTTGATCCTTTGATTATGCCAGCCCTGGAGAATCGATATGAGTCGTAGATGACTAAGAGATCAAAGTCATCCTGCGTACGCTTTCGATCTCGCGCCTCTTTGAAGTCGCTACGACTCCAGTACTTGCTAGCTGATATACCTGCGCAACCAATGATCGCCACCTCGGTGATGCCATGCTGCGCGCAGAACGCCCTCATCTGCTTAATCTGGTCTTCAACGCTAATCCCCTGCTTTTTCGTGCTGGCGCGGGGCATCAGCACCGCACGCCTACCCTCATACCTACCCTTGCTATTACTACCTTCCATCTTTACTAATCTCCTGCCCGCGCATCTGGCGGACTAAATAGCTGATCACCATTTGCAGTTCCCTATCGAAATGGCTTTCCTCGTCTGGGGTCATGCGGACAATAGTTACCTCAACTTTGATGCCCGCTAGCGTGATCTCAGATTGAAGCTGATCAGCAATACCACGTTGTGTATTCATATTCTCAGTGTTAGTCGTGCGCACCTTCTTCTATCCTTGATTTCTCTCCGATTTATCCCCAAATCCAATCGAAGCCATCGCCTGTTCGGCGGCGTCATCGAACATGCGGAAGTACATATCAACGATCTTGCTGTCTGAATGCCCCAACCAAGCCATTACATAGCGGTACGAAACATTGTTCTGCGCTGCTGCCGAACAGAAGAAATGCCTGAACGAATGCAGCTTGAACTTCAGAGCATTCTCGAAGCGGCATGTCTCGCAGAGGCGCTTCAGAGCAAGTAACAGCTTCTTCTCGCAGAGCGGGCGAATCCCGTCCCTGTCATAGAAGATGCGTCCGCTCTGTCCCGTTACCTCATCCAGCATGCTGCGAAGCTGAGGGTGGATGGGGATCAAGCGAGACTCATGATCTTTGGGCATATCCCGAGAACCGCCCCGGGAAACTCGAATAAAGCCCGTATCGCCCCGATCCAGTAGCAGGTCAGACCATCGAAGGTCTCGGACCTCCCCAAATCTCAGACCGGCAAAGGCAAATGTCGCAAAGATCGGGCGCTGGTACTCGTCAGCCATTTCCAATAGCTTTTGGACCTGATCAAAGGTAAAACAAGGCTGCGGTCTAGATTCAGGCTTTGAGAGGCGTACCGACTCCAAGGGGTAGGTGGAGATATACCCGACCCGCTTCAGGTATTTCATCGCTTGTTTGACAACGATTAAGCGGTCATATCGAGTCTTCCGGTTAGTGCCCGCTTCCGTCATCGAGCGGTTGTACGACCAGAACTCCCGCTCGCTGAAGATCGAGACGGGATCATCTGCCTGCCTGCCCAATGATTCTTTGATCCCTCGGACGACCAACTCATACTTCTGAACCGTCCTGGGGGACAAATCCCTGTCCCTGCATACCCGTAGGTACTCATCCAACCCTTCAGCGATACTAATAGAGGCTTGAGGTCGAGTTTCAGTCTGTCCATTAGACTGCCGCTCGATGACCCGGCGGATCGCAACCTTCTTGTTGCTAGTACGAAGCGTTCGGGTGACCTGGCGACCATTGAGGCTGTAACGCTCATGAAAGACGCTGGACGCTTTGAGCTTACCAGTCTTCGGATCGCGCCGGGTCGGTCTGCCGATGAAGACCTTCGGATCGGTCCCTTCGACTGGATGGCTGTCTGCCCATCTCATACGCTTCCCCCCAATCGAGCCGCTACTTCTTGGATGAAACGGGTCGTAACGAAGGTCAACGGCTTTCCGACGATCGCGCTGCGGGGGAAGCGACCTTCGCTGACATGGTTGCGTAGGACAGACGTTGATCGATTTGAAATCTTGGCGGCTTCATCTGCGGTGAGGAACGGAGGTAGCCCCCAAATCTCAATCATGGAGCGGACTTCTCGCATCGAGAGCTTGACGCCCTTGCGAGTCCGCTTGTTGGCATCTGTCAGCCGTTCATCCCAATCAACAGGATTGGGGTCGGTTGGTCGGATCAGCTTGTCGATTGAGGTATCCATGATGCGGATACCAGGGGGCTCGCTAATCCTGGCGCTTAACGGGCTTCCACCTTCGAATTCAGGTAAATTGCCGTCAATCAAGGCGCTGCGAGAAAGCCTTAAGATGTGAATTGGAGGAGTATTACGGGGAAATGGGGAGGGGGTGAAAATTTTTTTACCCAATTTCGAATTTTTCTCCCCAAGCCCCATCCCGGCAGAATTTTTCTCTTTTAAGGCTACCCCGTCACCCGCCACCGCATAGTGCCCAGCGGGAAGCTGAGCAGAATTTGAGGCAAGGCTAGAAGGGGATGTCGTCAGCTCCCGCTCCTTTCTTATCAATGTCCACGCCCAAATCGAGCATCCACTTCCGGTAGCTCTTGGTGTTCCGCTTGAATGAGGTCCGCTCCAACCGATTCAAGAAAGCTCGGACCTTGGCATCGCTCATCGGCGTGGCAAATGGAAACTTCAACCGACCGGATTGCTGAGCATGCTTAGTCTTCATCGCCGCAGCGCAGCCCGACCGTGTATCCCGCTTCGGCGGACCTTGGAACAGATAGAAGTGGCAGGCGGCTATGGCATCCTGAACTTCCTTAAGTTTCCGCTGCTGGGAAAGCCGGTAGGTCTCCTGGCAGCATGAGCAGCGGACTTCCATAAAGACGAAAGGATCACGCCGATCCCCAAACGAGAGCCGATACTCCAAGCCGATCCGTTCGATCTCGGTCGGGAACAACGGCTTTCGACAGCCGTCGCATCGCCATGCCTTGAAAATGTCGATGATCCATTTAGGGCTCATTTGCTTTCCTTCGAGACTTGGACATCTTGCAGTCCGTGGTTCAGCTTGAGCCGATCCATGACCTTGCTCGCGCATTGACGGCACTCTTGCTCTGAGGGGGGCTCAGATATCCCCGCTCGATGCCACGCTCGCCGATTGAGATGGTCGAATACCTTCACCACCGTCAGCAGAAAGGTCTCCCGTGGAACATTTATGTCGCATGCCTGCTTCGTTCCGCAGTCGGGGCACAGCGCCAAGAGAAAGGGGCTGGGGACTTCAACGTAGCCGTCTCCATCACCGACCAGCTTCGGCTGTACGCCGATGCCGACGACTTCCGAAGAACCGAGCTTGTGCTTGCACCGACCGCAAACTCGATTTACCTGGTCCATCTCCGAATTGATCAGCTTGATGTGATCCATGTCTTCTCCAACTCCGCCCCGTTAGTTGATCTGCCAATTGGACTGCAACCGAATCCAAGGCTCGCCCGCCTTCAGGTCATCTGCCTTAACCTTCAGCTTTCGAAACACCGTCAGCGCCGTTTGGCGCTGTTGCTTGCTGATGACTTTGGGTCGCTCGCCCAGCCCCAAGGCAGCTTGAACGACCGCTCTTGAGAGTCGCCCTCGGACAGGGATGCCGTACCGAGCTTCGTTGACCAGCCGTGCAAGGCTCGGGTTCGTGCCGATGAGGCTGATGATCTGCTTCTCGACCCCTGCCAGAAGAAGACCTCGCTGGGATAGGGAACAACCGCAAAGAGGATCATTGACCTTGAATCCTGCCAATTTTTCGACCATGCGCCGTGGGGCGACTGCTGATCTGCCGTAGGCATCGCAGGAGGTTGCGAATGTCAGCCTAAGTAGGGGATACATCGCATCTCTTTCCTTAACAGCGACCACGGTTCGATCTGGTTCGTCCGTGGTCGGATGGAAGTTCAATGCCCATCCCTCGCTCTGCTGTATCAGAACGGCTTCGTCGATCCGCTTCTGGCTGAGGTGGTCATAGCCCAATATGTCCTGCACTAAGTTTCTAGCTGTCAGCTTCTTCATCTTTATACCTTGCATTACGGTATTTGTATTTCTATTTTTCGTATAGTATGCTCCCGGTGTCCCGGTTCAAGCCTGAAGTTTGAATCCGGCAGAAAATATTTTTCGTCTCCAGGAAAACGGGTAAGGCGGGTATTGCTGGCAACTGAAATCAATCCGATCATGTGGGATAATCTCGATCATGGGTACAACCAAGCAATGTGAATGCGAAGCTCTGCTAACGCAGATGGTCGAGCGAACCGCTCGTGTCACGCTCGTTAAAAAACAGCGCAATGCGCTCGTCGATATCCTCGTGAATCTAAATCGCTTGGCAGCGGCAATTGGAGTGCAGGCGAAGCTTGCGCCTGCAAGCCGAAAGATCGCAGATAGGCTGGTGGACAACCTTGGCGATCTTCTGCACGACACGCAAGGCCGGTTGAACTACGGCGACTATGTGATTGAGATGATGGTTGACCTCAACCGTCTCGCTGAGATCACGGGCATCTGGAAAGAGCCCAAAGAATCCCCACATCCGAAGCAAGGGACACGGCTAGCCAAAGCCAAGCTCTCATACCACCTGAAACGAAAGGGTAAATCTCTCCGGATGGTTGAGCAGCCCGATGAATCCGGGGAACGGTTTGGGTTTGAGATGTCCAAGGATGACTATGCGGCAGCCGTCAGCGCTCTTAGTGGAGCCGTTGGCAAACCAACCAAGTACGATGCTTTGAGCGAACGATTCGTCAATCATGGTGGACAGGATTCGCATTCGGACCATCTGCTGCGGGTGGCGCTACGGTTCTGGCGATTAGTTGATCCACCTCTGATTCAAAAAGAGCGAACTAAGTATTCTCCGGTGGCGGAGACCATCAAGGAATTCCGACGCCAAGCCAAGCAGGCGTGGGACGATTTGCCGGTCAAAGATGCCTAAGCAATCAACGTCTGTTTGGGGGGCTTAGAACCTCATCGCCAATTCCCCCAGCATCCCGTATACGACCCAGCAACCGATGAAAGCCCAAATGACGATGCCCATAGCGTCAAGCCATTTTCCTTTGATGGCAAAGTAGATGAACCAAACCACTGCCAGAAAAGGGATAAACGTCACCGAGGCGTAAGCGAGAAGAACCGTGCTGCCTTGAACTTGGTTAACTTGAGGTTGCTCGACATACACAGGTTGAGCAGGATTGGGTTGCTGAGGATGCGGCGGTGCAGACGCTTCCCGAACCATCCGTTCAGCTCCCAACCATTCTCCGCAATGCTTGCATTTCGAGGCGGCATCTAAAATCTTCTCGCCGCAATACGGGCACGGCTTCGTCGGATCATCAACCTCATAGCCTTGTCCTTGCCCAACAAGAGCTTCAAGCTGAGGATTCGGCTCCTTTCTCGATAGTCTTGGGATGATGACAACCTGCTGGCATTGGGGGCACTTGCCTCGCTTGCCAGCATGCTCGTCGGCAACGGAAACCTTCTTGGAACAGTTAGGACAGCGGAAGTGGATCATAGGCTTCCCCAGGCGGCTACAAATTGGGCAGGGCAAGGCGACTGATCAGCCGAACCGCTCGCTCAACCCCAAATGTAGAGTATACTCTGAGGACGGCACGGGCAAGCCCGCTTAGTCTGCCTCCGTGGGAGGCAACGAACTCAGAAAAGCTCGGCTAGCGGCAGGACTAACCCAAGAGCAGTTAGCCTTCAAGACGGGTCTGCACCGGACCTACATATCGCTGCTGGAACGCAACAAGAACTCACTGACCATCCCGACCCTATTCAAGGTCTGCAAGGTCTTAGGTGTCCGTCCTTCGACGCTGGTGGCGAGGATAGAGAAGTCCAAGGCAAAACGATGACACCGCGCTGGTGGACGGGGCATGTCTGATTGGGGGTTCCGGAGGATCGCAGACTCGTACAAAATCGGGAAAACGGTCTGCGTAACTGCGCGCCGAAATTGCCAGCGTTGTGCTGGCAAGAGTTTACGGCGGTCGTGATGTGTAAAGCGGAGACATCAGGACACGGTTAGAACTTTTACTGGCCTCGGCTTAATTGGCTTTGATGGGCCAACAGATGCAAGGTCAGTGTTAATTAGGGTTTGTTCAAAGAATTGGCGGCACGAATCTCTTGACCAAGGCGGTCGATGATCAGCTTGTAGATGTTCGGTTTCGCAATGCTTTATGTGCGGCCACTTGTGGCTGCTTGGGATGCCTCGCTGGCTTACCCATAGCCTATCGGTTCCTGCTGCCGACTTTGATCCAGCGTTTTTGCGATCTGACTACGACTGCGAGCGCAACCACGCGATGCTGATCGACTACTTGCAGATTGTCTCGCTGATCTCGCCCGACGCGGGCCGGCCCACCGGCATGCTGCCGACCGGGCGGCATTGCCAACGGATGGCGGTTAACTTCGACAGGGAGAATTATGCAAAACGTTGGCAGGTCGAGACGGTGATGTATGTGCTCAAGAACAAGTTGGCTGACACCGTCGCCGCCCGCACCGAGCCGACGTGGGCCGATGAGCTGTCCATCTAGGCCGTGCCCCACAATACCATGCTCGCTCACGCAGCGTGATGCTTTCCACAGGGCAGGTTGTAGCCATTTCGTTCCAGGGTCACGAACTGTAGTCGTTGACCATGCGTATGTCTCCGGGTATACCATACGAGACATGTCTTCACGACTCCGCCAATGCACCGCCTGGCTCGCCATCGCCACGATGGTGGTAGCCGCTGTGCTGCAATCCGGGATTTTGGTGGCCTGTATTGGGGATGATGGACATCGCGGTATCGAGCTGGCCCACGGTTCATGCCATAGCGAATCAGACCATGACGACGCACACAGCGCCTTACTGGCGGCTGGCTGCACCGATGTGTCGCTGGATCTGAACGTGGACAGCTACAGCCGCGTCAAACCCACGAAGGTACCCGGCCTTGATGGTTCACCGCTCCCGATTCCGGCGTTCTCGTCGCTTTCTCATGTCCAATCGCAGCCAACTGTGATCTGGCCTGTCTTTCTCGTCACGCATCCACCGTACGCCTGCGATCCGTCTGAGCGGGTGGATGTGCTGATCATCTAACAACCTGTCTTCAACGTTCCGTCCCCGCCCCTGCGTGTGCCGCGGGCGATGCTGTGCTGTTCATTGGACATGGAGACCACCGATGCGCCCAAGGTGCATGTTGTTGATAACTGCTTTCATGCTGGGGCTCGCAGGGTGCGCTAACGACCCGCTGGCCACGTCATCTTGGCCCGAGGCCCGGCCACTCGGCGAACGATTGGCCGCGTACCGGGCCGACCCCGAGCCGCCGCGCGATCCAAAGGGCCGCGTTATGGAAGCCGCGGAACCCGAGAGCGGGATTCAATTGCGCGATGCGTACGCTGCGGCGTTGATGAGAAATCCTGAACTGGCGCGGTTCAGTTATGACGTTCGCGCGGCCGAGGCAAGGGCGATTCAGGCCGGTCGCTGGGACAACCCGGAACTGGAACTCGAAATCGAGAATTTTGGCGGATCAGGCGAACTTGAAGGCTTTGATGCGCCAGAGATCACACTCGGCCTGAGTCAGACCTTCCCGTTAGGCGGAGATGTTCAACGACGCCAGCAACTCGCCCGATTGGAAGGCCAATTGGCCGGGTGGGACTACGAGGCCGCACGCATCGCTCTACTGGCCGAGGTCACGCAGCGCTACGTCGATGTGCTGGTGGCCCAGCGGCAGGTGGAGATCGCGGAGCGGGCGCTAGCGTTGACCGGGCAACTCGCGGAATCCATCACGCGGCGGGTGGAGGCCGGGGATGCACCGGCGGTGGAAGGTTCCCGCGTCCTGGTCCCGGTGGCCAGCGCGGAGATCGACCTCCTGAAAGCCGAGCGTGCGTTGGAGACATCCCGGGTTCGGCTGGCGATGACTTGGGGCAGTACAGGCCCACGATTCACGCAGCTCGCAGGCGACCTGAATCATCTACCTTCGGTGCCGTCGGCCGAGGAACTGCAGCAAGCCATCGACCAGAGCCCGGAGGTGGCGCGGTGGGCGGTCGAGATCGCGAGCCGGCAGGCCGAGGTCGAACTCGCCCGCGCCGAAGCGGTGCCGGACCTGACCGCGGGCCTCGGGTTCCGCTGGTTCAACGAGACGGACGACGCCGCGCTGGTGGCTGGGCTCTCGATCCCGCTGCCGGTCTTGGATCGTCGCGAGGGCGACATCCTCGCGGCCCGGTTCGGCATCGCGTCTGCCGCTGAGCAACAGCGGGCCATCCAACTGCAGGTCAACGCCGCCCTGGCTACCGCCTACGCACGTCTGGTGAACGCACGCGACGAAGTGGCTGCGCTACGTGACAGGGCGCTACCACCCGCCGAGGCGGCGCATCAGGATGTCCGCCGGGCGTTTGACGAGGGCAACCTGGGCTACCTCGACGTGCTCGATGCCGAGCGCACGCTGATCGAGTTGCGTCAGCAACACCTCGACGCACTGGCTGAGTTCCATGGGGCCGCCGCGGATATCGAAGGGCTGCTCGGCCTACCCCTAAGTTCATTCCATTCAACCGACCCGACCCCCTAACGGAGAACTTCTCATGACCCGCTGTCAACCTCCCTCCATCGTTCGATTCATTGTGTTTCCTACCCTGCTCTTGGTCGCACTGCTGGTGGTGGGCTGCGGCGAAGAGTCCCAAACACATGAAGGACGTGATCACGCCGGACATGACCACGCCGAGAATGGCTCTGAGCCCTCGGCTGCGGCGATCCTCGCAGCCCACCGGCATGAGGACCCGGACGCAACGTGCTTTATGTGCGATGCGTCGAAGCGTGAAAAAGGACGCCTCTGGTGCCGGGAGCACTTGCGCTACGAAGACCGCTGCTGGCTGTGCCAACCGCAGCTCGAAGACAAAGGCCGGCCGTACTGCACCGAGCACTTCCTCTACGAAGACGAGTGCCATCTCTGCAGGCCGGAGTTGAAGGACGCCGCTGCGGGCGATGGCCACGACCATGGCAATCATGAAGGTCACGATCACGGGAACCATGACGGCCATGACCACGGCGATCATGACGGGCACGACCACGGAGCCCACGGTACCGATGCGTCGGAGAGGCACGGCGATCACGCGGGTCACGATCTTGCCGGCCACGACCATGGCGACGGCTCGGGCCATTCCGTCCGCGATGGTCGGCTCTGGTGCGGGGAGCACGGCGTCTACGAAGACGAGTGCGGCATTTGCCAGCCGCAGCTCGCCGCGTCTATGAAACCGGGCCAGAACATGAAGGTCCGGTTGCCGTCGGCCGAGTCGGCGGGCAAGGCCGGAGTCGAGGTTGGACGGCCCGAAGTTGCTGAAGCCGCCCCGTCCATCGAAGGGTTGTGCGAGGTGCAGTACGACCTCAACGCAATGGCCCGTGTTACGCCTCTCGCCGATGGCGTGATCCGCAAGGTCCACCACGATGTCGGGCAGCGGGTCAAGGCGGGCGATGTGCTTGTGGAACTGCACTCCGCCCAGGTCGCCACGGCCAAGAGCGACTATCTCGCCGCCCTGGTACAGCGCGACATCGGGCAGCAGGCCATGGCCCGTCAGGAACGGCTGCGTGACCAGAACATCGCGGCTGAGAAAGACGTGCTCGAAGCCAAAGCCCAGCACCGATCCGCAAGCCTCCAGGCCAACAACCTGCGGCAACAACTGGTGAACCTCGGCTTTACCGACGAAGAGGTCGAATCCATCGAGCAGGATCAGGACACCTCGGCCAAGCTGTTGGTGCGTGCGCCGTTCGGCGGCACGATCGTCGAACGCGACGCAGTGATCGGTGAATCCGTGGCGACGGGCAAGCCGTTGTTCACCGTCGCGGATATGTCCAAGCGGTGGCTCATGCTCTCGGTGCCCGCACGATACCTCACCCAGATCGAAACCGGTCAGCCCGTGGTCGCCCGTTTCGACGACCTGCCGGGCGTGGAGGTCCGCGGCGAGATCACCTGGATCGACACGGCGATCGACCCCCGTAGCCGGCTCGTCAAAGCGCGTGCGGTCGTGACCGAAGACGCCGACCGGCTCAAGACCGGGCTATTCGGCCAGGCGCAGGTTGTGACCGGCGACACCCAGCCCACCACCATCGTGCCCCGCGATTCGGTGCAGAGGCACGAGGGCAACCCGTTCGTGTTCGTCCGGGACGAGGCCGACCTGTTCTCGCTCCGCCGCGTCGCCTTGGGCCAGTCGAACGGGCGGACCGTCGAGGTGCTCGCCGGGCTAACGGCCGCCGACCCGATTGTTACCTCGGGCAGCTTCGTGGTGATGTCGGAGTTCCTCAAGTCCCGGCTCGGTGCCGGCTGCGCCGACCACTAAACCCCTTACCGGCCACCGCCCGGAGTGCTCTGAATGCTTGCTCGACTTGTTGAACTCTCCCTCAAGAATCGGCTGATCGTGCTGGTCATTACCGGTCTGCTGATCGCGGCCGGTCTGTGGCGGCTGTCCATGCTGCCAGTCGACGCTTTTCCCGACACCACGCCGGTGCAGGTGCAGATCAACACCGTCGCCCCGTCGCTCAACCCGCAGGAGATCGAGCAGCAGATCACGCTGCCGATCGAGCTGTCGGTCGGCGGGCTGCCGGGCCTCGACAGCGTGCGATCGGTGTCCAAGTTCGGGTTCTCGCAGGTCGTGGCGACCTTCGACGACGCCACCAACATCACTGACGCCCGGCAGTACATCTCCGAACGCATCAACGGCGTCGAACTGCCCAACGGGATCGAACGCCCGCAGCTCGGCCCGATCGCCACCGGCCTCGGCGAAATCTTCCACTACGCGGTGTATTCCGACGACCCGGACCGCACGCTCGAAGAGGTGAGGACGCTGCACGACTGGGTCATCAAGCCCGAGTTGCGGAAGGTCTCCGGCGTCGCTGAGGTCAACGCGTGGGGCGGGGAGGTTAAGCAGTACCACGTCGTCGTCGATCCCGAAGCGCTCGTCAAGTTCGACCTGACGATGGACCATGTGTTCGAGGCGTTGGAGCGGAACAACACCAACGTCGGCGGCGGGCTCATTACCTCGGGCGGCGTTTCGTCCATGGTGCATGGCATCGGGCGGGTGACGGACATCGAGCAGATCGAGAACATCGTCGTCGCCGCGTTCGACGGCGACCCTGTGCATGTCCACGACATCGCTCGCGAGGTCACCATCGACCACGAAATCCGCCGCGGGGCGGTCACGGCCGACGGCCGCGGCGAGATCGTGCTCGGCCTTGCGTTCATGCTCATGGGCGAGAACGGCAAGGTTGTTACTGAAGACCTCAAGGCCCAGCTCGAACAGGTGCAGGCGGCTCTGCCCGACGACGTGACCGTCAAGGTGCTCTACGACCGGACCGAGCTGACCACCGCCGTCATCGACACGGTAGAGCACAACCTGTTGCTGGGCGCGGTGCTGGTGATCATCGTGCTGTTCCTACTGCTGGGCAATATCCGGGCGGGCCTGCTGGTCGCGTTTGTCATCCCGTTGACAATGCTCTTTGCGATCCTGGGGATGTACGAGTTCGCCATTGCTGCGAGCCTGTTGAGCCTCGGGGCCATCGACTTCGGCATCATCATCGACGGCTCGGTCGTGATGAACGAGGCGAACCTACGCAACCTCGCGGAACGGTCGAGGGAGCTGGGACGGAAGCTCACCCCGGCCGAGCGTTTGGAAGTCATCGTGAAGTCCGGCAAGCAGGTCGCCCGGCCGATCACGTTCGGCATCGGCATTATCCTGATCGTCTTCCTGCCCGTACTCACGCTCGAAGGCATCGAAGGCAAGATGTTCAAGCCGATGGCCTGGACATTTATGTTCGCTCTGCTTGGAGCGTTGATCATCGCGCTGACGCTCTCGCCGGTGCTGGCGTACTACTTCCTGCCGAGCAAGCCCAAGCACCGCGTCGGCCTTTTTGAGCGGCTGGTCACCGGTACCTACGGGGCCATGCTCGCCGGGGCGATGAAGGTGCGGTGGTTGGTCTTCGCGGTGGTGATCGGCCTGCTCGTGCTGACCGGCTGGCAATCGACGCGGATGGGCGGCGAGTTCCTGCCTCGGCTCAGTGAGGGGGCCGTGGTCGCCAACACGATCCGGCTCGCGGGTATCTCGATCGACCAGTCCACCGACTGGAACACGCGGATTGAGAAGCAACTCATGGCCGAGTTCCCCGACGAAATCCGCCACGTCTGGAGTCGGATCGGCACCGCCGAAGTAGCCACCGACCCGATGGGCACCGAACTCACCGACATCTTCGTGTCGCTCCAACCTCGCGACCAGTGGACGAAAGCCGACAGCCAGGCCGAACTGGTCACCGCGATGCAGCGGGAGCTGGCCGATCAGCCGGGCCTGAATATCGTGTTCAGCCAGCCGATCGAGCTGCGGATGAACGAGATGATCTCGGGCATCCGCTCGGATCTGGGCATCAAGGTCATCGGCGACGACTTCGACGAACTGGTCCGCATCAGTGACGAGATTCAGCGCGTGCTCCTGCAAATTCCCGGCTCGTCCGACATTGCCGTAGACCAGTTGACGGGTCAGCCGACTGTCCAGGTACGAATCGACCAGCAAGCGATCGCCCGCTACGGCGTCCCGGCCCGGCACGTGCTGGAGTTCGTTGAGTCGATCGGCGGCGTGACCGTCGGCGAAGTCTTCGAGGGCCAGCGCCACTTCGATCTGGTGGTGCGCCTGCCCGACGAATACCGCCGCAATGCCGACCTGCTGGCCAACACCCTTGTTCCGACCGAGTCGGGCCAACATCTGCCGCTCGCGTCGCTGGCCACGATCGAAACCACCGAGGGGCTGGCCACGATCAACCGCGAGTGGGGCCGACGCCTGATCCGCGTGCAGTGCAACGTGGCCGGCCGCGATGTCGCCTCGTTCATCGACGAGGCCCGGCAACGCATCGACGCCGACGTGCCGCTGCCCGAGGGCTACGTCATCGAATGGGGCGGGCAGTTCGAGAACCTCGAACGCGCCCAGAACCGGCTGATGATCGTGGTGCCCGCGACGCTCGTCCTGGTATTCCTGCTGCTGTATTTCAGCATGCGGAACCTCCGCGACGTACTGCTGATCTACACCGGCATCCCGTTTGCCCTGGTCGGCGGCGTCTTCGCCCTTTGGCTCCGCGACATCCCGTTCAGCGTGAGTGCCGCGGTTGGCTTCATCGCCCTTTCCGGCATCGCGGTGCTCAACGGGCAGATCATGGTGACCGCCATCCGCGGCTTCCTCGAAGAAAGCCAGCCGATGCGCGACGCAGTGATGAACGCCGCGAAGCAACGCCTGAGACCAGTCCTCGCTACCGCCGTCACCGACGCGGTGGGATTCCTCCCGATGGCCATCTCCACCGGCGTAGGGGCAGAAGTCCAACGCCCCTTGGCAACCGTCGTCATCGGTGGCGTTCTCACATCGACGGTGTTGACTTTGTTTGTTCTGCCGCTGCTGTTTCAGATCCTTGGGCGTCCACGCCCATAGTTTCTGTGTATGGCTGCTTGGCTAATCGACACGAGAGTTGCGTCATCAGAATAGAGCCTTATGCAATGGATCATCGACTTCCTGAGTAACCTCTGGTCGGTCTCGCTGGAGACAGCTCCCTGGTTAGTGTTGGGATTGGTCATCTCAGGGCTGATCAAGGTCTGGTTGCCGACACGCCTGATGCAGCGTTGGCTGGGCGGGGCAGGCCCGGTGCCGATCTTGAATGCAGCCGTGCTGGGCACGCCGCTCCCGCTATGCTCGTGCAGCGTGGTACCCGCCGCGGTGACGCTCCGCCGGTCGGGGGCGTCCAAGGGCGCGACGGTCTCGTTTCTCGTTGCAACCCCCGAGAACGGGGCCGACTCGATCGCGCTGAGTTACGCATTGCTCGGGCCGTTCATGACGATCGTTCGGCCGATCGCGGCGATCGGCAGCGCGATCACCGCGGGCGTGCTGACGCTCATCATCGACCGTGAAGCAACTGGAAGCCATCAGCAAACGAAGGCTGAGCCTGAGGTCTGTGGTTGTGAGTCGGGATGCGGGAACGAACCCGCTCGCGACGTTGGGCAACATGGGTTGTGGCACAAGCTGGTGGACGCCATACGCTACGCTGGGGGAGATCTGTTCGGCGACATCCTCGGCTGGCTGATCGTCGGACTCTTGCTCGCGGCGGTCATCCAGACGCTGGTGCCGGTGGGCTCTCTCGCCGATTGGGGCAGCGGATTGCCCGCTATGCTTGCGATGCTCCTGATCGGGATACCCATGTACATCTGTGCGACGGCCTCGACACCCGTCGCCGCGGCGATGTTGCTGGCGGGCGTCAGCCCCGGCACCACGCTGGTGTTCTTGCTCGCCGGCCCGGCGACCAATCTTGGAACCGCTGGCATCATCCGTAAGGAACTAGGCTCCCGTGCTTGCGTCGCCTACTTGTTGGGCGTTTGCGTCACCGCCATCCTTGCCGGTTACGCGACCGACTGGATAGCCGAGGCGTTTACATTGGAGACGGTCAAGCAGGCTGCTCAACATACTGAGTTCATCCCGGCCTGGCTGAGCATCAGCTCGCTGTTTCTACTGACGTTGCTTGGGGCGCGTCATGTGGCAAGGAAACTGCTGCCTCACTCGACAAACGAGGCGTTAGGCAGGCCGGAAGACAAGCATCACTACGAGTGAAAGGACACCACATGTCAATCACAAACCCGACATCCCGCCTGATGATCTGCCTCGCGCTGTTTCTCGCAGCGTCCGGCTGCAGCAGCATAACCCGCACTGATCTGGTGGAGTCCGGCCATATTCAGCTAGACATTGTCGATACCCCAACCACAACGGTCCAGCATGCGTACGTTATGCAGGTGAACAATCAGATGGTGGTACGCGGCGAAGTCGGTGGCCAACGCCAACGAGCCACGCCGTTTTATGGGCACGTCGATCTATCGATTCTAGGTCCAGATGACATGGTATTGCGCATGGAACAAGCTTCAATCATGCTTCGTCGCCGAACGCGACATGTGTATGTTGGGAACTTTGGTTATCGTTTTGATTTGATCCCAGCAGTGGGTTCAAAGGTTCGTATCGCTTACCACGAGGAGGAACACAAGTAGCACATGGTTCGCATCCGTTGCAGATTCTATTGCCTCAGATGAATTTCCCCAGCAAATACTGCTAATTGCTCGAAGCTAATGCTGCCCATCACGCACATCCATCGGCCGCCCTCGTGGCTCATCACCATGTTGATCCCGTTCGCCGTGTGTGCGACGAACTGTCTGCCATCGTACTCGATGACCTTGCCGTGGGGCGTGTGAAGTTTGCTTCCGTCAGCGATCGCGACCGTGATCGGATCGCCATCCTTCTCGATCAGAACACAGGCGAGTATAGCGCCGCCGTGTTCATGTAGGCAGCAGGACATCACGGTCCCAGGCAATTCGGGCAGTGCGGCGATACCATCCGCCTGTTCCGATAGAAGCCGGTTGGCTTCGTCAATGGTCGAGACCTCGATGTGAGGTGCCAAGCCGTTGGCGACATCAAAGTGTATCTGTGCAAGCTGAGACGGCGCAGCCATAGCGGGAGTACCGCCGCCATCCAAGAACAGCCAGCTGGCGGCCACGAGCAGCAGCACGGCCGCGGCGGTAGCGATCGGACGCCACCAAGCCAAGAGAAACGGCGAGCGTCGCGAGATATCATTGCTTCCCTCGGCCTCGGCCAACTCGGAAGCCAGCCGGGCTTCCAAGCGTGAGGTATCCATGGGACGGGTGGCAAGCCTGGATAGCCTGTGTGAAGTCTCCGTGTCAAGCTGCTCGCGGTTCGGATTCTTCTGCTGGTCACTCATGACACGGGCTCCTCGGCATTGGTCCAACCTCGGCGTTGTGCCTCCGCATACAGACGATCCCGGAGCATGGCCCTGCCGCGGGACGCACGGCTCTTGATAGTGCCCACTGCAACATCCAGGACGCCCGCGGCTTCGGCCTGTTCCATCTGCTCGACATCAACCAGCAGGAGCGTCCAGCGGATGTCCTCGGGGATCGAACGCAACGCTTCGATCACGGTCGCGTCTTCAAACCGGTTCAGCAATGCCTCCGGAGCTGTCCACTGCTCGTCATGTACCCCTGTCGGTATCGAATCGTCTGCTATTTCGTCAGCCGCCATGGCGTCAAGTGACTGCTCCACGGGCTTGGCCCGACGGGCACGGAGCCAGTCAATGTGGGTCCGACGCAGGATGGTCAGCAGCCACGCCTTGATGTCCGTTCCTTCCTGATAGGAATCAATCGCGCGCAGGGCCTTAATCATGGCTTCCTGCGCCAGATCGTCGGCCCCGTCGGGGGACCTGAGCAGGCACTCCGCGGTCCGGAGTACCACCGGCATCATCGGCCAGGCCAGTCTCCTAAATCGCTCTGCCTGAGCGTCATTGAGGGGCCCAGCACGTTTCATGTCTACATACCTAAACGAAAACCGGGAGTGGTCAGGTTCCACAAATCCGGAAATTCTCGAAGCTGCGGTTAGATCCTACAAAGATTGGCAGGGCTATTGATCAGGAGGCTGGCTATCGTTCCTAAGATAACGCAGATATATCCACTCAAGCGTGAAGATCAACACGAGACTCCCGACCGCCCCGTAGACCAGCAGCGGATCGGCTTGCCATTTCAACACCAGGAAAGTGGTCAGAATCACCGCGTCCAGTGCCAGCGAGGCCAGGGGCACCAGAAGGTTTGCCCCGACATCCTTGCGGATGCGTATCACCCCGACATGGATCGCGGCGTCCATCACGATATAAAAAATCGCACCGACAGAAGCGATGCGACTCAGATCGAAAAAGATGGTCAGGACCATCGCGAGCACAATCGTGTACACCAGCGTGTGCTTCTGAATGCGTCCGGGCATCCCGAAATGGCTGTGGGGGACGAGATTCATCTTTGTGAGCATCGCCAGCATGCGTGAAACCGCAAACACACTGGCGATGACCCCGGAAACGGTAGCAACCATCGCCAATCCGACGGTGAGCCAGACGCCGATCGGACCCACGGCCGGCCGCGCCGCTTCAGCCAGGGCGTAGTCGCGAGCCCCAATGACTTCATCGACGCTCAACGAACTCGCCACGCCCCAGGCAATCAGGAAGTAGAGGCCAACACAGATCGCGATGGAAAGGATGATCGCATGGCTGACGTTGCGATGTGGGTCGCTGATCTCGTCACCGCTATTGGTGATCGTGGTGAATCCCTTGTACGCGAGGATCGCCAGCGCAACGCCCGCGATGAAGCCCCCACCGGAGGAACCGCTTGAGTCGGTGAGGCCTTCAGCGGAGAAACCCGCGACCCACAGACCCGCGATGGCCAGGATCGCGATGCCGCCGACCTTCAGGATCGCCGTGAGCATTGAGAGCGTGCCAAGCACCTGATTGCCGAGGATGTTCACGCCAAACGCTACGGCCAGGAGCCCGACGCCGAGCGCCGGAACAAGCCAGCTGTCGGGCCCGATGTCGAAAAGCTGCAGCGCGTAGGTTCCGAAGGTACGGGCGACCAGGCTCTCGTTGATCACCATCGAGAAGTACATCAAGAGGGCAAAACCAGCCGTGACGCTGCCTTCGCCGTACATCTTCTTCAGATACATCGCGATCCCGCCGGCGGAGGGATACGCGTTGGACATCTTGATGTATGAGTACGCGCTACAGGCGGTGACCAAGGCCGCCGCTAGGAAGGCGTAGGGATATAGCCCCCCGGCCTGCTCAGCGATCTGGCCGGTCAGCGCAAAGATGCCGGCACCGATCATCACGCCGGTCCCCATCGCCACGGCACCGGCCAGTGTCAGGCTGTTCTTCTCGTAAAGGCCGTCGTGATCCGCGTGGCCTTTCGATTGATGGTCGGTGTGTTCACTCATGCTGGGTTTGATCGTATGGCCAAGAGATTCAGCTCCTCTGCTTCATCGCTCGCTTCCCATTGAGACATGCGAGGCGCTCCATAGGGGGTAACACCATGGTTGTTACCGGCTTAGTCGATTTGCCCACACAACAACACGGGCAGAGCTGCACGTGCCCCCCCTATACACATGAACGAAATCCGAGTGCGAGCAGGTTCCATCGATCAACGAATTGGATCGCCGATTTGCCAACAATGGCACCCACAGGCCGCAAGACCATTCGCTTCGGCCTCATCTAACGCTTGCAAGCGCCCGCACTCTTCTTGCCTGTTAGGGGGTTCGCTGAATCCGCTTCTGCTGGTGGCGGGGATACCGGCCAGCCGTCATGGACTTCGACGATGACATGAGCCAAACCCAAGCTGCCTGGCAGTCGGGCCTTGAATTCGTCTGGGGTTCTCGTCTCGGAACTGACCAACACGATCTCGGCGGCACGAAGGCCTGGACCGATCGACCAGACGTGCAGATCTATGATGCGTGCCGTGCCATCGACTTCGAAGGTTTCGCGGAGCTTTTTGGCGGCTTCATCGTCCTGACGATCCAGGAGAACCGTGCTGGTCTGGCGGATCAGGCCCCACGACCAGCGGGCGACCAGCAGCGCGCCGACGATGCCCATCGCCGGGTCCATCCAGTTCCAGCCGAGGTACTTGCCCGCCAGAAGGGCCGCGATAGCCAGCACACTTGTCAGGGCGTCGGCCAGCACATGCAGGTAGGCCGAACGGAGGTTGTGGTCGTGATGGTGGTGCTCGTGGTCATGGCCATGCTCAAGATGATGATCGTGGCAATGGCTGTGGCCGTGACCGCCAAGGATGAACACCGATAGACCATTGACGACGAGACCAACAATCGCCACAAGGATGGCGGAGTTGAACGCGATGGGCACCGGCTCGATGAAGCGGCGGATCGACTCGCCGGCCATGAGCAGCGCAAAGCCGGCCAGCAGGATCGCCCCGGTAAACCCGCCCAGGGCGTTGACCTTGCCGGTACCAAAACTGAAGCGTGGGTCACCCGCCCGCTTACGGGCATAGATGTAAGCCACCGCAGCGATCGAAAGGGCCACGGCGTGCGAACCCATGTGCAAGCCGTCTGCCAGCAAGGCCATCGACCCGAACAGCCAGCCGCTGACGATTTCCACGACCATGGTGATGGCGGTCAGGGCGATGACGATCAGTGTTCGCGATTCACCCGGGCGGCGCTGATCCTGGCCGAAGACATGGTCGTGCATAATGTGAGTGCGATCGTCTTCTTCTTGCATGCTGTCCGCCGAGTTTATGTCTGGTACATCTGCACACCGGCCGATTACACCCGCAAGGTCGCCAGCGTAATGTCATCAAGTTGCGGACCGCCGTCTCGATGGTTAGCGGCCAGTCGCAGCAGACGATCAGCCAGTCCATCAGGTGATTCCGGCTGTGGGGCATTATCTACGCCGGTGACCAGTGCGGCAATGACGGCCTGTCTTCCCAGCGGCTTGCCTTCCGGCGACATTGTCTCGGTGAGGCCATCGGTCAGCAATACGATGGTGTCACCCAGATGAATGGTCAATTGGGCCACTTCACAGTTTGCCTCAGGGTCGATACCCAAGAGCATCCCGGTCGATGAGAGTTCTTCAACCACGCCTGTGGTGCGGAGGACGTACGCGGCCTCATGGCCCGCGCTGGCGTAAGTGAACTGTCCGCTGGGCCGATCAAGGATGCCGAGGAACATGGTCGCAAAGTCACCTTCGAGGCTGACCGCATGAAACCGCTTGTTCACCTCGGCCAGAATCTCGGCGGGCTGTTCCGAACGCGCAACGATCTGCTGAAACATCGTCTTGAGCATGGCTGCACCCATCGCCGCGGGCACGCCGTGACCCGTGACATCACCAAGACAGATCGCTACACGACCAGATTCATATTCATGCACATCCAGGAAATCGCCGCCGACGTCCTCGGCCGGTTGATAGACATGCACCAGCCCCAACCGGTCTAGCTCATCTGTCTTGGGCAGCAGATTCTGCTGAATCCGGCGTGCCTTGCGCATCTGCAGGTGGCGTTCGTGCTCGGCGTCCGCGAGGGAACGACTCATCTGGCCCACCTCGCGGGCCAAGTAGTCGAACTCCGCGGTTCCAAAGTGTGGCGGTGTCTCCCCCAGCTGTCCACGGGCGACTGCCCTGACGGTTTCAACCATGCGTTGGATCGGGTGACTGACCAGGCGAAGGAGGATCAGGTTGATGATGACGGTGAGGGAAAAGCCGATGAAGGCGATCGCACCCGCCCGGGAGATGAGCCTGACCCGCGCGGCGTTGCGGATATTGGTCGTGAACTCCGAGACATAGATCCTGCTGTCGTCATTGGCACTGGTTCCCACGATGATCGGATCGCCATGCATATGCACTTTGGCCGAGGAAGATTCCGCCGCATGCCGCATCGCTTCCACAAGGGCCGACGAGGCCCGCTGGTGTGTTGTGGCCTGAAGCACGACGCCATCCAGTTCGACCGCGATGTGGTGCCCCGGCGATAGCGTGTCTTGCATCTGCGCACACGCATCATCAATGTATGACTGAACCGCCTCGTGCCCATGGTGCCGGAGGGCCGCCACGGCGGGCAGGAGCAATGCCGCTTCCTCATTGAGGCTGACCCGCTTGTCTTCCATCCTGGCTGCGAGACCCCGCTGATAGTCCACGGTCAAAAGGATGGCCAATGCAACCAAGAGAACTATGTTGATTGCCACCAGCATCGCGACCCGGATGCTGGGCCGATACGCGTGTCGTTGGTTCGACGTTCCGTCGTGCGTTGGGTTGCTGGCGAATGGCCGGACCATCGTTAGCAGCCATCCTTGTCGTGGAGCCAGATACAGAACTCGGGCGTGACGTTGGTGTCGTGCTTCAACGCCGGGACCTCGAAAGTCGCTTCCCAATGGGAATGGGTGATCCCATGAGAGCCAGTAGCTTGACCGGCTGGACGCATGGTGACACCGAATGCATGACGCCCGGGCGGAAGAAAGAGCCTCGCGGTCCAATACCCTTTGGGTGAGTAGGTCATCCCCAGACGCCCGGTTCCATGATGATTGAGACCGGTCAGAGCAACATCCTGGGCGGGCCCGGCGAGTACGCGCAACTCGCAGAGCGCACGCGATGTGTCTTCCTGCTGGGTTTCACCCGCTTGCTCCTGCTTACGCTTGGTGTCATCCGACATCGGCTGTAACCCGGGAACTGATGAAGGATTCTGTCCGACCATAGACCGCACGTCGTGCTGCCCAACGCGTCTCAATGGGGGAGGGCAGTCTGGTAACGATCGCAGTCAGAGCCGAACCCTCCGTAAACGTAGCGCGTTGCCAACAACCGAGACGCTGCTGAAGGTCATCGCGGCGGCGGCGAGCATCGGCGAGAGCAGGAGGCCGAAGAACGGATACAGCACACCCGCCGCGATGGGCACACCGGCGGCGTTGTAGATGAAGGCGAAGAACAAGTTTTGCCGGATGTTGCGGAGTGTGGCCCGGCTCAGCTGCCGGCTCTTTGCGATCCCGCGCAGATCCCCGTGGATCAGCGTGACGCCGGCCGATTCGATCGCCACATCGGTCCCGGTGCCCATGGCGATCCCGACATCCGCCTGAGCAAGGCCCGGGGCATCGTTGATGCCGTCGCCCGCCATGGCGACGCGTTTGCCATCCGCCTGCAGTTGCTTGACGATCTCGGCTTTCTGCTCGGGCAGCACCTCTGCCTCGACACGGTCGATCCCAAGCTGGGTCGCGACGGCCTCGGCCGTGGTTCGGCTATCGCCCGTGAGCATGACGATCTCGATGCCGCTGGCGTGGAGCGAATCGACCGCCTCGGCGGTCGATTCCTTGATGGGGTCGGCCACACCGATCAGGCCGGCCAGGGCGTTCTCGATCGTCACGTACATCACGGTTTGGCCCTGCCGGCGCAAATCTTCGGTCCGGCCCGCCCGAGCCTTCGTGTTCACACCCAGGTCATCCATCATGGCCCGGTTGCCCAGGGCCACCCGCTTCCCGTCCACAACACCCCGAACGCCTTTGCCGGTGACCGAATCGAAACCCGTAGCATCGAGCAACTCGATCTCGCGCCCGTCAGCGCCCCGGACGATGGCCTCGGCTAAGGGGTGTTCGCTGCCGCGTTCCAGTGAAGCGGCCAGCCGCAGCAGGTCTTGCTCGTCCGTGCCATCGGCGGGCTCGACGGTCACGAGCCGGGGCCTTCCTTCGGTCAGGGTGCCGGTCTTGTCCACGACCAGCGTGTCAATGCGTTCCATCAATTCCAGCGCCTCGGCGTTTTTGATCAGCACGCCGGCCTGTGCGCCGCGCCCCACGCCGACCATGATCGACATCGGGGTCGCGAGCCCTAACGCGCAGGGGCAGGCGATAATCAACACCGCGACGGCGTTGACGATGGCGTAAGCCATCGCGGGCTCTGGTCCCCACAGGCTCCAGATCACGAAGGTCGCCACCGCGATCAGCAGCACGGCGGGCACGAAATACGCGGCCACCAGGTCGGCCAAACGCTGGATGGGCGCGCGGCTCCGCTGGGCCTCGGCCACCATCTGGACGATCTGCGCCAGCAGTGTCTCGTCTCCAACGCGTCGGGCCTCCATGATGAAGCTGCCGGTCTGGTTCACGGTCGCGCCGGTCACCACATCGCCGTCACGCTTCTCAACAGGCATCGGCTCACCGGTGATCATGGATTCGTCGATCGTGCTCCGGCCGTCCACGATCCGGCCATCGACCGGCACTTTTTCGCCCGGGCGGACCCGCAACCGGTCGCCGATCTGTACCTCATCGAGCGCAACCTCTTCTTCGCCTCCGTCCGTGTCGATCCGCCGGGCCGTCTTGGCGGCAAGATCCAGCAAGGCGCGGATGGCACTGCTGGTCTGCCGGCGTGCCCGCAGTTCCAACACCTGCCCCAGCAGGACCAGCGTCACGATGACGGCCGCGGCCTCAAAGTACACGCCGACCTCGCCCTCGCCACCCCGGAACGACTCGGGGAAAACACCGGGCGTGACCGTGGCCACAGCGCTGAAAGCCCAAGCCGCGGCAACACCGATCGAGATCAGCGTGAACATGTTGAGGTTGAGCGAGATGATGGAGCGGTAGCCCCGGATGAAGAATGGCCAACCCGCCCACAGCACAACCGGCGTTGCCAGCACCAGTTCCAGCCATCGCGCCGCCGAAGTGCCCAGCCACGTCTTGATGGGGATACCGATCATCGGCCCCATCGCTAGGACGATGACCGGAAGCGTCAGGGCCGCGCCGATCCAGAACCGACGCGACATGTCGCGCAGTTCGCCATCGTCTTCGTCGTCGCCAGAAGCTGAGAAGGACATCGGCTCCAACGCCATGCCGCACTTGGGACACGGGCCGGGCCGATCCGAGACGACTTCGGGGTGCATGGGGCAGGTGTATTGTGTTGCACCGCTCCCTTTGTCGGCCTCCGATGACGTGGCGGTTGGGGATTGCGCCTCCGAGCCGGAGTGGCAGCAACCGTGAGCATCACCGGACGCCGGGTGCTTGTCCCCATCGGCGTCGTCCAGGAAGCCGTCGGGATCAGCGGTGAACTTCTCTTGGCAACTAAGGCTGCAGAAGTAATAGGTCGTACCGGCGTGCTCCGTCTTAGCGGCGGCCGCCGTTAATTCGATTGACATTCCACAGACGGGGTCTTGGACCATAACTCGTCTTACCTTCCACGTGCTTCAGGGTCATTGAAAAGCAGTTCGATGATTTCGCCGTACGCCTCCTCCGCCGCGTGGCCGCCGTCCCGGCTGGCGTGTGTGATGCAGTCTGCGACGTGACTGCGGACGACCTCCGCCTCAACAGACTCCAATGAGCGGCGGATCGTTCGTACCTCAACAATCAGGTCGTGCGTCCCCAGGTCGCCACACATCAATTTACGCAGGCGGCGGAGCATCGCCTCGGTCTGCTGGAGCTTCTCCATGTGGCTGGCCCAGAACCCGCTGCGGCTTGACCCGGCCCATGTCGATTGGGTTTCGTCGGTTGGCATGTGAGGAATTCCTTTTCAAGAACAGGCTGTTGAGTCGATGACGTCCGTTTCCGTCTGGAGCCGTGCCGAATCGCGTGCAGCCGGCCCGCCCAGGTTGTAGGCCACCGCGATCAACGCACCGAACAGCCACCCAAGCACGAAGATCGCGATCGCACCCAGAGCCGTCTCCCACCACGGCGTATCGCCACGGATCACCGGCCCCCAATCGACGCCGTGTGTAAGGCTGTTGAAGAACCGCACCGCGATCTCGCGAGGCACCGCGAGCATTACAACCGCGCAACCCAGGTAAAACACCATGGCTGCCAGCCCACAGCCGAAGCCAAAGCGCCGGGGGTCAAGACGGTCCATGCTGCTTCGCCTCCTTCTTTGGCGGGCCGGAACGGTGGTGTCCATACCCGTGCATCATGGTCAGATGGCAGGCCAGCATGAGAACGAGGAAAACAGTCAGTGTTGCGCCCTGGCTGACCCCCAGTACCGGCAGGAGGAAGATCAGGGCGATCGGGACGACGCAGCCAATGATCATTTTCAGAGCGTGGTTCACGCGAGGCCTCTCTCGTTTCAGAACTCGATGCTTGCCGCCAGGTCGACGAGGTCGTCCGTTGGCAGATCGCCCATGACACACAACCAGCGGTTGTCGATCTCGACCATCGCCATGCGGACGCCATCAACCGTGTGAACCATGAGTTGCCGATGGCCTCGCATCACCATGGTGCCATCACGCGAGCATAGATCATTGCCGTCTGCGACGACCAGTGTCACAGGCTGCCCCTTGTATTCAACGAGGACACAGGCGGCCAAGACCCCTTGGATGTCATGAAGGCAAGACGACCGAACCGCCGCGTCCATCTGTCGTGGTAGAGCTGGTGCCTGACGAAGCCGTTGGGCAACCACGGCGTTGGCTTCTTCAAGCGTTGCGACCGGCACCATCCCGTCGGTCCCCGCCACGACCTCATGATGCACCCGGGCCAGGGCGTTCGGTGACGCGATGACCGGCGTGGTGGTGGTGAACGTCAGCAGGCCGATGAAGACGGCCATGAGAATCAGGGCTGCCACCGCGGAGGTTGAACGGAACCAAAGCGGGAGGCGGAAGTCGGTCCGGCCCTGGTCATAGGCATCCATGGCCTTCTCTAACCGACGCTCAAGCCGTGCGGTGTCGAGGGGCATCCCCGCCAGGCGTGCAAGGCGTCGGGATACAGCAAGGTCAAGCGCAGCGAGTTGATTTGGTTCCAGCGTCATGGTGTGGACCGCTCCTGTCCTGTGGACACGGGCCCGCCTCAAGCACGCCGAGGCCCGGTCAGTGGCGTCCTCTCTATAGATAAGAACGAATCCCGGCGTTCCTCGGGTTCCATGACTTCCATGAAAGCGGGAAGACGGAGTGAAGAGTGAAGAAATGTTCGAGGCCATGGAACCTGAGGGTGGCCGGGGATCGTTTAGGCATATAGAGGGGGCGTTCAAGCCCCTGGACAGAGCCCTTCGCCACGGGATGCCCGAGGGCCCTACCGATCACCAGCGGCATCCGATGGAGAACATGCCATGAAACACTTACTAGGAATCATGCTGGTCGGAGGACTCGGGGTGGGTGCGTTGCTGCTGGCCGGTTGCTCGACCACCAGCCAGAATCAGCGGGCCGATGCGGATGCGCACGCGTTCCACGGGGGCATGATGTGCCCGGGGTGTGAGACCGTATGGGTCACAGAGAAGAAGACCCATGGACCGCGTCAAATCAACCGGCTCCATTCAACCCGCGAGATGACATGTGAGACCTGCGACACCACGGCGCAGAGCGTGCTCCTCAGCGACGGCAAGGTGCAGTTGCACAACTGCCCGGACTGCAAGGTCACGCCCGTGAAGATCGAGCCGTCTGAGAAGCCGACCCACTTCCACCCCAAGAAGGGACGGTCTGGCTGAACTCCTGCAGCCACGAGTAGCCCCTCCCTCCCCGCGCCAGGCGGTGTCCCACCACGCCGCCTGGCTTTTTGGATACTCCAAAACCCCTGAAACTCGAAAGGAATCCACGATGATCCGAAGCCTTACTCTTACTGCCGCCGTCCTTGCACTGGCAGTCCTTGGTCTAGCCCCCGTATTTGCTGGGCCAGGGCACGACAAACATGACGACCATGGGCATGACAAGCCCAAGCACGAGAAACACGAAGGCCACACTGATGACCACGCCCGGGTGGGCGGCCCCTACCTGCTGAGCACCGATCCGGTGACCGGCGAATCCTTGATTGAAGTCAAAAGCCCCGTGATCCTGCTCCACGAGGGACGCGAGTTCCGATTTGCCAACCAGGACAACGCCAAGAAGTTCTCCGAGCATCCCGGCAAGTTCATCGAAGCCGTAGACAAGCAGATCATCGAATCTCAGAAGGCTGAGTACCCACTCGAAACGTGTGTGACCTCGGGTCGAGAGCTTGGCTCGATGGGTGACCCCATTGATGATGTCTACGGCAACCGACTGGTCCGCTTCTGCTGCAAGGGCTGCGATGTGGGATTTAAGAAGGATCCGGCAGCGGGACTAGCGAAGATCGACGCCGCCGTGATCGAGGCCCAGAAGGCCGACTACCCGCTGGAAACCTGCGTCGTCTCAGGCGACAAGCTCGGGGGCGAGATGGGCGAGCCGATCGACCACGTCGCCGGGACGCAGCTGGTCCGCTTCTGCTGCAAGGGCTGTGTCAAGATGTTCGAGAGCAATCCCGCGGCCTATCTCTCCAAGATCAGTGCGACGGCAGGCGAACAAGGTGAACATGATGGCCATGACCACGGCAAGCATGGGCATGGCGATCATCACGGTGACAAGAAGAAGCACGACGACCACGCCGGTCACGGTGGTCACTGAGCACGAGGTGCGCCATGACATCGTTCCCAGCTTACATCGCCAGAGCCCGAACAGCCCTGCTGACGCTCCTGGTCGCCGTAGCCATGACTGTCGGTACCGGCAAGGTGATGGCTCAGCAGGACGTAACGGCCTCGCCCGATGCCGGCAATCCGATGTGCCCAGTCATGCCAGATGAACGGATCGACCCGGAGCAATGGGTGGAGCACCAAGGCAAGCGGGTGTACTTCTGCTGCCCGATGTGTAAGCGGAAGTTCAGCCGTTCTCCGGAAACATACTTGGGGGCTCTGCCGCAGTTCGCGGATGCTCAGGATGATGATCCGACCCACGGTGAGCTGGCAGCTCACGGGCATGATCACGGCGATCACAGTCACGACGAGCAGAACGTGCCGGGCTCAGAACCAGCGTCACCCATGACACATGTCTCGGAGGAATCCGGCCACGACCATGCCGACCACGAGCACGGCGAGGCTTCTTCCGCGTTCGGGAAACTCATCGGCTGGCTGGGTAAGTTTCATCCACCGGCCACTGATTTCCCTGTCGCGCTGCTGATCAGCGCCGCGATCGCGGAGATGTTGCTGATCGTCACGGGGCGGTCTCTGTTTGACGCCGCAGCTCAGTTCGCGGTGTGGCTGGGCAGCCTCAGTGCCGTTGCTGCGGTGGCCTTGGGATGGTTCTACGCCGGTTTCCGACTCAGTGATCCGGACTGGATCATGACCGTTCACCGATGGCTGGGCACGGCGGTTGGCGTCTGGGTCATTCTGCTGCTGGCATTGTGCGTCGCTGCCCACCGCGCCAGCGAGGGCAAGCCAAGGCGCAGGTTGGCTTACCGGGCCACGCTTTTCATCAGCGCTGCGGCGGTGTCTGCCAATGGCTTCTTTGGCGGAGCCCTTGTGTATGGCCTGGATCACTATGCTTGGTAGATGTATGAGCATGAAACCAATCAACATTGTGACCTTGGCTGCGACTGGCGATCAAATCCGATCCGACCTTCCTTGTTGGATACGAGCCATTGGCCTGACGGTGGTTGTCGTTCTGGCCCTTGTGCTTGCGGGTTGCCAATCGCCTCTTGACGAAGACAGCTATCGCGACTGGATCGAGAAAGATCCCGCCCAGTGGCAGGCTCGTGAAGATGGCACGGTGCATCGCTCACAGTCATTGCGAACTCAATTGGCATCGGATCGTGATGTAGCCCCAAGAGGACTTTCAGGCATTTCTTTCTCCGATCAGACATCGGCGGATGATTACGCCAGGTTAGCGCTGCAACGCAACCCGGCGGTGCTCGCCGCAGAGCACCGTGTGGAGCGTCTGGGGCAGCGCGTACCGCAAGTCACGTCGCTCGACGACCCCATGCTTCAGGTTGCGCCGATCGGCGAAATGGCGGAGACCGCTGCGGGGCAGGTCGGACTGATGTCAGGTGTCAGCCAGAAACTCCCGTTCCCCGGCAAGCTGGACACGCGCGGCAAGATCGCCGAGCAAGATGTCGCCGTGGCAATGGCGGAACTTCAACAGACCCGCTTGCGCGTCATCGCCGATACCCGGCGGGCCTACTGGAGTTTTTACTTCGCGACGCGATCCATCGAGACGGTTGAAGAGAGCCGTCAACTTCTCTCTCAGTTCAGGCAGATCGCCGAGACCGAGTACAAGGCAGGCACACGGAGCCAGACGGATGTGCTTCGCGCCTCGGTGGAATTGAGCAACATCGACAAAGAACTGATCGTACTGAAGCAACGTCAGGCAACCGCTCGGAGCATGCTCAACCGGATGTTGGATCGGGATATTGCGGCCGGGTTGCCGCAGCCGAAGGTAGTTGAAGCTGATCGCGTGACCGAGCAACTCGATGGGCTTCTGGCTTCAGCCGCTCAGCACAACCCTGCCATCGCCAAGCTGCACGAGCGGACCGAGCAGTTCCGCCAGCGGAGGAAGCTGGCGAACCTCAATCGCTGGCCTGACCTGACGGTGGGCCTGAGCTACAACGTCGTCGATGACGAGGGACTGGCGCCCATGGCCAACGGGGACGACCAGTGGTGGCTCGGCTTCGGGATCAACATCCCGCTCTGGAAAGCCAAGTACGACGCGCAGGAACGCGAGGCCTTGCAGGGCATCATGGAGGGGGTCGCCGGGCTCACCGCCGAACGGAACCGCGTCGCCTTCGAGGTTCAGGACGCCTACCTGCAGGTCCGTGCCCAGGAAGAACTGGTGGCTTTGTTCCGCGACACCATCATCCCGCAGGCCAAGCAGACGGTCGATGCGTCGGAGAGCGGCTACCGCGCGGGGAAAGTGGATTTCCTCACGCTGGTGGACAACTGGCGCAAGCGGCTCAACTACGACCTGATGTACCACCGCGCTTTGGCCGACATGGAACGCGCGGTGGCGGACCTGGAGCGAGCGGTCGGCCGTGAGCTGGCCCGCGAACAACACGATGATGCCCGGCAGCCGGGCGAGGATAACCAAGATGAGTAGCACCACTCCACCCCCCAAAGCCATGCGGTGGCAGACGCTGATCACGGTAGCCGTGATTGCCGTTATCGCGATATTGATCGGCGTGATTTTCGCCGGGCCCCTGCGTGCCGGACTCTCACATGTCGGCGGCCTGCTGGGGTTCGGGCATGAACACGGCGAAGAAGCCGTGGCCGTCACGGACGACTCAGGCCAGGTGCAATACTACACCTGCGGCATGCACCCGTGGGTGATCCTGCCCAAGTCCGGGGACTGCCCAATCTGCCACATGGAATTGACGCCCATCGACCCGGCCAAGTTCACCGGCGAGGTTACGATCGACCCGGTCGTGGTGCAGAACATGGGCGTGCGCATCGCCCCGGTCGTGACCGGCCCGCTGACCAAGACGATCCGCACCGTCGGCACGGTCGATTACAACGAACGCGCGGTCCGCGACGTCAACATCAAGACGCCCGGCTGGATCGAGAAGCTCTACGTCGATTTCGTCGGGGCATCGGTCAACGCGGGCGACCCGCTCTTCGAGCTGTATTCCCCGCAACTCTTCGCGGCGCAGGAGGAGTACCTGCTGGCCCTGAAGAACCGCAACTCGACCGACCTGGTCGAGGCGGCGCGGACCCGGCTGGAGTACTTCGACATCACCCCCGAGCAGATCGCCGCGTTGGAAAAGGCCGGCAAGCCCAGCAAAACCATGACCATCCGCAGCCCGCACACCGGCGTGGTCATCATGAAGCACGCCAACGAGGGCATGAAGGTGGACCTGGGGATGCAGGTCTTCCGCATCGCCGATCTTTCGAGCGTCTGGGTGCTGGTCACGCTCTACGAGTATCAGGTGCCCTACATCGAGCAGGGGATGGAGGCGACCATGTCGCTGCCGTACATCCCCGGCCAGACGTTCGAGGGTGAGGTGATCTTCATCTACCCCTATCTGGAGCGGAAGACGCGTGAAGTGCAGGTCCGGCTGGAGTTCGACAACCCGGGCAACCTGCTCAAGCCGGGCATGTTCGCCAACGTGCAACTCCACAACACACTGGCCGCGGAGAAAACACTCGCTCCGCGCTCGGCCATCATCGACACGGGTGAACGGCAGGTCGCGTTCGTGAGCCTCGGCGAAGGCAAGTTCGAGCCGCGCGACGTGCGGATGGGCATCGAGACCGGCGATGGGATGGTCGAGATCATGACCGGCCTCGAGCCCGAAGAGATGGTCGTGACGTCCGGCCAGTTCCTGATCGACTCGGAAGCCAAGATCCGAGAAGCGCTGGGCAAGATGATCAAGGGCGACTTGGCGTCGGAGCAGAAAGTCACGGCCGCCGTCGCGGGTGCCAGCGAACTGGATGCCTTGCCTGAGCCTGTCGCCAAACAACTCGGCGCGGCCCTGGAGCACTACCTTGCCATCAGCGACACGCTGGCCAACGACAACACCAACGGTGTTGCTGACCAGGCGCGCAAGCTCGTATCAATGCTTGAAGCGGTGACGAAGGTGGAGATTCCCGCCGATCCCCACTTCTGGCACAAGCATCAGGACACAATCGCCAGTGTGCGGACCAACGCGTCCAAGCTGGCGGAGGCACAGGACCTGGCTGAAGCGCGTCTGTTGTTTGCGGAGGTCAGCATCGCGATGGAAGCGTTAGTCATGGCCACCGGCGTTCCGCCGACCTTTAGCCAGGAAGTCCAGGTGCTGCACTGCCCCATGTACCGTAGCGATCAGGGCGGGACGATCTGGCTCCAGCCTGCGGGCGATGTACGCAACCCGTATTACGGCTCCACGATGCTTGCCTGCTTCGATGAGCGCAAGGCACTGCCGGTCACCGGCGGCGCAGCACCTGTCGAGGATACAGACGAACCCGAGGACGCAGCGAAGCCTAAGCAGACTCCAGAGACCAAAACCGACAAGGAGGCGGATGCTGGCGGCTACCCGATCGACTTTTGCCTGGTGACCGGGGCCAAGCTCGGTTCGATGGGCAAGCCGGTCACGATCGAGCATGAAGGCCGGACCCTCAAGTTCTGTTGTGCGGGCTGCATCGGCAGCTTCCAGTCAGATCCTGAGACCTACCTCAAGAAGCTCGACGAAGCGGCACAGAACCTCGGCAAAACCCATCAGCACGGAGGCCACTAAGACATGGTCGCCAAGCTGATCCACTGGTGTGTTCACAACCGCGCGATGGTTCTGCTGCTGACGGTCTTCCTGATCGCCGGAGGCATTTGGTCGGCCCGTCACATCACGATCGACGCGATCCCGGACCTGTCGGACGTGCAGGTGGTGATCCGTACCGAGTACCCCGGCCAAGCCCCGCAGATCGTTGAAGATCAGGTCACCTACCCGCTGACCACCGCCATGCTTGCCGTGCCCTACGCCAAGGTCGTCCGCGGCTATAGCATGTTCGGCTCGTCGTTCGTCTACATCATCTTCGAAGACGGCACCGACATGTACTGGGCGAGGTCGCGCGTGCTGGAACAGCTCAACACCGTCGCGTCCCGCCTGCCCGAAGGCACGGCCCCGCAGCTAGGCCCGGACGCGACCGGTGTCGGCTGGATCTATCAATACATCCTGACCACCGGGCCATACTGCCCCGAGCACCCGGATGGCCTGTGGCACGACCCCGACCCCGGAAGCGATCAATGGTACGCCACCCCCGACGATGCACCGGAGGAAACTCGTGACCGTCTGGTCCGGCACCGCATCTTTCCCGAGCCGGTCGTGGCCTACGTCGACCGGGAAGCCAACAAGCGATACGACTCGCTTGATTTGGTCCCCGATGATGCGCATAGCCGCGTTGAGCCATTAGTCATCGAAGAAGGCTTCGACGCCTGCCCATTGACCGGCAACGACTTGGTGCGTCCGGATCAAGACCTGTCAGATCTGCGCAGTCTGCAGGACTGGTACCTGAGATACGAACTGACCGCCGTGGAAGGTATAAGCGAGGTCGCGGCGGTAGGCGGGTTCGTCAAGCAGTACCAGGTCGTCGTCGATCCGGTCAAACTGCTGGCCTACAACATCCCGCTCCAGCACGTGAAGATGTCGCTGCGTCGCTCGAACGTGGACGTGGGTGGCCGGCTGATCGAACAGAGCGAGACCGAGTACATGGTGCGCGGGCTCGGCTACCTGGGCGGGCTCAGTGAAGCCGAGATTGACGAAGCCAAAGCCAAGGGGCTGGCGATCGAGGAGTTACGCACCCAGCGAGCGCTCGAAGAGATCCGCAAGATCGCGCTGGGCACCAGCGAGCAAGGCTCACCGATCTACATGGCGGACGTGGCCGAGGTCCGGGTGGGCCCCGAAATACGCAGGGGCGTCGCCGAGTGGAACGGCCAGGGCGAGGTCGTGGGCGGTACGGTGGTCATGCGGTTCGGCGAAAACGCCCAGACCACCATCGAGCGGACGCGCGAGAAGCTGCACGACCTGGAAGCGGGCTTGCCTCCGGGTGTCGCGCTGCGGGTGGCCTACGACCGCAGCGATCTGATCGAACGGGCCGTGGAGACGGTTTACCACACGCTGCTGGAAGAGACCATCGTCGTCTCGCTCGTCATCGTCTTCTTCCTGCTCCACGCCCGCAGCGCCTTGGTCGCGGCGTTCGTGCTTCCCGTCGGGGTGCTGGCCACGCTGACGATCATGTACGGGCTGGACATTAACGCCAACATCATGTCGTTGGGCGGGATCGCGATCTCCATCGGCGTCATGGTCGACTCGTCGATCGTGATGGTGGAAAATGCCCATAAGCATTTCGAGCACTTCAAGGACAGGCACCAACGCGAGCCCAATACCCGTGAACGGGTCGGGCTGATCGCCGCAGCCGCCGCGGAAGTCGGGCCGACGCTGTTCTTCTCGCTGCTGATCATCACCGTCAGCTTCCTGCCGATCTTTGTGCTCGGCGAACAGTCGGGCCGGCTGTTCCGTCCGCTGGCGTTCACCAAGACGTTCGCGATGGGGACCGCCGCGATCCTGGCGATCACGATCATCCCCGTGCTCATGGTGTACCTGATCAGTGAGCGGATGCTGCCGGGCACCTGGTCTCGTCAACGCCGCTGGCTGACTTACCTGGCTGTCGTCCTGCTCCCGGCGCTTGCCTTGGCAGTGGTGCCGCTTCCCCGGCTCGACGTATGGCGTTGGTGGCTGGTGGGCGCTTGGGTCATCGGCCTGGGCATCATCATTCTCCCGCAGAAGATTTACTCTGAACAACGCAATCCGATCAGCGTTGTTCTGATGAAGATCTACCAGCCGTTGTTCGTGTTCGTGATGCAATACCGCTGGCTGACCGTCGCGGCCGCGGTGCTGCTCATGGCGGTCACCTATCTTCCGTTCCGAGGGTTGGGTAGTGAGTTCATGCCTCCGCTGGAGGAAGGCGACCTGCTCTACATGCCCACGACCGACCCCGGCATCAGCATGACCAAAGCCAAAGAATTGCTGCAGCAGACCGACAAGCTGATCATACAGTTCCCCGAAGTGGATACTGTGTTCGGCAAGTTGGGCCGAGCCGAGACCGCCACGGACCCCGCGCCGCCGAGCATGCTGGAAACCACCATCGTGCTCGAACGCGACAAGAGCGTCTGGCGTACGCGACCAGTCCAGCGGTTCTACGACGATTGGCCGGGATACATCCGGTGGCTGCCGGGGATGTTCTTCGCCGAATCACGCACGATCACGCTGGATGAACTGGTCTATGGCTACGAAGTGCCCGATCCGGACGGCGGCGAGGACATCCATGTGCCCGGTCTCAACGACGCCGCGCAGATCCCCGGTCTCACCAACGCCTGGACCATGCCCATCAAGACCCGCATCGACATGCTCTCCACCGGCATCAAGACGCCCGTCGGCATCAAGGTGATGGGCCCGGACCTACGGACACTCTCGGAAATCTCCAACGACATCGCCAATGTCGTCAAGACTGCCAAAACCACCAGCCCCTACACCACAAGCGCCTTCCCCGAGAAATCGATAGGCGGCAACTACTTCGATATCCGGATCAACCGCGACCAGATCGCGCGGTATGCCCTGACCGTCGGCGATGTGCAGGACGTGATCATGTCGGCGCTGGGCGGTATGAACGTCACGACCACGGTCGAGGGTCTGGAGCGATACCCGGTTAACGTCCGCTACCCGCACGAACTGCGCGACAACCTCAGCGCCCTGAAGCAGACGCTGGTCGCAACACCATCCGGGGCGCAGGTACCCATCGGCCAACTCGCGGAGATCGAAATCCACAAAGGCCCGCCCATGGTCAAGAGCGAGAACGCCCGGCTGACCAGTTGGGTCTTCGTCGATATCGCAGGGATCGACGTGGGCACCTACGTGGCCAATGCCCAAGAAGCGGTCGCCCGGCAGGTCGATCTTCCATCCGGCTACTCCATCATCTGGTCCGGCCAGTACGAGTACATGGAAGCCGCACGCAAACGACTGATGGTGGTGGTCCCGCTCGCCGGTGTGCTGATCCTGCTGCTGCTGTACGTGGCCACCAAGAGTTGGCTACGGGTGGCAATCCTCGTGCTATCGCTGCCGTTCTCGCTGGTCGGCGCGGTGTGGTTGCTTTACTGGCTGGAGTTCAATCTGTCGCTGGCGGTCTGGGTCGGCGTGATCGCCTTGGCCGGACTCGCGGTCGAAACAGGGCTGGTCATGCTGCTGTATTTAGAGAACAGCTATGAACGTTTCGTGGCCGAGGGCCGGATGAACTCCGTCGATGACCTCTGGCACGCGATTCAGGAAGGCGCGGTCCAGCGTGTCCGTCCCAAGACCATGACGGTGATGACCACCATGATCGGATTGCTCCCGCTGCTCTGGGCCGAGGGAGCCGGTGCCGACACCATGCGCCGCCTCGCCGCCCCCATGATCGGCGGGCTAGCGACGACGTTTGTCTTGACGTTGCTGCTCTACCCCGTGCTGTTTTATATCGCCAAGAGCTTGTTAATCAACCGAACTGTGACCAAGTAGTCGATCAGCAGCGACTTGATCGAGGAACAGTCACATCATGGAAATTAGCTACAAATAAAACAATCCAGAGAAGATTGAAAGCTGATATACAGTGGTCTTCTGGCTATTTGAGAACACACCTTATAGATAAGATTCGATCGCATCTGTTGTTAAGAATTAGCAATTATGTCGGCAGACGTATCGTCCTGCACCAAAATCCTGGACAAAACAGTGATACCTGCTACGACACACCCCATTCCACGGCAGGATCAGTTGATCGGGTGTGGTTTTGAACTGGGAGCAGTGAGTACAAGCACGGAGGGCTTTTACCTTTACATTTGAAACAGTCCTTTGAACCGAAGAATCAATCTTCATAATCATGCCATCGCTTGGGCAGATCGTCCTCGTCCGCGGTCAGAAAAACCAGCACGCACTGGCTGTAGGGGATCACCACGTAGAACTCATCCACCGGCACACGTTTGCCGTCCGATTCGATCCAGTCGGTTGAGAACCCGCGTCCGATGCCCTCCGCATACCGGGTCAAGTCGGAATGCTTGGCAAGGAACGCGCTGCCTTGCCTGCTGGTCGGCTTCTGGTTCCGCCTCGCCCGCCAGAAACCCACCCCTCGGAATGCTTCGGAGACGAATCCCCACTGGATCAAGCCGCCGCGGACGCACAGCGTCGCGCAGGGGAAGTGGGATACCTGCGTCCAGCGGACCATCATGCCGGTGAGTGAGACGTCGAAATCGGTCGCGGCGGCCTTGATCGTGTCCACGGTCGCGTCGAGTTCGCAGTTCACGCGCGGGCCGAGCAGGTGTATGGGCATCAGAAGACCGGAAGCGAAGCAGTCAGCCTCGCGCTCGACGCGGCTGTGTGACTCGAACTCACTGAGAGAGCCGTGTGGCTTCTTCTCTTGGACCAGGTATCGCCGGTGGTTATCGAGGTAGTAGTGCCCCAACTCGTGAGCGATGGTGAACCGCACCTTGGGGTGATGCGCTCCACGCTTGGGCCATACGTTGTACTTGGTGTTGTAGCAGAGCAGGAAGCGTGGGCCGACATAGCTGAGACGCCCGTCGAACGCATCGCCGAAATCATCCCCCTCGGGATGGATTAGTTGGCGCTCGCGACGCAAGATCACGAAGGGGTCCACCGGGTAGGTGGTGAAGCCGTTCGCATCCGCCAGCTCTTCTCCTCTCTGAATGGCGTGCTCACGGGCTGAGTATTCAAGCTTCCAGGAAATATCAGCCACCGTCGTCCGGCTCCTCTTCGTCTGGTGGCTGGCTGGCACGTTCTTCCATGGTTTTGAGCTTCTCCTGGATCTCTGGCGGGAGGTCTTTCCCTTGTGACTTGTACAGCGCCACGAGCTCTCGCTCGGCCGCGGTAAGCTCGCTATTGCCTGGTTGCGGCACGACGGTTTCGGGCTCAACGAATGTGGGCTCTTCGCCGTTGACCTTGCGGAGCATCCGCTGCAGCTTCTGGTCGCCGACTTCGGGCGCGTCGATCAGGTTGAGCATCTGATCGATCTCTTCGGGCGTGCGGGGGCGGTGGCCCTTGGGCACCAGCGCCGCCTTGATCAACCGGTCGAATCGGAGGTCGGGGTTCTGCTTAGCCATCGGTATACCCCTTCGCTTTCAGGTCATGGCCCGCGAGGGCCAGCTTCTTCTCGATTGCGGTCTTGGCACGCAACTTATAGACACGAATCGTGCCGGCGGGGATCGGGACCCCGTCTTTGTGCTTGATGCCGAGTTCCTTACCCAGGTCCCCGGCATCCAACTCGAACTCGCTGGCCTCGGCGTCCGCGTAGGCCCTGAGGATGTCCTGCTGGAGTGCCGGCAGTGACTCGAACGCGGCCCGGACGTCAGTCAGCAAGCCCTCCTCGGGTTCGGGAGGCTCGGGATCGGGTTCCTCAGTGTCAGCCGGGTCCGCATGGCGAGTCCGATCAAACAGGCCGACCGGGTCTTTAACCTGCCGGAAGCTGATCTTCTGCCAGTTGTATCGTCGTGACCGAAACTCCGAGGCGACGTTGACCGCGATCCCGTAGATGACGGTCTGAAGGGTGGCGGCTTCGGGGTCGTATTTCGCACGCCACTTCCAGAAACGCTTGATGGCCTCGGCGACGACGTCTTCCGCCTCTACTTCGGTGAGGGCCGAGAATTCCCGCCGGATGGCGGCCTCGACCTTGCCCGAGAAGAGGCGCAGCAATTCCACTTTGACGGACTCATCGCCGTCCCAAAGCTTCAGGATCAGTTCATCTTGCTGCTCGGTTTGCACTGGTTCATCTGCCATCCCGGACACCCCGTTCGTTTGTCCACCACTCTTAGCGAAATGTCGTTACAGCTTACCACAAGCCTCCCAAGAGCCATTTTCCGGTTCAGGGCGCGATCTGTAACGGCGATTCGCTTAAAGCTACGGGGGCAAGGTCCGGTCCCAATATGGCCTTGCCCGGGGTTTCGGGCTGCTTGGGAGCGCCCAATAGCGAACTGACAGGACGTGATCGTATGAACAACATCCAACTACCGATCGATCCGGCCCAGATCCTGCTGGCTGCGTTGCTGCAAGCCGCTTCGATGTTCTGGGCCCTGCTCACCGCGTTGCCCTGGTGGGCGTTGTTGCTCTTGGGCCTTTTGCTGGTATTTCGCCTCCTCCGCCCCGAACTGGGCGTATCTCCTGCGAAGAATCCCCACTCCAAGCGACCGAGGAGGCGGCGATGGTAGATAAGACTAGCGATAGCCCGCGAGCCACCGAGGTGACCTCCCGGTCGATCCCGGTTGCGGATCAGTGCATGCTGTGGGCCCGGGCCGCCGGCCGCTGCCAGTTCCTTGGCTGCAACCGCCCGCTGTGGAAGTCCCCGGTCACCCAGGAGCCGGTCAACATCGCGGAGAAGGCGCATATCTACGCCGTCAGCCCTCTCGGTGCCCGTGGCAACGACGGCATTGATCCTGAGAAGCTGAACCGGGTAGGGAACCTGATGCTCGTCTGCCACGACTGCCACCGGAAGATGGATCAGGCCCCCGACGGCGGCCGCTACACCGTCGAGCTGCTGCGGTCATGGAAGCAGCAGCACGAGGAGCGGGTCGAGCGGGCCACCGGCATCAGCCAGCAGATGAGCAGCCGCATCGTGTTGTACGGAGCCAATATCGGCGAGTACGGATCGCCGCTGACGTACGAATCAACTTCGGGTGCATTGTTCCCCGTTCGGCACCCCGCGAGCGTCAACGTCATCGAACTCGGTTCTGTGGACGGTATGACCCGTGACCATACCCCGGAGTTCTGGTCAGAAGAGGCCAGGAATCTGGAACAGCGATTTGAGAGCCGTGTCCGGCAGCCGATGGCACGCGGTGAGTTGGGGCATCTGTCGGTGTTCGCGTTGGCACCCCAGCCGCTGTTGATCCGGCTGGGCATGCTCCTGACCGACCTGGTGGAGGTGGATGTCTACCAACGGCACCGCGAGCCGCCAACCTGGCGGTGGTTGGACGATCCGCCCGCCGACGAGATTCGGGTTGAAGAGCCTGATTCGACCGACGGCACACCCGCGCTGGTCATCGCCTTCAGTGCCACCGTCTCCGATGACCGTATTACAACCGCCCTGGATGGGCCAGCATCGATCTGGCGGGTGACGGTCGATCAGCCTCACAACGACTGGTTGAGAAGCCGCAGCCAACTGGCGGCTTTTCGTCAGACGGCGCGTGCCCTGATGGACCGAATCAAAGCTGCTCACGGCCAGGATGCGGCGCTCCATGTCTTCCCCGCCGCACCGGTGGCGGTCGCGGTGGAGCTGGGCCGCATCCGCCAGCCCAAGGCCGACTTGGCGTGGGTGATTTACGACCAACACAACAAGCTGCGTGGGTTCGCGCCCGCCCTCGACCTCCGAAAGGACCTATCCGCATGATTGAGAACCGAGAACAAGCGAACCGCATCCTGGAGCATTTTGTTGAGATCCTCGATATCCCTCCACACTATTACGAGCTGGCGAAGCGGCGCTACGAATCGCTGGCCGACTGGTTCCACCGCAAGGAATCTGCGATCGCGCGGTTCGACCCCGCCGTCTATCCGCAAGGCTCGTTCCGGCTGGGGACCGTCATCCGACCGTTGTCGGATGCGGAGGAGTACGATCTGGACCTGGTGTCGGTCCTGACGCTGCTGTCCAAGGCGGACCTGAGCCAGGCCGATCTGAAGCGGTTGGTGGGCGAGGAGGTGCGGGCTTACGCGCAGGCGAAGGGCGTGAAGGAACCGGTCGCCGAGAAGAAGCGCTGCTGGCGGCTGGATTACGCCGACGAAGTCAGGTTCCACATGGATATCTTGCCGGCCATTCCCGATGACATGGCCTTCAAGCAGTTGCTCGTGCGACAAGGTATTCCGGCGGAACAGGCCGATCACGCGCTGGCGATCACGGACAAGACCCGCTCGAACTACACGATGATCTCGGGCGACTGGCCGCGGAGCAACCCAAAGGGCTACGCGCTGTGGTTCGAGGAACGCATGAAGGTTGTCGCCCGGCAGCGCCGGCTCGCCCTGGTTGAAAAACGGGCTTATGCCTCCGTCGATGACGTGCCCGCGTACGAGTGGAAGACCCCGTTGCAGCGGGCCATCCAGATCCTCAAGCGGCACCGCGACGTGATGTTCCGGGACAAGCCGGAGTTGAAGCCCATCTCGATCATCATCTCCACGCTCTCCGCGGAGGCGTATGAGGGCGAAGCCGATCTGTTCTCCGCCGTGTCGAACATCCTCGAACGGATGCCTGGACTGATCCAGCCCCAGGAGCCACGGGTGCCCAACCCGGTGGATCCGGCGGAGGATTTCGCGGACAAGTGGAAGGACGCCCCGCGGCTCGATCAGAGCTTCCGTGCGTGGCACCAGCAGGCTTGTGCGGACGCCCGCCGCTTGGCCGGCACCATCGGCACCCGCGGACTCGCGGACCTGGCCGAAACCGGGTTCGGGATCGATGTTCCTGACGAACGCTGTCGGGCGCTCGCTGGCCAGTCCGATGCCCCAAGAGCTGCGCCGTCGATCGTCATCGGCTCGGCACCACGGCCCTGGAGACGGAATGGCTGACGCCGTGGGTCGAGTATGGCGTCAGCTGAGGCTGCAAGAGGTTCTGGACACGCACCCAGGTTTGCGTGTCGTGCCGTCCTCAGATACCGATCGGGTCTGCCTGCGTGGCGAGCTGCGCTTTGACGCCGAACTCGCCGGTGCCGGAACGATTCGCGATGCCTATGAAATCGGTATCGACATGCCCTGGCGTTTCCCGAGGTTGTTGCCCGCAGTACGTGAGCTATCGGGACGCGTGCCTCGGGACTACCACACCAATCTGGATGGTACGTTGTGTCTCGGATCACCGGTGCGGCTGCACCTGGCGCTCGCGGCGGAACCCACGCTCCTCGGCTTCATCAATCGCTGCGTCGTCCCGTTCTTGGCGGGGTACTCGTACCTGGCTCAGACGGGTAAAGAATGGACTCCGGGGCTTGACCACGGGGATGATGGCCTGCTCGACGACTATCAGGCTCTGTTTGGCGTCCAATCCGAACCGGCCTGTGTGCGGATGATGGCGTTATTGGGTCGACGCAAGCGGCTGGCGAACAAGCAGGCGTGCCCTTGCGGCAGCGGCCGCCGGGTCGGCCGGTGTCATCACCGGGTGCTTAACCCATTGCGGGAACAGTTGGGCCGACCGTGGTGGCGCAGGGAGCACGCCCGATGGATGTTGCGAGTCAAGCCATGACCTGTGGGTAGCCATCTGAAACATGCGACCCGGTCCGCCCGCTATGCCCTCGGATCGGACACTGACCTATTCACCAGGAGCGACACGATGAACGTCTACCAGCACGAGATCTTCCCTCAACGCCACCAGATTCAGGATCACCTGCGGGACCAGCGTGGTATGAACGGCCCGTCGCTTCAGCCGCCTTATGACCCGCATGCCCAGCGTGACCTGTACCGGCTCAACGACTACGACCTAATGAGCTACCTGTCGGCGTCCCAGCAGCGTCTCTCAGGCGGTGGTTGACGGTGATGTCGGCTCGATAACTGTTGCCCGGCTCAATGGCGTGCGACCGCGACCCTGCGGTGACGCCGCGCCAGCGCCCATCCCAAGGGCAACAGCAGCATCGCGGTCGCCGGCTCGGGCACGACCGTGAAGGCGGCGGTGCCGGTGGATTCGTTGTCAAAGGTCGAGCCATCGGGCCGGTAGACCAGTGAGTTCGTCCCGACTGGTGCACCGATGATTGACCCGGGATCGATCAGGATATTCAAGAGCGGGTCATTGTCGCCGAGGTTGTCAGGGTCGTCAGTAAGGAAATCAAACGCCACGGGCACGCCGTCCTCATAGAACAGCACCGGCAATTCCGGGTAATCGAAGTCGTCGTCGAGCGTGAACGCGTTGCCATCGATGGTGACGTCCATACTCAGGAAGCCCCGCTTGGACGTGCCGCCGAAGATGAGCAGGCTTGCGTCGGTGGGAACCAGCTGCTCAACACCCGAGCCTGTCAGCAGGGAGCCATCAACCGTAAAGCTGCCCAATACCTCCTGTCCCGCCAGCGGCCCGGACGTGAAGTCGAGGGTCAGGACGCCGGTCTTGACGGGGCTCGCGGACGTGGGGGCGGCGAGCAGGATCGAGATGGATGTCAGGGTGATCGCAATCAATCCGGTTTGGTTGCTTGGCATTGTCGTGCTCCGATGGAGTTGGGGGACTTGGCTTCAGTTGCTTCCTCTTTCTAGGTCCTCTTCGCGTGGAACTTGCTCCACGCGTTCCGGGCGGAGACCGGACGCAGGGTCGGCTGCCCCGTGTCCGGTCCAGTCATGAAGATCGCGTGCCGGTGAAGCAACACCGACCCGCTCTGCGGGGCAGCGGCATCATGTGGCTCGACGGAAGACGCTGCGGTCATCAGCGCGCCCCGGCATCCGATACGGCTCGGGTCCTGTGGCGGGCAAGCAGGCACGCGAGGGCGAGACCCAGGCAGGCCGCGGTGCCCGGCTCGGGCACCGCGACGCCTTGTACATGGATGGTTCCTGCGGACCACTTGGCGTCCCGGGCCCCCGCCACGTTGTCGATTTCTTCGAAGAACTCGATGTACAAGACCCCGCTGGGCAGCTCGAGCGGAGCGACGCCGGCCTCATCGAAATTGACGATGTCGAAGTCGGGCAACCCGACCGGGGCGCCGCCGAACGCGTAGCCCGGCGCTGGCGTTACCACCACGTTCGCCCCGCCCTCAACCGCCGCGAACATCCAGGACATCTCGGCGATGAGCGTGGTCGAGTCCGCGAACCGGGGGTCTTCGAACGCAAATGTCGTCCTGACCTGCAAGCCGCTGCCGCCGACGCCGGTCACGGTCAACGGCGTCCCCTCGGCGTAGCCGGCCAGGGAGGCGACGTCGATGATCATGGAGTCGTTGTTCGGGGATAGATACCCATCGATGCTCTCCGCGCCGGCGATATCGATGTCGATGATGAAGGCGGCGGCGTAGGACGGTACGACCAAGCCGATGATCAGGGATAACAGGAGGGTTCGGGCCACCTCCGTCATTGAACGACACTGCATCAAGGCGATCCTTTCAACCTTCCGGGCCGGCTGCTGCTGCCGGCGATACCCTCTCCATCCGCGTGGCTGTTTCAGCCGATACGCGGCATACTGTGCGGCAGAGGCACGCGTCGAGCGTAGCCCACTTCCGGGGTCGGGCAAGGTATCAATCGGATGTCGTGGATTGGATGTCATGGTTTGGTTCACTTGATGAAGGGATGGTTGGTCGGGGATCGGCCTGCCGGAACCACGCGACGATGTAGATGACCAGGGCCGTGCGGTCCTGGACGCGGAATCTGGCGTAGAGCCGCTGGAGGTGGGAGCGGACGGTGGGGACGGAGATACCGAGTTGCTCGGCGATCTGCTTGTCGCAGTAGCCGTCGAAGAGCATGCGGACGACCTGCGCCTGCCGCGGCGACAGGGACAGACCCCGGAAGATGGATTGCCATTCATCGGGGGAGAAGATGGGATCGAGTTGGGGTACAGGTCGTGGCAGCGTGCGGTCCCTGAATAAAAACACGGGGCTCGGAGTCCGGCGGACTCCCCGTGCACTCAGGCCGCTACAGCCTTCAGACATGGTTCATCCGCCGGGCGTCGAACCCCGCGGATGAAGCGCAGGGAACGCCCGGCGAAATCGCCCTATGTCTGAATTCCGGCCGAAGCCGGGTAGCGTTTAAGTGCACAGGGACGATTCGCTCACGCGAATCGGGTCAAATTGTCGCCGGGCATTGTACCCGGCGTGGGTCACATCATGAAAACAGCCAAAGGCCACGGCGACGACGCCGTGGCCTTTGTTGGCTGCCTGGCCTTGTCGCGTTCAGCGGCGGCTGCCGCAGTCACTGCAGTAGCTGCCGCCGAGTTGGCCGTGCCCGCAGACCGAGCACTTGCGGCCGAGGCCGATGGCCTTGCGGCCCGGCGTGGTCAGCAGGATCAGCAGCGCCAAGATCACGGTGATCGCGGTGCCGGTGAGGAACTCCTCGCGGATCGACGTGGCGGTGTCGATGACGCCGACGTCCCGCAGCCAGTGGGCGACCACCAGTGCGTTGGCGAGCAGGAAGACGCCCGCGACCAGCGCGAGCACGAGGCACTTGCGTGCGGTGAGGGTCATGATGACCTCCTTTCGTTGAGAGGGAGCAAGGAACAACCACCTCCAACGTAGCGCGGCGTGGCGCGCGGCACAAGGCCCTTGTTCTCTCAGGGACTGCTTTCCGGGGTCTTCCGGGGGCGTAAGTGGCGCGCTAGCGCGCACTTGCAGGATCAAAAAAAATCCTCACCGAATCGACCCCGTGTTGTTTTGGATATGGAAAAGAACCCCGTGTCGGGATCATCCCGACACCACCAACCATAGCAGAACGAACTTCCGGGGGATCGCGGCCAGAAGGGATGGCCGCGATGGAAAGAGGTGAGAAGGGGCGGATCAGACGGGTGATCCGAGATTCAGTTCCGATGCGAGCAGGTTGAGTTGCAGATCGGGATCGATCGGCATCCGTCGCAGGTGACGGCTGAACTGTTCGAGCATGAGCCCGGCGGCGATGTTGGCGGTGAAGATCGTGCTCTTGGCGGTACACACTCCTTGGAAGGACGCCTCAGGAGCGAACAACGTGTCCGGGTAGTGGTCCCATCCGGTGCGAGCATTGCAGGCCAGCACGCGTACGACTTCGGCGCTCATCCGTCCATCGCAGAAGAACGACGCGTGGTCCCGCACCGCTTCGTAGATCACCTTGCGGGTCTCGATGCGGTCGACGCAGGCGAACACGCAGTCGCCGATACGGGTGCTGCGGCGGTAGCGGTCGTTGACCTCATGCACTTCCAGCTGTTGGTTGATCTGCTGGCAGAGGTCAGCGGTTGCCTGCACTTTCGGCCGGCCCAGGTCGTCCTGCAGGTAGCCCTGCGGCGCGAGGTTCACGGCCTCGACGGTGTCGAAGTCGATGAGCTGCAGGGACGGCACGCCGATGGCCGCCAGTTGCAGGGCGACCTGTCGGCCGATGGCCCCGACGCCGATGACGGTGCAGCGGCATTGGGCCAACGCTTCCGGGGGGATGATGTCGCGTTGGCGGAGGTCTCGGTCATTGAGGGGATTCATGGTTGTCTCCTTGGGGTGAGTTTCCGGGGGTGGGGATGTAGAGGGTGAAGAATGAGGCCGCGACCCAGACGCCGAGGATCGTCGCGATGCCCAGCAAACCTGCCCAGTACAGCGTGCGAAAGCCGAGGCCGTCGGGTGTGTCGCCCCAACTGCTCTCGCCTGCGAAGACGATGAGCTTGTCGGGGCAGTCCGGGTCCTGGGTGTGGGCCGCGTCGCGGGCCAGCGGCGGCCACATCTCGACGAACCGCTGCACGGCTTGTTCGCCGCTGAGGTCGATGACGTCGTCGGCCATGACGACCATGCGCTCGATCTCGCAACGCAGTTCCTCGAAGTCGATGTCGACCACGGCCTGCTTCAGCTCCTCGGGTGGGAGCCAGGGGCAGTCGGGTAGCAGGTCCACCACCGCGGCCGGGGATTCGGCCTCGACTTTCGGCCTCGCCTTGCGCAGCCATACGAGACGACGTTCGGCCTCGGCGGCGGCCGCGGGGTAGGTGTCCGGGTTCAGTTGCTTCGGGCCTTTGGCGAAATAGCCAATCAGGTCAGCGCCCATGGGGGAGCTCCTTTCGTGGATGTGTGGTGTTGGATGTAAGTGACTCACGCCGCACGGCGGGTGACGGCGCGGATGATCCGGGTGAACGTGCGGACCTCGACGCCCTGGCCGAGGATCTCGCCGGCGGTGGTCTTGGCGGTGCCCAGGTCGTAGTCCCCCGGAAGATTCATCAGGCGACGCACTTCGGCAATCGTCAGCCACCGATACACCCCCATCTTCCGGGGGTGGACGACCACGGGGTTGTCGCCCTGGCCGGCGAAATAGCGTTTCTTGATGGTCGGGCAGTGGGTGGAGTCGGCGGTGAGTTTAGGCGGCTCGAAGCCGTTGCCCTTGGCCGTCTGTTTGTCCCAGTGCTTGAAGAGCCAGGGCTTGGTGTCAGGATCGAACCAGCGGGGATCATCCCTCGGAAGGTCGTCGAGCACGTCGCCGAGGTGGCGTGCTCTGGTATCGACGCACGACCCGGGCCATCGGATGTCATCGAACGTGGTGGCGACGACCACCGCCCGGCGTCGGCCGGTCAATTCGCCGAAATCGATCGGGTTGATGATCCGGTCACCGACACGGTACCCCATCCGCCGCATCGCGTGAGCGAGGATGTAATACGCCCCTGAGGTCAGGAACCGTGGAACCTCTTCGATCACCACCGTGTGCGGGTTGAGCACGTCTGCGGCCTTGAGCGCCCAGTACACCATGTCGCCCAGCTCGTGGGCCTCGGGTGGTAGTGTTCGGTCGCGTTTGGTCTGACCGTCCCGGTCCAGCCGACGGACCGCGGAGTAGGGTTCGCAGGGGATACCCATCGTCAGCAGCCCGATCGGCGCGAGTCCGGCAAGCTGGTCCCACGGGGCCTCCTCGACCGAGGCGTTGATCATGTGCCCGCCGTGATTGGCCTGGTGGATGTCGGCGTAGCGGCGGTCGATCTCGATGGCTGCGATCGTGCGGAACCCGGCTTGCCGCGTCGCTTCGCTGAGCAGCCCGCCGCCGGAAAACAGATCGACGCACCGATGATCGAGTTGGCGTTCCCGTTGGCGGGCGTGTGTGCGTGAGTGGCGGATGGTGATGCGGCCCTGGCCGCACTGCACGGTCACGCGGTTAGCGTTACCGAAAGTCTCCTCGATGTCGGCGCTGCGGAGGTCGATGACGCCGATGGTGTTGTGCTTCTTGCCGCTGACGGTGCGTCCGTCGTCGGACAAGGTGAGTTCGATGCTTTCAGAGGCAAAGACCGCTTCGTACCGATTCCCGGGGGCGAACCCCGCGATGAGGAGGTAGCGACCCTCGATGTAGATGCGTGGAGCGCCGCGGTGTTGGCCGATGGCCAGCACCGTGGTTCGTATATGTGTGTTCATGGGTAGGTCCTTGGTTGATGCCCCGCCCCCCTCTGAAAGGCCCGGGAGGCGCAACAAAAAACCGCCGGCCCGCTGCGAACAGCGAAACCGGCGGCTTCCGGGGGCGAGGTTGTCTGTATGTATTGTACTTGGAAGGGCTAAATTCCGGGTGGTTAGTCTTCGTGTGGGAGCATGATGGTCATCACAGGTTCGCCGTGGTCCCCGGGGCCGCAGAGGGCCTTGAAGGTGACGGTCTCGTGTTGCTTGTCCTTGTTGAGGAAGATCACCTCGCAGGTCAGGCGATCGGCCGAACCGGGCTGGCGCTTGATGGCGACGAACAGCATCCAGAGCAGATCATGCCCACGCCCGCGTTCGGACTGGCCCAGTTCCTTCGTCCCTTCTGGGGGGACGACAAACTGATTCCAGACCGCTGCGGTGCAGGCCACGGGGATGGTGAAGCCCGTCTCGCGGGCCCACTCGCTCAGGTCGATGAGGACGCCGTCTTCGATGGCTTGCTTCCGGGTGTAGCTGTAGATGATGGGTGCCCCTTCGAAGGGGTCGTTGTTGCATGGTGTCATGTTGGTATCACCTCGTTGGGTTATTGATGTGTAGATAGACCGACTCGACCCGGCCCACGGGGCCGCCGGGTCGAGTGGTCCGTGAAGTGGGAGGAATCAACCGGCTGCGTCGAGCAGGGCTTGGTTCTCGTGGAGCATCAGGGCCCTCAGCTCGGCGATATCGCTGCAGCCGTACTCGTCCATGAGCAGCTCGATCTGTTCGCGGTCCTGCTCCAGGTCCTGCGGGTCATAGGCCGCGACCAGGTCGAGGGCGTCGAACGGGTCGTCGTCATCGGCCCACGCGCCGAAGCCGCCGTCCATGGCTTCTTGCTCCGAGCCACCGAACAGCGGCTTGCCGTGGCGCACTTCGGCGTGGATGTGCGCGTCATACGCCGCTTCCCACGCCTCGTGGTCCGCCCCCGGAAATTCTTCTGCGTAGTCAATGGCGACGGGCAACTCCATCTCGCCGCCTGGCCCTGCCTTGAAACGGAGCCGTGCGTACATCTGCCCGCCCCTGGCGAGGATGAACATCACCGCCCAGTCGCACCCCCCGAAGACGCGCTCGAACGTGTCCTCGTCCGTCGTGCTGGGGTGCGGTGAGTCGCCGGGATGGGTGTGGCACCACAGCCGCGCGAACTGTTCGGGCCGGTGGCCCGCATCGACCTGGTCTTCGAACAGCTCGGCCACCGCCTCGTCGTCGAACTCGACGCTGACGCAGGTGACCTGCTGCTTGAGGGTGAGGAAGTCGATGACCAGCAGCGGGTCGTCCGGGTGGGACAACCCGAAGCCGCCGATCTCGGTGTCGCCGCGGTGGCAGAAGTATTGCAGCTTGGCCCACGCGTACGGGGTGAACCGCAGCATGGGCGCTTCCTCCTCCTTATGCCGCCGCCGGCTGCGGGACGGGGACTGTTTGCGGGTGGGCCGTGGCTTCTTGTTGGAGGGGTTCTTCGATCGGGTCTTCTTGGTCTTCATCGTCGTTTTCCTTGGTTTCGAGGCAGTTGGGGCACAGATCGTCGTCGAGGCAGCCGGGGCAGCAGGCCTCGCCGCAGTCGCCGCAGCTGGTCATGCATTGGCGGCAGTAGGTTTCTTCACAGTGGTCGCAGGTGCGCAGGCACCCGTAGCAGGTGGTCGCGCTGCAGTGCTGGCACGAACCGACGCATTCGTCGCAGTAGTCGCGGTCGCACAGCTCGCACCAGCAGCGGGTGTCCTCGTACATCGAGCCGCCGCACTCGGGGCAGCCCTCGGCTTCCCAGTCGTCGATCGAGACGTAGGGCGAGTCGGGGTTGTAGGTGTTGAGCACGTTGCGGACGAGCATGAAGAAGTCGGCCAATCGGCCGTCTCGCAGGGCGTGGCCCAGCGGCGCGGTGGCGTCGCCGGTGCAGAGGCCGTCGTCGCGGACGTGCGGGTGGGTGACCCGGTCCGAGCCCGCGGCGGGGTTGGGATCGAGGGCCTCGACCCGCAGCGGGAAGCTGTGCGGGCTGTCGGCCAGGCGGTGCAGATCGAGCGCCAGGCGGAACCGGCCCAGGTGCAGGTACTCGAGGGTGATCGGATCGGTTTCGACGCTGAGCGTGCGGCTGCCGTTCTCCAGCGTCCAGCCGCCGAACTCGTCCTCGATCTGACGCAGTTCGTCGAATATCTGACGCGGGGTGGGAAGCGGTCTATCGGGTTCGCCGTCGTGTTCCGGGTTGGAACGCAGGGAATTGATCTCGCTGACCAGATCGGCCAGCTGGCGGTCGAACCGGCGTTGGAGCCGGCGGGAAGCGCCGTGGTACTGGCATCGCCAGGCGCGGTTCATCCGCTGAGCCAGCTCGGTGAGCTGGGTCATGCGGCTGGTGAGCGCAGCACGGCGTTCCGTGCTGCGGCCGATGTCGGCCACGCGGAGCCGTTCAAGTTGACGCCGCAAGGTCGTGGCGACCCGGACGGCGTGTCGGTGTGGGTGTGATTGCATGAGTGTTCTCCTTTCAACGCGAAAAGGCCCCCGGCCTGGCGTGACGCCGGACCGAGAGCCTTTGGTTGAGGGGTTGATTGATGTGGGATCAGCAGGCGAAAAGTGCGCCGGCGATCTTGGTGGGCGTCATGGTGACGCGGTCGCCTTCCTGCAGCCGGTAGTCCCGCGGGACCGGCTGTCGGTTGACGCGGATGAGGAAGTCCGCGGCGGGCCGGTCGGGCAACTGCTGGTTGAAGAACTTCTCGACGGAGGTGTCGGGCTCGACCTTGACGTAGTCGGCGAAGCCGGCGCCATCGTTGTTGATGAAGAGGATCTGCATGGTGGTTGTTCCTTGTATTGGGGTTGGTTGTTCTGTTTCCTATTGCCTACGAGGCAACAAGAAGAGAAGTGTCGAACTGATTGTTTCCGGGGGGTGGGGGTGGTGCGCGCGCACCGATGCCTTGGGGCATGGGGATGCTCCTTTCGTTTAAGAGGTTGTGGGTGGGAGAGTCGCCGGGGTGGCGACCGATGAGGCGGGTTGATTCAGCGGCGGCGGTTCTTGATCGCGTCGGGCAGGTGGTGCCTGAGGGCTTCGATGGCTTGTTGGGGATCGCGTCCGAGCCCGAAGCAGAGAGGCGAGGCCTGGTCGAAGTCGAGCGGGCCTTCGTAGGCCCAGGCCTCGTACCGGGTGTCGGGCGGTTCGGATCGGTTGCGGGTCAGGACGATGAAGCCACGACCGAACAGTGTGTCGAGCGGATCGGGTGTCGGTGGCGTCATGTATCGCCTCCGTTCCAGCGGGTCTCGATGCAGGGCTTGCCGTCTGGGTCGTGGGTGACACGGTCCGGTTCGACGCCGTCGGTGTCGTAATCGCGGACGAGTACCGCAAGACCTTGCGGGGCATGCACCTCGGTGACCTGGCCGTTATGGATATCGATCTCGACCGGCGGGTCGAGGAACTCGAAGGCTTCTGGGTTCAATACAAGAACAGAGAAGGTCTCGCTGCCCAGTTCGGCCCACCAGCAGCCGTGTTCGAGCGCCGAGACCATCTCGTCGGGCAGCGGTTCGACCCTCGGATGGTCGCGGGCCACGTCCGCGATGATGCGCCGCAGCTCACGCCGGGCGCGGCGTTGTACCACCGCTTCGGAGGTGCCGTGGAAGATGCGCATTACATCGACGCACTCGCCGGACTCGGTCACGATGACCCGGGTGTACAGGCGGGGTGGATTCCGGGGGCGTGATTGCTTCCGGGGGTACTTCCGGGGGCGGGGGTTTGGGGTGGATTCATTCATGGTGAATCTCCTTCGGGTTGGGGCGGCGCGATTGTGCGGGTCGCGCCGTCCCGGTTGGTGAGGGTCATGCGGCCGTCGCGGTGCAGCGTGACGGTCGCCCAGTCGTCGGGCAGGTGGTAGGTGGCGTCGAAGAGCTTGCGACGCAGGGGTTCATCGGGGCCTTCGAGCCGCGCCCAGAAGGCGTCGATCTGCTTCTCCAACTCGTACTTCTGGGTGTCCCAGGTGTCGCCGTCGTCGTCGAACCCGCCCAGGTGGTACCAAAGCCAGTCGATGCTCAGCTCGTGGCGTGCCCGCGGCGTGACGTACACCGTGTGTTGGTCGCGGGCCACCCGGCAATCGGAGTCGGCCCGAAGGTCCGGGGGTTGAACCGCCATGGGAACCGCCGAATCGAACACCGCTCCGTTGGAGGCTTCGGCGCGGATTCTCAGTGAGTCCACGCAGATCAACTCGCCGTTCCAGACCCAGTCGCGGATCAACTCCTTGCCGGGATCGACCTCGACGCATTCGATCAGGGGCAGGTCGGCCCAGCGGTAGCCGTCGTAGCCGGGCCGGATGGATACCGGCACCAGCGGCTGGTCGAACGTGCCGAGCGCCGCGAGCAGGTGCGCATTGATTTCACCAGACCCCGCCGCGTCGTCACCGCTCGAATCGAACCGGTAGCAGCGCGAGAGGTCGAAGCCCTCGGGCATGGCGACCTCGGCGGTCTCGATGCCGAAGCCGTCATCGGTCAGCAGACCGACCGAGAAGACCGGCTCCGATTCGGGCAGTTCGATCCCCAGTTGATGGGCACGCTGGTACTCCAGGTAAGGGAGCTTGTGGTGCCCGCGTCGTTCGACGTATCGATAGGCCTCGCGCTCTATCAGGGCCTTGAGTTGGGTTAACGCCTGGTTTTCGACCAGCCGGGTGCGGGCCGGCAGCATCAGGCGGATGCCGGTCGGCTCGCCGGTCAGGTCGATGAAGTAGAACAGGTCGCGTTCGGCGATCGGGCGGTCGGTGAAACCGACGGTCTGGCCGTGGAAGTTGACGACCACGTTGGTTTCTCCCATGCAGCCCACGCGGGCCGCGTTGCGTTGCCATTGGCTCAGCATGTCCTGTTGGATGACCTGCAGGCGGCAGCCCAGGCTGGTGTCGTGTGCATCCGCGTGGCTGATGAACGGCTCGCTGGAGCAGACGCGCTCGTCCACGGTCACCCGCATGCCGGTGAAGACGGCCAAGGGCTCGACGACCTCGAAATCCCACGGTTCGTCCTCGAACCGCAGCGTGGTGCCGGCCGGTGCCTCGCCCACCTCGGGCCCCTCACCACCTTCGACCACCGTAACCGGGCTGCCGCGCCAGCCGTCGCCTTCGATGACTGCTCGCTTGCCCTTGGATTCGATGGTCAGCTTCCGGGGGGCGAGGCAGAAGAGGCCGACCCCGGCGGGGTCTTCGCTGGCTTCCAGTTCTTTGGAATCATCCCAGCCCGATCCGCCCAGGTTCAGCAGGTTCCGGAAGTCTTCGATGCCGGTGCCGTTGTCCTGAACCGTGATGGTCTTGCCGTCGCGGGTGATCTGCACCTGGGTGCTGCCCGCGCGACGGGCGTTCTGCAGGACCTCAATGATCCTGCCCCGCAGGCTGCCGGTGAACAGGCGGTCGGCCTTGTTCAGCAGCCGTGGATTGACTTGTGCTCGTATGGTCTGTGTTGTGTTCATAGTGGATACCTCCGTATTGCAGGGGACGACATCCCCCCAACCGTTGGGGGGTGTCGGAATCAATAAAGATCAATGGGTTACCGTTAGCTGGACGGGTGCTTGAGACGAAGCTGATCGGTCGCGATCCGGCCGTACTCGGCTTTTTCGGGCAAGCGGAACAGCCGCACATACGCCATGCAGAGGTCGTCGTCGATCAGCTCGATCTCCCGGGCCTCGCCCACGACCACGGCGTTCTCGATCACCCAGTGTGTGTAGTCGGGGTCGGATGCCGGAGGTGTTTGGGGTGCAGCGGCGTGGTGACTGCTGCCGATCTCCTGAACGAGGCTGCCGAGGAACGTGGCCATATTTTGTTGTTGCCCGGCCCGGGAGATGGGGTCGGATTCCAGCCAAGGGATCGGTCGTCCGACCACCTCGACCGCGTCGCGGTCGAGTTCGATGACCACCCGACCGTTGTGTTGCCCGTACCACTCAATGTACGGGTAGTCTCCGCAGTCCTGCGGTTCGCGGCCCGCGGTGATGTCGCCGGCCTGGCCGGTCTGGTGACGGCTCATACCGTGCATGTATGCCGCGGCTTCGTTCGTGTCGGCTCGCTCGCCGTCGCCGAACAGCCGCAACTTCGCCCCGCGGATGTCGCGGTGGAAATCGCCTGCCAGGTCGAATGTCACTCGTTTTTCGAGTCCTTTGAAGAGCATCCAGCCGGTCACCCTTCCGGGTGTGGAATTGTCCAGTTCGCCTTCAATCAGATAACTACTTGGTCGCCATGCCATGGTGTTTACCTCCTGTTCTGTTTAGGGGGTTGGGGTGTTGTGAGAAGCACGCCCCATCCCGGATTAAAGGATGGGGTGTGCGGGAGAGCGGGTCGCTGGGTCGATGAGATTGGCGTCGATCGGACAAAGGGTCACGCTGTCGTCGATGTGGAAGAGCGTGATAATCGAGACATGTACACAACCTTGCGGTTGCGGTTACGAAATCGAGAGCTGGTGCTACAGAAGTGATGGGCCGGCGCGTGGCCGATCCCGGTTACGGGGTGATTCGTCGTCGAGGACCTGTCGAGTTGGTGTCGCCGCCCGGTGGTCTGAGCAGGTTCGTTAGACACTTCCGGGTATGAGCTTCCAAAGGGTCCTCGTGCGCCCCGTGTTCCGCAGGCAATCTCCGGGGAAACTTCCTGGGAAGTTCCGGGGGGGCGCTTTGATCGCTTATGTGTGTTGGTGCGATCGGTATGAGGATTGGGCAGTGGTAATACGCCCGGCTATATAAACCTTACGGCCGGAGGAACTCGATGAGCATCCGGTCCTTCTCGATGCGGGCGGGCCGGGTGTCGGCACGCCAGTCGTCGGCGTGATCGGCCAGGTGACGCAGCGACGACGAGAACCGGGTCGAGAGTTTCCAGCCCTCGCGGCCGCCGTAGCGGGTGTTCATCCACGACACCCGCTCGATGAGGCCCAGGCGCGAGAGCTTGGCGCGGGCGCGCTGCAGCGTGCGTCGGGAGATACGGTGTTCGTGTTCGAGGTGCGCCATGGTCGGCACCAGGCCGTCGGCGGCCTTGAGCTCGAGCAGGATGCGGGCCGCGGCGTGCTGCTGGTTGCGGTTGCCGGGGAAAATCATCTCGGCCAGGTCGGTCAGGTCGTCCATCTGCTGGATGCGGCGGTGGCGGAAGTCGATCTTGGTGGGTTCGGTCATTTTCAAAAGGAAGGCGTTTACGTCGATTCCACGGATTCCGGAGCTTTAACGGTTTCTTCCGGGGGTGGGGCTGGCTCCTGCTGGAGCCGCAGCGCGTGGCGCTCCCGGCTGATCCGGATCGCGTGCTCCCGGAGCGAGTCGCCGAAGGTCTGCTCGATCATCAGGATCGTGGTGAACGCATCGACATAGACCTCGTTGAACAGCCGCTGGAACCGCCAGCGGACACCTTGGCGTGAGACCCCGAACGCGGCGTTGACCCGGTCCCCGTAGTTGCCGCGGAGCACCATGTAGCTGGGCCGGTCTGCGGCCAGCTCGACGCGTAATGCGTCGTCCTCACGCAGGCGTTGGGCCAGCGTCGTGAGGAACTGTCGGTCCTTCTCGGTCAAGCGCATGGTGCGGTCGGAGCCAGATCTCGTCGGCCTCCTGGTAGATCTCGATACGGCCGGCGTGGGCCAGGAAGATGATGGCGATAAACCGCCAGATGCGGTCCAGTTTCGGGCGATCGGGCAGCAAGGCGGGGATGTCCTCGAAACAGGTCTCGAACGGCCGCAGATGGGCCTGGATGTGGCTCTGATAGGAACCCACATCGAAGACTGAATCCGCAAATGCCCCGGCCAGTTTGAGCCAGGTGTCCACTTCGGCGCGGGCCTGGCCGGTCAGGCCGTTGAGCGCTTCGAGCAATCCGGGTGACGCGGACAGGTCGATCGTGGCGGGCTCCCACGACGGCGAGGTATTCGACACCACGGCGGTCACGCGTTGCTCACGGGCGCGTTGGCGTTCGTCCTGCTTGCGCTGCCGCGACTCAGCCATCTTCTCACGGAAGTAGTCGGCGTCGTAGACGATCCCGTCGAACACGAACCGGGACGCGACATCGGTGCCGCAGGACATGCATCGGTAGCGGCGTACGTTCAGTCTCGGGATGCCATCACACGTGGCGCATCGCTGGAAGACCGGTGTCGGGTCGAACTCATGCCCACAGGCCCCGCAGCGGCAGCGCGATTCACCAATCATGAATAGCGCGGCGTTGCACTTGGGGCAGGCGTATCCCGACAGGACCGCTTGGTAGTAGTAGTCCCGTGCCAGGCCGCGGTAATGTGCTACGGCTTCGAGCAGGCGTTCACCCGCCAGTCGGATATCGATCATCTGGCATCCTCCGCCTCTTCTTCCTGGCCATCAGGCGCAGCATCACTTTTCTCGTCCGCGGTCCCATCTTCCGGGGGCGGGGCTTCCGGGGGAGTTTCCGGGGGATGGGGATGGGGGGCCCGGGGGGAAGGGGAAGGGCCGGAGGCATCGACCGGTTTTGCTTCATCTTCCCCTTCCTCTTCAGGCCCGGCCGTCACATCTTCAGACGGGTGGTTCGTGGACGGGTTTGCATAGGAGGCCTCCGAGTCTTCGCCCGTGTGCGCTTCCGCCTGGCCGTTCGCGGTGCGCTGGCTCGCAAGCGTTACGGCTTCATCCGGTGGATCATCGTGCAAGGGCACGATGTTCAACGCCACATCGAGCGGTGAATCTGTTGGTTGCGATGAGTCGGTCGGATTGGCTGTGGGGCTGTCCAGCGAAGCCGAATCCTCCGTGGACTGTTCGGGAGGTTCCGGGGACAGGGCTTCCGGGGCCGGGGGTTTTTGGTGTTTGGGTGTGAACTTGCGGTTGCAGGCGCGGCAGAAGCGGATGCGACGCAGGCCCATGGTCTTGGTCGATCGGTAGCCTTTGGCAACGCTCTTGCCGGGGGTGCCGCAGTACGGGCAGGTATAGGGTCTTGGCATTTGGTTATCACCTCACGGGACACCGCGGGGCCCGAATTAGATAAAGGTTTGTGTTCCCGCGGGCGTGGTGACGGAGAGCGAAAGATTTATATAGACGGATGCTTCACCACTGCTCGGCGATAACAGCGCCGGTGAGACACGATGCGATTCAACCACGGACACACGGACACCTACGACTTCCAGCACGACCGACACTACTACCGAGCGTCAGCGCTCCGTTACGGTCCACCGCGGCGGCAAACGTTCGAGATCATCTCACCGGAAGAATCCCCGGCCCCGGGATCGTTTGCTTCGGGCTCGATCGATAAGCACGTCGGCTCCGCTGGTTGGCCGCACTCTGACAGCCCCCAAACCGTCGAAGACCTGCTGCGCGACGGCTACTTCGCGCCGCCGGCGGGTGAGCCCGAGGTCGCCATGATCCAGGACCGCAAGGTCGGCACCGGCATGGCGCTCGGCGACCTGATCGGCCAGGCCCATCAGCGCGTCGCCATCTATGAACAGAACCGCTACGACCTGCTGCGTGCCGAGTGTGACGCGTTTAACGAGCTGGCCCGCGAGGGCTGGCCGGCGCGTCCCGAGCAGCACGCGCTGTACGAGCGACGCATGCAGGACCTGGCCTCCGAACGGCGGATGGAACGCGTGCATCTGTGGCGTGACCTGTCGCGGCTGCGGCTGGGCATCCCTGAAGCGGTTGGCGGTTATCTGCAGGCTCACCGAACCGAGCAGTTGCTGGACGGGCTCGATGATCAAGTGAATGCATCATCATCGGCATACCGGGGTGACCCGTATGCCTGATCGTAGTTCCGGGGGCGGGGGCACTTCCGGGGGCGGGGGATTCCGGGGGTTGTGTCGGCGACTGCGGCCGGTCTTAGGCACCAGGATCGACCGGCTCTGGCGGGTCTATCTCGCCGAGTCCGACCCCAAGGCCCGCGCCGATCTTGAACGCACGCTCGAACTGCTCGCGGTCAAGCATCTGGGCGCCAGCTACGAGCCGAATGAGTCGGTGTTTCCCCCTCAACTTTCAGCTTCGTCCGATACGGCGGGTGGGGCATCTTCTAACGCCGGTGACCTCGAACTCGGCCATGTCGTGTATGGCCCGGACGCACGGCCCATCATGCCGTTCACCCTCCAGAGCCGCCGGCTCAAGGAACACGTCCTGATCTGCGGCCGATCGGGCTCGGGCAAAACCAACCTCACCTTCGTGCTGCTCGACGCGGTCATGCGGCGGGGTATCAAGGTGCTGGCCATGGACTGGAAGCGCGGCTACCGCGACCTGCTCACGCGTCACCCGGACCTGCGGGTCTATACCGTGGGCCGTGGCGTCAGCTCGATCCGGTTCAACCCGCTGATCCCGCCGCCCGGCTGTGAGCCCGGGGTCTGGGTGAAGGTGATCGTCGATGTGATCGCGTCGGCCTACCTGGGTGGGGAAGGGGTCATCTCACTGCTGGTCTCCGGGCTGGACAAACTCTATGAAGAAGCGGGGATGTATGATCCCCACGCGGTGCCCACGCGATTCCCGACGATGGTCGATCTCCTGGAATGGCTTCGGTCCACCAAACTCCGGGGGCGGGCCGCGATGTGGCAGGCCTCGGCCGAGCGGATCCTGCAGGCCCTGACCTACAGCGAGTTCGGAGCGGTCATCAACACGCAGGACAACACCCACCTGCCCTCACTGCTGGACAACAATGTCATCCTGGAGATGGATGGGCTGAGCGCCGACAACGACCGGCGGATGTTCTCCGAGGCCCTGACCCTTTATCTATACAGACTGCGGCTCGCGCAGGGACCGCGGAAAGACCTGACGGGTCTGATCGTGCTGGAGGAAGCGCACAATTTGCTGTTGCGGAAGGCAGCCGACGCACGCGAGTCGGTGCTTGAGACGTCCATCCGAATGGTCCGTCAATACGGGCTTGGCTACGTCTTCGTGGACCAGAGCGCCTCGATGCTCAGCCAGGTCGCGTTTGCCAACAGCTACGCCACGATCGCGCTGTCCCAGAAGCTCCGGGGTGACGTGCAGGCCATGGCCGGAGCGATGAACCTCGACGACGATCAGAAGCAGGCCCTGATCACGCTACCGGTCGGCACCGCCGTGGTCCGCGTCGCCGACAGCCACACCCGTCCGTTGATGATCAAGCTGCCGCTCTACCCGATCGAGGAGGGGGCGGTGTCGGATGACGATGTGCGTCATCGCATGACCGAACTCACACCCCCGGAAGCGTGGTCATCACGAGACATCCACGGGCCTCCGCGAGTGCTTGATGACCCGCATGGCCACACCCACGGGACACGTCGGGGCATCACCCACGCCTCCTCAATGACAGGAGGCGATCCCACCGATTCCGCGGCGGAATCACCCGCACCGGCTCATCCCGGACCGATCACGCCGGTTCCGCCGCCAGATAATAAAGACCGTGAAGCATCCGATCAGGACCCATCCACTGCTTCATCGCAGCAACTCCACCCCAGTACATCATCCCCCACCCACCACCCCCGACCCCGGAAGTTCGAAGCATTCATGGATCGGGCTTCGAACGTTGAGGAAGCCACCGGTCGTCGAATAGAACCAGTGGGTGATCTCCGCGCCGCGGTTAAGATCACCCGCGACGCCGCGCGCTTCATGCGGGACCTGGTCGATCACCCCCTGTCCACCACGGTTCAGCGCTACCAGCGGCTCCATCTGTCACGGCGTAAGGGCAACGCCATCCGCCAAGACCTGACCGACCGCGGCTACATCGCCCCCGCACGCCTCGCCACACGAAGTGGCCAAGTGGTCCTCACCGACCTGACGGACGCGGGACGCGAGGTCTTCCATCGGTTCAACGTGGACCTGCCCGCGCCGCCGCGTGAGAGCCTGGAGCACCGCTACTGGGTCCATCGGATGCGGCAGAGCTATGAAGAAGAAGGTTTCACGGTCAGTCTCGAATACCCGATTGATGGCGGGGGAAGGATCGACCTGAGGGTCGAGCTTGACAACCGAACCATCGCGATCGAGGTCGAGACCGGTAAATCCGATATCAAGACCAGTATTCAGAAACTGCATCAATCCAACGCCACGAGCCGCGTCCTGCTCGCGACATCGGCCAAGGCAGTAACCGCCTGCCGACGCGCACTTAGCGATACGAAGCCGTCAGGCGATATCGAGCTGATGACCTGGCTGGACCTTGGATAGAAGAAGTAGGCCGGTTGTAGAATGAACCGAATCGGTCAACGATCCGGTGATAGAGCCGGTCCTGCCAGCGGCGTCCTCGCAGCTCATGCGGCAAGACGTACATGGCCCGCACATCGTGGGCCGCGTAGTCGCGCATCTTCGGGATCGTGCTTCGGCGGTAGTCGGCTCGGTCGAGCATGCCGAGGTACTCGATCACCCGCGTTGCCGGTTCGGGCTTTGAGCCGTCGTCGTAAGGGAGAAGGGTGAAGTCTGGTAGATATCGCTGAGAGTCATGGCCACCTGCAAGGCGGAGCGGCTGTTCGTACGCGAACGGGATGCCGTACCGATCCAGCAGGCGGCCGATCTGTGCCTCGCCGCGGCTGCGGTACCACGGCTCGTGGTGGGCCAGCACGTCTTCTAAGCGAACGATCTGTCGTGGGACCCGCAGCAGCCGCGTCAAACGCGGGACGCCTCTTTCATCTTCTTGGCGATCCGGTCCACCACATGCATCAGCTTCTGCTCGGTGTGTTCGATACGTTTCAGCAACCGCGTCGCATGACGTTGGGTCTTCTCCGCCTCGGATAGCAGGTGCTCGGCCTGTTCAGGCTGCTGCTGCCGCATCGACGCTTCTGCCGCGGCGGTCAGTTGCCGCACACGGCGTTCTAAATCGGCCACCGCCGCATCGAGTCGGTCGATCCGCGTCTCGATACCGACGATCTTGCCATATGCCGCGGTCATCTGTGCGCCCAAGACCCGCCGGACCTCCTTGGGCAGCTTGCGGCACAACGCCTTAGTCTGCTCCAGGTCGGCCAGGTGGCCCTCGCGGACGTGGTGGGCGTGGGCGCGTAGGCGGGCGAGCCGCTCGGTCAGCCATCCCTCGGCGGGCAGCAGCGCGCGCACTTGGGCAAGCATGGTAGCCGTGCGCTCAGGGTGGGTTAGCAGGTCGTCGGTCTGGGTTCTGGTGTGGTGCAGGCCGTCCTGCAGACGTTGACCGACCAGCCGGTCTGCGTGCACGTCGGAAAGATCACGGCGAACCTCTTCCCGCCGCGGCAGCACCCCGGAAAGATCAACCCCCCGGCCCCACCCCCGGAAGCTAGTATCGGGTCGATGAAACTTGCTTGGTGTGCCTTGTTCTTCCGGGGGCCAGACTTCGGCTTGCTTCCGGGGGTGCATGAAGAAGAGCACGAGCCCGACGATCAGGATCAGCACCGCGAAAGCCTGCACTGTGCCGCCGTCGATTAGGAATGTGGCGTCGAGCAGAGCGGCAACGAAGAGGCTGCCGCCCAAGGCGAGGGCTGCCCCTGACCAAGTGCCGCCGATCTGACGCAGCGCCTGGAACAGCACCATGGCCAGCACGATGACGAAGAACCCGACCGCCACCGGGCCCAGGTCGCGGGCCGAGAGGCCGCGCTGGTGCAACCACCAGACCAGGCCGATCGCCAGCGATAAACCCACGGCTGCCGACATCGCGATGGCCGGGCGTGGACGCGGGAAGCGTCGGCCGAAGACCGCATAGGTCAACGCGGTGAAAAACGTGAACGCCAGGATGAAGTCGATCAGCAGGCTATCAAACAGCGGGCCGATGGGTAGCTGGCGGAAGGCTTGTTCGAGGTCCATGCGGGACCATCGGCCGATCCTCCTTTATCAAGTTTTCGGTTGGCTGGGTGGTGGACCATCTCCTACCGCGAGCATTGCGCGGCGTACGCAAGCTGCAAGGCCTGCCCGAAATTCGAATCGAATGGAATCGCGCGCAGCGGCGGGTCCATGGGGCGGAACTCGCCCAGCCGCTGATCGACCCAATACAGCCGGCCCCGGTAGCTGACCAACGGCAACGAGCGCGGGCGCTCACTCACCGGTTGATCGCTTTCGATTCTGATGACCATTTTGGATTGGGCGACCGACCGTGGTTCGCCACCGCGTGCGAACCGCGGCGGATGTTCATGGCCAGTGTGAGTGGATTTCCAGTGGAGATACCGAATGCCGCCGCAGTCAGCTTCGCGGTCTTCTGTGTTGAGTCAAATGTTTGAATCGAACTTGTGGGATCATCCCGACAAGCCCCGGGCGACCAGCATCAGATTTATAACTGTTACTACTACTCTATAGAGAAGTGAAAGTAGTAGTAGTAGTAGTAGTAGTAGTAGTAGTAGTAGTAGTAGAGACAAGTCCCGCGGGACCTGTTGCGGTTGGCGGATGAACAGCAATGTGGTTTCCACTGGAAAACCACTCCCTCTGCGCCATTTTCGTTGAGAGATGATGCCATCGCTTGACGCATCGCGGTTCGCGAGGGGCCGTAGTCGTTAATGTCATTGCGTGACACCTATCTCCGGGTAAACCGCCGGGCGTGAACTTCCGGGTGTGCCGGGGGAAATTCCGGGGGGTTTCCGTGGGCCGGGGCGGTGGAAGGGTTTATATAGGTGGGGTTCTTGTGGAACGCCTGAGAGGTGATTTTCCAATGGAACCCGTGATTGAAACTGAATCCGAAGAGGACGCCGGGCAGGCCGTCCGGCACAAGGTGCTTGAGCGCATCCGCCACATGGCCGAGCACGCCATCATCCGCGATCGCCGCTTCCTCGACGACGAACAACTGGTGAAGAGTGAGCAGTTGGCGTTGCTCGATCAGATATATGCCGCCAACGTGCGGGACGCGGAGCTGCAGGAGCTGTCGAGCCACTTCGCCGGCATCCTCCGTGGCGACAGCCCGGTGCACCTGGCGGTTTGGGGCAAGACCGGCACCGGCAAGACGCTGACGCTGACCTATTTCTTGAACTTGTTGTCCGAGATGGCCGTGGCCGAGGGGATCGCGGTGCGGCACCAGCACCTGGACCTGTCCACGCCGAGACCTTGTTTTCGGGCACTTAATGATCTCGCTTGCCTCTTGGGAGCCTGCCGACGATTTAAGCATGGGGTCGCTCTGGAGGAGCTGATGCTCCGCATCGAGGCGAAGCTGGCCGACTTCCGGGGGTATCTGATCCTGTTCATCGACGAGATCGACAACGTGCGGCGCGACCGCGATGCGCTGCTGAGTTTTCTGGTGCGACGATTGCCGCAGCGCATCCCCGCCAAACTGGTGCTGGTCTTCGTCTCCAACAAGCTCAACTGGACCGACCACATCGACCCGCGTGTCCAGTCGTTCCTCAAGCTCAACGAGCTGATCTTCAAACCCTACGACGCGATCGACCTGCGGACGATCCTGTCGATCCGCGTCCAGAAGTCCCTCGCGCGCAACGCCATCCTCCCGGGGGCGGGCGTGGTGGAGCGGATCGCGGCGCTGGCCAGCCGCGAGCACGGCGACGCCCGCCGGGCCGTTGGGCTGCTCTCGCGCAGCGCCTACCTCGCCGAGAAGGCGGGCCGCCCGATCGACGAGGCGCTGGTCGATCAGGCCGCAGCGGAACTCGACACCGACCGATACCTGTCTTTGCTGCGGTCGGCACCTGCCCAGCTCCGCGCCGCGATGTGGGCGGTGATCGACGCCGTCGCCCGTAACCGTGGGGCGGCGGCCAGCACCCGAGACGCCCACGCCGCGTACCGCCGGGTGTGCGAGCGGGTGGGGCTGCGGGCGCTGACGGGGCGGGCCTTCGGCGACCTGGTCGCCGAGCTGGACATGTACTCGCTGGTGACCGCCCGCGTCCAGTCCAAGGGTCGCTACGGCCGCAGCCGGCAGATCAGCATCGACCTGCCCCCGGACCTGGTCGATCGGATCACCGAGGTCCTTCGGCTGAGCTTCGACGGCGGGTAGCCCGCCGCCGTTCACAGCCGACGGTGCGGACCCGGCACCCGCTCCTCCTCCACCCCCGGAAATGTCCCTCCCCCGGAAGTGCCCCCGGAAGCCCCAGTACCGTCCCCGTGGCTGTGATCAGAATCGCTTCCAGATGTGTTGGCTTGATCGATCATGTACGCGAACGCCTGGTTGAGCACGTGGACCGCCATCGGCAGCTCGGTGCGGCTGTAGCTGTTGCTCGACTGCCACTGGCCGTCGCGGTCCTTGTACCGACGCGACAGCTCCGCCTTGAGCATGACCTGCGGCCGCCCGTCCTTCTCAAATGTGTTCTCCCAGATGGAGCAGCTCACGCCGCCCGCCTTGAATCGCATCTTCGGTTGGTTGTTCTGTTGCATGTGGTTCACCCGATCGCCCGCATCTTGACCGTGCGGGGTCTCTACGAGCCACGAGAGACCCGCTCCTTTATCAACCTTCCCCCCGCCCCAGCCCCCGGAGGTAAGCCCCGCAAGTAGACCCTGGAAGCGAGACAATGTGTGGCACGCCTGCGGGCCAAGCGTCCGCACGGCAGAGCGGCGGCAAGAAGCAGTCGTCGTGGAGCGGGGGTGCGTTCCGGGGGTGCGTTTACGCATCCCCGCCACCGCGGTGGGGCCGCTCCCACAGGTCCTCTAATCGGTCTCGCAGGGCACGCACCCGTCGGTCCCACTTCGCCGCCGCCCGTATGTCCGCGTCCTCGATGTGATCCAACTCCAGCACGTCCTGCCGCACCAGTCTGACGATTGGCCAAGCCTTCCGTGGGTTGACTCGTTCCAAGACGATGTCCCGCATGATCCGTGCGTTGCGTAGCTCAAGCCCCAATTCTTCTCGTCGGCTCCACCGCCAGTCGAAGCCGTCATACAACGCCGCAAAGTCGTGCGTGTCGAACGCCTCGCCCTTCAACCACCGCGAGTCCCGCTGCCCCTGCTGGGGAAGACTCAACACCGGTCCCCACATGTCGAGGTAAGCCATTCGCTCCAACTCCCGCACATCCGCCAGTTCTTCGTCCTCCAGTCCCGGCACACTGCCATAGCTTTGTGACCGCTCTACTTCAATCCTGATCCTCGGTTCATCTATGTGTTTCATTTCTAACGCCTGTTGTTTCATTTTGGGTGCCTCCGGCCGCCCCGATCTGCGTCGGTTCGCCGATCTCGACGAACCGACCCGGCGGGGTGAACTAAGCGCAGGGCCGTACGGGGACCCTTCGATAAAGTTTTCTCTCCCCGCTAAGGGGGGGAACACTTTACGATTGAGGGTCCACGCTCAGACCAAGCGCTGCTGCTGACCGATGGCTGCGCGTTGAGCCTTGCGGCTTTCTTCGGAGTGATTCGTCGTGCGTGGTATTCGAAGAACACCACGCGGAGGGTTGGGCATCGCCCAACCACGACCCCGGCAGCAAGGTGGGGTCACCCCCACCGCGCCGCCGTGACCTGCCAACGCTCCATGAAGCGCTCGGCTTCGTGGATCGCGGCCAGCTCACGTATCACCGCCTGCTGCTCGTCGAGCGGCAGGAGTTCGTCGAGGCCGTGGCACGACAGCTGTTCTTCATGCGTCGCTCCCGACACGGGGTGCGAACGCAGATGGGCGATGATCATTCTCAACTTGTATTCATTCATGCTTGTCACCTCCGAGGGCGGCTCCCTCGGGGAGCGGGGAGCCGGCAGTGCCCATCCAGCGGAGGGCCCGAGCGGACCCGCGGCTAAAGCCTCTCGGTCCGTGACCGAAGGCTTTACCATAGCGGGTCTGCGTCGACCTCCGCGGCCGGTCGTCTGCGGTTCACGGCCACGGACGGCTATCGCGCAGCGTGCCGGCCGCGAGCGGTCGCCAAGGGTCGATCACTCGGTCGAAGACCGAGAGGATTGACCCTCCGCGGGCGCGAGCGGCCAACGACAAAACACAAACAACCACACCCAATACAAGTCGGTTTTCGTCGCGCAGCGCAAGCGGCTCTGAAACCAAAACTTACGCCACTCGGCCGCGCAACGAAAACACCGGCCACTTTCTATGGCACACGATGTTTTCGGCGCGCCGCGCAACGTATCGTAGTGCTGCATTAAGCCCGCCCATTCGCCCACGGCGGAGAGGGGCAAGGATCGGGGCATAGCCCATCCAGGATCGACTCGGCGGGTTTATCAACTTGACCGCCCGGAGTCCAGATCGGCGCCCATAGCCCGCGATCGATGAGGTCCTCTTCCTGGGTGACCCAGATAAAACCCGCGGGGGGTGTGGCTCGGACCAGGTCGCAGGCCGCGTCGAACCGGGATGCGTTGGAGGTGACCAACAGCAGTCGGAACCCGTGTATGGCCAAACTTGATGTCCGGTTTCCGCGCTGTTTTCCCTTTGGCCGCTTGGCAAGCCTGGCGGCGACGTCTTGGTATCCGTCGCTCCGGAAGTATGCTTGGTAAACCCGAAGCTTGTGCTCGAGTGACCGAGTCGGATTGACGTTGCTCCGCAAGGGCTCGGAGCCCGTGTCCGCCTCGACAAAGTACAGCAGCGATTGTCCGGAAGGCGCATGGGTCAACAGCAAGACGCCGTCCGGCATGAAGGAAGCGCTCTCACCGGAATCCAATTGAACCGTTTGCTCGGCGATCGTGCCGGTCACATCATCCCCCCACAACGCCGTGAGTCCCGGCACCACCGTCTCCAAACTTGGCAGTTGGACGGGCACCCAGTTGAGCATGACTCGATGGGCCATGGATTCGTCGCGTCCGCCGACCGTCGCGTGAGCGGCGGCCCCACGGCCCCTTCGTCTTTTGATGACGCCGTGCCCCGCGGGGGTTGTCCGCCAACCGGTTTCCGGACGCCCGGGGCGGGCGCGGAGGCGGATGGGCTGGCTGACGACATAGCCCCGGGTTTCCAGCTGGCCCAAGCTCCGCTTGAGACTGGCCAGGTTGCCGTCCGTGAGCACCGCGATCTGTCGGCTGGTGAGCGCGCGGTGGGTGGTGAGCAACTCAAGAAGGCGTTGCTGGAGCCCGGTCAAATGCGGTGAGTCCTTGGTGGGCATGACTTGCCACCTTTCTCGGTCTGATGCGGGGTACCGTCGAACGATGGAACGCATGCACACGCAACCAGTGAACGGCTTGTCTTGTCAGGGCGACCACGCCAGGACCGTGACCTGGTCCGCGAGGGTGACCACCTCCAGCGGCGGGTCCAAGTCGGTGTTGACGATGAACACCCCGGCGTTCTGAGGTAGCTGCCATTGCTCGGCGAGCAGGTAAGTCGCTTGGGTGTTTAAGTCGGGGTCCAAGACGATCGCCTGGTTGTTGGCGAGTTTGGTCATATTGCCCTCGCCGCTAACGTCCAACGTGCCGGTGACCCGGCGTTCCGACGAGAACAGCACAATCTCTGGCGTCCCATCCCGATCGAGGTCGGCGACTTCGATCAGACGCAGGCGGATGTTGGTCGCGTCCGTCTCCACCACCTTGACGCGGCGGATGAGCGCCAGTTCCGGAGTCAGGAGGTGCGCGTTGCCGCGCCGGTCCGTCGCGATCAGCCGCGCCGGGGCATCGCCGGATGCGCCGATCGCCACGGCATCGACCAGCTCGGAACCCAACTCATAGGTTGCTGTCACATCACCATCCGCGGTAAGCACCAAGAGCCGCCCGGCCTCGGTGCCCCGGTAGTCGCTCGCGGCCTGGACACTCGCGAACACCTCGTCCCAGCCGTCCGCATCGACATCAGCCAGCAAGGGACGCACCGCGCTGAACTGGGTATCGAGCTGGCGGCTCCATCGCTCCCGGCCCTCGGCGTCCACGCAGATCAGGGCGCTGTGGGTGTCGTCGGTCCCGTCCGGGAGCTTCACTCCGTTAGCCGGGGCGTGGGTGCCGATGAGCACCTCGCGACGACCGTCGCCAGCGATGTCGCCGCAGGCGATGGCCTGGATGCTGCCGGCGGTCTCGAAAAACCAACGCGGGGCGCGTTGCCCGGTTTTGAAACACACCAACCCCCGGGGCCGATGCTGCCACCCGGCGACGCTCCGTGCCAGCAGTTCTCGTTGTCCGTCACCGTCGAGGTCCACCAGGCTCATCGCCTCCAGCGTGGTCGCGTGGAGATTGTCCGCGTCGTCGTGGATCACCGAGCCCGGGGCTTCGTAGCGGGACATGGCGAACTGGCTCTGGGTCACGACTTCCAGCACCATTCGGTCGGGTTCGGACCACCCGACGACCGCTTCGTCACGCCCGTCACCGTCAAAGTCCTCGACCATGGACAGGGCCACATGCAACCGCTCGGGTTGGTGCATCTGCCGCGAGAAGAGTTGGTTCCCACGCGCGTCGAACACCCGCAGCCAGCCCTCGGACACCACGTAGAACTCCAGATGGCCGTCGGCGTCCCAGTCGCCCAAACGGGCGTGCTGCCAGTCCGCGACCACGGGCGAATCTACCGTGCCTTGAATCGTGAATGGCCCCGACCCATCGCCTGAAAACCAAGCCAGCCATCCGATGGCTGATGCGACGCAAGTGACGACCGCCACACCAAACGCTATCGCGGGTGCCCGGCGTCGGCGGGGTGCGGCTGACGCCACCCGCCGCTCATCCGGAATTATCCGGGGGGCCTCGCCCGCTTCGATCCGCCGCAGGTCGTCCAGCATGGCCAACATGAGTGGGTAGCAATCACCGCCCATAGGATCACGCATCGATCGCTCCACCACGGCGACCAGCCCCGGGTCGGCGTCCGGATTGAGTGCCTCGATGGATGGCGGCGGTGTGGCCATCTCATCGAGCAGGTCTTCCGGCGTGGTCGATCGGTATGGTGGGCGACCCGTGAGGGCGTGATACAGCACGGCGCCGAGGCTGTAGATGTCGCGGTAGTGGCTCTCGCCGTCACCGCGAGCGGCCCGGGGCGACATGTAGGGCACCGTCCCTCCGCGGACCCGGAATCGCGGGTCGTCGCCGGTGTGGATGCTCCCCTGGTCTCTTGCCATCTGGAAGTCGAGCAGCCTGGCCCGCCCCTCGGCATCGAAGACGATATTGCCCGGGGACAGGTCCCGGTGGATCAGATCGCGATCGTGGGCCCAGGCCAGCCCGGTCGCGGCCTCGATCGCGATCGAGAGGGTCTCATCGTTGGGTAGCGGTCGCCCGCCCTTGAGCCGTTCCGCCAAGCTGCCCCCGGTCATCAACGGCATGACCAGATACGGGTAACGACGCTCCTCGTTCACATCCCACACTGGGACCACCTGCGGGCAATCCGCGCGTTGCAGGTATCGAGCGGTCTTGAGGAACCCGCGTCGTGCAAGATCCGAGGCGGCGACCTCCGGCTTGAGCACCTTGATCGCCACCTCGCGCTGCTTGCCCGGCCGGGGGTCCCACCCCCGGAAGACGATGGCCTGGCCCCCCTCGCCCAACTTGTCGATGACGTGATAGGGTCCGATCCGGATGGCCATCACGTCGGGACTCGGCGCATCCAGGATCCCGGCGTCCAGGTAGGTCTTCAGCGGCGCATCCGACATCGGTACCGCGCCCTCGCCACCCGGCGGGATGTCTGATGCCCGCTCAGTCAATCGGTCCTCCTGAGTCACCCCCGGAATCCGGGTGTCCGGCTTTGTCCGCTTGAATCCCCGTCTGGACCATCCCCAACGCCTGCTGGAGCAGGTCCCGGATCGCGTCGGTCAACCACGCCAGCCCCAGCGCCCACCGCAGGCCCTCGGCGAATGCGGCGTCGGGTTGGGTGGAGAGCCGCTGACGCCAGCGCGTCCGCGCCGCGGCGACCGCCGCCAGGTAGAGCACGGCCGAGACATCGTCGGGGACGTCGGACTCCGGGTGCTGTCGGCAGGCCTTGGCGTGCTCCTTGACCAGCCTCAGGTGCTCGATCGGGGGCAACGGGTGGATGAGCACGTCACGCAGGGTTCGGAGGGTCAGGTGCTCGGCATCGCTGACGAGCCGCAGCCGCTCCCGCGCGGCCGGGTGCATGGTTCCCAGGTGCTCGACCACCGGTGAATCCAGCAGGTACTCAAGCACCGCCCTGGACTCTTCGGGCGCGAGCCGCCCGATATCGGCCAGTGCCGGGTCCAGGAGACGGGCAACGCGGCGCGGGTCGTATCGGGAGAGGTCCGGGTGGTCAGGGGCATTCGGGGTTTCCGGGGGTTCCGAGGCCATGGTCGTGCTCCGCGTGAGTGAAAACAGGGCGGTCTACCACGCACTACGCGAACGCTCGACCCAGCCGGGGCTCGCCAGCAGCAACTCGTGCAATTCTTTCAGATCCTGATCGATCCGTTCTTTGGGCGTGTAGCGGCCAACTTCTTCGGTCAACGCATTGAGATACATCCGCGTTCCCTTCATCTTGGCGCGTCCGAGCTGATCGACACTGATTCCAAAGCCGGCTGCGAGCTGGGCGCAATCTCTGGTCACTTCTTTGCCCAGGGCTTCGTCCAAGACGACATCAACAAACACCCGCCAGACCAGCGTTTCCTCTTCCTTCTCACAGCGCTGCCGCATCGCTTCCAGCGCCAACCGAACGGTCTCGTAGGCCCACTGCACTTCGTACAGATCGGCTTGATCGCGTAACGCGTCCCGATGGTCGTCGATATCGAAGATCGGTCCAGGGGGATTCCGTTTCTGAGCTTTGCCGCGTCGTCTCTGACTGATTAGGTAGTTCTCAATGGCCTTCTTGAGCCAGTGGCGGAAACGCTTCGACTTCTCCGGATCGAACTGGGTCAAGATTTTCTTTGCAACGAGCTTGTCTGCCAGGAATCCCTGCAGGATGTCCTCTGCGAATTCCTTCTCAAGCCGTAGGGTCACATAGAGGAAAGAGCGGATCGCCGGGTAGTAGTCCTCGACGAGTTGGATGAATGCGGCCCGGGCCGCCGCTTCGTTGTCGCCCTGCACCGCCTCGATCAGCGAGTGCCGCGTCTCTGGGAAATCCCGCCGATTCCAGTGCCCCTTGCTTTCCATGTCGTTTGCCCCGCGATTCGATCGTTTTTTGACATTTCTTTGATTCACACAGCCGAAGCCGCCCGTGTCCGGTTTCGTCCTGCGTAAAGCCTAGTGAGAGCGGGACGAGCCCGCCACCCTTGGAGCCCCACGTGTTCACTTCACCCACACCATCCGATCGGGCCGTTTCTGCGGCCAGGCCACCAGCAGCCGCGTCGGCACGACGGCCGCGTCCCGCTGCAGCGATGTTCTTCGGGTCGGGGCTCCGATCAATCGCATGGCTGTCGGCCGACCGACCCGATCGTGAGACCGGCGGCGGGCTGTATGGTTTCTGGCGTCGGGACGGCGTGCCCGTGGTGCAGTTGGTCACCGGACCAGGCCCCGATGCGGTCCACGAACCCGCCCACTTCGCCGATGAGCCGTCCCATCTCCGCGGTGTGAGTCGGTCCCTGCGTGACGAGTTCGGCCTCGAGTTGATCGGGCGGTGGCACAGCCACCAGTTCCTGGGGCTGGACGAACCCAGCGACGGCGACCGGGCCAGTGCCGGGTCGCTGATGCGCCGCAACGGGTGCGGGCATTTCCTTGAGGTGATCACCAACCATCGGTCACGTGTGGAACGCCCGCGCCGACGCACCCTCGGCCAGGACGAACTCACCAACCACGGTGCCGACCCCGAGGAAAATAGGAGTCAGGCGCCCGCCACTTTCGCCGTCGTCATCAAACCCTTCCTCTACAACGGCCTCCCGGAGCGGGAGCAGGTTTCGCTGCCCATCCATGTACTGCCGGGCGTGAGTCCGGTGCGGCGTGCCGCGATGACGCGTGGGTTTGGCGCGTGGGTAGGTGGCCCGGGGCTCTTGCCGGATTGGCCCGCGGATCGCCTGCGCTTCGAGCGCGCCGGGGCCGATACGTTGCCGGATTCACTCCAACGTCAGATCGCGTCGCTACCCGAGGCCGTGAAGCCCACGCTGCGAGTAGAGCATGGATCGGATGCCTGGCTTGTCGGCTGGACACGACGCGACGGGCAACGGCTGCGAGCCGTCATCGCGTATGCGGAATACGAAGGCGTGACGCGCGTGGAAACCCAATCACACCCGGACCAGCCGTGGATCGACCGCACGAACCGCCTGCCACAATCGGCGAGTTCCTGGACGCTGCGCGATGTGCATGAGGCCTTGGGTTCGACGCTGCATGAGGATGAGGCCGAACAAGCGACGGCGCTGATCCAGCATACTTCGGGAGCGAGCGCGGTGTCTCGCCCCGATCCCGCCTCGTCTGACCTCGTTTTGCCTACCGCGATCGACCCAATGGAGACGGCCCGGCGCGTCGGGCTGGTGTACCCGGGCCATCCGGTCTACGAGGCCTACGTCATGGACCGGGCACGTCGGTTCCCGATCTATCGCAACGGTCGCGGATTCATCGCCACGGCTTGAAGGACCATCGACATGTGGAACGACCAACAACGACACCGACTGGCGTTCGAGCTGAAAATCACGGCCCGAGAAGCTTCGCGGTTCCGATTCCACGACCCGCGGGGCGAGACTTACATTCAGGGCCCGGCGCTGCCGCTGTCGCATCAGACGCCGTGCCAGCTGCGCTTGCAACTCTCTCCGGAGTTTCCATGGGAGTCGCCGCGGCTCTTCGTGATCGAGCCCACCGTCCTGCCGATGCACGCCGGTGGCACGCTGGCTGAACTGGGGGTGTCGCACGATTACCACGTACTGGGCCCCGAAGGCCCGGGTGGTTGCATCGAACTGTGTTTCATCGACACCTGGCAACCGGACATGACGGTGCTCGGCGTGCTGATCAAGGGCGAGATTTGGACAAAGGCGTACTACGAGCATCTCCGCGAAGGGCGGACGATCGATGAAATTCTCCATCAATGGAACCATGAACTCGAAAGGAGCCAACTGTGAATCAGGCCACACCCGACAAGAGCCAACAGGCTAAGACGCAGTCCCCCTTGAACCATCAGTCGTTTGGGCAAGACGGTGTCCGATACGTCTACGACCCGTTGACCCGACGGGTGCGACCACAGTCTCCAGACGGTCGGTGGCTCGACGAAGATCACCCCAAGGAAGCGGTGGTCATCACGCCCGAGGACACCAAGGTGTTCGGCACCCAACCTCAACCGTCTGCTAGTGGGCCGTCCCACTCGGTGTGACCCGGGCGTGCATCATCGTGAACGACGGATTCTTTCGAGCAGGAGCAAGGCCATGAATATGACAACCGACACCGAAGCTGCGAACGCGGTGACCGTCTCAGCGCAGGAAGACATCAATCGCCACCGGGTCGTGATTCCTGCGGACTTGCTGACAGACCAAGATCCGGGGGCCGACGAGGTCTCGGTCCGATTCGCGCGGCTCGATGACGGCGAGGCGTACAGCGCACTGCCCGGCGTCGAGGGGTGGCCGACGGTCCGCGGCGTGATCCGAAGCGTGTATCAGAACACGGCCTCGACGACCGCCGACGAACCGATCCCCTGCGAAGCGGGCTGCCAGGTGCAGATCGTGATCCGCCGAGGCGGGGGACGACCCGCACCCGCCGACGCCCATGTGCTGGCCGGGGGGCGGTGGCGTCGAGCGGCGCTGGACGTGGTGCCCGTCCGTGAGCAGTTGTTCTCCCGGTCCCAAGGCCTGCTGGAGTCCGACCGGCTCGCGCGGGCGTGGGTGCTGACCGCCGGGCTGGGATCGGGCGGCGCGCCGGTCCCGCTGGGCCTGACTCAAGCGGGTGTCTCCAACCACATGATCGTGGACGATGATGTGCTGGAGGTGTGCAATATCGCGCGCCACCCCGCGGGGCTTCGGCACGTGGGCCGCAAGAAGGTCCGCGTCGTCCACGACATGATCACCCAGATCAACCCCTACGCGACGGTTGAGGCGCGTGCCGAAGCGATCGGGTGGCGCGGGTTGGAGTCGTGGCGGTCCTGGGTCCGCCGCGCCGATGTGGTGATCGCCGCGACGGGCGACCGCACGGCCACGCAGGTGCTCAACCGGCTTTGCATCGAGGAGCGCAAGACGATGATCGTCGGCGGGGCGTTCCGGCGGGCCTACGGCGGTCAGGTGCTGGTGGTCCGCCCGGGCTTGGGGCCGTGCTACGAGTGCTTCCTCAAGGCCCTGCCGCGCGAGGCCCAGGACCAGGAGATCGGCGGCCGCCGCCAGGCCGCGCGTGTCGCCTACTCGGATCGGCCGGTCCCGATCGAACCGGGCCTGGCCAACGATATCGCCCCGATCTCCCAGATGATGACCAAGCTCGCGATCCAGCAATTGCTCGGGGGGGACGCTGGCACCCTCGCCAGCCTCGCCGAAGACCTGACCGAGCCTTGGTACCTGTGGCTCAACCGGCGTGAACGCGATACGCCCTATGAGCACCTCCCGCCGCTGGGCTGCGGGATCGACGGGCTGCGGATCATGCGCTGGCAGGGGATCGACCTGCCCCGCGACCCCGCGTGCCCCGCTTGTGTGGACCTCACCGCGGGCGTCGCCGCGAGTCACGGCGTGGAGGTTGATGACGCGGACGCCGCCTTGTTTGGTTGAAGGGAACCTGTGATGAGCACGCCGATGATCTGCCTCCGCGTATCGCACCTGCCCGATGCCCGGGCGTCTCGCAACCGTCTGCTCGCCGCGGCCGGCGGCGGGGCCGCGAGCGGGGATGTGGGCGGCTGCGTGAGGCGACGGTTTGGCGAGTTGCTCCGCCTGTTGGCCTGCTTCAGCCCCGGGCCAACCGGGCTGCGCGTCCGGTACATCGCCGAGAAGGTGTCCGACAATAAGGATCCGAGTCTGGATATCGAGCTGCACGCGTGGTCCGAAGAGGCGGCCTGTCTCGACGCGCTGTCCGCCTGCATCCAGTCGGGGCCCTTGCCAAAGCTATACGGCTTTGAGCCCGCCACCCCAAACGTCGCCGACTGCCTGGCCCGCCCCGGTGCGGTGTGGGATATCACACGCAACGAACATGCGGTCGCCGGCATCCTCAACCTCGGTGACAACCCGCTCGCCTCGCCTCATTACTACCTCTGCCATCCGTTCGTGCCGTGCCGTGGCTCGCGCGGAGACCGTATCGAACGGGCGTTGTCAAACGCGCGCGACACCGTGGTGATCGATCTCGCGGTCACCCCGACGGACATGGCCAGTCACCTCGACGCATCGATCCGTGACCTCGGTCGCCTGCAGAAGATCAACCGACCCCCGACACCATCGGACTCACGTGACGACCCCCTCGCCTGGCTCGCGCCGCCCCCCGGAAATCTCCCCGGAAATCTCTCCGGAAGTATCCTCGGCATTACACCCGGACACCCCCCCGAAAGTTCCTCCGGCGTTTCCCCTGAAATTCCTCGCGGAAGCGCGCCCGAGAATCACCCATCAGTGAGCCCCGGTGTCGCCGGCAGAGGTTCACATCATCCGAACGGCGTATCATCGCCACGGACCCACCGATGGCCGACGCACCGGCCCGATCGATCGTCTCGGCTGGTGGAACCCATGCATCGTCCTGACCCGGTCGTGGATGAAGTGCTGCGGCTGCGCCGCCGTTTCCACGAGTCCTTGCTGCGGCCGCACCTGACCTACCACGCCCGCGTGATCAGCCGCCACCCCGCCGACGCCTGCGCGGTGGCCGCCGTGTTGGCCGAAGAATCGTTCGAGGACGGCAGCTACCGGCTCGTGTCGTCTCGGACCGACGATGGTTACGTCGAGCGGTTCACCCCCGACAACGATGCCCCATCCGTAAGCCCGCTGCCGGCGGCGACCCGTCTGCCCAGCCTGGCCGAGCACCCGCTGGTGGGCCTCGGCGTGGTCGGCACGGCCGACGAGTTGCAGGGCCTTTTCGCGTTGCCGGCCGCCACCGGGCGGCCCACGCACGGATTGGGTCGGGACACCGACCCGCCCAAGCGGAGCCTGCAGGAACTGATCGTGCTGGGGGACGAGACGGGATGATTCATCTGCCCGAACAACTCGGCGATCGGCCGCGTGGGCTGCGTGTCTCGGACCTGGCCAAGCACCTGTTCGTGTGCGGCATGCCCGGCAGCGGCAAGTCGATGGTGACGACCGGCCTCCTGCTTCAGCTGCACGCGCGGGGGATCCCGTTCCTGGTCATCGAGCCGGCCAAGTACGAGTACGGTGCGCTCAAGGCTTTGAGGGACCACCCCACGCCGATGGTTCGGGCGATGGCCGCGGACCTGCGCGTGTACACACCCGGCGACGAGCGGGCCTCACCGCTGCGGCTCAACCCGCTCTGGCACCCGCAATGGATCGGTCGCGACGAACACATCGAGAACGTCCTCGGCAACTTCCGCGCGGCCATGCCGATGTCCGGCCCGTTGCCCGCGCTCATCGGCGAGTCGCTCGAACGTTGCTATCAACGCGTTGACGGCATTCCTTCCCTGCGGAATCTCTATCACGCGTCCGGGGCTGTGCTGGCGGAGAAGGGCTACGCCGCCGAGGTTGCGTCGAACCTGCGCGGTGCCCTGGATGTGCGTCTGGGTTCGCTGACGCGCCGTGCGGTCGGGCGCGTGTTCGATTGTGGCACGAGTTCACCGGGCATCGACGAACTCATGTCAAACCCGACGGTCCTGGAGCTCGAACCGCTCACCGTCGAGCACAAGTGCCTGCTCACGCTGTTCATCCTGTCCGCGGTGCGGGAGCAGCTGCGCGGCGTCCCGCCCGCCACGCCGGGCGACCCGGAATGTCGAAGGGTTCCGGGATTTCCGGGCATTCCGGGGCTTCCGGGGCTTCCGGGGCTTCCGGGAGTTCCGGGGGTTCCGGGGGGGCCGCGGCTGGTGATCGTGCTGGAGGAGTGCCACAACCTCGTGGGCCGCAGCGTCGGCGCCTCGGCGTCCGAAGAGCAACCCGACCCCAAGGCATTCGCCGCCGAGATGGTCAGCCGGATGCTCGCGGAGTTGCGGGCGCTGGGGGTCGGCATCGTGCTGGTCGATCAGGTGCCCTCGGCGGTCGCCCCGCAGGTGATCAAGCACACCGCCGCCAAGCTCGCCCTGCGGCAGGTCGATCGGGAGGACCGCGATACGCTCGCCGCGGCGATGCTGATGGATGCCGGCGAACACGAGGAGTTGGCCCGCCTGGCGCCGGGCGAGGGGTTCTTCTTCGCCGAGGGCTACCACGGCCCCAGCCGCATCCGGACCCCGGACCTTTCGCGGGTGGTTAGCCCGCCCCTCATCGCGTCGGGGGACCAACTCGTGCCATACCTCTGCGATGAAGCCTGGTATCTCGAAGCGACGGCCCGGCGGTGGGCGCACGGGCTGGAGACGTTGGAAACCGCCATGGGGCGATACGACCACGAAAAGTCCAGGCTCCACGCTCGGGTCCATGGTCTGCTGCGACGGCTGCAGGTGCTGCGTAACCACCCACACGGTTCGTCACGGGACCGGGCCGCTTCCCAACTGATCGAGGATCTCTTGTCCGCACGATCCGCTGCGGCCCGGCTACTCCATCGCCTCGAGCGTGAATACACCACGGCCGCTTCGATCACCGATTGGCCGGCCGAGAGCGGCAGACCCGAGTCTGGAACCGAGTCTGTTCAACCCCGCGCGTTGGCAGAATTGCGGTCAAGGCGTGAACGGTTGACCGGGCGTTGGCGGCGGGTCGTCCAGCCTCAGAACCGGGAGTTGCAGAAAAAACTGATCACGCTCGCGGAACTGACCCGCGATTGCGTAGAGCCGGTGGAGACCTAGCCATGGACCAACGCACGAGCATTGCCGACACCCGCCAGCAGATCCAGGACGGCGTCGATCGACGCCGCGACGACTACGAGCGACGCAACCACGAAGTCGGCGAGGTGGCCGACGACGTGGAGACCGAGACCCGCACGCTCGACGCGATGTCCTTCGAGGCGACCGGGGAGGACGCCGATCGGATCCGGCAACTGCTTGAGATCGCCCGGGACCTGAGCGTCCGAACGTTCGAGGACGAGGGCCAAAGCCTGCAGGAGAGCCGGGCCGAGGGGCAGGGCGAGGAAAGCGACCTGGGCGAACGCGGCGACTGCACCCGGGGCGACGCCGACCAGGCCCGGGACGCCGCGGCCGAGGTCAACCGGCAGGACGCGAAAGGGCGGCTGGACGAGGTCAAAGATGCCGCCCAAGAGGCCGCGGATTTCCTGGCCGAACAGGAAGCCGAGGCCAAGGACGCACGCGAGGCCAGCGAGGCGACGCACGACGGCGACCGTCAGCGCGTTCAAGACGCGATGCATTGAAGAGGAGACAGCCATGAGCGATGCCACGCGCCACGATTACCACCACGCCCAGGCACCCGATCTCTTGGGAACAACCGAGCGGCTCGCGGCACAGCTGCGTCGGCTCTGTGACACGGCCCCGCGCACGGACGCGGAGGGTTACGACGAGACCCGCTTCGCGGAAGAAAACTACTACAAGATCTACGAGAAACGCTACGAGCTCGAATCGATGATCGAAGCGATCCAGCGGAAGATCGCCCACGCCCACGCCGCGATGAGCGAAGCCGCTGACAACGGCGATGTCGTGGCCGCGGGCCTCGACGACTTGAATGCCGGCGGGCCTCGTGCGGAGTACGCCCGGGCCCAGATTGACATCGCCGACGGCCTCGCGCGGCACCGGGCGGCGGAAGGCGACCTGTCGATGGCGCTGACCCTTGCGCGAGCGGCGCTTCAGGATGCCCAAGCCTACCGGTTCCCCGGCGATCAACCGCGCGACCACTGGGATCGGACGGTCCCCGAGAACATGACGCCCTACACCCCGCCGGACCCCACCGAGTATCTGGACGGCCCGGCGGACCGGGCCGAGGACCTGCTCGCCGAACAGCGCCATCTGGAAGCGCTGATCGAGGCCGAGTTGGACCCCGAACCGTCGGATCGGCCGGATGACGCGTGGATCCCGGCGTATCCGGACGAGGAGGGTGCGCCATGAACGCTCAAGACCGCGGTTCGCTGGTCGCCCGACACGGCGACCACCGATACGTCCCCGATGATTTTGACCGTCGGTACAGCCTCGACAACGCGCAGGAACTGCTGCACCGCGCCGACCAGACCGCTCGCGATTGGAACATCCAATCCGAATCAGCCACACCCGGGCGCTTGCACCAGACCATGGATCAGATGGCGGCGGGCATGAGGCGGGTGCCGGACACGCAGACGCGGCGGTGCCCGACTCGCGACGAGGCCGAGGCGCGGGCCGCGGAGGCGCTGGCACACTCCGCCGAGGAGGCGCTCCGTTTCCTGCTCGGGTTGCAGAACCGCCTAACCCTCTTCCGCGATGCGGCCATCGCACAGGCCGGATGGGCCGACGACCAGCGGTGGCGCGTCGAGCAGGCCGCCGCGCGTCTTCATCGCGAAGAGGCCCGAAGTACTACCGACCAAGCCACCACCCGGCTCAACAGCATGGTCCTGCGACACCGGGCGATGGCCCAGGCCCTGGCATATCGCCTGGACAAGGTCCGGCAGGCCATTCAAGCGGCGCGGCAGCAGGTAGCGCAGGTTCCTCAAGTACGGGCGACGCGCACGGGCAACGACCGCCTGGACGGGAGGCACCCATGAACCCCTCGACGCGCGACGCCGCGTTTGCGCCCGATGCAGTCGTTGTCGGGCGTGGTGGCGAACAATCGGGCTTCGATGTGCTGGTCTGCGGGGAGCGCCATCTGCTCCGCGAGGACGTCACGCCCCGAGAGGACGCCTCGGTGTTGCATCACCCCACGCCGGCGAGCATCTACGCCGCTCATATCGATCCGCTCGCCGGGCGGGTGATCACCGGCGGGCGGGACGGCCAGGTGGCCTGGTGGGACTGGTCCCCGACGCGGAGGCGGTTCCGCTGCGCGTTCCGCCAACATGTCACCGGGGCGGTGCTTGACCTGTGCGCCGTGTCGCCCTCGGTCGTCGCGGTGACCGACGATACGGGCACGCTTGCTCTGATCGACCGGACCGACCCTTTCCAAGCCCGCGTGACCCCCTGCGACACCGGCGATGCCCTGTTGGTCGCGATGTGCTGGCTCGGATCGGGCAGGCTGGTTGGGTTGGGCGTCGGCGGCGACCTCCGTGTGTGGGACCCGGACCGGCCCGATCGGTTCCGCATGGTGCCCGCGCCGCCACCGCCACCCCAAGGCGCGTGGGTCCGGCTTGTGCCCCTCGACCATGCCTGCGTCGCGTACCTCGATCTCGATGGTCACCTCGTGGCCGTCGATACCGAGCGGGGCATCGCCGACATCCTGCCCGCCCACCCCCGGAACACCCGGACCCCCCGGCACCCCCGGAACTTGGCGGACCGCGGAACGGTGATGGATTCGCAACCGGCAGGCACGGCGTCTCCTGAATCCCACGCGGTAAGGCATACGCCGACACCTGAGCAAGCGGGCGGCCACGCGTACGCGATCGCGGCGGTGGCCGGTGGTCTGCTCACCGCGGGCGCGTCGAACCGGCGGATCATCCGATGGTCCTGGCGGGACGGGCACTTGACCCCGACGAGTGAGCAGGCATGCCCGCGCCACATCGTGTCGATCGCGCCGTGGGACCCCGATGGTGAACGTGTCTGCGCAGTCTTTACCGACGGCCGGTCGGCCGTGCTCCCGCAGGCCGAGGACGAAACGCTGCCCCCAACATCAGCGCCAGACACCCCGGCGTGCCGTGTGGTGTTCGCCGCGGCACCCGCCGACCGCGTGCGGGCCGACCGTCGGCGTCGGGCCGCGAAGGCCAATGCCCTGGCCCACGAAGCTCGCGGCGCCATCGCGGCGGCGGACGATCCACGGCTTGACGTTTTGTGTGGCGCGTTGCGGTCGAGGGGGTTTGTGGCCGTGTCGTTGGCGTTGAAGGCGGATCGTGCACGGCGTGCGTCCGACCCGGTGCGGGAGGCCGGGTTGCTGCATGCTCTGAGGAAACGCTTGGGCCGCGACCACGCGTTGTCTCAGCAGACCCAACGCCGACTCGCGTTGCTGTGGCGGGAACACTGCCTGACCCTGCCCCCGATCGAAGATCACCCCCGGAATTTCCCCCGGAACCTCACCCGGACTTCCCTCGGGAATCAGCCTCCAGGTCACTCTCTGCGCGTCATCCGGGCTCCACACGACCTGTGCCGGGCCGCGGCGGTGGCGCACGCATCGGAACGAGCCGTGGCGGGTCGGTGGCTCCTCCGGCACGGTGAACCGGCGTTGTATCCGCACCACGAACTCACGCTGGGGCGGATCGCCGAATCACTGACTGAACCCCACGCCGAGACGACCCCACGGCGATGCCGGGCTCAGGTTCGCGATGTGACGTGGGTCTACCCCGATCGCATCGAATCCCGAAACACCCTCGTCATCGGCCCGGGGGACGCGGGTGAAGGCCCGCTGCCCGAACTCGCGGTCTGGTCCACCACGACGACCGAAGGGGTCCGGATCGACCGGGCGGTGCTGGCGCGGCTGCCTGGGCGCACGCAAGAACGGGTCGCGCAGACAGACATACAAGCCATCGCGTGGATCGAGACCACGCAACACCGTCTGGCCGAGCACCCGTGGCTGCGTGTGGTCTCGCACGAACTGCGGGATGCGCTGGGCCGGCTGCTCACCGAAGCGCAGGCCGAGGACTTCGCGAGGGAAGGGGTGTGCCATGCCGCAACCTGAACCGATGGAGCAGCCACGGATGTTTGTCTCGCCGGCACCGACCTCCCGGCGGGTCCCGCCGCCGCTGGATCCGGGCACCGAGTTGGGCCGATTCGTCGTGCGCCACCGGATTGGCCAAGGGAGCGCCGGTGCGGTCTACCGGGCCTACGACCACGTCGATCGGCTTGAGGTTGCGTTGAAGCTCCAACGACTCAACGCCATGCCCGGCCTGGGTGACCTGCGGCACGAATGGGAACTCTACCGATCGGTCGAGGATCACCGCCACCTGGTACAGGTCTTCGGAACCCACCGGTTCCGGCACGAGGGGCTGGACCTGCTGGGCCTGTCCCTGGAACTGGCCGATGGGGGCAGCCTTCAGGGCTGGCTCGACGAGCATCGTCACGATCACCCCGGACGATTGCGAGTCTCCCCGGCGATGCTCGGCGAGATGGCCCGCGGTGTCCTTGCCCTGGAGCACAGCGGTCTGATACACGGCGACCTGCGACCCGCCAACATCCTCTGCATGCACGGGGTCTGGAAGATCGCCGACCTGGGAATGGCGCAGCGAAGGCTCAACGACGCGAACCATCGGGTACAGAACGGATCGGCCCAACGGATGGGATCACCGCAAGGCCCTCCCGCGACTGACGCCGGAGCACCGGGATATGTGGCTCGAGATCTTCGCTCAGACTCTCTTGGTGGGCCACGCCACGAACCGCTCTGCTTGCCATGCCTGGGGATGGATGCGACGAGTGCTTCCTACCTCAGCCCCGAGCGCGTCGCCGATCCCGCACCTTGGTGTGCCCGCCCGGAATCCGATGTGTACAGCCTCGGGGTGATCGCCTTCGCTTTGCTCAGCGCCGAGGGGGAACCCCCGTTCACCGGTGAACCCGACGATGTCTATCGGATGCAGGTCCATCAGACACCCAGGCCGCTGCACGAAGCACCCGAGCCCCTCGCGGCGTTCGTGAGCGGCTGCCTCCAGAAAGACCCGTCCCGGCGGCCCCGAACGGTGGCCCAAGTCCTCGACCTGTTGCGCATCAACGGCGGGCCAACACCATGTGCCCTGACCGAGCACCCAAGATTTCTGTTGCCCGGCCAAACGGGGCAGGTCCGCCGGTCTTCTGGCGTATCGGTGATCCCGACCAACCATCGCCTGCCCACCCCGATCGGTTTTCCATCGAATCACGATCGGCCCAGCGCCAACCCGTATGCCAATACCCCCGGATACAGGCACCGCCGAACTTGGGCGCACACCGGGCCTTGGAGCACCTCATGACCACCTGCCACCTCACACCCACCGGTTCAGGCTCCGCCCGAGCGGACGATCTCGCGTCTCTGTGGCTGATCGATTTGCTTGAGCACATCGTGGCGGGCGACGAGCCGCAGCTCGCGTTGAACGAATTGCATCAGAATCGACGAGTGTTCCGCCGCCGCGGCGGCAAGACGCTGCGGCTGGTCGAGTTCCTCGACGAATTATGCGCGGGGCCATTGCCGGAAGAGTTCGGGATCACCGCTGACGCACAGCGTGAGGCGGTGTATGACGCCGTCCTTTCACGATTCCTCTCGCTGCCAATCGGTGGAGAAGACGAGCGATCACGCGCCGTCGACTCACGACACTACTTCGGGGCCACGCTGCGAGCGGCACAACACTGGCGAGACCGTCATCCGCTCGCTGATCTCCTGACGCTGGAGTCCGAGGTAGCGCAGCTGCTGCAAGGGCAGGTGGTCCGGCAGATCGCCTACTGTTGCCTCAACGTGCTGCGTTGCCGCAACGGCGCGGCCAGCCGCTATGACTGGCCGGTCCGGGGTGGTGTCATCCGTGTCCGTCTGCCGGTGTGGCTCTTTCGCGGGGAGCGGCCCGCGTGGTTGGGTCGCCACGTGAGTGATCCGGACCCCGATCGGCCGGGCGAATCACAACGCGTCCAGCAGATCATCGACAGCCATTTCGGGCCGCTGCGGGTCGTGTCGCTGGAGCAGCCAAGCCGCAGCAACGGCGTATACGAGGGTTGGGCGCGGTATGAGGCTAACCCGCTGGATCAGCTCGTCGCCGAGGAGGTCTCTCGGCAAGGGCTACCGGAGGCACTGGCCGCGGAGAAGGCCCGCGACATCCGGCGTCAGCGACGTCGGATCCGCGAGCTGGGCCGTGCCAAACTCAAAGCGATGATCCACGCCGTGCTCGAAGCGCGGGTCCAGGGTGAAGCGTGTGACCACGAGATCGCGGCCGCGTTCGGGCTGACCCGATCGACCTTCAGCCGGTTCGCCGGCAGCCACTGGCAGCTGAATGAGGACGACGCCCGCCGCGCTGACAACGGTCGCGAACGCGCGACAGAGACCAACTCAGCAGTGCCACATCAGCGGCGTGTCCCCGATCTCTGGCGCAACCTGGCCCAGGTGCTGTCCCGGCACCCGGTCTTCCGGGAAGTTGCCCAAGAGGCGGGGGTGTGGCCGGGCGTGAGCCGTATCGCTTCACAACCGCAAGGGGCCCCGACATGAACGGCATCGACCTTATCCTCCGGGCGTTTGATTCCACGAACGATCCAGACCTGCTTCGTCGGGGTTTAAGGGGTAGCCTGGCGCAGCTCGACGAGCGGCAGCGTCTTGAACTGGGCCGGTGGCTTGAGCAAGGCCTAATCGCCATATCGTCGAACGAGCCTGACCGGGCCGCGCGATTGATTGCCCATGAACTGATTGATGCCGCCACGCGGACACCCGTTACGGCGGAAGCGGGTCGCGTGGCGGGAAGCCTTGCGGCCGTCGCGCAGCGTCCGGCCGTGGTCCAACTCGAGGTGTTCCACGACGAGCGGTTCATCGCCACGGTCGATCTCCGCGCGGTGGTCGGCGGCCACCCGGCCGTGCTGCCGGGGATCCATCCGGGGCCGTACACAATGGCGTTGGAGACCGGCGTCGTCCTGCGCCGCATCCAGCTGACCGAGGATCAGGTCCGGCTGCGCCGCCACGGACGTCCCATGATGCGTGCGGCCGCGGCGTCAGGAGATCGCCACTCCCGCGCAACCTGCCGGGGCGACCTCTTGGTGGTCACGCCGCCGGCTGAGACAGCGTCCACGGGATCCGCCCGGACGCCACGCCCGCCGGTATCGGTTCGGTTTTGCGTAGAGCCGGGGGTGGACGAGGCGACGCTGCAGATCAGTGCCGCGGAACACCGGAGCAAACCATGACCGATTCCAACGTCAGCTTGGTGGGCACGGCCCGGGTCCCGATCGTGCTGCCGCGACCGGATGCTTGCGGTGCCGACGCCGAGGTGGCGGTGGTCACGGCCGTGACGGTACGCCGGCTTCCGGGTCGTCCGGGGTCACATGGGGTGGTCTTTTCGGGACCGGTCGCGTTCGATCGCTCGGCCCGGCGGCACATCCGGGAAACCGTCTGGCCAACCGCGGTCATGGTGTGGCGTCGGGTCAACCTGACATCAGAAGACGCGATGCACGGCGGGGTTGAGGTCGCCGTGCGCAACATCGAGGCGGCGGGGGTCCGCGACGCGGGGCTGCTGATCGAAGGCTACTCGTTCGGTCTGGCGTGCTGCGCGGCGATGGTCTCGCTGCTGACCGGGGTGCCGCTCGCGCAGGACGCGGTGTTCACCGGTCACCTGCTGGACACGGACGGAGCAATCGGCCCGGTGGCGTCCCTCGAGGCGAAGCTGGCCGCCGCGGCGCAGGACCGGACGGTGTCGCGTTTCGTGTGCCCGGTGGCCGATCAGGACGGTTCGCTCTCTGGCCTTGATCCGGCGAACCATAGACGGATGGAGGGGCAGTTGATCGACCCGCATCGTGGCTTGGAAATCGTGCGGGTGCGGGATGTCGGTGGTGCCTGGCGGTGTGCGACGGGGGCGGAATCCGTCGTGCTCGCGGCCCTGCGACATGATTGGTACCACGCCTCCTCCGCAAGTCGCGCCCGAGCCAGCGATGATCACAACTCAGTTCCCACGTCGCCTGACGATGCCCGCCCGGTGTCCGCGCTGGCCGATCAACTCCGCCTCACCGCCGCTCAGGGCTTCCCCGATGCCGTCGAAGCGAGGCTGTTCCGGGGGCCGGCCCGCGAGGCCCGGCGGCTTGTTGATGCGTTCGTGTCCCACCACCTGCGTGCCCGGCGTTACCCCGACGGCTTCGCCGGGCTCCTCAAGCGGGTGCTGCGGGGTGTGCCTGCGAGTGTCCGCCGCTCCCGGCTGCGTCGCCCATTGGTGTCGGTGCCACAGGCGATGGCCCTCTCAAAACTGGCCGGGGTCTCGGATCACCACGACGTGAGCGTGCTCTTTGAACTCACACGCCGGGTTGCGTGGTCGCATCGCATTGCGCCAGGCAGTGACCCAAAGCCGGATGCCCAGTGCAGCAGCGCGATCGAAGCGGTGGTGCGGGCCATCGCGCCCGAGACGTTGGCCGAGGCTTATGGGCACGCGCTGGATGATGCCCGGGCCGGGTTCACGCTGGCCTCGGCGCTGGCCGAGGACCACGAAACGTTTATCGATGTTGTCTCGGCGTACTACGCGGCGATGATGCGACGCGTGGGCCTGCCTGTGGGCGACGATGAGCTGGAAGACGACGCGATCGATCTCGTCACCCGCGCGTTCGGTGAACGCGGGCTGGCCGCCGCGGCGTCGGAGGCCCGCCGCGGGGTCAACGGCGGGCTGTGCCACGTGACCCATCAGATGACCGAACGGCTCAAACGCGATCTCTACGAGCGCCGCGTGCGGCGTGTCATCGGCCATGCCTTGGACCCAATGGACTGGGATCAGCGTGTCGGCTTCATGGCCGGCCTGATTGAGGCCCTCCGCCCAGGGCTGTCCGACGAACTGGAAGATATGCCGCCCGAACGCCTCGTTCGACGCCACGAAGAGCTGATCCACGCCTACGTCCAGTCTCTGGATGGCGTCCGCCAACTCCTCCGAACCCTCTAACCCCCGGAAGTGCCCCCCGGAAGTGCCCCCCGGAAGTGCCCCCCGGAATTGCCTCCGGAAATAGACACGCGGAGCCAAGTTTCGAACCCAACATTGGAAGCCGGACCACGCCCTGCACCCCTGTGAAGAACCCCAAACCCGAGGCCAAGACGGGCCGCAAACCAAGGAGAACTGACCATGCCCTCGATCCTCGCCCTGCTGGACGCGATTTCTGAAGCGAATATCACTGATCGTGTGACGTCCCGATTCGATGAAGCCCGCATCCGCTTCCCCCTCCAGGGCAACCGGGTGGGGGACTACGACGCATTCGCGCGGCTGATCGCCGCCTACGCCAACCACCTCTATCAGCACTGCGTGACGCCGGGTGCCACGCTCTCGCGCTGCGAGGCCGAGGGCGTCGCCAAGGAGTGGCTCGAGCGTTCACTGCGACGCGGGGAGGGCAACATCGCCTCGCTCTACCGCGACGCCGCGGACGGGCTGAACGGCGGGGTCTTGGGGATCATCGATCGGATGACCTCGTCGGCGAAATCCGAGGCGACCGAACGCCACATCCGGCACGTATTCGACACCCAGGTCGCGCCGCATTCCTGGGCCGACCGCGTAGAGATCATCCGCCAGTTCATCAGCGAGTGCGGCTCACGGTTCGGTGGCGAGATCGATCACCATCATCCCGAACGCTACGCCCACGACTACACGGCGCTGGTCCGATCCTATGTGGATGGGCTCCGGAGCACCGCATCGAAACTACGAGGATTCTAACCCCCCCCCGAATACGCTCAACGGAATCTGACCCCGGAAACCAAAACCACTGCGGCCCCAATCCTGGACGCAGACCACCCCCTGACCACGAGCGACACATGCCAAGTTCCCTTGACCTCCTGCTCCGGCGCATCCGTCCTGAACGTACCTACGACGAGGCCCATCGTCAGGCGGATCGTGTGCTGGCCGAGTTTACCTTGCCGCATGCGTCGATCAGTTCCCTTCACGTGTTTCAGGAGTGCATCGCCGGCTTCGGTGCCCGGCTCGAAAGGTGCCGTCTCGGCACCTCCGATGGCGTGCCGGCCCACCGGCTCTATGCGTGGCACCGATGCGCCGAGTTGCTGCGCGACGTGTACCGACCCGGCGGCGAGCGGGCCGCGTTCGAATTCGCGCGGACCGGGCAGGAGGGCGGGATCTACCGCGTTCTCCGCGACCTGGCGCACGCGTGGGCCCAAGCGCAGGCGCACAGCGAGGTCCGGACGATCGTCAACGGCTACTGGAACGGGCTTTCTCCGCGGCGACGCTGTGAGGCGGCCGCCGAATACCTCGCCAAGCATCGCGACCTGCTGCCCGGTGATTGGTCAGGATCAGGAGCCGAAAGCCTGATCTGCCGCATGCCCGAGGTCTTGCTGCAGCACCCCCAGACCCTGCGACAGCTCCGACAAGCCGTACGTGTCGGCGGTTGAGGATGCAATGCACGCCCCGTGCCTACCGCTAGGGGGATGATGGCCATTGAGCACGCCATGATCGCACGCGCGGGTCCGGTGGTGCTGGCGTCACGCGCGCAGACCGTGCTGCAGCGCGAGGCGGTGAAAGGATGCGAGGCGATCCTTTCGCCGCGGCCTGTCGTCCTCGAACCGCCGTATTGCCCGCTTCCCTCCTTTCAGCATGCCGAACCGACGCTACATCCCCCGCCTCCGGGTCAGGACCTCCGCCGGTTGAGCATCTGGGTGGCGCCCCAGCAGCGCTGCGACTGGGTCCGCGCCGAACGCCTGCTCAAGCAGCTGGTCCACGCGCGGCACCGCGTCGGCCTGGAACTGACGGGCAACGCGGACGGCCTCGATCTGGCGTTCTTGATCCATCGCCAAGACCTGCTCCTACTGCGGGCCGCTTTCGCGGGTGAGTACGAGCAGAGCCGGCTGACCTTCCGCCCCAGGCAGTTGGTCGGGCAGCTTCTCGAGCGTGACCCGCCCGTCCTGCTACGGGACTTCCACCCGCCGCCGCCGTATTCCCATCGACTGACCCAGCCCGACGAACTCAAGCACTCGATTTACGGCCCGGGGCTCAGTGTGCTGGCCGCGATCCCGCCGCCAGCGTTCGGCGTCATCCAAGTCCTGTTCCAGCCCGTCGATCCCGCGCACGATTGGCACGCCAATGTCGCCATGCTCCTGGACCTCGAATACACGGCCAAGCTGCAACTGCCCTGGCAAGCCCTGCAACGCTTCCCCCAGCAGACCCCGTCCGGCGACCTGCGACAAATGGCCGGCGACCACGAGTTCAAGGCCCATGATGACAAGCCGTTCTTCGCCGCGGCATTACGCATGGCCCTGATCGGCCGAGACCACGCCCCGCTTACTGACGCGATGGCCGCGTTCGTCGGCATGATCCAGCACGGCGGGCGGCCGCTCCGTTGGCTGACCGAAAAAGATTACCTCCACATCATGGATCAACGCGGGGTGATCGACGCGCTAGACCGTGGCCTCACCTTCCGCCCGGGCTTCCTGGTCAACTCGCTCGAGCTGTCCACGCTGGTCCATGTCCCGCCGGTCGCTGTCGGCGAGCACCGCCCCATGAACATCGGCGTGCTCGAAGCCCTGGAACCACCGCCCGAACTGTCCGAAGGCACGCCGCTCGGTGACTGCACCGTCGCGGGCAGCCGCCTGCCGGTCTGCATCCCGCTGCCCGCGCGTCTCCAACATGTTCGGGTGGTCGGCACGACCGGGTACGGCAAATCCAACCTGATGATCAACATGGCTCTGGACGATATCGCCCGCGGGCACGGCGTGGCGTTGCTCGACCCACACGGCACATTGGTCGGCGACCTGCTCGACCGCCTCGATCCGGCCGTGGCCGACCGCGTGATCTACCTGAATCCCGGACACGCCACCCATGTCCCGATCTGGAACCCGCTGCGACAGCATGGGCGTCGGGACGACAGCCGCCGGATCGATGGCATCCTCCGCGCTTTCAAGGGATTCCTCGGCAGCTCCTGGGGCGACCGGCTGGAGCGGCTGCTCCGGCAGTCCATCCACGGCGTGCTTCAGTTGCCCGATGGCACGCTCTTCGATGTCGATCGGCTGCTCCGCAAGGACAGCCCGGACAGCAAGCAGTTGAGACGGCGGATCGCACAACTCGTCGAGCACCCTTCGGCCAAGGACTTCTGGCAGCACGATTTCATGGCCCACCAAAAATCGGAGCTGGGGCCTCCTCATAACAAGCTTGGGAAGTTGCTCGACAAGGGCGATACGGTTTCCTGGATGCTGTCCCAACCCGAGTCGTCGTTCGACCTGCGAGAGGTGATCGACCGCGGCGGGATCCTGCTGGTCGATCTGGGAGACATCGGCACTGAGGTGCGCGCCACCCTCGGCTGCGTCTTGCTCGCAATGCTCCATCACACCGCGCTTTCCAGGAGCGACAGCCCGCACGCTTCGTTTTTGCCGTACCACTTGTATCTCGACGAGGGGCACAACTTCCTGACCGACGCGGTCGAGGACATGATCGCCGAGACCCGGAAGTTCGGCATGTCCATGCTGATCGCCGTCCAGCATTTTCATCAGCTCGGGGCCGAGCGGGCGCGGGCGGTGTCCAGCGTGGGGTCAACGATCGCGTTCCAAGTCAACAGCAGCGACGCGGCCGCCATTACCCGTGAGATGCAGGGATTGGTTGAGGTGAGTGACCTGACCTCGTTGGACTACTACCAGGCGATCGCGCGGGTCGGGCCACACATCACGCGGTTCCAGACCCGCAAGGCCCGCCAACCCACCAGCCCGGGTCTCCGCGAGCGCATCATCGCGCAGAGCCTGGCCCGCTACTACCGCCCCCTGGCGGATGTGAAACGCGAACTGCTCTCCGGCGCCCGTTCCGGATCGGCTCGCTCTGCGTCCGATTCTCGATCGGCACCCCCTCCGAGGCGCGACGATGACGACTTCGAGTTCGAACGATTCGGTGATCCCGAGCCCGCCTGATGCCCGAATCCAGCACTTGCTTGAGGAGTTGCGGCACGTCGAAGATCGTGGGGACGCAGCCGAGCGAGTCGAGGTGGCGTTGCGGCGACTGCCGATAGATATGCCCGTACCGGCTACGCGTGAGCAGATGCTCAGTCAGGTAGCCCGCTTCCTGGCCGTGGCCCGGCCTGGCTCCGGGTCTCGTCCATTGAAGCGATCCCACGCCCTCGACCAGGCGGCCGCCCTCATCGACGCCGCCTACCAAGACCATCGACCTCATACGCTGGACGCCGCCTTCGCCGACGCGATGGACGAGCAACGTGCCGGCCCCCGGGCAGTCATCGACCGCGTGGCCGCGGCGGTGATTCAACAGGCACAAGCGCGTCGGGCTCGTGCGGCGATCGACCGACTGCTCGACCCGCTGGACTGGGTGAGACGCCGCGATATGACCGACCGGCTTCTGAAGGAACTTGCGCCCGACCTGCCGGCACCACCAATCGGCTACCGCTACCGGCCTGAAGAGCTTGTCGATGAACTCGACGAACTCATCCACCTCTACACCGCTTCCCGAGGCGTCGGGCTCAACGACTCACTCTAAGTTGCTTCCTCGTCAGCGGGTCCAGGGCGTGGCATGTTCGACTGCAACGCCGAGGGGTGAACCGCCGCTTAGCGGTCGAAGCCGTTTTGCTTTGGAGACCGGACGGTCAGTGATGCTCCAGTCCACCACACCCTCGCGCTCTACCGCTCAGAAGCTGAACCTCTTCCGGGGGTGCTTCAGCGGACGGACGGATGTGTACGGCACCTACGACCCGGCCACGGGGCGGGCACGGTGTGTGAAGGCCCAGGTCACCCGTCGGGTATTACTCGATCATCTCCGCGGGCGGCAGCCCTACGGCGTGTACCTGCTGACCGGCGACACAATCCGGTCCGCGGCGATCGACTTCGACCGTGACGACATGAATCCCGTCCGGGAATGTGTCGGGCAGGCGCGGCACTACGGGCTGCACGGCTACGTCGAACGCTCCAAACGCAAGGGCTACCACGTCTGGTTCTTCTTCGACGGCCCCGTGCCCGCGGTCAAGGCGCGGCGTGTGCTGGCGATGCTCCTCGACGACATCGGCCAGCCGGGCGTCGAGGTGTTCCCGAAGCAGGACGCGATCGATCCCGGCAAACAGATGGGCAACTTCATCAACGCACCGCTGTTCGGCGGTCACGTCCGCCGCGGCCGCACGGTGTTCCTCGATCCGGCGAACAGCTGGTCGCCCGCGCCTGATCAATGGCGGATTCTGGCCGACGCTAAACGCATCCCGGAGCAGCACCTCGACGAGTTGATCGAGATCAACGACCTCATGGGCAGGCAGGAACCGAACGCCGTTGAGCCCGAAGCAAGGACACGGGTACGCAATCAACACATTCATGGCCTGCCGCCGTGCGCCATCAACATGCTCCGAGACGGCGTGAGTGAGAACCAGCGTGTCTGCGCGTTCCGCTTGGCGGTCCACTGCCACCGACTCGGCATCCCGCAAGGCCTAGCCATCGCGATGCTGCGGGCGTGGGCGAAACGCAACAAGCCGTCCGGGGGCAAGCGCATCATCACGGACACGGAGATCGCCGAGCAAACCGGCCACGGTTACAGCGGACGCTACCGCGGCTTCGGCTGTGACGATCCGATCATCGCCAGCCATTGCGAGGACCATTGTCCTCTGCGCAACGGCAACGCCGGGCCTCGCCCCTGAAACCCATCCTCCGTTCCTGCCGCTGAGCGGGTGGAGCCCAGAACACCATGAACGACAGGAATGCCGACATGCCATCGCCATCCGCAACCGATCGTACCGATAAGGCGCGGTTGAACCGCACCGACCAAGATCTCCAGTCAACTCCCCCAAAGGATGGAGTTGCCAACCTGCTCTTCTGCGCGCGCTGCGGTCACCCCCTGGCCGACGCCAACCAGGATGTCTGTCCGGCCTGCGGCTTGCGGCAGTGCCCCTCGTGTGGGGCGTAGTGCGTCGGTGTTCGGTCCTATTAACTGAGCACCGTAGCCCGGCCAAGAGCCCATCAGCCTCCATCCAGGTCATGAATCCACAGCAGCCACCCGGCACCCTTGCGCCGGGTGTGAGGTATCGGTACGATGTCATCAGATCACAAAGATCCAGCCGCAACCGAGCGACCGCCCGAGGGGGGGCGGTTGCACGCGCCGGACTGGATCACCGATAAACTCATCGCCGACACCATCAGCGCCTGGCAACCCCACTACGACTTCGACCTGACCGAACACGACGCGATCGAGATGCTGGTGAACGTCGGCCGACTCTTTGACCTGTTGGAGGCCGACCATGCCCACCCCCGGAAGCCCCGCCCCCGGAACCCCCGGAAACAAGAACGCGACTGACCCCAAAAGCGCAGCTTCCTCCAATGGCGGAGCGAAGCGGTTCGTTGCCCTCGCCCGCGTCTCCAGCCGCGAGCAGGAACGCGAAGGCTTCTCCCTCGAAGTCCAAGAGCAAGCCTTACGCAAGTACGCCGAGCAGCACGGCGGCTCGATCGTCCAATTCTTCCGCATCGCCGAGACCGCCAGCAAGAAGAACGAACGCAAGACCTTCAAGTCGCTGCTCGCCTACGCCCGCAAGCACGCCCACCGGCTCGACGGGCTGCTGTTCTTCAAGGTCGATCGTGCCGCCCGCAACCTGTTCGACTACGTCGAGCTGGAACGGCTCGAAGAGGAGAAGGGCCTCAAGGTCATCTACATCACTCAGCCGACGGAGAACACCCCGGCCGGCCGCATGATGCGGCGGACGCTAGCCAACATGGCGGCGTTCTACACCGAGCAGATGGCCATCGACATCCAAGACGGCATCAAACGCCGTGTCCAGAGCGGCCTGTTCCCGAACCGGGCGCCCTACGGCTACCTCAACGTCCGTGTTGATGGCCGCGGCATGATCGAAATCGACCCCCTCAAAGGGCCGCGCGTGCAGCGGATCTTTGAGCTGTACGCCCACCACGGCCACACCCTCGACTCGCTCATCGACCAACTCGACGAGGAGGGCGTGGTCTACTCCGACAAGCACCGCCGGTTCCCGCGCTCGGTCGTGCACCGCATCCTGCAGAACCGCTCCTACATCGGCGAGGTCCCGCACCGCGGCGAGTCCGTGCCCGGCACCCATCAGCCGCTGGTCGATCGATCGACCTTCGCCAAGGTCCAAAAGCTGCTCCGCGGCATCACCTACCGCTCGCACGAGTTGGTCTTCGGCAGTGGCCTGATCACCTGCGGCCACTGCGGCCGGGCCGTGTGCGGCGAACGCAAGACCAAGAAGACCAAGTCGGGCCCGAAGGACTACATCTACTACTTCTGCACGCATCACAAGAAGCCGGACCACCCGCCGTGCCGGGTCCGTGAGAGTCAGCTCGACGAGCAGGTGCTTGCACTGTTCCGCAGCCTCCGGATCAAGGACGCCAAGGTACGCGACTGGTTCCTCAAGGCGTTGCGTGCCCGTGTGCGTGACGATCAGGACCGCAACGTCGAGCAGGTCGCCGAACTCAACCGCCAGCTCTCGTTCATCCGCACGCAGCAGGACCAGCTGCTCAACCTGCGCCTGCTCGACGAGATCGAGACCGACACCTACCAACGCAAGAGCGCCGAGTTGCGTGAACGCGCCGACGAATTGAAGGTGAAGATCGAGGTCGCCGACCGCAGCCAGGCCGAGAAAGGCGAGGTCGCGGTCAAATCGTTCGAACTCTCGCAAACCCTTGAGGAGAAGTGGGTTGACGGCGATTACCGCGCCAAGCGTCAGATCCTCGAAATCGTGTGTTCGAACTTTTCGCTGAACGGCGTAACCCTAAGCTACACCGTCAATAAGCCCTTCGACGCGATGATCGACGCGTGCGATTTGAAAGAAAGCGGAGAGGGAGGGATTCGAACCCTCGGTACGGACAAGCCGTACACACGATTTCCAGTCGTGCACCTTCAGCCACTCGGTCACCTCTCCTGAGGTCGTCACCCCCGGAAGCTACCCCCGGAATCTACCAAGGGAATCCCGTGATCCCGGGGCGTGCCGTGTCCATTTTGAACAGGGGAAACTTCCGGGGGCTGCGACGGATCGAGTTTGGTCCGCTATCGTATTGGTTTCTCACGGTTTGTAAAGGAAGGCGGCCTCGTTGGGCAGACCCAAGACACATTCCAATCTCTGCGGGCTGATCGTGGTGGATAAGCCGATCGGTCTGAGCTCGATGGACGTGGTCCGCCGGGTCCGCCGGGCGGCGGGCAACTGCAAGACCGGGCACGCCGGGACGCTGGACCCGCTGGCGACCGGGGTGGTGATCTGCTGCCTGGGCAAGGCCACCAAGGCCGTCGAATCGCTCATGGGCCGGCCCAAGGTCTACGACACCACCGTCGATCTCTCCGCCTTCACCACGACCGACGACCTGGAGGGCGAGCGCATCGAGGTCGAGGTGCCCGAGCCGCCTGAGTTGGGCGCGGTGAAGGATGTGTTGGACCACTTCCGGGGTGAGATCGATCAGACCCCGCCGATCTACTCCGCTGTTCACGTCAACGGCCAGCGCGCCTACAAGCTGGCGCGGAAAGGCGAGACGGTTGACATGCCGACCAAGACCGTCCGGATCGATGCCGTCGAGCTGCTGGACTACAGCTACCCCATGCTCACGCTGCGCATCACCTGCGGCCGGGGCACGTACATCCGCAGCCTTGGCCGAGACATCGGTCAGAAGCTGAACACCGGCGGCCACCTCGCCGCGCTGCGCCGCACGGCGGTGGGGGACTACACCCTCGATAACGCCCACCCCATCGAACGCTTCGAGCAGCCGGTCACGCAGGACGACCTGCTGCCCGTGCCTGTGTAGAGGCGAAGTCTACAATAGCGCTTTCTTACGTAGTTCATGGCGTCATTCCCGCGAAGGGGCTTTATGCAACCCCCTGCCTGATAACATGGTCGCGGGCCAGGCGGATCAGGATTTTGGCGGTGACGTAAGGCTCGACACGGCGGCCACGCACCCACGGCGGCAGGTGGGTCAGGCCGCCGCCGAAGTTGCAGAGGTTGGCGAAGCGCGTCTCGACGCTGCGACGGGTGCTAAGCAGTTGGCGGATGAACGGTGAAGGCGCACGCATCCGCTGGATCATGGCCACGCGGTGCGGGCTGTGCACGCGTGACTGGCCCAGCCCCTTGGCGTGGCGGAAGCGGCGCGGCGTCACCAGGACGCGCCCCGCCCCGGCGGACTGGTCGTACAACGGGTTGGTCTCGTAGTTGGCGTCGGCCAGCAGGTAGCCTTCGCCCAGTTCTTCTTGTTCGATCATCTGCTTGGCGGCGATGCGTTCGTCGACGTTCATCGGCGCGACACGGTAGGCGACGGGGCGGTTATTCTCGGCATAAATCGCGTGGAGTTTGTAGCCCTTCTGGAACCCGCCGGCGCCACGGCCGATCGTCGCACGCCGGTCGACGCTGTGCTTGGCGACGGCCAACGGCTTGCCGTCGATACGCAGGGTCAGCGCGTGTTGTGTTTGAGGCTCGAGTCGATCCATCAGTTGATCGAGTGCCCGACGGGTTTCGGGCCGGGCCAGACGCCGGCTCATGGTCGACTGATCCGGCAACGCCGCCGGCGGCTTGACGCCGACCCAGTGGCGACGGTCACACGCCCAATACACCGGCCGGTCGTGCAGCACCGCCCAGAGGTAGACGCGGAGGATGCGTGCGGTGGGATGCACAAACCGCCTGCGTCGGACGTGGGTTGACATGACGGTGAGTTGGGCCGTTAAGATGCTCCACAGTTCGCGTTCCATGCCGGTGACTCCTTCTCGGTAAGGTCGAGTAAGTGGTCCACCAGTATGGGCGCGAACGCTTGTTAGCGCCAGCGGTTAGATAAAATGGCGCATAAAGCCCGCAGGCGGGGATCCAGAAGCCCGACCAGATGAAACACCTGGATCCCCGCCTGCGCGGGGATGACGGAATGTGATGCGGCCGTTATTAATGAAACTGACCAGCCACAAAAAGGCACAAGAGGACACATCAAGGGAGGGCAGTTGCCTTCTATTGTGGTTTCTGTGCCTTTTCGTGGCGACCTGTTTAATGTATTGGGCTCACCCGCGCGTCAGGCTGTACTTGAAGATGCAGCGGATCGCGCTGATGCCGTCTTTCCAGTTGATCTTCTTGCCCTCGTTGTACGATCGGCCGTTGTACCCGACGGGGGTCTCGTAGATGCGGAGGTCCTTCATGCGGGCGAGCTTGCCTGTGATCTCCGGCTCGACGCCGAAGCGCGGCTCGGTGATCTCGAACCGTTCCAGCACCGCGCGCGTGAACACCTTGTAACAGCACTCCATGTCGGTGAGGTACAGCCCGGTGCAGAGGTTGGACAGGCGGGTGAGGATCTTGTTGCCCAGGAAGTGGTGGTAGTTCAAGACGCGGTGGGTCTCGCCGATGAACCGTGAGCCGTAGACCACGTCGGCCCGGTCCTCGATGATCGGCTCCAGCAGCCGGGGGTAGTCTCGCGGGTCGTACTCCAGGTCGGCATCCTGGATGATCACGATGTCGCCGGTCGCGTGCTTGAACCCGGTGCGCAGCGCCGCGCCCTTGCCCTGGTTCACCTCGTGGTACACGACCGTGTAGTCCGGCCGATCCTCGGCAAGCTGCTTGAGCACGTCCGTCGTCCCGTCGGTCGAACAGTCATCGATCAACACGATCTGCCGCTCAAGCCCGCCCGGCAATTCGACCGCCTCCACCTGCCGCAGGATCTCCGGCAGCAGCTTGTTCTCGTTGTACACCGGGATGACAATGCTCAGCGTCTTAGGCATGGCGGGATTGTAACAAGTCTATCTAGGTGACATGCTAGACTGCCGTTTAACCTAATCGCCCAGCGCGTAAAGATTGCCCCCGTCCATCCGGGCAGTCGCGATCGCAGAACGTAGTTCTTCTATCCATTTTACCAGGCCTTCCCAGCCAAACGGATCCCCTTGTGTATGATCGCTTTGCTCAAGGTCAACGAACTCAGGAGGGGCCGGACCTATCTTTCTCTGAGCATCAGTTAGTAGATGCTTGAGGTCGATATCCAATTCTTCAAGGAGCCCCTCGTTGAACGGCGTGTCCCCGTAAGGATCGCAGCCTGCCATGAATTGAAAAGTACGGCTATCTTCAAACCGGGCGAGGAAGACCTGAAGCTCATGCGGCAGGATGACTGCATGAATCACCCGATACAGATTGAGTTTTCCACTGCCAGGCTTGATGGCGATCGATAACGTCATGGCTGACATCCGGGTGGCATATATGCGAGGAGGACACCGGGATCATATATCAAAGTATATCGAAAAAAAATGCTGGCGGCGGCTACGCCCACGACGGCGCATCGACGAAAGCGACGGCTTCGATGGCCTCGGGTGGGTAGTCCGTGAACTCGACCTCGAACTGCTCGCCCGGCTCGACGCTGAAAAAGGCCCAGCCCAGCGCGAAGCCCTCCGCTTTGGCTAAGGCTTCGAGACGGTCGGTGCTGTGCGGCGGGTCCTCGCCGGATGCTTCGGCCTCCTCGATCATCTGCACGGCCCAGGCCGGGGGTTCACGGCCTTCATCCTTGGCGAAGGAGACCGCCATATCAGCGAACTCCATGTCCGCGCCGTGGTCCTCGATGCTGGTGGTACCGTCCGGCTCATAGCAGAAGAACTCACACGCGCTGGCGGTGTCGTTGTAAGCCGCATAGATCGCGCGGGCCTCGCAGACCTTGGCCAACTTTCGGGCCACGTTCTTGAAGTCGTCGTTAACACCACCGCGCGTCGGGTTCACGCACAGCACGTTCGACCACGCGTACCCCGTCGGCCGCACGACCACATACGTCCCCTTGCCGCCGCAAGTGAACGTCATGCCGATCGGGTCCATGTCGATCGAGTCCCAATCGGGATCGAGGGCCTCGGCGATCGTCTCAACCTCCGCCTCGACGACGATCAATTCCCAGTCGTCCCACCAATGCACGCCCGGCTCAACCAGTTTGTGCTTCGGCTCCGGCATCTTGGCACCGCGATCACTTAGTAACTTGGCGATCTCTCGATAGCCCAGACTCTTGGCGAGTTCCAGCGCGTTATGGCTGTACTCACCGGGCTTGGCCAGATTCGGATCGGCCCCGGCGTCCAGAACCATCACCATGATCTTCGGGTCGTTGCTGAGCACCGCCGCATGTACAGGGTATTCGTGACCGCCCAGCATGTTTGGATCGGCTCCCGCTTTGAGTATCAGCTCAACGACCGCTGCACTGCTACAGCGGCAGGCGTGGCATAGCGGGGTGCCGCCCCGCACGGCTTTGAAGTTCACGTCCCGACTCTGTGATGTCAGGTCCCGGACAGACTCAACGTCCTTCTTGGAGATGGCCTGCATCAATCGCTTGGGCCAGTGGTCGACTTGAGGGGCGCCGGCGCTTTGGAGCCTCTTCTTCAGCCACGGATCGATACGCCGGCCGTCCTGGTGAAGGATGTCCAGGCCGGTGTGGCCGTTATCGTCCACGAGCGACGGGTCCGCGCCGGCCGTGAGCAGGGTCTTGATTGTCCGCCGGGCGTGTGGCGGATTGGCCAGCGTGCCGCAGATGATTTTCACTTCTGAATCCGGGTTCTCGATGTCGCGCTTGGTTGATCGGTAGTTCGCCCGGGCGAAGCGTTGGCTGCCGTGCTCCAGCGTGGCCTGCATCAGCGGGGTGCGTCCCTTGTCGTCACGCCCGTTCACATCACCGCCTGCGTCGAGCAGCGCCTTGAGTAGGTCGGGGTAGCCGGCCCGGGCCGCGATGTGCATCGGCGTGCTGCCGTCGTCGGTGCCGTTCGGTTCGCCGCCGCGTTCCAGCAGCAGGTTCAGCGCCTCCAGTCGGCCGGTCAGGCAGGCGTTGCACAACGCGGCCGGCAGCGGCTTGGCGCCGGTCTTGTCCAGCAACAGGCGCAGGCACTCGGTGCGCCCATGCCGCGCGGCCGACTTCAACGCGCTCAGGACCGGCTCGGGCTCCCACTGGCGCGCATCCAGCAGCACCGCCATCGCCTCGGCGCTGCCGTCCATCGCCGCCATGTACAGCGGGTGCAGCGTCTCGTCCGGCTCCGGCTCCGCCCCGGCCTCCAGCAGCACCGGGATCACCTCAACCGCGTTCTTCGAGGCGGCGTAACTCAGTGGGGTGTACCCGTTATCCCGCATCTCCCGGTTGACATTTTTGATCCGCTTGAGCGCTTTGACTGCCGCCTCCGGATCGTTGGCTTCGATGGCTTCGTACAGTTTCATGCCGCCCTCACCCAGATGATTGGTAACGAAGTTGATACCCGTATCTTATGCCGCCGCCCCGGCCGGCTCCAGTGCCGACGCTTCCGCCGGCCGTCGGACACAGGCCGCGTAGCCCATCCAGATCAGGATCAGCCCGAAGAACTCGCCGAGGTACAGCGCCTCGACCATGCCCGCCTTGGCCATGCTGCCCCCGATCCCCGGCAGCAGCGCACCGGCGGCGATCAGTATGTTCCCAAACATCCGGTGCTTCGTGTCGTTGTGCTTGGCGTAACGCCAGGCGCTGAGGCACGCGCCCCCGATCAGGAACAGCGCGGCGTACAGATTCACAATCGGCGTGAACGGCCTGATCCACTGCCAGCCCAGCGCCGCGCCGCCCGGCCGATGAGCCTCTAACGCCTCCATGTTCATCGGCGACAGAGCCACCAGCACACTCAGCACGATAATCACCGGCAGGCTCAACGCCGTCAGCAGATGCGCCTTCTTACGACGCAGCAGCAGGTACACCGTCCCCGTCGCCAGTGGGTACCCGCCCAGCAGGGCACCGGCGATGTACCACGCCTTGGTCAGCCACACCGAATTGCCCAGCAGCGTGATCGTCGCCTCCAGCCCCGTGCCTAATCCGTAACACGCCACCCCCAGACCCCACCAGAAAAAGTGCATCTGGTACCGCTCCAGGAACCGGCGTGTCAGGATGATCGTAAAGATAACCGAAAGAACGGTCGTCGCGATGGGGACGTAGTGGACGAGGGCGGGTTGGGTCTGAGAGGCGAGGGTAAGCATTCAATTACTACAACTGGTTTGGCTACGTTATTCAGGCAAGGTTCAGGATATTAGCATTCGCGGGATTTTAGCATGTCTTGCGGGGACTACTGATTATTCATGAACGCAAACACACCCTGTAAATGGGTCAACTCCCGCTGGGTAACAGTAGCGCGTTCAGTCACTTGACCGCTTGCCAGATCCACCTCTGCCGCCCCGAGCTGGCTTAAAGCATCATCAGAAGTGTAGGTTCCCTTCACACGCGGAATGTAGACGACCGTCAGTGTATGCTCGTCGCGCCCATAGCCGGCCAAGACCACGTCGCCATACACCAAGCCAAAGCCATCTTCATCCGCAAGCATCACATTTGTGCCACTAGTGGCTAAAAGCCGGACCTTGTCTGATAGCTTCGTCTCCCTTGTCGCAAACTGATTCTCGATGGACATCGATTGTGCAATCTCAACCACTTGTATACACACAAAGACGACGGGCACTACAAGCAAACCGACCACGAACGAAAGAGTCATCAACACGATTAGCTTGCGACGGCTTTTCCTATTGCTGTCCATGTCCTGTGCTCCGGAATCATTGGGTGAGAACTCAGATATCAAAGTACATCGAAAACTCATGCGGGTGCGGGCGGTGTCTTAGTTCGTCGATCTCGTTTTCGCGTTTGTACTTGATCCAGTAGTGGATGACGTCGTCGGAGAAGACGTTGCCTTCGTGCAGGTAGTCGTGGTCGGTTTCCAAGGCGTAGAGCGCCTGCTCCAGGTCGGCTGGCGCGCTGTCGATGGGCTCGAGCTCGTGGGGTTCGAGCTCGTCGAAGTTCTTATCAAGCGGGTTGCCGGGGTCGATCTTGTTTTTGATCCCGTCGGCGGCGGCCATGGTCATGGCGGCGAAGGCGAGGTAGGGGTTGCACGACGAATCGGGGCAGCGGAACTCGACGCGCGTCGCCTTCGGGTCGGCCGAGTAGCGGGGGATGCGGACGGCGGCGGCGCGGTTGCGCGAGGAGTAGACCAATTTAACCGGCGCTTCGTAGCCCGGGACCAGGCGTTTGTAGCTGTTGGTCGTCGGGTTGGTGAACGCGAGCAGGCTCTTGGCGTGGCGGAGCAGCCCGCCGATGGCGTAGAGCCCGATCTTGGACATCCCGCCGTAGTGGTTGCCCGGGAACAGCGGCTTGCCGGCTTTCCATAATGAGAAGTGCGTGTGCATCCCCGAGCCGTTATCCATAAACAGCGGCTTGGGCATGAAGGTCGCGATCTTGCCGTGCTGGGCGGCGACGTTCTTGACGACGTGCTTGAGCATCATGCAGATGTCGCTCATGCGCATCAGGTCGGCGTGCTCCAGGTCGATCTCGCACTGCCCGCCGGTCGCGACCTCGTGGTGATGGCCCTCCACCGCGACGCCCATCTCGGCAAGCACCTTGCACATCTGCGATCGCAGGTCAGCCAGCGAATCCGTCGGCGGGACCGGGAAGTAGCCCTCGTTGCGCCGGACCTGGTAGCCCGTGTTGGTCGGGTCGTCCTTGCCGCTGTTCCAGCTGCCCTCGGTCGAGTCGACCCGGTACGACGCGCTGTTGATGTCCTGGCCGTAGTGGACCTGGTCGAAGATGAAGAACTCGATCTCGGGGGCGAACATCGCCTTGTCCGCGATGCCCGCCTTCTTGATGTACTCCGCTGCCTTCCGCCCGATCGAGCGCGGGTCCCGGCTGAACTGCTTCTTGATGACCGGGTCCTTGACGTCGCAGATCATCGCCAGCGTCGGGTGCTGGGTGAACGGGTCGATGTGGACCGAGTCGGCGACGGGGACGATGAGCATGTCCTGCTCGTTGATTGCCTCCCAGCCACGGATGCACGAGCCGTCGAACCCGAAGCCCTCTTTGAAGGAAGATTCTTTCAGCTCACTCGCCGGGAAGGTGATGTGCTGCCACGTGCCGGGGAAGTCCATGAACCGACAGTCGATGAACTCGATGTTCTTGGTCTTGATCAGCTGCAGGACTTGTTTGGGCGTCATGGCTTCTCCCGTGGGTGGTGTGACTGACCGGTAGGATAGCCCGAAACGCCGCCCGGGACCACGGGATACGGCCGTCGGCGGGGGGGGGCTGGGTCAGTTCCGATTTGATGAGAAGTGGGGGCTGAACATGAAGATGAGTAATGAGATCGCGAAGGCGATCCACGCCGGGAGCGTCAGCAGCAAGTCGAAGGGTGTGAGGATCAGCGCGATCAGCCCGCTGCCCGCTGCAGTAGCGCCGGCGTAAAACATCACCGGCCGGGTGCGCCAGGCCAGGTTCATCACGACCGTGGAGAAGACGATCGCCATGACCCCACAGTAGGCGGCCCACTGGTACAGCAGGCTCTGCCCGAGCCATATCGCCAGCCCCACGAGCGTTACCCCGGTCAGTATCAATGCGCCGAACCCGTCGGTGGCGATCTTGTCTTCCTTATCCAGCGCGTGCCAGCCGTGCGTGTTCAGCCGGAGCGTGAGGTTAAACAGCGGCACCGCCGTCCATGTCAGCAGCACGAAGCCGACGTAGAGCCCGACCAGCACCAGGGCGTAGGGCCGAAGCTCATCGCTGTGCCGCGCCACGTTCTTCAGGACCTGGTAACCGATGTAGGCCCCGATGATCAGGCCGGTGCGCGTCCGCCCATCTAAGCGGCTCATCCACAGGAAAAAGCCCAGCACGATCCGGTAGATCAGGAAGCGGGCCTTGAGCGCTTCGACCATCCCGGCCTTGGCGTAGCCGTGCCCCGGCTCCAGGCGCAGCGCTTCATCAAAGTGTTTGAGCGCCTCGCGCGGTTTATTTGAATGCAGAAGCGCCCAACCCTGTGTGGCGTGTGTGCTGGCATCTTCGGGGGAGGCCGCGAGCGAGCGCTCGATCGTCCCGGCCGCTTCCTTGTTGCGCCCCATCTGCGTCAGGATCTGGGCGCGCAGGTTCAAACAGTCCACGTCCTCCGGGTCCTGCGCCAGCCCCTGATCCAGCGCCTTAAGCGCGTCCTCTTTCTTGTTCTCGCGAAACAGGATGTGCGCCGACAGCCAGAACACGCAGGCCTGGTATGGGTCCAGCCGCAGCGCTTCGTTACAAGCGCGCTTTGCGTCGATCAGCTTATCATCATCCAGGTGCACCAGCCCCATCAGGTAGTGCGGGAGGTAGTAGGCCGGCTCGAGCCGCATTGCTTCGCGCAGGTTTTGTTTCGCGTCTGCCGGACGCTTCTGCTGGATCAGGCACAGGCCGAGCAGCGCGTGGATGTGTCCGTTTTCGGGTTCGAGCTGTAAGCCGCGCCCAAGCTCCGCCTCGGCCATCTCCGGCCGGGACTGCTGCAATAGCATCTGAGCTCGTGCCACGTGTGGATTCGGCAAGGTGTTACGCCTCCGCCCGGTCGGCTGACCCGGGCCTACTTCTTTAGCTTCATGTACTCGAGCACATCGTCGTACTCCCCGCCCTGGTTGGAGTACAGCGCGTAGTTCTTCGCCGTGGCGAACCACTCCTTGGTCGTGGGCTTCGTGCCCTTGGCGCTCTTGATCAGGTCCTTGGTCGATAGCGGGGTGGGCACGCCGGTTTTCACCGCCTCGCGCAGCTTCGCTTCCACTGCCCGGTCGATCACGGCCTTAAGATCCGCGCCGGACAGGCCGGGCGTCTTCTTGGCAAGCGTCTCAACATCCACGTCGGCCTGCGGCTTGCCCTTGAGCAAGGCACGCAACACCTCCGCCCGCGCCGGCTGGTCCGGTGGGGGGACGAACAGCACACGGTCGAATCGTCCGGGCCTGCGGAACGCCGAGTCCAGGTGCCAGGGCGCGTTGGTCGCCGCGAGGATCAGCACACCGTCGTTTGAGCTCTTCACACCGTCGAGTTCCGAGAGGAACTGATTGATCACGTTGCGCCCGGCTGCGCCCTGCATGTCCGAGCGCTTCGCGCCCAGCGCATCGACCTCATCGAAGAACAGGACACACGGCGCATTCTCCCGGGCGTATTCAAATAGCCCGTGCAGCTTCGCTTCGCTGTTACCGATGTACATGTCCAGCACGTCGTTGATGCCCACGGCGATGAACCCGGCATCGACTTCGCCGGCGGTCGCCCGGGCCAGGTAGGTCTTGCCGCAGCCCGGCGGGCCGTACATCAGCAAACCGCCGCCGATCGCTTTGCCGTAGGCCTTGTAGATCTCGGGGTTCTTCATCGGCTCGATCAGCTTGATCCGGACTTCGTCCTTCAAGCCCTCCATCCCGCCGACGTCGGCAAAGCTCATCTCCGGCCGTTCCATCTCGACCGACGTGACCGCCTCACGCATGTCTTCAGCAAACATGCGGACACGGCCCTCGCTATCGACTTCCGAGAAGGTGTCGTCCGCCACGGCTTCTTCGCTAACGCCCAGCGCCTCGGCCAAAGCCTCGTCCACCAGCGCCGGGTCGGCGTCGATCGCACGCCGGTACGCCGAGCCGCCGCGCTGCGTGTCACCGGTCTTCAGCAGCAGCCGTGCATGCAGCAGGTGCGCCTCGGCCGATGCGCCGGGCCGGGTGATCAGGTCTTCGATCAACACGATCGCCGCAGAGGCTTTGCCTTGCTGGTTCAATGCTCGGCCTAGACCCAGCAACAGCTTCTCGCTGGCCGGGGTCAGCTTCAGGCCCTCGCGGTAGACCGCCTCGGCCTTTTCCAGCTCGCCACGGTTCAGCAGCACGCCACCAACATGCGCACGCAGCACCACGTTGTCCGGCGACTGCTGCAAAGCGTCCAGCAGATCTTGGATCGGATCGGATTCAGGCATAAGGCCGGTCCCCCATAAGGTTCCGCGATGCGTCGATCGTCAGTGCCCCGCGGCGACTGTGCCCAGGCGCGGGGTCAGGTCTTCCAGCAGCGCCTTGAGCGTCGCGTCGTCCTTCGCCTCGGCGTTGAGTCGCAGCAGCGGCTCGGTGTTGCTGGCGCGGACGTTGAACCAGAAGCCCTTGGATTCGAAGCAGTCGATGGTCACGCCGTCCAGGTCGTCGATCAGCTGCGCGTCGGCGGCGTAGACTTCCTTCAGCGCCGCCATGACGCCGGCCTTGTCTTCGACCTCGAAGTTGATTTCGCCGGACTGGGGGTACTGCTTGAACGGGGCGATCAGTTCGCTGATCGGCTTGTCAGATTCACTGAGCACGCTGAGGATCGCGGCGAAGGCGATCGCGCCCGAGTCGGCGAAGCTGTTGTGCTTGAAGTAGAAGTGGCCGGATAGCTCGCCGCCGAAGATCCCGTCGGTCTCGCGGAGCAGCGCCTTGATGTTCACGTGCCCGACCTTGCTGCGGGCCGGTTTGCCGCCGAGCTGTTTGATCGTCTGCTCGACGACCTTGCTGGAGCGTAGGTCGTAGACGACGCTCGAGCCGGGCTGCTGCTTGAGGAAGTGGTCGCAGAGCAGGGCGGTGAGGTGGTCGCAGCCGATGATCTCGCCCTTCTCGTCGGTGACCATGCAGCGGTCGGCGTCGCCGTCGAAACACGCGCCCAGCGCCGCGCCCTCGCGCACCACGCCGTCCTGCGTCGGCTTCATGTTCTCGGCGACCAGCGGGTTCGGCTCGTGCGCCCAGTTGTCGGTGAACTCGAAGTTCTCCTGGATAATGGTCAGGTTCTCTACGCCGTCGAAAATCTCCGGCACGAGCTTTGTCGCCATGCCGTTGCAGGCGTCGATGTAGACCTTGATCGGTTTTTTAAGCGGGGTGAGGAAGCTGAGCACGTGATCGCGGTACGCATCCCAGAGGTCCAGCGCTTCGAGCTTGCCGACGGCCGGCTTGTCGGTCGAATCGAGCGACTCGGCGATCGCCTGGATATCCTTGAGCCCGGTGTCCGCGCCGACGGGCTTGGCGCCGGGGCCGGAGATCTTGAAGCCGATGTAGTCGATCGGGTTGTGGCTGGCGGTGGTCTGCACGCCGCCGATCGCGCCGTCCACATACGGGATGGCGAAGTACATGAAGGACGTGTCGGCCTGGCCGAGGTCCACGACATCGACGCCGGAGGCAAGCAGCCCCTGGATCAGCGCGTTAGCCATGGAGGGGGCGGCAGGGCGGTGGTCCCGGCTGACCAGGACTTTTCCGGGGGTGCCGGGGCCGGACTGCTTCTTGAAAAACTCGCCGACGGCGTAGCCGACCTTCCACCCGGCGTCTTCGTTCAGGGGCTCGGGGTAAAGGGCTCGGACGTCGTAGGCCTTGAAAATCTTGCCGATCATGCTCGCTGCCGCTCCTTGGGGGTCTGGCTGTGGGGGTGGGGGGTGAAGCGGGATTTTACACGCCCACGACCCATCCAGCGAACGGGAACGTATGATTTGCGTGATCCTCCCAACACCTTGACACTATCAATATGCCAAACAAGACACTTATGCTCGCCCTCGCGTTCGGTGTGGCCGGCCTGGTCCTGCTGCTGACCGTCCTGATCGGCGGGACGGGCCGACAAGCCGACGACAACAAACCCACCGGGCCGCTCAACACGGATATCTACGTCCCCGGTGACGGTGCTGAAGACCGCCCGCCACTCGGTGAGGCCGAAGGCATCGTCTATGAGGTCAAAGAGCAGGGCATCCTCTTCTACGCCAACCGGATCGTCCCTCGGGCTGAGGGCGAGATCGACGCGATCGACACGACGATCCAGATCGACCTCTCGCCGGACACTGAGCTGATCATCGAGGCCGACGAAGGCACCATCGTTGCCCCCGAACAGCACCCGCAGGAAGGCCAGATGCGCGGCCACGTCATCGTCACGCTCTACGAATCGCCCGACGGCTCGCCGATCGATACCGACACGGACCAGCACGTCGTCATGCGCATGTTCTTCGACGACCCGGTTGACTTCGACCTCGAGCTTCAACAGATCGACAGCACGGGCGGCGTCTTCCTCACCGGCCCGCAGGTCCAGTTCCTCGGCCGTGGCCTGAGCATGAACTACAACCAACTCAAGGAGCGTATCGAACGCCTGGTCATCGAAGAAGGCACATCCCTGCGCTACATCCCCACGCCCTCAGCCCCCGCCCCCGGAAGTGCCCCCGCCCCCCGAAGCGCCTCCGGAAGTGCTTCTGAAAGTGCGCCTTCAAGCGTCGCACAAGCATCACGATCTGCAGACTCAAAGTCTGAGGCCGACACATCACCTGCTCCCCCAACCCCCAACCCCCAATCCCCAACCCCCGACACCGACACCCCACGCCAAACGCAACACTACCTCGCCACCTTCGAGCACCTTGAGGACGTGCGCGTCGGGCAGGACCAATACGTGATCGCCGGCGACACGCTCTCCGCCATCTTCTCCGCGGGCTCGGCTGACGTTATCGACGCCGACGGCAGCGCCACCGCAGCCCGCAACACCCGCTTGCCGCGAACCGATCCCCGGACATCGCTCGCGCTGGCATCGTCCGACCGGCTCAGCGACGCGCTGGCATTCGCACTCGCCGCAAGTATCGGCCAACTGCCTGAGCATGACGACCCGCGCTCCCTGGCGACCTTCACCGATGAAGACGTCATCATCACCTGGCACGGCAGGCTCACCGTCACCCCGGCACCCGAGGACGTCATCCCCGAACACTTTGGCGGGCCCGACGATGTCATGGTCACCGTGCTGGGTTCGCCCGCCACCGTCCGCACCGATCAGGACCAGTCGATCCGCGCACCCGAGGTCTCGTTCTTCAAGCAGTCCGCCGGCCTGCTTGCCAAGGGCACGAACCTCTCGCCCGTTTCGCTGAAAGCCTCGGACCTCGGGACGCTCACCGGGACCGAACTACACATCGATCAATCACGCGCCGTCGGCCACGTCATGGGCCCCGGCAAACTCACCGCGATTATCAAGGAAGACGAGCAGGCCGACCCTGCGTCCGAAACCCGATACCCGAATCCCGATGCCCGACCGCTCTCCGTCTCCTTCCACGAACGCCTCGACCTCACCTTCTATCGCGACGAAGAACACCAGCCCACCGACGACAGCTCCGCGCTGGATCAGGGCGGGCGCGTCAAGGGCGTGAAGACCGCCGACTTTATCGGCTTTGTCGAGGTGGACTACGACCAGTTGGCGATGTCCGCCGGCCGGATGACGATATCGCTTCATGAAGACGCCGAGCAACGCGCCGAGCAGGACGACCGCATGGCTGTGCAGTCGCTTGAGGTGTTCGACGTCGAGGCGTATGTCCGGGATGAGGATGTCCGCATCATCGCCGACCGTCTCACCGCCGACCCGGCGAGCAACACGATCGAGCTGTTCGGCTCCGAGAACACGCCGGCCCGTGTCCGTCGGCCTGATGCTTTACTGACCGGCATGCACATGGTCATGGACGACAACGCCGACACCGTTACCGTCCCCGGCCCGGGCGGCTTCGATTACACGCACGACCTCGACAAGCCCAACGACACCGTCCACGTCACCTGGACCGACCGCATGCACTACGACGACGTTGCCGGCACAGCGAGGTTCCAGGGCGACGTCAAGACCAAGGCCATCGACGCCACCGACACCAACGAACTGATGGGTGATGACCTGCTGCTCACCTTCGTCAAGAGCGTGTTCCCCGAGGACAAGCTGAACAAGGCCGCCGCCGATGAGGCCGGGCAGACCGAGCCCGTCCGGCGTGAGCTTGCCGAGGCTGTGATGGACGGCAACGTCCGCTTCCGCGCCCGCAGCTACGCAACGCCGAAGCTCGATCCTGAGGAGCTACAGACCGAGCTATACCTGGTCGGTCCACGCATGACGTTTACCGATCCCACCACCTCGGACGGCGCTTCGGATGAAGCGGCACAGATGGTCCAGATCACCGGCAAGGGCCGGATGCTCATCACCGATTCCCGAGCCCCCGGAAGCGCCCCCGGAAGTAATCAAGACACGACGAATGCCGACGGGCCCGCCAGCAGTATTGACTTCACCGGCAAGGGCCGGACCGCGTTCGAGTGGTCCGACCGCCTGATCCTCGACCTGACCCAGGGCGAAATGCTGATGAAGGGGGCGGTCGCGATGGTCCACGCCCCAGAGGATGGCGGCGACCGTGTGCAACTCGATTGCCACGACCTCGCCGCCGAGATGCAGCCCCCCGGAAGTAATAAAAAGGACGGTCGTAAGTCTACCGGGGGGGGCGCTTGGTTAAGTGATGACGCCCCCGCGCCGGAGCTTAGCCGTGTCTGGGCCGACGGCGGCGTGCGTATCCTTACCGGCGACCTGCAAGTCACCAGCGACCACATGCTCTACGAGGAAGCCAAACGCGAGATCATCCTCTGGTCCGACGACCCGAACGTCGTGATCTATCAAGCCAAGGGTCAACCCACCCCGACCAGGAGCAGCGCCTTCAAATGGCACCGCGACACCGGCCGCTTCGAAGCGTTCCGCCTACGCACCGGGACGATACCGCTGAGGCGCAGCGAACGGGAAGAGTGATCACTTTTAATAGCCGCGACTCAAGGAGTCGCGAGAGATGGAGCGTCTTGATGCGTCACTTCTTTTCATGGTTCATGTTGGCGTGGTTGGTTTTCCTGGCAGCCGTGAATCTCCTGCTTCCCAGTGCCGTGGCACGCTCACATCCCGCCACTTACTACTACGGTTGGCCGCTCCCAGCACTAGGGTTTCAGGATGGGAAGTACGTTGGGGCAGGTCCCGGATACAACTCGGTTGTGTTTCCATTGGTGATTGACGTCATGACATGGATCGGGATTACACTCTTAATCTGGGGCTTAATCCGGCTACGTAGTCGCAGGATGTTGGCGCAATAAGTCAATTGCCCGGGACGATCCCGCTGAGGCGACCTGAACGTGAACGGTAGTAGTAATGAAGTTGAGCATTCGGCACAACTACCTGCTTGATCGTGATCGACGGCGATTACTAGTTACCGTTATTGTCGTGTTTCTCGGAACGCTGGCCAGCACTCTGTGGTTGAACTTGAACTACACAAAATACGAGGGCATACATCTCAATAAGGGATCGCCTCCTTTCCGCGATCGAACTGACATTTCTTCGGTTACCTATATCGGAGGACAAAAAGGTGTCGGCTGGCCTTGGCCCGCAAGCTGGACATATGAAGTTGATGGAGTCGAATACCAAGGCTGGGGTGACGTTCATCCTTGGCGAAACGTCTTCGTCGGAATCGCTATCGTGCTGATAGTGCCAACTCTCGTGTTATTGATGCTAGGAGCCGCCATCTGGGACTTCCGGAAACGGCTGTACGCCAATGGAAAGTGCTGTAATTGTAGATACAACTTACGCGGGTCCGTTGGCGCCAAGACGTGTCCTGAGTGCGGCCAGTTTATCTATTGGCGTTACGTTATCGTCGATGATGTGAAAGAATAACACCCGGGCTAAACGGGGCGCAATGACATCTCTGTGTCTCTGTGCCTCCGTGTGCTCTGTGCTCTCTGTGGTGTTATTGCCTTATCAGAGCCGCGTCGCCCTCGACGCGGTCCGCCGTGGGGGCACGGCGGCTCGGATTGGCAAATGTGGTGGTGAAGTAATCTTACAACCCACTCGAGAAACGGCTGTCGTCTTCTTCCTTGGTTTCGGGCAGGTGCAGGCCGCACTCTTGTTTGAGCCCGCCGAATCGGCCGTCGCGTTCGTCCATGCCGGCGGTGATGGGCAGTGTGCTGTGCCAGTCGCCGATCGAGGTGTAGCCCTGCTCGCGCAGCGGATGGTAGGGCAGGTCGTGCTTTTTCAGATAGTCGTGTACGTCCTTGTCGGACCAGGTGAGGATCGGGTGGACCTTGTGTCGGCCGCGCTGCAGGACGACGGTAGGCAGGTTCTTGCGGTGTTCGGTCTGGCCGCGCCGCAAGCCGGCGAGCGTGGCGGTCGCGCCCAGTTCGTCGAGCGCACGGGCCATGGGTTCGACCTTGTGGATCTGATCGAGCTTGTTCAGGCCTTCGACGCCTTGCTCCCAGAGCTTGCCGTGCTTGGCGATCGTCCAGGCGGCGCTGTGCTTGGCCTGATAAACCTTGAGGTTCAGCTTCAGCCGTTCGGTCAGTTGATCGGCGAACTTGTAGGTATCCAGGAAGTGGAAGCCGGTGTCGATGAAGATGACGGGGATATCGGGGACGACCTGGGTCGTCAGGTGGAGCATGACCGCGGCCTGCATGCCGAAGCTGGTGGACAGCACCAGCCCGTCGCCGAAGGTTTTGTGGGCCCATTGGATGATGTCCTGGGCCGGGGCGCCTTCCATCTCGGGGTTGATGGCGTCGAGGTTGGGTTGGTTAGCAGTGGTGGTCATTATTGAGGGTGCAGGGTTCAGGGATCAGGGCTCGGGGGGATCATAGGCCGGTTGTTTGCCTAAGAGCCGGTCAGCGGCAACAATCCCCCGATGGCGACGCAAACATACATCGCGTTGGGCTCGAACCTGGGCGACCGGGCCGGGCACCTGGCGGCGGCCATTTCGGCCCTTGAGGCCCTGCCGGGCGTTTTGTCGGTCGAATCCGCCCCTGTGTACGAGACAGAGCCGGTGGGCTCACCCGATCTCTCGGGACTTCGTGGGGAGCAGGATAACTTCCTCAATACCGTCGCGCTTGTCAAGACGACGTTGTCAGCAAAAGACTTATTGGCGGCGTGTCACCGGATCGAGGCCGGGCGCGGCCGGGACAGGGCGAGCGAGACCGCCCGGAACATGCCCCGGACGCTGGACCTGGACATCGTGCTGTTCGGTGATGACGTGATCGCTGAGGATGGGCTGGTCGTGCCGCACCCGCGGATGCATCAGCGGTGGTTCGTGCTCAAGCCGTTGAGCGACCTGTCGCCGGACGTGGTGCACCCCGTGCTGAAGAAGACCGCGCAGCAGTTGCTCGCGGAGCTGGAGACCGTGATGCCCCGGCAGAATCCCAAAACAATATATTGAAACAGGGATAAACACGGATGCACACGGATCAAGGCATGGTCCTGGACCCGATTCTTCTTGTCCGTGTTCATCCGTGTTCATCCCTGTTCCGCATGTATGGTTTGAGTAAGAATCCATGACGACGCTGAAGATCAACGAGATTTTCTATTCGGTGCAGGGCGAGAGCACCCGCGCGGGGCTGCCGTGCGTGTTTATCCGGCTGACGGGCTGCCACCTGCGCTGCGGGTATTGCGATACCGAGTACGCGTTTCATGAAGGGGATCGCCGATCGATCGACGATGTCCTTGCCGAGGCGAAGCGTCTGGGCGGTGATTGCGAGCTATACGAAGTCACCGGCGGGGAGCCGCTATTGCAGAAGGGCGTGCTCGAACTGATGACGCGCTTGTGTGACGAAGGCAAGACCGTGCTGATCGAGACCAGCGGGGCGTGCGACATCAGCGTCTGCGACCCGCGCGTGATCCGCATCATGGACCTGAAGACCCCCGGCAGCGGCGAAGCCGAGCGCAACCTGTGGGAGAACATCGAACACCTGAACCAGCGCGACGAGGTCAAGTTCGTCCTGACATCACGCGCTGACTATGAATGGGCCCGTGACGTGATCGCCAGGCATAAGCTGGCACAGCGCGTGGGCGCGGTCTTGATGAGCTGTGTCCACGAGATGCCGGCGGGCAACGAGCTACCCGGGTGTACGGGCCTGCCCATCGCCGACCTCGCGAAGTGGGTCCTTGAAGACGGCCTGCCCGTGCGTCTGCAGACCCAACTGCATAAACTGATCTGGGACCCAAACGCCAGGGGCGTTTGAAAAGCTGGAAACACAGGAAATGTAGAAAACAGGAAATTCGATCCTCCAGAACCCCGATCCCCGATCCCTGAACCCCATACCCTCGACATATGCACATCCAACTGACCAAGACGATCGACTTCGAGGCCGCGCACTGGCTGCCGAACTTCCCGGAAGGCCACAAATGCCGACGGCTGCACGGCCACTCCTTTAAGGTGGACGTCCTCATCGAAGGCGAACTCGATCCCGACAAGGGCTACCTCCAGGACTTCGGCGAGGTCAAGGAAGCGACCGAACCGATCCGCAAGCAGCTCGATCACTACTGCCTGAACGACATCGAGGGCCTGGAGAACCCGACCGCGGAAGTGCTGGCCGTCTGGATCTACGACCGACTCAAGCCAAGCCTGCCGCTGCTCGCCGGCGTGCGCGTCAGAGAAACGTGTACGAGCTGCGCCGAGTACCGGGGGGAGTGAAGTATGATTTGTGATTTTAGATTTATGATTTGCTCTTACACTATGTGCTGTAGCGGAGTGTGGGCGTCTAAAGCTGACAGCTCAAACATCAAAAATCATAAATCACAAATCCGAAATCTTAACCCCCGCCTCCTCGCCGATCGCGATCAACCTTGACAGCGCTTCATCCTCATGCCCGCGCCGAGCCGCTCGGCCTTTGGGGATGGGCAGCGTGGCGTAGCGCGCCAGCAGGCGGTTGGTCAGGATCGAGTCGAAGCGATCCTGCCGTGAGGGATTGAATGTCTCGGCCGACTGAATCAAGACAACCAGCCCGACTTCGAGCAGCTCCATCAAGCGGTCCGGGGCGGCTGTCGGCTCGTTGATGACGTGACGCCTGGCGACCGACAGCACAACCGGCAGGTGCAGGCGGACCAGCAGGTCACGTAGCTCACGAGCCTGGCTCACCCAATCCTCGAACGCGGCGACCTGCCTGGCACCCGGGCTGTATTTGTCGAATGTGTCGCGCGTCTTCGCCGCCTTGAACTTCACGAAGTTGTAGCGCACGAATAGCGCCCGCACGTTCTCCGGCGGGACCTCAGGCTGGCTGAACAGCGGACGGACAGGCTCGGGCAGGTCGTCGGTCGGGATGGCTGTACGCGATTGATGGTCTGTCAGGGTATCCAGCGATCGGCCCAGGATCACTTCCTCGGCATCATCACGGCTGAACGTCGGCGATTCGACATACGCAAGCGACACGCGCCCGGCCCGGCCCGCGCCGTGCTGATGCAACGCGCGGTAGATCGTCGAGCGCGTCCGATTGAAACGCTCGGCGATCGTGTCCACCGGCACGCCCATGCGGTAGGCCCTTGCGATGACGCGCTTCTGCCGGTGCTGCAATGGCCCGGTGTGATGGGTGAAGATTCTGCGCTGCGGATTGTCTCGGTCGTGATGCGCCAGGATTTGGCGGATCGTTTCATGGCCTCTACCGGTCTTCGACGCCAGGTGTGACGCGACCTGGTTGAGCGACACGTCCCGCCTGCGCGTGATCTGCCGGGCGCGTTGGATCAGACGCCGATGGGTGTCGTCGTTTATCTGTGTGAACGCCGAGGCACGCTTCACCTGGTCGGGGTGCTCGCGGACGTAGCGGTCCGAGGCGGTGCGTGGGATCACCAGCACCTTCCGTCCACCCTGCATCGGCACCGCCCAGCGCCAGCGCAGCCCGGCCTTGCGCCATCGGCTGACCGTCTTGGTGCTGACCCCGAGCCGCTCCGCGAGTTGCGCGATAGTTTCGACCGGGTCGCCCTCGATCTCCATCGGGATGCGCACCGATCGGCTGAGCACATCAATCATCAGGCGCAGGTCCGGCAAGACGGCCTCACCCGCCAGCACAATCGCGTCCTTGCCCTCGCGCCGGTAGGCGGTGATCCGGTACGCCAGGAAGTCGACAGGGTAATTCGCTGAGGGATCGAGCTGGTCGTGCAGGGTCTCGATCCGTTTGACCTGCCGTTCGCGCTTGTCCGGGGGGGAGAACGCGAGCTGGCTGGCCAGTTCGCCCAGCGGTTTACAGTTGTAGTTTTGTTCGACGTGTCGGCTCAACTTCGGTCCCCTTGTCAGACGGGGCGTGACGCCGACGGCGTGTACATGTTCAGTGGGTAGACCTGCTCGATCAGGCCGTAACGCTTAGCCAGTCGCGCGAAGGTGTCGATGGCCTCGTGTTCGCGCGGGCCGAACGTGTAGCTCAGCACGTTCTGCAGGTAGTCGTGAGCCAGTGGAAACGTCCAGCCGTGCGATTCGCCGTAGCGTTTGGCGATCGACTCGATCTGCTCGGCATTCCGGGCGCGTTGGTCGGCGAGCTGCGCTGGCAGCGTATCCAGGTCACACCCGGCCCGCGCCATCCACACCGCGAACACGAACGGCAGGCCCGTCAGCTGTTTCCATGCCTCGCCCAGGTCCAGCTGATGCGGGTAGGCTTCTGTCGGGGGCGCGTTGGTTACTACCTTGTCACCGATCAGCAGCATCGCCGCGTGTTCGCTCAAGCGTCCGCCGGATGCCGCATCGTGCAGAGCGTCAAATGCGATCACCTCGGGGCGCTGGCCGAACAGCTCCTGCATCAACACGCTCAGTAACGCGACAGACGTGTGGCTGTCCGCGTCGGCGTGGATGCGCGTGACCTGCTCGATGGGCTCACGGCTGAACAGGCGCACCGTCTTGGTCGGCCCGTCCGACGCGATACACCCGACCGGCACGACAGCCAGCTCCTGCTCAGAGCGGTAGTAGTCGATCACCGGGCACAGCGCGATGTCCACGTCGCCGGACTGCAGGTCCGTCAACAGGGCCGAGGGCACGTCCAGCCTCACCTCGGGGTCGGCTTGATCCATCAGCCCCTCGATCAGCGGCTTGGCGTTGAGGTAGCCCACACAGCCGACACGGCGTGCTCGTTTCTCCGGCTCGGTTGATTGGATGTCTCCGGTCGCACGATTCATCAGGGGATTATATCGGCCCGCGCGACCGTGTCGCGTGATTCGGCCAAGGGTGGTTGGGGGTTGACCCCGGACGCGATGACCGTCACCATGCTGCCATGCCAGATGACGAAAAAACGCCGACCGCACAGGTCCTGATCGTGGATGACGAGCCCGGCCACGCCGAGGTGATGGCCGAGGCGCTGCGCCGGTTGGGCCATGTCTGCACGCTGGTCAACGACCTCGACGCCGCGACCGATGAGCTTCAGCACGGCCAGTTCGATCTGGTCGTCACCGACCTGGTGATGGATAACCCCGACGACGGGCAGAAGGTCCTCGCCGCCGCAAGACAGAACCAGCCCCAGGCCGAGACGATCATGGTCACCGCCCACGGCGACGTGCCCACCGCCAAGGCCGCCATCAAGGGCGGGGCCTACGACTTCATCGAGAAGCCGCTGGACCTGGATGTCTTCCGCACGCTCTGCGACCACGCGATCCAGGCTGTGATGCTGCGTGCTCAGAACTCCGAGCTGCGTGAGCGCCTCGACGAGCAGTACGGCTTTGAAGGGATCATCGGCGGCGCACCCGCGATGCGCTCGCTGATCACGACGATGAGACAGGTCGCGCCCAGCAGCATCCCCGTCCTGATCACCGGCGAGTCCGGCACGGGCAAGGAACTCATCGCCCAGGCCCTGCACAACAACTCCGACCGATCGAAGAAGCCCTTCGTCCCGCTGAACTGCGCGGGGCTGAGCGATTCGATCCTCGAAGACGAACTGTTCGGCCACATCAAGGGCGCGTTCACCGGTGCTGATAAAGATCGTAAGGGCCGGTTCGAGTTTGCCGACGGGGGGACGCTGTTCCTCGATGAGGTCGGCGACATGCCAAGCAACATGCAGGCCAAGCTCCTGCGCGTGCTGGAGTCGGGCGAGGTCGTTCGCCTCGGTGCCAACGACACACGCCACGTCGATGTCCGTCTGGTCAGTGCGACCAACCACGACCTCGGCGAACTGGTCAAGGAAGGGAAGTTCCGCGAAGACCTCTACTTCAGGATCAAGGGGGTCGAACTGCACCTGCCCGCCCTGCGCGACCGGCGCGAGGACATCCCGCTGCTGGTTCGGCATTACGTCAGCCAGTACGCCGAGAAGCTGAATAAGCCCGTGCCCGAGGTTGCTGAGGATGTGCAGACCACGCTGATGCGCCACGACTGGCCCGGTAACGTCCGGCAGCTGATGAACGTCGTGCAGAACATGGTCGTGATCGCCGAGGGCGACAAGATCGAGCCCCGCCATCTGCCCGCCGAAGTCCGGCAGGCCGGCGGTGATGAGACGACCCAGCTATCCGTATCCGGGGGCACCGGCGGCATGAGCCTGGACCAGATCGAAAAGAAAGCCATCCGCGACGCACTTAGGGTTACCGCCGGCAACCGCGAACAAGCCGCCAAGATGCTCGGCATCGGCGAGCGGACGCTGTACCGGAAGCTGAAGGAATATGGCTTAAAGTAGGGTGGGCAGATGAGGTTTCACCGCAGAGAACTCAGAGGACGCGGAGATGAGCAGAGATGATGAGCAGTTGACGCAAGACATCATTGGAGCTGCGATTGCTGTACATCGTGCGTTAGGGCCGGGTTTGCTTGAGTCGGCATATGAGGCCTGTTTGGCGGCCGAGTTTGATCATTTGGGAATCAGTTATGTTCGTCAGATGCCATTACCTCTGAAATACCGCGGCAGAGACATGGATTGTGCCTACCGGTTGGATTTTCTCGTGGAAGATCAGGTCGTATTGGAATTAAAGTCGGTAAAACACTTTGACTCAATTGATCAAGCTCAACTGTTGTCCTATCTCCGTCTGAGTAAGAAACAGATCGGGCTGCTCATCAACTTCAACGTCACTAAACTCACAGACGGTATTAAGCGACTCGTCCATGAATACCACCCCGCATAAATCCCTTTCTTCCTCTGCGTCCTCCGCGCCCTCTGCGGTGAATCCCCGCATTGGACACGGTTTTGACTTGCACCGGCTCGAGCCCGGGCTGCCGCTGATTGTCGGCGGGGTGTCGTTTGAGCATGACCGGGGGTGTGCGGCGCACTCGGACGGGGATGTGGTGTATCACGCTGTCACCGATGCGATCCTCGGGGCGCTGGGGCAGGACGATATCGGGCAGCTGTTCCCGGATAATGACCCAAAGTGGAAGGATGTCGATTCACGCTTTTTTGTTGAGGCGGCTGTGGGGCGGATGCGTGACGCCGGTTACGTGATCGGGAACATGGATATCACCGTGATCCTTGAGCGCCCCAAGCTCAGCCCGCACAAGCAGGCGATCAAGGCCAACCTCACCGGGCTGCTTGGCTGCGATGCGGATCGCGTCAACATCAAAGGCAAGACGCACGAGCGCGTCGATGCGTTGGGCGAGAACAAGGCGATCGCGTGTCATGTGGTGGTGCTGTTGAACGCGCAATGAGAGACGCGTCGTGCCGACGCGGTCAGCCGTGACACACGGCGGCTCGCTGATACCCTAAACCCGATACCTTTCTTCCACGTCCGCCTGCCAGGCTTTGACGCCGCGGGCGATCGGGGTGTCGTGGAACTCGGTCCGGCAGCGGTAGCAGACCAGCAGCTTGTCGCTCAGGAAGAAGTACGCGATCACATCGATCACAACGATCACACCCAGCACGATCAGCGTCAGGTACAGCCGGCCAAACCCGAGCAGCACCACCGCCACCGCGGCGGCGAACGCGATCATGACAAACGCCGTGAGTCGAGGGAATCGGCTGCGGACATAGAGCTCCTCGCATCCACAGGCCGGGCAGCGGCGCAGGTGGCGCTCGTCGTCGATGGCTCGGTCCCAGTTCAGGTGCACGGACTGCCCCCCGGAAGTGTCGGAAGCCCCGGAAGTCGTATCAGACTTGCCCGACGTGTCCTCCACTTTCCCCCGCACGACCGTCGGCGGGCTGCTTAGGTCCACCTCGACGCTGAACAGCTTATGCCTCTCCGAGTTACGCAGATCGATCCGCATGCCTTATTCTGTCTGTTTGTCAGAGCCATGACAAGCACAAGCCGCCCCCGGAGCGAATTTTCATGACACCCCTCACACGCGAGCAGGTCCGCGAGGTCGACCGCCTGGCGATCCAGGAACTCGGCATCCCCGGCGTGGTGCTGATGGAAAACGCCGGACGCAACGCCACCGACATCATCCAGCGGTTCATGCAAGAGCATGGGGCCAAGCTCGAGTCCGCCCTGATCCTCTGCGGCGGCGGCAACAACGGCGGGGACGGCTATGTGATTGCCAGGCATCTGCATAACCGGGGTTTGAAGGTCACGATCTTCGCCACGAAGCCCATCGACCAACTTGCCGGTGACGCCGAGATCAACGCCAACATCTGCGACAAGATGAACCTCGACATCCAGCCCGCTTCGGCCCTCGCCACACAAGCCTCAAGCCTCACGCCTGCCCCTTCCGTCATCATCGATGCGCTGCTCGGCACCGGCTTCCAGGGCGAACTCCGCGCCGACATGCTCGAACTGATCCGGACCATCAACGCCATGCGGGACCAACCGGACCCGCCGGTCATCGCTGCGATTGATCTCCCCTCAGGCCTGGACTGCGACACCGGCCAACCCCCGGAAGGCCCAGAAGGCCCGGCCCAGGATGCCGTGCGTGCCGACCTGACTGTCACCTTCGTCGCCCCCAAGCTCGGCTTCAGCCAGCCCGCCGCCTGGCCCTATCTTGGGAAGCTCGAAGTCGCCGAAATAGGCGTCCCGCCCGGGCTGATCGACCGGGTCGTCGGGACTTGACGCTGGGGGTCGTTTTCGCCACAATACCCGGCTCGATACCCCCCGGCCCCCGGCCCCCCGGAAGCGGGCTTCCGATCAGCCGGGGACTGTCAGGCCACAGAGATAGACCCCGAAAGGCTTTAGCCATGCTCGATAAGATCGCCCCCGGCAGCAAGATCAACGTCAAGGTCGTCAAGCAGCCGACCAACGCCGCCGCGTCCAAGACCATCATGCGTGTCCTGGCCAAGGACCCGGTGATCCACACCGAGCACGCCCGCCAGGCCAAGCTGCGTCAGGTCCACTACAACCCCGGCCGACGTGCCGGCCGGATGTGGGGCGGGCAGCTGGTCAAGCAGCACCCGATCAAGGGCAACCTCGGCGACGCCGGCACCATCGTCGCGACCACCCAGGTCCTGCGCGACCTCGGCAGCGTCGAACGCTTCGTGGAAGTCAGCCAGGCCTGAAGCCGATCAACAACCAGATTTACTCAGCGCCCCACACCAACGTGTGGGGTGTTGTCGTATAAGGCCACGGCACCGTCATGCCGATCATCAGCAAGTTGAGGCGGCCCGCTTGTCTGTGTGCCTTCGATTGTTTGAAGTATCACGTCACATAAAAAGGTTCAAAAGGCTTGTGTCGTGTGGATTTCTCTGTATCATTGTGGTGGCCCGGTTACCTGAGGCGGGAGGCTGGTCCAGTCGCGCAATCCCGCGTGGCTTCGACATTTCGGAGGAGGAGAGATGTACAAGTCGATCGTTGTAGTGCTCATCGCCGTCCTGGCTATCGAGGCCGCATCGCCAAGTGAAGGCTCCACCTATCCGGACGTCTTTACGCCTTATGCGACATACTCTACACCCGACGGAACCTGGGGGGTTGCGGTTGCTGATCTCAATAATGACGGCATCCTTGATATCGCTACCGCCAATCGGTGGAGGCAGAACGTGTCGGTCCTGCACGGAGATGGACTTGGCGCCTTTGGGGATCGGCTTGACTTAACCGTCGGTACGAGGCCGGAGTTCATCACGTCGGGGGACTTTGACAACAACGGTTTGGCTGATCTGGCGGTGGCAAATTGGTCCGACCGCGACGTCTCCATCCTGCTTCAGCAATCCAATGGCGCGATGGCCGATGGCGGCCGATTCCCGGTTGCCGGCCACCCTCACGAAATCATCGCAGAAGACCTTAATCATGACGGCCATATCGATCTTGCAGCGGCGACGGGCGGGGATATCACGGTCCTGTCTAACAACGGCTCTGGAGATTTTTCGGATCGGGTGGACTACCCGATCGATGAGGTAGGGTTGGGTCTGTTGGCAATGGACTTCAACAGCGATGGCTATCTCGACCTGGCTACGACGTTGCCCAACACCGGCTCGATGGTGAATGTGCTGGATGGGAATGCGGGTGGGGGTTTCGAGCCCCGTGTCGCGTATACCTTCCAGGCAAACAGGCCTGCTCACGCCACCTCAGCGGACTTCAATGAAGATGGTATCCCCGACCTGGCCTATGCGGGTTACTCCGGGTCAGGTTCCCTGGTGGTACTACTTGGTGATGAGAAAGTCGGCTTTGAACTCGCGGGCTCGCATACGGAAACCTCTTTTCCCAAAGTAGTCGCGTCTGAAGACTTTGACCTCGATGGTCACGTTGACTTAGCGCTTTCGGACTATAGTTCAATCTGGCTATACCGAGGTGCGGGCGACGGCACGTTTACCGACGGTCAGCAGGTGTCCGTGGGGTCAACCATTAACTACTTGGTAACGGCCGATCTCAATGGCGACGGTGGTATGGATATCGTGGCAACCTCGGGCGATAGGGGATGGGGAGAGGTTTATGTACTCTATAACCTCAACGCAGTCCCCGAACCGGCCTCGGTCATGCTTGTTGGCTTGGGCGCACTTTTGCTGGGGCGAAGATCGTTCCGGCGGTAGCCTTCCTAAGTAAGATATCCAGCGATGTAGGCGGAGGCTTAAGAGCTTGCTAAGATGCTCCCGTGAATCGCTTTTCCCTCTCAGACCAGGTATTGGACAACGCTTCGTCGGCTGAGCCGCTGGAGTTTGTCCGCAAGAAGAAGCCCGGCTGGCTCCGCGCTAAGCTGCCCGGCGGGCCCGGGTATGCCCGGCTGCGCTCCCTGGTCGATGAGCATCAACTGCATACCGTCTGCGAGTCCGCCAAGTGCCCGAACATGGGCGAGTGCTGGGCACGCGGGACGGCGACGATCATGATCCTCGGCGACGTCTGCACCCGGTCCTGCGGCTTCTGCCACATCAAGACCGGCAGGCCACCGAACCTGGATACCGATGAACCCAGGCGCGTCGGCGAGGCCGCGAAGCTGATGCGGCTGCGGCACCTGGTGATGACCAGCGTCAACCGCGACGAACTGCCCGACGGCGGGGCGGGCATCTGGGCCGAGACGATCTACGCCATCCGTGAGCAGTCGCCCGAGACTTCAATTGAAGTGCTTATCCCCGACTTCTGCGGCGACTGGGACGCTTTGCAGAAAGTGATCGACGCCCGGCCGGACATCCTGAACCACAACATGGAAACCGTGAAGCGGATGTACAAGGTCGTTCGGCCGCAGGCCAAGTACGAGCGGTCGATCGAGCTGCTGCGCCGCTGCAAGGATCAGGGCCTGCGTGTGAAGACCGGCATCATGGTCGGCATCGGCGAAGAGGACCACGAAGTCACCGAGCTGATGCAAGACGTCGTGGACGGTTCGAGCTGCGACATCCTGACGATCGGCCAGTACCTCCAGCCGACGCGCAACCACCTGCCGATCTCGCGCTGGGTGACGCCCGAGCAGTTCGCCGAGTACAAACGGATCGGCGAAGCCATCGGGTTCGGGCACGTCGAGAGCGGTCCGTTGGTGCGCAGCAGCTACCACGCCGAGGAACAGGTGCTCAGCCTGGACCAGCCGGCCTAGATATCAGGTCTAGAACACATTGCGTGATTATTTCCCGTCATTCCCGCGCAGGGGCTTTATGCGCCATTTTATCTAACCGCTGGCGCTAACAAGCGTTCGCGCCCATACTGGTGGACCACTTACTCGACCTCACCGAGAAGGAGTCACCGGCATGGAACGCGAACTGTGGAGCATCTTAACGGCCCAACTCACCGTCATGTCAACCCACGTCCGACGCAGGCGGTTTGTGCATCCCACCGCACGCATCCTCCGCGTCTACCTCTGGGCGGTGCTGCACGACCGGCCGGTGTATTGGGCGTGTGACCGTCGCCACTGGGTCGGCGTCAAGCCGCCGGCGGCGTTGCCGGATCAGTCGACCATGAGCCGGCGTCTGGCCCGGCCCGAAACCCGTCGGGCACTCGATCAACTGATGGATCGACTCGAGCCTCAAACACAACACGCGCTGACCCTGCGTATCGACGGCAAGCCGTTGGCCGTCGCCAAGCACAGCGTCGACCGCCGCGCGACGATCGGCCGTGGCGCCGGCGGGTTCCAGAAGGGCTACAAACTCCACGCGATTTATGCCGAGAATAACCGCCCCGTCGCCTACCGTGTCGCGCCGATGAACGTCGACGAACGCATCGCCGCCAAGCAGATGATCGAACAAGAACAACTGGGCGAGGGCTACCTGCTGGCCGACGCCAACTACGAGACCAACCCGTTGTACGACCAGTCCGCCGGGGCGGGGCGCGTCCTGGTGACGCCGCGCCGCTTCCGCCACGCCAAGGGGCTGGGCCAGTCACGCGTGCACAGCCCGCACCGCGTGGCCATGATCCAGCGGATGCGTGCGCCTTCACCGTTCATCCGCCAACTGCTTAGCACCCGTCGCAGCGTCGAGACGCGCTTCGCCAACCTCTGCAACTTCGGCGGCGGCCTGACCCACCTGCCGCCGTGGGTGCGTGGCCGCCGTGTCGAGCCTTACGTCACCGCCAAAATCCTGATCCGCCTGGCCCGCGACCATGTTATCAGGCAGGGGGTTGCATAAAGCCCGCAGGCGGGAATCCAGTCTTCTTAGAAGTCCAAAGGCATGGATCCCCGCCTGCGCGGGGATGACATACAGAGGCAGAAAGTAATCACGCAAAGAGCTCTAGTTCCGGGAATCCGCTTACTTTCTATGGATGATTAATGCGATCCCGAAAGCGCAGAGCGTCAGCGCGACCGGTTCTGGCACGGTGTGAGCAGGCGGGGCACCGGCATTCCAATTGTTGAGCACCACGTCCAGGTCCGACATACCGATGAAGCCGTCCCCGTCCCCGGCGAGGTCGCCGTGGGCCTTGCTGCCGACCGGGACATTCTGGTTCCAGTTCTGAAGGATGACGTCCAGGTCATTCAGCCCCACGAATCCGTCGCCGTCGATGTCGCCTTCGATCGGTGGCGGTCCCAGGGGGGCGGCGTAGATCCCGAGGTGATTACCGACACGGCGGTTTTCGGTTGGGCTGTTCAGCGCGTAGGTGGGGCCGCCGTAGGACTCGGTCATGTAGAGGTGGGTCGATCCGCCGCCGTCGAGGTTGATGCCGTTGTAAGCGCCGAAGCGTTGCAGCCATTCGGACTCTTCGTAGGAGGTAGCGCCTTCGCTATAGCCGGTCTGCCTGCCGTCGATGGTCATGAGGATGAGGTACCGGCCGTCCTGGCTCAGGCCGAGCGCGGATCGCGGTTCGACGTTGCCGGGGATGATGCGCGGGTCGCCGGTGTTGACGCCGTTGACCAGCAGGTAAGCCCATGACTCGATGGCGGTGTAGACGCCCGTGAGGTCGGTGGTGGGGTAGGTCTGTTCGATGCGTGCGACGTTGTCTTGCGTGACCAGGAGCGTGCCGGGGTTCACGCCGATCAGCGCGTTGAGGTCCTGGGCAGGTGAGACGATGTTGCCCTCGCGCATGGAGAGCCCGAAGAGGTCGGCGTAGGGGTAGCCGGTGGCGAGGTCGATGTATTGGCCGTTGATGGCGACCTGCGTGCCGTACTCGTCCATGAAGTCGGGGCCGGTCTGGCGTGTGGTGTCGCCGGGCGCCAGCCAGTTGTCGGCGGTGGTGGTCAGGATGATGTCCGGGTCATGCAGGTCGATCCTGACGGCGTTGACCTTCTGCAGCCGAGGCTCGTCGGTTTCGCCGGTGGCGTGCTCGATGCCTTTGAAGATGGGCTGCCAGGGGTTGACGGTCAGATAGGCGTCGGCCCTGACGGTAAAAAGCAGGACGCATAAGAAAGCCAGATGTTGCTTGGATGGAAGCATGACGGACTTCTCCTTGCCCGGATTCATCCGCTGGGGTCTTCGCCAGGCTGTGTTGCCGGGCCGACCGAGTATAATTATATAACTTTGATCTGGTAATTCAAGATATAAGACGGTTGTGATAAGGACGATTGGCCAGGCCGAATCGCCTATATCCAGTGGCTGTCACGTTCTATAGCAAGTGATAGGCCTTGATCTGCACGGCGTGGGACGGCATCGACGTGGGAGGCAGCGGGCCGTCATAACCGTGTGATAATTCGCACATTCCGGGCTGTCCCCAGTATTTGACGCTCAAGGATGCCGCAACTAACTTACCTGACTCGATACGGCCGGCCACTTGTGATCCCGCCGACCCGTTACCTCTAGCTAGACACACCAGGAGAAGAACATGGCGGTGGAAATCCTCAAGGAATCGGACGGCTCGCTCGCGCCTCTGCAGGGCAAGACCGTGGCTATCATCGGCTTTGGCTCGCAGGGCCATGCCCATGCCCAGAACGGCCGGGACAGCGGCATCAACGTGATCGTTTCGGAGCTTGAAGGCACCGACAACCACAAGGCCGCCGTCGAGGCCGGCTTCAAGCCGCTGAGCGCCGCCGACGCCGTCAAGCAGGCCGACGTGATCCTCGTCACGTTGCCCGACGAGTTGCAGCCGACGATCTACGAGAAGGAGATCGGCCCGAACCTCAAGGCCGGTCAGACCTTTGTCGCGACGCACGGCTTCAACGTTCATTACAAGACGATCGTCCCGCCTGAGGACGTGAACGTGATCATGGTTGCGCCCAAGGGGCCGGGCCATGTGGTGCGTAGCGAGTATGAAAAGGGCGGCGGTGTGCCGTGCCTGATCGCCATCCACCAGGACGCGACCGGCAACGCCAAGGACATCGCGATGGCCTGGACCATCGCCATCGGTGGTGCCCGCGCCGGGGTGATCGTCAGCAACTTCAAGGACGAGGTCGAGACGGACCTCTTCGGCGAACAGGTCGTGCTCTGCGGCGGTCTGAGCGAACTGATCAAGGCCGGCTTCGAGACGCTGACCGACGCCGGTTACGCCCCCGAGATGGCGTACTACGAGGTCTGCCACGAGCTGAAGCTGATCATCGACCTGATCGAACGCGGCGGTCTGAACTACATGCGTTACTCGGTTTCCAACACCGCTGAGTTCGGCGACTACCACATGGGCCCGCGGATCATCACCGATGATAGCCGTAAGGCCATGCAGCTGGCGCTCAAGGAAATCCAGGACGGCACGTTCGCCAAGACGTTCCGCGGCGACTATGAAGCCGGGTTCCCTTGGTTCAAGGAAGCACGTGCCAAGGATAAGAACCATCCGATCGAAGTGGTCGGCAAGAAGCTGCGTGCGATGATGCCGTGGCTTGACCCGGTTGAAATGTGATATACGTCTTCATCGCCCCCGATGCTTGAACGGCACCGGGGCGGAGCAGAAAGAATTGAAGCGCCCATGCGAAAGCGTGGGCGTTTTTAATTTATGATTTCAGATTTGTGATTTATGATGTGTGTTTCACTAGGGTTTATGCTTGTCTGTTTGGTTTAATTACCGCTTGCGACATCATCAATCCTAAATCCTAAATCATCAATTCATATAACCCACGATGTTCCGGGCGTTTCGGCGGCCACAGGGTCAGCGGGACCAGGTCGGGCCTGTGTGCCGTTGTTCCGTAGCGCGCGGGGCACGGTGCTTGCAAGTCCCCCCCGGAAGTGGTGAGATGTTTCATCTTCACCGTTCCGGACCCGCGGCAGCTACGCAGCTCGCGGCTTGGGGGCAGCCCGTGAGTCCTGGTCCTTTTAATCAGCGGATGCTCAATACAAGTCGGGCCGTGCCGTCGTAGGTTGTCTACTAATGTGGGATTGGACGGGTTTGTGCGCAGAATGGCGGTCGGATGGTCTCCGAGCTCGGACGTAAGCGATGCGCTGTGAAGATGATAGGCCTAGCTGTCGCTTTCAATTATTTCTTCAGCGAAGTCGTCAGGTTTGTGCGCGCTATCCGCCTTGCCTCCGGACCCGATCCCCAGAGCGCATAAGAACAATCCTGTAAGTGCGAGTGTGATATAGGCGAGCTTAATCTCGTCCTTGGCCTGATAATAATCCGCCCATTCTTTTTGCCGTGCCTGGTCGTAGGCAGTGTCAAGTGCTGTGTAATGTTCTTCTGCGAGATCGTCTTTCAGGTCATAAAGGATAGACCCAAGTGGCTGTAGGGATGAATCGGACCGTGTGTGGATGTTGCCGATCAGGCAAACGCAGCCCCACAGTATTAACATTGCGCCGATGAAAATGATCGTTGCTCGCATGGTCTGCACTCCCGGGCGTGATGCGATGATGTATCTATCACAGGGCTTACATAGTACCACGCACATATGAGCGCGGTTCTTACTCCCACAATTCCCGTGCTACCGCTTCGGCGAGGTCGATGAGGAATTGGTCGGCGTGTTCGTAGTCGTAGGTGTCGTCGTTGAGGGTTTGGTTTGAGTTCGTGTACAGGACTGCGGTGAGGTAGAAGGTTCGGCCGGTGGGTTTGTGGATGACGGCGGCGTTCTCGATGGTGAAGCCGTAGGCCAGGCCGGCCTTGGCGTAGAGCAGGAGGTCTTCGCGGGGGTAGAGGCGTTCCAGGCCGTACTGGTAGAAGGGGAAGCCGTGCGCCTCGGGCAGGTCTTTTTCGGTGTAGACGGGATTCTCGGATTCGTAGGGGTGCTGGCTCAGAGCGCTGAGCAGGATGTCGCGGTCGGCGTCGGTCAGCGGGAGTTCGGCGTTGGGGAAGGCTGCTGCGGCAACATCGGGGCGGGTGATGTGGATGAGGAAGTTTTGCAGGTCGGTGAGTGAGCTGTGATTCTTGTGGGTGAAGTCCAGCGGTTCATTGATGAGTTTGCCGCCGGCGTAGTGGGCTTTGCCGAGGAGCAGGCCGGTCTTGCCTGCATTATCGGTGACGAGTGTGCTTGTGAGCTCATGTTGAGTCAGGGTGGTGGTGTCATCGACAATCAGGTCGAACCTTGGGGTCTTGAGGTTGTCTTCAGGGGAGCGGAACTCGGAGAGCCTGTGATTCAGACGTGTATCGGTCAGCCCGGCCGCGGTGAGTATGTCGTGGAATCTGTGATGGCCTACGAACTCGTAGAGGTGGTTGTACGCCGAGTTGCTGGAGACGAGCAGGGTTTTACGGATCTCGTGTCTGATCGTCATCTTGCCGGAATCGATATTGGTTGGGTCTTTGTCCTGCAAGACCTCGTCGTCAAATAGTGGGTGGATGACGATCGGTGTGTCGGGCGTGATCTCAAGGTCGAACTCACTTCGTAGGGCCTGCAGTTCGATCAGCGCAGCGGCGGCGGCGTAGGTCTTGATGCTGCTGGCGGGATAAAAATATTCGGCGCCCAGTCGGTAGCCGTGGCGAGTGATGGCAGGGGCGTCGGGGTCGGTGTCATCGATGACGGTGAGCAGGACCTGGAGCTTGTACTGTTCGGGGTTGTTGGCGACTTCGCCGAACTTGTCGGGGTGGTCGGTGAAGAGTTGCTTGATCAGGTTGTCTTCTGCCATGGCGGGCGAGCTCGAGAAGAGTGTCAATAGGATAGCGGACACGAGACGGGTGAAGGTCCGGGCGGGTGTGTTGAGTTGCATGGTGTTGACGACTTGTTTTTTCCGCTGAGCCGTCAGAGCGTGTTGGGGGGTGAGGGGTGATTAATTACGAAGGATCATGTTTCGAAGGTGCTCTAAGAAGCGGTGTTGCGCCGGAGTGACGCAAGCGGTTCAGGGATCGGGTTGGGCTTGTGGCTCATTATCCGGCTGCGGATTGGCAGGCTTAATCGACTTGGCCCAGTCGTCCAGTTGCTCAAGGCCCTGCTCTTTACTGCTGATGATGGTCATGTTGTAGCCCTTGTCGGTGAAGAAGATGCGCTTGCGGATCAACAAGGTAATGCCTGCTTCATCCACCAGCTTGATATCGATGACAAACGGCGTGTCAAAGTTGTGGCTTTCGACGTCGGGCGGCGAGTCGAGGGGCTGGGGCGTGAAGCCGTGGCTCTTCAATTCATCGACCGTGGCGTTGACATAGGCCTTGGTGGCGGCGACGCGGTGGGGGTGTTCACTGAGGTCGCGTAATTCGACATTCACAGCCACTTTGTCTACGGCTTCTTCTGAGAGGACCTGTACCTGGAAGCCTATCAACTCCCCCTCGAGGATGAGCGGTTGTTTGGCAACGATAAAACCCAGAGGGGGCTCGTGCATGGTGACCAACGGTTGCCTGGAGGCTTGGATGACCTGCTCTCTTGTCAGCGTGGGGGCTTGGTTATCTTGGCCTAACGCACTGACGGTGAACGTGTGGATGAGGATCAGGACGGTAAGTGAGGCGAGACGATACATCGGTTGCTCCTGGAAGTTAGTTTTCTCCGAGATCTTCTTTGTATTCGTTGAACGCGCCGGATTTTTCGGCTTCGTCGATGTACTTCTGGAAGTCGGCCATCTTGTAGCTGAGGAAGCAGAAGGCGTGGTGCAGGGTCAGCCATTCGATGTCGGTGGGGTCCTCGTCGAGGTCCTGACGCATGCGGTTGAGTTCGGCAAGGAAGGGTTCGATTTTCATGGGTATGAGTCTTTTGTATTTAGCGAGCCGCCGTGTGTCACGGCGGACGCGTCGGCACGACGCGGCTCGCGGGGTGAGTGAACTATGCCACGGCTTGTGTGATTTTCTCCGCGGCGTCGGTGAGGTCGCTGCCGACGATCATGGTGGGGATGTCGGCCTTGGCGGCTTCGAGGATTATGCGGGCGGGCTCGACGTTGGTGCCTTCGAGGCGGACGACCAGGGGGACCTTGAAGCCTACCTCTTTGGCGGCGGTGACGATGGCGTTGGCGATGGTGTCGCACTTGGCGATCCCGCCGAAGATGTTGACCAGCACGCCCTTGACGTTCTGGTCGGCGAGGATGATGCGGAAGGCCTCGGTGACGGCCTCTTCGGAAGCCGAGCCGCCGACGTCGAGGAAGTTGGCGGGCTCCTGGCCGTGGAGCTTGATGATGTCCATGGTCGCCATGGCGAGGCCGGCGCCGTTGACCAGGCAGCCGATGTTGCCGTCGAGCTTGATGTAGGTCAGGCCGAACTTGTTGGCGTGGGCTTCGTCGGCGTCTTCCTCGTTCGGGTCGGCGAGCGCGGCGATGTCGTCGTGGCGGAACAGCGCGTTGTCGTCGAAGTTGATCTTGGCGTCGATGGCGAGGACCTGGCCGTCGGGGTTTTCTTCATCGGCCGGCGTGAGGATCAGCGGGTTGATCTCGGCGAGGCTGGCGTCGGTATTGAGGAAGAGCTTGACGAGCTTGGTCATGATCTTCGCGGCCTGGCCGACGGCCTTGCCTTTGAAGCCTAAGAGGAACGCGATCTTGCGCGCCTGGTAGCCGAGCAGGCCGGCGACGGGGTCGATCGGTTCGCGGAGGATCTTGTCGGGGGTGTCGTGGGCAACAGCTTCGATGTCCATGCCGCCTTCGGTCGAGGCGATGAGTACGGGATTGCCCGCGGCTCGGTCTACGGCGATGGCGAGGTAGTACTCTTTCTCGATGTCGACGCCGGCGGCGATCAGCAGCTTGTGGACGGTGACGCCCTCGGCGGTGGTCTGCGGGGTGATCAGTGGCTTACTCAGAATCGCCTCGGCGGCCTCGCGTGCTTCGGCGGCGCTCTTGACGAGCTTGACCCCGCCGCCCTTGCCGCGACCGCCTGCGTGGACCTGTGCCTTGACGACGGCGAGTGTCGAGCCGTGCTTATTGGCGAGTTCGTCAAAGGCCTCGCCCGCGCCTTGGGCGGAATCGACGACGATCCCCGCCGGGACGGGGACGCCAAACTTCTCGAGCAGGTCGCGGGACTGGTATTCGTGGATATTCATGAGGATTCCGGGCGGGAGGGTGGTTTGGGTGTGTGGTGATGATTGTTTTGGTCCGGCGATGATATCGCTGGTCAGGCCCGGGGCCAACCGGCGGGGGGCTTGGGCGGCGGCGTGGCGTGTGTCCGATAAGCACAATGAATGTTAATCTGTTCCGGATAAGTACTTGAGTGTCAAAGGACATGGTGGTAGAGTAAGTTCTGTTTCGTGATTATCTTTTATTGATCTACTGCGACGTTTGCGATGTGCAAGGTCGTGGGTCAGGCCTTAGGGGGCAAGGTATGTGGTGGCCGAGATTCCGGACGAAGAAACAATGCGGTGAGCAAGCGGAAGCCGAACGGCGCGACCGGCGAGGCGGCCATGCGTCGGCCCCGCAGATGGAGACGCTGGAGCCGAGGCTGTTGCTGTCGGGCAGCGGGATCGCAGGCGACCTGCCTGACTGGACTCATACAACAGACTCGAACATCGGTGAAGACTACCGGTTCTACCTGCCCGATGTGGTCCACCCCCGTGCCGCCGGGGAGGTTGCCGGGCGCGTGTTCATTGATTCAGACCGTGACGGGCTTTGGGATCCTGAGGAACATGCCAGCGAGTGGGCGACTGTTTTCGATGACGTCAACGGTGACGGCGTACTGAATCCCGGTGAGGCGTCGGCGGTAACCGATTCGGATGGCTTGTTTGTGATAAGCGGATTGAGCGAAGGCGTACACACGATCCGGTTGGACACGGAATACTATCACCTGCCTTCATTGCCGGGCTCGGATGTGCATACGGTCGAACTCACTACGGCCGAAGGCGTAGACGGGTTATCGTTTACGGTCATTGATAACGAGCCCGAGTTGGGGTACGTCTTCAATGGTCTATGGATGGAAGATGCATTTCAGACCGGTACACGTGTACAGGTTCCGGTCATCCTGACCAACGACGGGGCCGACAGCTATCGGGGCAAGACGCTTGTATTGAAGTTTTATGCCTCTTCTGATCGTCAGTTAGATAGCGAGGACCTGTATCTGGGCGCGCAGACAATCGGCCGGCGTTTGAAGCCACAGTCCGACAACGTTTTTTCGATCGGGCTGGACCTGCCCGACGCGTTGGCCGACTTTTCCAGTCACTTGTTGATGAGGCCGGTCTACTACCGTTACGGCATAGATAGCGATGGCCTGGGTAGTTTTGGCCACGGGATGTCGGCTGTATCGACGGATGAGCCGGTGGTGTTTGGGGCTTCAGGTAAGCCGACGAATCTGACGGCGGATGAATACAAGAATGTGCTCTCGAATTGGGACCCAACGACACCCTACGGCGGGGTTGAGCCCGGTTACGGCTTCAATCTGGGAGGCGATGGGTATGTGGGTCTGCATGACCTTGACATCATCCTGAGAAACTGGAATGCCGGCACCCCGCTGCCCCCCGTCGCCGTCCCGCCGACCGTCTTTGGGCTCGACTTCGGACATGACCTGTTGATTCACGACAAGCCGATCGAAATCACGGCGCATGTGAACTCAACGGATATCCCCACGATCGATCGTGTGCTGTTCTTTTTAGACAAAGACGCCGATGGGGAGTTGGATGACCTGCTGGGCTACGACAGCGATGGATCGGATGGCTACAGGATTCAGGTCGAACTTGCGCCCGGCGAAAAGCTGCCTGAAGACGGTCGGGTTGTTGCGGTCACGGTAAAGCGAAACGGCAGCAGTAATGCCTACCATGAGTTCTTCGAATCCGGCCAAGCCGTGACGGTGACGGCGGACAAGCCGCTGCGTTTCCGTCAGGCTTCTGACGGGCGGCTGGTGGAGGTCTCGGTTGCGGGGCGCGGGTCGGCCGAGGTGATCCTTGATATCGATGGCAGGCGCGCTTATGACCTGGGCAACGCGATCGACGTGCTGGGCGATGCGACTATCCGTGACATCAAACTGACCGGGACCAGCGGCCGTAGCCGGCTGAAGATCGATGTGACAGGTAAGCCGGAGGACGGCCAGAGGGCGGTAACGCCATCGATCGATTCGCTAACCGGCACGGTCCCGCTGGGGCAGCTGATTGCGCCACAAGTCAATTTTGATTCGATCCAGATGCTCGGGCGTGGCCTGATCAAGTCGATGAACATCGGGAAGCTTGGCGGGCTGATGATGCAGAACCCCAACCTCACGACCGGGGTGAAGATCGCAGCCAAGTCGCTATCCGGCAAGATCGAAGTCGATTCGCCGATCAAGCAGGTCAAAGCGATCAAAGCCGACGGGATGCAGCTTGTCACGCCGAGTGCCGAGTCCATCCAGATCCGGCGTGATCTGCTGCGCAGCACGCTGACATTCACGGACGCCGAGGCGGTCTTAAGCATGGAGCGGTTGGAGGTTGGTCGTGCGATGAGGCGGACGCGCGTCAATGGTGCGTCATCGATCCAGACGATCCGAGCGGCGCAGATGGCGAACAGCCGGGTGATGGCCGGCGCGGACACCTTGGGCCTGGCGACCATGCAGGGCCTGGTGCCGACGCATGGCCTGATGAACCGGCACACGATCGGGGCGGTGGACGTGGGGCTGTTCGCGGACTCTAGCGTCTCGGCGTGGCGGCTTGGGACCGTGAGTGTGGACGACGTCAGGCACAATGAGGCCGTCGAGGATTGGGGGCTGAAGTACCGCAGGCTGAGGCGTTACGACGGCCCGAAGAGCCTCGAACGGCTTCGGCTATAGCCTCCCCGGGGCCCATAACCAGCTTTCTCTGTCTTCGTGGGTTGCCGGTAGTTGCCCGCGGGCGTTTGGTTGACGATAATAGTAGGACTGTGAAGCAACACGAATCACAGCAAGTTATCGGCCAGGCGGGCGGGCCGAGCGGCGGGCAGGGTGGTCTATCGGGACTGACCCTGGCGCTGTCGGTGTTGCTGTGCATCGGCGCGATGTCCGATGGGGCGTCGGCGGCGGTGGTGGCCCAGAGCCTCAGCCGGCACGCGACCACGGCGTCTGAGCGCGAGTCGGTCGCGGCGCTATTGTCGAATCTCAACGAAGCGGCCCGCAAGCTCTGCCGGGTGCCTGCCCATCAGGCGGTGCATCTCGGCCGTGACGCCGACGTGTGGCAGGGCGAAGACAAGCCGACGGCTCTTCGGCCATACGACAACATCCCCCGGTGCGACGCACGTCCGCCGATCGGCGAACACCTGCTGAACCTCCCCCCGCCCGCGACATCGTTCTGATCGACGCGGCTAAGTTTTCTACATCCCAAACTGTTCTTATGTGCAAGCACATGTGATGTGCAATGTTCGTCTTGGTGGTTAACACATTGCGAGCCGTCGTGTATCACGGCGGACCGCGTCGACACGACGCGGCTCGCGGAGCGAACATTGGGCATCACCAAACGCCGATACCCGAACCCCGGATTCCCCGAATAACGAAAACAGAGAACCATCATGGTAGTCCAACATATCAGTAAGCCTTTTGTCAAAGTCTTTGGCTCGCGTAATGACCGTCTGCTCAAGCGGTACACCCGCCGGGTGGTTCAGATCAACGCGCTGGAGCCGGAGGTCAGCAAGATGTCCGACGCCCAGCTGAAGGCCAAGACGGCCGAGTTCCGCCAGCGTTTCAAGGACGGCGAGTCGATCGATTCGCTGCAGACCGAGATCATGGCCGTCGCCCGTGAGGTGATGGACCGCGCGGTCGGCATCCGCAATATCTTCAACCCCGAGGCCGGGTTTGATCCGTCGGTGTTGCCGGGCGACATGCAGGGCGAGTACCAGCGTGTGAAGGCCGAGGCCGAGGCGATCAAGCAGGTGGCGGTGAAGGGCGGCGAGCCCGCGCCGGGATGGATGCAGGTGGATATCCCGTTGGCGCTCTATGAAGCGGTGCGTGAGTGGCAGCCGACCAGCCGCCCGCCGTTCCGCGCCCGGCCGTTCGACGTGCAGCTGATCGGCGGCATGGTGCTGGGCGAGGGCAAGATCGCCGAGATGAAGACCGGCGAGGGCAAGACGATCGTCGCGCCGCTGGCGTGCTACGTCGCCTGCATCGAGCAGCTTCAGTGCTCGGTGATCACGGTCAACGACTACCTGGTCCAGCGTGACCGCGACTGGGTGTTCCCGTTCTACTTCCACCTGGGGCTGAACGTCGGGGCGATCCACCCGATGCACACCCAGCCGCCGGAGCTCAAGGCCGAGGCGTACGGGTGCGACGTGTTGTACGGCACGAACAGCGAGTTTGGCTTCGACTACCTGCGCGACAACATGAAGCTGTCGACGGCCGAGCAGCTGCAGAAGCGGCGCGACTTCTGCATCATCGACGAGGTGGACTCGATCCTCGTTGACGAGGCGCGGACGCCGCTGATCATCTCAGGCCCGGCGCACGACAATGCGCCGCAGTACGGCCTGGCCGACGGCGTGGCGGCGCACCTGATGCAGAAGCAGCGTGAGTGGGATGCGCATAATAAGAAGGTCGAAGCGGCGGAGATGAAGATCAAGGGCCTGGAGGGCGACATCCGCAACACGCGTGACAAGGCCAAGGCCAACCAGATGCGTGAGGAGATGAAGCAGACGCTGGAGCAACTGCCCGCGCTCGAGGATGAGCGTGACAAGCACACGCAGTATTACGAGGTCGAGATGGAGCGCAAGGCGGCGCACCTGACCCACGAGGGCATCGCCGAGGCGCAGAAGAAGGCGAACATCGGCTCGTTCTACGTCGGCAACAACATGGACTTCCCGCACCTGCTGGAGAACGCCATCCGGGCGCATGCCGTGTATCAGAAGGACAAGGACTACGTCGTGCGCAACGGCGACGTGGTGATCGTCGATGAGTTCACGGGGCGTTTGATGATCGGCCGGCAGTGGTCCGACGGCTTGCACCAGGCGGTCGAGGCCAAGGAGAAGGTCAAGATCAAGCAGGAAACGCAGACGATGGCGACCGTCACGCTGCAGAACTACTTCAAGATGTACAAGCGGCTCGGCGGCATGACGGGTACGGCCATCACCGAGGCGACCGAGTTCATGGAGATCTACAAGCTGGACGTCGTGTGTATCCCGACGAACGTGCCGGTGGTCCGGTTCGACCGGGACGACCTGATCTTCCTGTCGAGCAAGGACAAGTGGAACGCGATCACCGACGAGATCAAGCGGATCCACGACCTGGGCCGGCCCGTGCTGGTTGGCACGACGAGTGTCGAGCGGAGCGAGATGCTCTCGCAGATGCTCGCCAAGCGTCACGGGATCAAGCACGAGGTGCTCAACGCGAAGGTGGACCAGGTCGAGCGTGAGTCGAACATCGTTTTGAATGCCGGCGAGCTTGGCGCGGTAATGATCGCGACCAACATGGCCGGCCGCGGCACGGACATCAAGCTCCGCGCGATCGACCGGGCGGAGCTGGTTCGTCACTGGCAGCAGCGCAACGTGATCTCATCGAATGCCAAAGCCGAGATGAGCGACGATGAATTGATCGAACTGTCGTACCGTCATCGTTTGCAGACCGAGCTGAAGCTCAAGGCCAAGGACGTCGAGGCGATGAGCCTGGACGAGGTGAAGCTGACGCTGTTCCGGCTGTGGGTGCAGCAGGACGCCTACTACGACCAGAAGAAGGCGGAGAAGATGACGGTGGAGCAGTGCCAGGAGGTTCTGGACACGCTGCCGGAGTATCAACGGCACCGGATGAAGATCTATCACAACACCGAGGACATGGGCGGCCTGCACATCATCGGCACGGAGCGCCACGAGTCGCGTCGTATCGACAACCAGCTGCGCGGCCGATCGGGCCGGCAGGGCGACAAGGGCTCGAGCCGGTTTTTCATCAGCCTGGAAGACGACCTGATGGCGATGTTCGCCGGCAAGACCACGATGACGGCGCTATCGAAGCTGGGCATGAAAGAGGGCGACGCGATCGAGCACCGCTGGGTGACCCGCAGCGTCGAACGGGCCCAGCGCAAGGTCGAGGAACGCAACTACGAGATCCGCAAAAACCTGCTCGAGTACGACGAGGTGATGGAGCACCAGCGTAACTACTTCTACACCGTCCGCCAGGATGTGCTGGAGGGCAAGCAGGTCGCTGAATTGATCTTCGAGTACATCGCCGATGCGGTGGAAGACGCGATCGGTCAGTACCTGGATAAGGAGTACGTGGCGCTGCAGGTTGTGGAGTGGTGCCGACAGACGCTGGACATCAGCGCCGATTCGTCACGGATCCGGCTGGACGACCTGCACGAGCTGACCGAGAGCGTGCAGAAGTCGCTGTTCTACGAGATCCGCCAGACGATCGACGTGACGATGGGCGAGTACATGTCCAACGACATCCCCAGCGACGATTGGGACCTCAAGGGCCTGAGCAGCTGGGCGATGAGCAGCTACGGTGTAGACCTGAAGACCAACCGGCTGCGCAGCATGAACGTGGACGATGTGAAGGAAGAGCTGACCGAGTCGGCGCTTCAGCAGGCGGAGAAGAAGGACCTGAGCGGCCTGGAGAAGTTCGTCGTGCCGCACTACGGCCAGCGCGATCTCGCCAACTGGGCACGCAACAAGTTCGGGATCGAGCTGGTGCCCGAGGAGCTGGCGAAGCTGGAGACGGAAGACGCGGCTGAACAGATCCTTAACCAGGCGCGCGAGGCGTATAAGCGTCGTGAGGTGACGTACCCGGTGGAGTTCGTGCTCGACATGGTGTTCCAGGGGGCGCAGCAGGACCCGGCGGTGGCGTCGCAGCAGCTGTGCGCCTGGGCGAATCAGCGGTATCAGCTGAATTGGGACCCGGAGGAGGTCGTCAAGAAGAGCGGGCCGGACATGGCCAAGGAGCTGACCGACGAGGCGGAGCTGTGGATGCACGGCGGGAAGCTGACCGAGCAGTGTCAGCAGAAGGCGCAGACGCATTCGGGCGATCCCGAGGGCCAGGCCGCGTGGATGAAAGAGCGGTTCGGTATCGAGATGGAAGCCAGCGAGTTCGCCGAGGCTGAGGACGTGGCGGCGCTGATGGAGCAGAAGGGTCGAGAGGTCTTGCGTGCTGAATTGACACAGCTTGAGCGGTTCGTGCTCTTGCAGATTTTAGACATGGCGTGGAAGGACCACCTGTATTCGATGGACCAGGTGAAGGACGCGATCGGGCTCCGCGGTTTTGCGGAGAAGGACCCGCGGATCGAGTACAAGCGCGAGGGTTCGCGTCAGTTCGGCGAGATGCAGCGTGCGGTGCGCGACCGTGTGACCGAGTTGATCTTCCGCGCGAGGCTGACCGCGAACGCGCAGTCGCGCAACGTGTACCAGAACCAGCAGGCCAGGCACGACGGCGCCCGTCAGCCGGTGGGTGCTGGGGCGGCGGCGCAGGCGGCCGGCGCGGGGACGGCCCAGCAGCGTGCGGACCAGCAGGCGGCGGACCAGGCCGGCGACGGCGAGGGCGGTCAGCGCCTGACGCGCCGTCAACGTCGGGCTGCCGAGGCGCGGGCGCGGAAGAATAAGAACAGGTGAGGCACCAGGTGAAGCGAGCCGCCGTGTGTCTGGGCAGACCGCGTCGGCACGACGCGGCTCGCATGCATTGTGAAGCACAACACTCATGAAACTGACGCGCAGGCAAATCCGGATCATCGCGGCGATCGTCGGGCTGGCGCTCGGCTGGATGGCGGCGGGCTATGCGCGGTCGCAGGGCTGGTTGCCTTGGCAGTGATTCGTGAACCTATGCGCTAAGTCGCTGCGATCTGCGATCGCCCGCTAAACGTGTAGATGGGTGATTCATTTAGAGCAGTTTGGCGATGACGGAATCTGCGAGGAACAGGCCCTGGCGGGTCAGGCGCAGGTGGGTGTCAGTGCGCTCGAGCATGTCGATGGTGATCAGTTCGTCGATCGCCTGATGACGGGGGTCGTCGGCGGGGAGGTGGTTGTCTATCCAGTCGTGTGTCAGGCCCTCACGCAGGCGCAGGCCGAGCATAATCTGTTCGCCGATCTGCCGACGGGGAGGGAGCTGTTCGTGGTCCATCGTGGGGGGCTTGGGGGATTCGGCGATGTAGTTGCCGAGGTGGGGCTGGTTCTTCCAGCGTTTACCGTCGACGTGGCTGGCGGCGCTGGGGCCGAGGCCTAGCCAGTTCTTGTTCTGCCAGTAGATGAGGTTGTGCTGGCACAAGAGGGTACGGGGTTCAGGGGTCGGGGATCGGGGGGCAGGGGATGAAGCCCGAACTTTGTCGTGCGTGTTATCAGATAACTTCTGTCCTGATCCCTGATCCCTGTTCCCTGTTCCCTGATAGGCCCAATTGCTGATCTCGTAGTGCTCGTAGCCGGCGGCGTCGAGGCGGGTCATGACGTGGTCGTACATGTCGCGTTCGAGATCTTCGCCGACCTGGCTGATCCGGCCGAGCTTGAGCTTTTGGGTCAGCGGGGTGTTGGGCTCGAAGATCAGGCTGTAGCAGGAGAGGTGGGTGGGCTCAAGCGCGACGGCGGCGATTAGGTCGTGGTCGAGTGCATCCAGTGTTTGGTCGGGGATGGCGAAGATGAGGTCGAGGTTGAGGTTGGTGATGCCGGCGTCGCGTGCCATGACCATGGCCTTGGGGACGGTGTCGGGGTCGTGCCAGCGTTCGAGAGTCTTGAGCTCCCGGGGGTTGAACGACTGGGCCCCCATGGACAGGCGGTTGACCCCGCCTTCGGCGAGGATGCGCATCAATTCGGGGGTGACGGTTTCGGGGTTGGCTTCGACGGTGAACTCGGTGACGCTGTCGAGCGCACCGGTTTGCTTCATGGCATCCAGCAGTCGCTGCCAGAGGTCCGGCCTAAGCAGCGTGGGGGTGCCGCCGCCGACGAAGATGGTGCTGGGGCGAAGGGGGTATTGCCCGGCCTGGGCGATCAATTCAGCGATCAGGGCGTCGGTAAAGGCGTCCTGCCGGCTTGTTTTGCCGGTTGGTTCAACGATGCTGAAAAAGTCGCAATAGTGACATTTGTGGAAGCAAAAGGGTAAGTGCAGGTATAATGCATGGATGGCCGCAGGGGGCGAGTCGGGGCCGCCTGGGGGGGGTTGAATCGGGCGTTTGGTGTGGTTACACTCTTGCAAGGTAGAGAGTTACGTTAATCCGGGGCCAATTCGTGTGGGTCGCGAAAGCGAGGCTGTTTGATGCAAGTAACGCTGGTCATGTTCAAATCCGACAGCACCCGTCGTGAGTTCCCAATCAAACCCGAGGGCTTTGTGATCGGGCGGAAGAACACATGTGACCTGCGTATCCCGCTATCCAGCGTCTCCCGTCAGCACTGCGAGGTCCGCGTCGAATCCGGCAAGGTGCTGGTGCGTGACGTCGGGTCGAGCAACGGGACGTACCACAATAATATCCGCGTGACCGAGGCGGTGCTTGCCGCCGGGGACGAGTTGGTCGTTGGGCCGGTGGTGTTCACGGTCGTGATTGATGGGAAGCCGGAAGGGATCAAGCCGGTGCGATCGCTGGTTGAGTCGCCGGGCGATATGCAGGGCAGTTCGCTGGTCCTGCCTGCCGACCTGATGGAAGTGCCGGACGCGCCGACGGACAGCGGGATCGGCGACACGATTGCCGACGACCTGGGCGAGCTGGATAGCGAGCCGGGCCCGCCGATCGATCTGGATAACGGCGAAGACCCGATCGCGGCGCTGGATCGGCTAGCCGAGATGGAGCTGCCGGACACGGACGGCAAGGGGTAGGTTTTGGTGGTTGGTGACTGGTGGTTAGTGGCTAGAGCACATTGTGTGATTACTTCCCGTCATTCCCGCGCAGGCGGGAATCCAGTCTTCTTAGCAATCCAAAGGCATGGGTCCCCGCCTTCGGGCTTTATGCGCCATTTCACCTAACCGCTGGCGCTAACAAGCGTTCGCGCCCATACTGGTGGACCACTTACTCGACCTTACCGAGAAGGAGTCACCAGCATGGAACGCGAACTGTGGAACATCTTAACGGCCCAACTCACCGTCATGTCAACCCTCGTCCGACGCCGGCGGTTTGTGCATCCCACCGCACGCATCCTCCGCGTCTACCTCTGGGCGGTGCTGCACGACCGGCCGGTGTATTGGGCGTGTGACCGTCGCCACTGGGTCGGCGTCAAGCCGCCGGCGGCGTTGCCGGATCAGTCGACCATGAGCCGGCGTCTGGCCCGGCCCGAAACCCGTCGGGCACTCGATCAACTGATGGATCGGCTCGAACCCCCAACGCAACAAGCCCTGACCCTGCGTATCGACGGCAAGCCGTTGGCCGTCGCCAAGCACAGCGTCGACCGCCGCGCGACGATCGGCCGTGGCGCCGGCGGGTTCCAGAAGGGCTACAAACTCCACGCGATTTATGCCGAGAATAACCGCCCCGTCGCCTACCGTGTCGCGCCGATGAACGTCGACGAACGCATCGCCGCCAAGCAGATGATCGAACAAGAACAACTGGGCGAGGGCTACCTGCTGGCCGACGCCAACTACGAGACCAACCCGTTGTACGACCAGGCCGCCGGGGCCGGGCGCGTCCTGGTGACGCCGCGCCGCTTCCGCCACGCCAAGGGGCTGGGCCAGTCACGCGTGCACAGCGAGCACCGCGTGGCCATGATCCAGCGGATGCGTGCGCCTTCACCGTTCATCCGCCAACTGCTTAGCACCCGTCGCCGCGTCGAGACGCGCTTCGCCAACCTCTGCAACTTCGGCGGCGGCCTGACCCACCTGCCGCCGTGGGTGCGTGGCCGCCGTGTCGAGCCTTACGTCACCGCCAAAATCCTGATCCGCCTGGCCCGCGACCATGTTATCAGGCAGGGGGTTGCATAAAGCCCCTTCGCGGGGATGGCATACAGAGGCAGTAGGTAATCATGCTAAGAGCTCTAGTCAGTAATCGATATTCGGATCATCAATGACAAACGCCCACGCATGATCGCGCGGGCGTTGTTCGTTTTTGTGTTGTGATGTGCCAGTTAAGTGTCTGGCTAATCGCCAACCACCAATCACCAGTCACCAACCACCAACCTATGCCGCCTCTTCTTCGGGCGGCGGGGGCGCGGATGCGGCGGGGGCGGCTGGTTTCTCGGGGATCTGCACACGCATCCCACAGCCACGGCAGCGGACCTTCTTCCCGCGCGCGGACTCCGGCACCGACAGGATCTTACGGCACTTGAGATTGGGGCAGATTAATCGCACGGGATTTGCCATCCTGGGACTCCGGGACACATCTTGGGTCTCAATACTTATTATCGTGTGAATCTGTGACGGACTTAATGGCTGGCGGCAACTTCAGGTCCGATAGCAACCGTTGCCGTGTGACGTGAACGCGTGTGGTGATCGGTTGCCCGTTATTCTGCTGAATGGATCGCCTGCTCATGAACCAGCGGGATCAGGCCCAGCAGCTTGACCGTGCGGACGACCCGGCCGGCGATGGGGCCTTCGCCTGGGGCGTAGGTCGTGGTCAGCCGCATGTCTACGATCGTCAGCGGCAGGCGGTACCGACGATCGGTCTGGATCGTGACATCAACATTTAGCCCGGCCTGCTCGTCGGTTTCATCTAGCAGCCTATACGTCGCGGTGACCTCGCCCTCGGCCTGGAGGGTGCCGCTCTCGTGGTCATAAACACGTGCGTGGCTGGTCGCCTCCACCGTCTCGCCCGAATGCAGCACCGCTGGCACCATCAGCAGCGGGGGGTCGTACGTCACACGCCGCGCTTCACCAAGTTCCACCTCTCGCACGACCGCCACCGAACCGTCTTCCTGCTTTACCAGGTCCACGAGGCAGAACCCGTCCACCACCCGCCGATAGATGATCTGCTCTTCGCCGGGTACCCGCTCGATCCGATCGACCGCCGAGCGCTCGGCGCCCCGGTCCGTCACCGTCACGGCCCGCTCGGATTCCCCCAGCGGCATGAGGTCGGATGCATTGACCATTTGAACCCACACATGCGACGGTTGATGTGTACCCTGTTGGTGAGCCGATGTGCAGCCGACAAGCTGTGCGGCAACCGTGATCAGTAGTATGAGAGTATGGCGATGGGACATGAACCCATTCTACATCAACCATGTACTGTGACGTCCACTTTGCTAGCGTGGACCCGTGATAACGGCGAACCCGTGGGGATGGAGAACCGTTTTAATGCTTGATAGTGAGGTTCAGACAACCTTTGAAACGGGATGGCGATGCCTAGCAAACTGACATACACGTCGTTGATCGCGATCCTGGTGTTCATGTCTTGTCCGATCATGTACTTTATCGTCAGCGCCACGTTCTATCGGTTGACCGAACCCAGCTTTGAGACGGATGCCTTGAAGGGCGTCTTAGGGAATCCCGAGGCCGATCTTTTGGTGGAATCCATCACCATCGCAGACGCCTTTGACGGCACGGTGCTGATGGCGTGTGATGACCCGGACAGCGTCGCGCAGTTTCAGCAGATGCTGCACGATGCGGAGCCTTTATTCGATATGGCTCACGTGGGTACCCAGTGCAGGATCCGTCTGGAAACGAACCGAGGCGAGGTGGCGTGGAACGACAAGATCGGGCCCGCGGGCATCCGGGTTACGTTCATGAAGCGTCTCAGTCGAGACATCTATGAGCCGAACTACTACCTCATCCGATTCAAGCAGCCGATGGCCGATTGCATTCAGCAATTCCATGATGACCAGTCGCCGCGATGGTCCGTATCGGCTGATGAAGCGTACTGAGCCGGGTGACACACTTCGACTACGCGGCAGCAAAGTGTGCATCGCGTGGCCACACGTTGCCATTCGGGACAAAGTGTGGCACCCTGAAACGTTGCGATTGCATCGAACACGCTCTGACACCCATCCCCAGCCGCCCCTACAACACATACAGCAGCATCACCAGGTAGTGGCACACGCTGCCGGCGAGGACGAAGAGGTGCCAGATGCCGTGGAAGTGTTTGACTTTGGAATCGAAGACGTAGAACGTGCCGCCGAGGGTGTAGGCCAGGCCGCCGGCGAGGAGCCAGGCGAAGCCGCCGATCGGTAGCGCCTCCCAAAGCGGGACGACCGCGGCCATGATCAGCCAGCCCATCATGAGGTACAGGACGATCGGCAGGATGCGTCGGCCCCGGGTGGGCAGCGCGTCGGTCACCACGCCGATCACGGCGAGCCCCCACACGATCCCGAAGATCGCCCACCCCCATCCCGGGCTGGCGGTGCGCAGCGTGATGAGGGTGATGGGTGTGTAGGTGCCCGCGATCAGGATGTAGATCGAGCCGTGATCGAGTTTGCGGAAGACAGCCTTCGCGCGGCCGCGGAAGCTGTGGTACAGGGCGCTGCTTGAATACAGCAGCACGAGCGAGCCGCCGTAGATGCTGAAGCTGACGACCTGCCAGGCGTCGCCGTGCCACGCGGCCAGGACGACGAGTACGACAAGCCCGAGGATCGCCAGGCCCGCGCCGACGACGTGTGTGATGCTGTTGAACTTCTCGCCTTTGTACATAGGTATCTTTCGCTTAGGTGCCACTAGGATAGCGGTTGTTCCACACGAATGTGTCTTATTTAACGATGTGCGTGTGATAGGCGGATATCGCCGACGATAGAAGCCGCGATGATTGACCGGCGGGGGGATGACCGCTACCGTGTCGCCTCCCACTCGGTCATTTTGCAGCCGTAGATGTTGCACTTGTGGTGACCGCCCCGGAAGTACACCGCCAATCAACAGTCACTGAACACCAATTACCAGCCACGCTTGCTGACCCGGCCCTTCGCTTTGCTCAGAGCCGGCGTTGGAAGTCCTTATACCCCACACCCCAAACCCCAAACCCCAAACCCTACACCCAAACATATGATTCAAACCACGGCCAAAGTGGCTCAAGCGGTATCGGAGTACAAGCCCTGGGTCTCGATCCTGTCGCGTAAGCCGGCGTCGATCAAGGCGGATGTGCTGTCGGGCCTGACGGTCGCGCTGGCGCTGGTGCCGGAGGCGGTGGCGTTTGCGTTTGTCGCGGGAGTGGACCCGATGATCGGGCTGTGGTCGGCGTGTGTGATGGGATTGGTGACCGCCTTGATCGGCGGGCGGCCGGGCATGATCAGCGGGGCGACCGGCGCGATGGCCGTGGTCGTCGTCGGACTGGTCGCGATGCACGGCGTGGCCTACCTGTTCCCGGCGGTGATCCTCTGCGGCGTGTTGCAGATCGTCATCGGCCTATTACACCTGGGTAAGCTCATCCGCATGGTGCCGCACCCGGTGATGCTCGGGTTCGTCAACGGCTTAGCCATCGTCATCGGGCTGGCGCAACTGGGCAGCTTCAAGACGCTCGGCGATGACGGGACGATGCAGGCACTGACCGGGACGCGCATGACGATCATGGTCGGTCTGGTGGCGTTAACCATGGCGATCATCTTTGTGTTGCCCAGGCTCACGCGGGCGCTGCCCTCGACACTGGTAGCGATCGTGACGGTCACGTTGATCGCGATCGGGCTGAACAGCTCGCTGGTCGATAAGGCGACGGGCGAGAAGCCCGTGCTGACGGTGAAGGACATGCTCCTCGATGGCAGCCGATCAGCGGCGGTGGTGGGAGTGGCGCGTGCGCGTGCGGATCAGCGGCTGACTGAAGCGAAGGTGGTGATCGAGGAGGCGGGGCTCGATGGGCCGGGCGTTGAGCTGGGCGCGTCGGCGGCGCTGGGGCACGACGCGCTGGCCGAGCAGATCGAGAACCTGGATGACGCGGAGGTGGCTCAGGCGATCGCGGGGGTTGGGCCGGAGCAGGCGACGCTCAAGGGCGAGCTGCCGATACCGTTCTTCTTAGAAGACGGCTGGGCGGATTTGCAGGCGGCGGGGCTTGCGCCGGATTGGAGCTTCAAGACGCTTTGGATCATTTTGCCGTTCAGTTTGGTCTTGTGCGGTGTGGGGCTGATCGAATCGCTGATGACGCTGAGCCTGATCGACGAGATCACCGAGACGCGCGGCCGGGGCAACAAGGAATGCATCGGCCAGGGCACGGCGAACATCCTAAGCGGCATGCTCGGCGGGATGGGCGGGTGCGCGATGATCGGGCAATCGCTGATCAACGTGAAGTCCGGCGGCAAGGGCCGGCTGTCCGGCGTGACCGCGGCGGTGTTCCTGCTGCTGTTTATCCTCGTACTCGGCCCGTGGATCGAGTTGATCCCGATGGCGGCGCTGGTCGGCGTGATGTTCATGGTGGTGATCGGCACGTTCGAGTGGACCACGCTCAAGACCTGGCACAAGGTGCCGATGTCGGACGTGTTTGTGATGCTGTTCGTCGCGGGGTACACGGTCTTCATGCACGACCTGGCGAGCGCGGTGATCCTGGGCGTGGTGATTTCGGCGCTGGTGTTTGCCTGGAAGAAGTCCACGCACCTGTTCGCCGACGTCAAGCTCAACGAGCACGGCAGCAAGATCTACCAGATCCACGGCCCGCTGTTCTTCGCGTCCGTCAACTCGTTCAAGCTGCTCTTCGAGGCGGGCGACGACCCCGACGACGTGGTGATCGACTTCTACTACACCCGGGTCTACGACCAGTCCGGCCTGGAGGCGATCAACTTCATCGCCGAGAAGTACAGCAAACTCGGCAAACGCGTCCACCTGACCCACCTCAGCGAGGAGTGCCAATCCCTATTAGGCAAAGCCGGCGACCTGGTCGAAGCGAACGTCTCCGAAGACCCGCACTACCATGTCGCAACGGATCGGTTGGGGTGAGACTCGATGGTGGATGTCACAGGTCCACGCCGAACGCAACCAGTATGGCCCCGATGATGATTGCTGCGATAGCTAAGGTGGCGATGATGATGGACCACTGGACAATAGCCGCGGAGACACCGAGTCCAAAGGCGCAGGCCCCATAGACTTTAGGCTCACCCGACATGATGGATCCGACTCCGAATGCCGCGGCGAGCATGCCGGCCCCGATGACGATCGGCGGTAGATAGGCCGAGGGGAGTTTGTCTGGTGTGGACGCCTGATATGTTTCCCCGGACATCTTTGCTTCGGCAGCCGCTTTGAGCTTTGAGGCCATGTCAACGAGAACTTCTTCGGCCGGTTTCGGGGGTGGGTCAATGGCTGATGCGATCCACGGAGACATAAACGCTGCCCCCAGCGCGAGCATGCCAATAATTGCACCTACGACCGCAAGCGTTCTTTTAGCATTAGGCTTATCTGTCATTTCAGGATCCCCGTTTGTCATGCGGCTATTGTAACAGACTTAGTGTCTGCTTCTTGATGGCCGTCAGCGTCTGCTTCTCGAACCACGGGTTCTTTTTGAGCCAGATGTTGTTGCGGGGGGAGGGGTGGGGGAGGGCGATGTGTGTAGGGAGCAGCTTTTTGTGGTCGCGGACGGCGGCGGTGATGGTTTTGTATTGCTTGGGGAGATAGTGGTCGAGGGCGTACTTGCCGATCAGGACGGTGAGCTTGATGTTCGGCATGGCTTTGAGCAGGCGCGGATGCCAGGTCGGGGCGCAGCGCGGGTCGGGGGGTAAGTCTCCGGACTTGCCGGTGCCGGGGTAGCAGAAGCCCATGGGGATGAGTGCGACGAGGGCGGGGTCGTAGAACTGCTTATCGGTGAGTTGCAGCCAGTCGCGCAGGCGCTGGCCGGAGGCGTCATCCCAGGGGGTGCCGGTTTCCTGGGCCTTTCGGCCGGGGGCCTGGCCGATGATGAGGATGCGCGATTGTTTGCTGCCCTGCAGCAGTGGGCGCGGGGGGAAAGGCAGCTCGCCGGCGCAGAGGGTGCACCGGCGAGCTTCCGTGATGACTTTGAGGGTGCGGGGCATGGGGGTTGGGGGTTAGGGTTTGGGGATTAGGGATCGGGGGGGCGGGTTGAGGTGATGTGTGACTATCTAGAGGGGGCGGGGGGGAGAGAGTTGAGGTGGTGTGTGACTATCTAGAGGGGTGTGAGTTTAATGTAACGTGAAACCCCGGCCAAGGCCCGTTGGGCCATGACCGGGCTTGTGTGGGGGGCAATCAGAGGGTTTAGCCCTGGACCTTTTGCCAGTGGGCGTCGGCTTTTTGGGTGAGTTCCTTGGTGTCGCCGTCGTTCCAGAGATCGACGGCGTTGACGCCTTCGTTTGTCAGGAACAGCAGCAGCTTGCCGTCTTCGATCTTGAAGGCGGTGGGGTCGACGGGGAACTTGTCGCTGACGGCCATGCCGAAGGCGCACCACCCGCCGTAGGCCGGGGCGTACTTGTCGGGGGCGGCCTTGAACTGCTCGGCTTGTTCGGCGCTGGTCAGCAGGTAGGTCAAGCCGTCGTGCTCGACCGCGAAGTCGGGGCTGCCTTTCTCGGCGTAGCCCTTGGTGAAGTAGGACACGGGGCTGTACCCGGCGATGGCGACGCCGTCGGCGCCGACGTTCTGGCCGCCGAGGTAGGCGCGGCTGGGCTTATTGTTGAGTTTGCCCCAGTAGGTGTCGGCCTTGGTTTGCAGCTCGGTTTCGTCGCCTTCATTCCACAGGCCGAGGGTGTCGAGTTCGTCGTTTTTCAGGAAGACGTTGATCTTGCCGTCGACGATCTTGTAGTTGGTCGGGTCGGCCCCGAACTTGCCTTCGACGGCCATGCCGAAGGCGCACCAGCCGTCGTAGGCGGGGGTGTACTTGTCGGGGTTCTGGTTGAAGGTATTGACCTCGTCTGCGGAGGTGAAGAAGTAGGTGACGCCGTGATGCGTGGCGCTGTGGGCGGGTGAGCCGGGCTTCGGGCCGGCGGGCTGGAAGTAGGAGACGGGGCTGTACCCGCCGAGGCCCAGTTCGATGGTGTTGGGTTCGACGTCGCCGGCGTATGCGGACTGGCCCAGCAGCAGGGCGGCGGCGGCGAGGAGGATCGGGAGCGGTTTGAGTTTGCGGTACATGGTTGGTTTCCTTTCAGGGGCAGTGTTTGATTGGTGCAGATAAGACCGGCCACACCGTGTGGCGCGGTGGTGGTTTGTGTCGTGGGTTGATTGTGGTGCTAAAGCCGTCAGCGCGACGGGTGCGCAATCCGGCTACGGGGCATCAGACACGGAGCTAAAACAGCGTGAGGCCCGTGCCGTCGAGCTCGGCCTGCAGGGCGTCCCTGCGGTCGCATCGGCGGGTGCTGTGATGGCGGTTTGTCCGTCTCATGCACCAACCAATCTGCAGGGCTGGCGGATTATTCCACGACCTGATGAATCCGCTTCTACATGGCCTGCGGGCCGGTCGTGGGGATAAGAAGACAACGCACCGATTGGCTGATCGGCGCGCTGCGTGGGGGCTGGATTGTAACTGGCGGGGAAGTTTAGTTGGGGTTGTATTCCAGCAGGGCGCGGTACTTGGGGGCGTCCTGGATGTTCTGGTCCATGTATTCGAGTTGGCCCCAGGCGCCCCACTTGTCGGGGATGTCGATGAAGTTGAAGGCGGTGAACAGGGAGCCGCCGGCGTTCTTCCATTCCTCGAGGTTGGCGAGGTAGGCCTGGTACATCTTGGGGTGGCGTTGGGCTTCGAGCAGCGCCTTGGCCCAGGGGGGTGACCCGCCATCGGCGGTGTAGTGTTGGCCGCCTTCGTAGCCGATCAGGGGGATGTTCCTGTTGAGGGTGTCGGACCAGCCGCGGGCGAGTTGGCCGTGGGCCTGGTAGTTGCGGCGGAGGCTGCGCGACATTTCATGCAGGGCCCAGTCGAGGATCTGGTCGGCGGTGGTGGATGCGCTTAGCTGGGGCATCTGTTCGCGGGTGATGCCGAAGTAGGTCGAGCAGGAGATGGCGTCGAACTGGCCGTCCATTTCTTTGGCGAGCTGTTCGGTGACCCAGGGGTTGTCCTTCTGGCCGACGGCGAGGCGGATGACGCGGTCGCTCTGGTCGGCGAAGACGCTGCGCCAGATATCGAAGTCGCGGTCGGCTTCCCGCGCCCAGCGTTGACGGAAGGGCAGGGAGAGCGAGTCGCTATTGGTGACTTCCTGGACCCACTTGTGCTGGGGGAATTGGGAGTTCCAGACTTCGTTAGACCATTCGACGTAGACGTTCAGGTCGGGGCGCAGGGACTGCTTGACCTGCTGGGCGAATTGGCGGACGTAGTTATCGTCGGCGAGGTGAGGCATGCAGAACCAGGGGTCTGCGCCGAGTTCGTTGCACAGCTCGATCATGTATTCGAGCGCGACGCCGTCGCCGACGCCCTGGGAGTAGTAGGTGTGTTTGGGTCGCTGGGACCAGGTGACGATGTCCGAGGTGTTGGTGCGCATCCAGTCCATGAAGCGGATGACACTGAAGGGCTTGAGGCGCTCGATGTAGAGAGGGTGGAAGCTGGAGTCGGCGTTTTCGAAGCCGGGCATCCAGAGCCTGAGGTTGCGGACGGGGTTGTTGGGGTTGGAGCGGTTGATGCGGACGTAGATGCCCTGGTTGGTGGGATCGACGTCGACCTCGATGCGGTTTGATGATCGGCTGACGGCGCGAGCGTCCCAGTCGAAGGCGATGTCGCCGTCGCCATCGAAGGTGCAGACGTATCGACCGGCGGGGTAGGCGCCGTTGGAGTCGATGAACATGTGTGTGTGGGCGGCCTGGCCGGCGCTGAGGATGGGGTAGCCGTCGCTGTTGAGCTTGAGGGTTTGGCCTGAATCCCAGGGTGTGGCGCTGCCGGCGGAGGTGGGCAGCCAGGGGCGTGCGAACTTCATGACGTCAACGAAGGCCCACTCACGGGAGTAGTAGTTGACTTCGGCGAGGTTCATGCCGAGGAAGCCGCGGTCGTATCCGTCGGGCAGCGGGCCGGTGTCGGGGTCGCCATCAACTACAGCGGGTGGGTCGATGGGCGTGGGCAGGGGGACGATGGGGTCTTCGGTTCCCTCGCCGATGTGGAAGTTGATGGTGTGGGTATCGGTGGCGTTGTCGTCGAGGTAGGTGGTGATGGTGAGGGCGTAGGCGCCTTCGGGGTATTCGTCGACCTGCCAGACGTTGTGGTCGCCGAGCATGAAGTAGGGGTCGTATCGTTCGGCGTGCCAGAGGTGGGCGGGGCCGTTGAGGTTGAAGGTGACGCGTGTGGGTGTAGCGCCTTCGACGAATACCCGGACGGAGGTGGGCTCGGTGAGGTGCTGGCCTTCCTCGACGCCCTGCACGTCGGTGATGCGTGTTTGGTCGGGGGATTCGACGACGGTGAAGTTGATTCTGCGGAAGGCGATGATGCGGTGGTTGCGGACGAGGTAGGCGTTGAGCAAGTACTCGCCTGGTGTGGCTTGGGTGGTGTCCCAGCCGGCGTCGCCTTTCAGTTTGAAGGGGAGCGATCGGGCGGTGTAGATAAATCCGCTTGGGCCTTCGACCTCGTAGCGCAGGTCGTAGTCGGCGTCTTCGTCGAGGTCCTTGACGTGCGTTTCGATGTAGACGGTGCCGGACACTTCCTGGCCCTTGCTGATGCCGGTGACTTTGGTGATCCAGGGATCGGTCCAGGGGCCGTTGGCTTGAGCTTGAGCCTGGGCGTGTGAGTTAGTCAGGCCAAGCAGCATGAGGCTCAGCAACAGGGCGAACGGGTGGGTGATCACGTAGCGCGGTGTAAACTGCATGAACTTCATCCTGTGTCTGGTCCAACGGCCAAGGCCGAATCAGGCGGTGTACGGACTAGGTTTTTTGTTGAATCGGTCTCAACTACGGCGGGTAGTACAACGGGGAGCAGGTGTGGAGGCCTGCGAGTCGGCAGGGCCCGAGCCGATTGGCGCAGGTCCCGAGTGGTAGGCCGGAAGCGTCCGATAACTATAACGGGTCGTGCGGGGGAATGCACGCTTCGATTGCCCATATTAACAAAGTGATCTAAGTGATTTTCGGGCAAGCACTAAAGTTATTTACGGGGGGCCGCGGCGCACCGAAGACCATGCTGGCGGGCGGGGCGGAACTAGTGCGGGCAAATTTTCATGTATTAATAAAAATAATTGCTAATAACTGGTATGCGTTGGTTTTACATGACGGGCATTTACATTCCGTCGAAGTATGCTAGAATCTTCATGGTTAACCGTTTAAACTGGTCGATCCGTAAGCATTTTGGAGGTTTCTGATGGCTCCGTGCCGTATCACATTGGTTAGCGGGCTGATCGCAGCGGGGGTGGTTGGCGGGTCGATAGCGAGGGACGTTTCAGCTCAGGAGCCGATCCATGTGGGCTTTCTGTGGCATATGCATCAGCCGCAGTATCGGCCGGGCGAAAACATCCTGCAGACGGATGCATCGGGGGCGTTTTCGTTCAGCGTGACGGATGTGCACAACCAGAGGCTCGGGCCTTACACGACCTGGCCGAAGGACGCGATCCAGTCGGGGCTTGGTCTTTCGCACCTCGGGGCGCAGGTGTCGTTCTCCGGGTCGCTGATCCAGAACCTTAATACACTTGAAGCGGCGGGCGTGAACGGCGGGCAGTGGAACAACTGGGACGCTTCGTACACACAGGCGGCGTCGTGGAACACATCGCTTGGTAATCCTCGGCTGGACCTGGTGAACTTCGGGTTTAACCACCCGCTGATGCCGCTGCTGGATACGCGCGACATCCAGATGCAGATCAAGCTGCAGAAGCGTGTGCACGAGTTGACGTGGGGGCCGAGCGTGCCGTTCAGTAAGGGCATCTTCCCGCCGGAGACGGCGTTCAGCACGCGGATTATTCCCGCGCTGGTCGCGGAGGGGATCGAGTGGAGCATTATTGATTCGATCCACATCGAGCGGGCAGTGGAGAATTACCCGCACACGAACAGCTCGAACCTGTATGCGCCGAACAAGGCGGACCAGATCAACCCGGCGATCCCCGCCAACGAGTGGGTGCAGCTGAATAACGTGTGGGCCCCGAGCAAGGTGGCTGCGCCGTTTGCGTATCGGCCGCACAATGTGCAGCACGTTGACCCGAACACCGGCGCGGTCAGCCAGATTGTCGCGGTGCCTGCGGCTCGGTACGAGGGCAACGAGGACGGGCGGGGCGGCTTCGGGGCGCTGCAGTACGAACAGGTCATGAGCCAGTACCAGCACCTGAACACCGACCCGGACCACCCGATGTTCGTTCTGCTGCATCACGACGGCGACAACTTCGGCGGGGGTAGCGAATCTTACTACCACTCGAACTTCCAGAACATGGTCAGCTGGGCGCAGGGCAACGCCGACTACGACGTGACGACGATCCAGGACTACCTCGAACGCTACCCGGTGGATGCAGGCGACGTGGTGCACATCGAGAACGGCTCGTGGGCCGGTGCGGACAACGGCGACCCGGAGTTCAAGAAGTGGTTAGGGGACCCGGACGGGACGGGTTGGAGCCCGGACCGCAACTCCTGGGCGGTGCTGACGGCGGCGAAGAACCGCGTATTCACGGCCGACGACATCGCGCCGGCGACGAACATGGACAATATTCTTAACGCCACCGGCACGCCGACCGAGCGGGCGTGGCGTTACCTGATGGCCGCGGAGTCGAGCGACTACTGGTACTGGGACGGCACGGAGGTCTGGGACTCGAACGTGACGCGCGGCAGCAACCTGGCGGTTGCGCAGGCGGACCAGGTGATCGGCTCGTTTGCCGGCGTGGAATCGACCCCGCCGAGCGTGTTCATCCCGCAGCGCGAGTCGTACAACCCCGGCGGCGATGAGTGGGGCACGACTCAGCCCAGCGACTTCGAGGTCTGGACGTATGCATATGACGTGAGCGGGTTGACCGACGTGGTGCTGAAGTACCGCATCGACAACGACGGGACGAACCCGCTGAGCTCGATCGAGAACGAGACGTATGCCGGGGGCTCTGAGGTGGGCAACTGGGTCAGCGTGCCGATGAGTTCCAGCGATATCGGGCCACAGAACGGCGTGCTTACGCCGACCTACCGTGCGCTGCGTTACGGCGGGATGATCACTGGGCTCGAAGACGTACTCGTTGATTACTACGTCGAAGCGATCGACGGCAATGGCAACATCGCGAAGACAGACATCCAGCATGTTTGGGTGGGCAGTTCGGTGATTAACCCCGGCGGTGACGCGGTGGTGTTTGATCCGGACCCGGCGACGGCGGGGGACTTGGTGACGATCACCTACGATGCCGCCGGTGGGCCGTTGAGTGGTACGAGTCAGGTGTTCCTGCATTACGGTTTTGATAACTGGGGTTCGGTGCTGCCGGACGTGGCGATGAACTGGGACCCGGTGGAGGAGCTCTGGTCGTATCAGGTCTCGACACCGGGCACGGCGACGCAGCTAGACGCGGTCTTCAACGACGGCGGTGGTACCTGGGACAACAACAACGGCGGGGACTGGCATCTTGCGTTGGGCGGAACTACCCCGCCGGACTTTGTGATGGATGGCGTGCTGGATGCCGGCGTGCCCGAGGTCGCGGTGACCGGCGGACAGCACCTGTACGCGGAACTCGACGGTGACATTTTTTATGTCGCGACCGATGATGCGGGCGAGGGTAGTGACGTATTCATCTACCTGGCGTTGACGCCCGGCGCGATGCAGGCCGCAAATTGGGCAAAGGGCGGGCAGATCGCCGGTTGGGGCGCGTTCCTTGCTGATGAGAACGACAACGACTACGAGGGCTGGTTCGACGTCACCGGGTATGCCGAGGCGGCGACCGGGCCGAATGGCGGGGTGCTGGAGGGCGTGGTCGATCTGGTGCAGCTGTTTGGTTTCCTGCCCAACGAGGTCTACCTGGCGGTCGGCTTGTATGCGAGCGCGGACGGCGGGGCGCTCATGGGGCAGGTCCCGTCGGCGGTGCTGGGCAACGGGAACATCGAGGCGGGGGAGTACATCCTCGTCTCCCTGGCGACCGCGATCCCGGGTGACCTGGACGGTGACGGCTTCGTCGGTCTGGACGATCTGGATATCATTTTGAATAACTGGAACACGAACGTGACACCCGGCGATCTGTCGGCCGGTGATATCGATGGCGATGGCTTCATCGGGCTGGCCGACCTGGACGGGGTCTTGAACAACTGGAACACGGGCACACCGCCCGGCGGGAACGTCAACATCCCCGAGCCCGGGTCGGTAGCGCTGCTTGGCCTGCTGGGTGCGTCATTGATCCGACGCCGGTAGGTGGTCGTGACACTCACGCGGCTTGTTGATGTCGGAAGGCGGGTCGATCGGCGGGCTGATCTTTCGGAGGCATGACATCTTTGTGTTATCGCGGCTGCGCGTGAAGGTTAACGGGCCTTTAGCCATGCGGGGGGTGCCGACGTACTGACCGATGTGCACGGTGACGTTGGCGTCTAGCTTCTGGTAGACGATGACGGCCCCGGGCGCGTCGTAGCAGGCCGTTTCCAGCAGCTCGGTGCGGCTGGCTTGCAACTCTTCGATTTGGTGCTTGACGACAAGCTTGAGCTTGTGCAGGCTGATGTAGACCTTCTGCTCCTGCTCGGTGAGTTGAGACGGATCACGGACGGCACGGTCGAACTGAGCAATCAGGTCGATGGCTTCGTCTTGCTTGTCCTGCAGCCTGAGCATCTGCTGATTGATGTTTTCAAGTTTGGGAATGGCGTCGGGTTGCAGGCCGGTCATCACGGTGGTCTTGGCACCGCAGCTGCCCAGGCGTTTGGCCCGGATGGAACGGCCGGCCATGATGACACCGCCGGTCAGTCCCCCACGACCTTCCTCGGCGAGCAGGTCAATGTTGGCGGTCAGTTGGCTATTCAGGGCACCGACGTGCAGGACGATGTTCCCGCCGGCGGTGACGATGGCGTTTTCGACAAAGCCGCAGATGACATCCCCGGCGGCGTGGATGCTGCCGCAGTTGCGCCCGGCGATCCCGGCTTGCAGCGTAACGTTGCCGGTGGTCGAGGTGACCTGTGCGCCTTCGACCACGCGGTCGATCACGATGTCCTCGGTGGCGGTGATCTGTGAGCCGGTCTTGACCCCGCCGTGGATGAAGATCGCGCCGTCAAACTCGATCGGGCCGTCTTCCGGTTCGATGTCACGGTAGTAGACCAGGGCGGGCTGGACGGAGACCCGGTTGTCTTCGAGGGTTACGGCACCGTCGATCTCAGCGATGAAGAAGTCGCCAGTGGCGATGACGTTGCGCCCGGCCTTGACGCAGAGCGCGGGCGGGGCGGGTGGTGGAGCGATGGGCTCGCCGGATGCGGTGTAGCCGGGCAGCCCCGAGTCGCCCTGGCGTAAATAGGCGATGGTGTCGCCGTTCTGACATAGAACCGCCTCGTCGGACCCGACGACCAGAGCCGACTCGTTCACCTCTTCAAGATCACCGCCGGGCTGACGTCCGAAGTAGGCAACCCACGCACCGACGCCCGGGATCGGTGCCGAGCCACGCACGATCACCACCCCGGTGACCTTCTGGCCTGATTCGGCCTGTTGCACCGCCTGTTTGACGGCACTCATCATCACGCCACGTTTGATGTCGCGCGAGTGTAACTCGTCGAGGATGCGCTTCGTCGTGACCGGTTCGCTCTTGCCGATCGCCGGGGTGATGTCGACGGCTAGTTCCATCTTGTCGTCGCTGAGGATCAGGCTGAATGACCCATCGATCCCGATATTCTCGCCGGACTGGTCGATCAGTGAGGCGAGGTGGATGAGTTCGTCATCGATCTGCTTGTTTGATTCCAGCGAGGCTTTCGCGTCGGCGCTCAGTTTCTCGAACTGTGCGTCCAGTTCTTCGCTGTTCAGGCTGTCCGAATCGAAGATATACTCAGCCTCCTGAGCGAGCCGACGTGTGAGCCTGCTGGAGTAGCCTGAGCTGTGCTGTGATTCGGGTGGACTGGCCATGGCACGGTCTCCGCCCGAAATGCGAACACTTTACGTTGTCTGTATCGGCAGCTTTTAGGTCGAGATTCATAAATAGAGTCAAATAGGTCCTAAATGTGGGCGTGGAAGTGGGTGGGCTGCTAACAGGCATCCGTTAGGTGTTGGCTGGGTAGCGGATAGGCTCTTGAAGGCCCTGACTCCGGAGGTGGCGTATATGTGATGGTTGGCACTCTGTTTACGGGTAGAGGTGTTGGACAAGTGACCATGCAGGGTCTTGAGCTGCGGCCTGCTGATCCAGCCTAAATCAGAATGGAAGCCGGCATTAAGTGCTCTAGCGCGTACTCAATCCAAACGTATCGCCTATGGGTGGCACATTTTGACCCGAAGGGCAAAATGTGAGTGCAACACACGCTTTGCCGCTTCGCGGACAAAACGTGGCACCCGCTACAGTTGGATTGGGATTGCTCTAGCCGGCGGGACCGGTTTTGGGGGTGGTGCGCAGCACAGTCGTTTTAGAACAGATATGGCTCGGGAGTCAGGTGATAGGTTCGTTAATGGAGAAAGCATCGGACCATTAGCGGGCGATTGGTCCATGCAAGAAGTATCAGGCTACAACGATGTTGATATCAGCGGCGTGCTTTAGGGCGTCGCCTGTCTACGCTTGCTTAGAGCGACACAGCCAAGAACCAAGAGGCAGAGTGTTGTCGGTTCGGGGATGTTTGCCGATTCGGCTGGGGGCGTACCGGTGTTCCAGTTGTTGAGGATAATATCGAGGTCGTCGAGGCCGACGAATCCATCGTCATCCCCGTCACCCGACAGCAGGTCGCCCGGCGTGACGTTCTGATTCCAGTGGTTGAGCACGATGTCCAGGTCCTCGAGGCCGACGAAGCCGTCACCATCGAAGTCGCCGCTGATCGAGAACGGGACGTGGGACTCGATCCACGAGATGAAGGACGACACACGGGTGGTTCCACTGGCGTCGCCGTAGTCCGAGTTGTTGTTCCCGTCGAACGTGCTGCCGAACGAGTGCACTCCGGCAAGGACGGTCTCGCCCGTGTCCGGGTCCTCGATGAAGATGCCGCCGCCGCTGTCGCCGCTAGCCGTCATGAACTCCAGCGGCAGGGGGGTGGTCGAGCCCATCTTGCTTTCGGTCGTCAGGTTCGGGCTGTCGAAGTCGGTGTAGAAGATCCGGTTGTTGCCCAACAGCGTGATGCCCTTGTTGGTCGTTTCACCGCCGAAGTTGTCGATGACCTGGTTGCCGGCGCGTCTGACGACGCTGGGCGTGATCGACCCGGTCAGGCCCGTGCCCGTCCGGCCGTAGCCGACGAAGGTCGCGATCTGCGTTTTTTCGTCCCTACCTTCGTATAGCTTCGCCGGCTGGATCGTGGTGATAGGGGTGGACAGGTGGACCAGCCCGATGTCGAACCCGAGGTTCAGGTTCCCCTGGAACGTGGTCCAGCCGGGATTGGGGATCCATTGATCGGCCGTCACGGTGAGGTCGGGGAATAGCTGCGAGTCGCCGACCTCGAACTTCATGCTCGTGATCCCGCCCCCGGCGAAGTCCGTCCCGTCGACGATGTGCGCGCCGGTCAGGAGCCACTCCGGGTGGATCAGCGTCGCCGACCCCCAGAATGTGATCCCGCTTTCGACCCACTCGATATTGCCCACGGACTCGTACCGGGTGTCTTGTGCCAGGTTTCGGTAGAGGGTATCGCTGACATCGTGACGGATCGTCCCGGCCGAGACCGCCGTGGCCCTGATCGACCACACGATCAACCCCGTCAGAACCGGCAATGTAAATAGCTTAAACATTGGCGTACGCATGGCCTTGTTTACTGCCCTTCGTAGAGTGTTAGGTCTTCCCCGCGTGAATCCAGCCAGGACATCCATGTGCTGGTGGTGGCCGTGACTGTGTGATCATTGATGTTGTCGTAGCTGAGGAACGTGCCGCTCCCGTCGCCATAGACCACATTCTGGCCGCTGTTGCTGTGCGCCCGCTGTTCGCTGATGCCGGCATTACTGTAATCGTTGGCGTTGTAATAGGGACACCACGTGATGGCGCGATTGCCGTTGTCACTAAGGAATAACGAAGCGACATATCCTTCGCCTTCGATCCCCCGGGCTTGCCTGAATACATTTGCATCCGTGGTAGACAAATAATCGGGACGGGTCTGGTAGGTCCCCAGCCCGACCGTGAGGGCATTACCGGGTGAAGCCGGGGGTGTGTTCTCCCAGTTAGCGGCCCCAAACGCCGTGTCCTCGGGCTCGATCACCCGGTAACCACCGCCAGTAGTGCTCACCGGCTGGACCGGCCCGTCCGTGCAGAAAAATCCATCCAGCGATTGGCTGTACCCATTCTGGTACAAGAACCCGTCATTGGATACTTGGCCTTGCCTTGTTCGGATGTACCAGCTTAAGGCGTCTCCAGCAATGTTGATGGAGCTGGAAAACCGCCTGACGCCTGAGACAACACCCTGGCCATCATTCCAGTCCGGGGTCACACTGGCGACGATCATGCTGTCGTTGTTATCCGTCGCATAGGCCTGGCGGGCGACGCCCTGTTGCCTGATCTGACTCAGGCACTGTACACGTATCGCTGTGCGCCGCGCCGCGCCGAGCGCCGGCAACAGGATGCCGACCAGCAGGGCGATGATCGATATCACGACAAGCAACTCGATCAGGGTGAAGCCGCTCGTGCGGCGTATGCTAAGTTCAAGGGGTCGATTCATGTTCGTATTCCTGGTCCACTTTTTGAAGTCGTTAATCATTGGTATACGGATGCGTCGCCGGGGCCGAGGCCCTCACAGCGACATCAGTTCACTTCGATCTCGCCCCCCGCTTTGACCTCGTGCAGGTGCGCCTTCTCATCGTCCCCGGCCTCGCGGTACAGCCGTGCCAACTCTTTGTGAGCGATCGCGTACCCGCTGGTCTGACGCAGCGCCAGCTCGATCGCCTGGATCGCACGTTCCCGCTCACCGATCCCCGCCAAGGCCTGACCCAGATGCAGGTGGGCCCGGGGGAAGTGGTGTACCAGGCCGACCGCGTCCAGCCCGGAGTCCACGGCTTCGTCATGCCGGCCCTGACCGATCAGCGACTGCGCCAGCCCGTCGTGGGCCGGGGCACTGTCTGAGTCGATCGTTAGCGCCAGCCGGAATGCACGCTCGGCGTCTTCGTAACGGTTGAACCGCAGGTACACCTGGCCCAGCCGCTGGTGAAGGCCCGGGAGCCTGGGCTCCGTACGCTCGACCTCAAGCAGGTGCTCCAGCGCCGACTCGAGGTGGCCGTCGGCCAGGTCCAGCGTGCCTTGCATCAGGTGCGCCCGGGCGCTCTGGCCGCCCTGGTCGATCATCGCCTGCGTGATCTGTCTCGCTTCGTCTCGGCGCCCCTCGCCGATGTAACACATCGCCAGCTGCAGCTTCGCCGGCGCGAGTTCCGGCATCTCTTCAACCAGCGTCTCAAGGTGCGGGATCGCCTCGCTCGGCCGACGGGCATCGATCAGCGAAACCGCGAGGTTGAAGCGGTTGTTCATGATCGTGTCACGCACCGTCTTCTGCGTGTCTTCGCCGGGGGCTTCCACGTAACCCAGTTCGATCAGTTGACGCATCGCCTCGGCCGCTTGTGCCGGGTCCTCGCGGGCATCCTCAGGGTGCATCCCCGCATCGCCCTCGACCACTTCCCAGCTGATGATCCGATTCTGCTCGATCGTCCGGTCGAACACCTCGACCCAGGGCCGGCCCGGCATGTCCTGGCCCACCGGCAGGCCCAGCAAACGCAGCACCGTCGGCGTCACGTCCAGCAGGCTCGCCCCGTACAGGCGCTCGCCCTGTTTGAATCCCGGCCCCGCCGCGACGACCACCCCGAACGGGCGGTGCCATTCGACCGGACCCGACTTCTCCAGTTCGGGCGGGCGCATGTGGTCGTTGTAGTAGCCATGATCGCTGACCAGGATCACCGTCGTATCGTCGCCGGCCTGGCTGAGTAGCGCGTCCAGCATCATGTCGTGGAACTTGTAGCACCCGACCATGGCGTCCTTGTACCAGTCGTATTCGTCCTGCGCGACGCTTTCGAGCTTGGGCGGGTGGTAGTGCATAAACTCGTGGCCGAACCGGTCGATACCCTCGTAATAGACCGCCGTCAGGTCCCACTCGGTCGAGTTCATCAGGTGGGTCGTGACCGTGTGGATCGAGGCCGTCTGCGCCAGCAACATCCGCAGCTTGCCCAGCCGGTTTTCCTTGGACGGGTCGATCTCCGCCGCGCGCGGCACGAACGGCAGGATCGCGTCCGCTTCAAGTTCGCCGGGGTGCACCCGCAACTCGGCGAGCGCCTCGGCCATCTCCGCGGGGTGGACCGAGCCTGGTGGGATCGGCCAATCTTCGCCGTGCTTGGCCACGACCTGCTCGAACTGGTTGCTGACCGCTACGCCGTTGATCGGCTCGGCCGGGTGGCTGGCGTACCAGCCCACGACGTTGGACCGCATCTGGTTTTGTGTGAGGATGTTCCAGAGCGCCTTGCACTTACGGCTGGTGCTCATGACGGGCCGCACGCCGTCGCCTTCGGGGGTGGGCTCGGTAAAGCCGTGCACCCCGTGCACATCGGGGTAGTGGCCGGAGGCGATCGAGTTCCAGAGCATCGGCGAGAGGATCGGCTGGAGTGTGGCGATGTTGCCCCAGACCCCGCGGTCCATCAGCGACTTGAGGGCGGGCATCGCGCCCCGCTCGATCAGGGGGTTGATCATCTGCCAGTCGGCGGCGTCCCAACCGACGAGCAACACCTTATTGGCTATGCGATCACTCATATCACTTTTTGAGACCCGTGCCCAACACACACACCACCCCATGCCGCACGCGCGGCCGGTAGGGGGTAGACGGTCTCTCTCACCATCCTTCTATTACGTAGCGCCGCGCTTTACTTACGCCGACGCCACATCGTTAAACCGGCCGCACCGGCCGCCAGGAACGACAGCGCGCCGGGTTCGGGGACGGCCGCCGGGGTCGGCGGGGTGCCCGCGTTCCAGTTGTTCAGGACCTCGTCGAGGTCGGCCAAGCCGATGAAGTTGTCACCCGTCGGGTCTGCGGCGGGGTCGGCCGGGGGTACGCTCAGGTTCCAGTTGTTGAGGATCAGGTCAAGGTCGGCCAGGCCGACAAACCCGTCGCCGTCCAGATCGCCCTGCAGGGCGCTGCTGGTGGCACCGGCGAGGATGCCGGTGTTCGGGGTGTTCTCGAATGCGAAGTCCTTGATCACGAACGTCCCGGTTGCGTTGTTCACATCTACACGGACCCACGCGTAGAAGAGGTCCGGGCCGCCTTCGTCGGCAAACGAGAAGCCCAGGTAAGCGTCGGTCACATTGACGAACTCAGCCAAGGGGTTCACCGCGCCGTAGGCCAACGAACCCTGCCAGTAGTTAGGGTTAATCGTTGAGGGGCTGATCTCCTCACCCGCCGACAAAGCGGACGGATAGGCCACCACGCCGACGTTCTCGGCCATGATCCGGCCGCCCACCACGGGGATCAGCGCGCCTTGATAGTTGCCGTAGTTGAAGACGTAGTTCTTCAGGATGATGTCGGTCTGCGTGTCGCCGTTGATATAAAGGCTTTGTGAGGCGTACTGGGCGATCGAAATGTCTTCGATGTCGAAGTACTCGATCGCGGCATCGGCGGACTGGCCGGACCCGCTCCAGGCGGCTGCGCCGGCGGCCATGGTGTAAGCAAACAGCCGGCCTTCACGTGAAACAAAGTCGGCATTCTTCGAAGAGGTACGCATGATAACTCCTGGTATCGATCTATTAAGGATGATAGGCCGTCAAGCCACCCGGCCGGTTTCGGAAAAATGTCCCGGCTCCTTTTCAAGAACCGGGACGGATGTCATTTATAAGCTACGCGGCCTCTGGCCACGCATGATTACGCCTGCTTACGGCGACGCATCGCCAGCAGCCCGGTAGCTCCCGCGGCCAACAGCGACAGGGCACCCGGCTCGGGCACGGCACCGGCGGCGATACCCACGCCCGCCTGGTCTTCGTACGCCCAGTCCTTGATCACGAACGTGCCGGAGGCGTTGTCGATGTCCACGCGGATCCATGCGTAGTGCAGGAACTGCGGGGCATTGCCACCGATCGGGAAGCTCAGTCCGATGTACGCATCCGTCGCGTTGTTGAACTGCGCGTCGGGGTTGTTCGCGCCGTAAGCCAGTCCGCCGAAGAAGCTGGGGCCGACGGTCCCGGCGTCGATGGCGTCACCGGCGTTCAGGGCCGTGGCGTAGGTCAGGCCGGTGGTGAAGCCGACCAGCTGACCCGGATAGCCGCTGACAGTCGCGCCTTGGTAGTTGCCGCCGCCGAACACGTAGTTCTTCAGCTTGATGTCGGTGTACGGATCACCGTCGATGAACAGGTCCTGCGAGGCGTACTGGCCGACCGGGATGTTCTGCAGACCCGAATAGACGATCGCCCCATCGGCGGAACCCGCCGCAACAGCTGAGGCACCGGCGGCCAGCGAGTACGCCAGCATACGGCCTTCGCGGGCCATGGATAGCCCTTCGTTCTTCACTTGCATTCTTTCTCTCCTCTAGAAAATAAGATTCGCCCGAAACCACTGATTAGTAACACAAGCATAAGCTTAAGTAATGATTATAGGCCACATACATTCTATATCAAGTCATTCATTCATTTAACTTGTTAACCACGGGAGTCTTAACATATTCTTTATTAACCGAGGTAACGTATAAGAGCGGGGTGGCAAATCCGGATTATTATCACTTTTTATAACCACAATAAAAGAACCCGCACGCGGGCATTGGCTTAAAGCGGATACCTGTCGATCTGGGATCACGCTTGTATGGGGCCGCCTATTCCGTCCCAGGGTAAACCGTGGCAGGTTAAGGTTGTGTTAATTAATATGTTAAAGTGTTGCTCTGTTGCCATCGTCTGGCGGGTCGACCGCCCCCCGCGATACCAGCGCATGATAATCATTCTCTATATCCGATCACCCCAATCGATATATCCAGCACTCTCCGTCATCCACGAACGCCTAAGCCAAGCGGGGCATCGTCGGATCAGCGTATTCGCCAACTGGATCGGGAACCCAGCGTGCAGCAGATGTGGCGCGTCAGCTATTGCCGGTTTCTATAGAGGCTCGGGTCGATCACGCTGAGCATTTTCTCGGTGTCAAGGCCACCGCCAAGGAATGCATTGATCTGCTCCACGGCAGTTGCTGAGTCTGTCAGCACGGCCCGGTGCTCAACGTCGAGGATTTGGACATCTGCCCTTGACTGTAGCATGGCTTCGGTTTTCTTTAGCTGGGCCTCAAACACCCCCTTCAGTGCTTCGGGAGAAATCGAGGCACCTTTTTTGCCGCTGCGGTCGAGCATCTTGCGCTGGCTGGCCAGAACCTCATCGATGGAGCGCTTCATAAAGATGATCTTGTAATGATGCCCGGCCGGGAGGTGCTCCAGGAGCATGTGGATGATCTTGACCACCTTGCCCGGCGCTTCGTCGAGCACCTGCGGTTTATCCTTGAGCTGTTTGACCGCTTCGAGCTCGTAGTATCCCTTTGGGTTGTCTTCGTCGGCGGTCCGCTCGAAGTCCGCGTACACCGGGATGCCCCCGGCTTCGAGCATCTGCATCATCAAACTCGTCCCCGATCGCGGCAGGCCCGAGACGATTACAACGGTCGAATCAAGCGTACTCATGTGAAGCACTCCCTACAGCCCGTCTTGGCCGGCAACGGTCCTGGCGGTTGGCCGTCTGACCCGTCATCAATGGCTGTATCCTTCAATGTAAGCCGATCCGGGATCACGCACAACCAACCCGATGACTTGAGCGTTAGTGTGATTACTTACCTGCCTCTGTCTGTCAACCCCCACGCAGACGGGGCCCCATGCCTTTGGATTTCCAGGAAGACTGGATTTTCGCCTGCGCGGGAAAGTCGGGCAGTAATCACGCAATGTGTTCTAGCCTTGTACTTTGGAAGATTCGGTGGTGGTTGCAGGTCAGTACGTTCAGATGATCGAAGAGGACCCGCCGGAGCTGCTGGAGGTTTGGCCTTGGCTGGGTCGGCGAAAGCATGCGTTGCAGCAGGTTCACGATAGCGTGGGCGTAAGATAAAACCACATAGCGCGATGCGCAGGGCATCATCGGATTGTGCTTGTTATCAGATGGGTTTGCGATCGATCTGGAATGCGTTATTGGCAGGCCAATGACCGTGGCAGGATTCGAACCTGCGACCTGCTGCTCCGGAGGCAGCCGCTCTATCCAGCTGAGCTACACGGCCGATAGGCCGGTGATTCTAATCGGCATCGAAGCAAGGGTAAAGGCGCAGCCGGGCCATAGGTCGGCGTTTATAGGGGATCACGGGGGCCGGGAGGATGGGGTAATCGGTCAGGCGGTGGCGTGCTGCTCGTCCAGGCCGAGCAGGTAATCGGTGGCCTGATCGACGGGCATGGGCGGGTTGAAGTAGTAGCCCTGAGCGAGCTCACAGCCAAGCGCCTGCAGCACGACGAGTTGGTCCACGTCTTCGATCCCCTCGGCGATGGTGGTCATGTCCAGGTTCCTGGCGAGCATGATGATGGTCTGCATGACGGCGGCGAGTTCGCGGTTGGCGGACAGGCTCTTGACGAAGCCCTGGTCGATTTTCAGGATATCGACCGGCAGCTGGTGGAGGTTGCTCAGCGACGAGTGCCCGGTGCCGAAGTCGTCCATGGCGAGGTGGATGCCCAACTCCCGGATGGCCTGGAGCCTGGGGATCATGTTGTAGCGTTTGTCGATGATGGTGGACTCGGTGATCTCGAGTTTGAGTTCGTGAGGCTGAATGCCGGTGTCATAGATCGTCTGGCGGATCATGTCGATGGCGTTGGGGTGGGCCAGCTGTCGTAGAGACAGGTTGACGTTGACATAGATCTGTTTGCGATCTCCGATCGTGTTTCTCCAGGCGACGGCTTGTTGGCAAGCGGTGCGTAGGACGTGCTCACCGATCGGGACGATCAGGCCGGTGTCTTCGGCGATGTGGATAAACTTCTCCGGCGGGACGCTGCCGTGCTCTGGGTGGTCCCAGCGTGCGAGGGCCTCGAAGCCGTGGACCTCGCCCGTCTCCAGATCAACAATGGGCTGGTAAGCGAGCCAGATCTGGCCCTTATCGATAGCGTCATGCAAGTCGCGCTCGAGCTTCACACGCTCGAGATTATTCTCGTGCATCATCTGATCGAACAGGACGTATCGGTCGCGCCCGGCTTCCTTGGCCTGGTACATGGCGGCGTCGGCGTCGCGGACGACTTCCTCGGCCTGGGTGTAATGCGCCCCGCCCTTGACCAACCCGATGCTTGCGGTGGAGTAGACCTCGTGGCCGCTGAGGTTATGCGGTTGTGAGAAGGTATCGAGCAGCCGGGTGGCGATCTGTTCGGCCTGTTCATCCTCCTCGAAGTTGCGCAGGAGCAGGACAAACTCGTCACCGCCGAAACGTGAAGCAACATCGGTGGGGCGGATTTTCTTGCGGAATAGCTCGGCGATATCTTTGAGCAGGGCGTCGCCGATGTTGTGTCCGAGGCTGTCGTTGATCAGCTTGAAGCGATCGAAGTCGAAGAAGAGGACCGCGAAGTGGTAGTCCGGGTCGCTGTGATTGCGGTTGATGGATTCCTGGACCTGTCGTAGGAATAGTTCCCTGTTGGGCAGGCCCGTGAGCCGATCGTGCTCGGCAAGATGCTTGAGTTGCTCCTGGGCGTTCTTGATTTCAGTAATGTCGGCAAGCGATCCGGCGACACGGATGGCCTGGCCATCCGTATCATGGATCACAGTACCACGGCAGAGCATCCAGACCGGTTTCCCGGACGTATGGATCATGCGCATCTCGACTTCGAACACACCTCCATCGTTGCAGAGGTGTTCATTGAGCTTCTGCATGAACACCTCGGCGTCGCCGGGTTCGATCCGGCTGATCCATTCTTCGGGGCGATCGCTGATCTGGTCTTCGTCGTTGAGGCCGAGCATTTTCTTCCACTGCGGTGCGTAGTAGACCCGGTCTGTGATCAGGTCCCAGTCCCACAGGCCGTCGCGTGAACCCTTGACGGCGAGTTTGTAACGGGTTTCGCTTTCGGCGAGTTTGAGTTCGTTAGTTTTCAGATGGTCGATATCGATCTGGACGCCGATCATCCGTGTTGGATTACCCGATTCATCACGCTCGATGATCTCGCCGGTGTCGAGCACCCACTTCCACAGGCCGTTTTTCATGCGTAGGCGGAGCTCGCTGCGGTAGTGTTCGATATTGCCCTGGAGGTACTGCTTCAACTCGCGTTTCGCCTCGGCGAGGTCGCCCGGATGGCAGAGCGATTCCCAGGTGCTGGTGTGCATGGTCAGTTCGTCTGGTTTATAGCCGAGCATGGCGCACCAGATATCGTTGTAGTAGGTCGACCCATCGATCAGGTTGAGTTCCCACAACCCCTGGTTGGAAGACTTCATCGCCAGGTTCAGCCGGACCTCGGCATGTCGCACTTCATCGACAAGGACCTCTGCTTTGATCTTCGCGTCTACCGTCCGTCGGTGGGCGCGCTCGGAGCCGATGACGACGCAAACAATCACACCCATCCCGACCAGCCCGATCATCGCCCAGCTAATGGCCTGGAACAGCTGGAGCCGGTTCTTGCCGTGCATTTCCGAGAGGTGTTGCTCCAGGTGACCGATCTGCTCGTGCTGTTGATCGTGCAGCAGATTGATCATGCCGGAAACGGCGTCGTAGCGTTCCAGGGCCCAGCCGGTGTCGGGCCGGACTTTCTGGCGGTCCGCGAGCGTGAACACGATCTCGCGCATGAAGCGACGCCACTGCATTGTGCGATAGACGTAGGATTCGGGCGTTTCCGAATCGAGGCTGCTTATCGGCGAATAGACAAAGCCATCGATCTTGACCTGAAGGTCATGGATGTAGTCACGGTGGTAATTGGTGACAGGTTCCCCATTCGTGGTCTTGGCGCAGATCAGTGCCCGGATCTGGGCCATGGATTCACGGGCGTTTTCACACAGGATCAACTGTGCGAAGTGGATGCCGATGCCGTGGTCGGATTTGCTGGTCGCGGCTGCGTTGCTGATTTGCTGAATGTCGGCGATCAGTTGTGCGTAATCATCAAAGGCGTTTTCCCAGTCAAAGGGCCTGCAGCCGGTCTGTGAGACGATGATCTGCTCGCGAAGCGTGCTGAGGCGCTGCGTCAGGGCGGCGGCATGATCTGCTTCTTGTCGGTATGGCTGCTCTTGGCCCAGCACATCAAAGTAGGCGTCCAGTGCTTGGTCTGTCTGCAAGCGTGCGTCGTTGAGGCGTGTGACGAGTTCCGGGTGTTCCGAGCATGTCGAGCGGATCAGGCTCAGGTCTCGCTCTGCCTGCAGGGCGAAGTTGAGTTCACAGGCATGTTCGATCAGGCGTGCGTTATGAGCCATGCCTTGGATGATGCGCAGGTCGTTGCCGGCCCACTTGAGATGGATCACCGCCAGGAAGCCGATGCAGATGCAAGGGATCAGTGCGAGCAGGTAGTACCAGTGCCAGCTGCTGCTCGATTCATCGGAATGACGGTTTTTATCAGACATCCATCAATGCTCGCGAGAGAATGAATATGAACTGCAGGTATATCGTGAGGTTAGCCTGTGGGGTGAACCTGAAGTCTGCTAGCAGCGATTTGTATGTATCTACATCTAAGTCAGGCACTTGCTGCCTCGTCGACCTTGCCTAGCAGATAGTCAGTGGCTTGAGCGGTGGTCAGGGGTTTCTTGAAGTAGTAGCCTTGTCCGAAGTTACAGTCCAGGCTTTGGAGCATCACCAGCTGCTCGGCTGTTTCGATGCCTTCGGCCACGGTTTGCATGCCGAGCTCGTGGGCGAGTGTGATAATCGCCTGCATGACGGCCGCCAGTTCCCGGTTGGCGCTCATGCTCTTGATGAAGCTCTGATCGATCTTCAGGACGTCCACGGGTAACTGGTGCAGGTTGCCCAGCGAGGAGTGCCCGGTGCCGAAGTCGTCCATGGCGAGCTGGATCCCCAGCTCCTTGATCTGGTTCAGCAGGGGGATCATGTTGTGACGATCATCGACGATCGTGGACTCGGTTACTTCGAGCTTGAGTAATGTCGGGTCGATGCCGGTGCTGAAGATCACGTCGCGGATTGTGTCAATGATGTTGGGGTGGCAGACCTGACGCAATGACAGGTTGACGTTGACGACCACGGGCAGTTCGGGCCGTTCGATATAGTTCCATTGGTATAGCTGCTTGCAGGCCTCGCGTAGGACCCACTCGCCGATCGGTACGATCAGGCCGGTGTCCTCGGCGATGGGGATAAAGTCAGCTGGGCAGATGGGGCCGTGCTTGGGATGTGTCCATCGGATCAGCGCTTCGAACCCGAGCAGCTCGCCCGCTTCGAGGCTGATGATCGGCTGGTAGACCATGTGGAACTGCTCTTGTTCGAGGGCTTCGCGCAGGTCGGCTTCGAGTTGCAGCTGCTTGAGTGCCTGCTGGTGCATGACCTGGTCGAAGACTACCAGCCTGGCCTTGCCGGCCTCCTTGGCCTGATACATGGCGGCGTCGGCGTCGCGGAGCATGTCCTCGGCGCAGGAGTAGTTGGTTTCGTTGGTGACCAGCCCGATGCTGGCGGTCGAGAACACGTCGTGGCCCATCAGCGCGTGCGGCTTGGCGAATGCGTCGAGCAGGCGGGTGCCGGCCGTGAGTGCTTCGTCGTAGTTCTTCAAGTCGTTCAGCAGGACAACGAACTCATCACCGCCGAAACGCGCCGGGGTGTCTTTCTCACGGAGTATGGACCGGAACTGGTCGGCGATGCTGACCAACATCGCGTCGCCGACGTCGTGCCCGAGGCTATCGTTGATGACTTTAAAGCGGTCGAAGTCGAAGAACAGGACGGCGAACTTGTACTCGGGATCGAGCTTGCTGCGCTCGATGGCTGAAGCCAGGTGGGTGTGGAAGAACGCGCGGTTGGGCAGGCCGGTGAGTTTGTCGTGTTCGGCCAGTATGCGGAGCTCGTCCTGAGCCAGCTTGATCTCAGTGATGTCGGCGAGTGAACCGGCGACACGGACGGCCCGGCCCTGTTCGTTACGCACAACCGCGCCGCGGCAGAGCATCCAGACGGTGTGTCCCTGCTCGTGGCGCATCCGTAGCTCGACCTCAAACACCTGGTCTTCTCCGCTTAGGTGCTGATCGAACTCGTGCATGAATGCGCCCAGGTCGTCGGGGTCGATCCGGCTGATCCACTCGTCGGGCGTGTCCTTGACTTCTACCTCTTCCAGGCCGAGCATCTGTTTCCATTGGGGGGCGTAGTAGACCCGGTCGGTGATCAGGTTCCAGTCCCACAGCCCGTCGCGTGACCCCTTGACAGCCAGGGCGTAACGCTCCTCGCTCTGCTTGAGGCGCTGCTCATTGCGTGTCTGCTCGGTGATGTCTGAGGCCAGCGCGACCAAGCGGTCGTACTCGCCGTCGGCGTTACGCAGGGGGATCTTGTCCGTGCGGATGATCAGGGGCTCACCGCCTCCGGTTTCGTATCGTTCGACGATCCCGAGCTTGGGTGTGCCGGAGCCGATGACCTCGCGGTCGTCTTTCAGGTAGGCCTTGGCGTCCTCTTCGGGGAAGAACTCCTCGGCCTGATGGTTCTCGATCTGATTGACGGGCTTGCCGATGGATTCGGCGGCGGCGCGGTTGAGCCGAAGGATTTTGTTTTGATCGTCCTTGTAGTAGACGAAGGCGGGTATGGCGTCGAGGATGGCGCGGATTTCTTCTTCGCGCCGCTCGATTTCCTCAGAGGTAGTGACACTATCGGTGATGTCGTAGTTGACACCGATCATGCGGAGAGCGCGTCCTTCTGCGTCTCGTTCGATCGTTGCGTGTGCCCGGATGTGCCGAACCTCCCCGTCGCATTGCCTGATGATACGGAAGCTGGTGTCGAAGACGGAGTCGCCGTTGATTGCGTCCTCCAGTAATCGCTCGGAATGCTCCAGGTCGTCCGGGTGGACAATGTCACGCCACATGTGGTAGTTGTTGGTCGCGGCGGCTTGCCCGGGTGTGATGCCGTACAAGTTGTACATCGTCTTGTCCCAGACGAGTCGGCTTGTATCCAGCTCGTATTCCCATATCCCGAACTGGGCGCCCTTGGTTGCTGATTCCAGCCGCATGGCCTGGCGGCGGTTGTGCTCCTGGGCGTCTTTAAGTTCGGTGATGTCCGTGCGGATGGCGGTGTACTGTACGATCTTGCCGGTTTCGTCCCTGACCGGGATGATGGTGGCGTCTACCCAGTAGTGTCTGCCGTTTTTTGCGCGGTTTTTTACCTCGCCGCGCCAGGTCTCGCCCTGGGCGATGGTCTTCCACAGGTCGCGGTAAAACTCGGGGGGGTGTTCACCGCTTTTTAGTATCCTGTGGTTCTTCCCAATCAGTTCATCTCGGGCGTAGCCGGTGAGTTCACAGAGCTTGTCGTTTGCGTAGACGATATTGCCCTTGATGTCGGAGATGCTGACGATCGAATGCTGGTCCAGCGCGTACTTCTGGATTTCCAGGTCGCGCATTAGTTTGGATTCGATCTTTTGCATCTGGATCATCTTCCGTCGGGATTTATCCAGCCAGCGTCCCATGGCCAACACGATGAGTCCGGCCAGCACGCCGCCGCCGCCCCACAGTGCCGAGACCCTCAGCGATGCGGTGACTTCGGACTTGAGGTCTGTCAGCTGTTGGTTCAGGTTCTCATGATCACCCAGTTCACTCTGGTAGATCATGTCCATGATGCTTGTAGCGCTATTGAACCGTGCTTTTGCCAGCTTGGTGTCGGGTGCGATGATGCCGTCCTTGGTCATCGCGCTGGTGATCATCATGTCGAAGTGGGACCACTGGTCGCTCTGCATGAATGCCCGGCCGCTTGTGCCGTCGGCGAATCGGCGTATGGGTGAATCCAGGAATCCGATGACACGTTCATAGTGGCCCAGGACCTGCACACGCTGTGAATCGGTGAGCGGCTTGCCGGATGCGGTAGCGGCCGTGAGGTTGCCGCGGATAATCCCGAGCGATTCCCGGGCGGACTGGTACTGTGCAATCTTTCCGAAGGTCTTGCCTATGCCTCGGTCGGTCTCTGCCCTGACACAGGCACGGCTGGTGTTGAGCGTGTCGTGGATCAGGTCGGTGTACTGTTCAAACGACGCATGCCAGCTTTCAGGGTGGAGGTATGAATCGTTGCGGACCTGTGAAAGTAACGTGATCGCATCATGAGCGGCTTCGACCACGGCCGGCTCAATTATGCTCTGGTCCAGCGCCGGAGTGAATCTCTCTTGGATGGCCAGGTCTGTGACGGCCTGATGTTCGGCAAGCAGGTTCTGCGTGTCGACGGGGTAACCGGTTGCGACACACATCGCTGCTGCTGCGCGTTCTAGCTGTAATGAGTGTGTGAGGTGGCTTGCTTCCGTGATCAGTCGGCCGTTTGCCTGCATCACGGATACGGTGTGCCAATCTTTCAATGAGGTTTGCAGGTGGAGGTATACCAGCAAGAGGAGACACAGCACCGGCATGGAGGACAGCACAATGAGTGCCGTGGTCATCCGCCATACTGGTTTTGCGGCCGGTGTGTGTGTCGCTTCCTGAGCCATACGTTGCTGTCATCAAAGTACTTTTAAACCTATTCCATAACGATCTATCGGCGATTCGATCCCATGGATTTGTCGGGGAGGGTATAGATCAGTCACCTTCCCGCAAGTGTATGGCCAAGTCACGCCCGAGAACCTGCGATGAAGTGTTATATGGACACGTGGCGGGTCTGGATTGCCGTGGAGGGCGGAATACTCGGACCAAAAGGACACGCGATGAACTTATGGCGCGGCGTGCTCGTGGCGCAGTTGCCCGCAGGCGGCGGCGATGTCTCGGCCGCGGCTGGCGCGGATATGGCAGTTGATATTCGCGCTGCGCAGCAGCTGCTGGAAACGGCGGACGTGCTCATCGGCGGGACGCGCAAACGGCAAAGAGGCGACCTCGTTGTAGCGGATCAGGTTGATGTTGCTGCGTAAGCGCTTGGCGACGTGGGCGAGCTCTCTGGCGTGCTCTGGCTGGTCGTTGACCCCGCCCAGCAGGATGTACTCCAGCGTGATCTCCCGGCCGGTCTTGTCGAAGTAAAAACGCCCGGCCTCGACGAGCTGATCGATCGTGACCGACTCCGCCCAGGGGATGAGCTTCTTGCGTAATTCGTCGTTGGGTGCGTGCAGGCTGATCGCCAATGTGACCGGCAGGTCGATATCCGCAAGCCGGCGTATCTGCGCGGGCAAGCCGACGGTGCTGATGGTGATGCGGCGGGCCGAGATGCCCATGCCCCAGTCCGCGGCGAGGGTTTGCGCGGCCCGTGTGACCTGCGCGAAGTTGGCGAGCGGCTCGCCCATGCCCATGAAGACGATATGGCTGATGCGTTCGACGCCATTGAGTTGGCCCAGCTGCCAGGCCTGCTGGACGATCTGGCCGCTGGTGAGGTTGCCGTCGAGCCCGCCGAGGCCTGAAGCACAGAACTTGCAACCAACAGGGCAGCCGATCTGGCTGGAGATGCAGGCGGTGCGCCTGGGCGTATTCTCTTCAGCCGGGATCATGACGCACTCGGTCTGTGACTTAGGGTTCGGGGTTCCGGGATCAGGGATCAGAGGCAGCGGCGTAGTTGCTTGATCACTGGTTCGGGCTGATCCCTGATCCCCAGCCCCTGTTCCCTGCTCAAGTGACCAATCAACGAGCAGTTTCTGCGTGCCGTCGGTAGCGAGCTGATGCCCCAGTACCCGGCCGCGCACGAAGGTCATCTTCTCGACGAGCAGTGCCTGGTCGGCCTTGCTGAGGTTGGTCATCTTTGCCGGGTCGGCGACGCCTTTGCGGTAGACCCATTCCATGACCTGCTTGGCGCGGAACCCGGGCATCCCCCATCCGGTGAGGTGTGCCTGGAGATCATCGGGCGTGAGATCGAAGAAGTAGGGCCGGGTCATGGTGGGGATTGTAGCCGTTAAACCGCAAGCGTAGCCTCAGGCACGGGGCCTGGCTGAGTCTACGTCATGAGCCTGGTGATTACGATGTGTCTTTGAATAGCCTTGGCTAAACTATTGACATGATCTCCACACGTGACAGGCAGGTGTTTGATGAGATACTCGATCAGGCGATCGCGGACCTGCCGGGGCAGTTGCATGAATTGCTGGAGGAGCTGCCGTTGATCGTGGAGGACGAGCCCGGGCCGGCGTTGCTGGCGGACATGATGGGGGACACGGGCGAGGGTGACCTGTGCGGGCTGCACTGGGGGACGGCGCTGACCGACCGGAGTATCGAGGCGGCGGCGGACCTGCCGGACCGGATGATGCTGTTCCGCGGGCCGATCATGCGGCTGAGCGGGTACCACGGCGGGGGGGTGCAAGCCAAGGCGGGCGGGCGGGCGACGGCGGAGCTTCGCCGGCAGATCAAGATCACGTTGCTGCACGAGATCGGCCACCACTTCGGGCTCGAAGAGGACGACCTCGAGGCGTTGGGCTATGGGTGATGACGGCGGCGGGCGGTATCCGCTATCATCCTTATTCATGCTGAAACTGGCGACACTGATTGAGAATCCCGGCGAGCCGGAGGTGCAGACCCGCTACCAGGACCCGGCCGAGCTCAAGGCCCTTGGCTACACCGGGCTGGTGATCTACGAGAGCACCGCGCTGTCCGGCATCAGGAACCTGGACTCGATCACATCCGATGAAATGCGGCGGTGGGTCAACGCCCGGGCCGAACACATCGGCCGAACGATCAACGACGCGAAAGCCGCCGGGCTCGAGGTGTATCTGTCGTACGATGCGCTGGTCCTGCCGTTGCACGAGGTGGACCGCAACGTCTCGGGACTGACCTGCAAGGGGCGTCCGGGGGTGCTGTGCCCAGCCAGCGAACAGGCTCAAGAGATTTGTGCCCAGGCCTTGGAGAGTTTGTTGGTCCGTTGGCCTCAGGTTGACGGGATCGTGTTCCGCTTCGGTGATACCGACGCGCAGCGGCTGCCTTACCTGGTAGGTAACGATATCTACACGCCGCACTGCCCGCGTTGCAGCCGGTTCGGCCGGGCGGATCGTGCGCTGGCGTTTATTAAGAAGATGCATGAGGTCGTGGTCACCGGGGCGAATAAGCGATTGATTGTTCGGGCCTGGAATGTACGACCCAACGGGATGCACGACGCGCCCGAGCTTGCAGAGCGGATCGCCGAGGGCCTGCCCGGTGAGGCGGATGACGACCGCCTGATCCTGTCGTTTAAGTTCACTCAGACGGACTTCTGGCGGTACCAGCGGTGGAACCCGTCGAGCCTGGTCTGCGCCGGTCGGCCGATCATGTATGAGCTGCAGTGCCAGCGCGAGTTTGAGGGCAAGGGCGGTGTGCCCAACTGGCAAGCGCCGCTGTGGCGCGACGGTTGCCCGGAGGTGTCCGACAAGGAAGGCGAGGTGCACGGCTTGGCGGAGGCGGCGGGGCGTGTGAACCTGGCGGGCTTGTGGGCGTGGGTCCGTGGCGGCGGCTGGGGCGGGCCGTTCGTAAAAAACGAGCAATGGATCGACGCGAATGTCTTTGCCGTGCCGCGTCTGGCGGACAATCCCGGGGCAGACACGCACGGCCTGGCTGAGCAGTGGGCGCGGGACCGGCTGGGCGCTGATGCGAAGTCGGCAAAGCTGATCGTGGAACTGTTGGAGGATTCGCCGGACTTTATCAGGCAGGCGTTCTACCTTGAGCCGTTTGCACAAGGTCGGCCTACACCGTGGCACCCCAACGCCGACTGGATCCAGGACGATTTGTTAGATGTGCAGGCCGTCTGGCGGATCATCCAGAAGATGAATGATGCGCAGCTTGACGCCCTGATCCGGGAAAAGGAATCGGCGGCGGAAGCGATCAGCCAGCACCGCGCCGCACTACAGCGGTTGGTCGGTGACCGCCGACACCGCGACCTGCAGCCGATGGTCAATTCGCTTTTGTATGCCGAATCATTCATCGAGGTGCTGCGCGACCTTGTCGTGGGCCTGGCGACGTACCGGCGGTATCAACGCCACGGCGACTCGGCCCTGACGGCGGTGGTCAAGCAACGCCTGTTCTCCGCGCAGGACAACTGGAACCACCACAACCAGCGCTACGCATCATTGCCCGGCGCCGCCACGGCCTTCCGCGAGAGCCACTTCTGGAACCTGACGCAGGATATACTGGCCAAAGCCGATGCGTGATCTTTGCGGACACGGCACTTCAGCATAACCGGGCGCGAACCCGTTTCGATCAAGGGATATAGCTATGTCTGACGCACCGAGCGCCGAGGCCGCAACAAATCTAACCCAATCAGGCACCAACGTGACGCCACGTGACTTACCTCGGTGGCTGACTTGGTATGTGCTGCCGGGATCGGGATTGCTGCTGCTGGTGCTGCTGGGACTTGAGTTGGTGCTGGGGCTGGACGCGATGCGTAGCGGGTTCTTCCCGAATAAGCAGGGCGTGTCGCTGACATGGTACGAACTGATGACATTCAAGGAAGGGCTGATGGAATACACCGGCGTTCTGCTGATGGTGCCGGGTGTGATTGCGGGTCTTTACGCGGTGATCATGTGCAGACGCTTCCCGGACAAACGTCTGGGTATCTGGGCGCTGATATGTGCGCTGGGATTGATTTACTACGGCGGGGAGGAGCTGTCGTGGGGCCACCACGCACGCGTATCGCTTGGATTGAAACAGCCGGAGAAGGTGACGGAGACGGCACTGGGCGTGAACGAGCAGGGCGAGACGAACATCCATAATCTGGACACGCCTTTGGGCAAGCTGCTCGGCCGGACCAGCAAGAATATCGTGGAGCTGTGGTGTTACATCGGGGCGTTGGTGATCCCGTTGATGCTTGCAAAGAAGAAGCCGGCGCTGGGCGTGAAGGATTTTGGTTACTGGTTCTGGCCGACGACGTCGACGGTGGTGTGCGCGGCGTTGGTGTTTTTGGTGTACCGGCCGGTCCGGCTGTACGTTCGCATCGCGGAGCTGGACCCCGAGCCTTACTGGGCCAGGCAGAGCGAGTTGCAGGAGTACTTCATGGGGCTGTGCCTGGCGATCTATGTCTGTTCGATCGGTTGGCGTCTCCGCCAGGTAGAAGACGTGCCTGCCACGGCCTGACGAGTGCGTTACTTTGCGTTGAACCAGTCCGAGCCGACACCGACATCCACTTTCAGCGGGACGCTCAGGTTCATCGCGCCTTCCATCCCGTCGCGGATGACCTTGATCACCTGGTCGGCCTTATCTTCAGGGGTTTCGAAAACCAATTCGTCGTGTATCTGCAGCAGCATCTTCATCGGCAGGCGTTCGTCATTGATGTGCCGGTGCAGGTTGACCATGGCGAGCTTGATCAGGTCGGCGGCGGAGCCCTGGACGACGGAGTTGATGGCGAGGCGCTCGCCGAGTTGGCGTGTCTGGCCGTTGGATGAATGGATCTGGCTGATCTCGCGGCGTCTGCCGAGGATGGTGCTGACGTAGCCGTGGCCCTTGGCCTCTTCGATGCACTTGTCCAGGAAGGTGTCGATCCCGGCGAAGCGTTGGCGGTAGCCGTTGATCAGTTCGGCGGCGGATTGGTTGTCAAGCCCATCGACCCGCCGTGCCAGGCCGAAAGCGGTGATGCCGTAGACGATGCCGAAGTTGATGACCTTGGCGTGGGCGCGTTGGTCGTCGGTCACCTCATCCAGCGGGACGTCGAAGACCTGCGCGGCGACAGCGGCGTGAATATCCTGATCGTTCTTGAACGCCTCGGTCAGGCGGGGGTCTTCGCTGAGATGAGCAAGCATGCGCAGCTCGATCTGCGAGTAGTCGGCGCTGATCAGCACGTGTCCGGGCTCGGCGACGAAGGCTTTGCGTATCTGCCGGCCGATGTCGGTGCGGATCGGGATGTTCTGGAGGTTCGGATCGCTGGATGAGAGCCTGCCGGTCGCGGCGCCGGTCTGATGGAAACGGGCGTGGACCCGGCCGTCATGCTTGTGGATCGCTTCGTTCAGGCTCACCAGGTACGTCCCGACGAGCTTGGCGAGCTGGCGGTACTCGAGCATCAGCACAGGGACTTTCTGCGCCTGCGGATCGATGTCGTCCATCTCGGCGAGCTTCTCAAGGACCTCCACGTCGGTCGAGGGGCCGGTCTTCTTGCGCTTGACGACCGGCAGGCCGAGGTTGGTGAACAGCACCTCGGCGAGCTGCTTGGGTGAATCGACATTGAACGCGCCCCCGGCGGCTTCGTGAATCTGCTCACGCAGCGTGTCGATGCGCTCGGCGAGTTGCTTACGCTGATCTTCGAGGATGTCCGGATCGACCTTGATGCCGTGATCTTCCATCTCGGCGAGGACCTCGATCAAGGGCGTCTCGACGTCGTCCATCAGGTCGGCCATGCCGGTGTTGTCGATCTCCGGGCGTAGCTTCTCGTAGAGGCGCAGGCTGATGTCGGCGTCCTCGGCGGAGTAGGGCGTGGCCAGTTCAAGCGGGACCTGGTCCATCGTCTTCTGCGTCTTGCCCCGGCCGCGCTCGCCGATCAATTCGCTGATCGGGATGGTGTGGTAGTTGAGCAGCGACAGCGCCATATCGTCCATGCCGATGCCGGGGGCGTTCATCATGTGGCCTGCGATCATGGTGTCGAACACGATGCCTTGCAACGTCACGCCGGCGTGCTTGAGCACGAGGTAGTCGTACTTGAGGTTGTGCCCGGTCTTTTTGATCGTGTCGCTTTCGAGGATCGGGCGCATCGCTTCGAGGACGGTAGGTTCATCCAGATGGCTGTCGGGCTCGGGCGATCGGATCGGGATGTAGACGCCGGCCCCGGCTTCCCACGCGAGGCAGATGCCGCAGAGGTTGGTGTAATGGCCCAGCCCGACGGTTTCCGTGTCGACGGCGATCAGCGACTGCTTCTTCAGTGTCTTGATCAGGTCGGTGAGCTGCTTCTTCGTCGTGATCGCGGTGTAGTCACCGTCGGTAGCGGTGACGGTTGCGGCTGAGTCATCCTCGGATTCGGCATCGTCGTCTTGTTGGTTGATCGATCCGAACAGGCCGCCGACAGCGGGGGCGTCCTGCTTGGCTTGCTTGCGCTTTTTAGGTGCTGATTTTTCGGGGGTGAGGCCGAGCAGGTCCTGCAGGTCCTTGACGTGTCGGTTGAAGCCAAGCTCGCGGAAAAGCGTGAGCAGGGCGGGGCCGTCGATCTTTTCCGTGCCGTGGGTTTCGGTGTCGGTGAGGCTGAAGTCGATGGGGGTATCACGTTTGAGTGTGACGAGCCTGCGCGTTAAGTCGATGACGCTGTTGTCGCGGGCGTTCTCGAGGTTTTCTTTCTGCTTGCCTTTGAGTTGATCGAGATTAGCAACAAGGTTCTCGACGCTGCCGAATTGGTCAAGCAGTTTGACCGCGGTCTTCGGGCCGATGCCCTTGACGCCGGGGATGTTATCCGTGGAGTCGCCGATTAGCGTCTGGTAGTCGATCACCTGCTCGGGGGTGATGCCGCGCTTGTCGGGCAGGCCTTCGGCGTTAAGCGTCTCGTCGGTCTGGACGTCGTAGAGCACGACCCGCTCACCCAGGACCTGCTCGAGGTCTTTATCCTTGGCGACGAGTTTCAGGAACAGGCCCGGCGACTGGTCGTCGAACTTGCCGGCCGACACCTGTTCTGCGAGGGTGGCCATGACGTCGTCGGCTTCGTAACCCGGCGCTTCGAGGATGGGCAGGCCGAAGAGTCGTGCGAGCTCGAACATGCGGGGGATCTGGGCGACGAAGTCGTCGGGCGCCTCGTCCCGGTTGGCTTTGTATTCGGGGTAGAAGTCGTCGCGGAAGGTCTTGCCCTTGGGGTCGACGACCATCGCGGCGTGGGACGGCCGGCACTCCTTGAAGAGCTTGATGAGCATGCCGGTGAAGGCGAACAGCGCATTGGTCGGCTCGCCGGTGACGGGGCTGGTCATCCCGCCGCGGATGGCGAAGAACGCGCGGAACATCTGCGCATGGCCGTCGATCAGGTAGAGCGTGTTGCCTTGATCAGCTTCTGACATGGAAGGATTATAGTGGGCTGTCTTGATCCGTGATTGATGAATGGATACACAGAGCTCACGGAGTCACAGAGACACGGAGAAAAGGCCAGGAAGAAGATGGAACAGGGATGAATACGGATAAACACGGATCAATAAGGCGGGAATCGATCACTTAGCGTCAAGCTCTTTCTGTATCTATCCTCCGTGCCTCTGTGTCTCAGTGGGCTCTGTGTTTAACCGGAAGCGACCATCACCAATCCAGCGGCGAGAGCCAGGCGTTGCGTAGCTCGTCGAGGCTGACGTTGAGTTCCTGGCCGTTGTTTGGCGTGCGCAGGGTGAGTTTGTCGTGGTCGGCAAACGAGCCGATCTGTGCGAACGGCGTGCTGGACTTCTGCAGCGAACGGATGACCGCGTCGAGCTGGTCGGGTGCGACTTCCAGCAGGTATCGGCTGGGCGTCTCGGCGAAGCAGGCGACGGCGGTGTCGAGGGACTGCTCGGCAGGCAGGGCGCCAAGGTCCAGGTCCAGCCCGATCCGGCCGGCGAACGCCATCTCGGCGGCGGCGACAAGCAGGCCGCCTTCGGAGCAGTCGTGGGCGGATTGGATGAGGCCTTGATCGATCAGGGACGCGACGGCGATAGCGCTCAGTGGGCCTTGCTTGATGTCCGCTTTGGGGATGCGCTTGTCGGGCGCGTCGCCGCCGATCTGAACGTAGTGTGAGCCGCCCATGTTGGCGGTGGTTTGGCCGACGATAAGCAGCAGGTTGCCGGCGGCCTTGGCGTCCATGGTGCGTGACTTGCGCGTGTCGTTGACGATGCCCATCGCGGTGATCAGCAGCGTCTGGGGGATGGTGATGAGTTTGCCGTCCTGGGTGGTGAACTGGTTGCTCAGCGAGTCCTTGCCGGAGACGAAGGGCGTCTTGAATGCCATCGCGCCGTCGTAGCAGGCTTCCGCGGCGCGGACCAGTGTGCCCATGACTTCCGGCGGATCGCAATTGGGCCAGCAGAAGTTGTCGAGGATGCAGATCCGGCTGGGATCGGCGCCGACGCATACGGTGTTGCGCACCGCTTCGTCGATCGCGCTGAGCGTCGCCCAGTAGGAATCACCATCGTCGGCGTGGCCGCGCTGCGTGGCTTTCTCGGAAAGGTAGGGCGCACCGCCGACGCTGAGGCTGATGCCCTTATGGCTGTCGAGCTTCGGGCGGATCACGGAGGCGTCACTCGGGCCGTCCTGTTCGGGGCCGACCAGGGGCTTGACGACCGAGCCGCCCTGCACTTCGTGGTCGTATTGGCGGACGATCCAGTGTTTGCTGGCGATGTTTGGATGCGATAGAAGCGACTGTAACGCTTCATCCAGGGCCGGGTGGTTGGTGGTTGGTGGTTGGTGGTTGGTGAAGTTACCTTCAGGGGGAGCGGGGGGCCAGGTGGCTTCGCGGGTGGGGGTGGGGATGCCTTCGTGGAGCATGGGCATCGGGAGACGGCCGACCTCTTCGCTGTGGTAGGTCAGGATGAGCTGCGGCACGTTGTCGGGGTGCGACAGTTCGCCGAAGTGCCCCATGTCGCTGAGTTCGACGTCCTCGGCTTCGCAGATCACGCGCAGGCGTTCGAGCTTCTCCGGTGGGACGCTGAGGACCATGCGTTCCTGGGCTTCGCTGATCCATATCTCGGTGTAGCTGAGGCCCTGATACTTGAGCGGGGCGTTCTCGAGTGTGACGCATGCGCCGGTCTTTTCACCCAGCTCGCCGATCGCGCTACTGAAGCCGCCCGCGCCGCAGTCGGTCAGGCCGGAGTACAGCGGGCCGTCTTCCTGGTCGCGTGCTTTGAGGATGACGTCGAGTGTTTGCTTTTCGGTGATAGGGTTGCCGATCTGCACGGCGTGGGAAAACTCGTCGGCGTGTGTGTCGGTGAGCTCGGCGCTAGAGAAGGTGGCGCCGTGGATGCCGTCGCGGCCTGTCGCGCCGCCGAGGGCGACGATGCGGTCGCCGGGCATGGCCTTGCCGAAGCAGCGGTCCAGCGGGATCAGCCCGACACAGCCGGCGAAGACCAGCGGGTTGGCGACGTAGTCGTGGTCGAAGTAAACGGCCCCGTTGATGGTGGGGATACCCATGCGGTTTCCGTAGTCGCGGACGCCGGCGACGACCTGCTTGAGGATACGCCGCGGCTTGATGACGCCTTCGGGGACCTCGGTGACGTCGGGGAAGCTGACGCAGAAGGTATCGGTGTTGGCGATGGGCTTGGCGGCGAGCCCGGTGCCGATGATGTCGCGGATGCACCCGCCGATGCCGGTGGCGGCCCCGCCGTAGGGCTCGATGGCGGAGGGGTGGTTGTGTGTTTCGACCTTGATGTTCACGCCGTCCACGTCGTCGAACTTCACGACGCCGGAGTTGTCCTCGAAAACGGAGACGCACCAGTCCTTGTGGGGCTGGGTCTCCATGAGCTTGAAGGTCGCGGCGGCGACGGTGCGCTTGAGCAGGTTATCGATCAGCACGCTGCCGTCTTCATTAACGGTATGGCCCTCGCGCCCCGTCCAATCAATCCCTGATCCCTGATCCCTGTTCTCCAAACCCTCTTTGTATAGCACGGTCGACTTAAGCGTCTTGTGCACGCAGTGCTCGCTCCAGGTCTGGGCGAAGGTTTCCAGTTCGATGTCGGTCGGCTCGCGGTCGATCGATCGGTAGTGATCGCGCACGGCGTGCATCTCGGCGAGGCTCAGGAACAGGTGGCCGTCGCGCGAGAGCTTCATCAGGGCGTCGTCATCGAGCTCGCGGATCGGGACGTGGGTGATGTGCAGGTCGTAGGCGTGGCCCTTGGCGAAGGCGTCGGGGTGGAACGCCTCGGTATGGATGTCCTGGATCACCGGGTTGGCGAGGAAGCTTTCAGCAAACGTGCGCAGCGCGCCCCCGGAAGGTACTTCGCGCACGGCGTCGTGATCGAAGTCGTAGCGGAAGCCGGTCCTGACTTCGACATCTTGCGGGGGCAGGTCGGGGAACATCTCCAAGATCGCGGCTTGTGCGGACTGAGCGACCGGGTCCATGACGCCGGGCTGGTAGTGGACCTCGAGCATCGAGTGCTGCTGATCCACCGGCTGGGCGCCGAGCGTGGCGGCCTGGTTGACCGGGTCGGTGAGTAATTCCTGGGCGACCGCCTGGGCCTGCTCGTCGGTGAACGGGGCCTGGATGAGGTAGATCCGTGTGGAATGGACCGCCAAGACGTTATCCAGTGCTTTTTGGGCCTGTTTGAGCAGGGCGAGCCCGTGCGGGTCGTGTTCGCCGGGCTTGGGGCGGACCTCGACGCGTAGCATGCGGGTTTGGGTGGGTGTTTGAGTCATGGTGTCGGGCTCGGGTGCGATCGGGGCGTTCATCGCTTCTCCGTGGGGGTGTGTCAGGCGCTTGGCCCCGATGATACGGAATCCTGCGTGGGGCTGCTCAGGGCGGGCAGGACTGTGGAAATCGGGGGGTGGCGGGGGGCTCTGAGTAAAAAAATGCTGACTTGGTGTAAAACATGCTTGACATCGCGTCGATGTCAAATATACTATACATCGCGTAAAGGATATTAGTCATTCAAAGCCGGGGCTAAGGAGACCGACATGGATACGACTTATGAAGAGCGGAGTATTTGGGTGCAGCTGGTGAGTCTGGTGGTGATCTTCGGGGGCTACCTGGTGGTCGCCGGGATCATGATGGCGGCCGATGGTGCTGCGGGCGAGGAGCAGGGTGTGCCGATCTTTGCTTATATCCCCTTGTTCACGATCGCGGTGATCCTGCTGGTGATCGTGCTGACGCTGGGGCACATCGGGGCGATGTTCTTCGGCCTGCCGGAGAAGACCGACGAGCGGGACCGGCTGATCAACTGGCGGGCGGACAGCTACGCCTCGCACATCCTCGGCGGGGGGGTGCTGATCGGGATCACGGGGATGGTCTTCGGGCTGGACACGGTCTGGGTCGCCCACTTCCTGTTCCTGTGCCTGCTGCTGACGGAGATCGTGAAACTCGTGCTGCAGTTGGTCTTCTACAAGCGGGGGGTGTGAGATGGGTAAGGACAAGACCCGGATCAAGAACCGCATCCGTGCCCTGCGCTTCGAGCACGACGAGATGACCCAGCAGGCCCTGGCGGAGAAGATAGGCGTCACCCGCCAGACGGTCAACGCGATCGAGGGCGGCAAGTATTCGCCGTCCTTAGAGGTGGCGTTCCAGATCGCCGAGGTGTTTGGCAAGCCGTTGGAAGAGGTGTTTAGTATGGGGTGAGGAGGTAAGAAAGAGACCTTATTGCTTGACCCAATAAACGTCCTTATCCCATATCGTCTCTAACATTCCCTTGCTGTTGAAAGGTGCTCATGTCCACGATCTCGGTCAGTGTCGGATTGTCGATCTCAGATAGGTCCCATCGTAACACGATCAGAAACCTAGGATCGATGAAGGGTGCTATACGGCGCATCAACGCTGGATGCAGGATGTTGTGGCAAGACCGTAGCATGGGGTATTCCGAAAACATTCTAGGCGAAGCCCGAACCGTATCTTCATATAACGTAATAAAGCTTTGGTGCTCCAGGAGGACCATGGGTGATTCATCGTATGATTGGAAGATGTCTTTATGCCGAGGAGCGAGTACTTCGAACAGGTCATATCCAGGGTTGCTGACACGATATGCTTCGCTGACGCGATGTGGATGCAGTAGCCCATCATTACATCGCGGATCTCGGAGTTCCTTGGGCCAATTTGAGGCCCCCATGGGCCTGTCACCCTCCCACCAGTAATAACACTCGAAATTAAACCAATCAGACACGATGCACTGCTTGAACTCCACGTCGGGCAATCCCGCGAAGAGGGGCAGCAACTCGGTAGGCACAGTGAAGTGATTTCCAGAAAGCCGGATCATATTGCCGTAGGCGACATTGTGGATGAGTTCAAGTGGCGTTAACGGTATGCCGCGCTCGCCATACTTACGGTTGATCGATGATAGCTCAATCCCGTTGAAGAGATCATCCGCATCAGGGCTCGGGTCCGGCATCAGCGAGCCATAGCGACGCGAGTTGACCATATAGACTGATTTGGGCGTTGGCCAGTGTTTACTTGACACCATGATTAATCATCCCATGCTTCGTCAATGCGGAAAAGGGGAATACTGAAAAGGGGATATATACATTTAATGGGTCAACGCGATCGAGGGGTTCAACCTTGCTATTAATATGCACCTCTACATATTAGGCAAGAAAAGGGGACGCTTACATTTAGGGAAGAAAAGGGTGTTAGTACATTTAATCGCCTCGGCTTAACGATTGTCATCCAGTGACTTAATATATTGATCCAAACGAGCTGTAGGACCAGAAGCTCGGTTAAGTATTAGTCGTTGATCTTCAACCGGCGAATCGTCATTAACACCTTGGTCGATTGCCTCTTGATATATATCTGATATCTCCATTGCATCTGCGTGGATTTTTTCTAAAACGGATCTCGTTTCCGACGATATCTGATAGTTCTGCATGATGCCTGATACTTTTTCCGCATACCATGCATAGTAAAATCCACTATCATAAACGGTATCTGTGTAGCCTGGCGGAATTACAAGTCCGGGAGGGGGGGAACCAGGCGCGTGGTTCATTTGGTTGTAATGCTCTATGGCCTTATTAATGGCTTCAGAATCCTGCGAGCGTGCGCATCCAGAACACATATGAACAATGAATACCAATGATATGATATAAATTGATATGTACGTATTATCTTGATCGAGTCGTTTCGAAGTCTTCAGTTTTCAGTACCTTTCTTGACTGCTATTCTCTATGCCGATTCGTCCATCCACCATCAGGCTCCGGCATATACCCCATATTACGCCATCTCAGGGCTCCTGCCAGAAGGTTGTCGGCGGCTAATCCGGGCTCAGAGCGGTCGGGCGGCCACGTTGCCACTTCACAGCCCGGGCGTTAATCTACCCGCCGGTCCGATTTGGGCCGTGAGCTTAGACCACCAGCCAATTGAGAAGGGTTTACCGATGTTCGATTCGATCCAGCCTGCCCCCCCGGACGCGATCCTTGGCCTGACCGAGGCGTTTAAGGAAGACACCCGGGACAACAAGATCAACCTGGGCGTGGGGGTCTACAAGGACGCGACCGGCCAGACGCCGGTGCTGGCTTGCGTGAAGGAGGCGGAACGCCGACTGATCGACATCGAGAAGAGCAAGGGCTACAAGCCGATCGACGGCGACCCGGCGTATGGCGCGGCGGTGCAGAAGATGCTCTTCAGCGCGGACAGCCCGATCATCACTGACAAGCGTGCGGCGACCAGCCACTGCCCGGGCGGCACCGGGGCGCTGCGCGTGGCGGGGGATTTTATGACGGCACAACTCCCGGGGGCGACGCTCTGGATGAGCGACGAGACCTGGCCGAACCACCCGGCGATCTTCACCGCCGCGGGCGTGGCGATGAAGCGCTACCCGTACTTCGATGCGGCGAGCAACGCGCTGAGCTTCGACGCGATGGTTGAAGGCTTGCAGGAAGCGAAGGCCGGGGACGTTGTGCTATTGCACGGCTGCTGCCATAACCCCACGGGCGTGGACCTCAGCGCCGAGCAGTGGGCCAAGGTCGCGGACCTGTGTGCTGAGAAGGGTCTGATCCCGCTGGTGGACTTTGCTTATCAAGGTTTTGCCACGGGGATCGAGGAAGACGCGGTCGGGCTGCGCAGCCTGGCGGCGAAGGTGCCGGAGCTGATCGTGTGTGCCAGCTTCTCGAAGAACTTCGGTTTGTACAACGAGCGCGTCGGTTCGCTGACGGTGGTGGCCGGTTCGGCCGAGGCGACCAAGGCGGCGCAGAGCCATGTGAAGGCCTGCATCCGTCGCAACTACTCCAACCCGCCTGCTCACGGCGGCGGCATCGTGACGACGGTCCTGGGCGACGAAGCCCTGACCGCGCAGTGGCACGGTGAGCTGGCCGAGATGCGCGAGCGGATCAACGGGATGCGCAGCCTGTTCGTCCAGACGCTGGCAAGCAAGGGCGCGAACAGAGACTTCTCATTCATCACCAGCCAGCGCGGCATGTTCAGCTACTCGGGGCTCAACAAGGAGCAGGTCGGCAAGCTGCGTGAGGGCTACGGGATCTACATCGTCGGGTCCGGCCGGATCAATGTGGCCGGCATGACCGAGGCGAATATGGACCATCTGTGCAGCGCGATCGTGGACGTTTTATAAACGTTTTCACAGGCGTTGTGACACAGAGAATCCATGCTTAGTAGATGATTACGGATATCTCAATGGGTGGGATATACGCATATCCTGCGTGAAATAGGTCTTTGCGTATAGCAAGTTACATGTCGGGGCTTGATCCACGTTAGGAGGCGTGATGAGGTCGTGTGTTACTGGTGCGACGATGTGTCTTGCGTCTGCAGGGGCGGCTTTTGGCGTGGATTTGCTGCCCTCGATCCCGGCGGGGACGACCAAGGTTTACCTGGATCTGCACGCGACGGGATCGGCTACATTTACGGCGGGATCGCCGCCAACGCGACGCACGTCCGGTGCGACCCCGACGGCCTGAACGCCGCGATCGACCGTATCTCGGAAGTCGTCTACACCCCGGAGCCCGGCACGCTGCTAGTTTTAAGCACAGGCATGCTGCTGGGGCTGCGCTGTCGGGGTTGATCTGATCGACGATGTTTCAGTGACGACGAACCAGCAGGCCCAGGCCACCGGTCATAAGCGCAAATAGCGTCGGCTCGGGGATGTTGGTCTGGCTTGACGGCGGGGTGCCGGTGTTCCAGTGGGTCAGGATGACATCCAGGTCGTCGAGGCCTACGAAGCCGTCGCCGGTTACATCACCGGGTTGTGGATTACCTATGCCCGCGTTCTCGTTCCAATGTGTCAGCACGATATCCAGGTCATCCAGTCCAACAAATCCATCGTAGTCCATGTCACCCCAGATCGGGAGCGTGCTGATTATTTCTGGTGCTGTGGCCCCGGTGAAGCCTGCGCCTAAAAAACCTGTAGCGGCGTTGTGACTGAGATCTGTAGCTGTCATGCTGCCGGGCTGTTCCGTGAAGTTAAACAGGAGCTCTGTGTCGGCATCGGGCACGAAGTCGCCTTGGGGGGCTGAAAAAGACACGCCTGAATATCGTGCTACACTCGAAACGCGGAAAGTATCCATCAAGCCAATAAAACTGGGACTAAACTCTTCGCGCACGTATCCGCCCAAACCCGAGATACTGTAATTCGCATCCCTGATATTACCCGCTGCGGAACGCTGATTTAGGAGTTGGCCATCTAGGTAAAGCCTTTCCTCGGAGCCGTCATAAACATAAGCGAGGTGGTGCCATTGGTACTGCGTGAGAATTGGGGAGGCGGACATGCCGCTCGACCGGTTCAGGCCGTAGCTGAAGGCGTAGACAGTGTTATCTCTCAACTGGAGGGTCTTGTCTTCCTCTTTGATCCGCCACTCATTAAAGATTTTCCCCGTAGCGCCTCTTAACTGGATACGGGCTTCGTATGTGGCGGCACCGTCGAGTGTGGTGTTACCGTTAATACTGATCGTATCTGTTGGATCAGCAAAAAGCGCGTAATTTGCCAAAGTAGATTGTGGGAGTTGCCCCAAGAGAACCAACATACAAGTTATAGATAGGCCCCGCATCATCAACCCCTTCATTATGAGAATACCAAAACGGAGTATAGCCGTCTTGGGTATAAAAGGGTATATGTCGATGTGTGTTGCGACAGAAATTATTTAAATTACATCACGCCTCATTGATCTGGTCGTGACAACTACACATAAAGACAACAGCATCAAGCTCGTCGGTTCCGGGATGTTGGTATTACTTGAGGGCGGGGTGCCGGTGTTCCAGGGGTTCAGGACATAGTCGAGGTCATCGAGGCCGACAAAGCCGTCGCCTGAGGGATCACCCATGGATAGGTCGCCGGGGGTGACGGTTTGGTTCCAGTGGCTGAGGATGATGTCCAGGTCGCTCAGGCCGACGAAGCCGTCGCCGTCGAGGTCGCCGGGGAGTAGGGGGGGCGGTGTGAGTGAGCCGCCGTTATTGTACGCGACATAGTCGAGCCAGAAGGTGGCGTCCCCTTGGCCGTGGAAGAAGATCGAATCCATGGTCAGTGTCGGGCCGGTGATCAGCCCGTCGGCGAAGGCCCAGGGCTCCCAGTCGGTGGGGTCGTCCATGTCCCACTGGTAGAGGTGCCACTGCCCGTCGGCGATGACGGGCATGACTCGGCCGCGGTCGGCGCTGTCCGGGTCGTCCAGGCCGATCTGGACGGTGAGGCCCGGGTCGTTGGTCATCAGCCAGAAGCCGATCCAGCCGTCGGCGGTGATGGCGGTGTTGTTGCCGGGGCTGCCGCCGCCGGAGACGTGGCGCAGCATCCAGCCGGACGAATCGCCGTCGATGTCGATGCGCTGCGAAGCGCCGCCTTCATAGAACTCATCGGTGACGCGTTCGGCGGTGCCGCCGTTGATACCGAAGTTGCTGCCGGAGTAGGTCACGCCGAGGTTGAACGTGCCTTCGTCGGCCTCGAAGTCGACCAGCGGGACGATGGTGCCGCCGCCGGGCGGTGGTGGGTCGGGCTGTATGGTGGAATCGATGAAGTTTTTGATGTTGGCGAGCTGCTGGTTGCTGTACGCGGTGCCGTTAAACAGGTGGCCGGCGTCGTACATGGTCGAGCCGTGGGCGCCGGCGTTATAGATCGTCTGGAGTTGCTGGGTGATCAGGTCGGTGCTGTCGCCTTCCTGAGCGTGGCGGTAGGGCCCGAGGCCCGGCGCGATGAGCGCATTGGTCTGGATGCTCATGACGTTCTGGATGTTCGGCTGAAGCAAGTAGTTCGTGCCGGCATGGAGGTACTGCATCGGCATGGCGATGTCGAGCAGGTCGTTCTCGAGCCATGTGCGGTATTCCTGCAGGTAGCTGTTGGTCGCGACATCGGGGTCGCGCCAGACGGCGGCGGAGAGATCGACACTGGCGTCGGTGGTTTTCACGGTGGTGCGGATGCCGCCGACCAGGTCGGTGATCCGGTCACGGATGTATTGCTGGTATGCGCCGACGTTGGACGGGTTGGCGGCGTCGAGGCCTGTCTCGGCGAAGAACATTGCGTGGGACTGTGGGTCGTGCGGCAGGTCGGCGTGGTCGATGCTGCCGACATAGCGGATGTAATCCAGGTGCAGCCCATCGATGTTGTAGTTGCTGACGATGTCGCCGGCGACGTTGTTCAGGTGGGTATGGAAGTCGGGGCTGATGGGGTTGGCGATGACGTAGCCGGACTGCAGCGATTGGTACTGGCCGTTCAGGTCCATGACCCGGTAGCTGGGGTTGTGATAGAAGGGGTGGGGGATGGTGGTGCTGGTGCTTGGCGGCGAGGTGCCGTTCCACAACGGCATGGTGTTCATCCATGCGTGGACCTTCAGGCCCTCGGCGTGGGCGGCGTCGATGACGGTCTGCAGCGGGTCCCAGCCGCTGGCGTAGGAGCTCTTGGGCTCGAAGTTGGAGTTGTAGTAAGCGTCGCCCTGGCCCCGGACCTGGAAGATCAGGTCGGTGAAGCCCCAGGCGACGGCGTCATCGACGATGGACTGGACCTTGGCGGCCCCGCCTGAGCGGTAGTCGTAGCGGTCGATCCACAGACCACGGAAGTCGGCGAACTCGGCCTGGACCCGGGTGGCAGACAGGCTCACCAGCCCGACCATCAAAACCCACAGCACATTCAAGGAAGTGCATCGCATCGTTTATCACCTCTATGATCTGGACATGCATTTGCTGGGATGGAGCCGATTCAAGCCCCTCCAATAATTACATAATAATCCGGATCGGGGTGATTTTCAAGAGGTTTCGGTGCTATTTGTTCTGATCGGGGTGCTTCGCACGCTGCTCGGCGAGGGTTTTGGGGCGTTGGCCCAAGCGGGGTTTGTGGCGGCTGAATCCGATGACCAGGGCAACGGCGAGGACGGCGAGGTCGAGTGTGAGTGTGAAGCGGCCCATCAGTTCGGCTACACGGTCCAGTTCGCCTTGGGCCAAGGCGATACGTGCCTGCCCGATCAGAGAGCGACCGGTCAGGTGCAATGGTGGCAAGACGACCACCAGTGTGATCAGTTTGACCTTCACCCAGCGCATCGCCAGGAAGGCGCGCCAGTGCATCCCCAGCAGCAGCAGGCCGAACACGATCACGCTGAATACGGCGGGGACGATCAGGCGGGTGAACAGGGCGTGGATCGAGTCGATCAGCGAAGCCCACTGATCCAGGGTCTGCGGGTCGCTGGTGTGCATCAGGACGCTGGCGGCGAGGAACCCGCCGAAGAGCGCTGCCACGGAAAGCAACTTGGGGATCAGGACGAATGGCCGCATGCCACGACCGGGGCGTCGGCCGTGCTTATTGGTGTGTTGACTCATGCGTGGAGTGTATGCACAAAGGGGGCGGGTTTGCCAATCGGCTTTCGTGCGTATCCAATAGGGCATGATTTGGATATGCTTACTGATGGCGTGTGTGTCTTTCGTGGTGAGTTTTCCCATAGCCGGTCTGATGCTCACAGCCAGCCGGAAGCTTGGTCTGGTGGACGCTTCGGGCGGGGAGAGCCATAAGCGGCACGGCCGGGTCGTCCCGAATACCGGGGGCGTAGCGATCTTCGCGGGCATGGCGTTGCCGATGTCGGCGTGCCTGCTGGGGGTGTGGCTGGTGCCGACGGATTGGTGGGAAGCGCGGATGCCGGCGGTGGCCGAGCACCTTCCGGGTTTGCGTGCGAGTACGTCGATGGGCGGGGGCGTGCTGACATCGATCTGCGTGCTCCACGTGCTGGGCCTGGTTGATGACCGGCGGACGCTTGGGGCGATGCCGAAGCTGCTGGTGCAGCTGCTCGTCGCGGTGGGGCTGGCGCTGTTGTGCGACGTCAGGGCGCTTCAGTTTCTGGATGGCTATGGCCCGTGGGGGTTCGGTGCGAGTGTGCTGGTGAGTGTGCTGTGGATCACGGCGATCATCAACGCGATGAACTTCTTGGACAACATGGACGGGCTGAGCGGGGGCGTGGGGGCGATCATCGCGGGTTTGTATCTCTCGGCGACGCTGATCGGCGGGCAGTGGTTCATCGCGTCGTTGGCGGCGCTGCTGTTCGGGGCCTTGATCGGATTCCTGGCGTTTAATTTTCCGCCGGCGAGGCTGTTCATGGGGGATGCCGGCTCGCTGGTCATCGGTGGCGTGCTGGCGGTCGTCTCTGTGAGGACGACGTACTTCGACCCGGGTTCGGATGTGCCGACGCTGGGCAACTGGTACGGCGTGCTGATGCCGTTGATCGTGATGGCGATCCCGTTGTACGACCTGACCAGCGTGACGCTGATCCGCTTGTGCCGGGGCCAGAGCCCGTTCGTCGGTGATCACAACCACTTCTCCCACCGGCTGGTGCGTCGTGGCCTGAGCCCGCGTCGTGCGGTGCTTGTGGTCTGGGCGTGTACGCTGGCGTGCGGGTTGGGTGGGGTGATGCTTGGTTCGCTTCAGACGTGGCAGGCGGGGATTGCGGCGGGTCAAACGCTTGTCATCATCGTGCTGCTGGCGGCGATGGATAGCCGGGGGCGGAAGCGGTTGTGAGGATGTGGGGTGGGGTACCACCAGGCGAAACATACCAACCAAAGAACAAGCCCACGCTCTTGCGAACGTGGGCTTGTCGTTTAGGTCAGGTTGTCTGATCCGAGGTATCGGCTCAGCGGAGGCTGTTGCTGATGTTGAACTTGGTGGGGTCCTGCATTAGGCCGGGGAACTGCTGGTCCTCGATCTCGGACTGGAGGATGATCGTGGGCTTGACCAGGATCAGCAGGGTGCGCTGGTCCTTGGTGACGGAGTTGTTGGAGAACAACCGGCTAAGCACGGGGATCTTGGAGAGGACGGGGACGCCGGCCTCGATCTCGACCTCACCGAGCAGCCGCTGACCGCCGATCAGCAGGGTGCCCTGGTCGGGGATGCTGACGGTGGTGGAGACGCGGGTGATTTCCAGTTCCGGTGCCTCGATGGTACCGGTGGGGATGTTGACGATGATGTTGTTGTTGCCATTGTCGTCGGCGCCTTGGCCTTCGCCGGAGGTCTGGACCTCGCGGATGTTGATGACGGTGGCGAGGCTCGGGCGGAGGGTCAGGGTGACGTATCGGCGGTCGGCACTGATCGTGCCTTCGACGTCCAGGACGACACCGGACTGGGTGACGCTGAGGGTAGGGTCGAAGCCGAAGGAGTCGGGGATGGGTTCGAGGTCACTGACGAACGACCGCTGGGTCGCGACGGTGACGAAGGCACGCTGACCGTTGGAGATCGTGATCCTCGGCGCGGTGAGCGTGAGTGATCGCTGGTTGGCCTGGGTGGCCCGGACAAGGAGGTTGACCTCGATGTCTTCGAGGAAGGAGACGTTGAAGTCCATGGCCCGCCCGGTGGAGGGGCTGAAGCCCGTACCGGGGATGAAGGTGCCGGGCCCGCCGTCGGTGGGGGTGCCGAAGGGCGAGGAGCGTACCGCGGTTTCCTGGCGGTTGGCGATGCTGAAGCTGTCCTGGGCGAATCGGATGGGACCGAAGCTGGAGCCGATTTCGTTGAGCTGGAAGTCGAAGTCGAACCCGGTTTCTTCCAGGAAGCTCTCATCGACGAGCAGGAAGCGGGCCTCCACGGAGATCTGCCCGGAGCGGATTTCGCGTAGTTGAGCGAGCAGGCCGATGATGTTGCGGTGGTTGTCGGGTGTGGTCTTGACGACGAGGTTGCCGTTGAGTTCGTCGAGGCTGGAGACGTCACCACCGTTAACGGACCATTCGTTGAAGTCACCGACGGTTTCGGTGATGAGGGTGGTGATCTGTTCGATCAGTTCGGCGCGCGTGGGGAGTTCCTCGTCCTCTTCATTGTCGGTATCGCCGAAGATACCGCCACCGCCGCCACCGCCGCCGCCGCCACCGCCGCCGCGGCCGCCGCCGCCGGAGTTGGTGTTGTTCAGGGCTTCGGACAGGTCGAAGCTCGGGGCGTCGGAGAAGTTTGGCACCTGAACGAGCAGGTCGCGGATGTCATAGACACGGGTGTCGGTCGTCCGGGACAGGTCGCGGACGGTGGAGATGTTCACCACGCCCTCGATGATCGAGAAGCTGATCGGGTCGAACTCGCTGCCGACCTGCTGGAGGACCAGACGCAGGGCCTGCTCGGCCGGGACGTTGGTCAGGGTCAGCGAGATCAGGGTGTCCTGGTCCACGCCAGCCGCTTCAAGGACCGGCCAGTTGACGAAGAAGTTCACGTCGGTGGTGTTACGCAGGTAGTCGACGACGTTGGCCAAACGGTTGTTATCGAAGTTGATCGGGACCGGGTTCTTGAGGTTGGCCGCGACCTGGCGGTTGGCTTCGGACTCACCGCCGGAGACATCCTGGCTGGACAGGCGGGTGTTGCTCAGCTGTGGCCAGTCCGCCGGGTAGGTCATGATCTCTTCGTAAGGGATCGCGGCCGCGGCGTTGATGTTGCTCTGCTTGGCGACGCCGACCTGTGTCCGGCGACGGAACTCACGGGCCTTCACGACGATCTGGGCCTCTTCGATCATTTCCTTGATCGCGTTGACGGCGACGTCGTTGGGGTCAAGGAACAGCGCCTGGTCCAGCAGGTCCAGTGCCTGGTCGTACTTCATCTCACGCTGGAGGTCCAACGCACGACGGAGCAGCGACTGGATTTCCTTGTCCTTCTTTGCTTCCGCCTCGGCGCGGGCGATGGCTTCCTTGCGTGCCTGCTCGTCTTCCTGCTTGATCAGGTCCTGCTGAGCGGCATCGGCACGCTGTGCTTCGATATCTGCCGAAAGCGATACGGCCCGGCTGAGCAGCGAGCGGTAGGTCTCAGGGGCGAGGAAACGCTGGTTTCGCTCCAGCACGACCTTCGCATCGGCGACGGCGTCGAACGCCGCGGAGAAGTTCCGTTCACCGACACGCTGGTTGGCCAGGCTCATCGCCGCTTCGAACTCGGCGGTGACTTCCTGGGCCTTGACCTGCTCGCGCTTGATGATTTCATCGACCAGCCCCTCGGGGACCAATTGCTTGTTCTGGAGGTTGACCGCGGCTGCCAGCTTCTGGCTGATCTCGGTGTTCTCGGGGTCCAGTTGGGCGGCTTCCTTGAGCTTCTCGATCGCCACACGCATCCGGCCTTCGGCCTGGGCCTGCTCGGCCTCGGCCAGCTTCTGCTGGGCGTAGCTCAGGCGGACCTGACGCAGCAGGTCTTCGCTGGGGGCGGCGGCCTGGGCCTCGGCGGTTTCCTGCTCGGTCGGGGCGCTCACATCATGGGCGTCCGCCACGGTGGCAACCGGGGTCATGATCGGGGCCGCCGTTTCAGGCTCAGCCGGGGGGTTCGCTTCGATCGCGCTGACCAGCTGGTCCAGCCGGGCCTGCTCACGCCAGCCCAGGACGACATCGCTGGCCTGGACCGCGCTGACATGTGTCTGGGCCACGCCGTACTGGCCGTCCTCGACGGCGTCCGTCGCTATATCAAGGTGCTCACGCACCACGTCCAGCGCCGGGGCGGCGAGGCGGTTGGCCTGAACCATGCGGGCCTTGGCCTGATCGGCGGTGAGTTCATCGGTGCGCGGATCGTCGATCACCGCCTGGTAAAGCATGGCGGCCTTGGACGGGTTGTCCGACATCGCACGGTCGGCTTCCCAGAGCATCTGCGAGGGGTGCTCGGCGGGTTCAACGACGGGCTCGGCCTCGGCTTCGGTTTCGGCAAAGGCCTCTTCGGCTTCTTCGATGACGGCTTCCGCTTCGGCGACGGTTTCTTCGACTGCGGTTTCCTCCGCGGTGGCTTCTTCAACCACCTCGTCGGTGTCTGCCTCGACAGCCTCGACGGGGGCGAGCGCCTGATCGATCGCCTTGATCGCGTCGTAGTAGTTCAGGCGGGCGTCCTTGGGCAGCTGCATCGGGTCGACACGGTGGAACGCGTCGCGTGCGGCTTCCAGGTCACCTTCTTCATAGAGAAGGATGCCCTGTTCGTAGAGCTGAGAAGCGGTCAGCTCGCCTTCATCGGCAAGCAAGGCGGGCAGGCCGGCGGCAAAACCACAGACAACCACAGCAACAGCAAGATATTGACGGGTGAACAAAGCGAAGCCTCCCAAGTTAATTCATCTTGCGCTCATCGCGCTGCATCGGGCGGCGGGAACAGGGGGGTGTGAAGGTGGTGCATACGAGACACCCACCTCATGCGGAGGTTCCCACCGAACCGGAAGTGTAAGGCGAGCCGACCCCGGCTGCAAGTATCTGGCCGCCCTCGCGTTGGACTCTTTTTTTCTGTCCGATAAGGTCCGCCCCGGGGCCTGTCAGTATAGGCAAGGCGGGTCCGAGGTCCGGTTACATCTTTTGACTGATCGGACGTGGCTGTTGGGCAGGCTATCTCGGCCGTAGGAGCATCTCAGCAGGCATGAGCGGGGGTGGGGTTGCCTGTTTCCAGCCATTGCTTATAATGTGCGGCTCGGCACAAGGCCCGTCGGGCTTGCCGTGGATACCCCGATACCTGTAAAGAAACACCCCTACCCCCACGAGGTGCGTGATGGCACATAAAAAAGGTCAAGGCTCGACCAAGAACGGTCGCGACTCCAACGCCCAGTTCCGCGGCATCAAGCTCTACGGCGGGCAGACCGCCAAGGCCGGCTCGATCATCGTCCGCCAGTGCGGCACCCACTTCAAGCCGGGCTACCAGGTCGGGCGGGGTAACGATGACACCTTATTCGCGTTGGTGCCCGGCATCGTCGAGTTCCAGGGCCGTAAGGTCAACATCCGCGCCGTCGAAGGCTGAGTTTTCGGCCGCTGATACAATGCGATACCAGGCGGGCGTCCAAGCAGGGCGTCCGCTTTTCATTTGGGGTCACGGCCATTAGCCGTTAGCCTTTAGCCGTTAGCCGTTAGCTTGCCGCGACAAGTCGCGACGCTTCAAACGATCCGCCCCGATACCCGCTACCCGCTACCCGAAACCCGAAACCATCCCATGCTCATCGATTCGGCCACTATCTACGTCTGCAGCGGCAAGGGCGGTGACGGCCTGGTCAGCTTCCTGCGGATGAAGTACATCCCCAAGGCCGGTCCGGACGGCGGGGATGGGGGCAAGGGCGGGGACGTCATCCTTGAAGCCTGCCCGAACGTCGCAACGCTGATGGACTTCGCCGGCAAGCACCACTGGCGTGCGAAGAACGGCCAGCCCGGCGGGAACAAGGACTGCTACGGCAAGGCCGGGGACGACCTGATCATCCGGCTGCCCGCCGGCACGCTGGTCTACGACGCCGACACCGATGAGCTGATTGTTGACCTTGATGAGGAGGGCAAACGTTTCACGGTTGCGCCCGGCGGCAAGGGCGGGCTGGGGAATTCACGGTTCAAGTCGGCGACCAACCAGGCCCCCCAGAAGGCCACGCCCGGTGAGCCGGCAGTCGAGAAGAACTTGCGTCTGGAACTGAAGCTGATCGCGGACGTGGGGCTGATCGGGATGCCGAACGCGGGCAAGAGCACGTTGCTGTCGCGGATATCCAAGGCCACGCCGAAGATCGCGGACTACCCGTTCACGACGCTCGAGCCGAACCTGGGGATCGCGGAGCTGTCGCCGGGCCGACGGATTGTCTTTGCGGACATCCCCGGGCTGATCGAGCACGCCCACAAGGGCCAGGGCCTGGGCACGCGGTTCCTGCGCCACGTGGAGCGGACCCGGCTGCTGGTCCACCTGATCGACGTGGACCCGGCGGACGGATCGGACCCGGCAGAAAACTACCGGATTATCCGTAACGAGCTGTCGGCGTACTCGAAGGTGCTGGCGGACAAGCCGGAACTGGTGGTATTGAGTAAGATGGACCTGGCCGGTGGCGAGGCGGACCGTCAGACGGCGGTCGAGTTGTATGGCCAATCACTCGGGGGCGACGTGCTGACGATCAGCTCGGCGACCGGCGTTGGCATCGGCGAGATGCTCGAAGCGTGTTGGGACACGCTGGGTAAGGAACAGGACGCCGAGGCCGGCTGGCGAAAGTAGACCACGTAATAAGCAAGCGAGGATGGCGGATGAATCTGGACGTGCTCGGGATCAGCGTCGGCAACACACGCACACGCATCGGCGCGTTTGTTCATGGCGATCTTCAAGAGTGCGCCACCTTCCGCAATGAACGCCACGACGCCTTGGCCGAGGCACTCGAGCACGCCTACGCCCCGATCAGGGAACACAAGGACACGACGGTCATCATGTCGTCGGTCAACGAGCCCGCGGCGAAAGTCATCGAGCAGATGGCCAAGCAGCGCCTGGGGGTCGAGGTCAAGCGCGTCGAGCGGGATATCACGATCCCGATCGGCCGGCAGCTGGACCCGGACGCGATCATCGGCGAGGACCGGCTGCTCAACGCCGCGGCCGCGTACGACATCCTCAAACAGGCGTGTGTCGTCGTCGATGCCGGGACCGCGATCACCGTGGACTTCATCGACGGGGCGGGCACGTTCCACGGCGGGGCGATCGCCGCCGGGGCGCAGCTTCAGCTGGACGCCCTGTCCGAGCGGACCGACCTGTTGCCACAGATCGAGCTGCAGAAGCCCGGCGAAGCGATCGGTCACAACACCACCGAAGCGATGCGTGCCGGGGTGTACCACGGGATGCGCGGGATGGTGCGTGAGTTGGTCGAGCAGTTTGCCGAGCAGGCCGGGGCATTCCCGCTGGTCGTCGTCACCGGCGGCGACGGGAACCTGCTGTTCCGCGATTACGAGTTGATCGACCGGATCGTGCCTAACCTCACGATGATGGGCCTGTACACCACCCTCCGCATCGCCACCGAGCAGCAGAGCAAAGCGGATAATTGATGGTGGTTGGTGGCTGGTGATTCGTGGTTGGTGCTTGCTGATGCACATTCCTGGTTCTTGTTGATCGTGCTATTTTCCTCCACCTCCCCCGAAGTCTCTTTCGGAAGTACACCTTCCAACCTCCAACCATGACCCAACCGACCTACACCGATACCGACCGCCGCAGCACGTTGTTGATCGTGCGGGTGATCTGGATCGCGTTGGTGTTGACGCAGCTGGGATTCGGGTCGGTGGTGGTGGCGACTGTGCTATCTGCCGGCGGCGATGCTTCCGGGGGCGGGGCCGCGACTTCCGGGGGTGGGCAGAGCCAGTTAAGCGGGCAGATGCTGGCGATCGGCGTGGGGGTGTTGATCGGTGCGGTGGGGATGGGGTACTTCATCCGGAACCAGTCTTACAAGAAGCATTGGCAGGGCCACGCGGTGACACCGCCCGGTTACTTTCAGGGCAACCTCGTTCTGTTGGCGCTGCTTGAGATGGCATCGTTCGTGGTACTGGTCTTTGTGTTGATCAGCGGGAAGCTGTTCCCGGTGGTGCTTCCTGCGGTCGCGTCGTTGGCGGTGCAATGCGTGAACTTCCCCGTCGGCACACCCATGGACGAGGCGTTGCCGGAGATGGTGCGAGACGACACGTGAGCGGGGCTCAAGAGACAACCTGTGTGACACCGTTGACCGCACTGCGTCCGGGCGCAGTAGCGATTCTGCAGGTGCATGGGGCCGACGTCGAAGCGGCGCTAAAGAGGATCACTGGCTTGAGCAGCCTCGAACCCGGGCGGCTTTATCTCGCAGATATCGCGGGTGTGGATCGCGGGCTGGTGGTGTTGCTGCGTGATGGGGAACAGAGCGCAGCACAGCTGATGCCGCACGGCGGACCGAGGGTTGTGAGCGCCATATTGGAAGCGGCTGCAGCGATGGGTATGCGGGTGGCGCGTGAAGCTGAGGCGATGACGCTATACCCCGAAGCCGACTCACCGATCCAGGCTGATGCGCTCTATCAGGTGGCGCATTCGGCAAGCCCGGCGGCGGTGGACCTACTGCTGGCACAACCCGAGCGCTGGCGTGAAGCACTCAAGAACCCTGGCGCGATTGATCGGGCGCAGGTGATAGCTGATGCGAGCGTGCTGAATCGACTGATCGATCCGCCGACGGTCGTGGTGGTGGGCCGGCCGAACGTGGGCAAGAGCACGCTGACGAATCGTTTGCTGGGCAGGGCGGTGAGCCTGGTGGCGGATTTACCGGGGACGACACGCGACTGGGTGGGGGCGATGGTGGAGTTGGGGGTTGGGGATTGGGGGTTGGGGATTGGGGAGGAAGCCGATCCCGTGTGTTCAAATCCCCAGACTACAACCCCGAATATCGCGGTGCGCTGGTTGGATACGCCGGGATTGCGGATCAGTGATGACACAGTCGAACAGCGTGCGATCGGGATCGCCCGGGAGGTGATTGCCTCGGCCGATGTGCTGGTGGCGATGCGTGATCCCCAGTCGGACTGGCCTGACGATCAGTCATTGCCAAGGAAGCCGGACGTGCTTGTGGTCAATAAGGTGGAAACGGCGAGTGATGCGGGTACGTACGGGGAGGGCGTGCTGACGATCAGTGCACAGACCGGCCGGGGGGTGGATGCGTTGCAGCGACGGGTCGTCGAGGCGCTAGGCCTCGAACGTGTTGATGACGAACGCCTGTGGGCGTTCAGTGAGACGCTGCGTGCGTATGTGCGTGGGGAGACCGATTCCTTGTCGGCGTATGTGGCGCGGGGATGATGGGGACCGTGGGTAGGACGCGACAAGTCGCGTCGCTTCATTCATACAATCCGATACCCGATACCCGATACCCGATACCCGATACCCGATACCCGATACCCGATACCCGGCTTACACCTGTGGTTTATCGTCGTCCGGGCCGGCGATGCTGTCGCGCATCGAGGTGTCGGCCTGGATGTTCTTCATGCGGTAGTAGTCCATGATCCCGAGGTTGCCGCTGCGGAAGGCCTCGGCCATGGCCTTGGGGACCTCGGCCTCGGCGAGGACGACGAGCGCACGGTTCTTGGAGACCTCGGCCTGGTATTCCTGCTCCTGCGCGACGGCCATCGCACGGCGCTTCTCAGCCTCGGCCTGGAAGCGGTGTTTGTCGGCTTCGGCCTGGTCGGATTGCAGCTTCGCGCCGATGTTCTCGCCGACGTCGATATCGGCGATGTCGATCGAGAGGATTTCGAACGCGGTCCCGGCGTCCAGGCCTTTGCTCAGCACGACCTTGGAAATCTTGTCGGGGTTTTCGAGCACGGCTTTGTGCGTGGCTGCGGAGCCGATGGTGGTGACGATACCTTCGCCGACACGGGCGATGATGGTTTCTTCGGTCGCACCACCGATCAGGCGGGCGAGGTTGGCACGCACGGTCACGCGGGCACGGGCCTTGAGCTGGATGCCGTCCTGGGCGACCGCGTCGATCGTGCTGCGCGTCTGCCCGGCGTGGGGGCAGTCGATGACCTTGGGGTTCACAGACGTCTGCACCGCGTCGAGGATGTCACGGCCGGCCAGGTCAATCGCACAGGCGGTATCCCATGCCAGGTCGATCTTCGCACGGTCGGCGGCGATCAGGGCGTTGACCACACGCGGCACATTACCCCGGGCCAGGTAGTGCGTTTCCAGTTGATCGGAGCTGATCTCAAGGCCAGCCTTGACCGCCTGGATGCGCGAGAGCACGATTACGCGCGGGTTGACCTTTCGGAACCACATCCCGATCAGCGAGGCCATGGAGACCGGTGCGTTGGACACCCGTGCCTGTATCCACAAGCCGAGAAACTTCAACATAAACCCCAGAACAATCAGGATGGGGACACCGATGATAATAATCAAGGCGATATAGCCCGCAGTCCAAGTGACGGCGAGTGTTGGCATGCTGTAGAGCGCGTTCATGACGATCCCTCGTGAAGATGATTTAACGGTTCGGACGAGGCTTTATGATGCCCGATCCGGGCCCGGACCACAAGCGGCCTTAGTGGTTTCTTCCCGGGCGTGCGGCGCGTGTGCAGGCAGATTCTCGGCCCCGGGAGATTCGGCGCGGGGTTTTGGGCGGTTGCGGGTATAATCCGGCCCGAACAAGGAAGCTACTTAATAGAGGAAACCGCAGATGCGAGCGATCGTGACCGGGCAGGTGGGCATGGATAAGAAAGACTACCTCCAGCAGGTGGTCGACTATGCGGGGCAGCAGGGCGAGCGGATCGACCTGTACAACGTCGGGGACCTGATGTATGCCGAGGACCCGGACGTCCGGGCCGGGCGTATCCTGGACCTGCAGCTGAGCCGGCTCAACTCGCTCCGCCGTGCGGCCTTCAAGGACATCATCACGGCGTCCGAGGGCCAGGAAAACATCATCGTCAACACCCACGCCACGTTCCGCTGGCGGCACGGGCTGTTCAGCGCGTTCGACTTCGACCAGATCGAGGCGCTCAAGCCGGACGTCTTGATCTGCCTGCTCGATAACATCGAGGTCGTCGCCGAACGGCTGCACCGCGACCACACCTCCGACGCCACGCTCAAGGACCTGATGGTCTGGCGCGAAGAGGAGATCATGGCGACGGAACTGCTTGCTCAGGCGCTGAAGATCCCCAACCGGTTTTATGTGCTCTCGCGAGGCCGGCACAAGGACACGATCGAGACGTGTTTCCGGCTGGTGTGTCGCCCGGAGATGCGGACGGTCTACCCGTCGTTCCCGATGACCCATGTCGTGGGCCTGCCCGACACGCTCAAGGAGATCGACGCGTTCCGGGCGGAGCTCGCCAAGCACTTCATCGCGTTCGATCCGGCGGACGTGGACGAAAAACTCCTGCTCGACGCCGCGATCGATGCGGCAAAGGAGGGCAAGGAGTTCGTCGAGATCAACCCCGGCTCGTTCTCCGGTGGCAAGGCGATGATCAGCGTCTCGGTCAAGCAGGTGCTCGAAATCGCGGGCGACGTGGACGGGCAGATCTACACACGCGACTTCAAGATGGTCCGCCAGAGCGACATGATCGTCTCGCTTGTGCCCGAGCTGCCAGACGGGATGCCGGGGCTCAGTAGCGGGGTCGAGCGTGAACTGCACCACGCCTTCGAGCACGGCCGAGAGGTCTACGTCGTCTGGAAGCCCAAGCGATCGCCCAGCCCGTTCATCACCGAGACGGCGACCAAGGTCTTTGCAAGCACCGAAGAGGCGCTCGCCTACTTCGAGAAGCAGGGGATGTTCTCGCAGGTCAACCTGTTCGGGTCGTAATTTTAAACTTCAAGGGTGTCATCACATGATCAGCCGCAGGCTTTGTTTGACGGTGTTGGCGATCGGTTTTGGGCTGGCGTGCTGCGCGACGGCCACAACAGCTCACGCAAAGGAAGGCATGTCCATGCATGTGTACTTCGGCTCGTTTACGAAGGACCGAGATGAGGGGATTTATCGCGGGGCGCTTGATATGCAGACCGGGGAGTTGAAGATCGTCGGCGGCGTGGGCGGGACGCCGAACCCGAGCTTCCTGGTGCTGGGGCCGGACGGCAAGCACCTTTATGCCACGACCGAGAGCAGAGAGCAGGGCGGCGGCGCGGCGGCGTTTGCGGTGGATGCGCAGAGCGGCGACCTGACGCTGATCAACAGCCAGCCCAGCGGCAGCGGGGGGACGTGTCACATCGGCCTGGACCCGGCGGGCACGACAGCGATCTTGTCGGACTACGGCGGGGGGAGCGTCGCATCGTTCCCGATCCTGGATGACGGCGGCGTGGGGCCCGTTGCGTCGTTCATCAAGCATGCCGACACCAGCGGATCGGCCGACAAGAAGTGGCCTCGTGCCCACTGCACCAAGGTCGCCCCCGGGGGCCGGTTCGCCCTGACCACTGACCTTGGGCTGGATCAGGTCATCGTGTACCGGCTGGACTCGGCAACAGGTCAAATGACCGCGCACGATCAACCGCCTTTAGACCTGAAGCCTGGCGCGGGCCCTAGGCACCTGACGTTTTATCCCGAGAAGCCCTGGGTGTATCTCATCAACGAACTCGACTCGACGCTGGCTGTTCTGAACTGGGACGCGGAGGCCGGCACGCTGAGTATCAAGCAGACCGTCGGCACGCTGCCCGATGACTTTCAGGGGGACAACTCGACCGCCGAGGTGGTCGTGCATCCAAACGGCCGGTTCCTCTATGGCTCGAACCGGGGGCACGACAGCATCGTGACCTTCGCGATTGATCCGGACACGGGCCTGCTCTCGCGGATTGGTTTCGAGCCGACCGGCGGCAAGCACCCGCGCAACTTCAACGTCGACCCGACCGGGTCGTTCCTGATCGCCTGCAACATGCACAGCGACAACGTGCAGGTCTTCCGCATCGACCAGGAAAGCGGCAAGCTCACGCCGGTGGGCGAGCCGGTGACTGTGCCGACGCCGTCGTGTGTGACATTCTTGGTGAAGTAAAAAAGCGAGTGCGACCCGCCCGGCCGCACTCGCTTTGAATAACTGAATTGTTTCGGGCTTAGATCTTCAGCCCGCTGTACTGCTCGGCGGTTGCGCCGCTCATGCAGGCGTCGATGATCTGCTTGCCCAGCGGGTCCAGGTCGGGCTCGTCCTTGAACAGCGACAGCTGCTTGTGGAAGAACTCGGTGAGGATCTTGGCGCCGGCGTCGTAGCCGTCTTCGCCGACCTCCGGCTGGGTCTCGACACGCAGGAACCAGTGGCTCATCTCGCTGCCTTCGACCTGCATGCCGTTGGGGGCGTATCCCAGCAGCGGGCAGCGGGCGGGTGAGATCCGGTCGGCCGGGAACACTGACGAGCCGCGCCGCGCCAGGTACTCACGGACGATCCACTGCGGGGCGAAGCTGGTCTCCCAGCAGCCGATGTGCTGGTTGGGGATCAGGACGAAGAGCGTGTCGTTGGTCTTCATGCACTGGTCGAGCAGCAGGTTGGCCTGGTCCACGGCCCGGCCGGTGGCGAAAGGCCAGTAGCTGCCGACGCCTTCGCTGGTCATCCCGCCGGTATCGACGATGGACGGGTTGGCGTGGCCGCGCGGGGCGACGAGTCGCCAGAGCCAGGCGAGCGAGGGCGGGAGGATGTTGAGCATGCCGAGGATGCCGTAGCTGGGGTTCTCGCGGGTGCAGGGTGGGCATCGCACGCCGAAGCTCCGGACGTCCACGGTGACCGGCTTGCTGACGATGTTGGGGTAGTCTTTACGCGGTACGACGACGCGCGGGTTGGGGCAGGGCTTGCCGGGCTCGTCCTCGATGTGGTCCCAGATCAGCGCCGTGGAATCGGGGGCGGCGTCGATATTCAGGAACAGCAGGGGGGAGGGCGGGTTGACCGTCATCCCTTCGAGGTGCGGGTCGGTGCCGTACTTGGTGATGTGGTTGACGCGGAGGAACCAGGCGTCTTCGGCGTCGAAGAGCGTGAGCTTGCCGACGCCGGGGTCCTGGTAATCGGGGTGGCACAGGGCCATGTCGTCGGTGACCGGGTGCAGGCCGCAGCCACGGGGGATGGCGACGTGGCGGGATTCATCGGTCAAGACGTTGGTGCCCAGCCGCAGCCGGCCGTCGGGCTCGCGGTGCATCATTTCGAGCATTTCGCTCTTGCCGCCGCCGGACGCGCCTTCGTGCATGATCGTGCAGACGTTGTCATACGGGGTGATGACCTGGACGGTCGAGCAGTGTGCGGTGATCCAGCCTTCCTGTTCGCCGCGGTTCAGCAGCACGCCGTAGATGCCTTTCTTTGCGCTGGGGCCGGGGTAGAGGTTGTAGCTGAACAGTTCGTGCAGCGGCTCGCGTCGGTTGTGGACGACGACCTGTTTGCCGTCGAAGTGTGTGTGTCGGAAGGGCGGGGCGACGTAGACGATCGCTTCGTGGTAGAAGTCGGCATCGACCTTGTCCAGCGGGATGATGCCCTGGAGCATCGCCAGGCCCAGGGCGAAGGCGGCGGCGTTGGCGGGGCAGATGGCGACAGCTTCTGTGCCCTTGCCTTCGACCCCGGCGTGGAAGAAGAAGCACGCCAGGTCCTGGGTCTTGAGCCAGGCGAACGTCTCCTCGCGGACCTGTTCCCAGTCCATGTCGGAGAAGCGGTTTTCCCACTTGGCCTTACCGGTCGGCCGGTCGTCGGCGATGATCATGCACTCCGGGTCCCGGCGGCGCATGTACGGTTCGATGTAGTTGGCGCTGATACCGTTGCGGACGCGGCTGATCACCATTTCGGGGACGAAGCCCTTGCCGGGCACGTCGTAACCGACGGTGTAGTTGCCCTTGGCGTCCACCTTGTCGGCTGGGACGGCCAATTCGACCAGTTCCTCAACGCTGTTGATGAACTTCACCGACTTTGCCTGTTCCAACACCAGCTCCGCCGAGCGCGAGAGACTGACCTTGGGCATCGTTATAACTGCCATCGATTACACCTCTTGTGTCTATTTCGGATTCGTCTGTCGTCCACGGATTGCGGGCAACCAGACGTAAATAAGTCGCAAGCCAGGGCAGTATAGCACATTCAACGCTAAACGTTGTTACGCCTGTGTTTGATTACACATATAAAGACTTATATTTCCGCTTTTACCCCTGCGACCTGCTCCAGCAGCAGGGCGTGGGTCTTGCAGCCCAGGGCGAAGCGGTCCAGGCCGAAGCGCTCGTTCGGCGAATGGATGCTGTCGTCGTTGAGCCCGAAGCCGATCAGCAGGGTGTCCAAACCGAGCAGCGTCCTAAACTCAGCGATGATCGGGATCGTCGCGCCGTCCCGCACGAGTACGGGCGGCTTGCCCTTGGCCAGCTCGATCGCCCGGCCGGCGGCGGCGATGTAGGGCGAATCGATCGACACGGAAACGGGGTAGGCCTTGCCGTGTTGCTCGATCTCCCACCGGCACCCGCCGACGTCCTGCGATTGGACCCACTGTGTGAACAGCTCGGCGGTCTTGACCGGGTCCATGTTTGCGGGGATCCGGAAACTGACCTTCGCGCCGGCGAAGCTGGGGATGACCGTCTTCGCGCCTTCGCCCATGTACCCGCCGTACAGCCCGTTGACATCGCAACTCGGTCGTGCCCAACGGCGCTCGAGCGTGGCGAAGTCCGCTTCACCAAACGGCGTTGCGCCGACGGCACCGAGGAAGTCCTCGTCTTTGAAACCCAGCTTGCTCCAGCGCTCTCGCTCTTCATCTTCCAACGGCGCCACATCGTCATAGAAACCGGGGATGGTCACGCGGTTGTGCTCGTCCAGCAGCCTGCCGAGCACGCGCGGCAGGATCGTGGCGGGGTTGGCGAGCGTCCCGCCGTAGACCCCCGAGTGCAGGTCCCGGCTTGGGCCGTGCAGCTTCAGATCGAAGTAGACCAATCCGCGCAGGGCGTAGGTGATCGCCGGCGTATCCGCGTCCCACATCGTGGTGTCACTGACCACGGCGATGTCGGCCTGGAGCTGGTCCTGCCGCTCTTTCAGGAAGCCGGGCAGCCCGACGCTGCCGCATTCCTCTTCACCTTCGATCATCACCGTCACATGACAGGGCAACTTCCGCCCGGCGAGCTTGTAGGCTCGCAGGGCTTCGAGGAAGCACATGATCTGCCCCTTGTCGTCCGATGCCCCGCGGGCATACAGCACGCCGTCGCGCACCGTCGGCTCGAACGGCCCGGTCGTCCACTTCTCAAGCGGGTCCGGTGGCTGTACGTCGTAATGCCCATAGAACAGGATGCGCGGCGCATCAGGGTCTTCGACGTCGTCGTTTGTCGTGCGCGCCAATACGACGGGGTGGCCCTTGGTCTGACAGACCTCGGCGTCCAGCCCGCTTTCGTTGATGTGGTCGGCGACCCACTGCGCAGCGGCCACGACGTGGTCCTTGTATGCCGGGTCGGTGCTGACGCTTGGGATTCTCAGCAGCTCGCAGAGGCGCTGAACCGCGGTGTCGTTTTGCTCATTCAGGATGTCGATGATCGGTTGGTCACTCATGGTCGGGTTGGTCGGTTTGGCTTGGGTGAAGTTGGACTAAGGTTCGGCCGGCGTCGATGCGGACCGGGAAGGTGCGGGCGCGTTCGCCGTGGTCCGGGTCGTCGATATTCTTGCCGGAACCGATGTGGTACGTAAAGCCGTGGTACGGGCAGGTAAGCACCTTACCATTTACAGCTCCATCGGCCAGCGGCAGGCCGGCGTGTGGGCAACGGTTTTCGATCGCATAAAGCTCGCCATCCACCGGAATGATGATCAGGTGCGTGCCCTTAGCCTCGACGCAGGTACGGCCGTCGCCAAGGTACTGCTCACTCGTCCCGATGTCAGTCCAGGTGGTGTCGGTCATTGCTGGTTTATCTTTTATTGCTCACGTCAGCGATCTACACGAAACACTGATTCACCCTTCGTCGGCGGTCTCTGGCACACGCAGCTCCGGTCCGGCTAGTGTAACGATCGTGGGGCACATCATTTGGATTCGGGGTACCGGGGTGGGGCGTTTAAGATGCATTGCGTGCTAATTGGGCAAGTGCCCTGCGGCTGGCTGGGGCGGTCCGGTCGGTCTTGGGATGCCTCACCCAACTCACGATCCAGTATGCCTACACTTCCAGGTGAGTATATTCCCCTTGATTTACAGCTTCTGCAGGCAATAGCCGACGAACAGTATTGGACCATAGAAAAATTATTAGCGGGAAGAAGGAAAAACGGAAACAGCGGATAAGAAAGTCGCTATACTGTGGCCATAGCCAACAAAGTTGCCGCCTTTGTACAGGCGGTGGGCGGGCTTAGTTTCCATAAACACAACCTAATTGCTAGGAGGTCTACTGTGACACAGGTCAAACAGGCTGCGGGTACGGTCACCACAAACCACGCCAAACTCAAGGCATGGGTGGATGAAGTCGCCCAGCTCACTGAGCCGGACAACATTTATTGGGCAGACGGCTCGTCGGAGGAATACCAGGCGATGCTCGACCTGATGGTCGACTCGGGCTCGGCCAAGTGGCTGGCCAAGGACAAGAAGCCCAACAGCGTGCTGGTCCTGTCCGACCCGGCGGACGTGGCCCGCGTTGAAGACCGGACGTTCATCTGCTGCAAGGACGAGGCGGACGCCGGTCCGACCAATCACTGGAAAGACCCCGAGGAGATGCGTGCGATCCTCAAGCCGCTGTTCACCGGCTGCATGAAGGGCCGAACGCTCTACGTCATCCCGTTCTCGATGGGCCCGGTCGGCTCCCCGATCGCTCACATCGGCGTCGAACTCACCGACAGCCCGTATGTCGTGGCGAACATGCACATCATGACCCGAGTCGGGCAGAAGGTGCTGGACGTCCTGGGCGACGACGGCGAGTACGTCCCGTGCGTCCACTCCATCGGCTCGCCGCTTGAACCCGGCGAGAAGGACGTCGCCTGGCCCTGCAACGCCGACAACAAGTACATCACCCACTTCCCCGAGACCAAGGAAATCTGGAGCTTCGGCTCCGGCTACGGCGGCAACGCGTTGCTGGGCAAGAAGTGCTTCGCCCTGCGTATCGCCTCGATTATGGCTAAGGAACAGGGCTGGATGGCTGAGCACATGCTCATCCTCAAGCTCACCAGCCCCGAGGGCGTGGAGAAGTACATCGCCGCCGCGTTCCCCAGTGCCTGCGGCAAGACCAACCTCGCCATGATGGAGCCGACCATCCCCGGCTGGAAGGTCGAGTGCGTCGGCGACGACATCGCCTGGATGAAGTTCGGCGAGGACGGCAAGCTCTACGCCATCAACCCCGAGGCCGGCTTCTTCGGCGTCGCGCCCGGCACCAACTACGCCACCAACCCCAACGCCATGGAATCGCTCAAGGAAAACGCGATCTTCACCAACGTCGGCCTGACCGACGACGGCGACGTGTGGTGGGAAGAGATCGACGGCGATGTCCCCGATCACCTGATCGACTGGCACGGCAACGACTGGAAGCCCGGCACCGACGTCAAGGCTGCACACCCCAACGCCCGGTTCACCGCCCGTGCCGATCAGTGCCCGGTCATCGCCTCGAACTGGGAAGACCCGGCCGGCGTCCCGATCGACGCGATCCTCTTCGGCGGCCGCCGCGCCAGCACCCAGCCGTTGGCGATGGAAGCCTTCGGCTGGCAGCACGGCACGTTCCTCGGCTCGGTGATGGCCAGTGAAAAGACCGCCGCCGCCGCCGGTGGCCTCGGCCAGCTCCGCTTCGACCCCATGGCCATGCTCCCGTTCTGTGGCTACCACATGGGCGACTACTGGCAGCACTGGCTGAACGTCGGCAGCAAGCCCGGCGCCAAGATGCCCAAGGTCTTCTACGTGAACTGGTTCCGCAAGAACGACGAAGGCAAGTGGCTGTGGCCCGGCTTCGGCGAGAACAGCCGTATTCTCAAGTGGGTCTGTGACCGCGTGGACGGCAAGGGCGACGTCGTCGAGACCGCCATCGGCAACCTGCCCACCAAGGACAGCCTGGACCTGTCCGGCCTGGATATCCCCGCCGAGGACCTCGACGAGCTGCTGAAGGTCGACAACAGCCAGTGGCTGGAAGTCATCCCCGCCATGCGTGAGCACTACGCCAAGTTCGGCGACAAGCTGCCCAAGGAACTGGCCGGCGAACTCGACGCGCTCGAAGCACGCCTCAAGGCCTGAGACTGACGGCAAACAACTGAATAACCCCGGAGGCCCACGTTCAACGAACGTGGGCTTCTTTTTGCGCCGCGACAGTCCCCACATACGCCACCACAGTCACCCCCGATGAATCCACGTGTCGTTGCAGCACTTGGTGTCTGGTGACACGACAGCTAAAAAATCGTATTTATGATAAATATAATATTATGGAGATGGAGATGGAGATGGAGATGGAGATGGAGATGGAGATGGAGATGGAGGTTGGGGCTCGGGCTCGGGCTAGAGCACATTGCATGAATATTTCCCGGCATTCCCGCGCAGGGGCTTTATGCAACCCCTTTCCGGATCGCATGGTCGCGGGCGAGGCGGATCAGGATTTTGGCGGTGACGTAAGGCTCGACACGGCGGCCACGCACCCACGGCGGCAGGTGGGTCAGGCCGCCGCCGAAGTTGCAGAGGTTGGCGAAGCGCGTCTCGACGCGGCGACGGGTGCTAAGCAGTTGGCGGATGAACGGTGAAGGCGCACGCATCCGCTGGATCATGGCCACGCGGTGCGGGCTGTGCACGCGTGACTGGCCCAGCCCCTTGGCGTGGCGGAAGCGGCGTGGCGTCACCAGCACCCGCCCGGCCCCGGCGGCCTGGTCGTACAACGGGTTGGTCTCGTAGTTGGCGTCGGCCAGCAGGTAGCCTTCGCCCAGTTCTTCTTGTTCGATCATCTGCTTGGCGGCGATGCGTTCGTCGACGTTCATCGGCGCGACACGGTAGGCGACGGGGCGGTTATTCTCGGCATAAATCGCGTGGAGTTTGTAGCCCTTCTGGAACCCGCCGGCGCCACGGCCGATCGTCGCACGCCGGTCGACGCTGTGCTTGGCGACGGCCAACGGCTTGCCGTCGATACGCAGGGTCAGCGCGTGTTGTGTTTGAGGCTCGAGTCGATCCATCAGTTGATCGAGTGCCCGACGGGTTTCGGGCCGGGCCAGACGCCGGCTCATGGTCGACTGATCCGGCAACGCCGCCGGCGGCTTGACGCCGACCCAGTGGCGACGGTCACACGCCCAATACACCGGCCGGTCGTGCAGCACCGCCCAGAGGTAGACGCGGAGGATGCGTGCGGTGGGATGCACAAACCGCCGGCGTCGGACGAGGGTTGACATGACGGTGAGTTGGGCCGTTAAGATGTTCCACAGTTCGCGTTCCATGCTGGTGACTCCTTCTCGGTAAGGTCGAGTAAGTGGTCCACCAGTATGGGCGCGAACGCTTGTTAGCGCCAGCGGTTAGGTGAAATGGCGCATAAAGCCCGCAGGCGGGAATCCAGTCTTCTTAGATAGAAGTCCAAAGGCATGGGTCCCACCCTGCGCGAGGGTGACATATAGAGGCAGTAAGAAATCGCGCAAAGAGATCTAGGGATTAGGGATTAGGGGTTAGGGATACGGGGAATATGGATGTAGGTTGATGGGTTTCGGGTGGCGGGGGGTGCGTGGCAGGGGATTGTGATGCGTACTGTTTACTTACATCGAGGATGCCCTAGACTGACGACACCATCTTTCACTGACTTTCAATTCACCGATCGTGAGGACGACATGGACAATGACGGCTTGAACCTGCGGACGCTGCGTGAGGCGAACGTCAAGCGCTGTGAGCAATCCTTCGGCACGTGCGAGGACTGGTCCCCGGCCGACTGGTCCAACGCGATGGCTGGCGAGGCGGGGGAGCTGGTGGAGGTGCTGTTACCGCTGCTGGCGAAGACCGGCGGCATATGCAATCTGACCAAGAAGCTGCAGCGGGGGACCGATGAGGTGGACTTCGATGAGATCGGCAAAGAGATCGCCGACGTCGTGATCTACGCGGACCTGCTGTCCCATCGGCTGGGGATCGATCTGTCCGACGCGGTGCGAGCCAAGTTCGATGAGGTATCCCGGCGTGTGGGCAGCGAGGTCCAGTTGACGCCGTCTGCGTCATAATCTGGTCTTGACTTCAATCTGGTCTATCACAGGCATAACCGCCGGCCATCCGGGTTGTCGCATTAACGCATAATTTCCACGCGATCGGTCCTATGTGCAAGGGCCGGTGTGGTATAATTAATCACTGCGTTTTTTCGTTACCCCCACAAGGAGGAAAAGAGATGATGCCAAGGTCGGTTGGCGGTCTTTGTGTTGCTGCGCTTGCGAGCGGCGTTGTGTCCCTGTCGATCACGTCGGATGCGTCGGCTCAGAGGCCGTACGGGGCGGGGTACCATGACCAGTCGGACTATGCCCTTGGGACATACGTCTGGAACATCGTGTTCCTTGAATCGACGTCGAACCCCTGGAGCACCAGCGCGCTGAACACGCGCATGGACCGGGTCAACTCGGCGGCGACGTTCTGGGAAGACAAGGCCAACCAACGGTTCCTGCCCAACATCGACTGGCTGGACATCACCGTGAACTTCGCCAACGGCGGCGTGCCGATCACGATGCCTCAGGTCGGCGGGGAAGGCGACTCCAGCTACTACGACGAGGCCCTGGCGCAACTCGACCCGAGCTACGACAGCGGCGGGGCGCTGACGGCCACGCGGACCTACAACGACGCGATGCGTGATCAGTTCGACACCAACTGGTCGTTCACCACGTTCATCCGCAACTTCTCCGGCCGGGCTTCTGCTTATATCAACGGCCCGCTCACCAACGCCTACAGCGACGACGGCACGGGCACGTACCGCCACGAGATGGGCCACATCTTCGGTGCTCGTGATGAATACGCCAGTTCCGGGAACGACACCGGCGACCGGTCGGGGTACCTCTATACCTACAACACGAACGCTGAGCGACACCCGGACGGCTCGACGAACACCAGCAGCTACACCGCGATCATGAATACGACGAACAGCACCGTGCTGTCCAGCGGGACAATCAATGCCATCGGCTGGCAGGATACCGACAATGACATGATCCCGGACATCCTCGACACCATCCCCACGTTGAGCAACATCGTCACCGATCCCCTCACTATCCACGACGACTCATTCAACATCACGCTCGACGCCCGTGTCACGCCGATGGTCAGTCCTCATCCCAGCATGGGTAATTACACCGTCAACACACTGGCGTCGGCGCGGTACCGGATAGACGGCGGCTCGTGGGTCAACGTGCCTGCGGCCGATGGCGGCTGGGGCGACTACGAGGAATCTCTGAACTTCGATGCTACAGGCTTGACAACCGGGCAGAACCTGATCGAGTTGCAACTGCTCAACAGTGTTGGCAACTTCGCAAGCCGGTCTTTCAGTGTCATCACGACCCAAGGCGCTGTGCAAGGCGACGCCGACGGTGACGGTTTCGTGGGTCTGAGCGATCTGGACCTGATTCTGAACAGCTGGAACCAGTGGTTCCCACGCGCCACGCCGATCTACGACTTCAACGGCGATAGATTCATCGGCCTGGATGACTTGGACGTGGTGCTTAACAACTGGAACGCGGGCACCCCGCCGCCCGGCGGCACCAGTATCCCGGAGCCGGGCAGCATGTTGTTGATGGGTGTGTTCGGTTTGGCTTTGGTCAGGCGGACCGCTTAAGCGACCGGGTATCGAATAACCAAACCTTAACTGTGATTATCACGGGGCCTGGATGTAGTAAAGCAGGGCCCGGAACTTCTCGGCGTTGTCCAGGCTGGCGTCCTGGGTTTCCAGGTGGCCCCACGCGCCGTGGTCGCCGGGGCGGTCGACGTAGTTAAACGGCACCATCAGGTCGCCGCCGGCCTGCTCGAAGGCATCGAGGTTGGCCAGGTACGCGCTGAACATCCCGGGCAGGTACTGCATGTCCAGCAGGGCCTGGGCGTAGGGGACGTTGCGGTTGTCGTTGGCGTAGTGCTGTCCGCCCTCGTAGGCGAGCAGCCTGATCGGCCGGCCGAGGGCCTGAGACAGGTCCGCCGCGAGGTTGCCGTGTTGTTGGTAGTAGTTGGCCGACTTCTCCGGGATCACACGTGTCAGCGCGTCGTGGAGGATGTCTTGTGAGGTGGTGGAGGCGTCGAAGCTGGCGCCGTCTTCGCCGAAGTAGGCGGCGCAGGAGACGGCGTCGATGTTATCGCCGAGGCGTTCAGCCAGATTCCGGGTGACCCAGACGTTGGCCTCCTGCCCTGCGGCGACGCGGATGATCCGGCTCTTTTGGTTGCCGAACACGCTACGCCAGATCGCGAAGGTCGCGTCTGCTTTGAACGCCCAGAAGTCGAACCATTCGGGTGAGAACGGCGACGCTTTGGATCGATTGGTCACGAAGTCGTAGGCATCGAAACGTGAGTTCCAAACCTCGTTGGACCACTCCAAATACACCTTGCGTTCCGGCTCGAGTTGGTTCTTGACCTTGCTGGCAAACGCCTGGATGTAGCTGACACTGGCGGTGTGAGGCATACAGAACCAAGGATCGGCGTCCAGTTCATTACACAATTCAATCATGTACTCAAGAGCAACACCGCGTGGTCCGCCCTGTGTGAAAGAGTTCAACGTCGTTCGTCCACCCCAATTCCAGGTCTCGTCTGCTTCATTCGTATGCCCCCAGTCCATGAACCGGATCACCTTGAAGTTAGACAGACGCTGGGTAAACAGCGGGTGGAACGAAGACGGCGCGTCTTCGAAACCGGGCATCCAGAGCTTGATGTTGCGGATCGGGTCGTTGATGTCAGACGAAGCAATCCGCATGAGGATGCCGGTGTTGGTCGGTGTGACATCGACTAGTATCCTCCCGGGCGACGAGCCGGCTGCGTCGGCGTCCCAGTCGAACACCAGTTCGCCGGTCCCTTCATAGGTGCAGACGTACTGGCCGGCGGGGTAGGCACCTTGCATCTGCCTGAACATGATCGTCTGCGCCGCCTTGCCCGCTTCGAGCAGCGGCCAGCCGTCTGTGTCGGTGTTAACGACCTCGCCGGTGTCGAAGGGGTTGCCGTTGGGGTTGGTGGCGACCCAGGTTTTGGCTTGTTTGATCGCGTCGACGAAAACCCATTCACGGCTGAAGTAGCTGACCTGGGCGAGGTTGATGCCGAGGTTCAGGTCGCGCTGCTGCGGCAGGGTGTAGCCGGTGTTCCAGTTATCGAGGACGATGTCCAGGTCCTCCAGCCCGATCACGCCGTCGCCGGAGGCATCGCCCTGAGACAGGTTGCCGGGCGTAACGGTCTGGGTCCAGTGGTTCAGGATGATCTCCAGGTCGTCAAGGCCGACGAAGCTGTCCCCGTTCAGGTCGCCGGGCAGGGGGCCGACGACGTCCACCTGGGCCGCGCATGGCCTCCCGGCCCATGCGCTGAGCAGCACGATGCACAGCATCAACGTCAGCAGTTGTCTCAGCATCTTGAATCACCCTCACCACATGCCGAGCATGTGTTACGTATGAGCGTCCATGCTCGCACTCGGTCTAAAGATGTTGAACTGATTTGGTCCGGCCCGCCCCGACCGTCCCGTTAAGGTACTACACACAAGCGCTATCTATTATGCCATATCCAACTGGGCGTTGTGTCAGAATCTGGTTTATTCGTTGTTACCGCTGCTGTATTCGATCAGGGCCCGGTATTTGGGGGCATCCGCTGTACTCTGGTCCTGGAACCGCAGGTGCCCCCAGGAGCCGAACTGGTCCTGGTTGCGGACGTAGTTGAACGCCACGAACAGCGAGCCGCCGGCCTGGTCAAAAGCCTGTAGATTTGCGGTATAAGCGTCGTACATGTCTTTGGGCGCTGTGCCCGGCGTCTGGTATTCCTGCACGTCCTTGAACGCCTGGTAGTAGGGCGCACCGGCGTTGCCGTGGACCGTATAGTGCTGTCCGCCCTCGTACGCCAGCAGGGGGATGGATCGGCCCTGCTCGTTGGTGCGCTGCTGGGACAGGTCGCCGTGGTCCTTGTACTCACGACCCATGATGTTGGGGATGGCGACGTTGATCGCGTGGTCGATGATGTCCTGCACCGTGGTGGAAGCATTGAACTGTTCGTTGCGGTTATCGAAGTAGGCCCCGCAGGCGATCGCGTCGTAGGGGCTGCCGTGGTTCTCATCGAGTTCCTGAGTCAGTCGCTCGGTGACCCAGACGTTGGCCTGCTGCCCGGCGGCGACGCGGATGATGCGGCCTTCCTGGCCGACGAAGACGGTATGCCAGATGGCGAAGTCGTTCGCCGCTTCCGCCGCCCACTTCTCGAAGAACGCCTCGGAAAACACGCTGCCGGCCGAGTTGTCATTGACCCACTTACTCTGGGGGAACTGTGTGTTCCACACCTCGTTGGACCACTCGACATAGACATTCAGGTTGCTGTCGAGGTTGTCGCGCACCATGGTGGCGAACTGCGTGACGAAGTCGTCGCTGGCCCGGTGCGGCATGCAGAACCAGGCGTCGGCCTGCAATTCGTTGCACAACTCGATCATGTACTCCAGCGCGACGCCGGTGTCGCTGTCCTGTGTGTAGTCGTCGGGCGTGGTGCGGTCGGCCCACTCGACGACCTTCGAGCCGTTGGTCTGCTGCCAGTCCATGAAACGGATCACGCCGAAGGGCTGGAGCCGTTGGACAAAGGTCGTGTGGAATGATGAAGGCGCGTTCACAAACCCCGGCATCCAGACACGGACATTGCTGACATCGCCGATCACCCGCATCAGGATGCCGCTGTTGGAAGGCGTGACGACGTCGAACGTGATCGTCCCGGGCCCTGTGTTCTGGATGTTTGTGGCGTCGAACTCAAACTCGATCGAGCCGGTGCCGTCATACTCGACAGTGTACGTCCCCGCAGGGTACCCGGGTTTGGTGGTCAGCAGCAGTGTGTGCGCCGCCTGGCTGGGCTGGAGGATGGGCCAGCCGTTGGGATCGGTCGGGACGGTTTGGCCGGTGTCGAAGGGTTGGCCGTTGGGATTGGTCATGACCCAGGGGCGTGCGGTCTTCATGGCATCGACAAAGGCCCACTCACGGGAGTAGTAGGTCACCTCGTTGAGGTTCATGCCGATGGATGCGTCGCCGCCGGGCGTGGGGATCGAGCCCTGACCCCAGTTCTGCAGCAGGAAGTTCAGGTCTGTGGTGTCGATGAAACCATCGGGGAAGATGTCGCCTTTCGAGGTGTCGCCTGGGGTGACGAACTGGTTCCAGTTGTTCAGCAGGACTTGCAGGTCCAGCGCCCCGACAAACCCGTCGCCGGTGGTGTCCCCTACGATCTGTGCGCGCGACGTCGTGGCGGTGCCGAACAGCACAGAGATAGCCAAAGCCATAAGAAAAAATACGCGGGCGGTGCGCTTCATCTGGTTATACCCGTTAGGACTCGGCGGGATGCCGGGCCCGGCCATCTGGGAGGCTTAACACGTTGTGCCAAGTGGTATCACAATAAACCCTCCCACACCTAAAAGTCAAGACAATCTCCACTTAACGCTGTATTTACAGACATCATGAGAGCTGGGCCGCGTGTGTTGATCACATCGGTAAAGTCCAGTATCACGGTTCATGTCATTGGATGTGAAAATAGGAGGGTTGCGAAGCAAGGCACTCTTTTCACGGGACTTGCAGACGCGCTATGGATCAATGCTCACGACCTGCTCAGCCCCAACAAACCACAACCTCATCCGGACCGCCTCGGGCTTAAGGCCCAGCAGCTTCTGGAGCGCTTTGTTGTACGCCTGCATCTGCGGGCGATAGTGCGCCCCAAGTTGCTCCGGCCCGCCATCACCCACGGCATCCGTCTTGAAGTCCGTCAGCACCGCCCGTGTGGCCCGCCCCTGATCATCGCGATACACCGACACACGGTCGAAGCTGCCGCGCAGCAGTTCACGTCCGTCATGCACCACAAACCGCCGTTCCCGCCAGAGTTCGGCTGCGCCGTCCCGTGCCAGCACGTCCATGGCAGGGGCCTCGGTAAGTAACTGCATGAATCGAGCGAGATAGCCGTCAAGCCGCGCCGCATCCAGACCGGGCATCGTCTGACGGGCGATCCGTTTAAGCTCCACCGGATCGGGCAGGTTATCTTCATCAATGTACCCGATCTGCTCCAGCCAGGCGTGGATCAGCGTGCCATAACGCATCGCCTCTATCTTATCGCGTGACAGGTCCAGGATGCTCGCGGCGGATCGTGCGTGTTCGGTGCGAGACGATGGCGTGACAGCGGGCACAAACCGGCGCGGGGTTTGTGTGTCGTGATCCAACACAACCGCACTTCCACCGTCGGCGGCTGGTTGCGTCGATGTGCAGGCCGGGGTTGAAGGTCTGGCACATACCCACGACGGATCACCATGTTCGAACAGCACCTGCTCGCCGGCGCTGGTTTCCTCAACGTCGCCCAGCGCCTCGCACAGGATCGACCTGTCGCACAGGCCCCGGCTGCGCAGCGAGCCGTCCTTGTTCTGCTTCCTGGCTTTCACGATCATGTGCAGCGCCTGCCGTGCCCGGGTCATGGCGACATAGAGCGCACACAGATCATCCGTCAGTCGGCTGGCGCGCTGAGTCGCCGCCGCACGTTCGAGCTTTTCGTCCATCGAGCGGATCTTCTCGTTGGCGTTGCGGTACACCCCGACGATCGGCCCGGTCGCGTGCTCACGCTCGACCAGCAGCTCTGAACGATCCTTGAACGCCTTATCAAGTTCCGCCAGCACGACCGTGTCGAACTCCAGCCCCTTGGACCCGTGGACCGTCATCACCCGGATCGCCGCGGGGCTCGGCTCGGCAACGCGCTGCGACTGCACCAGCGCGACAAAGCGCGACGGCCGAAGCGCCTCGCCCGGATCAAACGCGTCCGCCAATTCGATCAGCTGCGTGAGGCGCGTCAGCCCGCGCGCATCACACGACCCGGCGATGGCGCGGGTCCACTCGGCCAGCGTCTGCGCGTAGCCTTGCGACAGCAGGGCCTGGCGGATGGCGCGTGATGTCTGCTGCACATCCGCTGATTCCATGGACCTAAGCCCGACCACACCGCCAAGCGGGGAGTTCAAGACGTGGAACACGCTGGCCGAGTCGCCGGGGTGGTCCGCCATGTGCAGGGCCGAGAGCATCGCCGACACGGCCGGGGAATCGGTCAATGATCCGCCGCCCTCACCGCTGACCGGCAGGCCCAGCAACCCGATCTCGTAGATCAGCCGGCTCGCCGCGGCGTTCGTGCGGACCAGCACGCCGATGGAGCCCGCGCCGCCGTCCCGTTCGTAAAGGGCCTTGACGCGGCCCGCGACGTAGCGATCATGCGCCGCACCGGTGGTCAGGCTTTGTACGTCCTCATCGTCACCGTTGTCATCGTTATCTGCATCCTCGTCGGCGGCTGCAATGGTCGAGGTTTCAAGCGTCACATACCCCGGCAGATCACGCGCTGCTTTGTGGGTTTCGTATCCATCCGCCCACTGCCTGGCCGTCTCCTCATCTTGAGCAAGCGCCTCGTTGCCAGACAGCGTGCCAAACACACGGTTCACCACCTCGAGCACATCACCGCTGCTGCGGTAGCTCAGGGCCATCGACTGCACGCTATCGCCCTCAAGCGACAGCTCGTGTTCGATCTGGTCGAACAGCTCCGCCACACCGCCGCGCCAGCCGTAGATCGCCTGCTTGGTGTCGCCGACCACGAACAGGCTGCGCGAGCCGTCCGCCGTCGCGGCGACCTCCTCGGCAAACGGCCGGAGCACGTCCCACTGTGCGATGCTCGTGTCCTGAAACTCATCCAGCAGCAGGTGCGTGACACGCTCATCCAGCCGGAAGTAGATATCTTCGACCAGCCCGCTGTCTGAGCGGGGCAGCTCACGCGCGAGCTTGTGCGTCATATCACTGAACAGCAACATGCCGCGGCGGCGACGCAGCTCGGTGTAGTGTGTGTCGAACCGGCGCAGCAGGTCGTGTGTCGCGCGCGTCTGATTCGCCACCCGTTCGATCATGGCGGCCTTGGCGTGGCCGATCAATGTAAGAAGCGCCTCGCCTAATCCGCCATCGATTGGCTTGTTGTAATACGTGCCCTCCCCGAAGCACAGCGCCTTGGCCAACCCGCCGTTTATAAAGCCTTCCCAGTCCCGGGCCAGCGCGGCGTCGCGGTTCGCGGCATGGGCTTTCAGCCAGCTCTTTGATTTTCCTTCCAGCTCCTGTGCCGCATCCAGCAAGGCCTGCGTCGCTGTTTGTAGATCGTCTTCTTTCAGTAAGCCCGCGGGCTTGAGGCGCGACCATAACGAGACGTCCGGTGCTTCGCGGTAGGTCTCGTAGGCGTGGCTGAGGATGACGTCGATCGCGTCGGTGACCTTACGAGCCGCGTGGTTGTGATGGAACTGGCGCAGCAGCGTGACCAGCCCCTGTATGTCGTCGTCGGCTAGCATCGCTTCGATCGCGTCGTGTCGGAGCTGCTTGATCGATGGGTGAGATTCATCCACCAGCACGGGCTCGGGCGGCAGGTCCAGCTCGTGTGCAAAGCTCTGCGCGATGCGGTTGAAGAACCCGTCGATCGTCTGGATGCTCAGCCGGTGCATGGACTTCGTGAGCAGGCGCAGCATGGCGAGGCTCTCATCGGCTGACAGCACCCCGCCTGGCAGGCCTTTCGACAGTTCTCTGCGTTCCTCGGGATCGGTGGTGGCTTTTGCCAGGCGCGTGATGACCCGCGCGAGCACCTCACCGGCCGCCTTGCGGGTGAACGTCGTTGCCAGGATCGAGTCGGGCTTCGCTTGAAGGCGCAGCAGGCCAAGGTACCGTGAGCTTAGCCGGTACGTCTTGCCCGACCCGGCCGATGCGCGGATCAGCAGGTGCGGCGGCTGGTCCTTCCAGCTCAGCCAGGTGGCGTTACGACTCATCGCTCGCCCCCTTGCTCGTGGCTGGCCCGGATCAGTTCGCTGCGCTGCATCGCTGAATCGCCGCAGACCCGCTCGTATCCGTCGGGGAATCCCTTGTACTCCGCCGGCGGCCAGAACCGTTGGGCCCGCACCGCTCGGATCACCTTATCGCGCTCCTCGTTGGCCTGATCCAGATCGGACGCGTCCCACTTCGCCAGGCTGGGGCCGACCTTGTTCAGCTTCTTGGGCAGGTTGAAGTAGCCCAGCGCCACATCCCCCTCGATGCCAAGCCCGGCGCACAGGTCGCGGTACAGCGGCAGCTGCAGGTCCTTCCAGACGCGCGTGTCTCCCTTGCCGGTGTGATGCGTTTTCTCCGGCGGATCACCTGCTTCGCCGGTCTTATAGTCGTAGATGCGCCAGCCCAACTCGTCGTGGTGATCGATGCGGTCGATCTTTCCTTTAAGCGTAAACGGCTGATCATCGACATGGACCTCGGCGCTGCGGTCCTGCTCGACATGTACGATTCGCCAGCCCGCCTGTGCGAGTGATGCTTGCCTGTTGGCGAATGTGTCGAGGCGTTCGCGCAGCTGCTCAGCCTGGATACGGATCGCCGGCCGACGGTCTTCGCCGTAGTGTGAAGCGATCGTCTCGTCGAGCTGGTCGTGCAGGAAGCGCTTGATGTGTTGGTCGTTCGTCTCGTCACGCAGATCGCTTTGCCCGAAGGCCTGGAGGACCTCGTGTGTGATCGAGCCGAACGCAAGCGGGTCCATTTCCACGGCTGAGTCGTCTAAGGCGGCGAGCTTCAGGACGTAGCGCAGGTAAAAACGGTACGGGCAGGCGAGGTAAGCGCGGAACGCGGTAACGGGCAGCGCGCTGAGCGGCTGGGGCGACACGACCGGCCTGGGGATGAGGAAGCGGTTGGTCTGGCCGTGCGGCAACGGCAGGGCGGGCGAGTCGCCGTCTTGCGACTCGCTGAAAAAGTCGGTGACACGCCGGACCAGCGTGTCGTCATCGCAGGTCATCAGCAGACGGCTGGGCTTGAGCGGGTCTCCCTCGTCGGTCCTGCGTGCCGCGATCAGACGGACCGTTGGCCGGGAGTGTGTGATCGCATTGAGCAGCATCAGGTCGCGCGCGTAACGGTGGTCGTTGTCATGCATCGATAGCTGCTTGCGGACGGTATCGGGCAGGAAGGCGTCGGCATTCCGTGACGATGGGATCGATCCTTCGTTCATCCCCGTGATCGCCAACACTGGTGCGTCGTCCAGCGCGAGTTCCAGATAGCCCAGCAACTCCACGGCCGGCCCGTCGTGCTCATCAGGCAGTACCTTGTCGCTCAGCCGTCTCAGCGTTAGCGCGATGGCCTGCGAGGCCGTGACCTGCGGGCAGGTTGAAGATGTGTCATTCAGGTCCGACTGCTCCCGTAACACATCGGCGATCTGATCGAGCGCTAGCGCCAGGCGATGTTCCTCCGGCTCGTATTCACGCAGCGGGACATCGTGATACACCTTGGCCAGCACTGCTGCGATCGGTTCGCTTAAGTGTGATAACGGCAATCGCTGCTTCGATTGGATCGGCAATAACGCGTCAACCTTGTCGCGCAGCGACTTCAGTCTGCGCTGCTGCTCGGGTCTTCCTAACCAATAGTCGGTGAGCCGACCCTGTAGGTGATCCGTGGCGTAGCGGTCCAGCAGCGTCAGCCAGTTCCCGATCGTGGACGAGGCGTGATCGTCGTCCTGATGGAGATAAGCTTCTAGGTCCGGGTGACGCAGCAGTTCGGCTAGGGCGTCAAGCCGATGCTCTTCGAGGTATCGGCCCAAAGCACGCAGCAGCCGAGCGGGGCGGGACTGGCCGGCGGGCGTGCCGGCGGCGCTTCGGCAGGGGACCTGCGCCAGGTCGAGCCGACGACGGACGACGCCGGCAAACCGCTCGTCACCCAGCCCGACGGTGACATGGTCTGCGCTCAGTGGGGTGTCTGTTGCAGATCGCTCTGCCTGAGCGTCAGAGATAGCGCGAACGACCGCCTCGGCCTGATCGGTCTTGCGCCCGACGAAACGCAGCTGGTCATCCTGCAACTCAACCGGTTGTTTCAGCCAGTAGTCGGGCTTGAGGATGCCCAGGTCATCGAAGCCCTCGGCGTGCGACTCGGGGGCCATTACCAATGCCGTGATGCGCTGGCCAGCCTGCCGGAGCATCGCAGCGGCGGTGTCGTTCAGGTCCGGGCAGGCGATCAGGACCACGTGGGACCCGGAATCGGTTGCGCACTTTTTCGAGTGGAGCGCATCCAGCCTGTCCAGCGCCCTGTCGGTCAAGGATTGCTCGGCAAGCACGCGCAGGTAGGCCTGCTCAATTTCGTCCAACACGGTCCAGCGTCCTTCACCGCGCAGATCGACGCCGTCTCGGAGGCACAAGCGTGGCACATCCACGAAGTGCATACGGTGCCCGGCCAGGTCGTCACGCAGCGATCGGAACTGCGTCGCATACGCCCACCAGCCCGGCAGGTCGTCCTCGGCCGGTGGGTGCGGCAACAGGTCGGCGATCACGTCGGGTTGTATCGATCGCATGGCGGCGATCCACGCCAACTGCTGATCGAGGTCGCCGGCCTGCACGCCTGACGGCTCGTACAGCATCTCCGGCAGCCGGCCCGTCGTCTCGATCCTTGGCGGGATCAACACGGCCTGCTCGGCCTGCGCCTGTTCTGCGAGCAGCTCCAGCAGACGCCGACCGGCTCGCTGGGCGGGTAAGACAGCGATGACCTGCCCCATATCCCAGCCGCCCTCGCCTCGGCCGAGTTCATCGCGCAGGGTGGCGGCGGCTCGCGGTAACAGCGGACCATCCCATCCGGCAAACTGGCGTGTGATCGTCATCGTGGACCCGTGGACTTGGCTGGGCGGATAAGTTGCCTATGCTATCGCATATGAGCACAGCTATTGAAGAACGTATCGCCCAGTGGGAGCAGATGGCCCGCGAGGCGCCGGACGACATGGCCTTTTTCAGCCTCGGCAACGCCTACAAGGAAGCCGAGCGGTGGGACGACGCCCAGGGCGCCTACGTCAAGGCGATCGAGCTGAACCCCGGGATGAGCCGGGCTTATCAGCTCAGCGGCGAGGTCCTGATCAAGATGGGCCGCGACGGCGAGGCCGGGCCGATCCTGACCGAGGGCTACAAAGTGGCCGCCGAGCGTGGTGACGTGATGCCTCAGAAAGCGATCGGCGAGTTGCTGGAGAAGGTCGGCCTGCCGCTGCCTCAGGTCCAGGACGCCGCCGAACGCAAGAAGGAGGTCGAGGCCTCCGGCGACATGATCCTCGACCGACGCACCGGCTCGCCCCAGCCGAAGCTGCCCGACCCACCGATGCGCGGACCCGTCGGCCAGTTCATCTTCGACCACTTCGGCCAAGACACCTGGCGTGAGTGGATCGGCCAGGGCACCAAGGTCATCAACGAGCTGCGTCTGGACTTCAGTAACGACCAGCACCAAGAGGTCTACGAGCAGTACATGCTCGAATGGTTGCAGGTCACACGCGAAGAGATCGACGAATACGCCGCGAAGGCATCGTCTTAATCTTTCATGTTTAGCGGGCGATCGCAGATCGCCGTGCAGATGTATGCCGTGACAAGTCGCGTCGCATCATGGTGGCGTTATGCGCTTAGGCCATGGACCGCAGCACGCGCGGTGGCAGCAGCCACTTCAAGACGCCAGGGCCCGGTGGGTCTTCGGGGTGCAATGGCGCATCGACCAGGGCGCAGGCGGCTTTCTTCAGGTCGATGAAGCTCGGCAGGGGCTTTTGCGTACACAGCGCTTCGATGACCTCGCTGAGCGTGGGCTCGTGGCCGACGATCATGACGCTCTGCTCGTCGCGTTTGCGGAGCATGTGGATCACGTCCACCGGCGGGCCGTCGGCGAGCTCCTTGCTGATGGCGGGGGTCATGCCGAAGATGTTGGCGGCGATCTCCGCGGTCTGGCGTGCGCGGAGCTTCGGGCTGGTGAGGATGATCTCCGGGCGGTCGGCGAACTTGGCCAAACCCTTGGCGGCGGCGCGCGTGCGGTCGATGCCCTGGGTCGTGAGCGAGCGGTCGGCGTCGGGCTTGTCCCCGCCGCGCGGCTCCGCGATCCCGTGCCTGAAAACATAGATCAGCATGGGGGTAGCTTAAATCTTAAGTGTTTGATGAGCAATGTAAGAAGCGGGTTATTGCTTTTCTGGGTCGATCTCGCGCAGGTACGGCCAGGTGTAGATGCCGGTGTCGTGGCCGTCGGAGAAGGTGATGCGGATGGCGTAGTTGCCGACCATTTCGATATTGGTGGCGGTGATCGTGCCGTCGGTCGATGCCCCGACGGGCAGGACGGTCAGGGGGTTGCGGTCCATTTCCTTGCGCAGCTCGCGCGCCTCGGCCGAGGGTGAGTATTTACGCAGGTGCGCGATTGGGTAGACGCTGGTCTGTCCGTCGGACCACTGAATCGTCAGCGCGGTGTCTTTCTTCAGGTCGATGTGCTTGGGGCGGATGTTTCGATGCGCGCCATCGGCGTCGTCACCGGGCGATCCCGGGCCTTTGCTAAAACGTATCGGCTCGTGCATGGCGGATTACTCGTCGCCCTCTGCGGCCTCGTCCGACTGTAATGTTGTTGCACGCAACTGCCGGGCGTGGTCCAACAACTGATCGACGTCCACGTCTTCGGCCGGCGGCTGCTGGTCCATCGTAAAGTGCCATTGAAGCTCCGCCTTGCCGTTAGGTACGGCCTCCGCGAGCAGGTCGATCCCCGGCGTCTCCCACCACGGGGCCTCGGCCTTCTGCTTTGTCCACAGCGGATGATACCCGTCGGCTTCCATCCGCACGTCGTATACACCATAGAAAGTGAATGGCACTTTGACCGGCGTCCGTCCGACCTCCTGATCGTTCAGGTACACCAAGGCGCCCGAGGGCTCGCTGGTGATCGAGATCGTCCGTTGGACGCAGCCTAGCGATAGCAGGCACAGGACGGTAAGCAGTAGTGGGGCGGTGCGTCTCATGTAGGGGATTGTAACCATCCCCGCGAGCCGCGTCGTATCGACGCGGTGAATGCGGCTGAATTACCCAGTCACTGCTGATCCGGCATCGGCCAGAGCACCCAGTCGCCGTCGTGCTTGGGATCGGTCCGGAGTTCCTCGCGGTAATATCTTGGCGAGGCTTCGCGGTTCGCCGCTTCCCCGGTATCCGGATCAACCGGTGGCCGGCCGCCGTCATCATCGCCATCCACACCGATGCTGTAGATCAGTGGGCCGCTGTCTGTGATGCGGTAAGTCAACGGCTTGCCGGTCAAGCGATCGACAGGCAGACGGGGCAGGTACTGTGGCGATAGCACATCCAGTGTCGCCGGCCAATCGCCGGTGTCTCGGCGGTGAAGTTCCAACGCGATCCCAAGCAGGATACCTTCGCGTTGCCCTCGCACCACCTCACCCGTCCGCACAACCACACCCATCGCCGGCATCAAGACCTTGAGGACGGCGAATCGGCTTTGCTCAAGCGTTGTCCAGCTTTCGATCTGTTCGCCAACCATGTTGAGCTTCGGCCTCTCCCAGAGCGGCTTGCTCGCTTCTTCGGCATGCGCGCCCAACATCTGTTCATACTTGTCGTTGAGTTCTTTTCTTGATGCCATCGAGAGCATCGTGACCGGCCCAAGCATCTCTTCAAGACTTGGGAATCTCATGTACTCATGTTCGATATAAGACGCATACGAGATCGAATCTAAGGCGCTATGCAAGACTTCGATTCCCTCAGGCGTGATCCGGCCGTCGCCCTGGCCGTCGTCTGTGTAGATACGCTGCACGATATCCTGTAACCATAGTTTTTCACCTCGACTGCCGATCGCCAATGAGAGGTCGGACCCGGCGTAATGATGGGCAAGTTGTCGCAATTGATCATCCGCCAATTGATCGGGGTATTGCGTCAGGATATCGGAAGTGGCAACGTAGCCGGTCGAGCGCGTGGCGATGCCGATCAGTTCCCCGATCAGGCAGGGGCTCTCCAGGCAGTGGTCGGCGAGGCCTTGTATCGCCTGCAGGTTGTCGTACACCCGCGCCGCATCACCTTCGCTCGCGGCCAGCCGGGCATCGGCAGCGAGCAGGCGGGCCATGTTACGGACCTTGCCCAAGTGCGGCAGCCAGACACCGATCAGGGCTTTGTCAGGGTGTTGGAATGTCTTCCCTTCAGCATCGGGGTTAACTTCTATTTGTAAAGCCGACCGATCCGCGGGCGAGAAGTCTTCCGGGAATCCCGCAGCCAGCCCCATCCCCGATCGCATCCCACCTTCCCGGATCAGTGCCAGCGAGACGGCGTTATCGCGCAGGAACGCCGCGGTGCTCGACCAGCCGGGTTTGTCGGGCGATAGCGAGAGCTTCAGCCGGTTCATCATGCTCCCCCGGAAGGGCGGCGAGAGTTCGTAGGCGTATTCTTCTTGTTCTTCGGGTGATAAATCGTCGTAGTAGGGGATGGGTGTGTCCCACTCGCGCTCTCGGTCTAGGTCTAATGCGACCAGCGCCTCGCGATAAAGCGGCCAGGCCCGTTCGTCCACCGGCACGGCAGCGGCCCGCTGATTGAACAGGGCAATGTAATCGACCTTCACCTCCGGGCTGCCCGACATGAAGTACACAAACATGCCCAGGTAAACCACAAACAGCGCCGCGACGGCGCGCCGGGACCACATCAACGCCTGCCAGACCAGCGATCGCTGGCGCTGCTTGGCTCGTCGGATCAGTCGGGCGGCGACACGCTCATCGCCGAAGTGCTTGATCAACTCGTCGGCTGACATCTCGTGATCCAGCCCGTCCCTGAAGTGGGCGATCAACTCGTGCGCGACGTCGATCTTCTCGAACCGCCAGAGGCGCGTGTGTTTTACGACCGTGCGTACCGTCGAAGCCACCGCTTCGGGCAGGTCGGCCTCTCTGAGCAGCTCGTCCAGGTCCAGCCGGCCCGTCACTTGCAGACGCACCAGATCGCGCATCGGCGTCTTCCAGAGCTTTCGCCGAAAGGTTTGTGTCGTCATGGTCATGCCCCCTGGAGTTGATTGGTGACGCCGAGGCTATGCATCGCCGAGGTGACGGCCCGCCACTGATCGGTGTCGTGGGCCAGCCGCTTCTTGCCCCGGCCCGTCAGCCGGTAGTACTTCCGCGGCCGGCCGTTGTCGGCCTTGGCTTGCCGAGAAGCGACCAGGCCCTTCGCTTCAAGGTTGTACAGCATCGGGTAGAGCGTCGATTGGCCCATCGCCAATACCCCCTCGCTGTGTTCGTCGAGCGCTTTGACCAGTTCGTAGCCGTACATCTCACCGTGTTCCAGCAGCTTGAGCACCGCGACCGGCCCGGCACCGCGCATCAGCTCTCGTTCGATCTTCATGACAAAACTCCTTTCTTGTGATACACACTATGTAATACATAGTATCGGTCGGGAGGGGCCCTGTCAAACACAATTGTCCGCGAAACTAGTAAGTTTTTCGCCACCGATGAACACAGATAAACACGGATAAGAAGGGACTGGTATGACAATCTGTGTTCATCCGTGTTCATCGGTGGCTAAATGTATTCGACTGTTTGAATTACAATAGAGTCATGGCAAACGACTTCAGTCATCTGGATACCCAGGGCCGGGCGCGGATGGTGGACGTGGGGGGCAAGCCGCCGATGCGACGGACGGCCGTGGCGGCCGGGGACTTCGTCGCCGCGAAGCAGACCCTGGACCGGTTAACGGCGGTCGAAGGCGCCGAGCCGATGCCGAAGGGGGAGGCCTTGGCCGTCGCGCGTGTCGCGGGGGTGATGGCTGCGAAAAAGTGTGGCGAGCTGATCCCGCTGTGTCACCCGCTGCCGCTGGATCATGTGCAGGTCGACTTTGAGCGTGAGGCCGACGACCGGCTGCGCGTCACCGCCAGCGCGTCGATCACCGCGAAGACCGGCATCGAGATGGAAGCCCTTACCGCAGTCAGCGTCGCGTGCCTCACGCTCTACGACATGGCCAAAGCAGTCGACAAGGACCTGCGCATCGAAGGTATCCACCTGATCGAGAAGCGCAAAGACCCGGTGTGAACCTGTCTCGTTAAACCCAGCGTCTTAAAACCAACACGCCGAGTGTGGCCATGCTCAGCAGGCCCGTGGCCGGCTCGGGGATCGTGGCGGCCCCCTGATGTGTCGGCGGGGTGGCGGCGTTCCAGTTGTTCAGCAGGATGTCCAGGTCGTCGAGCCCGACGAATCCGTCGCCGGAGGGATCACCGAGAAATGTGTCGCCGGCGGAGACGGATTGGTTCCAGTTGTCGAGGATCAGGTCCAGGTCATCGAGTCCGACGAAGCCGTCGAAGTCCAGATCGCCCGGCAGCGGAGCGCCGATCAGGTTCGTAAGGATGTCCTTGATCTGTCCGCGCCAGTTGCCCCACGAGTGACTCTCGTTGACGGTTTTGCGCGTCACGTTGTAGCCGTTGGAGGCCAGGACGCTGTAGAGGTTGGGCCCGCCGTTGCCGTCCCCGATCGTGCCGTGTGTCAGGAAGAAGTCCAGTTCGTTCTGAAGGTTGTAGATGCCGAAGTAGTTATAGATGCTGGTGAAGTTGGAAGGCGAGAGCGGTGCGATATTCTCAAAGGTGTCGTATTGGGTGAGCCCGAAGTACGCGCTGTTCACGCCGCCCAAAGACGTGCCGAGGATCGTCCGGCCGGTGGGGGTGGGGTTGGTGCGGTACGCCGAATCAATATCTGCGACCAGTTCGTCGGCGACGAAACGAGAGTAGTTGATGTTGCCGGTGTATTCGCTGCCGCGCCGATTGGCACCGGTGACAGGGTCGCGCGGATCGATGAACACGGCGATCGTGGGATTCAGCTCACCGGAATGGATAATGTTATCGAGCGTCACTACGACCGAGCCGAGATGGTCTGCTGCGAACTCGTGCCCGTCGGTGATGTAGATGACCGGGAGGTTGTGCAGCGTGTTGGCGTCGTAACCGGCGGGTGTGTAGACGCGGTAATTCACGTCGTAGCCGAGGTTCGTGCTGGTGGTGCGGATGTTGGGCGTCAGGCTTCCCGTCGGGACGCCGGGGTGCCGTACGGTTTCCTGCGCAAAGACGTAGTCCGGCATGCGCAGCTCGTTGTTTGGCCCGAAGCCGCCCCACATCTGCAGCGGATTACGAGGGTCAAGAATCCAGCTCCCGTTGCGGACCACCTTGTAGTCGATCCGTGCGTCGGTGGGGAATGTGAGTTCCTTGATCCAGACATCGGTGCTACCTAAGCGTGTGGCGGTTGCTGAGCCGGATGAAGGGCTCCAGCCGGTGTGATCGCCCGGGAACGCGACGCTGGTCGCGCTGCCTCGATAAAGAAAGGCCATCTGGTTGCCCTGGGCATAAGGCACCTGGCCGGCCGCCTGCAGCGTGCTGAAGAAGCTGTCCATCGCAGCGTCCCGTGACGCGCCCGCGGGCATGGCGGCGATGCCGTTCAGGTCAGCCTTGAAGTCGGCGTAGCTGGGATAGACCGTGCCACGCACATAGTCCGGGTCCGGCGGAGATTGGCCCGCCGCGATCACCGGGGCAATCAGCAGGCACAGAACAGTCGTGAATAGCGTACGCATACTCATGTCGTATCCTCCGGAGTGGGTGTACTGATACACTTCATCATACTTCGCGAGCAGGCGCAGATATAGGAATTTCGAAGCAGCTGGGCTGGAAATTATTTGGTTTAACAAGGTTAACAACAGGCCTCGTCAGTATTGCGTATGGAGCCCATCATGGTTGATTTCAACATCAGGATCGTAGCACTTGGCGATATCCACGCCGTGCATCGAGTGAATGAATTGGTGCTCGGTCAGGCCGATGAAGCTGCGCTAGTAGACGCGCTGCAAGACAACGACGGGGTGCGTTACCGTCTTGAGCTCAACGAGGAGTATTTTTCTTAGAGGAGTGCAGTCCGTCTTACGCCGACAGCATCACCGCGTCCTCGGCCTCGGTCGGCTCGACGATCAGCTTCTGCAGGTACTCCGGCTCGCTGCGGGTGACCCAGCTCTGGAACGTGTCGTCTTCATCGACGCGCTCGGCCTTGAACGCCTCGATCAGGCTCTTGATCGACAGGTGGATCAGGTCGCCCGGGACCTTCTTGGCGATCAGCTCGTTGAACTTCGGCTCAAGCCCGAGCCCCGCGCCGAGCAGCACCTTGTAGCCGTCGATCTTCTTCGGCTTGCCGTCCGGGCCCTTCTGGTCACGCAGCACCACCGGGATGCCGGTCAGGCCGATGTCGGCGATCTGGTACTGCGCGCAGGCGTTCGGGCAACCCGTGAAGCTGATGAACAGCGGGAAGTCGACTTCCACGTTCTGTTCCAGCCAGTTCAGGACTCGGCCGGCCCGGTGCTTGGTCTCGACGACCGCCAGGTTGCAGAACTCGCTGCCCGTGCACGAAATCAGGCTGCCACGCAGCGAATGCGTCTCGGTTGGCAGGCCCCGGTCGGCCAGTTCCTTCTCGACCGTGGCGAGGTTGGCTTCGGGGATATCCAGCAGGATGACGTTCTGCTTGCTGGTCGTGCGGATGCGCTTCTCGCCGGTGGCGTACTTCTCGGTCAGCTCCGCCACATCCGCCATGTTCTTCGCGGTCCATCGCCCACGACTGATCGCGACACCGACGTAGTAGTTGCCGTCCTTCTGCTTGCCCGTGCCGAGGTGGTCGGTGTGGATGGCGGGGGGGTTTTGCAGCGTGTCGTCGTGCTCGAGCTGGTAGCCAAGCACCTTCTCGATCTCATCGCGCATCCACTCCCAGCCCTTATCTGCGACGAGGAACTTCAGCCGGGCGCGCGTGCGCTTCTCGCGGTACCCCTGGTCACGGAAGACGGTGGCGATAGCCAATGAGACATCGACGACCTGCTCGGGCTTGACGAACACGCGCATCGGCTGGCCGAAGTGGGGCGTGGATGACAGCCCGCCGCCGACGAGCAGGCCGTAGCCGACCTCGCCGGTGGGGCGTTTGACGCCGTAGAACCCGTAGCAGTTGATCTGAGGTTGATGGCAGTGCAGCTTACAGCCGCCGATGGACGGCTTGAACTTACGCGGCAGGTTGGAGAACTCCTTGCCTCTGTCGATAAAGGCTTGCTCGATATCACGCGCGTGCTGCGACGAATCGATAATTTCGTCTTCGAGCACGCCGGCCAACGGGCAGCAGACGATGTTGCGCGGCACGTCGCCGCAGGCGAACTGGCTGGTCATGCCCAGGTCCCAGAGCGTCTCGAAGATCGGCTTGAGGTCGGCGATGGTCAGCCAGTGCATCTGGATGGTCTGGCGGGTGGTGATGTCGCCGAAGCCGCGTGCGTATTTGTCCACGAGCTCTGAGACGGTCTTGAGCTGGTGGGGGGTGAGTTGCCCGCCGGGGATCTTGATCCGGAGCATGAAGTGGCCGGTGTTGGGCTTCTGCTGGTAAGCACCGAACCACTTGAAGCGTGTGCTCAGGTCGTCCGCGTCGATGGCGGAGAAGTCGCCTTGCTCCGCGTAGTGCATGATGTCCTTGAGGACGTCGTAACCGTCCTTGGCTTCCTTGACTTCTTCAGCTTTATTGACAGGTGGCATGTCGGTTCCGTGTTTGGGTAGTCAGTCGCCGGCCCGCATCGCGGGCGGTCCCCGGCCGTATCGGTGGGCCCGCCCATCAGCGGACCTCGGGTGGACACTATAGTGACCCATACACATCAGATTCAAACGCACTTGGTCAATCTGACACAATTATCGGGTTTCGCCGATCTTATAACCCCACCCCGGGCACATGCGGCAAAAGGACAAGCTCGGAAGATCAGGTTATACTCCGCCCTGATTCTGGTCGATAATCGGCATATCCACGGCCTTTTTTAGGCGGGATGTCCTAACCGTATAAAACTGCAAGGTATATCAAGATGCGTATCACGATGGTCGGAACGGGTTATGTCGGATTGGTCACAGGCACCTGCCTGTCCAACACAGGCAATGATGTGATCTGCCTGGATGTGGACCAGACCAAGATTGACAAGCTGAACCAGGGGATCAGCCCGATCTACGAGCCCGGGCTCGACGAACTGATCCAGCGCAACGCCGCCGCCGGACGGCTGACCTTCACCGTCGACAAGGTCCAGGCCTACCAGTCCGCCGAGATCATCTTCATCTGCGTCGGCACGCCCAGCGACGAGAAGGGCCACGCCGACCTGAAGTACGTCCTCGGCGCCGCGGAAGACGTCGGCCGAGCCATCGAGGCCGCCCCTGGCACGACCGGCGGCGATGTCGATGACCGCCGGGCTAAGATCATTGTCGTCAAGTCCACCGTCCCGGTCGGCACCAACGAGAAGGTCCGCGCCGCGATCGCGTCCCAGACCAGCAAGCCCTTCCACATGGCGTCCAACCCCGAGTTTCTCAAAGAAGGCGCCGCCATCAACGACTTCAACAAGCCCGACCGCGTCGTCATCGGCGTCCACGACAAGGGCACGGGCGACCGGATGCGCGACCTCTACGAACCGTTCGTCCGCCAGGGCAACCCCATCTTTGTCATGGACGTGCCTAGCGCCGAGATGGTTAAGTATGCCAGTAACGCCATGCTCGCCACCAAGATCTCCTTCATCAACGAGATCGCCAACCTCTGCGAATCCTACGGCGCGGATGTCGACGAGGTCCGCCGAGGCATGTGCTCGGACAAGCGCATCGGCAACCAGTTCCTCTACCCCGGCCTGGGCTACGGCGGGTCGTGCTTCCCCAAGGACGTGCTCGCGTGCATCTCCATGGGCCAGCTCAGCGAAACCCCCGCGAAGCTGCTCGAGGCGGTACACGAAGTCAACCAGGCACAGCGCGACGCCTTCATGGCCAAGATCGACAAGCACTTCAACGAAGCCGGGGGCATAAGCGGCAAGAAGATCGCCGTCTGGGGCATCGCGTTCAAGCCCGGCACCGACGACGTCCGCGAGGCCCCGTCGATCACTTTGATGCAGCACCTGCTGAGCCGCGGCGCGGAAGTGATCGCGTACGATCCGGTGGCTGAAGAAACCTGCCGCGAGGTGCTCGCCGACAAGATCAACTATGCCGCCGACGCTGTCAGCGCCGTGCAGGGTGCCGACGCCCTGGTGATCTGCACCGACTGGGATGAGTTCAAGTACCCGGACTTCGACGCCGTCAAGGCCGGCCTGGTCAGCCCCGTCATCTTCGACGGCCGCAACCTCTACCGCCTGGAACTAATGCAAGAGGCCGGCTTCACCTACCACAGCGTCGGCCGCGACCCGGTCGTGCCGGAAACCGTGAAGCAGGGCTAAGCATCGGACCCGTTTCAAGCGCTTGACAACAACCATCACACACGCGCCCAACCGGGCGCGTTTTTTTCTGTCCCATAACCCTGAACAATCGTAAAAGGGATTGCCAGCACTTGTATTTGTGCTCGGATTGATGGAGGATGTATCGGCAGTAATCCGTGACCCATAGGGGGCCGTTCATGCTTGGGTATGGCCGTTTTTGGTTGATGATCCGCGTCGGGATCATGCTGTTTTGCACCCTGAGTGTGGCAAGCGTGACGATCGGTCAGATTCCCACACCGATTGATCCCGCCTTGCCGGGTCAGACTGATAGGGAGTCTGTCAGTTCTCTGACCCGGCGTGCCGAGGCCGGGGACGCAGAGGCACAGGTTGCATTGGCATTGGACTACCTGGCCGGTGAGCGGGTGGTCGCGGATATCCCCAAGGCACTGGACTTATTCAAGCAGGCGGCCGAGCAGGATCATGCCGAAGCGCGGTACCTGTTGGGGTGTGCCTATGCCCAGGGTTGGGGCATGGAGATCGATTACACCAAGGCGGCCTCGTACTTCCGCGCCTCAGCGGATCAAAATTACGCGGCGGCGCAGAGCTACCTTGGATCGCTATACCAGGACGGGCTCGGGGTCGAGTTGGACCTGGCTGAGGCGGTGAAGTGGTACCGTTTGGCGGCCCAGCAGGACGACGTACTGGCGTTGACCAATATGGGGTACCTGCACCTGACCGGCCAAGGGGTTCGGCCGGATGCGCAGCGGGCCGTCCGTTACTTCACACGCGCGGCGGATCAGCAGCACGCGACTGCGCAGTACTACCTCGGGCTGATCGAGACGTTTGATTGGCCGGAGATCGGTCTGCCGCAGGACCATGACAAAGCGGTGAAGTGGTACCGCCTGGCGGCGGCCCAGCAGTTCCCGGCCGCGCAGCACGCCTTGGCGGTCGCCTACTACGACGGGCTGGGCGTACCCAAGGACGTCGCGTCCGCGGTGACCTGGTGCCGGCTCGCGGCCGACCAAGGCTATGCCGAGGCGCAGTCGATGATGGGTCAGTTTTACTACATCGGCGAGGGTGTTAAGCAGGACTACCGCCAGGCGCTGCGATGGTTCGTCCTTGCCGCCGACGCCGAGTACGCCCCGGCCGCATACATGATCTCGGGGATGTACCTCAATGGTGAGGGGGTAGAGGCTAATCCAGACGAGCAACGCCGTTGGCTCCGTACCGCCGCCGAGTTGGGGCACCCCTACGCTCAGAATGACCTGGCCGCCCTGTACGAAGCGGGCGACGGGGTGGAGAAGAATCTCGAAGAAGCGATGAGGCTGTTTCGACTATCGGCGGAGCAGGGGCTGGCGATGGCCCAGTACAACATTGCGCACTGCTACCTCCAGGGTGTGGGCGTTCGCGTCGACCCTAAAGAGGCGGCCAAGTGGCTGCGTCTGGCTTCGGACCAGGATTATCCGGAGGCCCGCTACACCCTGGGCCTACTACATCTTGAAGGTTCTGGGGTGCCGATGGATGAAAACGCAGCTATTCAGCTGTTTAAGTCTGCGGCCGAACTAGGCCACCACGAAGCGCAGTACACAATGGGCCGGGCTTACCGGTTAGGCACGGGCGTCCCCGTGGACCCCGTTGAGGCGATGCGGTTGCTTCGGGCCGTCGCCGACCGGGGCGATCCACGCGGCCAATTCGAGGTCGCTGACATGTATCGCTACGGGGTGGGTGTGCCAAAAGATCAGCAGGAAGCCCGCAGGTGGCTTCGGCTCGCAGCGAGGCAGGGCGACCTCAACGCCCAGGTCCAACTCGCCTGCATGTATCAGTATGGAGAAGGCGGCGCGGTCAACCTGGCCGAGGCCGCGCGTTGGCTCCGCCTGGCCGAGGCGCAAGGCAGTTCGGAGGCCCGGACCATTCTGGGCATCATGGGTGTGGGCGGTGACGATCCGATGCAGACGCATGCCGAGGGGGTCGAGAGATTGACCCAATCGGCTGAGCAGGGTGACCCGATCGCGCAAAACCAACTGGGCTGGCTGTACTTCCATGGGGAGTCGGTTACCAAAGACATCGAAGTGGCGAAAAAATGGTTCCAGATGTCTGCCGATCAGGGCGACCCGGAAGGTCAGCGTATGTCCGGGGTATTGCTCATGGACCACGTCACCGGGGCGGGGACTCCGGACGCCGCCGCAAGCAAGGTCCGTCAGGCCGCACTCAACGGCGACGGGGCTTCACAATACATCCTCGGTGTGATGTACATGCAAGGTAATGGGGTGTCCAAAGACCCGACCCAGGCCGTATTGTGGTTCCGCTACGCCGCCAAACAGGGGCATATGGATGCCCAGTACTATCTCGGCTGTATGTATTACGATGGCGATGGCGTGAAACGCAATGCTGATACCGCCATGATGTGGCTCAAGAAAGCGGCGGTGCAGGAGCATTCCTTCGCGATCTACATGATCGGCTATATTTACGAAAACGGATTCAGAGGCAAGCGAGACCCGGCCGAAGCGTTGCAATGGTATCACCGGGCCGCCGACCTCGGCCACGCCCAAGCACAATACATGATCGGTGAGTACTATCATTCCGGCCGCGCTGGCGTAACCGACTACACCGAAGCCTTGAAGTGGTATCGCATGGCAGCGGAGAAAGACTTTGTCGGGGCGTTTTATCAACTTGCCGTGCTCTACGACGAGGGCCTGGGTGTGGAAGAGGACCCGGAAGCATCCACGGCCTGGTACACCAAAGCCGCAGAAGCCGGGATCACCCAAGCTAAATACGCACTGGCTGAACGCTACGAACAAGGACGCGGCGCCACTATCAGCCTCCCGATGGCGTATGCCTGGATGCGATCAGCCGCCAAAGACAGCAGTTCCATCAAACGGCAGGCCGACAAACGCTGCAAGGAGATCGACGCACTGATGACCGAAGACCAGCGGATCCAGGCAATGCGTCTGCACGATGACATTGACTTCAAGCTCAAGTCCGGCGTGTCGGGCACGGGGCTGCGCTGACCGCAACGAGATCATAGGGCTGTGCGGGTGAATCGAACATGTGATTGTGTATGTTCGTAAGTATAAATGATGTGGATCAAGCGTTACTTCACCATGCGGCTGGCACCGATATGGATCGTGGCCGGTGTGCTGGTGTTGATCCTTGGGTGGTTCACGCTGAACCGAGCCTTAGCGCCGTCAAGGGCGGTGCGCGTCATCGAACTGCCTGCGGGCGAAGTGAAGGGTGATCCCACACGTCAAACGCTCCGCATCATCGCCTACAACATCGCACACGGCCGGGGCACGGGCGATTCTAACTGGACCGATGCGGCGACACGCCACAATCATCTCGACGCGATCGCTGACTTTTTGAAAGCACAGGATGCCGACGTCGTCGTGTTGAACGAGGTCGACTATTCAGCCGTGTGGAGTGGTCATGAGAATCAGGCCGAACGGATCGCCCGCGCGGCAGGCTACCGCTACAGGGCCGAACAGCGCAACATCGATTCGGCCGTCCCGTTCGCGGCACTCCGTTTTGGCAACGCCATACTGAGCCGGTACCCGATCGTTGAGGCATATGTGATCGATCTGCCCGGATACGCGGCCTTGGAAACCATGTTGGCCGGGAAGAAAAGGGCGGCGGCGTGTGTGATCGAGACGGAGCAGGGCGACCGTTTCCGTGTCGTCGGGGCGCACCTGGAAACCAGGGGTGATGAGTCGTTCCGAGTCAACTCGGCTAAGGCAATCCTGGCCGGGCTGAAGCCGCCGGACATGCCCACGGTGATCGCAGGCGACCTGAACTCGACCCTGCCCGGCCTGCCCGGTGCGCGCGTCACCTCAGATGGTACGACCGGGACAAGCACACTCCGGGATGTGGCTGGCTACGTGGCATCTCCTACAGCACCCGCAGGCGATCAATCCCATGTGTATGCACCGACGTTCCCTTCGTGGGAACCGGAGCGGACGATCGACTGGGTGTGGGTGAAAAGGCCCTTTCTGATCGAATCGGTTCATGTGCCGGATAGCGACCTTTCGGATCACCTGCCGGTGGTCGTCGATATCCACTTGGCCGACGATAGTCGCGACGATGCAACGATAGACTGATTTCGTGTGGCCAGCCACGCCGTCCCGCCGATAGCATCACAGATGCCTAAAGCGAACGCCACAGACACAGTACATACCGACGCGCACGGGCCGTGCCAGTTGATCACCAACGCGGATCACCTCCAGCGTGTCGTCCTCGACGGGATGCTGCGTGCCGAGGTCAGCCTGGACATCATGACGGCGGACTTCAAGGCGATGCTGGTGCCGACCCCCGGAAGTTTAGCTGGCGCTTCAAGAGGGCGCGGTCGTAATGCCCCGTCGATCGTGCAGCACCTGGTCAAACTGGCGCAGAAGGGCGTTGAGGTCCGGCTGCTGCATGCTGGGGTGCCTAGCGGGCCGGCGTTGCGTGAGTTGAAGAAACTGATGCCGACGCTCGAAGGCTGCGGCGGGTCGCTGGTCATCCGGCGATGCCCACGCCTGCACGCCAAGGCGGTGATCGTCGATGCGTGCGCGATGTACCTGGGCTCAGCCAACCTCACCGGGGCCGGGCTCGGGGCCAAGAGCGACGGGCGGCGCAACTTCGAGATGGGCGTCTGGACCCACAGTTCATCCCTGATCGATGGCGTCGCGCAGCAGTTCAACACCCTGTGGGAAGGCGCGGCTTGCGAAACCTGCCAGCGTAAAGACATCTGCCCCGTGCCGCTCGAAGAGCCGCGGCTGTGATCCACCTAAAGCGTTAGCTTCCAGAACCGGTGCGGGACGCCGTCGTCGTGGAAACCGTAGCTCTGGTACAGCTTCTGCGCCGCCGGGTTGTCATCGCGCACCTCAAGAGAAATCGCGCAACAGCCAAGCGCCTCACCTTTAGCCTTCACCGCATCGAGAAGCAGCCGGGCCACGCCTTGCTTGCGGGCTTCGGGGGCCACGGCCAAGTCATGGATGTTGATCAACGGCTTGCCCCTGAACGTCGAGAAGCCCAGGAAACAGTTCACGATCCCCACCGGTAAAGCGTTGTCTTGCTCAGGCGCACCCCTGTATGCCAGAAACGTCATGGCCGCCGGGTGTGATTGAAGGCCGGACCTGACACGATCCAGGACTTCTTCATCAAGCGGCTTGCCCCCGCCCATCGGGTCCTGAGCGTAGGCATTGAGCATCGCAGACAGGTCGCGAAGATGACGGGGATCGTCGTAGTCGGCTTCGATAATCTGTATGGGTGTGGTCATATTAAGCAGCAGCATAGCTGAAGATTGAGCCACCGATAAACACGGATCAACACCGATTGGGGCCTGGGCGCCCAAAACCATTTTTCTTTATCCGTGTTCATCTATGTTCATCAGTGGCTAGAATCTTGAACCATGTGCGGCCGATACATGCTTTCGATCGTTGAAGACCGGCTCAACAAATTGTTGGGCGTGGACTTTGCCGTGATGCAGCTGGTCGCCCGATACAACATTGCGCCGTCGCAGCCGGTGCTTGCGGTGCGTGCGTTGAACGGTGAGCGTGAACCGGCCCTGCTCCGCTGGGGGCTGGTCCCGCCGTGGGCCAAGGACATTGCGATCGGCCACAGAATGATTAACGCCCGTAGCGAAACGGCACACGAGAAGCCTGCATTTAAGAACGCGTTTAAGCGCCGCCGTTGCCTGATCCCCGCCGATGGGTTTTATGAGTGGCGAAAAAAAGATGGGCGGGGCTATGCCGCATCGAACAATCGCAAACCTTCCGGGGCATCTTCCGGGGGGCGTCAGCCGTATCTCATCACGATGGCCGACGAGGCGCCGTTCGCCATGGCCGGGCTCTGGGAGCATTACCAGGACGAGCACGGCAACGAGCTGGAGACCTGCACCATCCTCACCACCCAGGCCAACGAGTTGGTCGGCGAGCTTCACGATCGCATGCCTGTCATCCTCTCGCCGGAAGACCACGGCGCTTGGCTGGACACGACAACCGACGACGCGACCGTCGCGAAGGCGCTGTGTAAGCCCTACCCCGCCGAGCTGATGATGCACCAACCGGTGAGCACGTTCGTGAACAATCCGCGTAACGAGGGGTCGCGCTGCGCCGAACCGGTAGCATCCGAGCAAGGGCCGCCCACCGATGTCTCGGGTCCGACTCTGTTCGGATAGCCCTAAGCGGCCATACACAGCACATCCGGCCCGATAATCAGCAGCAACTAACCTTCCCCCGGAATCCGCCCGATCTTTCTTCCAGTCGGCTCGTCTGCTCCATGGGCGGCCGCGATGGAGGGCAGAGGCATCGGTAAGCCAGTCAACCAACTTCGAGTCAGCATCGGTGTGCTGATGCTGGTCATCACGATCGGCACGCTGGGCCTGATGATCACCGGCGAACGTGACCTGTTCCACGCGGTCTACATGACCATGATCATCCTGACCACCGTCGGGATGGAAGGCCCGATCAGTGAGTCGGAGCGCGTGTTCTCGCTGTTTCTGATGCTCTGTGGGATCGGTGCCGCGCTCTACGCGACCAGCAACATGGTGTCGTTCGTGATCGAGGGCCAGCTCAAGCAGATGATAGGGAGGCGTAAAGTGACGTCACAGATCCAACAACTCAACGGACACCACATCATCGTCGGCTTCGGCCGGATGGGCCAGGCGCTGTGTGCGACGCTGGCGTACCGTGACTTACCGTTCGTCGTGATCGACCAGGACGCACGGAGCCTGCGCGACGCCGAGGAGAAGGGCTACCTCTGTATCGAAGGCAACGCGATGCACGATTCGATCCTTGAAGAGGCCGGCATCTTCCGCGCATCGGGGTTGGTGACGTGTCTGTCTGACGACGCGGACAACGTGCTGGTCACGCTGAGTGCCCGGGGCATCAAGCCGGACCTGAACATCACCTCACGCTGTGACGAGTCGGGCACCGAGCCCAAGCTACGACGGGCCGGTGCCAACAGTGTGATCTGCCCGGCCGTGATCGGTGCCGCACGCGCCTCCAACCAGATGCTCAACCCCCATGTCGATGAGATGCTGGAGTTGGACGGGCACTGGCCTGACCTGGAGCTGACGCGCATCAGCCTTGAGAATTTCGACGGGTTCACCACCCGCCCACTCGGCGAGGTCTACAAGCTGATCGGCGAAAACACCATCGTCGTCGCACTGATCCACAACTGCGGCACCCGCGTGCTTCGGCCGACCAACGACCTGCCCGTCAGCCCGCGCGACCAACTCGTCATCATCGGCAGCTCCGGCAGCGTCGATCATTTGGTCGACGCCCTTAACCACATCCGGGCCGCGTGACGCCAGCCTTGTCAGTCAACCACCCAGACGACCACGGCGGCACACACCGCTTGCGATCAGCCCCATCAGCAGCACGCTGGTCGCGGGCTCGGGGATGCTTGTCGACGCACTCGGCGGCGTGCCGGCATTCCAGTTGTTCAACACGATATCCAGGTCCGCCAGGCCCACAAAGTTGTCGCCGGTCGGGTCAGCGAGCGGATCGCCCGGCGGGATAGACTGGTTCCAGTTGTTGAGGATGATGTCCAGGTCGCTCAGGCCGACGAACCCGTCACCGTCCAGGTCGCCCTGCAGGGCCGCTTCGACGTTAAGAAAGAGTGTTGATCCGCCGGGATTGAGCTGCCACTGAAGCCCGAGCCCGGAGATGTCCGGGAGGTTCAGTGTGTGGAAGCTGCCGCCGAACCCGCTGTTGGCGAAGAGGATGCCGAAGCTGTTGCCGACGGCCGGGACGAAGCTGTTGATCAGTGATACGTCGAGCGTCCCGTCGATGCTCGCCGTGCCGTCGATCTCGAGCCGGTCGTAATCGTCGCCCGGTGTCAGCCCGCCGAGTTCGATGTTTAGTGTGTTGGCGGTGTCGAGGACGACATCCCCCTCGAAGCTGACGGTGCCCGGGCTGGCGCCGGGGCTGAATCCACCCGCGAAGGTCGTGGTGCCGGGCCCAAAGAACCCGCCCGGCCCGCTGACGAGGTCATTGAAGGTGACGTCGCCGACGACGGTGATTGAAGCGCCGGCGGTATTGTTCACAACACCGTTGACGGTCTTGCCGCCGCCCGCGTCGATAAGCACAAACTCGTTGTTATTGATGATGGTCCCGCCGGCGTTGAAGTCGCCCACAGCGGTCAGCGTCCCGTCGGCCTGGATGAAGACGTTGTTGGTGACGTTGATGGCTTGACCGGGCTGAATCGTGGGATCCTTACCGAGCACGCCCGAGGCGGTAACGACCATGCTGGCGTCGGTCAGGTTAATGGTGCCGGCGTCGAAGTCGACCAGGGCCATGTTGGCCGCGGAGATAGAGCCGACGCTGAACGTCCCGCCGTTAAGCCGCAACGGTCCGCCGAGGATGACGAGCTCGTCGATCGCCAGGTGTTGCCCGGCGTTGAGCGTCGGGTTCGCGCCAAGAATATCTTCCAATAGACCGGTCGTGATCGTGTTCCCGGCGTTCTGGGTGAACCGCAGCGTGCCGGAGTTGAAGTTAAACGTCGGGCTGCCGGGTCGGCTTGCGTCACTGAAGTCCTGGAAGATCAGGGTGTCGGTCTCGAGGGTGCCGCCGTCGAGCGTGACGGTGCCGCGGTCCTTGATGACGGTCTGCCCGGTGACCTGCACCAGGCCGTTGGTCAGCACGTTGAGTGTGCCGCTGCCGCTGCCGGACTGGCTGCCGCTGATCGACAGGTCTTGTGTGCCTGCGATGAAGAGATTGTTGTTCGCCTGCCAGGTCGCGGTGGCCCCGGTGCCGCCGACGTTGGCCGTGCCGACGCTGCCGGTGACGAAGCCGATGAAGCTCTGGTCGCCCGTGGTGACCGTGCCGCCGTCAGCGATGTTGAGTGTGCCGTTGGCCGTACCGCCCGCCCCCGTGAACAGGTTGCCGCCGACGTCGAAGCGTGAGCCCGCGCCCGAGACGGTCATCGTGCTGGCCTGATTCCCCGCCGAACCGATTTCGGAGAACTCGGTGAGTTCGATCTCGCCGCCACCGGTCACGTTGATGACGCCGCTGGCGCTGGCCTGTTGGCCTACAGCGAGGTAACGAGCTTCGATGCGCGAGCCGACCCCGTCCACGTCGATCTGCCCGTTGCCGCCGGCCTCGTCGCCGACCACGATAAAGCCCTGGCTGACGATGTTGTTCCCTCCGTCACGCTGCACAGCCTGGACGACAGCGCCGTCGAGCACTTCCAGCAGCGCCCGGTTGCTGGTCGACCCGCCGTTCATGCCGACGCTGATACGTTCGGTGCCTAAGTAATCGATCCGGCTGCCGGTGCCGGTCACGGTCAGGCGTGAGCCGTCGGCCCCGCCCTCGTCGCCGATGATCAACCGTGCGCTGCTCACCCCGGTCGCGACGTTCAACTGCCCGCCGTTGGAGATGTCCATCTCGCCGGGCACGGTGTCGCCGACGTGCAGCAGGTTGCTCAGGTCCAGGGTCGAGCCGGGCCCGTCGATCAACACGCTACCGGTTGAGCCCGAAGCGTCGGCGACTAAGACACGGTTGGCTTCGACCAGCCCGCCGCCCGTGATGTTCATGACGCCGTCGTTGTTGAATCCGACGAGGATGTAGTCGCCGTTGGCGTCGAGCCGGGAGCCTGCGCCGTCGACATTGACTTCACCCGTGGCCGTGCCTTTGTACCCCAGCACGATACGCCCGGTCGTGATGACCTCTCCACCGTCCAGGACATTGAGGAAGCCGTCGCCGCCGATGCCGTCGGAGTTCGAGGAGCCGCCGACCCACCACTCGGCGGTCCCGCCGGTGGACTCGACCCGCGAGCCCGCCCCGGTGACGGTCAGCGTGCCGGTCGCGTTGGTGTCGTCGGCCAGCGTGACCACGCCGTTACTCGTGCCGGTTATGGTTACCACGGCCTGGTTGCTGACGGTCATCGTGCCGACCGACGCGGCACCGGCGTTGGCGTTGCCGATAAACAGGTTGTTTGCCGTCGCCGTCGTGCCGGGCCCGTCGATCAGGACCGTCCCGTCGCCGTCGGGCGCCGCTCCGGCCGAGATGGCGGCGCCAACCGTGATCGTCGCGCCATTTCGTGCTTCAAATGTGCCCGTGCCGGCAGAGCCAGCGATGAGGCTGGTGCCGACGTTCGCGGTCGCGTCGGTGCCGCTGACAACGACCCTATTGTCCTGGGTGTTCCCCGCGAGGTTGCCAATAATCAGATTCTCATCCACCTGCAGCGAGCCGGTCCCGACCTCGTTGTTATCGATGTCGCGCCCGATGTTCAGTTGCCCCAGGCCCGCGTCGCCAACGAACAGATCGTTATCGACATCCAAAAGCGAGTTGACCGTCCCGCCGCTGTCCGTGCCGGTCACCGCGATCTTGCCGTCGCTGCCGGTATTCACTCCGATGATCATGTCGCCGAGCGAGGTGCCCTGGGTCTGCGTGCGCACCACGCCGCCGCCGGTGACGATCGCACGCCCGAGGCTGTCGTAACCGACATTGATCTGCCGGGACCGAAACAGCGAGTTGTCGCCGTCCACTGTCAGCGTGCCCTCCGAATCGGGGCTGATGCCCAGCAGCGTGTCCGGCGAGCCGTTGCTCCCGCCGTCCGTGTTGATGATCTGCCCGCCGTTGGTGACGTTGACGAACCCGATTCCGCCCAGTCGACCGACGAGCAGGTCCTCGGCTTCGGCGAACGAGCCCGCGCCGTCAACGTTCAGCACACCGACCGACCGCACGACCGGGTTCAGCGGGTCGATCAGGTCGGCATCAAAAAAGCCGCTGCCGACGTAGATATCGTTCGGCGCAGTGCTGCTGGTGCGCAGCGCGGCCCCGTCGAGTACGTTGATCGTCCCGCTGCCGCCATCCCTGCCGATGCTGTGCAGCCCGGTATTGACGTTAAGCGTGGCCCGGAGGATGGTGCCCGCCCCGGTCGCGGTGACGGTGCCCGTCCCGCCGTTCTGGTCGCCGACGAACAGCTGGCTGACCTCCATCAACGCACCGGCTTCGACGGTCAGCGTGCCATCACCCGCGTCGCCGACGGTCGCGATCCCAGCGTTGTTCCAGTTCGAGGGGCCGGTCAGCGTTACCGCCGCACCGCTCAGCAGGCCGCCATCGTCGATGGTCAGCAGGCCCTCGGTGTCCAGCGACGTCCCGCCGCCGCCGGTGAATGTCCAGTCGCCGGCCGTGACCGTGAAGTTATTCCCGTCGCTGGGCGCGCCCAGCACGATCGTCAGCGTCTCGTCCAGCGCGAACAGGATGTTGTCCGCGTCGTCCGGCGCGTTGACCGGGTTCCAGTTCGCGCCGTCGTCGTAGAACAGCAGGCCCGGTGTCGTGTTGGCCCATTCCAGATCGACCGCCGAGGCCTGGCCGGTGATCCCACCCAGGGCCAGAGACGATAAGACCACCCGCATACCCCGTCGTTTCATGGGCTTGCTGAAAACGCTACTCGACATGTGAAGTCCTTTTAACTGAGTCTGTCAGAGACAGAACAAACATAATCACAGCTCACACAACATCGCGCAGATGCCCGTGTGTCTGAGTTTTAAGGGGTAGGTTATTGAGAAAGTGGTCCGCCCTCCCCTGACTGTGCAGTATCCTAACAGCATGTTGTTATTACACAACAGGCCGGTAGCTGTTTCACGATATTTATATGTGGCGCGGTGTACGGCTTCATGCGGACGTTGACTATCTCGATCAATAGATCGGTTGTGATGTTGAGTCTGTGGGTTTTCACATACACGATGCCCGGGGTTAGGTGAAAGTCTATTCGGTGCAATGTGTCCGGTGGCTTGTTACCCTATCGCTCATGCCCTGGACTTTGTACAGGTACATTCTGCGCGAGCTGCTCAAGATCATGGCGATCGTGGTCCTGGTGCTGGTGACGATGGTCAGCTTTGCCGCGGCGATCAAGCCGATCTCCGAGGGCCTGCTGGGCGCGGGGGCGCTGCTGAAGTTCGTGGGGTACTCCGCCCCGACGATGCTGGGGTTCACGCTCCCCTTTGCCGGGGCGTTTGCCAGCACGCTGGTGTTCATCCGCATGGCCGGGGACAACGAGGTGCTGGCGTGCTCGGCCAGCGGGATGAGCTACGCCAAGGTGCTCGCCCCGGTTGCGGCGCTGGGGCTGGTGCTGACGATGGGCCTGTTCTACCTGTCTAACTTCGTCGTGCCGGGCTTCTACCGGGCCGCCGAGGAGACGCTTGAGAAAGACATGATGAGCGTGTTGGTCACGCAGCTGAACCAGAACCGACCTTTCACCGAGTTCGACGGGATCGTGATCTACGCCGACTCGGCCCAGCAGTACCCGCCGCCGTCCATCGAGGGTGCCGAGAACGCGAGTAAGTTCATCCAGCTCGCCGGCGTCGCGGTCGGTGAGCTCGACGAGCAGGAGCAGGTCAGGGCCGATAGCACGGCCAGGTTCGCCAATATTCTCCTGTTCCAGGACGAGCGCGAGTCGCGTGTCACACTAAAGCTGATCGAGGCGATGCGCTACCAGCCAAAGCTGGGCGAGTTGGAGTACTTCGAGAGCCTGCCGGTCGGCCCGATCGTCTTGCCCAGCCCGTTCGGTGACAGCCCGAAGTACCTCTCCTGGCCCGAGCTGCGCGAGCTGGACCGTGAGCCCGAGCGGTACAGTGATGTTCAGGAGTCCAAGACCCAGTTGATACGCGAGGTCGCCGTCGCCGAACTGCGTACATCGATCCGTCAACGGCTCAAGGCCGATCGGGGCCGGGCCGGTGTCGTGCTTACAGGGGCCACCCAGGACTACCTGGTCAAGAGCCCCATCGCCAGGACAGTCGGCGGCGTGCTGAAGCTCGAGTCCCGGCCGGGCAGGCCGATCACGATCGATTACCCCGCCCAGGCCCCGCAGCGGCGCATTGAGGCATTAGCGGGTCAGATCGAAGTCAATGCCTCGGAGCAGCAAGGCACCGAGCCCTCGGTTTCCATAGAGCTGCGGGAAGTCAGTGTGTTCAACGTTCCTGACGCCGTGCCCACGACGGAGATGTTGTCTCATCAACTGCCGCCGATGCGCTGGTCCAAACCGATCCTTGAAGAGAATATCGACAAGCAGCCGATTGCGGCCTTGGAAGCCTATGCCGCGCCTCACTTGTCGCGTTCGAAGCATGTGGACAACGCGCTGGAGTCACTGAACAAGAACATCCGCAGGCTCGGACGCAAGATCGTGTCCCAGTTGCACGAGCGCGCTGCGTCGGCGGTGAACTGCCTGATGCTGTTGGTCTTCGGCGCGACCCTCGCGATGAAGCTCAAAGGACACCTGCCGCTGGCCGTGTTCATCTGGAGCTTCATGCTGGCGATCGTGTCCATCATGCTCATCCATACCGGCGAGAATATTTCGGTCGACGGCAGCGGGGGCATCCCCGTCGGCTTGGGCGTGCTCTGGTCCGGCAACGTGGGCATGGCTGTACTGACCCTGTTGGTCTACCGATCGCTCGCCAGGAATTGATACCAAACCCGCGAGGCCTCTTAACCTTCAAGTAAGCACTACCCGAACCCCGAACCCACCCTTGAAAACCCTCGACGCCTACATCATCCGACAGTTCGTCATCAACTTCGTGATCCTTTACGTGGTCCTGATGACGTTGTTTGTCGTGGTGGACCTGATCGTGAATCTCGATGAGTTCCTCGAAGGCGGCGAGAGCTGGGCACGCCGGCAGACGGTGGCGCGTCAGGCGGAGCTGATGGGTCTGCCCGCCAGTGAGTTGATCGAGATGGTCGATGCCGGCACCGGTGTCGGTAAGATCGCCGAGCGGATGCGGCTGAGTGTCGAGGACACCGAATCGCTGCTGGACCGCTGCGAGCCCGGGGGGGTGAAGAACCTGGTCGGGGTGTGTTGGATCATCACGGACTTCTACGGGCCGTTACTCATCCTGGTCTACGCCTTTTTCTCCGGCCTGATCGTCGTGGCGGCGATGGGCTTCACGCTGTCGGGCCTTGGACGCAGCCGGGAACTCACGGCGATGGTGTCCAGCGGGATCAGCCTGTACCGAGTATCGATGCCGATCCTGGTCGCCGGGATCGCCTTGAACCTTCTAGCCTTACCCGTGCAGGAGTTCATTGTGCCGGAGTTGGCGGGCAAGCTCGGGCGTAAGCAGTCGCAGCTCAAGCACGCCACGATCGAACGCTTTGCGTTCCAGTACATCCCCGACGAACGGGGCGCACTGATCAGCGCAACGAAGTTCGACGCCGAGCACGAACAGCTGACGGGCATGCGTGTGGTCATCCGTAACGAGAACGCCGTACAGATCGGCCATGTCACGGCGTCCCAGGCTTTATGGGACGGTGATCGCGAGGGCTGGGAACTGATCGACGGCTACCAGGTCGTGGGTCAGCCCGGCACGTCGCCGGTCGAGTCGGTCAGCAGCGGCAGCCGGCCGATCGACTTCTACAAGACCGACCTGTCCCCGACGCTGATCAAGATACGCCGTGATGCCGACTACATCCGGATGCTGCCCGTGAGCCAGCTACAGCAGATGCAGCACAGCCAGGCGGTTTCGGCGGCGATGCGGGACGAGGTGACGCGGACGAAGTGGGGACGGGTGTGCCTGCTGGTGGTCAACGTGTTGATCCTGGCGATGGGGCTGCCGTACTTCATGCTGCGTGCCCCGGGGAACATGCTGCTGCAATCGGTCAAGGCGGCGGGGATGTGTATCGGCGTGTGGATCGGGGGGATGACGCTGCCGGAGATGGTTTCAGGCCCGCTGAATCCGGTGGCCGCCGCGTGGTTCCCGATCGTGGTCTACCTGCCGCTGGCGGCGTTCGTGATGCAGAAGGTGAAAACCTAGGCGGCCGACAGGCCCCGTTACTTCCTGGAGTGCTATCGTGATGTGCAAGTCCAGCCGAGTGATCCTTATTGTTGCGTGTGTGTTGATGTGGGTGGTCCCGTCTCTCGGGGAGCCGGGGCCGGTCTTTATCCGAGACTTCTCGATCAAACGGTCGATGGAACGGGCCGCCACCGAGTTGATCAACGAAGGCGAAACGACCGAGCAGGCTGTGTTAAACGAGCAGCTGCAACGGTCCAAGGCACCGATCACCGCGCCGGCGCCCGATGAATTGCATCCGGAAGATGGCGACCTCTACGAGCGGGCCTGCGAGGGCGTGCTGGTCATCGCGGGGGTGTACCTTTGTGGTCATTGCGATAACCACCACGCCAACTGTGCCACCGGATTCATCGTCAGCGAATCGGGATTAGCGGTGACGAATCACCACGTGGTCGAAAGTGCCGACAACCTGACCATGATCGCGCGTACCCGGGACGGCCGGGTTGTGCCGGTGGTCGAGGTCCTGGCGTCGAGTGAAGCGGACGACGTCGCTCTGATCCAGCTGGGTGGCGAAGGCCCGTTCAAGCCGCTGCCGATCGCGCGGCAGGCCAAGGTCGGGCAACGCGTCCATTCCATCAGCCACCCAACCGGGCGGTTCTACAGCTACAGCTCCGGAGAGGTGTCACGATTCTTCATGGCCCCCAAGCCGGGCGGCCCGAGCGTCCGACGGGTTCAGGTCACTACCGAGTTTGCCAAGGGCTCGTCCGGCGGGCCTATCTTTAACGACCGGGGCCAGGTCGTGGGCCTGGTCACCACAACCAACAGCGTCTATTACCACGAGCACGAAGACCAGCAGCAGAACCTGCAGATGGTGTTCTACAACTGCGTGCCCTACCAGAGCATCCTGGACCTGTTCGGCGAAGAGCAGGAGTAAGGAACTTGGCGGTCTGACGCTGAAAGGCTGTATCGACCCCGCAGACCAGGCTCATCCTTGCAACGTGCGACGGGCTTCGGCGAGTTCCCGTTTCTGCTTCGCGTTGATCTTGGGAAACGCCAGGTCCAGCCCGTTGAGCGTGTCGATGACGGCCGATGCGACGACCAGGCGGGTGAACCACTTGTTGTCCGCCGGTATCACGTACCACGGCGCGTGTTTGGCCGAGGTGTTGCGGATCACATCCTGGTACGCCTTCTGATAGTCGTCCCAGTACTTGCGCTCTTCGACGTCGGCCTTGGAGAACTTCCAGTGCTTCTCCGGCTCGTTGAGCCGATCCATGAAGCGCGACAGCTGCTCTTCTTTGGAGACGTGCAGGAAGAACTTGCAGATCGCTACACCGTTGCGCGCCAGGTACCGCTCGAACCCGCAGATGTCCTCGAAGCGCTGCTTCCAGATGTTTTTAGTTACCAGCTTCGGCGGCAGCTTCTGGCCCTTGAGGATCTCGGGATGCACACGCACCACCAGCGTCTCTTCGTAGTACGACCGGTTGAACACGCCGATCCGGCCGCGCTCGGGTAATCGCTTCATGCAGCGCCACAGATAGTCGTGATCCATCTCTTCGCTGCTGGGCCGTTTGAAGGAGAACACCTGGCAGCCCTGCGGGTTCACGCCGGACATCACGTGCTTGATCGCCCCGTCTTTGCCCGCCGCGTCCATCGCCTGGAACATCAGCAGCACCGACCAGCGGTCCTGCGCGTACAGCATCTCCTGCATTTCCCGCATCGCCTCGACGCCCTCGGCGAGCATCTGCTTGGCCTTGGGCTTGTCTTCGCGATCCAGATGCTGGGTGTCCTCGGGATCGACGTCGGCGAGTTTGAATCCTCTGCCGTCGGTCACACGGTAGGGGCGCGAAAATGCGCGAGCCCGTTTGATCAGTTCCTTCGTTTCCATGCTTTTCCTCTCGAAGTGTCACACCGGTGCTTGCGAACCGATCAATAGGTATCATCTATCCCATGAACGGACAAGACCCCTCCGCCGCATTCTCGCTGATCCCGTGCTTTATCTTGCTGGTCTTCGCCCTGATCGGGATCGGGATATTGATTTTCTGGCTGTACTCACTCATCCACGCCGCGACCCACAACATGGATAACCAGGCCGTCTGGATCCTGGTCATCGCCTTGGTCGGCCCCCTAGGCTCGCTGGCCTACTTCATCGCCGGGCCCTATCGACCCGCCCAGATCAAGCATTACCGGGGTCTGTAGCGCATACATAGCAGCCGATTGCCCGCCTTGACGGGGGGGCTTATCCTACTGGGTCTATGAACAGGATCGACAGGCTATTTCAGGACTTGCGGGCGCAGCAGGGCAAAGCGCTCATGCCGTATCTCACCGCCGGCGATCCCAGCGTCGAGGCGACCGGCGACATGCTCACCGCCGTGCAGGACGCCGGGGCGTCGATCTGCGAGTTGGGCATCCCGTTCTCCGACCCCATCGCCGATGGCCCGGTGATCCAGGCGTCGATGACCTACGCGCTGGACCATGGCGTGCAGGTCGGCAAGGTGTTCGACATGGTGTCCCAGAAACGCGCCGGCCTCGATATCGGCTTGGTCGCGATGGTCAGCTACTCCATTGTCCACCGGTTCGGCCTGGGCAAGTTCATCGGCGACGCCAAGGACGCCGGCTTCGACGGGTTCATCTTCCCCGACCTGCCGCTGGAAGCCTCCGGCCCGGCACGGGAAGCCTCGGCCAAGGCGGGGCTGATCCTCAGCATGCTTATCGCTCCGACCACCCCCGACGACCGGGCAGAGCAGATCGCCAAAGCGAGCACCGGTTTTGTCTACGTCGTCGCAAGGTCCGGGATTACCGGCGAGCAAAGTGAACTGCCCCCGGAACTACCCACCCGGATCAAGCGTCTACAAACCGTGACGGACCTGCCCATGACCGTCGGCTTCGGGATTAGCTCCGCGGACCACGTCCGGCAAGTCGTGTCGGTCTCGGATGCGGTGATTGTCGGCTCGGGGCTGATGCGCCGGGTCGCCGAGGCCAGGGATCGGGGCGAGGACCAGGCGGTACGTGCGGTCAAGGACTTCACTGAGGAGTTGGCATCGGGCCTGGGCCCGGTAAAGGCGGGTTGATGCATCGGCCGTCCACGAGCCGGCAGGCGGCCCTGCGGGGCTTGGGCAGGGGGGTGAAGCTGTCGGCCGGGATGGTGTTATCGGGGGCCGCGATGATCGGCGGATTCTGGCTGATCGAGAACACAACGCCGATATTGGCCGTAGGAGCATTGTCGGCTGGGTTTTATTTGCTGATGATCTTGGTCGCGGACGACCTGGTACCGGGCGCGTCCCGGGCCGTGACAGGGTTTATGAAACTGACCACCGTGATGGTCTTCTTCGGCTGGATGCCGTTGGCTCTCTGGCTCATGTGGGCCGGAAAGCCGTTATGATCCACGCTTTGTGATAACCGGCACCGAGTGACCGACCGATGATGAAGCATATGATCCGACACACCCGTTCCGTCAAGTCTATGTTATCGGCCCTAGGCCTCGTGATCGGGCTGGGCGTTGCCCTCAGCGCCGCCCCGACCAAGGCACAGGACCTGGCCTTCCCCGATTCCGGCAGCACCGAGCAGATGCTCGCCGATCAACTCATGGCCATGGCCCAGTCCTCCTACGGCCGTACCCAGGCCCCACGTCCCGATCAGATCGAACGGACGCGCATCCTCCTGGACATGGCCACCGACCTCGCTCCCGACGACGTCGGCCTGTGGGAGTTCCGCATCTCCATGGCGGCGGGCATCGAAGATCAGCAGATGCTGATCGATTCGTTGCGCAACTACCTGCGCCTCGCTCCCGACGATGACGCCGCTCAGCTGCAGCTGATCCAAGCCCGGCTTTCCAGCATCGAATCGATCGATGAATACCTCGCAGCGCTGGAGCGCATGCTTCGCTCCGAAGGCGCGGTACAGCTCTCCGCACCGCTGCGGTCGCGCCTGTCGACGATCGCCGCCCAGGTCGCGCAGGAAATCGGCGATGAGCGACGCGCCGGCGCATGGTTGGGTTACGCCATCAAACTGGACCCGGCCAACCCCGATGCCGCCGCGATGATGTATCAACTCACCCTCGACCGCGAAGGCAGCCCGAGGCAACAGGGTGCCGCGCTGGTCGGCATGCTCAAGGCCAGCCCCGTCGATCCCACGGTCCGTGCCGCGCTGGCCAACCTGCTGATGCAGGAAGGGGTCTACGGCCAGGCGCTCGATCAGTTCGACGTGGCGATGGAGCTTGTGGACATCCAGTCACGGTTCGAGTTGCTGACTCAGTACGCCCTGTGCCTGATCGCCGCCGGCCGGGGCGACGAGGTCCAGCCGTTGTTGCTGGAGTTGCAGCTGTTCATGAAGCAGCTTGCCGACGCCCAGAATCCCGACCTGGTGGTGGACGAGGACGCCGAGCCCGAGCCGCCGTCGCTGGACGACCTCCCGCCGCTGCCGCCGACGCTCGAGTTCGCCCGCCTGATCTTGCTCTATGAGACGAACCCCGTCGCCGCGGAGGAATCATTTAAGCGCCTGCAGGAATCGTCCGGTGCCACCGAAGACCTCGAGCAGCGCCAGAACCTGATCAAGCAACTCATCTGGATCGCCGCCGTGTTCAACCAGGACCCGGCCTGGGTCAAGCACCGTGTCAGTCTGTTGGAGGACCAGGACGAGGTCGGCAGGCTCGCGGTCGGCTGGTTGGCCTTGCGCGAAGGCGAGCACGACAGCGCCAGGCGCATCTTTGAAGCGCTCGGCGGTGAAGACATGTTCGCACGCCTCGGGCTCGCGTCGATGCCCGGCCTTGATGACGAGCAGCGCGCTACGCTGTATCAGCAGATGATCTGGGACAACCCCGGGTCCATGGCCTCGGTTGTCGCCGCTCACCGACTGCACCAGATGGGCAAGACCATCGTCCCCACCAGCCAGGGCATCCCGCTGCGTGTCCTTGTCGATGACATCCCAAGACAGTTGTGGACACCCGCCCTGACGGTTTCGCCCTGGGTCCGCCTGAGCCTGCGCGTCTCGCCCGGCTCGTTCGGGTACCTCCAGCCGATGATCGGTGAAGTCACGCTCATGAACGCGACGCGCTTCCCGCTGTCGGTCGGGCCCAACAGCGCGGTCCAGCCGCTGCTGATGGTCAGCAACCTCCCGTCTCTGCGCAACGAGCCGATGGGCCAGCTGCAGCCGACGTTCTTCCACCTCGGCCGGCGCCTGACGCTCCAGCCCGGCGAACGGATCCAGGCCGAGATCAGGCTCGACCGGTTCGACCTGGGCCAACTCACCGCCTTGTACCCCACCGAACCGATCAGCTTCTCGACCACCGCGATCCTCGACCCGAGGCCGATGCCCAACGGCGCGGTTGTCCCCGGCCCGCTGGGTGCCTTACGCAATGCAGGCTCGCTGCTCGCACGCGGCACACCCGCCACGCCCAGCAACCTCCAGCTATGGATCAAGGATGTCGACGCCACCGATGACGCCACACGCGCCCTGGCGATCGCTCGGCTGCTGGTCGTTGCGCGTCAGCCCGCCGAGTCGACCGAGGCCTTGGACCTGCGTGCCAGAGTCAGTGACACCATCGGCCAGCGCTACCCGAGCTTCAATCGTTTGCTCAAGGCATGGACCGTCCGCTTCATGCTCCCCGACGAGGAAGGCAATCCCGTTTCGCAGCGCGTGATCGACCTTGCCGGGCGCAGCGACGACCCGCTGGTCCGTATTGTCTACCTGGTCATGAAAGCCGATTCGGCCACCAGCCCCGCGCTGACCGACGCGATCCGCCACGACGATCCTACCATACGCGCTTTTGCCACGGCCATGAAGACCGGCTTCGAGGAAGACGCCAAGCTCCTGGCCGAACAGCAGGGCGAAGCCGACACACAGACCGATCCGCTGATCGCCGATCCGCTGGAAGGCCTCTTCGGCCCGTCCGAGACGCCGCCCCCCACCCAGCAGCCCGGGGCCGACGACGACGCACCCTGGCTCCCCTGAGTGATTGAAGTAAACCCCGTCAGGATGACCCGACCGTGAGCACGATGCCGCACACCCTCTTGCTGTTCGACGTGGACCTGACGCTGGTCAACGCACGCGGCCTGGGGCAGGTCGCGATGAAAACGGCCGGCGATCAGGTCTGTGGCGAGGGCTTTTCATTCGAGGGCGTGTCCTTTGGCGGCCGGCTCGATCCGCTCATCTTCAAGGATGCTATCGCCAACTGCCCCGATCCCGATGTCATCGACAAGCACGACGACTTCCGCGCGGTCTACACCCGTGAGTTACAGCGCCTGATCGAAGAAGACGGCCACGCCATCGATCCGCTGCCCGGCGTACACGACCTGATCGACACACTGCGTGAGCGCGTCAAGCAACAAGGCGACGTCATCCTCGGTCTGCTCACCGGTAATTACGCCCAGACCGCCAAGCTCAAGATCGAGGCCGCGGGCCTTAAGCGCGATTGGTTCACCCTCGGCTGCTTTGGCGATGAGGCCGACTCACGCCCGGGCCTCGCCGAGCTTGCGCTGAAGCGCTATCAGAGAACCACACAAGCCGAGCCCGATCCGGCCCGCGTGATCGTCATCGGCGACACGCCCCACGACATCAATTGCGCCAAGGCTCACGGCCTGACCGCCTTCGCCGTTGCCACAGGGCGCACGCCCGCCGAGGAGCTGCGCGACGCCGGCGCGGACATCGCCGTCGATGATCTGACCGACCCCGCGCCTCTGCTTAATATGATTCACGTCTAAGTTACATCGAGTAGCTATGGTCGGTGCCGTGGATGATCAGATGTTCAGTATACATCGGGGCTACGAATGCTGACGCTAGCAGATACTGAATTGATCTATGTCATAGTGACTGGCGTATTCATATCCTTGGTATGGCTGATAATTATATTTCGCAGACAACTGCGACGTATCAAATATCCGTGGGATAGCTATATTGTTAAAAACGAGCGCATGGAGAAGGTGATGTTCATCCCATTCATCTTAATGGCCATCGCATGCACAATAGTATATGTTGTATTGTTGGTCACGTATCTTTCAGGCCATTAGCGCGGGCGACCAGGTCGCGCGTCCGTAGCTACACCCACGCCGTTTTGCCCTATCATGCCCCTCATGGGCGACTTCCATTTAGACGACCGGGTCTACGACGCAATCGGCGAAGACGGCTTCGACCGGCTCTGCGCCGCGTTCTTCAAACGTGTCCCGCAGGACGACGTGCTCGCGTCGATCTACCCTGAACACGACCTGGAAGGCGCCGAGCACCGGCTGCGCGAGTTCCTGGTCCAGCGCTTCGGTGGGCCGCACCGCTACTCGCAAGAGCGCGGCGATCCCCGGCTCCGCGCCAGGCACATGCCATACAAGATCGATCAGCTGGCCCGTGACCGTTGGGTCGAGCGCATGGACGAGGCCGTCGTCGAATCAGGATTCACCGATGAGGTCAACCAGACCCTCCGCGCATTTTTCGATGCTGCGGCGACGTTCATGATCAATACGCCACAGCAGTAGGGCGGCTCACCACCGATGCGGGTGCGGGCCGAAGTCGGCTTCGTAGTAGGCGTGGACCGCGCGGCCGGGTGGGCTGACTTCGTCTAACGCCTTGCGGTCTTCGTCGTTGATCTCGACGTCCGCCGCCGCGAGATTGTCGTTGAGTTGGTCCATCGTGCGGGGCCCGATGATCGGGCTGGTGATGGCCGGCTGATGCATGCACCACGCCAGCGCGAGTTGGCTGACCGAGCAATCCTTTGCCTCTGCGATTTCTCGCAGCTTATCGACAACGTCGTGGGTCCGATCGTTGGCGAGCATTTCTTCGGCCCGGAAGTTGCGGTCCTTGCCCGGTGCGTATCGACCCTCGGTCGGCTCCTGGTTACGCCGGTACTTACCCGTTAGCATCCCGCCGGCGAGCGGCGACCAGGGGATCAGCCCGAAGCCGTATGTTTGCGCCATCGGGACCAGCTCGCGCTCGATCCGCCGATCCAGCAGGTTGTAGGGCGGCTGCTCCGTGACGAATCGGTTTAGGCCGTAGCGGTCCGACATCCAGAGCGACTCAACGACCTGCCACGCTGCATATGTGCTGCAGCCGATATAGCGCACCTTACCGGCTCTCACCAGGTCGTCCAGCGCCCGCAGTGTCTCATCGATCGGGCAATCCGAGTGCGGCCGATGGATCTGGTAGAGGTCGATCCAGTCGGTCTGCAGACGCTTCAGCGACGCGTCACACTGCTCGATGATCTGTCGACGTGAGTTGCCCCAGCGGTTGGGGTTCAAGGGCTCGTCCTTGTGCATGTTGCCGTGGCACTTGGTCGCCAGCACGATCCGGTCGCGCTTGCCGTTGCGCTTGAACGCCTCGCCCACAGCCACTTCGCTCTTGCCGCCGACATAGACGTTGGCTGTGTCGATGAAGTTGATCCCGGCTTCCAGCGCACGGTCGATCATGTCCGCAGAGTCGTCCGGCGTGGTCTTGCCGCCGAATGTCATGCAGCCCAGACACAACGGGCTGACGCGGATGCCGGTCCGGCCGAGGTAACGGTATTCCATGATGAATACTCCCAGATAAAGATATCTCGTGACACGCGCATTACCGCATGGCCTTGCGTGGTCTGCCCCACAACTTACGATCCGTCACGTTAAGAGTTGAACAGCTATCGTCAATCTGCCAGGCCTTCGAACAGTGGCGTGGACAGGTAGCGTTCGCCGAAGCTGCAGGCGATGGTGACGATGGTCTTGCCCTTGTTTTCGGGTAGCTCGGCGAGGCGGCATGCGGCGCAGATGTTCGCGCCGGTGCTGATCCCGCCGAAGATGCCTTCCTGCTGCGTCGCCATGCGAGACCATTTAAAGGCGTCATCGCTGCTGACGCGGACCACGCTGTTGACGAGCATCACGTCGCAGTTGGCGGGGATAAACCCGGCGCCGATGCCCTGGATCTTGTGCGGACCGGGCTTGATCGGCGAGCCGTCCAGGGTCTGCGTGATGACCGGCGACTCTTCGGGCTCGACGGCGATGGCCTGGAAGTCGGGATTCTTCTCGCGCAGGAAGCGGGTCGTGCCGGTGATCGTGCCGCCCGTGCCGACACCGGAGACGAGCATGTCGACGCTGCCATCGGTGTCGTTCCATATTTCCGGGCCGGTGGTGTCGTAGTGGACCTGTGGGTTGGCGGGGTTCTCGAATTGCTGGGGCATCCAGGCGTTGTCGGTCGTGCCGACCAGTTCCGCCGCCTTGCCGATCGCGCCCTTCATGCCGTCGGCCGCGGGGGTGAGCACGAGGTCGGCCCCCAATGCGCGGAGCAGTGCCCGGCGTTCCACACTCATCGACTCGGGCATCGTCAGCGTCAGCTTATACCCCTTCGCCGCACACACGAAGGCCAGCGCGATCCCCGTGTTGCCGCTGGTCGGCTCGATGACGTGCGTGTTCTTGCTCAGGACCCCGTCACGCTCGGCGGCCTCGATCATCGCCCGGCCGATGCGGTCTTTCACGCTGGCGAGCGGGTTGAAGTATTCACACTTGACCAGCACATTCGCGCCTTCCGGTGCCAGACGCTGCAGCCGAACCAACGGCGTGTTGTGGACGGTATCGATGATGCTGTCGTAGGTCTTGCCGTGGAGCAGCGTGTGCCCTTGTTCGCTGGTCGTGGTCATCCGGAGTCTCCTGCCGAGAGGCCGTAGAAAGAGTATGAATCGTCAGGTTACAAGTGAGGATTTATCTTAGGCCACCGGGCATACACCGGCAAGGCTTCCACGAATCCCGCCAAAATCAGACATGAGGTTATGATGATTGGCATGAATGAGCCCGCGAACCGAGACGATCCCGACTCGAAACCGAAGCCTTCACGCTGGCCCCGCCGGATCAGGCGCACCATGGTCTATCTCATACTGATATATGCCGTTTGGCTGCTGATCGGCTGCTCCATCCAGCGGTCGATCCTGTTCCCCCGCTCGATGATCGACGTGCCCGCGTCGGCCGCCGTCACGCCGGAGACAGAACAGCTCAGCATCGAATCACCTCAAGGCCAGGTCGAGGGCTGGTTCATTCCCGGCGAAGGTGTCACGGATCAATCCCCGGGTCCGCTTGTGATCTTCGCGCACGGCAACGGCGAGCTGATCGACCACTGGCCGATCATGCTGCACCAGTACAGCCAACTGGGCATCAGCGTCCTGCTGCCCGAGTTCCGTGGCTACGGCCGGTCCGCCGGCGATCCCAGTCAGAAAGCGATCCAACAGGACTACGTCGCGTTCTACGACCTTGTTACTAAGCGGCCCGACGTCGACGCCTCACGCATCGTCTTCCACGGCCGAAGCATCGGCGGGGCCGTCGTCATCCAACTTGCCAAGGAGCGCCCACCCAACGCGATGATCCTTCAGTCCGCCCCGGCGAGTATCCGCCGTATGGCCGCGCGGTTCCTCGTGCCGTGGTTCCTGGTGCGCGATCCGTATGTCGGCGTGCCGATCGTCGAACAATATGACGGGCCCGTCCTTGTCATGCACGGCAAACTCGACCGGATCGTCCCGCCAAGCAACGCCACCCGACTCGCCGACGCCGCGACACATGAGCACAGCCGGCTGATCTGGTACGACGTGGACCACAACACGCTGCCTTCGCCGAAGGTCTACTGGCAGGACATCGAACACTTCCTAAAAGACGCAAAAATCCTCGATTAGCGAGCGCGGGTTGCCCGCTGTCTCTACCCGTCTACAATGCCCCGGCCCGTCGGACGCCGGCGGGCATCAATCACGAACACATTCAGCCCGACCGGGCTTGCGAAAGGACACACCATGACCGAGCGCGCCGCCGCCATCACCCTCAAAGGCAACCCCATGACCCTCGTCGGCGATGAGCTGAAGGTCGGCGACAAGGCACCGGACTTCTCGCTCAAGGCCGTGGACATGTCCGACAAGACGCTCGCCGACTTCGCCGGCAAGGTGAAGATCATCTCGGTCGTCCCGTCGCTGGATACGCCGATCTGTGACACCCAGACGCGCAAGTTCAACGAAGAAGCTGGGGGGCTGGATAACGTCGTCGTCCTGACAGTCAGCGTCGACCTGCCCATGGCCCAGAAGCGCTGGTGCGGCGCGGCCGGCGTCGAGAACGTCGTCTGCCTCTCCGACTTCAAGGACCACAGCTTCGGCCCGGCTTACGGCGTGCGCATCAAAGAGGTCGGCCTGCTCGCCCGCCAGGTCATGGTCGTCGACCAGAACGACACGATCCAGTACGTCCAGCTCGTTCCCGAAGTCGCCGAAGAACCCGACTACGCCCCGGCGCTGGCCAAGGCCAAAGAGCTGGTTTAACATCTAGTGCTAGGTCTGATGTATATGGGGGACTAATGGCTAAGGCGATCTGCTATACGTTGATATTCGTGTGGCTGGCAGCTTGTTCGCGTCAAGCGATCGAATCTGATCTGGGTACATCCAATCCTAAAGCGGCTCTATTGGTAGATGAGCTTGCGTCAGAGTTTAGCCCGATGCACCCGTCGGGATGGCACCCGATGGCAGATCGGACTCCATCGGAGGGCAGTCATATCTTTAGCGATGATGATGGGAGTGAATCCCTTCGAGATCTCGATGCTGAGCGTGTTCGATTAGCCTACGACCAACTTACTGCCATGGGAATTGATGCTTTCCCTGATCTGATCCGTTCTTTGGATGATGACCGGCATTCATATTCAGCTGTTTATGCAGCATGGCATAACCACACGGTTGGAGATGCCTGCAGGATGATAATCCAGCATCATGTGGACTACTGGGGGCATGGCTACAAGAGCCGGGATACCTTAGGCGAAGGTCATATCGTGAAGCCTCGTTTTATCTTCAGCTTATATACATCGGGCAAGTTAAGTGCCTGGTGGTACGAACGTCAGGACCTGCCGCTTCGAGATCTGCAGATCGAGGCCCTGCTCTGGACGATCGAGCAGGAAGAGGATGCGGGCTTTGTGGATGATAATCAGCGCAGATTGATACTCACGCCGCTGAAAGATCGTCTTGCGGAGCTTGGGTACACATCAGCGTCTGATCAATAGCTGAGAACCGCTGCCGCCGCGTCGTGATACACCGACCGCAGGGTTGGCCCCGTGACCTGAGCACCGCGTAAGGGTGCAGTCGCCTTTTCATCCACCGATGGGTCCACCATGTTCAGGTCCGGGTCGACGATGGGGCTGGGGCCGTCGTAGGCGGTTTCGATCAGGGTACGCAGCGCCCAGAACCGGCTGGCGTAGAGGTCGTAGTCGAGGTTGTCGTTGTTGGCGACGATGTCGGTGCCGAAGACGACCCGGCCGGGATTGTTTTCACAGAACGCGCGGAAGCGGTCGGGATGTTTGCTGAGTTCACGCACCTGCCACTTGGTCGCGCTGGTGTCAATGACGTAGTTCGGGTGCCGGTCGAGGATGCCCTGCACGTAGTCAAGATCCTCCGGGTAACCGCTCATGTGGGCGCCGATCCACTGTACGTCGGGGTACTCATCGAGCAGCGCTTCGAGTTGATCGAGGTGCTCAGTCTTCTTGCCGTACTTTGCGGGGTCGGTGTATTTGGCCTGGAACCAAGTATCGGGATCGCCGACGTGTGTCATGAACATACGGTAGCCCAGGTCGTAGGCGCGCTTGATGCTCTCACGCCTGGCGGGTGAATCCAGGTGGAACGCATCGGGGTGAAGGTCGCGGCCGCGCGGGGCCGCCCAGAACTTGATGATCCGGCAACCCTGCTCACGGAACTGGGCCATGCGCTTCAGCCAATCCGTGGTGAACGTCCCCGGCTGATCGTACGCTTCGTAATTCGGCACGGCGATGAACTCGATCCGATCGCCAAACGCGTCCTTAATCGCCGGGCAGTTTTCCAGCTTCGTCATCGACACGGCCTTGCCGATGCCGTAACGGTCCGCGACCTCGAAGTACAGCCGCGCCGCCTCGACCGTGCCGATGTGCGTGTGGATGTCGATGATCGGCCCGTCGTAAGTAAACCGCCCAGCCTCGGCGCGGTAGTCCAGGCCCAGGCGGTTGGCGTCGTTGATAGGTTTGGTATTCAGCGTGGTGGGGGGCATAGGCGGTAGGGGGCTTGGGGGCAACTTCCGGGGGTGACGTTATTCTATGCACACAAACCCCCAAGGCGAGTGTAAGTATTCCATGACTGCCCCACGGAAACACCCCCCGGCCGACCCCTGGCCCGAAATGCCCGCTGATATCGGCCCGATCAGGCTGATCGCGATCGACCTCGACGGCACGCTGCTGCGCTCGGACAAGGTGCTCAGCCCCGCCAACGCCAGCGCCATCGCCGAGGCGACCAACCTCGGTGTCCACGTCGTCCTCGCCTCGGCCCGACCCCCGCGCAGCGTCCGTGAGGTCTACCACCGTCTCGCATTGGATACGCTGCAGGTCAACTACAACGGCGCCCTGATCCACGACGTCCCACGCGGCCGACACGTCTTCCACCAGCCGCTGCCCATCGACCTGGCCCGCCGGATCGTCGAGGCCGCAAGGCAGCTCGACCCCAGTGTCGGTGTCAGCTTCGAGGTGCTCGATAAGTGGTACACCGACCACGTCGACGACACGCTCCCGACCGAGACCAGCAAACGCTTCGACCCCGACCTGATCGGCCCGCTGGACGCGCTGCTGACCGACCCGGTGACCAAGCTGATGCTGCTCGCCCCACCCGAGAAGCTCAAACCGATCCACGCGATGGTCCGTGAAACCTTCGGCGACGAAATCGCGATCCTCATCAGCGATGACTACCTCATCCAACTCGTACACCGGCAGGTCGACAAAGCCAGTGCGCTGAAGATCGTGGCCGAGCGCTACAACGTCCCGGCTCATCAGGTCATGGCGATCGGAGATGCCGACAACGACCTGGGCATGATCCGCTGGGCCGGCCTGGGCGTCGCGATGGGCAACGCCTGGGAAAGGCTAAAACAATCCGCCGACCTCATCGCCCCGGCCAACGACGACGACGGCGTCGCGCACGTGATCCAGCGATATGTGCTTGATCGGAATTAGCCACCGATGAACACAGATAAACACTGATCAGAGTTTCTGTCTGTGGATTCTTCATGCTTTATCCGTGTTCATCTGAGTTCATCGGTGGCTAATCTCTTACACCTTCGCGGTTCAAACAATAAAACCCCGTCGAGCACCGTAGCGCCCGACGGGGTCCACTTGGAGGATCGATTAATAGTCTTACGTCACCTGCCCCGGATCAGTTCACTTGAATCTTCCGTGGCTTGACTTCTTCGCGCTTGGCGAGTGTCAGCGTCAGCACCCCGTCAGTCAGCGCCGCCTGGACCTTGGCCTCATCGACCTCGATCGGCAGCTTGAAGCTGCGTGCGACCCGCTTGTAGCAGCGTTCGCTCAGGTGCGATTCGCCTTCGCTCTCTTCCGCCTGGCGTTCGGCACTGATGCTCAGCACGCCTTGCTCGAGCGTCACATGGACCTCGTCCTTCTTGAAGCCTGGCAGCTCAGCGTCAACGATCAGGGCGTCGTCGGTCTCGTGGATGTCCACGGGATACGCCGCGGTCGCCAGGTCGCATTCGCCGGGCATCCCGGCGGATAGGACGCGATCGATCTCGCGCTGGAAGTCTGCGAACGGGTTGCCATAGATACGTCTAAGTGTCGGTAGCATGATGAACCTCCTTTCAGGTCGTTATTGCTCACAACGGGGCCCGTCTGATGCAACCCTGCCCCTCAGCCCGGCGCCTTTCGGCTTACCGGGATCGGGCCCGCCGACATGATGAATTGTCGCAATAGCCGTGCCAACCGAGATTGTCGCAAGTGCTTTATTCTGAGCTAGTAGTGAGGTATGTCGCCGCACAATATCTGCCAAATCGGCAGCATCGCACCCCCGTGCTGCACCCCTGGCACCAATAGCCCCTGATCCCCGTTCCCTGAACCCTAATCCCTCATCCCGTTACAATGCCCCGCTATGTCGATCCGAGCCGCTATCGTTGGGCCGACCGGGTACACCGGTCTTGACCTGATCCGAATCCTCCAGCAGCACCCGTCCGCCGAGCTGACTTATCTCGCCAGCCACCGCGACGAACTGCCGGACATCCGGGAGGTCTTCCCTGCGCTAATGGGTCTGGTTGATGATGAGGTGGCGCAGTGTCGGGCGATCGATCCCGCCGCCATCGCCGACGAGGCCGACGTGGTCTTCCTCGCGCTGCCGCACCGGGCCGCGATGAGCTATGCCCCGCAACTGCTCGATGCCGGCCTGAGGATCATCGACCTGTCCGCCGACTACCGGCTCGCCGACGCCGACCTCTACGAAAAAGTCTACGGCCTGGAACACACCGACCGGGACAACCTCGCCGAAGCGGTCTACGGCTTGCCCGAACTCAATAGAGACGAACTCCCGGGGGCGATGCTCGTCGCCAACCCCGGCTGCTACCCGACCACCGCCGCGCTGGGGATCGCGCCGCTGCTGTCGCACAGCCTGATCAAGCACGACCCGATCCTCATCAACGCCGCAAGCGGCACCACCGGGGCCGGCAAGAGCCCAAGCGACCTGCTGCACTTCCCCAACCAGAACGAATCCTACCTGCCCTACGGCGTCATCGGCGGGCACCGACATCAACCCGAAATCGAACAGACCCTGTCACTGGTCGCCGGCAAACCCGTCCACGCGCTGTTCGTCCCGCACCTGCTCCCGATCGACCGGGGCATCCTCGAAACCATCTACCTCGAACCGGTTGACCCCGACGTCACCGAGGACGAGCTGTACGAAGCCTACGAAGACGCCTACGCCGAAGAGCCTTTCGTGCGGGTCAGAGAAAACCTGCCCAACGTCAAGCACGTCGCCAACACCAACTTCTGCGACATCGCCGTCCGTCTCACCAAGCAAGGTGACCAGTCCAGGATCGTCGTCTTCAGCGCCATCGACAACATGATCAAAGGCGCGTCCGGCCAAGCCGTGCAAAATATGAACGCGGTGTTCGACCTGGATGAGACGACAGGGCTGTTATAATAACGGTTGGTTGGACAGCCCGTGTGCGTAACTTATTCATGGGGATTCTAGATAATGAATACAGCATTGCGTGATGCGTTAGATCGGCTTCGTGACGTTCCGGGCGTGACCGTCTGTTACCCGGCTCACCCTGACAATATCGTTGCTTTGGGAGAGATTTACGATTCTGATGTGCCGGCCGAAGTCCGTCAGTTCTTCGAAATGTTTGACGGCGTTGAAAAAAAAAGCTTCGACGGCAGGATCTACTCTTCCGGCGAAGTCGTTGAGGAAATCGAAAACATTAAGGAGATTACGCACTGGCCGATCATGCAGAAATTCGGCGTCATCCCGCTTGTCGATCTATGGGGTGGGAACTGGTGGGGGGTCTGCACAAAGCCACCTCTTGCGAGTCAGGTTATGTACCTGAGTCATGATGACTTGCCAGATCTACAGTTCCGCAGTTTGGCTGAGGCCATTCATGCCTTCACTGATATGTGTATGCATGACACGTATGAGGAACTATCGGAGGCGGAGTATCGCAACAGTTATTACAATGATCCATCCCGTTCCGAGCAAGATCGGTTAGACGGGATGGCCATCATTCAGATGGCGACCGAGTACACAGGCAAGGGCTACCCAGCCAGTTCGCTACGCGATGCGGTCGTAAAGATCGGTCTGACCCTGTTGTCAATTGATGATTTGGATACCATTAAACGGTTGCTTGAGAGTAAGGAGTTTTATAGCGTAGCTTATCGTCGCTTGGCTCACATGAAGGATCCTCGCGCCGAGCAAATACTCCAGGAAGTGAAGCGGCACAACAAGCTGTAACTGGCCGTGGCACTCACATCCGTCCTCTACGACTTCAGTCCTATCGACAACAAGATCAAAGGCGCCTCCGGCCAAGCCGTCCAGAACATGAACGCGGTGTTCGACCTGGATGAGACGTCTGGGTTGTTATGACCTGATGTCCTCACGCGAGGGTTATTGCTATCATACCGGGTCCAATGTGGTTTGGACTCGGGTTGGTCATGTGGTGAGATATGTACGATGAGTAATGCGACACTGAGAGGTTGGATCCTCCATAAGAAGATCGGCGATTCATATGAGAACGATCGTCTTATTGATGCCGCAAAGGCCGAGTCAATCGACCTGGAGATCATCGCGCCGAATGAAGTTGACCTGCTGGTGACACGAGCCGGCAGCAAGAGTATCCGGTTGCGGGGTGAGACGACGACGTTACCCGATTTTATTCTGCCCAGGACGGGTTCGGGGACGACGTACTTTGCGCTCGCGGTCATGCGCCACCTGGAGCGACTGGGGGTGCATACGTTCAATCAGGCCGAGGCCATTGAGTGCGTCAAGGATAAGCTCTTCAGCCAGCAGATCCTGGCGTCAAGTGATCTGCCGGTGCCCAAGACCATGCTTGTCAAGCACCCGACGGACGTGGACTTCGTCGAGCATAGTCTGGGCTTCCCGGTCGTGATCAAGACGCTGGCCGGTTCGCACGGTGAAGGGGTGTTCCTGGCCGACGACCGGCTGCGATTCACCGACCTGATGGAGCTTGTCAAGGCAACAGCGCCCACGGCGAATATCATCCTGCAGGAGTACATCAAGGGGACCCGGGGGCGAGACCTACGGGTGATCGTCGTAGGCGGCCGTGCCGTCGGCTGCATGCAGCGGACTTCGGTCGACGGCAGTTTCAAGACCAACATCTCACGCGGCGGCCGCGCCGAGCCCTATCAGTTGACGGATAACATCGAGTGGCTGTCCATGGAAGCGACTCGCGTCCTTGGCTTGGACATCTCCGGAGTGGACCTGCTGTTCGACGGAGAGGATCAATACCGCATTTGCGAGGTTAATTCGGCGCCCCAGTTCAAAGGTATCGAGAGCCTCGGTGAATCCGACATCGCCACACAAATCATGAAGTACATCAAAATCCGCCTCGGCGGCTGATCGAGATAGGCAGGTATTAGGTACTGACACAGACGAAAAGTGCTCCGGCGTCACACCAGCGTCTGCCACTGGAAGTCTTCCAGGTGTTGGCGCAGCCTGCCCATATTAGGGAATCGCTTGAGGATCAGGCTGTGCTTCTTACCGGCGCAGATATGTTTGGCTTCCGGCGGGAGCTTGGCATAATGGCTCCGACCGCCTAAGCATTCATGGAACACCGAGATGGTGTCGATGATGTCCTGTTGCTGTTTGAATCGCTTCGGTTTGCCCCAGTCATAGAAGTCGATGAGTTTGAGGTCGAATCCAACGCCGCGCGGGTCGATGAGGATGTTGTCAGTGTGGACATCGCCGTGGTATTCGCCGGCTCTGTGGATCGGCTGCAGACCCAAGACCAGGTGGTAGAGCACTTGAAGTGCGACGTACGGGATCAGGCGTTTGCCTCGGTGCCGTTCAATCCACCGGGCCAGCGACTCACCGGGGCAGAGTTCGCTGATCATGGCAGTTGTCTTATGGCCCTTGATCGTGATCGCTTCGGAGTGGTGATACTGGAGTACGATCGGGCATCGACGCAGGGTATCGAGTTTACGGGCGTGACGGATCGAGCTTTGACTTTTGGTGTCAAGGTGGGGGAAGTAGATTTTAGCGGCGCGTAAGATATCGGTGCCCGTTTCGAGTACGGCGTAGACCTCTCCCTCAATCCCATGGCCGAGTAAGGTCTGCACCACGTACCCACGTCCCAGTTTGCGTCCTGGTTGAAGGTCGAAGCTGCTGATTCGTGTGGTCATGTGTGTATTGTCTGCATGAGATGATGGGGTTGTCCAGTGCCCCCACTTGAGCGTGGTACCATAGAGGGGCGGCTCCGGACAATAATAGGGCTCAGAGCATCATGTTCAGACGACTCACATCTTGGCCTGCAACGCCAGAACAGAACGACATCACACTTTGCGTGCCAGTTCTTATATTGATCATGCTGGTATTCAGCACGGCGGCGTCGAATGCGGCCGCGGATCGGTGGATCGAACAACGCGCGGCGGCCCGGCGGGAGCGGGTGGAGCTTTATAAGACGGCGGACGAAGATCGGCAGGCACGCGCGGATCATGCCCATACAGAGATCGCTGCTTTGTTTGAAAAGGTCGGCGCCGGGCAGGTCGTGATCGCCAAGGACGACCTGTGGCAGCTGCTTGCGGGGCTTGGCCGATTGAGTCCGGAACATCTGGGTGATCTGCCCGAGCAGCTTGGTACCTTAGATGTGCAAGTGACGAAGTCGAACCCGGCGGGGCTCAAAGCTCTGACTGCGACACGCAAGTCGATCACGGCTCGGCCGTGGGAGTTACTTCGCAAGTCGGTCGAGGCGGGCAACGTTGAGCTGGCAACCGCGTTTCTCTGGGAGGTGCTCTACTTCGATCCCGACTATGCGCCGATCCGTAAGGCCCTTGGGCAGAAAAAGGTAGACCCCAAGCAGGTCGAGGGGCTGCGCACCGCGCAGATCGGCGGCCGGCTGGCTGAGCGGATGCCGCAGATCAAGCCCCTGCACCCGAACCGCTACTGGTTCAGCCCGTTCGACGCCGCGCGTCTGAAGCAGGGCTACTGGTGGGATGAGCGCTTCGGCTGGATCATCGCCGAGCACGCCGACCGGTACGAGAAGGGCTTCGTGTACGACCTTCAGCGCAAGCAGTGGTCCACGATGGAGGACGCCAACGCCTACCACGCCCGGCCCGGCCGAGACTGGCAGGTCCGTACCGAGCACCTGCTGATTTCGGGGACAGCCGACCTGCAGAAGCTGGTCAAAGTCGCGAACCGGCTCGAGGCGATGTACGACGAGATCTTCACGACCTTCCCGAACTTCTTCAGCAATTCCCGGCGTGTAGATGTGATGCGCTACGCGTTGGGTCTGGCTGAGCACGAGCCGTTCAAGGTCTGGGTGTACGCCACACGTGAGGAATACATCCAGCGCGCCGATGCCGTGGAATGGAGCGGTGGGGTCTTCAACCCTTCCACGGAGGAGGCGTACTTCTACGGCGGCCCGAGCCAGACGATGTACCACGAGTTCACCCACCAGGTGCTGCACGTCATGACCGGCAACAACCGTTCCCCGACTTGGCTGACCGAAGGCATCGCGGTGTACGCTCAGACTATCAAGTTCGGGGCGCGTGGCGCGTGGTTCCCGGGGGCACGGCCGAACAACAGCTGGTCGCTCGACGAATTGTTCAAACTGCGCCGCGGCGACGACTGGTACCGTGCGGTCGAGACGGCACAGCGGAAGAACCGCTCATCACCCTACGGCCCCAGTGGCTCATTGGTCACCTTCGTTATGAAAATGGAAGACGGCCACCTGCGGACGGACTTCATCGACTACCTCCGGGACAACTACCGGGGCCAGGCCGGCACACGCGACCTCTGGGACTACCTGGGAATGTCCGAACAGGCTTTCCGTCAGGCTTATGCTAGGTGGGTCGCTTCGACCGCCGCGCGATAACAGGTATGCGTACGAGGTTGTTTAAGATCGTTTCACTCGGCCTGTGGCGCATGATCTGGCTTGATCGTGATCCATTCGAGTACCGGTGCCGTATCACGATCCGCGGATGGAATGAGGGACCGGTCCGGTCGCACCATCATCCGCCTGCCGTCGGGCGATACCCAGAGGATGGAGCGTGGCGGAGCGATCAGCAGCGGGCCTATTACATCGCCGCTGTGTGTGTTGAAAAGAGTGATGCCGGGCTTGCCACTACGTTGGACACCTGGCCTAAGCATGATCCATTCACCCGGCAAGTAAGTGCTGGCGAATAGGCCACCATCGTAATTTGAGCCGTCGATCTGCCAACTCGGCCGGTCGCTGCCGATGGGGTAGACCTGGATAAGGTTGCCGTGTTCGGGGTGTTCGTAGGTGACGATCACCGATTTGTCGCTTAGCGAAACCTGGTGTCGGCCGTGATCCGGTGGGAAAGCCGGTCCGCGTCCGATCGGCCTGTTGGACGCCGTATCGAAGTATTGAACCCACCAGGTCACCGGCACCTGTCGGCCGTTGTACGACCCGCCGACCTGCCGCATCAGGGCGGTGAACTGTTCGCGGCCCGTGTCATACCGCACATCTTGGACAATCCGGTTGTCCTGATTCGTATCAGCAGACTTCTCCGGCCAAGCCCACTGCATCTGCGCCATGGGTTCAAGCGACGGCAGAAGACAGAACTCGTATCCATTGATGATGGGTACGGTCTGACGAAAGCTGCGGATATACAGTTGTGTGCCGGCGGCGACGACACGGACCCGATACGCCCAGTGTTCGGGGCTCTTCCGCTCTGCGACAATGTCACCACTTCGCGTATCGATTACATGGATCATCGTTTGGGCCGGGGGTGGTGGGTAACTCATGCCTCCCAGCCGTTTGTTCGACTTGGCATACGCCATGACCAGCCAACGCCCGTCGGCCGAGAGAACTAGCTGCGTCTGGGAGTAGAGGTCTTCGATGCTGTACCCCGGCGGGTGGGGTAGCGTGCGGATGACGTTGCCGGTATCCGCCTCGATCAGCACTGTCTGGAACATCTCCCAGTTGGGTTCCGCTACGACATACATGCCGCGCTGATCCCTTGGCTGGCGGTCGTGATGGACCAGCCAAAGCCCGACAACCTTGCCATCGTCCGAGACGGTGGCCCGAACGAACTGCCCCTGCGGTATGGGGATCGCCCGTCTCTCGACACTGATCTCCGGGTCGTCCGGTGACAGGGAGATAATCCGCTCGGCCTGCATAAATGGCGGCGGGGCGGGCGGCTGTGGGCGTTGACGTGAGAGCGTTTCTGCCAGTTGCGCGTTGTAGGCTTCCGTATCCGAGAAGTCATACACCGCCAATCGGTTTGCTCGGCCGTCGATCAGGTTGAATGCGACCAGTCTGGCGCCATCTTCAGAAAAACACCGATGTGTGGTTCCCTGCGGCACCACGATCCGCCTCGGCCAGGACCAGTGCTGTGATTCACGGTCGTACCGCCATACAGACCGCTCACCGTTCGGGTCACCTGCACCATACGCAATTAGAAACCGACCATCGCCCATCAGCGACCCGGCGGTGTACCAACCCACAGGGGAGGTGTCGGCATCAAACACGGCTTCGATCTCGGGCAGACGCCAGAAACGCGCAGGCCCGCTCCGGTGGCTGTCCGGATCACCCGGCATCGAGATACTAAGATACCGCCCACTTACCTCGAACTTCGGCGGGCCACGTACGGCCACATCGCCATGGATCAACTGATCCCCAATCAGTGATCCGTTTTCTATATCAAATCGCAACCAGCGAAGCGCATGCCGACGATCTTCTTCGATCACGGCAGCGAGCCACAACTCGTTCGATGCTTCATCGATCCGCCAAGTGATCTGCTCGAACGGGTCATGCTTTAAGAGCGTGTTGACCGGCGGTGTCCACTCCGGCCTGATGTGGTGGGTCTTCTTGAGTGTTTGCGTATCGACCTTTTCAAGCCGAAGCTCCGCCTCTTTATTTGAGCAAGTCAGAAGCCAGATCGCTTGGCCGTTCTTATCGAATCGCCACTGCCGGGCCAGTCTGGGCTTACCGGTTTCGACCGGCGGATACAGGCGTACCGTTGGGCTTTGCGGGTCGTTAAGTTGAAACGATTGCAACTCGCGACCCGTTAAATCGTCATGGAGGAATATCTCGCCCGCTTCGGTCTTGCGTGTTTTCCAACGTGTAACCCATCCCACCAGCCGATCAGTTAACGGCAGGTAGACCACGTTCGGTTGGTGCCACGGGCCCGTTTTCTGCCACGGGCCGTCCTCGGGCAGGTCGATGATGCGGGTGATGCTGCGTGTGGTCAGGTCAAGTTCGTAGAACGCCGGATCGCGTCGGACCTTTTTGCCAGAGAAGATGAGTCTGTTAACCGGCTCACCCCGATCGACGACGCACCAGAAGGTCCGCCCGTCCGCGCTGAGCCATCCGTGGCGGATATCCCGCACACCTTCGAGGTCCCATTTAATGTCGGGGTCGCGGTACACGCCCGGCGGTGGTGCGGGGACCGTGACCATCGGCACGCTGTCCGCGTCGCCGTGAGCAGGCAGGCCGGAGAGGAGCACAGACAGCACAGCCAAGAGGAGACCCACGCTAGGGGACCTGCGGTTGTGGGGGATTCGAATCATGATCGACTCCTGCCTGGCGGTATGGATTATTAAGTGATACGGATAAGATGGCTTAATGGTTTGATTATCACATGCGTGGCGGGCGGGTCAATGGTTCAGGCGCAGAAACATCCGTGCATCGGTAACCCGCGCATGGAGACCCGCGTGGAAGTGTGTTCCACTTCAATACATCATAGATGGGTGATGGCGTTCAGCCCGCTTCGGCCTGCGGGGGTGCTTCCGCCGGGGGGGCGGTGTTCCCGGCGGCTTTCCCGCTGGCGCTCTTGGCCGCGGCGTTCTTGTCCGGTGCCAAAACCATCGTCGCGCGCCGGCCCATCATCTTGGGCTCGCTCTCGATTTTGGCGATGTCGCTGAGGTCCACGCAGATACGCTTCATCGCGTCCAGCCCGAGGTTGCGGTGAGCCATTTCTCGGCCACGGAAGAGCATGGTGAACTGCACCTTATCCCCGTCTTCGAGGAACTCACGGGCCTTACTCATCTTGATGCCCAGGTCGTGGCTGTCGATCTTGGGGCGCAGCCGGATACCCTTCAGCTCGCTCTGTTTGGCGTGGCTGCGGGCCTTTTGTTCTTTCTTCTTTTGAGCGTACTTCCACTTGCCGTAGTCCATGATCTTACAGACAGGTGGGTCGCCCTTGGGCGCGACTTCGACCAAGTCGAGGCCCGCTTCTCGGGCCAATCGTTTAGCTTCATCGACTTCCACGACACCGACTGGGTTGTCATCCTCGTCGATGAGTCGGACCGGTGAGATACGGATCAGGTCATTGATGCGCAGGCGTTTGCCGGTGTCGCGCGGTTGGGGTCGTATACGTCCTCGTGCGATGGGAGGGGCCTTTCCAAAGAAACAGTTGATCAATCAAGCGGGCGCGGCCGGTGCCGGGCCGTGATACATCCAAGGTCCTACGGGGAACCATTCCCCATCTATCGGTCCGGTCCGGGCGCAATCATCACACCCCGGCCGGACGGAGCCTTGAAAATACCCCTACAGATTATCGCTCCGACGCAAGATCAGCAAGGCAGGACCCGGTTAAATCGGTATTTAAGCACATTTTAATGATCCATCCGCCCGGACCGGCTCGGCGGGTGGCCTCTTAGAGGTACCGCACCAGCATCAGCAGCCAGTAGGCAAAGGGGGCGACCACGATCGGCGAATCCACGATGTCCAGCACGCCGCCAAACCCGGGGATCACCCGGCCCGAGTCCTTGATCCCGGCATCCCGCTTAAACAGGCTGGCGACCAGGTCCCCAAACTGGCCGATCAGGCCGAGCAGGAGCCCCGACAGGACGACGAACCACAAGGGGTAGGGGATGTGCTCGAACTGGCGCGCGGTTTCCCCTCGGTACCAGTAGCCGGTGACTTCGTAATGGTCGCCCAAGGCGGCGAGGCCGGTCGCCAGGACCGCCGAGAGGATCATCCCGCCGATCAGGCCTTCCCAGGTCTTGCCCGGGCTCAGCCAGGGGATGAGTTTGTGCCTGCCGATGGCCCGTCCGGTGAAGTAAGCGCCGATGTCGCAGGCCTTGGTGATGCCGATGATGGCGATCAGTGTCCACGCCGAGTGCCAGCAACGGATCGCCATGAGGTACCCGGGCAGGACGCCGAGGTAGACGAACGTGAACATCCCGGCAGCGGCGGCGTGGATCGCGCCCTCGGTGCGTTCCCGGCGTGTGTGGATAATCAGCGTGGTCAGGAACAAACCCGCCATCGCCGAGCCGTAGATCGCGATCGCGGTCTGGGACTGCAGCCCGTAGGGTATCGCGTAGAACAGGGTCAGCCCCAGCACGCCGCTGAGCATAATCACCGGCGTGTCGATGACCACGCCCTTGGTCCGGAAGATGACGCAGAGCTCACGCGCCCCAAGCACGACCAGACCCGCCAGGCACAGCAGCAGCAGCAGGCCCGACGGCAGGTACGTCCGGTTGAGCAGGTCCCCAAGCATCGTGCCCGTCAGGTCGACCTTGTCCAGCGCACTGTCCAGCAAGATGATGCCGAGGAACGCCGCGATCATGATCGGGCCGAAAATCAGTCGGTACTTGAGCATGGCTTCATCGTACACCAACCCGGCCCCCCGACGCCAAAGCCGCCGTACTAGCCGGGGCCCTGAGGATCGTCTACGCTTTAGCCAACGTGATCCCCCGACCAGATAAAACAAATCGCCCGCCGTCCCGCCTAAGGTGGCTCTGCGTTCTGTGTGTGTTGATCGCCTGCCCGGGCCCGCTCTGGGCGCTCACCGCCGCGGGGGACGGCAAGGGCGTCTGGCTGCTGGTCCCCGAGCCGGATCAGGCGGACAGCTTCAACGTTCTGCATTACGCGTTATCCGATCAGACCGGACTGATGAGCCACGTCCAGACACTCGACGGCGACATCCGCCCGCAGAGTGTCAGCGCACGCGGCCACAGGCTCTGGGTGATCCGCGCTAACGGGCAGGTCCAGTCCATCCAGGCCAAGCCTTACATCCTCGATGACATCTGGGAGTATCACAACCAGGCCGAGACCAGCCTGCCCAAGGACGTCGCGGTCCGCGCCTCGACCGTGACCGATGCGGGGTTGTGGGTGCTTGTGCGCGTCGAAGACCCGGACGCATTATCTGCGCTGGACGAGCAGACATCGCCGTCGGCCACTGAGTCGGATGACATCGCCGCCAAACGCCGCCGTAATATCGCGCTGGGTTTGCCGCCGGGCACGGGCATCGATACCGGGGACGAAACCACAGAACCGGAACCGGATGAATCTTCCGACACGCCTCCAGCCGATGATCCTTTGCCTGTGGACACGGCAACGGATCAAGAGCCTGATGAAAGTGTTACGCAGCCCGAGGCCGTGAGTCAACCATCCGTGCTGCCGGCCGATCGTTTACTGCTTCTGTCGCGGGGGCGATGGTATGTCCAGCCATTACCCGAAGATTGGGCGCACGGCTCACGCGCCTGGCTGGTCGCCGGGCACGACAGCGACACCTGCCCGACACTCGTCGCCTTGTCACCCGACAGCACCTCACGCGACCGTACCAAGATCGACGTCTATCGGTGTGACGGCGAGATGGATACACACGAATCCGCCCCGCAGTGGTCGTACCAACCGTATGACCTTGACAGCTCTGTGAACGCCAACCTCGCGTTTGTCAGCGCTGAGTCTCAACTGGTCGCCGCACGGGTCCGGCCCGACACTCAAGGGGTGACGGCCGAGCTATCCGTCCTGCGTTCGGGCAAGTCCCTGGATATCGGTACGGTCTCGTTGCCGGATGCGGCACCCCAGGCATGGTCGCTGCTCGGGACCGGAAACACCGCCACACTCCTTGCTCGTACGAATGCCGCCTTCGACGCGCCGCCGGGCGAAGTCGAATCACTTGCCGCCACCTGGACACGAATCGACGTGCGCGGCCGGACGGTGCTCGAACCGACCGACCTGGCGGTGAAAGCCCGCAGCCCGATGGACGACGCGGCGCAGTACATCATGCTCGTGTTCATTGCGCTGCTGGTGGCGATGCTCATGCTCGCGTTCTGGCGACGTGACGCGGACTGGAACAAGCTGACCCTGCCCGACGATCAAGCCGTCGCCGACCTGCCCCGGCGCGCCATCGCCGCCGCGATTGATATGGCTCCCGGGATCGTCGGAGCCATGCTCTACTTCAACCTGTCATTCAACGATCTCATGCTCCGCTGGCCCGGCAACGGCATCGCCCACACCCTCGCCCAGATCGCGCCCGGCACGTGCGTCATCGCGTGCTTCGTCCTCCACACCACGCTCAGCGAACTCGTCTTCGCCCGCACGCTCGGCAAAGCCCTAACCGGCCTGCGTTCACGGAACCTCGCCGGTGATCGCCCCAAATTCTGGCAGCTGCTCGTCCGCGGCCTCTTAAAAACCCTCGACCTCATCCCCGGCGCCTGGCTGCTGCTGCTCTTGCCGGTCATCACACCACAGAAACAACGCCTCGGCGATCTCATCGCCCGCACCGTCATCACCTGCGACGCGCCGGCAGATTCCGATAGCCAATCAGACACCAACGAATCGGATAAGAACGAGCGCGAGTGATTCACTCCACCGCCGCGTTCAGCGCGATCAGGGCGTAGCACGTCACCAGGTTCGGGTCGCCTTCCATCCAGCGGTCGGCGTCGTTGGTCCATGAGCCGTCTGCTAGCTGCCGGGAGACCAGGGCGTCGATCAGATCGTTGGCCCAGTCGTGTTGCACGCCGTCGGCGGTCGGCAGCGTGGTCTGGCCGTACGCGTCCAATGCCCGGGCGAAGGTCATGTAGTAGTAGTACAGGCCCTGGTGCTTCATGGCTTCGGGCAGGCCGGGGTTGCGGTCTAGCGTGTAGTTGCTCTTGATCCAGTCAAGTGCCGCCACGACGCGCGGATCGCCCTGATCAAGTTGGGCGTAGAGGTAGCTCTTGAAACCCGCATAGGTCATCGAGCCGTAGGTCCGCAGGCCCGAGACCGGTTGGCCCTTGAGCGCTTCATCCATCTGGTCAGGGTTGGCCTTGGATTCGGGTGTGCCGATGAGGTCCTTGTTGATGCTCGTGGCGTAGATGAATCCGCCGTCTTTTTCGATCACGTCGGCGAACAGGTCGTTGCTGTCGATGCCCTGGCACCGGCTGATGAAGACGATCGCGCGGGTGAACGCCGGGTCTTTACAGTCGAGCCCCGAGTCGTACAAACCTTGAAGCATGAACTGCGTGTTGGACATGTCCGGCCGGCCATGCTTGCCGTAACCCGCGCCGCCGAAGTAGGCGTGCGCTTCATCGACCGTCGCGCCCTGGGCGTCGGCCTGGCCGTCCCACTGGATGCCGCGCAGATAATCCTGGGCGTTCTTGATCACATCTTCCATGCCTGGTCGATCGCGCACCAGGTCCAGCGCGCTGAGGCTGATGGCCGTGTTGTAGTTGCCGAGGAACCCGGCGTGGATTCCCCCGTCTTCCTGCACGAACGAGAGGATGTAAGCCAGCGCCTTTTCGATCTGCGGATCGTCCGGCTTAACGAGGCCCGAGTCGATCATCACGCTGACCGCCATGGCGGTGATCGCCGGGCCGGGCTGGGGCGTCCAGCTGCCGTCCTCGTTCTGTGTGGTCTTGAGGTACGCCACCCCCTTGGCCACCGCCTTACGAGCCTCGGCTTCGTGTGCCGCGTCGATCGCCGAAGCGCTGCTCGGCCAGCATGTTAATGAAACAGCCAAAATCAGAGCGGCAATGATTCTGTTACGCATGCGTTGTACTCTCCGTATGGATGTGTGTCCGGATCACGTGTCTTATTGTACACACCTAGAGTTTGGTCATCTTTCATAGTAGGAACGCTGCGATGCCCCGATCCATGGCTTGCCTGATCTGCCTGCTTATCTATTTGACCGCCGCCGAGCCGGTGCCCGCGGAGACTTTCTATGAGGTTCAGACGCGCCTTGAAGACTGGGCCGATCCGGCGCGGGACGGCCGGGTCGTGCCGATCAAGGCCTACCTGCCCGTGATGTTCGAGGGGCCCCGGCCGGTCATCCTCTTTTCCCACGGCCTGGGCGGCACGCGCCTCACCAAGCAATACCTCGGCGAATACTGGGCGTCGCACGGCTACGTCTGCGTTCACATCCAGCACGCCGGCAGCGACGACTCGGTCTGGCGCGACGCCCCGGTCGGCCAACGCCTCAAGGCGATGCGGGACGCCACCACGATCCTGGAAAACAGCACGAACCGGCCGCTAGACGTCAGCTTCGTCATCGACCGGCTCGAAGCGCTCAACGACGATCCGGAGAGCCCGTGGCACGATCGTCTCGACCTGGAACACATCGGCCTGGCTGGGCATTCCTTCGGCGCGTTCACCACGATGGCCGTCGCCGGGCAGACCTTCGTCGGCAAGCGCGGCCAGCAATTCGACATGCGCGACGACCGGATCGATGCCGTGATCCCCATGAGCCCGCAAGCGCCGAAGAACCCCGCACACAACAAGCTGAGCTTTGCGAAGATCGACATCCCCGTGTTCTACATGACCGGGACGAAAGACGTTTCAATCGTGCGCCCCGAGCAGAAGCCCGAAGAGCGGCGCGTCGCTTTCGATCACACCCCCGGTCCGGAGCAGGGCGGTCCCGATATCTACCTTGTTACGTTCACCGATGGCGACCACATGATCTTTTCCGAAAAATCGTTCCGGCTTAGGCGCAAGGCCCCGGATCGCCCGGATAACGCTGTGTTCCACCCGCACATCCGTGACGCGAGCCTGGCGTTCTGGAACGCTTACCTTTTGGGTGATGAGAAAGCCCGTGAATGGCTGCGCGACGGCGGCTTTGCCGAGCAACTCGGCGACGTCGGTGTGTTTGAAGTTAAGCCCTGAGGCTCACCAGCCGTGGGTGTTGTTCGCCTGGCCCCCGGCCCTCAGCACGTTGATCAACTCGAAGATCGTTTTCACAAAAAGGCCCGTGACGAAGCCGACGATCACGACGACGAGCAGTATCCCGGCCTGGGGGAACTGAACCAGCGCGATCAGGTAGTTCAGCAGCGTCAGCGCAAACACCCCGCTTAGGATGCCCATGAGCACCAGCGCGATGATGGTCGAGGTTCGACCGCCCGATCGAATCTTAAACGCCAAGATGGTCAGCACCACGCAGGGGATGAACAGCAGCACCAGGCTCCCGATCGCCATAGCCGGGCCGACCATTGGGAGCGCCCGCCTCATATTCTCATCCAACGGTATATCCGCGGGCATCTGATCGATGATCTGCGACGTGTCCATCAACGACAGCATGATCCCTGACACGCCGCAGCAGCCCGACATCAGAAGCAGCACACCGGCACATACCCACACATACGCCGCCGCCTTCTCACCGGTAGGCCCGGCCTGTGATGGGTAGGGCGTCTGCCAGTCACCCGGCGGCTCCGGGCCGGGCTCCGGAGGGATCAGGTTAGAATCAAACGTCGACATCCGGACAGCATACCGTCAATAGCCCGTGAGCGCGGCGGGTAATCTCGCGGGCCGGGTGCAACCGATATACGCTACAGACCGTATGCCAGCGCACCTGAAACGATACATCTCGATCGCCTTACGCATCCTGCTCGCCGCGGCCGGGATCGGGTACATCGTCTGGACGCTCTCGTTCACCGACCACGTCCTGATCCCGCAGGGCTACACCTTCGCCGACGGCACGGTCGCGCAGGAACAGATCGCGATGCCCATCGTGTCCCAGGAATCCGACGGCAGGTTCACACTCAAAGGCCCGCTGGAAGGCGAGCTGGTGCGCGTATCCGTCTCAGACGACGACCTCGCCGTGGACCAGCCCCGCTACCAGCCCGGGATCGTCACGCTGCTGGCAGGCGCCCGCTGGAGCCTGCTGTTGCTCGGGCTGGCTCTGATCCTGCTGATCTTCCCGATCCAGGCCGTCCGGTGGCGGCTCTTGATGCGCTGTCGGGGCATGGACGTGCCGCTGACCAAGGCGCTGCGCCTGACGATGGTGGGCCTGTTCTTCAACTTCTGCATGCCCGGGATGACCGGCGGGGACGTGGTCAAGGCCTACTACGCCGCCAAGGGCAGCGACGCGCGAGGCGCCGCCGTGATGAGCGTGGTCTTCGACCGCGTCGCCGGCCTGCTCGGATTGATCCTGCTCGCGGGGATCGCCGGGCTGCTGCTGCTTCTGCGCGGCGGGCTGTCACCCGACGTCACAGCACTGGTTACCAAGACCACCGCGTTGATCTGGCTGGGGATGGTGTGCGTGATTGTCTGCGCCCTGATGTATTTTTCCAAGCGCGTCCGTCGTAAGCTCGGGCTGCAGGCACTGATCAACCGGCTGGGCCCCGAGCACATCCTCGTGCGTATCGATGATGCGGCCGCCGCTTATCGTGATCACAAGCCCGTGATCCTTTGCGCCGTTCTCCTGAGCCTGCCGGTTCATGTTTGCCAGGCCATGGCAACCACGTGCGCCGGCTGGTCACTCGGGATGGGCCTGAGCGCCGGGCTGATGCTGACCGTCCTACCCGTGTTGTTCCTCGCGGGTAGTGTGCCGTTGACGTACCAGGGCCTGGGTGTGATGGAAGCGCTGGCCGTCGCGATGCTGTTGCCTTCGCCGTTAGCCGATGCGAATCAACTGGTGAGCATGCTCGTGATGCTGCGCCTGTTCCTGATTTTGTACGCCTTGATCGGTGCGGTCTCCGTTTTGCGCGGCAACATCCACCTGTTCCCTCAGGCCGGGCAAGATGGTGAATCGGACACGCCCGAAGGCGCATAGGATTAGCCCGCACCCTGTTTTATACATACAAGAGCTGCGGTCTTGGGGCACATCAAAAACTCGTAAAAAAGATGCTTGACTGTGACTAGGGGTGTGATAGGCTGGTGACGAGGTCACGTTACGAGCGTGGGCCGTGTGTAGATCGTGGCTTGCGGACGAGTCAGCTAACAGTCTACATCTATCGCATATTTGTCTACCATCCGTAGGCGTACTGAAGGGGAGTTCAACAATGATGCTTAATTCGCACACGGTGTGTGTGTCTGCAGTGGTTTTTACCGCTTGCCTGATCACATCGGCCCGGTCGGCTGCCGCGACGGCTTCATTCCAAGGTCTGGGAGACCTCGCAGGAGGTGTGTTCCGGAGCAACGCTTCGGCGGTATCGGGCAATGGCTTGGTTGTCGTGGGATCCGCCGAATCTTCGACAGGGACCGAGGCTTTCTATTGGTCAATCGCTGATGGCATGATCGGCTTGGGCGACTTGCCAGGCGGTTCAATCAGCAGTGTTGCAAACGATGTCTCGGCAGATGGCTCCGTGATTGTCGGACAAGGATCGAGAGGGTCTGTTGCGGCGTCACAGGGTGAAGCGTTTGTTTGGACGGCAAGCGGCGGCATGGTCGGCTTAGGTGATTTGCCGGGAGGCTTCGAATCAAGCGCGGCGCATGGCGTTTCAGCAGACGGGTCGGTCGTCGTCGGGACGGGGCATACGGAAGTCGAAACAGAGGGATTCCGTTGGACCGCGAGCGGCGGGATGGTCGGCATTGGTGTGCCTGATTTTCCCTTTCTACCCGATCCCGTTTCATTTAGTAACGGGGTGGACACATCGGCGGATGGATCGATTATTGTGGGATCATGCAGTCGCATGCCCTCAGATTATGGTGGGGGAGCGTGCCTCTGGACTGAGCAGGCAGGCTTTGACCTCTTGGGTAGTCTGCCCAGTAATGCTCACCGGCCTTCGAGTGGATCGACCGCTATCTCGGCTGATGGATCCGTTGTCGTGGGTACGAGCTCGTCCGATGGTGGTGGCCCGCCGGTCGGTGAATCCTTCATGTGGACTCATGACGACGGTTTGGTGGGCTTGGGATTTTTACCCGGCACAACATATGGATACGCGAATTACGCAGCCGCCGTTTCAGGTGATGGCTCTGTCATCGTAGGTTCGAGCGACACGGATTCGTCGCATGGACAGGATGCATACCTATGGACGGCCGACGATGGCATGCGGGTGTTAGAAGACATTCTGGTGAACGACCTCGGCCTGGACCTGACAGGCTGGGTGTTGACCGAGGCCACCGGCATCTCGGACGACGGGCTGACGATCGTCGGGACGGGGATCAACCCAAACGGCGACACCGAGGCGTTTATCGCCACCCTCCCCGAGCCGGGCACCACGGCGCTGCTGGCGATTGGGGCTGGTGTGTTACTTAGTTCGCGACGATACATGTAGCACAGCGTCAACATCACTTCTCTACGTCATCTGCTCCCATAGGATGCGCAGCATCACGGCGGTGCGTTTGCCGAAGCAACTGATCAGCACGGCCAGGAACAGTAGCCACGCCAGCACCAGCGCGGTGCGGTGTTTGCCGGGGGTTTGCCAGGCGATGGCGGTCAGTGGCGGGCCGGTGACGAGTAGCGCGATCAGCGGGTAGAACGTCGGCTTGTGCATCCAGGCCCAGATCAGCTGCAGCAGACGCGATCCCTGAGGCGGGTCGCCGGGGGTGACGGCCATTGTGAGCAGCAAGGCTCCATGCAGGGCCATAACGCACCACGTAAGCCGGGCGCTGATCCTGCGGCGCTTCGCGGGGGTCAGCACACGTCTGCGTCGTCTTCGGCGTCTGTGGGGTGTGGCCAGGGCGGCATTCCTTTTATTGGCTTAAACGTGATTCATCTGCCGTTTTAGCGGGTTTTACGGCTCGATTGCGACCCGGACCTATGACGCTTAGTATCCGTCTTCCGGCAATTCCCCTCAACGATCAGCGGACGGCCCACCGAGATGAATCAGGATATCAAGAAGTGGCTGGGGGTTGTGAAGGCCCTGGCGGACCAGAACGCGCCGATACGTGTGAACTACGCGGACAAGCCTGTCGAAGAGGGGGGGCGTACGGCCCGTGTGCGTGTGCTTCAGTACGATCCTAAGAGCGGTCAAACCCTGATCGAGGAGCCGGGCGTGCGCGAGTTGGGTGATCGGCCTCAGGTCGGGGACGAGCTGGACATGTTGGTGGTGCAGGATCAACTCAGGTTGGTCGGACGATGCAAGGTACTCGCACACGAGGCGTGTGTCCTTAACGACACCGTGCGCATCGCCGCGTGCCGGGTTTCGCCGCCGAGTAAGGTCTACTCAGGCCAGCTGCGTGACCTCTACCGCGCCCCGGTCGCCGTGAGTATTGAGATCCCGTCGATCGACCTGACGCTCGATCCCACAGACGCTGAAGCCGTGACCCGTGTGATAGCGGCCGAGATCGATCCCACGAAGTCGTACACCCTTCGGCTATGCAATATCAGCGGCAGTGGGATGGGCCTGGCGGGTGTGGCCGATCCCGCCATCGAGACCGCGTTACAGAAGGGCACACAGTGCCTCGTCCGCGCCGCCGAACTCCCCATGCTTGATGACCCACTTGATCAGCACGCGCGTATCGTCCACACACAGAAGCTGAATAGCGGCGACCTGTACCTCGGCGTTTCATTTATCTTCGACGACAAGGTTCATCAGGTAGCCGTCGAGAACCAGCTGCAGCGCCTGTCCGTCTGGCTTCAACGTGAAAAACTTAAGCAGCAGCGCAAGGACTAGCGACCGTCGGCCCCGCGTCTGCATACGCCCATCCAAACAGCACCGAGCAGCCACAGCGAACCCGGCTCAGGGATGCTGACCTGGCCGGCCGGGGGTGTACCCGCATTCCAATTTTGCAAGACCCAATCCAGATCGCCCAGGCCGATGAAGCCGTCGACATCCCCGTCCGGCACAGACCCGGGGAACACGACCTGGTTCCAATGACTCAAGACATAATCCAGGTCCGCCAGGCCCACAAAGCCGTCGTGATCCCAGTCCCCATCCAGGCAGCCGCCCGGTCCCGTACAACCGGGGGCCGGTGTGTCGGTCAGCGCCAGGGCATAAAGCGACTGGTCCTCGGCCATCCAATGCTGCCCGAAGATCGGCAACACCGGTCCGGATGCGTTGTCGGCGATCAGCAGCACACTTGTCGAGCCGTCGCTCAGGCTCGGCCCGAGCGTGATGCCTTCGAAGTTTGAGTTGCTGGTCAGGTGGAAGCTCTTTTCCCATAACAAGGACTTGGCAAGGGGGGTGTAGTCCACACCCGGGGTCAGGCCGTCTAATCCCGGTAAACCGCTGATGTCGGTCGCGCCACCGCCGTGGATCTCATACACCCGGATGCGATAGCCACCGCTTCCCACCGCCCGTTCCATCGCCAGCACCGAGTTGTTTGGCAGCGCCAAGAGCTCAACCAGGCCGCTGGTTTCATTGGTAACGAACGTGTTGTCGCCGTTAATCGCATCGGTCTGGTAAGCGAACTGACCGATGGCCGTAGCTGTTGAGTCTGATGCATCCATCTGCATCGATTGGATACGCACCACCGCGCCGTCGGTGAAGCTCGCCTCCGGCCCATCGACGGACAGCGCGTCTTCGTTGGCTGTGAGCGTGGTGGCAGTGTTAGCCGGGAACACGGTGAGCGACTCCCACGCTCGGTTCGGGCGGCTACTGCTGTATATGCCCAAGCCCGGGGTGCTGGTCGTGATGGACGTGCCGTTTTGTACTCCCGTGAGGGGATCGTAAGCCGAGAGTATGGGGCCGACTTCATCCGTGACGAGGATGTTTGAGCCCTGGATGGCGATCGCTTCCTGGTCTGTGGGGCCCGTGCCGGCTACAAGTGTCGTGGGCGACGCACCGATCGAGGCGGTGCTGATCTGGCCTGTCGCGGAGTCGATACCGATGCTCAGTGTGTGCAGCAGCGCATCCTGATCGCCCACCGAGTAGTAGCTTGAGCCCCCGTTGTATGCCAGGCCGCTGAGTTCGCGTGCTCCGGAGCCGGACGTGTCGGTGAAGTCGTATCGGCCGACATCGGTGATGCTGAGGGCTGCCGAGGCCGTGGTGGCCATGGCTGAAAAAACGACCACCGCACTGGCGCACCCCAGCGTGTTGGAAAGCCACCTAAACCGCACGTTATCTCCCTCTCGAGCACATAAAAGCGGGACACGATGACCGCTCACCGACTCAACAGGATACCCGATGTCATCTCAGAATCGACGAAAAAAGAATGTGCTGAGAGAAAAAGTGGTGCCGGAGGCGGCTTACAGCGACCCGTTCCAGTTTGCCGGGCACAGCAGGACGGGCATATCGGCCTGGCGCACGATGTTGGCCGGGACGTCGCCGGCGATCAGCCGTTTGAGCACGCCCTTGCCGGTCAAGCCCAGGACGATGAAGGTGCACTGCTTGGCACGGGCCGTGTTCAGGATGGCCTTAGCGACGTCGTCGGAAAACAGCATCACACTCTCCACCTCGACACCGGCGGTTTCGAGCGTCTGGGTCAGCAGCTTCAGCGTCTCCTCGCCACGCTGGGTGGCGTCGGTTTCGTGCTCATCCTCGTCTTGGACCTGGGCGACGTGTGCGACCACCGCCGAGGCGTTTAGCCGCTCGGCCATGTCCGCGATCGGCTCGGCCAGCTTCTCGCTGGCCCAGGGGCTACTGACCGCTATCAACATCCGACTCGTGCTCAAACCTGTCGCTCCGTGGGTTTCGATGCCCCAGCCGGCCCGGCCGCGCATTTTAACGAAAACCAGCCGTACAGACACCGTGTCCGGACCCATCACAACCGGGCCTGGCCTACGGGCTCATATCGGCTAAACATCCACTTCGGCCTGATAAGTTACGCCGGCAACGCCCCTCAGCGGCCTCAGCACGCCTACAGCACCGAGAAGTCGGCAAACAGGGCGTAAATCGCCACCACCAGCACCACCAGCACCACCCCGAACGGCTTGGCACCCTTCCACGGCGTCAGGTCCACATCCCCCGAGTGCTCGTGGACCCAGGGCTCGGGGCTCGGGGCGATCAGCCCGATCATCAGCATCACCGCCACCATCACGGCAAACACCAGCCCCATGAAGTGGTATACGTGCATCAGGCCCCGGTCCGCTTCCGAGTGGGCAAAGAAGGTCTTGACCGCCTCGGTCTTCTGGACCCGGGCGTAGGTGATCGGCTCCGGGGGCTCCGGGGCCGGCCCTTCAAAATCACGGAAGCTCGTGACCACCCGCGTCGGCTGGATCGTCACCTCTTCGAGCAGCTCGATCGTCACGCCTTCCTCAGCGTCGTCAATTGTCTGCTGCAGCTGCGCGACCGGGATGTCCTCCGTGCCAGTCTGCTCGGTCGACCCGATCGGGATGAAGTAGCCCGACAGCAGCAGCACCAGCCCAAGGACCAGCGCCACGTTCGCCGCCTTGCCCGGCACACGCTTACTGAGCATGCCGACCAGCACGATCGCGAAGATCGGGATGAAGTAGATCGCATTCATCGTCTGCAGATACGTATAGATGCTCTTGGTCTGCGCCAGCAGCGGGGCGATCAGCATCGCGACCACGGCGATCGTCCAGCCCACGACCTTGCCCGACCGGACGGTCTGCCGCTCGTCGGCCCGTTTGTTGATGAAGTGCTTGTAGATGCCCAGCGAGAAGAGCGTGCAGGTCGCGTTGAGCGCCGAGTTAAACGAGCTGAGGATCGCGCCGACCAGCACCGCGGCGAAGAAACCCTTCAAGTAAGCCGGCAGCACGTCGGATACCAGCGTGCCGTAGGCATTATCACCCTTGAAGCCCGTGTCCGAACTGTAGAGCACGTACGCCATGATGCCCGGCAGCACGAGGTAAAGTGGCCCAAGCAGCTTCATCAGCCCGCACAGCAGCACACCCTTCTGCCCGGCCTGGAGGTTCTTGGCCCCGAAGGTCCGCTGGATGATCTGCTGGTTCGTCGTCCAGTAGAAGAGGTTTAATAACGCGATCCCGGTGAAGATCGTGAAGAAGGGGACGCCCGTCTGCTCGCTGCCGATGGAATTAAACGTCTTGGCCGGCTCGGCGTGCGCTTTCATCGTGGCCCAGCCGTCGAGGATCCCGCCGCCGTCGCCCAGCGTCCGGCTGATCGCGTCGAGACCGAAGAACGTGATCATCAGCCCGCCGATCAGCAGCCCGATCCCGTTGAGCGTGTCGGACACCGCTACCGTGCGCAGCCCGCCAAACAGCGCGTAACACGACCCGATCACCCCGACCACCCAAACCGTCAGCCACAGCACTAACGCCTCGGCGTCCAGCTCCATCCCCACAATCGCTACCGTGTCGCCCTCAATGCCGATCAATTCGCGCACGCTGATGATGTCCACCAACCCCGTCGCCCCGGTATACAGAACGATCGGCAGGAGGATCACCGCGTACGCCAGCAGGAAGATCACGTCCACGATCGTCCGTGTCGTGCTGTTGAATCGTGATTCGAGAAACTGCGGCACCGTGGCGATCCCGCTGCGCAGAAACCGCGGCAGGAAGAACAGCGCCATCGCGACCAGCGCCAGCACCGCCACGACCTCCCACACCATCACCGCAAGCCCGTCGTTGAACGCCGCGCCATTCAAACCCACCATCTGCTCGGTCGACAGGTTGGTCAGCAGCAGCGACCCGGCGATGACGATCCCGCCGAGCTTGCGCCCGCCCAGGAAGTAGCCCGACGACGTCTGGTGGTCGTCCTTGCGGGTCAGGATCAGGGTCAGCACCGCAACAAGGGCGGTAAAAAACAGAAACGACAGGACAACCATGGTGTTGGCTCATCGGGGGGATCGGATTAACTCAGATCAGGAAGCGTGTGAAAACGACATGACACCCATGCTCCACGACCTCTCGGCCGAACCCCCCTCGGCGGCACGGCAATGGGCGATACTGGACTCGAACCAGTGACTTCTTCGGTGTAAACGAAGCGCTCTAGCCAACTGAGCTAATCGCCCGGCCGCAGCATTATACAGACCCGGACGTGTCCGGCGAGTGGCCATCAAGGCCCCGATAGCTGCATCGGTCTGGCCGGGCACCTTCGTAACAGCACTCCCGTGATCGTGCTGCCAAGGATTAACAACGCGGACGGCTCAGGCGCTAGGTCTGACGAAGCTACGCCCCCCGGCGGCGTGCCGGCGTTCCAATTCTGCAACAACAGGTCCAACTCATCAAGACCGACAAACCCGTCACCTGTCATATCGCCGTGCGCCCACGAGCCCGCCAAGACGTTCTGATTCCACGTCTGTAATAGTTTGTCAAGGTCTCCCAACCCGACGAACCCGTCGCCGTCGAGGTCCCCGGGCTGCCTGACGCTGACAGTCAAGGCCGTCGGGCTGTAGTCTAGGCTCAGACCGCCTGGCAACTGCACGGCATCGAAGTGTCCGGTGATCCCGCCAACCGCGTTGATGAGGGTGATCGATTCCCCGAGGGCGGGCGTCCAGTCTGGATCGATCGTGAGGGTGAGATCGCCATCGATTTCAGCAACACCCGTGACATCGATCAGCGTAGGCCAATCAAGGTCCAGGTCGACTTCAAGTTCGGCGGTATCGGCAAGTGACCACGCATCGGCAGTGATGTCCAAGGCTATTTCATCCATGGTGATCAGCCCATAGTGTACGATGGTATCTGCGATTATTTGAGATGTACCAAGGCCCCATGAATAGCCATAGCTATAGTCTACGATCAAGTCTCCCTCAAACACGAGTGATCGGCCGGTTGCTTGGATCGTTGAGTTGTCATAGGCAATGTCAATACTGATCCCCTCGCCGATGGTCAGGTCGCCTTGGCTCACACTTAGAACACCGGGCCCGACAGAAATGTTACCGGCCCATCCAGGGTCCCGCCCGCCATACACTTGGATAACGCCAGAGCCGTCCACACGCTGGTTGCCTATGAAGGTGAGAGGATTCCTGGGGCTGATCTGCCCCCCGCCACCGGCCTTCAACCCGTTAACAACGACGATGTGCCCATCGGAATAGTGATATGCATTCCAGTCACAATCCAGTTCAACTTGATCCAACAGAACAGACGACTGGAAGTCAAGAGTACCGTTTCCGGAAACTCTTACACCTTGCAAGGTGACATCTTCTGCAGTTAGGTTGTTTTCTATGTGGACGTCAACGGCCACTTGCATGTTTTGTAACCCGCCTCGGTCCACGAGCAAAGGCTCCGATGGTGAAAGGCTGGCGTGAATCATGCCGTTGCGTAGCGTACCCGCTTCTAGCCCGAACTCGTAGGGCAGTGCAGAGAGGTCGAGGTTACCCTGTGCCAGATCTAGGTCTCCAGAATAATTGGGAGATGACCCGATGTGATCGCTGGTCAGCAGAAGCTGTGATACGTTTGCCGGGATACGCGCTTGAAGCGCCGGCCAATCAGTGTCGTAACCTATCCCCAATGTGCCGCCATTAAACACGACATCGCTGAGGCCGGGCCGATCGGTATGCATGTCAAACCTGCCTTGATCAACGCTGATAGTCTGGCCACTCGTGATGGTCCAATCATCTACCAGTACGAATCGAGACCCCGGAGGCACATAAACCGATTGGTTCAGCGTGTAGGCATTTTGATATTTGCCGCCGAGTGCTATGGTCCCTCCGGAGTCGAAGTCAAGCGTTCCGGCGAGCCCACCATCGGTGAAGTGCGCCGTCAACTCCCCGCCGTTACTTACACGGAGCGTTCCGGTGTTCGTAAGGTTCTGGTTGATGTTTAAAGGATGACCATCGGCCCACAACAGCCCCTGATTCTCCAATGGCACCGAATAGGCGCTATACATACTACCGAAACCCTCCACAGCGTGGATGGTCATATCGGGTCCGATGACATGTGGGTCGGTGGTGCCTTCGGCCGCGGCAAAGCTCAAGTACTGGCCGTAGGACGTGCTCCCATTCTTCTCAGTCAGGAACCGTACCACGCCCGCCCCCATGAGGTGGCTCGGTACTGTGTTTGAGGTAGACCCGATTCTCAGGTCCTGTCCTCGGGAGATCTCGATAGCGCCGTGGTTGGTAATGCCGTCGTAAGCCCTCAAGCCGTTGGTCGTGAAATCCAGTTTCAGCACCACGGCCGGATCGGAGATGCTCAGGTACCCGACCTCGATAGAACTTCTGTTGTCGACGGTGTAAGGTTGTCCCATCGGGCCAAGCACGACTTCGTACGATTGGCCATCCGGGTATTGGCCGGTGGACCAGTTAGTCTGATCATTCCAGCCCCCCCCATCGGGGTTGGTCCATTCGGCGGTGACACCGAGGGTATCCGAAGTGAGGAGTAACGAGGCCGCAGTCGCGAAACCGACGATCGCTCGTGAAGACAGGTGGTGCCGCATGGCGTCTTCCTGAGTATGTATCCCTAGAAGTAGCTACCCCAATAAGGTATCAGATTGATTGGCGCGAATGTATAGTCAAGTCAATATCTTAACCATAAATCTACACACAGCGCTCGTAGCGTTTGAAGGTAAACGCGTAGCTGTGTTTCTCATCCGCCTCGTGGCGGACCTTATCGGTCAGACGCCAGTCGGCCTTGTCGAACTCGGGGAAGTGGGCGTCGCCATCGAGCTCGGCGTGGACGATCGTCAGATACAGCCGGTCGGCCAGCGGCAGGGCGTCGCGGTAAACGTGTTGTCCGCCGCAGATGAAGAGGTCGGTGGTTAGTGGCTGGTGATCGGGGGTTGGTTTGGAGGTGAGGTCGATCGCGGCATCGACACTGGGTGCGGTTTCAATACCTTCAGCGGCGTAGTCCGGATTGCTCGTGATGATGATGTTTCGTCGATTCGGCAGCGGTTTACAGCCGATCGACTCGAAGGTCTTACGGCCCATCACGATCGTGTGCCCGGTGGTCAGGCGCATGAAGTGTTTCATCTCATCGGGCAGACGCCAGGGCAGGTCGCCGTCCCTGCCGATGACGCGGTTCTCGCTCATCGCGGCGATGATATTGACGGTGGGGCGATTCGTTTCGTTCATCACACCGCCACCACGGCTTTGATGTGCGGGTGCGGATCGTAGTTCACTAGCTCGAAGTCTTCGTACTTAAAGCCGAAGATGTCTCTGACGGCCGGGTTGATCTTCATCGTCGGCAGCGGGCGCGGGTCACGGCTGAGTTGCTCGTGCGCCTGGTCGATGTGGTTGCTGTAGAGGTGGGCGTCGCCGAGCGTGTGGATGAACTCGCCGGGCTTCAGGCCGGTGACCTGCGCCGCCATCATCGTGAGCAGCGCGTAGCTGGCGATGTTAAACGGCACACCCAGGAAGATGTCCGCGCTCCGCTGATAGAGCTGGCAAGACAGCTTCCCGTCCGCGACGTAGAACTGGAACAGGCAGTGGCACGGCGGCAGCTTCATCTGATCGATCTGCCCGACGTTCCAGGCACAGACCATCATCCGGCGGGAGTCCGGCGTGTGCTTTATCTGGTCGATGACCTGGGCGATCTGATCGACGTGCCCGCCGTCGGGCGTCGGCCAGCTGCGCCACTGGTAGCCGTAGACCGGCCCGAGCTCACCTTTTTCGTCGGCCCACTCGTCCCAGATTCGGACGTTGTTCTCCTTGAGGTAGGCGATATTCGTGTCGCCCTTCAGGAACCACAGCAGCTCGTGGATGATGGAGCGCAGGTGCAGCTTCTTGGTGGTCAGAACGGGAAAGGCCTCTTGGCTCAGGTCGAACCGCATCTGGTGGCCGAACACGCTGCGTGTGCCGGTGCCGGTCCGGTCGGTCTTTTCCGTCCCGTTTTCCAGGACGTGTTGGAGCAGGTCGAGGTATTGCCGCATGGGGGGATTGTAGGGGCAAACCGCGAGCGCTGGAAAGCAGATGCTGGGAGGGCCGGCCCCGGTTTGCCTCTCGTAGCCGGGCGGCTACACTACCGGCCTATGAACGACCTGATCCCGAGTCTGATCCTGGCCGACGCTGATCTGAACCAGTACGCCGCGCTGGGCGTGCTGTTGCTGATGGCGATCGTCTTCGGGGTCGTGAACCTGGTCCTGACTACGGTCATCGGCCCGGGCCGGAAGGGCGAGGTCAAGGGCATCGCCTACGAGTCCGGGATGAACCCGATCGGCAACGCACGACGCCGGTTCAACGTCCGGTTCTACGTCGTGGCCATGACCTTCCTGCTGTTCGACGTCGAGATCGTCTTCCTCTACCCCTGGGCGGTCACGTTCCCGAGCCTGGCCGGCAGCGAGGGCGACGCGCTGGCGCCTCTGTTCCTGGCCCGGATGCTCTTCTTCGTACTCACGACCCTGATCGCCTTCGTCTACGCGTGGCGCAAGGGCGTCTTCCGTTACGACTGATCCCAAACAACACAGCTGCACAACACCATGCTGCGAGATCATCTTGCCCTGGTGCCGTCTGCGCGACCGGTTCGCTTATGGGATCGATAGGTAGTCTTCCGTCGGCGTCTGCGCCGAGGAGCTGGGAGAGTTGATGATCAGGCTGTACGTGCCGTTGAACCGCTCGGCGATCCGCTTGAGGACCTGTTGTTGGTCACGGTTGAAGAACTGGATGACGTGGATCTTTTCGACGTCTTCACCGACCATTTCGCCGATCTTATCGAGCACGTCCACCGCCTGCTGTTCCGTGACCCGCCCGCCGATCAGGTTGTCGGAGAGGATGATCATCTCCGTGGGTTGATAGCCGATCGCTTTCTGCAGCGCCTGGATCACATCGCCGCGCCCCCAGGCGGTGACGTTGCCCTTGTCGGGCACCAGCCAGTCGCTCATCTGCTGTTTGTTTGCTTCGTTCGACCAGCGCAACCCGGCCGGCGGCACCTCGATCACACCGTCCGCCCCGAAGAAGACTACCGTGAACGCGTCGCCGTCCGGCAGGTCGGTGATCGCCAGGTCCAGCTCTCTCAGCACATAAGGGAAGCTGTCGACCAGCGAGCCCGACGCATCCACGACGTAGACCAGCCGCCTGGCGTCTGCGAATTGCGCGGCTTGGTCGTCTGCTTGCCGGCTGGCTTCCACGGCTTGGTCGAGCAGCGCCAGGTCCTCCTCGGCATCACCCGTGACATCATCCGAACTCTCGCCCACCTTTGCCGTGGCGGCGGGTTCGTTCGGCTCTGTGGGTACGACTGGTTCAGCCGAGTCTATGGTGGGTGATTCGGCAATCACCTCGTCGGCGCTGTCGTCGGTCGCCATGGCAAGCGGTGTGTCCGGGACTTCGGTCACGACAACAGTGTCCGGGACATCCGGGGCGTCCGGTGTATCCGTCGGCGACTCGATCACGGGTGTCGCCACACCCGGCTCAATCGTCGCGGTCTGAACATCCTCGAAAGGATCGGCGATCGGCGGGTCCGCTTCGGCGGGTTTCACATCATGATATGGCTGATGCAGGCTTGGCACGTCACCCTCGGTTAGGGCCGGGGCGTCGGTGTTCGTGGTGGTATCCGCAACTGCTACCTCTGTGTCCTCGTCCGGCAAAACCGGGTCGGGTTCCGGCTCCGCGGGGGGAGGCTTCATCGTGTCCGAGTCTGCTGAGGCATGGTCATCAACCGGTTGTGGGTCAGCCGGGACGGCGGGCTCGGGTTCGACAGTTTCGGTCGGCTGCTCGTCCGCCTGGGTGACTTCCGGATCGGCTTTGGGCAGGGCGGGCTTGGTACCGGGGTTGCTCGACTTGCTCGATTGTTTGACGAAGTAGTCGTAGCCGAAGTAGGCCCCCGCAGCCACGGCACCGATCGACACGATCAAGACCACCAGCGTCAGCAGCTTCGAACGGCGGTATCCCTTCACCGCCTCGGTCTGTTCCTCAGCCGACATCAACAGCGCTTGATCATCACCGGTGATCTCGCCGGCCGTGTCCTGCGAATCATCGTCGTCGAACTGCTCCACCGCCGCGGCGACGCCTGCCGCCTCGGGCGTCTCATCTTCGTCGCTGTCGTCTTCATCCACCTCGACGCTGACAACCGGCGGCTGGTCTGATGCCTCTGCAGACGAGTCTTCCATCAGCTGGTCGAACTCATCCATGGCCTCGTCGCCCGGTTTGGCGGGCGCGACCACGTCATCGGCTAGCTCATCCATGAACTCGGAAAGCGAATCGTCTGACAGAATGGGGCTGACCGCTTCCTCTTCGTCAAGAGGTACCTTGTCAGAAGTCACCACGGGCTCAGATGCTTCGGGCTCGTCAGGCTGTTCCTCGACTATCGGGGGCGCGGCGTCTTCCGCGACCTCCGGCACATCCGGTACGTCCGGTACGTCCGGTTCTTCAGGCGTTTCCTCTGGCTGCTGGTCCGGCTCATCATCAGCAACGGATTCCGCGCCGGGCAGTTCGATCTCGGGCAGCGCGGTGGCTTGCTCGAGCACCATGGCGTCCTTGTCGATCATCCCGTCGTCGACATCGGCGGCCGGGGAATCCGGGGAATCCGGGGATTCCGGGGTTTCCGGGGCAGGCGGTTCCGTAGTTGGCTCGACGTCCGGCGTCTCTTCGACGGCTGGCTCTTCCGATGACACGGGCGCATCGCCAAGGATGGCGTCCAGGTCGATGACGTCGTCCGGGAGTGCGGATTCAGTTGGGGGCTCGGCTTCTGGCAGCTCGATGTCCGGCTCTGGCTCAGCCTCAACCTCAGCTTCAGCCACCACGTCTTCTACCAGCGGCGGCTGCTCGACAGGCGGCGGCTCAGCCTGCGTGAGTTCGATCTCGGGCTCCGCTTCCGGCTTGGGCTGCGTCTCGGGTTCGGCAGGCGGCGCTTCATCAACGACATCTTCAACGGGCGGCTCCGCAGGCGACTCCGTGACAGGTTCGGGCAAATCATCAAGCTCTGGGATCGCTTCGGAGGCCGGTTCATCCGGGGCGGCCGGCAGGTCATCACCAAGAAGCGCATCCAGGTCGATGATGCCGTCGTCCTCCGCGGCCTGGGTCGGGGGAGGTGCCTTGGCGGCAGGTTTGTCGGGTGCTTGGTCGCCGCCTAGCTCGTCGTCGAGATCGACCAGGGCGTCGTCGGTGACTTCGGGCAGATCGCCGTCTTCTTCGAGGATGTCGGCCGACAGGCTTTCGGACAGGTCCACGCCCATGTCGGCGAGTTCTTCGTTGCCGATCATCGGCTCGGGTGCCGGGGCTTTGGGCTGCGGGGTGGGGGAGGGTAGGGCGTCGATGGAGGTAACACGGAACTGGTGCCGGCCCATGACGATCCGGTCGCCGGCTTCCAGTTCAGTGATGTGGCTGATCTTCTGTCCGTTGACCCAGGTGCCGTTGGTCGAGCCGAGGTCGCGGATCAGCCAGGTATTGTTCTGCAACAGCACCTCGGCGTGTTTGCGCGAGGTCTGGGCGTCGGTGAGCTTGATCACCTGTGCTTGTCGCCCGACCAACTCGGGCTTTTCGCCGGTGAGTTGAAAGGCGCGGCCTTTGTCCTGGCCGTTTAAAGCGGTAAGTGTCAGCAAGGGGCTACGGTCCTAAGAAGCGTTGAACAACGATCCACCCAAATGATCCAAAGAGCCGACTATGGTAACGCATCCAAGCCACTGAAACCACATATCACCATCGGCCACCAGCCACGCGAACTGGCCGAAATTGGCCGGTCCGAAGGGGCTACTCACTATTAAGGATAGGCCTATCCGGACGCCCCGTCTTATCGGACCTGCCCCCACCTCGCCCCAGCCCGCCTACAGCTTGCCAGCCCCGCGACATTCGTTAGAATGCCCCATCGATCGCCAAGAGGCGACAGGCCACGGCCCCTTCGTCTAGTCTGGTCTAGGACACCAGGTTTTCATCCTGGTAACACGGGTTCAAATCCCGTAGGGGTCATTTAAGCGTGCTTCGGCACGCTTTTTTATGCGCGTAAGTCTAGATCAGGGCAGGGTTAAATCCGCTTCCGCAGCTCGTCGGCCTCGCTGCGCCACTGCTGGCGGATCGTGTCGTCGAAGTGTTCGACCGGCAGCAGCGACCGACGCGTGCAGTTGAGCATCGCCTGCAGCGCCTGGTAACGCCGGGCCGGCCCGATGTCGGCGGGGATCACGTCCGCGACCACCTTCCGGATCATCTCCGCGTTCGGCTCTGCCCCGGAGGCGGCCTTCGCCTTGAGCAGCGAACGAAGCGCAGCATAAGCGGCGGCGGAGTAGCCCCGTGTCAGCCCCTCCATCTCCAGCAGCAGCGCATCATCCGGCTCATCGATCACAGCCGAAGCGACCCAGCGCGTAAACGCTTTGCAATCATCGCTGCCCGGCTCAGGATCGAGCACGGGGATGATCAGATCACCGACCCGCCCGGGCCTTCTGATATCCGGGCTCAAACCCTCGATCCGCGCGGTCATCAGCAGCCAGACGACCCGGCCGCGCAGTTTCGTGTCGCTCATCAGGGCCTGGATCTTCCCGGTCAGCCGGCGCTCCGTGGCGTGGGCGTTCTCATCAACGCGCCCGAACTGCGTGTCCGCTTCATCCACAAACAGGATCACCTTGCCCAGCGCTTCGAGCACGCGCTGCAGCTTCTCGAAGATAACGTCCGTCTGGCCGAAGTACTGGCTGCGGATGTTCTTCAGCACCAGCACGGGCAGCCCCAGCGCCCCGGCGACGGCCTCGAAGATAAACGTCTTGCCCGAACCGATCGGCCCGGCCACCGCCGCGCCCGGCAGCGCATCTTCACCCGACGACTTGAGCCGGGGGATAAACTCGTCTTCAAGAAACGCGCACAGTTGGCTGTAACCGATCACATCGTCCAGGCCGTGCGTCGGCTTTTTGAACTCGACCACCCCCTCACCCAATGTCGCGATGATGTGCCGTTCTACCAGGTCGACCACCGAATCGGGCGTGATGCTTTCGTCCGAGTGCGCCGCGCCCAGCAGCATCTGCCTTAGCGCGTGGATCGTCAGCCCGGCGGACAGGTCGGCAAGCTCGTCGGCCGACACCGACATCCGGACCTTGCGCGAACTGGTAAAGCTATCAATGAAGAATCGGCGGTCCTCCCGGTCCGGCGCGGGCACCTCCACGCTCAGCATCTGCGGCAGGTTCACGACGCGCGGGTGGATCGAACTCCGTGATTCAGCGAGGATCACGACGCTGTCGCCGCCGTCCATGAACGCGGGGTCGCCGAACCAGTCCTGGCAGATCGCGACGCGTTGGCGGTCGCTGGCCGAGAGCCGTGTGATGTCGCCGTCGCCCGCCGGCAGGAGCATGTCCGCCGCCTCGATCACGATCATCAGCCTGAACCGCTTGCCGCCGAGACTCGGCTGGGCGCGCGAGCAGGCGGTCAGCTGGCGCAACACTTCCAGCGCCGCCGTCGGCCGACCAGTCGCCTCGTCGATCAGGCGGTCGAACTGCTCTTCGAGCGATTCTCGTCGAGCCTGTGCCGATTCATCCGACAGCGATTGGAGGATGAGCTGGTCAAGCGATTGCCCGGTCTTCCAGCGGACCCACGCGTCCTTCAGCGTCTTGCGGTCTGCGCTGTTCACACAACGGATCGGCCCGTTCAACTCGTACACCAGCACGATCACCCCGTCCACGGAGCACCGCCGGCACAGGTACGGCACCAGCGGGACGTAGCTATCGCTCTCGGGCAGGTAGAAAAGGTCGTGCACCTCCCCGGCCAGCAACACGCTGCGCGACTGCCCGGCGTTGATGATCCGGGCAAACTCAGTGAAGAAGGTGTGCTTGGGGGGCGTGGCAGTCATGGTTTAGCCGTGGTGACACCGAAGCGTGTCATTTAATTCGCGTTGTGAGTTCACCATCGCTACGCCGAGTTGGATTACTCCGGCAGCTTCGGCTCGCTATCGGGTGCATCATGTCCCGCCGTGTCCGCCTGCTCCGCCAGGCCGATCAGCGCGTCGAACTCGTCGGTCGTCTTGCTCTGCTGGGCGTAGCGGATGAACTCCGCTTCCTGCGCCTTGGTGTCGGTCCCGGCAAGCTCCTTGGACACACGGGCCTTGGCCTTCATCTCTTCACGCAGCTGCCGCATGTCGGCAAGCTCGCGGGACGTGCGGTCCTTGCTGATCCCGGCCAGCATGTCGTTCAGCTCCGCCTGCTCCTTGGCGGTGATGATCTCCGCCACGGCCTCGGCACGTTCGCTGCGTAGGTTCTCGACCTCCCGGAGCATCTCCGTCAGCTGGATCTTGTGCCCGGCGATGGTCGAGTCCATTTCCCCGACCTCGTCTTCAAGCTCCGCGATCCGGGGCGTCTTCTCATCGACCTTCGACTTGAAGTCCTGGAACGCGAGCATGCACTTCTGATAATCCTCGCTGGCCTTGATCTGCTCGAGCGATGCGCCGGTGGACTTCATCTGCTCAACCGTCATGCGCGCCTTGGCGGCGGCGCCTTCCTTGAGCTGCTCGAAGTTGTTGATCGCCTCGGTCTCTGACTTGATCTTGCTCATCTTGGCTTCGTGCTGCACGATCAGCCGGGCGATGGCGTCCTTGTACTGCTGGATCGACTTCTTCTTGTCGCTGATGATCTGGTCGTAGGTGGCGTTGACCACGTGCGGGCTCGCCGACAGGGATTGGCGAGCCGCGTCGATGCGGCCGGTCACGAGGTAACCGAGGGCTCGGACGTATCGGCCAATGGCTTTGAACATGATCGGGTTCCTCTGCAAGAGTGGGTCAGGTTGACAGTCTACTTTACCGCATCGGCTTAGTCACCGGACGGGCCCTGATTTTTCTCCAGCCGCTGGATCATATCGTCGTATCGGCCGACGATTTCCTCGATGGAGCTACGCATATGCTTGAGCTGGTCGTCCTGATCCGCGGTGATACGGGTCAGCGGCTCCATCCAGGACTTCATCAACTCGAATTGCTCTTTCATCACGTACAGGAACGTCGCCGGGATCTTGTTGACCACGCGGACCTCAACCGGCTGGCCCCCGGCTCCGCTCTGATCGGCTTCTTGGCCGGAGGGCTCCGCCTGTGGCGCAGGGCCGCTGTCGGTCGTAGCCGTCGCACCAGCCATCTGCCCCCCGAGCTTCTGCGTCAGGTCGCGGATGGCCTGCAGCGTCGTTTCGTCGAGTTTGGCTTCCATCGACGCCGGCGCGGTGGTGGTCTGGGCCGACGCCTGCTGCTGCAGCGCCGATTGCAGCGCATCACCGATCCCCGCCAGGCGATCCGCAAACCCCGCCATCTGCTCGGCCAGCGGGCCAAGCTCGACACGCAGGGGCTCGCTGGTTGATGCGCCCTTGCCGTTTGTATTCAATGACGACAGGCCGTCGGTGAGCGCGCCCTTGATGTCGCCGAGGTTCTGGTTCAAACCCGCCATCTGGGAGAGCACCGCGGCCGTCCGCTCGTCGCCGCCCAACGACTGCACCGCGTTGTTCCGCTGGAAGGTCCGCTTGATGTCCTCCCAGCGCTTCGCTTCTTCTTCCGTCAGCCAGCCCATCATCTCGCGGAACTTCAGCAGGTTGGCCTCCGCGCCGGTCGTCAGCGTCTGGGCGTCCTGCTCGTAGCTGGCCATGATCAGCGTCTGCAGCTCATCGTCGTTCATCACCGGGACGATCTTCTCGGCGATGCGGTTCATGTTGCGGTACGAACCCTGCAGCTGGAACGCCGGCTCGGTCCGGTACTGATCCTCCTGGCCGGCCGAGGCGATGTACTGCTCGTTAACGCGCAGGATCACGTCGCGCACGGTGATCAGCTTCTTGACCACGGTGACCATCTCGTCCACGTCCTCCCGGCTGTAGTTGCCTTGCAGCTCCACGCCTTCCCGGCTGTCGGTCTCGGCGATCTTGATGATGCCGTAGATGTCCTGCTGGCTGCGTGAGGCGAGGGGATTGAGCGTCGGGTTCGAGGTCAGGCAGTTCTCGAGGTACGACTGGCGGAACGCGTCGCCGTGGTCGCCGATGATGTCGCCGAGGTTGTAGGTGTCGGCCCGGTTGGCGAGCATGTCGGGGATCTTGAAGCGTTCGCCGGATTCGGTGTAGGGATTGCCTGCCATCACGACCGCGATCTTCCGACCGCGGAAGTCGTAGGTGCGGGTCTTGCCCTTGTAGACGCCCTCGATCCGTCGCTGCGCATCGCAGAGGCTGATGAACTTCTGGAGGAACTCGCTGCTGGTGTGCTGGATATCGTCGACGTAGATCACGACGTTGTCGCCCATCTCGAAGGCGAGGTTGAGTTTCTCGAGCTCCTCACGGGCGGCGGCGTTGGTCGCCTCGGAAGGATCGATCGAGGTGACCGTGTGCCCGATCGCCGGGCCGTTGATCTTCATGAAGACAACGCCGAGGCGGTTGGCGATGTACTCCATGAGGGTCGTCTTGCCGTAGCCCGGCGGCGAGATCAGCAGCAGCAGGCCCATGCGGTCGGTGCGCGTGTCGGCCCCGGCGGTGCCCATCTGCTTGGCGAGGTTGTCGCCGATCAGCGGCAGGAAGACCTTGTCGATCAGCTTGTTCCGCACGAACGACGTCAGCACCTTCGGCTTGAACTCCTCGATCCGCATCTCGTCGCGCGCTTCTTCCAGGACCCGGTGCTTGATGCCGGAATAGGTTTCATAGCGCGGCGCCTTCACCGAGAAGTAATGATTCAGCCTTGTGATGAAGGTGTTGTAGGTGAGTGTGTACTTGCCGTCCCGGATCAGCGGGTGCGCGCCGATCAGCCCGGTGAGCTCTCGACGGACGACCGCCGGGTGGACGCGCTGCTTGGCCGAGTCGCTATCGAACAGCAGCAGGGCGAACTCATAGAGATAGTGACCGTACACATCGGGGTCGAAGTCTGTGTGCGCGTCGAGGAACGCCTTGGCCCAGTCGTACGCCAGGCTGAACCGGGCGAAGGGCGATTCGTCCAGCGCATCCGCGGACGCCTGGAACTTGCGCACCGAACGCTCCTGCCGCAGGTGCTCGTGGAAGGCGGTGGAAAGCTCGGAGGCCTCCGGGCTGACGATCATGCCGTTCGACGCGCTGCCGTTGGTCAGCTCGAAGAACAGGTACTCGCCCGCTTCCTCGGCCAGCGCGCTATCGAGTAGGTCGTGCTGGTCGGCGTAGCCGGCGATGTAATCTTTCAGCTCAGTGATGTAGACCTGCTGCTCGGTGGCGTCGGGGAACACCTTTCCGATCGTGCCGAAACCGCTGAGCCGGTGGGCGATCAGCGAGCGGGTCTGCTCATCATCGAGCGTCTTCCACCACAGATTAGCTAGCGCCCGCGCGTTGCTGCGGTACCTCAGCAGGTCGATCGACGTGTGCATCTCCAGCAGGGCGCGGAGGATCGCCGCGGCGTCTGCGTCATGCACGCCCTTGGTGTAGCCCTCGTGATAGCGCGGGCCCATGAACTGGCGGACGTGCTCCAGCATGACGTCTTCGTCGGCGCTGAGCAGCTTCCGGGGGTCGTCCGGATCGCCTTCGAGTAGCTCATTAAGCAGCAGGTAGGCGAGATACTCCGCCCGGTAGACCGTGGCGTCTTCGGAGACCACTTCCTGCGGCCAGGCGTCGCGCGTCGCTTCGAGCCGTGGGTCGTCGATCGATTCGAAGAACTGCGTACCCGTCAGGTGCAGGTGCATCGTGTCGTCGCGCACGATTGTGGTCAGGTCGATGGCCTGGTTGTTGACCGAGAAGACGTGCCGGCCGAAGCGGATGGTGTTCTTGCCGTCGGCCTGGAGGTCCTGGCGATCCTTGAGCTGTCGGACGGCGTCCTCGCGGATGGTCTTCAGGCGCGACTGGATATCATCGACCCGGACCGTGTCTTCCAGCACCGTGAGGTCGGCGATGATGTCGCGGACCTTGTCGATCAGCAGGTCGCTTGCGAAGTAGCTGTGGATCTCGGTGACCTGCTCCATCGCCTGCACGCGCGACTGCACGCTCTGCAGGATGCGGTCCGCCGCCTGACCCAGGGCCTCCGCCCGCTTGTTCCGCTTTTCGATAAGCTGGAGCTTGCGGTTCTCGAACGCGGTGTATATTTCCTCGCGCTTCTCCGTCAGCTCGAGCACAAAGTCGTCGTACTCAGCGAACCGGCCTTCCAGCCCCTCGACCTGGAGCATCACCTTGGTCAGGAACTGCTCGGTCTTCTCCGGGTCGTCCGACATGTCCAGGTAGTTGACCACCGTCTGGTTCAGCAGCTTCAGCTGGCTGTTGAACTCGGCGATCCCTTCGGTGCGTCCCAGCTCCTGTTGCTTGTTGCGAAGACGGGACCGGGTCGCGTTAAGCCGGCTGAAGATCTCGGAGATGCGGTCGATGATCTCGGTGCGCTGGGTCGCGTCGTCGATCTGCAGGTTGCTGACGATCTCGATCAGCATCTCGAGTTCGTCCGATCCCTTCTGCACGTCTTCACTCAGGGCCTTGGCGTCCGCGGCCTTGGTCAGCGCGTCGATCCGGCCTTCGTGCGCCTCGGCAGACCGGCGGTAGGGGTCCAGCGACTTGTCGTCCAGCAGGTACTGCACGCACCGCTGCGAGAGCGACTCGGTCTGCTCCTTGACCTCCTGCTCGAGCTGGTCCACGTGGTCCGGGTCGATGTAGCGGAGTTCACGCAGCGCGATGATCCGCCCGCGCAATTCGCGCAACCCGGCGAGCGCTTCGACAAAGACGAGGATGTTGTCGTAGATGCGGGCCGCGTTGGCGTTGACCAGTTCGTCGACCTCTCGCGTGACCTCGCCGACCTGCCGCTCGGTCGCTTTTCGGATCCGTGTGACCTTCTCGTATTCACCGACCGCCGCCTGCGCCGCCCGCTTGATTTCCTGCAATGGCTCCGCGATCTGAGACGCCTCCGCGTGCTCCAGCCAGAAGTAGGTATCCAGCAGGTCGGACGTCGATTTGACCAGGTCCAAGTACAGCTGGGCGTAGAGCTCCTCGCGGTTAACAAGGTCCAGCACCTTCACGCACTCGGCCATGCCGCGGACGATGTCGCGGTTGCCGACCTTGAAGAGGTAGGACTCGTTCTCGGTGTGGGTGACGTGGTCCGGGCTGACGAACGGCGTCTGCCAGACCTGGACCGCGTGGTGCTTCTGCGGCTCGGCATCGTCGGGCGATTTGAAGAACACGACCTGCCCGTCCCCGAAGAACGCGTAGCCGTTCGCCGTGATGGGTGTGTCGACGGCCTGGTCGATCAGGTTGTAGGGGAGGATGACGTAGACGCCTTGCCGGCGGTGGTAGAAGACGAACGCGAAGTCTTCACCGTTGGGCGCGATGATCTTTCGTTCGTAGACCAGGTCCTCGGGGATGCCGGGGAAGTGCTGGTGCTTGCCGGAGGCGAGGTAGTAGCCGCGCGTAAACGCCAGGCCGTGGTCCTCCGGCAGCAGCACGCAGGCCTCGCCGATGCTGTCTTCGCGGATGACCTCTTGCAGCTTGGTGTTGAAGATGAAGTAGCGGTAGTCATCTTCCTGGTACGGCCGGATGCGCAGCAGGACGAGGTGGCCGTGGATGGCGTAGTAGATGATCGCATCGTCCAAGGCCTGGTCGGGATTGTCGACCGGCTCGGCGTAGAGGCCCTCGCCGCTGTCGGTGTTGTTCTCGACCTTGATGGTCAGGTCGCCGCCGGTGGTCTCGACGAAGACCAGGTCCTCGATCGAGTAGTGGGGGAACGCGCCCTGGGTCTGCATGTCGCGTGTGGCGCGCTGCCAGGTGAAGTCGTGCTGGTCGGGGTAGCGGACCTCGTGGTCCGAGCGGTTGCCCAAGTAGCTGAGCTTCTCACCGTCGATCATCCACTTGAAGGCCTTGAAGTCGTCGACGTCCCGCCCGACGTGGAACTTCATATACAGGTGCGGGCCCCGCCTGAAGAACTTGGCGAACTCAGCGTTCTTGTAGAAGCGGAACAGGTCGATGAAGTCCTTGCGGAAGTCGGCGTTATCCAGCAGCGACAGGTCCTCTTCGTGGAACGAACCCTCGCCGAACCGGTAGACCGCGAACACGTCGCCCAGGTCGACATGGGTCTTGAGCCCGAAGTGGACGTTGAAGCCCATGAGGAAACGCCCGCCGACCGCGACGATATCCCGGGGGATGCAGTTGTTCGGCGTGGTGATCCGGTCCGTCCCGGTGAGCTTGAAGTCGATCGAGCCGAACACCTCCTTGCGGTGGGCGTTGAGCTTGTCGAGCCGGGTTCGTAGCTCCTTGCCGTGGGCGTTGAGCCGGTTACGGATCACCTCGTACGCGCCCTGATCGATCTGATCCTGGGGCGGCGTCTCGGCGGGGGGTTGGGTTGGCGGGTTGCCTTGCTCAGACATCGCGTTATCGCATTCCGTTGATCACCGGGAGAGCGTTACGTCCATCGGGTCCTGCGCACACCCGCTGCTACGGCGGGCGGCGCATCCGAACATACTTACAGCCTCGATGTTACGACAGGCTCTTCACGCCCAGCGAAGAGAGCTTCTTGTCCGAGTAGCCCGCCGCGTTCGACAGGCTCAGCAGGTTCTTCAGCTCATGGATTAGCCCATCGTCGCTGGACTCGGCGATCATCTTCCCGATCAGCGCCGCGATGCTCAGGTTCTTCACGTCTTCGCTGTCGATGTCGAACCGGCTGACCAGGCCCGAGATCCGGCTGGCGAGCGACGAGCCGTTGCCGTCACCGTTCAGCAGGGCGCTGGACAGGTCCGAGAGGTGGTCCGAGTTGTTGACGAACCGGTCCACCTGCTTGCCGCGAGTGATCGCGTTGATGATGGTGTCGAAGAACTCGTTCTCGCCGCCGACGATGTCGATGTTGGCGCTCTTGAGCGCTTCGCCGAGCACAACCGCCTGCTCCGCGGCGATGTCCTTGTGGATGTCGATCTGCTTGAGTTCGACCTGCAGGTCCTTGTCGAGCTTGAGCTTGAACTCTTCGTGCTCCTTGCCCACGCCGTCGAGCTTCTTCATCGCATCGGCCTTGGCGGCGACGCCGTCGGCTTCCGCGGAATACTTCTCGGCCATGACCTGCGCCTCGGCGCTGCCCTTGTCCCGGATCGCTTCGGCCTTGGCGCGGTCGCCCTCGGCCTCGGCGGTGAGCTTCTTCTGGATGACCTCGGCCTCTGCGATGCCGTACTTCTCGACGGCCCCGGCCTTGGCGTCCATCACTTCCGCTTCCGCCAGCCCGTCCGCCGCGACCTCCGCCTGACGCGCCTCGGCCAGCTTCATCTTCGCCATCGCCTGCTTCTCGGCCGCCTGACGCTGGGCCTCGGCCTCGATCAGGATCTCGTCCGCCTCGAACTGGCTCGCCAGCTTGCCCGCCTCGGCCTTCTTGACTTCCTTGATCTTGTCTTCTTCCGCCACGGCCGACGCCTGGGTGACCTGCACCGTCTTGGCGCGCTCGGCGGTCTTGATCTCTTCGGTATCCAGGATGTTCTGCTGCTCTTCCACCACAGCACGCTCGACCACGACACGTTCGCGGATCACGTCCTGGATCTTCTTGCGTTCAACTTCGAGCGCCTTTTCCTTCTCGATCTGTGCAAGCTCCACGACCCGCTCGCGCTCGGTTTCTTCCAGACCCTTCTCACGGGCTACGCGTTCGGTCTCGACCGCGTCGGTCCGTTGCTTGGCACGCTCGGCGACAAGGATCTGCCGCAGCTTGTTCTCTTCGGCGACGCCCAATTCTTCCTCGGTAGCGATGCGGGCCTTCTCCGACTTGAAGCGTTCCTCTTCCTCGACCTTCTTGGCTTCCGCCTCTTCGCGCGCCCGGACCGTCGCGATCTCTCGGGCCTGCTTGGATTCGGCATCGACCTGCTGGCGTTCGAGCTCTAGGATCGCCTCGCGGGCCTCGACGTCCTGCTTCTTGATCGTCTTTTCCTTCTCGCGGGTGATGTCGTTGGCAAGCACGGCTTCGTGGGCCGTGAGGTCGGTGATCTTCTTGATACCCTCGGCGTCGAGGATGTTGTTCGGGTCGAGCTTGTTCAGCTCGGTCTGTTCGAGGTAGTCGATCGCCGCGTCGTCGAGGACGTAGCCGTTCAAGTCCGTGCCGATGTGGGCGAGGATCTCGTTCTTGAACCGCTCACGCTCGGTGTACAGCTCGGTGAAGTCGAAAGCCTTGCCGACCGTCTTCAAAGCCTCGGAGAACTTCGCGTCGAACAGCTCGACCAGGGCTTCCTTGTTCGATGCACGCCGGCAGCCGATCGACTGGGCGACCTGCAGCACGTCGTTCGAGACGTTGTTGACCCGGACGAAGAAGGCGACCTTGATATCCGCCCGCACGTTGTCCCGGCAGTTCAAACCCTCGCTGCCGTGGCGGTAGATCTCGATCCGCTTGACGGAGATGTCCATGAACTCCTTGCGGTGCATCACCGGGACGACGACCATGCCCGAGAACGAGACGCGGGTCTTGCCGATGCCCGTACGCACCAGGGCCGTGCCTTGCTCGACCTTGACGTAGAACTTGGCGATCACACCAAGCGCGCCCAGTAGGAGCACAAAGAGAAACACCACGACGACGACGATAGTCATGATCGTTGTCGGGTCGATGGCTGCCAGAGAAAGCAGTGGACTAGTCATGATCGGCCTCCCGCAAGAATGTCAAAAACCTCGAATCGTATAAACGCTTTGGGTGTCGTCCTTCTCAACGAGCACCGCTTCATCACCTTTATTCAGCACCGCCGCCGCGTCGTTGGTCACGACGTTCAGCCGCAGCGGGGCCCCGTCGGTCTGCACCTCGACCTGCCCGTGCTTGTGGTCCGCCGTCAGCGAGACAACGACGCATCGTTGCCCGATCAGGTTGACGTGCTGCTCGGCCTCCTCCTGCTCCTGCATCTTCTGGAACACAACACTCACGGGCGCCGTGATCAGCTTGGTCAGCAGCACCGCGCCAAGCGCGAAGGGCACGACCATCAGCAGTTGCAGGAAGATGCCCCAGTCCCCGATCCAGCGGTAGCTGATCACGCCGATCGCCCAGAGCGTCAGCACGAACACGGACAGCAGGATCAGCAGCGGCACGGTCCCGATGTGCAGGAACTTCATGATCGCGGTGCCTACTCCGGCGTGCAGCAGCCCGCCGTCTGTATCCAGGTCCAGGTCCACGTCGATGTCCGGCTCGCCGTCCAGGTCCAGGTCGAAGTCCAGGCTGTCCAGCCCGACCGCGCCGAGGATCACGACGAACCAGTACAGCGTGATCAACACAAGCAACACGGATAACACCAGGTTGACCGGGCTCTGCGTGCAAGCTTCGATGAACTGAGACACGGGAATCCCCTTATAGCGCCCCACATCCGGGGCTCAGACCCGCCACACAAGTGAACCAGCACGGATCGGAAGGCTGCCGTTTCCTGCGCTTTCCAGCCGTCTGGCGTGGACATAATGTAGCAGTGATCGCTGTCGCATGTTTGATAATGCCGAGTCCCGGGTTCGCGACAGCGGGACGATCAACAGATCGGCCTTAGAGCGATGTGTGGGCGCGTGGCAGCGTCTGTGTTTGATGTTCAGAGATGCGCAGATCGGCCGTTAATAAACGACCTGGACCCCCGGTCGCACAGTAAACCGCTAGGCCTACATCCCGCGCTGTTCGCGTGCCGCCTTACGCTGGGCCTTGCCCGCGAGGCGCGTCTCGGCCGCCTCCTTGAGCGCCGCCAGGCGCACGAGCAGGTCCTTGAGCTCTTTGATCTTCGGCTCGGGCAGGGGATCGACCTGCTCCAGACGAGACAGTTTCGCGCCCACGCGCGTCTGCTCCTCTTCGATCTGGGCGATCTTCTCGGTCAGCTTGGCCATGTTCATCGTGTTGATCTTGGCCAGTGAAGGCGAGGGCTCACCCAACAGCATCGGCGGCGGGGGTGGTTTTCGACCGCCACCGCGTCCGCCCGGGCCGCCTCGGCCGCGCGGCGGGCCGCCGCCACCACGCACGGGGCGGTTGGATCTGAATGGTCGGTTGGATCGGGGGCGTCTATTTTCCATATCAGATCAACTCACGGTGGGGGCGTCGGAGATTCCGGAGAAGCCCGTGCTGCCGGGGGGTGTTCCTTGTCAGGCTGCCTATTGTAACGAATCCGTCCCGGAGGCAAAGTATCGCTCTCGAATTCCAGCTGCCCCTTAAACGAGCAGAAGGACCGATGGTACGGACCCGGGCAGAGTGTCCATGTGAATTCTATGTTCAGTTGTTGAGCTTTACGCCGGCTTCCAGTTCTTCTTTTTCTTGATCACCTTTCGGCCGGGGGTGCCGGGCTTGGGTTTGTCGGGGCGGCTGACGCCGATCTTCTTGCCTAAGGGGCTCAGGTCCGGGGCGGCCTTGAGCTGCTTGATCTTGTCGCGCAGTTGCGCGGCCTTCTCGAACTCCAGCGCCTTGGCGGCCTCGAGCATCTGGCCTTCCATCTCGCTGAGAAGCTCGGCCTTGTCGTAGACCATGTCCCCGTCCTCGGCCTGGCCGGCGAGCGCCTCCCGCGCGGTCTTGCGGGCTCGCAGCTCCATCTCCAGGCCCATCCGGATCGCTTTCTTCACCGTCTCCGGCTCGATGTTGTGCTGCTCGTTGAAGGCGATCTGCTTCTCACGGCGGCGGTTGGTCTCGTCGATGGCCGACTGCATCGCCGGGCTGACCTGGTCACCGTAGAGGATGACAAGGGCGTTAACGTTACGCGCCGCCCGACCGATCTGCTGGACCAGGCTCGTCTCACTGCGCAGGAAGCCGGTCTTGTCCGCATCCATGATCGCGACCAGCGAGACCTCCGGCAGGTCGAGCCCTTCTCTAAGCAGGTTCACCCCGACCAATACGTCGAACTCGCCTTCACGCAGCTCGCGCAGGATCTGCACGCGGTCCAGCGTCTCGATGTCGCTGTGCAGGTACCGGCAGCTCAGCCCCTCGGCCTCCAGGTAGCTGGCCAAATCCTCCGCCAGGCGCTTGGTCAGCGTCGTGACCAGCGTGCGTTCGCCGCTCTTGGCTCGCTCCTTGGCGCGCTCCAGCAGGTCGGGCACCTGGCCCTGCGCGGGGATGACCTCGATGACCGGGTCCAGCAGGCCGGTGGGGCGGATGATCTGCTCGACGACGTCACCCTCGCATTTTTCCAATTCGTACTTGCCCGGGGTCGCGGAGACGAAGACGACCTGAGGCCAGAGCTCCTCGATCTCCTCGAACTTCAGCGGCCGGTTGTCCATCGCCGAGGGCAGGCGGAAGCCGAAGTCGACCAGCGTTTCCTTGCGCCGCTGGTCGCCGTTGAACATGGCGCTGAGCTGCGGGATGGTGACGTGGCTCTCGTCGATGATCATCAGCCAGTCGTCTTTGGGGAAGTAATCGAACAGGCAGAACGGCCGAGACCCGGCGGGGCGGTTGTCGAAGAAACGCGAGTAGTTCTCGACCCCGGAGCAGTAGCCGACCTCCTCGATCATTTCCAGGTCGTACTTGGTGCGTGCTTCGAGGCGCTGGGCTTCGAGCAGCTTGCCCTGGCTGCGCAGGTGCGTGGTTTGTGTGGCTAGTTCATTGCGGATCCCCTGGACCGCCGCTTCGAGCCGATCTTCGGGCATGACGTAATGCACGGCCGGGAAGACCATCAGCTCGTCTTCATCGGCAAGCAGCTCGCCGGTCAGCGGGTCGATGAACTGCAGGCCTTCGATCTCATCGCCAAATAGCTCCACGCGGTAAGCGAACTCCTCGGCAGCCGGGTGCAACTCGATTACGTCGCCGCGCACGCGGTAGCTACCGCGCTTCAGGTCGTAGTCGCTGCGGGTGTATTGCAGGTCGGCGAGGATGCGCAGGAACTCCTGGCGGTCGATCTCCTCGCCCTTGCGCAGGGTGCAGACGGCGGCCTTGTATTCGTTGGGTGAACCCAGGCCGAAGATCGCGGAGACCGAGGCGACGATGATCACGTCCCGCCGGCTGACCAGGTGCGTCGTCGCCGCGAGCCGCAGCCGGTCCAGGTCGTCGTTGCGCGAGGCGTCTTTCTCGATGTAGATGTCCCGCTGGGGGATGTAGGCCTCGGGCTGGTAGTAGTCGTAGTAGCTGACGAAGTAGCTGACGGCGTTGTCGGGGAAAAGCTCCTTGAACTCCTCGTAGAGCTGGGCGGCGAGGGTTTTGTTGTGGCTGATGACCAGCGTGGGCTTGTTGACCCGGGCGATGGTGTTGGCCATGGTGAAGGTCTTGCCGGTCCCGGTCGCGCCCAGCAGCGTCTGGTAGCGTTGCCCGGCCTGGATGCCGTCGGCCAGGCGGTCGATCGCCGCCGGCTGGTCGCCCATGGGCCTAAAATCACTGATGAGTTGGAATGGTTGCTCGGTCATCGTGGTTGGTATTGTAGTCACGAGACAAGCCTCTGGAGCGGAACATGCGGATGAAACGGAAGACAACCATCATTGCCGTCACGGCCGGTCTGCTGATCTTTGGCCTGGGCATCGGACAAGGGCTCGGCGATCACGGGTGGGCCCACAAGCTCGGCGTCGCGCTGCTCGGCCCGCCGGCCGTGGCGATGAGCGAATCCCACACCGATCCCCCGGCATCAACCACCGCCACCTTCAACCACGAGGCCTTCGACGCCATCCTCAAGAAGCACGTCGATGCCGACGGCTGGGTGGACTACAAGGCCTTGCAAGACGACGCCGAACTGCTGGGCGACTACATCCATGACCTCGCCGCCGCGCCGTTCGATCAGCTCAGCCGAGACGACAAGCTCGCGCTGCTGATCAACGCCTACAACGCCTTCACGCTGCAGCTGATCCTCGACCACGCCCCGGTCAAGAGCATCCGCGATATCCCCGACGGCGAGCGGTGGGACGCGGTTCGCTGGGAACTGGCGGGCAAGACCTATAGCCTAAACCAGATCGAGCACGAACTGGTCCGGCCCAACTTCAAGGAGCCGCGCATCCACTTCGCGCTGGTCTGCGCCGCGTACAGCTGCCCGAAACTGCGCAACGAGGCCTTCACCGGGGAGCAACTGGAGCAGCAGCTTGCCGACCAGACCACGTACACCCATACACATGACCGTTGGTACAAGTTCGATGCCGACAACAACACGCTCCACCTCACCGCGCTGTATGACTGGTACGGCGGGGACTTCACCGCGGTTGCCGACAGCGTGCTGGATTACGTTGCAGGCTTGGAGCCCGAGGTGCGGGCCGCGATCGACGCCGGGCGTGAGCCAAAAGTCCGCTGGTTGGATTATGACTGGCAGCTCAACGACGTCTCGAACAAGCCCTGACCCGACATCCGCCTTCGGCGTGGCTATGATTGTGTGAGTTACACCTTCAACACGAGGAGCCAGGATGCGGATCGCGATCACAGGGGCGGGTGGGCTGATCGGCCGTGCCCTGCAAGACAGACTGAATCAGGACGGACACGAAGTCATCCGGGTCGGGCGCTACAACGCGCACAACCCGCCTGATGTGCGCTGGTCGATCCCGCATGCCCAGCTGAATCCCGCGTCGCTTGAGGGGCTGGACGCCGTGGTGCACCTGGCCGGCGAGCCGATCGTGGGGAAGTGGACTCACGCGAAGAAGCAGGCCATCCGCGACAGCCGGGTCGAGGGCACACGCCTGCTCGCCGCTACCCTGGCGAATCTTCAAAACAAACCATCCGTCTTCATCAGCGCCTCGGCGATCGGGTTCTACGGCGAGCGCGGCAATGACATCCTCAGCGAACAGAACACGCAAGGCGACGGCTTCCTGCCGGACGTCTCGGCGGCGTGGGAGAACGCCGCACAGCTTGCGGCAGATGCGGGGATCCGTGTCGTCCACCCGCGTTTCGGTGTCGTGCTATCAAGGGAAGGCGGGGCGCTCAAGCAGATGCTCCCGATTTTTCAACTCGGACTCGGCGGTCCACTCGGCAGCGGCGCACAGTGGTTCAGCTGGATCAGTCTGACCGATACGGTGGCGGCGCTGCTGCACCTGATCGAGCGCGACGACCTCACCGGCCCGGTGAATCTGGTCGCGCCCGAGCCGGTGACGAACAAGCTGTTCACGCAAACACTCGCATCGGCGTTGAAGCGACCGGCTTTCTTTCCCGTGCCGCGCTTCGCCATGCGTCAGGCCTACGGCGAACTTGCTGATGATGCGCTATTCGCCAGCCAGCGCGTTGAGCCTAAGGTGTTGATCGATTCCGGCTTCAAATTCACCCACTCCACGCTGGCGTCCGCGCTGCAAGCCGAACTCGGTTAGGGGGTCTAGGGTCTTGGGTCTGGGGTCTAGCCGGATAGTGCTACGAAGGCATCTCCCGATCTGACCAGACCCAAAAACCCTGTTCTTACTCCGGGAAGTGGAAGTGGTCCCCGTCCTTGGCTGTACGCAGCGTCCATAGCCCGGCGACGCCACAGACGACAAGGAACGGGGCGGCGGTCATCGCGATCATGCCCGGCGAGCCGGTGGCGGCGCCGCCTAGGTAGACGCCGATCAATCCGATCCCCGGGCCGACGGCGAAGCCTGACCCGATCAGCCCTTCGTGCGCCCCGCCGGCCTCGACCGCCGCGTTCTTCACGACCATGGCGTAGTACAGCGCCGCGTAGTAGGTCATCCCCGCCGAGACCCCGAACAGGACCTCGCCGATCAGGACCGTCGGCAGGTTGGTCCCCAGCAGCGTCATCAGGAACCCGGCCGGGAGCATCAGCACGCCCGCCACCAGCACCGACCGCTTGCCGTGCCACCCGATGAACAGCCACATCACCACAAACGTCAGGAACCGCGTGCCGTCGATCAGCGAGGCGTACACCGTCGCCGGCCCGGGGTCGAAGCCCAGGCCCGACCGGCCTTCACCTAGTCCGCTCTTGCCGAAGATAAACGGCAGCAGCGGTGCCAGCGTGAACAGCAGCGTGTAGCTGCCGAACATCGACCACCGGCTGCTCGCCAAGAGCGACTTGAGCCGGTTGACCTGTTGTTCGGTGGGGCGGTGGGGGTGGTCGTGCTCCAGGTGCACCGGCCGCTTAGGCAGAAGCCACAGCAGGCCGAACGTCACCACGTTCAGCCCCGCCGGGGACAGGAACAGGCTCGGTGGCCAGGTCTCTATCAGCCACCCGCTCATGGCGACCCCGACCACCACCGACGACGACCAGGCCATGTTGAACCCGCCGACCGACCGCACCGCCTGCCTCGGCGTCCGGCCCGCCGACATCAGGCTCTCGATCACAGGCCACTTCGCCCCCGTCGCCGCGCCCAGGATGATGTTCAGCACGAACACCGCCGCCGTCCCCGGCTCGACCGCCAGCGCCAGGTGCAGCACGAAGTGCGCCACGATCAGCAGCATCAGCCACCGCCGTTCACCCAGTTTATGCGCCGCCCGGTGGCTGCCGAGCGCCCCGATGACGTACGTCACCCCGAACGCCAGCGCCAGCCACAGATTGGCCGCCTGGCTGAAGCCCAGTTCGTGCTCGGCGTAGAACAGGATCCCACGCTCGACCAGCGTTGTGACCAGTGATTCAATCAGTGTGATGATGAGGATCAGGCGGAGCAAGGTGGGTACTTCTTGGGATTGATTGTGATGGATTAACTTCCGCGGGCTACATCTTCCGCGACATACTCCGGCGGATTTCGCGGTCGGCGTCTTTCTTCTTCATATCCTGTCGCTTGTCATAGGCCTTCTTACCCGTGCCGACGCCGATCTCGAGCTTGATCTTGCCGCGGACGAAGTACATCGCCAGGGGGACGAGTGTGACGCCCTTGGTGATGTGCTTGTCGTGGATCATGCGGATTTCGCGCTTGCGGGCGAGGAGCTTGCGTTGGCGCTTGGGGGTGTGTTGGTTGGTCGGGCCGGCGTGGGTGTACGGGGCGATCTCGACGTTGTGCAGCCACAATTCCATCGTCGCCGGCTCGATCATCGCGAAGCCCTCGGCCAGCGAGACCTGGCCGTTGCGGATGCTCTTAACCTCGCTGCCCTTGAGCACTATCCCCACCTCGAACTTCTCGCCGATGTGGTAGTCGTGATAGGCCCGGCGGTTGGCGATCCGCGGGCTGAGGTTCCGGGTTTGCTCTTTCTTCTTCTTGGCCATGGGTAAGACGGAGATTGTAGCGGCATTAGGGTTTGGGGATCAGGGAACAGGGATCGGTAAGAGGAATTCAAGACCGGCACCCAACAGGGTGATCATTCCGCCCTGATCCCAGAGCCCTAACCCCTGAACCCTCGTTTCACTTCCCCACACAGAACGTCGCGAAGACCCGGCCGATGACGTCGTCGGGGGTCAGCTCGCCGCCCAGGGCCGCCAGCTCGTCCAGTGCCTGGCGCAGATGCCCGGCGATCAGCTCGACGTTGTCGATCGCGTGGGCATCGAGCTGGTGCGCCAGTTGCGCTCGCGCCTCTGAAACTTCCTCCAGGGCCGAGCGCAGCCCCTGCTCATGACGCGGCTGGAGCGTGAGCATCTCGGCGCTGACGCTGATCGCCAGCTGCCCGAGCCGCTCGGAAATCTGGCGTCGCAACTCCTTGATGTGATAGCCTGTCTCCGCACTGACGTAGATCGAGCAGGTACCGCCGCGCGGCGCAGGTTCAGGCTCCAGCAGGTCCGACTTGGTCATGACCTTGAGGGTGGGGCGTGTATCAGCAGTCGTCTCGATCACCGAGACCTTGGCGGTGACATCACGTACATGCAGTATCAGTTCCGCCCGCTCGATGGCCTGGTGCGCCGCGGCTTGGGCCTGGTCGTCAATCGGTGTCGAAAGCACGCCTGCGTCGTCCAGCCCGGCGATGTCCACCAGCATGCACTCGGTCTCCCGTCCGCCACGGCTGCGCAGCCGCATCGGTTCGCATAGCACATCGCGCGTCGTGCCTGGCACGGGATCGATCACCGCGCGCTCCCGGCCGAGCAGTGCGTTGAACAGCGTGCTCTTGCCCGTGCTGGGGGCACCGACCAGTACGACCCAGGGCAGCGCCTCGACCTCGCCCCACGATCGGCTGTTATTTAGTAGCTCTTGTAGGCGCGTCTCGATGGCGGACAGCTGCGCGTCCAGGTCGCCCGGGCCGATGGGGACGACGTCTTCCTGATCGGTGAAGTCGATCCCGGCTTCGACCAGGGCCAGGCGCGTACCGAGATCGTCTACCAGTTCGCGCGAGAACGAGCCTAGCTCGCCATTGAGCAGGTGGCGGGCGGCGCTGAGTTGTGTGTCGCTGGTGGCCTGGATGGTGGCGGCGATGCCTTCGGCCTGAGTGAGGTCTAGCTTGCCGGCGAGATAGGCCCGGAACGTGAACTCACCCGGCTCGGCGAGCCTCGCCCCGGCGTCGATCGCCAGGTGCAGCAGCCTTTCGAGAAGCGACGCGTTCCCGGGGACCTGCAGTTCGGCGGTTTCTTGTCCGGTGTAGCTATGCGGGGTGTTGAAGAGGGCGCACAGCGCCGGCATGGCCGGGCGCTTCAGGTGGACTTTGCTCAAGGTTCGCGTCGCAAGGGAATCGATCGGCTCGTCGATCAGCTTGCCGAGGATGGCCTGCGTGTCCGGGCCGGACAGGCGGATCAGTCCGCGGTGGCTTCGGCCCGGCGGTGAGCTGACCGCGACGATGGTGTCTTGTGTGATGGGTGACGTTTCCATGCGTCGTGTCCGGGTTGGACGCGACAAGTCGCGTTGCTAAACGGGCATCGCTGTGGCCTGACGATCGTGTGATGCGTTCGCGGCAGGGCGTTACCGCTTCTTACGCTTCTTGCCGCCGCTACCGCCTTGCTTTTGTTGTTGCTGTTGTTGAGAGGCGATCTGGGCCTGCTTGGCTTCGACGGCCTTGGCGATCCGGTCGCGCATCGAGCCGGGCTTGACCGGCTTCTTGGCGAATAGCTCGCCGGACTCTTCCTGCTCCTTGATGTGCCGACGGACGATGTAGCTGTCGATCACGCCGGCGAACGTCGAGGCGAGGATGTACAGCGTCAGGCCCGACGGCGCGGAGTACAGGAAGATCGGGAACAGGAAGATGACGAACTTCATCATCTTCTGCTGCTGGGCCTGCTGCTCGTTAGCGGCGGGGGGTGTGGTGAGCTTCTGCTGGAAGTAGAACACGACCGCCATCAGCAGCGGCAGGATATTGATCGACTGGAATTCCGGGTGGATGAAGATGAGGTTCAGCTTGAACGGCTCTTCGGAAATCCTGAAGAAGTTGTCCGCCTGCGAGAGGTCCTGCAGGAAGCCCCACGATCCATTGGAGATCATCTGGAAGAAGCCCCAGAACGCGGGCTCGTGGCGTAGCTCAATCGCAAAGTAAAGCATGGCGTACAGGGCGATCCAGATCGGCGTCTGCAGGAACATCGGCAGGCAGCCGAGCATATTCGCGGGGTTCACACCCTTCTCGCGGTAGAGCTTCATCATCTCGGCGTTGACCTTCTGCTGGTCGTTGCCGTACTTCTTCTTGATCTTCTCGACCTCGGGCTGGATGGCCTGCATCATCTTGCCCATCTTCATCATGTTGATCTGCGCACGCTTGGTGATCGGGTGCAGCAGCAGGCGGACCAGCGCGACCAGCAGGATGATCGCGACGCCCCAGTCGCCCACGCCGATGCCCAGGACCTGGCCCTCGAACAGCTTGAGCAGCCAGAGCAGGCCATGCGCCAGCCACTGGAACGTGCAGAACGAGCACATCCCCCCGAGGCTGTAAACGATCGTCTCCTCCAGATGCATGAGGGAATAAGGTTCGGAGGCAAACAGCTCGGGCTTACGCGGCCCGGCGAAGATGCCCAGGTCCAGGTCCAGTTCTTCGCCGGCCGGCAGCGAAAGCGTGCCGCTCTCGGCCTTGATGATCATCAGCTTGTCAGTGTCCCTCGGCTCGGCGAGGTTGGCCGGCGCGACCACGGCGTGACTGATCGTCGGGAACAGGGTTTCCAGCGAGGGCACATCGGCTGTGACCTGCGCCGTTTCATCCAGCTCCGCGTGGGTGACCACGGCGAAGTACCGGTTCAGCGAGCCGACCCACGCCAGATCCGCCTCGGGGTTCAGGCCGTAGATCGGCCAGACCTCGCGCTGTTTCGAGCCGACCAGCTTGGATCGCATCTGGTCGGCGTCCTGCGTGTAGATGCCCGCCTTGTTCGGGTCCCACCACGGGGCGAAGTACCCGCTGACATACTTACGGCGGTCGCCCATGTAGCCGGAGTCGTTGACCAGGTCGCCTTGCAGGTTCTGCTCCCAGCGGACGTCGATCGGCTTGTCGGTGAGGTTGACGAGTTTCTGCTTCAGCGACAGGTCGTAGCTGCCGGCGGTGACGCTGTATCGGCGGACGATCTTCAGCACCGGCGCGGCGTCGGCGTCGGCGATGGTCGCGGTGTAGGTCGCGCTGGATCGCTGCTCGTTGGTGCTGACGTCTTCGAGGGCCCAGACGTCGTTGACTTCGAGCGGGACGCGCGTGCCGTTGACGCTCACGGCCTTGACGGCGTAGGCGTACCACTCGGGGTAGACCTTGTCCTCAAACTTCAACTCGTCGTGGACGATGTACTTGTCATCCAGGCCGACGGTCTCGAGGTAGTCCGTGAGGCTGACACGGATGACCGCCGCGCCGTACTTGCTCAGTTCGACCTTGAGCTTGAACGGGGTGCCGTCGTCGTTGCTGCCGATGGTGACGTTCTTGCCGTCGGTGACCGCGATCGCGTGCAGGCCCTCGATACCGGCGGCGGGCTCGGAGCCAAGCGGCCTATCGCCGGCCAGCACCTCATCAAGCTTCTCGACCGAGTCGGCGGTGCCGATGACGATGTTATCGTCCTCGACCTCTTCCAGTGGCTGATCAGCTGCGGGTTCGGATGGGGTATCGGCGGCGTCATCGACAGCCGGTGCTGCGGCTTGCTCAGCCGGATCAGCAGACTGTTCAACGGTTTGGGTGTGGTCGGACGGGGCGTTGGCCTGGCGTGACTGGCTCATTACGCCAAGCACCACCGCCACCCCGATGAGGATCGCCAGGATCGTAACCCAGAGCTTCATGGATAACCTCGAAAGCGTTCGCGGGAGTCGTCAGGGAAAGTCAGGCAGTATAAGTGAGGTCGCACGACGTGGCGAATAATGCCAGGGGATGGCGGATCAGACCGCGGGTACGTTGTATAACGGTGCGATGTTGGGGATTAAGGGCGCTCGAGTCCCGGGATCAGGGCTTGGGGCCCAGCAGGAGGCTGACGTTGTGGCCGCCGAACCCGAAGGAGTTGCTCATGGCGGCCTTGACCTGCTGTGAGCGTGCGGTGTGAGGGATGTAGTCCAGGTTGCACTCGTCGTCGGGATTATCCAGGTTGATGGTCGGGGGGAGGGTGGCGGTTTCGATGGCTTTGGCGGTGATGATGGCCTCGACGCCGCCGGACGCGCCCAGCAGGTGGCCGGTCATGCTTTTGGTGCTGGAAACGGCGAGCTTCTTGGCGTGGTCCTGGAACAGGCGTTTGACGGCCCGCGTCTCGGCGATGTCGCCCAGGCCGGTGCTCGTGCCGTGGGCGTTGATGTACTGGATATCCTCGGCGTTGAGCTTGGCGTCCTTGATGGCGATTTCCATGGCGTGGGCGGCGCCTCGCCCCTGCTCATCGGGGGCGGTGATGTGCGAGGCGTCGGCGGACTGGCCGAAGCCGAGGACCTCGGCGTAGACCTTCGCGCCGCGTGCCTTGGCGTGTTCGTACTCTTCAAGGATGACGATGCCGGCACCCTCGGCGAGGACGAAGCCGTCACGGTCCTTATCGAAGGGGCGGGAGGCCTTGGTCGCATCGTCGTTGCGCTTGGAGAGCGCCTTGAGCGCGATGAACGCGGCGACGCCCAGGGGGGTGACGGCCGCTTCACTGCCGCCGGTGATCATGACGTCGGCGACCCCGTGTCGGATGCTGTGGGCGGCTTCACCGATCGCGTGTGCGGCGGAGGCGCAGGCGGTGGCGATGGCGGAGTTGGGGCCCTTGAGCCCGTAGCGGATCGAGATGTTGCCGGCGGCGGCGTTGCACATCAGCTTGGGGATGGTGAACGGGCTGACGCGGTCCGGGCCCTTGGACAAGAGCTTCATCGAGCCCATCTCGAACTCTTCGATCCCGCCGATGCCCGTGCCGATGATCGACCCGCAGCGGTAGGACTCTTCTTTCTCGAAGTCGAGTCCCGAATCGTTGACGGCGTCGATGGCGGCGTTCAGCGCGTAGGCGGTGAACCTGTCAACGCGCTTGAGTTCGCGCTTCTCGATGTGAGCCGGGGCCCAGTCGGTGGGGACCTGTCCGCCGATCTTGGTCGTGAACTTCTCGGTGTCGAACCGGGTGATCAGGCCGATCCCGCTTTGGCCGGCGGTCAGCTTATCCCAGACCCCGTCCACGGAATCGCCCAAGCTGGTGACCCAGCCCATCCCGGTAATGACAACACGACGTTCGCTCATAGCAGAATCTCTATACCCGTCTGTCACCCATCGGTCCCGTCGGCGCGTGCCGTGACGCGACACCGGGCCGCATCAATGCGGCGCACTTGCCGAGGGAACTAAGCGGTGCCCGGCCTGACGCCGGGATCGTATTACTTGGCGTTTTCCTTGATGAAGTCGATCGCCTGGCCGACGGTCTGGATCTTCTCGGCCTCTTCGTCGGGGATCGACGTCTCGAACTCGTCCTCGAACTCCATGACCAGCTCGACAGTATCGAGGCTGTCGGCGTTGAGGTCGTTCACGAAGTTGGTCTCGCGGTTGATCTCGCCCTTATCCACGCCCATCTGCTCGGCGACGATCGCGATGACTTTTTCCTGGATTTCCTGTTCATCCATAATTCGGTTCTCCTTTTCGCCGACCCTTTGGTCCGGCGGGGCAATGAGCCGGTCTATAAAGTTGCTGGAATATACTGTCACCCGGCGACCCTGCCAAACCGGCCAAGGCTTTTCCCCGTTCCGGGCGGGGTTCTGTAACCCTTGTTAACACATAGTCATGCCGCCGTCCACCGCCAGCACCTGCCCGCTGACGTAACCGGCATCTTCACTGGTTAGAAACGCGACTGCCGCCGCGATCTCCTTAGGCTGGCCGAATCGGCCCAGCGGGATGGCCTTGATCGCCCCGTCCTTGACCGCCTGGGGCAGCACGTCGGTCATGTCCGTCTGGATAAAGCCCGGGGCGACGACGTTGGCGGTGATCTGCTTGCTCGCCATCTCCTTGCCCAGCGAGCGGGTGAACCCCGCCAGGGCGGCCTTGGCGGCGGCGTAGTTCGCCTGGCCCGGGTTGCCGACGATCCCGGAGACCGAGCCCAGGTTGATGATCCGCCCGAACTTGCCCCGCATCATCGGCCGAAGCGCCGCCCGGCAGGCCACGAATACGCCGCGGAGGTTCGTCTGGATGACCTCGTCGAACTCCTCGTCCGTCATCCGCAGCAGCAGGTTGTCCCGGGTGATCCCGGCGTTGTTCACCAGGATGTCCAGCCGGCCGTGCTCCTTGGCGACCGATTCGATCAGCCCGGTGATGGCCTCGGCGTCGGACATGTCGCACGTCTTGACCGAGGCGTCACCCCCAGCCTCGACGATGGCGGTTGCGACTTCTTCGAGTTTGTCGGCGTTCCGCGCGACGCACACGACGTGCCGGCCTTGCTTCGCCAGCGCGTGGGCGATCGCCTCGCCGATCCCTCGGCTGGCACCGGTCACCACGGCTACTCGCTTGTCTGTCTTCTCTGCCATCGGGTTCTGATCCTTCCGATTGCGGTTGTTGTTCGCGATGCTTATGCCAGCAGGACCGGCTTACTTCCGGGGGGCCGGCTTGGCGAAGTTCTGGACCTTGGCTTTGCGGTCGATCCGACGCATCAGCCCGGCGAGTACCTTGCCCGGGGCAAGTTCCACCAGGCGTGCATCGGGGTAAGTCTTCAGCACGTGCTCGATCGACTGCGACCAGCGCACCGGGTGGGTGAGTTGTTCGACGAGCCGCGCTTTGATCGACGCGACGTCCTGCTCGTGCGGCTCGGCGGTGACGTTGGACATCACCGTTACGGCGGGTTGATGCCAGTCGGTCTTATCCAGCGCCTCGGCCAGCCGGTCCGCGGCGGGCATCATCAACGGTGAGTGGAACGCGCCGGCGACGGCCAGCTGCGTCGAGCGGATGCCCATCTTGTCGGCCACGGCCTCGGCCCGCTCGCAGGCCTTGAGGGACCCGCTGATGACGACCTGACCCGGGCAGTTGAAGTTCGCCGGGACCAGGACCTCTTCGCCCTTGTTCTCCGGATCGTTCAGTGCCTCTTCGCAAAGGGCCATGGCCTGCGCCTCGTCCGCGCCGACCAGCGCGACCATGCTTGATTCGCTCATCTCCGCTGCGTCCTGCATCGCCTGCCCGCGCAGCTTCACCAGCTCCAGGCCGGTGAGGAAGTCGAACGCGCCCGCCAGGTGCAAAGCTGTGAACTCACCGAGGCTCAAGCCAGCGGTCAGGATCACGTCACCCACTTGCTCTTGTTCCTTCAGCGCGTTGTGGCAAGCAACCGACGCGGTGTAGATCGCGACCTGCGCCTTGTCTGTCCGGTTCAGGTCATCCTCCGGCCCCTCGAAGCAGAGCTTGGCAAGGTCATAGCCCAGCGCGTCGTTGGCCTGATCGAAGACGGCTTTCGCCGCGGGGTGGCTGTCGACCCAGTCCTTGGCCATCCCAACATGCTGGGCGCCCTGGCCGGGGCAAAGGATGATAGTTGAGGTTGACATTTCTAATCTCTAATTTCTAATTGCTAATGTATTGCTACGAACGAGTTTTTGCGGTTTTAATTGTCGCCGTGATGATGGCCAGCAATTCTCGGCATTCTTGTATCAGGTCAGCCAACTGCTTTTCGTGCATCGTACCTGTTTCGACCAGTAGTTCCAGCCAGTAGATCGTTTCGTCCGCTTCTCGCTGAGCGATCTCGAGCGTGGTCACAAAATGCCGCTTTGACGATGCACGTGTCGCTTCTCTGTAATTGGCCCCAATCGATGTCCCTGATTTTAGTAGCTGCTTGCCGAGTACATCGCTTGCTCGCTCTCGCGGTAATGCGGCAACGAGCTTTACAATTCGTACCGCGAATGCTTTGGTCCTATCACGTATCTGCCCCTGATTCATCACTACTGCCTCCGGACATTAGCAATCAGCAATCAGCAATTAGAAATTCTTATAGCCTCCAGAGACTCGCGCCCCAGGTCAGCCCGCCGCCTTGGGCGACGAAGATGACGTGGTCGCCTTCGTTGAGTCTGCCTTGCTCGGTCAGCTCGTGCGTGCAAAGGCCGATGCTCGCGGCGCTGGTGTTGCCGAACCGGTCGATGTTGATGTAGATCTTGTCTTCCGGGAAGCCCAGCTTCTTCCACGCGCTTTTCAGCATGCGGATATTGGACTGGTGGGGGATGACCATCTTGATGTCTTCGGGGCTCAGGCCCGTGTGATCCAAGGCCTCAAGGACGCACTCCTGCAGGACGTTGACCGCGAACTTATAGACCTCCCGGCCGTTCATCTGCAGCGTGTCGAACTTGCCGTTGAAGTCGTCGCGGTATTGTTCGGGGATGTCGCTTTCATCGCGGGGGACGTAGAGCGCTTCGCCCATGCCGCCGTCGGAGTTGAGCTTCTGGAACAGGCAGTGTTGCTGGGGGTTGTCCGAAGCGGATAGAACCATAGCCCCGGCGGCGTCGCCGAACAGCACGCAGGTGCGTCGGTCTTCCCAGTTGACGATCGTGCTCAGCCGGTCGGCGCCGACCACGGCGACGTGCTTGTACGCGCCACTCATGATGAAGTTGTTGGCGATCCCGAGGGAAGCGACCATCCCGGTGCAGGCCAGGTTCAGGTCCATCGCGCCGCAGGGCACCGCGCCGATCTTATCGACGACCCGGCAGGCCGTGGCGGGGCAGATGACGTCCGGCGTCATGGTCGCGCAGACCAATAGGTCCAGGTCGCTTGGCTTGAGCCCGGCGTTATCCAGCGCCAGCTTGGTCGCCTCGGCGGCGAGGTCGCTGGTGCGCTGCGTGTCGTCGGAGAGGTGGCGTGTCACGATGCCGGTGCGCGGTCGAATCCATTCGTCGGAGGTATCGACGAACTTGGCCAGGTCATCGTTGCTGACCTTGCGCGGCGGGACCGCCATGCCCGTGCCGGCAATCTTCACGCCCGCGGGCGGCTGGTATGCGGTTGTCATGCGGATACCTCGGCCTTGGGCTCTTCACGCAGGGCCTGGATGATGCCATTGTTCACGTCGTGGCTCATGTAGTTGATGGCGGCCCGGACGGACGAGGTGATGGTCTTGGCTTCAGATGAGCCGTGGCAGATCAGGCACACGCCGTTGGCGCCCAGCAGCGGTGCGCCGCCGAACTCGTGGTAGTCGTGGCGGGCGTAGATACGCTTGATGACCGGCTCGAACTGCTCGGCGAGCTTGGGGTCGATCTCGAAGATCTCCTTGGCGATGGTCTTGAACAGGCCCGCGGACAGGCCCTCGGCGAGCTTGATGACGACGTTGCCGGTGAACCCCTCGGTGGCGACGACGTCGGCCTTGTTGGCGAAAAGGTCGCGTCCCTCGACGTAGCCGACGTAGTTGATCGACGCATCTTCCTTCATCAGCTTGTGGGTTTCACGGGTCAGCGTGTTGCCCTTGCCCTCTTCGCCGCCGATGGACATCAGCGCGACGCGCGGCGACTCGACGCCGAGGACGCGGTGGGCGTAGACGCTTGCCATGTGGGCGTATTGATGCAGGTGGGTGGGGCGGGGCTCGGGGTTTGCGCCGACGTCACACAGAACGATCGGCCCGAAGAACGTGGGCAGGGGGACCGCGACGCCGGGGCGGTGAACGCCGGGCAATCGACGCATCGCCATCTGGCTGGCGGCAACGCACGCGCCGGTGTTGCCGGCACTGATCACCACATCACAACGCTTGTCCCCGGCCTTCTTGCTGCCTAGCTCGGCCATGCGGACCAGCGAGCTGTCCGGCTTGTTACGCAGCGCGGAAACGGGCGGCTCGGCCATGTCTACGATCTGGGTCGTCGGGACCACTTCGATGCGGTCGTCGCCTTCAAACCCGCGCGCCTTGACACCGGCCCGGATGACATCGCCGTCGCCCACGAGGACAATCTGGTCACCTGCACTAAGCAGATCGACCGAGTCCAGGGCGCCGGTAAGGATCGCATCGGGCGCATGATCGCCGCCCATCACGTCGATGGCGATTCGCACGGGTTTAGTCTTCCTTGGACAGTTTGAGCTTCAGTCCGGGACGGACGTAGCCACACGCGCTGCACGCGGTGTGTGGCAGGCGGGGGCTGCCGCAGTTCGGGCAGCTGGCGACGTGAACGGGCCTGTAAGCATCGTGGCTGCGACGCTTTCGGCCCTGGGTCCGGGTCTGTCGTTGAACGGGTAGCATGGCGTGCTTCCTTAAAGTAAATCGCGTCTGGCTGGCCGGTTAGCAATCCCGCCGGTCCGGCGTGGGGGTATTCTATCGATTATCTCGAATCGGGGAGAATAATGGCTCAGCGATAAAAGGTCAAACCGGCCCGGGCCAGTAGCCGACCCGGTTCATGGGCCTCAAATCGTTTGCCGGGAACATATTACGAGAGTCGACAGGCAATGAATCCTGCTTCAATGTCCCGGGGCGGTTTCGATTTTCAGGGCCGGGCTGGTGCTTTCGGTACCGCGGGCGGTGCCGACCTATTCCTCGTGGTTCAAAGGTGAGATATAAGGCCTCGGCGACAGGATCATGATGAAGTGGACCCGGATGCTGCTCGTTCAATGCGATTAGCTAATAGGATCGGCCGGATACCCGATCCCCGATCCAAATGGAGCCGATGGGGATCGAACCCACAACCTCTGCATTGCGAACGCAGCGCTCTCCCAATTGAGCTACGGCCCCGTAGGGGAAAACCATTGTGGCGAGGGGCTGGCGAGGGGTCAAGTTGGAAGTGGGGGTGGGAGACACGGTCATGGCCCCGGATGGCACATTCGGCAGAAATGGATAGGAATTACCGGTGTGGTGTGCTAGATTGGCCAATTGCTGGATCGTTGAGGCAGTCCGGGAGAGGATGATGTTAGAGACGGGCCTTAGTATTCGATCGTGGCTGGGTTGGCTCTTGGCGGCAGGGATGTGCCTGGCGGTATGGGTTCCGGTCCAAGCATTCACAACGGTGATTAACGTCCCGCCCGACACGGCACCGGGGGAGATCGGCTCGGACACCCAACTGAATCTCTATGACGGTGGGGTGATACCAGTCGGCTTCCGCGCCGGCTCACCCTGGGCCGACTTCCCATATACGGATCTTGAGGTGAATATCCACGGCGGCCAGGTCGCCATTGGCTTTTCGGTGTATTGGGGTGCTGTCGTGAATATCTATGGCGGGGCTCTGTATGGCGAAATAGAGGTGCTGAGAGGCACCATGTCAATGTATGACGGCATCATTCAGCCCGCAAGGATTGATGTTCAAGAAGATGGCGAACTCAACCTGCATGGAGGTGAAGTCCGAGGAATGCTCGATAATTCGGGCGGGACGGTGTTTATGTCAGGTGGGAGTGTCAACTGGCTAGGTGCCGGTGTGGATTTTTCATCCCAGATTCAGTCTCTTTTACATGTCGATGGCGGCGAAGTAGACCAACTCTATATCGGCAACGGCGCGCAGGCGTCTCTTAAGAATGCATCGATAGGGTTTGCAAATCTCTCGGAGGGTTCGGATGTCAGCTTGCAGGAAGTGACGTTTGATGGTGATTTAAGCATATTCCAAGGGGCCAATGTTAGTTTAAGCAGCGGCCTGATCCGTGGTGATTTGAGTGTGTGGGGGCCCAACGCGACGTTGGATATGTCAGGTGGCACGGTGCAGGGGCGGGTTGATGTGGCTATGGGTTATATCAGCATCAGCGGCGGGAGTTTCGACTCGACGTTTGAAGCGGATAACAACAGTGTTGTTAACCTCATCGGACGGGACTTCCTGATAGATGGCACTCCGGTCACTGGGGGCATGGCCTATGACATACCGACGGAAGTTCTCGACCGCGATGTCGTGCTGTCGGGGATCTTGGCCGACGGCTCCGCATTCAGCTTCGACCTGAACTCTGCACGTACACCGGGCGCTGATTTCTTTGACCCCGACACGACAATCACGATCACGCTTGTCACCTTGCCCGGCGACCTCAACAGCGACGGCTTCGTCGGCCTCGACGATCTGGACATCATCCTCCCCGCATGGAACACGAGCGTTACCCCCGGCGACCTATTAGCGGGCGATCCTTCCGGCGACGGTTTCGTCGGGCTCGATGACCTCGACCTCGTCCTCAACAACTGGAACACCGGCACACCACCCGCAGCACAGAACATCCCCGAACCCGCCGCCATGTGGTTATGGTTGTTCGCATCGGCCGGTTCTTTGCGCCGGCGCAGAGTGGCATAGCAGGCACAAACTCATACCACGCCAATTTTGCACACACGAAAGAGCGATATGCGATTGTTCAGAAGCCATGGCATGAAGAACTACTGGGGCGCGTTTCTTTGCTTGGCCGCCATCGCTCAGCAACCCGTGCCCGCACAGCCCTACACCACGACCTACAACGTCCCGCCCGACACGCTGCCTTCCCAGGTCGGTTCTGACACGCTGGTCAATTTTCTGGACGGCTCTATACACGGCTTACAAGCCGGCGCGACCGACGGCTCGAGCACGAACATCCAGGTCAATGTCCTGGGGGGTTCTATCGGCCGGGGCTTCGTGATCAACGGCGGTGCCAGCGTCTTGGTCGATGGCGGAGACTTGAGCAGCGGCGCCGAAGTAAACGATGGTGGCAGGGTCGACCTCATCAATGGATACGTCAATGACTTTCGTTCACATGATGGCAGTACCGTTCATGTCGATGGCGGTACCGTAAGTTCGGTGTATGCCTATGACGGAAGCCTCGTCGAGCTTGCCTCGGGAGTAATCGGCACGGCCAGTCTGTACCCCGGCAGCACACTCCCGATCACAGGGGGCGCGATCGGACCGATACGGACCGAAGGTGCCGGCGCCGACGTCCAAATCTTCGGCGACGAGTTCGCACTTGACGGCCAGCCGATCACCGGCCTCAATACGATTGGCGACTCGATCCAGCTTGATATCCCGGATGGCTCGGTCCTGTCGGGGACGCTACCGGACGGCCGGGTGATCCTGCTGTCCAGCAACCGCAACGACATCATCGCCGCCGGCACATTGTCGCTGAACAAGTCTCAGGTCCCGCCGGTCGGCTTGGCTACCATCAACGCGCCGGCCGACCCGGTCCCAGGTGGCCTGCGCTCTGGCCAATCGCTGAACCTCGGCCCAGGCGCGACAGCCGGCGACTGGCTCCGAGCCGTCGACGCAGAAATCGAAATCGATGGCGGCAGCATCGGCGAGAACCTTGAGATCTACAACTCGCAGTTGACCCTCACCGACGGGACTATCGGGAACAGCTTCAAAGCACTCAACAGCAGCACCGTCAACATCCTCGGCGGGACCATCCTTAGCAGCATGACCGCCAGCGACGGCACAACGGTGGATATCAGTGGTGGCGAAGTCAGCTGGTACTTCACCGCGCTATCCGGCGCCAACGTGAATATCAGCGGCGACGCAGTCGTACGTGAGTTACGTGCGCGAACCGGTAGCCACGTCTCCATCGAAAGCGGTGACGTGAACGGCCTGGATACCTACCTCGGCACGAATGCCCACATCAGCGGCGGGCACGTGTCCGGCGCCTCGATCTATAGCGGCAGCGAGGTCTACTTTTCCGGCGGTTCGCTGGGCTCACTGATCTACGGCGAAGTCATCATGACCGGCGGCTCGATCTTCGGCTGCACGCTCCGCGGCGGCGGCGTACTGACCATGAGTGGCGGAACCATCGATAATCATATCTACGTCACCGACGGCTCGCAGATCAACCTGATCGGGCAGTCGTTCATTCTCAACGGTGTTGACATCACCTCCGACCTGACCCCAGGGTTGATCCACAACATCACCGACCGCGACGTGATACTCGACGCCATGCTCTCCGACGGCTCCTGGGTCAGTTTCAAATTGTCAGACACGTTCACCTCTCAATACGGTGTCTTTACGTCCGACTCCAGCATGACCGTCACGCTGCAACTCCCCGGCGACCTCAACAGCGACGGCTTCGTCGGCCTCGACGATCTGGACATCATCCTCCCCGCATGGAACACGAGCGTTACCCCCGGCGACCTATTAGCGGGCGATCCTTCCGGCGACGGCTACGTCGGCCTCGACGACTTAGACCTCGTCCTGGGCAACTGGAACGTTGGCACGCCACCGGCCTCAGTCGGCGTCCCCGAACCCTCGGTAGCCGGCTTCGTCATGCTCAGCATGTTGGCATGTTGTCTTCGCTGCCAACGTTGAAGTGCTTGCTCATTCTTCCGAAACCCGAGACCCGAAGCCCGAGACCCGAAACCCAAACTCACCCCGGCATCTGCTCGAGCATGCGCTGGATGTAGCGGAGGGTGTTTAGTTCTAGGCGGATGGCTCTGGCTACCGATTCATCGATGATGTTCGCATCACCTCCGGGGCTACTTCCGGGGCTACTTCCGGGGGCGGGGGTATCGAACAGTTCGGCGATCTTGGTGAGGTGCGTGTGCCGTTGATCGCTCGCCCACCCCCGGAGTCGCTCAAGTTCGATCTTGTTGTTGTCGGCGATCGCCTGCTCGAGTTCCTCACGCACCTCCATCATCTCCATGAGCAGGGCGGGGGGGAGCGACTTGTCGTCTTCCTTGGCTGGGCCGCCAAGCAGCGTGAGCAGGGCGTCGGCGCGAGACTCGGGGTCGGACAGCACGGCGTAGGCCTGGTTGATCTCGGCGGACTTCTCCGCGGCCTCGGCCTGGGCCACGGAATCGGTGTGGCGGTCGGGGTGGTGGTGGCTGGACGCCTGGATAAACTTCGCCTGGAGCTCGTCGGCGTTCAGGTCGAACCGGCGGGGCAGGCCTAGGATGTTAAAAGGATCGGGCATGGGCTGAGTGTGGCAATATGGGGGCGGGGTTGCAAGTGTGCGAGGTTGTTTGGACACTGTGTCTCGCTGCGGGTGTGGCGAAATTGGCAGACGCGCCAGATTTAGGTTCTGGTGGGGTAAAACCCGTGTAGGTTCGAGTCCTATCACCCGCATTTTCCCGGCCGATTCAGGCCACCGATCCGTCTCTTTCTATTACTGTCTGGTGCTCTTTTCCGGGGGCGGCTGAGCGCGATTCAGCGGGGGTTGGCGGCTGTGGAAAAATGTCTAAAGCCGGGCGCGGCGCTGGTCCGATAAGCCCTATACGATGGTAAGCGCTGTGATGTCGCCACGGAGGGTGGATCACGTGCCTGCTGGTAGTGGATGTACCGAGCTACGACATCTCGTTTATGCCACCCCGTAGCATGGGAGCGTTGGGAATGAACAGCAAGGAGGCTGGTCGCATGCGGACGTTTATGAGCACCCTCAACCGGACCGAGCGTCTGATACTTCTGCTGTTCTACGCGGATCAACTCAGCCAGACCGAGATCAGCCTTGTCCTGGGCCTGCCTGAGAGCAAGGTCAACGAGATGCTCGGCTCGTTGAAGGATCAAGCGGTGACGGCCATGCAGCAGGGCGCGGTTATAGGCGTTCCGTCCCGGTCGCACCCCCATACCCAGGCGCCCGCCGGGGCCGCGATGAGCTAACCGTCGGCCGACGATCCTGCTGTAAGCCCAAGTTAGCAAGACGATTGTGCCATCTCCCCGGGTGGGGTCTATCTTTCAATAGGCTAAAGTCCGTTCTTTATATGTGCCGACATTGTTAGCAACCCGCCGGGTGGTGCTTGTGCATCAGATCCGCGGGTAGCGTTGCAATTGGGCGGCGCACGGCCTAGAGAAAGGGACAGCATGGCATCAGCCAGAGAACGATTCGGCGTCCACGAGAACGATTTGTGGAAGGCACTCAGCGACGCCCTGGGCGGCACGCTGACCGACCGCAAGGGTTCGCGCCACGACAAGGTGGTCGCCAAGGTCGGGCAGTGGACGGTCACGCTCGACGTCCACGCCGAGGCCGGCTACCGCTCTGAACACGTCTACACCCGCCTGCGGGCACCGTTCGTCAACCCCGACGGCCTGCGCCTTGCCATCAGCCATCAGACCGTCTTCTCGAACATCGGCAAGCTCGTGGGGATGTCCGACATCGAAGTCGATCACGACCCGTTCGACAAGATGTACTACATCCAGGGCAGCGACCCGGAGAAGCTCAGGGCTTTGTTCGACGACGACCAGCTGCGCGAGTTGATCAAGACAGAGCCGTATATCCACCTGCAGGTCCGCGACGCCGGCAACTGGTTCGAGGATTACTACCCCAACGACGTGGACGAGCTGGTGCTCGAGGTCGAGGGCGAGGTGCAGGACCTGGAACGGCTCAAGCGGCTGTTCGACATCTTCGCGTTGATGATGGACGACCTGTGCCTGCTTGGCTCGGCGTACGAAGCCTGAGAAAATCGACTAACGACCGAAACCACCCTACCGATCATCGCACTCAAGGTGCGGAGGGCAATACTAGATGACCGACCAACCCGCTTCGGGCTCTCACCTTAAACAAATCATCGCCGTGCTGCTGCTTGGCGTGGTGCTGCTGTTTGCCATCATTGATCGCTACAGCACGTCGGATGACGTATCGGCGCACGCCGGGGCCGATGCTGCCCATCTCGAAGACGCACACGGGGAGGCGGGGGGTGACGTCACCGATGACCACGGGGATGCCGAGGCTGCGCATGAACACGCGGTAAAAGCCGCGGACGAGGCCGGGGAAGCGGCCGAAGCGCACGCCGATGATGTGGATGAAGCCGCGGCCCACGATCACGACACGCACGCGACGGCCGACAGCCATGAAGATGAAGCGCACGTCGACGAGCCCAGTGAAGTGCATGACGATCATGGTGATGAGCACGCTAAAGATCATGCCGGGGGACATGACGGTGGACACGCCGGCGGCGGACACGGGCATCACGCCACGCCCGATGTGCATTGGATATGGATCCTGCCGTTTGCGTTGCTCCTTGGCAGCATCGCGGTGATGCCGCTGATCAACATGCACTTCTGGGAGCATCACTACCCGAAGTTCGCGATCATCTTGGGCCTGATCACGGCCGTTTACTATATGTTCTTCTTCCCCGATCTCGCCGCCAGCCGCAGCGCCTGGACGCACGAGATGAAGGAGTACGTCAGCTTTATCGCGCTGCTCGGGTCGTTGTACATCGTCTCGGGTGGGATCATGATCAAGGTGTCGCGCAAGGCGACGGCGTCGACGAACACGCTGCTGCTGCTGGTCGGTGCGATCATCGCCAACGTGGTCGGCACGACCGGCGCGGCGATGCTGCTGATCCGGCCTTACATCCGCATCAACAAGGCGCACATCAAGCCCTACCACATCGTCTTCTTCATCTTCGCCGTGGCGAACTGCGGCGGCAGCCTCAGCCCGATCGGCGACCCGCCGCTGTTCATGGGTTACCTCAAGGGCGTGCCGTTCTTCTGGGTCACCGAGGCGCTTTGGCCGATGTGGCTGGTCTGCCTGATCATCCTGCTGACGCTGTTCTTCATCATCGATAAGCGCGACCACGCCATGGTCGACCGCGAGTTCCACGAGAAAGACCCCGGCCCGGCGGTGCAGATCTACGGTTTCCAGAACTTCCTGTACATCGGGCTGATCCTCGCCGGCGTGTTCCGGCCGAGCATGTTCCAGATGATCGACGAGGGCAACCTGCTTATGCTCCCGATCAGCCGGGAGATCATGATGGGCATCGCCGCGGTCGCGTCGCTGCTGTCGACCAAGCCCTACATCTACGAGCGCAACGAGTTCAACTACGGGCCGATCAAGGAGGTCGCGATCCTGTTCGTCGGCATCTTCTCGACGATGGTGCCTGCGCTGAACTACCTGAACATCAACTCCGACGCGATGCCGTTGAAGACCCCCGGCCAGTACTACTACATCACCGGTGCGCTTTCGAGCATGCTGGATAACGCACCGACGTACCTGGTCTTCCTGGAGACCAAGCAGGGGCAGGTGCAGAGCCAGTACGGCGAGGAGGTCGCGCAGCTGCGTATGGTGCTGGATGACCATGTGCCCGGCGAGATCCCGCCCAAGCCCACGGGGATGGACGAGCATGTACTCAACGCCTACGACGAGTTGGTTAAATACAACAGCAACAAGATCAGGCAGAGCAAGGTCACCGATACCGACATCCGCATCGCGATGATGATCGGCAACCAGGACCTGTCGCTTTACCTGATCGCGATATCGATCTCGGCGGTGTTCTTCGGGGCCTGCACGTACATCGGCAACGGACCTAACTTCATGGTCAAGGCCATCGCCGAGAGCGCCGGTATCCGGATGCCCAGCTTCTTCGGCTATGTCATCCGGTACGCGCTGCCGATCCTCATCCCGATCTACATCGTGGTCTGGCTGCTGTTCTTCGTGCTGAAGATAGGCATGTAGCGGGGCGGTGCGCGCAGGCGCTTTGCCCACGTTTCGCTTTCGCCGTGTCAGTGATTACCATGCCGGTATGAAACACGGTTTATCTCTATCGTTCGCGCTCAGGTTATGCGTCCTTTCTGTCAGCTTGGTGGTTGGTTGTGCTGTTTTGCCGACCGCCACGCGGGCCGAGGCGCCGCCGAACATCGTGCTGGTGTTTGTCGACGATATGGGTCAGATGGACCTGGGGTGCTACGGCAGCGACTTCTACCGCACGCCGAACATCGACGAGTTGGCGGACCAGGGCGTGCGGTTCACCGACGCTTATGCCGCGTGTACGGTCTGTTCGCCGACGCGGGTGAGCCTGCTGACCGGGTGGTACCCCGCGCGGACGCGCGTGACGGACTGGATTCCCGGGCACGCCAAGCACAACAAGTTTGAGAAGCTGCGTGAGCCGCCGAGTTGGCAGCAGGGGCTGAAGGATGAGTGGGTCACGTTGCCCGAGGCGCTCAAGACCGCCGGCTATACCTCGGCGTGGTACGGCAAGTGGCACGCGGGCGGCGAGCCGACCGACCACGGCTTCGACGTCGCCGACGCCGACTGGGCACGCAACCGTGACGAGAGCCAGAAAGACCCCAAGGGTGTGTTCTCGCTGACTGAGCAGGCGATTCAGTTCATGGAGTCGCACGACGACGGGCCGGTGTTTGTGGTGATCTCCCACTTCGCGGTGCATACCCCGGTGCGTTTCAACAAGAAACTGCGGGATGAGTACGAGCAGCGACGCAAGCCCGATCAGCGTCAGCCCAAGGCGGGTTACGCGGCGATGGTCGATGCGCTCGATCAGAGTGTCGGCCGGCTGGTGGACTTTCTGGATAGTACCGGTCGGTCGGACAACACGCTGGTCGTGTTCTACTCCGACAACGGCGGGCTCGACAGCGGCCCGGGCAAAGGCCCGACCGAGAACGCGCCGCTGCGCGAAGGCAAGGGCTGGCAATACGAAGGCGGGCTGCGCGTGCCGTTGATCGTGCGCTGGCCGGAGCGCGTGCCGAAGGGCGCGACGACCGATGTTCGTATGACGACGCCCGACCTGCTGCCGACGTTCGCCCGGCTGGCGGGAGTGGCCGATGAGGCGATGCCCAAGACACTCGACGGGATCGACCTCTGGCAGGTGATTGCTGAGGGCGAACCGCCCGCGCCCCGGCCGCTCTACTGGCACTACCCGCACTACCACCGCGGCATGCCCGGCAGCGTCATCCTCGACGGCGAACACAAACTCATCACACGCCCGCAAGACGGCTCGGTCGAGCTCTACAACCTCCGGCAGGACCCGTATGAAGCAAACGACCTGGCCGAGTCGATGCCCGACCTGGCTGGCGAATTGAAAGCCAAGCTCGACGCCTGGCTGGACAGCGTGGATGCGCTACACATGGAGCCAAACCCCAATCACGACCCCGCCAAAGCGAAGCGTGGCAAGTGAGGGATAAAGCAGGAAACGCAGGAAATTTTGAAAGCAGGAAATTAGAACACCTGCTATGGTCGCCGACATATCACCGGACGCTCATTCCTCCGAATTTCCTGTTTTCAAATTTTCCTGCGTTTCCAAATTTTCCCAAACACACGATGCTCCGGGGGTGTTGGCGGCCATAGGGTCAGCGGGACCGGGTCGGGCCTATGTGCCGTGGGTCCATCACCAGCCGGGGCGAAGCGCCTGCAAGACCATTCAACGGTCCCACGCCCGGGAGGGCGTGGGCGTTGAAGGTAGCCCGTGAGTCCCGGTCCTTTTAATCAGCGGATACTCAGTACAGGTCGGACTGTCGCCGTCGTGCGTCCCCCCGGAAGGTTTGATAAGTTCCATCCGGGAGGTATGTCTATTAATGGCGGCCTGGACGGGTTTGTGCGCGCCAACACGGCCGACACGGCGCTAAACCGCAAGCTATCCGCCGGGGACGTGGGGGTTTATCGATTTTTGGGATGTGCCAAGATGGCTGAGCGAAAAGTGGGGGTGTATGTGCGCATCAAAGCGGGCAGGGTTTATCACGGAGGGCACGGAGACACAGAGACACGGAGGGGGTGATGCTTCGTAGGCTGGGTTAAGAGTAGTGCAGCCCAACCTATTTATTGTGGTTCCCAGTGTGCTGAGACTCATCGTCTGCTCTGTAGCAGGGTCATACCGCCAAGTCCCAGCAGAGCGAGTGAGGCGGGTTCGGGTATCGGTGTCAGGAGGAAGGCGCTATAGTCAAGCGAGTTAACAGTGTCGATGACGCCATTACCGTTTCTATCGAAGTATCCCTCACCCACGATCTGCCCTGTGTTGTTGATGTCACGGGCTCCAGTCAGTATCCAGCCGTTCTCAGGATCGATCAGATCATTCAGGTCGTACATGACGCCGTCTTCGTAGAGAAATGCCCGTGAGGAGGCCAAGTCGCCTCCCCAGAGAGAGTCACCCACAACATCGCCGGCGTCATTGACGCCACTTGCGGAATTGCGGTCGTGACCATCAAAAGGATCTAGGTTCCAAATCTCGTCGGTAACCAAGTTGTGGATGAACGCACGCCGGCCCTCATCGCGCACCTCGTACCCCACAACCCACCCCGTGTCACTGATCGCACGTGCCACGCCTTCGAGGCTCTGGCTTTGATCGCCGACAGATTCTGGGATGTAATCCTGCTCCTGTGAAGACCAGTTCCAGACAACCGCTCGTTGGTGATATGTTGAGGAATCGTCCCGAAGTCCCATAGCCGAGCCCACGGGTTGGCCCAGATTGTTTAGAGCACGAGCGCTTGATATCTGGTCCTGTGCTGGGATTACCTGCGCGTCCAAGACCGGGAGGGGGACAGGATCAGCGTTCTCATTCAGTGCGTCGTAAACAAAGCCTAGTGTACTCGGTCCTATGCTCAGCTGTTGACCCGCAGCCAGGCCGGCGTCGTTGATGTCATGCATGGCTCCCCAGGCGTACAGATGCGTTTCATGCGTGTCGTAGTCGTAGATGAATCCGAGGGGATCCTGCTCGGTGCCTGCGGCGAATGACCGGTAGCCGGCGACCTTGCCATGGTTGTTGATCCCGCTGCTGCCGCTTGATCTCGGAACTTCAGCTGAGATAGGTATACCCCGATATCCGTCCGTGGGATCAATCATCCAAGGGCTCGCTAGGTGTTCGTCTATTAGATAGTCCTGACCCGCAATCTGGCCTAGCTCATTTATGGTGAGTGCGAGGCTGGTCACGCCGCGTCCACCCAGATCGGTGACGTGGTACCGCACCTCAGCCACAGTCTTCGTTGTAGCGACAACACACGCAGCCAACGCGCATCCAACCAGCAACCTGCGGATAGGCTTCATCACTCCTCCTCCATGTGCCTGAGTTATAGAAAAATGGCCCCGAAGTGCTGGGTTCAGGCGCCCCGGCCCCTCATCGACTTCATCACGTCAAACATAAGACAACAGGGCGCTGAATTCAATAGAGATAACATCAAAAGACGGTTAGTCTTTGCGGTGCCTTGTCGGTATCCGGCGGCGCTGTTGAGACAGGATTTCAAGTAGCAGGCGGCAGGCCTTCTCGAAACTTGTTGGGGCTGGATCTGATCAGAGAATGTGACTAGTCGAGATGATTCATTTTATGTGAACGGGTTCGATCTGGCTGATGATTGTGATGCCTTCGTATATACTCACGAAATGGGTGCCGTCGTTACGGCGGCATGTCAACAAGTCTTCGTGTCCGACATACGAGAGGGGGGCGAGAATGATCGCTTCGATTAGGGGACGTGTCCGCATCCTGGCTGTGGGTCTGCCTTTGCTTGCTGCGCCGCATGCATTGTACGCAGCACTTGAGACATACACGGATCGGTCGGCGTGGGAAGCTGCTGTTGTTGCGATGAATCAGTCGGTCGTGACCGAGAGCTTTGACGCCGGCTATCAGCACGGAGATTCGTTCGCTGCGCCGGGCCAGCTTCAATCGACGCTTGGGTTTAGCTTCACAAATACAAGTGGCGCGACCAGCAACAGCGGGGCTGCGGTTCCCGATGTCAATCAGGTGATGGACCCCGCGGTAGAACCGGCGGCCGGCAGTCCCAACGGTAGCCTGTTCTTGCGGGCAGACAATGTTGGCCCCGATGATCCGAGCGGGGCGACCGTGTTTAGCTTTGACCAGCCTGTGGTTGCGTTTGGTCTGGATTACACCCACTGGGGGGGAGAAGGGGACGGCCTGATCGCGGGCGATGGGACGGAATTATTCCTGCCGATCCCGGCGGCATTGGGTGTTTCGCAGTTCATCGGTTTTATCCATGACGGCCGTAGTTACTCGGCGATATCAACCGTGTCCAGGACGCATCCGGATAATGGCTACCATCTCGACAATGTGTCGTTCTCGGTCGTGCCGGCACCCGGCACCGGGGTGGTGTGCGTGTTTGCTGTCATGACCGGTGTGTTGCGCCGTGTACGTCGAGAGCATGCGCAGGTAATCAGAGATTAATCGCCCTCTACAGGAGCGGTGTTTCGATCAGCGCGGACTCGTGGTGGCATCGCGGGCTTTATTGACGCGCGATGGGTGTGTGCATTTATGATCCGGGCTGGGTGTGGGGCTGGGGGGTTATCGATTTTTGGGATGTGCCAAGATGGCTGAGCGAAAAGTGGGGGTGTTTGTGCGCATCAAAGCGGTCAATGGGTATCACGAAGGGCGCGGAGACACGGAGACATGGAGGGCGCTGTAATTTCGTAGAGTAGTTGGAGTGAGGCGATACATACCCTACTTGGTCATGCGCTTTAGGACTATCGGCACACCAGCTAATAACAAGCCCAAGCATGTCGGTTCGGGCAAAATAATAATCTGGCCGCCACCAATCGTGTCAGTTACAGAAGACAGGTCGTCTGCAGTTAGATAGATTGGCTCTCCCGGTGAAGCGATGAAAGTTTGTCCATCGGCTCTCAGTTCATCAGATATCGTGATGGTCCCGCCCGCGAGATCAACTGTGCTGCCTGCTTCAATACTAGCCGTTCGGGCTGTGAGATGGTTTTTTTCATACTCAATTCCCGGATAGGACGGACCAAGGTCAAATTGAATACTGCTCACGGCAGTCCCTAATTCAATACGATCAAATATCATGTCAGTACTCAGGTCTATGTCTGTGTCACCTTCAAAAATCATTGTGATATTATGAGTATCACCATTCATGGCATACAACGTGCCGCCCGTGTATCTGATTGTTGCGGGGCCAATTGCTTCTATGTCCCCTAGCGGATCTATATCAGCACGTATCTCAGATTGCGGCATCATTATGAGACGCCCATACAACAATGAACCAAATGTTGAAAGGCCGTCAGGGTAAATTGTCACGGAGCCATAAATTACACAGTCTCTATTACCGAGTGTGTTATTTCCGTGCATATCGACGTTGATTACTCCAGAAGATACGTATAGCCAGTCTGCGGATGTGTCGGTAATCGTAATATTACCCGACCCATTGAATGTTCCAAGCATCCAAGTATCAGTATTCTCAATAACAACATTACCATTAATGAGATTAACGTCTGCGGTTGATTGTAGTGTAAAACTCGCGGTGTCATGAATTGATAGTGTGCTATTATCAACAGTCACACTACTAAGCTCGGCCTCCGCAGAATCTATTTCAAGCGAACTACCATTAGTTATAATAATGTTATCACCATGTATCTCATCAGGATTTTCGTGTGATACAATACGTGCTCCTGGTTCAACGCGCAGCACACTACCATTGTCAATGTAGAGTTGGCCCCTTAAATTACGATTCTGTGTATAGAGGGCCGTACCGCCATTATTAATCACAGCGATGGGTTCTAAGTAGTAATCCTCATCATAGCCAGTACCCGGCAGCCCATTGCTCCAATTGGCCGTATCGTAATAGTCGCTGGGTTGTCCTGGACCAGGTAGCCAGAATGTATAAGATGGGCTGCCTGTTGCCGTGGAATTGACGAATAGGGCAACAATCGCAAGGATTCTGATGATGTCTGATTGCGGCATTCCCATCTGTGTTCTCCTCTCCTTGATTTGAAAGGCGATAAGTAAATATGCCTCGATGCCTACATCTCCCCATATCCTAACTTAAATGGACGTCACACCCCGCTTGGCGAGGTCATCGGTAGCCAGGTGTTGGCGGGGCTGGTGGCGTTGTCGGGGTCGGGGTGGGGTTCGTGGGTTTTTTCGTAGAAGGTGGGGGGTTCGTAGGTCCAGCCGAGTTTGAGTCGGGCGGATTCGTCTTTGAGTTTGTAGTGCAGGTATCGGCCGATGAGTGGGGCGAGGAGGCGCGACTTTAGGCCGAAGGTCTGGTAGAGGTCTTGGAGGGTGGTGTGGATGCGGGCGCGCAGGGCGGGGTTATCTTTGTACCAGCGGCGAGCGGCCCATAGGGCGGCGGCCTGGGTGGTGGGGAGCTGCTTGGCTTCGTTGGCGAAGCGTTGGCGGACGTGCGGGTCGGGGTGTTTGCGGTAGCGTTTGTAGCCGGCGAGGGTGGTGCGGATGACGCGGAGGATGCTCGGGCCGTTGACCTTAAAGTCGCGGTCGAAGGCCTTGATGATGAATTGCGTTTCGATGCCGTCTTTGAGGTGTGGGTGGGTGAAGTTGAACTTGAGCTGGCCGTGGGTGTCGGCGGCGTCTTGGCAGTCGGGGTCGGTGAGCGCTTCTCGCGCTTTCATTTCTTCCCAGAGCTTCGTGCCGGGGATGGGGGTGTAGAGCATGAACTGGTGGAACTCGGTGTCGTGGCTGACGGCGTAGTCGATGGCGTCGTCGAGGTTGTCGGGGGTGTGTTCTTCCAGCCCGATGATGGACGAGCCGAGGACGCGGACGCCGTGGGACTGGAGGGTCTTGACCAGGTCGAGTGTATTGGCGCCGGAGAGTTTGGCGTACTGGGATTCTTTGCCCTCGAGGCCCATCCAGACCCATGAGATGCCGAGGCGGACGAGCTGCTCGATGGTGTAGGACTTGAGGACGTTGGCGGAGGAGAAGACGTAGAGCGCCCAGGCCTTGCCGTGCTGGGTCATGAGTTCGAGCAGGCGGAGGGCGCGTTTTCGGTGGAGCAGGAAGTTCTCGTCCATGACGAAGAAGGCGTTGACCTTGAGGTCGCGTTCCAGGCCGACCATGACGTCGAAGAGCTCGTCGCCGGTTTCGTAGAAGTTAATGAAGTTGCCTTTGCCGCCGAACATGGCGCTGGTGGAGCAGAAGTTGCACCCGACGGGGCATCCGACGGAGGGGATGAGTGTGGCGGCGACGTCGCCGGGCTTCTCGCGGAGTGTGACGCCCATGGTGCGCGTGCCAATGCCTGAGAGGATGCGCGGGTGTCGGACGGGGCGGTCGTCGCGTTCGCCGAGGAATCTGCGCAGCCAGCGGACACCTTCACCGCGGACGATGTGGTCGGCGTCGATGCGCTCATCGAGGCTCGGCATGTTGGCGATGTGCCCGCCGATGAGGATGGTGGCGTTGGGCTGGTGTTCGCGGATGAGCTTGCACATGTGCTCGACTTTGCCGACGTTTGGCATGATGGCGGTGATGCCGATGACGTCGTAGGTCTTGGTGGTGATCTCTTCGATGAAGCGTTCGAGCTTGGGGAAGTCCAGGAGCGTGCAGGGCGCGGCGATGTTGGCTTGCAGCAGCATGATGCCCCATGAGCGGTGGAACATGCGCAGGGAGAACGGGCCCTGGGTGCGAGTGACCTGGTTGTGGTAGAGCTCCATCGGGTTGATGGATCGGCTGCCGTAAGAGTCGTCCTGCGCATAGGGGCCGAAGACGCTGGTCAGCAGGACGCGTGCCTTGGCGCCTTTGGGGTGAGGCGGGACGTCGGCGTGGTTGGCGGCATGGACACGTAACGACAGACCTCGACGTTGGCTGTCGGGATTGGTTGTGGTCAAAGGTGTACTCGATTCCGCCGGTTTGATTTTTGTGTTGGTGATACAGGTCTGTCACGGTCGTATAAGGATTATCATGCCTGTACGTCTTAATACAGTCAAGTTTAGGCGCGGAATGGTGGGTTGTGAAGGGGGCGTGTGTATCTGGGGGTAGGTCCCACGGGCGGGAGCCCGTGGCTTGGGAAGATGAGGGGAAACATCTGTGTGTGTTGATAATAAAAACCACCACGGGCGGCCGTGGTGGGGGATGCGGGCTTTGGTTGTTCGGTAGCTACCGGGGGGGCTGTCTTCCGGGGGGGCTTAGCCGGCGGCGCGTTGTCGGGTGGGGATGCGGACGCCGATGTCGTAGCCGATGCTGGTTTTGTTACACCGGACGACGGATCCGGAGATGTCGTATCCGCCTTCCGGGCCGTGGGGCGGGATGCAGACGGTCATTTGTATGTGCTGGCCGATCTCGACGGGCTCTTCGGTGACGACGCCCAGGCCGGTATCGGAGATATTGGCGAGCTGGACGGTGCAGATCTTCTTGGTGGGGTGGTCCTTGTCGGCATCATCGGAGATGATGGCGGTGGCCTGGCCGATAAGCGGGGCGCGGTCGCATGTGCGTCGTTCCATGAACAGGACGTCGCTGGGCTCATTCGGCGGCTTGACGAGTTTCAGGTGCTGGGGTTGGATATCGTCTGACATGGTTCACTCCTTTGTGTCCCGTAAGGGAGGGTCGCTCGCCGAAGGGCGTCGACACCTACAGGATCGGCCGGACAATCGGCAAGGTTTACTCAGCTTGACAGATACGACGGGAAATAATGTGGGTTGTGTGACACTTATCGGAGCCGGTCCGGGCGACCCGGGGCTGATCACGGCCAGGGGGCTTGAACGGCTGAGCTCGGCGGACGTGGTGGTGCATGACGCGCTGGTCCACCCCCGGCTGCTGGGGATGGCGAAGGCGGGGGCGCGGCTGATCGATGCGGGCAAGCGGGGGAGTTCTCAGAGTGACGGGCACAAGATGGATCAGGACGCGATCAATCAGCTGCTGGTCGATCTGGCACGTGAGGGTTTGCACGTGGTTCGGCTGAAGGGGGGTGACCCTTATTTATTCGGACGCGGCGCGGAAGAAGCGGCGTACCTGGGGCAGCACGGGATCGGCTGCGAGGTGTTGCCGGGCGTGACGAGCGGGATTGCTGCGCCGATGTATGCGGGGATCCCGGTGACGCACCGAGCGCACGCCAGCAGTGTGACGTTTGTGACCGGGCACGAAGACCCTGCTAAGTCGGACAGCACGGTGGACTACGCGGCGCTGTCGAAGCTGATCGCTTCGGGCGGGACGGCGTGCATCTACATGGGGATGGGCAGGCTTGATGAGATCGTGTCGGGTTTCATCAAGCACGGGCTGTCGGCGGACATGCCGGCGGCGGCGATCCAGTGGGGGACGTACAGCAAACAGCGGTCGGTGCGCGGGACGTTAAGTGAGTTGCCCGGGTTGGTGGCGCATGATGGGTTGGGGCCGCCGGCGATCGTGGTGGTGGGGCAGGTGGCCGGGCTGGACGAGGTGGGGCTTAACTTCTTCACCGATCGGCCGATGTTTGGTCAGCGTGTGCTGGTCACGCGGACACGGCAGCAGGCGTCGGCTCTGACGAGCGAACTAGAGGTGCTTGGCGCTGAGGTGATCGAAGCGCCGACCATCCGTATCGAGCCGCTTCCCCCGGAAGAGCTAACGCGTCTGGATAAGACTCTGCAAGGTATTGGTGAGCATGACTGGCTGATCCTGACCAGCCCGAACGCGGTGGATGTGCTGGCGCAGCGGCTGGAAGCGATGGGGCGGGATGCCCGGTGTCTGGCGGGTGTGAAGGTGGCGGCGGTGGGTGAGGCGACGGCCGGGGCACTGCGGCAGCGGCTATCGGTGGTGGCGGACTTCGTGCCTCATCAGACGATGGGCGAGGCGCTGGGGCGGGAGCTTGTGAAGACGCACGAGATGGCGGGGCGGTCGGTGCTGCTGCTGCGGGCGGACCTGGCGGGGGCGGGGCTGCCGGGCGTGTTGGAGGAGGCGGGGGCGAAGGTGCAGCCGGTGGTGGGGTATCGCACGGCGGTCGCGGACGGGCTTGCCCCGGAGGTGATGCAGCTACTTAAGGAACAACAGATCGACTGGGTGACGTTTACCAGCAGCTCGACGGCGAGGAACCTGGTGTCGCTCTTAGGTGAGGAGCAGAAACTACTTACGGGCGTCAAGACCGCGTCAATCGGCCCGGTGACCAGCGAGGCGATGCGGGAGGTGGGGCTGGATGTGACGGTCCAGGCCGAGCGATCGAGCGTGGCGGGGCTGGTGGCGGCGATGGTTGGGACGGTTGGCGGGTAGGCGTGGGCGTGACAAGCAGCGTCGCTTCATATCGAGTGGTATCAATCCCCAATCCAGACCCCCGTTTGCCGCCTCTGGCGGGCTTGGGTACGCTATTTCGGCCCTAGTGGCGGATGATTGACGATTCTGTGACCCACATAGACATATTGGAGACCTCCATGCTCGAGACCTACGAACAGCTGAAGAACCTTGTCGCCTCGGTGGAAGACGATCTGCGGAAGGCCGCGGGCGGCAACAAGGCGGCCGGGACGCGCGTCCGCAAGATGATGCAGGATGTCAAGAATGTGGCACAGGACCTGCGTAAGAAGGTGCTCGAGAGCCGTGACGGCGATTAATCGTTGACGCGATCTGATTTTATGTCATCCGGCTCACCTGGCGTCGATCGGGTGGGCCGTCGGCAGGGACCTGTCGCCCCAGGCCGGGGCGTTTGCACGTGTCAGCCGTCACCGATCCGTAGACCCACTTGGACCCATCTCGCCTATGGCCCCACCGCTCCTGTTTGATATCTCCGGCATCGATATGAGCCAGTTAGCTTACGACGTGGAAGCGATCGAGCAGATCAATCCCCATCGTGGCGCGATGCGGCTGATCGACGGGATCATCTACGCCACGGACGATTACAAGCACACGCTGGCGTTCCACGATGTCAAAGAAGACGCGTTCTGGGTGCCGGGGCACATCCCGGGTCGGCCGTTGATGCCGGGCGTGCTGATGGTCGAGGCGGGGGCGCAGTTGGCGAGCTTTGTGTGCCTGAGTCAGTTGAAGACGCGGTTCATGGGGTTCGCCGGGCTGGAGGGTGTGAAGTTCCGCGGGCAGGTCAAGCCGGGTGATCGGCTGTACATCCTCTGCGAGCAGACCGAGCTACGGCCTCGCCGCTGCACTAGTATGGTTCAAGGCATCATCGACGGTTCGCTCGTGTTCGAGGCCAAGATCATCGGCATGCCGATGTAACCCCCCCCCCCGGCCCCAGGAAGCAAGGCTCGGTAGCACTGCCTCAAGCATCGCGACGCAGAGATGACCGGGAGAATCACTCACGAATAAAGTTTTAGGTTGGCGGCCTGTCAGGCGACAACGCGAACACAAGAATCGCTATCCTGATAGACCAACCACAGCACGGCCGCTTTCGGCGTGAGAGGAATCTTATGAAGACAGTCAAGTACGGCATCATCGGTTGCGGGGCGATCGCCCAGCGCAGGCACATCCCCGAGGCACTGGCAAACGAGAACGCGCAGGTCGTAGCGATCGCCGACCCCGTGCGCGGCCGAGCCAAGAGCATCTGCGACGGGATCGAGGGCGCGACGGCGTACACCGATTACAAGAAGATGCTCGCCAATGAAGACCTCGACGCGGCCGTGGTCTGCGGGCCCAACAGCCTGCACGCCCCGATGACGATCCAGGCACTCAAGGCCAAGCTGCACGTGCTGGTGGAAAAGCCGATGGCCACGACCCGGCCGGACGCACGCAAGATGGTCAACGCCGCGAAGCAGGCCCGTAAGTACCTGATGGTCGCGATGAACCAGCGGCTGATGCCCACGCACGTCAAGGCGAAGCAGATCATCGACGCCGGGCAGATCGGCAAACCGCTGGCGTTCGAGACCAGCTTCAAGCACCCCGGGCCCGACGGCTGGTCGGTTGACGGGGCCAAGAGCTGGTTCTTCAAGAAGGTCCCGGCTGTCATGGGCGTGACCGGCGACCTGGGCGTCCACAAGGCGGACCTGATGCGCTACCTGCTGGGCGAAGAGTTCGTGCAGGTCGGCGGGATCATCAACACCATCGATAAACGCAGCGCCAATGGCCGGCTCATCCCGCTGGACGACAACGCTTATGTCACCCTCAAGACCAAGTCCGGCGTCGTCGGGTCCATGAACATCAGCTGGACCAACTACGGCGGGGAAGACAACGGCACCACGATCTTCGGCGACAAGGGCGTCCTGAAAATCGGCAAGCACCCGGACTTTGGCGTCGTTGTCGAATACCGCGACGGCGGCCGGGAGTTCCACCAGGTCGGCGCGATGGCGACCAACACCCGCCAGGTCAGCAGCGGCATCATCGACACGTTCACCGAGTCGATCCTCAGCCGGCGAAAGCCCTCGATCGACGGGCAGGAGGGGTACCGCTCGCTGAACGTGATCCTGACGGCGATGGAGGCCGCGAAGACCGGGCGGTTCAAGCGGATCGCCCTGTAATCCACCAGCCGGGCCGGGGTATGTGCGGCGGTTGACAAGCGAAGATTGTCGATTAAAGTATCCGACTCGCCCAAGCAGTTCGGGCGGGCCCCTACCAAGGGGGTGTAGCTCAATTGGTTAGAGCATCGGACTGTCGATCCGAAGGTTGCGGGTTCGAGTCCCGTCACCCTCGCTTACGCGAGACGAAAAGCCACGCCGAAAGGCGTGGTTTTTTCATGGCTAGACGGCGGGGGTCAAGCGGGGGTGGGCTTGGTGTGATTCCCCCCGGCGAGTGAATCCGGTACGCTACTAATCCGATAAGGAGGCTGGAGGGGACTTTAAGATGAGGCGCGGGGAAAAAATCTGTTGGTGTATGTGTGTGCTGGCGTTTTTGTTTCTGGCGCTGGACGGGGCGCTGCACTGGGACGAGCCGGCGTACCTCTACACGGGCGGGTTCCTCAGCTACGAGCAGATCATGTCCGGCGGGTTCCAGCCATCCGGGATCGAGAACTTCTACTTCACCCGGCCGCTGCACATCCTGATGATCCATTGGATCACGAACCTGGTCGGCGTAGGTGTGCCGGGGCTGGTGAGCATCATCGGGTTGAGCACGTTGTCGCTGTTCGGGTTTCTCGCGATCTCGGGGCTGATCGTGCGCGAGCTGCTTCCGGGGCTTCCGGGGCTGTCGGGTGTTGATCGGAGGCTGCCGTGGTTGGCGGTGGCGTTCGGGTTGCTGATCCCGGTGGTGCCTTATCTGGCGTTCAAGTCGCTGCCGGAGAGCGGGGCGCTGCTGTTTGCGAGTCTGGGGTTGTACGCGCTGATCAAGGGAGCGCGTTCGACTGGTGCGGCGAAGGCGGTGGGGTGGATTGCGGTCGCGCTGGTTACGGTCGCGCTGACGCTTTGGCTGAAGGGGCCGATGCTGCTGCTGATCGGGTCGGGCGCGGTGGCGGTGGTGCTGCTGGGCGGGCGCGAGGCGAAGCGGATCAAGCTGGCCGGCTTCACGGTAGCGGCGGCGGTGGCGGGGCTGGCGCTGGCGTATGCGTGGGTGGTGATGCTGGGGATCGATCCGTCGATCTACACCGGCGGGGTGTCGCGGGTCGGCGGGGAGTACGAGCCGATCAGCGCACGCATCTTGAATAACGGGACCGAGGTCGGGCTGTTCCTGCTGGTGGTGCCGTTGGCGTGGCTGTCGCCGCGCAGGCGTGAGGCGGGGCTGTTTACGTTCTGGTTCCTGCTGTCAACGGTGCCGTTGGCGTTGTTGTTCCCGAGCATGGAAGCGCGTTATCAGTCGCCGAACGTCGTGCCGTTGATCGGGCTGACGGCGCTGGCGCTGCACGGGGTGCTGCCGTGGCTTAAGGCGAAGTGGCATGCAAGGCGGGCTGTGGTCGCGATCGGATTGACCGGCGTGTTGGCGTTCGTGGTGTTCAGCCATGCGCTGGCGATCGCGGTGATGCAGCACGAGGTCAAGATGACGCAGGTCCATTGCACACTGAATCAGCTTGACGAGCGGTACGGCGAGGACGGGTACGCGCTGCTCACCGCCTGGACCTACTCCGACTTCCTGTACCTGCGTTTCGTGTATCCGGACCGGCCGATCTACACCGCCCACGACGTCGTGCAGATGAATAAGGACAACCTGTCGGACGAATTGATGCGCTCGTCGCACGTGGACTTTTTCCCGGAGCGAATGATCGAGTACCCCTCGCAGATGAGCCGGGTCGACGGCCGAACGCCGGTGCTGTTCGGCTTCCACGAGAACTTCGCGGCGGAGAACCTGCGTGCGATCTTCAACCGCATCCCCGGCAAACCGCTTGAGGCGGAGCTTAAGAAGATGCACCTCGCCGACCACCTGGCCACGACCTGGCTGTGGGATAACCCGGACTACAAGTTAGAAGAGGTTGCAAAAGTCGGCCACTACCGGGCGTTTGAGGTGTCGTCGGCCCAAGCCACAAAGCCATCAGATTAAGAACGCAAACTGATACCTATTTCCCCATCGGCGGGAACAGTCCTTTATCATGTGCCTGAGAGTGATTGGCGTATGTTTGCCATGTTGGTGAGTAGTCCTCAGACTCATTGCCCCATACATGCCAATTCTCTCTCGGGCCTCGGGCAAACAGTTCGATGAAAGGACCCGGGCTACAAGACTCTATGATATCGTACTGTTCATCGGGCTTTCGACTATGCTCTCGTTTTCTTGTGGAGATGATATTTTCCTGTCTCCGACCGGGATCAAGAGTTCTGGCATTCTTGCCTCGGACACCGAACAGTATCATCTCAGTAACATTTCGAAAGTAGAATCCGACTCCCCGACGATCGGGCCCACCATCCTTTCTGATCTTGTACCAAATCAGATTTGTCTTGTATTTAAATCCCCAGTTCTCCATTACCTGGAGACCTTCAGCCATTAATGCGTTGGGAACCCATAGGTACAGATGAGCGGTGTCGTTTACAATCGCCTCAACAGGTAGATCTTTGATATCTCGAAGCCCCATAGTCGGGTACCGAGACAATCGACGGTGTTCTGGAGCCATTTTCCCGGTTCGGTTTTGAAACTGCCACGGAGGGTCAGCTAGTACAGTGGAAAATTTCCGGTTACCCACGGACCCGAGTAAGTCATCAGATGCACTTTTCATGTGTCGGCTATCCAATCTGGCTCGCTGGCCAATCTGAGATCACGTCGGGTCGGATTCCAAACACTAACACAGGGCATCCACCGTGGCGACCTGCATTGAGTCTGGGAATCAACTTGCCCATCCAGGTTGTGCTGGCTCCATACTTACTCTTACACGATTCGGATTCGATTGTACCGTCCTTCTTGCGTTTGGGGACTTTATCGAAGATAGGAATGAGTTTCTCACTACGAGTTATCAGTACGGCCACGCTGATGATCCCGCAATCATGAAATATTCGGAATGCGTACAGGTCTCGATCGAAAGTCTGGTCCTTACTATTCCACTCCATATCGAGAGCAACACGCCCTTTGATATAGTCAATATTATGCCCGTCAATGTAGTTGGTGATCGTTTTGGCTTCTTTTTGTGGCAGTGAATACTTCTTCCAGGTCTTGCCCACAAGGTGCTCAGACTGCTCGGTGACTCGGATGACCAGGTCTCCCTGAATCTTGGTCTCATGCCAGTTCCGAGGGCGTAAAAACCGGTTGATCTTTTTGGGGATTTCCGATTCGTTCCCGCCAGGCATTCCAATGTCTTGAACCGTCATCGAGAAGTCATTCAGTGCTGCTTCGACATCTCGAAGTTCATCGGGAAAGGTGGTTTTCAGGATGGCCGCCGCATGACGATAGCTATAGACGTCATATCGACTCCGAACGTCCTGCGAGTACACCCGGCGATGTCTTCGTTTGAATCAGCGCCCGGGCCGGGACTCAGCGTGATTGGTACGTTATTCTGCTCCTGATCTTCATTCATCTATCTGATTTACCCTCGGTGTATGGGCTACTTTGGCCAATACAGTGCTAGAACCTCCAACAATAGCCAGATTCAAGTGTTAGGTTAATACTGTACACGATACCGGGTGTTGCCATGCTGTGGCGAGCCATGATCATATTTTTTCTAACTGTTTTGTATCGAGTAATATGTATGTGTCCATTGCAGGGCGATTTCCAGCTTAACCCCTGACACGATCGTTGTTATGCCAGTTTGGTGGGGCTGGTTTGATGTTGGACATTCATAGACAACTCGGACTCGTCCAGCGGTACTGATGCGGTCCGCACCGGTGTTGTGCGTGCCGGGCGCTGCTGTCGGGGCCCTCTTTATCTGGTGTATGGCTTATGGCTTCTGGTCTGTTTCCTCGCGCCACTGGTGGACGTTCAACGGGTGAGTCGCCACCGTTTGACTGCTAATGAGAATATATTATCATTAATCGCTTGGGGCGGAGATTGATCCGGATTGGATTTACCACATAGGAACTATTTGTATGTCATCAGCTAGCGTAGAACGTCTGCCCGTTACCGTGTTGTCCGGCTTCCTCGGGGCTGGCAAGACGACCATGCTCAACCACGTCCTGAACAACCGCGAGGGGTTGCGCGTGGCGGTGATCGTCAACGACATGTCCGAAGTGAACATCGACGCGTCATTGGTTCGTGATGGCGGTGCAGAGTTGTCGCGCACCGAGGAGAAGATGGTCGAGATGACCAACGGCTGTATCTGTTGCACGCTGCGCGAAGACCTGATTGTTGAGGTCGATCGGCTGGCTCAGGAGGGCCGATTTGATCACCTGCTGATCGAAGCGACCGGGATCGCCGAGCCGATGCCCGTGGCCGCGACGTTTTCGTTCCGTGACGAGGAAGGGCGGTCCCTCAGCGACATCGCCAGCATCGATACGATGGTCACCGTGGTGGATGCCGTCAACTTCCTGCGCGACTTCGACAGCTCCCAGGACTTGCGCGACCGCGACCTTGGCATGAGCGAGGAAGATGAACGCACCATCGTTGATCTGCTGACCGACCAGATCGAGTTCGCCAACGTGATCGTGATCAATAAGTGTGACCTGGTTGAAGATAAAGAGATCGAACGGCTGGAAGGCATCCTGCATCACATGAACCCGGACGCTCGGCTTGTACGGACGTCGCGGGGCCAAATCGACCTGCCTTCGGTGGTCGGCACGGGGCTTTACGACGAAGAGAAGGCGTCGCTGATGCCCGGCTGGGTCAAGGAGCTGAACGGCGAACATATCCCTGAGACCGAAGAGTATGGCATCGGCAGCTTCGTCTACCGCCGCCGTAAGCCCTTCCATCCCGAACGGCTCATGGGCACGCTCGATACGGGCTTGAAGGGCGTGGTCCGTTCCAAGGGGTACCTCTGGATCGCCACCCGGCCGCATCTTTGTGGGGTGTGGTCGCAAGCGGGTTCGTCACTGCAGATCGATCCGGCCGGCTACTGGTTCGCGGCGATCGGGAAAGACAATTGGCCTGAGGACCCCGAGACACGCGACTGGATCGAAGAGCATTGGGACGACGAGGTCGGCGATTGCCGGCAGGAGATCGTGTTCATCGGCGTCGAGATGGACCGCGAGCGGATCGAAGCAGCCCTGGACGCGGCGCTATTGACGGATGAAGAGATGGCGGGGGGACCCGAGCAATGGCAACGGTTCAAAGACCCGATCCCGAGTTGGGAACAACCTCAGCCGGCTGCGACCTGATGAATATCGCCTTGGCACCTGTTCAAGGAGTCCCCAGCATGCCCCGATACGCGTACTTCTGCCCGGACAACGGCCAGAGCCTCATCGTGCGTCACTGCCGATCCGAAACGGTCCGTACCTGGGGTGAACTATGTCTGGCCGCTTCCGCGGAGGTCGGCTCCACGCCCCGCGATGCGGTGGTCGAGCAGCGATCACAGATGCCCTGCACCTGTGCTGGGTGTGACTGCCACGACGACCATCACGACCCCAACCATCAGACGGCACACTCGCCAGACACCATAACGGAGGGCGAATAGTGTCGATCTATTACAACGAGATCGTGTCAGGTGAAGACGAGGTCGGCTCCACGCCCCGTGGTGCTGTGGTCGAGGAGTCAATATAGATGGCCCCCAACTGCGCTTCGGGATGTGATTGTCACGACCCTCATCATGACCACACGGATAGCCGGGGCCAACCGAAACACCGTTGGGCCTCCTGGCTGTCTTCACGCCTTGGGCGGGCAACCTCCAAGGGCCTGGGTTTTAGCGCGATCTCCGCGATCATCTTCACGCCCTGCCCGTGCTGCGGTGGGGTGGTCTTGGCCTGCTTGCGGGGTTTACTCTCGGCCAGCATCGGACTCACCGTGGGCTTCTTCGCGTACCGAAGGAAGCCCGCCACACCCGCTACGGATCGGTACGTCGTATCGCAGGACACCGCTATGGAGAGCAAGTGATGCCTATTTATGTGTACGAGGTCGTGTTGGATGATGGCGAAGCCGGCCAGATGTTCGAGGTGATGCAGAAGATGACCGATGAGCCGCTGACGAAGCATCCCACGACGGGGCAGCCCGTGCGCCGTGTGATTCAGCCGCCCCACGTCGCGGGTCAGTGGTCTGAGTCCGGGGCCAGGCAACAACTGACCGACAAGAACATTGAAGCACACGGCATGACCAAGTATGTCAGGACAAGTGACGGCACCTATGAGAAGCGCGTGGGCAGAGGGCCCGACATGATCAGCGCGGGCGATGAATAGCGACCGTTTACTTATGAGATATCGCCTGTAACAGACGGATTAATAGGATTGATACGGATGACAACATCATCGTTTTCAGAAAGACAGAGTGTTGAGCAGGTCGAGGAAGGCATCGAGCTGGCGCCTAAGTTTGACGAGCACGGGCTTATCCCGGTGGTGACCACGGACAGCGAGTCCGGCGAAGTGCTCATGCATGCCTACATGAATGCTGAGGCGCTTTCGCAAACGATCAAGCTGGGTGAGGCTGTCTACTGGAGCCGGAGCCGGAAGTGTCTCTGGCACAAAGGCGCCACGAGCGGCCTGGTGCAGCGTGTTAAAGAACTGCGGATCGATGATGACCAGGACTGCATCTGGCTGCGTGTAGATGTTCAGGGCGGGGCCAGTTGCCATGTGGGGTATCGCTCCTGTTTCTACCGTGCCGTGCCGTTTGGTGATCAGGCGGGTGAGCCGCTTAAGTTCACGGAGACGCAGAAGGTGTTCGACCCCAAGGCCGTCTATGGCGATGCCCCTAATCCCACCCGGCTCTGACACAGCCGTAATCGATCATTACCATGGCAACGACTTCGAAGATACCTTGTCACATTGTCTCGGGCCCGCTGGGTGTCGGTAAGACATCGGCGATCCTCAATTACCTCCGCCGTTACGCGTCCGGCCAGCGGGTCGGCGTGCTGGTCAATGACTTCGGCCCGGTCGGTCTCGACGGCGCGATACTTGCAGCCGAGGCTCCGGAGACCAAGGTGCTCAATGTGCCGGGGGGGTGTATCTGTTGCACGATGCTTGCGGAGCTGCCTGATTGCATTCGCCGGCTATTGTCGGAACACACGCTGGACCGACTGATCATCGAGCCCAGCGGCATGGCCGCACCGGCTCAGGTGATCGATCTGCTGCGCAGCACGCAGCAGGACCTGAATATCAGCCTGCAGCCCGCCATTGTGATGCTCAGCGCCGCCGACTTCGACGAGGAAACCTTCGAGCGGATGGTGTACTACCACATGTTCTGCGAGGCCGCGGACATCCTGGTCTTCAACCGGTGTGATCAGGTAAGCGAGTCCAAGATCAAACGGGCGCGGGATTGGGCCGAGAAACTCGACCCGCCGAAGCTGCGTGTACTGACCACGTCGCAGGGGCAGTTGCCGCCTGAGGTGTTTGAGGTCTCTGCGGAGCGGTGTGATCACGGCCAGCCACATCATTGCGGCCATCATGACCACGGTCACCATGACCATCATGACCACGGCCATCATCACCACGACCATGACCATCACCACGACCATGACCACAGCCACGCACATGATCCCACCATCCATCCGGGGGGCTTTGTGCTCGACGCCGAGCGGGTCTTTGATGAGCAAGACCTGCTGGTCAACCTCATGCGTGTCTGTCATCAGGGGATAGACGAGAATGAGGTGCTCCGGCTTAAAGGTGTGTTCCATACCAACGACGGTTGGCAGTCCATCGAGATCGCTAACCGAGAGGTCACGTTCCGCCCCTCAGCCCACCGCCGGGACAACCGCATGGAATGGCTGACCCAGCCGGGCACGGTGGATCAGGAACAGATGCTGGTAGAGATCGAACGGCCACTGAACTGGCGGGAGCTTGCCCAGTCGCTGGATATCGAGTGATGGACGGTCGGTGACGGGTGTAATAATGGGGGGGTACATTATTGACCAGTGAACTTTGCCCCACTGATCGACCGCCCCGGCTACTGGCATCGCCTGGTGAATCAGCCGCAGAACGAGAAGGATCTCAAAGCGATCCGCGAGTGCATCCGCCGGGGCCGACCATGGGGCGACGGGTCCTGGCAGGAGCGTACTGCCCGCCGCCTGAACCTAAATTCCACTCTCCGCCCAAGGGGCCGACCAAGACGAGAGAGGAAGCCGATTAAATGTACCCCTCCCCTTTTCTGATCCTTTTCTGATCCCCGGCCGAAGCTACCACGCCCACAACCGCGACATCATGCTGAACTGCGTCACCCGCAACGTGATGATCCTCAGACGTCAGGGGAAAGGTTTTCTACAGAGCATCCCTGACCCCGTTTCTTCCTCAGCAAACCGCAATACGTTGCCATCCATATCTACAACATCCATGACACGAACGCCAACAAGCAGTGAAGGGTGACGGCGAAACTTAGCGCCAAGGTGGCTGAGTTTAGAGTAATAGCCATCCATATCATTAATCCAGAAAGACGCGTCCCATGCCACCTTTTTTGTACGAGTGAGGCGTGATTTATAGGCGACAAAGTCACTTGGGTACTCAAATAAATTTAATCCACACGAGCCGATGGACACATTTACATAACCCTCGCAGCGATAAGCATAAAACCCTAATATCTCAAAATAATAATCTGCTGCATTCTCCACATTTGATACATAGATACTAGGTTGAACCCCCGAGACACCGAACTCGTTGAGGTTGTTATCTTCGCGATCTAATTCAGTACTTTGCATGCTTTTCTCACTCTTTTCAACACGCCTATGGCATTGTAAGTAAATGTAATCTGCCCCTTATTGCATGTCGCCTTGAACCTCTTCAAGCATCTTTCTGATGACCCAAGATCCTTTATAACACCTTTGCATAAGTTACGGACCTCTTCCAGATGATTCGGCCCAGGGGGTGGGAGTGTAGTCATGGTAAGGAAAAGGGGAGTGGTACATTTAAATGGGATTCTGCGAAGGCATGGTATAAGGCCTGGCGAAGTCGCGTTTCGGGGCATGAATGGGGGTTTTTGCCCGTCCGGGCGGTTCTGGGTATGCTGTTGGGCTCGAATAGACCGCTCGGCCTCGCTATGGGAGCGTGGGTCCGGCGTCCCGGCTGCGTCAGTCGGGGCCACCGAGTGGGCAATAGGAGACGCATCCGATGAGTGATAACTTTGATAACAGCAACCTCTACGAGGGCCTGTTCCTGATGAACCAGTCGGCGGTCGCCGCCGGCCTGGGCGCGGCGATTGACCACGTGCGTGACACGCTCGGGCGGATCGACGCTGAGATCATCACGCTGCGTAAGTGGGACGACCGCAAGCTGGCGTATCCCGTGAAGGGGCAGAAGCGCGGCATGTACCTGCTGACGCTGTTCCGCGGCGATGGCACGAAGCTGACCGAGGTCGAGCGGGCGTGCAACCTGTCCGAGCAGGTGCTGCGTGTGATGTTCACGCGCTGCGACCACTACGGCCAGGTCGAGTACGACGCGGAACTGGAAGAGGCGAAGAACAGCGCGACCGAGCAGCAGCTGCGTGAGGCCCCGGAAGCTGCCCCGGAAGCTTCCCCGGAAGCCCCGGCTGCTGAGGCGCCTGCTGAAGAGAAGCCGGCCGAAGCCGCCGCCGAGTAAGTTGTGCTTCGCGACGATACGCACCGTCCACTTTGATCCACACGCAGGAGACGTTCGATGCCCAATCTGAACAAGGTCATGCTGATGGGGAACCTGACGCGCGACCCGGAGCTTCGATACACGCCGAACAACACGGCGGTGGCGAACCTGGGCATGGCGATCAATCGGCGCTGGTTCAACAAGCAGACCAACGAGAACCAGGAAGAGACGACGTTTGTCGATCTGGAAGCCTGGGGCCGGACGGCCGAGGTGCTGAACCAGTACCTGAAGAAGGGCCGACCGCTGTATGTCGAGGGCCGGCTGAAGCTGGACACCTGGCAGGACAAGGAATCCGGCGGCAACCGCTCGAAGCTGAAGATCGTCGTCGAGTCGTTCGAGTTTTTAGACTCGCGCGGCGGCGAAGGCGGCCCGCCAAGCGGCGGTGGTGGCGGACGACGCAGCCAGGCCCCGGCGAACGCGGGCCCGGCGCATCAGCCGGTCGAGGAAGACGACATCCCGTTTTGATGGAGGCTTGAGGCTTGTGGGGTGAGGCTTGAGGACTTCAAGCCGTACGTGCAAGCCGATCTCAAACCTCACGACTCAGGCCTCAAGCCTGAATAAATGCTGGTGTACCGCCGCGGGCGCGTTAATCCGCGGGCTGACGCCTAACTTGCCTTACATAAAGGAAGGACAACATGAAGCAAGTTGAATTACTGTTACTGGACAACGTGAGCAACCTCGGCATCGTCGGCGATGTGGTGAAGGTCAAGCCGGGCTTCGCCCGCAACTACCTGCTGCCGCACGGCCTGGCGACGACCCCGAGCGAGGCGGCGATCAAGCGGCTGGCGGCGCGTCGCGCCGAGGTGGCGGCCGAGATGGCGAAGATCCGTGAGCAGCACGTGGCCCTGATCGAGAAGATCAACGCGTTCGAGCTGACGCTGATGCGTTCGGCCAACGAGCAGGGCGTGCTCTACGGCGGCGTCTCCCAGCACGAGATCGCCCAGGCCCTGCGTGACGAGGGCTTCGACATGATCGAGGACCGCCACGTCCGCATCGGCGACCAGATCAAGCGTCTGGACAGCTACCCCGTGCCGGTCGTGATCGACAAGGAACTCAAGGCCGAGATCAAGGTCTGGGTGGTTTCCGACAAGCCGGTCGAGGAACTGGACGCCGACGAAGAGGTTGACGGCGAGGTGATCGAAGGCGGCGAGTCGGCAGCATCCAGTGAAGAGCCGGTGACGGCGGAGCTGGACGAGTAAGACCCGCTTCGGTCCATGTGAGATTACAATGGCGGCCGTCCACTATTATGTGGGCGGCCGTTTTTTATGGGGGTCTATGGCGCGACAAGTCGCGTCGCTTCATTGAGTATTGTGGGGGCAGGAGGTCTTGTCATGATCCGATGTGTGGTGATGGTGGGGCTGATGGGAATGTTGCTGATGACGGCAGTAGATGCTTTGGCACAGGATGTTGTTTCGCGGGAGCCTGAGATGGTGACGGTTGCGTTTGAGGTGCATGTCCCGGTAAATACGCCGAGGGATGAAACGCTGTATATCAGCGGGAATCATCCGGGGCTAGGGACCTGGAACGGCAAGGGGCTGGCGCTGAAGCGTGAAGAGATCGGCGTGTACCTGGGCACGTTGGAGGTCAAGCGTGGCGCGAAGATTCAGTGCAAGGTGACGCGCGGTAGTTGGGCCACGGTCGAGAAGGGCGAAGGCGGGCGTGAGGTCGAGAACCGTGTGATCCACGCGGAGGCTGACCAGGCCGTCGAGTTCAAGGTCGTTGCTTGGGCTGAGCCGGTGGAGGTGAAGCGGATCGAGCCGACGCTGACGGGGCATATCGAGTTGTACGAAGACTTTCCCCATAAGAAGTCGGAGATGGCTCGCGATGTGATTGTGTATCTCCCGCCGGGCTATGAGGACGAGTCGGAGCGGAAGTACCCGGTGCTTTACATGCACGACGGGCAAAACATCTTTGATGCTTCGACGTCGTTTGCCGGGCACGAGTGGGAGGTGGATGAGGCGGCGGAGAAGCTGATCGAGGCGGGCGTGATCGAGCCGATCATTATTGTGGGCATCTACAACACGCCGAGGCGGATGGATGAATACAACCCGGGCAATGGGCCGGATGGCGGGACGGCTTACACGCGGTTCATCGTGGACGAGGTCAAGCCGTTTATCGAGGCGTCGTACCGGGTGGATCCGGATCGCGATAGGACGGGGATCGCGGGGTCGTCGCTGGGCGGGTTGATCTCTTTGTATATGGCGAAGGCGCATGCGGACCAGTTCGGTCGGTGTGGCGTGGTGTCGCCGGCGCTTGGGTACTTCGATCGAGCGTTCCTGGAAAGCGTGATCGAGCAGGACAAGGCCTGGCTGAAGGGCGTGCGTGTCTGGTTGGACATGGGGACGGCCGAGTCGACGGCGAGCGCGGGGAACCTGGTCCTGAAGCATGTGCATGACTTCGTGGCGGTCATGGAGGGGGCCGGGCTGGAGGCCGGGCGGGACTACCACTACGAAGAGGTCGAGGGCGGCAGGCACAATGAGCAGGCCTGGGCGGGGCGTATCGAGGCGATTCTTACGTTCCTCTACGGCCGATAGCGGCGTTTAAGGCGGAAAATCGAGGATTTTTCTGGCATTTCGGTCCGTCTCGGGCTATTCTTATGTAATAACCAGTCCGCCGACGCCAATCGGACGTCAGGGCGACACGCGCACAACAGGAAAAGGGACGATAGATGAGTCAAACCCCCGGCGAGAACCGGCCCGACGCCGGCCGTTCATCGGTAGAGCATCACGGTCTTGAGCCGCTGGAGCCGAGGCTGCTGCTCAGCGCGTCGCTGTACGATGCGCAGGCCCCGCTCTTGCCCGTGGCGGCTGAGCAGGCGGAGGTCGTCGCGCAGGCGGCGGGGGATCAGACATTCGGGATCGACGTCTCGCACCATCAGGGATCGATCAACTGGACGAATGTCGCGAATGACGGCATCGACTTCGTCTGGGCCAAGGCGACCGAGGGGGTGGATTTTATTGATACGAGGTGGTTCAGCAATGTGTCTGGGGCGCACAACGCCGGGCTGTATGTCGGGGGCTACCACTACGCACGGCCCGACACGAACGGGGGCGACACCGCAGATGCCCAATCTGAGGCGGGTGACTTTTATGACGCCGTGAAGAATTATCTCGGTGACGGGTACCTCCGGCCGGCGTTGGACCTTGAAGAAGGCGACGGGCTCAGCACGACCGCGCTGACCAACTGGGTCCACGACTTCATGGACGAGTTCACACTGCTCTCCGGCGGGATCGTGCCGATCATCTACATGAATGGGTACTACGCGTCGCAGGTCAATAGTTCGGTGACGGTCTACGACCTGTGGTACGCCAACCCGACGAACAACCCGAACAACCCGCCGTCTGCGCCCAGCCCGTACAGCAGCTATGACCTGTGGCAGTATTCGTGGACGGAGAACATCGGCGGGATCAGTCCCGTTGACGCGAATGTCTTTCTCGAGAACTTAAGTGCGTTCGAAGCCAAGTACGTGATCAGCACGATCCCCGACGACCACGGCGACGGCACGGGGGACGCGACGCCGATTACCGTCCCGTCTACCACGGCTGGGGTGATCGGTACTGGGGCGGACAGCGACTGGTTTGAATTGAACCTTGATGCCGGGACGTCGTACACGTTCAGTGTGCTTGATGATGGGCTCGGGTCTGCGGAACTCACGCTAAACACGAACCTGGGCAACCCGCTGGTGACCGACACAGGCCCGGCGGTCGGCAGCACGCTGGCCGAGATCACCTACACACCGATCGCCACGCAGGTTTATTACCTATCCGTCGACTCTGGGGGTACCGGTGGCTACGACCTGGTCGTGCAAGAGACCGACGATCACGGCGATTCGATCGCCGAGGCGTCCGAGTTGATCGGCGGATTGGGCCTGGGGGGGCTGCAGACCGGGTCCGACGACGACTTCTTCCACTTCACCGCGACCGCGGGGATGGATTACGCGATCGAGTTGCAGAGCGCCGGGCTGACGCAAGGCGTGATCAATCTCTACAACAGCGCCGGCTCGTTGGTCGGCCAGCAGTTTGGTACCGGCAGCCCGCTGGCGCAGATGGATTGGAGCGCGGCGGCGAATGACGAGATGTACGTCAAGGTGTGGTCGAACACGGGGGCGGTGGGTGACTATGCGATCAGCGTCAGCGAGTCGGCCCCGGCACTTCCCGGTGATCTGGACGGGGACGGGTTTGTCGGCCTCAGCGACCTGGACCTGGTCCTGAACAACTGGAACCTGAACGTGCCGCCGGGCGATGCGGCGGCGGACCCGACCGGCGACGGGTTTGTGGGGCTGGATGACCTGGACATTGTCCTCAACCATTGGAACACAGGCACGCCGCCTGTCGCTGAGTCTACGAGCGCGACCGCGGAGGAATCCACCGCCGCGGCAACGGGCACTCAGATCCTGGGTATCGACGTGTCGCAGTTCCAGAACACGATCAATTGGAACACGGTCGCTGCGTCGTCGGGCCGGGAGTTCGCGTTTATCCGTGCGGTCGATCGTTACGGGAACGTGGATACGAGGTTCCTGGATAACATCGTAGACGCCCATGCGGTGGGGATTCACGCCGGTGCGTACCACTTCGTGACGCCCTGGACGGATGGGTATAACGACGCCGTGGAAGAAGCGCAGCTGTTCGCAACCACGTTGGCGCCTTACATCACCGATGGGTACCTGCGTCCGGTGATCGATATCGAGGGGTACAGCGGCACACACTCGCCGGACCCGATCAATCTGAGCAACACGGTCCTGACCAACTGGGTCCACGACTACATGGACGAGTTCGTCCGGCTGACGGGCGTCGAGCCGTTGATCTACACAAACACGAACTACGCGGTCAACGCCTATAACTCGTCGGTCAATCAGTACGACCTCTGGCTGGCGAACTGGACGAACAACCCGAACAACCCGCCCGCCGGGAACGCGGACGGCGTGTGGAACGGGTACGACTTCTGGCAGTATTCCGGCGGCGGCGAGACCGTGCCCGGGATTGCGGGTGGTGTCGACGGCAACGTTTTCTTCGGTTCGGTGACGGACCTGGTCAACAACTACGGGATTGTGATCGCGCCGGACGACCACGGCAACGTCACCGGCGATGCCACCCCCCTTGCTGTCCCGTCCAACACGTTCGGCGAACTGGACACGATCATGGACGAGGACTGGTTCGCGGTCACGCTGTCCTCGGGGACGCAGTACGACTTCAGTGTGATCGGGGGGACCCTTGGGGAGGTCGAGCTGTCGCTGCACACACCCGCCGGGACGCCGCTTGTGACCAATAGCGGGCCGGCGTCGGGTGGCACACTGGCCGCGCTGAGCTATACACCCACGATTGGTGATACTTACTTCGTGCGTGTTCAATCCACGTTGGATCTGGGGACCTATGTCTTGACGGCTCAGGAAGCCGATGATTACGGCGACACGATCGGCGAGGCGACGGGTCTTGCCATCGGCGGCTTTGCGTTCGCCGGGTTGCAGACGTCAGCCGATGTGGACATGTTCCAGTTCTCGGCGACAGACGGCAAGCAGTACGACATCGACGTGCAGAGCTCGGGGCTGGCCGACGCGACGTTGACGTTATACGACCAGGTCGGCACGGTCTTGGACCAGGTGATCGGTGCAGGGGGCGCGAGTCCGCTGGCTTCGATGAACTGGGTAGCGACTGCGAACGCGGATGTGTATGTCGCGGTCAGTTCCGATAGCGGTTCCGTCGGCGAGTATCTGATCACACTCAGCGAGTCCGATCCTTCGCTGCCCGGGGACCTTGACGGCGACGGTTTTGTGGGGCTCAGTGATCTGGACCTGGTTTTGAACAACTGGAACCTGAACGTCCCGCCGGGTGACGCCTTGGCGGATCCCTCGGGTGATGGGTTTGTGGGTCTTGATGATCTGGACATCGTGCTCAACCACTGGAACACAGGCACGCCGCCGGTGGCCGGATTGGCAAGCGCCGCCGAACCCGAAGCGACGGCCGCGGTCGGTGAGCCAGAGGCGGGCGGGCCGGTATTGTCGTCATCGATGGCCGAGCGAAGTTATGCATCGGCCTTGACGGGATTGCGTGACGAGACGCGTTCGGCGTTTATTGTTGCGTCATCCGAAGATGAGCCCGTGCTTGGAATGTGGGAAACGAGCGAGCCTGGCTGAGCCCCGGCATCTTGTGTATCGATGCGAATCGGATGTATTCGGTTCAGCGTAGATCAATATCAATCCTAAACTGACATGTAAAAAGGCACCGCCTGTGGAGGCGACACCTTTTTAGCTGTCACGTTTGATGTTGCTTAATCAAGAGCGGGTTGACTTACGCACCACCTGCCAAGCGGCTTAGTTGCTGGCGTTGTACGGCCATACTGATCTGCTGGACGCCCTTGGCGAGTGTGAGTGGGCCGTTGGTTTGCTTCACGCAGTTCACGCCGTAGCGGAACGTGCCGTTGGGCAGGGGCCGGATGCTTTGCACGCTGGCATGACCGGTGTAGTGCTTGCCCTCGAAGTGGAGTTCGGCATCCACGATCTGGCCGATCTCCAAGTGCCTGGGGCAGGTGACCGCGAACCCGGTCACGCTGACATCGCGCAGGGAACAGTTATCTTCACCATCGAAGGTTGCGAACAGGTCGCTGAAGATGGTGCTGACCCGGTAGCACTGGCGGCTTTCTGCGGATACGGGGTCGCCCGCTGTCCGAATCGCCAGCACGAAGCCGTTTTCGATTTCCAGCAGCGCTTCGATCTTGGCCGGCTGCTGCATGAACTGGCGCGACTTCTCGAAGAACAGCAGGAACTCCTGTTCTACCTGGAAGTCCAGTGCCTGGTCTTCCGGGAGGACGGTCATGGCATCGCTGCCGTTGACCTGGGTGACGGTGCAGGGGTGCAGGGTCCGCTTGCCGTTCTTAGAGGGGAAGTTGATAAAGACAGTGAGTCCTATCGCGGGCATTCTTCGTCTCCGGTACAAAAAATAATTGGGGAACTGAGTCTAACCGCCCAACTATTCATCGGCTACGGAGTAGTCCGCTTTGGGGTTTGCCGGAAAAAATGGGCTAAATTGTTTCATTGAATGCATTAGCATATGTGAAACAAATGTATGTACAAGTGCTGTTCTTGACTTACCACTTGCCTTTGGGGCATTCTTCGTCACGGAGGCGGGTTTTATGCGACAGCCAGCAGCCACAGGCGAGGCATCGGCAGACCTTCTTTGGATTGTGGTTACATGCGACTGATTCTACACATCCGCGACACACTTCCAGGCGCTGTTTTATCGCGCCTTGGGAAAGGACCCGTACGCCCAGCACCGACCGCGCCACACCCAGCGTGCCCCGTTTGACCTTTTCGCATGGCTTGCAGCCGATCATTCTCCACTCCCTGGCGTGGCGTGTAGGTTTGCACTGTTTTGCGTCGCCCCGATGGTTACGCCGCGGCGCGTTGCACCTGGGTGACCCAGGTGGGGGTCTGCGCAACGTATCGGGTGACGTGCTTGGCCCGGCTGAAGTAGAACCAAGCCACCAGTACCTGATAGGGTACCGTCAGCAGGATCGCCATGCCATAGACGAGTGCGGCGACGGTGCGGAACAGTTGATCGCTGTCGCCTAGGACCTGTCCGAGTTCCGGGTTTTGCTGGATGACTTCTGCGTAAGCACTTGGGCCGAACAGCGCGGTGACCATGCTCCATGCGCAGTAGGCCACGATCAGGCCGCCCAGAGACAGCTGGTTGTAGCCCAGGTGTCTTGCGCCGCGGGGGTTCAGCTCTCGCAGCATCTTCCTTCCCTTGGCTTCGTGATACGCCGTCAGGCCCAGCCCGGCAGTGATCATCAGGCTAAGCAGGCTGAACGAGAACAGCATAATCAGCCCCGACAGCGCCGCGAATAAGCCCAGGCTCCAGATGTTGAACGTGGCGACGCCGACAGCGACGTCGATCTTCTTACGCCCGGCTTTGGCGTCGCGCACGGCCTGGACCTGCTCGTCGCTCAGGGCGGCTGGGGCGGACACAACGGGGCTGATTGGCATCGTGTGTGGTGGGGCCATACCGCCTGTTTATCGGCCAGGAATCGGTGGTGGATGACGCTCATGCGTGCTCAATGAGGTAATCCGATGCGATCGTTGCGCCGGCTGGTCTGATTATGCGGGTGTTTCTGACCGCGGTGCCGGTATAATTGAGGCGGACCTTGCTTTGCCGCATCAGGTGTCCCCGCTTCTGGAGGTATCTGTCATGTCTGACTCCGCTGATGTGCCCGTGCAACTGACCGCTGTATCCAGTGAATCGCAAGCCGCGATGATCATCGCGGCGCTGAAGGACCAGGGTCTCGAGGCGGTGGCCGAAGGCGCACTGACCGCCAACTTCCGTGCTGAGAACTTCGGTGACGTGATGGTGATGGTCCGGCAGGAAGACCTGGAACAGGCCCGCTCCGCGCTAACCAACTTCCTCGCCTCGGCCCACGAGATCAATTGGGACGAGGTCGATGTGGGGGACCCGGTGGAGCCGGGGGATGCGGACTAGCCGGTGGGGTATCGCGCAGTCATCATCCTCGTGTAGATGTCATTTGCCGCGCCGGGGTTGGCTGCTGAGGGTCAGACATCTGCAACTTGCCGACCGCCGAGACCCGCATCTCTCGTATTAACGTTATAGCACATGCATGCGTTTTGTGTAGCATGTCTGGCCTATGCCATACGTCACACAACACACCGGAGAGATCGCGGCGCTGTTGGCGGCGATGTGTTGGGCGATGTCGACGGTGATGTACCGGCCGATCGGCTACCGGCTGTCGGCGGGGGTGATGAACTTCTACAAAGGGATTCTGGCTTCGCTGCTGCTGATCGTGATGATCGGGATTGTCGTGTGTGTGTCGGGGTTTGCCTGGCCGGTGATTGAGTTCAGGACGTCGGTACTGCTGGCGGTCAGCGGGTTGATCGGGATCGGACTGGGGGACACGTTGTTCTTCGCGTCGCTGCGTCAGGTCGGTGCCCGACGGGCGATGCTGCTGACGACGTTGGGCCCGCCGCTCACGGCCTTGATCGGGCTGGTGTATCCCGGTGAATCACTCAGTTTACACGCCTGGCTGGGGATCCTGCTGACGATTGCCGGGGTCGCCTGGGTGATCACCGAGCGGAGTGAGTTGAAGGGGCCTGAGTCGGCGGAGCATCACACGGGCCGGGGCGTGTTGTGGGGTGTGCTGTTTTCCGTCTCGGCGGCGGTGTCCACGGTGATTTCGCGTGACGCCATGGACGATACCGCGATGGCGGCGGACGTCTCCGCATTGATCCGCTTGCTGGCGGGGACCGCTACGGTCGGGCTGATGCTGCCTTTGCTGCGGCTTATGGAGCGTCAGAACGGCACGAGCAGGCCGCGCATGTCGCCCGGCCGGTGGGGGCTGTTTGCCATGGCGGTCTTCTTCGGCACATTCCTGGGGATCTGGCTGTTCCAGGTCGCGGTAGCGCACACACAAGCGGGGATCGCGTTAACGCTGGCAAGCACCGCCACACTTTTCGTCTTACCCATTGCGGCGGTGATGGGTGAACGGGTGAGCCTGCGCGCTATCATCGGTGCTGCGGTCGCTGTGCTGGGCATCGTGCTTCTAATCAGGGGTGGATGAGCCGGGGCTGCTTCGGTAAGACATGTTTTGTCCATCGCTGCGGAAGATGACGACGCGGTCGGGGGACTGGGTCCAGAGGTGTTCGCCCAGTTCGTGGGGCCAGAAGTAGCGCTCGGGGACGGCGGGCCGGCCGTCGGCGAAGCGATCGAGGAACTCGCTGACACGTTTACAGCATTCCAGCCCCCCGGCGTCGGGCTCGAAGACCTGCGATCTATCTAATGGGTCATGCCGTGTGATCAGGATCGTGTGCAGCCGCTTGGCCTGACCGGATGACAGCGACCACTCATACATCTGCACGATCGGTTCCCGGCAGCTCTCACTACGGTAGCGCCACCACTGTTCGACGGTGAGGTTCTTCCGGGTCAGCACGTCGTACCGACGGGCGTAGGCGGGGTCGTCCTGTTTGAACGTGCCGCCGGGGTCCCACATCAGTGTGTTCAGTCCCGGGGCTTCGAGGCGTAGCGCGGTGTGGTTGGACAGGACCTTGCCGTAGCAGATGAAGACCTGGAGTGTGCCGGCGGAGGGGGCTGGCGGATTATTGGTATCGAGCGCATCGAAAGCATACGGTTCGCCGCGCCAACCCGGCGGCACGGTACCGGCCTGGTGGCAGCCGGGGATCAAGACGAAGAAGCACAAAGATATCAGCCGGATGCCGCGTGTCATGGCGGACATGGTAGCGTTTGGCTGTGCGTGATGTGTGAGCGGATGTTGTGGTGGGCTAGGGCTGCGCTGCCATGACCTTGAGCGCCGAGACGAAGTCGCAGAGCTTGGGCTCGGGCCGGCTAAGGCTGGCGTGGACCATGCGCAGGTCGGCGCGCCGGACCATGCGGAGCGTTCGGCCGTCGGGTGCGCGGAACGTGTGGACGGGCAGGGCTTTCCGCTTGACCAGTGCGCCGACCTGGGCCGGGGTGATCTGGAGCAGGTCCGGCACCTTGCGCAACTCGACCGCGTCGCCGACCCGTTGCTTGAACATCCCCAGCGTCATCGTCTTGCCCGCCATACCTGTCTCCCGAGATAGCTCGCGATCGATGCGGATCGGCAGACGTTGCCGGCATCGGTCGGTTTGTCCTACGTTTGTGATCGGCGTGACGGGCCCGGTGGGTTTGGCCCGTGAGGTAGGGAGGGCTTATCGGTCGCAGCTTACGGGCTTGCGTCCAGGCCGCCGCGGACCTGGCTGAACCGGTTTGTCTTGTAGATGCGTTCGTGGTGCCAGGTGCTGAGCTTGCCGTCTTTGAGCAAGAGGAGGTATTCGTAGTGTTCGCCGTCCTTGTAGGTCAGGCGCTCCATGTGGTCGTGCCGCTTGCGCTCATCAGGCGCGCCGAGGTGGGCGATGATGGCTGAACGGTCCATGCCTTTGTAGAGGGCGGACGCATCGACCCGGTCGCCATCACACCCGAGCATGGCTAGCGTCAATGCGCAGCAGAGCAATCCGCCGATCAGGCGGCGTGTGTCGAGCCATGTGCGGTGCTGCCGTGAGGCCAAGTGGAGTTGCTCCGTGTGGTGGATCAGCTATCCAGGCGGTCCGCGTCATCGACCGAGGCCAGCAGCTGGATATGCGAGGTCAGGCCCGTGATTTTCAGCAGTTCCTCGACCGTGCCCTGGCATTCAGCCAGCATCAGCCTGCCGTCGTGCTTGTCGATCTCAACCAGGAACGTGACCAGCGAACCGATGCACGCCGAGTCGATGAAGTCAACGTTTTTCATGTCGATGACGTAGTGGGTGGTCCCGGTCTGGTGATGATAGTCGCGCATTACTTGGAGCAGACGGTCGGCTTCGAGGCTGGTGAGCATCGGCGAGTCGATCGCCAGCACCGCCAGGTCACCTCGTTGTTCGATCCGGACGTCGTCGGTTTGCATGATGCCTCCCTTGTGGGCCGAGCGCTCCGCGTCGGTGCGTGCCATACCGGCCATAGCGCGTTATCGGCGTGATCCACGGCCCCCTGAAGCGGTTCCCGGGATTCCCGCCAGTCTTTTTCGGTACGTCCGTCATAACCGGCCTGAAGACCAGACGGCAAATACACGATGTAGAGATAGACCTTTTCTTCTATCGATCCAGGAGATATCCATGGCCAAGCCCAAGCAGCGCGATAGCGCACCGCCTGTCTCCGATACGCCAAGCCCGGAATCGCCCGTTCATCTGCCGAACGCGGCCTCGCTGCTCGATGAGGTGCAGCAGCGCTGCGAACGGCTGCGCGCCTGGCAGCAGCAGGCACAGGCGTCGCTGGAGGAACGCGCCCGGGTGGTTGAGGCGCGTGAGAAGGAGATGGACCAGGTCCAGAAGCGGGTCGAGTTCGGCCGCAGCCAACTTGAGCTGGATCAGGACGCGATGAAACGTGCCCGGATGATGTTCGACAAGGAAAAGGCCCAACTCGAACAGAGCCAGCAGGCGCTGGAATCCGAGCGAGGCCGGCTGGAGCGTGCCCGGACCGAGGTTAACGAGCAGGGGCAAGAGCTGCAGGCCATGCGTGAGAAGATGGACGCGGAGTGGGCGAGCCTGTCACGGATCCGCCAGGCCCAGGAATCGCTCACCGCGGCACTGGAGACCGAGCGCGAGCGCATAAGCGAGCTGCGGATCACCGGCAGCTTCGATCAGGTGAACCCGCCGGCCAAGACGACGGACAGCGACGACGGCCCCGGCCTGTCACTGACCCACGCCGCCTGAGCGCTTTAAATCAATACATCAATCAAAGAAGATCGCGCCGACGCGATTGGCGACCGGCGTCATCTTGCCTTCGATGCTGTTGTTGATCATCACGATGACTGCCGCATTGCGCTCGGGGTAACGTTGCAGGCACAGGCTGAAGCCGCGCGTGGTGCCGGTGTGGTGGTAGCGTGTTTCGCCCTGATACGTCTGGACGCGCCAGCCGAAGCCGTACCCGGTGGACTTGCCGTCGATCTCGGGCGGATCGTACATCATGTCATACGACGACCGCTTCAAGAGCTTCTCAGCATGTAGCGCCCGCACCCACCTTGCCAGGTCGTCGATCGAGCTGTAGATGCCGCCGTCGCCGAGCACGGCGCTGGTGACCGATTGGTCAGACCGCACCCATTGGGCGAAGCGGTTCATGTGGCCGAACGCGCGGTCGGGCACTTCGTTCAGTCCGCGGACATACACGACCGACCGTTTCATGCCGCAGGGTTTGAAGATGCGGTCGCGTACAAAGTCCTGGTAGGGTTGGCCGGACGCCTGCTCCACGATCAGGGCGAGCAGCGCGTAGCCCGTGTTGGAGTATTTGTACTTCGTGCCGGGCTCGGAGAGCGGGGCCTTGGTATCCAGCATGAGCTTCAGCACGTCGCGGTCGTGCAGCTGCAGGGTCGTGCCTTCGGGGACCAGGTCTTCGTAGTCCGGCAGCCCCGAGGTGTGGTTGAGCAGGTGGCGGACGGTGATCTTCTTGCCGTAGGCCGGGAAGCCGGGGAAGCACCTGTCGAGTGTGTCTTCGAGTGAAACGCGCTGCCGATCGACCAGCAGCATCACAGCCGTGGCGGTGAACTGCTTGCTGACTGACGCGATGCGGAAGTTGGTTTGGGGTGTGACGGGTTTGCCGGTTTTGATGTCCGCGACGCCGAAGCCCTGACGGAACACCACCTTGCCGTCGTCGATGACGAGGACAGCCGCGCCGATGTGATCCGGGAGCGCGGCTTCGACACGCTCGGCGATCGGAGCGACGTCGGCTCTAGCTTCGTTGGGCGAAAGACTCAATAGGGTCACCAGCAGCAGTGTGCAATGTATAAGGGCGAGTGGCATTTCCATAGTTCAAGCCACATCGTAACACGGGCAGAGGTGTAAAGGCCATCCGCTTTGGCCGGGCCGGGCGTATCACCCCAGCCAGTGCAGGGTCAGTGAGAGCGCGAACCCAGCGGCGACGAGTGCTCCGCCGGCACGGATTGACCACTCGCCCAGCTTCTCTTTCAGCACCAGTCCTACGACCAGTCCCGTCAGGTGCAAGAAGGCGGTACAGATCAGCATCCCGGGGAAGTAACCCCAGGCCGAGGCGTCACCCATCTCAGCGACATGGGCGTGCCCATGGCAGATAGCAAACGCCGCTACGATCAGGTTGCCCGTCGTGACGGACACCTGTTTGTTCATCGCGGCGATCAGACCGAAGACCAGCACAGACAAGCTGATGCCCCACTCGAAGAAGGTAACCCCGTCGTGTGCCCAGGCCAGGCCCAGCAGCCCCCCACAAGCCATCATGCCCACAAACGCCAGCGGCAGGGTCCACATGCGCTCCGTGGCCATCCGGGCCGAGAGCAGGCCGACCGTAATCATTGCCAGCAGGTGGTCGAGCCCGAACAGCGGATGCTGGAAGCCGGTGAGGAACGACGAGTGCTCGTGCCCCGTGTGGGCGGCCGCAGGCGACACAAACAGTACCAGGACGGCAGAGGTAGCAAGACAGATTCTTAGCGCGCTAAGTCGGGGCATGATGAACTCCGGAATCAGGTATCTGAATATCGACGCACTATATCACGCGGTCCCCGAGCCGCACAAGCAAACTTGCTGCTGATGGCGAATACTGCGTCTGAGCCCGTGGCGGCTACCAGTTCATCGCCTCGGCCAGATAGCCCTTGAACAGCCGGTGGTGCTCTTCCTCGTCGGCCTTGAGGGTGGTGCACAGGTCGGCGGTCACCGGGTCGTCGTCACCGGCGGCGATGATGATCTTCTGGTAGTGCTCGATCGCGCCTGCCTCGGCATCGATCACGCCCTTGATCACGGACACGACGTCCAGCGGGTCGGCCGGGGGCTGCAGGGAGGCCTGGCTCCACCGTAGCGTCTTCGAGCCGGGCACCGTGCCGCCGAGCGTCTTGATCCGCTTGGCGAGCTGCTGGGCGTGGGTCAGTTCCTCGGCGACGTCGGCGGATAGCGCGTCCTTGATGTGCTGGGCACGGATGCCGTCGAGGTGCTCGCCGTTGGCGATGTAGTTGATGACCGTCTCGATCTCCATGTTGAAGCTGGTGCGGAGCAGGTCGATGATCTCTTGTCGTTTGGCGTCGTCCATGGCGTTTCCTGGTGGAAGTTAGCAGGTGATTATGCTCGATACGTCACACATTCTAAACGTCATGGATCATAGGCGCACGGCCCAGGCGATTCCAACCCGTAGGCTCTGCGTGGGGGGTGTAGGCCTTCATTCGGTGATCAAATAACAAGGGCCCACCCGCGATGAGTGGACCCTTGGTCGTTTTTTGGCTTGTCGGGCAGGGTGCTTAGCGTTTGCGTCGCAGTAGCGCTGCGCCGGCAAGCGACAGCAGGGAAGCGGATGCGGGTTCGGGGATGACCGAAATCTCGATGGTGGCCAGCAACTCGCCTGGGGATTGAAGATCATTAATTGTGGTGCCTGCGGGTGTGTTGGTGCCCAGGAAGTTGCTCAGGTCCGGGTTGAGCGTGACCACACCGTTCTGATCGGTGCCCGAGCCGCCGACCGTGGAGAAGGCGGCGCCCAGGGTGTCGTTGACTTCGGTGCCGGCGTCGTAGATGTTGCTGCCGAAGATTTGGATGGTGTAGACGCCGCTGGGGTCATTGATCTCGTTGAGGTTGGTAAACACGAGGTGTTCGAGCGGGTTGTCGTTGGCGATGAACGCGTCGTTGGAGGGGATGATCATCGAGGCGAATGAGAAGTACGGGTAGGCCGAGGGGTTGGCGGGGGTGAGGAAAGCGGTGGCGGTTTCGCCGGGATCGATGACCGGAGCGCCGCCGAAGCCCGCAGGATTTGCGGCCACACCCTGGAAGTCGCCTGGGATGCCGGGGGCGGCGGTGAAGTCGGCTTGCAGGCCGCTGACGATGCCATCTTCGGCCAAGGCTTCAAGCGACGCGCTTGCTGCCGAGCCCGCGTCGAAGACGTCGAATGTGCCGTTGTGGAAGCCGAACCACAGGGGCGTGAGGAAGAAGTCGGAGTTCCCCTCGTTGGTGATTGAGACCTGGATGTCGCCGACGGCCTGCGCGTGGCCCGTGGACTGGAACATCAGGGCCGTAGCAAGTGCGGTGGTCAGTAAGGTCGATGTCTTCATAGTGCCTCCTACAAGAGAGATAACAAAAACGCCCCACACACCTATGTGGAGTCGCCACCGCCCTTCATGATTAAGTCGTCACACGCGCAGTCGAGACCGGCCGGGCACGGGATGCCCGCACGTCCCGGCGGCTTTGACCGGGTCGCGTCTCGTGACGTGTGCTCTGTTTGTTGGTTACCTAGCCAACACGACCGGTAGGCGGGTTATTCCGGTGGCTGGAAGTTTCTGTCAAAAAAGTGATCTTGGCGAGGAAGCCGTAATTATGAAACGATCGCGGCTTAGTGGATCGATGCGTTCGCCTGGGCTTCGACGGGCTGGGTGGCCGGGGCCTTGGCGGCGGTGGCTTCGCTGGAGGCGTTGACCAGGCCGTTGCCGACGATACCCAGGATGACGGCGAGGGCGGCGGCGATGAGTGCGCCGGCGGTGCGAGGGAAGACGCCGGCCGGGCGGACGGATTCGTCGGGCTCGCCGAAGTAGCAGGCGCTGGCGATGCGCAGGTAATACGCGGCGCTGATGGCGGAGTTGAGCACGAGCACGATGACCAGGATTGTGTAGCCCGCGCCGTAGGCCGAGCCGATCAGGTAGACCTTGCCGAGGAAGCCGACCAGCGGGGGCAGCCCGACCAGCGACAGGACGCTCAGCAGCATCAGGGCTGCGAGGAACGGGTGGTTCTTGTGCAGCCCGGAGATGTGCTTGTAGCTGGAGGCCTCGCGGTCATCGGCGCGGAGGCAGCCGAGGATGGCGAAGCTGGCGATGGTGCCCAGGCCGTAAGCGACGAGGTAGAAGAGTACGGCCGCGATGCCGTCGCCCAGTGCGCCGCCGCTGCCGCCGTTGACCGCGGGCCCGGCGAGCAGGCCGACGAGGATGTACCCGGAGTGTGCGATCGAGCTGTAGGCCAGGACGCGCTTGACGCTGTGTTGCAGCAGGCCCAGCACGTTGCCGATGGTCATTGTGAGTGCGGCGATCAGCCAGATGAGCGAGGCGATCGGGGCGGGCAACGGCCAGCCGACGAACGACAGAAGCAGGATGAGCGCGACGGCCCCGGCGGTCTTGGGCACGAAGGCCAGGAACGCAGTGATCGGGGTGGCGGCGCCTTCGTAGACGTCGGCGGCGTAGAAGTGCATCGGGACGGCGGCGATCTTGAAGCAGACACCGACGACCGCCAGCACCATGCCCATCAGCAGCAGCCCGGGCACGTTCCCGCCGTTGGCCGCCATCTGCTCCTGGGCGATGCGGGTGATCTCGGCGAACTCGGTCGAGCCGGTCGCGCCGTAGATCAAGGCGAAGCCGTAGAGGAACACCGCTGCGCTCAGTGCGCCGAGGAAGAAGTACTTGACGGCCGACTCCTGGGCCTCGATCCGGTCGCGGCTGGTGGCGACCATGACGTAAGTCGGCAGGCTGGTCAACTCCAGCGCGAGGAAGAGCCACACCAGATCGCCCGCGCCGGCGGTCAGCATGACGCCGGTCAGCGAGAGCAGGAAGAAGGCGTAGAACTCGCCGGTCATCACGTCGCCGGGCTCGAAGGTGGCGGCGGCCTCGGCGTCGATCGTTTGTCGCAGGCGACTCGGAACACCGGCGGCGACCAGCAGCAGGATCAGACCGATCCCGACGACGGCGAGCTTGATGTATTCGGCCATGCCGGCAAGCACGGCACCCTCGATCACGGGGGCGGGCTTGAGGTAGACGAACGCCCCGGCGAGGATCAGTGTCAGCGCGGCGATCCAGGGCGTCGAACGGCGCGGGCCCTTGCCCTTGGACAGGCCGATGAACAGCGTCAGCGTCGCGCCGATGAGCATGACGATCTCGGGCCAGAGCCCCGCCATTTTTTCGATGATCTCAGCTTTGTGCATCGCTTAACGCTCCGCCGCGCGGTCGGCGGTCTCGGTCAGTGTCAGTTCGTGTGGGTTCGTGGTGCTGTCGTCGAGGACCAGCCGTAGCGGCGCGGCCGGTTCGTCGACCAACTGGCCGTCCAGCGCGACGGCCTTGGCGGCGGCGGTCATCTTGCCGACCGGGGCTTCGAGGCTCTCCAGCACGTTGTACGGGAACAGGCCCAGGATCAGACAGCCGGCCGCCAGCGGCAGCAGGGTGACGATCTCGCGGGCGTTCAGGTCTTTCAGGTCGTGGCTGCCGTCTTCGTTGTGCACGTCCGGTACCTTCAGCGGGCCGAAGATGACCTTGCCGACCATGTAGAGCAGGTAGATCGCGGCGAAGATCATGCCGACGCCGGCGAACGCGGCGAACTCGACGCCCAGCACGTTGCTCGGCGAGAGGAACGTGCCGAAGAGCGTGAGGAACTCGCCGACGAAGCCGTTAAGGCCCGGCAGGCCGACGCTCGCCAGGACGAAGAAGACGGTGAAGCTCGCCCAGACGGGGATGGCCCGACCGAGTCCGGACATCTTGGCCATGTCGCGTGTGTGGAAGCGTTCGTAGATCATGCCGACGCAGAGGAACAAGGCGCCGGTCGATAGGCCGTGGTTGATCATGTACATGACCGAGCCGACGGCACCGGCGTCATCGGCGTCCAGCGCGAACAGCCCCAGCACGCAGAAGCCCAGGTGGGACACGGACGAGTAGGCGATGAGCTTCTTGACGTCGGTCTGCACCCAGCAAATCAGCGCGGTGACCAGCACGCCGAGCACGGCGAAGATGCCGATCATCCAGGCATACTCGACGACGGCGGCGGGGCACATCGGCAGCGCGAACCGCAGCAGGCCGTACGTCCCGAGTTTCAGCAACACACCGGCGAGGATGACGGACCCGGCGGTGGGGGCCTCGGTGTGTGCCAGCGGCAGCCAGGTATGCACCGGGAAGATCGGGACCTTCACGGCGAAGCCTGCGAGCAGAGCGCCCAGCACCCATGCCTGTTCGCTGGCGGACATGCCCTGTGCGGCGAGATAAAGCGTCTGGATATCAAACGACCAGAAGCCGGTGGTCGATGCGTTGATGTAGGCGACGTAGAGCACGCCGGCGAAGGTCAGCATCGAGCCGGTGAAGGTATAGAGGAAGAAGATCTTCGCGGCGCGGAGCCGGTCGCTGGACCCGAACACGCCGATGAGGATGTACAGCGGGACGAGGGTGAACTCGAAGCAGACGTAGAAGAAGATGATGTCGGTCGCCACGAAGGTGCCGATCATGAAGGTCTCGAGCGCGAGCAGCCAGAAGTAGAACTCCCGGATGCGCGTGTTCACGGCCGTCAGCGAGCCGAGCATGATGATCGGCATGATGAAGGTGGTGAGCAGGATCAGCCAGAGCGAGATCGAGTCCACGCCGTAGCCGAAGCTCAGGCCAAACGCGTCGATCCAGCGGACCGCGCCGGCGAGCTGCATGCTGCCTGAGTTGGCGAAGTCGAACCTGCCCATCAGGACCAGCGAGAAGACGAACGTCACGATCGTGCTGAGCAGGGCGAACGACCAGACGGTCTTTCGGCAATCAAACGCCCGTACCGGCAGCATCAGCGGCAAGGCGCTCAGCAGCGGGAACAGGGTGATCAGCAGAAGCAGGTCCATCCGTTTGGTCCGTCCTTAAAAGGCCCACATGAATACGAGTAAAGCGGCGATCGCGACGCCGAGCACCATGCCCAGGCCGTAGCCCTGCATCTTGCCGTGCTGGGTCGGGCGGACCGACCAGCCGGCGAGGCGGGGGATGTAGCCGACGGTCATGACCAGGCCGTTGATCACGAACTGGTCGAAGACGTAGAACGCGTGCCCGAAACCGCGCAGCGGCTTGACGATCGTCAGGTCGTAAAGCTCATCGACGTAGTACTTGTTGTAGAGCACCTCGACGATGCCTGAATACTTCTTGGCGAGTCGGTCGGTCAGCTCACGGTTCTTGAGGTGGAAGAACCACGCCATGGCGATGCCGGCGATGGCGATGATCGAGCTGATGGTCCACATGACATAGACGGCGTTCATACCCAGGAGTTTGGGGTGATGCTCGTCGTGACCATCTTTAGCCGCGTGTGCGTTGTCGCCGGCCGTGTCGTGGCTGTCTGCCGGGTCGGCGGTGAGAACGATCTGGTAAGGCTGTTCGGTCTGTGTGTGGCCGTCGTCGGTGGATGCATGAACCGCGACGGGGTAGGCCGTGGAGTGCTTGATGCTGTCATACATCCAGCCGTTGAACAGGAGGCCTGCGGTGAGTGCGCCGACGGCGAGGACGACCAGCGGGGCATTCATCGGCCACCAGGGCATTTCATGTGGCTCATGTGCATGACCATGATCGTCACCATGATCATCATCGCCGTGGTGTTCGTCGCCCATCTCGAAGTGTTCCGGGCCCATGAAGACGCGGAACCAGAGGCGGAAGGTGTAGAAGGCGGTGAGGAAGGCGGTGAGCAGGCCCATGAAGCCGAGGATGAGGTAGAGCCAACTGCCGTGGTCGCCGACGCCCATGAGCAGGGTGTACTCCAGGATGATGTCCTTGCTGAAGAACCCGGCGGTCAGCGGGAAGCCGGCAAGCGCCAGACAACCGATGAACATCAGCCAGCAGGTGACCGGCATCTTGTGCCGCAGCCCCGACATCGCCCGCAGGTCCAGCTGCCCGGCCAGGGCGTGCATGACGCTGCCGGCGGTCAGGAAGAGCAGGGCCTTGAAGAACGCGTGGGTGAACAGGTGGAAGATCCCGCCGAAGCTCGATAACGCCCCGACGCCCAGGAACATGTAGCCCAGCTGTGAGACGGTCGAGTAGGCGAAGACTTTCTTCAGGTCGTACTGACACAGCGCGATCGTGCCGGCGAACAGGGCGGTGATCCCGCCGATCGCGGCGACGGTGGGCAGCGCGGCCGGGGAGAGCTGGAAGACGGGGATCAGCCGGGCGATCATGTAGACGCCGGCGGTGACCATGGTCGCGGCGTGGACGAGCGCCGAGACGGGCGTCGGGCCGGCCATGGCGTCGGGCAGCCAGACGTAAAGCGGCAGCTGGGCGCTCTTACCGAACGCGCCGAGCATCAGCAGGAACGGGATCCACAGGTCGGCGCGGGTCGGGTCGATCCCGGCCTCCAGCGCGGCTCGGGCCTGCGTGACGACCTCGGAGAGGCTGACCGTGCCGTAGGCCTGGTAGGTCAGGAAGATGCCCAGGGCAAAGCCCAGGTCGCCGATGCGATTGACGATGAACGCCTTCTTCGCGGCGGCGACGGCCCAGTCCTTGTCGTAGTAGTACCCGATCAGCAGGTACGAGCACAGGCCCACGCCTTCCCAGCCCAGGTACAGCAGGACGAGGTTGTCGGCCATGACCAGCGTGGTCATCGCGAAGATGAACAGCGACACGCCCATGAAGAAGCGTGCGTACCCCCGGTCGCCCTTCATATAGCCCATGGCATAGGTCGCGATCAGCGAACCGATGCCGGTGACGACGAACAGCATGATCATCGTCAGCGGGTCGATGAAGTAACCCATGTTGACCTGGAAGTTCCCCACGCCCATCCATGTGTATGCGGTGACGACCTGTCCGCCCTCGACAGCAACGGCGGCGCTGTAGGTCAGGCAGGTGATCAGGAAGGGGATGAAGATCGACAGCACGCTGATCGGTCCGGCGGCCCGGCGCAGGCTCGGCTTCATGCAGCAGATGCCACAAAACGCCGCGCCCAGCAGCGGGATCCAGGGGATGACTTTGATCAGGTCAATCGACATAGGGGTTCAGGGCTCGGGGATCAGGGAACAGGGCGGTAGTACTTCCGGTCATCCTTGTAGTTGTGACCAGACCAGGGCGTCGAGGCTGCGTTTACGTCTAAACAGCAACACCACCAGGCCCAACGCGAGGGCTGCTTCGGCGGCGGCGATGGTCAATACGAAGATCACGAACGTCTGGCCGGTGTCGTTTAAGTGGTACCGGCTGAACGCGACCAGCGAGACCGCCACGCCCTGGAACATCATCTCCGTGCACAGGAACATGATGATCAGGTTCCGCCGGCTGATGAACCCGATCAGGCCCAGGCAGAACAACACCGCACCTGTCATCAGGAAGTGCGAGAGCGTCAGGCTGTCCATCGGGGTCAGGGGCATACGGTGGTGGTTAGTGGTTGGTGATTCGTGGTTGGTTGTTCAATCTGTTTCGTGCTAACGGCTACTGGCTAACGGCTAATGGCTCTTCCGGCACCTTGGTCTTGGCGATCACGATCGCGCCGATCAGCGAGACGAGCAGGATCACGCCGGCCAGCTCCAGGCCCAGCGGGTGGCTCTGGAACAGGTCCAGGCCGATGCGCTCGGCGTTGGCCAGGCGGGTCGGGTCCAGGCTCGTCGGCGGGGCGGGGGTTTCCACCTTGATGGATTCGCCGGCCTCGTTCATTTCGTATTCAACGACCTGCTTGAGCGGGCGGTCGCCGAGGGTGGTCTCGATCAGGGCGGCGTCGGTCATCGCGGGATCGACCGGCATCCGGGCTTGTTCTAATTCGCTGTAGTCAAAGGCCACGCTCAGCAGTACGGCCAGCAGCAGGAAGCCGGCGGCGCTGGCGAGGATCGGCTCTTTGGCGATGCGGTCGTAGACCTGGCCTTCCTCGCCGTGGGGCACGGACTGGGTGGCGAGCATGATGACGAACATATAGGTCACCAGGATCGCCCCGCCGTAGATGATGATGACCGCGAAGGCCATGAACTGGGCCGAGAGGACCAGGAACAGCCCGGCGCTGGCCAGCACGACCATGACGAACCACAGGGCGGCATAGACCGGCTTGGTGTGTGTGATGACGCGGACGGCGCCGAAGACCGCGATCGCGCTGAAGATGTAGTAATAAAGGAAGGCCGGGCCGGAGATGCCGGGGTCGCGACCGTCCCAGAGGCTGCTGCCGGCGAGGAACAGCCAGAGCATGCCGATCGCCGCGGCGCCGATGAACGGGCCGAGGAAACGGATGCCGCGCTTCTCACGGGGCATCATTAAAGATAACGCCAACGCGCCGAGCACCGAGCCGATGTATAGCGCGTATTCGAGGTACTGTTCCATGGTCGGTCCGTGGCGTCCGTCGAGGCGTCCGTGTCCGTGGCGATTTTCGCCCTAATCCGGCGAAGGGTCGATAGTTGGCCCGATCCCGCCGCCCGCACGGACAGCCCGTGCATCAAAGCGGACAGGATAGGTAGCCGCTAGCGACCTTGCAACAAATGGGTGATTGGTGGTTGGTGGTTAGTGGTTGGCTCTCGGGGAAGCAGCCTCTCTCCCCCGGGCTAAACAGCGTACCCCACCTGATATTTTGGCTATTTCAGGAGTTCCTCCGTGAGAGGTGGTCAGTACCAACCACCAGCCACTAATCACCAACCACCGGCCGCCCCGTTGGAAGCCGGGGCCGGTTGTGATACGATCCCTCACCGGCCGGGCGGGCCGTATGCCCCCGTTTCGGCTCAAGCCGGCTATTACGCGGAAACCCACCATGCCCCAGATCACCATTGACGGCAAGCCCTGTGACTACGAGGGCAAGAAGTCCATCCTCGACGTGGCCCTCGATAACGGGATCGAGATCCCGCACTATTGCTACCACCCCGGGATGAGCGTGGTCGCCAGCTGCCGGATCTGCATGGCCGAGGTCGAGGCGCCCAACCCGCGTAACGACAACAAACTCGAGCTGATCCCCAAGCTCATGCCCACCTGCCAGACGCCCGCCGCCGACGGCCAGGTCGTCCACACCAAGAGCCCCAAGTCCATCGCCAACCAGAAGTCGGTCATGGAGTTCCTGCTGATCAACCACCCGCTGGACTGCCCGGTTTGCGATCAGGCCGGCGAGTGCTACCTCCAGGACTACAGCTATAAGTACGGCCGCAGCGAATCGCGCTTCGACGAATCCAAGATCAAGCAGGCCAAGAAAGACATCGGCCCGCACGTGCTGCTTTACTCGGACCGCTGCATCATGTGTACCCGGTGCGTGCGCTTTACCAAGGAGGTCGCGGGCACCGGCGAGATCGGCGTGTTCGGCCGAGGCTCAAGCGAGCAGATCGACGTCTTCCCCGGCAAGCCTTTGGATAACGAGCTGTCCGGCAACGTGGTGGACATCTGCCCGGTCGGCGCGCTACTGGATAAAGACTTCCTGATGTCGATGCGCGTCTGGAACCTGAACAAGACACCCGCAATCGACGGCATCACCGCCAGCGGCGACAACCTGTCGATCGAACACAACGACGGCAAGGTCTACCGCGTCAAGCCACGTACCAACATGGACGTCAACCAGTGGTGGACCAGCGACGAGATCCGCTTCGGCTGGAAGTTCGTCCACAGCGACGACCGGCTGACCAGCTGTGCGGTCAAGGCCGACGGCGAGCAGAAGGCGTGTGACTGGAACCAGGCATATGACGCGCTGAAGACCGGCGTTGGCAACGTGCTGGATTCACGCGGGCCCGGGTCGCTGGCCGTAATGGTCAGTCCGATGCTGACCTGCGAAGAGGCTTACCTGCTCGGCAAGCTGATCGTCTCCCTGGACAGCGAAGCGGTCATCGGCGTCGGGCCGGTCCCGATAAGCGGCGAGGACAAGACATTCCCAGGCGGGTACACGATCACCGCGGAAAAAACCCCCAACGCACGCGGCGTCCGCCGGGCGCTCGGCCAGCTGACCGAGTCGGTGCTTGAGTACGACCAGTTCCTCAACGCGATCGAAGACGAACGCACGGCCGCGGTGCTGCTGACCGGCAACTACCCAAGCGACTGGATCACACCCGAGCTGAGCAAGGCGGTGGACGGGAAGTTCGTGGCGATCATCGACACGCTTGCGAACAGCCTGACGGCAAGTGCGGATGTGCTGCTGCCGGGAGCGACGTTCATCGAGAAGTCCGGGACGTTTGAGAATCACAAGAACCGTCTGCAGAGTTTCGAGCGAGCGATCCGGCCGATCGAATTCGCGCGGGCGGAGGGGCAGGTCGCGCTGGACCTGCTCGCCGTGATGGGTCTGAGCGAGCCCAAGCCGTATGACGCGCACCAGGTGCGGATCGAGATGGGCGACGCGTTCGTGACGGAGGTGCATCACCCGTCGAGCGAAACGCGCAAGGCCAGCGACATGCAGCTTGTGCAACTCTGATCAACGTCGCAACCACGACATAGAACCCAACGAACAAGCCCACGGATTCAACCCGTGGGCTTTGTCAATGGTATTGCTAGGTGTTGTGCTTACTCGGCGATCGGCGGGACCAATTCGGTCGGCACGAGGACGTACGTTTGCACGTCGAAGCCCGGGGCCGCGGGGATGGGCGGGAGCTTCTTATCGACGAGCGCGACCGACGGGCTCTGGGCGGTGGCGGTCTGGTTGGCTGCCCGCTCAATCGCGGACGGGTCGGCCTGTACGTATGAGTAAGAAGGTGCGATAACGGTATGGGGGGTGCGGGACGCACCACAGCCGACAAGGCTCAGCGCCGCGATCACCAAACATAGCCCCTGAACGTTACGTCGCATGTAGGTTCCTTTGACCGATTACCCTAAGCGCTTCGCCCACCGATATATCGGTTCGCAAAGCGGTCCCGGTACAATCACGCCCTCTTGTGAATGTCGTGCTTGCGTCGAGACCGTCCGTCTGGCGTGTTGGACCTGTTACAAGCATCCAATACAAAAGACGTTTCACCTAACACTAGTCGGTTGACTACGGTCTCGCATGAAGCGAGTATGCCGATTGTAGGGATAAAGATGCCTATTACAAGCGAAAACCAAAGATGTCCGATAAAGATTTCCAGCAGATGCCGTTGTTCGTCTCGGAGCGACAAGCCTCGCTGGTGACATCGCTGAAGACCCGACAAAGCCCGAGAAAACGTAACCCAAGCGGGGGCCTGAGTGTATGCGTACTCGGTAGCGGCAGCGGGGGCAACGCCAGCGTGCTGCGGTTTGGAGAATCAGTGTTACTTGTCGATGCCGGGTTCGGTCCCAGAACGACCGATAAGCGGCTGAAGCAGGCCGGGCTGAGCCTGCTGGATCTGGACGCGGTTTGTGTGACCCACCTGGATCAGGACCACTTCCGTAAGAATTGGACCACGACCCTGATGAAGCTGGGCATCCCGGTCTACGCCCACGGCTGGCATTACACAGAGCTGATGCGCCTGCCCGGCGGGGCGGAGCTGCGCGACGCGGGGCTGGCCGTGGCTTTTGATGGCAAGCCGTTCGAGCCGATCCCGGGCCTCACCGCCTCGACCGTCCGCCTTCAGCACGACAAACAGGGCACGATCGGCTACCGGTTCGACACCGACAGCGCCAGCGTCGGCTACGCCACCGACCTCGGGCATGCGCCCAAGGCGCTGATCGAGCACATGTCGGGCGTAGACATCCTCTGCATCGAGTCGAACTACGACGAGCACATGACGCGCACCAGTTCGCGCCCCAGTTGGGTCAACCGCCGGAACATGTCCGACTCGGGGCACCTGTCCAACGAGCAGAGTTATGAAGCGGTGCGCGCGATCGCCGACGGCAGCCCGAAAGGCAACCCGCGTCACGTCGTGTTGCTGCACCGCTCAAGCCAGTGCAACCACCCGATGAAGGTCCGCCGAGTCTTCGAGCGCGACCCAGATCTCTACCCTCGCATCACGCTGACCGAACAGCGTCGCCGCACACGCTGGCTGAATATCAAGCCACTGGCGCCGACCGCGCGGTCGCAGCTGCGGCTGGGGCGGTGATACAATGGAACTGATGGGGTGACATGGTGAGGGGGTGACAAGGTGTGGGCATGAGAGATCAGGGTTTAGCGAGTATCCAGTCTTCGGGGTGGTTGATCATGCCTACGACTGTGGCGATGATCTGGTCATATGTTTGGTATAGCGGCATCGCTTGTTCGCGCGTGAGGTATTTACACTTCACCGCGAACTCGATCCAGACCTGCGTTTCAGCTGCTTCCGCCTCCGTGTCCGAAAGTCTGCTCACGAACGCCGCCTTGTATCTCCGTTTCCGCCACGCCTCGGCCATATTCGCACACACCGAACGTGATGAACGGCGGACCTGATCTGTCAACGAGTAGCGCTCTTCAGCCGGAAAATGCTTCGATAACTCGAAGATCTCCATGGAGGCTTCCATAGCCTTCCTATACACAACCAAGTCCTGGTGCGTCCTAATCTTCTTCTTCATACGACCCCGTCACCCCATCACCCCGTCACCCCGTCATCTAGTCACCATGCTTCAACCTAGTCTAAAGCCTCCACCGCCGGCGCATCCGCCGGGTCGCCGATCAGCGCGTAGTCGGCGGCGATGAAGATTTCGTTCAGCCGCGCCCCGCCTGTTGCATCAACGCCGAAGTCCTGGTCGCGGATGCTGAACAGGCCGTCGGTCTGGTTGTCGCTGTTTTGTTGCGAATCGACGTGGCCGTCGTTGTAGAGGATGTTGACGATCCGGTTGCCGTGGTTGGTTCGGAAGTAGTCGGGGCTGAAAGACAGCAGTGAGTTGGCGTCGATGAGCAGGGCGGTGGCGCTGAGGCCGGGGTTGGATTCGCCGAGGTCGTCGATGAGGGGCTTGGTGGTGCGGTCGAGCTGGCGGTAGAAGTAGGAGCAGCTGGCGGATTCGTTACGCTTCTGGATATGCTCAAGTTCCTCGGCCGGGTCGGCGGAGTCGTCGGCCTGGCAGAACATGGCGCGGGGCTCGGTGATGTAGCCGTCGAGCGTGAGCCCGATCCCGACGAGATCATCGGTGCCGTTGGTGTAGATGGCGTTGGTGGCCTGGTCGATGCCGAAGTAGCCCCGCCCGAAGTCAAGCCCCGCCGCCGGGTTGATGGCCAGGGCGTCACGGTTCGCCACAGCGTAGGCCTGCAGGCCGATGCCGATCTGCTGCTGGTTCTGGGCGCACGTGATGTTGTAGGCGCTGCGCCTGGCCGCGCTGAGTGCCGGGAGCAGGATACCGATCAGCAGCGCGATGATGCTGATGACCACGAGCAGCTCGATCAGAGTAAATGCGCGATTCTTAATAAGGCCATTTTTACCACAGAGATCACAGAGAGCATAGAGAGGGGGATTGCGTGTCATATTCTGAACCTCTTGGGCAATCTCTGTGTACTCTGTGATCTCTGTGGTGAATTCTGTATTTACGTTTGTGCGGGCTGGAGCTGGGTCTGTGTCAGGGTCTGGTAGACGCCGCAGCGTTCGATTAGTTCTGCATGCTTGCCGTGATCGACGATCTGCCCGTTATCCATGACGACGATCAGATCGCTGTCGACGACGGTGCTGAGCCGGTGGGCGATGATGAAGGTGGTGCGTCCGGCACGGAAGGATTCCATCGCCTTGTTGATTTTTGCTTCGGAGTCGGCGTCGATCTGGCTGGTCGCTTCGTCGAGGATGAGGATCGCCGGGTCGCGCAGAATCGCGCGGGCGATGCACAGGCGCTGCTTCTGCCCGCCGCTGAGGCCGGAGCCGCCTTCACCTAGCAGCGTGTCGTAGCCATCGGGCAGGGTGTCGACGAACTCGTGGGCGAACGCGGCGGTGGCGGCGTTGACGATATCTTCACGCGAAGCGTCGAGCTGGCCGTAGCCGATGTTGTCGGCGATGCTGCCCTCGAACAGGATGCTCTGCTGCGGCACGACCGCGATCTGCCGGCGAAGGGCCTTGAGGTTGACCCCGTCGATATCGACGCCGTCGATCAACACGCAGCCATCGCCCGGTGAGGTGAGGCGGGGGATGAGGTTCAGCAGCGTGGTCTTGCCCGAGCCGTTGCCGCCGACGATCGCGACGGTCTGGCCGAACTCGGCCCGCAGGTCGATGCCTTTGAGCGCGGGCACCTCGGCGCCGCGGTAGGTGTAGGTGATGCCCTTGAACTCGATCGATTCGTGGTGGCGCGGCAGGACGGGGTGGTCGGCCCGTTCCTCCCGGCCGATCGGCTCGCCATCGATCTGCGCCCCTTCGAGCAGGCGTTTGGCGGCGGCGTCGGCTTCCTTGATCTGCGTGTGCAGCGCGGTCAGCGGCCTGAGGCTTGCGCCCGCGGCGGCCAGCATGACCAACACCGACAGGAACGTCGCCGGGTCCACGTTCTGTTTGAAGACGTACCACGCCGCGACCAGCGCCGCGGTCATCACGCAGAACAGCCCGAACGTCTCGATCACAGGCGACGCCAGCGCCCGTGCCTGCCTCATCCGCATCTGCTCATCGAACAGCCGACGGTTCAATCGGCGGAACCGACGACGCTCGTAGCCCTCCGCCCCGTGTGTCTTGATCACGTGCAGCGCACCGAGCACCTCGTTGACCGCCTTGAGCATGCCCGCCTGTTCCTGCAGTGCACGCTTGGAGGCCCGCTCGATCACACGGCCGAAGCGGTACAGGACGATGCCGCTTAAGGGCGCCGCGATCATCGCAAGCAGCGTCAGCCGTGCGTCCAGCCAGAGCGCGACGCAGACCGCCGCAATGCCCTTGAGTATCTCCGGCAGGGCCTTGCCCAACACAGCCAGGTGGCCGCGCGACAACACGCCCGAATCGAACATGGCCCGGCTGGCGTGGTCCGAGGCGTTCTGCCCGAGGAAGTACGACACCGGTGCATCAACCAGCTTGCGGAACAGCCGATCGCGCCAGGCGACCGCGACCTGCTGGGTCACGGTGATCGACATGAGCTGATGGATGTAGCGTCCGACGCTGCCGACGATGGTGAGCGCCGCGATGACGGACATGATCAGGACGAACGACCAGAAGATGCTCGACGGGATCATACGGTTGATGCTGTTCGCCAGGTCAATCGCCCACTGGGCCGAGCCGTCCTCCACGAGCGCTTCGCTGACGAGCTTCTTCAGCGGATGGTCCCCGGCCTCGAGCACCTGGCGGTTGAAGAACAACGTGAACACCGGCAGCAGCATGCTCAGCCCCGCACCGAAGCAGAGCGCGGACACCAGCGCCCCGGCCAGGGCGATACCGAGCTGCCGTTTGTACCGCAGCAGCTCGAACGTGGTTTTCCAGAAGGCGCTTCGTTTCATGCGTGGCTCGACGGTCGGGTCATTGCCTGAGGTACTCAAGATACTTGAAGAAGTCGGGGAACGTCTTGTTGACGCAGTCCGGGTCGTTGATGGTGACACCGGGTTGGTTTAGTCCAATGACGGCAAACGCCATGGCCATGCGGTGGTCGTCGTAGGTGTCGATCGCGGCCGGGGTGATCCTGCCATCCGGCGGAGGGGTGATCGTGATGTCGTCGCCGTTGACCGTGACAGTCGCGCCGAGTTTGCGAAGCTCGGTTTCCATCGCGGCCATGCGGTCGGTCTCTTTTACACGCCAGTTCCCGACGTTGCGGATCGTGGTCGGTCCCTCGGCCAGGACGGCTAGCGTCGCGATCGTCATCGCGGCGTCGGGGATGTGGTTGAGATCGGCTGTATAACCGCGAAGGCGCGAAGCCGTATCCGAGGTGGTGCTGACATCCTTGCCGGTGGCAGTAAAGCTGATACCCATTTGGTCAAGCACTTCACCGAAGCCGACGTCTCCCTGCAGGCTGTGGCTGCCAAGGTTGTTAATCACACATCGACTGCCGGGATAAGCGGCCGCAGCAGCCAGAAAGTAACTGGCGTTGCTCGCGTCGGGTTCGATGGGGTAGCTGCAGTTTGAGTATCCACCGGATTCCACGGATGCTTGATTCGCCTCAAGGTTGTCTGTGGCTTTCGCACCAAACTGACACATTAGCTTGAGCGTCATTCGGACATAGGGTTCACTTGTCAGTGGCCCACGGAAGTTGATCGTCAGGCCTTGGGGCATGCAAGGCGCGATCTGAAGCAGCGCGCTGATGAACTGGCTGCTGAGTGTCGGTTCCATCTCAAGCACTCCCCCCGCTAAGCCGCAAGCGGCTATGCGGAGTGGGGGATAGCCGTCGTTGCCGAGGTATTCGATTTTTGCGCCGAGTTGACGGAGGGGCTCGACGAGTTCGCCGATGGGGCGTTCTCTCATTCTTGGGATGCCGTCGAGTTCGTATACACTTCCGGGCTCGCCCAAACAGCAGGCGGCGGTGAGGAAGCGCATGGCGGTGCCGGCGTTGCCCAGGTGCAGCTTGGCCTCTTTAGCGGGGATGACGCCGCCTTGGCCGTGGACGGTGACGGTGTGGCTGTCTTCATCGACGTCGAGTTTAAAGCCAAGGTCCTTAAGGGCCTGGATCATCACGCGCGAGTCGTCGGAGAACAGCACGCCGGTGAGGGTGCTTGTGCCTTCGGCCAGCGCCGCTAATAGCAGGGCGCGGTTGGTCAGGCTCTTGGAGCCCGGGATCGGCGGGACAGCCCCCCCGGAAGCATCGGGGTCGGGGAAGGTCACGTCGAACGGGCGCTCGAGCGGCTGGATGGTGATGGGCTCGCTTGGCATGTGGGTTGGAGGGTGTGCTCGTTTGCGGTCCCACCCGCGGGAGCGGGCGGGCTTTGGGGTAGGTCAGTCGGCTTTCCGGAACACGGCGACGATGTTCTCGACGGGGACGACGAACAGGCGGTTGTCGCCCTCGAAGTCCACGGGGATCGCCTCCTTGGGGTTGAACAGCACCCGGTCGTACTGGTTGATCGGGTAGTTCGAGTCGGCGGACACCTCGGCCGAGACCTCGACCACCCGCCCGGTCAGCGTGGGGATCTCGATCTTGTCCGGCAGGTGGATGCCGCTCTTGGTCTGCTTCTTGTCCTGGTCCTTGCGGATCAACACCCGCTTGCCGATCGGCTCGACCGTCTCCAGGACGGGTTTTTTGGTTTCGGAGGTCTGCTCACTCATGAACCTATTGTAGGTCGGTCGGGGAGGAACCGCCAAGATGCGGAGATGAGGAGAGGGGGACAGGGATGGACACGGATTAGGGATTAGGGATTAGGGGTTGGGGATTCGGGGGATGAGATGTGAAGTAAACGAACCCTCAAGCCCGGTCATGGCCCGAAGGGCCTTGGCCGGGGTGGTCGGCGGACTCACCATACGCATTATCCAATCGCGGCACCTCCGCCCCACATTCCGGGCATGCTGTCGCGTCAGGATTGCCACGCAGATCGTATCCGCACTCAAAACATAGACAACGTCTTCGTGCAAGGAGAATCATGCGGGGTTTCAACTTTGTTCCGATGATGATAGAGGGTATACACAGAATTCCTATGCTAATGCAGGCTACGAAAGCATCGATCAGAAACAAAGCTGTCAACACCAGTACGACGACTGGAGCAAACATCAAGCTACTTCTATGCCGTCTGAGTGTGGCCTTGGGAGACACCGTGAAGTTGAATTTGTCGTCACCGGATTCAAGATATGGTATGAGCCAGGTAGCAAGAAGTATCCCTGTAATGGCGGATAGATGTAGCAGAAATAGGACGCCGATCAGAAATGCCCGTAGTGAGTCATGATCGAAGTAAAGAAGTCCATAGGCAGCAGGTAGCGCTAGTAGGACTGGTGCGATTAATAAGACGCACACAATTTGTTTGTAGCGTGCTCTTGGCCACCACTTCATTCTTGCTCTCTCTTCATCGCGCACGTTCCCACACCATGTGCGGTAGTTCGGGGAGGATGAGTTTTTCCATGGCGAGGCGGACGGCGTTGGGGGAACCCGGCAAGGTGAAGATGAGGGTTTCGTCGGCGAGGCCGGCGACGGCTCGGCTGAGCATGGCGGCGGGGCCGACCTGGTCGTAGCTGAGCATGCGGAACAGCTCGCCGAAGCCTTCGAGTTCCTTATCAAGCAGTCGGCGGACGACCTCGACGGTGGTGTCGCGTCGTGCGATGCCGGTGCCGCCGGTGGTGACAATTAAGTCGGGTGGCTGGTGGTTGGTGGCTGGTGGCTGGTCGGCGGTGCCGAGCCAGGACTTGAGTTGGGCTTGGATCTGGGTGGGGTCGTCTTTGGTGATGGTGTAGTCGGTGACGGTGTGGCCGGCTTGTTTGAGGGCGTCGATGATGAGCTTGCCGCCGGTGTCGCTGTCGGTCTGGCGGGTGTCACTGACGGTCAGGACGGCGCAGCGGGCGGTCTTGCCCTGGGCGAGGTCGTGATGTTGGGAGGATGCGTCTGAGTTCAATGTTTGATCCTGTGTCGTTCAGGTTGACGAACTATATCACGGAGCCCACGGAGACACAGAGGCACGGAGAAGAAGGTGGGAACAGGGATGAACACGGATACACACGGATGAAGAATTAGAATCTGTATCTCCGCCTTGATGCATTATCAGTGTTTATCCGTGTTCATCCCTGTTTCAAATGCTTGTCCTATCTCCGTATCTCTGTGTGCTCTGTGGTCTCTGTGGTGAAGCATCATCCATAAGGCCCGTTGGGGTTGTAGACGAGTTTGCACTTGGTTGGCAGTTTGCCGTGCTCGTCGAAGATGAGCAGTTCGTTGGGCTGGTTGGTGTGCAGCCAGGGTTCGGGGAGGTAGTAGGCGTGTTGGGGCGGGACTTTCTTGCCGGTGCGGGTGGCGACCCAGAATCGGCCGAGGTTGTGGCCGTTGAGGTAGAGCTGACCCTTACTCATGCCGACCGGTTCCAGCCATAACGGGACGTCGGCTTGCTTGACGCTGAACGAGGCGCGGAACCAGGCGGGCTGGGCGGGTGTGCTGGTGGGTAGTGACGTGAAGGCGTCATCTTCCGGGGGCGACCACTTGCTGAACGACCACTGCCCGCGTGTGTTGCTGACGATCTCGGTGACTTTGTAGCAGCGCAGGTGCTTGTTCGGGTCGATGCCGTCGGGCAGGGGCTCGTAGAGCGCTAGGGTGATCGTGTTCTTACCGCCCTTGGTCGGGCCTTCACCGGGTGTAAGGACCAGGCGGTTAAAGCGGTTGCCTTGGAGGGCGCTATGTAGGGCGACGGGCTCGCCGTTGACTTCAACCACGGCGCTGATCGGCAGGCCGTCGAACTCGAGGATCAAGGGTTTGCGGCCGTCGGGCGAGACGGTCCAGGAGAGGGCCTGCGCGGGTCGGGGCTCGCTCTGGTGCTGGCCGTAGACGTAGCCGGTGAGTGCGAACGGGTCGGGCGCGGGGCGGTTAGTGATCTTGGGTTTAGCGAGTTTGATGGGCGAGACTTTGTAGGGAAGACCGAAGACGCCTTTGCGTTCGCCGACGTCCTGGCCGTAGTTGAACCGGCCGAGGTTGTCGGCGAGGACGGTGAGTTGGCCGTCGAGTTTGAGTGCGGCGGGTCCGAACTCGGCGTCGGGGCCGTGTCCGAGGACGGACTTGAGTTTGCCGTCCTGATAGACGTGCAAGCGGTCGCCGGCCTGGGGCCAGAGGAGCTTGCCGGCGTTGATCTTGTTGACGGGGACGCGATACCAGCCGTAGCCGTAGGCTTGGCCGAGTGATTCGAGCGGCGCGGGACCGTCGATCGGTTCGTACGCGGGATCGGTGCCGTCAAGTAGGGTATCAAGCGGCGCGTGCTGCCAGCCGGTGAGCTTGGGGGCAGCGGGCTTGCGCGATGCGGTTTGCTTCTGCTTGTTGAGTTTGCCGCTCAGGTCGATGTGGAAGCGCGTCGCCCAGCCCTTCATGGCCACGGGCTGGTTGTCTTCATCAAGTTCTGCCGCGCCGATGACCAGGCCATCGTCGAGCGGGTAGGCGGCGTCGGCCTGCTCATCGCTGAGCGTGACGACGGTGAGGTCGTCGATGACCTGAATGTGCGGCTGCTTCCCGGCGGGGACTTTGACCGTGATCGGTGCGCCGTCGATCGAGATCAATCCTTGCGAACCGGCGGGCGCGAAGAGCACGAGCATCCGGCTGCCGATGAGCGCGAAGGGGCGGAGGTTGGTGTAGTCGAGTGTCTGGCCGGTGGGCAGCGGCGTATTGAGGACGAGCCAGGCGGCGCGGTCGTCACCAAGCGTGACGGGCAGGGTCCGGCCGTCCGGCAGGAGGACGGGCAGTTCGTTGGTCTTGTCGTCCTTGTGCTTGAGGATGAAGACGGCGTCACCGCGTGAGCCGGTGGCGTGCATGACGGCGGGGGGATGGTCGCCGTCGGGCGCGATCGATGCGTGGGGGGGTGTGTCGCCCAGGTTGGCAAAGAGCTGGTGGAAGTGGCTGGTGAAGGTGGCGATGCGTTTAACGGCCCGGTACATGTCTGGCCGACCGCCGGCTTCGGAGAGCGGGGCGTTGTAGTCGTAGCTGGTAGTCTGGAAGCAGTCGCGCGTGGTGATCGTGCGGCCGCCGGTGAAGCCGAAGTTGGTCCCGCCGTGGAACATGTAGAGGTTGAACATCGCGCCGGTGGCGAGCGTGCCGGCCAGGCGGTGCAGGACGTCGCCGGGCGTGTCCTTGGTGTGGTGCGTGTTGCCCCATTGATCGAACCAGCCGGTCCACAGCTCGGTGACCATGCGCGGCGCGTCGGGGTTGACGGCGGCGAGTTGGCGCATGTTGGCGGCGAGGTGGCGTTTGCCGTTCCATGTATCGATCGTGCCGTCGATCGGCTGCCAGAGGTTGTTGCAGTTGTTGATCGGGACGGTGCAGCCGTTCTCTCGCAGGTGGCGGACGCCTTCGAGGAGGTACTTGTCGTGCTGCTCATCGCTGTGGCAGAACCACTCGTTTTCCGCCTGCATCATGATGATGGGCCCGCCGCCCTCGCCGCGGTAGCCGCCTTGGTCGGTGCGTGCGGCGAGGTGGGACCAGTCGGTGTCGGTCGAGCGAGACGAGGTGATTTGCAGGTCTTTGACCTGCTGCATGACTTCACGGATGTAGCGTGCGCAGGCTTCGAGGAACGGGCCGTTGGCCTGGCGCAGCTTGACGCCGTCGATATCGCTGAGCCAGGGCGGGAGGCCGCCGAAGTCCCATTCGGCGCAGATGTAGGGCCCGGGCCGGAGGATGCAGAACAGGCCTTCCTCGCCGATGATTTTGATAAAGGCGCGGAGGTCCAGGTCGTGTGAAAAGTCGAAGTCGCCGGGCGACTTCTCGTGTGCGTTCCAGAAGACATAGGTCTCGACGCAGTTGAGCCCGGCCTGCTTCGCGGCGCGGATGCGTTTGCGCCACAGCTCGCGGGGGGTGCGCGTGTAGTGGATCGCGCCGCTGACCAGCCAGACGCGGCGGTTATCTATAGAGAAGCACTGGCGGTCGTAGCTGATGTTAGCCATAGGGATACGCCTGAGGGTTTATTTGGTTGTGCGTGGATAAGTGAGTCGTGTTTTCTTCACGGCGAGGTTGCGTCGGCCCAGGGGTGCTGGATCACGGCCTGGAAGGGGAGGAGCACCATGCGCGCCAGGCCGATGAAGGGCTGGGTGACCAGGTCGGTGAGGTTTTCGCCGCTCAGGTTGTCGGCGTCTGCACCGATGAGCGCTTCCTGTATCTGCCAGACTGGGTCGGGGGCATGCAGCGGGCTGACCTCGTCGTCGCGCATCGGGACGCTGCCGACGTAGTGCGGGTCGTGTGTGACGGAGCCGTCGGCGGGGGTGATGACGATGCGGGGCCAGTGCGAGCGGTCCATGCTGATGGGCGTGCCGGGCTGGGGCTCGCCGGCTACTTCGATGGGCGCGGCTTCGACCGCCGGCTCAGGGGCCGGCTCGACCCCGGTATCGCCGAGGGCGGTTGATGCGAGGCATGGCAGGAGTAAGCCGGTGACGGCGATGGTGTAAACAATATGGGTGTGTTGCATCATAAGTCCCCTTGCTAGGTTGAGTGTCACTATACCACCGGCGAAGGTGTGCGGGCAATGATCAAGCCCAATCGGCGGACGCGTGGCTTGCGGGTGGTCTATAATCCGGGCATGAAACCACTTGTCATCAGTTGCTCGTTAAATCCCGGCAGCCGATCGGCGAAGCTGGCGGCGTTTGCGCACGAGGTCTTCGGAGAAACTTCGTCGGACGTCCAACTCGTGGACCTGAGGCAGACACCGCTGCCGATCTGCGACGGGGGCGCGGCGTATCAGCAGGAGAACGTCGCGCCGATGTCTCAGCTGGTGGTGAATTCAGACCCGATCCTGCTCACCGTGCCGATCTACAACTACGACGTGAACGCGGCGGCGAAGAACCTGATCGAGCTGACCGGGCGATCGTGGACGAACAAGGTCGTCGGGTTTATCTGTGCCGCGGGCGGCCAGGGCAGTTACATGTCGGTGATGTCGCTGGCGAACAGCCTGATGCTGGACTTCCGCTGCCTGATCGTGCCGAGGTTCGTGTACGCCACGGGCGATCACTTTGAGGGCGATGACCAACTCAACGAGGCGGTCATGCTCAGGACACGTGAGCTGTGCGAGACATCGCTTGGCTTGGCGGAGGCGATGCAAGGCGTCCGGGTCGATCCGGCCCGGTGACGCCGGTGTCGGTCGCGGCGCATGTATTGATATCGTCTGTTGTCGGTTCATCTCAACCCCGGCGGCGCTGAGGAATATGACGATTCCCAGCGCGAAGTCGTAGACCGGGCGTCTGGATGAACGCCACAGGCACCACGGCACGAATATCGCCAGAATCGCTCCGGGCGGGAGCCAGAGCAGCAACCACCGAGCGTGATGGAGTACGCCATCGAGTGGTATCTTGCCGCCGAGCCGCTCGTGGAGCATGCAGGCTTCGTCGGCCTAGAGGAACAGGAAGCCGCCGACCAGCCCGTACCACGCTATGCGGTCAACCCGGCCGCGGGCCCCGCGCTGCCGATACATCACCCAGGTCATCACGCCCAGCATCAGCGAAGACCACCACATCGCCAGGCTGTTCTCGCGGTCCACGCCCGCACTCATGGTGTGACCTTAGGGCTCAGGCAAGCCTCATTGATTCTTCACGGTTCAGGCTCATCAAGAAGTGGGATAGGCAATCAGCCGGATAATATACCACATGAAGACCCATTAAGTTAATAGTGGCAGTTGTTTACGGTTGATGCGGGTAAGCCGCAGGGTTTGGGGTGTCTGACTACATCAACGATGTCTGTCTCAATGTTGAGTGTGGCCGCGAGATGTCTTTGCGGAGAGCGGCCCTGATCATGCCGATAAAACGCTCATCCTGCAGGGCGGTTCTATTGCGGGAGTCCAAGAAACATCACCCAGGGCGAAAAGAGACCATGAGTCAGAAACCCGTGCATCCGGACCCCGAGCCGCTGGCCGCCGCCGTGGGGTGGCGCGTGGCGTTTGTGAGTGTGCTGATGGCCACCGCCGTGATGGTGGTGCTTTTGCTGATCCAGCCCGGGATGGTGCAGGCCGTCTCGGATATGGTCGAGCCGATCCGCACACCGGTCATGGACCTCTACGAGGCGTATTGTCCGAGCCAGCTTCAGCCGCTGGTCGAGAAGGGGGCGAGCGTGTTCCTCTCGCCCTGGCTGTACCTGCTGATGCTGCTGGTCTTTCTGGCGGAGAAGGTGCTGCCGGCGCGTCGGCAGCGCGTGTTCAGCGTGGGCATGCTCCAGGACTTCTTCGGGTGGTTCGTGATCGGCAGCGTGGTGCGTGTCGTGATGCTCGGGGTGCTGGTCAAGGGGCTGTACTGGTTCTGCGAGACGTTCCTGGCGGGGATCCGGCTCGAGGCGGTCGAAGCCTGGCCGGTCGTCTGGGTGGTGATCCTGGCGGTGCTGGTCGGGGACTTTTTGAACTGGTTCCACCATTACATCCGCCACAAGATCCAGGTCTTCTGGCTCTTCCACGTCATCCACCACTCGCAGGAAGAAATGAACATGTTCACCGACCTGCGGGTGCACCTGGTCGAATACTGGATCGCAAAGCCGATCAGCCTCCTGCCGCTGTTTGTCCTGGGCCTGAACATCGAGCTGGCGTTCTGGCTGGCGCTGATCCTCGAATCCTACACACGCATCTACCACGCGAACCTGCGGACCAACTACGGCCCGCTACGCTACATCCTGGTGACACCCCAGAGCCACCGGGTCCATCACTCGATCCTTCCTGAGCACTTCGACAAGAACTTCGCTGTGATCTTCTGCATCTGGGACCGGATCTTCGGGACGCAGTGGACCAACTACGACGACTACCCCCCGACGGGTGTGGACGACGACCGCTTCCCGCATGAGCGCTCGGTCAGCGGGCTTCGGATCATCACCAACTATCTCAAGCAGCTTGCCTACCCGTTCATCATCATCGTGAAGTACGGGCCGCGTTGTAAACGGCCTATGGACACGGAACAAGCCGAGGAGTGAAAGGGGCGCGTTTGAAAACGATCGCTCTGGATGTGCGGTTCCGTGTGGTCAGTGGCTCGAGCATCTCGATCCAGAACCTGTGCCGATCCATGACCACGCAGGCGCCGCCGGAGTATCGATTCGTGACGGTGCGCTATCAGGATCAGGACCTGATCCCGGAGCTTGCCGGGCTTGAGGCGATCTATGCCCCGGATATCTCAGCGCCGTTGGAGCTGGCGTGGAACGAGCTGTGGCTGCCCGGGAAGCTACGCCGATGGGACATCGATCTGTATCACGGGATGAAGCAGTGCGCCCCGCTGAGAGGGCTGGGTTGCCCGACGGTTCACACCGTGGATGCGGTGAAGCGGGGGTCGGATGATGATCTGCCCCTGCCGTTCGCGTCAAGGTTTTACTGGGGGGTTCATGTCTGCCACGTCTACAAACACAGTGAGCATCTGCTACCGGTCTCGGAGCATGTGAGCACGTTTCTCCGGGACAGCCTTTCGGTCGATCCGGGGAACGTCACGGTCGTGCATAACGGTGTGGGGGAAGCGTTTCTGGAGGCGGGGCGGTTACATACGACCGGGCGGCCGGCGGGGATGGATCAGCCGTACGTGGTCTGTGTCGGGTCGGTGATCCCGCTGAAGAATCAGCTGGCGGCGGTCAAGGCGTTATCGAAGATCGCTTACCGTGTGCCGCATCATTTGGTTCTCCTGGGCCGGGAGGACACGGCATACGGGCAGCGCGTGCGCAAGGCGGCACGAGACGGTGGGATCAAGGACCGTGTGCATTGGGGGGGCTTTGTCGATGAGCGGGGTTTGATAGAGTATCTGTGCGGGGCGGAGCTGCTTGTGCATGTCAGCCGGACGGAGGGTTTCTGCCTGGCGACCGGCGAGGCGATGGCGTGCGGTTTGCCGGTGGTGGCATCAGATCGCGGGGCCCTGCGCGAGCAGATGGGCGATGCCGCGTTGTATATCGATGACCCCGACGATCACGACGGCCTGGCGGAGCAGATGCAGCGTGTGTTGACCGAGCCGGATCAGCGCGAGAGGATGCGGCAACGTGGACTGGCCCGCGCGACCGAGTTGAGTTGGCATGCATCCGCCCAGAAAGTGTTGGGCGTGTACTCAACGCTGTTGTCGGATAATCCCAAGGAGCGTCCATGACCCCCGAACACTTACACGTCGCGATCAACCACATCCCGCTGATCGGCTGCGCCTTGGCGCTGCTGCCGCTGTTGATCGGATTGATCGGCCGGCGCAAGGAGTCGCTGGCGATCGGCTTGTTGCTCGCGGCGGTGTCGGCGGGGACGATCCCTGTGGTGATGTGGTCCGGGGAGACGGCCGAGCACGACTGGCTGCACAGCCCGACGGCGGTGGGCCTGGACGAGGCGGCTTATGAATGGGCGCATGAACACGAAGAGCGAGCCGAGTTAGGCGCGAAGCTGATCTACGTCACGGCGGGATTGGCGGTGTTGGGATTGGTGTCGTTTCGCATCAAGAAGTGGCCCAAGGCGGTATGGGTGCTCGGCGTTCTGACGGCGCTGGGTTGCGTCGCGACGGTGGGCGTGGCGGCCTGGATCGCCGATGCCGGGGGCAAGATCAACCATCCGGAGTTCCGTGACGCTTCGACACCGGCGTTAACCGAAGATTCATAGTCTATTCAAGGCGAGAGCGGGCGGTTCACAGCTATCACGACCGGGTGGGGGCCTGCGGCGCGATCGCTTGTGGCTGTCATGGCTCAGCGTTACAATTGCCCGTTTCTCCCTTTTTAGCGGAGTGTTGCGGTGCAAGACGCGATTAACAAAGCCGCCTCGCTGGTCGAGGCCCACCAGTACATTCGGCGGTTCGCCGGGAAGGCGATCGTCGTGAAGGTCGGCGGGTCGATCATGGATCAGCCCGAGGACCTCAAGAGCGTGGTTAGTGACATCTGCTTCATGTCGGCGGTCGGGATGCGCCCGATCATCGTGCACGGCGGGGGCAAGGGGATCACCGGCGCGATGAAGGAGGCCGGGCTCGAAGCGCAGTTCGTGCAGGGCCGGCGGTACACCGATGAGCGGACGCTGGCCATCGCCGAGCATGTTTTGGTGAACACGATCAACGACCAGATCGCCGGGTACATCACCGAGCAGGGGCACAAGCCGATGCGGCTGCACAGCCTGGCGAGCTGCGCGGTGTTCGGTAAGCGGCTGTTTCTGGATGGTGACGGCGGCCGGAAGATCGATATCGGATTCGTCGGCGAGGTCGATTGGGTCAACGCCGATCTGTTAGAGGCCGTGACCGAGGCGAACTACATCCCGGTGATCGCGCCGATCGCAAGGGACGCGTCGGGGGGAAAACTGAACGTGAACGCGGACAGCGTGGCCGGCCACGTCGCGGCGGCGGTGAAGGCCGAGAAGCTGGTGCTGATTTCCGATACGCACGGCATCCGGCTGTCGGAAGACGCGGCCGACCTGGCGAGCCATCTGCGTAAGGCCGACATCGAGAAGCTGATCGATACCGGGGTGATCTCCGCGGGGATGCTGCCGAAGGTCGAGTCCAGCTTCACCGCGCTTGGCGGGGGCGTGACCAAGGCCCACATCATCGACGGGCGCATCAAGCACTCGTCGCTGTTGGAGGTCTACACGGGCAGCGGGATCGGGACGGAGATCGTGTTGTGATGTTCAATGTTCGATGTTCAACGTGCAATCTGGGGGATCGGGCATGGATCGCAGTGAGCTAGAAGGCAGGACGAGACAGCTTGCGTTACGTGTTTTTAAGTTAGTTGACGCGTTACCGAGTTCGGCGGCAGGACGAGCCGTGGCGGGGCAGTTGGCAAGGAGTGCGTCATCTGTAGGAGCGAATTACAGGGCATCTGGGAAGGGTAGATCGAGAAGAGAGTTCGTGGCGAAGTTAGGTATCGCTGAAGAGGAAGCAGATGAAACGTGCTACTGGCTTGAACTGGTCATTGAGGGCCAATTGCTCAGTCCCGAGTCAGTAGAACCTCTGCTGTCTGAAGCACGAGAGATCACCGCGATCATCACCGCTGCACGAAAAACCGCACGAAACAATATGCGGATGAGAGGCAAGGATTCAGATTGAACATTGAACTTTGAAGATTGAACATGACCATGAAAAATATGTTGTCTATTGCCGATGCGACGCCCGATCAACTCAAGCACGTGCTTGCGGTGAGCAAGGCGCTGCGTGATGAGCGTGATGCGGGTACGCCGAACAAGCCGGTGCTGGCGGGCAAGACGCTGGCGATGCTGTTTGAGAAGCCGAGCCTGCGGACGCGCGTCAGCTTCGAGCAGGCGATGATCGAGCTGGGCGGTCACTCGATCGTGATGGGCCAGGAGGTCGGTCTTGGCAAGCGTGAGGCGGTGAGCGATGTCGCCAAAGTGCTTGGCGGGATGGTGCACGGGATCGCGGCGCGTGTGTTCGAGCACCAGAAGCTGATCGATTTTGCGGCCTACGCCGGCGTCCCGGTGATCAACATGCTCAGCGATGAGTCGCACCCGTGTCAGGCGCTCGCGGACATCATGACGCTGCAGGACGAGTTCGGCGCGGACCTCGCCGGCCGGAGCGTGGCCTTTGTGGGCGACGGGAACAATGTGGCCCGGAGTGTTGCGATCCTCTGCGGTAAGCTCGGTGTGCGGTTCGTGCTGGCGAGCCCGGACGGCTACGCGTTCAACGATGAGACAGTCAAGCAGATCAAGGCAGGCGCCCCGGAGCTGGACCTGATGATTACGGGCGATCCGATTGAAGCGGTCAAGGGGGTGGACGCGGTCTTTACGGATACGTTCACCTCGATGGGCCAGGAGGCCGAGAAGCAGGCCCGACTCGATGCTTTCCAAGGGTATCAGGTCAACGACGGGCTGCTTTCCCATGCGGCGGATCATGCGATCGTCCTGCACTGCCTGCCGGCGTACCGTGGCATCGAGATCACCGACGAGGTGATGGATGGCCCGCGCAGCCGGGTGTTCCCCGAGGCGCACAACCGTCTGCATGCACAGAAGGGCCTGCTGGCGGTGCTGATGGGCGGGATGTGAGTTGTTAGCCATTAGCCGTTAGCCATTGGCATGAAGGCACCGCGTGGGCGTTGCCCACGGGCTATTGATATATTTTGCAGGTACAGCGGCTTCGTACGTTCGCCAACATCGTTATTTGCACGCCACGATATGCCCGAACAACCTTTTCAATCCGACGCAGAGCCCGGGCTGGACCCGGCGCACCTGTTGTTGATCGTGGTTGGGGCGCACCTGCGTGCGGAGCAGGCGGACCGGCCGCTGGCCTACCGGCTCTCTGACACGGTCGAGGCGTGGGTCCGCAAGCACGGGGATCTGCTATCGACGCCGATCCGGCCGGTGGTGTGCTCGGATATCTGGTACCTCAACCACAACGTGCTGCACGGGCGGCCGACGGTGAGCATCGGCGGGCCGGGCGTCAATGCACTCTCCTCGCACTTCGCACGCAGCATGGAGAATCGGCAAGAAGCGGATCAGCAGGTCGTGCTGCAGATCGATCCGGAGTTCACGGACCTGCGCGTGAGTATCTGGGGTACGGACCACGAACTGACAAGCAAGGGCGTAGAGCTGTTTGTGAGTGATTACCTGGACAGCTTCTTAAGAGCGGTGGCCACGCAGGTGGAGCCGGAGACCTGATCGATCCCGGATCGTCGCATTGACTGACCGGGCCGGGCGGTTTGCTTTCAAGCAACGGCGTTCTAATAATGTGTGCTGATGTGGAAGAAGACCTCAGAACCGGGTGACGCCAATCGGCACAAAGAGATCGCCCGCGAGGCGTCTGAGGTATTGCGTGCCGGGGGGCTAGTGGTGTTCCCGACCGAGACGGTGTACGGCGTGGCGGCGTCGGCGCTCAGCGAGCGCGGCGTGGCGAGGCTGCGTCAGCTCAAGCGTGCCGACGCGTCCCGCGCGTTTACCGTGCACATCCCCGGCCCTGATGCGATCGAGCGTTTTGCCAACCTGACGGACGGCACGGCGCAGCGGCTGGCGGCGAAGGCGATGCCCGGGCCGATCACGCTGCTGGTCGAGGTGTCGCCCAAGGTTCAGAAAGAGAAGCTCGCGGCACTGGGTATCCCTGCCTCTCATAGCAACCGGGTCTACCATGACGGCGTGGTTGGTTTGCGGTGTCCGGCCCACCCGCTCGGTCAGCTGGTGCTCGAAGCCGGGGGACAGGCCGTGATCGCGACCAGCGCCAATCATAAAGGCGAGCGCCCGCCGGTCAGCGCCCAACAGGCCGCCCAATCCATCGGCGACCACGCCGACCTGATCGTCGACGGCGGCAAGAGTCAACACGCCAAGCCGTCCACCATCATCAAGATCACCGGCGAAGGCGCGGACCAGTCCTGGCATATCCAGCGTGAAGGGGTGTACGACAAGCGATACATCAACAAGCTGGTGCGTTACACCCTGTTGATGGTCTGCACGGGCAACACATGTCGATCCCCCATGGCCGAAGGGCTGGGCCGGCAGCTGGTCGCCGAGCGGCTGGGGGTGTCGCCGGAGGCGCTGAAGGACGCGGGGGTCGTTGTCCGATCGGCCGGGGCCCATGCGTTTGGCGGTTCACCTGCGTCTCCTGAGGCGGTCCGTGCGATGGCGACGATGGATATCGACATCCGGGGCCACCAGGCGACCACGTTGACACGCGAACTCATCGATGAAGCCGACGTGATATATTGCCTAACCGACGGGCACCGGCAGGCGGTGTTGTCGATGTCTGCGGGGGCCTCGGACAAGACGCACCGGCTGGACCCGACAGCCGACGTGATGGACCCGATCGGGATGGATGATTCGGTTTACCAGGCTACCGCCGAGGCGATACGCAAAGGCCTGGTTGATCGGCTTAAGGAGTTGCCCCTATGAAAATTGCGATCGGTGCCGACCACCGAGGGAATGAAGCGATCAGAGCTATCAGCGATTCTCTGACCATGAGCGGCCACACGCCACTGTTTTTAGGTGTGTGTGATGACCGCGCATGCGACTACCCGGACATGGCGTACCCCGTCGCGCACGCCGTCGCCACCGGCAAGGCCGACCGCGGGATACTGGTCTGCGGCTCGGGCATCGGGATGTCGATCGCCGCGAATAAGGTCAACGGCATCCGCGCCGCGCTGGTGCATGATGAGGTTGGTGCCGAGGTCTCACGCCGGCACAACGACGCGAACGTCGTCTGCATCGCCGCGGACATGCTGGGGGTGCGTGTGATCGAACGGATCGTGTTGACGTGGCTGCGGACCGAGTTCGAGGGCGGCCGACACGAGCGGCGAGTCCAGAAGATCAAGGCGATCGAATCGGGCATGGACCCGACGACGCTTGCGACCGATCGGCCGGCCGCGGTCGGCGAATAGCCGGGCGCTGGGTCAGGGGACTTCTACGGGAGCTGACATGTCTGAACACCATCGCCGGGTCGTGCTGGACGGGATCGATTGGCGTACCGCGATGCCTTGGCTGAGCCTGTTTAAATCGTTCGGCATGGCGATCCAGCCGGGGCGGTTGTTGCTGTCACTGATGCTTATCCTGCTGCTGTACTTGGGCGGGACGGCGATGGACTTCGCCTGGGGCGAGCGGGTCAATCCCAACGAAATTAGCGCGTACGCGCGATACGATGCGCAGCACTACGCCATGTGGCTGGAGAATACCAGCGAAGCCCCGCGGACCGGTTACATCTTCGAGACGCTGGTCCAGCAACAGGTCGCGGCGTTCGAGATATTGGTCGTGAGCGCAACCGATTTGAACTTCGGGCTCGCTGACCTCGCCACGGGCCAGGGCACGCAAGGCGGCGGCGTGATCGGGGCGCTGGCGGCGATGGTGGTGCATATCCCCGGCTGGCTGTACGCAACACATACCGGGTTCTTGCTGGTCTATCTGCTCTACGCCTTCGCGCTGACCACGCTCTTCGGCGGGGCGCTGTGCCGGGTGGCGGCGATGGACGCCTGCAAACAGACTCATATCAGCGCCTTCGAGGGGCTCGGTTACGCGCTACGCCATTGGACACAGATCATGCTCGCGCCGCTGATCCCGCTGGGGATCGTGATCGTGATCCGGCTGGTGCTGGCGATCGCCGGGTGGGCCTTCTTCAACGTGATGGGCATGGATATGATCGGGGCGGTGTTGTACGGCCTGTTCCTGCTGCTGGGTTTGCTGGCGGCGATGCTGCTGATCGGGTTCGCGCTGGGCGTCAACCTGTTGATACCGGCGATCACGATCGAGGCCGCGGACGCTTTCGACGCGGTTAGCCGGGCGTACAACTACGTGATTGGGCAGATCTGGCGCTACCTGTTCTACACCGCGGTCGTGATTGTGTATGGGGCTGTGACCTACCTGCTGGTCGGGCTGGTGGTGTTCTGCACGATCTGGCTGACGCGCCACGGCCTGTCGGCCTGGGCCGGGGGCGAGGTGACCGCCGGAGTGACGCGCCTGGATGCGGTGATGCCCGAGCCGAGGTGGGGCAGCCTGCTGCCCGAAGCCGATACCGAGGTGCTGGACCGCACGGGCACGGTGACCGCCGCGCTGGTGATGGTCTGGAACCGGCTGCTGATCGCGGTGCTGCCCGCTTTCGCTGTGAGTTACTACTTCAACGCACAGACGTGGATCTACCTGCTGCTGCGTCGCTCGGCCGACTTGGTTGAGTTTGATGAGGTCTACACCGAGGTCGACCCGGACGACGAACCGCTCGCCCCATTGGGTGACAAGATCGAGCCCAACGCGGACTGAGTCACCTGTACATGAACCCTGCACATGTCTAGTCCTTTGACACGCTTTCCAGCCGGGCCGTAGGATGCGGTGATGCGCAGCGCTACAGTTCTGTTTCTGGTGTTGTTTGGCTGGTTCGTCACGGGCTGTGACGGGGAGTCACCGGCCGTACCAACGGGGGAAGGCACGCCCGGCTCCGACGGGCCGAGGCTGGTCACGTTAGCGCCGGCGCTGAGCCAGATGCTGGTGGACCTTGGGGTGTCGGATGCGATCGTGGGGGTATCCGAGCATGACGCGGCGGCGCCTGAGGGTTTGCCGATCGTGGGCAACTACACGGCGGTGGACACCGAGGCGCTGCTGTCGGTCAGGCCGACGCACGTGTTGATGATGGCCGGTCCTGCCGGCGCACCGCCGCGTCTGCAGGAGCTTGCCGACAGTGGGTTGTTCGAGCTTTCCGTGTTCCCATTCCCGCTGACTATTCAGGACATTGAGCTTGTGCTGCACGCGCCGTTGACGAGCGGGCAGCCGGACCTGGGCTCGGCGCTAGGGCTGACGGACCGGGCGATGTCGCTGAAGCTGACGATGCTGAGGGGGCTGGCGGCGATCCAGGCGGTGACGGGGACGCGGGACAAGCCGACGGTGTTGATGGTGATCGGGACGGAGCCGACGGTGATGGCGTCCGGCCCTGGGACGGTGCACGATGAGCTGCTGGCGTTTGCCGGTGGGGTGAATGCCGCTGCGGACGCCGTGGTGACGGCGCCGGAGTATGACCGGGAATCGTTACTAGAACTCCGGCCGCAGGTCATTTTGTTGCTCCAGCCGAACGCGCCGCCATTACAGGAAGACGATCCCCGGCTGGCTGCGTTTGAGGGTTTGCCAATCCCGGCAATCGAAAACGGGCGTGTGCATGTGCTGAACGACCCGTTGATCCTGCTGCCAAGTACGTCGGTGACGGATGTCTGTACGCAGATGGCCAAGGCGATCCACCCCGATCTTTCGGATGCGATCGATCAGGTGCTTATCGGGGCGGGGGTAACCAAGCCATAAGCAGCGTCGCCCCGCCCAGTTCCGCCCGACGTGTCACGACGGCCATGATTGTGATCGGGTTGGTCCTGCTCGCCGCGATGGCGGGCCGGCTGTTGATCGGTTCTTCGTCGCTGGGTATGCCCGATGGTGAGATGGCTAAGTATATCTGGGAGGAGCGGCGGATACGGCTGGGCTTGGCGCTGATCGTGGGGGTGGCGCTGTCGGTCAGCGGTGTGTCATTGCAGTCGCTACTAAGAAATCCGTTGGCGGAGCCTTACATCCTCGGGCTGTCGACCGGCGCGGGGGCGGGGATCATGGTGCAGTCGTACCTGCTGTTTCTAATTACCGGCGACGTGGCGGTCGGGGCCAACGGCCTGGGCGCGGTCGGGGGCGCGGCGGCGGCGATGCTGATCGTCTTCATGGTCGGCAGGCGCAAAGGCGTGATCGATCCGCTGGGCCTGCTGCTGACCGGCGTGGTGCTCTCGACGATCTGCGGGGCGCTGATCCTGATGATGAACTACCTCGTCGGGCCCGGCGGGATCCGCGACAACATCGCGCGGTGGATGATGGGCGGCTTGAGTACGCCCAACCCACCGCAGTGGTTAATGGATACCACACACCAAGTCAACGATGCAGTGGGCACAGACATACAAAATCCAATCGTTTGGTGTATCGCTGCGTTGACTGTGGGTGGGTTTGCGTGGTTGATATTGCATTCCCGGGCCATGGACGTGGCGAGTAGCTCGGACGCCGAGGCGATGAGCCTGGGGGTGAACCTGCCGCGGCTGCGCGTGGTGTTGTTCGCCACGGCGAGTTTATTGGCAGCGGGGGCGGTGGTGTTGGCCGGGCCGATCGCGTTCGTGGGATTGATCTGCCCGCACATCGCGCGGCTGGCGCTTGGGCCGAGCCACCGGGCGCTGCTGGTCGGCTCAGCGATGCTGGGCGGGGCGCTGGTGATCGCGGCTGACACGGCCGGGGCGGCGCTGGACCTGTGGCTGGGGATCGGCCTGATGCCGCTCGGCATCTTCACCGCGATGGTCGGCGGCCCGGTGTTCCTGTGGATGCTTCGCCCGCAACTGGGAAGAGGGGTCTAGGGTCTAGTCATAAAGAGCCGTTAGTTGCCTCGCTTGCGTCTGACCAAACCCCAGACCCTAGACCCCAGACCCTAGCATGCTACTCCAAACGTCATGCATGTAATACAATCCCGCCAGTCATAAGGAGACGAGATCATCGAACACTTTGCCGACCGTTTTTTGACTGCTGCGCGTGAGAAGGGGGCCCCGGTGTGTGTGGGGCTGGATCCGGTGCTGGAGCGTCTGCCCGATGAGGTGACGGGCGAGGGGGCGCTTGCGCGGATCGAGTCGTGGTGCCTGGGTGTGTTGGACGCGGTGGCGGAGCATGTGCCGGCGGTGAAGCCGCAGCTGGCGTGTTACGAACGGTATGGTTCAGAAGGTTACGCCATCTATGAACGAATCGTAAGCCACGCCAAGTCGCTCGGCCTGATCGTGATCGCCGACGCCAAGCGGGGCGACATCGGGCTGAGTAGCGCCCACTACGCGGCGGGCTTCTTTGAATCCAAACACGCCGCCGATGCGCTGACGGTCAACGCCTACCTGGGGGAAGACGGGTTAGCGCCGTTTGCCGATGCGGCGGAGAAAGCCGGCGCGGGCCTGTTCGCGCTGGTTCGGACGAGTAACCTCGGCGGCGATGCGCTGCAGAGCCTGTGCCTGGCCGACGGCCGATCGGTCAGCCAGGTGGTCGGCCAGATCGTCGGCGAATTGGGCGCACAAAAAGAAAGCTACGTCGGCAAGTCCGGCTACAGCCTCTTAGGCGCGGTCGTCGGCGCAACCAAACCCGACGACGCCGAGCGTTTAAGGCAACTGATGCCCAAGCAACTCTTCCTCGTCCCCGGCTTCGGCGCCCAGGGCGGCGGCGCGGACGATGTGAAGGCATGCTTCAACCCCGACGGCACCGGCGCGATCATCACCGCCAGCCGCTCGGTCATCTACGCCCACACCGACAAGCCGGACCAGCCTTGGCAAGCCGCCGTCGCCGACGCGGCGCTGGAGTTCAACCGGCAGATCAAGGGGAATACGGGTGGATGAAGATCGGATTGAATCCCTCAGGCCATCTTTAATGTGAAAAATTGCTTCATCATTGATTCAATATGGAGGTGACCCATCGATTCAACCAAAATGGATAACACCATCTACAACGCTCAACATGCGACAGGATGGATCATTGGACAGATCCTTGTTGCACGCCAAACACCAGCGGTCGATGGGCCAGCCCTTGTTCTTAAGATTCTCGAAGAAGACCTTTGGGCCCGTGGGTATGCTGTTGGCGCATACCAGGCAGTCGTTCAAGGGACCATGGGTAATGTGGACGACGGTGAAAGTTATATAGCTGTTGCCGTCTGCTTCGCTCAGCTATTGGGTGCACTGTCTGATTCTGAAACTGATCCTAATGATGTGGTACAGGAGTTTGAGCGACTGATCGGACCAAAGCAATTAGATAGGCTTCAGTCTGACAATAATTACATTGATGGCATGACGGCAGGCGGGCAAGAGGTTTACACATATCTACGAAAGTTGGCAAATGATACAGTGAATATGCTTTCTGATGCACCGTCAAAGCTATTTGTTCATTTGGCGCAAGATCAGTGCATGGTCGTAGATGGCGGTCAAGTCCCGAATTTGCCTGCGTCGATGGCAATAGGAGAAATTTACACCCAGCAACTGAAACGACCTCCTAGGCAAGAGGCTACTCGTAATTATGTTTCCAAGCGATCACAAAGTGGAACTGGTTGTGCCACTTCCATTGCAATAACCGCAATTGCAATACTGACTATTTAGTATCGTAGCAAGTAGCATGGGTTTCGTTGGGTGGGTTGGTGCAGCTTAACCCACCGATTGGGGTTTTGTCTTGCGCTGCGGCGGGTTGAATGAGGATCGAATTAGAGTAATAGCCGCATTGCGACGCAATGCGGGGGCCGATGGGCCTGCGTTGCGTTGCAACACTACTATGAGCAGCGATGGAGAGAAAGCAATCCGCAGCAAGCTGCGGAGCTAAACGGGGTTGATGGGAAATATAATCCCCCGATCCCCCGATCCCCCGATCCCCCGATCCCCCGATCCCCCGATCCCCCGATCCCCCGATCCCCCGATCCCCCGATCCCCCGATCCCCCGATCCCCCGATCCCCGATCCCCGATCCCCGATCCCCCGGACTTCCGTGGGCTACCGATTCGCCATCCATTCGGTGATGGCTTTGTCGTATTCGCTGGTGCGTTTGTAGGCGGCGGTGGCGAGGCGGCGGCGTAGGGTGAAGGTGGTGGCGCCTTCGTTGCCGTCGATGTCGTTGCCGACCTGGTCGTACTGCTTGGGGTCGGTGACGCAGGCGACGTAGCGGTGGTTCTTGGCGGCGCTGCGGATCATGCTGGGGCCGCCGATGTCGATCTGCTCGATGGCTTCGTCATCGGTAACGCCTTCCTGGGCGACGGTCTTCTCGAAGGGGTAGAGGTTGACGCAGACCAGGTCGATGGGGGTGATGCCGTGGTCGGCCATGGCCTTAGCGTGCTCGGGCTTGTCACGCAGCGAGAGCAGGCCGCCGTGGACCTTGGGGTGCAGCGTCTTGACCCGGCCGTCCATCATTTCAGGGAAGCCGGTGACCTCGTTGATCGGCGTGACGTCGATGCCGCCCTCGGTCAGGGCTTTGGCGGTGCCGCCGGTCGAGATGATGGTGGCGCCGTGACCGACGAGCTTGCGGGCGAAGGGGATCAGGTCGGTCTTGTCGCTGACGGAGACCAGGGCGGTTTTGATTTTGACGAGGTTGGACATCGTGAAGGCTTTAGCGATTGGGGGTGTGGGGTTACGTCCGTGTTGATCGGGCTTGATTGGCTTAGCGTTTGGGCAGAAGCCGGTGGATACGCCCGCCCGGCGAGACGACCAGCAGGCCGCCTTGATCCGTGACGGGGATGACGTACTGCAGCGGCTGGGTCGGCGCGTCCGCGATCACCCGCCCGGTCTTCTCGTCGACCCACTGCAGGCCATTGGGGATCTTGAGCATGATCTTGTCGCCGCTCTTGGCCAGCGCGACGGCGTTGACCTCGGTGTGCCAGAGTTGGTCGCCGTCCGCGACACTCAGCGCGACCAGGCCGCTATTTGGCAGCGGCAGGTAGACCGCCTGGCCCAAGGCGACGGGGGCTTCGGTCAGCGGTCGGTCGCTGCGGTAGACCCACTTGTCGGATTCGGTGAAGCGGTTGATGGCGTAGAGGGACTGATCGTGCGAGGCGACGTAATTGCCGGTCTGGTTGGAGGCGGGGGTGGCGGTAACCGGGCCGTAGGTCCGTCCGCGGAACATCAGCGTCCCGGTGCCGGCTTCGATCAAGGCGTAGATGCCCTTGCTGTCGGCGACGAAGACGTTGCGCTGGTTCAGCACGGGAGGGACGACGATCCCGCCGGACATCTGGTATGACCACTTGGCGTAACCGGTCTCGATGTCGTGCGCGAAGACGATGCCGTTGGCGGCACCGAAGATGGCGAAACTGCCAAACTTGACGGGGCCTGTCTCGACGACGTGGTCGAGGTGTGAGGTGGCCAGGAGGTCGCCGCTGGTGGCGCTGACGGTGTAGAAGGTGGTGTCGTTATTGAAGTAGACGTGGTTTTCGTCGCGGATCGGCGGGTAGACGTTCTCGGTCGCTTCGCCGATGACCTGCCGCCAGAGGATCGATCCGTCGCGGACGGAGATGGCGGTGGCGAGGTTGCCCGGCGCTTCGACGGTGACGAGGATGTCCTCGAGGAGTGTGGCGGAGGAGAGGTTGTGTCGGCCGGGCACGTCCAGGCTGGCGGACCAGTTGACGGCGTAGCCGAGGACGGCGGCGTCCTTGGGGTGGATGAGCAGGTTGCCACGGTCACCGCGACGCGCGTAGTCGCCACAGCCGGCGGCGACGAACAGCATCAGGGCCAGCAGCGAACGAACCAAGAGGGTCGAATTCATACGAAGGTCTCCGTTGCGTCGGGTGAACCGCATGTTTGGGGTTCCACGGCGAGTCGAAAAACGCGTTTAGACCGGGCTTGCTCACCGCCAGCCACGTCTGGGATGACTCCGGGGGACGTGGGGCTGGATAGGGCCCGATCAAGACCACAAGTATCGACGCCACAAGCGGCAAGGTCAAGCCGACGACCTCCGGCGGGCGTGGCTGCGGCGGTTCAGTAGAATCACCTCTCGGAGGCTCATTCAAGAGAGGACCATCATGGCTAAACAGGCACTTATCGTTTACGGCGGCTGGGACGGGCACACGCCCAAGGCATCGGCGGAGCTCTGGGCGGGCATCCTGCGGGCCGACGGGTATGAGGTCACGCTCAGCGGCTCCCTCGACAGCTATCTCGATACCGACCTGATGGCCAAGGCGGACCTGATCATCCCGATCTGGACCATGGGCGAGATCACGGACGAGCAGTGGCGTGGCCTGGACTCGGCCGTGCGCGGCGGGGCGGGGCTGGCGGGGTTCCACGGCGGGATGATCGATTCGTTTCGGATGAACACCGAGTACCAGTGGATGACCGGGGCGCAGTGGGTCAGCCACCCGGGCGACGACAAGACGGACTACGTGGTGGCCGTTAGTGACCCGGACCACGAGATCACACGCGGGCTGTCCGGCTTCATGCTCAAGCAGACCGAACAGTACTACTGCCACTTCGATCCGGGGGTGCATGTGCTTTGCACGACGACGTTCAGCGGGGACTACGGCGATGCGTCGCTATACAAGGCGGGCACGGTGATGCCGTATGCCTGGACCAAATCGTGGGGGCAGGGGCGCGTCTTCGGGGCGAGTTGGGGGCACACGTATCAAGACTTCGACGAGCCGACGGCACGCGAGATCGTGCGGCGGGGGATGCACTGGGCCAGTCGGTGAGTCGTCAGTTTGTGATCAGCATGTGAACGCCCGCGGCGGCGGCGGCACCCAGGATCGGGCCGACGATCGGGACCCAGCTGTACGGCCAGTCGCTTGAGCCCTTATTCGAAAGTGGTAGCAGTGTGTGGATGATACGCGGGCACAGGTCGCGTGCCGGGTTGATGGCGTAACCGGTCGGTCCGCCCAGACCCATGCCGATGGCAAAGACGAGCAGGCCGACGGGGACGGCACCGACCGATCCGAGCCCGATGTGGATGGTCTCGCCGTTGCCGGGCTGTGCGTGGGCCTGCGCGAAGTGCAGGACCGCGATGAGCAGGACGAACGTGCCGATCGCTTCTGTGAGTGTGTTCCAGCCGTAGTGCCTGACCTGTGGGATGGTGCTGAGCGAACCGAGTACGGCTCGGGGGTCCTGCGTTTTCTTGTAATGCGGGAAGTAGGTCAAGACGGCGGCGGTGGTGCCGACAAATGCACCGAGCAATTGGGCCAAGATGTACGCCGGGACGTGGTCCCACGCGAATTGCCCGGCTAGGGCCAGGCCGAGTGTGACCGCCGGGTTTATGTGGGCACCTGATTCATCGCCGACACAGGCGACGGCGACGAAGACCGCCATCCCCCAGCCGGCGGTCATCACGATCCAGCCCGAGCCGTTGCCCTTGGTGCCGTGGAGAGTGACATTGGCGTTGACACCCGTGCCGATCAACATCAGCAGGCTGGTCCCGAGCAGTTCCGCTATGAATGGGCTCATACTTGTCCCTCTGGGTAAATCAGTGATCGGGTTCCCATCCGGTGGTGCGTTGAACCGCTTGATGCCAACGGTCGCGCAGAGCCGCGGCTTTGTCCGGCTTGAGGTTGGGCTCGAAGGTCCGGTCGGCCTGCCAGTGGCTGCGGACGTCGTCGATGGACTTGTAGAACCCGGTCGCCAGGGCCGCGAGGTAAGCAGCGCCCAGGGCGGTGGTCTCCAGGACAGTGGGGCGGATGACGGGAGTCTGGAGGATGTCGGCCTGGGTCTGCAGCAGCAGATTATTCGCGGCCGCGCCGCCATCGACGCGCAGTTCCTTGATTGGTTGGCCTGCGTCGTCCGCCATGGCGTCGACGAGGTCTGCGACCTGGTAGGCGATCCCCTCCAGCGCGGCCCGCGCGATGTGCGCATCGGTGGTGCCGCGTGTAATGCCCATGATCGCGCCGCGGGCGTACGGGTCCCAGTGAGGCGCGCCCAGGCCGGTGAGCGCGGGGACGAAGTAGACGCCGTCGCTATCCGGGACGCCGGCGGCGAGTGATTCGACATCCGGGGCCGATCGGACGATCTTCAATCCGTCGCGCAGCCACTGGACGACCGCGCCGCCGACGAAGACGCTGCCCTCCAGCGCGTAGGTGGTTTGGTCGTTGTGTTGCCAGGCGACGGTGGTGAGCAGCTGGTTCTTTGAGGCGATGGGTTGGTGGCCGGTGTTGGTCAGTAGGAAGCAGCCCGTGCCGAAGGTGTTTTTGGCAAGGCCCGGCTCGGTGCAGAGCTGACCCATGGTGGCGGCCTGCTGATCGCCGACGATCGAGCCGATGGGGACGCCCTTGATCTCAGCGCTCGCGGTGACTTCGCCGTAGACCTGCGCGCTGGGATGGACCTCGGGCAGGATCGCGCGTGGGATATCAAGCAGGTCCAGCAGTTCGTCGTCCCATGTGCCGGTGTGGATGTTAAAGAGCAGTGTGCGTGAGGCGTTGGACGGGTCGGTGATGTGCAGCCTGCCGCCGGTGAGTTTGTAAACCAGCCAGGAATCGACCGTGCCGAAGGCGAGTTCGCCGCGCTGGGCTTTTTCGCGGGCCCCGTCGATGTGCTCAAGCATCCAGGCGATCTTCGTGCCGGAGAAGTAGGCGTCGAGGACGAGCCCGGTCTTGCTTCGGAAGGTGTCCGCCAGGCCTTGGGCTTCCAGTTGTTCGCAGTGCTCTGCGGTGCGTCGGTCCTGCCAGACGATCGCGGGGCCGATGGGTTTGGCGGTCTTGCGGTCCCATAGGATGGTCGTTTCGCGCTGGTTGGCGATGCCGACGCAGGCGATGTCTTGTGCTCGAGCGCCGGCCTTGGCGAGGGCCTCGGCGATGGTGCCTGCCTGGGAGGACCAGATCTCGTTGGCGTCATGTTCGACCCACCCGGGTTTGGGGAAGTGCTGCGCGAACGGCTTCTGAGCGACGGCGGCCATGTTGCCGGCGTGGTCGAACAGGATAGCACGCGAGCTGGTGGTGCCCTGGTCCAGTGAGAGGATGTAGCGCATGGTCAGCTCCTGGTGGCATCCGTCGCACGGTGAGTGTGCGTATGTTACCGCCATCAAAAAAGCCCCGCCGGGTGAGGGCGAGGCTTTGGATGTGTGTTATAGAAGTGTTCACGCCGCGGCGAGCTTGGAGCGCTTGGAACCGATCAAATCTAGCAGCGCCTTGTGCGGGTCGGCGAACTTGGCGGTGCCTTCTTCCATCAGCGTCTGCTCAAGCACTTCCTGATCGACTTTGGCGTCGATGTCTTCGAGCACCTCATCCGGCGGCATCTGATCGACCCGGCGAGAATAGACCTTGCCGAGTGCTTCGATGGCGTCGTTGGTGGCGGGGGGGTTGGTCTGGATGTCGCTGCCGGCCAGCGCGGCGACGTACTTGTCGGCCGGGTCGTCGGGCTTCTTCGTGCCGGTCGATGCGAAGATGATCTCCTGGTCGAGCTTCAGGCCCTTGTCGGCCCAGAACGCCTGGTTCTGCTGCCAGAGGCGCTTGACGTTGACGATACCGACCTGGCCTTGCGCTTCGGTGCTCAGGCTGGGGATACGCTTTTCGGTATAGACATCAACACGTGACACGAAGATGCTGTAGACGCTCTTGAATCCGTCGAGCCCATCAGCCCGGCGCTGAGCGCCACGCCATACGGCGTCGCGGGCGGCCTGGTACTGGCGCTTGGAGAAGATCAGGGTGACGTTCAGCGTGACACCCGCGGCGGCGAGTTCCTCGACGGCGTCCAGGCCGGCGGCGGTGGCGGGGACCTTGATCATGCGGTTCTTGTGGCCCCTGGCCCACTGCTTACCGAGTTCGATGTAACGCCGGACGCGCGTCTCGTGGTCCGGGCCGAGAGTGAGGTCTTCGAGCAGCGGGTCGAGCTCGAAGCTGACGTAGCCGTCGTTGCCGTTGGTCTGTTCCCAGACCTGCAGGAAGACGTCCTGGGCCTGCCTGACCAGGTGATCGGTGGTGAGCCAGGCGGCCTGTTCGTCGGAGTGGCCGGCGTTAAATAGCTCGGTGAGTTTGTCGTCGAAGCGGCCGGTCTTGATCAGGTCGGAGACGATGATGGGGTTGGACGTCGCGCCCGTCGCGCCCAGGGCGCGGTTCTTGACGGTCAGGTCGGGGTCGATCGAGTCGAGCCAGAGCTTAGTGCCTGAATCGATCAGAGAGCGGAGGGATGATGCCATCATCGTTCCTTTCATATCGAACGGTGTCTTGCTCAGCTTGGCGTGTTACGGCACCGCTGCGATGGGCGGTGTCGGGTTGTCGAGCTTCCAAGCTGCCACGTCGAGCCAGTTCATCAGTTCATCTTTGCTCATATAGCCGGTCATCCGGCTGAGAGGATTACCTTCGGCATCCAGCACGAACAGCGCCGGGATACCTTGGACGTTGTACCGTTGCGCTAGATCGATCGCGGACGATTCGTTATGGGTCAGGTCGATGCGGACCGGCACGAAGTCATGGGTGATACGATCGGCAACCGCGGTATCCGAGAAGACCCATGCCTTCATCTGCTTGCAGGGGCCGCACCAGTCGGCGCTGAAGACGACGAACACCGGTTTATCAGAAGAGCCGGCCGCCTCGATCGCTGTCTCGTAGCTTGGCTGCCATGCCACCTGATCCTGTGACGGGTCGCCTTGACGGTATTGCTGCGCGAGGACGATCCCGCAGGCCAGCAGGCCCAGCAGCAGCACGAACAACCAGGGCTTCTGCCCGGGCTTAGCCGGTGTGCTTGGGGAACTAGAGTCTGGCTGGTTGGATGGATGAGTCATGCGTGTGTGACCTTGCCCCCCTGGTGTTGTCTTTATCGACGCTACTTGCCCCACTGATTAACTACACCTGGCCTTGGATTGTTCCAGGGACGGCGAGGTTATCGGCTGTAGATGGAGAGGGGCTCAGCCTGATGCCATCAGGAGGATGACGACGACCAGCAGCAGGACCACGCCGAACCAGCCGATCGCGGCGACCCAGAACAGCGGCGATTCGACCAGCGGCTCGGGCTGAGGCAGGGTGACGATTTCCATCGCGCCCGCGCTCTGGTCCAGGGCGGAGAGCTGGGAGAGGTCGAACATCTTCCGGGCCAACGGCGGGGCCTCCCCGATGGCGACGGCTTCGAGGTCACGGAGCAGGTCCGAGGCGTTGGAGTACCGCTGATCGCGGTCCTTGGCCATGCAGACCTCGATGATCTCGGCGAGGCCGCGGGTGAGGGTGTGGTTGATGTGGTCGACGGGGGTGACGTCGGTGTTCAGGTGCTTGCGCATCACGGCCGAGGGGTTGGGCCCGTCGAAGGGGACACGTCCGGTGACCATGTGGTAGAGCGTGCAGCCGAGGCTGTAGATATCGGCGCGTTTATCGACGTCCAGGTCGCCCTTGATCTGCTCGGGGGAGATGTAGTAGGGCGTGCCGAAGGCTTTGCCGGCCTCTGCCTCGGCGGCTTCACGGTCGCTGACCGCGCGGGCGAGGCCCATGTCGGCGAGCTTGGCGATGTCGTCCACCGTGAGCATGATGTTCTTGGGCTTGACGTCCCGGTGGACGAACCCGGCCTTGTGGGCGTGTTCGAGCGCTTTGGCCACGCCGATGCTGATTTTCAGTGCGTCCTCTTCGCTGTATGGGCCCTTTTCCTGGATGTCTTCGAAGACACTTCGGCCCTCGACGTATTCCATGACGAAGAAGTAGGTTTCGCCGGCTTGGCCGATTTCCAGGGCCCCGACGATGTTCGGGTGGTTCAGCTTGGCGGCGGCTTTGCCTTCCTTGTAGAAGCGGTTGACAAAGTCTTCGTTGTTCGTGTGCTTGCGCGGCAGGACCTTGACGGCGACCATCCGGTCGAGGCTGAGTTGTCGGGCCTTGTAGACGGTCGCCATCGCGCCGGCACCGAGGCGCTCGAGGATCTGGTAGCCGGGGATCTGCCGCTTGCCGCTCTGCTCTTCGACCTCTGGGCGGAGGCGCTCAATCTGCTTCTGTGTGACGGCACCGTCCTCGACCAACAGCTGAGCGAGGCTGCGCTGGTTCGGCGGCTCGGTCTCCCCGGCGGTGCTGGACTCGAGATTGATCTCGCGCTGCTTCTGTAAACAGCGTTCGATATCGTCGTTGGTCGCCAGGCCGCGCTCGATGACGAGCTTGCCGAGCAAGGTGTCGGAACCGGGTTGGTTAGTCTCAGCCATCGTGACCCGAGGAAACTGTCTGAAAAGACGGACGTATGTGACAACGGACAAGCCGCACACCATAGCACAGGTCATGGCGGCGGGACAAACTCATTGTACCCTCAGTAGAATCGAGCGCAAACCCAGCCGACTTAATATCTAGTGAATGTTTAAACTCCAGGGCGACGTGGCGATTATGTGGGCAAACCCCGGGCCGGGCGGCTACAATCCTCAGCCGACAGTATATGGGTCAGCTTGGGCGTCCCGGATACCGCGAATGACCGTACTCAGCAGCACACATGACGAATTGCTCCGCAGCCGGCTGGATGCCGACCTGGTCGAGGTTCGCCGTGTGTTTGCTGAGGAATTGGTCAGCGATCTGGGCTGCGTGAACCAGTTGGTCGAGCACGTCCAGCGGTACCACGGCAAGATGCTCAGGCCGATGCTGGTGCTGATGACGGCGATGGCGATCGAGCCGGACCGTGACCGGACCGACCCACGCCACCTGACCGCCGCGGCCGTGGTCGAGATGGTGCATATGGCGACGCTGGTCCATGACGATGTGCTGGACGACGCGGAGATGCGTCGCCGGGGCCAGACGATCAACCAGCTCAAGGGCAACGAGGCGGCGGTGATGCTCGGGGATTACCTGATCAGCCACGCCTATCACCTGTGCTCCAGCCTCGATGAGCCGAGGATCAGCCGGATCATCGCCGAGGCGACGAATACGGTCTGCGAAGGGGAACTGCTGCAACTGTCACGTCGGCATGATGTGGCGATGGATGAGCAGACGTACGACACGATCATTACACGCAAGACGGCGAGCCTTTGCGGTGCCTGCTGCCGGATCGCGGCGGTGTTAAGCGGCTGTGACCAGGCGACGGCCGACGCCCTTTACGAATACGGTGAGAAGCTCGGGATCGCTTTCCAGATCATCGACGATGTGCTGGACCTGACCGGCGACCCGGACTGTGTCGGCAAGAGCCTCGGCCGTGACCTTGCCAAAGGCAAGCTGACGCTGCCGTTGATCCGCGCGATCAAGGTGAGCGAGGGGGCGGACCGGGAGGCGTTACTTGACCTGATCAAGCAGCAGGCCGACCCCGGCTTATCGGAACAGGATGCCCTGGCCGGGTCTGATCGCATCCGGCAGCTGCTGTCCGCAACGGACGGCATGACCTACACCCGCGATAGGGCGATCGCCCTTGTCGAGCAGGCCAAAACCTGCCTCCATGAGCAATTACCTGACAGCCCCGCCCGCACGAGCCTGCTGCAATTAGCCGATACCGTGATCAGCCGGCGACTTTAATGGCCAAAGGCTAATGCCGGGCCTTGATCTGGTGTAACCGGCGATATAATAATGCCTTCGCCGGCAGATACTCGATAAGATGCTGGTACTAGGGTACGGGTTGGTACGGGTTGAGTAATTTGTATGCATGACAGCCGCCCACGCATCCTGATCCTGACCGGGAAGGTCACCCGGGAGTACCCCGTCACCGACGAGCTTCGGCGGGTGTTTCAGGTCGATGTATTTGAAGACATGGACCAGGCGATGGGGGCGCTTCGGACGCACAGCTACCACGCGGTATTCGCCGACGTAGGCGACTTCCTGCCGCTTGAGCGGGCGCTGGTCGGCGAGAAGTCGAGCCTGGTGCTGAACACCATCGGCGAGGGCGTGTGCATCGTCGACGCCGACGGGCGGATGACCTGGTCGAACCGGAAGATGCGGGGATTCACCCCGTCGGTGAGCCAACACGTCCGGCAGGTGTGTATCCAGGCGCTGAGCGTGTTCGCGACACAGTCCGGCGCGGTGAACGAAGGTGCGCGGACGCGCAGCAAGAAGTACACCTTCCAGGACCAGGACAACTACTACGAGATGATCTGCTCGCCGGTCACCACGGACGAGGGCGAGGTGCAGCAGGTGGTGGCGGTCGTGTGGGACGCGACCAGCGGCCGGCGTCTTCAAGGGAAGATCGACGCGATCGACTCGGCGGGACGCGAGCTGTCCCGGATCGAATCCGACGCGATCGCCAAGCTGGCGCCCAGCGAACGGCTGCGTCTGCTGCAGGAAAAGATCATCAAGTACTCGAAGAACCTGATGCGGTTCGACCACTTCGCTGTGCGTCTGCTGGATAAGCGGTCGGGCAAGCTGGAGGTGGTCATCGCTGAGGGGCTCCCGAGTGAAGCCCTGGAAATCGACCTCTACGCCCAGCCCGAGGGCAACGGCATCTCCGGCTACGTCGCGACGACCGGCCGCAGCTACATCTGCCACGACACCGAGAAAGACCCACGCTACGTCCTGGGCCTGCGTCACTGCAAGAGCTCGCTGACGGTACCGCTGAAGGTCTTCGACAAGGTCGTGGGCGTCTACAACATCGAGAGCGAATCGGTCGGCGCGTTCAACGAGGACGACCGCCAGTTCGCCGAGATCTTCGGCCGATACGTCGGCATGGCGCTGAACATCCTGAACCTGCTGGTCACCGAGCGTTGCACGACCAGCGGGCAGATCACCGACAGCGTGGTCCAGGAGATGGCTCACCCGATGGCTGAGATCATTTCCGAGGCCCGCACGCTGATGGAGGAATACATCGGCGACGACTCGATGCGCGGCCGGCTCAACCGCATCATCGACCACGTCGAAACGATCCGCGAGTCGGTCAAGCACGTCGCCGCCGGCCCGAACGTTGTGCTGGGAGCGAGCGAGCAGGAGGTGGGAGATGTCGATCCTCAGATCAAGGGCAAGCGGATCCTGGTCGCCGACGACGAGGTCAACATCCGCAAGGCGATCCACGACATCCTCACCAAGGCCGGCTGCAAGGTCGAGATGAGCAAGGACGGGTACGAAGCCTGCACCTGTCTGGAGCAGGATGACTACGACCTGGTCATCTCCGACATCAAGATGCCGTACCGCAACGGTTACGAGATCTTCGCCGCCGCACGCCGCCGCCGGGACGACCTGCCGGTGATCCTGATGACCGGCTTCGGGTACGACCCGCACCACTCGATCGTCCGCGCCAGCCAGGACGGGCTGTCCAGCGTGATGTTCAAGCCGTTCAAGGTCGAGCAGCTGATGGAAGAAGTCCACAAAGCGCTTGGCCTTGAGCTGCCCGTGCAGGATGAAATGCCCGACACCGTTGACGCCGATCCGCAAGCCTGACCGAATCACATGCCAGGCCCACCCAAACGCCCCGAAAACGCACGAGCCGCCGCCGCGATCTCGCTGACCCGAGCCGCCAGGCGTTTCCCTGATCTACCCGCGATCCAGCTTGATGCCGTCGGCCTGGGGCCGAAGGACGCCGCGCTGGCGACCGCGATCCACCGCACGGTGTTGCAGCGATGGATCACGCTCGAATACCTGCTGGACCGCGAGCTTGATAAGCCGCTGCACACGATGGAGCCGCCGATGCAGGCGGTACTGCTGACGGGTGCGGCGCAGCTGATTTTCATGCACCGACTGCCGGTCCATGCCGTGGTCGATGAGCAGGTGGACCTGGCGCGTCAGCTGGTTCGGCCCGGGGCCGCGGGGATGGTCAACGCGGTGTTGCGCAAGGTGTCGGACTTTGTGGGCGAGGTCCTGCCGGATACGCCGTGGCAGCCGGCCCGTGATCGGTTGCCGTTCGAGGCCGGCAGCATCCAGCTAAATGGCTCGCTGCTCCCGCCGACCGACCAGACGGCTCGCCACCTGGCGGTTGCCACCAGCCATCCCCGCGCACTGATCAACCGCTGGGCCCAGCCTCACGGCAAGCAGCGCGTCATCGACTTCTGCAAGCACGGCATCGCGTCCCCGCCGATCATCGTCGCCGTCGAGGCGGGCTTCGATGCGCAGGTGACCGAGGACTATCAGCTACACGACACGCCGGGCTTCCTTATCTGGCGAGGTGACCAGCCGGCGCTGCGTCGGTTCCTCGGGCAGAACAACCAGCGCCGCGTGCAGGACCCGGCATCGTCGCTGCCGATTCAGAGTACGCAGGGCATGAAGCTCAGCCGTGTGCTGGATTACTGTGCGGGTAGGGGCACGAAGACCCTGCAGCTCGCCGCGATGCACCCGGATGCCACGGTCGCCGCGACTGATGTGGACAATGAACGCCGCGCCGGGTTGAGCATGGCGACCAAGCCTTACAAGAACGTGATCGTGGTCGGGCCGGACAGCGAGCCGCGCGAGCCGATCGACCTGCTGCTGCTGGATGTGCCATGCTCGAACACGGCGGTGCTAGCGCGTCGGCCCGAGGCGCGGTACCGCTTCGATACCAAGACGTTCAACTCACTGATCGCGATGCAGCGTGAGATCATCCGCAAGACGACGCAGTGGGTCGCGCCGGGCGGTGTGATTCTTTACAGCACGTGCAGCATCGAGAAAGAAGAGAACAGCGACCAGGCCCACTGGATCGCCGGCCGTGTGCGTGGCAGGATCGAACACGAGCTCCAGGCCTACCCGTCCGGCATGGTCACGGACTACCAGGACGGCGGCTACCACGCGCTGATCCGCCTGCCGGGGTGATCGGCTTCTGGATCGGTATTGATCGTTCGTTGAGGCACCCAATACCGACTAATCGGATGAGGGCAATTCCCCCGCGCGGAAGGGGGCAGCAGGCAGGCCCGCGCTGTTGATGAGGTTCGGCTCGGCGAGCTTGTGCCAGGCGAATCGCACGGCGACAGGCTTGTCGATCCCCGGGGCTGAAACAGCCAGCGTGTCTGGCGCGATGATCTCGACGTTTGCTTTTGTCCACGGCTGCGCTTCCCCGGCGAGCTCAAACCAGCTCAGCGCCTCGCCATCGCGTGAAGTCAATCTTTCGCCCACGTTCGTGAACTTGAGCAGCAACTTGTCGCCGTCGGCCTTCATCGATTCGTAGCGCGGGCCGCTGTCGATGATCTCGGTGTGTCCGTAGTCGCGCTTCAGCGCCATGTTCGCCAGCCTTGCGCCGACGTCCTGCTTGTTGGCCGGGTGGATGTCTTTAAGGTTGCCGATGTCGTGGATGACGACCATGCCGGTGTGTTTGATCTGTTTTTCGATTTCGGCCTGGGCTTCCCAGAAGCGTGCGAGCACGTGCGGGTTCTCATCGCCGTACTGGAACGGGGCGATCTGCACGTAGTAGTAGGGGAGGTCGGGGCGTTCCCACACTTCCCGCCAGCCGAGCACGAGCGCCTTGGTCATATAAAGGTATGCCATGCCGTCTTTGCGGTTGGATTCGCCCTGATACCAGATCGAGCCGCGGATCGTGTAGGGGATGAACGGCCGCATCATGCCGTTGAACAGCATGGTCGGGTCTTGATGGTTGGTGAAGGGCTGGAGTTGATCGGGGAAGGCCTTAGGCTCGGTGATCAGGCCCCGCGTCGCCAGATGCTCTTCGGCCTGCTCCATCCAACCGTCCAGCGCATCGAGATAGGCTCGCGCGGAAGCTTGGTAGGCATCGCTACTAGGCTGCTTCGCTTGGATTGTCTTGTATAGCTCAGCAAGCTCGGGCACCTTGGCGAATCCCTGGATCGGTATCCATGGCTCGATCCGTGTGCCGCCCCAAGAGCAATTCACCAGGCCGATGGGGACATCCAGTTCCTGATGCAGCTTGCGTGCAAAGTAGTATCCGACGGCGGTGAACTTCGCGGCCGTTTCGGGCGAGCAGACCTGCCAATCCGCCTGGATATCGTGCATCGGCAGCATGCTCGGTCGGCGCGGCGCATCGATATGTCGGATCAACGGCCAATCGGCGGCGGCGATCTCCGCGTCGGCGTCGGCTGACCGATCGACGGTCCACTCCATGTTGGATTGCCCGGAGCACAACCAGACCTCGCCGACCAGGACATCGTCTACGGTCAATGCTTGCTCGCCGCTGGTTACCTTCAGCTGCGCGGGCTCGGCGTCGGCTTGCAATGGCTCAAGGTTCACCCGCCACCTGCCGGTTTCATCCGCCTGGGTGGTCACCTTCTGACCCTTGAAGTGCACATCAACATCCGCTCCCGATTCCGCCCAGCCCCAGACCGCGACTGGCTGGTCGCGTTGCAAGACCATGTGGTCGCTGAAGATCGCCGGCAGGCGCAGCGCTTCGGCTATCGCCGGTGAAGCGATGCAGCTAACCAACACGAACACGATGAACAGAGCGGGGAGACGTCGCATCATCTGTCAGGCCTCCTATAGATGGGTTGACGCCATTGTACGGCCGGACGTTTTGCCAATCCCGACCTTTTTCGTGACAATCTCATGCGGGGCAGAGGCACGTCGGTTACGCCCGGCTATCATTGCCAATAGGACGGCTGCCCGGACATGTCCCCGACCAGGAGCGACCCATGGCTGTGAGGATGGAACTATCGCGGATCCTGATCCGTGAGACCGACGACATGCACATTGTTGAGCTGCGGGAGGTCCATGGGGACCGGGTGTTCCCGATCGTGATCGGGTTGAATGAGGCGGCGGCGATCGAGCGGCGTCTGATGGGCCAGAGGCCGCCCCGGCCGTTGACGCATGAGCTGCTGGCCAGTGTGATCGAGCAGCTGGACGCGAAGCTGGAAAAAATCCTTATCTGCGACCTGAAAAAAAGCACTTTTTTTGCCCGGCTTTTCCTGGAGCATGACGGCGAAGTGATTGAAGTCGACTCCCGGCCAAGCGACGCGATCGCGCTGGGGATCGCCAATGAGGTGCCGATTTTCGCTTCCGAGCAGGTGCTGGACGAGGCCTGCCGGGACCTATAGGCGTATTGGTATCAGTTACTTGCAGCGTATGCGGGCAGGGCGGTTGGGTCTTTGAGTTCTGCTTGCCTGCGTTTGGTATCTATATGAATAAGGCGGTCGGGCGTGATTTCCAGGGCATGGGGTGGGGCTACCGGGGGCTGAACCGGCCGATCTACCCCGGATTGACACAACGCTCACTATGGGTACACTACCCGGCTCACCTCGTCGCGGCGTCCGTGACCGGTGATAGTGCGTAAGTAACGCGAGTAAAGAGGCTATTGTCAATGACTGCAGGCAAGATCCGAATCCGGATGGAGGCATACGACCACCAGGCGCTGGACGCTTCAGCGCGTGAGATCGTCGACCACGCAAAGCGTACGAACGCCAAGGTCGCCGGCCCGGTCCCCCTGCCGACGCGGATCGAGCGCTACACCGTGCTCCGCAGCCCGCACGTAGACAAGAAGAGCCGTGAGCAGTTCGAGATCCGTACCCATAAGCGGATCATCGACATCATCGAGCCCAACGCCCGCACGGTCGAAGCGCTGAACCGCCTGGTCGTCCCGGCCGGCGTCTTCGTGAAGATCAAGGCGTAACCCACGGAAGTCGTCCCGTTGACAGGGACATGAAAAGCGGACCTCAAAGCGTCCGCTTGTTTGTTTAAAAGGTAGCTAAGAAACGACGCGACTTGTCGCGTTTAACATTAAAGGTTCAAACAGGGGCGTGATCCTCTGGCGAAACAGGCCACGATCCGCACACCAGCGTGCCCCCTCGGAGACTGACATGCCCGCAGCAATCATTGGTAGAAAAGTCGGTATGACCCGCCTGTACGACGGCGACGGGAACAACGTCCCGGTGACCGTGATCCAGGCCGGGCCGTGCTACGTCAGCCAGCTCAAGACGGCCGAGACCGACGGGTACGAAGCGGTGCAGATCGCTTTCGAAGACGTCAAGGGCCGCAACTCGACCCAGCCCCTGATCGGGCACGACGGCAAGGCCGGCATCGCCCCCAAGCGTGCCCACCGCGAGGTGCGTCTGGCCGACGGCGAGGTCGAGGGTTACGAACTGGGTCAGGAGCTGACGGTTGAAGTGTTCGACGGCATCCAGTTCGTCGATGTGATCGGGACCAGCAAGGGCAAGGGTTATGCCGGCGTCATGAAGCGGCATAACTTCAAGGGCCAGCTCGCCAGCCACGGCGTGGAGCGGAAGCACCGCTCGCCGGGTTCGGTCGGCGGCCGCAGCTCGAACCTGGGTACCGGTAAGCCGAAGAAGGGCATCCGGATGTCCGGCCGGATGGGCAACGAACGGGTGACCGTCCGCAGCCTGCCGGTGATCGGCGTGGATAAGGAAAAGAACCTTTTGCTGGTCAAGGGCCCGGTGCCCGGCGCCAACAAGGGGCTGGTCGTCGTCCGTGAGGCGACGCGTCTTTATAAAGGAAAGGCCGCGCAAGCCAAGGCGTCGTAAGTCTGTCTTCTTCTGAGCCGCATGCGGCTTAGCGGAAAAACGGAAACTGCTTCGCCACGACAATTCGGTTTAACAGCCGAGTCGTGGGGTCACACGATCGGGTCCGGTATCGGGCCTAGCCCTGGCGGCGACATAAACGCATCCCCAAAACGGGACCGTAGGTGATTAAAAGATGATCGAAATCAAAGTCCACAATCTAGCCGGCGATGAAGTCGGGACCGTCCAAGTCGACGAGCAGCAGCTCGGCGGCGAGGTGCGTCACACCCTGCTCAAACAGGCGTATGTCCGCTACCACGCCAACCGTCGGCAGGGTTCGGCCAAGACCAAGAACCGCTCCGAGACCGCTTACTCGACCCGTAAGCTCTACCGTCAGAAGGGCACCGGCAACGCCCGACGCGGCCCGGCGGGCACGAACATTATGAAGCACGGCGGTCACGGCTTCGCCAAGCGGCCCCACTCCTGGCGCCAGGGCATGCCCACCAAGATGCGCCGCCTGGCCAACCGCAACGCCATCCTCGCCAAGGCAATCGACAACGAAATTAAGCTCGTCGAAAACCTCGAATTCGAAAAACCAAGCACCAAGGCCTTCAACGGCCTGCTCGACTCGCTCAAGATCGACCGCACCTGCCTGGTCGCTCTCCCCTCCGTCACCGGGAACGAAGCCGCTTCGGCCCGGAACCTCGAAAACGTCCACGTCACCCAGATCGACCGCCTCAACGCGTTCGACCTGCTCAACCACCGCTACCTGCTGGTGGATAAGGCCGCGTTCCAGGCCTACATCGAGAAGGTCACCTCCGACGAACTGGGCCGGGCCAAGAAGGAGGTCGCTAGCTGATGGAAGCTACTACCGTCATCAAGAAGCCGTTGATCACCGAAAAGAGCGCTTGGGAAACCGAGACGCGCAACCGCTACAGCTTCGAGGTCGACATGCGGGCGCGCAAGCCGCAGATCAAGGCCGCGATCGAAGAGATCTACGGTGTGAAGGTCGCTCGGGTCAGCACGCAGATCCGTAAGGGCCAGTACTTCCGCACGCGGTTCGGTCCGGGCAAGACCAGCGATTGGAAGCGGGCCACCGTGCAGCTCGCCGGCGACGATCGGATTGAGTTGTTCTAAGTGATAAATAGCCCGGCCATCTTGGCCGGGGCATGAACGACCCGGCCAAGATGGCCGGGCTAAATGAGAAGAGACGAATCATGGCTATTCGAATCTACAAGAAGACCACCAACGGCCGGCGCAACGCCTCGGTCAACCTCTACTCCGAGGTGACCAAGACCAGCCCCGAGAAGTCGTTGCTTGTCAAGAAGTCCAAGAACGGCGGCCGTAACCACCACGGCAAGATTACCGTGCAGAGCCGCGGCGGCGGCGCCAAGCAGCGCTACCGCCGGATCGACTTCAAGCGTGACAAGCTCGACGTGCAGGCGAAGGTCATCGGCATCGAGTACGACCCCAACCGTTCGTGCAACATCGCGCTGCTCGAGTACGCCGACGGCGAGAAGCGGTACATCATCGCCCCGCTGAAGCTGACCGACGGCGATACGGTGATCGCCAGCCGCGACAAGGTCGAGCCTAAGGCTGGCAACAACATGCCGCTGGGTGCGATCCCCGCGGGTCTGAACGTGCATAACGTGGAGCTGGTAGCCGGTCGCGGCGGTCAGCTCTGCCGGTCGGCCGGTGCTTACGCACGGTTAACCAATAAAGAAGGCCAGTGGGCCACCCTCGTGTTCCCTTCGGGTGAAATCCGTCAGGTCTCGCTGGAATGCACCGCAACGATCGGGCAGGTCGGCAACACCGATCACAACCGTGTCGTCCTGGGTAAGGCCGGCCGTGCCCGGCACATGGGCAAGCGTCCACACACCCGTGGTGTCGCCAAGAACCACCACGACCACCCGCTGGGTGGTGGTGACGGCCGCAGCAAGGGCAACCGCGCCCCGGCGTCGCCCAGCGGTGTCCCCGCGAAGGGCGGCCGGACACGTAAGCGTGGCAAGGCCTCGAACAAGCGAATCATCCGCCGCCGCGTCTCGAAGCGCTACGGCCAGATCAAGCTCAAGTAAGAACGGATACCGAAGCGAACCGCGAAACGCAGCTAAACGCTAAAGGCAAACGATATGTCCCGATCACTGAAAAAAGGCCCCTTCGTCGACCTGAAGCTCTACCGCAAGGTCGAGAAGCTCAACCAGATGAACAAGCACGAGCCCATCAAGACCTGGGCCCGGGCCTGCACCATCGTGCCCGAGTTCGTCGGTCACACTTTCATGGTGCACAACGGCAAGATGTTCCACGCCGTGTTCGTCACCGAGGACATGGTCGGGCACAAGCTCGGCGAGTTCAGCATCACCCGTATGTTCCGGGCTCACACCACCGGCACCAAGGCGCAACGCGCCGCCGGCGTACGGTAATAGGAATCGGATACTTAAGAAGCCAGTCGAGAGCTGGAAGTTAAAGGCAACGAATCATGCCCTACACCAACACACACCGAGGCGCACGCATCAGCCCGACCAAGGCCCGGCCGGTCGCGCAGATGATCCACGGCAAGACCGTGTTCGACGCGATGAACGTCCTGACGTTGTCCAAGAAGCGTGCAGCCGTGTTCCTGAAGAACGCCCTGCAGGCCGCGAGGTCAAACGCCCAGGAAGCCGACGGGCTTTCCGATCGCGAGGCGCTGGCGATGGTCGTCACCGAGGTCCGCGTGGACGGCGGCCCGACCATGAAGCGTTTCCAGCCCAAGGACCGAGGCCGGGCGCATCCGATCCTCAAACGCACCAGCCACATTACCGTCACCGTGGATAACAAGAACGCTTAACACCACTGCGAGCCGCGGCGTGTCGCCGCGATATGACCGCCGCGACACGCGGGGGCTCGCTAAAAAGGAATTTTCGATGGGACAGAAAGTTCATCCATTCGGGTACCGCGTCGGGATCACCGAGGCACACAAGAGCCGCTGGTACGCCCCCAAGGCGCTCTACGGCGAGCTGCTGGTCGAGGACCAGAAGATCCGCCGCTTCTGCGACAACCGCTTCAACCGCAAGGCCCCTTACGCCGCGGTCAGCGACATCCACATCGAGCGGACCCGTGAAGAACTGAAGATCATCGTCAAGACCGCCCGCCCGGGCCTGGTCATCGGCCCGAAGGGTGCCGAGATCGACGCCCTGACCGCGGAGCTTCAGCGGCTCACCGGCCGTAACGTCTCGATCAACTGCATCGAGGTGCACAACGCCGACCTTGACGCCAAGCTGGTGGGCGAGTCGATCGCCGAGCAGCTGCAGAAGCGTGCCGGTTTCCGCCGGGTGATGAAGATGAAGGCCGAGGCCGCTATGGCCGCCGGTGCCAAGGGCTGCAAGATCCAGCTCTCCGGCCGCTTGGGAGGGCACGAGATGAGCCGTACCGAAGACATCCGCCTCGGCGCCATCCCGCTGGCGACCCTGCAGGCGAACATCGACTACGCCCTGACCGAGAGCCGGACGACCTACGGGATCATCGGCGTGAAGGTCTGGGTCTATCACGGGCCTTACGGCGAGTTGGCCGAGGGCGAGATCCAGTCCAAGGCCGCCGGCGCCCGTCCGCGAGCCCGAGGCCGTCACTAAGGAACCAACGCCCGGCGACGACGCCGTGGCATGTGAGATAAGCAACGCGGCGTGAAGCCGCGGACCGGAGTACAGACCGATGCCTTTGATGCCTAAACGAGTTAAGTTCCGCAAGCAGCAGCGGGGCACGCTGCGCGGCAACGCCCACCGTGGCAACTTCGTCGCCTTCGGCGAGTTCGGGTTGCAGCTGCTGGAAGGCGGCTGGCTGACCGCCCGCCAGATCGAGGCCGGCCGTATCGCCGCCCGTCAGTACGTCAGCCGTGAAGGCAAGCTGTTCGTCCGTGTGTTCCCGGACAAGCCGATCAGCAAGAAGCCGCTTGAAACCCGTATGGGCAAGGGCAAGGCCGAGCCGGAGTACTGGGTCGCCCGCGTCAAGCCCGGGACCATCGTGTATGAGATCGTCGGCGTGCCGAAGGACGTTGCCCGCCAGGCGTTTGCCCGTGTGTCGCACAAGATGCCGTTTAAGTGCCGGTTCGTGGAGAAGCGCCACGCCTGATCCAACAAGCCCGGGTAACGGGCAGCGAGAGTAAGCATGAAAGCCAGTGAAATCCATAACTTCAAAGACGAAGAGCTAACCGTCGAGGTCGACCGGCTCCGCAAGCAGCACTTCGAGCTGCGGACCCAGGCCGTGACTGAGAAGCTCGAGAACCCCAAGCAACTGGGCAACATCCGCCGTGACATCGCCCGCCTGCTCACCGAACAACGCGCCCGGCAACTGCGGGAGACCACCAAGTGACCGAACAAGCTACCAAGAAACGTCAGCTCACCGGGACCAAGATCGGGGTCGTCGTCAGCGACAAGCGCGACAAGACCTGCACCGTGGCTGTGGACTACCAGCAGCGGCACCGCAAGTACGGCAAATACCTGCACCGCCAGGCCAAGTTCCACGTACACGACCCGGAGAACCAGTGTCACAACGGCGACCGCGTTGAGATCGCCGGCTGCCGACCGATCAGCAAGACCAAGACCTGGCGTCTGGTCCGCGTCGTTGAGAAGGCCCCCGCGCCGCTTGAACACACCGAAGAAGCTACCGCCTGATAAAGATCGGGCCGGCCTGAACAAGGCCTTATGCAAGGAAACGAGTCATGCTCCAGGCAGAATCAAGAGTTGACGTCGCGGACAACACCGGCGCTAAGATCGCTTACGTGATCCGCGTGCTCGGCGGGTCCACCGGCCGAGGCCAGTTCACCCGTAAGACCGCCGGCATCGGTGACAAGGTCGTCTGCTCGGTCAAGAAGTCGTTGCCCGGCAGCGACCTGAAGACGGGCACCATCGTCAAGGCCGTGGTCGTCCGCACACGCAATCCGATCCGGCGTAAGGATGGCAGCTACGTCCGCTTCGACAGCTCGGCCGTCGTGCTGATCGACGACGAGGGCAACCCCCGGGGCACCCGCATCTTCGGCGCCGTCGCCCGTGAGCTGCGTGAACAGAACTACATGAAGATCGTCTCCCTCGCTTCGGAGGTCGTCTGACGATCGTAATAACCGCTCTGGCTAACGGCTAAGAGCTAACGGCTAAAGGCTGAATCAAATGGCACGACACGTAAGAAAAGGCGACAACGTCATCATCACCGCCGGCTCCGACAAGGGCCGGACCGGCAAGATCCTCCGCGTCGTCACCGAGACGGACAAGGTGGTCGTCGAAGGCGTCAACGTCAAGACCCGCCACATGAAGCCCAGCCAGGCGAACCCCCAGGGCGGCGTGATCCACAAGGAGATGCCCATCCACATCTCCAACGTCTCGCCCGTCGCCGACGGCAAGGCCACCCGGGTCCGCTTCGTCAGCAAGGACGACGGCTCGAAGGTCCGCGTCGCCGCTTCCACCGGCGAGCAGCTCGGTCCCGAACTCAAGAAAGCGAAGAAGTAGAAGAGCCATTAGCCATTAGCTATCAGCCATTAGCTTCTGGCTAGGGAATACAGGAAACGGTCCAAGAGAAACAAACAGCTAATGGCTAACGGCTAAAGGCTAAGGGCAAGAATATGACCCCCCGGTTAAAGAAACAATACGAAGAGCAGGTCGCCGGCAAGCTCAAAGAGCAGTTCGGGATCAAGAATCCCATGGCCATGCCCTCGCTCGACAAGATCGTCATCAACGTCGGTATGGGTAAGCAGCTGGAAGGCACGAAGCTCAACCCCAAGGCCCGCGAGCAGGTCATCTCCGACCTGGCGCTGATCTCCGGTCAGCAGCCGATCGTCAAGAAGGCCAAGAAGAGCGTCGCCAACTTCAAGCTGCGTGAAGGCTACGAGGTCGGCGCCATGGTCACCCTACGGCGCGACCGCATGTGGGAGTTCCTCGACCGGCTGATCACCGTCGCCATCCCGAGGATCAAGGACTTCCGCGGCCTGCGGGACAAGATGGACGGCCGGGGCAACTACTCGTTCGGTATTAACGAGCAGGGCATCTTCCCCGAGATCGACATGACCCACGCCCAGTTTACCCACGGCATGAACATCAACCTGATCTTCAAGAACAGCCGTGACGAAGTCACCCGGGCCGCCCTCACCGAGATGGGCTTCCCGTTTGTCAAGCCCGAAGATAACTAACTAACACCAGGCAGGCAGAGAATATCACCATGGCATCAAAGTCCACCAGCGTCCGAATGGCGAAAGTCAAGAAGACCATCGATAAGTACGCCGAACTCCGCCGTAAGCTCAAGGAGGAAGGCGACTACGCCGCACTCCAGAAGCTGCCGCGCAACGCCAGCCCGACGCGCTACCGCAACCACTGTGCCCTGACCGGGCGCACCCGTAGCGTCTACCGCAAGTTCGGGATCTCCCGCATCAAGCTGCGTGAGCTGGCGCTGGAAGGCAAGGTCCCCGGGATGCGTAAGGCCTCCTGGTAATCGGCCAAGGAAAACGGAACGGCTTTTAAGAGATAAGACACCCACAGGTATAAGGCTCACAGAGAATGGCTTTATCAGACCCCATCGCCGACATGCTCACCCGCGTCCGCAACGCAGCGCGGAAAAAGGCCAAGCGCGTCGATTGCCGCAACAGCAAGATCTGTTCCGGCATCGCCCAGGTGCTCAAGGACGAAGGCTACGTCCAGGACTTCAGCGTCATCGACGACGGCCGGCAAGGTATCCTCCGCATCGACCTGCGCTACGGCCCACAGGGCGAGCAGCTCATCCACACCCTCAAGCGAGAGAGCAAGCCCGGCTGCCGTGTCTACACACGCGCCGACAAGCTCCCCCGCCCACTGGGCGGCCTGGGGATCGCCATCGTCAGCACGTCCGGCGGCGTGATGTCCGACCGCAAGGCACGACAGGAACACGTCGGCGGCGAGCTGCTGTGCACCGTGGAGTAAGCATCGGAACTGAACCCAATCGATTGAACCAAGCCTGACCCGAACAAACGCTTAAGGCACAACAAGGATTCAACAATGTCCCGTATCGGTAAAAAACCCATCCCGCTCGCCGGCGCTAAGGTGTCGGTCAACGGCGACCAGGTCACGGTTGAGGCCGGCAGCAACAAGCTGTCCATGACCCACCGCCCCGAGGTCACTGTCAAGGTCGAGGGTGACGAAGTCGTCGTCGAGCGCAAGAGCGACTCGCGCACCGCCAAGGCGATGCACGGCCTGACCCGCTCGCTGATCGCCAACATGATCCAGGGCGTGACCAAGGGTTACGAAAAGGACCTGGAAATCACCGGCGTGGGCTGGACCGCCAAGCTCCAGGGCATGAAGGTCAACCTGAACGTGGGCTACGCCGACACCCGTGTCGTCGAGGTCCCCGCCGGGATCAAGGTCGACATCCAGGGCAACAAGATCAAGGTCTCCGGCCCCGACAAGCAGCTGGTCGGCCAGGTCGCCGCCGAAATCCGCCAGCACCGTAAGCCCGAGCCCTACAACGGCCGCGGCATCAAGTACGCCAACGAGCACATCATCCGCAAGGCCGGTAAGGCGTTTGCAGGCGGTGGCTAAAGACTGATCCGATTCACCCCGCCGAGCGCGAACGCCGGCCACGGGAACATTAGCGATGGACAAGAACAAACTCAAAACCGTACGCCGAAACCGCCGCAAGACCGGCATCCGCAAGCGCGTCAAGGGTACCCCCGAACGCCCGCGCCTCACGGTCTACCGCAGCCTCAAGAACATCTACGTGCAGGTCATCGACGACCTGGACGGCAAGACGATCGCGTCCGCCAGCTCCGTCAAGAGCGATCAGGGCGGCAACATCGAGGCCGCGAAAGCGGTCGGCAAGCAGATCGCCGAGCAGGCCAAGCAGGCCGGCGTCACCCAGGTCGCGTTCGACCGCAACGGCTTCCGTTATCACGGCCGGGTCAAGGCCCTGGCCGACGCCGCCCGTGAAGGGGGCCTCAAGCTCTAACACGCTCAAGCTCATCCGCCCACGCGGATGGGACCTCCGCACCCGAGGAACAACATGCCCGAACTACTCGAAGACACACAGGCATTAGAATCGACCACGGTCGGCATCTTCCGTACCGCGACCGTCGTCAAGGGCGGCCGCCGCTTCAGCTTCGCCGCGCTCGTCGTCGTCGGCGACCGCCGCGGCAGCGTCGGCATCGGCTACGGCAAGGGTACCGGCGTGCCCTCCGCCATCGAGAAGGCACAGAAGAACGCACGCAAGCAGCTGGTCAAGATCGAGATGAAAGACGGCACGCTGCCGCACCCGATCGAAGGCAAGTTCGGCGCGTCCAAGATCCGCATCCTGCCGGCGGCGCCCGGTACCGGTGTTATCGCCGGCGGCACCGCCCGCGCCGTGCTGGAAATGGCCGGTGTGCAGGACTGCCTGACCAAGGCGTATGGCTCGACCAACAAGAAGAACCTGTGCAAGGCCGTGCTCGACGGCCTGACCCGCATGCGGACCAAGGAACAGGTCGCCAGCCACCGTGGCGTGGAGATCGAGACCACCGCGGTGGAAGAGAAGATCGCCATCGGCCAGCGTTACACGACCAGCAGCGCCGCCCCGGCGCAGGTCGAATCGCCGAAGGTGGAAGAGGAGCAGGGCGACAAGAAGGGCGGCCGCGGCGGCAAGCGTGGCGGTCGGCAGCGTGAGAGCGTGCCCGGCGGTAAGGGCGTGAAAGCCACCGTCACCACCAGCCACGCACCGAAGCCCAAGGAAGAAAAGCCGGCAGAGGAAGCCGCCCCGGAAGCCCCGGAAACAGCTGAAGCACCCGCCGAAGCTCCGGCCGAAGAGCAGCCTAATGTTGAGGCGGCCGCTCCCGAGCAGGCCACCGAGGCACCCGCCACCGAGCAGGCGCCAGAAACCCCCGCCGCCGACGACAATCAAGAAGCGGAAAAGAAAGACTAACCAGCGACTCCCCGGCGAAACCCGCCGTGTGATAGAGGAGTGTTTGAGCCATGATGATCCATGATGTCACCGAGAAGGTGGGCAAGCACAAGAAGCGTAAGCGTGTCGGCCGAGGCGTCGGCTCCGGCCGAGGCAAGACCTGTGGCCGCGGGCACAAGGGTGCCGGTTCCCGTTCGGGCGCCAGCGGCTCGATCCGCGCCAGCCGTGAAGGCGGCCAGACCCCGCTGTTCCGCCGGGTCGCCAAGCGCGGCTTCTCCAACGTGCTGTTCAAGAAGCACTACGCCATCGTCAATATCGCCGCGCTCGACGCACGGTTCGATGACGGCGCCGAGGTCAACGCGCAGATGCTCGTGAAGGTCGGGCTGATCCGCGACGACAAGCTGCCCGTTAAGATCCTCGGCACGGGCGACACCAAGAAGAAGCTCACCGTCACCGCCGCCAGCTTCTCCAAGAGTGCTCAGGAAAAGATCACACAGGCCGGCGGCAGCGCTACCGTTGCCTGAGACGTATCACCAACCATGTTGCATCAGTGGCCGTGCGACCTTATAGCTAACGGCTAACGGCTAAGGGCTAACCGCTACCATGCTCCAAGCATTCATCAACATCTTCCGGATCGCCGAGCTGCGCAACAAGATCTTCTTCACGATGGGGATGTTGTGCATCTATCGGATCGGCTTCTTCATCCCATTGCCGGGCGTCAGCCAGGAGCTGATGAAGCAGTGGGCCGAGCGGCAATCAGGCGGCGCGACCGGGAACATCCTCGACTACGTCTCGATCTTCACCGGCGGTTCGCTGACCCAGTCCACCATCTTCGGGCTGGGCATCATGCCCTACATCTCCGCCGCGATTATCTTCCAGCTGCTCGGCTCGGTGTATGAGCCGCTCAAAGCCCTGCAAAAAGAGGGCCCGGCCGGTCGGCAGAAGATCCAGGAATACACGCGCTACGCCACCGTGGCGCTGTGCCTGGTCCAGTCGATCGTGTACCTGCGGTTCTTCCAGTCCGGCGACAGCCCGGTGGTTTACGCCCAATACAAGGGCACGTTCCTGTTCTGGGCATGCGGCACGCTGGCGCTGACCAGCGGTACCGTCTTCCTGATGTGGCTCGGCGAGCAGATCGATAAGTACGGGATCGGCAACGGTATCTCCCTGATCATCACCGCCGGCATCATCGCCGGGATGCCCAACGCGATCGGCATGGTCGCCAGCGGCTTCTCGGTCAACGAGGCCGACGCCCAGTACACCCCGATGACCGTCATCTTCCTGGCGGTGGCCTTTGTGGTCGTGGTCGCCGGGTCGATCGTCATCACGCAGGGGCAGCGACGCATACCGATCCAACAGGCCAAGCACACCCGCGGCCGACGCGTCTACGGCGGGCAGAAGAGCTACCTGCCGCTGCGTGTGAACCACGGCGGCGTCATGCCCATCATCTTCGCCAGCTCGCTGATGATCATCCCCTCGATGGTCCTGGGCTACCTCAGTTCGGCCCTGACCGTGCCGAGCGATACCGCCAGCGGATTCTACGTCTTCTGGTACGAGACGGTTGACTTCCTGAACCGCAACTTCGGGTTCAACAGCTACCCGTACACGATCGCCTACATCGCGCTGATCTACTTCTTCGCCTACTTCTGGACGACCGTGCAGTTCCAGCCCAAGGAGATGGCGACCCAGCTACGCGACCACGGCAGCTTTATCCCCGGCCTGCGTCCCGGGCCCAGGACAGCGGACTACCTTGAGACGGTCATGGAGCGCATCACCTACGTCGGGGCGGGCTTCCTGTCGCTGATCGCGGTGGTGCCGACGATCGTCTCGGGCGTGTTTGAGATTGACTTCCTGGTCACGCAGTTCCTCGGGGGCACGGGTCTGCTGATCGTGGTGAGCGTGATGCTCGACTTCGTCCAGCGGATCGAGGCGAGCCTGCTGATGCGTAATTATCAGGGCTTCCTGGCCAGCGAAGGCGGCAAGGGGCCGAAGATCCGGGGTGCCCGCGGGACGTAACCCGTGGGGATATAGGCAGTTGTCAGGGCTTGTCGGCCGTGATACCATGTGCGACTTGCTCCGACCCGCTGTTGGTTCGGAAACCCAAGAGGTCAGACGGGTCATAAGCGGCTGTGATAATCAGGAAGAAGCCTGAAGAGATCGAAAAAATGCGCACCGCCGGACGGATCGTCCAGCAGGTCCACCAGCGGTGCCGAGAGATATGCAAGCCGGGCGTAACGACCCGGCAGATCGACGAGGAAGGCTACCGCGTCTTCACGGACGCCGGTGCCAAGGGATTGTTCAAGGGTTACCCCGGACCGACCCCTTTCCCGTCGAACCTGTGCATCAGCGTGAACGAAGAAGTCGTTCACGGGATCGCGGGCGACCGAGTGATCGAGGATGGCGATATCGTCAGCGTCGATTGCGGGGTTGAAGTGGATGGCTGGTGCGGCGATGCGGCGACGACGATCCTGGTCGGCGACGTGGACCCGGACACTCGCAAACTCTGCGAAGTGACCGAGCACGTGTTGCAGATCGCGATCGAGAACGTCAAGCCCGGCAGGAAGTGGAGCCAGGTCGCCCGGCTGATGCAGAATTACGCGGAGTCCCAAGGCATGGGTGTCGTGCGGGACTTCGTCGGACATGGGATCGGCTCGAAGATGCACGAGGACCCGAAGGTCCCCAACTTCGTCAACCGTGACCTGATCCGGAACGACATCGAGCTTCGGGAAGGCATCGTGCTCGCGATCGAGCCGATGTGCAACCTGGGCTCACACGAGGTGCGGACGCTTCGCGACGGGTGGACCGTCGTGACCGTGGACCGCAAGCCGTCGGCTCATTACGAGCACACGGTCGCCGTCACCGCCGACGGGGCCGACGTGTTGACCGACGGCCGGTAGCGCTAGCAGGCAAGGAAAAACAGCACCACGCACATGCGTAAAGAGGATTTGTGGCCAAGGAAGACAAACTACAGTTCGAGGGTGAAGTGATCGATGCCCTGCCCAACGCGATGTTCCGCGTGAAGCTCGAGAACGATCACGAGATGATCGCCCACATCTCCGGGAAGATGCGTAAGTTCTACATCCGCATCCTCCCCGGTGATCGGGTGACCGTCGAACTCAGCCCCTACGACCTGACCAAGGGACGTATTACTTACCGCCACTGACGGATACGAATAAGCACACAGGGATAGCCCCTTAGCCCCGGAAGCCGGGGACAGCCTCGGGAGACCGAACCATGAAAGTACGAGCCAGCGTCAAACGCATCTGCGAGAATTGCAAGGTGATCCGCCGTAAGGGCGTGGTCCGTGTGATCTGCACCAACCCCAAACACAAGCAGCGCCAAGGCTGATCCAACGATCGGCCCGTCGTGGCATGACAGCCACGACCGTTTAGCGACCGAGCTTGCTCGGTCATGATCAAAGAGGAAAAGAACATGCCCCGACTCTCAGGTGTTGACATCCCGGACAACAAGCCGATCCGGATCGCCCTCCGCTACATCTACGGCATCGGGCCGAAGATCGCGGAAGATATCGTCAAGGAAGCCGGCCTGGACGGCCAGGTCCGCGCCAACACGCTGACCGAAGACCAGCTGGCCCAGATCGGCGGGATCATCGAGAACAGCCTGCTGGTCGAAGGCGCCCTGCGTCGCCAGACCTCGCAGAACATCACCCGCCTGCGTGACATCCGCTGCTACCGCGGCGACCGTCACCGCCGAGGCCTGCCCGTGCGTGGTCAGCGCACCCAGACCAACGCCCGCACCCGTAAGGGCCGTAAGCGTACCGTCGCCGGCAAGAAGTCGGTCAAGGGCATGAAGTAACACGTAAGTGTTACACGCCGCGATCGCGGCGGATCGCATCGCGATCGTTTAACCGCCGAGCTCGCTCGGCCCTACCAACACAACTGTTTAGCGGTCGATCAAAGATCGACACGAGTTCAATATCCGAAGCCAGTTGCCCGCCTAAACGTTTTAGGAGAGACGGCAACGCCACGAACTTCGAGGAAAAGACATGGCCAAGAAGACCAAGAAGATCCGCAAGAACGTCGCCCGGGGCATCGCCCACATCAAGGCGACCTTCAACAACACCCTGATCACCATCACCGACGTCAACGGCGAGACCCTCTGCCAGGCGTCGGCCGGCAGCGCCGGGTTCAAGGGCTCGCGCAAGAGCACCCCGTTCGCCGCGACCCGTGCCGCCGAGGAGGCCGCCCAGGTCGCCAAGAAGTACGGCGTCCACGAAGTCGAGGTCCGCATCCGTGGCGCAGGCTCCGGCCGTGAATCGGCCATCACCGGCCTGCAGGCCAACGGCCTGAAGATCACCGCCGTCGAGGATCACACCCCGATCCCGCACAACGGCTGCCGCCCCCGCAAGCGCCGCCGCGTCTAAGCACGACCGGCCAGTAACCGGCCCGGCAAGGACCGCCGGCCTTTAACGTACAACTCAACGCCAGTGGGATCAGAAGCGCCCGGCCGTCCAGCAGCGGTCGGACACGCGATAAACCCCCGGCGCTCCCACCCCCAAGGGCTGCTGGAAGAATCGGAGACCTATCATGCGTATCAGATGGCGCGGCCTCGAGCTGCCTCACCGTGTCGTTGCCGACCCGGCCAACACCCCGACCTACGGCAAGTTCACCGTCGAGCCCTTCGAACGCGGCTTCGGCACCACCGTCGGCAACAGCCTGCGGCGCATCCTGCTGTCCAGCCTCGAAGGCGCTGCCGTCACCGCCGTCAAGATCAAGGGCGCTCAGCACGAGTTCACCAGCCTCGACGGCGTGCAGGAAGACGCCACCGATATCCTCCTGAACATCAAGGACATCGTCGTCTCTCTGGATTCCGAAGAAGCCAAGAGCATGCGGATCCAGGCCGAGGGCCCCGGTGAAGTCACCTGCGACCTGATCGAGGCCGATACCGCCGTCACCATCCACACCAAGGACCTGGTGCTGGCAACCTTGACCAAGCAGATCGACTTCGACATCGAGTTCCGTGTCGAGAAGGGCCGCGGTTACGTCCCTGCCAGCGAGTACTACGAATCCACAGGCGAGCAGGAGATCGGCGTCATCCCCGTCGACGCTATCTTCAGCCCCGTCACCCGTGTCCGCTACAAGACCGAAGACACCCGCGTCGGCCAGAAGACCAACTTCGACAAGCTGACGCTCGAGATCTGGACCAACGGCACGCTCACGCCGGAGATGGCGCTGGTCGAAGCCGCCAAGATCCTGCGTAAGCACCTCAACCCGTTCGTGCAGTACTTCGAGCTGGGTGAAGCGACCGCCAGCGAATCCGCCGCCGCCGCCGCCCGTGTGGACGAAGAGCAGATCCGCAAGTTCAAGATGAACGTCAACGAGTTGGACCTCTCGGTCCGCGCCAGCAACTGCCTGGAGACCGCGAACATCGCGACCGTCTCTGAGCTGGTCAGCCACACCGAGGCCGACCTGCTGAAGGTCCGCAGCTTCGGCAAGACGTCGCTGCGTGAGGTCAAGCGTAAGCTCACCGACATGGGCCTGAGCCTGGGCATGGAACTGCCCGCCGAGCTGCAGGCCGATACACCCGCCGTGTAATCACGGCTGAATCGTCACGTTCAATCGTGACAGGGGCCCACGAGCCCCGGCCCCGTGTGTGGGTCGAATTGCCCCGCTTATGTTTGATGCGGGAGTGGCACAGCCGGAGGCGTCTCACCCTTCGGCCAAGTCAATAAAGGAGACTTAACGATGAGACACCGCGTTGCAGGCCGTAAGCTCGGCCGTAAGACCAACCACCGGATCGCCATGTGGCGCAACATGGCCGTGTCCCTGTTCACCCACGGGCAGATCACCACGACCGTCCCCAAGGCCAAGAGCCTTAAGCCCTTCGTCGAGAAGCTGATCAGCGCCGGCAAGAAGGGTGACCTCGCCAGCCGCCGCCGCGTCATCAAGATGCTCGGCGCCGACCCGATCATGATCAAGGGCGAGAACGACGACGCCGTGATCCGCAATAACTACGGCGAGATCACCGGCGGGCCGAAGGTCGTCAAGGTACTGTTCGAAGAAATCGCCCCGCGCTACGCCGACCGGACCGGCGGCTACACCCGGATCATCAAGCTGGCCAAGCACCGCATCGGCGACGGCGCGTCGCTGTGCGTCCTGCAGCTGGTCGGTGAAGAGGAGTCCGGCCCGCAGGTCTCGGGTCAGTACTCACGCCGCCGTGACAAGGCCAACAAGCGGATGGAGTTCGCCGCCGCGCTGCGTAAGGGCGGCGCCACCGCCGTGGTCGAGGAAGAAGCCCCGGAAGCCCCGGCCGAAGAAGAAGCCGTAGCTGAATCGCCGGCTGAAGAAGCCGCCGCCGAAGAGCAGGCCGAAGACACCGGTGAAGAAGAGAAGAGCGAATAACACACAACATGTGATCAAATACCAAGGCCGGCCCATCCACGGGTCGGCCTTTTTCATGCACTTACCGGTCTGGCATCCATCCCAACAGATACAGGCATACAAGTTACAATCCCCCCATGCGTATCCTCCTGACCAATGACGACGGCATCGAGGCACCAGGCATCCTGGCGCTTTACAAGGCGATCAAGGACCTGGGTGAGGTGCACGTGGTAGCACCGAAGGTGGTGCAGTCGGCGACGAGCCACGCAGTGACTTTTCATCGGCCGATCCAGGTCGCCAAACACCCCGGGCCAGGCGGTGAGGGCTTCGAGGATTTTGTCGGCACCAGCGTCGACGCTCGGCCTGCCGACTGCGTGAAGCTCGCGATCGCGCACCTCGTGCCGGGGCCGATTGACCTGGTTATCAGCGGGATCAACGCCGGGGCGAACATCGGGGTCAACGTGATCTACTCCGGCACGGTCGGCGCGGCACGGGAGGCGGCGTTCATGGGGTTGCCCGCCATCGCGGTGAGCCAGCACGTGAAGGACTGGGACTCGATCCCCTGGGAGGCGTCGGCCAAGTATGCACGGCAGGCGATCAAGCGCGTCCTGTCCGGGCCGATGACGAATCACACCGTGGTCAACATCAATGTCCCCATCCTCGACGGCGGGGCGGAGCCGGTAGGGATGAAAGTCGCGCCTATTTCGACGAGCGGGATGGTTGATGAGTACGAGATCACGCCCGGGGAAGACGGGTCGTTCAACTACCGGGTCTGCAACGCGATGACGTTCAAGCAGCGGGAGCCCGGGACGGACGTGGCGGCAGTGTTTGACGGTTACATTACAATCACGCCGTTGGAGCATGACGTGACGGACAACACGCAGCTGCCGCAGTGGCGTGATTACATCGGTTGACGGCCGATCGGCCGGTCGGGACACAGACGAGACAGCGGATGCCGGATGAAGCACACACCCAACCCGACCTGACCCAGCGGCTGGCTGATGTCATCGACGCCGGCATCGCCGAACAGATCGCGTCGTTCGTGCGCGAGCTGCCTCCGGAGGATACGACCTACACGATCGCGAGCCTGGACGAGGACCGCCGGACGCGGATGCTCTCGGAGCTGTCGCATGTGGATGCGGACTTCGCCGCCGACCTGATGGAGCACTTCGTCGACGAGCATGCCGCCGACATGATCGAGCAGCTCGAGCCGGTGGACGCCGCCGCCATCGTGGACGAGATGGACTCGGACGAGCAGACCGACGTGCTCGCTGAGCTCGACGACGAAAACGCCGAGGCGATCCTCGACAAGATGGACCCGGCCGAGGCCGAGGACGCCCGGGAGCGCCTGAAGTACGACGAAGACACGGCCGGCGGCCTGATGATCACCGAGTACCTGGCGTACCGGGACGATCAGGGCGTGGACGACGTGATCGCCGACCTGCGCTCCAACGTGCAGGAATACAACGAGTACGAAGTCCGCTACGCCTACCTGATCGATGAGGCGGGCACGTTCAAGGGCGTGATCACGATGCGCAGCCTTGTCATGGCGCTGCCGGGCCGGAAGCTGACAGACCTGACCATCAAGACGCCGCAGTTTGTGCCGGTCGATGAACCGCTGGACGATCTGGAGGCGGTGTTTGACCGTGTAGACTTCTCGGCGATTCCGGTCGTCGATCCGGATGACAAGCTCGTCGGCGTCGTGCAACGCGCGGCGGTGCAGGAGGCGTTGAGTGATTCAGCCAACGAAGACCTGCTGAAGGTCGCGGGTATCGTCGCGGGTGAGGAGTTCCGGTCGATGCCGCTGGGTTCGAGGCTGCTACGCAGGCTGGCGTTTCTGCTGCCGATCATGGTGCTGCTGCTGATCTCGGCGAGTGTGATCCACCTGTTCATCGATACCGTCGACAAGCTGCCGGTGCTGGCGATGTTCCTGCCGGTGGTCGCGGGGCTGTGCGGCAGCGGGGGGAACCAGGCGGTGGGGGTGTCGCTGCGTGAGGTGTCGCTGGGCCTGGTGATGCCGGGCGACTATATGCGTGTGCTGATCAAGGAAGCGACGCTCGCCTTGTTGGCGGGGATCGTGCTCGGGCTGTTGCTGCTGCTGACCGTCTGGGTCTGGCAGAGCGACTTCTATCTGGGCGTCGTGGTTGGTGGGGCGATCCCGATCGTGATCCTGATCGCCAAGGCCGTCGGCGGCACCGCGCCGCTTGCGCTGCGAAAGATCGGGCTCGACCCCGCGATGGCCTCCGGGCCGGTCGTCACCACCGTGGTGGACCTGTTCAGCTTCTTCATCGTATTGCTGTTTGCGACGATGCTGCTATCAAGGATAGCCGTCACCGGCAACTAGCCTTTACCCGTTATCATCTTACCCATGGCCAAACGCGCACCCGCTAAATCCAAAGCCCCGAGCTTCACCGCCGACACGCGCATCTGCGCGCTGCACGGCCAGGAGCAGTGGCTCAAGTCGCGCTACCTCCAGGACCTCCGCGACACGCTCCATCAGGCCCACGGCGAGACCGAAACATTCACCTTCCACGGCCCGAATGCGACGCTTGCCGACATCCTCGACGAGCTGCGCAGCTACGCCCTGATGCAGCACCACAAGATCGTCCTGGTCGATGAGGCGCAGGACTTCGTCAAGGAACACCGCAAGGCGCTGGAGCGCTACGCCGAGAAGCCGGTGGATCACGCGACACTGGTCCTGCGTAGTGATTCGTGGAACAAGGGGACGCTCGACAAGCTGATCGCCAAGGTCGGGTGTGTGATCAAGTGCGAACCGCTCAAGCCGGCCGAGGCCAAGAGCTGGTTGGTCAAGCGTTGTCCGACCGAACACGGCTGCCCGATCGAGCCGGCGGCGGCGGGGCTGCTGGTGGACCGTCTGGGCCCGGAGCTGATGACGCTGGATAGCGAATTGGCGAAGCTGGCGCTGATGGCCGGGAAGGGCGAGCCGATCGTCCGTGGCCTGGTCGAGCAGGTGGTCGGCAAGAGCAGTGACGAGAAGGCCTGGGAGGTCCAGGAAGCGGTGCTGACCGGGCTGTCCAGCCGGTCGGGGGCATCCGGGGTATCGGGGGGCGGAGCTTCCGGGGGGGCGATTAGCAAGGTCAATGAACTGGTGGACCTGGCCGGTCAGGCCGAGGTGCTGGTGATGTACTTCGTAGCCGACCTGGTGCGGAAGCTGAACGTGGCGGCGATGATGAAGCGCTCCGGGGTGCCGGAGGGCGTGATCGCCAAGGAACTGAAGCTCTGGGGCCCGCGTTTGCAGCTATTCATGGGGGTGCTGTGTCGGATGGACCCGCAGGCCCTGCTGTCGGCGTTTGACGACGCCCTGGAGGCGGACCGGCGGTCCAAGAGCGGCCTGGGCAACGCCCAGCGGAATCTCGAATGCTTCTGCGTGCGTCTGGCCGATACGGTAAGGTAGCGATCGTTGTACCCTGCGCCCGTTTGGCGATCAGACGCCTTGGCGGGAGCGGGGGAGGTTCATGGATGAACCGTTAGCCGAATCCTCGGCTGAGCATGCAGGAGGCACTATGCAGCGCACGTCCTATTTCGGTTGTGGTGTACTGACGATGGGTATGACCCTGGCGGTTGGCTGTCAGGAGGCCGGGCTGTCGATGTATGACCCGGCACCCTCGCCGTCGGGCTATATCGAACCGGAGGCGGACACACAGGCTGATGATCCGCAGGTCGACGCCCTGTCGAAGCAGGCTGCCGAGCAGGCCCGCCGGATCGCTGAGGCATCGCGGACGACGGCTACCAGCCCCCCGGCTCAGCCGCCGCGCGAGATCATCTGGCGCGACATCGCCGCCGAGCCCAAGGCCAATACACCGATCGAGCCGACCCATAGCACCGTCAGCACACAGCGTGTTACGGACACGGCTCACACCGAGGTGCAAGCGGGCTCAGCCGGCGCGGCTGTACATGATCCCGTCAAGCCCGAGGTCGTCACGACGATTACACCGCCCCCCTCAAGCAACGGTTCGCCCACTACCCTCACACAATCCCAGGCCCATCAGCAATTGATCAAGGCGATCAAGCACAGCGACGAAACGAACCTCTCCAAGGCCATCACCGCAGCCACCATCGGCGTCGCCGGGCCACACGGCGAGCTGGATTGGTCGCTGCTCGCCCCGCTTTCACCTAGCGATCAGGACCGGGTCCAGCGGTATCACCAAGCGGTCTCCGCGCTGCGTGACCAGGCGCTCGCGCCCGATGGCGTGATCGATCAGGACGCCGTCGCCGGCCGGCTCGACGAGGTCTTCGGGGATCAGCCCATCTCGATCCGCTCGATCGAGCTCTGCGAAAAGGTGCTGGGCTACGGCGTGTACGACAGCTTCCCCGATCGCAGCTTCCCCGCCGGGCGTGATCAGAAGATCATCGTCTACGTCGAGCTTGACGACTTCAAGCCGGCCTTGAGCAACACCGGCGAGGGCTACGAGGTCCGCCTGCGTCAGGAGCTGGAGCTCTACGAATCCAGCGGGTTCGAGGTCTGGAGCCACGAGCCGGTGCAGATCGTGGATGTGTCGAAGAACCAACGCCGAGACTTCTTCGTCGTGCAGTTGGTGACGCTGCCGGGCAAGCTGGCGCTGGGTGAGTACCACCTGAAGGTCCGCATCTACGACGAGAACGGCGGGACGCGCGACGAGACATCGATCCCGATCCAGATCACGTCCGACGGCGCACTGGTCCACCGCCCAGGGAAATAGCCTGTTTCTCGTCACAGTTATGCCGGGATTGCCACCAATATACAACCGATATCCATATATAGACAATGTTCCTAGGTGATGACCTAGTACATGGCTATTTCATTGTCATTGTGGACACACTACAGCTTATGATCTAATCTGTTAGCAATTAGGTGCAATCATGATTGAGTCCATCAAGTTCAAGAACTTCAAAGTATTACGCGACACGATGCTGCCGCTCGATCGGTTTACTTTGTTGATTGGACCCAATGGAAGTGGCAAGTCTACTGCTCTTGAGGCCTTGAGGGTTTTATCACATCCCTATAACAAAGTCATAGCTACACTTCCTGCCTCTCTGGCCGCTGCTTTTGGTATAGGTGGTGGGAGGGTGATTTCACAGGAAATGTCCTATGGCGACGTTGCAAGCAAGGTTGGGCCCAATGAGCCCCCCAGTATGTCTTCAGAGATTGAATTGAAGTGGGGTGAAGGGCCCCATTCAGGGGTATCCAGCAAACTAGTTTTCTCTCGTGATAATAACCCTAAACTCGAACATGTTCGCAGTGAACATGTGGCTATCGCTGGGAAAGAGGCATCGGCACTTATACGTCGGTTGTCGCGGATGCAGATCTTTTCGCTACAGAGTGAATTGCTCAAATTACCGGCTCCTATTGACGATACGCTTGCGCTTGATGAGTCTGGGTCAAATTTGGCTGCCGTATTAGACGCTCTTGATGACGCTGATCGCGATCGGTTCAATCGGCTGCAGAAAGACTTGATACGTTGGATGCCTGAGTTCGATCAGATCGCGTTTGACCGAGTGCAATCAAAGAAGTCGCTAGCGCTACGACTCAGAGGTAGTAAAAAGAAGGTGTCCGCTGCTGATTTATCTGATGGAACTCTCCTGACTCTCGCTCTTCTTACAATCACTTATTATCCCGACCCTCCAGTACTTATAGGCTTAGAGGAGCCGGACCGCGGCTTGCATCCTCGTTTGCTTAGAGACGTGAAAGACGCTCTCTATCGTCTGGCATATCCCGAGAACTTCGGTGAGTCACGACCACCTGTCCAGGTGATCGTGACTACGCATTCGCCATACATGATTGACCTGTTCAAAGATCATCCTGAGCATGTGGTCATCGCTAACAAAGAGGGTGGCGTTGCCACGTTTATGCGCCTAACAGACATCAAGAACTGGCAGGATATCCTCGGTGATGCCGCATTGGGTGAAGCATGGTACACAGGGGTGTTCGGTGGGGTACCATTGCGAACATGAAGGTACTGGTTGTCAGCGAATCTCCTGCAGATGAAGCAGCGCTACGCATTATTACAAAAGCGCTCTTAGGTGAAAGTGCGGAATTTGTTACTAACCCTTTGCAAGTGCGCTCTGGCGGCGTAGATGCTGCATTAAGAGACCTTGGGATCATTTACCGCGCTGTTTTCTTTCGCCAAGAAGCAGATGTATTGGTGTTCGTTGTAGATTCCGACTCCACGCCAGTACATCGTTCAGATCACGTTGCCAATCAACCGGATGTGCAACTGTGCCGGTTTTGTCGAGCCCGTAGTGTTATAGACGAAACCCGCGCGTCACTGAGTAACAATAGCGGTCAGGTTCCTGAGATAACCACAGCGATAGGGCTTGCCGTGCCAGCTATCGAAGCGTGGCTATTATGCGGCATCGATCGACATGTGGGAGAAGTTCAATGGGAGCAAGCGATGCAAGAGAGCATGCCTCTCTTTACGGTTAGAGAGCTGAAAGATCAACTGTATGGCACGAGTAATCCCAACCTCGATATTGAAACTACAAAGATGAAAGATGCAGCTCTACGGGTTGTGCAACACATACCCGAACTGGAGAAATGGTTTCCTGGCGGGTTTGCTCCTTTGGCACAGGTGCTCAGGGATTGCGCCGTCTCCAAGTTGTAACGAGTAGGTAAGTATTTGTAGAGTCAGGGATGATGGCTTGCCTTCCTTGGCGGGATTAGGCAAATACTTATGCCAGCAACACTGAGTTGCACGCTCTACTCACTCCGCTACCATGCGTGTCATGCGCAGGCTTGCTGAGGGTGACGAGTTCCAACGGCTGATCGATTCGCTTGGCGATGACATCCAGGCCGCTATCTCATCCAAGGATACACCCGATGCCGACGGCTGGGCGCTGGTCGGCGTCCGCAGCCGGGGGGACGTGATCGCCCAGCGTGTGGCTGAAAAGCTCGACGGCGATCCCTTCGCCGAACGGGTCGGGACGCTGGATATCACGCTCTACCGGGACGACCTGTCCGAGATCGGGCCCCAGCCGGTGGTCCGCACGACCGAGATCGACTTCACCATCGACGGCCTGCACGTGGTCTTGATCGACGACGTGCTGATGACCGGGCGGAGTATCCGTGCGGCGCTGCAATCCTTGATGGACCTGGGCCGACCCAAGCGCGTCTGGCTGGCGGTGCTGGTGGACCGCGGCGGCCGAGAACTGCCGATCGCGCCGGACTTCGTGGGGATGGACATGGCCAACGGCTCGTCCGATGCCCCGGCCGCCGACGCCAAGGTGCAGGTGATGATCCAACCGACCGACCGCTACGACGCGGTCGTGGTGTACAACGAACCTAATCAGGTACAAGCGTAGGAAAGGGCCTCAAGTGGCCGAGAGCAAGTCGGAGTATCACTGGCCTCACCACCACCTTTTGGGTCTTGAAGACCTGTCCGCCGATGACATCCGATTCCTGTTGACGACCGCCCTGGGGTTCGAAGGCGTATCCACGCGCAGCGTCAAGAAGGTGCCCGCCCTGCGCGGCCGTGTCGTCGTCAATCTGTTCTTTGAGGACTCGACGCGCACCCGCGCCAGCTTCCACCTCGCCGCCAGCCGCCTGTCCGCCGACGTGCTTGAGATGGCCGGCAAGGGATCGAGCGTCTCCAAGGGCGAGACGCTTGTCGATACCGCCCGCAACATCGAGGCCATGGGCGTGGACGTCATCGTCTGCCGGCACCATCACAGCGGCGCCGCGAAACACCTGGCGCAATCCGTCCAGTGTTCGGTCGTCAACGCCGGTGACGGGCAGCACGAGCACCCGACCCAGGGCCTGCTGGACATGCTCACCATCGCCAAGCGCACCGGCCGGACCGATACCTTCGACTTCACCGGCCTGACGGTCGCGATCGTCGGCGACATCACCCACAGCCGGGTCGCCCGATCCAACGTCTACGGCCTGCTCAAGCTCGGCGCGAAGGTCATCCTCGTCGGCCCGCCGACACTCGTCCCCGGGGCTTTCGCCGACCTGGGCTGCGAGATCTCGCATAGCATCGACGAGGTCCTGCCGCGTGTGGATGTGGTCAACATGCTCCGCATACAGTTCGAGCGGCTGACCAGCCAGGCGTTTCCGAGCATCCGCGAATACACCGCCCAGTTCGGGCTGACCGCGCCCCGGCTGGCCAAGGCCCGGCCCGACCTGCTGGTCCTGCACCCCGGCCCGATGAACCGGGGCGTCGAGATCGAATCCGCCGTCGCCGACGGCCCCAACGCCGCGATCCTGCAACAGGTCGCCAACGGCCTGAGCGTCAGAATGGCCGCGCTGTTCCTGGTCAGCGGCGCTCCCACCGAAGCCTGAAATAAACCACCCGCCAGACGCCCCCGGACTTGCCCACGATCTGGTATAAAGCATCCACGATGTCTGAAGCTGTTGATCCAAAACCCGGCCTGTTACTGATTATCTCCGGCCCGTCCGGCGTGGGGAAAACCACGATCACGCATTACGTGCTCGCTCGGCTCGGGGCGGTGTTCAGCGTCTCCATGACGACCCGCCCGATCACTGCCGAGGACACCGAGGGCGTGGACTACTACTTCGTGGACGTCGCCGAGTTCAAACGGCAGCGCGACGCGGGCCACCTGCTGGAATGGGCCGAGGTGTTTGGCAATTACTACGGTACACCGAGGCGGCCGGTTGAGGAGTACCTCGCTCAAGGCAAGCTCGTGATCCTGGAGATCGACGTCGAAGGGGCGATCGAGGTCAAGCAGAACCTGCCGGAGAGCTTCGCTTTGTTCATCGAACCGCCCAGTGAAGACGTGCTGCTGCAGCGGTTGCGTCGGCGTCAGCGTGAGGACGAACAGACCATTCGGGGCCGGTTCGCCAAGGCCAAGCACGAGATCGCCCGAGCGAAGGAGTGCGGCGTCTATGACGGCTTCATCGTCAACGACAACCTGGACGTCGCCGTCGATCAGGCCGTGCAGGCCGTCGCGGACGAGCTGAAACGGCGCAAGCAGGTTCAGGCACAGCAGGCCTGACCGCTTCAGCGATCTGTCGCCGTCTGTTACCATGTGCCGGTCGTATTGATACGTCCATCATGTCAGCTCGGCGGAGTCTTCATGAAGTCACACACATGGATCACGATCGGCATCCTCGCAGGGCTGGTAGCCGGGACGGTTGTCGGGCAGATGCTCTTTGACCCCGACTTTGATCCCGCGGTCGATCCGGACTCTGCCCACAAGCACGCCACGGCGCTGTTCTACTTCGTCTTCGGCGGCAAGACCCTGTTCATGGGCCTGCTGAAGATGCTGATCGTCCCGCTGATCATTTCCAGCGTGATCGTTGGCGTGACCTCGCTGGGCGACGTGCGCAAACTCGGCGGCGTCGGCATCGCGACCGTGGTGTACTACTTCTCGACCATGCTCATCGCGGTGACGGTCGGGCTGTGCTTGGTGTCATTCCTCCGGCCGGGGGATGGCTTCGACCTCGAACCCGTGCAACAGGCCGCCGACGTCGCCTTCGAAGCGCGCCAGGAAAGGATCGAGCAGGGCCCCGGCGGCATCGGCCCGGCGCTGCTGCGCATCGTCGCGTCGATGATCCCGAGTAACCCCTTCGCCGCCTTCGCCGACCCCGGCATCGCTGCGCTGCCGACCATTACGTTCTCGCTTTTCTTCGGTGTTGTGCTGACGACGATCGGCGAACGCTCCAAACCGGTCATCGAGTTGTTTCGCGCGGTCTTCGAGGTGATGATGAAGATGGTCCACATCGTCATCATGCTTGCGCCGCTGGGTGTGTTCTGCTTGCTAGCGTGGACGGTCTCCAGGATCGGCGTGGGGGTGTTTCTTGGGGCGATGGCGAAGTACATGTCAACCGTACTGCTCGGCCTGGGGGTTCACGGCCTGATCGTTCTGCCGTTGATCCTCTGGCTGTTCACGCGCGTGAACCCGCTTAAGTTTGCGTCGAAGATGCGCGAGGCCTTATTAACCGCGTTCGGCACGGACTCCAGCTCGGCGACCCTGCCGGTGACGATCGAGTGTGCGACGGAGCAGGCCGGGTGTTCCAAGAAAGCCTCCGGATTTGTGTTGCCGCTGGGCGCGACGATCAACATGGACGGGACCGCGCTTTACGAAGCCGTGGCCGTGGTGTTCCTGGCGCAGGTGTTCGGGCTTGAATTGGGCCTAGAGCAGGCGATCATCGTTGCGCTCACCGCGACCCTCGCCGCTGTCGGTGCCGCCGGGATCCCCGAGGCCGGGCTGGTCACGATGGTGATCGTCATCGCCGCGGTCAATCAGAACGTCCTGGAAGGCGATCCCACCACCGCCACCATCCCCATCGCCGCTGTGGGCCTGATCATCGGCGTGGACCGCATCCTGGATATGTGCCGAACGACGGTCAACGTCTGGGGCGACGCCGTGGGGGCGCGCATCATCACACGCATCGCCCCCGATTCTCCGGAATCCTCCGATGCACCGCCCCAAGACGCCACGGCTTAATCATCAGAGAAACAGCTTGGGCAGGATCGGGTCGGTCATGAACTCAGATGCTTGGTCAACGACAACGATCGGCGTCATGCACCAGCTGATCGGTTGCGATGAGTGTGGCAACGGCGAGGATGAAAGTCACGCCGCCGATAGTTTTTAAAATGCTCTTCTCAAGCGGATGAGTCGACGCCGGCTATAGAGGCCGTGCGGTCAGCCATTGAGCCATGCCCAGGTTGGCGTCGGGCTTTGTGATACGCGATCCCCGATGCAACTGTGATCGCCAGTAACGGGCCGGCGATTAAGTACCAACCCGGTAACGATGCTGAATCGGACAGTCTCCCGCTCAACCACTTGCTGATCCAAAAAGTGGCACGGGCCAATGCAGAAAGCGGCTCACCCGCTTCCGCCCAGTGCGCTTCAAACTTGGGATGGATGTACAAGAGATAGATCATGATGGGCCAGGTCATGAGTGACAGATAGAACGCGGCACCACAAAGCATGAGTCGACTTGGTGTGGACATGGTTGTGTTCCCGGTTGTTAAACGACACTACGGTGATCATCCCAATGAGCAATTTAGCCTATAATGTCCTGTATTTTGTGTCAATCCCTCGCGTCCTCCGGCAAAGCAGGCTCGCCGTGACGGGGAAGTGGTCTGACGGGAAGCGGCCGAAGATGTTGCGCTTCCGTATGATCGCGACGTCCAGCACATTGACCGTCGGTGAGGTCAGTATCCAGTCGATCGGTGAGCCCGCGGGTTGCGCCTGGACTACCCACCTGACGAACAGGATGAAAAACCCCTGCCGGCTGGCAGGGGTTGTGGGTTTGAGTTATTGCGTGGGCTTCAGCGGCGTCGGCGGAGCAGGGCGGCGAGGCCCAGGCCGGTGAGTGCGGCGGATGCGGGTTCGGGGATGTTGCTGCTGCTCGGCGGTGACCCCGCGTTCCAGTTGTTCAGGACGATGTCCAGGTCATCCAGGCCGACGAAGCCGTCGCCGGTCGGGTCAGCGGCCGCGTCGGCAGGGGGAACGTTCAGGTTCCAGTTGTTGAGGATGATGTCCAGGTCATCCAGGCCGACGAAGCCGTCGCCGTCCAGATCGCCTTGAAGCAAAGAGTCCTGACCGATCAGGAACTGTAGCGTGAAGTTTTCGCTTTGTGCCAGCCCGCCGTTCGCGTCAGTGAGGTAGAAGGTCGCATTGAGGACCTCGCCTTCCTGTACGCCGGTGGATTGATCAACGTAGTAGATCAGGTGGTGGTTGGCTGTGTTGGTGCCGATGACATGCGGGTACGTGAGTTCGGTGGTCGTACCCGGGTCGAGAATGGTGAGATCGGGGTCCTTGCTGACCAGGTGCAGGCGCAGGTCGGGGGTGGCGACGCCACGTGATGCGTTCAGCCAGGAGTAGTAACCATGGCCGGATTCTTCCTCGTCCGCCTCAAGCAGTGTGCGGAACCCGGGGAACTCACCGGACCAGCCGTTGAAGGGTACCTGGTCGGTTGGTGTGAGTGAGTAGAAGACGGTGTCAAGTTCCCAAGGGTGTGTATCCACGAGGAGCGTCGCGGGCTCAGGCGGGTTGGCCGGTGCTTCGAAGCTACCGTCGTGCCCGTAGTAAAACCCGACGTTCAGGTGTTCGCCGTCTCCGCCGCCCTCGTGGGCCAGGGCGGGCAGGGTGAAAAGGTAAATGGCAAGAAAAGCAAGTTTCTGTGTTGTGTGCATCGTTCTCTCCGGATGAGTAAAAAAAATGAGGTCGAGTCACTTAGCGACCTTCGGGTTAAAGTGGTTGGCAACCCAAACGATATTGCCGAACGTACTGTCCTGCCCAATCTGGTATACGTCTATCAGGTCGGCAGGGCTGACATGGCCATCCAGGTAGGCCCAGTTACAGGTGCCATCGTGTTGCTCAAGCTCGACCTGCTCGGAGGCACGAGCGGTCGGATTTGTCAGCCAGAGCTCCGGGTGGATGTGGTCGGAGGTGGCGTATGAACCCTCCTCGGCCAACTCGCCGATGAAGATCGTCTTGCTCGTGTTCTTGTGCAGGGCCAGAGACCGGTGATGCTCGAACCCGCTCAGCACGCCCGCCAAGTAGAAGTTACTTGCATAGCTGACAACACGCATCAGATCATTGTTGGGGTCGACGGTATCCCAGAGCGAACTGTGGTCGTTGGGGCAGCGAGCGAGCGTACTCAATTCAACATCGACGTAGTCCTGCAAGCTAAAGAACCAGCTCGCCTGTGGGTCGTTCTCGGTCGGCGGACCCAGCGCCAGGTTACCGGCCCCGGGCAGTTCATCATTGTGTTCGCCGACGAAGGTCAACGCCGCTGTCGTCGTCTGCCTCATATTACTCATGCACACCGCCGCCTCGGCGGATCGCCGGGCCCTACCCAACACGGGCATAAGCAGGCCAATGAGCAGCGCGATAATACTGATCACGACCAGCAACTCGATCAACGTGAAAGCCATCGACTGGTGGCTCATTCGTCTCATGACAATCCGACTCTATAGGTAATCCAAAAATCAAACCAGCATATCTTAACATAAAACGCCGTATCGATAATTCAAGATAATTAGAAACAGTATTAAATATGTGGTTGGTTTAGGTGACTGATCACCACCCCCGAATGGCGTATACCCGGCAACGTTATAACACGTGTTCGTACGTGCGATTCGCCTTAATTTACTGCTATATGAATACCAAGACGTGTGCGTAGAATCCGTCATCCCGGTGCCGAATCTAGTTGCGATCCCGGCCCTGAGCTTCCTCCGGCAATAACAGGCTTGCCGTGACGGGGAAGTGGTCCGACGGGAGGCTGCCGAAGATGTTGCGTTTCCGGATGATCGCCGCGTCCAGCACCTTGACCGTCGGCGAGGTCAGGATCCAATCGATCCGGTCCCCGCCCTTGCCGCCGTGATACCCGTGGTGCGTGCCGTCCTTGTGCCCGTCCTTGTGGCCAGCCGCGGTGTACGTGTCGATGAGCCTCCTCTGACGGTTGCCCGCCAGGATCTTAAATGGCTCGGAGCCGATGTCGCAGTTGAAGTCGCCGGTCAGTACGACGTAGCTATCGGGGTGCTTCTCAATCAATTCGCGCAGCATCCGGGCCGAGCGCTCTCGCGACTTTTCGGACAGGACGTCCAGATGCGTGTTCACCACCAGCACGGTCTCGCCTGTGAACTTGTCGTCGAGCAGCACCCACGACGCCATCCGCGGGAAGACCGAACCCCACGTCCACTTGCCGGGCTTGCCTGACTCGTTGAACCAGAGGTGCCCGCTGTCAATAAGATCGAACCGGATCGTGCGGTAGTAGATCGCGCAGAACTCCCCGCTCTTGCGCCCGTTGCTTCGGCCGACGCCGTGCATCTCGTAGAACTTCAGCTTCTTCTTGACGTACTTGACCTGGCTGTGCTCGCCTTCCTGCGTGCCCAGCAGGTCCGGGTCGGCCGTGCGGATCGTCTTGACCAGGTCGCCGCGCCGCCCGCGCCAACTGTGCATCATCACCGTGTCCGCGAAGTTCGCCACGCGGATATTAAACGACATCACCCGCAGCGTCGGGTCTGACGTGTCCCGGGTGTCCACCGATTTACAGCCCGTCATCGGCATCGCGATCAGCAGCACCAAGCCGATCAACAGCCGCTTCACATGTGAATCAGAAAAGAAACCCCGGGACGGCATCGAGATGCAGGCAGCAACCATCGGTTTGCTCCTGTTCTACATGACCGATCCTTTAGCTAAGTCCAACTGCCGCTGGCGCATCCTGAATCGCGCCTGCTGCTCCGGCGTGTGTTTCCCCGCACACCTCGGGCACGACACCCCCGGCTGATAGTCCGCATGCGCCCGGTCCCCCGGCGTCGTCGGCCAGCCACACGCAAAACACATCTCGTGGTCCGTCTCCTCCAGCCCGTGCGTCACCGCGACCCGGCGGTCAAACACGAAACACGCTCCCTTGAACTTCGACTCGTCCTCAGGCACCTCTTCCAGGTACTTCAGTATCCCGCCGCGCAGGTGATACACCTCGTCAAAGCCCCGGCTCTTGAGGTACGCCGTGGACTTCTCGCAGCGGATACCGCCCGTGCAGAACATCGCGACCTTCTTGTGCCTGCCCGGGTCCAGCTCGTCTTGCACAAAGTCAGGGAACTGCCGGAACGTCTCGGTCTTCGGGTTCACCGCCGGCCCGCTGGCACTTTCAAACGTCCCGATCTCGTACTCATAATCGTTGCGCGTATCAATCAGCATCACGTCGGGATCGTCGAGCAGGGCGTTCCAATCCTGCGGGTCGAGGTACTGCCCGACGTTCTGCGGATCACCCGCGTTGACCTCCGGGCAGCCGAGCGTGACGATTTCTTTCTTCAGCCGCACCCGCGTCTTGCGGAACGGCTTTTCGTCGGCCGTGGACCACTTCACATCCATCTCCGCAAACCGCCCCTCGTAACGCGGATTCTCTTTGAGGTCCCGGATGAATTGATGCAGATTGCTGACACCCTCGTGCCCATCGGGACTCCCGGAACTTCCAGGGGCGGCACTTCCGGGGCTTCCGGGGGTGGAACTTCCGGGGGCGGGGGCGGCGATGGTGCCGTTGATCCCTTCCTCCGCCAGCAGCAGCGTCCCGCAGATACCCGCCTCGCGCATCGCCTCCAGCACGGGTTCGCGCAGCGCCCCCGGGTCCGGCAGCCGGACAAACCGATAGAGCGCAGCAACCAGATACGCCGGGGCGTCTTCATTCACAGGCATGGGGATAGTTTACAGGAGAGCCGGCGTTTAGCCATGAAAAGGCACAGAAGGGCACAGGTTTAGAGCCCACTCACACATCCACACTGTGTACCCACCGGGCCAGGATGGCCCGGCTATATAGCCCCGCCATCCTTGCGGGGTGTCGGCGCGTCGCTTCCCGTCAAAGCGGCCTTAATCTGCTCGGCCAGCTTGTCCATGTGATAGCTGCGGCTGGCGCGCACATGCAGCAGGGGCAGGCCGGCGTCGCGGTAGGCGCTGTCGATGAAGCGGTCTCGTTCCTGCCGGCTTTGTCGCTGATGCGACCGGTCATCCAGTTCGATCGCCAGCACTGGCCGGAGCGTGTCGGCGTCGCAGATGAGAAAGTCGATGTGCTTGCTCTTGATCCGGTTGAAGTCGGAGCTGTATTGCGAAGGCGAATCGCTGCGCTTGGCGGTGACCTTCAGCACATCCGCCAGCCGGACCTTGGCCAGCAGGACTTGCTCAGGCGTCACGCATTGCCGCAAGACATGGTAGAACGACACCTCCGCCCGCGTCAGCAACGATTCAACCTGCCGATACGCCGGCCCCGGCTTCGCCGCGGCCTGAACACCCGCCTGTAAACGCTGAATCCATCCCCACAGACACCCGGATTTAGTCATTATTGGTTCCTTATCAGTTCCATCACTTCAAGTACATTGCTTATTGTAGCTGCGTTGCAACGCAACGCAGGGCCCTGGCCGGGCCCCCGCAGTGCGTTGCACTGCGGCTATTATCACAGAATATAGGTTAAGCGAAGTGCAACCCGATGCTACTTATCGTCAGGCAAATCATTGATCCATGTAAATGAATCGCGATTCTGCTTTACATAACTCACCAAGCAATCCTGGAACCGAGTTGTGTTGTCATAAAACACGCCGCTTAGCTTGGCGATATGTCTATACTCAGAATCTGAAAGGTTGTGTGCTTGACGAGCAGCGACACCGCCATCATAAGCATCTCCCTCTGGATACATGCTATATGCTTGTGCCAATGCATCCGAGATGTCATTGCAGCCGATCTCTTTGAGCCCGGCGATAGCGTCTTTGACCGCGATACTGGTTGGCATGCATAAGTAACCTTTGAATCCACCATTTAGAACTCGGCCTTCCATAGAGCATAGGATAACGACCAAATATTCTGGGCGAGACCAACTGGTATCGTCAGGTTTGTGTTCGAGAATCAACGATTGAAGATCGCCCGTTAGATCGTCCGCGTCCTCTGATGCCAACAGTTTGGCTAATCTCGATAAGTTGTCACTATTCATATGATGATGCCCCGGTAGGGTGTCCTGATGGCAGCCTGACATGACAATTATTAGATATATAGATATCCAGTACACAGGATACTGCATTGAGTATCCCCCTTGCAGGAAATCGAGAAATTTAGGCGTAATCGTCTCACCCCTCCCCGAGTTCCCCGATCTTCCTTAGCCGGTCGTAGCGTTTGTTGACGAGGTTCTCGACCTTGAAGCGTTTGAGTTCGCGGAGGGCCTGGATGAGGTATTTTTCTAAATAGTCGGCGGCGGCGGTGGGGTTGCGGTGGGCGCCGCCTAAGGGTTCTTCGACGACGTTGTCAATGGTGCCGAGCTTGAGGTTGTCGGCGGCGGTGAGCTTGAGGTTCTCAGCGGCGGCGGCGTTGGTCTCGGGGTTGGCGGTCTTCCATAGGATCGCGGCGCAGCCTTCGGGGGAGATGACACTGAACCAGGCGTATTGCAGCATGGCCAGACGGTCGGCGACGCCGATGCCCAGCGCGCCGCCGGAGCCGCCTTCGCCGATGACGACGGAGACGATGGGGGTCTTGAGCCGTGACATCTCACGGAGGTTGACGGCGATGGCCTCGGCCTGGCCGCGCTCCTCGGCGGCGATGCCGGGGTAGGCCCCGGGGGTGTCGATCAGTGTGACGACGGGCAGGCCGTACTTCTCAGCCATCTTCATGGTGCGCATGGCTTTTCGGTAGCCCTCGGGGTGGGCGCAGCCGAAGTTGGCTTCGATCTTGTCCTTGGTGTCTTTGCCCTTGTGGTGGCCGACGACCAGGCACTTGTGCGGGCCGATGCGTCCGAAGCCGGTGATGATGGCTTTGTCGTCGCCCTGGTGGCGGTCGCCGTGCAGCTCGGTGAAGTCCTTGACGAAGTAGTCGATGTAGTCGATGGTCTGGGGCCGGCCGGGGTGGCGTCCGACCATGACGGTGTGCCAGGGGGAGAGCTTGGCGTAGATCTTCTTGAGCATCGCGGTGTGCGACTGGCGGAGCTTGCGGATGTCGGAGCGGAAGTCGACCCCCGGAGTTACGCCGGCGGTGGCGTCGGATGGGCTTCCGGGGGCGGAGCCCGAGCCGGGGATGACGGCGGCGGGGGCGAGGTGCTGGCGTTCGAGTTCGGCGATCTGGCGTTCGAGCGCGGTCAGGGGGCGTTCGAACTCCAGTTCGTAGTTGCCGGCGTAGGCGTTGAGTTCGGTCATGGGTGTATTCTCTCCATCGAGTCGTGCCCGGGGGTCATTCGCAGCGGTCCCGCCCGTGGGGTTTCGTCCGCGAGGTCCCACCTATGTGGCCCCACCTGCGGGAGCAGACGGGCTTGGGGGATAAAAGAGGGCACTTCCTGTTGTAACGTGTTATCTTACTCGGGATTTAAGGTGAGGAACAAGCCGATATGCTGCGGGTGAAACAGGTGACGATCATCGGGACGGGGCTGCTGGGCGCGAGCCTGGCGCTGGCGCTGAAGGGCCGAGGCTACGCCGGCCGGATCGTCGGCGTGGGCCGTCGGGCGGAGACGCTGGACAAGGCCCGGGTGCTTGGGTGTTTCGATAGCTTGACCACCGAGACGGCTGAGGCGCTCGGCGAGGCAGCGGCCCTGGGTAACACGCAGCCGCACCTCGCGGTGGCCGCTGCACCCTTGGGGCACTTCCAGGAAATCTTCGTCAAGCTGGCCGCGGCGGACGACGGCGGGCTGATCGTCACGGATGTCGGCTCGACCAAGGCGACGGTCTGCCAGATGGCCGAGCAGCTGTTGCCCGATGCGAAACGTTTCGTGGGATCACACCCGATGGCCGGCAGCGAGCAGCAGGGCCCGGACGCGGCGGACGCTGAGCTCTTTGATGGTAAGCCGTGTGTGGTGACGCCGTGGGGTCAAGCGGATGCGCAAGCGATCGAACTGGTTGAGTCGGTCTGGACGTCGGTGGGGATGCGTCTGGTGCGGATGTCGCCGGAGGATCACGACAAGAACGTGGCGCTGATCAGCCATCTGCCGCATGCGGTGGCGGCGCTATTGGTGCAGGTCGCGGCCGGGGCGGGCGGCGAAGGTGTATTCGATATCGCATCGACCGGCTTCGGCGACACCACGCGGATCGCGGCCGGTGACCCGGGGCTGTGGGTAGACATCTTTAGAGAGAACCGCGAGGCGTTCCTCGACTCGGTGGACCATTTTGAATCCGCACTCAAGGCGCTGCGCGATCTGGTCAAGCACGGCGACGATGACGCGCTGCTGGCGGTATTGGAAAACGCCAAGCGGGCTCGCGACACGTGGGGCGCTGATCGGTAACACCTACGACGGAGGTGGTTGGGAATGTCGAATCGTTTCGCATTGGGTTTCGTCGGGGCGGGCAACATGGCCGAGGCGATTGCACGCGGCGCGATCGAGAAGGGCGTGCTCGAGGCGAAGCAGATGATCGCCTCTGACCCTTCGACTGAGCGGCAGCAGTTGTTCGCCGGGCTTGGCATCACGATCGCCGAGTCCAACGCTGACGTGGTCAGCCAGAGCGGGCAGGTGATGCTGGCGATCAAGCCGCAGGTGTTGCCGGACTTGGCGGGGGCGTTAAGCGAGCATGGGCGTGAAGACCACGTCTGGATATCCATCATGGCCGGGCTCGGCACGAAGAAGCTGGCCGAAGCACTTACCCCTCAAGCCTCAAACCTCAAGCCGCGCGTCATCCGTGTCATGCCCAACACGCCGATGATGGTGGGCTTGGGCATGGCGGGGCTGGCGACCGGTGATGACGCACAGCCGGGCGACGAAGAACTTGCGCTGAAACTCTTCGGCGCGGCGGGTGAGGTCGTGCGCGTCGGGGAAGACCTGATGGATGCGGTGACGGCGGTCTCCGGCTCCGGCCCGGCGTACGTCTATTATCTGGCAGAAGCGATGGAGCAGGCGGCAAGCGAATTAGGCTTGGGCGAGCAGGGACGGCTGCTGGTGTCGCAGACGATTCTCGGCGCGGCGAGGATGCTGGCGGACTCGCCGGATACGGCAGCCGAGCTGCGGCGCAAGGTCACCAGCCCAGGCGGCACGACCGCCGCGGCGCTGGGTCACATGGATGAGAACAACCTGGTCGAAGTGATCGCGGATGCGGTTAAGAAGGCGGAAGCGCGCGGCAAGGAATTGGGCAAGTAAGGGCGATACCGGATGGCATACAGCAATCTTCAGGAATACATCAAGGCGTTGGACACAGCGGGGGAGTTGCACCGGATCAGCGCGTCGGTGTCGCCGCTGCTTGAGGCGACGGAGATCGCGGATCGTGTCAGCAAGTCCCAGGCGGCGCGCAAAAGCGAGCATGCCGAGGCGTTCGACCCGCATCACCACGCGCTCGGCGGCAAGGCGCTGCTGTTTGAGAACGTCGAAGGGGCGAAGTTCCCGCTGTTGATGAATGCGTTTGGCAGCTACCGCCGGATGGAGATGGCGCTGAGCTGTGAGGCGGGCGGTTTCGGGGCGCTGGCGGATCGTGTCGAGTCGCTGGTCAAGCCCGAGCCGCCGACCGGGATCATGAACAAGGTCAAGAAGGGGCTGGAGCTTGCGAAGATCGCGTCGTTCGGCCCGAAGGTCGTCAAGCAAGGGGCTTGCCAGGAGGTCGTGAAGACCGGCGACGAGATCGACCTGTTCGAACTGCCGATCATCAAGTGCTGGCCGGACGACGGCGACCCCCGGAAGTGTGGGTATCACGTCACACCTGAGGAAGCCGGGACGGCGGCGGGGGAGGGGCGTTTCATCACGCTGGCGGGGATGTACACCATCCACCCGGACGACGCGGGCAAACCCGAGGGGGAGCCAAGGCCGACACGCAACATCGGCATGTACCGCGCGCAGGTGCTTGATAAGAACCACACGGCAATGCACTGGCACATGCATCACGATGGGGCACGGCATTGGCGGGCATGGAAGGAGTCAACTACGGACGGCGGCTCGGGCCAAGGTATGCCGTGTGCGATTGTATTAGGCGGCGAGGCGGTTTTGCCTTATGCGGCGACTGCGCCGCTGCCGCCGGGTGTCAGTGAACTATTGTTCGCAGGCTTCCTGAACAACGCGGCGATCCCGCTGGTCAAGTGCAAAACGATCGACATGCACGTCCCGGCCAATGCCGAGATCGTGATCGAGGGCTACGTCAGCACCGAGGCCGGAGGCCCCGGCTACGACCCCCGCCCCCGGAACGCAGCCCCTCTCAAGCCCGATCACGAAGTCTTCGAAGGCCCATTCGGCGACCACACCGGTTTCTACTCCCTGCCCGATCGGTACCCGGTCTTCACCGTCACCGCGATCACTCACCGTCAGAACGCTGTCTATCCCGCCACGATCGTCGGCCTGCCGCCGCAGGAAGACTACTACCTCGGCAAGGCGACCGAGCGCCTGTTCCTGCCGCTCTTGAAAACGCTTATCCCCGACATCATCGACTACGACCTGCCGATGTTCGGCGCGTTCCACAACTGCGCGTTCGTCAAGATCAAGAAGGAATACCCCTTACAGGCCAGGCGCATCATGCACGCGATCTGGGGCGCGGGCCAGATGGCGTGGACGAAGATGATCGTCGTCGTCGATCATGATGTGAACGTGCACGACCACGAGGAAGTGATGTTCCACGTCTGCGCGAACATGGACCCCGGGCGCGACATCGAGATCGTCAACGGCCCGTTGGACATCCTTGATCATGCTGCGCCGAGGCTTGCCGCCGGGCACAAGATCGGTTTCGACGCGACACGCAAGATCCCCGGCGAGGAAGTCAACGGCCACCCCGTCCGTGACTGGCCCGACATCCTCAAGATGGACCCGGCCATCAAAGACCTGGTCGACCGGCGGTGGGACGAGTACGGGATCGGGTAAGCTTCGATGTGAGTGGCCGCCATGGACTTCCTCTTGATATTCGTTGACGAGCGGTTCTGGTACGCCGTCCTTTTTTTGCTTTTCCTGGCCACACTGATCTCCGCATGGCGTGTCAGGAGACGTTTGCTAAAAGAAGGCCGGATGGATGCGCCTCGTACATGTGCGAGGTGTGGGTATGACCTTGCCAACCTGTCGGTCCCACGGTGCCCTGAATGCGGCACGGCCGTTGGATTCAGGAAGACCTTCGAGGAATTAGGCGTTGATGAAGCCGATGTGATCCGGCATACGGACGAGAAACGGAAGCTGTCCGCGCATGACGTGCCGTTGGATCATCCGGGTGGGGATTCACAGCCACTTCAATAACTGCGGGGCAAAGTAGGTCACGATCAGATCGGCCCCGGCCCGCCGCATGGCGTAGGTCGACTCCAGTGCCGTCTCTTTGAGGTCCAGCCAGCCCTTCTCGGCCGCCGCGTGGAGCATCGCGTACTCCCCGCTGACGTGGTAAGCCGCCACCGGCACATCGCACGCATCTCGCACCTGCCTCACAATGTCCAGGCACGCCATCCCAGGCTTCACCATCACCATGTCCGCGCCTTCTGCAAGGTCGGCATCCAACTCGGCCCGCCATTCTCGGCTTCGTCGGAAGTCCATCTGGTAGCCCTTGCGGTCGCCGAACTTCATGCCGCCTTCGCCCGCATCACGGAACGGGCCGTAGAAGTTCGACGCGTACTTGATGGCGTAGCTGAGGATGGCCGTCTGCTCGTGACCCGCCTGATCGAGCGCCTCACGGATCGTGCCGACCATCCCGTCGACCATGCCGGACGGTGCCACGACCTCGGCCCCGGCCCTGGCTTGCGCGACCGCGGTCCTGGCAAGATTCTCAAGTGTGCAGTCATTATCGACGGTGGACTTGTCCTGTGTCAGCACGCCGCAGTGACCGTGGTTCGTGTACTCGCAAAAGCACAGGTCGGCATGCATCACCACCTCAAGCCCGGCATCACGCACGGCGCTGAGTGTGCGGTTCACGGGTGCATCGGGGTCGGCGGCATAGCTGCCGGTGTCGTCTTTCTTCTCTTGCGATGTCACGCCGAAGAGCATGAACTGCTTCAGCCCGTCACGGCAGAGATCGTGGATGGTTTGCACAGCATCTTTGACAGGCAACTGGCAGATGCCGGGCATGGATGCGACGGGCTTGGAGTTGTTTAGCTCGCCGACGAAGATCGGGTAGATCAAAGTACTTGGTTGGACGACGACATCGGCCAGCGCATCGCGCAACACCACCGACCGTCTTAAACGTCTCGGGCGATGGGTCGGGAAGTGTGGATAGTCACTGTGTGATGCGGGCATGATGTCATGATACCTCGGGACACCCGTGGGTAGGGCTGGGGCCAACCGCAATACGCTAAGAAGTATAAGTCTATCAAATACATGCAATTACAATGATATTAAGGTTTGGTTTTTCGGGCTGTTCACCACCGCTTGGATTGTGTTACAATTAATTAGCTTTATAAGTGCCTGTTTCCTACGGGCGTTGGTATGGCTAGGTATGATAAATTAAATGTTAAGGGGTGAGTGGTTCACCCCGTTATGGAACCATCGGTATTGGTAAGGATTGAAGGCTTCGGGCAGGGCAAATACGCCATTATCTCCGTCTATCCATATCCGCGGTCGGTTAGCCGGCCACGGATCGAAACGGCCCCCCGATTCCAAGATCAACCACGATGCCGAAGATTCCACCTTGGTTTCGTGTGTGATTTTTTGTCACAACACAATAGTTTTAGGAGCGATTGAAATGAAGCGATCTAAGCGATCCAAAGGTTTTACGCTGATCGAGCTACTCGTGGTGATCTCCATCATCGCGCTGCTGATCGGCATCCTGCTGCCGGCACTGGGCGCCGCCCGCCGTGCCGCGCGTCGGATGAAGAACACCACCCAGGTCCGCGGCATCTGTCAGGGTCTGGTCGTCTTCGCCCAAGGCCAGAAGGGCCGCATGCCCGGCACCGACAGCAAGGGCAACATCCTGTACGATATCGATGGTCCCAACGAAAACAATGTCCCCACCGATGACCATGGCGCAACCGTCGAGGCTCGTTACTGGCTGATGTTGAACAACAACAACTTCAGCGGCGAATACGCCATCAGCCCTGCTGAGAGCAAGACCGCATGGACCTCCCAGGCAGTCGATTCAAGTAACTACTCGTTTGCGTTCCTTAACATCCATGAAGGTGCTGGCCCCACCAACGCGACCGACAAGGTCCGACCCAACCAGTCGGGCCGTGCCCGTGAGTGGAAGGACTCGATCAACACCCAAGCCGTCTTGGTCGCGGACCGTGCACGCCTTGCCACTGGTAGCACTAATGGAGACCACGACAAGATCTATAGTGTCCACACGTCGGAAGACGACGCGGAGTGGGCCGGCAGTGTCGGGCGTGGTGACGGCAGCGCCTCGTTCGAAGACGAAGTGGGCCTGGACACCAAGTACGGCTCCAGTCCGAATATCGAGGCGGACCGCCTGTTCACCCGTATCAAAGGTTCCGGCGAGTTCGACATCATCAATACCACCGGCACTGGCACAGGCACAGGATGGGACGAAGAAGCCAACGCCCTGTTGGGGTACCTCGGCACGGGCTATGAAGAAGGTAGCCCGAACGGCGACAACTCCGTCGCCAGCAACTAATCAACCTGAATCATCGGCCTGAAACTCGGGCCTGATAGCAAGACACACCGGCCGTCCTTCGGGGCGGCCGGTTTTCTTTTGGTTAGCAGCCCCACAAGCCCGCCTTGGACCCCATCTGCATTCCGCCCCGCCTTGACGCCGCGTCGGCCTCGCGGTACCAGTGGTACATGGAAGCCAAAATACTCTGCGACGGTATCACCTTCGACGACGTCCTGCTCGCCCCCGCCCGCAGCGATGTCGTCCCCGCCCTGGCGGACACCGCCACCCAGCTCACCGCCAACGTCCGGCTGAACATCCCACTCCTGTCGGCCCCGATGGACACCGTGACCGAGTCCGCGCTTGCCATCGCTCTCGCGCAGGAAGGCGGCCTCGGATTCATCCATAAGAACCTCTCTATCGACGAGCAGGTCCGCGAGGTGACCAAGGTTAAGCGCTCAGCTAACGGTGTGATCACCGACCCCGTCACGCTCCCGCCCGACGCACCCTCCAGCCAGGCCCGGCAGCTCATGGCCGAGCAGAACATCTCCGGCGTGCCCATCACAGACGACGGCAAGACAAGCGGCCGGGTCGTCGGCATCATCACACGCCGGGACATGATGTTCCTCTCCGAGGACGACAAGCCGATCCACGAGGTGATGACCAGCGAACCGCTCGTGACCGGGTCGCCCGACACCAACCTCGAACAGGCCCACGCCATACTCAACAAGAACAAGGTCGAGAAGCTGCTGCTGGTTGATGACGGCATGAAGCTGACCGGCCTGATCACGATGCGCGATATCGAGAAGCTCAGCCAGTTCCCGCTCGCCTGCCGGGACGACCGCGGCCGGCTGCGAGTCGGTGCCGCGGTGGGCGTGCACCAGCTCGACCGTGTAGACGAGTTGATCAAGGCCGAGGTCGATGTCCTCGTGGTGGATTCCGCGCACGGGCACAGCTCGAACGTCATCGAAACGGTCCGAGCCGTGAAAGCGAAGTACGACATCGACATCGTGGCCGGCAACGTCGCGACCGAGCAGGGCGCGCGCGACCTGATCGACGCCGGGGCCGATGCGGTGAAGGTCGGGATCGGGCCGGGCTCGATCTGCACGACGCGCGTCGTCACCGGCGTGGGTGTGCCACAACTGACCGCCGTGGCCAACGCCTGCCGTGTGGCCGACCCGCTGGGGGTCCCCGTCATCGCCGACGGCGGCGTGCGACACTCCGGCGACATCACCAAGGCCATCGCCGCCGGTGCAGCCAGCGTGATGCTCGGCTCTTTGTTCGCAGGGCTCGATGAATCCCCCGGCGAGATGGTCATCCATCAGGGCCGGCGCTACAAGACCTACCGCGGCATGGGCTCGCAGGGCGCGATGATGAAGGGCTCAGCCGACCGCTACGCACAGGCCGGCGTCAAGCGCGACAAGATGGTGCCCGAGGGCGTTGAAGGCCGGGTGCCTTACCGCGGCCCGTTGTCGGACTTTGTTTATCAGATGGTCGGCGGCCTGAAAGCCGGCATGGGTTACTGCGGCACGCAAACCATCGACGCGCTCCGCACCGAAGCCCGCTTCGTCCGGGTCAGCGGCGCATCACTCATCGAGTCGCACCCCCACGACATCAACATCACCAAGGAAAGCCCGAACTACACCGCCGAACTCAGGGACGAGTAGGGCGGCCACCGGAGTGAACATCAGCGGATAAATTATATTTTTATAGATACTTGCACGCGGATAAAAAATCGGATATCTATATCTTCACAGCGTTAGTGGCGGATTCAAATTGGGTGCGGGGGATCGAGGTGTGGAGCCATGATCCGATGGATGAACGTCAGCGTCTGGGGGCTGGTCCTTTGTGTTGCGTTGGGCGTGATGGGTGGGGCGGGGGGATACACCTTCTACTACGCCGACGGCGCGTCATACCTCTCGAATAACCCGGCGGCGTGCGCCAACTGTCACATCATGAACGATCAGTACGACGGCTGGCAGAAGGCGAGCCATCACGCCGTCGCGACCTGCAACGACTGCCACGTCCCGCACGACCTGGTCGGCAAGTACCTCGCGAAAGTCGAGAACGGCTACCTGCACTCCAAAGCCTTCACGCTCGAGAACTTCCACGAACCGATCCAGATGCGCCAGCGCAGCAAGGACACGCTTAACCAGAACTGTATCGATTGCCACGAGGAGGCCGTCTCGATGGTCAAGGCTTACGCCTCGGCTCATCACGAGGAGGCCGACTGTGTGCGTTGCCACCGTGCGGTCGGACACGGCCCGACGCAGTGAACCAGGAGAACCACGATGCCTAAAGCCCCCCCCGTTGACCGTTCGGATTCCCCAGCGCCGCGACAAGCCGGCGGGTCCAAGCTGCCCTACATTGTTGTCATCCTGTTTGCCACGGTCGTCACCGTGCTGGTGCTGGCCCTGATGAGCAACATCGCCAAGCACAAGCGTGAGGCCGAGCAGGTCGTCTTTAAGTATGTGGACTTAGACGAGTCCGTGGTGGACCCCGCCGAGTGGGGCAAGAACTTCCCCCGGCAGTACGACAGCTACAAACGCACGGTCGATACCGAGCGGACGCGGTGGGGCGGCAGCGAGGCGTTCCAACGGGTGGAAGAAGACACCGACTGGCAGACGCTATTCGCCGGCTACGCCTTCAGCTTCGACTACCGTGAAGACCGCGGCCACGCATACATGCTCTCCGACCAGCGCGAGACGGAGCGCGTCCATAAGGTCAAGCAGCCCGGCGCCTGCCTGCACTGTCACGCCTCCGACATCCCCGCCTACCGGCAGGCCGGCATCGACAACGGCGCGCCCGGCACGATCACCGACGCATTCAATTCCGCCGACGCGCGGGCCCAACTCCAAAAGGGCTTCGAGGTGGTCTGCGCCATGCCTTATGAAGAAGCGACGAAGCTCGTCGAGCACCCTGTCGCCTGCATTGACTGCCACGATCCGGACTCCATGCACCTGCGTGTCACACGCCCGGCGTTTATCAACGGCATCCGCGCATTCGCCAAGAGCGACGACCCGGCCCCGCACCTTCCCAGTATCGAACGTTGGCGCAAGGGCGACCGTTCCGAGCCGTATGAGCCCAACACGATGGCGAGCCGTCAGGAGATGCGTTCACTCGCCTGCGCCCAGTGCCATGTCGAGTACTACTTCAAGGGCGAAGGCAAGCTGCTGACCTACCCCTGGCACAACGGCCTGAAGATGGAGCAGGTCGAGAAGTACTACGACGACGAGAACTTCAAGGACTGGACGCACAAGCACGCCGGCTCCCCGATGCTCAAGGCCCAGCACCCCGAGTTCGAGCTGTGGAGCCAGGGCATCCACGCCCGCGCCGGCGTGTCCTGCGCCGACTGCCACATGCCCTACAAACGTGAAGGTGCCATCAAGATCAGCGACCACCACGTCCGCAGCCCGCTGCTGAATACCGCCCGCGCCTGCCAGACCTGCCACAACGTGTCCGAAGACGAAATCAAGGCACGGGCCGAAACGATCCAGGACCGCACACGCAAACTCATGGTCCGTGGGCAGACCGCGACACTGGACCTGATCGACGCGATTGTCACCGCCCAGGACGCCGGCGCGACCGACGAGCAACTGGCCCCGCTGCGTGACGACCACCGCAAGGCCGAGTGGCGTCTGGACTACATCGCCGCTGAAAACTCCATGGGCTTCCACGCCGATCAGGAGGCCGCCCGGATCCTCGGCGAGGCAATCGACTACGCCCGGCAGGGCCAGGTCAAGGCCGTCCGCCTGATCGCAGAACTCGGCGGCGCCCCGGTCAAGGACGACGCGGACACCGTCGCCCAGAGCACCCCCGGCGGATGATGGTGTGCCCGCCGACCTGTTCACGTTGCTTGGCTACGACCGGGCAGCGCATGTGTGTAGACAGATAAAACGATGCCCGTGGGCGCTGATCGTCCACGGGCTTTTTCTTTTCCGCACCCGCTTGATACCATAACCAAGTAATCCACTTTGGCTTTATGTCTATCTAGGAGGTCGCCATGATTAATCCACTTCGCATACTGCCGACATTGTTGATAATCGTGACCGCGCTCGGACCGATCGCATGCCAGAGCCAGGCCGATGGTTTGGAGGACCTGTTCCGCAAGGGGACCGGCACCGACAAGACCAAGGTCGAGGACGGCGACGCCGACATGGACCTGCCCGAGTACAAGGGCATCAAGCACGCCGTGGGTGTGGTGGACTTCGCCAACGACGCCGGCTACCGCAGCCAGTGGGAGCTGGGCTACAACATGTCCATCCTTCTGGAGTCGGCGCTCTTCGATACAGGCCGATTCATCCTCGTCGAACGCGAGAACCTCGGCACCGTCATGGATGAGCAGGACCTGGCGAACAGCGGACGCATGGCCAAGTCCAAGACCGCGCAGACCGGCAAGTTGCGCTCGGCCAAGTACCTCGCCACCGGCGCGATGACCGAAGTCGAATACAACGAGTCAGGCGGGGACGGCGGCATACGCATCAAGGGCTTCAGCATCGGCGGCTCCAAGGCCGACGCCAAGATCACGATCATCGCCAAACTCATCGACACCACCACCGGCGAGATCGTCGCCAAGAAACGTATCACCGGTGAGGCAGGCCGCGCAGCGGTCAACCTCGGCTACCACGAAGGAAACTTCGGCGGGAACCTCGGAGGGTTTGCCAAGACCCCGCTCGGTGAAGCCGCGCAGGACTGCATCAACCAGGCCGCCAAGTTCTTCGCCAAACAGTTCGAGGAAATCCCATCCACCGGAACGGTCGTGATGGTCAAGGACGGCCGGGTCATCATCAATCGCGGCGAGCAGTACAACTTCCGCAACGGCATGATCCTGGCGATGACCGAGGAAGGCGAAGACCTGATCGACCCCGAGACCGGCGAGATCCTCGAGAAGGCCGAGGGCAAACGGATCGGCACGATCAAGATCACCAAGGCCAGCGAGAAGGTTTCCTACTGCGAAGTCCTCGAAGGCGAAGCAAATCCCGCCCGGGGCACCGTGGTCGAGGTCATCAGCATCCCCCCCGATGAGGACGAGGAGGAGGCCAGCGTAACGACCGAGATCGCGGCAGAGTAAACCCTGCACGGCCAGGGCATTACACGCGAGCCCGGTCCTCAAGCGCCCGTTGTCCGGCCGAAGAGACCCGGTTTTACCCGCCGAAAAAGTTTGCTACAATGCCCCTCTTCCCCGGCCCCGGGACCTCCCGGGAACCGACGCCGGGCTCGTAGCTCAGTTGGCAGAGCGCACCGCTGATAACGGTGAGGTCGCAGGTTCAAGTCCTGCCGGGCCCATTGACGGTAATCATCTCCGATCCCGCGATTTAGCGAACCTGACTTTGTCGAGGAGTGCAACTCGTAAGCCAGAAAGAAGTGGTAATAACCACATGGCTTAACTGAGTTGCACTTGCTTCAACATAAGCACAAGTCTCCGACGTATTTACTGCACATAGTTTCTGGGCAGTTCCGCGTCCGTATCGATGCCCGTGATATTAATCTGAGTAAGTATGGCACATCCGAAAGCTGCGCGGCGTACGACCGTGTCATCAATGAATGGAAGCTGACCGGCCGGGGAACCGGTCCAAATAATATGCCTGCCGGTACGACGATCGACGAACTGATCCCGGCCTACTTGGCATTCGCCAGCACCTTCTACGTGATGAACGGTGCTCTGACCAGCTCGAGCACATATGCTGATCAGGACAGATGACCCAGGATTACCTCGAAAGAATACGCCTGATGAGTGAGAATACGTAGTATTGCGAAGGCCTGATATGGGTTTTAATATACTGATTGATGGCAGCTTACGTACTCTTTAACCGTTTGCCTTATAAGCGTGAGACGGCAGGTTCGAATCCTGCTTGGCTCATCTTCATGTCGGTGTCTCATCTTCTTCGGTGTGCAGGGTTGTGCGTTTGTGTTGTGGCTTGCTGGATTCCATCTGCCAGCGCTGACGTCTTAAAGGTAGACACGATTGATGGCCTGGCGTGCGTGCGCGTCGACCTGACACGTGAGCAGACAACCATCCCAAGTCATGCGGTGCTAGATATCGGCGTGCGTGCCCCGGCACTGGTGCATCCGCGCACCGCTGCGGCGCTTGGCATAGGTAAGGAAGGGACGCTGTGGATCACTTTTACCGAGCAGGACGTCGCTTGGCCGGCGTTGACCGCGGTTTCCGCCGAGATAGAACCAATCGAGCAATTCAGTTCCAGGAACGCGGAGGCGCTCGATGAGATCCCCGCTGCGGTCGTGCTGGGATTGCCTGCGTTCCACGGGGTGACGACGCTGGCACTGGCCGACGGAGAAGTCATCTACGGGCAGGAGCCCGGCATTTTTACACAAGCCGCAGACGAACCAGGCGCATCGGAAGTCATCCAATTCGACGCCGAGGCGTACGGCTACTGGGTGACCGCGCTTGGCCCCGACGGCCGGCCATTACGTGTCCGACTTGCCAGCGGTGAGCGTACGACCCGCATCAACGCGAACACCGCCGAGGGCCTCGGCTTCCCTAGTGGCGATCTGCCCACGTTTGAAGTCGGGGGCTTGAACCTGGCCGATTACACGATTTTCGAACCCAGTGACTTCAGCGAATTGCCCGACCCGAAACCCGACATCAACATCGGAGCGGACCTGCTGCGCAAGATGCTCGTGGTGATCGATGTACCCAACCAGCGGTTGCTGCTGATCCCGCAAGTGGAGCCTGAGGTCTCGAAGGCGGTGCGAGACTACTTGTCAGCGAGAGCGCGTGGAGATGCCGATTTAGTGGAAGCGTTGCTGCGTGACGGGCTGCCACAGTCACAGATCGCATCCGCCAGTGAGATGCTGGTCAGGATGCGACTTGACGCCCGACCACTGGACGTCGACGCAGCCGCACGAGCGTTCGAATTGCTTGCGCACAGCTTGCCGGAGCAGCGCCGCGCGATGGCGCTGGTGCGCGTCGCCGATGACGCGATCTCACGTGAGGACGATACACCCCTCGCCTACGATGCTGCCGAGGCGGCGTTGGACGTGGCCCAACCGTCGGCTTCGAAAGACCCGGACGCCGTCGCGGTGCACCATATCGCTGCGCGCAGAGGGCTTATCGCACTCTTACGCGGCGATCACGACGAGGCCCGTCGAGGCTTGATTGCCGCGCGTTTCGGGTTGCCCCACGATCCATACGTGAACTTCTGGCTCGGCCGTCTGTACGAAGTGACCGATCAGCCTTTGCGCGCTTGGGCACGTTATGCCCAAAGCGCCCTCGACGACAACCCACCTATCGGCGCGCTGCGCGGCCTGGGACGCTTGACCAATGACCCCGAGTTGCGTGTGCGGTTCTCCAGTCTACAGATGCAGATGCTGCTTGAAGGACAGGTTGATGCATTGCGACGTCGGCCGCCCTCCGCTGAACAGCTCAGCGCGGGTACACGCCCGCTGATCGAACTGTTCGTGGAGGCCGACCATCCCGCTTCCGAACAGATACTACGCGCCTGGACGGCGGTGCCGCAGATGTTTCCCCGCTTTGGCCTCATGACGCACCACTTTGAGGAACCGTTGGCCCGCGCCGCATCGGTCGAGCGTGCAAAAGAATTAGGGATCAACCATATGCCGGCGGTTGCGATTAATGGCCAGGTTGTTCAGATACCACATGATGTGAGAGATGACATGTGGCTCGATGCTTTAATCGACGCCGTTGCCGCAACTCAAGGCCACAACGGCCCCGACGATCTCTCATGGCTTCAAGCCGACTTCGAACCAGCACCCGATGAGATCCGCGTGACCCTCCGTGCGGCGAATCATCAGACGCCGCTTGAAGGGCAGTTGCGGCTGTGGCTCATTGAACGCTTGATATTTTGGCCCAGCGAATCTAAAGCGATATTCCACGACTGGCCGGTACGAGACGTTGAAACCATCCAGCTACCATTGTCCACACGGCCATCTGAATCGACCGAACCGATCGAGTGGATAGTCACACGCGATGAACTCAACAAACAGCAGCATCGCCGATTGACCCTACTCAGGCAGTGGCGGGGAAAGAAGTATCCGTTTGAGCCAAACTTGATTGACACGTCATTAACGGCGATCCTTGTGGTGTGGGAATCACCGGATGGCCGGTGTTTAGGATGGAAGCAGTGGAACGCGCCAGATGAAAGGTAAGCCCCGTGACGCCTGATCCGCCACAGGCGAATACGTCGATACCATCCAGTGACGCCGGACCCAGAATCGCGACGGCGCTACAACCCTGGCGGCGCGCATTAGGCCGTGAATGGACCTTGCGTCGAGCGATCCGCGCCATCCCTGTGTTGATCTGGAGCGTACCGGTCGGCGTGCTCATCGGCATGTTGGCCGACCCACAGTTCGGCGCAGCCGTGGTAATCGTCTCGGTTCTATGCTGGACGGCCTGGAGTCTGACTCGGCTTTTCAAGGCGCCGACCTTATCGCATGTTGCCGAAACCCTGGACATGCGTGGCGCAACACGGAACAGGATCGCAACAGGATTGTGCTTTGAACACCGAGGCGCAACCGGTGTTTTCGAGCGTGCGGCGATTCATGACGGCCGAGTCGCATTGACGGGCTTGGCAGGAGCGCAATTGCCGGCCGAACCGATCGTCTGGCCATGGCGGCAGGGGGCCGCAGCGATGCTGGTTGCGGTGCTGATGCTGTTCATACCCATGATTCCACAGTCTCTGGACACATCGAAAGATACCACGCCAACCAATCATACTATTGCGATGCTGACGAACGACACGCACGCCGATTCACCGCAGCTACGCACGGACACGTCAAAACGCACGATCACCAATCGCTCTATTGAGCAAGGCGTCGAATCGGCACGTTCCGCATCAGCCCCATCACCCGATCGCACCGAGCAGCATGAACAGGCCACACCCGGGCGGTCCAGCGCCGCGAATGCTGTGGCCGGCGGTAACGCGACCACACCATCCGCGGGGGGCGAGCGCATGACCGACCCAGCTATGAACAACCCAGCCGATTCGAAGAAACCTTCAAGCCAACCACCGTCGACCACTTCAAAGGGGAGCCGGCAAGTCGGCACACCGTCGGAGAACGCAATGCCTTCAGGCACCGGCCGCAGCGGCGGTGCCTCGTTCAGTGTGAAGCACAGCTGGAACAAGAACATCAGAACCGCGTCGTCTTCTCAGGTCGCTGCGGATGAAACGCAATCGGATCAACCCGAGGACGATGAGGTTGAGCAGCAGCAACAGCGTGGCGGTGCGCAGCCCGCGGCGCGCGACCGCAACGTGGCACCCTCGCGCCAACTTGGTATCAGTGGACCGAAGGGCCCGCCGGGTGCCGGGCGCGGCGGACCCACACCGATCAAGAAGTCACGCGGGACGGCGGCCATGTTGTTGGGTGTCCCGATGCCGGAACTGGTCGAAGGCCAGTCGCGTCCCGGGCCGGTGCAGCGGAGCTTCCGCCGAGTCACCCCGTCACAGCAGGATGCCGGCCTCATCGACACAGCAGACCCCGTTAATAACGACGCCGTATGGGAGATCGGAACCCGGGGATGGGACGAACGCGAAGCACGCTTTGTCAGCGAATACCTGACAACGTTGCGCCGTGAAACAACCGACAACCCGATCCGTTAAGATTACCGACATGAGCAACATCCCACCGCCCACGCATGCAGACAGCAAATCCGCCGCGGAAGACGCCGCCCGGCAGGTCGAGCAGTTCGCCAAGCGTTTTACCGCCATGGAATCTGAGATAGCCAAGGTCTTCGTCGGGCACCGCGAATTGGTACGGTTCGTGCTATCCACACTGACGGCAGACGGTCACGTACTAATCGAGGGTGTGCCCGGTCTAGGCAAGACTCTGCTTGTACGCACGCTAGGCGAGGTGATCGATCTGAGTTTCTCACGGGTCCAGTTCACCCCGGACCTGATGCCGACCGACCTCACGGGCACGCATGCGCTGTTCGAAAAACCCAGCGGTGGGGTTGAACTGCGGATCGAGCCAGGACCCATCGTAGCCAACCTGCTGCTGGCCGACGAGATCAACCGGGCAACACCGAAGACCCAGTCTGCATTACTCCAGGCCATGCAGGAGCGCCAAGTGTCCCTAGGCCGAGAGACACTCGATCTGCCCGAACCCTTCATGGTCTTGGCAACGCAGAACCCCATCGAGCAGGAAGGTACGTACCCACTGCCCGAAGCCCAACTCGACCGGTTCATGGTGAAGTTGCTTGTCGGTTACCCCGGAGAGGATGAGTACGCTTCGATACTCCAGCGCACGACCGGCGACACACCGCCCACCGTCCAGCGGACCTGCTCTGCCGAAGAGGTCATGTCGATGCGTCATACCGTACGCCAGGTCGCCGTCAGCGACCAGATCTTTCAGTACGCCACACGACTGGTCATGGCTACGCAACCCGGATCGCCTTATGCCGACGAACAGATCAACCGGCACGTCCGCATGGGCGCAAGCCCGCGCGCCGGCCAGTCGCTGCTGCTGCTGGGCAAGGTGCAGGCGCTACTCGACGGGCGATACGCCGTGTCCGCCGACGACCTGCGCAAGGTGGCCATCCCGGTCCTCCGGCACCGCATCCTGCTGCGCTTCGAAGCCCAGGCCGACGGGCTCGACATCGACACGATGCTCGGACAGTTATTGCATGTCGTGAAAGAAAGCTCGTTCGATGACTAGCGATCCGGTGATCGATGAAAGATTCCTGGCCGCCGCCAGCAGGCTGCGCTTGCGTGCACCGAACGTCGCCCCGCTCCTCAAACACGCAGAAACCCCCACACCCCGTCCGGGATCGGGGCTGGACTATCGTGACCGCCGGCCGTACGTCTGTGGCGATGATCCCCGACGGATCGATTGGCCTCTGTACCGCCGAAGCGGCAAGTTGTTCGTCCGTCTCTACGACGAGCATCGTCAATTGGGGCTGCATATTCTCGTCGACTGTAGCGGCTCCATGGGTTTCGAATCACCCCCGCGCCTCAACGCCGCCAAACAGGTCGCCGTGGCCTTGGCCGCGGCCGGGGTTGAGGAGTTGAACCGGGTCACCGTTCAGTCTTTCGCGGACGGCCGGTTGCTTACGCCGGCCACGGTCGCCGAATCTCGGCTACGCTTGGCTGGCTTAGCTAGCCAAGTAGTCGCTTGGAAGGCGCAGGAAACATCCCACAGCAACCTCGCCGATGTGTTTGAAGCGATCCGACGCGAACACCGGCCGCGGTGTCTGCTGGTGGTGATCTCTGACTTTTTCGATCCCGCCGGTGTTGATGACTGGGCCCCCGCACTCAAACGCACCGGCCACCTGCCCGCACTGATCCAGCTCACCCGCCACACCGATCGTCAACCTTCCCTCAGCGGCGCGATGGAGATCGAAGACTGCGAAACCAGTCACCTGCAGCGCGTGGTGATCACAAGCCGTACCGAGGCGGCATACCTTGACGCGTACAACCGCTTCGACCAGGCACTGGAACAGGCAGCATCCTCCGCGGCCGGCCGGCGTTTGTCGATCGATGCCGACCTTCCGGTCATTGAGCAACTCGGCGCTTTGGGGCCATCAGGCGCGCTACTGCTCGGTACCGCCGTACCGGGGGTGAGATGATGTGGATCTGGACCGGGATCCCCTGGGCCTGGGCGCTCGTGTTCACCTGTGTGGCCGGTGGCGCATTGGTACTGGTGCACCTGCTGCGTCCACGACCACGTCGCGTGAAAATGGTCACCTCAATGTTCTGGCAAGAGGCCGGCAACGTGGTCCATGGCGGCCGATTGGGGGGTCGCCCCTCGCAGTGGTTGAGCCTGCTGCTGCTGTTTATAGCCTTGCTGTTAGGTGCATTAGCCATCCTTGCCCCGGTATGGATGAGTTCCCGAGTGCAGCCCGTCGTTCTCCTGATCGATAACGGTCTGCCGTTCACAGCAACTGAGTCATTTGATCAAGCCGTACAGCAACTGGCCCCGCCCGACGAATCCGCCGTCGCGGTGATCGCCGCCGCGCCGTTCCCGCGTTTGTTGCAGGCGCCAGGCCATACCGATGGCCGTGGGCTGCGGCGACTGGCAGAATTGCCATCAACCTCCGTAGCCGCGTCAGGCCCATCACTGCAACTGGCCGACACCCTATCGAGAGCCATGGGCGACGCCGACATCGTCGTGGTTACGTGCACCGCCGAGCGCTGGCGCGATGCCGCGAATGCACTGAATATGCCTGACGACATTCGGTATGTTCAAGTGGGATCGCCCCGGAGTAATACCGCCATCACCGGCGTCACTTGGCGCAGTGATCTACCCCTGAGTGTGCAGGGCAAGTTGACTGTGCGAGTCGGTGCGTGGTTGCAAGAGGCCGGGGATGTCCAATTGCGATTATTCGACACCAGGGACGGCAGAGAACTGGCACACCGTACCATCGCTCAACCTGCCGGCTCATCACGTCTTGTCCAGCACTTCGATATCGCAGCTCTAGGTCAGGCCCTGAGCATCGTTGTCGAAGGACCTGATGATTCGTTAGCAGTTGACGATCAAATGCAACTTAACCTGCCGGCAAGACGCCAGGTGATCGTTCAGCCAGGCTCGGAGGTGCCCGAAGCACTGCTTGTCGCACTTGAAACCGCTGGGTGTGTTCTTGAAGAACCTACGTCACCAATATCACCCGGGCATGTCGAGCTAAGGCTGGAAGATGATGCCGGGACAGCACAGGCTGGATTGATTCAGGTTGTTCAGAACGATGTTGGCGGTTCTACAGATCCAACGCTGGTCCCGGTTCACGCAGTGGGATCGCTGGACGACATCAACTTCGATGGTGTGCTGCTGCCCCACACCAGCGATGACGCCGTAGCCACCAGCCCGGACTACGAACCAATGATTATTGCGGGGGACCGCCCGGTAACCTGGCTGGCAATGAATGACGACGTACCGCGCATCGTGCTGGATGGTGTTTGGTTCTCATCACAGACATCGGCGGCAGCCAGCGGGGGATTCGCGGTCATGGTGTCAAGAGCGGTGACGCGGGCTTTACATATACCCCCAGAACCGGCCACCGTATCGGCTGAATGCGGCCCGGATGACCTGCCTTGGCTGCAAGAACAATCTCAAGCCAACACGACAGCGTGGCTGGCGGCCCCTGGATCAGCATCGGTCTCGAACCTGCTCGGGGCAACAGGCGATGACGATACACGCTCGATTGCGCCCAAAGGCTGGCGTGTGCGGGGACGCGCCGTGTTGATGGCGTCTACCATCGGATTGATCCTCTTGAGTTGGTGGTTGTTTGAACGCGGGAGGATCGCCTGATATGTGGTTCGCAGACCCAGCCTGGCTATTGCTGCTCTTGCTGAGCGTGCCCGTCGTCACCTGGTGGTGGCGCGGTGGGGCGGTGCGGCGTTGGTCAGCCTCGGGTCTCGGGTCATTGATACTACGCCTCGCGGTAGTCATCACGCTATCACTGACTGCTGCGGGCCTGCGTTGGATCACCGCGGACCCGTCGATGCAACGAGCCGTAATCCATACCGATGATCAAGCCGCACCTATCGATGGTGTAGAGACAGTGATTCGGCAAACGCCCACGGGGCCAAATATCGAATCGTCACCTCAATGGCCCTGGCCCGCAGCACCCCGTGACATCACCGATCAACCCGATAACCGTCGTCATGTCGAGTCGGCCGTATCACTAGCCTCGGCAATGCTGGCGCCAGGTTCAGCTGAGCTCTGGATACCCCATGAATACTTGAATGATCTGGACCTTTCTCGTGATCGCATGGCAGCCGCCGACGTCGCGTTGCACGGATACGGTACAAAGGTTGAACCTTCGGCTAGGCTTATACTGCAAGCGCCGGGTAATGTCCTGCCCGGCGCCGAGTTTATCGCCACAGCTCGAGTCTACACCGCCGATGGCGAAGCGAACCAGATACGATTAACCCTCGACCAAGGCAATACCTGGCAAACCGCTGCGCTCGATAAAGACCAGCGAGATTCCCGCATCCCACTCATCGCACCCGAGCAGGCCGGGTTGCACCAACTCACCGCAACCCTGATCGATGCTGACGGCGAACCGGGCGTAAGCACCACGACAGCGATCCGGGTTGACCGGCCGTTGCAGATCGCCGTCATCGGCACGTCGGACCGGTCCGATGAAGTAACCGCGACAACGGCCCGCCTGCGTCGTCTGTGGGGTGCCGGTGCCGAGGTTACGCCTTTACTTTCAGGCGATGTCGACGCCCAAACGATTAGCAGGTATCAACTCGCCATCACGCTAAGCGGGTCATATCCTCAAGCGTCGGGTGTTTTGTCGGACGCTGTGAATCGCGGCATGGGCCTGCTGGCATTGGCATCGCCGACGGGACTGCCGCAAGCGACCGACCCGTTGGCACAGGCATTGCCGGCACGTGGCAGGCAAACGATGGAACAGCGTGACCCCAGCGTCGCACTGGTCATCATCATCGACACCAGCGGAAGCATGGGCGGTGCCCGTATGCCCCTGGCCAAGCAGGTTGCGGAGTTCTCGATCCGGCGTCTGATGCCGCACGACCGCGTCGGCATCGTGGAGTTCTATGGCTCGCGCCGATGGGCCGCGCCTCTGCAATCGGCATCCAATCAAATCGAAATCCGACGCGGCCTTCACCGACTGACCGCCGGCGGCGGCACTATCATCCTGCCTGCCATCGACGAAGCATACTACGCGCTCCTCAACCTCCGCGCCAGGTTCAAGCACGTCCTGATCCTGACAGACGGCGGCGTGGAGACCGGCCCGTTCCGTGAAAAGATCGAACGCATGCGCAAGGCCGGCATCACCACATCCACCGTGCTGGTCGGACCGGCCCAGCACTCGCGTTTTCTCACCTCGCTGGCGCAGTGGGGCGGGGGCCGGTCCTACCAGGCACCGGACCGTTTTCAGCTCCCCGAGATCGTCTTCAAACAGGTCGACGAACAGCGTCATAGCCCGTTCGCGGATACACCCTCACGCACGTTGATGTGGAATGTGACATCGGCGATCAAAGATACCGCAACGGAACTGGATGTGGGGGGGTACCACCGTATCGACGCCAAGCCGACAAGCCACACCGTTGCCGCGGCGGACGGCGGCGAATCCTTGGCCGTCTGGTGGCAGTATGGGCGGGGACGAGCCGGCGTATGGGCCGCTTCCTTGACCGGGACCGCAGACGCAGAGGTTTTGAAAGACGCAAGCGCCGCACGTTGGATGCGCCAGTGGATGCTGTCGTTGGCGGCTGCAGGAGTGGATCGCCGGATCACCATCCGTTCGGCTGCGGTTGAGCAAGGCTTGCTCTGTGATCTGCGATGGGTCGGATCAGGCAATGCGCCTCGTGACGAGGTGATTACGTTGCAGTGTCTGGACGCTTCAGGCGACATCGTCAGTAAGGCCGAGGCTGATCCGATCGGGTTTGGCCGATGGAATGCCCGGCTACTGGCCTCCGATCGGGATGCCGTGACGCTCAGGGCAGTGACGAGCGAAGGGATCGTCCTTGGGCAAACCGCCGCTTCGTTCGAAAACAGGATGCCTGATCGGAATGTAGGCATAGCGTCATCGTCGGAAGTGGAGGCTGCAGTTGTCCCAGCACAAGCGTCCCCCGCCTGGCACGTGGTTGATCCCAGCGGCTGGCTCATGATCTTGGCATGGATCGGCGTACTCGCTGAACTGGTCCTGCGGCGGTTCGGTGGATCAATACGTAACCTGCGAACACCCGTCGTTATGGATGCCCGGAAAACCGCAGCCCTGCTAATGGTGTTGCCGCTTGTGGTAGTACAGAGTGTGAACGCCTCGCCGAAGGACCCATCCGGCCTGGAAGCGTCCGCGCAGGCTGTGGATGATGCACAACATCTGCTTGCCGAAGCAATCCGTGACGGCAGGGACGTCGATACGCAGATTCATGTGCTGGCTGAGCAGGGACGCTGGCGCTTGGCGTTCGCATTAGCTGATGAGGCGGGTCTTACTCAACGTGGTATCGACCTTGGACAGTCGGCACGCGCAGCCGGCCAGGCGGGCGCGGTTGAACTGGCCACGCTCGCCCGGCATCTCGAATCACAGGGGCAGTTGGCCGAAGCAAGGCAAGTCTTGCAGGAAGCACTGGCGCGAGCGCCGTCGTCACACAGGACGGGTTTACAACTACGCCTTAATCTGTTGTCTACGGTGCCGCACGACTCAGCCTTACATACCGGCGATGTCATCGATGCCCCCGTCGATGACCCGACAAGACGCTGGCTCGGTCACTACGCGGTGTTGCTGGGACAACCACATGAGGCGGCTCATAAGTTAACGGCATTGGAGTCGCCAACTGTACTGGACCTGTTGACTTTGGCTGAGCAGCAGCGACGAGCGGGGAAGGTCACGGATGCACTCGCCTCGCTCAATGAAGCCGAGCAGATCGTATCCCGGACATCACAGCGCCGCACGATCGCGTTGATGCAGTTCCGTTTAGCCGTCGAGTCCGGTGAGGAAGCGGCTCTGGCAAAACGGTGGTTGGACGACCGGCCCATCCCGGCGTCGCGCTTCTGGCCGTTGATGACACTGCTGCGCCAAACCGACCAGCCGATCGAAGCGGTGCGACTGGCTGCGGATGCCGCTTCATTACGGCAACCGACGGCTCCCGAGTTCGATGTATCGATGCTTCGTCGGGAGCTGCTGTCAGCAGCCATGGACACCAGCACGGGTGACGCCGCCGTGGAAGCGCTGCGCTCTTTGGCCACGCAAGATGACCAGGGCGTCTGGGGTGCCAGCCTCGGACAGGTGCTCATGCTCCAGGGTGATCGGCAGGGCGCAGAGCGGGCACTGACAATCGCAGCCGCTGAAGCGACGGATGTGTCACGGCAACTCTGGTGCGCGGACGCCGCCGACGAAGTCGGTTTGTATGAGCTTGCACTTCAGATCGCCGAAAGCGCCGGCAACCAAGACGGTAAGCACGCGTTTGAAGCCGGGTTGTGGCGTGGCACGCACATGGCGGAGCGTGGACGCACCACCGACGCCGTCGCGGTACTCACCGAGACGGCCGAATTGGCGGAGAGTGGTGCCATCGCTCGACGCGTAGCCCAGGCATTTAATGAGATCGGCCGCCCCGACATGGCGATCGAACAGCTCCAGGGGTGGATTAATGACCACGGCGGACCGCTGGATCATGAGGCTCTCACAGCCTATCTCGCCTGGCTGTTGGAGCAGCAACGACAGGAAACCGAGGCACTGGAACTATGGCGGCAACTGTGGCAGGAAGGAAGCACGCTGGCGATGCGTCAGCGTGCCCAGCAGCAGATGCTTGAGCTGTCCGCTCGCCAAGGCGAGTTGGGGACACTCGCGATCGAAATGGAACAACGCATCAGCGAGAACGCCTCGGACGAAGAGGCCGTCGGCATGCTCGTCGATATGTACATGAGGATCGACGATCCCATCTCGGCCTCGGTATTACTTATGGCCTCCCATAGTGCGGACGGGGATCAACTCAACGCCAAGCGGCACCTCGCCCAACTCTACCTGAGAACCGGCCGCCTGGGTCTGGCGGATGCAGTGCTGGACGATTTAATTGCGCTGGACCCCGACAACGCGATCGATTCCTGGCAGCAACGCGCCGTCCTCGCGGCGGAGCGCGGTGACCTGACCGCGGCCGAGGTTGCGATCGAAGCGATGCGAGATTCGCAGGATATGCCGCAGGCACACTTCGACGAATTGTCAGCCGGGGTCCATGCGATGCTCGGTAACAGCCTGGCCGCCGCCGACCAATACCGGTTGACATTGCTGAACGACTCACAGCACGTCGAACTCTGGCTACTGTGGGCGCAGGCGATGCGCGATGCAAGGCTCACAGATCAGGCGACGGCGAGTCTGCTACGCCTTGTCGAGCGTGCCGAAGACGACGACCTCTTCCTTGTTGCTGTGGACGGCCTTCTTAATCTCGACGCCTCACGTTCTGTGCTTGAGGCGGCGTTGCGTCGCGCGATACTTCGAGCAGCGGCATACCCGGAGCGTGCCTATCTCACAAGGGTAGCGATCGACCTGGCCGAGGCGCTTGGCGACGGGGATACCGCGCTGTCATGGATGGACCCGATGCTGCTGGCCGAAGGTGACCGCACCGTCATCCTCCTGCGCGAGTCAGTCGAGCGAGCCACGGCACTGGGGCAGATCGAAACGGCCGGTGTCTACGGGCAGTTACTGGTCGCCACCGGACACGCCGTGCCCCCGGAGGTCATGATCGGCTTGGGCGACATGCTGTTGGACCAGGGGCAAACCCAAAGCGCTGACCGCGCATTCCAACGAGCGGTGCAATTCGGCGAGCGCGGAGTCGTCGTACCACAGGTGGCCGAGCGGTACGAAAGAGCGCTCCGGCCAAGAGTGGCTGCCCGATTACTCGACGAACTGTTGCTCACGCGTCCCGACGACGTGGGTCTGCTGTACCGCCAGGCCTCGGTCTACGGACAGCTCAACCAGTGGGAGCGTGCTCGTCAATGCTACCTATCTGCGATCGAAGTCATGCTGAACCGCATGCCGCTGCGCTCCGCCGATGAGCCGCTAGCCGATCTTTTGGCAGTACGACGTCAGCGTGTGGCCAGCGATATCGGCGAGACCCAGACGTACTTCGGCCCATGCCTCGAAGGGCTCATCTTCACAGCATTCGATCACAACGCCCAGACCGAGATGATCCAGCAACTTCACGAACTGGCAGAACGAGCCGCCGGTGAATCTCGCCCGCTCGCCGAATCAGACGACAACGCCCAGCAATTCCCTCGATGGATGTACGCCGCCGAAGCGTTGCGTTACGCAGCGTTGACCACACAGTTACAAGATTCATCCCGAGTGATTGACGAGCAATTGACAGCTACTTTTCAGGCCGACCAGACGCTGCATCAGCGAATCACCAAGATGCATCGCGCATTCCACCCCACGCTCTTAGCGTCAGATGAGCAGGAAACACAATCACTGGTCGACTCGGCTGAGTTGTTCCTGAAGCGAGGCGACCTGGACGAGGCTGCGAGGAGGTTGGTTAGCGCCCTAGCAGCAGAATCGCAGTGGCCACCTGAGCTAGCGGCGCGGGCGTCAGCCCTCGGTGTCGCAATCGATCGGGTTGACCTGACAGCCAAGGCTATACGTCTTGGACTTGAGCAGGCATTCGAACTGGATGAGCCCGAGCATGTACTGCGTGTCACACAGCAGTTGATGCCCCTTGGTTGGCACGCCATGGACTACACCGATCAACGTTGGGTGATTGACCGGCTCGACATGATCTGCGAGCAGGATGACGACCCCGCACTACAGCTACTGCACTTGCGTATTCACGCGTGGACCCAACTACCCGAACCGCTGTCCGGTAAACTCGTGGACCGCGCGATCAACTTGGCGGATCGAGATGGGGTCGACTCCGAAACCGTGGTGGCGGTGATGAATCTACTAAGCGCGGAGGACGCTTCGTCCGCATTGCTGTTGGCCTGGAAACGGCGTGATCAGGATGAGCGCTGGCTGCTCCTGCGCGCTGTCGCGGCAGGACTGTCCAGTACGCCCCAGTCCCCGTTGCAATCGGTTCTGGATGAACTGGTATCAAAGACACCTAATCCGAGAATCGATGCCTTCCGGCCTTACATCGTGCTGCAGCGAGGCGCGTGGTGCGAAAACACCGCGACAGCGGCGTTGGCCGTTGCCATGCTCGATTCGCTCTTGGAAGAGCAACCCGATCAGCCGGCCGTGCTGGCGTTGCTCGCCAAAGCCCTATACAACGCCGGTGGTGAGGAGCAGCTCGATCGCGCCAGCCGCCTTACACGATCGGCCCTCGAGTTGCTTTCCGAGCAGACCGTGCTGACCACCGACCAGGTCTACCTCGCGACAGATGCACAGACACTGCTCAAGCCCGCGCACGTGCAAGAATGGTTGGCGGACCTAGCCGATCGTCGTCGACAGGGATTGACCCGGGGCAACGAGCTCTTGATGGCAAGCATGGCCGCGGCCGGCGTGGGGATGGATACACCCGCTGTCGAACTGGCGACGGAAGCCTTCGCACGCACGCCCGGCGAACCCGTCGTGCGCAACTGGACGGTCGACCTGCTCTTCGAACGCCGGCATTATGTGGCCTTGGTAGAATTGCTCTGGCCCTACCGCACCGATCGATCGGTGGTTCAGGAGCGAACGGTGCGGCCATTCAGCGAGGCGTTGCGTCAACTCGATGCCCCGCGAAGGGCCCTAGACATCGCAACAATTGATGAAAGAACCCTAGGTGCCATCGCGTCTTTGCCGCTGCGCGCGGTATTGGGCCAGGACGAAGCAGTCAGGCTGCGTTTACTCCAGTTCTTTAACCAGACACGTTTAGAGCGGCGGTTCTACTCGCCCCGGATATTGCTGACGCAACCGCCCGGAGGTCTGACAGGTTACCGCATCACCGCCGGCAAGGGCCTCCGTGACCGCAACACTTTATGGGAAGAACTGGCCGGGCTACCGAGTGCCGGGCAGCTGTTAGAGGCTCGTCTGAGAACCGCGGCGGCTGACCGAAACGACGTACCGGGCTTAATCGACGGCCTTGCGGATGCTCTGGTTGCCTCGGGCCTCGCTGAATCGAGAAGCCTTGCCCTGGCAAAGCGGGCCCGGGACGGTGAGCAACTCGATAGCATCGACATGCGCCTGCTGCTCGCGTTGGCTCATCGGCAGCAGGAATCGGACGATTCAGTTATTACAGTGCTCTCGGGCTGGCTTGGTCAACCGCATCAAGGCCCAAGCGATGACGAGGTGGCCCAGCTCATCGACATTTTGCCCCTGGACAAGCCCGGCTGGAAACCGACCCTGCAGCGCTGGCTTATCGCTCGTCGAGCAGTCGGGATCACCACGTCCCGGGAGCCCGCGCCAGCCGTGGCCCAGCCGGCGTCGCTCACGCGCCTGTTGCAACCGACGCCATTTACGCCACCCTCTTCGCTGCTGACGCACGTCCTCGGGGATACCGTCTTAGCCTGGCCCACCGAACAGCAACAACAACTTCAAACACAGCTTGTTCATTGGTACAACCCAATATCGTTCGGCAGCCAATCGGACAGCCTCATCAGGATGCAAGTACGTTTGGCATCCAGCCTCGGAGACTGGAGCAAAGCAAGTGAAGGACTCACCACACTCTTGGCCCGGGAGCCGATCCGATCGTTGCCCGCCGATCCCGAACCGCTGCTTAAGACATTGGATCAGCGCGATGCTCAACGCTTGGGAAACCTCTTGCTTGATCGACTCAAGGACCCGTCCCAGCCGGTGGCGGGGGGGGAAAGAAACCGATTGGCATTGGCCAGCCTGCTGGCGTCAGCCGCGTACGAGCGTGGGCTTGATGCACTAGCCCAGGCATCCCTGCAAGCCGCCGAGTCGTTCATGCCCCAGGCCCCCGCGTCGAGTTGGCTATATGTCATCGATGCCGCCGCGTTGTTGGACCCCGCAATGGCCACGGAATGGCGGATTGAAATGGCCGAAACCGGTGCTTTGCCCCCAAGCCGGCTGGTAGACCTGCTGCGGTCTGACCCGTCATTGAGCCCGGACCAACTACAGCGATACTTCCACTGGCGGGAAGCGCATTAAAGCATGTTATAACAAAGTAATTATGGCCAAATTTCTTTGACGCAGACACCGGTCCTTGGTAGGATATTATATAAAATACCTCGAGGCCGTCTGATCTGAAGACCACGGGGAGTATATTGGTTTGGGGGGGTATTCGTTGGTTCATTGTTGCAGGGCTCGGCTTGTGTTTGGACACACAACAATCCGTAACCAACGACTGATACGCCCGGGTGAAATGCAGGACTATCGTTAATAGGAGTATGTAATGTTATCCGCGAATCTTTATAACCGTGGCATGCGGTTTCATTGTCTGCCCCTCGTCACGGGCTGCCTGCTGACAGCCACGGCTTCGAGCAGCGCCGCAACCTACAGCAGCTTTCTGTCGATCGCCGACATACGCTCGGCGAATAACTTCACACACGCATCTACGCACACCTTCGACGGCAGCACAGGCTTCTTCATCCTGCGCGGTATCGAAAGTGACATCACACCCACCTGGGACTCGGAGATCTCTAAGGTCGTCGATGTCGGCGGCGCCGGTCAGACCCGCACCACGCTCGTCTCAACGGCCGACTGGTTGAGCTATACCGGCGAAACCCTGATGGCACCAGGCAGCCGTGCCAAGGTCCTCGGCTCCAGCCTCCAGTTCCTGGACCAGACCACCGACTCGATCTACCGCGCAGACACGACCACCGGAGCGTTGACCACGTTGGTTTCGTCATCCGATATCTTGGCTCTCACCGGTCTCACCGAACTGCAGGTGCGTGAGGAGAACGCCTTCGATTCCGCCGGCAACATGTACTTCTACGAGGACCGATCCGACCAGATCCTCATGGTCGATACCGCTGGCTCGCTTTCGGTATTCGCCAGCAAGGCAACGCTACAGACCGCAGTCGCAGATGCGTCCTTGGTCAGCTATGTCAGTGGTGGTATGGCGTTTGATGCAGACGACAACCTGTTTTGGACGCTCAGTGGTGTCTCATCCGCCCCGGGCGACGTCTCAAGGGGCAGCATTTATAAAAGAGATAATACCGGTGTCTTCTCTAAAGCGTTAACTCAACCTGAAGTTGTCAACGTGGCCAAGACCGATCCGTTCTTCGGCGCTAACTACGCCGCCTTCAACGACATGATCTTTGGCACGGATGGTCTGCTCTACAATTACGAACGCGGTAACGATTCGATGCTCCGCTTCGATCCCGAAGACCCCGCCAACACACTGGAGTTGGTCTTCGAGAGAAGCGAACTGCTCGCCGGCCCCATGACTACCGAAAACATCAACAGCTTCGGTGTCTTCGGCTATGAACTGACCTGGACAGGATTCACCGCCCATGACGGGGTCTTCAATTACACCATGCCCCCACTCGAGGGCGATCTCAACGGCGACGGGTTTGTCGGGCTCGCCGACTTGGACATCATCCTCAACAACTGGAACCTGAACGTGCCCCCAGCCGACCCCGCTTCCGACCCTACCGGCGACGGCTTCGTCGGCCTGGCAGACCTCGACGAGGTGTTGAATAACTGGAACGCCGGGACGCCGCCCGTAAGCGCCGTCCCCGAACCGACTACGACAGTGATTGCCGGCATCGCAGGGCTGGCATTATTGAACCGCAGGCGCTAGCCGAACCGTAGTACGGTTCATCACCGCCGGCCTTGAACAACTTGGCAGATATGCCATACAGACGAACCTGACATGCGACGAGCTTTCACACTGATCGAACTGCTTGTAGTGATCAGCATCATCGCGCTGCTGATCGGTATCCTTCTGCCGGCACTCGGTGCGGCCCGTAGGAATGCCAAGAACGTTAAGTGCATGAGCAACCTCCGACAGATCGGCGTGGCTGGCGGCACCTATCAGACCGACAGCCCTAAGAATACACTGCCGTCCCGCGAGGCGCTCGGCGGGGCTAACTTCCGCGTCGCGCCGGGTTATGAAACCCAACCCCCCATTGCCAGTGCGGGGCCCGAAACCCTGGGATTACAGGCACTTTTTGATGATCTGGGACTGATGCCCGGGAACAGCGAAGTCTATATCTGCCCGCTGAACGAGTTCGATGTCGTTGAAAACGATCACGGCAACACATACGTCGTCAATGCCATGGACCGACTCACGCAAACCCCTGAAAATTACCTGGCCGGTGACAAGCAGTCGGGGTACTGGGTGGCTGATAACTGGAACCTCAACCCCGTACCCAGCAATGTATTTTTCCCGTTCTTCGACCCACTGAACGAAGGGCCCGTCAATACCAATAACTTCCGTGAGCCAACGTACTATCACCGAGGTGCCACGACACGTGTTAATGGTGAGGAAGGCTATGGCCCCGGCGTGAACGAGGTCCAGCTTGACCTGTCGGCCAGTTTCCGGGCAGCCGGTGGAGATGCCACGCTCTATTAGGGCGTTTGGCGTGCTGACATGACGTAGCAAGTCTTCTCATCCCCGCGCAAGTGGGGAACCACGTTTATTGGGTACTAGAGCAATCCCAATCCAACTGTAGCGGGTGCCACGTTTTGTCCGTGAAGCGGCAAAGCGTGTGTTGCACTCACATTTTGCCCTTCGGGTCAAAATGTGCCACCCATAGGCGATACGTTTGGATTGAGTACGCTCTAAACACCACATAAAAAGGCCGGCAATCGCTTGCCGGCCTTTGACTATTCAATTATCTGTCGGCTCAATGAGCCTTTTGATAGTCAGTCTCTGACTCAGCGACGACGTGCCAGCAGCGCCAGGCCACCTACGGCAAGCAGGCCGCCGAGCGCCGGCTCGGGAACGTTGTAGTAGCCGGTCGGGGAGGAGCTGATCCTGTGGAAACCAAGGTTGCCGTTGTACCAGGACAACTCAGCCGTGAAGCTGCTGCCCAGAGGGCCCGCATCCAACTCGGCCTCGCTGAGAACCGTGGCAAGCGTGCCCGCCGGGTCCGCAGGGTCGAACGAGAAGATGCCACGGTTGCTGCTGTCCGGGTCGGCACGCAGGTACACCAGGCCGTCCGGGGCGTAGAAGACGTCGCCGCTAAAGCTGTTTGTGCTTGCGCCGAAGTCTGCCGGGGTCAGGATCGCCGTGAGATTCACACCGTCATACTTAAACACCGAATCGCTGTCATTGGAGCCCCAGTAGTAGTTACCGCTGGCATCCCCGGTGATGCCGCTGTCCGGCTCCGCGTTGGCGGCGACGATCTGTGCGTTGGTCACAAGCGTGTCAACCACACCCGCGGTCGAAGCGACGAGAATGCTATCGGTTTCTGTTTCAAGGAATACAGCTTCATCAGTGGCAGTCGTTCCGCTCCAGTTCGTGAACTTGGCCGTCGCCAGACCCGTCTCCGCCTGGATGTCGAGGTTACTGACGAACATGCTGGCCGCGCCCGTGGTGGTGTCGTAGCGATAGATCTCGTCGTTCGCCGAGTCAACCAACTGAATCGCGGCACCGTTATCGACCACCGCCATGCCGTAGCCGGGGAACGCGTCATTCGGCGCATACGCGGCACCGATGTCAGTTGCCGTGCTTGCCATGGTCGCCAGGACGGTCGTAGACCCGCCATCGATCTTGACAATATTGAAGTTCGCCGGTGAAGAGTCAGCGTTCAGTGCGTAAATAATGTCGTTATAGGTGACGACCGAACGATGCAGGACAAGGTCAGGATCACCGAGGTTTAACTCGGCGTGTGTTTTGACCTCCGCGTAGGTGGCAGCAAAAGCGCTGCTCGACATTGAAACCGCGGCCGCGCACGCAAGTGTGCACAGGCCGACTCGACCCATTGCCATTTTCATCTCTCTCTCCTTAAACAAACGTAAATGCAAATACCGCGTGACAATGCCATGCGATGAAAACCGTCTCAGGGTGGATCGTGAAAAGGATATATAACAATGTGGGTGACAGCCGGACATGCTTCTCCCTCTCCGCGCTCGTTCCCTAAGCAGGACGACTGCTGGTTAGTATAACAATACCTAGTTGTCACTACAAGTGTGTTGAGATTGAGTTGCAAATAGGCCGCAGTCTCTTCGTTGAGTTTCCACCGCTCAGGCCCTGGTCCCCAGTTCGCTTGGGCAGCCTTCTGTTTATGTTAGATGTGTATTTGCTGGTCGGGCCTGGATGATACAAACAACCCGTCATCGCCCCGCGGCTTAATAACCAAACAATGCATCCAATTCCACTTCGACTACCTCACCTATATTGCCCAGCTTCTCAATATCGATCTTCTCGCGATCACCGACAATGGTGATGTACATCGGCTTGCCCTTGATCTCGTTGTTATAAAATTCTTTCAACGCGGCAATGTTCGTATCTCCCAAGATATGGAAACGCCCGGGCCTCGGATCGCCGTTCAAGCCAAGCTTGGACCACGCGTCAACCGCCGGTGCTACGCTGCGGAAACCGATCTTCGATGTTCGGTAGCTGCTGATGAGCGACGCCTTGGCTTTGGTGAAGTGATCTTCGGAAAACGGCATCCCGTCGAACAGACCGACCATGCCAACCGTCGCATCGATTGTCTTATCCGCCTGGCACCCGATCATGCCCACCGTGTTGTTCCGTTCGCCTAGCCTGCTGGCGGTGTCGTACGCCCCGTCGACCACGTACGCCAACGCCCTCGCCTCCCGAAGCTCCTGGTAGGCCACACCACCCATCCCTCTGAAGTACCGGTTGAACAATTCGGGCAACGGCATCAGCGCTTCGTCATAGTAAACGCCCGGTTGATCGACGTAGACAAGCGACTGTGCCATCTGCTTGTGGTGGAAACGCACTTCGTTCTGATCGGGGACTCGCATCTCTCGCAAAATAGGCGCCGGCGGGTCTTTGAGCTCATTGCCTACCGGGTGGTGCGACCGCAACGCCGACACAACGCGCTGCCGGGGCAGCGACCCCGTGTAGCGGATCGTGTGCTTGGTATCGAGCAATGTTGTGACCTCGGCCAACAGCCTCTCGACCGTCATCGCTCGCAACGCTTCGTCGCTGAGCGTATCGATATACATCGACTGCTCCCCGTATCGGCTCAGCTCACGGATCGCATGTGCGAGTATCTGGTGTGATTCCTTGTTCTGCTGCCGGCGGGCGATGACGTTCTCTACCATGTCATCGAGTACCTGAGACTCGGCAACAGGATCACGTAACCCCTGCATCAACAACGCCAGCGAAGCCTCAAAGTTCTCATCGAGGCCCGAAATCTTGATCACCGTCCTGTTTGGACTGGCGTTGATGCTCACTTCGGTGCCCAGTGTGAACCAGGCCTTCTTCATCCCCTCCGCGTCCAACGACCCCGACCCGGCCTGGTTAAACAACCTCGCAGCCATGCCCAGCCGCTTGTCGTGCCGCATCCCCTTGTCGATCACAAAGCTGAGGCTGAATAAGTCATTGATCGGATTCGGCGTGTGAATAAGCTCGACGCCAGGCGCGTACGTAGTAACCGTGTAGTCCTCCCCATCTACGATGTACGTCGGCTCGACCGGCTCAACCTGCATCGCAAGAATCTGTTCAGCGTAGGCCGATCGCTTCGTCGGATCGATCGCGATCATATCGAGTGGGGGCTTGGTGATCTCGGGCACCTCGTGCTGGCCATACATGCGGTACGCCACGACATAACCGCCGCTGTAGTACTTGTTCGCTACGCGCACCACGTCTTCTTTCGTCAGTCGCGACATGCGCTCCAGCTGCCCGACCGTGTACGACCAATCCTGCCCCGCCACGAATGAATTACGGATGATCGCCACACGTTCTGTATCCGTTTCCATGCTCCGCTTCAGGTGCTTCTTGAAGACCGCGATGATCCCACCCAGCATCTGTTCATCAAAGTCGCCTTGCTTGACCCTCTCGATCTGCTCCTGCAGCAGCGCCTCCGCCTCCTCCAGCGTCTGCTCCTCCGTGGGCGTGGCCCAGAACACCTGCCAGCCGTAGTCATTCTGAAGGGTCGGCGTAGAACCCGCCGATTGGACCTTATGATTCTGCACCATGTTCAGGTCGATCATCCCGGTCGCGCGGTTCGAAAGCACCATGTCCGCCATCATCAGCGCTTCCGCATCCTCGTGGTTACGCCCCGCGATCCGGTAACCCATGAGCATGTACGGCTCCGCCTCATAATCTAGCGCCACTTCCTCCCGTCCCTCCAACGGCAGCTCCTGGTAGACCCGCGGCTCAGGCAGTTCCCTCGCCTGCCACCGGGAGAAGTGCTCGTCGATCAGTGCAATGGTTTTATCCCGGTCGATGCTGCCCGAAATGATGATCGCCATATTGTTGGGCACGTAGTACGTGTCGTAATACGTACGAACAGCCTTCAACGAGGGATTCTTCAAATGCTCGACATCGCCCAGCGTGGTCTGCTGGCCGTAGGGATGTGCCTTGAATAACGCATCAAACATCGCTTCACGGGTGATTCGACCCTTGTCGTCAAGCGCCCGGTTCTTCTCTTCGTAGACCACTTCCAACTCGGTCGCGAACAGCCGGAACACCGGATCGATAAACCGGTCCGACTCCATCCGGCACCACTGCTCAAGCCGGTTCGCCGGGAGCCCAACCTTGTACACCGTCTCCTCGTACCACGTATGCGCGTTCAGCCCGCTCGCACCCAGCTGCTTGTAAACGTTGCCGAAATCGTTCGGGATCGCGTAGGTTGCACCCGCCTGAGTCTCCGCATTGATCTGGTTATAGAGCTCCGCTCGTCTGACCGGATCCGTTTCATTGAAACGCTCTTCGTACAAATCCGTGATGCGATCGAGATGAGCCTTTTCACGCTGGTAATCTGTCGTCCCAATCCGGGCATTACCCTTGAACAACAGGTGCTCGAGGTAGTGGGCCAGCCCCGTGTTCTCCGGCGGGTCCTGCTTGTGCCCCGCACGTACTACGATCTCGGCATAAAAACGAGGCGTCTGATGGTTCTCCGTCAGGTACACCGTCAGGCCGTTATCCAACCTGTAGATCGACACACCCATCGGATCATCCGGCGCAGGCCCTGCAACCAACACGTGTCCCGCAAGCGCCCGCGAAGTCGTCACAATCGTCGACACAGCAAGCAGGCAAATCGTAAGCCAGTTCAGATATGATCGGCGTGTCATGTGAATCCCAATGCTATAAAGTCATGGCGTCAGAGCATTAGAATATCTTACCACATAGGCTATTCCAAGAGCCCACACATTGATCCATTAGTAAGCTGCTTGCTCACTACGACTTGCGTCTTTTAATCATACATTATGTACGTGATGGGTAGCTGTGTACGGCCGCGGTCTTCGTCGTAGGTATGCGCGGATCACTATGCTCGCCGACTATCGAAGCTGATTGACTCCCGATGTTCAATGGGAGTGAGTATCACTTGCCCAATCGTGTCATGCACGATTGATTCAGCTAAGGAAATACACCCGGTGGGGTCGATTGAGGTAGGGCAATGCCATGAGTCCCAATAACAGCATCATGCACGGCTCGAGCACGCTGGTTGGCGGGGACGTCCCGATGCTCCAGATGTCAAGATCGAACTGCGATGGAACTGCATCGCGTATAGGGCCATCATGTAAAGGAGCCATATCATTCAATAAATGACTGCTCCATCGTACAGACCGAGTGGCTCATCGGAATTATCAGGTTATGGCGTCGGTGTCGTTTGGCCGTTCTTATCGAACATGAAGTAACTGAGACTGATGCACCAGTTCGCCCCGTAGTTCACCCAGCCCTCGCGGTGGCGGTAGTTGCCTTCGGGATTAAAGGGGTACATTTCTGTACCGGGCAAGCTTGATATCGATCCGCGGCATAGTTCGAGACGCGCACAGACGTCGTGTTTGTGGCTGACCGGCCAGCCCCGCTCGACTTCGGGGAACCCCATGTCTTCTCGGTCGGGTGCTGCCGCGAACCGGGGGTTGCGGCCGAACACATGATCGACGGAGGCGACGGCCAGTGCCTGCAGGCGTCGCTTCAACGCGGGGTCATCGACGACCCATGATGCGGCGGTCGCAATGGCCGGCAGGCTCAGTGAGTTGCCCACGTCATTGAGCTTCGGGATGGTCCACTCTTTATCGAGATCGAATCGGCGGAAGTCCCACATGTTCTCGGACCGACTCACCGCCACCTTAGCCCACGCTGTGATCTTCTCTTTGAGCCCCTCGGGAGCATGCTCCGGGTAGTGCTGTAACAGCCATACCAGGTTCGGGATGGTTCGGTGCTCACTGACCCGGTGTCCCTTAGTGGTCCGCGGTTCATTCCAGTCGAGGTTCTCGATGATCCACTCGGTCTGCTTGACAGCTGCGCTCAGGTACTGCTCGGGGTTGTCGAGCCCGTCACGTTTGGCAACTTCGTACATCAGCAGGTTGGGGACGATGGAGTGTCCCGGGGCATGACGACCCTTGTACGGATGCAACTTCCCGGCCCATGGGTTCTTGTTGCTGTTGCTGTAGATATCCGTGTAAGAATCGGGGTGCCACCACTTGCTGATCTGCATAGACGGCTCCCAGTTGTTGAGACAGAACTCAAGACACTGGTCATAAAACGATTGGGGCAGCCACTTCTCCAGGACCGGCCACGCCCACACGACGTAAGCGACCTGCTCTACCGTCTGTGCATGGATCTTCCATTTTTCCGGGTCGCCGCTGGGGTCACAGGTTTCCGGGTGCATCAGGTAATAGCCGGCCCCCCAGTGGATGAGCTTTACCACATCCGGCGCGTCGGCCTTCGGCGGCTCGAGTTCATAGTACTTACGAGTTGCTTCCAACACGCCGCCCGAGTTCGGTGCTTTAACCAGTTTGAACGAAGGGTCTGAGACCCTGGCCTTATCCGCGTGCCAGTCGATTTGGCGCGGCATCGCATCGACACGGTCCTGATCTGCCAGATAGAAGAGTACGAGCGACGGGATCACGGTGTCGTAGTAGGTGCCGTCGCGCCACGGGCAGCCGCCGAAGGCGCTGGGGTGCGTTCCTACGGCCGAGCGTACGTCGATGAGGAAGTCCACCGCGGTCTGCCAGAACTGATCGCCTAAGAGGTTCTCAGAAATTAAGAACGGGTCGCTGACGTTGGGTTTGAGCGCTCCGTCGTCGATCTCAATAACGTAATGGATCAAGGCGTCATCGGGGCGGAACTCGGTGAAGTCGCCGATCCCGCTCTTAATGACGCCGCGGTGTAGCGCTTCCGTTCCTTCGGCAGCGCGGATGATGTACTCGGTGCCGTCGGCTGATAAGGGGGCGGTGAAACGCTTGGTCCGGGAAGTGACATAGCCGACCTGGTTCACGGCCATCTGATGTGTTGCGCGGTCCACAACGGGTGTTGTGTCGCCACCCTGATTATTCTTAATCTTGGGGACTTCTCCCTGCCACACAATGACTTCTTTGACCCGTGCCAAGTTGCCCTTGGACTTCTTAACAACCAGGCGCAGCGTATCGGTGTCCACTTCAATCGTATCAAAAGGGATGTCCAAGGCGATCAGCTTGTTCCCGGTGGTGACGGAGTCCGTCACGGTCTGCCACTGCCCGTTTGCGTCCTTATATTCAAAGTGGAAGTCCTGTATCGGGTCGCCGTTCTGGTAGCCGCTGTATATGTGTACCCCTGTAACAACCCGCTTCTGTTCAAAGGTTAACTCCAGGCGGGCGGCGCCTTCTGAGTCAAGGCTCCCGATCCAGCGCGACGCGTCGTCGATGGTCCCATCCACAGCGTTCTCAGCCACATATTGTTCATATACCCCCGAAGCCTTGACGCTCTTGATCTTAACTACGCCGTCATTGTCAGCCTCGGATTGCGATGACGCTTCCTGTGATCTCATCCGTTCCAATCCGGTGTCCTTTGTTTGTTTGACCCAGCCGTCGACCAGTGCACTCATTTCCTTTAGCGTTTCCTGATGCATAGGAGAGTCGGCCAGGTTCTTGATTTCGTGCGGGTCGGCTAGGACGTCGTACAGCTCCTCCGCCGGCTTAACCTCGGCCAAGATCATCTGCTGGACTTCGGTGAGCCTTCCCTGTTTGTTCAGCTTCTGCATGACCGGCAGTATCGGGCGGTTTTCCGACGTGTATTTACTCTCCGCGTACCCGACCTCCGGCATGTAGTTGCGGATGTATTTGAACTGCCTGGTCCGGACGGCGCGGCTGTGATCAATGATGTTGCCCATCTGATCGCGGGCGGCAAAGATGTGGTCGCGCGTTTGCGCTTTATCGCCGAGGATCGGGTGGCCGTCGAGATAGTCTGGGAGGTCGATCCCGCCGATGTCGAGGATCGTCGCGGTCACGTCGATCAAAGAGGTCATGTCCTCATTCACCGTCCCCGGTTGGATATGCTCCGGCCAGCGGATGATTAATGGCACGCGGAGGCCGCCGTCGTAGAGCCAGTTCTTGCCGCGCAGGTGGCAGCGCCCGTTGTCTCCGATGAAGATGACCACCGTGTTGTCGGCGATCCCCTCACGGTCTAGCCGAGCCAATATCTCTCCGACCTGCTTATCCATATGCTCGATGGCGTCGAGGTACATCGCCCAATCCATCCGGCACTCGGGGGTATCCGGATAGTACGGGGGCAGCACCACTTCGTCGGGGTCCACCGGGTGCTCCGACTTGGCGCGGACATCCTTCCATCGTTTGGCCGGGTCGCGGTGCGTGACATACAGGGTGATCTGGGCGAAGAAAGGCTGGCCCTCGGCGCGGTGCTTCCAGTCCTTACCTTCGAAGACATCTTCTGCCGGGAAGTTCAGATCGTTCTTGCTGTTGTACCCGCACCCGAGGGCGGTGTAATAGCCCGCGTCCTTGAGCCATTGCGTAAAGGGCTTCATCCCTTCGGGCAACGGCCGGTCGGTCCGTCGGCGGTGGTCCTGCGAATCTGTGCGGGTCTGGTAAACACCCAGCATCATCGCGCTACGGTTTGGGCTACAAGACGGGTTGCTGCCGAAAGCATGCGTATAACGAGACCCGTCCGCCGCCAGTTGATTCAAGTGGGGCGTTTTCACAGCCGGGTGCCCGTAACACTCAAGCTCCAGGCTGATATCCTCCGCCATGATCCAGACGATATTCGGCTGGTCTGCCCCAAACGCGCATGCCATGCTGATCAGGCTGGTGATGATGATGGTGATGCGCTGCACGACGTTCATGTTATTGTCCTTTCACACCGGATATACGGCTGTGTCGGGTATTGTTCAATGTAATGATATCAGAGGTATTGGTTGATGATTGATTCGTACAGCTCTTGCTTGCCGCTGGTCTGGCTGGGCTCGGGGACGCGTCCCACGGATAGGCTTTCGTCCATGGGCCGAACGGGTCAGCGCCGGTGCCGCAGAAGCTGTGCCAGTAGGCGACGGCGAACTTGAAGTACTCGCGCATCGGCTTGCCTATCAAGAGCCGATCGGGTTCATACCACTTAAAAGCGAGCGAGTTGTGCGACTCTCGGCCTTCGTACCCAATCATCTCGATGGCGGGAAAGTATGGCTTGTCTCCGAGCAGGGGGGGCATGAAGATTCCTCGCATTGGGTTTGCTGTATCTATCCGAATTGTATCCGGCAATCCTTACGGTCGGCTTAGCCGCTGAAGAACAGGTACGCCGCAAGAATCGCAACTAGCACGCCGCAAGAACTCAGGATGTCGAGCGCTCCCCAGCTCTTGCGGGATTCGCTGCGGTGTTCATCAGTCATGGTCCCGAACGTCAGGCCGGAGATCTTCTCGTAGTCCGGCGCAGCGGTCATGTAGCTCACGACAACCATCGTCACGGCACACACGATCAGGATCAGGATGCTGTAGTACTGGAAGAACATGTTGTTCATGATCCAGAAGAACGTGCCTTCTTCGTACCCGCCCTTGAGGCTGTCGATAAACTTGACCGGCGTGTCGATCGCCAGCCGGAACAGGCCCATCAGCCCGCCGACGATCAGCGCCGCAAGGCAGCCGGGCCCGTTGAGCCGTTTCCAGAACACGCCCAGGAAGAACACCGCGAAGATCGGCGGCGCGAGGTAGGCCTGGATGCCCTGCAGGTAGTCGTAGAGCCCTCGGCCGCCTCTGATGACGGGGATCCACGCCAGCCCGATCAACACCATCGCCACCGTTGCGACACGCCCGACCCAGACCAGCTTCTCCTGGGAGATGCCCGGGTGCAGCTTGGTGTAGAAGTCCATCGTGAAGAGTGTGGCCGAGGCGTTGAACACACCAGCCAGCGAACTCATCAATGCCGCCAGCAGCCCGGCGACGACGATGCCGCGGATACCTGCCGGGAGCACGGTCTTAACCAGCAGCGGGAACGCGGCCTGCGCTTCATCACGGATGATATTGCCCTGGTCATCCAGCATGACACTGGCGATCTCGTTATTGCCCTGGGTCGCCAGCGCAAAGCAGATCATGCCTGGGATGATGAAGATGAACACCGGCAGCAGCTTGAGCCACGCTGCCCAGATCGTGCCGCGCCTGGCCTGCGTCTCGTCACGCGCGCCCAAGGCGCGTTGCACGATGTACTGGTCGGTACACCAGTACCAAAGCCCGATGACCGGTGCGCAGAAGAGCATGCTCAGCCACGGGTAATTGCTGTTGAAGTACCAGGCCATCCGCGTCACGTCCCCGGCTTCGTTCGTCTCCATCACCGGGGCCCACGTGCCCTCCGTGCCCTCCGGCACGATCGGTTTCCAGAGGTTGAACATCTCCGAATCCAGGGCCGTACGCAGCCCTTCCCAGCCTCCGAGTTCACGCAGGCCGAACCACGTCACCAGCGCCGAGCCGATCACCAGGATGAAGGTCTGTAACGCTTCCGTGTAGGCCACCGCACGCAGGCCGCCGATGATGGTGTAGATACCCGTAAAGACGATGACCAGGATCGAGCCGATCCAGAAGCTGTCCATCCCCATGAACCGAAGCTCCGGCAGCAGCACGCTGAACACGATGCCCCCGGCAAAGATCCCGACTGCGATCTTCGTCAGCACATACGCGATCAGCGAAATCACCGACAACACCCACCGGCTCATCGGGCTGAAACGACGCTCCAGGAACTCGGGCATCGTGAAGACCTTCGACCGCATGAAGAACGGCACCATGACCCAGCCCAGGATCAGCAGGCACCACGCGTGCAGCTCGTAGTGCGCCATCGCCACACCGTCGGTCGCCCCCGAGCCGGCCAAACCGACCAGGTGCTCCGAGCCGATGTTCGACGCGAAGATCGACGCCCCGACGATGAACCACCCAAGATGCCGACCGGCCAGGAAGTAGTCCTCGGATGTCTTTTGCTTGCCCAGCGTCGCGTAGACCGCCACACCGATCAGGAGCGTGAAGTACCCACAGATCATCAGCCAGTCGAGTAGTTCCATGGTTCGGCGTGCCTTTTGGGTTTCGGTTGATCCATACCGCTGCAGAGGAATCTGTCAGAAGCCGTCGTCAGATTGTGCTACGAGATTACTTCTAACCGCAGGTGGCGAATGCCTGATCCTGACCGACCATCACGATTCGGAGACAAGATTATGCAATGGAAATGGTTATGGCAACTTGGGGGACGTGGTGACCCGCTTCGTCACACAACAGCTCGCGTTGATGACGATGTGGTGGGTCTGGCTTTGATTAAGTGTCAAGGCATGTCTTGCAGTTGCTGATCCCGGTGCCTAGCCAAGCAACGTATTCGATGGCGTATCACTTCAGCTTAAGCGGTTTGAGAATGCCCTCCGCTATTGCGCCCGGAAGTATGCCACGGTCTTATCCAGGCCGGAGTCAAAATCACTGACGTGCTCGAAGCCGGCCGCCGTGAGCTTGTCGATCGCGGCGAGGCTGTGCTTTACGTCGCCGGCGCGCTCGGGGCCATGCTTGATCACAGAGGTGGACCCGGTCAGCTTAATGATCCGCTCGGCTAAGGCATTGATCGTGATCTTCCGGCCGTATCCCACGTTGAACACGCCGCTCAGGCCCTCGTTCTTGGCCACGAAGGCGTTTGCGGCCACGACCTCCTTCACGTAGATGAAGTCGCGCGTCTGTTCGCCGTCGCCGTAGACCGTGATCGGCTCGCCCGACAACGCCTTGGCGACGAAGATCGGGATGGCGGCGGCGTACTGGCTGGTGGGGTCCTGCCTCGGACCGAATACATTGAAGTAGCGCAGGCTGGCGGTCGCGAGTCGGCCCTCGTCGTGGAACATCCGGCAGTAGTACTCGCCATCGAGTTTGGTGATGGCGTACGGGCTCTTAGGTTCCGGGGCCATGGTCTCCACCTTCGGCACCGTGGGGTTGTCGCCGTAGTTCGCGGCAGAACTTGATAAAACCAGCTTCTTCACACCGGCCTCGGACGCTTCTTCCAGCACATTCAAGAGACCGATCGTGTTGATCGCGTTGCACTCGATGGGTTTCTCCATCGATTCGGGCACACTGATCATCGCCGCGAGGTGGAAGATGTAGTCAACACCATCAACCACACGTCGCACCGCATCCCGGTCGAGGATATCGCCTTCGATGAAGTCCACCTCGAATCCCGACAGGTTCCGCCGATAGCCGCTGTGCAGGTTATCCAGGACGCGGACCTCGGCCCTGTTCTGATAGTGCTCAACCAGATGGCTGCCGATGAAGCCGGCACCGCCGGTGATCAGGACTCGCATCAATCATTACTCCGTAGGTCTTATATCGAATGGGAAGGTTTCAGTCAGCCGGATCAGCCGACCGCCGACCGGACGACCGCGTCCATGGCGTCCCACTGCGCTTCGATCGAATCAACCAACGCAAACTGCGTGCGGCAGCGCTCGAGGTTGTGATTCTCTCGGTGCGTCTTGAAGTAGCCGTCGCCCTGGAGGAAGTCTGTCAGAAAGCGTGTGCCGATGGTCAGCGTGATCACCATACCGCTCAGCGGCAGGCTCGCGATCTCCGTAGGGGTCAGGAACTCACCCGCGGCCTCCAGGTACCCCCGGGCCAGGGCTTCGAACATCGGCATCTGCATCGTGACCTTGCTTGCATCCATCTCGTCTTCAGCGACGGGACTAGTGGACGTCCTCACCAGATCGCCGAAGTCGTAAAGCGCCAGCCCCGGCATGAGCGTATCGAGATCGATGACACAGACCGCTTCTTGCGTGTCGTTGTCGATCAGCACGTTGTTGAGCTTGGTGTCATTGTGCGTGATCCGCTCGGGCACAAGGCCCTGGCGATGAAGGCTCAGCAACGCTCCGGCCAGTTCGCGATGCTTCAGCAGCCAGTCGATCTCCGGCTTGGCAAGCGCGGCCCGGTTGTGCGTGTCAGCCTTTAGGGCGGCCTCAAACGCCGCGAAACGTTTGGGGGTGTGATGGAAGTCGGGGATGGTTTCGTTCAGCCGCTTGCCCGGCAGGTCAACCAAGAGTTTCTGAAACACACCGAACGCCCGAGCGGCCTCATACGCCTGGTTTGTGCTCTCGATGATGTCATAGCCCGTCGCGTTCTCCACGAACAGGTAGACCCGCCAGAATAAGCCCGCCGCGTCCTGATGAAACGCCGCGCCGTCGCGCGTAGGGATCAGCGTCAATGCACGCCGGCTGGCGTCCGGCCGGTCCTCGGCATGCAGCCGTGCTTGCACATGCCCGCACACGCGCGAGATATTAGCCATCAGCGCCGGGACATCCTTGAAGATGTCGTGATTGATCCGCTGGAGGATGTAACGCGCGGACTTGCCCGCCTGATCGAAGACCAGCAGGTAGGTGTCGTTGATATGCCCCGAGCCGTAGGGCGTGGCTGAGACGTAGTCGCCATGGATGTAGAACGCCTCAGCGACCGCCTTTAAGTTATGGTCCGGCTTCATGCCCTGATATCCTCCTGCTCGCGGTGCCACTTCCTAAGCGGCGCCGGGTAGACTCCCGAATCGATAAGCCTGCTGACACGGCGCTGAGCGATGACCTTGTCCTCACGATAGGTGACGCCGAACCACTTAGCATCGCAATCGAGAATCTTCACACGCCCCTTGTCCGTCTGCACCAACTCGTTTACGACATAGGGGATGTAGAACTCAGACTTCAAGTCGTCGCTTCGTTGCTTGTAGAACGAGAGAAACTGCGATTCGAGATGGTCAAAGATCGATGGTGTGAAGCACCAGAGATTCATGGAAACGGTCTCATCGCCGGTCAGGCTGATGCGCTGGCTGCCCGATACCGGATCTGTTGCGTGTATCACGCCGCCGTGCTGCTCAATGTCATGGGTCTCGATGACATGTGTCATACACCCTTCCGCATCTCTTTGGCAGATCCCGCGTGATACACTGCCGAACTCGGACAGCGTGTTTGCCAGCCGGTAGCCGACCATGCTGTAGTCCGCACGATCCGTGTCGCTGGCTTGTTGCAAGTAACGGGCCGCGGCGGCAAATCCTTCTTTGCCATAGAAGTCGTCGGCATTGATCACGGCAAAGGGCTCGTCGATCACGTCACGCGCGGTCCAGATCGCGTGCCCCGTCCCCCAAGGCTTCTCCCTGCCTTCTGGCACCACCAGCCTCTGTGGTAGCGCGTCCAACTCCTGGTACGCATACGCCACCGGGAACGCCCGGGCGTATCGATCGCCCATCAGGTCTTTGAATGCCCGCTCAAAAGCGTGACGGATGATAAACACGACCTTGCCGAAGCCGGCCCGCTGTGCATCGAAAAGCGAGTAGTCGATGATGGTTTCGCCGCACGGCCCGACCGTGTCCAGTTGCTTCAGCCCGCCGTAGCGTGAGCCCATCCCGGCGGCGAGGACGAGTAGCGTAGGTGGCGTCATCGAATCGGCTCCGTGAGTGGGGCGTGTTCGTCTGTATCGGCGGCGGTGTGGTACTTAGCACGATACGTGCGTCAGACCTTGGGATCGGCCGATGGTGCTTCAGGCGGGCCGCAAAATGACACGTCCATGCACTTGCCATCGGCCCGTCACTCAATATAATAACAATACCGATATTAGAAAGTCAAGCCCCGTGTCGGTCACAAATATTTAGTCAGATGCCAGCCAAGCTCACACAATCCGAACGTGACATCCTGGCCTGCCTGAGGCGCTCCGGGCCGATGAGTCGCCAGGAACTTTGCAAGGCACTGAAACGCCGCCCCAACACGGTCGGCGACCAAGTTGCCGAGATGATGGGTAAGCGTCTACTGCGCGAAGGCGAGCCCAGGCCCAGGCGCGGGCGCGGCCGGCTTCATGTGCCGGTCGAGATCGATCCGGACGGCGTTGGTGTGGTGGGTCTGGCGCTTAGCCCAAGCGAGGTCTGCATCAGCCGAATGAACCTGTTGGGTGAAGCGAGGGATCTACCGGTCACGATTCGACCCGGCAAACGTGATCCAATCGCCACGTCCGAACGCCTGTTGCGTGAACACCGCGGGCCCGGCGATCTGGCGATCGGCCTGAGCACAACCGGCTTCGTCGATCCAAGCACGCGCGAGGTCCTTCGTGGATCATCGATCCAAAGAGGTCAGAGCCGTACGGGACCAAAGGCGGTCAGCCTCGAGCCGATCTACAAGAGCGCGGGGAGGCGGCCGGTCGTGGTCGACAACGATATGCACGCACTGGCAGCCTGTTGGACCCTCACACGTGAGCCTGATCCAAGCGAGGACCTGTTGCTGGTTCAACTGGAAGACGGTGCGGTCGGTGCCGCGATGTTCGTTGAGGGTCGGCCAAACCGGGGCTGTGTGATCAGTGCCAACGAGCTCGGCCACATGCGCTTACCCGTCAAGACGCCGCGGTGTTACTGTGGTCAGGTCGGTTGTATTGAACGGATCTGCTCGACCGCCTATCTGAAGTATTGCAGCAGGCAGGGCGGGACACTCCGTTCACGGGCCGAGCGGTATGCAGCGGGGGACAAGGCCATGCGTCGTATCACCCGCCATATCGCAGACGTCCTGGCTAACGCCTGCAACTTCGTTCGGCCCCACCGGCTGGTGCTCACCGGCAGCCTGATCGACCATGAGAGGTTTGTCGGTGACCTGACTTCTCAAGTCAAGAAACTATTGCTGCCCGCTCTTGTCGGGCGGGTCGAGGTGGCGTGCTGGCAGGAGCGTCCGGAGTCGCCTGCCGAGGTGGCCGGGTGGTTGGCCCTCGCCTCGATCTACAACAGCCGGTGGCGGTAGGGTTGTGATGTGCCGGGCCTCGTTGGGGGTATGTTCTGTCAAGCCGTCGCGGTATAGGCTTGATCTATCTTTGCCCGGGCATCACAATAGGCTGAGGCAGTCGGCCGGATCATGTCTAGCTATCCGCCGCTGCCGTGTGATTTGATTCGCCTATGACTGAGACCTCTTACCGACTGGAGCCGGACCATGTCAAAAGACCCGATCGATCTCCGCCGTGACTACTTCATCTCGCTCCGCGAAGAAATCAAAGCCACCAAGACACGTGTCTTTCTGCTTCTGGTGATCGGTGTGATCGGCGCCCCGTTGCTGACATACATGGTGTTCCACACCGATCAACTGATCATGAAACTGGTAGCGCCGTTTGCGGTGCTGCTGCTGCTGGTGTTGTACCTGTCTGAGCAGACGATGCTGATGCGCGCCGGCCGGTACATCCGTAAGCATATCGAGTCCGATGAAGACGATTGGGAGCACTGGATCGGCAGTTTCAAGCTGCGTTCGGCCGAGCGCCAGCTGTTCGCGATGTTCACGATGGTTGGTGTGTTCTTCTACACGATCCTGACCGTGCTGGCGATTAATGAGTTGATGAGCCTCAGCCGGCTCAACATCAGCCGGTTCCTCTATTACTTCTGGAAGTACGGCATCCTGATCTTCTACATCATGTGCACCATCTGGGCTGTCGCAACCATGATCCGCTTCTGGCATCAGGCGACACACACCGATAAATAGACCGGCTTTCAGTTCGCATTACTGGCTCGTGGGTCACTTGCCATGATATAGTTTCGCTCCTAGTCAAGCCTGAATGGGAGTGGTATATGAGCTTGGTAACTGCGACGTTGGAGCCCCTTGCGATCCCGACTTACGGATTGGGGCAGCCGGAGAAAAACCCCCTGTTTTTCGAGAAGCGCGTGTACCAGGGCTCATGCGGCAAGGTCTACCCGCTGCCGTTCATCGACAAGGTCTATCAGGACGATCCGCCCAAGCCCGTGACGTATCAGTCGGCGCGGCTGGAGAATAATTTCGTACGGCTCGTGATGCTGCCGGAGATCGGCGGGCGCATCTTCATCGGCCAGGACAAGGTCAACGCCGACTACGACTTTTTCTACCGACAGGACGTGATCAAGCCCGCGCTGGTCGGCCTCGCGGGGCCCTGGCTCTCCGGCGGGGTCGAGTTCAACTGGCCCCAGCACCACCGCCCGGGCACGTACATGCCCGCCGATGTCTTCATCGAGGAGGAGCCCGACGGCGTCCGCACCGTCTGGTTTAGCGAGCACGACCCGCTCGACCGACTCAAAGGCATGCATGGCATCCGCCTCAAGCCGGACAGCTCACTGATCGAGTTGCGCGGTCGGCTCTATAACCGCACACCGATCACACGCACCTTCCTCTGGTGGGCGAATGTCGCCGCCATGGTGCATGACAACTATCAGAGCTTCTTCCCGCCGGATGTGCATTACGTCGCCGACCACGCCGTCCGCGCGATGTCCAGCTTCCCGATCGCCAACAACGACTACTACGGCGTCGACTACGCCTCCCGCACCGGCGCCAACGACCTGAGTTGGTACAAGAACATCCCCGTACCCACCAGCTACATGGTTTGCCAGACCGCGTTCAACTTCTTCGGCGGATACGACTACGACAAGCAGGGCGGTTTCATCCACGTCGCCGACAAGCACATCAGCCCCGGCAAGAAGCAGTGGACCTGGGGCAACCACGAGTTCGGCTGGGCGTGGGACCGCGAGCTGACCGACGAGAACGGGCCCTATGTCGAGCTGATGGCCGGCGTCTACACCGACAACCAGCCTGACTTCACCTACCTGCTGCCCTACGAGACCAAGACGTTCTCGCAGTACTGGTGGCCGTACAAGAACATCGGCCCGGTGCAGGAAGCCAACCGCGATGCCGCCGTCCGTCTGGTTGTGCGTGAAGACCGTGCGATTGACTTGGGCCTGGTGGTCTCAAGCGCCTTTGAGGGTTTGCAAGTCGTGCTGACGTGCAACGGTGAGACCCTGCTGGATGAACGTGTCAACGCCGGCCCGAGCAACTCCTGGCAGCACGCCGACCTCCGGTTTACCGGCGATGACGAGCAAGCCCTCCATCTGCGCGTCTTTACTGCGGACGGTTTGCCTTTGATCGAATACCGGCCGGTCGATCCTTTAGCCAAGGAGCGCAAACGCGAACTGGCGACCGAGCCGCCTATGCCCGAGGACATCAAGTCCAATGACGAGCTTTACCTCACAGGCGAGCACCTTGAGCTATACCGCCATCCGACGCGTTACCCAGAGCCCTACTGGAACGAAGCTCTGGAGCGCGACCCGGGCGACGCGCGTTGCAATACCACGCTAGGCCGAAGGGCGTTGTCACGCGGCATGTTTGACCGGGCGGCCGAGCATCTTCAAACAGCGATCAAACGCCTGACCTCGCGCCACCCCAACCCGGTCACCGGCGAGGCGCTCTACTTCCTGGGGATCACCCGGCGGTTCCAGCAACGGCCCGACGAGGCCTACCCGTTGCTGTTCAAGGCAACGTGGAACTACGAATGGCGTTCGGCGGCGCACTATGAGCTGACTTGCATCGACGCCGGCCGCGGCGACTTCACCAAGGCGCTCGAACACCTCGACGCCTGCCTCGACCTGCACCGAGACAACAACAAGGCCCGCATCCTTGGCGCGATCATCCTGCGTAAGCTCGGGGATGTCGATCATGCCCTGGCCGAGCTATGCGCCCTGCTGGACATCGACCCGCTGGATCACTGGGCGCGCTGCGAGCGCTCGATCATCGAGCAAGGCGATGCGGCTCTGGACCCGACCAGCCGGAACGACGCACAGACCGCGCTGGACCTCGCCCTCGACTACGCCGATGCCGGTTTCTTCGACGAAGCCATTAGTGTCTTGCAGCACCACCACGCAACGGACACGACGCCCGTAGCGGTGCCCAACCCGCTGGAGCGCACACAGCTGACCCAATACACCCTCGCCTGGCTGTATCACCGCAGCGGGGACGAGCAGAAGGCAGCCGAGTATTTGACCGCCGTCCGCGCGATGTCGCCGGACTACCTGTTCCCCTCACGTCTGCACGAGCAGGTCGTGTTGCAGTGGGCCCTCGACAAGCCCGGCCCCGACCGCAACGCAGCGTACGGCCTGGGCAACTACTTCTACGACAAGAAGCGCCACGAGGAGGCGATCACATGCTGGGAGCGCGCTCAGCGCGATGACCCCGCCTTCCCGACCGTGCACCGCAACCTCGGTATCGCGTACTGGAACACCCGCCGTGACGCCGACGCCGCCCGGAAGGCGTACCAGGCCGCGCTGGCATGCGATGCAAGTGACTCGCGCCTGGTCGCCGAGTTCAGTCAATTGTGCCGCAAGCTCAACGACCCGCCGGCCGATCGGCTTGCGTTCCTTGATAAACACATGCAGCAGACGCTTGACCGTGACGATGCGTCCGTCGAATTGGCCGCACTCTATAACGAGACCGGCCAGCCCCAGCGTGCGCTCGACCTGCTGTCGGGCCGGACGTTCCACGCGTGGGAGGGCGGCGAAGGCAAGGTCTTGAAACAGTACACGACCGCCCGGCTTGATCTTGGCAAGCAACTGCTCGACGCCGGTGACGCCACGGGGGCCCTGGATCACTTTGAGCACGCGATGGATGCGCCCGACCACCTTGGCGAGAAGTACCACCTGCTGCAGGCCAAGGCGGATGTTGTCTACTGGCAGGGCAAGGCCCTCCGCGCCTTGGGACGCGAGGACGAAGCCGTCGCCAGGTTCACCGAGGCCGCCGAGGAATCAGGCGACTTCCAGAACATGGCCGTCACCGAGTACTCGGAGCTGAGTTACTACAAGGGGCTGGCGCTGCTGGAACTGGGCCGAGCCGACGACGCGGAGAGCCTGTTTACCGCCATGAAGTCTTACGCCGAGGCCGCCATCAATAAGCCGGCGAAGATTGATTACTTCGCAACGTCGCTGCCGAACCTGCTTGTCTTCGAGGATGATCTTGATGCGACCAAGCGGCGGGAGATGTCAGCACTGATCGACCTGACCGAGCAGGGCATGGCCCAATGCGCGTCGAAGCAGAACTCCGGCACCACGCCTTGATTCACGCATGGCTAGGGCGTACTCAATCCAAACGTATCGCCTATGGGTGGCACATTTTGACCCGAAGGGCAAAATGTGAGTGCAACACACGCTTTGCCACTTCGCGGACAAAACGTGGCACCCGCACAGTTGGATTGGGATTGCTCTAGAGCTCTTTGCGTGATTACTTACTGCCTCTATATGTCATCCCCGCGCAGGCGGGGACCCATAGCTTTGGACTTCTAAGAAGACTGGATTCCCTCCTGCGCGGGAATCACGGGAAATAATCACGCAATGTGCTCTAGTATGTGGCTGACCCGGTGGATTGTAACTCATTCATTCGTGGACGAGTCGGCGGCATCAGCATGGTGTTGAACTTGGTCGATGGGTAACTCGAGTGTGAACGTCGCACCTTGCCCGGGTCCCGGGCTCTCTGCGTAGAGTCGGCCGTTCATCTCCTGTGCGGCGCGGATCGCCGAGTGCAGCCCGAAGCCGTGCCCGTCCGACCGTGTGGTGAAGCCGTGCTCGAAGACACGTTCGAGATCCTTAGACTCGATCCCCATGCCATTATCAATCACTTGTAGCCGGATGACTTCGGTCTGGTCCGGCGAAGGGGCGATCCATATCGTCAGGTGCCGTTCACCCTCTTTCTTGTATAACGCCGCCTTGGCGTTGCTGATCAGGTTGATGAGGATCTGTAGCACCTTGTGACGGTCCGCCAGACACGGGGGGACATGATCTGTTTGGCATCGTATCTGGATATCGTGACGTTCGAGGCCCGTCCGGCTGATCCGCAAGGCGTCTTCGACCAGGTCATCCAGATCCACGGACTCGGTCGTGCCAGACAAGCTCGCGTAGGACTGCTGTGTGCTGATGACCTGCTTGATGTGCTCAAGGTTCTGAGCAACCGACTCCAGTTCTTTACAGATGTCCTGCTGCTCCTGGTTCAGGATCTCGGCCAGGCTGATCAGGAAACCGGGCAGGTGTTTGCCCCGCTCGTCATGGCCGATGAAGTCGGTGAGATTGTCTTGGTTCTCTTTGATCAGCGAGGCCGCCCGAATCAGGCTGGAGAGCTTGGAGTGCTGGATGCGATCACCAAGGATGCCTGCCGAAACACTCACACTGTTAAGCACGTTACCGACGTTATGCAGCACCCCGTTGGTGACCTCGACCATCTGGTTTCGTTTAACAGCTTCTGAGAGTTTTCTAAGCAGGTGCTGGTTATCATCAGTCCCTTTACAGGCGCACCGCTGAGTGAACTGAACCGCCGACTGCCGTAATTCCGCACCGGTCGGGGTGCCCTGGATGATCAGCCAGCCGTCACCCCGGCCAAACCTATCCGCTAGCTGTGACCACTTGATCTCATCGGATGCTGTACAGGCCACGAAATTGAGGCTCGGATCGGCCTGCCACCACTGGCGCACGGCCGAGAGCAGCGGCTCGTCATCCTGCGATCCGATGGCCAGGTAAACCACTCGATACGGCTCGCCCTGAGTAGATGCCTGCTTGATGAGGGTCGATGCCTGAGCTTCTGTACCAGCGGTCTGGACACAGAAGGGGATTGCGGATCGATCATCGAATGACAGCGGATCATGCAGGGCAAGGCTTACCCGATCGGCAAGTGTACCGGCGGCATCCAAGACCAGTACTTTCATGGCAGGATCAAGAGGTGCTGTCATGATGCGCCTCCTGTCTCTGGGGTGAGCGTACCGGGAAAGTGAAGGTGAAGCTGGCACCCTGACCCGGGCCGTCACTCTCGGCTTTCAGCGACCCAGCCAGTTCCCTGGCCGCCAAAGCGGCGTTATGCAGGCCAAAGCCATGACCATCCTCACGTGTGGTGAATCCATGATTGAAGATACGGACCAGGTTGTCCTCGTCGATGCCGATGCCGTTGTCACTGACAATGATCTGAACCTGCTGATGCGGGTCTTGGATGGTGCTGATATGGACGCGCACCCAGGACTCGGGCTTGCTGTGGTCCGCGGCATATTTTGCGTTGCTGATGAGGTTCACCAGGATCTGGAGCACCTTGTGCTTGTCGACGATCATGTCGGATAGGTCATCGTACTCAAACTGCAGCTTGACCCGGTGCCTTTCAAGGCCCGCCTCGTTGATCCGCAGTGCGTCCTGCACGATGTCGTTCAGGTCTACCACCTCGACGATCCCGCCGGTGCCGGCGTAGGATTGCTGGGTGCTGATGATTTCCTGGACGTGTTGTGTCTGATCGACCAGCGTTTTCAGTTCTTCGGTAATCTGTGCCTGCTCGTTGTTCAGGTAATCCGCGATCTTGACAATAAAGCCGGGCAGGTGCTTGCCGTGCTCGTCCTGGCCGATGAAGGTGGGCAGGTCGTCGTTGTGCGCGTCGATCAACTCGGCCGCTTTGATCAGGCTGGGGAGTTTGGATTGCCCGATCCGGTCGTTGAGCATGTTGACGGACACATTCACGCTTGTCAGCACATTGCCAACGTTGTGCAGCACGCCGGTGGCGATTTCTGCCATCCCGCTGCGTCGTGATTCTTCGACCAGCCTGCGGTTGAGTTGCTCCTTCTCCTGCTCGGAGCGGACGCGATCTGAGATATCACGAATGATCGCGGTGAACTCGCCACCGCCGACCATGTCGGTCTGGCTCACGGCGATCTGGATCGGGATGCTGCCATGTTCAGCATGGCACGCGGCCAATTCAGCGAATCGGCCCAGTGAGGTCTGGTTGCCCTCGGGCATTGCCTTGTGGATGATCCCGGTCTTATCGATGCTGTATGGCTGATCGAGCAGATCGTTGATGTTCAAGTTGGTGAGATGGCTCTGTTTCAGACCGAAGATCGCCTCCGCCGCCGGGTTGGTCAGGCTGATACAACCCTGGGCATCAAAGGTAATGATCCCGTCCGGAGCCTTCTTAAGGATTGTACGTATCCTCGCCTCACTCTTGGCAAGCGACACGGCTGCGTGTTCGGCCTGGCCCTTCGCGAACTCCAGCTCGGCGGTTCGTTCGGCGACCTGCTCTTCGAGCCGATCGCGTGCGTTGGCAAGGGCGGTATCTCGGGCCTGAACCTGGCTGAGCATATCGTTAAAGCTGTCGGTCAGGGAGCCCAACTCGTCATTGCTGTACTTATGCGCCCTGGCCTTGTAGTTCCTACTCTGAGAAACATCGCGTACGATGCGCTCCAACTCAACAACAGGGCGGGTCAGTGTCCGCTGCAGACCGATCGCTATGACCAGCGCCACCAGCAGCGCAGCGGTGGCGCACAAGGCACTCATCCCAAGATCCAGGATCAGTTGATGATGTACGCTCTGCATGTCATATCGAAGGACAATCGTACCCACCCGCTCCTGCTCAAGATAGACCCCATGCACAACAACCAACTCGCCACTGTGGGTGCTTGTACTCATATGCGATGGATCAATGTCCGAACGGTCGGAATCACGATCACCGTACGTCGCAAATGGTTCGTTATCCATATCGATAATACAGGCGGCGGTGATACCGGGGACCGCGACCATTGCGGCAAGCATTTCCCCAGCAGCATCGGGATCGTTAAACACCACCGCCGCGGCACAGTTCGACGCCAGCACCTCTGCATGTGTCTGTACGGACTGGATAGCGGTCTGCCGCTTGGAAATATAGTTCTGTGTCGAGGTGGCACCGATCGCCAGCACAATAGCCATACCGCTGACAGTGATCACCAGCCCAAGCAGCTTGAACCGGAAGTTGAGATTCGGAAACAATGTCATGACAATCCCCCGAAGATGTGCCGTATGCAGACACGAGCGGTTAGCCATATGGCAGCGTCAGTTATAGCAATATGAGGCGGATCATCAGTAGCAGACGACTGGGTCCCACCGATTACTTCCGCGAGTTTGAGCAGAGACGAACTGATCCGCAGTTCGGCTGCTTGCACCGTATCGAGATTGACCACGAATCCAAGGCGATTCTCTTTGTTCAGAGCTAAGCCGACCATCCCGCCGGCTTGGGCGAAGCTGTCCATGTCGCTCACCAGGAGCGTTCCAGCTTCGCTTAGTTGTGTACGTAGATCACGCCAGTGCATGCTTTGTCCGGCATCGATAAAGACCATGTGAGACGCACGCAGCTTCTTGTAGAACGCATCCAAGGCCAGGACCTCAGCTTCGTTCGGCTCCTGCCCGTTCCGAACCCCCGGGTAGTCAATGCGTTCGCATATGATCTCACGCTTCTGCGCGGTCCGGTGCTTGACCGCCTGCAAGAAGACATCCGTGACGGGTGAATGGCCGACCAGCACCACACGGATCGCTTCGCTGTCGTCCTCGAACTTGCTCTCAGGCCAGTGGGTGAACTTCAGCAGGTTGTATAGGTACGCGGCCTTGAGCTTATTGAGCTTCGCTTTGTCAATGTCGCCGGCATAAGCAGAGGAGGCGGCCATCAGCAGCGCCATGACACCCAGTATCACACCAATGATCATGCGCACGATGAACGTCCCACGGCCGCGCTGTACCAAGCACGCGGTCGCTGTGAGCCGATCGGGATGTACGCATCTTTCATTCATGCGATGCTGCGCCTATTGATCAGAATCGATACGTCAGCTGCAGATATGCACTGCGCGGGATCTCGCCGGTATCGGTTAAGGGAAGGGCGTTAACGGTCTCGTAATGCCCGGGGTCCAGCAGGTTCTGGCCCCACACGGTAACCTCCAGGTTGCTGCTCGGTCGCCAGGTTAGGCCTACGTCCAGACGCACGAACCCGTCAGACGAAGCAGGCATGACCCCAACCAGGGACGATTTATCGTAGTAGTACACGGCCGTGTTCAGTTCCAACTCATCCGTAATGTCCAGTTCGGACCGGACCTGGAACTGGTGCCTTGGGACTGTCAGGTTTGTGCGGGCTGCGTTGGCGTCCATCTTCATATAGATGTAGCTGTGACTGGCCACAATCCGCCAGTTCTCTGCGGCCAGCCAGTCGACCGACGTCTCGACACCGTAGGTCGTCGCGGAGCCGATGTTGTCGTACATGCCCACGAACTCGCCTGCCGGGATGGTCACCAGTTCTTCGTAGTCGTTATAGAAGCCCGCGACATCCAGCGTCAGGTTTTCACCGAACCGCTGCCTGTAGCCGGCTTCGATGGCCGTCATGGTTTCCGGCTGTAGGTCTCTTGTGCTAGTTGTAAACAGAGGCACAATGATGCCTGACGGCGGGCCGCCTGCAATCAATCCGGTATCCACATAGGTAACCAGGTAAGTCACATCGTTGTCATTACGTGAAGGCACGCGCAGCGCCCTGGACACCGCCGCCCAAAGCGTGTGGTCCTCGTCAGGCGTCCACCATATGCGCGCGCTGGGCTGGTAGTCGAAGCCGGTAAAGTCATTATCCTCGATCTTCGTGCCCACCATCACAAACAGTGTGTCCGGCTCGAGCGTCATCGTGTCTTGGATAAACGCCGTGACCTTGTAGGAGTGCCGGTCGGTCGGTGTGAACGACAGCGGGACACTTGCTTGCGTATCATCCGATGTAAGGCGTCCGTTGATGCCCCAGATCAGATCGTGGGTCTCATCAAGCTTGAAGTACTGCTGGAAGTCCAGGTCGCCAAAGTCGCGGTCGAACTGTGCCTGCGCGATCCCAACTCGGCTTGTCCGTGTGTAGTAACCCTTTAGCCGCCAGCCGCTGTCTTCGCTCTGTTCGTGCTCAAGATTAACCAGCAGACTGAATCCCTCCGCCCGCCCGTCACTGACCAGCGGCACTGTGGTACGGTGCCCGGTAACGGGGATGTCGATCTCTTCGCCAAGCCGGTTTGATTGATGCAGATCGCCTTGGATCGAAAGTGTCGTTTGGCCGAAAGCGTCATCGGTCTCGGTGTCGATCCGGAAGCCCCCGCGGAGCATATCCCAATCATCGTCGCCATCCCCGTTGCCGGGGATATGCAGCTTGTCTGTCGCATGATACTTGCCCCAGACGCGGAACCAGGCGCTCTCCGAGAGTTGGTCACCGTATCGGAGGTCATGCATCTGCCTATCGAAGGTCCCGATCCCGGAGCTCATCAGCAGGCCCTGGGTGTCCTTCGTGTGTTTGCTGGTGATGTTGATCACACCGTTGACCGCGTTCGAGCCCCAGAGCGTAGCGCCCGGCCCACGAATCACCTCGATGCGCTCCAGATCATCCATCACGACGTTGTGGATATCCCAGAGTGTGCCAGCGAAAAGTGGATCGTAGAGCTCCCGGCCGTCCATCAGGACCTGCAACTTGTTTGAGAAGGGCTGTTGGAAGCCGCGGGCGCTGATGCTCCACATCCACGAGTTGTTGCGCGCCACGTTCAATCCCGGGACCATACGCAGGGCCTCGGGGATACTGGTATGGCCGGCCCGCCGGATGTCTTCACCGGTCAGCACGTACATCGCCGCCGGCGTCTTGAACCAGGGTTGCTCTACACCCGCGACTGAGGTCACGTCGATCTGCATCAGCTGCTCAAGGTCCAGGTCAAGCATGTCATCGATGTCACCGAGTCCTTCGGCCTCATCCTCCACACCCGCATCTAGTGCAGCGGCATCTGACACGACGGGATCGACCGTATCGGAAATGACGGGTATGTTTGTTACCAGCAGTCCGCAAGCCAAAGCGATCAAGGGCCGCACGGTCGCGCGCAGCAGCCGCGCGACACGATCGGACGCATCCTCATGCTTCACGACGCGGTTGATTGACATGCCTCTTGCCTTCCACTGGATCGTTATACGTTCGCTTGCTGTCAAGCGTATGTCTTAGCGGTGCGCCGTTACGCGGACTTCAATTGTGTCCCCTCTTCGGCAAGCATCTTCTCGGCCTCATCGGCGTACATTGGTTTGGCGAAGTAGTAGCCCTGGCCGTACTCGCAATTTAATGCCTGTAGCTGCGCTAACTGGCTGTGGGTCTCGATCCCCTCCGCGATCATCCTGATGCCCCGGTTATGCGCCAGCGTCACCATCGCCTGAACGGTCGCGGCGTGCTCACCGGTGATATCCATGTTTTGAACAAAGCTGCGGTCCAACTTGATCGCGTTGACCGGGAGATTATGCAGATAGCTCAGTGACGAATACCCGGTCCCGAAGTCATCCATGTGCAGGCTTACCTGTCGCTGCTTGCACTGCTCGAACAGGTCCATCGTCGGACCGTCCTTGCTCATCAGGATGTTCTCGGTAAGCTCAAGATTCAGCCGGCTCGGATCGATCTTGGTGTCCACGATCACCCGGTCAAGCACCGGGATAAACTTCCCGTGCCGGTACTGACGGGGCGATAGATTCACGCTGATCGACAGCCGGTTGTGCTGTTCAAACTTGTCGTGCCAGGCTTTGGTTTGCTGGCAGGCTTCGCGCAGTACCCACTCGCCGATGGCGACGATCAGGCCGGTCTCCTCCGCGATCGGGATGAACAGGTCCGGCGGAACCACCCGGCCCCCGCCTCCCCTATGCCAGCGTAGCAGCGCCTCGAAACCAATGATCTCACCGCACGCCAGGTTGATGATAGGCTGGAAAGCAGCACGCAGCTCATCACGCTCGATCGCCTTGCGCAGGTCCGTTTCGATCTCGAGCCGCTCGGTCACTTGCGTACGCATCTTGGCGTCGAAGACGGCGTGATGTTGCTTGTTGTTGCGTTTCGCTTCATACAGGGCCGTGTCCGCATCACGGATGATATCTTCCGGGCACAGATCAGCGCCCGAGCCAATCGCGATCCCCATGCTGGTGCTGGTCACCACTTCGTGATTGTCGATGACGAACGGCTCACGCAGGGATTCACGGACACGGTCCGCCACCACAATCGCGTCGTCCAGGGACCTGATCCGGTCAAGCAGGATCACAAACTCATCGCCGCCCAAGCGGACAGTGGTGCTCTCGGTGGGGCGGCAGGTCGTATCGATCACCCGCACACATTGCTCAAGACGATTGGCGACCTCGATCAACAACCGGTCGCCCATCGGGTGCCCCAGGCTGTCGTTGATGACCTTAAAGTCGTCCAGGTCCAGATAGAGCACCGCGAAGGTGTGATCGTCCGGGAACCGGCGTGCCGTCTCGCAGCAACGTCCTAGTCGATCCATCAAGAGCACGCGGTTGGGGAGATTGGTCAGCGGGTCGTGCAGTGCGAAGTGCCGGAGCTTACCTTCCGCCTGCTCACGCTGAGAGATCTCAGTTCGGAGTTGCTCGTTGATCCGCCTCAGTTCCGCGGTGCGATCATTGACCATCGCCTCGAGTTCTTCGAGCTTCAGTGAAGCCTGCCGCGTTAACGTCCACTTCTGGGAAAGCGCCGCCGCAAGCTGTCTTACCTCGGCACAGTCGAACGGCTTCTTCAGAATCAGCAGCCGGTCACTCGTCCCCAGCCGCTCCACGATCTGGTTCCAGGAATAATCCGAGTACGCGGTGCAGATGACGATCTGGATCTCGTGATCGACTTCAAGGATACGCTCGATCGTTTCCAGGCCGTCCCACCCCGGCGGCATCCGCATATCAACGAAAGCGACCGCATACGGCTCACCTTGATCCAGCGCCTTGTTGATCAGGTTGAATCCCTCTTCGCCCTGGTAGGCCGAATCCAGCTGGTAGGTTTCGTTGTCAGCGACGCTTGATGACGACTCACCAAATAAGGCCTGCTCGGCAGCGATTATGTCGTCGTTGACATTCTCAGATGTAAGAACCTTGTTAAAGTCGTCGTGGATCGCCCGGTTGTCATCGATCACAATCAGACGGCGCGACTCTTGCGTGCTGTCTGCGTTGGGTATATCTGTTGATGCTTTCTTGTGGACAGCCATACTGAACTCGTTACCGTGTACCCTGAAATCTCATACGAGACACATGGACATGAACTTAAATGCAATCCAGTATGTATATCGGGGCGTTCATGGGGCGGGATAACCTCGCGCAACGTCTGGTAATTAAACTCTCAGACGACAGAAGGGTTGCGATACGTGACGCTGTTATCGGCCGGTTTAACTAGGAGGTGTTATTGCTTGAGTGGATTCCGACATGGCTAAAGGCTCTCATCCACACAAATGGGGTCCATATAATCATGTGCGCACACCATGCGCTGCCGATTGTTCGGACTGAAGGCGCACGAGTACGGCCTACCCGGTGTATGCCACATCGCGCACGAAGGGTACCCAGGCTAATCCATGCGCATGGACAGCCCATCCAAGATGAGTGTGGCAGGTTGATGTCGCTATCAGCGCTTTGATGTCGACGAGCTGAGCGGCTGAGCGGTCAGCGGATAGACCTCGACCTCGGTGTGGCTGGCCCACACGTTCTCCGGCAGCGCAACATACCGGACACGAACATAGCGGGCCGTGCTGCTCAGCGGCACGAACCGGCGTCGCGTGACCTTGATCGTGTCGGTGTGATCCGCCGCGACGGTCCAGTCCTTGTCGTTGTCCGAAACCTCAATCACGAAACGGTAATTCGCGTACTGCTCGAACGTGATCCCGATGCCGCTTAGTGCAGTCGGCTCGCCGAGGTCAACACGCCACCACTGATCCGCTTCGCCGTTCGCCGCGCACCAGCGCGAGGCCTGCGATCCGTCCGCCGCATTCGCCGCCGTGTTGGCCGCTTCCTGGGTGCTGGCTTCGACCGGTTTGTTCAGTGCCAGGTTCTCCGCGTCGGGCCACGACATGGTCGGCCAAGCCTCCGGCTGCGGGGTCTCATGGATGCCGCCATCAACAAACGCGAGTTCCACCTTCGCGCTAGTCAGGCCCTGCGACGATGCAACGATCACTGTTTGTCCCGGCGCGTACGCACGCACAGCGATCCCCGTCATCCCGTCCACCGCCGTCAGATCAATCGACTTGCCTGTCGGGAACCGTCCCGGGCCGGACACGATGCTCAGCGTCACCTCCGCCCCGTTGCTGATGCGCTCCCCATCAGCGTCCAGGACAGTTACGACGACCTGCGTGTCATCCTTGCCGTTCGTGCCGATGCGGGTCTTTTCAACCTCGACCGACAGCGATGCTGGTACACCTTCGCTCGGCCACGCCGGCGGATCGATGCCCAGCCACCCGGCGCGGTGCCAGTGGTAACGTCGCTTGGGCAGGCGTGCGTTGTCGAACGCGCCGACCAGGTTCAGCGTCCAGTCGTGGTGCGTGCCGTAGTCAAACCCCGCCCAGCGTGCCGTCCCCATCGAATACACCGGCTCGCTGTCCGGCTTGCCGACGTAGGTGCCGGGCCGGTGCTCTTCCTTTTCCCACAGTTCGGAGAACATCACGGGGTGATCCCCTTGGCCGTGCATCCACCCGTTGCCGCCGTAGATGTCGGCTTCGCCGTGCGAGAAGTTCGTGACCCGGCAGGTCGGGCGCGTCGGGTCCAGCTCGTGCGACAGTTCGCTCAACGGCGTGGTCGCCAGCTGACCGCCGGTCGGCTCGTTGGTCATACTGTAGATCAGCACACTCGGGTGGTTCCGGCTCATGCGGACCATCTCACGCAGTTGCTGCTTTGCGTTCTCCACGAACGGCTCATACTCATCGGAGTCTGCCGGCGGTGATGCTTCCGGCCCGCCGCCGCCGCCGCGCCCCCAGTACGCCAACTCCTGCATGAAGATCAGCCCGTACTGATCACACGCCTCGGTCAGCGACGGGTCTTTGGGGTAGTGCGAGCCGCGGATGAAGTTCGCGCCGGTGTTCTTCATCAGCCGGATATCCCTGAAGAAGCCCGAGTCCGTCACGGCATAGCCCCAACCGGCGTGGTCCTGATGCACGTTGAAGCCGCGCAGCTTCAGCGGCTTGCCGTTAAGCCAAAGCCCCTGGTCAGCTGTCGCCTGGAACCAGCGCACGCCCAGCGGGGTCTGGTAGGTATCCGTCAAACGATCGCCGACGTACACGCTCGTATGAACAGCGTAGAGGTACGGGCTGTCGGGCGACCAGAGGTTCGGCTTGTCGATGACGGTTTCCTGTGTGACTTCGGTCGTCTCCGATGCCGGGGCCGACTGCTTGCTCGATACCTCCGCGACAATCTGGCCCGTCGCATTCACGATCTTTGTCTCTACACGGACGTTCTTGTCTGACCCTGAATCATTCCGGACCTCCGTGACCATCTTGACCGGCGCTGCGTCGAATGACTTAGGCAGGTTGTAGGTCTTGGCGGTCGTGGTCCCGCCGAACGGCGTGGTGACGAACGTGCCGTACCAGGGCACGTGGACCGGGTCGGTGGCGACGAGGTAGACGTCACGGTAGATGCCGCCGATGAACACATAGTCGCCGGTGCGCGGCGCGATCGTCGCGTCCCATTCCGCGCTGACCTTGATCGCGATCTGGTTCTCTTCACCGATGGTGACGTGATCGGTGATATCGAACGTGAACCCGGTGTAGCCGCCGCGGTGTTCGCCGACCAGTTCGCCGTTGACATAGACCCACGTGTGCTGGAACGCGCCCTCGAACTGGAGGTGGACCCGCTTGCCGGCCATCGACTCATCGAGGTTGATGGACTTGCGGTACCACCCGACGCCGCCGAAGTGGATGCGGTCCATCCAGTAGGGCTGCTTGAAACTGTGAGGCAGGTCGACCGCCTGCCAGTTGTCTTCGCTCGTCGGGCTCAACGCTTTTTCAGTCTTCAGGTCGCCCTCGTGGTAGGTCCAATCCGCGTTGAGCACCGTGGTCTGTCGCGGGCTGTCGGCCGGGTCGGCCCCGACTGCGGTGGCGGTCTGGCACGCGGCCAGTTGGGACAGCAGGACGACACACAGTGTTGCTAGATAGCGAGGGGCGATGGCCATGGGTGATCTAATCCTTTTGATAAGCCCGGGTGTTATTCTGGACCCGATACTATAGTCAAAATCACCCAATCCTCCACACCCCGAAACGTCTTGGGATGCATGATAGCGCACCCACACGCCGGGCCAGATCGTCAAGCGTGTGATGCTCTTGATAGCGGGCATAAATCTGCGTGATACAGCATGCAGTCAGCGAATAACTGTCACATTGCGTCACGGCGGGGGTGGCATTGCGCCGCGCGCCAGATGTTCCGCAAGCCAGCGCAGGCGCAACTGGGCGTGGGCGAAGAACATCTTGTACCCCTCGCACAGGATCGACGCCTCCGGCTTATCCCCGCGGTGGGGCCGATCCTTCGGGCAGCCGCCGTGGCACAGGTGAAAGAAATCGCATGCGTGGCACGTGTCCGGCAGGTCCAGCTTGCGCTTGGCGAAGGTCCCGAGTTGGTCGTAGTCCACACGCTCCGGCCAAGCCATATCATCTGCTTTGCCCCCGACGGTGAGTTCAACCGGCGCCGAGCTGCCGCATCCTGCTTGCCCGTTGACGTGGCCGATCCGCCAGCGCGGCTCGACGAAGTGGTCGCAGCCGAACACGTCGCCCCCAGCCTCGATGGTCATCTGCCGATGGCATGAGTCGCTGTAGATGCACAGCGGCGCGTGGTTGCCCAGCACCTGGTGCAGCGCCGTATCGAAGTCGCGCACCGACACCTTGTGCCTGTACTTGTCGAACCACAGGTCGAAGGTCTCGCACATGAATCGGCCGTAGTCGTCCGGGCGGGGTGAATACTCGGCAAGGACGGGTTCGCCGGTCTGCTCATCCACCTCCCACTCGATCGCGGGGATGAACTGCAACCACGTCTCGCCCAGCGCGATGAGGTGTTCGAAGAGGTGGCGGGGGTGCTTGACGTTCTCGCGGTGCAGCACGCACAGGATGTTGTGCTCGACGCCGTGCTTCCGCAGCAGCTTCAGGCCTCGCATGACTTTGGAATGGGTCTTCTTGCCTGCAGTATCGACCCGGTACATGTCGTGAAGCGGGGGGCCGCCGTCGATGCTGATCCCGATGAGGAACGCCTCTCGCTTGAACAGCCTGCACCAGTCGTCGTCCAGCAGCGTGCCGTTGGTCTGCAGCGCGTGGCTGATCTGTTGTCCGGGCCGTTGGCAGGCCTTTTGGATCTCCACCGCCTTCTCGAAGAACGCCAGCCCCGCCATCGTCGGCTCGCCGCCTTGCCAGCAGATCGTCGCCTCGTCCGGCGCGGCCGTGATGTAATCCCGCAGGGTGCGTTCAAGCGTCTCGATCGACATCCGCTGCACGCGCCCGCCGTAGACATCGTCCTTCACGTCCAGGTAATAGCAATACGCGCAATCCAGATTGCAGGCTGCGCCGACCGGCTTGATCATCAGCGACGCGCTCGACATCACACGGGCCTCATACGACGCCGTGTCCGTACTACTTGTTCCGGTTGCCGAACCTGTCATCGTCTAGACCTTTGCCGCCCGGCGAGGATTCGATCACGATCACACGACCATTGAGTCGCTTGCTCAGTACAACGCATCACAAAGCCCCTTCATGACGGGCAAGCGGATAAAACTATATCAGCATTTGCACCAGCGCAGCGCTACATGTTCAAGACCCGGTGGACGCGAAGGGGTCACGCCGGTACAACGTTGCCATAAGGAGACGCAACATGCCGACTCGTAACATTGGCATTCTAACTTCCGGCGGGGACTGCCCGGGGCTCAACGCGGCGATCCGCGGCGTGGGCAAGCCGGCGATCAACCGCTACGGGATGAGTGTCATCGGCTTCCGTGACGGGTTCCGCGGCCTGATGCAGGACAGGATCATCCGGCTGGAAGACGACCTGCTCTCGGGCATCCTCACACAGGGCGGCACGATCCTCGGCACCAGCCGGGACAAGCCCAACAAGATGCCCGTCGGCGACAAGGTCATGGACATGACCGGCGTCATGGTCGAAACCTACAAACGCCACCACCTCGACGCCCTGGTCTGCTTAGGCGGCGGCGGCACGCAGAAAAACGCCAAGCTGCTCATGGACGCTGGGCTAAATATCGTGACCCTGCCCAAGACCATCGACAACGACGTGGGCGTCACCGACGTGACCTTCGGCTTCGACACGGCCCTGGGTATCGCGACCGACGCGATCGACAAGCTGCACTCGACCGCGACCAGCCACAACCGCATCATCGTCGTCGAGGTCATGGGCCACCGCGCCGGCTGGCTGGCGCTGGGCGCGGGGATCGCCGGTGGGGCGGACGTGATCCTGATCCCGGAAGTGCCGTATAGCCTCAACGTCGTGGCCGACGCCATCCGCCGCCGGACCAAGAGCGGCAAGCATTTTTCCATTGTCGCCGTCGCAGAGGGCGCGATGTCGATTGAGGAAGAACGTTCCTTCGCCGACCTGCGCGCCAAGAAGGCCGCCGCCAGGAGCAAAGAAGAGAAAGCCGCGATCAAGGAAGAGCTCGTCAAGCTCGATCAGAAGCGCGGCTACCACACGCTGCAGCTGACACGCGACCTCGAAGAGATGACCGGCCTGGAAGCCCGCCTCACCATCCTTGGCCACCTGCAACGCGGCGGCACGCCTTCCGCGGCCGACCGTGTCCTGGCGACGCAGCTCGGTTCCGCTACCGCGACCTGCCTGGACAAGGGCGTCTTCGGCGTAATGATCGCGGCACGCGGCGAACTGGCGGTCCCCATCCCGCTTGACGAGGTCGCAGGCAACCGCAAGACCGTCCCGACCGACCACCCCTGGATCGAGACCGCAAGACTGACCGGCACCTGCCTCGGGGACATGGTGAAGTAGGGGGCAGGGTTAGGGGATCAGGGCTCTGGGATCAGGCAGATAGAGAACACTCTCACGCACGCAAAGCGATAGCCCGCCCGCAACGTAGCTCGGCTAACTCTTAACCATATCCCATTCCTCAGGTCGAACTCCGAATTCGAATGCCGCCTGGTTCATCGCTTGGGAAACGTCTTCGTGCCACGTGTCCGTTTGCTCGTCACCATCGGCATTCAGGTAAAGAAGGGTACAGCCGGGATCATCCACAAACTTGATAATCTTGAGCGAGGCAGGCGGGGGGAGTTGTGCATCCCCACGTATGTGCTTGGTGCGATTCGTAGGCCGATGGTGGCTTTTTAGATCGACCAATGCAATCGCTCGAACATCACTTATCGAGATCACCCCGCAACGTAATCCTGATCCCCGATCCCTAAACCCTAAACCCTCAACTCAGATATCACTGACAAACTGGTCGTAGAACGCGCAGTAGTCTTCCGCGTTTTCGCCGTCGAGCCACTGCATCGCGGCGCGGGGGTGGCGGTTGTATTTGCCGGTGAGGTTGTACGCCAGGTTCGGGCCCCAGTTCACGTCCTCCTTCATCGGCAGCACGTGCTTCTGCAGCATCTCGTAGATCGGCTTGAGCTTGAACTTCGGGTTTTTCAGGAAGCCCAGCAGCAGTTCGGTCGGGCAGTTGCCGGCCCCTCGACCGAAGCCGTCGAGCGTCGAGTCGGCGCGGTTGCAGCCCAGGATGATCGCCTCGATCGTGTTGGCGAACGCGAGCTGCAGGTTGTTGTGGGCGTGGATGCCGATCTCCTTGCCCGTGCCTTCGAGCGCCTTGGTGTATTTGTTATAGAGGTAATCGATCTGCTCACGGTACAACGCGCCGAAGCTGTCGACGATGACGACGACTTGGGCCGGGCTTGGGGCGATCTCCTCGAGCGCCTGATCGAGTTCCACTTCCTGCACGCCGGAGACAGCCATGATGTTGCACGCCGTCTCGTAGCCCATCTCGTGGCAGTGATGGACCATGTCGATCGCTTCAGGAATCTGATGCACGTAGCAGGCGACGCGGATCATGCTCAGCACGCTCTGGTCGGCGGGGATGATCTGCGTCTTCCAGTCGCTCTTACCCGCGTCGGCCATGGCGGTGAGTTTCAGGCCCGTGGCCTCGGCGTCGTGGTTGCCGACGACCCGGCGCATGTCTTCCTCGTCAGAAAACTTCCAGGGCCCGAAGTCGTCGCGCGAAAACTGATTGGGTGAGTTCTTGTACCCGATCTCCATGTAGTCGATGCCCGCCGCGATACAGGTGTCGTACACCGCCTTGACGAACTCGTCGGTGAACTTGTGGTTGTTCATCAACCCGCCGTCGCGGACGGTGCAGTCCAGCACTTTCAGCTCGGGGCGGTAGGTGATCCAGGGGGCTTTTTCAGACATCTCACGGGCTCCAATAAAAGGATAAGTGCGGCCCGATATCTTGGTGGATATGCCCGATCGACGCAACCCGGTGCCCGCGCATAAAAAACGCCACCCGGCGAGGGCGGCGCGTGTGAAGTTGGGTAGGTGTTAGCCGGGCGGTGTCGGGCTTATTCGTCTTCGACGTCCAGCTTCCGCAGGCCCAGGCCCATGTCTTCCAGGCACTGCTTGATCTCGGTCAGGCTGGTCATGCCGAAGTTCTTCACGCCCATCAGCTCGGCCTCGGTCTTCAGGACCAGGTCGCCGATCACGCTCACGTTCAGCAGCGCCAGCGCCTTGCGGGCACGGACGGACAGCGCCATCTCGTTGACCGACTTGCCGAGGATCTCCGAGTTGCCGCCGGCGTCGGTCAGCTGTTCATAGACCTGCTGCTTGACGGCTTCCTTCTGCTGCTCGGCGGCCTGGCCGAGTTTCAATCCACGCTGGGCGAGCATGGCCTTGATCTCGTCGAGGCTGGCGTCGCCGAAGTTCTTGAAGCTGCGCAGCTCGGCTTCGGTGTGGTGCAGCAGGTCGCCGAGCGTGCGGATGTTCATCTTGCGGAGCGCGTTGCGTGTGCGGACGCTCAGCTCGAAGTCGGTCACGGGCGTGTCGAGCATCGCCGCGTGCTTCTCCATCTGCTTCTCTTCTTCATCGTTGTAGTGCATCGCCTTGCTGGCCATGACGTCCTTGATGAACAGGCGTGCGCGTTCGTGGTTCGGCTCGGTCGCCAGGACCTGACGCAGGCAGCGCTCGGCCTGGGCGTATTGGCCGCGGTCTTCGTACATCACCGCCAGGTTGATCAGCGCGTTGAGCGACGGACGTTCGGCCCGGGCCGCTTCCTCGTAGAGGTGCAGCGCTTCGTCTTCTTCGCCAACCAGGTCCAGGTTGTACGCCAGGCGGAAACACACGCGCGGGTCGTCCGGGTCGGCGGTGTATGCCGCCTCGTAGGCCTGGATCGCTGCGAGCGTGTCCCCGGCCTGTTCGGACTCGAAGCCCTTGGTGAAGTACTGCTGGCTGGTCTTGGTATCGCGAACTTCTGCTTCCATGATCGCTGTGCCCTGAGCTTCGCTCATGTAGGAGTAACCCCTGATTGAGTAAATCGTGTATCGGACAAGAGGTACATCCCGCCGGAACGCCGTAGGATAGCCGCTGGACGCCCGACAGACAACCCCGGGCAGGCCGGGGGCGGGCTCACGGGTTTGGGACAGTGACCGAAAGGGGGCCGTGCTTACTCAGCAGCCTCTACTGCCCCGGATTCAGCCGGATCGGACCCGGAGGCGTCGTCGCCAGGCACTTCCAAGTCGGCCAGCCGGCTCTGGATGCCCGTCCGACTCACCGAGCTGACCACCACCCGCTCGATCTCGGCTCCTGGATCGGGCAGGTCAATCGTCGCGGTGGATTCGGCTGAAGACTGGATGGCGTAGGTCCACTGGCCCGCCTGTTTCACCTGCACGACCCACCAGCGGGTGCCTTCCGTCAGCGCCGTGGTATCGGCCCGCACGGTCAGTTCGCCATCAGCGATGTCCGCGACCTCAGCGATCGGTATCGCCGGGCGCTTGCGTCCCAGCCAGGGGGTCGCCGGCGGCAGGGCGGGCTGCGAATAGACCGTGCTGTGGATCTGCTCGGCGAGCTCGTTGTCGTCACCCATGTACACCTTCATCGAGAAGTGCACGCTCCCCGGATCGTCCGGCGTGAGGATGCGCGTCCACTTGATCTGGTACTGCACCTCCGTCTCGTCGAACTGCTTGCCCGTGCGGTACGGCGCGACGCCAGGCCAGAGGTGGCGGTCTTTCTTGTTCTGGCTCTTCCACCATCCGAGCAGCGCGGTGAAGCTCTGGTCCGGTTTGGCGATCTCCCAATACAGCTGCGGCGTGTAGTAATCGACCCACCCCTTGTTCAGCCACTTCTTCGCGTCGGCGTAGAGCTCTTCGTACTGGTTATAGCCCTTGATCTGCTCGGGGTGACCGGGCTTCCATATGCCGAACGGCGAGATACCGACCTGCACGTGCGGCTTGGCCTTCTTCACTTCTTTGTAGAGTGTTTTAACAAAGTCGTCGACGGCCTTGCGCCGCCAATCGCTGCGCGACAGCTTGCCGCCTGAATCGAGATAAGCCTGCCAGGCTCGGCCGTCGGGGAAGTCCACCATCTTGCCGTCATCGCCCTTGACCTTATAGGGGTAGAAGTAGTCATCCATATGCACGCCGTCGATGTCGTAGCGCCTGACGACGTCGAGCATCACCGCCAGCGAGTGCGCCTGCACGGCCGGTTCGGCCGGGTCCATCCACAAATACGGCCCGTACTCATGCACGATCTCGGGATGCGTCTTGCTGATGTGCGTATCCGCGACGTCGCCCTTGCCGGTGTGGTGTAGTGCGCGGTACGGATTGAACCAGGCGTGCAGCTCCAGCCCGCGCCGGTGTGCTTCATGCACGGCAAAGGCGAGCGGGTCGTAATGCGGCTGCGGGGCCTTGCCCATCGCGCCGGTGAGGAAGTACGACCACGGCTCCAGGTCGCTGTCATAGAGTGCATCGGCAGCCGGCCTGACCTGCAGGACGACTGCGTTGAAGTTCAGCTGCTTGCAGCGGTCGAGGATGGCGATCATCTCGTCCTGCTGCTGCCGGGGTGTAAGCCCCGGCTCGCTGGGCCAGTCGATGTTCGCCACCGTCGCGACCCATACCGCCCGGAACTCGCGCGGGACCTTCGGGACATCAGCCATATCGCCGGCGGCACCCCCGCCCGACCTCGTCGTGGAGCAAGCGGAAAGCGTGAGCAGGTTGAGGATCAGTAAGCAGCCAAGCAGTCTTGCGCGGTGTTTGCAGAGGAACATGGATCAAACCTATTCAATTAGAAGTAGATACGCGGTGCTGGGCCGTGCTCGGGCCCGAGGTATTATATAATATATCACAGATTGGCCGTCCAATCAGCCTTGAAGTGGATTGAAGGCGGATGGACCGGGTGTCAGTGGCGGCGGCGGTGGATGAAGAGGGGGGCCAGGCAGGTGGCCAGCATCCAGGATGCGGGCTCCGGGATGACGATACCGTCCGCGGTGGGTGGGCCGGAGGTGTTCCAGTTGTTCAGAATGATGTCCAGGTCGCTCATGCCGACGAATCCGTCGCCGTTGCCGGCCAGGTCACCTTTAGATATATCGCCGACCGGCACGGTCTGGTTCCAGTAGCTCAGCAGGATGTCCAGGTCGCTGAGCCCGACGAAGAAGTCGCCGTCCACGTCGCCGGGGATCGGCGGCGGGGGAGGGCTTGAGGCGGGCTGGTAGAAGATGTCATCGAGGTAGACGGTCGCGTCGGCGTTCCCGGCAAACACGATCGAATCAAGCGTAAACGAATCACCAAGCACCCCGTCCCCGCTGTCATACCCGGCACTCGACCACAGCGCAGGATTCTCGAGTGACCATTCGTACTTGTGCCACTGACCGTCGGCCGTCACGTCTTGGAACAACGACTGCTCCGTGCCGTCGAGGTCGTCGTCGAGGTTCAGCCCGACGGTGACGTTCGGCGAGCTCGACTTCAGCCAGAACCCGATGGACCCGACCGGCTCCAGAGCGAGGTTGGCTTCGCGTTCGCCAGTGAACACAACGCTACCGCCTTCGGCTTCGGCGTACTCGGTGCCGGCGACGTGGTGGAAGAGAAACTCGGTGCCAGAGGACTCGTCCAGATCGATATCGATGCGCTGGCTGAAGCTGCCGGTGTAGGCCTGGTTGCTAACGCGCTGGGAACTGGTGGTGGGGGAGAGATGCTGGTTGTGGCTGGAGAAGTCGACCGCGTTGCCGAAGTAGCCGTGGTTCAGCTCGAAGTCGGTGAGTGTTTTTAGATTCTGGAGTGGTGCTTGGCCGGGCGTCGGTGAGACGGTTTCGAGCTGGATGTCTGCGCCGTAGTAATACTTGAGGATGTCGACGTAGCTCACGCCGAGGTTACCCATGTAGTTGGCGCCGTTTTGGCTTTTTGCGCCGCGGTTGGGCCAGTTGGGGTTGTTTGGGTTACCGCTCTGCCAACCCAAGGGTGTGCCCTGGTTGTCCCCGCCGACGACGCCGGTGGGGTAGGTGTGCGTGACCCATTTTTCGGTGTTGCTGTAATCGTTGTCCCAGGGGTAGGGCACCGGCGTCGGGCCGGTGGGGATTGCACCGGCGACATAGAACGCGGCGATCAGCACGTCCTGGTCGTTGAAGTTGCGGATGGTGAGGATCTCACCCTCGGTGTCGGCTGCCGCGTCGTAATGGATCGGGCTGGCACCATTGCCCGTGCCGTAGACCTGGTCCTGCGTACCGTTCTGGATACTGCCGGTGTTGTTCATGCGGTAGTAGGCGTAGGTCCGCGCTGCCACGGCCTGGGCCTTGAGCGCTTCGTAGCTGGCCAGGCCGTTCTCCCGGTAGACCACGTTCGGGACGTAGTCCGTCTCGGTCGGCACGGACCCGATGCCCACAACATTGATCGTTTCGAATTGATCGAAGGTCGCCCGGGCCTGCTGGGACGATACGGTGATGAGCAGGGTTATGCCCACAACTGCAGGGTATGACCATCGTCCACGATGTAGCGCCATCCATCGTGGGGTCATTCGACAAATAGGTTTTAGCATGTTCATGGGACGATCAACTTCATGGTGGTCTGCAAACAGCCAGTGTGACACCCAGGAACGATCCCGGTCCATAGATATGTAGTTTACACGCTGATCCGAGGCAGGCCTAGTGGTTATAGAACCATAGATCAGAAATTAGCTTGAACAATGAGATTAAGCCATTACGCCGTAAGCCGGTTTGATATGGAGCAATACTGCCACTAATAGCGATAAACACGCATTAATATCGCAGGCAACTGAACATATTTCTAAATAATCCCCAAAAATAGCTTGTATTCTATGAGTCGTGGGGTTATATAATATATAGATCACATGTCATCAGGAGGGAGAGAACTCTATCAGCCTGATGCAACAAGGGAGTCGTTTATGCCGGGTCTTCGTTCCCGGCTCTTGTGGACTTATGTCTGGTAGTCACTTCTACCGTCTCAATCACGAAGGAGAGGAAGCATGATCAAGACACTGACTGGAATCAGCACGGTTGCCGCATTTGCGTTCGCGACGGCCGCGCATGGGGCGTTCATCATCGAACCCAACGGCCTGGCCTCGGGCAACTACGCCGCCGCCAACGGTACGGTTAACTCGACCACCGCCGGCTCCGGCACGCTGCTGGCCCCGGGCCTGACACCGGGCGCGGCCTCCGTCTTCGGTGGCGAAGACTACACCTACACCTACACGCCCGCAATCGACGGCGACAACTCCGTCTTCAGCGCCGGCGGCACCCTCAACTCGCCCGCTGGCTATACCTCCTCCGGTCTGGCCGCAGGTGGTCCTGGGCTCTACAACGTCTACATCACCTATCCCCAGTCCACCAACCAGAACGGCATGCCAGCCATCTACAACATCGATGTGGACGGCGACGCCATCACCGACGTCACCAACAGCTACGACCAGAACGTCGCCAACGCTGGCACCGGCTTCGGCATCGGGCTCTGGGAACTGGTCGGCCAGATTAACGTCGTGGATGCGAACCAGGCCGTCACGGTGACCATCACCACCGGCACGGCCCCCGGCTACGTCGGCGTCCGTACCGCAGGCGTCCTGTTTGATCCCGTCCCCGAACCGGCTTCCCTCGCGCTGCTCGGCCTCGGCGGCCTGGCGCTGCTCAGCCGCAAGAGCTGCTGATACGCTCGGTAACACCTAAGATATCGCGTCTCCCCGCCCCGATCATTTGATCGGGGCGGTTTTATTTTGCCCGTACCAGCTCCGACATGGGGCGGATTGAACACAAGACGAATTCGGTTCGTATGATTGATAGCATGTCATCGAGTTCTTCAACGATCCTCGAAGTGAATCACAACACCCAGACGCACGTGCAGGCAGACCTGCCATGTGCCGAGTGCGGGTACAACCTGCGGACGCTGGCTTACTCGGCGAAGTGTCCGGAGTGCGGGATGGCCGTGCTTGTTTCGGCACGCGGCGACCGGCTCGATGCGGCACCGGCTAGCTGGATCAAGCGCATCCACCGGGGTGCACTTTGGCTAAAGGGCTCGGTCGTGCTGGCGTTTCCGTTCTTCACGCCGGGGGTGGCGCTGTCCTGCTACGCGGTGTGGAACCTGACCGCCACGCAGCCCGACAGGGATGAGCCCGCTATGGACCGCAGCTACCGGCTGGCGGCGCGCTGGGTCACGATACTCGGGGCGATGATGGTGGTTGTGCTGACGCTTGGGGCCTTGATCCTGGTCGCGGCGACGGAACAAAGGTTGTTCGGCGATTGGAGCACACAGCTTGGCTCCGGTGGCGGAGGTCTCATGGACAGCCTGCCGATGTTCGATGTCATGTACATTTCGGGGCACGCGATCTACGTGCTGGGCCTGCTATCAACATGGCGTCATCTGGGGGTGCTGGCCCAGCGCGTGCCCAATCAGAATCTGGCGCGTGCCTGGGATAAGTTGGTTTATGCTTGGATTGGCGCGGTGGTCGGCACGGTCGGGGTCAGCGGTGTGACGTACCTGATGTGGCGGATCGGGCTCGTGCCAGGTTGGTCCACCTCGTTCTGGATGCCGATGATCCTCGTCCTGGCTTTCATGGCTGTGTTGGTCTGGCTCTGGCTGACCACGTTGCGTGTCACCGCCTCACAGGTGCGCGTGATTGAGGTCATATCAGCCGGGGCCGACGACGAATGACGCGCCGGCCGATAATTATGCCTTGTGAGGTTCACGCGCGCGGGCTACAATCCATTTGATGAAGCATCCAAGGCAACTCATCGGGCTTGTAGCGGTCGCATCGGTCGTCCTGATCGGCGGTTGCCAGAAGTCACTGTTTGTTGATGGGACGACACGGACCCAGTATGAGCGCTATCAGTCGCTGCGGGGTGAATACCGCCCACCGCGTCAGATGACCGCCCTGGGTCAGGAGAGGCCAGCCCTTCGCCAGCGCCTGGCACCGCTGGATCAGCGCTGAAATGGCCGAATTTGAGGGTTATCACGCCAAATCGGTCGGAAATTCAAAGATCATTGGGTTTCGGACCGAAAACATTGTAGAGTTCATACAAAGCCCGCATTCTGCGGTGAGTTGAGGGTAGTCGATTGGTTCCTGATAAGCGTACATTGACGGTTCTGGGTGCTTTGGTCGCGGCGATGACGATCACCAGTGGTTTGCTGCTGCTGCTCGAGCCCGGCCCAAGCGTCCCCCGTGCCGGCGTGGCGTTGCAGTCCGTCGATGTCAGCCGCGAAACACCCACCCCAAGCCACAAGCTGTTCGACACCACCGCGGTCCAGAAGAAGTGGGCTTCGGTCGTCATCCATGACAGTCGTACCCCCCAGGGCTCGGCCCAGACGCTGCACCACATCCACCAGAAACTCGGCCGTGACGGCCTGGGCTACCACTTTGTCATCGACAACGGCCCCAGCTCCGACGACGGCAAGATCGAAGTCGGCTTCCGCTGGTCCAGCCAGGCGGCCGGTGAGTTCTTCGACACCCAGACCGCCGACTGGCCCGATTCCATCGGGATCTGCCTGATCGGTGACGGCGACGCGGGACGTTTCACCGAGGCTCAGCTCAGCCAACTCGTCTGGCTCGTCCAGCAGCTCCAGCAGCACTACGGCATCCCGAAGAACCACGTCTACGCCCAGATCGGTGTCAGCACCGCATCCAGCCGGTTCCCCGACGCCTGGTTCCGCCAGCAGTTGCTGAACTGAGGCTACGACCCACGATCACAGATGCCGCCTGAATCACGCACTTCCTTTGTGAAGCGACTGGATAATACATTTGCAGACCCGTGTTGACGCTGTCGCTGCGTACGTCGCATGTGTTGGCTTTCTACCATGAATTTGCGCCAATGGTCGGTTTGTTGCGTACAGAGGCGTGATCCGGTCGTCTATATCAGTGTATTTGCGGCGGATAGCGAAAATGGTGTAACCACAGGTGGGGATTGAGCGAATAGAAAGATGATTCAGACGTTACGCAATAAAAGTGGCTGTTCAACGACTATACGATAGACACGCCGCGCGTGACCTGATCAGGACGTATAAGTGCAGTCGGACCCAGTGTTTGAACCCTATCTAAATGCCAATCATGGTTGAAGTTGGGGGTATGGCGAGTCGATGAAAAGAGTGAATGTCCTTGTCAGTTTAGGTGGATTAGATTAAAGTAAGGACATAGTTTCATACGGTTATACGGACAATCTGACCGGGGAAAGGGCGTGGTCATGTTCTGCGCGTGTCAAAACGCGTGTTCGTAGCTGCGTACCCGTGTAATTATGGCCGAATTCAGTGAAATCGTCGGGTATGAGGTCCTCGCCACACTAGGTGTTGGTGCGCGCAGCACCATCTACGCCGTGAAGGACGGTAAGAGCGAGCTCTACGCTCTGAAGCGCGTCGTCAAATCCTCCCCAAGTGATCAGCGGTTCATGGACCAGGCGATCCTCGAGCACGAGGTCGCTCAGAAGTTCGATCACCCCACGCTCCGCAAGAGCATCAAGCTCATCAAGCAGCGTAACTTCATCCGTACCAGCGAGGTCCTGGTCCTGATGGAGATGGTCGACGGGTCCACGCTGGAGAAGCATCAGCCGGACACCCTCGCCGAGCTTTGCCGTATCTGCAAAGACGTCGCGAAGGGCCTGGGCGTGATGCACAAGGCCGGGTACGTCCACGCTGACATCAAGCCGAACAACATCATGGTCACCGAGGACGGCGAGGTGAAGGTGATCGACTTCGGCCAGAGCTGCCCGATCGGGACCGTCAAGGAACGGATCCAGGGCACCCCCGACTACATCGCCCCCGAGCAGGTCCAGCGCCGCAGCATCACCCCGCAGACGGACGTCTTTAACCTGGGCGCGACGATGTACTGGCTGCTGACCCAGAAGCACGTGCCGACCCTGATCCCCAAGGGCCAGGCCGGCATCAGCCTCCGCACCGAAGACAGCTGCAAGGCACCGATGGAGCTCAACCCCGAGGTGCCCCCGGCCCTGTCGAGTCTGGTCATGGACTGCATCCACACCGAAGCGCCGCAGCGCCCCGAGACGATGGCCCTGGTCTCCGACCGCCTGGACATCGCCGCCAAGCAGTTCACCCGCCGCAAGCAGAACGGCAACGGCAACGGCACCAGCCCCGTACCCGACACGGCCACACGCAACGCCAGCTGATCCCTCCCCCACGCGAACTCGCGCCGCTCCGGGCTATACTTAACTAACGACCACACGGCAGCGGTTTGTTGTCACGCGCTCTTGCCGGGTGGATCGTCAAAGAAACGGGTGTGTTGATGCGCGTCTGTGCGATTATGTTCCTGGCCCTGTTCGGTGCCGCTCAGCACGCCCTGGCTATCACCGACGCGCAACGGCTCGAAGCCATCGAGCGCATCCAAAGCTATCTACTGGAGCAACAAGACCCGGACACGGGAAGCTGGGAAGGCCGTTTCAACCGCACAAGCCGGCACTACGGCGGGGAGACCGCCCTGGTGACCTACGCCTTGCTGCGCAGCGGGATGAGCGTGCAGGAGCCGAGGGTCCGGTCGGCGGTCAACTTCCTGCAGAACATCCGGATGAACGGCACGTACGCCGTTGCGCTGCGCACACACTGCTGGGCGACACTCCCCGACAACTTCCAATCCAGGCTCCGGGCCGACGCACGCTGGCTCCTGGACGCGCAGTCCGAGGGCTTGTTCGATTACGCCAAGCGTGACGGCCCTCGCTACGACCACTCGGTGTCGCAGTACGGCCTGCTTGGCTTATGGGAAAGCGCCAAACGTAACGGCCCCGCCGGGACGCTCCTTTGGAAGCAGGCGAGCCGGCACTACATCGCGTCACAGAACCCCGACGGCGGGTGGGCTTATCAGGATAGCGGCGCATCGACCGCGACCATGACGGCCGCCGGCCTGACCGCCTTGCTGATCACACAGGAGAAGCTCCACCTCGGCAAGCACAAGCCGCCCGAAGACCTGACGCGGGCGATCAACCACGCGATCGCCTGGCTGGATACTTACACGGCAGAGCGCGGCTTCAGCAGCAACTACCAGTATTACTACCTGATCGCGCTGGAACGCTCGGCGCTCGCCGGCGGCGTGAAGACGCTTAGCGGCAAAGACTGGTTCGATGAAGGGGCGAAGCTCATCCTCCAGGCGGAGAGCGGTCGGGGGCAGGTAGGCGGCAGTCTATCCGACACCGCGTTTGCGCTGCTCTTCCTGGCACACGGCGGCAAGCCCGTTTGGATCAACAAGCTCCAGCTGCATGGCCGGGCCTGGAACAACCGCCCCAACGACCTGAACATGATGACGCGCCGGCTCAGCGACCAGATCGAAAGCGAACTGGGCTGGCAGTTCATTGATGCGCGCTCCGACACCTCGGCCTGGCTCAACGCACCGGTGGCATACGTAGCGTCTGACGAGGCGCTTTGGTTCAGCGACGACGAGCTGGCGAACCTGCAGCTGTATCTGGACCTCGGCGGCGTGCTGGTAGCGAATCCCGACAGCGGGTCCCTCGCGTTTATTGAGTCGATTCAAGAGGCCGCGCTGAAACTCTACCCGGACTACCGCTTTACCCGCGCTGAAGCCGATCACCCGCTGCTGTCGCTGATCCACGAGGTGACGCTGCCCGAGTCGCAGCGGCCCTGGGTATTGAGCAACGGTGTGCGCGACCTGATCGTCCTTGCGCCGACGGACTGGGGCATGATCCTGCAATCCCATCGGGGCGAAGCACACTCGTCGGCGTACAAGATGATGGCCAACCTCCATGCCCACGCCACGGAGCGCGGCCTAAACCGGGAGGGCCTGGATGCCTTCAACGTTCAGCGGGCGAGCCGACGGACCACCGGCCGGGTCAACGCGGTGCGTGTGTTGCTCGACGACAAGCCGCCGTTGGAACCGATGGCCTGGTACCCGATGGCGGAGCGTCTGTTCAACCGTTCGGGGGTGGAACTGAAGATGCAAAGTGTCGGTGTCGATCAGCTGGACCTGGCATCGGCGTCCATCGCGCACTTCGCCGGGGCGGAACCGAGAAAGCTCAGCCCCGAGCAGCTGCGGACGGTGGCGCACTACATCCAGCGTGGCGGGACGGTGTTGATCGAGACGATCGGCGGACGCCGGGGATTTGCCGACCAGATGCTGCATCAGATCGAGTCGGTCCTGGGCGAAAAGGCGCTGCCTCTGCCCGCAGAGCACCGGGTGATTACCGGCGTGGGGCTGGCCGATGGCTGGGACATGCGGCACGTGGGGTATCGCCGGTTCAGCACACTGCACCGTGGGCCGGTCGATTCGCCGCGTCTGTTGTCGATCCGTGTCAACGGCCGGGATGCCGTGTTCGTCTCGCATGAAGACCTGTCCATGGGCGCGCTGGGCGTCGGGTATTGGGGGATCGACGGGTACGACAAGAACTCCGCCCGCGGCCTGCTGGGCAACATCCTGTTACTCGTATCACAAGAAACACCGATCGAGCCGATCGAGGTACCGCATGAAGACGATCCGGGGCCCGGCGACATAGAGCCCGTAGACATTGAAGTGGTCGTCGAGCCGTAAGCCGTGGCGTGTATCATGCGTGTGTGCGATTTGCGGACACACCATCTCCGATCCGGGACCTTCAAGACAACACGGATACGATGTCGCAGCTGCGCGGTCGGATGCTGACCGTGGCGTTGGCGGTGGTCTTGGGGATCGTGCTCGGATCGATGGTGCGATCGGCGTGGTTCTGGCTGGCGCTGTCGGTCTTTCCTATCGCGATGACCGGCGTGATGCTCTGGCGGAAGCGGAATCGAGGCGTTTGGGCGTGGGGATTGGTGAGCCTGGTGCTGCTCAGCGCCGGATGGTTCGTCGTCAGGTCGGGTGACGTGAGCGGACAGAGCTTGCCGGCGTATGTGGGGGAACATTCACAATTGGCCCGCGTGCGCGGCGAGGTGGTGGAGGTGCCAAACAGCGGCTCGCCGAGGCGCGGTGCGTTCGCGGCGTATGCCTACGAACCGCCCAGCACCAAGGCCGTGCTGCAAGTCAGCGAGATCGAGGTGGATGACAGTTGGACGCCGGTGCGAGGCAGGCTGCACATGCGCATCGATCAGGCGGATTACCGTATCCAGGCCGGAAAGTGGATCGAGGCGTTCGGTTGGCTGGGCGCGATCCGTGGTCCGAGGAACCTGGGTGAGTTTGATTACCGCGGGTACCTCGCAGAGCAGGGGATCGTCGGCCGGCTGACGCTGCGCAGCCGGGACAACTGGACGGAGCTTGAGGCGTCGGGATATTCCGGGTTTGATCTGGATCGCACGCAGCGCCGTCTCCGGCAGGTCTGTGCTGACAAAGCGGTGGATTCATTACGGATCGGACTAGACGATGATACGCCGACACTCGGCCTGTTGGAGACGATGCTGCTGGGGCGCAAGGACCGATCGTCCAGCGAGGTGCGTGTGGCGTTCAGGCAGGTGGGGTTGGCGCACCTGCTATCGATCAGCGGAGCGCACCTGGGGATCCTGCTGGGGCTTGTCTGGCTCGTCGCGCGCTGGTTTGTGCCGCACCCGCCGCGCGCGGGGCTGGTGGTGTTGGTGGTGTTGCTGCTGTACCTGATGGCGGTGCCGTTGCGTGTGCCGATCGTGCGTTCGGCGATCATGGCCGCGGTCTTCGGGGGCGCTTACGCGACGGGGCGTTCGGTCAAACCGATGCAAGCTTTGTCGCTGGCGATGACGGTGGTGCTGCTGTGGCGGCCGGCGGACCTGTTCTCGCCGGGGTTTCAGCTGAGTTTCTCGGCGGTGGCGGGGTTGATCCTGTTTGTGCAGCCGGTGTCGGATTGGCTCTGGCCCAAGCCCGAGGTCCTGCCGGAGCATGTGAACGTCGGCTGGGTGATCGGGCGGTGGTGTGTGAACTACCTGTCGGTGAGTCTGGTGGCGTTCGCGGTGGTGGCGCCGCTTGTGGCGTACCACTTCCAGATGGTGAACCCGCTGGCGGTGCTGCTATCGGTGATGGCCCTGCCGGTGCTGACAGCGGTGCTCGGTGTGGGGTATCTGAAGATCCTGATCGGCTTGCTGCTGCCCAGCGCGGGCTTGCTGTTAAGCGGGCCGCTAGCCTGGTTGGGCGATACGCTGCGCGGGTTGGTCGATCACGCAAGCGACTGGCCGGGCGCGGCTGTGATGCTGACCTGGCGGCCGGGCGTGGCGTGGGTGTTCGGGATGTCGGGGCTGGTGCTGGCTGTGTTTGCCGGGCAGTTTGCCAAGCGACGGGGGGCGCTTGTCGGGGCGCTGGTGTTGATGGCGGTGTGGACAGGATTCACGCAGCTCGGCTCGACATCATCCTGGCAGGGCGAGCCGCGAGAGACGGAGCCGGCGGCGCTGCTGACCATGTTCGCGGTCGGTGACGGATCGTGTTACCTGCTTGAGTTGCCGGGGCACACCATCATGTTCGACTGCGGTTCTCAGCAATACTTCGACATCGCCCAGTCCAGCATCCTGCCGGCCCTGAAGCAGATGGGCATCACGCGGATCGACACGCTGATCCTCTCGCACGCGGACCTGGACCACTACTGCGGCAGCCTGGACCTGGCGGACCACATCACGTTCGGCCGGGTGCTGATGCCGCCGCAACTACTCGCCGTAGCCGAGGCCGATCCGGGCGGGTCGACGGCTTTCTTGGTGGATGGCTTAAACGAGCGCGGCTTGGTGCCCCGAGCAACGTCGCGCGGCTGGTCACAGACACTACAAGACACGCAGCTGGACATACTCTGGCCACCGGCGGACTTCGCGCCCAAGCGCGACAACGACACCTCCATCCTACTCTCGGTCAATCTTGTGGGGAAGCGTCTGCTACTTAACGGCGACATCGCGGACGAAGCGATCACGAATCTCCTAGCACTCGAAGATTTGTCCGCCGACATCACCGATCTGCCACATCACGGCAGCGTCGTCGAGTCCTCACCCGCCTGGGTCCGTGCGGTTGATCCGGACCTGGTGCTGCAATCCAGCGGCCGCACGCGCCTGTATCAGGACCCCTGGCCGGAGATACTTGAAGGGTTGGATGTCGAGCGGTTAGTCACAGCCCGCGACGGGATGGTGCAGGTCAGGATTGATGTAAATGGGGGGATCGAGGTGTGGGCACTAGGGAACGTTAAATAGGATCAAGTGTGCGCGTCAGGCGCTGTACATTTCGTCCGAGCCGGCGTACTGGGTGACGCCGCGGTGGGCGGAGCGGAGGAACTCGGCGAGCTCGGCGCACAGCGGGTCGTCGCCGAGGTCCTGGTCGATGCGGTCGGCGGCGGCGGGCGTGGTGAGCCCGGCTTTGTAGAGCAGGTCGAAGGCGAGCTGCAGGCTGCGGATGTTGTCGCGGTAGCCGTTGCGGCGCAGGCCGATGACGTTCAGCGAGCCGACGCGCTTGGTGTGGTGGACGATGCAGAAGGGGGGCAGGTCCTTGGTGATGCCTTCGTTGCCCGAGAGCATGGACAGCCGGCCGACACGGCAGAACTGCTGCACGCCCGCGCCGCCGGCGAGGATGGCCTTGTCACCGACCTCGACGTGCCCGGCGATGACGGCGGAGTTGGCGAACATGCAGTCGTTGGCGACTTTGCAGTCGTGGGCGACGTGGGAGTTGGCCATGAAGTAGTTGCGGTCGCCGATGCGTGTCGGCTCGTCCTTCGTGGCGCGGTGGATGGTGACGGACTCGCGGATGTAGTTGCTATCGCCGATGACGGTACCGGCCCCATCGGTGTCGGGGCTGAACGATCGGTCCTGCGGGTCGTAACCCAGGCAGGCGTAAGGGTAGATTGTGTTGTCACGTCCCAAGGTCATTGGCCCCTTCAGGCAGACGTGGGCGATGAGTTTGCAGCCCGGCCCGAGGGTGACGCGGCCTTCGATAATGCTGTAGGGGCCCACGACGACGTCGTCGGCGAGGTTGGCGTGGGGATCTACGAATGCGGTGGGGTGGATGGTCGGCAAGGTGCTGGTCGGGTATCAGGATGCGTGTGTCGGGATTCGCGGGCCTAGGGTGGGGCGGGGGGTTGGGTTTGGTGGCCGATGCGTTCGGGCCGCTGGGTTGAGTATGATAGGGATTTACACGACATTCGCCAGAATCGCCGCCACGGGCACCGCCCGGACGGATCAGCAGGACGAGCGACCAGGGATCGGGCATGACGCTACAAGTGCAGGATTTAGGACGCATGCCGTACGCAAGGGCCCTGGCGGTCCAGCGTGAGGTGAACCTGGCCGTGTCTCAGGAGACCTACGTTGCTGACGTGCCCGGGGCGGATGCTTCAGGGGATACTTCCGGGGGCTGTCTGCTTCTGGTCGAGCACGACCCGGTGATCACCATCACCCACCGCCAGGGGGCCTGGGACAATCTGCTGGCCCCGCAGGACAGGCTCGACGCCCTGGGCATCGACGTCCAGGTCACCGACCGCGGCGGCGACATCACCTACCACGGCCCGGGCCAACTCGTCGCTTACCCCATCCTCCGGCTAAACCCGCTGGGCCTGAACCTGTCCAGCTATATGCGGCTGCTGGAGCATGTCGTGATTGATGCGCTCGCCCACTTTGGTGTTCAAGGCGTGCGCGATGACGATGCGACGGGGGTGTGGGTGGCGAGTAGGGAACAGGGATCAGGGCACAGGGATCAGGCGGATCAAAACCCTGGTCCCCGATCCCTGATCCCTGAACCCTTATCTAAGATCTGTGCCATGGGTGTGCGTGTGCGGAAGAACACCACGATGCACGGCCTGGCGCTGAATGTTACGACGGACCTCGATCACTTCAAGACGATCGATCCATGTGGGCTGGGCGGCCGGCCGGTGACCAGTCTCGCTCAACTGCTCGGCGAAGATGTGCCGGACATGCAGAGCGTCAAGAAAGCGTTGATCGAAACACTGGCATCTGCGATCAATGCCCAGACATCCGGGGATACACAATGACATCTGCGCCTGAGAAGAGTCGAGTACTTTATGAAGCATGGATCGGTGGATCCTTTTCAATGGCTGGTTTGTACCTCGTACTGCTCTTTAGTCTTAGCCAGAACTGGCCTGTTTCATACGAAGACCATCCCCGGGTAATCGAGGGTTATCTATTTCTGTTCGCGGCATTCTGGGGCTGCTTGAGCATGTCTTTATGGCGGTTAAAGGGTGTGGATTGGAAAGATTCTCGTCACTCGGCCGCGTTATTGATTCTTACGTTTGCTTTGCTCGCACGTTTATTCACGGTCTTTGTCACCCAGCCGGTGCTCAGCGATGACATCTGGCGATACATCCACGACGGCGCGGTGCTCGGGGGGGGAAATAACCCTTATTTAATAGCCCCTGCGGAGATGTCGGCGGAGGCCTTGCCCGTGCCTCAGATCGCGGACAGGATGAACAACCCGGGCCTGGTGACGATCTATCAGCCGGTCAGCCAGTACGTGTTCGCGGCGTTCGATCGTGCGTGGTCGATGAGCCCGGAGGCGTATCAACGGTGGGACACGAACCACGACAAGCTGTTTCGGTTCGGGTTCGTGTTGTTCGACATGATCATTATCGCGGTGCTTCTATTGTGGCTGCGCGATATCGGTAAGAGCCCTTGGTGGGCGGCCGCGTATGCCTGGCATCCTCTGGCGATCAGCGAGGTCGCCGGGTCCGGGCATCAGGACTCGATCGGGATCGCGTTTCTCGTGTTGTCGCTGTGGTGGGCGTCTCGGTTGGTACGATCGGTCCAGCCGTCCGGTGATCGAGGGTCCGCTAAGCCGCAAGCGGCTTGGCGCGGGTGGGGATTGGCTGTCGGCGCGGGGGCGGCGTTCGGTTTGGCGGTTGCGGTTAAACCTGTCGTGCTGCCGATTGCGCTGGGGCTGACGGTGCTGCTGCGTCATCGGCCGAAGCAGGTGGCCTGCGCAGCGGGGGCGGCGATCTTGACGGCCGGGCTGATGTATCTGCCGTTCATGATGATGGAGGGCGGGCTCACGGGCATGATCGAGACCGGCCGAACCTTCGTCGGCAAGTGGGCGTTCAACGGCTCGGTATACCACATCACCGAGCACTGGCTTCTGAGTAAACCGCTGCTCGACAAGTTGATCGTGCTGCTGCTGTGCGCGGTCGCGGTGGTGTCGGCCTCTGCCCGTCATGCGAACCCCGCCAGGCTGGGGGTGGCGGTGCTGTTCGCCTCGGTCCTGCTATCCAGCACGGTCCACCCCTGGTACCTGCTCTGGGCCCTGGCGCTGACCCCTATCTGCTTCAGCCCGGCCTTCTGGGTCTTCAGCCTGACCATCTGCCTGTCCTACGCCGCCCACCTGAATCCCGAGGGGTACCGCGTCCCGGGCTGGCTGGTCGTGGTGGAGTATCTCCCGGTCTATGGGGTGCTTTTAGGGTTGCCCTTGGCCCATTATTTCGCAATAATCCGTCGGAGCGATCATAACCCCTTATCCGACGGAGATTCGACATGACTCACCGCCTCTGCCACGGCTACCCACGGCTGGTCCTGCTTGCCTTGGTTCTGGCCACATTGGTCGGCTGCGCCAGCTCGCCGGGCACCCTGAACAAGCGCAAGGGCGATGAGATCGTCGTCGCCGGGCAGTTGTTCCACACCGGCACGCCGGTCGTGCTCTGGATGGATGAGGGCGGGTACGACGCCTACCGGGTCGAGAAGCATTTTCCCGATTACGATGCCGCCCAGTGGGAGATGATCAAGGACGACGTCGACTCGCCCAACCGCTACAGCCTCCGCTACAAGGGCAAGCACTTCCCCCCGGAGGTCGTGAACAAGATCAAGAACGGCGGCTGGCCGCTCGACCTGGTGCAGGACACGGTTGATCAGTTCGTGATTCACTACGACGTCTGCGGCACCAGCGAGCAGTGCTTCAATATCCTCCACGATCACCGCACGCTCAGCGTCCACTTCATGCTTGACATCGACGGCACGATCTACCAGACGCTCGACGTCAAGGAACGCGCCTGGCATGCCGGCACGGCCAACGACCGGTCGGTCGGCATCGAGATCGCCAACATGGGCGCTTACCCCAAAGACAAGATGGACACGCTCAAGAAGTGGTACACCGTCCATGAAGACGGCACGGTCGAGCTCACCGTGCCCGAATCACGCGGCGACGGCGGCGTCCGCACACCCGGCTTCACCACCGGGCCGATCCGCCACGAGCTGATCCCCGGCACGATCAATGGCTCCGATGTCGTCCAGTACGACCTGACCCCCGAGCAGTACCAGGCGCTCGTCAAACTCACCGCCACGCTCACGAAGGTCCTGCCCAAGATCAAGCTGGACTACCCGCGGGACGAGAACGGCGATCACATCTACGGCGAGCTGACCGAGGCGCAGTTCAAGGACTTCCAGGGCCTGATCGGACACTACCACATCACCAAACGCAAGATCGACCCCGGCCCGGCGTTCCAGTGGGACTACCTGATCGAAGAGGTCGAAAAAGAACACCAGTGGTGGCGCGTCTGGCGGTAAGTATTGCTGATTGCTAATCGCTGTTTACTAGAGCAAACTCAATCCAACTGTAGCGGGTGCCACGTTTTGTCCGCGAAGCGGCAAAGCGTGTGTTGCACTCACATTTTGCCCTTCGGGTCAAAATGTGCCACCCATAGGCGATACGTTTGGATTGAGTACGCTCTAGAGCGTTATGAATCCAACTGTAGCGGGTGACACGCTTTGTCCCAAAGGGCAAAGTGTGCTCGCAACGCCACACATTGCTGCTGCGAGCCAATGTGTGGCACCCCATACGCTACGAATGGATTGAGAACGCTCTAATGCATCGCTGCGGATTGTATCGATAGATTTGCATTCTCTTACCGCTGCATCTCTATTGTGTCATGCCCGCAAATGCGGGGAACCATGTGTATGATTTGATGGGGCATCTGGATTCCCGCCTTCGGGCTTTATGCAACCCCCTGCCTGATAACATGGTCGCGGGCGAGGCGGATCAGGATTTTGGCGGTGACGTAAGGCTCGACACGGCGGCCACGCACCCACGGCGGCAGGTGGGTCAGGCCGCCGCCGAAGTTGCAGAGGTTGGCGAAGCGCGTCTCGACGCTGCGACGGGTGCTAAGCAGTTGGCGGATGAACGGTGAAGGCGCACGCATCCGCTGGATCATGGCCACGCGGTGCGGGCTGTGCACGCGTGACTGGCCCAGCCCCTTGGCGTGGCGGAAGCGGCGCGGCGTCACCAGGACGCGCCCCGCCCCGGCGGACTGGTCGTACAACGGGTTGGTCTCGTAGTTGGCGTCGGCCAGCAGGTAGCCTTCGCCCAGTTCTTCTTGTTCGATCATCTGCTTGGCGGCGATGCGTTCGTCGACGTTCATCGGCGCGACACGGTAGGCGACGGGGCGGTTATTCTCGGCATAAATCGCGTGGAGTTTGTAGCCCTTCTGGAACCCGCCGGCGCCACGGCCGATCGTCGCACGCCGGTCGACGCTGTGCTTGGCGACGGCCAACGGCTTGCCGTCGATACGCAGGGTCAGCGCGTGTTGTGTTTGAGGCTCGAGTCGATCCATCAGTTGATCGAGTGCCCGACGGGTTTCGGGCCGGGCCAGACGCCGGCTCATGGTCGACTGATCCGGCAACGCCGCCGGCGGCTTGACGCCGACCCAGTGGCGACGGTCACACGCCCAATACACCGGCCGGTCGTGCAGCACCGCCCAGAGGTAGACGCGGAGGATGCGTGCGGTGGGATGCACAAACCGCCGGCGTCGGACGAGGGTTGACATGACGGTGAGTTGGGCCGTTAAGATGTTCCACAGTTCGCGTTCCATGCTGGTGACTCCTTCTCGGTAAGGTCGAGTAAGTGGTCCACCAGTATGGGCGCGAACGCTTGTTAGCGCCAGCGGTTAGGTGAAATGGCGCATAAAGCCCCTACGCGGGAATGGCGGCGACTAACAACGAAAACCTATAGCTTACGCCTGCATTCTGCATCAGCCATTCGCGATCATAAATCGGAGGCTGTATTACCGGCTGGCGATCTCGGGGGCCTGGGCGGCGGGGTCCCAGATCCGGCCGTAGGGGAAGTAACGCCCGGTTGAGGTTTGCTGCAAAAGGTAGTAGCTGATGACTTCCTGGTCGTCGCGTTTGCGCAGCTCGCCGTGCCCGTCGGCAAAGCCGAATGCTGCGGCGTCACTGTGGTACCACTTGGTTTTGTCGGTGAAGCCGAAGTTGTTGTTACCGCCGGGTTCGTTGCTGTAGAGGTTTTGGAACAGCCCATCATTGACACCGATTTGGGTGTTATCGTTCCCACTAGGGTTTTCGGGGAACAACCCCTTGCCCGGGCCGCCCTCATCGACGAAGGCGATCAGATTGGACGGCTGAACGAACTTATCCGAGTTTGGGAAGCGGATCTGTTCGGTCGTGCCGGGGATGAACACGGCGATGCCGGGCTCGACGTTGTGCTGGGGATACTGCGCCGGGTTTTCCGGGAAGTTGGGTGCCCCAACTTTGGTGGGGCTGCGGTCACGGGTGGGCGGTCGGTAGATGTGGTTGCTGACCGAATAGCTCAACCCACTGCTCAGGTGCCAGTACGGATCGCTGGGGCACTTGAGCACTTCTAAGTCGGGCATGTAGGGATAGATCGCCCCCTTTGTCAGGTCTTCGGTCTGGGCCACGGTGGGGCTGCGCAGGTCGGCGTAGGGCACCCAGGCACCGGAGTCATCGATCGTGGGATTCTTCACGCGCGCCCACCCGGGCCAGAGCCCGTCGTAGTCAACGCTGTAGGTGACGTGAGCGGTGGAGATGTTCTTCATGTGGGTCTGGCAGACCAGCCCCTGAGCCGAACGCCGGGCCGCTCCCAGGGCCGGCAGGAGGATGCCGATCAGCAGGGCGATGATGGAGATCACCACGAGCAGTTCGATCAATGTGAAACCGTGCTTGCGGGCCAAAGTCTGTGACATGATGCATCCTCGACGATATGGAACAAGCCAATGAACCAGAAGGGCGTCGGTATGCTGGCCAGCTGCTGAAAACTATGAAGCCCGCATCCCGCCGGAGAGGCCGACGCACCTATAATTATATAAAAATCAGCCCGATCGGCAAGTGCTTCCTTGCTGATTGGGTCAAAAACCGGCTCTGATGAGGGAACTGCTGGGGAAGAAGGCGGATTGAGCCGCCAAGACGCGAAGGACGCCAAGAATCGAAGACGTATCTATAGATGGTGCAGATGGCGTAGACCCGGCGTTGGGATTTATGATTTGAGATGTATGATTGAGGATGTGTGTCGCGGTTGATCTCCTGCGGGGCTTTACATGTCGGTCAACGCTTGCGACATCAAAAATCATAAATCACAAATCAGCAATTCTTAAAAACCCACGATGCTCCGGGTGTGACGGCGGCCACAGGGTCAGCGGGACCGGGTCGGGCCTGTGTGCCGAAGGTCCATCAGTCACCGGGGCACAGCGCTTGCAAGTTTCAGCTCCGTCCGCGTCCCACCCGCCGGAGCGGGATGGGCTTGTGGGGGAGGTGAACAGCCCGTGAGTCCCGGTCCTTTTAATCAGCGGATACTCAGTACAAGTCGGACTGTGCCGTCGCAGGTTGTCGGCCCCCGCCCCCGGAAGTTATGAGAGACGTACCATCCGAGTGATCGGCGTGGCCTCATCCATCCGGGGGCAGTGGGTTGTCGGCCCCCGGCCCCCGGCCCCCGGAAGGCTATTTCCGGTGGCCAAAGCGGGGCTCTACTTATGTGGATATGGACGGGTTTGTGCGCACGAAGACGGTTGGCGGGTTGTGTGAGTCGGTCGTAGGTGTCGATGGTGAATCGGATTAAGCGGATTGGCGAGATAAGCAGATGGCGGAGTGAAAACGGCACGTGCCTGTGCGCACCGATGCGATCTGGGGATACCGGGTGATACACGGGGATTCGGGGAGAACGGGGGAATCTCGGAGGGCGAGCAGACGCAGAGACACGTAGACGGATTAGGGGGGTGTGTTGGTCAATGGAAAAACCCCCGAGGTCTCGGGGGTTAAGTTGGGCAGAAGTAGAATGTCCGGCCGTCAGGGTCGGCGTTGGATCAGTGTCGGCGTGTGAGGCCGAGGGCGGCGGCGAAGCTTAGCAAGCCGAGGGTGGCCGGTTCGGGGATGCTTGTCGATGCCGCCGGCGGGGTGCCCGCGCCCCAGTTATTCAGGACGATGTCCATGTCGTCAAGCCCGACGAAGTTGTCGCCGTCCAGGTCGCCCTCGTTGTAGCCGATGGTACGCCCTTCGACGGAGCCGTCCAGGTTCCAGTTGTTCAGGACGGCATCCAGGTCGTCTAGTCCGACGAAACCGTCCAGATTGGCGTCACCGTTGTAAACATCGCCGGTCGCCGGATTGATATACGAGGCATTCGGGTCGACCTCGAAGAGGTAACGCACGAATAGGAAGCCGGAGTAGATGCCGCTCATGCCGCCGGAGAAACTCCCGTTGTGGCCGTAGATTGTGCCACCATAAGTTTGAGTGAATCCGGTCAGGTTCACGCTGTAGATTCCCGGGCCAGTGAAGTCATCTATTGCACTGCTGCTAGAGAAACCAACCGATTCGCTAAAGGATAGTTCCAGCGTCCCTGAGTCAGAGTCATCTGGGGGTACCAGGTTATATTCCGCCCCGACAACAGGCGAGTCATGATCCCACAGCGGATCAGTAGAGGCTAGTCCGATTTGTGCATCGAAACCCACGAAGAAGTCGGAAGTGATGCCATTGATCGTGATATCCCACGCGTAGCTTGCACTGCCTATGGAATCGACGCGCACATCAAGAAGTTGACCCAGTGCGGGATTCCACTTCGAGACACCTACACTGCCGGCGACGTTGACGGTATCCTCCCAGCCCCAGGAACTAAATGGGTCTTCCGGATCACCATTAATCTCTGGTTGCACCAACACCGCTTGCGGCGTGCCCCATGCGGTGGATTCGACCCATGGGAGTGTGACTGGCGTTGCGGAAGCCTGGAGTGTGCAGGCTGAAGCGGTCAGTGCTGCGAGGATGAGTGAGGTGCGTTTCATCAATGTTCCCCTTTCGAGAGCGTCGGTCGGGGCGCAGTGATAGCGAGGCTGCCCCCGATCCGGCGTGCCTTGGATGTAGGATTCCCGGTGAACCCCTGGATCGACATCAATGTTAATGGATAGGCCCCAGTAAATCAAGATAAATAACAGTTATTTGCGCGAGTAGTTTGCCGGCCCGGTCGTGCGCAAAAAAAGCACCGCCGGGTGGGCGGTGCTTGGTGTGGTTGTTGAGTTGGAATGAGTCTTACCAGTTGCGTGTGTCCCAGATGTTCTGGATGCCTTGGCTGGACTTGTCGATGTACATCCCGCCAGCGGTAGGTGATTGATACTCCGCGATGTCGTCAAAGGGCATGTGGCGATCGGTAATCTTTAAGTTGTCGGCGTGGCCGTCGGCCCAGAGGATGTTCATGCCGTCGTTATGCCGGGCGTCGGGGGATTCATTCGTACGGACACCAGCGCTGATGTAGAAGCCACGTTGACTATCAGAATCTCCTGTGTATGCCGAAGTTGCACCGTCTCCGGTGAAGGTGGGATGAAAACTTCGGAAGTAGGTGTCGACCACGGCGAGATGGTCGGAGGGGCTTTTTACGTCTGCCTGATTAAGCGAGTGGGACATATTGAAGCGAGCTTCTTTAGCATTGTCACCGAACTCGGGATGCTTGTCGTTGCGCGTTGCGGCGTATGCGACGATGTTGATACCGTAGTCGGCATTGTGCCAGTTGGTGAAGCCTCCGGTACCCGGGCCGGGATCGTCCAGCGGGGCCTCGCGGATGCTGATACCGCTGTTTTCATCAGCCCATGGGAAGGAGGGGCATCTGAACATATCGCGTTCGGCACCGTAACCACCAACAACCAGCAGGCTGGTCCAGACCCAGTCGCCGTAGAAATTCGATGTGTCTGCAATGAACCTGTCGGGGACAATATTCGGATTATCCCAGGTGCGCCACAGAACAACGAAGTCGTCGTTGTCTACGGAGTAGGCACCGCTGGCGATGCCGACCTGGCGTTGGTTGCTCAGGCACTGCACGTTCTGCGCGGTACGCCGTGCGGCACCCAGTGCGGGCAGTAGGATGCCGACGAGCAGGGCGATGATGGAGATGACCACCAGCAGTTCGATGAGCGTGAAGCCTCTGCAGTGTCGGCGGGGTCGCGTGGGTTTGGGTTTGCGTGTCATGGTTGGGTCCTCTCTGTCGGCCGGTCCCTGAGTTGTCCGGGCCAATACGAAACGGCCCTGCGTCCGTGCGCTGCGGATACACCGCCCTCGGATGTTCCCCGGATACCCCCGCCCCCGGAAGTTTGCGGTCCTGGAAACCTCCGGATGCGAATACCCGGCACTCAAATTATATAACAGTTGTCGTGGCATGTAAAGCCTATTTTATGATCAAAGGCAAGAAAATGTGCGGAAGTGATGTTTAAACCCGGCCGACCGCAAGGATCACTGTCATCATGGTGATCCAGGATTATTGCGATATTATTGGGGTTTGGGGCCGATCCGAGGGATATATGGGGGGCTAGGATAGCCGGTCACCGGCGGGTCGGGGGTCCGGGGTTGAGGGTAGAGAGAGCGTGTACTGAACTAAAAAAAGCCACCGGTCGGACTCGAACCGACAACCTGCGGTTTACAAAACCGCTGCTCTGCCAATTGAGCTACGGTGGCGGGGGGCAGAGGCTTGAGTCGTGAGACTTGAGGGATGAGGTTCTATGCGGTGTACGCAAGCCTCACGACTCAAGCCTCAGGTCTCTAAAAGCCAGCAGTGAGATTCGAACTCACGACCTGTTCTTTACGAAAGAACTGCTCTACCACTGAGCTATGCTGGCGGCGATGCGGCATTGTAAGCACGGCGGGACGGATTGAAAAGCTGGTAAGGTTGAAAGCTGGAAAGCTGGAAAGCTGGAAAACTGGAAATCCGCTTGCCTATCCAGGGATTGCTGATGGATAGATGTGGGACATCAAGCTTTCCAGCTTTCAAGTTTTCCTTGTAGACGGCGAAGACGACGACGGTGGCGAAGCGGCGCATGATCGGGAGCTTCAGGAGCCCGGCGTCGAGCTTGTGCAGGGCCAGGGCGAGCGGCCAGTTGTTCGGGAAGATCGGCCAGAGCCGGCTGGTGAGTTGGAACTCACGGCGGACCATCCGGTCGAACGGGCGGGCGAAGTCAGCAATGGCCTGGTCGTTCATGACCTCCTCGTCCTCGGTCATGTCGTGGATCGAGTAGGGGATCAACTTGCGCAGCCGATCGAGGGTCTTGGAGTTGACGACGGGTTCGGCGAAGACGGCGACGCCGCCGGGGTTGAGGCGCTGATAGACCTGCCGGGAGAGTAGTTCGAGGTCGGTCAGGTGGTGCAGCGCGGCGTAGCCGAGGATGCGGTCGAAGGTTTGGCCGGGGAAGGCGGCGCTAAAGTCGCCGGTGGCCTGGGTGTGGACGTGGTCGGCGAGGTGGTTGACCTGTGCACGCTTATCGACAAGTTCGATGGATTGCTCGGAGAGGTCGTAGGCGTGGACGGTCGCGCCGTTGTGTGCACAGAGGCAGGCGTCGATGCCGTTGCCGGCGGCGATCTCGAGCGTGTGTTTGCCGGCGAGGGGGCCGAGCAGGTGGTAGAAGTATTCGCGGGGGAAGATGGTGTTGGCTGGGGGGTTGGTGTAGCGGAGCTTGTCGAAGTCGGACAGGGGATTGATGCCCTGGGCGGCTTCGTTGGCGTAGTGCTGGTTGAAGTGCTCGGCCTCGCGCTCGAGCAGGGCGTCGTGATCGACGGGCTGGTTGAGGGCGGCGGGGGGTTGGACGGCCTGGGTCATGGTCGGAATCTCGGATAACGTCTGCTTGGTCGGCTACACTTCCCGGGCGAGCCTTGGGCTGTAGACCCCGTGGTCCGGGGGCGTCCGGGGGGTATCGTTTGTATCGGTCGTAGGGGCGGCAGGCTTGACCGGCCGATAGTATGCTGTTCGGTAGTTAACACACACGGGGCGGACGTCCCGCGATGAAAGGGAGCATGATGACTGTGAAGTCCGATAGGTCGGCTGCGCGTTGGAAGGTTTGGCTCATGGTCTGCGTCACGGCGGGGCTGGTTGGCCTGTCGGGCTGTGGCGCGTCGCCGAAGGGTGAGGATCAGCAGGCCGATTCGGCGGAGGTGATCCCGTGCGATGTGGGCGAGGCTGGCGAGAAGAAGCCGGACGCCGAGGCGGAGGTGGGCGGACAGCAAGTATCGAAGGAGTACGTGGTGTTGCAGGAGCGTGAGGACCGTCTGATTGTCGAGTTGCCGAACCGGATGGTGGTTGTCGCGCAGTCGCTGCCGACGGCGCCGGTGGTGACGGCGCAGGCTTGGATCAAGACGGGTTCGATCTTTGAGCAGGAGCACGTGGGGGCGGGGCTGAGCCACTTCCTGGAGCACCTGCTTGCCGGCGGCTCGACGTCGACGCGGGACGAGCAGGACTCCAACGCCGTGCTCGGCCGGATCGGCGCTTCGACGAACGCGGCAACGGGCCTGGACACCGTGCGGTACTACGTGAACACGGTCAGCGAGCATCAGGACGAAGCGATCGAACTGGTGTCGGACTGGATGCAGAACGCGGTGGTGACGGAGGTGGAGTATGCGCGAGAGCGGACGGTGATCCAGCGTGAGATGGAGATGCGCAACAGTCGGCCCGACGTGATGCTGTGGAAGCTGACGCAACAGGCGCGTTACCAGGTGCACCCGTCGCGCGATCCGATCATCGGCTACCTGGACGAGTTCATGACGATCACACGGGACGAGATCTACGACTTCTACAAGCGGATGTATGTGCCGAACAACATGGTGTTTGTTGTGGTCGGCGACATCGATAAGCAGGCGGTGGTGGACAAGGTGGCGGGGCTGTGGTCGGATGTTGAGCCGGGTACGCTGCCGGAGGTGAGCTTGCCTGTGGAGCCGGCGATCGAGCAGCCGCGTGAGATGGTGGGGCATGCGGACATCGAGATCCCGAAGCTGCGTCTGGCCTGGCCGGCGACTCGGCTCGGCGCGGAAGGCGATTACGAATTGGACGTGCTGGCGATGGTGCTGGGCCATGGTGAATCGAGCCGGCTGAAGCGCACGGTGCGTGACGAGATGCAGTTGGCGACGTCGGTCGGGTCATACAACGCCTCCAGCGTGTGGACAGAGGGCTACTTCACGGTGACGGCCGAGCCGACGGACCGCGAGGCGTCGCTTGATGAGTTGAAGGGCGCGCTCTTAGCGCAGGTCGCGGCGCTGCGAGACGGGGCTGTGTCGCAGGCGGAGCTGGACCGGGCGAAGCGCAAGGTGCTCGCTGATATCGCGCAGAACAATCAGACGGTGGAGGGTGTGGCGTCGACGCTGGCCTGGGAGGTGATTTCGCTGGCCGAGCCTGGGTATCTCGAGCGTTACGCCGAGGCGGTGCAGTCGATCACGGCTGAGGACCTGCAGGCGACGGCGAAACAATTCCTGACCGACGATCGGCTGATCACGGTCCAACTGCTGCCGGTGCAGGAAGGGGTGAACAGCGCATTTACACAGACCAAGCGTCAGGCCCCGCCGATCGATCCGGCGACGGTCGCGCACGAACCGGTGGAGCTGGACAACGCGGCGATGATCCGTCGGCTCAGTGAGAACCTGTCGTCGGCTGAGGACGGCAGCGCGGGGATCGAGGTCGATCCACCCGTGACGCGCAAGCTGGATAACGGGCTGACGGTGGTGGTTCAGCGATCGACGGTGGTGCCGGCGGTGGCGATGCAGCTTTACTGGCCGGGCGGTCTGCTGGCGGATGAACCCGGCGGGCAGGGTGTCGCCAACGCGACGGCACGGATGCTCACACGCGGGACAACGACGCGGTCTGCAGACGAGATCGCCGAGGCGGTCGAAGACCTGGGCGCAACGCTTTACGCGACGGCGGCGAACAACACGGCCTACACAAGCGCTACGGCGCTGCGTGATGACTGGCAGACGGTCTTGGCGCTGGTCGGTGAGGTCACGCTGGAGCCTGCGTTCGACACCGCGGAATGGAACAAGCTCAAGCCGCGCCTGTTGGCGATGATCGATCGGGAAAACGAGACGTGGATCGGCGAACTGCGTCAGGCGTTCCGCAAAGAATACTTCGGCGACCACCCGTGGTCGAGCCTGACGGTGGGGCACCGAGAGGTCGTCCAGACGTTAACGGCGGAGGATTTGCGCGGGTTCCATGAAACGCACCTGCATGCCCCGCAGATGGTGCTGTCGGTGGTCGGCGATGTGGATCCGGAGGCGGTGTTCGCGGAGGCTCAGCGGCTATTGGGTGATGTGCCGGATAAGGCGAAGGTGTTTGAGCCTGCGTCGCCGACGCTGCCCGAAGCGAAGATCGTGCAGGTGATGACGGTCAAGCCGGCGACGGCGTTCTATATCGGGTTCGGGCCGGGCGTGAGCCGTGAGGACCCGGACTACCCGGCGCTGATGGTCTTGACGAAAGTGATGAGCGACTTCCCGGCCGGCTGGCTGGAGCAGGAGCTGCGCGGCCGTGGCCCGGGGCTGGTGTACTCGGTCGGCGCGTCGATGTGGGCCGGCATGGTTAGGGGGAATGTCGCGGTAATCTTCAACACGGGTACGGAGCAGGCGAACGAGGCGCTGACGCGAACGATGTCGGTGATCCGTCGGGCCAAGGCCGGCGACTTCGACCCCGCCGACATCGAACGCGCTAAGGCCAAGGTGCTGACGCAGGAGTTCTTCGGCAAGCAGAGTCTGTATGACCGCACACTGATGAACGCGCTGGACGTGATCTACGGCTTAGACGATCCCGGGTCGAAGCGGTTCCTTAAGGCGGTCAGTGAAGTTGATGCCGAGGCGCTCAAGCAGATGGCCAACAAACGCCTGAACAACCCGGTCGTGGTCGTGCTGACGAACACGGAGCTCGATAATGCGCAGCTCGAGGCGGCGGTCGCGGGGGAGGGCGGCGAGGCTGAGTGAGCGCTGTTGCGTCAACTCATCGTTGATGGTTCAGCGTACGCCTTGCGGTAAAATGGTGAGCATGTTGCGTATCTGTATTGCCATCCTGATGAGCCTGATGTTCGTCGCGGAGGCTTCGGCGGATGACTTGCCGGACCTCGATCCGACGTGGTATGTCGGCAACACGAAGTCCGGCGAGTGGATCGAGTTCCAGCAGGTCTATCTCAGCGAAGGCACCTACCGATTTACGGGTCATATGGGTGCGGTCCGCCCGGGCAGCCGGGTGAGCATCGTGCTGCGTGATGTAGTCTCACGTCGCGAGATCGTTCTGAAGCCGGTCGAGTTGCCGACGCGTCCCATACAAGGCCAATTTGACCTGGTCCACATGGGGCGTGCTGCGATCCCCGAGGGCGAGTACGACATCAAGCTCCGCTTCATGAGCGCGAGTACCTGGGTCGACTTCATCTACATCCGAAAGTCCGATGCCGAAGGCGACCGGGTGCTTGCCGATGACCTGGCGAACCCCGCGCCTCCCGCCGACGACGGCACGGCCATTACGCCGATCGGTATGGAGACGACGCCCTCGAAGATCTACACACATCCGGGTTACAGCGAAGAGCAGGGGCTGGCCTGGTACAAGCAGGCGGCGCACATCGGTCTGGATCGGGATGATTCTTATCGATCCGCGATCGAAACCGCTATCACGGCGCGCCTGGACTGGATCTGGCTGCACGGGCGAGCGGCCAAGACCAAGCCGCAGTGGGACTGGGGCTACGACCGCGAAGTGGTGCCCAATCCCGGCAGCCTCTCGTCGTACCGCCTGAAGCGCTACTTCGAGGTGTTGGATGAAACGCCCTTCGCCGAGCACCTGCGCTATTCGTACTTCTGTGACAATGTTTTCTTCGGCCGATTCTTCGAGAAGAACCATGACGGCAAGGAAGCTCGTTGGGAGGACCCGGAGTTTCAGGCGTTCATCTGGGAGAATTGGATCAAGGCCTGGTACCTCAACGTCCCGAAACATCGCCACAAGCTCAGCGAGGATGGACGCATCTACCTGTACTTCTGGACGGCCGATTGCGGTGTGAAGGGCAAGCAGATCTATGAGTTTCTGGTGGATGTCAGACAGCGGTTGCGCGACGAGTTCGGTCTGGAGGTGCATTTTGTCCTAGGTGGGGGGTTCGCGAAGCGTGGCCCACGGGTGGCAGAGTTAACTTACGCTCAGCCGGCCTGGTTCTACTGGAACCAGAAGGAGAACGTTTTTTTTCAGGAGTTTAATGGGCGCGTGCTTGGATTTGCGACCAACGGCCGCAGGCTGCCGATCGCGAGCATCTGGGAGAAGGACTGGGACCCGAAGCGGGGTACGGGCACGCGCGTGAACCCTGATAAGAATCCTGTGGACGGCCACCTCCGATCGCCCCATACCAACGGGGTGTCCGATTACGAGACAGGCTTAAAGGAAGCCAACCGCCGCAAGGCCGAGTGGATCGTGCTCGAGGCGTGGAACAACCTGCCGGAGAACTCCACCTGGTTCCGCAGCGATCACCCGGAGTACAAGTACCCCAACGAGTTCATCAACATCACCCGCAAGTTCGCGGACCGCTCCACCTCGGCGATCATGCTGCAGGCGGAATGTCTTGATCGCTACCATGACCTGACCCGTGGCAACGACGGCAAGGCGTACCGCTACAACTGGCACACGACCGGTGAGTTGGACGTCGATATTTTCCGGCCGATGCATCGGGTGATCGGGTTTGAGCTCGCACCGACCGAGCGCCAGATGGCGCGGCTGTCGGTCGGCGCTAAGGATGTCTGGGGGATCGATACGGCGGGCAACCTCCTGGCCAATGAAAAAGACGGCAACGCCAGGTGGAAGCGCGGCAAATCGCTGAATGAAAAGTACGACCGTGTCTCGGTCGGCCGGACACACATCTGGGGGATCGTCAACGGCGATCTCTACGCGGCCGGGATGCCTACGGGTTGGGGCTATCCGAACACCAACAATTGGCGGCAGATGACTCAGGGCGGCCGGTTCCGGGAAGTCAGCACCAATCTCACCGCCGGGCATGTGTGGGCGCTGGATCAAAACGGCACACTCTGGCGAGGTGAGCAAAACGAGAAAGACCAGGGCAAGCTGAAGGTTGTCCGAAGCAAGCGCTTAACTCATCTGGCTGCGAGCGACCAATACATCTGGGGCTACACCGAAGGCGGACATCTGGTTCGGCGAGACGTGGAGTTGGTCGAGCCTTGGGCTGCGCAACGTTGCGAGCTGGAAGTAGCTCAACTGGCGGCCGGTTCGAGCGAGGTGTGGGTGTTGACCAAGTCTGGTGATGTCTACCGCATGCCGGATCACGGCTTTGGCCAGTTCGAAAAAGTCGTGTCGGGCGTAAGCAGCGTCTCGGTCGGGTCCGAGTTCGTCTGGATCATCAAGGAAGACGGGAAGACCTACTGGTCTCGCCTGGAGGGATTCGTCGAGCCAGCGGCGGGTGATGATGGTTGTGCTGACGCAGGGAGAGATTAAGATTAAAAAGTATGGATTGCTTATAGTATATCGATACCCATACTGCTACCATGAGCATGCAGGTGTGAGTTAGTGAGAATACTCTCGCCAAAGATTGCTAGGTGGATATGCAGAAATCTGGAGGGGATATATGAGAAAGCAAGCAGCTATTTTCTTGACCATCTTTATTGCGATGGTTTGGCACATCGCACCATCACATGCAGCGTTCCTCATTGAGCCGCCTGTTGGCTTAGGAATTGGCTCCTCGAACTTCAGTTTTGGAGGGGACACGACCTCCTATCGGCTATCGGGCTCCAAATCCTATGCGCTTGGGCTGTATACGCCTAATAGTATCTATGGGGGTGATGGTGTAAACGAGCCGGATACTTATCTGTATTCGTACACGCCGGGTGTTGATGGTGACAACAGACCGATTACGCAGGGCCTTGCCATGAATGATGATGGGGATACCTCATCGGGGATGTCTGCCGGCGAGTCGGGAACCTACAAGGTTTATGCGACCTGGCCCCAGAGTACCAATGTGGATGGAGGCCCCACGCTCTACGAATTGGATGGGCCATACGGTACGCTTTTTAGTGTAACGGTCGATCAAAATGAAGACGCTGGCTATCAGCAACATCTAACACCTGGCGGTGATGGCAACATGAACGGTAACGAGTGGTATTGCCTCGGCACCGTTACGCTGGACGCATCAGAAACCTATGTGCTTAAGCAACAGCCCACACAAGGCAATACATATGTCTCGATGCGGTCAGACGGCGTGTTATTTGATCTGGTCCCCGAACCAACATCTGCAGCGGTCTTGATTCCTGGAATGATCCTCATGTGGTCACGGAAGTGACTATACCACTTTCCAGGTAGTGGTCTCCGGGGGTCTTGAACATTAAATCGCGTCGGCGATCTGTTTTGCGAGGAGCTTGGCCTGCTCGTGGTCGAGTTCCTGGGCGGGCCAGTAGAGGCCGAGGCCGGAGCCGGGGGGGCCGTTGCGGCGGGGGGCGATTGGGGGTTTGGGGATGATGTGGAAGTGGGTGTGCATGACGACCTGGCCGGCGTTTTCGCCGATGTTGACCAGGACGTTGTAGTCGTTGCAGCCGGTGGCTTTCATCACGGCGCGGCATAGCCTGGGGAGGGCCCTACCGACGGCGGCGGCGTCTTCATCGGTCATGTCGGCGACGGTCCTGGCGTGGGCCTTGGGGATGAGCAGCGCGTGGCCGGTCGCCAGCGGGCCTAGGTCGAGGAAGGCGAGGACGCGGTCGTCTTCATATAGCTTGTGACAAGGGATTTCGCCGGCGGCGATCTTGCAGAAGATACAGTCTGGGTCCATCGCGCGGTCCCTCGTTGCGGTAGATAACGAGCATGTCCGGGGAGACGTTGTGATTACTTACTCGAACGGGCCGACGGGGTCGTCGTAGCCGTCGTAGGTCATGGCGGCGTTTTTAAGCCCTTCGGTCGAGCCGGTTGGCGCTGCGTCGTCGAAGATGTCGTCGTTGTCGACGTTGTTGTAGCCGGAGATGCGTGTGGAGACTTCGGCGGTCTCGATGAACTCGACGCTCAGGTCGCCGCGGCCCACCGAGCCGTGCCACTCGCCGATAGAACTGCTGGGGTGGATGCTGAGGTAGGTAGTCGGATCGCCCAGGCTGGTCGATGTGTGTGTGTCGGTTTCTGCCAGGCGGTCGGTGACGACGGGGGCGAGGGCGTTTTGCTCGTTGCGCCACTCTTCGCGTCGGTAGCGGTCGTTGGGGCTGGTGGTGGTGGCGAAATTATTATTGTCGGCGATCTTGAGCATGGCGAAGGAGTAGTGTTCGGTGGTAACTTCGCCGAAGGACCAGGGCTCCTTGGTTTCGCGTGGGCTGAAGAGGCTGGCGCCGTCGATGTAGTTGCCGTCGAGGAGTATCCAGTAGCGTACGGCGGGGTCGCTGCCGTTGACGGGTTCGAGCGTGTTGTCGTCGTCCCAGTCCACCTGTGTGAACTCGGTGGGCGAGCTGATGCCGGGGAAGAAGCCGCGACGCGCTTCGCTGGACTGGATCATCGCCTGGATGACCTTTCGGACCTGGGCGTTGTTCTCATTCTTCTTGGCGGTGTTCTGGACGGCCGCGAGGGCGGGGAACAACAGCCCGACCAGCAGCGCGATGATGCCGATCACGACCAGCAGTTCCATGAGTGTAAATCCGCGTTGCTTCTGCATCGTCTATCCCTTCACCCCCGGAAGCTGTCTCATTCGTTAAGGTCTGTCTCAGTTAAGCGGATCATAACGCATTCCATCACCCCCGGCTCCCGCCCACTGTCTACACCTCATCACCGACTCATTGCAGCCGGAGGAACTTGATGTCCACCGAGTCGTTCTTATCTTCCATCGAACCGCGATTGAAGATCGCGATGAACTGGGCGCTCTCGACCGGCAGGCCGTTGAAGTTGTTCTGATCGTAGCCGCGCACCACGACGTAGGCGACGTAGGTATCGCTGCGGGCGCTGAGCGCCTGGCTGAGCATCTGGAAGCGAGCGAGCCGCTGTTCGTTGTCATCGCCCTGGTCGATAGCGTTTGAGCCGTTCTCATCGGGGTCGGGGTAGAGGTCAACCAGATCAGGCAGGGCGGGGTCGGCGTCATTTGCATAACGCTGGATATCGAAGGGGGAGTCGACTCCAAAAGTACCTCTGTCGAGGAACAGCAACTCGCCGATTGAGGCGATGCCTGGATTGGCCCGATCCACGCCTGTGGTGGTGGTGATGCTTTGTCGCAGGTTCAGGTCGGTGGTGAGGGGAGCTAAAACATCGGTGTAGCCCGCCGCCTGCTTGGTCGGCTGATCACGGTAGGCGATGATCAGACGCATTAACGCTTCGATGTCGTCGATGCTCTCAGCCAATGGCGAGCCGAGTGTCAGCACCGGGAGTGTCGCGGTGTTTACGTTGATCGTGCCGGGGACGAACTGTTCATACTTCAAATCGTCGGTGGTGCTGAACGGTTCGTCAAAGCCTGTGCTGATGGTGTCGTCGCCGTCGTCGTTATTGTTGTCGCGGTTGTCGTTGGCGGGGCCGACGGTGGTGAATATATCCATGAGGACGGCGGCGTGGGGGACGCCGAGGCTCGGTAACACGTCGTAGTCCGGGTCCTGCGGGTTGATGAGCAGGAAGTGGCGGTTGGCGTTGAAACCACTGGGGCCAATGGCCGACATTCGCTCGGAGAAGGTTTGGGTATTGGTGAACCCGAACATATGGACCCACGCCAACTCGGCGAGGCTGCGCATCGGCCTGTCGGCCATGGGCAGCTGCAGCTCGTTGTAGAAGTTGGCGTAGATGCCGCCGTAGTCTGCAACCCTGGCCGCCGGGCTCTTGTCGTCTTGCCCGAAGCGGTCGATGTCGGCGCTGATTGCTGTGACGGGTGTCGATTCATTTGGGATCGCGTTCTCGAGATCGGTTGACGCGGGGCCATCGTCGACAACGAACCGGATACCTCGGCTGTCCCGGGCCGAGGAGGCTTGGGCGAATTGGTGTACTGGTGGGGCCGCGGTAGCAGTAGGCTTGATGATAGGCGTGGGCAGTGATGCGTCGGGGTGCATGGTCAGCTTGTCGTACATCACAAAGCCATCGGGTGTGTCCACCCAGAGTTGAACCTCAAGGGTCCGCCCATTGCCGGGCGAAAAGTTTTGCGTGAGCGTGCCGGGTGCGAGTTCCAAGGTGCGGGCACCGGCGGGAAAGTTCAACTCGGTGACCATGTCGGTACCCGGACCGCCTGCCGCACCGGTGTTATCGAGCGCATCAACCGGTGGGCTGAAAACGAGCAGCGTATCCTCGTCACCGCTATCATTACGGGCCTCGATGTCGGGGGTACCCGGCCCGAAGAGCCAGCTGCCTACCAGTGTTCCTGAGCCCACTTCGACGACCCGGATTTCAACCTGATCCTCAAGCCCTTCTGTATTTAAGTCTGTGGGATTGGGATCGATGCCGTGGATCCGGTGGCTGAAGGGATTACCTAGTTCGATGACCATCGCGCGGGTGTCGCCACCGACATCGGCTTCGAAGTATTCCCACGTGTCATACAGCCCGTCACTCCCGGGATTACCTGTGCCATCGTCGATGTCCCGGTCGGCATAGAGCGCCTGGACGTAGACCTCGCGGAGGAAGGGGAGTTTTTCGAGGCCGTAGTAGGTTGTGCCGCCTGCGTTGTAGCCTTGGGGGACCGTGTCTTCGTCGCTGTAGTTGATGATGGCGGCGACATATTCGTCGATGAGTTGGTTGAGATTGGCCAAGCTGCCCACGCCGCCAAGGTAGTAGTCGGGGGGGGTCAAGCCGAGTTTGAAGGCGGCATCGATCTGTTCGCGGAGGTTGGTCTCGGTGGTCGGGTCGCCGTCGGTCAACTCGCCGTTGAAGTCGCGGTTCAGTGCGAAGCGTCGTATGCCGATGGCGGAGCCGCCGCCGCTGTACTTGGAGCTGAAGATGCCCGTCCCGCTGGCGGTGGTGAGCATGTGGCGGATGCCGCGGAAGTACCGTCTATTGACATCGAAGGCGTCGGTATTGGTATCTGTCAGGTTGCTGGGGTTCGTGCCGTAGAACCACTTGCTGATCTTGGATTCGAACGAGCCGGTGGTGCCGACGACGTCTTCGTAGCTGGCCTCGATGCCCCAGATACCTGAATCGAAGTTCGCGGCCTGGCGCATTAGTTTGGGCATGTCGGTTTCGAGCGGGGAGTTAACGTAGAAGTCGTTGACGCCGGCCTGCTTGCGGAGGTCGAACTCGGAGTCGGACTGGTAGTTGCGGTCGAAGTTGCCGTAGATGGAGGCCTGGCGGTCCCAGAGACGGCGTGCCTGCGTGGCGGTGAGCGGCAGGGCGGGGCTGCCGGGGATCAGTGGTGGGCTTGAGGCGGAGTTCTGTAGTGATCGGCGGTCGAACAGGTCTTGTAATTCAAGTAATGCGTTACCGCCGAAGGAGGTGAGGGTGGGCTGAGAGTAGTTGATCAGAGAGTTATTGCCGTAGTTGACGCGTTTGGCCAGGCGGGAGAGGTCGATGCCGGTGGGGTCGTAGCCGCGCATGACGTTGGGCTTGGTGGCGTTGGAGAAGGGCGAGAAGCCGTTGGCTGTGCCGACGACGGCGGTGTTGACGTTGAGCATGGCCGAGAGGTCAACGATGCGTACGGCCATGACGTACTCGCGGCCGGCGATCTGGCGGACGGAGCGCGGGGCCCACTGCCACTGCGCATCGAGGATGCCGTCGAGGTCGGTATCGACGCCGCGCTGCTCGTAGTTATTGGGGATGTAGGCCAGGCTGCTGGAGTTGCCGGTGAAGGCTCGATCGGTGACCCAGATGTCGGTGTCGGAATCTTCCGGGTTGCCGGGGCCCCCGTCGATGGGTCGTTCGACGGGCGTGGTGTTGCCGCTACCGAAGGCGGGCAGGTCCAGCCAGATGCCGGTGAGGTTGGTCAGGTGCAGCCATCGGTAGGGCTGTGCGGCGGATTTATAGATGGGCGCGGTGGATGCGAGCCAGCGATCGTCTTCGTGGGTCGAGATATAGTCGCCCGAATCCAGTTTGCCCGCGCCGTTAACTCTGCCGGGCACTTTGGAACCGTCGATGAAGAAGGCGTCCATCTCTCTGACATCTTTTGTCCACGGGTAGTCGTAGAGCTCTCGGCCGTTGGTGGCGTTATCGAAGACGTCTTCGGTCATCTGGCCGGAGATTTCTGAGAGGATGCCGGAGATGACCTGGTCGATGTAGTCGCGTTCGTGCCGGGCGGTGGCGGCCTGGTCGAGGCGGACGCGTTGCAGGAAGGCGATGCCGACCAGGGCGATGATGACCAGGACGGTGACGATGAGGATGAGCAGCGAGCCGGCGGAGCGCGGGGAGCGGGCGATCCTGTCGCGGCGCGGGGGCAGCTCATGTTTAGCCAACGCGGGGTTCGGCATGTTGTTGTAGGTTGCGTCTGTCATGATGCGCTTCCTAATCATGTTGGAGTAGCCGGTGGTCAACGTATGGGCGGCGAGACGGGAACGATGCCCTGGTGGTTGACGGGGATGATGGTTTCAAACCACGCGCCGGGTTCGGGGTTCTCTTTGCCGGCGGCGTCGATGAGGACCCGGCCGTCGAACTCGCCGCGGCGGTCGTGCAGCCGGTACCGGATCCGGAGCATCCAGGGCCAGGTGGTGAAGCCAGGCGAGCCGTAGTGCTGCCAGATGAAGGCGGCATCGGCGCGGGGGTAGAAGCTCAGCACGGTATTATTTGCTGCAGCTCGGTAGCTGGTGGGTTGCGGGGGCTGGTAGCTAACGGGGTAGTTCTCGTCGAAGCCGGGCAGGTCGGGATTGTTATCGAATGCGGAGTACCACTTGATCCGGCCGTCGGGATCGCGGTCCAGTTCGCCGTCGGGATCGTAGGTGTTGTTTGCGTAGTTTTCACCGGTCACAAGGTCGCCGGCGAACTCGACGATGAAGTCGCTGACGCCACCCATGAAGTAGGTATGCGACGGCGCGGTGTCCCAAGCGCTTAGGTTGCCGGCCGTGTCGGTGACGGGCTTGGCACTGGTGTGCAGCGGGTTACTACCCGCGAACATCATAGTCAGGATACGCCCTTGATAACTCGTAGCGTTTGGCCTAGCCGACAAACTGTCAGCACCAGTGTTGACAAGATAATCCAAGGTGGCATCAATCACATCGCTGTTTCCTTCGTACATCTGTCCGCCTGGACCATCGATGACGTTGTCAGTATTCAGTGCGTAATTGCTGGGTGTGCCGCTGATATAAGCTCCAAAAGGACGAGTTCCAGGATTACCGCTACTGTCAGTAAGAAACAGAGCATGTCGACCGAGGACCCAGTCCTGTGCGATGAAGTTAGGATTGTCTGGATTTGTATCGTCGCCGAGGTCACCTCTGAATGCCCCAGCGCTGTTGAGCTGGGCGGCGTGGCCGTACCAGATGCGGACGTAGTCGGCGTTGAGCGAGTTGCGCATGTCGCCGGCGAAGGTGTAGTTGCCTGCGGGGGCGAGGGGGGGGAGGCGTTTCTTGCCGGTCTGGTCGAACTGTGGCTTCTGGTCGTAGATGAACATCAACTGGTCGGAGCGGATCGGCCGCACGTGGTTAACACCTTCGATGGCTTCATCAAGTGTCAGTGGTGCGTTTATCTGTCGTTGGACGACGGCGAGGAAGCCGCCAGGTTCGGAGGCGGTTCGGCCGCGGGGGCCGACCATGCGTCCCCACCAGTCCCCGGAGTTGGACGGGTCTTTGCCGCCGGAGAGCTGCATTTCGGTTTCGGTGGCGAGCTGTTCGTCGAAGGCGCGAGAGCGCTGGAGGATTTCGCCGGCCTGCGTGCCCCGGCCGACGGTGGCGATGACCTCGTTGAACAACTGGTTGACAATCAGGATCACGAACGTGGTGATCGCCAATGCGACCATCATTTCCATGAGGGTCACGCCGGTGTGTCGTCGGGATGTGCGTGCGATGTGTGTCATGACAAACTCATCCGCCCGGTGGCCTGACAACCAGCTCGAACTGCTCGATGCGGACCATCGGCGAGCGGGCTTCGGGCTTGGGGATCGGGCTGTTCCAGTTGGTGCCGCCTTCCAGTGCGACGGCGTAGTAAAGCGTGTTGATGCTCGAGGGCGGGACGGTGGCGTCGATGGTGATCGAGTCTTTCTGTGCGACGATGACGCGGAAGGTCGAGCCGTCGTCGGCGAGGACCCAGTCGCCGGGCTGGATGAAGTCGGGCAGGCCGTCGTCGTCCTGGTCGTTGTCGAGCCATTCGTAGTCGTTGGCGGGGCCGGTGCTGTCGAAGGTGAGGGTCGTGCCGTTGATGTTGTTGACACGGACAGCGCGGGCCTCGGGCGGGCGCTCGGTGCCGTGTCGTTGCATGACCATGATGTAGACGATCCAGGTGGGGTTGGTGGAGGTCAGGTCCTTGGGCTGGATGAACGGGACCCAGTAGTAATCACGGGCCTGCGTGTCGGTGATGGTCTTGGGGTAGCTGCGGACCTCTTCGGAGAAGAGGTAGTGGAAGCTGCGGACGGCGTTGAGGCGGATGAATGTATCGACCGGATCGGTATAGGGCCCGGGGCCGGAGCGTCGCATTGCGACGGGGAACATCGGCTGGTCGATCATCGGCTGGACGCCGCCGGCCTGGCCGGTCTTGCCCGTGGAGGGTGTGGCGGAGTCGGTGAAAGGTTCAAGCGATCCGGCCCGGTTCAAGGGGTCCTGGTCGTGGTGGTAGGCGAGGGTGGTGTAGGCATTGGACCAGGTGGTGCTGGTGTCGTGGGTGCTGTTGTACGAGTTGGCCATGGCCTGGATGGTGGTTTGCGCGTTGATGGCGACGCGTTGTCCGGCGAGGTCGCGGACGGTCTCGCTCTGGATGGCGATGGCGGTGGGGAAGACGGCGGCGACGGCGACCAGGCCCAGCGCGAAGATGCCCAGCGCGACCAGCACTTCCATGAGGCTGAAGCCCAGGGCGCGGGGGCGGTCGAGATGTACTTGATTACGTTTCATCGTTATTCGTCGCGGTTGCGCATGACCATGCCGGTCTGCCGGCTGAAGAGGATCATTTCGCCGTTCTCTTTCATCCAGTCCCAGTACTTCTGGTTCTCAGCGGCGTTGCCGACGCCGGCGTCCCAGGGCTGCAGCGTGCTGTTGTCCACGTCGGACTGGAACGCTTCTTTCGAGTAAACGAAGACGCCGATGACGGCTTCGAGGCGATCAAAGGGCAGCAGGTACTTGCCGGCCGCGTCGTCGTAGTTGATGCTTGAGTCGAAGTTGCTGTGGTTGGGGTCGTAGTCGTTGGGGTCGTACGAGCCGGTAGGCCATCGGTCGGCGGTGACTTCGTAGTTGTTGTTGCGGTCGCCGTCGTAGTAGACGAACTGGTAGTCGTTGATGGAGCCGTCCACGGGGTTCTGCCCGGTGCTGATGAGGTAGCCGTTCTGATCGAACCAGACGGCGAACGGCGGCGGGATGAGCATGGGCGGTTGGGCGGCGCCGGAGATGATGGTGTCGTCGCGCGTGATGCCGACGACGCCGACATCCGAGCCGAGGAGGATGTAGTCCAGCCCCAGGTCGGCGAAGCCGTTGAGTTCGCGCTCGGGCTGGCCGGGGGATTGGACATCGATCGTGGCGGGGTCGTAGATGTTGGGCCCGGAGCGTTCGAGCAAGAAGTAGAGGGTGGAAGACGGGACGCGGTAGGTCGCGCCTTCGGTGTTCTTTGTGAGTCGGATTTCGCCGGCGGGTGTGAAGATGGCTGCGACACCGCTGTATAGCCCCGGCTCGTTGGGGTCGGTGTTGCCCGGGTCGATGTCGGCATTGACGAAGCGGTTCTTCGGGTCGGTGGCGTAGCGGCGTGCGGCGCTGACGGCGATGGTGACGGTGTTGATCCCGCTGCTGGCGCTGCTGTTGCTCCGCATGGCGGTGATCATGGGGAAGGTCAACGCCAACAGCGTCGCGGCGATGGTGATGACCACCAGCAGCTCGATGAGCGTGAAGCCGAGACGGGATGTATGGGTCGGTCGGTTCATGGCGTGTCAGTCACCCCGCTGTGCGGCGGCGCCGTCGATGTCGAAGCTGTAGAGGTTGTCGAGGGTGTGTTTGTATTCGTCAGTCAGGATGTAGTCATCCCAATCTGACTGATTTTTGAACTCCCCTCGGACGAACGGCGTGCCCCACTGTTTGTCCTTGCCGGCCGAGGCGAAGAACGCACCCTGGTAGCGAGGGAGGAAGTCGTCTTCGGTGAAGTTGTCAGAGCCGCTTCGTGGGTCGTCGGTGCTGGGGTGCCGGACTTCGTATCCGTAGGCGATGGGTGTGCCCCAGGGGTCGACCAGGTCCAGGAAGCCGTCGCCGTCGGAGTCGGCCAGGCCTTTGCCGAGGCTGGGGAGCTTGCTGCGGATGGCGGGCATCTGGTTGGCGGCCCAGATGAAGCGTTCCATATAGAGGTTGGCGCGTTCTTTGTAGACGGCGTTGGTCTGGCTGGTGGTGTCGTCGTCGTCAAGCGAGCCTTTGCCCGTAACGCCCTCGACGTTGTAGGCCTTGTTGTTGGCCCAGTTGTAGACGGTGTCCTGATCCTTGAGGTGATTGAGGGGCTGGCCGAGTGAGGTTTCCATATGCCCGGCGAGGCCCGAGAGGCCGGCGAGCATGGTGCGTGCCTGGCTGTCCTTGCCGCTGCTTCGGAGCACGGTGATGCCGGCGGTGACGATCCCGATGAGTAGGGCGATGATGGAGACAACGACCAGCAACTCCATCAGTGAGAAGCCGGTGAGGCGTGGGGATCGGATTGTCGAAGTGCGTTGATTCATGGCAACACCAGTTCGAGTTAAACGGTGCACGCCCCGACGAAACCCGCCGGGGCGACACCGCGGGAGGGATCACATCACGGCCTGCATGAGTTTGACCAGCGGCAGGAACAGGGACACGACGATGAAGCCGACGATACCGCCGAGGATGACGATCATCACCGGTTCGAGCAGGGACACGAGGCTGGAGACGGCGACGTCGACCTCTTCGTCGAAGTTGTCGGCGATCTTCAGGAGCATCTTGTCCAGGTCACCGGTCTCCTCGCCGACGTCGATCATGTTGACGACGATGGTATCGGTGACCTTCGACTGACGCAGCGGCTCGGCGAAGCTTTCACCCTGGCGGACCGACTCGTGCACCTTCTGCAGGGCGGACTCGAAGACATAGTTGCCGGTGGTTTCGCTGGTGATGCTGATGGCGTCGAGGATGGGGACGCCGGCGGTGATCAGCGTGCCGAGGGTTCGCGTGAACTTGGCGATGGTCGCCTTGGCGGCGAGGCTGCCGACGACCGGCAGTTGCAGGAGCGTCCAGTCGGTGACGGACTTGCCGGTCTTGCTCTTACGGATGAGCTTGAAGGTCATAAAGACGGCGATGGGGCTGAGCAGCACCCAGAGGATGCCGGGCAGTTGCCCGTCGTATTGCCGGCCTCCGAGCCATTTACTGAACCCGATCAGGAAGAGGGTCAGCGGGGGCATGTCGGTGTCGAAGTCCTCGAAGATCTCCTCGAACTTCGGGACGATGAAGTACATGATGCCCAGGACGATGACGGCGGCGACGAAGATGACGACCGCGGGGTAGATCAGGGCGCCGATGATGCGGCGTTTGAGCTTGGCGGCTTTTTCCATGAACTCGGCGAGGCGTTGGAGGATCAGGTCCAACACACCACCGACCTCACCGGCGGCGATCATCTTGACGTAGAGCTTGTTGAAGGCCTTGGGGTGCTTGGTCATGGCGTCCGAGAGCGTCGAGCCGGAGGCGACGTCTTCGTGGACGGTGTCCAGCGTGTCTTTGAGCAGGCCGGGCTTCTGCTGCTGCTCGAGGATCTGCAGCGAGCGGAGGATAGGCAGGCCGGCGTCCTGCAGCGTGGAGAGCTGGCGGGTGAAGGTGGTCAGGGCCTTGGTGGAGACCCCGCCGATGTTGATGGATATGTTGCCGCCTTTTTTCTTGCCGGCCTTGGCAGCGCCGCCGCCCTTGGACTTCTTGACCTTCTGCTCGCGCACGGAGGTCGGGAAGTAGCCCTGGCTGCGTATGCGCGCGATCGCTTCGTCGCTGGTCGCGGCGGTGATGGTGCCTTTCTGCGGCTTGCCTCCGTCGTCCAAAGCCTCGTACTGAAAAGTCGGCATGGCAGACTCCTTTACTTCCTCACGCTCCGCCGCCGCCTGTCGCCCTTATCCGGTGGGGCGCTGCGGGTTGACGGACCGGGCGTATTAATCCTCAACCAGTGTTCCGCGGACGACCTCTTCGATCGTCGTTAATCCGTCGTACAGCGCGAGCAGGCCCGATTGGCGGAGTGTCCGCAGGCCGCGCTTCTTGGCCTCGGCACGCAGGACCTGCGTGGAGGCGTTCTGCATGATCATCTCGCGCATCTCGTCGTCGAGGACCATGATCTCGAACAGGCCGATCCGGCCCCTGTACCCGGAGTGGTTGCAGTAGTCGCAGCCCCGGCCGCGGTACAGCTGCCGGCCGTCGAGGTCCTCGGGCAGCAGCTGCAGCTGCATGAGTTCTTCTTCGCTGGGGTCGTAAGGCTGGCGGCAGCGCTGGCAGATGGTTCGGACCAGGCGCTGGGCGGCGATGCCTTCCATGGTCGCGGTAAGCAGGAACGGCTCGAGGCCCAGGTCCAGCAGACGCGCGATCGAGCTGGGGGCGTCGTTGGTGTGCAGGGTAGTGAATACGAGGTGGCCGGTGAGCGACGCCTGGACGGCGATCTGGGCGGTCTCGAGGTCACGGGTTTCGCCGACGAGGATGATGTCCGGGTCCTGACGCAGGAAGCTGCGCAGCGCGGCGGCGAAGGTAAGACCGACTTCGGAGCGTACCTGCACCTGCACCAGCCCGTCGATGTCGTATTCAACCGGGTCCTCGACGGTGAGGATTTTTTCGGTGGGGGTGTTCAGTTCGTTGAGCGCGGCGTAGAGCGTGGTCGTCTTGCCCGAGCCGGTCGGGCCGGTGACGACGACGATGCCGTTGGGCTTGTGGATCAGCTGGCGGAAGGTTTCCAGGTCGTCCGGCCGCATGCCGATGCGGTCCAGGTCCAGCTGGACGTTGCCGCGGTCGAGGATACGCATGACGACCGATTCGCCGAACATGGTCGGGAGCACGGCGACACGCAGGTCGACGGGGTTGTTGTTGACGACCAGTTCGATACGGCCGTCCTGGGGCATACGGCGTTCGGCGATGTCCAGGTTGGCCATGACCTTGACACGCGAGACGATCGGCATCGCCAGGTGCTTGGGCGGGGGGATCATCTCGTAGAGCACGCCGTCGATGCGGTAGCGCATCTTGAACTCGTCTTCGAACGGCTCGAAGTGGATGTCCGAGGCCTTGTCCTTGATGGCCTGGAGCAGCACGAGGTTGAGCAGACGCTTGACGCGGTTGTCGTCGGCCAGCTCGATCTGCTCGGCGAGGTCGATCGATTCGCCTCGGTCGGCCAGGGCCTCAAGGTCGTCGTCGTCGGCCAGGGCGGAGATCAGGTCCAGGACGGTTTCTTCGTCTTCGCCGTAGTGCGTCTGGATGAGCTTGTCGAGTTGCTCGGCGGGGGCGACGACGGCCTTGACGGTGAAACCCATGAGCAGGCGCAGGTCGTCCAGGGCCCGGAAGTTGTCGGCGGTCTTCATAGCGACCGTCAACTCGTTGGTGTCCTGGTCATGGCTCAGGGGTAGGATCTGGTAGGCCATCGCCATCTCGGCGGGGATCTCGCGGATGACCTCTTCCTTGAGGTCGAAGTCATCGAGGTTGACCACTTCCATGCCGGCCTGGGCGGCGAGGGCGAGGTTGACGTCGTCGTGGGAGACGTAGCCTAGTTCGATGAGCAGCTGGCCGAGCGGGGCGCGTTTCTGCTGCTGCAGGGCGAGGGCCTCGTTGACCTGGTCGCGTGTGACGCACCCCATTTTGGTGAGGATGCGGCCGATACGTCGGCCTTTGAGTTCGCTCAGGGCTGGGGTGGTCTCTGCCATGATGATGCCTTGATCGAGTGTGGCGCGGGTCGTCGTGTGCGGTGCTGATCGAGCCGGTCGCTTGCCGGCAGCTTACCTATATTGAAGGCGATATTCGGCGGTCATGTCTGGCCGCTTTGAGCCTTTACATCTTGGTCTTGTTGTTCAATGTCCAAGTGCCTTTCATGACGAGATTGTGTTGCACAATCTCCTGTCCCACGATTGACCCAGGTCGTCCCGGAAGTGCGAGTCGCTTTGCGTGACTCGGATGCCTGAATCGATCGTCCCCCGACACTTTAACTATATCGAAGCGGTGAGTATATTCAAGCGTAAAATGCCGATACTTATAAATGGACACATGGATTTCGGCGAATGTGTGAGCTATTCAATAACCTTGATAGCGGCCTGTGAGGGCGGTTTATGATCGTTTACGGGCGTTGGATCAGGTCTGTCGCAAAGCGGGGCTTGGCGGTTCGCCATGCGGCAAGTGGTGTGGCATACGGCGGCATTACAGCCTACCCAGATTCACGATTTGAGCGAATGTCGTCGGCGGCTGTGGGAGGCGAGCTACTTCGGCTTGGTGTCGCCGCCCTTGGTGTCGACGTCTTCCTCGTCCAGTTCGGCGCGGCCGATGGACTGGCCGGCCCGCTTGACCTTCTCGATCATGGATGGCTGGCTTCGGCACTTGTCGATCATGTCCTCGACGCTGATCCAGCCCTTGGAGTAGAGGTCCCAGAGGTGGTCGTCGAGCAGCTGCATGCCGAACTTCTTACCGGTCTGGATGGCCGAGTCGATACGGAAGGTCTTGTTCTCACGGATGAGGTTGGCGATCGCCGGGGTGACGACGAGGAACTCGTAGGCCGCGACCATGCCCTTCTTGTCGATGCGTTTGAGCAGCTGCTGGGAGAGGACGGCCATGAGGGACGTCGCCAGCTGGACGCGGACCTGGGCCTGTTGGTTGGTGGGGAAGGCGTCGATGACACGGTTGATGGTGCCACCGGCGGAGTTGGTGTGCAGGGTGCCGAAGACGAGGTGGCCGGTCTCGGCGGCGCGGATGGCGGCCTCGATGGTCTCAAGGTCACGCAGCTCACCGACGAGGATGACGTCCGGGTCCTGACGCAGGGCGCGACGCAGGGCCTCGGCGAAGCTGGGCACGTCGTTGCCGACTTCGCGCTGGTTGATGATGCTCTTGATGTGGGACTGGTAGTACTCGATCGGGTCCTCGACGGTGATGATGTGCCGGTCGAGGGTGAGGTTGATGTCGTTGATCATCGCGGCGAGGGTGGTCGTCTTACCCGAGCCGGTGGGCCCGGTGACGAGGAACAGGCCCTGGGGCCGGCGGATGAGGTCCTTGACGATGGTGGGCAGGCCGATGACGTCCAGCGGGAGCAGCTCGTTGGGGATCTGACGCAGGACGAGCGCGACGTTGCCTTTCTGCTTGAAGACGGAGACACGGAAACGGGCGGCCTCGCCGTAGGCGAAACCGAAGTCGGCGTTGCCTTCTTCCTGCAGCTCGTTCTGCCCGCGTTCGGGTGTGATGGACTTCATCAGCGCGACGGTGTCGGCGGGCTGGAGGACCTTGGTGTTCAGTTCGACCAGCCGGCCGCGGATGCGCAGCGTGGGCTTTTTGTTGACGGTCAGGTGCAAGTCGCTGGCGTCCTGCTTGACGACCGTATCGAGCAGTCGGTCAATATGGATGGTTGAGGGCGGCTTCTTGCCTTCGGTGGTTGAGGGGCTCAAGGCTTCTTCTCCTGCTAAGCCGTCGCAGCCTGTTAGGCCGGGCGGGCGGCGTATGGGTCAATCAAGGCGCAGCCGGTTTGGCCGCGGGTGGGGTGGTTTATGCGACCAGGTTTTCGTCTTCCTCGCTGACGTCGTCGATATCGACGGTGCCGCCGACCTGTGCGACGCGGGCGATCTCGTCGACGGTGGTTTTGCCTTCGAGGATCTTAAGCCGGCCGTCGCCGATGAGGTTACGCATGCCCGAGGCGCCGGCGGCCTCACGGATCTTGCTGACGGCGGCGCGGTTGAACGCCAGCTCGCGGAGCTCGGAGTTCATGAGCATCAGTTCGTAGATGCCTCGACGCCCGCGGTAGCCGGACCCGCCGCAGCGTGTGCACCCGACGGGCTTGTAGATGGTTTGGCCGTCCAGGTCGCCCTTGTTGAACCCGCACAGCGACAGCAGCCGGGGGTTGGGGTTGGGGTCTTCTTCCTTGCAGTGATCGCAGAGGATACGCACAAGGCGTTGGGCGAGCACGGCCTGGATTGAGCTGGCGACGAGGAAAGGTTTGAGGCCCATGTCGACCAGACGTGTGATCGCCGACGGGGCGTCGTTGGTGTGCAGGGTGGAGAAGACCATGTGGCCGGTGAGTGCGGCCTGGATGGCGACCTCGCCGACCTCTTTATCACGGATTTCACCGACGAGGATGATGTTGGGTGCCTGACGCAGCATGGCGCGGAGGATGCGTGAGAAGGTCAGGCCGATGTGGTCGTTGACCTGGCACTGGTTGATGCCCTTGAAGTTGTATTCGATCGGGTCCTCGGCGGTGATGATCTTGATGTCCGGTCGGTTGAGTTCGGACAGGGCCGAGTAGAGCGTGGTCGTTTTTCCCGAGCCGGTGGGGCCGGTGACCAGGAAGATCCCGTTGGGCCGGGAGATGATCGACTTGAAGGTCTCGAGCGTATCGTCCTGCATGCCGAGGTTGACCAGGCCGAGTTTGGCGGCGTCGGGCCGGAGGATACGCAGGACGACGGATTCGCCGTGGTAGGCGGGGCAGGCGGAGACACGGAAGTCGATGATCTCGCCGCCGATCCGCATCTTGATACGGCCGTCCTGCGGGATGCGCTTTTCTTCGATCTTCATCCCGGACATGATCTTCAGGCGGGCGATGACGGACTGCTGCGTGCGCTTGGGGATCTTGTCTTTCTCGATACAGACGCCGTCCACACGGTAGCGCAGTCGGACGCGGTCTTCGAACGGCTCGATGTGGATATCGCTGGCCCGTGTGACGACGGCTTCTTTGATGATCTCGGAGACCAGCCGGATGATCGGGGCGGACTGGGCGTCCTTGCTTTCGTCGCCGGTGGGTTCTTCCTCTTCTTCATCGCCGGCCATTTGCACGTCCAGCGACGCGCCGCGGTCCAGCGAGGCGTCCATGGTCATGCGGCGGACTTCTTCGTCGATCGAGGCCTGCGTTTCGGAGAGGAAGCTCTCGATGTATTCCTTGATCTTGTCCTTGGCGCCCAGCGCGAGTTCGAGTTCGCCTCCGAGGCGGAAGCGCAGGTCGTCGATCAGGGCGAGGTCCATCGGGTCGTGGACGAGGACCTTGAGCTTGTTGCCGTCCTTACCCATGGGCAGGACGAGGTACTTCTTGATCAGGTCGGTGGGGATGAGTTCGAGGTTGTCTTTGGAGACGACGTCGGGTTGGTCGAGGTCGACGAATTCCATGCCGTACTGCGACGCGAGCGCCTTGGCGATGTCGTTCTGCTGGGCATAGCCGAGATCGACGAGGACGTCGCCGATGCGTTTGCGTGAGCCCTTGGCGATCTTGAGGCCCTCTTCGAGCTTCTCGTCGTCGATCAGGTCCCAGCGTTTGAGGATTTCACCGAGTTTGCGTCTTGTGCGGGCCATCCGTACCTCGTCGTGGTCCGCCTTCGGAGGCGGTGAAGCGTGGGGGGTGATTAGCTAGGTATGAAAGAGTAAATTATGCTGGCAAACGGAGTGTAAGGCAAGTATCAATTAATCATAGCCACGCCGAGGATCGTTGGGCTTCGAGAGGTGTATGCGGCAGGATGGAGTCCCCATTATCGGGCTGATGGGCGCGCCGGGCTCGGGCAAGAGCCTGGTCGCGGGTCAATTGGCGTCGCTTGGGTGCGAGGTGATCGACTCGGACGCGCTGGCGAAGCAGGCGTTGGGCGATCCGGGGGTGATCGAACAGCTACGGCAGTGGTGGGGGGATGGCATTTTGAACGAGATCGGCGGGATCGACCGTGGGGCGGTCGCCAAGATCGTGTTTCAAGACCAGGCGGCATTGGATCGGCTTGAGGGGCTGATTCACCCGATCGTTCACGCCAAACGGGGGGAATTACGGGTCGAAGCGGTTGGCAAGCCTGGTGTGCGGGCGGTTGTGGAAGACAGCCCGTTATTAATAGAATCGGGAATTGATCGGCAGTGTGACGTGTTGATCTTTGTGGATGCCCCGTTAGCTGTGCGTCAGGAGCGGTTGGCGCGGACACGGGGCTGGGGGCCGGACGAGTTGGCCCGCCGTGAGAAAATGCAGCTGCCGCTTGACAGCAAACGCGAACGGGCCGATTATGTAATAAGCAACGACGCGGGTGAGGCCCACTGCCTGGAACAAACCCGACGTGTGCTTTCCCGGATTACCCCATGATTCAGGTCGGCCTTTCGGAGGAAGCCCGGTAGCCAGTCCGACCGATCCCGCCTCGATGTCAGATTGATCCCCCGCATCCAACTGAACCCGTTGTGTCGGATAGACACGTGCATGCACGACCTTTGTTAATTCAATACACCTCGGATCATAACGATCCAGCATGTCCTTGTGGATATGAATTTCCCCGCCGACCGGTTTCAACACGGTCGCATCCACCCGTTACCCCCCGTTAAGGATTGAGCCCGCCCATGGCCACGGAAGAGAACGTTAAGTCCAAACCCAAAAAGAAGCGCGTCACTAAGAAGACCAAAGCCAAGGCCAAGCCCGAGGCTGTGGTTGAGGATGATGCGCCCGAGCAGGAGCAGGCCGAGGACAAGCCCGCCAAGTCCGGCAACAAGGCTGACAAGGACAAGGCCAAGGCGGACAAGCCGCAGTCGCGCAAGCCGCAGACCGACGAGCAACTCGACGCCGAGACCCAGCGCCGCTACGAAAAGGCGAAGAAGAGTGACGTCACCGTCCACACGCTCCAGGCGATGGAGCTGGATGACCTGCTGAAGGTCGCCAAGGAAGAGGGTATTGAGGACGCGGCGACGCTGCCCCGCCATGATCTGACGTTCAAGATCCTTGAGCTGAAGACCCAGAAGCAGGGCCTGATGTACGGCGACGGCGTGCTGGAAGTATTGCCCGACGGGTTCGGCTTCCTGCGCAGCCCCGAGTACTCGTACCTGGCCTGCCCGGATGACATCTATGTTTCGCCGTCACAGATACGCCGGTTCGGCCTCAAGCCCGGGCACGTGGTGCAGGGCAGCATCCGCCCGCCCAAGGAATCCGAGAAGTACTTCGCGCTGCTGCGTGTCGATGCGGTGAACGGCCATCCCCCGGACCACCTCAACGACATCAAGAACTACGAAGACCTCACGCCGCTGCACCCGTATCAACGGCTGATCCTCGAGACCGAGCCCGACAACATCGAGATGCGGATCGTCGACCTGGTCACCCCGATCGGCCGGGGCCAGCGCGGGTTGATCGTGGCCCCGCCGCGGACCGGTAAGACGGTATTGCTCCAGAAGATGGCCAACTCGATCATCGTCAACAGCCCCGAGACCAAGGTCATCGTGCTGCTGATCGACGAACGGCCCGAGGAAGTCACCGACTTCAAGAACAACACGCCCGACGACGTCGAGGTCATCGCCTCGACCTTCGACGAGCAGAGCCACCGCCACGTGCAGGTCTGCGACATGGTGATGGAAAAGGCCCGGCGTTTCGTCGAGTTCGGCGAACATGTCGTGATCCTGATGGACTCGATCACACGTATGGCCCGAGCATACAACGCCGAGATGCCGCACTCAGGCAAGATCCTCACCGGCGGCCTGGACTCCAACGCGCTGCAGCGGCCCAAGAAGTTCTTCGGCTCGGCCCGCGCGATCGAGAACGGCGGGTCGCTGACCATCCTCGCCACCGCGCTGGTCGATACCGGCTCGAAGATGGACGACATCATCTTTGAAGAGTTCAAGGGCACGGGTAACTCCGAGCTGCACCTGGACCGGCGCCTGGTCGAGAAGCGGACCTACCCCGCGATCGACATCGCCGCCAGCGGCACCCGCCGTGAAGAGCTGCTGATGGACGACCACGAGCTCAAGCTCATCTACCGCCTGCGCAAGGTGCTGGCGGACATGAACGTCGTTGAGGCGATGGAGCTACTCAAGAACCGGCTGGAGAAGGTCAAGACCAACGCCGAGTTCCTGCTGACGATGACGCTGGACTGATCTATCGCACGATTTGGGTAGTATCAGCAATTCATTGTTCATGGACTTGACCAATGAAGAAGTTCTTGCCGGCCCTAATCCTAGCTGTCGTCCTGGCCATACTATGTGGTGGCGGCCTCATCGCATTCAAAATACATCGCTACACGAGCGAAACTGTCCCGAACATGTATGCCCTTGAGTGGGTTGGCGGGATGGTGGTTGATTACCTGGAGCAGAACGACGATCAGTGGCCGAGTTCGTGGGATGACTTAAGACCGGTGTACAGGCAGCATGTATCTGCGGTGGGGCAGCCGTGGTCGTTTGATGAACTGAAGTCTCGAGTCGAGATCCGTTGGGATGTGGATGTCGATCAGGTTCGAACACTCACATCCCCACCCGACGATTTGATCGTACTCCGTGATGGAGGCCCAGAGCATTGGGCGGGGCACGAGCCTAACGAGCTTGTTTACCAATATCTCACTGAATCATCTGGCTCTCTGAATGAAGACCAGTAATCCGGTCGCATCCCTCGTCCCAATGCCGGCAATCATTCATTGGGATGTCGTGGGACCTGTTGCAGTCCTGCCACGCCGGGCACGGTGAATCCCGCGCATGGGAAAGGGGAATGTCTTATCCTGATAGATGGTCGGCGTCTGCGGCGCGGGCCTGTCCGCTCACCTTTCAGGAGGCGTCTCATGGGATGGATCATTGCACTGGTTGTCATCGGTCTGGTCTTGCTGGGTCTGATCGGCTGGGTCGTCGGGATCTACAACCGGCTGGTCGCGCTGCGCAACCGGTTCAAGAATGCGTTTGCGCAGATCGACGTGCAGCTCAAGCGGCGGTACGACCTGATCCCGAACCTGGTGGAGACGGCCAAGGGTTACATGAAGCACGAGAGCGAGACGCTCGAAGCGGTGATCGCGGCGCGCAACCAGGCGGCCGGGGCGGCGAAGGCTGTGGCGGCGAATCCGGCGGACGCCGGGGCCATGAAGGGGCTGTTGGGCGCTGAGGGCGCGCTGACCGGCGCGATGGGCAAGCTGTTCGCGGTGATGGAGGCCTACCCGGACCTCAAGGCCAACCAGAACATGATGCAGGTCAGCGAGGAACTGACCTCGACCGAGAACAAGATCGCTTTTGCCCGCCAGGCTTACAACGACTCGGTGAATACGTATAAGACGTACCGCGAGTCGTTCCCGCCGGTGATCTTCGCGTCGATGTTCGGCTTCCTGGACGCACCGTTCTTCGAGATCGAACAGCCCGGCGAGCGCGAGGCTGTGAAGGTTTCGTTCACCTGATCCCTTGGGTGCGACGGGGCTGAATCATGGCGATGGACTTCTTCGAGCATCAGGCACAGGCCCGGAAAAACACCGGCCGGCTTGTCGTGCTGTTTGCCCTGGCGGTGATATGCATCATCGCGATGGTCTACGTTGCGGTGGCGGTCGGCGTGGCGGCTATCCATTCGCGGGGTGGCGGCGGCGTTGAGTTGTCGCTGTGGAACCCGCTGCTGCTGCTGGTGGTCGGGGCGGCGGTCTTGCTGGTGGTGGGGTGTAGCTCAGCCATCAAACTCAGTGAGCTGTCCGGCGGGGGGCGCGTGATCGCCGAGTCGCTTGGCGGGCGCTTACTCGATACCGGTACGACCGATCTGCAAGAACGACAGCTGCTGAACGTGGTCGAAGAGATGTCGATCGCTTCGGGCGTGCCGATGCCCGATGTGTATGTCATGGATAACGAGCTGGCGATCAACGCCTTCGCCGCCGGGTACGGCCCGGACAGCGCGGTGATCGGTGTGACGCGCGGCACGGTTGAGTTGCTGGACCGGGACGAACTGCAGGGCGTGATCGCACATGAGTACAGCCACATCCTTAACGGCGACATGCGGCTGAACATCCGGCTGATCGGCGTGCTGTTCGGGATCCTGGTGATCGGCCAGATCGGCATGGGCGTGCTGCGAACGATGCGGCACATCCGTCCGTCTCGTCGCAGCAGCTCCAGCAAGAAGAATGACGGCGCGGGCGGCGTGATCGCCGTCATCTTCCTGATCGCAGCGGCACTGATGGTCATCGGTTTCGTCGGCTACTTCTTCGGCGGGTTGATCAAGTCGGCGGTATCCCGGCAGCGCGAGTTTCTCGCAGACGCCTCGGCGGTTCAGTTCACACGCTACCCCGAAGGCATCGGCGGGGCGCTGAAGAAGATCGGCGGGAACGCCTTCGGGTCGAGCATCCATAGCCCCAAGGCGGAGGAAGTCAGCCACATGTTTTTCGGGCAGGGGGTCACCAGCAAGCTTGGGGCGTTGGGTGCGACACATCCGCCGTTGGATAAGCGGATCAGGCGGATCATGCCCAAGTGGGACGGCCGGTACCCCGTGGTTGAGAGGTCCGCCGCCCAGATAGATCACGAACAGCAGCGCCAAACACAGGCGGCCCGCAACCGAACGATCACATTGCTCTCGGGATCGGCCGCGGCGGGGCCCGCCCGGGAAGCACCTTCTGCAACTGAGATCGCCGCTGTCAAACAGATCGGCCAACCCACCGACGCTCATTGGCAACGCGCACGCGACCTGCTTCAAGCGATCCCGCCGTCGGTCAAGGAGGCGATCCATAGCTCACTTGGCGCATGTGCGGTGATCTACGCGATGCTTTTGTCAGGCGACGAGAAGATTCGGGCGGGCCAACTGGCACAGGTCGACTCGCTAGCCGGCGGTGCGGTCGGGCGTGAAACGCAACGGCTTGCCGATGCCGTGGGCGGGATGAGCCGTGCGGCGGCGTTGCCCCTGCTCGATCTGGCGATGCCTTCACTGCACAACCTGACCAGCGGGCAGTATCAGACGTGCATGCGTTGTGTGCAGTCGCTGATCGAGGCGGACGACCGGATGGATATGTATGAATGGATGCTCAGCCGTGTGCTGACCTACCGGCTGTCGCCGACGTTCGAGCCGAGCCGGTGGGGCGGGGGGCGGACGAAGTACTATTCGCTTAAGCCGATGCGCAAGCCGTTGGCGGTGCTGCTGTCGGCGCTCACCCGGCGGGGGCACGAGGATGAGGTGGCGTGTGAGCAAGCGTATGCCCAAGCGGTAAGACACCTACCGGTCGATCCGCAGCCGGGGCTGTTGCCGGTGGATGCATGCGGGATCCGTGAGCTTGATAAGGCGTTGACAACACTTCGAAGCGTAGGGCCGCGGGAGAAGCGCGCTGTGATCAACGCCTGTGCGGTGTGTATTACAGCGGATAAGCAGGTGACCCCCGAAGAGGCGGAGTTGCTGCGGGCTGTGTGCGACTGTCTGGACGTTCCGATGCCGCCGCTGCTGCCGGGCCAGGCCTTGGTGTGATGGGATCGCTCAGTGCCAGCGGGTGGGTCGGAGCCTGCGCCAGGGCACGATCAGGAGCATGCCCATCGCCAATAGGCCGAGGGTGCCCGGGGTGGGGATGCTCGAGAGGATCGGTGGGGCAGGGGGGGATGGCGACGCGGCGGCGGCGTATTGGTAGATCAGCCACGACAGCACCACGGCCGATATCGCCAGCCAGAGCAGGCGGTGGGGGCCGGGCCGGTCCAGTTTCAGGCGTCTGGTCGCCATGGTGTCACCCCGCCTAAAGGATGCATCGCACTACGCGATCCTATGCACGAAAACAGTGGGTTCAAGCGGGTTCCCGTTGCGATACCGAGCCGGATGGGGTACAAAACGGCTGCACATCCCGGGCGGGTGCTCGCACGGACGCTAACCACCAGATCAGGGGAAACGCCATGATGAAAAAGACCGCATTGATCACGCTCGTATGCCTGGGCGCCGCGATTGGCTGCCAACGCAAGGCCAAGCCGGAACTCGCCGCCGTCCCGCCGCCGGCCGAACCGGTGCAGGTGCAGGGCTACCAGAGCCAGCCGTACTCGGCCGAGCCCGTGCAGTTCGAGCCCGTTGCGCCCGCTCCGGCTTACGTCGAACCGGCCCCGGCCGCCGTCCCGGCCCAGGCGACCTACACCATCCAGAAGGGCGACAGCCTCTGGAAGATCGCCGAACGCCACTACGGCAACGGCCTGCGCTGGACCGACATCCAGGCGGCCAACCCCGGCATCAACCCGAAGAAGCTGTCCATCGGCTCGACCATCGTCCTGCCGTAAGACGCTTTTCGATGACTCAACTCCCCCCGGCGGTGACGGCGATGCCCGTCATCGCTTTGTAGTGCGCCTGAATCACCAGGTCACGTCGAGGCGCAGAGCGTCTTCGAGTCGCTCGAGGTACTCGGTGCGCGTGATCTCCGTGACGCCGAACTGTTTCAGGTGTGGATTCACGAACTGGACATCCAGCAGCGTGAACCCGCGCGCCCGCAGGTGATCGACCAGCGAGACGAGGCAGACTTTCGACGCATCGGTTGCACGGTGGAACATGGACTCGCCGAAGAACGCGCCGCCCAGCGCCACGCCGTAGAGCCCGCCGACGGGATGGGATGGGTCATCGTCCGACCAGGCCTCGACGCTGTGAGCCAGGCCGGCTTCGTGCAGTTGGCAATACACATCCACCAGTTCGTCGTTGATCCAGGTATCGTCCTCGGCCGGCCGGGGCTCGGCGCACGCACGGATCACGCTATTGAATGCCTCGTCTTTCGTGATGCGGTACGCGCCCTGGTTCACGCGCCGATGCAGCGAACGGGAGACCTTGAAGCCGCCATCTTCAAGCGGGATGACGGCCCGTGGGTCGGGGCTGAGCCAGTGGATCGCCCCGTCACGCCCCTCGGCCATGGGAAACACGCCCATGCAGTAGGCCCGGACCAGCAGTTCGGGGGTGAGGCTGTCGGGCGTGTCGGCCGTCATAGTCAAACGATACGCGGCGGGGGCGCGTGTGTGAAGTGGGTAGGCACTTGTGGGCCCATCCGGTACGATACGGCGGCATCGTTCTTCTGGACCATTGGCGAGTAACTACATGTTCAACAGTCAGGTGAAGGCCGTGATCGACCGGGTGGATCGGCTGCGTACGCAGGTGGACGACCACTGGCAGATCCCGCGAGACGAGGCGCGCGTCTTGGCACAGCTTGTCCGGGTGGGGCGATGCGGATCGCTTGTCGAGGTCGGCGTGTCGTATGGCTTCTCGACGCTGCACCTGACCGCCGCGGCGAAGGCGAACGGCGGGCACGTTCACGCCATCGACATCGACCCGAAGAAGATCGACGCGGCCACGGCCAACCTCACCGACGCCGGGCTGATCGATCACGTGACGCTTTATTTAGGCGATGCGCGTGACGTGTTGCAGACCATCAAGCCGGCCGAGCCGTTCGACTTCGCGTTTGTTGACGCAGACAAACCGCAGAGCCTGGCGTACCTCGATGCGCTCTGGGACAAGCTCGCGGACCGGGCGGTGATCATCACGGACAACATCTCGACACACCCCGAAGAGCTGACGGATTACATCGGCGACCTGCGCGCACGGCCCGGCGTGACGAGCTGCGGCGTGCCGGTGGGCAACGGGTTCGAGCTGACGATCGTCGAACGGTGATTGTCTGCATCCGTCCCTCTGACGGCTTGATCCGGCACACGGGCGGACCCCATAAAAAACACAACACACACCGGCCAGGGCAGAGATAGACCTGGATGCTTTTGTGCGATTCTTGTTGATCCCGTAGAGCGGCGAGGGCGATCGGTCTACTATCTGGTCTGTGTGAGGTCGGGATGACTATCTGAACAGGAGCGTGGCCATGCCAAGCAGCCGGTACCAGTTTCTTAATGACGAAGGCCAGGCCCTGTCGGGCCGGCTCGAGATGCCCGATACGCCGGTGACGGCATTCGCGGTGTTTGCCCACTGTTTCACGTGCTCGAGCAAGGTGAAGGCGGCGACGTACATCAGCCGGGCGCTGTGCGATCAGGGGGTGGCGGTGCTCCGTTTCGACTTCACTGGGCTGGGCGACAGCGAGGGCGAATTCGCCAACACGGACTTTTCCTCCAACGTCGCCGACCTGGTCGCGGCGGCGCGGAGCCTGGAACAGACGCACCAGGCACCTCAGTTGCTAATCGGACACAGCCTCGGCGGGGCCGCGGTCCTGATGGCCGCCGAGCAATTGCCGGCGGTGAAGGCCCTGGCGACCATCGGTGCCCCGAGCGACCCGGCCCACGTCACCCACCTGTTCGGCGATCATCTCGAAAAGATCGAGTCGCAGGGAGCGGCGAAAGTTGAGCTCGGTGGGCGTTCGTTCACTATCAAACAATCGTTCATCGATGACCTGCGGCAGCAGACGCCCGCTCAGCGCATGGGTCAACTCGGCCGGCCGGTGATGATCTTCCACGCCCCGGGTGACAAGATCGTCGGGATCGACAACGCGCGACAGATCTATGAGGCGGCCCAGCACCCCAAGAGCTTCGTTTCGCTGGATGGTGCTGACCACCTCGTGACGCGCACAGAAGATGCACGTTTCATTGCCGACACGCTCGCCGCCTGGGCCCGACGCTACCTCCGACCCGTCGAGGTGGAGCCGCCGCCGTCGGGCACGGTTGTGGTCCGTGAAGGGGCCGCCCGTTACACGCAAGTCATCCAATCCGGCCGACACGTCTGGGTGGCCGACGAGCCCGAATCGATCGGAGGCGATGACCGCGGGCCCACCCCATACGACCTGCTGCTCTCGGCGCTGGGCACATGCACGGCCATCACGCTACGGATGTACGCCGATCGCAAACGGTGGCCGCTGGAACGGGCCGAGATCGCGCTGCGGCACGAGCGGGTGCATGCCGAGGATTGCGACGGTTGTGAAAAGCCGGGCAGCATGATCGAGCGGGTCCACAAGCAGGTCCGCCTGGTCGGCGAGCTCGATGACGAGCAGCGTGATCGCCTGATGGAGATCGCGGACAAGTGCCCGGTCCATCGAACGCTGATGGGCAAGCTCGAGATCAAGAGTACACATCAGGTCCAGGTGAGACCAGACGGCTAAGAAGTGGGAAATGGCTAGGGGCGGACTTGAACCGCCGACACCCGCATTTTCAATGCGGTGCTCTACCAACTGAGCTACCTAGCCTTACGGCTGAAAACGCCAGAACGGCAAGATTACTCGCGTGGCCGATCTTGTCAACCCGGGCGTTGAGGCGGGCGGATATCTTGCCGGCAGGGGGCCGGGCTGGCGGGGTCCGAGCGGAGCAAAAAGAAGGATAAACATCACTAAAAACCGTCGTACTGGGCTGGTTTCTGATGGATTGGCCCATCAGCGCGGCGTCTGCCCGGGCGGCTTTTGAGTCGGGGATCGGCGGGGGCGTGGTGGGGTGTGGATAACTTGTCGATGGGGCGGGGCGGCGACTCAGGGGGCGGATTCGGTACAAAACAGCGTGTTTTCTCGGTCCTTGTGGGCGATTTCGGGGGCCGGGGTGCGGATCAAGAGCGCTGGCGGGGGTTTGGAGTGGGCTTGGTTGACAGCCCCTTTCGGATCGTTACAATCTTCTAACTCGGCCCAAGTGGTCATGTGAAAGGCACCTGTTGATAGTGACTTACACGCGATTCCGTTAAACCCCGACAGGGCTAGCCGGCCTGTCAGGGTCGGCGAATAGGGGTGCTTGACAAGCACGTAGAGGAAGGTAAAGTACTCGGCTCGCTGCCAGTGGCGGCGTCTGCATCGCAGGCCCCACCACCCGCAGCCAGCGGGGGCAGGAACGGAAGGCCACAAGCCCGACGTTCCTTGCAAGGTTCTTTGACAAGTGGAAAGGTCTTGGTGTTGCACGCAAATTTGTTAGTGTGATACCGAGTAGTTCTAGCGCATATGAGGTGCTTGCTCGTAGAAGCCCGGCCGTCTGTTTGAGGTCGCGTGGAAGCGGGTCGCTGTGTAATCGTCACAGCGGATGATTCTGATTTTGGGATTGGCGTTTACGTCGGTCGCAGGTCGGAGTGATTAAGCTATTAAGAGTGTGTGGCGGATGACTTGGCGTCGAGAAGCGATGAAAGACGTTGGAGCCTGCGATAAGCCCAGGGGAGTTGGCAACCAAGCGTTGATCCTGGGATGTCTGAATGGGGAAACCCGGCACTTTGTGTCATCCATGTCTGAATGCATAGGGCATGGAAGCGAACGCAGTAAACTGAAACATCTAAGTAACTGCAGGAAAAGAAAGAAACCTCGATTCCGTCAGTAGCGGCGAGCGAAATCGGAACAGCCCAAACCGTCCTTCGGGGCGGGGTTGTGGGCGCCAATATGGTGATCCAAGCGGATGGTGAGCGGCCTGGAAAGGTCGGCCACAGAGGGTGACAGCCCCGTAGCCGTTTGCGAAGTGAGCCTAGGCGTACCAGAGTAGCACGGGACTCGTGAAACCCCGTGTGAAGCTGGAGGGTCCACCCTCCAAGGCTAAATATTCCTTGACGACCGATAGCGTATCAGTAGAGTGATTGAACGTTGAAAAGATCCCCGACAAGGGGAGTGAAAAGTACCTGAAACCACACACTTACAAGCGGTCGGAGCCTTCTTCGGAAGGTGACGGCGTGCCTTTTGCATAATGAGCCGGCGAGTTAGTCTCTGTAGCAAGCTTAAGCGGTACCCCCGTGTAGGCGCAGCGAAAGCGAGTCTTAAATGGGCGTTGAGTTGCAGGGATTAGACGCGAAACCAGGTGATCTACCCATGGCCAGGTTGAAGGGAAGGTAAGACTTCCTGGAGGACCGAACCCGTTAACGTTGAAAAGTTATGGGATGAGCTGTGGGGAGGAGTCAAAGTCTAATCAAACCTGGAGATATCTCGTTCTCCTCGAAATAGTTTTTGGGCTAGCCTTGAGTGACAGCTTACAGGGGTAGAGCCACTGGATGGGACTGGGGGCCTAACCCGCTACCCACCCCAACCAAACTCCGAATACTGTAAGCCTCTGTCTCAGGAGTCAGACTGCGGGGGATAATCTTCGTGGTCAAGAGGGAAACAACCCAGACCGCCAGCTAAGGTCCCTAAGATTTTCTTAGTTCTAAAGGAAGTTAGGATGCCGTGACAGCCAGGATGTTGGCTTAGAAGCAGCCACCATTTAAAGAGTGCGTAACAGCTCACTGGTCGAGGATCCTAGCGCCGATAATGATCGGGAATAAGAATATCACCGAAGCTGCGGACTTCGTAAGAAGTGGTAGAGGAGCGTTCCTGTCAGCGCTGAAGCGAAACGGATAACGTTTCGTGGAGCGGCAGGAAGTGATTATGCCGGCTTGAGTAACGATAAAGCAGGTGAAAATCCTGCTCGCCGAAAGCCTAAGGTTTCCTGGGCAAGGTAAATCCGCCCAGGGTTAGTCGGACCCTAAGGCGAGGCCGAAAGGCGTAGTCGATGGACAGCAGGTTAATATTCCTGCACTCCGTTGTGCGGTTGAAGCGGCGTGACGGACACCCCCAGATGAGTCGGCCGATCAGACGTGGCCGTCCCGCAAGGGCGAGGGCTTAGATCCCGAAGCTCACGAAGGGTGTTCCAAGAAATAGCGTCCGTGGACAATCAACGGATCCGTACTAAAACTGACACAGGTAGGCGTGGTGAATAACCTCAGGCGCTCGAGAGAATGGTAGTTAAGGAACTAGGCAAATTGACCCCGTAAGTTCGCGATAAGGGGGCCCTAACCTTCGGGAAGGGCGCAGAGAAAAGGCTCTGACAACTGTTTATCAAAAACACAGGACTGTGCTAACTCGCAAGAGGATGTATACAGTCTGACGCCTGCTCGATGCCGGAATGTTAAGGAAGTAGGTCAGCTTGATTTATCAGGCGAAGCTTACGACTCAAGCACCGGTCAATGGCGGCCGTAACTATGACGGTCCTAAGGTAGCGAAGTTCCTTGTCGGGTAAGTTCCGACGCGCATGAATGGCGTAATGATTGGAGCACTGTCTCAACTACCAACTCGGTGAAATAGAAGACGCGGTGAAGATACCGCGTACCCGCGGCAAGACGGAAAGACCCCGTGGACCTTTACTATAGGCTAATATTGGCCAAGGATACGTTCTGCGTAGGATAGGTGGGAGGCTTTGAAACCCGGTTTCTGGACCGGGTGGAGCCATCCTTGAAATACCACCCTGATCGCATTTTTGACCTAACTTCGTCCCGTGAATCCGGGCGAAGGACCATGTTAGCTGGGTAGTTTAACTGGGGCGGTTTCCTCCTAAAGAGTAACGGAGGAGCGCAATGGTCGGCTCAGCGCGGTTGGAAACCGCGTTTCGAGTGTAAGAGCACAAGCCGGCTTTACTGCGAGACATACTCGTCAAGCAGTCTCGAAAGAGGGCTCTAGTGATCCTGTGATCCCGTGTGGAAGGGTCATAGCTCAACGGATAAAAGGTACCCCGGGGATAACAGGCTGATCGCATCCGAGCGTCCATAGCGGCGATGCGGTTTGGCACCTCGATGTCGGCTCGTCACATCCTGGGGCTGAAGGCGGTCCCAAGGGTTGGGCTGTTCGCCCATTAAAGTGGCACGCGAGCTGGGTTCAGACCGGCGCGAGCCAGGTCGGTCCCTATCTGCCGTGGGCGTAGCAACTTTGAGAGGATTCTTCTTTAGTACGAGAGGATTAGGAAGGACGTACCCCTGGTGCGCCAGTTGGACTGCTAAGTCCACCGCTGGGTAGCTAAGTACGGCAGGGATAACCGCTGAAAGCATCTAAGCGGGAAGCCCCCCTCGAGATGAGAGTTGCACGCACTTTTGTGTGAGAGACCCCTGGTAGACCACCAGGTTGATAGGCCGCAGGTGTAAGGGCAGAGATGTCTTCAGCCGAGCGGTACTAACGGTCAATCGCTTTATCACTCCGACCCACGACCCACGTTTCCAAAACGTCGGTCCGGGTCAGCAAGCACCCCATGTTTGCTGGAACCTCGGTTCACACACCAACAACGTAACACCACCCCCGGATTCATCCACCAGCCTGATAACTAGGCCGGTGATGGAAAGCCTTTCCGGGGGAAGACCTTTCACTTGCTTAGTGACTCGTGGTTTTTCCAACCCTTCCACGAGCCACCCAAGCCGTGAACGTTTAACGACGTTCTGGGCTTTTGCCGGTGACCATAGCGACGGGGTCACACCTGATCCCTTACCGAACTCAGCAGTTAAGCCCGTCGCGCCGATGATACTGTCACTGCGGGAAAGTAGGTCATCGCCGGCTTAATGAACCCCATCAGGTAAACCTGGTGGGGTTCTTTTTTGCGCGCACCGTATCGATCACCTTGGCTATACTGGCCCGTATCCAGTTCTGTCGGGGCAGGCATGTATCTCCAAGACGCCAAAATCCAGCGGTCGCAGCTCGTCAGGCGGTTCAATGTCCGCCGGCGTAAGGATCGTCTGGTCATCTCGCGCAACCGGACGATCGAATGGGGCGTGCTCTTGATCTGCCCGATCCTCCTGACGGTGCTGGCCTTTCTTCTGGCCAACCGCTCCGGCCCTGTCACCGGGACCATGATCGGTGGGGTCTTGATCATCGTCACCTTCCCGTCTCTGGTCATGTCTGCGTTTTTATTAGGTAAGGGTTGGCGTTTGACCATCAACACGACAGAGGGGCTATGCGTCAAGGAAGTGACTCAGCTGCTTGCCGTCCATAATGCGTACCGGTATGAGCTTGAGGGAAGCCACTTCGGGCCGCACCCGATCCGGATCAGCTGGCAGGAGATCGAGGGGGGTAAACGTTCGAGTCTGGTGGAGGCGGTGATCACGCTGGCGCTGCTTATCCCATTTACTGGAGCGCTTTCATTCTTTGTTGGCGAGCAGTTGAAGCCCCAGATCGAAGTGCACCAAGACTTCCCCGGCATCATTCACTACAACCCAAAGACCGACATCGGTACTGTTATCCTGGTTTTCAAGAAGCAGACCGATTGTGAGCGGGTCCTAAGCGCCCTTGCCGAAGTGTTGCCAGAGCAGGTCAGCATAGCCTGATTCTGCGTTTGTTCGTGCGCAACGTCATTTGCCCTGCGGGAGCACCGGGTTGGTTTCACGGACCCTTGATAGCCGCGCTGCGACGCAGTGCGGGCCTGCGTTGCATGGCAACACAGCTAGGATTGCTTGATGAGTCTGTGTTCATCGATCGTGCTGAGTGATTGATCGATAGGCCCGTCGGTCATGCCGCGCTGAGGCAGAAAGTGGATGCTGGTGCGACCGGGCTGGGGCTTGTGGTGTTGACAGTAAATGATAATGGATTATCATTAGCAATTGATTCGCCTTCCTTTGCTGACCGACGGTCCGAGTCTTCCATTGTGCCAGGGTGTGTTTGCCTGGCGGGAAGATACGTGGCGGGACCCCATTGAATCGGAAAGGTTTTACCTGATGGGACTTACGGATTTTAATAGCGCCAGCTCCGCCGCCGCCGCGACAGCCCCGGTGGGCGGCCAAGCGCTGTTGCACAAGTGGGATCGTCTGGGTATCGCGGCCTCGCTGGCGTGTGCGGTGCACTGCATGGCGGCGCCGTTTCTGCTCCTGCTGTTGCCCGCGGCCGGCTCGGTTTGGTCGCATCCCGCGGTGCATTGGGTCCTGGCGGCGCTGGTGCTGCCGTTGGCATTGATTGTTGTGTTTCGTGGCTACCGCCATCACCGACGACGATTTGCCTTGGTCGCTGCGGTGTTGGGCGCGGCGTTCATCGTGGCGGGTCTGGTGATCCCGGCGATGGCCTCCGTGGCCCCGTCGGGCGCTGAGGTGAGTGCGGCCGGCCTCGGTCATACCGATGCCGGCGTCGCCGCAGACACTTGCACCGACACGTGCTGCCCCTCGATCACCCAGGACGCAAGCACGGGGGCGATCAGTTTCAACTTCCCGCCCGCAAGCATCGTGACCATGATCGGCAGTGCATTTTTAATTATTGCGCACGGGATCAACCTGCACGGCTGCTTCTGTTTCAGCCGAACGCATGATCCGAGCCTTGGTACCTGTGGTTGCCCCACCGTGGCCGATCAATGCTGATTGAGATAGCGATCCGGGGGAGATGAGGTGACACATCACCTGTCCGCAGTGGTGCTGCGCATTAAACCTCGCGCATTTAACCGTTGGATTGACCTGAGCGATTCCACCCCATCGGGCATATAGGGGCGGGATTCGATTTCCTTGATAGCCGTACTGCGACGCGGTGCGGGCCTGCGTTGCGTTGCAACGCGGCTAGGATTTGTTTGATGTGTCAACTCTGGCCGATCGCGTCGAGCAGTTGATCGATGTGTTCGTCGGTCATGTCGGCGCGGAGGCTCAGGCGGATGCGTGAACTGCCGGGGGCGACGGTGGGGGGGCGGATGGCTGGGGCGGCGATGCCGTTATGCATCAGGTGGTCGGCGAGGTCGGCTGCGGGGGCGGCTTCGCCGACGATAAGGGGGACGATCGGGGTGATGTGGCCGCCTTGATCGGGGAGTTGCCAGCCCTGTTTAGCCAGGCCGGCACGTAGGCGGATCGTCAGTTCGCTTAGGTGTTTGCGTGGGGCGGGGTCTAATTGGATGAGTTCGACGGCTTGCTGAATCACCGCGGCCTGGGCGGGGGGGATGGCTGTGGTGTAGATCAGGGAGCGTGCGTGGTTGACGATGGTGTCGATGATCGGTTGGTCTGCTGTGATGATCCCGCCAAGACTTCCCATGGCCTTGCTGGCGGTGCTGATGGTGATGGGGACGCGGTTGGTGACGCCCTGTGCTTCGATCAGGCCTGAGCCCGTGTCGCCGAGGACGCCCGTGCCGTGGGCTTCGTCGACGATCAACACAGCGTCAAACTCGTCGGCGATGTCGCAGAGTCTTGGCAGGTCGGCGCAGTCGCCGTCCATGGAGAAGACGGAGTCGGTGACGATGAATCTGTTAGGTGGGGGCGGCGAGCTTTTATCGTCCGCTAAGCCGCAAGCGGCTTGCGCGGCGTGTTTGGATAGTAAGCGTTTGAGTTTGTTGTTGGTCAGGTGTGGGAAGGTGCGCACTTCCGCGCCGCTTGCCTTGGCGGCGTCGATGAGGCTGGCGTGGCAGAGTTTGTCCAGGCAGACCAGATCCCCCGGGCCGATGAGCGCGGTGAGTACGGCGTGGTTGGCCATGTATCCGGTCGGGAGCAGCAGCGCGGCCTCGGCGTGCTTAAACTTTGCGAAAGATTGCTCGGCCTGTTTGTGCAGCGGGCTGCGGCCGGTGATCAGCAGGCTGGCACCCGAACCCGTGCCGTGTGCTTGCACGGCATCGATCACGGCCTGCTTCATCGCGGGGTGTTCGGTGAGCCCGAGGTAGTCGTTGCTGGTGAAGTTGATCAGCTCGCGTCCGTCGTCGGTCGTCAGCATCGGGCCGTGACAACTCACGACGCGTAGTTTGCGCAGCAGAGACTCGGCCTCGCGCTGCGCGAGCGAAACATTCAACGCGCTGAGCCAACGGTTGTCCACGTCAAGATCGCAAGGTGTATTCACGGGTCAGGCTTGTTTTGTGTAGCCGACGGATCGAAGCCTGGTGTGTCCGGTGTTGCATGCAACCCACGTTCGCAGAACGCGGGCTTCGTGTGTGGATCAGAGCACCTCGTCCTGCGGCGCGGGATTATCGGTACCTGCGGCGCCCTCGGCGGGTGTTTCATCCAAGAGCGTTTGTTTCATGAGCCGGCCGACCTTGAACTTCACCGTCCGCTTGGGCGGGACCCAGACTTCTTCAAGGGTCTTGGGATTCTGTGCCTTGCGGGCACGGCGTTGTTTGACCTCGAACACGCCGAAGTCGCGGAATTCAAGCCGGTTACCTTTGCCCAGCTCCACAACGATGTTGTTCAAGAACGTCTGGACAACGCTCTTGACGACTACGCGTTTTTGGCCGGTGGCGTCGGCGATCTGGTCAATGAGTTCTTTTTTCGTGACGGTAGCCATCAGGGATGCCTCTCAATCATCGAAGGTCAGTGTGTTTCAGGCCTTATACGCAAGCGTACGGATGTGAGTCGGAGCCCGCTCGCAATCGGTCATTCGTCTCAAGCCTGTGTCAGTATGCCAACGATTGGGGGTCCGGTCAAGTCCCAACCCCCTGTATAGCATCAAATTACCGTCCACTTGTCGCCCCGGATCGCCTCGCCTACCATCCCTGATATGCCAGAATCCCCGGTTGACCCCGAAGAGCTGAAAATCGTCCTCTATCCAGATCCGGTGCTCCGGCGGGTCGCTGAGCCGGTTCAGGCGGTCACGGACGAGGTCCGGGGAGTGGTCCGGCAGATGCTCCAGCTGATGCATCAGGCCCGTGGCGTCGGGTTGGCGGCCCCACAGGTCGGGCTGAGCTGGCGGCTGTTCGTCGCCAATCCCACCGGCGACCCGGCCGACGACCGCGTCTTCATCAACCCCAAGCTCACCCTGCCCAGTGATCGCAAACACACCCGGGACGAGGGCTGCCTGAGCATCCCCCGCGTCACCGGCGACATCACCCGCCCGCTCGGCATCACCATCGACGCCCTCGACGAGAACGGCCAAGCCTTCCAACTCACCAGCGACGACCTCGCCGCCCGCGTCTGGCAACACGAAAACGACCACCTCGACGGCATCCTCATCCTCGACCGCATGCCCGCCATCGACAAGGTCGCCAACCGCCAGGCGATCCATGACCTGGAAGCCGCGGCGGGGCTAGGTTGATCGGATATACCGCGAAGGCGCGAAGAGCGCGAAGTTGCTACTAACATTGACATACGGACATTGCTATGAGCCAGTGTGAGTATGAATTCACGGATGTTCAGGTTGATTTTGTAAGTTCCTTCCTTCAAGGACACATGTTTCGTAAAAAGATTAACCAGCTATCAGCTGATGAGTGTGCAACTTTGCTGAATCAATCAGGTTTGTTACCTGTCGGCTCGCACCCCAAACCAGGCTTCCGATTCCGACAGATGTTAAGGGACGGAAGAGAGGGTTTGATCCAGCTTATAGATGGAGCGGAACAAACACGACCCAATACTAGGTGGACGATCAAGTGTATAGTCCCCGTATGATTTAACCATGTTCAATTGCTTTCTTTGAGCTCTTCGCGCCTTCGCGGTTTGATCGATCTGAATGGAGTCCCGCATGCGTCTTTTGTTTTTCGGTTCCGGTGCGTTTGGGTTGCCGACGGTGAAGATGTTGCATGCGCAGCATGAGCTGGTGGCGGTGGTGAGTCAGCCGGATAAGCCGGCGGGGCGTAAGCGGGTGTTGACGCCGACGCCGGTGGCGGCTTGGGCGCTTCAGCAGGGGATCGAGGTGTTGCGCACGGATGATGTGAATACCACCGAGTTTGTCGAGCAGGTCAAGGGGTTTGGGGCGGATGCTTCTATCGTGATCGCGTTTGGTCAGAAGCTCGGCGAGCCGTTGATCGAGGCGATGGGGGACCTGGCGGTGAACCTGCATGCGTCGCTGTTGCCGAAGTATCGTGGGGCGGCGCCGATTAACTGGGCGATGATCGAGGGGGAGCACGAGACGGGCGTGTGTGTGATCGGGCTTGCGCAGAAGATGGATGCCGGGCCGATCTACAGCGAGGCGAAGTTAGTCATTGATCCGAACGAGACGGCGGGGGAATTACACGATCGACTATCCGACCTTGGGCCGGGGGCGGTGGGCAAGGTGCTCAGCGACCTGGCGGGGGGGACGCTCGATCCGAAGGAGCAGGACCACGACAAGGCGACGAAGGCGAAGAAGCTCAGCAAGGCGATGGGGACGGTTTCGTTTGACCAGTCGTGTGAGAAGGTGCGGATGCGTGTGCACGGGTTGACGCCCTGGCCGGGCTGCCGGGTGAACTGGCTTTGCCAGGCGACGGGGGAGTCGAAGGTGTTGACGCTGGGGCGCGTGGCGGCTTTGCCGGATCTGTCGTGCTTTGTGGGGCTTGAGTCGGTGGAGAAGCCGCCAAAGCCGGGGACGGTGGTCCAGACGGCGGGGGCGGCGTTGGGCGCAGCGACGCCGGACGGGGCGGTGAGGCTATTGGCGGTGCAGGCCCCGGGTTCACGGATGATGGGGATCGACGATTTTGTGCATGGCCACAAGCTCACGGCGGGGGATGTGCTGTCGCCGATCGAGGCGGATTAGAAGATTTTTGGGTAGGCGTGTCATAATACACGCCGGGCCGCGACTACCCCATCTACGCAACAGGTCCCGGGGCGGAGACCCAGCATGTACCATTTAGCAGAAGTGGATTGGGGGGAGATCCTTTCGTCGGGCAACCTGCCGATCATCGCGGTCTTCGGGACGGCGACGATCATCACGGTGGCGGCCATTTATTTGGGACTGAAGTTCTTGACACAGAAGAACCAGAATGAAGTCCGTCTGAAGCGGGACCTTGTCGCCAAGGGCTACAGTGCCGACGAGATCGAGCGGATCATCAAGGCTGTGCCTGACAAGCAGAAGTAGGCTGGCCACTTAGCCGGCGTGGCTTGAGCTGGCTGATATGAACGCTTCGAGAAAAATAAGATTTATGTGTCATAATACACGCCGGGCCGCGACTACTGGGATGACGGATCACTACGAAACACCGGGCGGATTGGAGGCCTGACGTGTTACAACTGGCAGAAGTGAACTGGGACATGCTCTTCTCGATACCGAACCTGCCGATCGTCTGTGTGTTCGGCATGGCCACGATCGTCGCGACCGCCGGTGCGATCAGCAGCGCGTGGCAGAAGAGCAAGAAGTACGAGTATGAATCGAAGCTGAAGCGCGACCTGGCCGCGAAGGGTTACAGCGCTGAGGAGATCGAACGGGTCGTGCAGTCGAAGTTCAAAGGCTGAACCGGGGAAAGAGTTTTACCACAGAGAGCACAGAGAGCACAGAGACCACGGAGTTAAGAATCTGCCACCGATGAACACGGATGAACACAGATGGTACAAACCAATTGACTTGGCTATCTATCCGTGTTTATCTGTGTTCATCGGTGGCTAAATGGATTTCTTTATGAACTCTGTGATCTCTATGGTTAGTTAGTCTTCTCTGCGCATAAAAAAACCCGCGGCGCTCTGCCCCTTTAATTTAGCCGTCGCCAGTTCGGTCGGCATAGGGGTGTTTGATGAACAGGGTCGCGGGCATTGTTAGATATCGGTTAGCTCGGGCGGGGCACTTCAATCTCGGGGCGGAAATGTGATCGGTCGTTGTATAAAAAAACGCCGGGCATAAGCCCGACGCTTTTTTTGGATGATTGAGGAGGCACGGCTGTCCTCGGTTTAGGTGCTTGATAGCAGCCGGGTTACGGCTGTGTCTGGACCTCTGCGGTCAGGACGCTTTCGGCGTTGTCGGCCTCGGCGTTCTCGGCGTCCCACGCCTGCTGCTGCGCCTCGTCAGCGATCTGCTTGGCAAGCTCGGACTGGGCCTGGGCCTGCTTTGCGGCGAGGGTGCGCTGTTTCGCCTGTGCGGCGGCGTCACGCGCCTTCTGGGCGGCCTGTTGCGCTTCGAGTTGCTGCAGGGTCAGACGCTCCTGCAACGTTTCGGTGTACTTCTCGGCTGCTTCGGCCTCGCTATTCGCTTGCTCGAACGCGGCCTGCGCGGCGTCGGCCTGCGCCTTGGCGGCGTCGGCCTGTGCCTTGGCGAGCCGGCCTGCCTTGGACTTGTCGCGGGCTTTTTCCGCAAGGGCCTTGGCCTTCGCGGCGGCTTCCTTGGCTAACGCGACCGCGGCTTGTGCTTCGGCGAGGCGTGCCTCAGCCAGTTCAACTTCGGCCTGCGCCTTGGCGGCGACTTCGGCCTGCTGTTGTGCGGCGAGTTCCGCGTTCTCCGCGGCTTCGGCCTGAAGCTTCGCGGCGGTCTCGGCACGCTCCTGGGCCAGGGCGACCTGTCGAGCTTCGCGCTCGGCGGCGGCCTTGACCAACTGGGCTTGACGCTTCTGCTTCAGCGCCTGCTGCCTGGCGGCCATCGCGTCGAGCTTCGCCTGGGCGGCGGCTTGCCGGGCGAACTCGGCGTCACGCTTGGCCTGTACCGCACGCTGGACCTTAGCTACCGAGACCTTCATCAGGAAGTACGGCTGCTCTTTCACGTCCGTCAGGCGGTAGGGCGTCTGCAGGTGCCGCATCGACGTGGTGAAGTAGAGGTAACCGTCGGTGCCCATCGCCAGGGAGTCGGGCCATTGCAGGCGTTCATCCGCGACGAAGGTTTCGATCTCGCCGGTCGATCGGCGGACAAAGATGGCGTCCTTCTCGATCGCGGTGAGGTAGAGATCGTCGTTATCGTCCAGCCACATGCCGTCGACGATCGAGCCGGTGGACCCGAGGTGCTCGACGGTGTTGGCGAGGCGTTTGGGGGTGAGCGTGTCATCGACCAGCGCACCAGTGGGGACGCGGTAGAGGTCGCGGCCGCACAGGGCGTGGAAGTAGAGCCACTTGTTGTCTTTGGAAAGTTCGACACCGGCGACGCCGTAGGACGGACGCTGGCCGAGGAAGTTGACCCACGGGTGCGAGCCGACCTCGGCGACGAGGCCTTCCTGGGGCTGGGTGGATTCATGGCCGAGCAGGACGGTGCGGGCCTCACGGGTCTTCAGGTCGAAGACCAGGATACCGCCACGGCCAGCGTCGGTGATGTAGGCGACGTTCTTGTCGGCGTCGATGCGGAAGTCGCTCAAGAAGCTGTAGGGCCTCAGGTCGCGCTTCTGATCGAAGTAGAAGACCTGCACGATGCTGTTGTCGGCCAGGTCGATCTTGAAGAGCTTGGGCCCGGCGATGACGACGCCGGATTCCTGGCGGGGGCTGCCCGAGTCGAGCGCCCAGAGGTAGTCGTCGCTATCGACGTAGAGGGCCTGCGCGCTGACGAACGAGCGGAGCGAGCTGGTGGCGTTTCGGCCGTCCCACTTGTTCCAACTGGGCGAGGGGAACGGGGTCAGCGTGCCGTCGGCATCGAGCTCGGCGACGGAGACGCCGGGGCGTTTGTCCCAGTAAGGGAAGTTGACGAACACGCGTCCGTCGCTGGACACGGCGACGCCGGTGGGCTGCGCCTGCGGGAACTGGGCGACCTCGACGACAAGTTTCTCCCATTCGGGCTCGAAGTCGGCGGTCTGTTCGTGCGTGGCGCAGCTGACCAGCACCGAGAGCGCAGCTATTGCGAGTGCGACGACGCTGAACGGGACCACGCCACGGGCGTAGAATGGACGTTGGGTAGGCTTAGCCATTTTCTCCTCTCCTGTGATAACGACGCTTTGGGTCGTGATGGTTATCCGGATCGGGTATCGGCTATCTGTTGGCGCGGATGAAGCCGTGGCGAGGAATCGCGCGGTTAAAGCGCGTGTGACCGCTGCGCGAGCGACTTATCGGATGTGGGTTGATCAGATGATGCGTGATGTGCCGCAGTAGACGTTCATGGTGCCGCTGCGGACGAAGCCGGCGAGTGTAATGCCCGCGTCCTCGGCGAGCTCGACGGCCAGGCTCGACGGCGCGGAGACCGCGGCGATGATCGGGATGCCTCCGGCCAGGGCTTTCTGGACGATCTCGAACGACACACGGCCGGAGACGACGAGCACGCATCGATCCAGCGGGAAACGACCGTTGAGCAGGGCGTGGCCGAGGGTTTTGTCGACGGCGTTGTGTCGGCCGATGTCCTCGCGGATGACCAGGGGCTTGCCCGCGGTGTCGAATAGACCCGCCGCGTGGAGTCCGCCGGTCTGATCGAAGCAGGGCTGATGCTGTCTCATGATGTCGGGCAGGGTGGCGAGCGTATCGGCCTGGATGGTGGCGACCGTGTGGACGGGCGGGAACTGGTGGTGGAGGTGTTCGATCGAAGCCTTGCCGCAGACGCCGCAACTGGATGAGCCGAAGACATGGCGGGATAGCTTGTCGAAGTCTACGTTGACTTCTGCCTTGAGGAAGACGTTGACAACGTTGCCTGAGTGTTCGTGAGTGCAGGGTTCGATGCGTGCGATGTCGTCGGCTTGCTGGATGACCGACTCGCTGAGCAGGAAGCCGGCGGCGAGTTCGGCGTCATGGGTTTGGGTGTCCGGCTCGGCGGCGGGGGTGCGCATCGTGACGGCGACGGCCTTGCCTCGCACCCGGATCTCAAGCGGCTGTTCGGCGACCAGCGCGTCTTCGACGTGCTCGGTCTTGCCCTGGCTCAGTTTCCGGACCGGGTGTTGCTCGATCATGATGCGGCCGTGACGGTGATGGGGATGAACTTGGAAACCGGCGTGTGCGAGCCGGTGGCTGTCTCGTTGACGGAGACGAGCGGGTTGAGCTCGGGGAAGTAGCCGGCGGCGCAGTTGCGTGGGATGTCATAGGCGACGATCTTGAATCCATTGACCCGGCGTGTGGCTTCGTTGTCGTAATGGCTTTGGATATCGACGGATTGGCCGTCGGCCAGGCCTCGTTCGGCGATGTCGCCCCGGTTCATGAAGATGATCTTGCGCGTGCCGTTGATACCGCGGTAGCGGTCGTTGTGGCTGTAGACTGTGGTGTTGTATTGATCGTGGGAGCGCAGCGTCATCAGGCGGAACTGGCCCTCGGGCAGCGACAGATCGGGGATCTCGGCGGCTGTAAAGTTGGCTTTGCCGGTGGCGGTTTTCCAGTGGTGATCACGGGCGGTGTTGCCGAGGTAGAACCCGCCGGGCTGGTTGATGCGCTGGTTGTAGTCCTTGAACAGGTCGGGGAGGACGGCTTCGATCTTGTCGCGGATCAGGTCGTAGTCCTCGGCCATACCGAGCCAGTCGATGTGGTCATTCGGCCAGAGCGCGTGTGCGAGGCCGGCGACGATCGCGGGTTCGGAACACAGCATCGGCGAAGCGGGCGTCTTCCTGCCGGTGGAGGCGTGGACCTGCGACATCGAATTTTCCACGGTGACGCGCTGCGGGCCGGCGGGCGATTCATCAAGCTCGGTTCTGCCTAAGCAGGGCAGGATCAGGGCATCGTGGCCGACGACGGTGTGCGAGCGGTTGAGTTTGGTTGAGACATGGACGGTGAGTTTGCACTTCTCGAGGGCTTGACATGTGTGGTCGGTGTCGGGGGTGGCCGAGGCGAAGTTGCCGCCCATGGCGAAAAAGACATCGACCTTGCCGGCGTCCATGGCGTGGATCGCGCTGACGGCGTGGTAACCGTGATCGCGCGGCGGCTCAAAGTTAAAGACTTTGCCCAGCGCATCGAGGAATGGTTCGCCTGGCCGCTCGACGATTCCGACGGTCCGGTCGCCTTGGACGTTTGAGTGGCCGCGGACCGGGCAGGCCCCGGCACCGTCCTTGCCGATGTTGCCACGCATCAGAAGCAGGTTGACGATCATCTGGATCGTCGGCACGGCGTGCTTGTGTTGCGTCAGGCCCATCGCCCAGCAGGCGATCGCGCTCTTCGACTCGGCATACAGCTTTGCGATCTCGGTGATCTGGTCACGAGTCAGCCCCGACTGGGTTTCGATTGTCTGCCAATCGGTGGCATCGAGGTCGTTGAGGAACGTGTCGTAGCCGTGGGTGTGCTGATCGATGAAGGCGGTATCGATCAAGGTGTTGCCCGAATCACGGTCGAGTTCGACCAGGGCCTTGCAGATGCCTTTAAGCGCAGCAAGGTCGCCGCCGATGACGGGCTGGTAGTAGTGGGTGGTGATGTCAGTGGCCCCGGGGTTGCCGGGCGCGAGCATGGGCAGGGGGTGCTGGGGGTGCTTGAAGCGCTGCATGCCGCGTTCTTTGAGCGGGTTGATCGTGATGATTTTTGCGCCGCGCTTGGCGGCTTGCTGCAGGACGGTGAGCATGCGCGGGTGGTTCGTGCCGGGGTTCTGCCCAATGACGAGGATGCAGTCGGCCTTGTCGAAGTCGGTGATGGTGACGGTGCCCTTGCCCGTGCCGATCGCTTGCGTCAGCGCGACCCCTGACGATTCATGGCACATGTTCGAGCAGTCGGGCAGGTTGTTCGTGCCGAGCTTGCGCACGAGCAGTTGGTAGAGGAAGGCGGCTTCGTTGCTCGTCCTGCCGGAGGTGTAGAACACGGCCCGGTCCGGGTCGGGCAGGGCGCGGAGCTTGTCAGCGATGAGTTTAAACGCGGCTTCCCACGAGACCGGTTCGTATCGGTCGGCTCGCCGGTTGTAGAGCATGGGCTCGGTGAGCCTGCCCTGGGACTCCAGCCAGTGGTCGGACTGGGCGCGGAGTGCCGAGACCTTGTGCTTGCTGAAAAAGGCGGCGTCTACCCGCCTGCCGGTGGTTTCCCAGGAGACGGCCTTGATCCCGTTCTCGCAGAACTCGAACCTGCCGCCCATTGGTGCGCCGGGCTTGCCGTGAGGCGGTTCGGGCCAGGCACAACCCGGGCAGTCGAAACCCTCGGGCTGGTTAACGCGCAGCAGCGCGGAGGCCGCGGCAAGCGGGTCGCCTTGCTTGATGACATAGCCGAGCCCTGTCAGGACCGAGCCCCATCCGCCGGCGGGGCCATGATACGGATTGTCGGTCGGGGGGATGGGAGATGATTCGGGCTGAGCTTTCGGGTCCGGATGCGTGTCTGACATGGTCGGTATTATACCGCTGTTGACATCCTCGAAGACCGTCATGTGCCGACATAAACAGGTAAAAGAACCATGAATATGCGCACAAATACGAACTGTTTTCCATGATTTGTTATATATAGTACGACTGATTCTATGTGACTGATGTCTTTTGCTTTATGTGTCGCGGTGCTGTTTGATTTACCAAGTATGTGCGCAGAAGTCGGGAACGGTGGCCATAGGTAGAGAGCAAGATCAACTTCACACGGAAAGGGATTTACATGCGGGGACGGGATCGCTTGAATCTGCCATGGCTGTTGGTGGTCGTGTACACATGGTTGAGTGTGTCATGTGTTGCGGGTGAGGTTGTCGAGCTTGAGCGGGCGCAGGTCACACGGTATGCGGTTGTTGACGGCGATCCGGCCGAGGCGAGCGCAACGGGTGAACTGATTGAAGGGGGCGCGTCGGGTGTGCGTCTTGACATGCCGGGCCGGGGTGGTGGGGTGCGTCTGTCGATGGCCGAGGCGCGGTCGGTGCATCAACTGCTGGGCCACATGCTGTCGGTCGGGGCAACAGAAAACACAGCAGAGTCAACCGGTGACGATGATGAAGCGGCTGGAAAGTTACGCCAGAAACCTTATCTCGGGATGAACCTGTCGGGGGTGACGTACTGGTCGCGTGCGTGGGTGTTTACGGACCTGATGCTGATGAGCGACGCCTGGCGTGACAACGGGTGGTGCCACATCTTCAAGGCGGGCGGCGCGCCGACGGGGCAGTACGTCTGCACATGGGGTGGGACGGGATCGGTGCAAATCTCCGGCGACGTGAGCGTGCAGCAGACCAGTGCGAACAGCGCGCTTGTCACGATCCGTGAGGGAAACGAGGGCGTGAACATGCGGCGGGTCGGCGAGGTGACGCGCGTCAGCCTGATGCGGCCCGAGCACGAGACGCGCATCTCGCCGTTCCACCCGGCTTTCTTGAAGACGCTTGAGCCGTTCAGCGTACTGCGGTTCATGGACTGGGCGGGGACGAACGGATCGTCGCTACGCAGGTGGGCTGACCGGCCGCGCAAGGGCCAGCAGACGCAGGCAGGCAAGCACGGGGTAGCGATCGAGTACATGATCGAGCTGTGTAACGAGCTGAAGGCCGACCCGTGGTTCTGCATCCCGCATGAAGCGGACGATGAATACATCCGCCGGCACGCTGAGCTTGTGAAGGACCGGCTGCATAAGGACGCGAAGGTCTACATCGAGTATTCCAACGAGGTGTGGAACAGCCAGTTCAGCCAGCACAAATACATCCGCGGTCGGGGCGACGGTGAGACCTATTCGCCGGCGTTTTTCGATGCGTGGGCGGAGCGATGCCGGAACGTGTTCGAGATCTGGTCCGAGGTGTTCGGCGATGAGGCGGACGGGCGGCTGGTTCGCGTCGCGGCGGTGCACCTGCAGAACCCGTGGGTGGCGGAGCAGATGCTCCCGAGGCTTGAGGGCAAGTTCGATGCGGTTTCGCCGGCGGGCTACTTCGGGGTGACGCATAAGCAGACGCAGAAGTTCCATGCCGGCACGAGCGTGGACCGGCTGCTCGATCTGTGTGAAGAGAATATCCGGCAGGACAACCGCGACTGGTATCAGCGGCACGGCGACCTGACGCAGCGCTGGACAAAGAAACTCGGCCGGCCGATCCGTATGATCGCCTACGAAGCGGGGCAGCACCTGACGGCCCACGGCAACGACAAGCTGGCTTACTATGATATCTTGTTGGAGGCGCAGACCCATCCGCGCATCTACGGGCTGTACCTCTTGAACATGCGTTTGTTCGAGCAGGCCGGCGGGGAGCTGTTCGTGGCGTTCAATGACGTCAGCCGACCGGGCAAGCACGGGTCGTGGGGCCACCTGGCACGGCAGGACGAGCCGATCAGCGATGCCCCGAAGTACCGGGCACTCTTGGATTATCCTTCATTGAAGGATCAGTAGGGGAAAGTTCAATGTTCGATGTTGAATGTGCAATGTAATAGACTGTATTCCAAACGACGTGTGGTACTTCAAGCAACATCCATCAGATTGAACATCATACATTGAACATCGAACATCCAAATCCCCGTCGAATTGAAGTGCCGATCCGTGTGCGTTACGTCGAGTGTGACCCGATGAACGTCGCGCACCACTCGGCTTATCCCATCTGGTTCGAGATCGCCCGCACGGACCTGCTGCGCCGGCGCGGCAACGCCTACAGCAAGCTCGAAGCGGCGGGGGTGTACTTCGTTGTTGCCCGGATGAGCCTGCGGTATCACAAACCGGCGAATTACGACGACGATATCGTGATCGTCTGTACGGCCAAGCCGTCGGCGGGGGTGAAGGTGGAGCACACGTACGAGGTCAAGCGCGGCGACGAGCTGCTGACCACCGGCCAGACCACACTCGTCTGCGTTGATATGGAAGGCAAGCTCCAGCCGATCCCGGCGGACCTGTTCCCGTAAACCGACCAACGAGCCGTGTATGGGCCTAATCAGCATCATACTTCTGTTAATAATCCGAACAGGACATTTAAGTCTGGATCATGTCCGCTAGATGTGATACGGTTTTACCCAAAGACCGGGTGTTTCCGGTGTGTCTTTTATTAAGGGAGAAGGACCATGCGTACCAAGGCTATTTTCGGGATTGCTGTTATTCTCACTTCAACCGGTGTGGTTCATGCTGCCGGGCTGAATTACACAAGCCAGGAGCGGTATGTGAGCGCCGATTCCTGGGTATCCGTGTTCCATGAAAGTGACACGCTCGCTGCACCGGACTTTGGTGTTTTCGATGAAACCCTTACGGTCAAGGCGACGAACGAGTTCAATGAAGGCACGGCGGGCATCGCCACTCAAAACTCCACGCTCGATCCCTGGCATCTGCATGCCAATGGTGAAGCGATCGGTGCTTTTGAGGGGTCTCCAGCCGGCACAGGTTCTTCCGCGGCGTTCAGCTACTTCGATGTGACCTTCACCGTCACCGAGCCGTTGGACTATACGCTGACCGGCAGCCACAACGGCTACGGTTACTACAGCCTGACCGGGCCGAGTCTTAATCTTGTTAAAACGGGCACCTTTATTGACGACAATTATCTCAATTATTATGGCGAGCCGATCTACTACGGCGGGCCCGATACGATCAATCAGACCGGCGTGCTCCAGCCGGGAGACTACCAGTTCACCATCTATGTGACTGACATGTACCGTCCGTATGAGTTTACGGACCCGTTCACGCTTGACATGGTGGTTACGCCCGAGCCGGCCACGGCGGCCTTTTTCCTGCTGCCGGTGGTTGGGTTGTTACGGCGGTCACACTGAGTCGTGCTGACGTGCATTAACGAATGACTCTAGGCAGGCTCGCTTTCGCCGTTGTCTGAATTGGGGTGGAGCGACGAGCCGCAGAACTTGCAGTGGGTGGCGTCGGGCTCGTGGCCGGCTTTGTGGCAGCCGGGGCAGAGGCGGGTGGTGATGCGGCGCTTGAAGCTGGCGACGGAGATCTCGGCGGTGACGATGCCGGTGGGGACGGCGATGATGCCGTAGCCGATGACCATGACCGCGGAGGCGAGGAACTTGCCGGGGACGGTCTGTGGGGTGATGTCGCCGTAGCCGACGGTGGTCATCGTGACGATGGTCCAGTAGAGGCTGGCGGGGATGCTGGTGAAGCCGGTGTTGGGGACGTCGCCCTCGATCAGGTACATCAGCGACCCGACGATCAGCACGATCGACAGCACCGCGACCAGGAAGACGGTGATCTTCGCCCGGCTGGCACGCAGCGCGTCCATAAGCACGCCCGCCTCGTCGACATATCTGGCCAGCTTGAAGATGCGGAATACGCGCAGCAGGCGCAGGGCCCGGATGACGATCATGGCCTCCGACCCGACGACGAACAGGCTGATGTAGGTCGGGAGGATCGAGAGCAGGTCGACGATGCCGTAGAAGCTGCGGACGTAAAGGATGGGGCGTCTGACGCAGAAGATGCGGATGGCGTACTCGATGGTGAAGAGGATGGTGAAGAACCATTCGATCCCCAGCAGCCATGGGCCGTACTCGGCACTGATGGCGTCGACGCTTTCCAGCAGCACGGCGGTGACACTGATCAGGATCGACCACAGCAGGATGACGTCAAAGGCCTTGCCGGTCTTTGTGTCGGCCTCGAAGATCACTTCGTACAGCCAGGTGCGCCAGGTGTGTCCGGGGGGTGGGGGCATAGTGGGGGCTGGGGTCTAGGGTCTGGGGACTGGTCGGAATGTCATGATGTGATTCATGCTTGACGCATTGTGACTATTCAACAGTCCGGCTGCAATGCGGTCGTTACAGCGAGTAGGTTTCGTTGAATGTCTGGGTAGTGGTTGGAGAATCAAGTTCGGCGGGGGGGATCAGTCGGTCATCATCTTCGGCTTGCATGCCAGATCGATCAGGCCACTGAACGCGAGTTCATCGGTCTGTTGGTTGAATCTACGCAGTGCACGATTCAATTCACCTATCTCCATGACACGGCGCTCTTCGGTCAGGCTGATCTGATTTTTGATCTGTCGCTCCAGTGAAGCGGTTTCCTCGAGCGAAGATTGCTTGGCCATGACGGTATGGAGACAGGTGCGCAGAATATGGAGCTCGTTCTCATAGACGCTGACCGTCTGCTGACGCTGAGCAACCTCTTGCTGCTTGATCCGGTTCATGACTGCTTGCTTGGCCTTCTGAGCGACCTTTGCGCTACGATCAGATTCGATCCACTTTGTTTCCGTTTTAACCAATCTACTTTGCTGTTGGCGGTACTCATGACCCTTCGCCCGATATTTGCACGCACGTGCCTTGTAGCGGCCAGCGAGTTGGTCATACTTTTGTTTAAGGGCGGCGTACTGATCGGCTGTTGGAGCGTTGCGGGGCTTATGGATCACGCTGTGATGTACAGATGAGACGACTGCACATAGCAATTGATGGACCTGCTGCAACAACGTGTTGCTTCTGTCCACCGAGACCTGCTCGTCTGACCGTTCGGGTTTGACGTGGTCTTTGTGGCATGGCGGGGCCCAGGCGCTGATAAGTGGGGTTTTAAGGACAAGAACATTACTTGGCATGGCGAACAGCGCGATAGCTGCCCCGGCACAGATACCCGCACCCGCAGAATCGCCCTTGCAGACAAAGATTATGAATCCAAGTGCAAACAATAACACCACACAAATCCGGATCTTCATGCGTCCTCCAAGTGTTTTTGGTCGCAATCAGCGGGTGGGGGGAAGCTCCTTTTATTTCGCGACGTGTCATTATATCTCTGAGTAACGAAAGTGAAATACCCTATCCGGGAATCGACAGATAAATACATAAAAATCTGTGCGCTATCCTTCGTGACGCTAGCGAAGATGAACATGTAAGCAATCTTGAGTTTCAAGCTGACAAGTCAGGGGGTACGCTCAGCAGCTATGTGGACAGGGGGGTACGTATAGACTTGCCGACCGGGTCCCATTAGTAGTTACATCCAGATCGCAGCTTAATCATAACTGCGTACTAGCCGACGCTTCTCATGAGGGGCCGAGTATTTCGGGCCTATCAGAGGAAGAAACACCGGCGGCGGAGGCTACTCAGCTCATGCCGTCGGCCGGCGGCATCATCCATGGACCCGACGACGATACATTGGTTTATCTCGATCGCGGCGCTATCCTCATTGGCGTGGGCGGGGGGGTATTACCTGGGTAATCACTCGGTGCCGGTTGCCCGAGCGACGCTGGTGCTGGGGCTGGGGTGCCTGCTGGCCTGGGGGTGGCTGCGGTATCACCCGGCGGTGGCGTTGGAGTTGATCCCCTTGCCGTTGCTTTCCCGGATCGAGGGTGTGGGCAGTGTGCCGTTCTTCATGCTCCTGCTGGGCCTGGCATGGTCGCGGGCGCAGATACCAAGGCAGAAGCGGCTGATCAGCTGGGCGGTCATGTTTGGGTGGGTGTTCTTTCTCAACGGGGCGCTGTGGATGCTCCAGAGCACGCCGGAGCAGAGCTTCGCGGAAACGGTTGACACCAATGAGCCGGTCTTGCAGAGCCAGGAGTACTCCTGTGTCCCGGCGGCGTGTGCCCAGGCGCTGAACTTGATCGGTGTGCCCACCAGCGAGAAGCAGATGGCCCGGCTGACCCAGACCCGCCCGGGCACGGGCTCGACGATGCTGCGTGCGCTACAGGGGCTTCGGGAGCGACTTGAAGGCATGCCATACGAGGTGGAGTTGATCGAGGTAAAGGCCCAGGAACTGCGCTACATGCCCGGCCCGATGGTCACGCCGCTGCAGTACGGTCAGACCCAGCACCACATGGTCACCATCGTCCGGACCCAGGGGCCCTCGCTCCGCGTCGCCGATCCCGTCGCGGGCGAAATGAGCATGACCTGGCGGACTTTCGAGGACGTCTACACCGGTCAGGTGCTGGTCTTCATCCCCCGGTAGGGGGGTGGGGGATTCACGTATTTGTCACACTGGGGGCGTGATCCTGCCCGGCGCGACCGGCGGGGGGGCGGCTTGGTGCTCTGTAAGGGCGATCGGGTGACGGGCCGGATTGACGCTTGGGGCACAATCACTAGAATCACTAGTCTTAAAACGGTTTCGGCTTTCGCCGATCCCGTCCCGGGTCCGCCGTGATGAGTTTTTTAACGGACGGACAATACCTTGACTACGACCAAACGACCCGATGGCGGCGGGCTCACTGGTGAGCCTTACGCTACCCACCCGGGATGATTCAGATTCGCTCCGTACCACCACACAACCCCCACGGCTAACGCCAGAGAAAGGCCCAAGGATCAACACCATGGCTGCGAAGAAGACCAAGAAACGCTCCACCAGTCAGACCAGCAGCGCCAAGCGCACCAAGATGGTCTACTACTTCGGCAAGACCAAGACCGACGGCAACACCACGATGAAGGAGCTGATCGGCGGCAAGGGCGCGAACCTCGCCGACATGACCTCGATCGGGCTGCCCGTCCCCGCCGGCTTCACCTGCACCACCGAGTGCTGCGAGCAGTACTACAAGCAGGGCCGCAAGCTGCCCAGGGGCCTGATGGACCAGGTCATCGCGGCGGTCAAGATGCTTGAAAAGGAGAACGGCAAGAAGTTCGGGTCCAACACCGACCCGCTGCTGATGTCCGTCCGTTCCGGCGCCGCCGTCTCGATGCCCGGCATGATGGACACGGTCCTGAATCTGGGCCTGAACGATCAGTCCGTCGTCGGCCTGGCCAGCGCCACCGGCAACGAACGCTTCGCTTACGACGCCTACCGCCGGCTGCTGAACATGTACGGCGACGTCGTGATGGGTGTTGACCACCACTACTTCGAAGCCGAGTTTGACAAGATCAAGAAGCAGCAGAAGGTTAAGGATGACACCGATGTCGATGCCGACGGCCTGATCAAGCTATGCGAGGCCTACAAGAAGGTTATCAAGAAGCACGCCGGCAAAGCCTTCCCGCAGGACCCGATGAAGCAGCTGGAGCTCGGCATCACCGCCGTCTTCAGCTCGTGGATGGTCCCGCGTGCGATCCGCTACCGCCAGATCAATGAGCTGACGGGCCTGCGCGGCACCGCCGTCAACGTACAGACCATGGTGTACGGCAACATGGGCGAAGACTGCGGCACGGGTGTCGCCTTTACCCGCAACCCCTCGACCGGTGCCAACAAGTTCTACGGCGAGTTCCTCGTGAACGCTCAGGGCGAAGACGTCGTGGCCGGCATCCGCACGCCGATCCCTTGTGAGCAAATGCACAAGTGGAAAGCCCCGAACGACAAGACCGTCGGCAAGCGCATGCACGGCGAGCTGATGAAGATGAAGAAGATCCTTGAGAAGCACTACAAGGACGTCCAGGACATCGAGTTCACCTTCGAGAAGGGCAAGCTGTTCATGCTGCAGACTCGTACCGGTAAGCGTACCGGCGCGGCCGCGGTCAAGATCGCCTGCGACATGGTCAAGGAGAAGCTGATCACGGAGAAGACCGCGGTCATGCGTATCCCCGCCAACGACCTGACCCAGCTGCTACTGCCGTCCTTCGACCCCAAGGCAAAGGCCAAGGCCAGCCCGCTGACCGTCGGCCTGCCCGCGTCGCCCGGCGCGTCGTTCGGCAAGCTCGCGTTTACCGCTGAAGAGGCCGTCGAGCGCACCCAGCAGGGCGAGCGCGTCCTGCTCGTGCGTAAGGAAACCAGCCCCGAAGACGTCGACGGCATGCACAACGCCGACGGCATCCTCACCTCCACCGGCGGCATGACCAGCCACGCGGCCGTCGTCGCACGCGGCTGGGGCAAGTGCTGCGTCGCGGGTGCCGGTGAGATCCACATCGACGCCAAGGCCGGCAAGATCAAGGTCGCCGGCAAGACCTTCGGCCGCAACGACGTGCTGTCGATCGACGGCAGCACCGGTGAAGTCTTCGCCGGTGAAATGGGCACCATCCAGCCCAAGCTGTCCGGCGACTTCGCCACCGTCATGAAGTGGGCCGACAAGTACCGCAAGCTGAAGGTCCGGACCAACGCCGACTCGCCCGCGGACGCCAAGCGTGCCCGTGAGTTCGGCGCCCAGGGCATCGGCCTGACCCGTACCGAGCACATGTTCTTCGAGGGCGACCGCATCATCGCGATGCGCGAGATGATCCTCGCCGAGACCAAGGCCGACCGCGAGAAGGCGCTCAAGAAGCTGCTGCCTTATCAGCGTAAGGACTTTGTGGGCATCTTCACCGCCATGAAGGGCCTGCCCGTGACGGTCCGTCTGCTCGACCCGCCGCTGCACGAGTTCCTCCCGCACGATACCAAGGGCATCGGCGAAGTAGCCAAGGTCCTGGGCATCAAGCCCGCCGTGGTCAAGGCCCGTGTCGCCGCGCTGCACGAAGCCAACCCGATGCTCGGCCACCGCGGCTGCCGCCTGTCGATCACCTATCCTGAAATCCTCGTGATGCAGGTCACCGCGATCGTCGAGGCGACCATCGCCTGCAAGAAGAAGAAGGTCAACGCGATCCCCGAGATCATGATCCCGCTGGTCGGCACACAGAAGGAACTCACCATCCTGCGTGACCTCGCCGCCCAGACCATCGAAGACGTCAAGGCCAAGAAGAAGTACAAGGGCAAGCTGGACATCACGATCGGCACGATGATCGAGATCCCGCGTGCGGCCCTGACCGCCGACGAGGTGGCTCAGGATGCCGACTTCTTCAGCTTCGGTACCAACGACCTGACCCAGATGTCCTTCGGCTACAGCCGCGACGACATCAACACCTTCCTGCCTGACTACCTCGGCCAGGAAATCCTCGAGAAGGACCCGTTCCAGTCGCTGGATACCACCGGCGTCGGGCAGCTGGTCGAGATGGCCGTCCAGAAGGGCCGTGCGACCAAGAAGGGCCTGAAGTGCGGCATCTGCGGCGAACACGGCGGCGACCCCGCCTCCGTCGTCTTCTGCCACAACGTCGGCCTGGACTACGTCTCGTGTAGCCCGTTCCGCGTCCCCATCGCCCGGTTGGCAGCCGCACAAGCAGCGCTGGGCGCCTAAACCGCCTCCCCGCTAAGCCGCAAGCGGCTTAACGAAGCGGTCCGACAACTCAATAACAAAAAACCCACGGGTATCACGCCCGTGGGTTTTTCTATTGCAATTTGCATGATTGTAAGCACTGCCGAGACTTAATAGAGAGAGACTGTGATATATTTTAAGACGCAGTGAAGTCAATGAGGCGCACGATCACGAAGAAGTCATTGTCTGACATCAGGCAGGCGGTTGAGCATGCAGTGACTGATATATGCCAATTATCTGATAGAGGCCTTTGGTTCTGTGTTAATGAAGCTCACTTCATAGGCGATCCGCCATCTCGATTCGAAGTTTCGGCAACCCTGCACTTCCTGGAGTCCGGTTCACCTTTCTGTTGCGGTGAATCAGGTTGCCATTTGGGTTTGTTCGGAGAAAGGTTAGAAGAGGTAGCTGATCAGATTCGCAAGTCGCTCGATTTGCCACGAGGCGTATCGGTCTCATTCGATGATCGTATTGGAGTCAAATACCACAAGGGTGTGGTCTTTATGTACTCATAGACTAGGTAGCAAGTAGGGTGGGTAAAGCGAAGCGCAACCCACCGGTTAGGCGTTACGGTATGTATTGCGGTGGGTTGCGCTTCGCTTAACCCACCCTACATAAAAAAAGAAAAACCCGGCCGTGAAGCCGGGTTGGGTGTGGGTTGAACTGTCTGATTGTCGTAGCCTTCAGCGTTTGCGGCGAAGCAGGGCGGTGAGGCCGAGCGTTGCGATGGCGGCGCTGGCGGGTTCGGGGACGTTGGCGGTGCCGAGGGTGCCGGTGCCGGTGGTCCATTCGGTGGAGGCGTTGCCTTCGGTGCCGGGCAGGACCAGTAGGGTTTCGCCGGGGAGGATGCCGGAGACGTCGATCGAGTCGTTGTCGGTCCAGATGCCGGCGTTCTCGGCGACGATGTCACGGATGCCTTTGGCGCCCCATAGGACGTAGTCCTCGATCGCGCTGGCGGAGCCGAAGCTGTTGGTGTTGTAGATCCCCAGTTCGCCGTTGGCGTCGGGCAGGATCGTGGCGGTCAGGTCCAGCACGATGGTCTGGCCGGCCCCGAAGCTCGCCAGGGTCGCGCCGGGGGATGACAGGCCGGCGTCGATCACGGAGCTGGCGACCGTCGAGTAGAACGGCGAGCCGTTGACCCGGTTGTACCACCACCAGGTCGAGGCGATTCCCGCCACCGCCGGCCCCCTGCCGGCCAGAAAACCGCCGATAATACATGTTATGTATAACTCGATAATTTTTAAGTGTTTGTTTTTCAATCACTTAACTTTTTTAATATTCCACCGATAATATTGAACTTTGTGGATATCCGGACTCTAGGAAAGCATGCGCCTAGGCTCTTTCCTATCTGTGGTTTGGTGACGTCGATCGGGAGGCCTCGAGTATCGATCTGTCACCATATACACATGGTGACAGATTCCGCCGGGCGGCAGCCGACCAGGTGTCACCATTGAGGATTGGTGACGTCAGCTGTAGATGCTAGTTATACCTGGTGTCACCAACGGCGAATGGTCTGGCCGACGGCGTTAGACTTGGCGGCAAGCTCGGCCGAGCAGAGATCGGTAAGAAGCTCACCTTCGGCAACTTCGTTATCACGAAGCTCCTTCTTCAACCGGATCATGGTTGACCACGCGTTAAGTCTGTCTTGTGCACGTTCGAGGGCGTCCGGTGATAGTCCGATGTACTGGCGGTGACGGCGGCTACCGTCCATCCAATTGAGATAGGGGTACTTCCCGTCGCGGAAGTAGATCGTGCCGTTGACAGGATCACGCTTCATGCACGCGGTGAGCTCACGTGACAACCGGCGGTGATCTTCACGAAGCTGCTTTCTGAGTCGATCGATAGTGGATAGTTTGCGTCCGATGTTTGCGTATACACTCATGCAATTCCCCTTCATGGATGGTGTCAGTTTACAGCTTATGCGATCTTATCCATCGCGACCATCAACATCACCACCTAGGTCCTGATCAACATACCCATCATGTGACATTACCCTACAACGCGCTACAACGCGTTCAGCACCTGCCGATATGTCCCAATCAAAACTTGATATAGCCATCGATGCAGACGCATCCGCCGTATCAATCACGCCTACAACGACCCACTCATTCAACACACTATCGTATTCTATGGGCAGATTTATCGTGGCACGATCGAGACCCTCACCGACGAATGACGATATCTCTAATGCACCAGCAACCCTTGTTCGATCACCTTCAACACCGAGCATACCCGTAAAACTCAGTCCGGCCGAGACCGTGCCACGTCGTGATTCAATCACACCCGCATTATTCTCTGGCAGATTCACACGCTCAAAGTATGTACGTTCCTGCTCTGTCCGTAGGATGACCGGTAATCCCGTTACAGTTTTGTACTGGAACCTGATTGCCTGCCCACCGATCGCAGCTGAGACATCCGGTATGCCGTCTCTTACAAGGCTTGCGGAAGCACCAATACGATAGAACTCAATATCAAGGGTGTACACACTCCGCGGGATAAATGCCACGCCGTTAGTCGGCCTACCTAGTGGGTCCGGCTCTTCGATGAAGTGATGCGCTTGCCGTTGTAGTAGACGGCCATCACGTATCACCATTCCCTGACCGGCTAACTGATTGTTCAATTCCATCATGTCTTTAGGTCCGGTGAGATAGACGTACCCAAGACCAACGAGGGAATTATCTATAACCTTGGCCGAACGTAGGACGCTGGCCAACCGGCTTACCGGGAGCCTTCCCCACAAGGGTGGAATCGACATCACCTCTTGGCCTAACGCCGACTCTTCGTTGCTCACCATACTTGCCGGTGAACTCAATGTATCCAGGTCCGATTTTAGTGCACACCCAGTAATCATCGACAAGAAAACCATCGTTAGCACGTACTTCATATCGTATCCCTTCACATGTTATGTTCGCGTCTTCACCTGCGATGAAGTTTAAGATTATCTCTGTGCGTTCCACAGCCTGTTCATCGAGCGTGAACGCTTCAATACCCTGATTGCCAACCGCTTGTTTCGCCTCTGGCTCAACCTCATTTTCAAATGTTCCCGGCTTAAAGAGAGTAAATAAATTACCGCCGTATGATCTGTAGACTCTGTACGCGATGATGATTAACAGGAGTATTGCTATAAGCCTGATCCACTTTTTCCATCGCGACGGTTCTACAGGTACCGCCTGATTGTGCTGTGCCGGCTTCGCTTCGGGTTTCAATACTTCGTCTGGCGTTCTCATGATCGCACCCCAAATGATACGTCACCAATTAGTTGCTCAGTGACAAATGTTCCGTAGAGTTTTCTTGCTTCTGCCGTTGTGATATATCCACTTCGTATCAATGATGCAGGCTGCATGCTTGCTTTCGCATATGTGTTTCGATTGAAGCGCAATAGATCGTCGGGTATGAAGTCAAATAAGAACCCCGGTATACCCGGGGGCGGATTCAGCTTTGAGTCCCTATAGCACCAGACCCATTCATTAACCAGTCTTCTTATCCTTACCCATAGATTTTCAGGAAACTGAACTATAAGAATAATGTCATCTTTACGCTTTCTGTGTTGCTTGAAGTAGATTTTCACTTGCTTAAGAATTTTCGCGTGATCTGATGCATCGAAGAAGATATCTGCCTCATCTATAACAAATACACTGCCCTGCCCATCATCAAACCAATTAAAAAAGCATCCCTCATGCGATACGATGGGATACTTTATAACACCTGGATTTTCTGGGTCTGGGTAGTCGATGCGATACGCTAATTCATATGCCTTATGCTTTTCAGTTAATTCAATATTTGTTACGACTCGCCTCGATTGCACGCACGCCAACTGTTCAATTAGCCATGAACAATACAACGTCTTTCCTTCACCCGGTAGACCACAAACTACCTGTATCATTAATCGGCCCCCCAGAATTGATGGAACATCCAAATGACTGTTCGCATAATCCACACTGCAATCATGATTATTATCAGGTAGCCCAATATCATGTTAAACAGGTCAATCGGTACGAACACATCCAAGAAATACGCAGAGACCGTAAACACGTTCTGCATATGCGGGCCATCAAGAAATTGCAACGTATTGTCTATATACGTCTGCACAACTACGGGCATCCACTGGTCTATCCAACCCCACATAAAGGTTAGAAACCCTATTGCCTTGCCGTATAGTGTCGTGAACGATGCGCCCTTAGCGATCCACGACACAAACAGGTACAACGAACCGAACGCTACTAGTCCGTAGAGGATCATCCCTAAGCCTCCAAGGGTGCTTCTAAATCATTCCACTTGAGCACGCTCTTCATCGCCTTAAACGGCAGCCAGAGAGCGAGGTAGGAAAGCACTACACCCCCACCAAATCGTACTATACCCAGTATGTGCCAGTATTCAGATTTATACTGTTCGAAAACGTAGAACCACTGATCTACTATCTCTGCGTTCGACTGATACCCCATTAGCGATAGTGGAGTTGTGTCCAGGGTCTCCCCCTCTCCCGGCTCCACTTGTGCCATATATACATCCCACCCCGGCGAGAACAATCTACAGATGTCATTGAAGGCGCTTGCCGCTTCTGTATGAGTTATTCCGACCTTCAATTTCCAGTTTTCTTCATCCCCCTCAATAGGTATCAACGTTTCAAGAGGATGCTCTGTCAGTATGTCTTGCATACCCTGGTCTAATAGATCTTCTTCGATTATTTCCCCGGTTTCTGGATCACGCCGTACATTCTCGAACATATCAATGAATGGCGTACTTAGATATACTTCTTCGGGCGGGTTGCCAGTGTCTTGATCTACCTCTACTACACGCGATCCAAGACCGTATGACCCTGTTTCAAAAAGTCTCCAGTCTTGCTGGTATTCGATATATAAAGAGTCTGCCAGAGTTGTATGACCCGGGACCCACCCGTTTGGTTCATCTATATCATCGTCGATCGGAGACCTGTCTAACTGTCCATATCCGTTTGTATTACCAGAGAAATGATGAAACCTCACCTCCCCTTCCGACGGACCGTCTAAATGCTCTACCCTCCAATACGATGCCGCTACCGGCTCTATTTTCAACATCACATCATAAGTATCAAACTGGCCTAATTGATTAAGTGTACCCCAGTCCACAACTGTTAGAGTGAGTATCCCACCATGTTGGACATCTACAGTTGTTAATTGCCCATACACCTGCAATCGCAACTCATTTAATTCACCGTCTGAATAACCCCCTACTGCATATGTGCCATGCGCCCCAGTGTACGTCTCCCAACGAGGCCACCACCAAGTAGAATCGGGATCATCACCAAGCCAGTATTGGCCCGTGTATGGATACGTTAGATATCCAACCGTGAATGAATGCTGTGCATTAACAAGGGAAGGGGTAATTGCAAGCGCTAGGCATATCCACCATATCTTACCGAAGACGACCCTTCGGAAGATGAACCATAGCACTGCACCCAGTGTCATTAAGTAAGTCATAAATTCCCCCGCCGTCGTTAAACGACGGGAGACGTGTCTAGGGGGCTTATGCCCCGTGAGTGTTACCGGCCACCGCGACCGAGTTTGGTCGTGGTCCGCCACAGGAAGGCCATCACACCGATGGCAACTGCGACGGTCAGAACGGCAACGATGATCGTCGGCATGTAACCGCCCATGGTGTCGAGACCGGTCTGTGCCAAGGTCTCAGGCTCCATCGATGTCGGTACCACCAGCTGTGCATACACCCTGCTGATGTCGATACCGAGAATCGCGGCGATCATTGCCGCAGCCGTAGCCACGTACTTGGTGATCTTGTTCCAAATGCGCTTCATCGTGAGATTCTCCGTAGGCTTCCCTGAAATAGTCCGACGAACGGGTAGAGCAGAAGCCTATTGCACCCTACCAGCACGTCTACGAGAAAGCCGAGAAAGAAGCCGTGTGTAACCGGTATCCACACTACATCCACTCGACCCCAATCAACCCAATATTCATCTACCTGCCATAGATGATTGTTACCCGATAGCAAGTATTCCCACGATCCAATCACCCACCATCGCTCACCACACAAGAACTTCGGATTTCCGTTGACATACATACGATGTTCGCCCGCCGATTCGTCCCATTGCACGCTGTACGCTTCACCGTATTGCCACCACCCGCGCCAGATATCTTCACCGTTCGCACGCTCAAAATTGATTCGATACTCATCACCATCTACAAGGTCATAGATGGTCATACGTACGTGTGTCGGCCACACTTCCAGATTCGACGAGTCATACCACGCCTTAGCCGAGACATCGTGTGAAGATGCAAGGATTACTATTAACGGAATGTATGCCAATAGAACTTTCATCACTGCATCCGTTCCCGTCTCATCTTTCGGAGACGTTGTGCCTTTTTATTACGCAGTGTCTTGACTTCCAAAGCCCATAGGTATTCACGTGATGTAACTCGACTCAGAAACCGAACAATCCATATTGCGAGTGCCACAGTGAGAAAGAAAACTATTACCAACGGCAAATACTCACCGAGCATCAATAATGCCTGTTCGAACATAGAGGTCGGCTCAACATCACCGGGATCAATGCCGCTACCATCGCCACCGTTGTCGGTTCCGGAACCGCTGGAAAAGGGCTTGGCCCCGGAGATACCACCCCCGATCCACCACCATCTACATCACTCGATTGTGTGTACGATGCAGACGTCGGATAGACATCCAAATCCAACGTCACATCCCACTGTGCAGATCGATCTATACCGGGCAACGTGATCACGTTGTCATCATCCCGACCTATCCTGATGTAAACATCACCGATAGCAGGAACACCAGCACCGACCCAGTGCAACGGAGGCGTATCTGTCAACGGTACCCAATCACTCATCCCGTCTTGTGCCCACTCCACACTCTCGGGCTCAATCTCAAGAATTGTTATATCGGTTGCCGCTGATACACCGGTCACGCCGACAAAACATACGACCAAGGCAATCAACCATCCCCCCGCCCTTCCATTCATGGAAGGGAGCCCCCCAGAAGCGCTTTTTTGGCGTTTGTCCCTAAAGCGTTTCACAAATATGCACGCCGCTCCAATCATGGCGACGATGTACAAGTACGAAAACATGATGAGCCCAGCCAGAATAGCTTGCTCCGACGTTGCATTCATTGGGTTGTACCAAGTCAATGTGATCATGTAGAGCAGATTGTCAAAAAGGTGCTGCATCATCAGGCCAATCCTCGATCGGGATGGGGGATGTGTAGTCTGGATCGTGTATCGCCTCCCCCTTATCGGTGTTTACGAAATCACGATCTTGTACGTTAATCAAGTAAAAGCCGCGACAGTGGCCGGCTCGTTCCTCGCCGGCCGCTGACGCGGCCGGTGGCGCCGCTGTAGGTTGCTCGTAGTATTCTTGCTCTGGGAAGCCGTGCTTGGCTTCTAAGGACTTGTTGAAGTCATGGTCACCATGTGCCGACAAAAGCATACTGCGTGCGTAGCAGGCCATTATTTCGACACACTTCCAATTACATTTTTCATAAACCAACCATCCATGGTAATTCTCTTTTAAGTCGCATCCCTGCGTCTTAAGAAGATGGACAAATGCACCATAATCTGTTTTGTACTCTTCACGCTTACCATTTTCATCACGTACAACAACACAACCACGAGCCCGCTCAATCGCCTCACCTATCGTTTCATCAGGGTTGTACTCATCACGCGATTGTGACTGTATAACTAGCTCTTTTATTGCCTTTTTTGTCTCTTCATCGGGATCGGCATGCTCACCTTCAACCACTTTCCAGAACCCGGGAGACGTTCCCCATATCTTTACACCACGTCGTGGTAGTCGATACATGAACTCCGGATAGTCAGCAGTCTTCGCTTGATACTTCGAGATGTAGGAACCGACAGATTTTTTAGCCTGCTGTGCGAACACATGGCCTTTTCCCCATAGGTCACGTAACAGCTGATGGGGAATAAATCGCATACCCCTGACAAGTACGTGAAAATGCAGTAGCCCCGTTTTCTGAAACTCAGTTTTACAAATCCACTTGCCCTTTAGGTCGATCTGCAATGCTTGACTAAGTGCAGACATGAGACGCGATACATGCTTACCATCTCTTGCCTTCACGTAGACCTTACGATTAGTGTCATGATCGTTTGGATCACCAAATAGCTTAGGATCATAAGTCAACGTCAAAAACATCACGCCTTGACCATTTACCTTACACCACTCGAACCAATGTTGAAGACGCTTAGCCGCACGACATGCAAGTACCGGCCCAGCTATTGGGTCGAGATGACTCATGCATCGTTTACGTGCTACGTACATCTTCATCCCTTTGGATACCCCAGTGCAACTAGAAGTGCATCAATCGCGTGCTCTACAACTTGACAGTAGTTATCTGCCTGATGCTCGGTTGTTGCTAAATTCACCAGATGGCGATGACCATCCAACTGAAGAAATACTCGGTAACCATCACCACTTGGCATGGCCTCTTTATTAACCCTGATTGTGGGCTCTTCGTGCGACATGATGTATCGCCTGATATGAATAATGACAGGGGCGGTGAGGATGCACAGTCTCAGCCGCCCTCTGTCATTGTGGTTGATGGTCACCCGGCTTGTTTAGCGCTCACGTCCTTAATGGTCTCAGGTCGGAAAGAACGGTATCCGCCGTTTTCCGTGATAACGCCCTTCACGTGATACGTCTTCCCCATGACGAACTGCACGTGCTGCTCTTCAGTCACCTTGAGACGCTGCGTACCGCCGAGGAATGAAAGGCCCACTATCGGGTTATCCCACTTGCGGCCTTCTGCCTCACCCTTGGAACGATCATGTTCAGTTACCGTTCCTACAACCTCGAAACCCATCTGTGTCAGATTCATAACTTGCTCCAGTCAGGACCCGCGACATTGCGGAAAGGAAGCCCCACGGTGACCCGCAGAGCTTCCCAGCACCGCTGCGTAGCGTGCTGACTGGAACGGCAGGACGTTGAGCCGGTCAGGCCACGAAATAACCCCAAACCGCCTATATGGCCGCCTGGGGCTTTCATTTCGCATTACGTCCGTGTACCATGTCATTGTCATCGCTACTCTTTCTAGCGGTGAACACGGGACCAGCCTGGCATTAGGCGTGGTCCCATTTTTCATTTCACCCCCGTATTTATCACCCACCTACCACTCCGTCAAGTGAAAAAAGCCGATGTAGTCGGCTATCGCCAGTTTTACATAAGTCCTTTATTTCTAGTTACTTATACATGTTATGTATAACATGATATCATCAGGTGGTAATCACGTTTGCTCTGCTACGCTCTCAGGTCTGTACTGGGCAGGATGTACGACTTTAGCTAACTTAAATCACAGGTACTGAAACCGGGGAAAGGTCACTTGGTTACATTCGGAGACAATATGACTATTCTTGCCAACATCCCGTGGAACACTATGCCGGCGCATGTGGGGGTTGGATGTCTGGGCGCTCTAGCCTTGATTATGCTCCGGGCCTACCAGCTAAGAGGCAAAATGCCCGCTGAGAGATTTAAATTGGCGGCCTCATCACTGAGTACATGGTTGATTGTAGTTGGAGGGGTCTTGGCCTCGGGATTGTTTACCTGGGCCATGTTTGGTGATAGTGACGATCCCGCGTTATTTAAGTTATTCATCACAGGCGCGACTGCTCCCGCGTTACTCAACCAAGCCGTCGCAGCGATTGCCGCGAACCAACCTCCAGTCGGAGGAAAAAATCCCAAGTTCAACGTGAAAGAACTGTTTGAATAACTAACCCATCGGAATAATTCATGAGCGTCAAACAGATCGGCGGCATAGTGGCAGTTGGGGCTGCGGGAATACTGGCCTCCCCGGTTTTACTGCGTCAATGCGACGAGATTGCTTCAGTCCGGCCTCACAAAATAATTGATTTACCAAACGGTATTGCACCACCTACTCGTCCCCCTCTACCGTCTCACCGGCGGGTTATTGAATCGCTAGCCGATTTCCCCAGTACGGTATTAGAGGGTGAGCCGCTCCCGCGAATTAACTGGAATAGCCTCGAACTCTTGACGTCAAAAAATAAATACTCTGCAAAAATAGCGTGGCTCGCACTTGCAGGTTACAACCAAGAGCAAGTTGATTCCTTAATAGACGCAGGCTTGATGCCTAGAATACAGGCAGTATTCTCGAATTCCAGAATGGTATGGCAGGAAGTCGGGGGACCAGGGCGAGATGGTCAAATCACCCTGTCTCAGCTTGAATTCGCCCAACGCCTGGCTTCGGATAATCCTCGTGTTTCGCCAAGAGAGTTGCTAGAAGCTCTGGATATCGCACCCTCACCAGAAGTCGATTTACAAGCCGTCGCGAAGGAACTTCGAGAGGGATTTCCCGAGGATTTGGTCAAAGCCCACTCGTTCGATTGGCTTATTGATGCCAGATCAATCCACAGGCTGTATCGAGCGAAGTATCAAAAAGTCCATGTCATTGGGGTAATCCCGCAGAATGCTACAGAGTATCTCCAGGTCTTCGGGCATGAAGCGTCTGTTAACGACTTGGATTATCTGGCTCGGGCCACAACGATCCTCAGAGATTCCGTCGATAGGCTCACACTGATACCTGACTTAAGCAAATATGGCGACTACAAAGAAATCAACGATGCACTAGATCAAGCAAGTCGCGATAACGCAATGGTGATTATGCTTGGGCACTCTGTAAGCCACAACGAAACCTCGAGATCGCTGGTTTTCCCAAGCAGTGGTCGATCCGGAGCGTATCGGATACCCGAAGATCAACTTATTTTCAATGGCTTAAAACACCGGGTTCCAACACAGGTATTAACCTGCTTTGGAGAAGATATCGGATTGGGTATAGAGCTTCGGTATGACGACATGGCTCGCATGATCGAGCGTGTCGCTCAATATGCCAAAACAACAAGCGTAACACCTAGCCAAGCAAGGCAGATCATGCGCGAGGCACATCGAGACAATTCATTCAGGCGTATCCGAAATACCAGCATAGTCATTGGCGGCACAACCGGCGCCATCATTTACGTTTCGATTGATACAGAAAATCAGTGATCTCAAAATCATCGACAGCGTCAATACCTGTCCCCGGGGGTGTGGGCGGGTAATGGTTTCCGGCAACACCTCAAGCGTGCACCGAAGTCATAGCGCGGCATCCGCCCAAGGTCCGATAAGCCCTCGGTGGTCTTTGGCCGGCTCACGCACCCGGTAGCTGTGTGATCTCGTTGACGCGGTCGAACGTCGCACGGGTGATCGCCATCATGACTTCCGGCGGCCAGTCGAGGGTCGGGTCGTTCTGGTACATCTCGGGGACGACAGCGAGCGAGAAGTCGCGGACCTCTTGCTCGGTCTTGATACGCCGGTCTTCCGCGGCGGCGGGGTTGCTTGCCGGGATCGGGTCGGTCAGGTCGTAGGCGAGCAAGAGCGTGGTGACCTGCCAATCGAAGTAGCCCTGCAGCGGGTTGTCGTCCTGATCGTCGTACTGTTCTTCAATCTCTTCGGTCATGGTGTGTCAGCGCGACAAGTCGCGTCGCTCCGTGTGGGTGCTGCGTGTTACTACCGCTCGAAGGCTTCGATCGCTTCGTCGATGGTGAAGGCGTTTTCGTAGAGGGCTTTGCCGACGATCGCGCCCTGGATGGGTAAGTCACGCAGGGCGATCAGGTGTTCGAGTGTGCCCACGCCGCCGGAGGCGACAACGGGGACGTCGGTGGCCTCGGCGATTTCGCGGGTGGCTTCGATGTTAGGGCCTTTGAGCGTGCCGTCGGTGGCGATGTCGGTGTAGACGATGGCGGCGAGCGGCCAGTCGGTGACTTGCTTAGCGATGTCGAGCGCGGTCTGTTCGCTGGTCTGCTCCCAGCCGTCGGTGGTGACCCGGCCCTGCTTGGCGTCGAGACCTAGGACCAGCCGGCCGCGGTAGGTGGGGTTGCCCATCATCGCCTCGAACCACGGCCAGTTCTTCAGCGCCGCGGTGCCGACGACGACGCGGGTGACGCCGGCGTTAAGCAGGGTGTCAATGACGGATTCACTTCGCACCCCCCCACCGATCTCGACCTTCAGCCCGGTCTGCGTGCAGATATTCTCAAACAGCCCGGCGTGGGTCAGCTTGCCGGTGCGTGCGCCATCCAGGTCGACCATGTGCAGCCAGGTCGCGCCGGCATCTCTAAAGCGCTTGGCCTGATCAACAGGGTCGGCTTCGTAGGTGGTTTGTCGGTCGTAGTCACCCTGCGTGAGGCGGACGACTTGGCCGTGACGGATATCGATTGCGGGGAAAAGATGCATAGGCGGTGGTGGTTGGTGATTGGTGGCTGGTGGTTGGTCAGAGTGATTATTGGTTGTTGGTATTCAATAGCCCGCCCGCAACGCGGGCGCGGGTGGTTTAGGGTTAGGTGCTGACAGCTTCACAGCCCCACGGGCGGGTGGTGGCGTCATCGGGGTTTTCGTGGTGGTGCCGGGCGGCCTGGACGTAGTGTCTGGCGTTGTCGTGCATCATCTTGAGTTGTTCGTCAGTGACTTGCCGGACGACCTTGCCGGGGACGCCCATGACGACGGAGTTGTCGGGGATGGTGGTGTTCTCGGTGACCAGGGCACGGGCGGCGATGAGGCAGTTCTTGCCGACGACGGACCCGCCGAGCAGGACGGCCCCCATGCCGATGAGCGAGCCGTCGCCGACCTTGGCCCCGTGGATGATCGCGCCGTGGCCGATGCTGATGTTCTCGCCGATCTGGTTGGGGACGCCGGTGTCGACGTGGACGACGGCGTTCTCCTGGATATTGGTGCCCTGCCCGATCGTGATCGGTGCGATGTCGCCGCGGACGGTCACGCCATACCAGATGCTGACGTCCTTGCCCAGCTTGACATGGCCCATGACACGGGCGGTGTCGGCGAGGTAGACGTCGTTGACCTTTCGCATGCTCATGGGCGTATCGTAGCGGAAGCGGAAGTGTGGGGCAGCACGGCTATACGGGTGGCACTACTACTCAGAGCGTTCATCTCCGTCCGCCTCTGTCTTTACCACTCCCTCTACCTCTACCTTGCCCCCATCCTCATTGTTGCCCTCACCCGTACTCTCTGCTTCTACCCTGAAACCTTGAGCATGTATAACCTATAAATAATATTTATCATAAATATAATTTTAAAGTATGGTCTGCAAGCGGTTGTGGTCGGTGAGTTGAAGGTCTGGGCATGGGGCATGGGGTGTGGAGCGGAAGGAGCGAGGAGCGAGGTGTGGGGCTTGGGGTGTGTGCGTGTATCACCTGCGCGAGTGGGGAGTTGGTCGGGTGACATGGATGGTCTATCATTCTCACAAGGTTAAGGTCAATGCAGCCGGAGACATTCCGAAAACTCGCGGTGGTTTGGCTGGCGCTGTGGTTCGGCGTGATCGTGCCGGGGCACAAGCGCGGGCTGGTGCTGCTGCCGGGCGGAACCGGGAGTGGTCAGACGCGTTCGGCTGCGGCGAGTAAGGTCAACGAGCCCTGCCCGTTAGCCGAGATCATGGGGACCAACGGCTCGTGCTGCCCGTCGTCTAACAAACCGTCGGACGAGGGGCCCGGGGCTCCCGTGACACACTGCGCGATCTGTTACTTGACGGGTGTGTTGGACGTGCCCCCCTCGCCGGACTTCGCCCCTCGGCCGTTGGAACTGGTGCAGGTCCTGCCTTGGCCCGAGCCGGCGGCGGTTGAATCGATCCCCGCATCCCAGACCTATCTTGGCCGGGCGCCACCGGTCGCCTGATCCTGCATCTACATGAATCTATGGATGTGTTTCGCACACCGAGTCGCTCGGTGTTGCGTCTGCGTGGTGTGGGCCGTGCGCTGTTAGAGCACATTGCGTGATTATTTCCCGTCATTCCCGTGCAAGCGGGAATCCAGTCTTCTTAGAAGTCCAAAGGCATGGATCCCCGCCTGCGCGGGGATGACATACAGGGGCAGTAAGTTATCACGCAAAGAGCTCTAGTCCGGCCCCTCAGGATCGATTGACTTAACTAAGTGATTGCGAAGGGAGACTTCGATGTTAGTTTTCTTGCGCCGCCGGTCGGTGGCGCTAGCTGCTGTTGTGATGATGTTGGCAAGTGTGAGTTCATACGCTTCGGTCATCCCGCCGAATCCCGGGATGGTCGGCGGGCAGGCCGGTGAGTTGGGGATGCTCCACGGGGAGGTATCCATCAACGCCTCGAACGAGGTGATCGTCCATCTGAACCCAGGCATGGCCCCCTCGGGGAATACGCCCGTGTTGCCGATGAAGTTCCTGTCCCCGGATGGCCGTCCGGTGTATACCGACGAGTCCGGCACCGGTGGGCCCGACTGGACCGTGCTCAACAGTAAACACATCAATGCGCAGCTCGGCTGGATGACCACGGACGCTGGCAGCTGGACCGTGCCCAGTGGGTTGGCGGTATGGATCAAGACGCTGTCGGTGACCGGGCCGGGCGTGTTGGAAGTGTATGAAGGTGGGCAGGGCGTGATGTCGGCGCTATTGCCTATGAGCGCTCATTCGCTTGATCCGATCCTGGGAAGCGGGCAGGCGTGGAAGTGGTTCGATCCCGACGTTGTGGCAGGGCTGACCGCCCCACCGTTCCCGGCAAGCGGTTCGGGCATCATGGTCCACAACTGGTACGCCACCACCACGCCCGGGCAGTACGACGTGACATATCAGGTTTACGTCGGCGATGCCGAGACCGGTGCGGCGGACGGCGGGTATACCCCGGCTGATGTGACCGTGACCTACATACCCGAGCCGGCGACGCTGTCGGTGTTGATGCTCTGTGGGATGTCAGCGCTTGGCCGAGGACGTCGCGTTCGCGAACGATTCATTCTAGAGAACAAGCGATAAGGAAAGCGATGATGTTGCATACAGCCATCACGCTTGTCACCCGGCCGACCGTGTTTGCCCTTGGCGTCCTGCTGCTGATCTGCAGCGGGGCCCTTGGGCAGACGCTCGGCGGGCTGATGAGCCATGTCAATATCGGCGTGACGAGTAATCAGGTGCTTGTCTACAAAGACGATCCGGGATTGATCCCCGTGATGATCGGGCCGGACGCGTTCGAGGCCCCCTTCTCTGTGCTCAACGGCAAGGGGTACAACGCACAGTTCGGCTGGACCGCGCTGTTCCCCTTCGACCTGCAAGGCGATCTGATCTGGATACGTGTGGTCGATCAATCCGAAGGCCTGCAGACCTTTGAAGGCGGCTGGGCAGAGGACAACGGCACCGGCATCCCCGACCCGGCAGACCAATCCATGATCCCCGTCTTCCAGACGTTCGGCTCGAGCGATATCTGGTCGTGGCCCGGGTCGATGGTGCACAACTGGTACGCCGTGACCGAGCCCGGTGATTACTTCGCCACCTACGAGGTCTTCGTCGGCGATGCGCTGGGCGTGTTGAATACGACATACACGCCGGCCCAGGTGACCTTTGAGTTCACCAACACCATCCAAACCCTGCACGGCGACCTGAACAGCGACGGCTTCGTTGGCCTCAGCGACTTGGACCTGGTGCTGAACCACTGGAACCAGTCCACCGCGCAGGGCGATCCGCTGACTGGTGACCCGACCGGTGACGGATTCGTTGGACTGGATGACCTGGACTTGGTGCTGAACCACTGGAACACCGGCACGCCCCCGCCCCAGCCCCCGGAAGGTGTCTCGGCGGTGCCGGAGCCGTCATGTGGGTTGTTGTGGATGGTGTTGGGGCTTGGATATGCGGGGCGGAGGGGGCGCTATGCGCGGTAGCGCAAACCAGACAGGCGGTTTCACGCTGATCGAACTGCTGGTCGTGATCGCGATCATTGCACTGTTGATCGGGGTACTACTGCCGGCACTGGGCGCTTCACGCAGGGTCGCCCGGCGGATGCAGTGTATGACCAAGATGCAAAGTGTCGGCCGGGCGATGACGATGTACACCGCCGATCAGGATGAATGCTACCCGCCGAGCCTGCACTCGTTCAGTGTGGCCAATCCGGTCGCGGCGTGGGACGTTCAGCTCGGGCCGTACCTAGGGTACAGCTCGTTTGCGCGGAAACCGCTGAGCATCAATATCTTCTCAAGCCCCGAACTGCTGCAGCTGCGAGCGACGCACTATCGCTGTCCTGAAGACGAGCGCGACGTCCAGGAACCGGCATATGCCCCGCCGAACTCGCACCTGAGTTTTGGCAAGAACGTCTACTTCGAGCTGAGCCCAACCGCCTCCGACCCCGGCGAGGCAGTCGTGCTTGACGGCAAGACGTGGCATATGACCACCGATATCCCCCTGCCCAGCGCGACGGTCCTGTTCGGCGAGGTCGGCGGCGGGGAGTTCGGCATCGACCACGTCATGGCCCACTTCTGGAAACTCGGCCGAAGCGCCCCCGGCGACGGATTAGGCCTGACGCGCCACGGCACATCAACCAACACCGTCTTCGCCGACGGCCATGCCAAGAACACGGCGCTGACAGATACTTATGACGAAGACAATCATGTAGATCAATGGAACCCCGCGACGGCAAGATAGCCAGACACCGCTACGCTGTCGGCTGCGGCGCGTCGGCGACGGGGATGGCGGTCGGTCCGGCTGAGCCGCGCTCCCAGAGGATGTGTTGGCGCTGGGCTTCGTCGGGCTCGGGGTGGTCGAGCCGGTAGTGACAGCCGCGGCTTTCGGTGCGCTGTCTTGCGGCACGGGTGATCAGCGAGCCGACGGTTAAGAGGTTCTGTACCTCCCAGCCGGCGCGGTCGTCGAAGATCTTGTCCAGCGTGTAGCGCGACCAGAAGTCGAACATCTCAGCGACCTCGTCGAGGCGCTCGCCCTGGCGTTCGATCCCGACGTGCCGCCACATCACGCTGCGCAGGCTGGAACGGACGTCGGCCAGGTCCAACTCCGAGCGGTCACTCGGGCGGATGTCGGAGATGATCTTGTAAGGTGTGCGTCCGCCTTCGCCGTTGATCACTTCGCCGCAGACGCGCCCCGCCGACTCGCCGAAGACCAGCCCCTCGAGCAGCGAATTGCTTGCCAAGCGGTTCGCGCCGTGCAGCCCCGTACACGCGACTTCGCCGGCGGCGTACAGCCCCTGGATATTGGTCCGGCCGACTTCGTCCGTACGCACACCGCCAACCATGTAGTGAGCCGAGGGGTGGATCGGGATCGTCTGCGCAGCGGGGTCGATGTCGAACTGCCGGATGACCCGGTCGATGCCCGGGAAGCGTGTGGCAAACTTGTCTTTGCCGAGGTGGCGGACATCGAGGTAGACGTGGGTGTGGTTGGTCGCCGCCATCTGCTTGAGGATCGAGCGTGAGACGATGTCGCGCGGGGCGAGCTCGGCCCGCTCATCGTAGTCGGGCATGAAGCGGTGGCCGTTGCGGTCGATCAGCAGCGCGCCTTCGCCGCGCACCGCTTCGGAAATCAGCGCACGGCTCGCACCGGCGATATACAGCGTGGTCGGGTGGAACTGCACGAACGACATGTCCGCCACCTCGACGCCCGCCCGGTAAGCCATAGCGAGTCCGTCGCCGGTCGAAGCGCTGGGGTTGGTCGATTCGCGGTAGACCTGCCCCGCCCCGCCGGTGGCGAGGATCGTGGCCTGTGCCCAGATGACCTGCAGGCCGTACTTCGGGTGGTGCGTGATCGCGCCCAGGCACTGCGGGGGTGTGCCGTCCAGCGTGATCAGGTCCAGCACGAAGCAGTGGTCGAACAGCCGCATGCGGTCGAGCCGGCGTACCTGCTGGTCCAGCGTCACCGCCAGCGCCTTGCCGGTCGCGTCGCCGTCGGCATGGACGATGCGCGGGTGGCTGTGCCCCCCTTCCGTGCCCAGCGCGAGCCGGTCGCCGTCCTTATCCAGCTTCATGCCCCAGTCGATCAGCTCGTCGATCCGAGGCCTCGCGCCCTGCACGACCTGCCGGACGATCGGCTCGTCGCACAGCCCGGCCCCGGCCACCATCGTGTCGCGCACGTGGCTGTCGTCGCTGTCGTTCTCGTCGATCACGACGCAGACACCGCCCTGTGCGTAGTAGGTGTTGGAATCCTTGATCCCGCCCTTGGCCGCGATGATAACGTCGCCGTGTTCACGGGCCGTGATCGCCGCACGATAACCCGCCACCCCCCCACCGATCACCAGCGTGTCGGTGAAGATCTGCGGCAGCAGCGTCGCGCGGAACGGGATGAGATATCGACGGTCGTCGGGCATGGGATGCGTGGGGGCAGGGTTCAGGGATCGGGGATCAGTCGGACCTTGATGTGAAAATCACATACGAAGCGCCGCGACTTGTCGCGGCCTATCATCCATGGGCGTGTTACGGCAGGGTGCCCTCGTCTTTGAACGACGCCGAGGGCAACGGGATGCCGTACTCGGTCATCAGCTTGCGGATCTCGCCCGGGGGTTCATAGATCAGGCCGCCGCTGACCCGGTAGCTCGTGCCGGCCGCATCGCCGCCGCCCTTTGCCAGCGCGGCCGGGAGCGTCACGGTCTGCACCCCGTTGGCGGGCACAGACACCGCGGGCAGGTCGGTGAACTTGAATGGCTCAGCACCCGCCAGATCGACCTCGTACTTCGCACGGACGACCGGCAGCGGGACGTCGTTAGGGTTCTCCGCCACCACGGTCACCAGCACGCGGACGCCCTCAGCGGTCTGCTCGTCGATCCGCACCGAGTCCACCCGGGCCGACACCGGCTTCAGATTCGATGTACAGCCGCCAACCAGCAGTGCCAGACAGACAATCCCGATGATGTTCCGAACCATGTGTCGCTCCTAACCATTCGACAGGCCAACACATAGGATAGATCAACTGCGTTCGGTTGGCGAGCGATACGGCGGTATCCTGCAGGGCGGAGTTTGTATACAGGCATTTTAATCGTTCGTGCCCTGGGTGTCGGCTGGTCTCGGCATGCCGGAGCGTGATGGGATAATTGAACATGGCGGCATACCGCATTCAATATAATATTTAGTATAAATACGATCTTATGTGTGTGGGGTATTGCGACTCCTTGTAAGGCGATGGGGTCTTGGTTTTGTGGTTAGCAGTTCATGCCCGCGTCGGGGCCGGCGGGTTCCGTGGCCGTGGCCGGTGCAGCCCCCTCGTTACCCGGCAGCGCCTGCTCCAATACGCCCTTGACCTTCGGCCAGAGCAGGATCGCCTCGATCACCATCCAGGCTTCGAGCAGGAGCGTCGCGATGGCGATGACGATCAGGACGTAGTTGGGATTGTCGGCCGTGATCCACGCCGGGTGGTCGGCGCTGCCGATGAACAGCTGCCAGCTCATCGCCCAGGCCGGCATGATGAGCATGAAGAGCATGGGCAGCGCGAGGAACCAGACGGGCTTGTTGCGCCGCCAGAGGTAGAAGCCGATGACGAGGAACGCCAGACCGCCGAGCAGCTGATTGGTCGCCCCGAACATCGGCCAGAGGATCATCCCGCCCTTGCCGCCATATTGCTCGATCCAGTGCCAGGTCGCGTAGAGACCGGGGTCTTGCCAGTAAGAGCCGACCAGGCTGATATTACCGCCCTGCCCGACCGTCGTGTAGCCATTGAACATCGCGTCCCATAGCGAAGCCTGTGTCCCCCCCGGCGGCATGGCCGCCATGGCCATCGCGATCGTGATCGCGAAAAGCGTCGCGCCGTGTTTATTTCTTAACCACGTGAATGGATTGAATGGGGCGAGCCGCGGCGTGTCGCCGCGGACTTCCGGGGGCGCGTCGGCACGTCGCGGCTCGCTCAGGCGCTGCGGGTCGATCTCCCACCCACACTCCGGGCACTTGCCCGAGACGTTATTCGTCAGGTCATACCCGCACTCCGGGCAATCGCGCGGCCCTCGCTTAGGCAGGAATGTCGCCGCCAACTCTTGCACGACATAGCGCTGCAGCCGGCAGGCCGTGTCCAGTGTCGTCCCCGCGAACGACGCCACCAGCACCCCCATCAACGCCACCGCGATCTCCCACTTGATGCCCATGGACGTTAGGAAGTTCGCGGCCCCATCGACGAATGCACCGACCTTGGCGCCGAGTCCTTGCGCGGAAGACCAGGATGCGTAGCGCGTATGCCATGCCGCACGATGTGCAATGGCAGCCTTGTCTATCAATCCGGAATCAGCCTGCGTAATGAATAACCCATTGTCAGTGGTGAAGAACACACCACCTCCAGATTCTAATGGCTTTTCTGAAGCCTGGTCTTCACCTGACATGCCAAAAACAGCAAACGGACGGTCAGGATCCGCTGGATCAATATTCCACCTTTGATTTACTTCATAGACTACACCGTCAGGTCCTACATACCTATAGTCATTAGCTTTGGTTATTGGGTAGTCAACCCTAGGGGCATTGATCCCCAATCCCAACCCCGCGACACATGCGAGGATGACGATGGTGGCGAGGAACCCTTCGGTGAGCATGGAGCCGTAGCCGACGAAGCGGGCGTCGGGTTCTTGTTCGAGTTGTTTGCTGCTGGTGCCGGAGCTGACCAGGCAGTGGAAGCCGGAGATCGCGCCGCAGGCGATGGTGATGAAGAGGAACGGGAAGATCAGCGGGGCCTCGGCCGGGTCGAAGTCGAAGGCGGGGGCGACGACCTCGAGGGGTTGGCGGGCTGCGCCTTCGACCGGTGGTGCGCCGCCGATGAAAGCGGCGGTGATCAGGCCGACGATGATCAGGCCCAGCGCTGTGAGTAGCTGCAGGCTGTTGATGTAGTCGCGCGGCTGCAGGAGCGTCCAGACCGGCAGGACCGAGGCGATGTAGGAGTAGATCAGCAGAACGATGACCCAGGTCATGATCGCCTGTGACGCGAGCCAGCCGTTGATGTCGCCCAGCCAGCCGTCGTTGCCGTAGATCACGCTCAGGTACATCACGGCCAGCGCCATGATCGAGGGGATCGTCAGGTTGACGCCCTTCTTGTGAAGCCACAGCCCGATGGCGACGGCGATCGGGATCTGGATCACACAGGGGAAGATGCTGGCCGGGTACTGCTTGAAGACGGCCGCGATGACCAGCCCGAAGATGGCGAGCACGATCGTCAGGGCCATGAACAGGACCAGCAGGAACAACAGGCGGACACGCTTATTCAGTAGGCGCCCGGCGATGTCGCCGACGGTCTGGCCGTTGTTGCGCAGACTCACCACCAGCGCCCCGAAGTCGTGGACCGCGCCGATGAAGATGCTGCCGAAGACGACCCAGAGCAGCGCGGGGACCCAGCCCCACATCACGGCGATGGCGGGCCCAACGATCGGGCCGGTGCCGGCGATGCTGGTGAAGTGGTGGCCGAAGACGATCGCTTTAGGCGAGGGGACGTAGTCCTTGCCGTCGTTGAGCCGGTGCGACGGGCAGACGTGGTCGGCGGTGAGGTTGAAGATCTTGGAGCCTAACCATCGGCCGTAGGTGTGGTAGGCGATGAGGAAGGCGACGCCGGCTCCAAGTGCGATCAGTAATGTCTGCATAGGCCTGCCCTGATGATACTTACCGCGATGTGAATGGTAGGCAGTATAGCAGGCGGGGTTGGGCTTTTAGGGATTGGGGCTTGGGGCTTGGGGGCGGCCGAGTTTTACGGCAAGGTCTTGGCGCATGCTGTCGACTTCGTCGCGGAGGTGGGCGAGGCCTTGGTCGGCGCCCATGGCGATGATGTCTTCAGCCGGGACGGGTTTGCCATAGCTCACGGCAATCCGGCCCCATGGCCTGGGCTTGCTGCCGCGCTTCCAGACATCGAACGCGCCTTCGATCGCCACCGGCAGCACCAGCGGCTTGGCACGCTTGATCAGGAGCATGGTCCCGGTCTCGAACGGCTGGACCTCCCCGGTCTCCGTACGCGAACCTTCGGGGAAGATGAGCAGGGCCTGGCCTCTTTCAAGTTCGGCGATGCACTTGCGCATGGCGGCGACATCGGACTCGCCCTGCGAAACAGGGATGGCGTTGAGCATGCGGATCAGCCAGGCGAAGACCGGGTGGGCGTCGAACAGCGTCGAACGCGCCAGCGCCGCGAACTGCCGGTGCGAGCTTGCCAGCCCGACGATCACGGGATCGAAGAACGACTGGTGGTTGCTGACCAGCAGGACCGCGCCGGTCTCGGGGATATTGTGCCGGCCGAAGGCGCGGTACCGGTACATCGGGATGAAGTACAGGTAGCAGATCAGGTGCATCACGTGCCAGAACAGGATGCGCAGGATTGATGCGCCGGGTTGGCGTTGTTTGAATTTTCTGATCACAGCGCCTGCCCCACCGCTTCGTGCACATACTTCTCGAGCAGGTCGATGACCTCATCAAGCGTCATCTCCGACGTGTTGATCCGCCGGGCATCCTTCGGACAGATCAGCGGCGCGTCCTTCCGGCTGGAGTCCTTGCGGTCGCGCTCCAGGATGTTCTCCCGGATCTGTTCGAGATCGACCTTCTTGCCGGCGTCTTTGAGTTGGTCGGCCCGGCGTTTGGCGCGGACGTTGGTCGAGGCGTCCAGGTAGAACTTGACCTCGGCTTCCGGAAACACGACCGAGCCCTGGTCCCGCCCTTCCGTGACGAGTCGCGGGTGCTCTCTGCCCATCCGGCGCTGCTCCCGGACCATGACCTGACGCACAGCCCCGATCGCGGCGACGTCGGAAACTTGTCCGGTCACGTCGGTATCACGCAGGCGGTCTGTCACATCCGTCCCGCCGACACTCAGGCGCGGCGGATCGTGCTGCCAGTTGAAGCGGAACTCACAATTGCGGGCCAGCTCGACCACGGCGTAGTCTTCCTCGACCGGATCGATCCCGCGTTCGACACATTTGGCGCTCAGGCCCCGGTACATCGCCCCGGTATCGAGGAACTCCAGGCCCAGACGCTTGGCCAGCCGCCAGGCGACGGTGGACTTGCCTGCACCGGCGGGTCCATCCAGGGTAATAATCAACCTCTGCATGGGTGAGGAGTGTAAGGGAAACACAAGGAAAAGGCACGGCGGCCTTTTGGGTGCTGTATAACATCCCAGACCCATGCCCTATACTGCCAATGGGTCTACAAGCAATACGACATTGTGCGAGGCACTTATGAGCGTTTTTTCTCGGCGTCGTAAAACTTCAAACATCAGGACCGGCGATACGTCTCACGAGCAGCACGTCCGGCAGATCGGCTCAGCGCTGCTTAGCGCTACCCGCGCAGCACCCGGGCCGGCACTATCTGACAAGCTCATGGACTGGGCGATGGCCGACCAGGGCTTCCGTGCGCAGCTGTTTAGATTCACGGACGTGTTCCCGGTGCTTTCGACGCCGGAACTGGTCCACGCACACCTGACGGACTACCTGACACAGCCCGGTGTGAACCTGCCTCCGGGGTTGGGCCTTGGCCTGCGCGCCGGCGGGATGATGAAGGGCGCTCTGGCCAAGACCGTCGCCAGCCAGATCACCGCCACGGCCAAACGTTTCATCGCCGGCACGGATGCCGAGTCCGCGTTGCCGATGCTCCGCAAGCGCTGGGATTCGGGCGTCGGGTTCTCGGTCGACCTGCTGGGCGAGGCCTGCATCAGCCGGCCCGAGGCCGATCAATCACGCGAGCGATACATGGACCTGATCCGGAATCTGCCGGACACGACCGATGCCTGGCCCGCCAACCCGCTGATCGAGTCCGACCACCTCGGGGCCATCCCGCGCACCAACGTCTCGGTCAAAATCAGTTCCCTTGCCGCCAAGTGCGATCCCATCGCACCGGACGCTGTCATTGACAGCCTGATCGAATCGCTGGACCCCATCCTGCGAGCCGCGACCGACCGGGGCGTGTTCGTGAACTTTGACATCGAGCAGCACGAACTCAAAGACCTCACACTCGACTTGTTTATGCGTTGCTGCGAGCGGTACCCGTTCCATGCGGGGCTGGCGTTACAGGCCTATCTGCGCAGCGCTGATGGCGACGCACAGCGGCTGATCGACTGGTCACGCAAGACCGGCCGGCAGATCACCGTGCGGCTCGTGAAGGGAGCTTACTGGGATTACGAGACGATCCACGCCGAGCAGATGGGCTGGCCGATCCCGGTCTGGAGCCGGAAGGTGGATACCGACGCGTGCTTTGAGCGTGTGGCCGCAAAGTTGATTGAAACAACCCCCCGGACTACGGACGAGGGCGGCGTCAAACTCGCATTAGGCTCACACAACCTGCGCTCGATCGCTTCGGCGCTGGCCCATGTCGAATCGGCGGGGCTGCCTACCGAGGCGATCGAGGTCCAGATGCTCACCGGCATGGCCGACCCGATCAAGACCGCGCTGATTCAACAGGGCGTGCGGGTCCGGGAGTACGTCCCCGTCGGGCAGATGATCCCCGGTATGGCGTACCTGGTCCGCCGGCTATTGGAAAACTCCTCCAACCAGTCCTGGCTCAGGCTCGGGTTTGTTCAGGGCGCGTCCGATGAGCAGCTGCTCGCGCCCCCCCTTCCCGATGTCGCTCCCGATCCCGGCCACGAGCGCATCGATCAGGCCGCGCAGAAGCACGCCCTCTCACGCAGCGTCGAAGGTGTCGGCGACGGTGGGCCGTTCTTCAATGAGCCTCTGCGCGACTTTGTCGACGCGGACCAGCGGCAGCCGTTTGCTTCCACGATTAAGAACGTTGCAGTCACCCCCGTTGCCAACGATGCGACCGTCGAGCAGGCATCGGAAGCGGTCACACGGGCGGAAGAGGCTTTTCTCAGTTGGCGTGACACCGACGTGATCAAACGCGCCAAAGTCCTGACGCAGGCCGCCTCGATCATGCGCCAACGGCGAGATGAACTGGCGGGGTTGGTCCTCCGCGAGGCCGGCAAGCCCTGGCGTGAGGCGGACGCCGACGTCTGCGAGGCGATCGACTTCTGCGAGTATTACGCCCGGCAGGCGGTCTCGCTGTTCGAGCCCAAGCGCCTGGGCCGGTTTGTCGGCGAGCTCAACCTCCAATGGCATCAACCCCGCGGTGTCGCGGTCGTCATCAGCCCGTGGAACTTCCCCTTGGCGATCTGCTGCGGGATGACCGCCGCCGCGCTGGTCACGGGGAACACCGCCATCGTCAAGCCCGCCGAGCAGACGCCGAGCATCGCGAAGGTTATGTGCGACATCTTCTGGGAGGCCGGCGCCCCGCACGATGTGCTCTCATTCATCGCCGGCGTGGGCGAGACCGTCGGCGCAGCCCTGGTCCGCGACCCGCGTGTCGCCTTGATCGCCTTCACCGGGTCCAAAGCGGTCGGGCTCGACATCGTACAGGCCGCCGGCCAGACCCCTGACGGGCAGGGTCACGTGAAGCAAGTGATCTGCGAGATGGGTGGCAAGAACGCGATCATCGTCGACGCCTCCGCCGACCTCGACGAGGCCGTGATCGGTGTGCGTGACTCTGCCTTCGGCTACAGCGGGCAGAAGTGTTCAGCGTGCAGCCGGGCCATCGTGCTGGACAGCATCCACGACGCCTTCCTGGAGCGTCTGGTCGCGTCATCAAAGTCCCTGGTCATCGGGGACCCGGTGGACCCAAACACAGATATCGGCCCGGTCATCGATGCCGACGCCGCGGCGAAGGTTCGTCGTTACGTTGAGATCGGTCGATCGGAGGGCCGTGAAGCCCTGGCGATGTCGGTCCCCGCGGGCCTGCCCACCGACACGGAGGTATTGCCTTACGTCGGCCCGCACATCTTCAGCGGCATCCAGCCGCACCATCGGCTCGCCAATGAGGAGGTCTTCGGGCCCGTCCTGGCGGTCATCCGCGTCAAGACCTTCGACGAGGCCCTCACCGTGGCGAACAGCACGGCATACAAACTCACCGGCGGCCTGTTCAGCCGGACGCCCAGCCACCTCGAGCGGGCTGTCAAAGAGTTCCGCGTCGGCAACCTCTATCTGAACCGCCCCAACACCGGCGCGCTGGTCGGCCGACAACCCTTCGGCGGCTTCGGCCTCTCCGGCATCGGCTCCAAGGCAGGCGGTGACGACTACCTGATGCAGTTCGTCGAACCACGAGCCGTCTGCGAAAACACCATGCGCAGAGGGTTTGCCCCGGACCTGATGGATTGATTGAGTCGGATTATGGCTGGGTCATCATCCGGTCGTACCACGCCTGGACGCGGTCGCGTTTGAGCAGCAGATAATACATGCGTCCCTCGGCGGCCTGTCGGCCCGCGTTGGATTCGGCGCTGGGCCCGATGCCGAAGTAGATATCACCACGCCCCGGGGCACGGATCGCGCCGCCGGTGTCCTGGTCGAGCATAAGCTGGGCAGACGGCAGCGCCCAGCCGCCGCTGGGGCCGCGGTCGGTGGTGACCAGCACGACGCAGCCGCGGGGGAAGATCGCCTTGTCGGTGGCGAGGGAGCGGCGCGGCGTGACCTTAAAGCCCAGTGAGCCGGCCGGCCAGGTGTCGCCGGAGTATTCCCGGAAGAAGACGAAACGGTCGTTGCGGCGGATGTACCCGTCCAACTCGCCGGGGTTGGATTGGAAGTAGGCCCGGAGGGTGGGCAGGCTCAGGCGATCGGCGCTGATCTTGCCGTCCTTAACAAGCTCACGGCCGATGCTGGTGTACTCGTGGCCGTTGGTCGCGGCGAAGCCGACGTACATGACCGAGCCGTCGGTCATCTCGAGTTTGGCCGAGCCGTTGACCTGGACGATGTAGGCGTCGAGCCGGCTTGGGAGATAGACCAGTTCCGTGCCGGCGAGCATGCCGGCGTCCTCGATCTGCGAACGCGACGGGTAGCTGCCGATGACCTCACCGGTGCGTGGGTCGGAGCTGAGGTCGGCGGGCCTTTGGTAGAGCGGGTAGTTGAAGCCGGGCGACCGGGTGCGTGAGGCCTTGAAGACGGGGCTGTAGTACCCGGTGTAGAAGACGATGCCCGAGCCGTCGTAGCCGACGGATTCGTAGACGTCGAAGTCGCTTTGCAGCTGATTGAGCACGCCGCCGGCCTGGGCGATCTGCTGCATGGCGTAGGCGGAGGTATGGGCGTGGACGTGGCTGATCCCGGCGACGGGGAAGAAGTCCTGGGTCGAGGGGATGTCGTACCACTCCAGGCTACCGGCCAGGGCCTGCTGGAACCCGGGGTCGGTCATCTGGCGTGCGGCGGCGGACAGGTCGGGCATGCGGGCCGGGTCGGTGACCAGACGCAGAGCGCTCATGCCCGGGGGCAGCGGCCGGCTGTAGTCGGGCGGCTCGACCGTGGCGCGTTTGCAGCCGGGGGTGGCCAACAGGATCGCGGCGAGCAGGCACAGGCCCAGCGCCGAACACAGGTGCTTTGCGGGGGGTATCATGTCCTTGTCTCATCCTTGTGACGGTTCATGGGGATCAACCGGCATCCATACCGGCGTGGGGCATAGTGTCGCAGAAGTGACGCCGTTCGGCCAGAGGGAAAACGATTGTTCAGCAGCCTTTTTATCCAGAAAGCGTTTGATCCAGCTACCCAGAGCTTCTTTTTTGCCACGGTGATCAGCGTGGTGATCAGCATCACGCTGCACGAGCTGGCGCACGGGTGGGCGGCGATCCGGCTGGGGGACAACACACCGATCAGGACCGGCCACATGACCGGGAATCCGTTTATTCATATGGGACCGTTCTCGATTGTGGCGCTGCTGATCGCCGGGATCGCCTGGGGGCAGATGCCGATCGATCCGACCCGGATGCGTGGCAAGTATGCCGAGGCATGGGTGGCGTTTGCCGGGCCGGCGACGAACTTCATGCTGTCGATTGCGGCATTGACCGGGCTCGGGCTGTGGCTGCGATTCGGGGGCCCGATCGATACGCCGGTCGAAGAGAATCTGAAGATGCTGCTCTGGGTCTTCGGATCGATCAACGCGGTGCTGGGCGTATTCAACCTGCTGCCCATCCCCCCGCTGGACGGTTCACACATCGTGGCGAACTTCAACAGGAAGTACGCGGCATTCATCAGCGACCCGGCCCATCAGGGGATCATGCTGCTGGGGTTCATCTTCATGTTCTCGTTCGCCAGCGTGATATTCAATCCGGTCTTTCAGCTGGCATTGGATTACACCCTGCTGATCTCGACCGGGCGCTTCGGGGGCTGAGGCGCGACGAGTCGCGGCGCTTCGTGTATCAGTTCAGCGTATGTGAGGTATTCAGCCTGCGCGGCGCAGGTCGTAGGTCTTGCGCTGCTGCGGGTCGGAGAGGACCTTGTAGGCCTGGCAAACGTCGATAAAGCGTGCCTCGGCGTCGGGCGCATCGGATGTGTCGGGGTGGAACCGCCGGGCCATGGTGCGGTAGGCGGCGTGGATCTGCTCACCTTTGGCATCAGGCGTTAGGCCGAGGATGGCGTAGTGGTCCGGCAGCGACAGCGACACCTTGACCTTCGTCTTGGGCTTCGCGTTTGACTGAGGCCTGGGATTCTCGTCTTCTACCGCGTCGGGGCACAAGAAGCCGAACTTCACAAGCGACTCGATCGCTTTGATCACGCTCGGCGAGTTCTTGACGAACATCAGGCCGGCTTCGTACGTGTTCCGCCAGCCGACGCGCTTGCGCCACCGTTCCTGGACCCCGACTTTGAGCTTCCCGCCGTTGTAGGTGAAGGTGATCATGCTGACCGAGCCGGGCGTGAACGGGGGCTTGCCCGAGCAGCGGATGCGCACACCGGTGCTGGAGATATCAATCACCTCGCCGAGGTGGCAGTTGATCGTTTCGGTGGATTGCCGTGGCGCACCGCGGCGCGGGTCCTGCCCGTCCTCGGACATGGCCAGGTCCGGAGCGGGTTTTTTACGCCTGAATCGATCCATTTAGTTGATATCGGTCTGTCCGGATTGCTGCTGAACAACTGGGCCGGACCGCGAGATGCATAGCCATACCGATGGTAGCGGTTGTGACGTCTAGGTGATGGCTGCTTCGACTCTGTGAGCCGCTTCTGCTGGGATATGTGCAGCCAAATAAAAAAGCCCCGCTAGAGCGAGCGGGGCCGGGTGTGGGATTCATGGTGTTGCTACGGCTTAGCGTCGGCGAAAGCCGATCAGCGCCAGACCGCAGGCGACCAGGCCGAAGCTGGCCGGTTCGGGGACCTCGACGATGAAGAACGAGGTCAGTGCCACGGTGTCACCGGGGGTCAGTGTGAAGGTGTGATTGATGCCGATGGTGTTGTTGGCTGCGGGGCCGGGGATGGTCGGGCCGGGCAGGCCGACGTTGGTCGCGGGGATGTTCGCGGTGCCGCCGGCGAACGGGGCGTTGAAGCTGTAAGTCGAGGGGATGATGGGCAGGACGTTTGCGCCATCGATCTGACCGAAGAACAGGGGCATGCCGCCGGCGTTGGCCACGGTGGCGACGCCGTCGTTGTTCGCGTCGGTGACCGAACCACCGACGGACCCGCCGATCAAAGAGCTGGGAGTCACGGGCGGGGCAATCGGGAGAATAACATTGAGGATCATGGTTTGTGTCGAACCCGACATGTTAGTCAGGCCGAAGACCCCGTTGATGAATGGATCGGTATCAACGGTCATGTCCCACGTCAGGTTCCACATGCCGGGCATCATCATGCTGCCGTCAAGATCGTACTGATCGGGTTGCCCGTTGGATATCGCCGCTGGGGTAAGCACCTGGGTGTTCCCCATGAGCCCCACCTCGACCTGGATGTCGGGCGTGATGACGATGGCGGACGCCGAGTTCGTGATAGCAAGAACCGATCCGCAGGCCAATGCGGCGAGTAGGGTCGAACGACAAATACAGTACGTCATGTTCTCCACTCCATTGATGACACACAAGATAAGAAGGCGAATTAGATGCGTTCTAGTGTAGTAATGATCCCTGTGTAATCAATCTAAAATTGATAAGAAACACATTACATATGTGTTAGGATCAGTAGGAGATTAAACGACATTTGTGTACTGATTTGGATAATCAGGCGGTCACTTTGACCCGTATCAGACCTGCTAGAGCAATCCCAATCCAACTGTAGCGGGTGCCACGTTTTGTCCGCGAAGCGGCAAAGCGTGTGTTGCACTCACATGTTGCCCTTCGGGTCAAAATGTGCCACCCATAGGCGATACATTTGGATTGAGTACGCTCTAGTCATCCTGGACCGGTCATCCGGCCGTCGATCGTGATCGGCCCCTTAGCGAATAGGCTGATGGCCTCGGGGTAGGCCAGGCACTCCTGCTCGAAGACGCGGGCTGCGAGTGTGTCGGAGGTGTCGTCCGGGCGGACGGGGCAGGTACGTTGCACGAGGATCGGGCCGGTGTCGTAGGTCTGGTCGGCGAAGTGGACGGTGCAGCCGGAGACCTTGCAGCCGGCCTGGAGGACGGCCTCGTGGACGTGGTGGCCGTACATCCCTTTGCCCCCGAAGGCGGGCAGCAGGGCCGGGTGGATATTCAGGACGCGGTAGGCGTAGGTATCCGGGATATTCAGCAGGCTCAGGAACCCGGCCAGGCAGACCAGGTCCACGTCGGTGTCGTCGATGATCTGGAAGACGGCCTCGGAGAAGCCGGCGGTGTCGTCGTAGGCCTTGCGTGCGATCAGGTGGGCGGTGACACCCAGACCCCGGGCGGTGAGTTTGTCGTAGGCCTTCTGGTTCGAGCTGATGGCGACGGCGACCTCGGCGTTGAGCTCGCCGGCGGCGATCTTGCCGGTCAGGTTCGCCAGCGTCGTCCCCCCACCGCTCAATAGGACAGCCAATCGGATCGGGTCGTGACGCGGGTTTGGCACGGTGATGGGCATGGCGGATACGATACAACAGTATGACGCCGTCAGAAACCACGCCGGATAAGCCCGCCAAGCGCGGGGTCACACGACTGGCCCCGTCGCCGACCGGGGCGCTGCACCTGGGCAATGCCCGCTCGTTCCTGATCAACTGGGCGCTGGCGAAGCAGAACGGCTGGCGGATCGTGCTGCGGATCGAGGACCTGGACGGGCCGAGGATCAAAGATGATGCCGACAAGTTAGCGATCGACCTGCTCGGGTGGTTGGGGATGGACTGGGACGAAGGCCCGCATTACCAGGCACACGACCTGGCCCCCTACCACACAGCTCTGTGCTCCCTGCTGGAGAGCGGCGAGGTGTACCCATGCACCTGTTCACGCAAAGACATCCAGAAGGCACAGTCCGCTCCGCATGACTCGCACGAGCTGCGCTACCCCGGGACGTGTCGGCCGGAATCGGACACCTTCGACGAGGTGTATGATTGCGATGATCTCTTGAAGGATTCACACCAGGCCTGGCGCATCCTCGTGCCGGCGGGCGAGATCACGTTCCATGACGCCTTGCACGGCAAACAAGTCGTGGACGTGCACGGCCAGGTCGGCGACTTCATCGTCGCCAGCAAGGCCGGGCTGCCTGCTTATCAGTTGGCGGTGGTGATCGATGACGCCAGGCAGGGTGTGACCCAGGTGGTGCGCGGCGACGACCTGATCCGCTCGACCGGCAGGCAGCTGCTGCTCTACGATCGGCTCGGGCTTGAGCCGGTCCCGACGTACACCCATTTGCCGCTGGTCCTGGGGCACGACGGGAGGCGGCTCGCCAAACGGCACGGCGACACGCGGTTGGATACCTACCGCAAGCAAAGCGTCACAGCCGAGCGCGTGATCGGGCTGCTCGCGTCGTGGTCAGGTATCTTGGATAAGCCCGAGCCGATGTCGGCCGATGCATTCTCCGACCGGTTCGACTTATCTACCATGGGCAAAGACCCGGTGACATTCACCCAGGAGGACGAAGCGTGGCTGTTGGATGGCGAGTGAATCTGTGTCTGATAGGGCTGGTGCTGTTATGGGCCCCGGGCTGCTCGTCGGAGGATGAGCCGAAGCCTGAAGTCCCTAAGCAGCCGGTCGGGGTGATTGAGCAGACATCAACGATCGACGACCAGCCCCAGGCGGAGGCAGTAGACCAGAACGGTGCTGAAGATACCGCCGGCCCTGAGACGCTCGACGTGACGATCAAGGGCGAGACGTTCCACCTGGAGCTGGCGCTCGATGACGATTCTCGCTTCCAGGGCCTGTCAGACCGGGCCGAGATCGCCGCCGACGGGGGCATGTTGTTCATGTTTAAAAAAGCCCAGCGCCGGCAGTTCGTGATGCGGCGCTGCCTGGTGCCGATCGATATCGCGTTCCTGGATAGCGAAGGCAAGATCGTCTGGATGCACGCAATGCAGGTCGAATCGGACCCGGACGCCCCGGATTACCGGCTCAAACGTTACGACAGTCATTACCCCTCCCTGTTCGCGATCGAGCTGCGCGACGGGACGCTGCGGCGATTGGGCATGAAGCAAGGCGATCAGATCGATCTCCCCATTGAAGTCCTTAAGCAACGGGTACGTTGAGTCGATCTCCCACATACAGAGGTCCTTTCAAGTCTGTTGTGGGAAGTTATGCACGGCTCAGAACTGCTGCTAGTCGTAGACCCGGTATTCGACGCCGGTGATGTGGAGGCCCGGGTACGACGTGTGCTTTCACATTGGCAAGGCCCCGATCAACCCGCCACCAAGTTCATCCCAACCCCCGACTTCAACGAGAACCCCGAGCAAGCCCTGGTCAACGCCGGGGTGGTCTGGCTGATGCTGGAAGACGAGGGCTCCGGCTCCGCCTACGAGGCGATCGGCCAGGTGATGGACCACCACCTGCCTTCAATGATCAGCCTGCCCGGCGGCGCACAGGTGGTGTCGAGCTACGAGGAAGGGATGGTGTCATGCCCGGTCGATGCCCCGCCCGAGATGCTCTACACGGTGCTGCGTTCGCTGTTTATCCAGGCGCCGGTGCTGGCGGAGCTGCGCCGAGAGACACGCATGCTTCGCACACAGGAGCGCGGGCTATGCGGCCAGATCGCCCAACTCGATGAAGAGCTGCGGATGGCGGCACAATTGCAAAAAGAATTCATGCCCACCGAGATGCCCAAGCTCGACAACTTGGGCTTCGATGTGCTCTGGCGGCCGGCGGGGTATGTCAGCGGCGACATCTACGACGTCGTCCGGCTCGATGAAACCCACATCGGCCTGTTCATCGCCGACGCGGTGGGCCACGGTGTGCCGGCAGCGCTGATGACCGTGAACATCAAACGCTCCATGCCCACCAAACTTGTCGATGAGGCGTTTGATCGCGGCTATCGGCTCTACACCCCCGGCGAAGCGATGGGCATCCTCAACAGCGAGATGGTTAAATGCCAGAGCGGCAAGGTCCGGTTCGCCACCGCCTGTTACGCCGTGCTCGACACACAGACCAACAAGCTGACCGTCGCCCGGGCCGGTCACCCCTACCCGCTGATCCTCCGGGCCGATGGCGAGACCGAGACGATCGAACCCGAAGGCGGCTTGCTGGGCGTCTTCCCGGATGAAGAGTTTGAGCAGTTCACGGTTCAGCTCGGCGTGGGCGACCGGGTGCTGCTGTACTCCGACGGATTCGAGGTCGCCTTTGACAGCGAAGAGGACGAAGGCGATAGCAAGGGCCGAAAGAAGATCGCCAATGATCAGTACACCCAGGAGTTCGAGGACCTGCGCAATGGCAACGCCGAGTCCGCCCTTGAGCGTCTGGCCGAGAAGCTGAACATGCAGTCCGGTTCTTTAAATCAGAAGGACGACCTGACCGTCGTCTGCCTGACGATCAAACAGCCCGCCGTATCACAGCTCCGCGACACCGAGCCCCCCGCCATCAACGCGGCGTAAGTCATCCCTCCCATCCTCACCGTTTAGCGGCGGATCGAAGATCCGCGTGGTGTGGTTGTGATCACACCCATGGGACACGGCGATCTGCGATCGCCCGCTAAACGTGAGATCACTTTGCGGGCATGAATCCCGCCTCGCGCAAGGTCTGCATGGTGATCGCTGCGTCGTCCTTGCTGGTATCGACAAACCGTTCGAGCTGATGCACGACCGTCTTGGAGATGATGTCGGCTTCCAGGTTCACCCGTCCGCCGACCTTGGCTTCGCCCAGCGTGGTGATCTCCAGCGTTGTCGGGATCAGTGCCACCTCGAATGTATCGTCACGCACCTCGGCGATGGTCAGGCTGATGCCGTCGATGGCGATCGAGCCCTTGGGGATGATGTACTTCATCAGCTCGGCAGGCGGCTTGACCGTGACGCGCCATTCGTCTTCCCCGCTGTGTACAGCCGTGATCTCCCCGACGCCGTCGACGTGGCCCTGCATGAAGTGCCCGCCCAGCGGCTGGTTGACCGTGACCGGCGGCTCGAGGTTGATACTACTTCCGGGGGCCAGGTCGCCGAGGTTAGTCTTGGCGAGCGTTTCGGCGATGACGTCGAAGGCCAGCAGCCCGTCGTGGTCCGCCGGGTCCCCGACGACGGTCAGGCAGACGCCCGAATTGCAGATCGAGTCCCCTGCAGCTGGCTTGTAGACAGCCGGGTCGGGCCATCCGCCGGTGTCCACCAGCAGCCTGGCCCCGAAGTCATTGCGGTCGATCCGGGCGATGCGCCCCTTGGTTTGAACAATGCCTGTAAACATACCGATCAGTGTAGCAATCTCACGGAAAACCCCCAGTTTGGTATCATTCTCGCCCCGGCCCTCGCAGGCCCAAACCCCGAAACCCGAGCCCCGAAACCCGAAATGAAATCACGCACACACGACTGCGGCGCACTTCGCGAGGAACACGTTGACCAGACCGTCTGCCTGGCGGGCTGGGTCAACAACTACCGCGACCACGGCGGCGTCATCTTCATCGACCTGCGCGACCGCGCCGGCATCACCCAGATCGTCTTCCACCCCGAGGCCGCCGAGGCCCACGCGCTGGCCGACAAGCTCCGCAACGAGGACGTGATCCAGATCACCGGCAAGGTCCTGGCCCGCGGCGTCGATGACAAAGGCAAGAGCCTGACCAACCCCAAGCTGTTGACCGGCGCGATCGAGGTCGAGGCCCACGAGCTGGACATCCTGAACAAGGCCCAAACCCCCCCGTTCACCCCCGACGAGGCTGAGCGCACCGGCGAAGAAACCCGGCTGCGTTATCGCTTCATCGACCTGCGTCGCCCGAAGATGCAGGAGGTCCTCAAGACCCGGTCGCGCGTGACCAAGGTGATGCGCGACTACTTCGCGGACAACGGGTTCCTGGAGATCGAGACACCGTTCCTGTGTAAGTCCACCCCCGAGGGGGCGCGCGACTTCCTGGTGCCGTCACGCCTGCAGGCCGGAGAGTTCTACGCCCTGCCGCAGAGCCCGCAGCTGTTCAAGCAGATCCTGATGGTCGCCGGCTGCGAACGGTATCTGCAGATCGTCCGCTGCTTCCGTGACGAGGACCCGCGTGCCGACCGGCAGGCCGAGTTCACCCAGATCGACCTGGAGATGAGCTTCGTCAACGCCGAGGACGTCATGCAGATGACCGAAGGCTCGATCCGCGCGGTCTGGAAAGATGTGCTGGGCGTGGACGTCCCGCCGGTCAAGCGGATGGCGTACGCCGAGGCGATGGACCGGTTCGGCAGCGACCGGCCCGACCTGCGTTTCGGGATGGAGTTGGTCGATGTCTCCGACCTGGCAAGCCAGACCGAGTTCAAGGTATTCAACGGCGCGATCGAGTCCGGCGGCGTGGTCAAAGCAATCCGCGTGCCCGGCGGTGCGAAGATGAGCCGGAAAGAAACCGACGCGCTGGCCGAATGGGTCAAGCAGTTCGGCGCCGGCGGCCTGCCCGTCTGCAAGGTCGAGGCCGGCAAGCTGACCACCGGCGTGTCCAAGTTCGTCGCCGGCATTAACGATGAACTGATCAAGCGTATGGAAGCCGAGGACGGCGACCTGATCTGCTTCGGCGTCGATGCCGTGCCCGCGACGGTGGCCCGTGTGCTAGGTGAGCTGCGCGTCAAACTCGCCAACGACCTGGACATGATCGAGCCCGGCCAGTGGGAATGGGTCTGGATCGTGGACTTCCCGCTGATCGAGTGGAGCAAGGAGCAGCAGCGCTGGGACAGCCTGCACCACCCGTTCACCGCGCCCAACGAAGAAGACCTTGCCAAACTCGAGTCCGACCCCGGCGAGGTGCTCAGCCAGGCGTACGACCTGGTGCTCAACGGCTCGGAACTCGGCGGCGGCTCGATCCGTATCCACCGGATGGACGTGCAGGAGAAAGTCTTCGGCCTGCTCGGCATCACACCCGAGGCCGCCAAGGTCAAGTTCGGCTTCCTGCTCGATGCCCTGAACTACGGTGCGCCGCCGCACGGCGGGATCGCCTTCGGCCTGGACCGCATCGTCATGCACCTGTGCGACACGACCAACATCCGCGACGTCATCGCCTTCCCCAAGACGCAGACCGGCGTGGACCTGATGACCCAGGCCCCCTCGCCCGTCGACGAGGCCCAGCTCCAGGAGCTGCACGTCCGGCTGAACATGCCGGCGAAGGTGTGATGAAAAAGGGTATAGGGTTCAGGGCTCTGGGATCAGAAAGTGGGATCGCTGCGCATTATGAGCGCGCCTTCTGCTTGCCTCGTGCATGTGTGCTATCTTTGACTTCTGACTAGTCCCTGAGCCCCAGACCCTAACCCCTACACCCTCTCTCCATGTGCGGAATCGCAGGCATCGTTCGATTTGATGACCACCCGATCGATCGGTCACGTGCCGAAGCGATGCTGGGGCACATGCGCCACCGCGGGCCGGACGGGGAAGGCATCAGTGAACACCCCCGTTGTACGCTGGCTCATGCACGGCTGGCCATCATCGATGCACTCGGCGGCGAGCAACCCATGCACGCGCCCCCGGACCCCAGCCACGAGTCATCCGGGCCGCTGCACCTGGTCTTTAACGGCGAGGTCTACAACCACCGCTCTTTACGCGTGAAACTCGAAAAGCGCGGCTACCGGTTCCGCTCCAATCACAGCGACACCGAGGCCCTGCTTCTGGGCTACCGCGCGTTCGGCAAGCAACTGCCCAAGCACCTGCGCGGCATGTTCGCGTTCGCGATCTGGGACGAGGATGCCCGCGAGCTTTATATGGCTCGTGACCGGACGGGCAAGAAGCCGCTCTACCTCTGCCGGGGCCGCAACGAGTTGGGCTTCGCCAGCCTCCCGGCCACACTGGCGCACGCGATGCTCGGCGCTGCCGAGCCGGACCCCGGAGCGCTGCTGTCGTTCCTGCGGTTCGGGTACCCGTTTGGCAGGTCGATGATCAAAGGGATCGACGAGGTTGAGCCGGGCCATTGGATGACGGTGGACGCGGCCGGCCACGTGCAGACTGAGCGCTACTGGCGTCCGCCGCCGATCTCGCGCACCAGCACCAGCATCGGCGCAGTGGACAGCGTTGAGGAGGTCTTATCCGAGGCGGTGGGCGTTCGGCTTGAGGCCGACGTGCCGCTGGGCTGCTTTCTCTCCGGCGGGATCGATTCTTCACTCATCGCAGCGCTTGCCCAGAAACGGCTTAATCAGCAGGATGCCGACGCTCTGAAGACCTACAGCGTGGTCATGGAGGACGCCGACTTCGACGAGTCGCCCCACGCCCGGACGATCGCCCAGCACATCGGCTCGGACCACACCGAACTCAAGGCCGACCCGTCCGACCTGTTCGGCGACCTGGAGCACCTGATGCAGGTGGCCGGCGAACCGACCGCCGACTCGGGCATCCTGCCCAGTTACTGGATCAGCCGGGCGGCGCGCCCGCATATCAAGGTAGCACTGACCGGCGACGGCGGAGATGAACTGTTCGGCGGGTACGATCGCTACCGCGCGATGGCTATGATTGCCCGCCACCGTGGGTGGATGCGTTTTGTGCCACGGGCCTTGTTTAGCTCAACCAACTTCCGCTCATCACCGGCCAGGTTCCGTCGTCTGCTCGACGCGGCGGCGGTGGGCCCCGACCCGCAGCAGCAGTATGCCAGCATGGTCCACCTGTTTACGGATCAGCAGATCGGCATGCTGGCCCCTGACCTGACGCCGATGCTGGATAACGAAGCGATCGCCGATTGGCCGGACGAGCCGGACGTCGCCCACGCGGCGATGCGCTGGGACCTGGGGCACTACCTGCCATATGAACTACTGCGCAAAGCGGACCGTTCATCGATGGCGGTGGCGCTGGAACTGCGTTGCCCGATGCTGGATACGCAGGTGGTGGACCTGGCCGGCCACCTGCCGACGTCGGTGCTGATGCCCGGGGGCCAGCAGAAAGGGTTGCTGCGGAGGCTGGCGACACGGCATGTGCCCGGATCGATCGTGGACCTGCCCAAGCGCGGCTTCGGCGTGCCGATCGGGCGGTGGTTCCGAGAGCAGCACGCACAGAGCCTGCAGGACCGCTTGGCCGGCTGCGACTGGGGATCGCTGGGGCTTGACTCAACGCTGATCGAGACGTGCCTGGACCAGCACCTGCGGTCCCAGGCGGACCATACCCATCGGCTGTTTGCGTTGCTCCAGCTCTCGCTCTGGGCGAATTGGCTTAAGGGTATCTCAGCATCTGTTTAGATTTGACACATTTTTATCGATGGCCGATCCGCCCTGCTTGGTAAACTAGGGGCTGAAATCAATCCACCGGTCAGGAGCCCGTGACGTGATGAAAAAACTGCTATCGCTATTGGTCGTTATGTTTATGTTGTTCACGCTTGCGCCGTCCGTGTCGGCACAGACGGACAACGTGCTGACCGTCGCCACCTACAACGTTGAAAACGCGTTCGACGTGTATGACGACCCGTACACAAAAGACGAGGGCACGGACGTCAAGCTGCGCTGGGAATACGAACGCATCGCCGAGGCGCTCAAGGCGATCAACGCCGACGTGGTGGGCTTCCAGGAAGTCGAGAACGAGCACGTGCTCCAGGCGCTGGTCGATGAGTACCTGCCGGGGATGGGCTACAAACACGTCGCGGTGCCGCTGACCAACGACACGCGCGGGATCAAGCTCGGGCTGATCAGCCGGTTGCCGATCGAGAGCATTACCAGCTACCGCTGGCAGACGCTGCTCCACCCCGAGGCCGATCGCTCCTGGCGGTTTGCGCGCGACCTGTTCCACGCCAAGCTGCGTTTACCAAACGGCGAATTGCTGAACGTCTTCGTCGTCCACCTCAAGAGCAAGGGCAGCCGTGAAGGCGACCCACAGAGCGTCAAATGGCGCAGCAGCGAAGCGATGCGCATCCGTCAGATCATCTCCGACATGCTGGCCGAGAACCCGGACGAGAAGATCATTCTCATGGGCGACTTCAACTCACAGCCCGGCGAGCCGGCACTCAACGCGTTGCTCACACCGGCCGCAAGTCATGGCAACGGCCCCGTCCCCGGCAGCGGCCCCGGGACGGACAACGCCTGGCCCATACTTTATGACTGCCACCAGTTGATCCCGATGGAAGACCGCACGACCTATCCCAGCGAGCGCTTCCCCAACTCCGTGATCGACTTCATCTTCACCAGCCCCGCGATGACCTCCGCGCTGCTGGCCGAGACCGCCAAGGTCTTCAAAGACCCTGAACTGACCAGGGGCTCGGACCACCTGCCGGTCGTGGCGTCGTTTGAGATGGCAGAGTAAGAAGTATCCGCGTGGTCTGCGCACCACTTCAGTTAGATATACGGGTTGCTTGCGCGTTCTGCGCCGATGGTGGTTTCCGGGCCGTGGCCGGGCATCACGCGTGTCTCATCGGGCATGACCATCAATTGCTCTTGGATACCTCGGATCAACGCCTCGGGATCGGAGGTCGGGAAGTCGCTGCGTCCGATTGAGCCGTTAAACAGCGTGTCGCCGACGATGGCGAGGTTGTGTTCCGCCTGATAAAGGCAGACGCCGCCGGGGCTGTGGCCGGGCGTGTGACGGACCTCGAACGTGAAGCCGTCGAGTGTCAGCGCATCGCCGTGAGCGATGGTGCCGGTTGGATCGGGGGCGGTCATCGGCAGGCCGAACGGCCCGGACAGGTTCAGTGCCGGGTCGCCCGGGAAGCTAAGCTCCGACTCGTGGATGAGTACGGGCAGGTCGGGGAACGCGTCCATCACCTCGGCCAGGCCGCCGACGTGGTCGAGGTGGCCGTGGGTGAGGATGATCTTCTCGGGGGTAAGCTCTTTCTCTTTCGTATACCGGATCAAGTAATCCGGCTCGAACCCGGCATCGACGATCCAGCACGCCCCGCTGTCGGTGTAAACAAGGTAGCAATTCGTCGCCCACGGCCCGAGGCAGAAACGTTTGGTATTGAGTTGGTTTGACATGATGACAGTCTATATGAAACAGGGATAAACACGGATGAACACTGATAGAAGAAAGAGATGATTCGGCTAGCGTTGTATCGAGTTTCTCCATCCGTGTTAATCCGCGTTCATCCCTGTTCCTTTCCTGTTTAAAGCGGTGACTTGCGGGGTGTGCCCGGCTCGCGTGGATATTGTTTCGGCGTCGGCCGGTCTTTGATGATGCTGATCAGGACCAGTTCGCTGTCGAACCCGTCGGGGTAAGCATCGATCAACGCCAGATCGCCGGCACCCAGCAGCGCCAAAGCGTCACCGGCGTCGGCGAGTTCCTGCTCGGCCTGCGTGCCCTTCATCGCCAGCATGCGCCCGCCGACCTTGATCATCGGCAGGCCGTACTCGGCGATCTCCGCGACCCTGCCGACCGCCCGGATCGTCGCCAGGTCGTACTGCTGGCGGTGGGCCGGATCATGCCCGAGTTTTTCGGCACGGTCTTGGATGACGCTCACGTTCTCAAGCTTCAAGGCTGACACACATGCTTTGAGGAACTCAACCTTCTTCCCCGTCGCGTCCAGGAGTGTGAAGGCAAGGTCGGGCCGAGCGATCGCCAGAGGCATCCCCGGCAGCCCCCCGCCGGTTCCGATGTCGATCACCCGTGCGCCTTGGGGCAGGTCCTCAAGCCCGGGCAGCAGGGTCAGGCTGTCGGTGATCAGCCGTCGCCAGGCGTCGTTGGGGTCTTTAATAGCGGTGAGGTTGACGCGTTGATTCGCATCGAGCAGCCGGCCGAGATACAGGGCCAAGATATCGAGGGTGTTCTGATCAATGCTCAGACCAAGTCTTGTCAGGTCGCCGGGCATGAAGTCGGGGATGGCCATGGGGCTTGGCGGATCGGGCGTGGTCATGGCGGGATGGTATCCGAACAGGCCGGTCGTCGCGCTCCCTGCGGCCGTCTTCCCCGTTTAATTCAGCTGTGGTATTCTGTCGGACGACTTAATGAAAAACCAACCGTAGCTGTGTCTTCGCCCTCGTAGCTCAGCTGGATAGAGCAATGCTTTCCTAAAGCATAGGTCATAGGTTCGAATCCTATCGGGGGCATCACGGGCTCCGTAAGGGGGCCCTTTTTTATTAGAAATACTTTTTCTAAAACGGTAGTTCTCTGCCCCGCCGGGTGACTCGATAGGATCGAAATAAAAAACGCCCCGGCTGGCACAAGGCCTGCCGGAGCGCTTCCGGGGGCTGGTTTACGCCTTTATATTGGCAGATTCCCCACGATTGTCAAGTCAAGGTGGCCTGTTGTGTGGGTATTTTTCGATTTTTCATGCCCGCGAAGGCATCATGACTCCGTCAGCCACGTCACGATGAATGCAATATGTATGGCACTGCTAATAATTCGACCAATGAGCACACTATCACCCAAAGCCACATGTGACCTACGGAGAACGCAAAATACCCTCCTGTTACGGAAGTACCTGTTTTTAACAGTGTTAACTCGTGTCATGAGGTACCACAGACGTGGGATTGTAATGGTGTAGCCAGTCATACGACACGGACGTTTGGATACCCGCGCCACCTCTGCTACACTCTGTGCCCCAGGGCCTGCACAGGCCCGAAAACCACCCCCCACCCAACCCATACCCCACGAGGCCTACCATGAGCTTTGAGATCGAAATCATCCACGGACGCCAGGTCCTGGACTCCCGCGGCAACCCCACCGTTGAGGTCGAGGCCCACCTCGCCGACGGCACCGTCGGCCGGGCCATGGTCCCCTCCGGAGCCAGCACCGGTGAGAACGAAGCCGTCGAGCTGCGTGACGGACAAGACGATTACTATCTCGGCAAGAGCGTCCTCAAGGCCGTCGAGAACGTCAATAACGAAGTCGCCCCTGAGCTGCTGGGCCTGGACGCACGCGACCAGGAATACATCGACAGCCTAATGCTCGAGCTGGACGGCACGAACAACAAGGGCAAGCTCGGTGCCAACGGCATCCTCGGCGTCTCCATGGCCGTCGCCCACGCCGCCGCCGAAAGCTCCGGCCTACCGCTGTATCGCTACCTCGGCGGCGCACACGCCAAGGTCCTGCCCGTCCCGATGATGAATATCCTCAACGGCGGCAAGCACGCCGACAACACCGTCGACTTCCAGGAATTCATGATCCAGCCCTGGGGCTTCGACAACTTCCACGACGCCTTCCGCGCCGGCGTCGAGATTTATCACGCCCTGAAGGGTGTCCTCAAGAAGCAGGGCCTCTCCACCGCCGTCGGTGATGAAGGCGGCTTCGCCCCAGACCTCAAGTCCAACGAAGACGCCCTGAAGGTCATCGAGGAAGCCGTCGATAAGGCCGGCTACAAGTTCGGCGAGCAGATCTTCGTCGCCCTCGACCCGGCGACCAGCGAACTCTGGAACGAAGCAGAGAAACTCGGCAAGGAAGGCTACTGCTTCTTCAGCAGCAACCCCGGCGAAGTCATCTCCGCCGACGACATGATCGCTATCTGGGCCGACTGGTGTAAGAAGTACCCCATCCGCTCGATCGAGGACGGCCTGGCCGAGAACGACTGGGCCGGCTGGAAGAAGCTCACCGAGAAGCTAGGCGACAAGGTCCAGCTCGTCGGCGACGACCTGTTCGTCACCAACAAGGACTTCCTCCGCAAGGGCATCGACAACGACACCGCCAATTCGATCCTCGTGAAGGTCAACCAGATCGGCACGCTCAGCGAGACCTTCGACGCCGTGAACCTGGCGATGCGTAACGGCTACTCCGCCGTGCTCAGCCACCGCTCCGGCGAAACCGAAGACGCGACCATCGCCGACATCGCCGTCGCCACCAACTGCGGACAGATCAAGACCGGTGCCCCCTGCCGCTCGGACCGCAACGCCAAGTACAACCAGCTCATCCGCATCGCCGAAGAACTCGGCGACAACGCCGTCTACGGCGGCGAGCTGTGGAACAAGGGCTAATGGGTAAACCAGCCACCACGAATCGTAGCAATCAGTTCGTAGCCTCTTTCCAAGTCGAGGGAGTCTGTCAAGCTCTACGACAGCTCCTCGCTAGAGGTATAGAGCCAGGTCCGCAAACGAGGATGTTATTGCAGAGTCTTCGCGACAAATTTGTTGATTATGGTGAAGGATACACAGTTGACCACATCCCGGCGGTGACAGACAAGACCGATGCGGCAGACTTGCTCCTAATTGCTGAAGTGCTTAGGAGCACAATGCTGGCTTTCCTCACTCCGGAAGAAGTGGAAGAGCGGCGAGGGATAGGATTCCACGCTAATATCGTAGATTAAACCTCATATTTGAGCTTATTGAAACATACATTCCACGAAGCCCACGTTCTTATTGAGCGTGGGCTTTTTTGTTGATGGTTGGTGTTATCCATTACGCTGTTATGCATGCGAAGGCTTGTGTTAGCTCTGGTGGTGATCGTCCTGCTTGTGCCAGCGACGTACTACGCTGCGCCGCAGGTCAGGCAGTGGCAGCAGCTGCGCAACCTGACCGCAGAAGACCCGGGCGACCGTCAGCGGGCTTTGGGCTATGTCGTTGTGCATATGGATAATCCCGCGGTGTTCGCAGGGGCGGTTGCGGCGTTATCTGGGGCGAATGAAGCCAACTTCCTGCAGATCGTCGACGCCCTGCAGTCTGCCGGCCGATGGCGTCGGCCCGATGTGCCGGACCAGGCCTACCTGCGCTGGCTGTCGATCAATGCCGAGTCCCCCAATCACGAAGCGCCGATCCGCTCGGCCCAGCGGCTAGCAGAGCTGCCCGACCTGGCGGACGACGAGCAGCTCATCACGATTCTGGACAAGCTGTCCAAGCACGACAACGCCGATGTGCGCTACAACGCGCTCTGTGCCGCGGCGGCGCTGTGTCTGTCAGCGGAACATCATGAGCCGTACCACGACCTGTTCCTCAGGCACCTCGACGATAAGCAGCATGTGATCGCCTACCACGCGGCGCTGTTTGCTTATCTGACTGACACGCCGGGCGTCGAGCCGCCTGCCTGGATCAACGCGTTGCCGACGGCAACCGACCGTGCGTATGACGAAGTGGAAATCCGCCGATTGCTGACCGCTCACGAGGCCCCATTGCGGGATGTGGGTTGCGTGTTGGCGGTGCGCGACCTAGCCCCGGACGCTTTATCAGTTTTAGTAGCCGAGTTACTCCAAGACCCCCGGCAGGAGGCGAAGCTCTCCGGCGCGATCCTGGCTGGGCTCACCGGCGAGCAACTCGACCTGCTCCGAAACATCCTCGAAGCCCAGAGCGACTGGTCCACCGCGGCAGTCATGAGGCTCGGCTTGTGGATGCAGCGTGGCTTGGATGCAGGCGATGATCTCAACCCCGCCGCCCTGCTCGCCCACGGCGACATCCCACGCAGCACGGTCATCCTTGCTCTGCTGCACCGCCACGACCCGTTGGCCTATGATGTCCTGCTCAACCCACAGGGCGAATCGCCCGGCGATCTGGTCACGCTGCTCGAAGACTACGGCTGGTGGCGTGTATTGAATCACTACCCGCCCATGCCCGCCCCACGCTGGCGGCCGACAGACGTGCCTACACTAAGGCAACACCAAGTCGACCTGCTGCGCGACTGGTACGTGGTACACCGCCACATCCTGATAAATGTAACGAAGCTATCCCGCCCACCATATCGAGAGTAATACCCATGGAAAAGCCCGCCGTCACCGACTACCCGGTCCTGGATGCCATCAAGCGCCGCTGGAGCCCGTACGTGTTTGCCGATCGGCCGGTTGAGCGCGACAAGATGATGAGCCTGTTCGAGGCGGCTCGCTGGGCGGCGTCGGCGTTCAATGAGCAGCCCTGGCGATTCATCGTGGCGACGAAGGACCAGCCCGAGGCCTACGCCAAGGCGCTTAGCTGTCTGGTCGAAGCGAACCAGGCCTGGGCGAAGCAGGCCCCGGTCCTGATCCTGGCCGTGACCAGTACACGCTTTTCGCGTAACGACAATCCCAACCGTGTGCACCAGCACGACCTGGGTCTGGCGGTGCAGAACCTCGTCACCCAGGCGACGAGTCTGGACCTGTTCGTCCATCAGATGGCGGGCATCGACCAGGACAAGGTCCGCAGCACGTACAACCTGCCCGACGGCTTCGAGCCACAGACCGCCATCGCCATCGGCTACGGCGTGGAAGCGGACGACCTGCAGGAAGGCGTCCGTGAAAAGGAACAAGCCCCCCGCTCACGCAAGGCGTTCAGCGCATTCGTCTTCGGCGATGATTGGGACAAGCCTGCACCCATCGTCGCGTCATAGCCCGTCGATCAAACCTTTAGCCCAGTCGCGAATCTCGTCGCGCACCCGGCGGAACAACGCGTTCTCCGCGCCCTCACTCGGGCACGGCTCGTCGGGATCATCGAACGCATGGTGGATCAGCTTGTCGGCGTTATGAAACGACGGACAGGCTTCCTTCGCGTTGTTGCAGACGGTGGCGACAAGGTCGAAGTGTTGATCGAGGTATTGATCCACGTGGTCCGAGGTCTGCCCGCTGATGTCGACGCCGGCCTCAGCCATGAACGAGATGGCCTTGGGGTGCACACCCTTGGGCTGCGTTCCGGCGCTGAAGACCGCCACCGCCTCGCCGCCAAAAGTGCGCAACCAGCCCTCCGCCATCTGCGAACGGCACCGGTTGCCGGTACATAACACCAGGATACGCTTCGGTTCCGACATACCCGTTCTGCCTTTCACGTTCAGCAGCAGCAACCACCGGGCTGGTTGGTCACTTGCAGCGACTGGGTTGAACCGCCCGGCCGGGTCAGCACGACATCCAGGCTGGCGACGTGGTCCGCGCCCTCGAAGTCGGCCGGCACGTTCTCCAGGAACTGGGCGGCGTCGGGGCTGCAGGCCAACACGCTCATGACGTCATACCCCTTGCGCTTGGCGCTGGTGACTTCCAGGCCGGCGCGGAGCGACTTGCCGAGGTAATCCTCGATCAGCTCGGCCCCGGAGATGCAGCCGATGTAGGCTTCCAGGTCCTTGCCGATCGCTTCGGGCAACGGCTTGAGCAGCACGATGTCGCTGATCGCCGCCCGGCCGCCGGGCTTGAGCACACGCATGATCTCGGCGAATACCTGAGCCTTGTCAGGCGATAGATTCACCACGCAGTTGCTGATCACCAGGTCCACACTGCAATCTTCGAGCGGCAGCGACTCGATCTGCCCCTTGCGGAACTCGACGTTGTCGTAGCCGTGCTCCTTGGCGTAGGCGGTGGCTTTCTCAAGCATCGCGTCGGTCATGTCCACCCCGATCACCCGCCCGCTCTTGCCGACCTTCGGCGAAGCGAGGAAGCAGTCGATCCCCGCACCGGAGCCCAGGTCCACGACCGTCATGCCTTCTTCGATCATGGTCAACGATGTCGGGCTGCCACAGCCCAGTCCCAGGTTAGCACCATCCGGCAGGCTCGCGATCTCTTCGGCGCTGTAGCCGATCGCCTCGGCGTGATTGCTCCGTGCCGGGTCAGTCGACATCGTCCCCCCGCCGCAGCAGGTGCCGCCGCCCTCGGCGATCTCGCCGTAACGCTTGGAGACGTGGGCGTGGATGTCGGCGGGTGCTTCGTTTGACATGGTTGTATCCTTGCGATTCAGTTTGAGTCGGTTCAGGTTAGGTTTAACGGTAGCAGCAGCTCACCGTTTCAAGCGGCTGATCAGCGATGTCGCAGCAGGCCTCGCGGTCGCTGACGACCTTCGGCTGTTCTTTCAGGTGGGTACGCACCCACTTTAAGGCGGTCCGGACGTGCGCCGGGGCATTCCGGTCCGCAAGCTTGTAGTAATGCCAACGCCCTTCCTTCCGGCAGGTCACCAGACCCGCGGCCGTGAGCAGGCTCACGTGCTTGGACACCGTCGAGGGCGACAGCCCCAGCACGGCGATCAGCTGGCACAGGCACAGCTCTCCTGGCTCGAGCAGCATCAGCACCCTCAAGCGGGTCTCGTCGGCCAGGGCCTTGGTCACATTCAGGAAGTCGTTCATGGCACACTCAATTCGTTATATGGCGAAGTATAGAAATGGAAAGACGGCGTGTCAAGCCCCCGGGGTGGATTCCGGTCGGTATGGGTCTAACAGGCTGCTATGCGGGGTCGGCGCCCAGGTTGGATAGCCCCTGATCCATCTGCCGGACCGGCATGTCGGGCAGCGCCAGGACGAACTTCTTGCCGTAGTGCTTGGTGGTGATCCGGCTGTCGAGCACGGCAACGCAGCCCGTGTCCTGCTTCGAGCGGATCAGCCGGCCGAAGCCCTGCTTGAACTTCAGGATCGCCTCGGGCAGGGAGTACTCCATGAACGGGCTGCCGCCACGGGCCTTGATGCGCTGCGTCCGCGCCTCGATCATCGGCCGATCGGGCACGGTGAACGGCAGACGCGTGATGATCACGCTGCGCAGCGCCTCGCCCTGCACATCCACCCCCTGCCAGAAGCTGTCGGTCCCCAGCAGCACGCTCCGCCGGTCACCCCGGAACCGCTCGAGCAATGCCGACCGCTGCACGCCGTCGCCCTGCATCAGCATCGGCATGCCGCGTTCCGTCAGCGGGTCACGGACCCACTTGGCCACCTGGCGCAGCAGCTTGTAGCTGGTGAATAGCACGAACGTCCCGCCGTCGGTGTGGTCGATCAGGTTCAGGACCGCCGGGCACAGGTGTTTGATGTAATCGTCATCGTTCGGCGCGGGCATCGTGCGGTCCACGATCAACTCGGCCTGCTTCTGGTAATCAAACGGTGAGCCGAGCTGCAGGGTGATCGCTTCATCGCAGCCAAGCCGTGAGCGGATGTGCGCAAATGGATCGGCGGTCTTCTTCGGTTTCTCGGGCTGAGCCTCATGCACCGCGTCGGTCGCTAACGTGGCCGAGGTCAGTACCACGGGCAGCGGCTTTCGTTTTGCTGTCGTGGCCTCGAACAGCCTTTCTCGCAATAGGCCGGCCACCTCGACGGGTGCGCCGCAGAGCTTGATGCGAGTCCGCCGCCCGCCGTCGGTCTGACTGGTTTCCAGCCAGTAGACGCTGTCGGGCAGGGTCTGCTCGATCAGGGCGCTGAGGTCCTGCGCGATCGCCTGGGCGCGATCGGCGTAGCTGCCTGCTTCGAGGCGGTCGGCATCGTCGTCGACCCGGTCACGCACACGCTTCATCGCCAGCGACAGGTCCTGCATGACGGGGCTGAGCGTGTTGGTCATCGGGATCGGCCGATCGATCCGCCCGTTGCTCCGGCCCTCGTTCTGCTGCCAGAAGAGCAGCTCATTGAAGAACTGGTCGGCGGCGTGTCGTGCGTTGTCCACGGCCTGGAGAGCACGGTTATGCAGGTCCGCGTCAAGCTTGGACCGAAGCACGGCGAGCAGCCCCTTGTGCCGACGGGCCGAGTGCAGACGTGAGAGCAGGTACTCGACTTGGAACCGGCTGACGGTGACACCGAAGTGCTCCCCCGCCACGTCCTCGGCCGTGTGCGCCTCATCCAGGACAACCGCGTCGTATGGCGGCAGGATACCGAAGCCCTGCTGCCGCATCCCCAGGTCTGCAAAGAACAGCGCGTGGTTCACGATCAACAGGTCGGCGTTGAGCATCCTGCGCCGGGCCGCCTGGTAGAAGCACTTGTCATACGTCGGGCAGCGCTTGCCCAGGCAGTCTTCCGAGTCGCTCTGGACATCGCCCCAGACGCTCGGTGCTTCGAGCACGGGCAGCGACGCCAACGAACCGTCGTCTGTGGTTTTCGTCCACTCCAGGACGGTTTCAAGCGATCGTGCTGCGGCGTTGTCATCAAAAAGGTCTCGGCTGCGGTCCCACGCCCGGCTCGCACGGCGGAGCGAGACGTAGTTGCCCCGGCCCTTAACAAGCACGGCCGAGAACTCCTCGCCGATCACCGCACGCAGCAGCGGGATGTCCTTATGGATCAGCTGCTCCTGCAACGCGATCGTGTGCGTCGAGACAACGATGCGTTTCTTCTGATCCTTGTCGTCCGTCTCGAGGATCTGTTCAAGCACGGGCAGCAGGTAGGCGAAGCTCTTGCCCACGCCGGTGCCGGCCTCGACGAGGGCCGCGTACCCCTGATCGAGAGCTTCACGGACGAACCCGATCATCTGCTCTTGCTCGGGCCGGTGTTCGTAGGCCTTGCCCAGGCGCCGAGCGATCGGGCCATTGATCGTGAGGATGTCTTCGGCGTGGATGGGCATAAGTCCGACATGATAGCCGCGCTATAAATAACGTGTCGGTTAGGATGCCCCGGCCCACGGGAACAACGGCAAGACCCACTGATACCCCATCAGCAGGACGAGGATACAGATAAACGACACCAGGGCCCCCGATCGGATCAGCGATGAGACCGGGATCTTGCCCGTTGCGAACGCTATGGCGTTGGGTGGGGTTGATACAGGCATCGCCATCGCAAACGAGCACGCCAATGCACAAAGGATCACCATCTGCTGCGGGGACTCGCCCCCCACCGCCAGGACCATCGGCACCAGCACGATCGCGGTGGCTGTGTGGCTCATGAAGTTGGAAATAACCACGCCTAGCAGGACGACGATCAGCGCCAGCATGAAGCCTTCAAGGTGCGCGATCGGCAACTGGATGATATAGTCAACCACGTTCGTCACCTCGAATGCCTTACCCAGCGACAGCCCGCCCCACATCAGGATCAGCACGTTCCAGTCGATCGAATCGACATCGTGCTTGCGCAGCACACCTAGGGCCGTCAACGCCGCCGCCGCCAGCAGTGCGATCGCGGGCGATGCCAGGCCGTGCATCTTGCCGGTCAGCCACAACAGGATCGTCAAGCCAAGGATAATCATCGTCCACCGGCCCTTGGCGCTGATTTTTTCAGTCGGTTTTTCAAGCTGCGGCAGGACCAAGTCTCTCTCCGGCCGGAAGAACCAGTACAGCAGGAAACCCGCCACCATCAGCAGCAGGGTCGCCAGTGGGATCGCCATCAGCATCCAGTCGACAAAACCGATGTCGTAGCCCGCTTGCCTCAGGGCCGCCAGTGCCACCGCGTTAGGTGGGGTCCCGATCGGCGTGCCGATCCCTCCGATGTTTGCCCCGAACGGTACCGCCAGGATCACCGCCCGGTGGTAACGGTCGTCCTCGGGTAACACCTTGACCATCGGGCTGATGATCGCGAGCATCATCACGGTCGTGGCGGTGTTGCTCATCCACATCGAGAAGAACGCGGTGATCAGCAGTACGCCGTACACCAACAGCATCGGTGAATAGCTGAACGGGCGGAGGATCCGGGCGGCGATCGCGCGGTCCAGCCCGTGCTTGGTCACCGCCGCGGAGAGGAGGAACCCGCCCATGAACAGGATGATGATGCCGGAGGAGAACGAGCCGAGGAAGGTGGTGTAGTTCAGCCCGTCGCCCTCGGGCATCTCGCCGAACGCGGGCAGGAGCTTGGCCAGCCCGCCCTTCTCCGCCAGGAACAGGATCTCCATACCGATGATGCACAGGCTCGTTGCATACAGCGGCAGCACCTCGGTCGCCCAGAAGATGGCGGCGACGATGAAGATGGTCACCGTCCGCCGGGCCAGTTCGTTCATCGACTTAGGCAACAGGAAGTAGGTCGCGATGGCGACCAGCGCGGTGAGGGTACAAACAATGACACGCTTACGGTTGGATTGGGTCTGCTGCATGGTGTTCACGGTGCCCTGGGGGGTCGGGACTTGGTGGGAAGACGGCCATCATAGCATAAATCTATCCATAGTTCAGGCCGCCGGTTTGTCAGGATGGGGTAAGCATCGGCCGGTGGAACGCCGGGTAAATAAAAAAAGCCGCCCCCGACTGGGGACGGCTTGTACCGGTCGCGTCTGCCCCAAGTGGGGGGCGAGCGGTTTTACTTGAGCTCGACGGAACCGCCGACTTCCTTGATCTTCTCGGCCAGGGCGTCTGCCTCTTCCTTCGAAGCGCCTTCCTTCAGCGGCTTCGGGCAGTTGTCGACCAGTTCCTTGGCTTCCTTCAGGCCCAGGCCCGTCGCTTCGCGGACGACCTTGATGACCTTGATCTTCTGATCGCCGGCGGCGGTCAGGACCACGTCGAAGTCGGTCTTCTCTTCGGCTTCTTCGGCGGCCGCGGGGCCGGCGGCCACGGCGACGGCGCCGGCGGCCGGCTCAATGCCGTACTCTTCCTTCAGGTAGTCGCCCAGGTCGACGGCTTCCTTGAGGGTCAGCCCGACGATCTTGTCGCCCAGTTCCTTGATTGCTTCTTCTGCCATTGTCTTCAATCCTTCGCGTCTCTAAGACGCCGTTCTGTGATCCACCCGAGAGGCCGCGGCCCATTGCTGCGGTTTAACCCCGAAGGGCCAGTCGGATGCGATGTCAAATAGTGGTTGGTGATTCGTGATTGGTAGTTGGTGTTGTGTCAGGTCATGGTCCGTGTTTTCACTAACCACGAATCACTAACCACAAACCACTTCTCCCTTAACTCGCCTTCTTGATTTCTTCGCCGGCTTCCAGCTTCTCCTGCACGGTCTTGAGGATCGAGGCGATCTTCTTGCCGGGGCTGACGATCGAGCCGACCAGGTTCTGTGCGGGGCTGAGCAGGATCTGAACGACCTGGGCCTGCGCCTCTTCCTTGGTCGGGTACTTGCTCAGGGCTTCGATCTCATCGGGACCGAAGACGATGCCTTCCATCAGGGCGCCGCGGAACTCGAGTTCCTTGAGCTCCTTGGCGGCGTCGATCAGCTCACGGGCGACGGTCACGACGCTGGCCTCTTCCGAGACCGGGTAGGCCATCGCGTTCGGGCCGTCCAGCAGCTCGCCGAGCTGAGCCAGCTCGCCGTCCTCGAAGGCCTTCTTCGCCAGGCTGTTCTTGACGATGGTGACCTTGATGTCCTTGCCGGCGAGGTCCGCACGGAGCTTGTTGGTGTCGTTGCTCTTGATCCCGCGGACGTCGATCAGCACGCCGCCGGTCAGGCCTTCAAAGCGCTTCTTGTAGGAGTCGACGATCAGGTTCTTAACAGGCTTGCTCATGGTATGGCCCCTTGGGCGGTCGCGGCGTGGTGCCGCGGTGGTGTTCGTTGAAGGTTACTCAACCGTGATGGATACGCCGGGCGTCATCGTGGCCGATATCGAGATCGACTTGATGTAGTGGCCCTTGGCGCTGGAGGGCTTCATCTTGGTGATGTGCTTGATGAACGCTTCGGCGTTGTCCTCAAGTTGCTTGGCGTCGAAGCTGTGCTTGCCGACCGCGGCGTGGACGTTGCCGCCCGAGTCGTTGCGGAACTCGACCTTGCCGGCCGCGTATTCCTTGACGGCCTCGGCGACCTTCGGGGTGACCGTGCCGCTCTTGGGCGACGGCATCAGCCCCTTGGGGCCCAGCGTACGGCCGAGCTTCGACACGACACGCATCATGTCCGGGCTGGCGACCGCGACGTCGAAGTCCATCCAGCCGTCCTCGATCTTCTTGACCAGTTCCTCAGCCCCGGCCTCGATCGCGCCGGCGGCCTTGGCGTCCTCGACCTTGTCGGCGGCACAGAACGCGACGACGCGCTTGGCCTTGCCGATGCCGTGCGGCAGCGACAGCGAGCCGCGGATCATCTGGTCCGCCTGCTTGGCGTCGATGCCCAGGTGCATACACACCTCGACGGTCTGGTCGAACTTACCGGGCTTGAACGATTTGATTCGGGTGACCGCTTCACTCAGCGACACCGACTCCTTCGTCGAGTAGGCGGCTTTGTCGGCGGCATAGCGCTTGCCAGTCTTTGGCATCTAGATCCATCCTTTCGATTCCCCGGCGTCTTGCCGGGCTCATCTCCCACGATTTGTGGCACGTGGTAAGCCGTGTATTTGCATGTTCAATGTTCGATGTTCAATGCTCAATCTGATTTAACACATTGAACATTGAAGATTGTAGATCGAACATCTAATCAGCCCTCGATCTCCACGCCCATCGAACGGCAGGTGCCGGCGATGGTGGCCATCATGGCCTCGACGCTGTGGCCGGTCAGCTCCTTGGCCTTCTCTTCGGCGATCGCCTTGAGCTGGTCCTGGCTGAGCTTGGCGACCTTGTCCTTGTTCGGGACGCCCGAGCCCTTCTCGATGCCAGCGGCGTCCTTGATCATGACGGCGGCCGGGGGGCTCTTGATTTCAAAAGTAAACGTGCGGTCGGCGAACACGGTGATCACGCAGCCGACGACTTTGCCGTTCAGCGACTTGGTCGCGTCGTTGAACTGCTGGATGAACTGCCCGGGGTTCACGCCGTTAGCGCCCAGGGCCGGCCCGATCGGGGGCGCGGGTGTGGCCTGGCCGCCGGGGGCCTGGATCTTGAATTGGCTGGTGATCTCTTTCTTGGCCATGACTGGCTCCTGGCGTTCATCGCGTCAATATTGGTTAAGGCCGACCGGCGAACCCACTTCCGGGAATGTCCGGGGAACTTCCGGGGGAACTTCCGGGGGCCGGGTCCGGCGAGCCGGGCAGTATAGCCGAGATCATCTATAGATCGCAAATCCCCCCCCCTGCCGGACACCCCGAATCCGCCCTGCCGTGTCGCCAGACATAATAACTGCCCAATCCATCGAGACGGGGCAGTTTACGGTATCGTCCGCATCTCCATTAAAATTATAGCCTTACAGCCTTCGCCTCCGGCTGATACTACCGGGTCGGATTACGGATCGCATCGAGCAACTGCTCCGCCCGGTAGACGATCTCCATGTCCCCGTTGCTCAGCGCTTTCTCCAGGCTCTTGCGAGCTCCGGGGCCGATCTCCAGCAGCCGTTTGTGGGCCGCTTCACGCACCTTCCAGGACGGGTCCCCTAGCTGCACGATCAGTTCCTCGACCTGGCCCGCCATGTCCGGCGAAGCGTTGATCAGGATCACCAGCGCGACTCGGGACAGGCGGGTTGGCGAGGGGGTGACTTCGATCGGGAGTAGTTCATCGTGGTCCGCCGGATCAAGCCGGTAGACCGCGGTCATCTGCCGTGTGTCGAGCGCCGAGTCCCTGAGGACGGCGAGCGTGTGCTGCACCTCCGGCTCACCCATGCCCTGATCCGTGAGTATCTGTGCCCACGACGCCATCACCGTGTCCTTGTCGAGAACCTCATCAGACATCGCCACCTCAGCCGCGACACCGTCCTCGTCGTTCCACTCCGGCAGTTCATTGACTTCGTCCCAGACAATCTCGTAGCTGCCTTCGAACCCGATATTCTGCTTGACGTGCTCAGCGACCTGCTCGTACGCAGGACCAGGATTCTCCGGGTCGGGCTCTGAGTTATAGGAGAAGTGCTGAAAGATGTGTGAGAACATCTGTTGCAGGTGAGATCTCATGTTGTTGTTTTCACAATCACGGATACTCACCATCGGCTTCGGGTCAAGCTCTTCGATGATCAGTGAAGCGCTGAACTCACCGAACGGCTGGCAGTTGCCTTGGATCGTGAAGTTCGGGCCGGGCTTGGGGGTGTCGTCTTCGGCCTCCTCCGGCTCGGCTTCCTCGGGCTCGGGTCTGGCCGCGTCGGTCCCCATGTCACCGCCTTCATCAGCGTCTCTCTCAACTTCGGGTGCGGGGGCCTTGATCGTGCCCGCATGGCCGACCTGCCATCCGCCTTCGACGGGCTTGTAGAGCGTGACATCGTGGACCGCGCTTTCGCCGAAGTAGAGTGCGACATACTCGCCGTCTTTGGCGACCAGCTTGATGTCATTGCTGTGCTCGAACTCGACGTCGTAAACGAGGAATCGATCGGCGATGTTGCCGGACAGTGCCGCGAGCCTTGGCGCGTCGCGCAGGGTCGTGAGCCAGTGCCCGTCCGGCAGCGCGGGGGCGCGCTTTAGATCATCAAGCATTTCAAGGTCGGCCCAGAGCAGACGGTTACGGCGGGGCTTGGCGGGCCAGCCGCCCAGCAGCGAGCCCTTGTCGATCTCGATCAGCACATCCAGCAGCGAGCCAACCTCGCCCTGGAACGTCATCACCCCGATCGGTGACGCCCCGGCCTCGGCGAGCAACTCCTCCGCGGGCCTTCGCGTCCTAACGAAGCGCGGCAGCGTCGAATCGAACACACGACGGTCATTGAGCTTCCCGCCGTAGGCGTCACTGATCCATACAGCAACGTCGCGGACGACGAGCGCCTCTTCAGGCGCTTCGGCTACGGGTGTCTCGGCAGGCTGAGCCGCCGCAGGCGTCGAGAGAAAAGCCGCCATCAGCATCGCGAGCAAGCCGGCATAGTAGGAACGGTTGATTTGAATCATCGTGAAACATCCCGGTGGTGGATGAGATCGTGATCAGTTAAGTCACTTGTTAAGGGCTTACATCATCGCGGAACAGCCGGGCCCCCGCCCAGCCAACGTGATCCCCGACGTCCTGGCCCGCGCCGAAGTCGGTTTCAAGGGTAAGTACGTCGACATCGGATACATCCAGGTCAAGTATCTGCGGGCCGGCCTCTGCTTTGAGCGATGCGAGTTCGAATAGGACCTCCCCATCACCCAGCACGCGCACATGGGCGTCGCCGAGTCTCCCGATACCATCCTGCAGGCCCAGCGTGCACTTGAACGCGTTGTAGTTCTTGGCTAGCTCGTACTGCAATACCGTCCTTGCATGCGTGCTGATGCCGCGTTCGTATTCATCATCGCTGCCGATCAGCTTGATGGGTGTGCCGTTTGCAGCGAGGTCGCTTCGGTATGGGATCACGCGGTCGAAGTACGCGGTCTGCTCGACCCGTCTGGGCGTCAGGTCCGAGACATACACCAACCGGCCGTTACGCGACTGGATCGACGTGACTTCCGTGACAGGAATCTCCAGGTGCTCGCCCCAGACGGTTTCCAGCCGGACATCTGTGCTGTCGGAGGTTTTAAGCGTGCCGGGGATGCGGTGCCCGGCCTTGAGGATGAAGGCCTGGTGGAAACCCGAACTGCCGGACACTCCGTCTCGACCGGCGAGGACCAAACCCCTGATCTTGTTCAGCTTGATCTTCCGGTCTGCCTCCTGGAAACGGAAGGCGATCGCGTCGCCCTCGATCCCCAGGACCATGCCCGAGACGCGCTGGACTTTCCCGCTCTCAGACGCGACGTATACCGTGTCTTGATCGGCCGATGCATCGCTGGTGTCAAGCTCGTCCGGCTGGGCTTCATCCGTCTCGGTCGGTGTTTGCCCGGCGATCATCTGTGTGATCTGATCGCTGGGTAATGTGATCGTGAACGGCCGATCGCCCTGATTGGCTTGCAGGGTCAACCCAGCGTCATCCCAGCCCACCGGCTTGCCGATGACCTGATAACCATCAGACAAAGACACACGCCAGTCGCCGACGGGCGCCTCGGGATCGAACGGCGTCGTATTCTGCAGGTAGTCTGGGCCCGGGCCGAAGAAGAACTGGCTGCCGTCGTCGGAAGTCAGGGTGAAGGTGTATTCACCGTCCAGCTCGACCATGAGGTAGCCGGTGAAGATGAAGCCGAACTTCACGTCGTGCTGCTTCAGGTCGACACTTATCCTGTCGGTCAAGCCTTCTGCTTGCACATCCATGTCGGCCAAGTGTCTGACGTTTGTAAGAAAGCCGCGCTGTTCGGCGCTGTTGGTGTGGTAGGTGTAGCGGACCTGCTCGGCGATCTGAGACGGGTCTTCGGGGAGGCGGAAGCCCTGATCATCCGTGCCTTGCGGGAGCGGCTGTTTGCCGCCGTCGGGGACGTGGTGGAGCAAGGGCCCGGCCATCTCGCGGACGACGTTGTTGGGGTCCATGACATTCATGGTCAGCCCGAACTCGCTGGAACCTTGTACATACAGGAGTGTGAAGCGGTGCAGGCCCTTGCGGAGTTTAATGGTTCCTTTCTTGGCGACCATCGCGTGGCCCCCGTCGTTGTCGATCAATGGCTTGACCGGCTCGGGTTTCACGGCTTCGCGGTCGGCCAGTTGCACGCGATCGATGTCCATAAGCGGGACCTCGCGCGGCGATTGATCTTCGCCCGTCGGCAGGACCGTGACGGCCTGATCGGTGGCGCTTTGCCACTCGCAGGTGATCTGCTCGCCGTTAACCAGGTATAGCTCATCCGCCTCAGCCGGCTTTATAGCGTTCGTCAGGCATACGGCCAACAAACCAAGCACAACCACGCGCCAATTCCGCTTCATCGTGTCACTCCGTGTCTTCATCAGGGGTGTCCTCACTGACGGTGCGCTCGACCGCGAGCCGGTTGAAGTAGTCTTCGATGGCCTCGCGGTAGCCGGGCGGGTAGTCTTCGGTGCTGGATTGCAGGATCTCCTCACGCTCGTTCGGCGGCAGGTCGGCCCACTCGTGTCGGCTGTCCTTGGGCGCGATGAGTTCGCCCTGCCCGCCCGGGCCGGCCGCAAGCGTCGATTCATTGGCAGGCCTTGTTGGGTTCGCGCTGGCCGCGCCCGCTCCACTGCCCGCGGAGCACGCTTTTTCAAGCATCTCGATCAGCTGGTCCAGGTCCGCGACGATCTGCTCCTGCTGGCCGGGGACCGGGTCTTCTGTGATCTTGGCGGCCAGCTCATCAACGACGACATCCATGCTGGTGGTCAGATGCTTGAACGGGTCTTGCAGCCATGCGTCGGGATCAGCTTCCGGCAGCGGCGCGAGGATGGGCTGAGACATCATTTCAAGCCATTCTTCGTCGACGGGCTCAACGGTGCCGGGCTCGGTGGTGCTATCCGGCAAAGCATCCTGCGCCAACACGGGGGTAGCGAAGCCCGCAAGCAGGACCAGACACGAAGCGATCAGGCATATCGGCAGCGACCATGTGTAACGTTGCGTGTTCATCAGTGTCCTCCTGTCAGGCAGTCCTGGCATGTCATCTGGTGCAGCACGTCGGTGGCGTTACGGACCTGCTCCTGCCGTATCTGTAGCTGGATGATCCGCTCGGCGAGATCGTCGCTGGGCTTGTCGGCCAGTGCCTGGTTGACCTTGCCGGTCTCCCGGTTGACCGCCAGCTGCATCAAACGCAGAAGTTTCACCTCAGCCAGCAGCTTGTTCTGATTGCCGCCGCAGGATTTGCATTGGCTTGGCTGGCCGCTGTTCTTATCCATGCGGCGGGACTCCTTCATCGCGTTAAGCAAGTCCTCCAGATCGCTCTCGACCTGTTTCTCGGCGTAGATGACCTCTTCATCCGCTCGGCCGGCTGCCAGCGCGTCGCTGATCGGCGGCATCTGGTCACGCACCACGCCGAGCGCTATCGGAAGCGTCACACTGAAGCGCGTCTCCTCGATCAACATGATCGTGTCATCGGCCAGGTCCGTGACGTCGACCTGGCTGGGACTGAGCGCTCGCACAGCCTGGATCGCCTGCCGCCGACCCTCGGCGACCGCGGGTGCCAGCTGCACCGTCGCTTCTCGCACACGCTGCTCCTGGGAAAGCATCGCCCCCAGGTTTTCGATCACCCGATCACGCACCAACGGCTGGAGTTCTTCGAGCAGTTCCTGCTCGCTTTGAGTAAGAGCATTCTGAGCGTTGTTTAGCTCCTCGAGCGCCTCCTCCTGCTGCTCCCCGGCCTCCTTGGGCTTGGATTGGCTGAGCTGCTCGGACGCCTTACCCATCGAGCCCGCGGCGTTAGCAAGTGAGGAAGATGCCTGCGACGAAGCGCTGGGCGACTGTGCGAGTTGCTCGGCCGACTCGCGGTTACGCTCTTCGCGTTCTTCCAGATCGCCCATGTCGCGATCCGGATCGCCCTCGGCCTTTTGTGTTTGCTCACGTTGCTGCGTCTCTCGCTCGATCAATGTGTTGAGCGAAAGCTGGAGGTTGCGCAGGTCGCGGAGTTCCTGGAGCTTGACTTCCAGGTCCAGGTCCGCCGAGAGCAACAGCTTCCGCAGCCCCTCGAGTTTGTTGATGATGCGCAGCTGCTCGGCGGTCGCGTTGGTCAGGTCGAGCTTGCTTAGCAGCTCGTTGGCCTGCTTCATCTGCTCGACGATCAATTGCTGGCGGGCCTGACGCACGCCCAACATCAGCCGGGCCGAGTCGTCGGGCTCTTCCTCACGCAGCAGCTCGGCGAGCCGGTACATCCGCTCTTCGAGCTCCTTCATGTGGGCGATGGCCACGTCCTGATCGAACTTTACTTCTTCCGCTGTGCGTGTCTCGGGCTCCGTGGTGGTTGCGCCGGTGAGCGGATCGGCCCAGGCGAAGATCAGCATCGCCATGACCAGCGCTATGACAAACCGATGAGCCTGCATGCACGTAATGAGACTGGGCCTTATCATCGTCGGTCCTCCCATGATGATGGACATGTCCGGGCACGGCTACGTCTATCCAAATAGATTCCTGATTGTAGGTGGTCGCTTCTATTCATCGAAAATGGACTCCAATTGCTCTTTCCGCATGCTGTCCGTGTCTTCGTGAGCCCCCTTCTGGAGCTTGATGATCTCGTCGAGCTGGTTGATGACGTCGATGAAGCTATCCCATTGCCGCATCTGGCTTAAGATTTCCTCCATCTGTTCGACGATCAATGCCTGGCGGTCGGCGGCGCTGGATACGGCGTCGGCGTCATCGAGACTCAGCGACGCCAGGGCTTCACGCTGGCGGTCCATGTCCTGGTCGTGCAGGCGCTGCATCGGCGTCAACACATAGCGATCGATCAGCTCATACGCCTCGGGCCCGCCGAGTTGGTTCAGCCGCATCTCGGTCGCCGACGCCTGCAGGTCGCGGTGCGTCTGCCAGACCTCCCGGCGGAGCACGCGGAACCGGCGCGACATCGCGTCGGGGTCGTCCGCCTCTTCCTTGCCGGCAAGCATGTCGTGCAGCGCCTGGGCCTGCTCCTTGGCTTTGCGGAACGCCGCCCGAAGTCCCTGCTGGCGCAGAAGGATTTCCCGGAACAGCTCTTCATCGGTGACGATGCTGAAGACGACCTTGCGCGAGTAGGCGCTCTGCGGGCCGGCAAAGTGGTCGTCGTGTGCCTCACCTTCCAATGTGAGCAGCGCCCCCGGCGAAAGGTCCAGGCCGGTGACTTCCAGCGTGTGCTCCGACTGCACCAGCTTCTCACTCGTCGGCGACTCTGGGCCGAACAGATCGATCAACTCGCCGTCTGATTCAGACGGGCCGGAACCGGGTGCACGAGCGGTGACGTGGACCGCCAGGGCGCGTACCCCCAAGTCGTCTCGTGCTTCAAGCGTTAGCGGTATCCGTACGCGGCTGGTCACACGCTGGCGCACACCGCTGAAGCGCAGCGATGCTCGCGGCGGGCGGTCCTGCTTCAGGCCGATCGACAGCGGGATCGGGTGTGACAGCAGACCCGACTCGGCCGAGCTTAAACGCAGCTTGGCTTGTAGCGCCTGCTCATGGACCCAACTCGTCGATACGCTGCCGTCGGGCTGCGCCAGGAAAGACAGCGGCGCCCCCTTCTGGGTATCCACCCGGACATCGGTGACCGGGACATTGGTCTGAAGGCTCAGCTCTGCATGGGCGCGGTTGAACAGCGACAGGTCATGCCGGCCGGTGAACGGCTCTTCGGTGGCTTCCGTGTCATGCGGCGCGCGGTGTGAGAGCGTCATCGAGGTCACACGGGGCCGATCGTGAGGCTGGATGTCGATCATGCCGGTGCGCCCGTCCCCGCCGAAGAGGCGCACTGTGGCGTCGTTCTGCAGCGGCGGCAGGTCGTAGCGGAAGTCGCCGTCGGCAAAGCGCGTGAAGGTCACGCTCTCTTTGCGTCCGTCGGCATGACGCAGCGACATCCAGACCGACTCCGTGGTCCGTCCGGTATCGGTCACGCCGGCTCGCAGCACGACCGCTTCCCCACGGGGCACGATCAGCACGCCGTCCTCAACGGCATGGAGCAGGATGCTGGTGCTGCGGGGCCAGGGCTGATTGGAGCCGAGCAACCACCGCCGCGCCCAGATCGAAGCGGTGTCAGGCATCACAAGCGACAACAGGATCGGCAGCAACACGACACCAACAAGCGCCGCGGACCAGCGCTGCTGATGCCGGCGGTCGGCGTGGGCCTGGAAGTCCACCTGGCTCAACGTCTCGTAGCTCTGCTTCACCGCCAGGCGGATCATGTCAGCCGAATCAGAACTCGCCCGGCCAAGCATCCCGGGGAGCTCCATCACGGCCGCGACGTCCGGCAAGACGGCGCTGCGTGCACCGTTGGTCCGACAACGATCCAGCGCCGCGCTCAGATCAAGCGGTGACATCGGCGAACGCATCGGCTTGATCACAAACCGGTGCAGCAGGTAACCGATCACACCAAGCGATACGAGCAGCACCACCAGGCGTGTCGGGCGTGATAGTTCCATCCGGTGGTCAAGCAGAGCCGTAACAAGAGCAAGCCCGACAGCCGAGGCCAACGTGCGAGCGATCCCCTCGATCAGCAGGCTCATGCGCAGTCGGCGTCTGAGCGTCGCCAAACGATCGACGACGCTGTCGCGCATCTCGTGCAGGTCCTGGCCGGGTTGTGCTTGCAATTGCGTCATATTCGTTTTATCACACCAGGCGGTACCGTTTCCGCAACAACCATTCGATCACCAGCAGCCCGAAGACGGCGCTGAACAGTAGCGGCGCGTCCCACACTTCCTGCCGATCCTGCAGCACGCGGTCCACGAGGCCGGTACGGAACAGGTCGGGGAGTTGATCCGCTTCGGCGAGCGGAAGGGCTTTACCACCCGTCACGGCACTGAGCGCTTCCAGGCCCGCCAGGTCCATGGTCGGGTTTTCGTACTCAAGGTTAGGCAGTTCCACATCCACCACGATCCTTGCCGCTTTGATGATCGAGCCCATCGCCTGCTCACCGGCCCAGACACGCACGGCATGAGGCCCCGCACGATCGACCGTGAACTCGCTGACGTACTCGCCGGGCTCGCCGGTCGGGCGCAGGGTGATCCCGATCGGTTCATCCGAGCCGTGTTCGATCTGCCCCGTGAGCATGTCCGGCGGGAAGGCGCCTGCGCGCTGGTCTAGCATGCGTGCGGTCAGGCGCACCCGGCTGCCGGGCTTGTAGGTCGCACGATCGGTGGACAGGCGGAACGGGTGCGAGCCGCCGAGGAGCTTGTTACGCCCCGCCCGATCGACCAGCCTTGCCCAGAACCCATCGAAGTAGCCTTCGTCGAGGTAACGCCATCGGTACGTGCTGTCGAACCCGACGAAGAACGTCCGGCCCGGGCCGACCGGCTGTGTCGCAAGCAGAACCTCCTGGCCGAACTCGTTACGCATCCGTGGGTCGCCGTGCCGCGCCAGCACAATCGCGCCCGGCTTAGCACGTGTGACCGGGAAGTGCCAGAACATCCCCGGCAGGCTCTTAAGGACCTGCTCGTTCTGCTGCGGGTCGTCGGCGAACGTGAAGATCGGGTCGCGCTCGCCCTGCTCGGTGATGTGCAGCTTCCAGGCGTTGCGCGTGCTCAGGCGGATCTGCACCTCGGAGCGGAAGAGCCCGGGCTGTCGCACGACCGGCAACAGCGATACCCAGGCGCTGGCCGGGTCGTTGGGCCGATCAAACATGTTGGCCGTCTGATGCTCGCCCGCGATCAACACCAGCCCCCCGCCTGACTCGGCGACGAAGCTCGCCAGCAGCTCGGAAAAACCTGACCCCCAGAGCAGTGGATCAGGATCATATAGCAGGACCGCGTCGTAACGATCGAGCTCTTCAAACGTGTTGGGCAGGCGCTGCAGCGGCACGTCGCCGGGCTGCTCGTAGTCTTCATCCGCGCTCTGCAGCCAGACGGAAAGCTCGACGCCGCGGTCACGGATCAGCGCGTTGCGGATGAACTGGACCTCCGGGAAGGTCGAGCCGGCGATGAACAGCACACGCAGCTTCTGCCGGATCACGCGCACGTCGGCCAGGGCGATGTTGTCATCGGTGGTCAGTTCGTGGCCGGCGTCTTCCAACGTGGCGCGGAACTCGAGCCTGCATGGCTGGGGCTGGCTGAAGGAAAACGACACGGGCTGGAGCCGGTCGGTGGAGTCCAGCGTGATCGGTTCGCTGCCGATGGTTTCCCAGGGCCCGTTGTTGCGACGCTGCTCAAGCGTGACGGTGGCGTCGCTGTCGGTCATCCCGGTGGACTGGACGTAAGCGGTGATCGTGCTGGTGTCACGGACGAAGACGATCGGCGTAACTTCCAGCGAGCTGATCCCGGCGTTGCGCGGCCCGCGCTCCGTGCCGACGGCGAGCGTGCCCAGCGGCACGCCCTCGGCGGTGATGCGCTGCACCGCTTCGAGCGCCGGCGGGCCGGAGTTGGATTGACCATCCGTGACAAGCAACACGCCGGCAAGCGGCAGGCCACGGTATGCCGTCATCGCCTGGTCCAGCGCCGCGCCTAGCGCCGTCGCTGAGCCGGTGGGGTTGAGGTCGGGTAATTGAATAACGGGTGCTGGTGGAGTGCCATCTGTTGACGTGCTGGGCACAACCGGCGTTACCTCCGTCCCGGCATCGTCGGCTTGCTCAAGCTGATCCGAGAAGGCGTGAACCTTCAACACGCGCTCGCCCCCCAGCGCCAATTGCTCCAGCAGGCCGCCAGCCAGCACACTCTCGGCAAGGTCCAGGCGCTGCCGGCTGTTCAGTGCTGCCAGGTCATTCAGTTCCGCCAATTCGACCACGCTCCTGGACTGCGCATCGTCATCCCAAGTGTCGGTCAGCCCCATCGACTCGGATGTATCCACCAGCACCAGCAGGTTGGACGGCACGCGCTCGGTCCGGCTGAGTACGACGACCGGCTCCATGAGCATCGTGACCACGCCCATAATGATCAGCACGCGGATACCGACCAGCAGCCAGCGGGCATATGTGCCGACCCTCGTCGCTTCACGTCGGTACAGCCACCACACGCCCCACACCGCCGCCGCCAGGAGCGTCAGCACCAGCAGTGCGCGATCGCCGGACGGCATTGAGGTAAAGCCCAGCCGCCAACTGCCGCCCTCGGTCCAGGGCGATGGCTCGATGCCTAACAGGATTTCCAGCAAACGTCGCATACGGTTTGGACTTCGACTTCTCGGTTAATGGTCTCGGGTCACCCACGCCGCCAGCAGCGTCTCGATTCCGATCATCGCCAGCAGCGCGTAGACAATCTGTCGCCAGAGCTCGGCACTCTTGGCATCGGTCAACTCGCCCGCCTGGCCATACGGGATGACAACCGCATCCAGCCCGGCGAGGAACGTGTTCAGTCGTTCGATACTCAGTGTTGCCAGGTCACTCTCGCGCGGGTCGGGATTGACACTGATCAGCGTGGCCTGCGTGTCTCGGCCGGGCTCGCTCCACTTCATCTCGTAGGCACCAGCAGTCAGCGTACGCGTGTAGGTGATTTCAGGCGCTTGGGCTTGATCGCCGTTGGTTTTACTGACCGGCAGCGACAAGGGATCGGGCGCTTCCGGCGTGGATAGCGACACGGTCTGCGGCGCGAGCTGGGGATCGAAGCGTTGGCGGATAGCCTGCCCAGCGGTCAGCACCAGGCCGGGGTCGGGTTGACCCGCGAGCGCCAAGGCGGACTCACGCATCGCCAGCACGAAGCTCGGGTCGATCGGCCAATCGCTCCAGGCGCGGTCCGCGCTGATGCTCCATTGCAAGACACGGCCCTTGCCGATCCGTGCTTCAACCACCGCCGGCGACTGCGAGGCGTTGTCCCACGTCGCAAGCACCCTGCGGCCCCGCCCGTCATCCAGCTTCGGCGCAAGCGCCAGCTCGGCGTACTGTTTCGGCCGGATCGACGCCAGCGTCTCGGCGGGTAGTATCCGAATCGAAGTCAAGGGCGAGTCCGCCAGCGGATCAAGCAGCAGACCTGTCGCAGGATCATCGGCGACACGGAGCATCCGCGCCGGCAGCAAGCCGCCTTCGTTGTTGATCACAAGCCGGTCGTAATCGTGAGCGTCCGTCTGGTCGCCCGGGAACACGATCAGCCCCATGCCGTCACGCACCATGCGCTCAAGCTCCGCCGCGCGCGAAGCGGGGATCGACGCGACGTTCGCCAGGACCAGCACATCCGGCGCGGTCATCGGCGAAGCGAGCCATTGGCTGTCATCCATCAGCCGGACACGCCACGGCGAACGCCCTACCTTTAGCGCCAGAGCCATGAAGTCGGTTTCGCTTTCGAACGGCCGGGACCCGGGCTGGCCGTCGACCAGTGTGGCGGCGACCCGCTTGCGTGCATCTACTGTAAGCCAGCGCCGGTTGTCCAACGGCAGCGCATCGTCGGGTGTGGCAAACGACAGGCTGTGCATCCCGGCTCCGTCGAGCGTCACGGTGACCGGTACTTCCACCGATTTCCCGGCCGGCAGGTCCGGCATGACCACGGTCTGCTCCACGCCGTCCACGCTGAGCACCGCCTGCGGCGCGGCGATCGTTTCGGGCCCGTCATTACGAACCAGCGCCATCAGACGCAGCGGCAAACCCGCTAACGTCACCGGGTCCTGCTGCTTGAACTCGACCAAAGCGACGTTGCTTTTCGCTTGTTCGCCCACGTCGATCACGGTCAGTGTCACGTCCTGCTCGGCCCAGTGGCGGGCCTGCTCCGTGACCTGCGGGCCCCAGCCCTGCGAGCGCAGGTCGGTGATCAGCGTGACCTGCTTGATCGGGAACTCGGCTGATTCGAGGTGCGTCTTCACGGCATCGAACGTGGCGGCCCAGTCGTTTGCCGTGTGCTTTACCGGGAGCTCGCGCAGTGTCGCGGCCAGCTCAGCCGGGTCTTCGATGTGAGCGTGCCGGATCAGTGGCGAATCAGGCGATGAGGTGGTGACGAGGGTGAGGCTGTCCTGCGTGCCGATCGCTTCGATCAGCTTCACAGCGGCGTCGCGTGCGCGGTCCATCACGACGCCGTTGCCCGACGCGTGCAGCCCCATGCTCAGCGTATCGTCGACCACGACGACCCGGCTGGTGCGTGTCCGTCCGGCAAACCAACCGCCCAGGCCCGACTGTGAGATCACCGGCCGCGCGACCGCGAAGAACAGCAACAACACCGCCAGCGTGCGCACCGCCAGCAGCAGCCACTGCTCGAGCCGTAAACGCCTGCGGTTACTCTTGAGGGTGAGCTTGAGGTACTTCATCGGCGCCCAATCGATCAGCACAAACCGCCTGCGGTTCAGCAGGTGGATGATGATCGGGACGCTGCCCAGCGCCAGACCGCCCAAGAGCAACGGGGCCAGGAATGTCATGCCGGGGCCTCCGCGCTCTGGGCCTGCGGGTCATCGGCATTCGATGCAGGATCGCTTCCGCTGTTCATCCGGCCGTGATACTTCGCCGGTCCGCGTCGCAGTCGCTCGTGGAGGTAATGGCTTAACGCCAGACCGGCGTCCTCATCGGTGCGCATCAGCAGGTAATCCATCCCGCAGGATCGGCAACGTGTGCGGACGTCGTCGATGAACCTCTCCATCTCACGCTTGTAGGCTTTGCGGAACGCCCACGGCTCGGCGAAGAGCTGCTCATCGCCCTCGATGTCCTTGAACATCACAGAATGCTTGAACGGCAACTCGATTTCGTCCGGGTCCAGCACGTGCAGCAGGATGACTTCCTGATCGTTGTGAAGGAGTTTGCCGAGGGCGGCGTAGAGCGGGTCGAGATCGGTGAGCAGGTCGGAGATCAGCACGACCATACCCCGGCGGTGTAGTCGATCGGATAAGTTCCAGATCAGGTCGCCCAATTCGGTCTTGCCGTCCGGCTCGATCGCGTCGAGTGTGGTCAGGATCTTGTGCAGCTGCCGTGCGTTAGCAGAGGGGCGCATCTCGGTGCGCGTCTCGGTATCCATCGTGACCAGGCCGGCGGCGTCGCGCTGCCTGAGCAGAAGCGAGGCGAGTGAAGCGGCCAGGACCGCGCCGTACTCGAGCTTGGAGACCGCGCCGGGGCGTTCGGATTGGTACCGCATGGACGCCGAGGCATCGAGGACCAGTGTAGCGCGGAGGTTGGAGTCTTCCTCGAAGCGCTTGATGAAGTACCGACCGCTCCGCGCGTAAGCGCGCCAGTCCAGATTCTTCGGGTCGTCACCGGGCGCGTACTCCCGGTACTCGGCGAACTCCGGGGAGACGCCGTGCAACGGGCTGCGGTGCTGGCCGGCGATGGTCCCCTCGACCAGTCTTCCCGCGCGCAGCCCCAGCTTGGTGATCCTGGACAGGATATCAGGCTTTAAGAACCTTTTGGAGTCGGGCATCTTGTGCGTCACCGGCGTCGTGGAGCGGGGTGTGTTTGAGCAATTGATCGATCACGGTGTCGGCCGTCTGTCCCTCGGCCTCGGCGTTGTAGTTCAGGACGATCCTGTGCCGCAGCACCGCGTGCGCCAGGGCGGTGACATCCTCGGCCTCGACCTGCGGCCGGCCATCCAGCGCGGCGCGCGCCTTGGCCGCCATGATCAGAGACTGCCCGCCGCGCGGCCCCACGCCCCAGAGCACCCACTGCTTGATAAACGTCGGGGCCTCGTCGCTGTCGCAGCGCGTTGACCGGACGATCCGCATGGCGTAATCCAGAAGCGTGTCGCTGATCGGGACCCGGCGGACGACGTGCTGCAGCTCAAGCACCTGCTCGCCGTCCAGCACGGGCGTCGGTTCGTGTGATTCATCCCCGGTCATTAGGCGGTAGACCCGGCGTTCTTCCTCGGCGGTCGGATACTTCACGAGCACCTTCATAAAGAAGCGGTCCAGCTGCGCCTCGGGCAGCGGGTAGGTGCCCTCCTGCTCGATCGGGTTCTGTGTCGCCAGGACGAAGAACGGGTCGGGCAGCGGGTGACGTTTGCCGGCCGCGGACACCTGCCGCTCCTGCATCCCTTCGAGCAGCGCCGCCTGGGTCTTGGGCGGGGTACGGTTGATTTCGTCGGCCAGCAGGATGTTGGTGAAGATCGGGCCGTGCGAGAATTGGAACCGGCGCTCGTGGGTCTGCTGGTCTTCGTACAGAAGTTCCGTGCCCGTGATGTCCGACGGCATCAGGTCGGGGGTGAACTGGATGCGGGCGAAGTCCAGCGACAGGCTCTTGGCGAGTGTCGAGACCAGCAGCGTCTTGGCCAGGCCCGGCACGCCTTCGAGGATGCAGTGCCCGCGTGCGAAGATCGACACCAGCAACTGATCGACGACCTCTTCCTGGCCGATGACGGCTTTGCTGATCTGCTCGCGGACGGTGTCGCGTGCTTTTCGCAGTTTCTCCAGGGCTTCGAGGTCCGCGGGGGGGGCTTGCTCGGTCGTGGGTGCGGTGTCGGTCACGGTTGAACTCCAGTGGTTGGGCTTGGGTCTCTTATTTAGCGTTGATAGACGGGTAGGAACTTATAAGGAAGCTGCAGGATGACCAGCGACAGGCTCGTGCCGTAGGTCGGGCCGACACCATCGCCGGTCCACGAGCCGTCGTCGGCCTGCTGATCGATCAGTTGATCCCGCGTGACGGGGAAGAACTCATCCCAGTATTCATCCCCCGCCTGGTAAAAAGCCTGAGCGGCGTAGAAGTTGGCGTAGTAGCTGTGGCCGTAGCGGTTCCAGTTCTGCTTGTTGCTCATGAAGCTGTCGAAGACCAGTTCGAGGCATGACTCTGCCAAGGGTGAGTCGTATTCGCCGGCCGAGTAGAGGCAGCAGATCGCGGCGGCGGAGATGGGCATCCGTGTGTCGTTGCCGGAGTGGAACGCGTATCGGATCCCGCCGTCGGGCGTCTTGCACCGCTCCAGGTAACGGATCGCGTTGTCGATCGTCTTGGGCGGGATGGTGAAGCCGGCGTTGTGCGCAGCACGCAGCGCCTGCATCTGGGTGATCGTGACCGAGCCCTCGTCGCCGCTGCCGGGGGTATACGTCCATCCGCCCAGGGCGCTCTGGCCGCTTGCCGTGAGTTTGACAGCATCCCGGATCACGTCGTGCATCTCATCACGGATGCGCGGATCGGTCTCCATGCCGTAGGCGGTAGCGAGGAACAGCAACGAGAACCCGTGGCCGTACATCGGCCGGCCATTTTCCTGGGCACGACCGGCGATCAGGCCAGAGCTGCTCTGCTGGCGGATCAGATAGCGGACGGTCTTGCGGACCTGGTCGGCGTAGGGCCCCCGGCTGGTCGTGTTGCCGTTAGCCAGGAAGGCCATCCCCGCCAGCGCGGTCATGCTGACGGGGTACTGCGCACCATCCGAGGCGTGCTTCCAGCTGCCGTCCTGCCCCTGGGTCTTGGCGAGGAACTCAAGGCCGCGGGAGACCGCCAGCTGCGACTTCTCCGTGACATGCTTCGGCAATAAGTCATCGGCGTACGACAGGCTGGGCCAGGCCATCACGATCCAGCACAGCACGATACACAGAATTTCACGGGCCCTTCGTCGCATACTTGCTTACTCGATCTCGAACTGCACGATCAGGCTGGCCTTCACCTCGATGTCGGCGAACGCATCGGACTGCGGCTCGGCAGCTTGTACTTCCTCGCCCATCCCGTAGATCCTGGCGAATAGGGCAACCTCCGGGTTGCCGGACTCGTCCGCAGGCGGCGCGGTCTCGCTGATGGAGACGACCTTACCGAGCTTGACCCCCGCAAGGTCCGCCAGCCGCTGCGCCTTGGCGCGAGCGTCGGCCATGGCGGCCTCGGCGGCCTGCTGGCGCACCGCATCGGGATCGGACAGGCGGAATACCGCTAGCGGCTGCGCCGCATTGCCGCGCAGCTGCATCTGGATCATGTTGGTGACGCCCCCGCCGCCGAGCGTGACACCGGCGTCCTTCCCCGCGTCGACGATGTTGGTGATCGCATCGGCGACCTCGACGTCGTCCATCTGGTCGATCCCGCTGAGCGTGACCTCCAGGCGTTCGGAGACCGAAACAGGCTGCGCATCCGTGGTCGGGGGCTGGCCCATCATGATCGCCTGCATCTGACTCGGGTCCGTCGCCGAGCTGATCATGAACCCGTCGCCCTCGATGCCGATGCCATCCAGCCCGACCGCCTCGATCGATTCGACGGCCCGCCGCTTGTTGTCCTGGAACTTGATCACCGCATCAGCGGCCAGCTCCGCGTCACCGGTCACCACGCCCCCGAGCACCGCCAGCTGCGGTTTAACATCCACGCTGCCCGTGCCCATGACCGTGATCCCCTCGCCGGCAAGTGTCGGCGCCGCGAAGCACAGCCACGCGCATACACCAAACGCCACCCGGCTCAACACCTTGCTTACACGTTCTGTCATCATCGTCCGATTCCTTTTCTGTAGGTTGATGTGTTGACGATCCCCCGTCATCCGCGATAACGAGCATCTATTGATCATTCGTCCGTGGCGATCCTGAAACCCAGAGAGACGTTCATGCTCACCGGGATCTCGGTGAAGGTGTTGCTGACCGCCTTGACCGACCCGTCGGAAATCCCGGCGGCACCGGCCACCTGTGCGTACATCTGCCATTCGTACCCGCCGTGATGGCGCGCGTCCTGGATATTCTCGTTGGCGTAGACCACCTCACCGAGGGTCACACCCGTCTGCTCGGCGAGCGCCTTAGCACTGGCCTTCGCGTCTTCCACCGCCAGCCTGCGGGCCTCGGCAACCGCGCTGTCCGTGTCCGTGACCTGGAACACAAACAGCTGTGCCGGGCCCTCGTTGTACCCGTAGTGCCTCTGATGCATATTAGCCCCGCCCAACGTCAGCCCGATGTCCTGCACCGCCTCGATCAGGTTCGCCATCACATCGGTCATGTCTTCCGACGCCATGTCCTCGATATTCTCCAGCGTCAGCCGCATCGACTCGGTCGCGACGATGTCCGGCGTGGGCTTGCCCGCCCCAGATGCCCCCATGTTGCGCATCATCATCATCGCTTCTTCGTCATACTGCATGCCCAGGGACATACCCATCGATTCGATCTTCAGGTTCTCGATACCCAGCGCCTCGAGCGCCTCGATAGCGCGGCGCTTGGCGTCGTTGTATTTAACAACCGCATCCTGAGTCAGTTCCGCCTGGCCCCGGACGCTGCAGATCATCACCGCCGAGTCGGGCATGACAAGCACTCGGCCCTGGCCACGCGCGGAGAGCTGGGTGTTGTTTGCAGACCCGGGTATGTGGACCTGCCCGAAGCAAGCGCACGTGAAGGTCAGGATCATCCCAAGACATAGAACCCATCGTGTGGCCATGTGTCACTCCTTGCTCAGTTATCCGGCTCGGTATCCGAGTCAGAGACCGTGGTGTCGTCGAGGCTGTACATACTCAGGGTGTGGTTGGAAATACAGATCAGCTTGTCGCCAAGCAGATCGATGCTGCCGCCCTTGGAGGTCAGGTCGTGACCGCGGAAGATCCGCAGCGTATCGCCGTTGGCCTTATTGATCTCGTAGATGCCGCGTCCGGTGAGGACGGATAGGCGGCCGTCGTCGTGGATCGCGCGCAGCCGGCCGACACCGATCGGCAAGGTGGTGGACCACTTCAGGCCCCGCGTCTTGCGGTCGATCGCCAGCAGCTCCCGCCCCAATAAGTAGACCCGCTCGGCATCGATGCCCACCACCGTGGCGTCGGGCTCAACGGGACGCTTCCAGAGGATCTTGCGTTGCTGAGGGTCCAGCGCGTAGAGCGTCGGGCTATTGGTTTCCTTGAAGTAGAGGACGCCTTCGTACGTCCACAGGCCGCCGCGTGTGGGGAGGGTGCCCGCATCGCTCGGCCCGCCGCCCCAGAAGTGGTTCTGGTTATTCGTGCCGGGTGGGGGCTCGTATGTCAAGGCCCAGGCGATCCGCCGCCTCGGTATATCGATCGTCAGCAGTGCACCGTTGTTGGTCAGGACATAGAGTTGATCGCCATCCAGCAGCAGGGCCGGGTCGGGGACGTGTTCCTGGCCGTGCCGTGTGTTGATCATCACCGCTTGTCCCAATGGCAGCTCCCACTGCACCTGGCTGTCTTCGATCGACATCACCTTAAGCGTGACTTCCGATCCCTGCTGCGGGTGCGAAACCGCGATGAGTTTGTCTTCATGGATCAACGGCCGGCCGATAAAGCTGATCTCCTTGAGCCAGTTGACCCCGCTGGTGTTCCACTTCACGTTGCCCGTCTTCCCGTCAAGCACCTCAAGCCGATAAGGCTCTCGCCAGTGATTGAGCTTGTCCAGCGGCAGCGTCAGCGTAACAACAACGTCCTCCGCCGCGATCAGGTCGTACCGGCTGGCGATCCCGCTGCCGTGCCGGAAGTTCTGGAAGTTGGTGTAGAGTTCTTTAAACTTCTTGCTGCGCCACAGCAGCTTGCCGGTCTGGGCATCGATCGCGAAGCAGACACCCAGCCAGTTACAGTAGATCCGCTCGCCGTCGGTATCGTTGGCAGGAACCAGCCCCCCCATCCCGCTCGCCGGGCCCCACCAGTTCGACAGCGCATCATTGAGTGAACGCTGCGCCTGGTCAGACATGAACCGGAACTGCCAGGTCGGATCGGCCTCGTCCGCCGGTGCCGCCGCGAGGTCCGTCATGCCGAGCCCGTGCTTGGTTTCATCGCTTGTCCCCGGTTCGTAACCGATCATCTGGATCGCCTCGATCGCCGAGACCGATTCGCCGGCGATCGTGACCGATTGATCCGCAAAGCGTCGTTCAACCTGACGCGCCACCTTTTCGTAAGCATCCGACTTGTCGGCACGTGCATAAGCATAGGCCAGCTTCACGCTGATCCTGGCTTCTTCCTGTGCGTCGAGTGTGTGGTGGTCCAGGATCGCACGCCAGTAGATCACCGCGTCGTTGAACCAGCCTTCCTGAAAGGAGGCGTCGCCCAGCCGGTCCGCCGCCTGGACTCCGTGCTTGGAGATGAAGTACTCCCCGAACAACTCACGGGCCGCGGTTAATCCCTCGTCGGTGCCGCGCGCTTGCGGCGCGTTCATCCGCTTGGCAATCGCGTCGGCCTGACCGCCGTAGAACACATCGAAGGCGCTTCGGCCTTTCGGCGGCAGCGTCACCACCGCATCCCATATCCGTCGACGGACCGGGATGACCAGACCGTTCTTGCCTCTGCATAGCGCCGAGGCGTCCGACTCGTGCATCTCGCCGAGCGCACGGAAGGCCTTCTCCCATTCGCTTTTCCTGACATAGCGTTCGTAGTCCCCCAGCGCGGTCGTGAAGTCGTCGCTGACCTGTACGACACCGAATCCACCGGATGGTTCTTCATCCTCACCACCCGCTGCCTTGTCAAGCATTACCTGCGCCTGGGCAGACGCCGACATCGCAAGCCACAGAATCAGCAGCACTGTACACGTCCACACCCCCATGGCCTGTGGCCAACAGGGACTCATCCTGAAGCTGGCTGATTCCGCTAAGGCTGATTTACGGCTCATCGCAACCCCTGTCTGTTTTCCACCTGATGCTCGAAGCCAGTTCCAGGCTACTATTTTGCCCTGTCGGACCCACCAGAAGTAGAGGGGTTCCCGGCCGAGGCATGATAACCTGATACGCACCCCTCCGAAAGATGGTTCTGTGCCCCATCCTCAGATTTGGTAAATCCTTAGCGCCGATTCTCCTATCCGGTAGGTAACCCATGTGAAATGCGACAACACCTGCCGTTCATGTCACGGTTACACCTATATGACGTAGCACAATCGCGGTTGTTCGAGGTGCGATCACAAAAATGAAGAACTTCCATCTCACCTGCGGTAAAAGGACACGACCCCATGGCCGCGTACTTTGTTTGTGTTGGATGAAGTGTGTTACGCACGCCGACGCTGCAGCGTCATACTACCAAGGATCGAGCTGACGCTATTGAGCCCTGGGCCGTTGGCAACGGCGAAGCTGCCTGAATGTGGTAAGTGCTAAGCGTCTCACCGGGTCTGATGTCGTCTGACGCCGGATGTGAATAGCCTGCTGCTTTCAAGTAAAAGCGGTCGTCGGCGTTCCCACCGACGACCGCGAGTAATTTCAAGGCTTCCGAATTACGCACGCCGACGCATCAGGGCCAGGCCGCCCAGGCCCAGCAGCGCGAGGCTGGCGGGTTCGGGGATGGCGCTGGCGGCCGGGGGTGTCCCGGCGTTCCAGTTGTTTAGGACGATGTCCAGGTCCGCCAGGCCGACGAAGTTGTCGCCGGTCGGGTCCGCCAGCGGGTTGCCGGGCGGGATGGCCAGGTTCCAGTTGTTGAGGATGATGTCCAGGTCGGCCAGACCGACGAACCCGTCGCCGTTGAGGTCGCCTGGGATGGCGGTAACGGTCGCCACAGCGATCTCACCGGTCACCAGCAGGTTGCTGGTGTCCCACTCCAGGCCGGAGCCGAGCGTCGGCAACGTGATGTTGTCGAACGCACCGGTCGCCGAAGCGAAGTCGAACAGGTCGAACGTGTCGCCGTCGGCGAAGACGTTGCTGCCGAACTGGCTGACGGTCAGGTCGCCGCCGGCAGTCAGAGCGCCGGTGACTTCCAGCGAGTCGAAGTTGCTGGTATCCAGCAGATCAAACTCGATGTTCGATCCGGTAGCCATGGCGAAGTCGCCGGTGATGGTACCGGAGCCGATGCCCACGATCTCGGTGCCCGAGACGGTGATGTTCAGCGCCGGCGGGTTGGAGTGCTCTTCACCGTCCAGGGCGAAGAAGTTGTTGGCCGCGCCGAGCGTCTCATCGTTGGCCCGGATCAGCACACGGAACTCGCCATCACCGGTCAGCGCGTTCATTACGGCTGTGCGGAGGTTGGCGGTGTCCGCGAAGACGATCGGGTTGACCAGGTCAGTGCCGGGGACGGCGTTGGCCGAGCCGACCAGCAGGCCCTGGTCGCCGGTGCCGGCCGCGGTGGCGGCGGTGCCGTCGAAACCGGTCCACTGCACGCCACTGCTGGCGAACTGAGCGGTCACCTCGCTATCCACGAAGTCGCGGGTCAGCTCGTACATATCCATGGTGAAGCCTGCGCCGGCGGTGCCGTCGACAGACTGCGAGCGGTCCAGAACCTCGACGGTGGCCGCATCCACACTGGTGATGGCCGCGAAGCCGCTGACCAGTGAGGAGAGGTCCCACTCGACGACGGTGCGGGCGACGTTGGTGCCGGCGCTGATGATGCCGACGCGGTTGTGGTAGGTCGGGATGTTGACCGTGTCCGCACCGGGGTTGGCCGGATCATAAGCAATCCGGTTGTCGTTGTTGGTGTCGATCGAAACCGAGGTCGATGTCGCAACCAAAGCGCCGTCACCGCCGAGCTTGACGGTCTGACCGCTGGCCAGGCTCAGCTCGCCGCTAGTCGTCGCGGTCACATCGATCTCACCGCCATCAAGGCTGATGGTATCAGACAGGCCGGTTCCGCCGATCAGGGCGATCGTGCCGCCGTTGACATTGGTGTCGCCGGTGTAGCTGTTGGTGCCCGAGAGTTCGAGCGTACCGCCGTTGGTCTTGGTCAGCGCGCCGTCGTGGGCGAGGTTGCCCGAGACCACAAGGGTGGAACTGCCGTCGACCTGGACCCGCAGGTCTCCGCCTGCCGAGCCGGTGACATTACCCGAGATGGTCAGGCCGTTGGTCAGGCGTGTGCCCAGCCCGTCGAAGGTGTCGGTGTTGCCGTTGAGGTTGATACGCGATTCACCGGCCGTGCCGATGTTGATACCGCCGGACCAGTCGACGTTGGCCGCAGTGCCGCCGCCGACGGTGAACTGGCCGCTGTTAAGGACAAGGTCCTCGGTGTAAGTCGCGGTGTGTTCGCTGAGGAACAGCCGGCCGTCAGCGTTGACGGTCGTGTTCCCGACGTTCGAGCCGAGCGTGCTGCTCACAGCGTTGGCTCCGGGCTGTAGCGTGCCGTCATTGACGACGATGTTGCCGTCGAAGCCGGAGTTGTCGCCGCGGATGTAAACGACGCCGGGGCCGTTCTGGGTCAGCGTGCCGCTGCCGGTGATCGTCCCGCCGAGGGACTCGGAGGAGGCGTTGTTCATGACCAGCGAGCCGTCGATCTGGAACGGCCTGAAGTTATTCAGGACGTTCAGGCCGGTGGTGACGCCGTCACCGATCCGTAGCGTGGCGCTGGAGCCGATGTTTACCTGGCCTGTGCTGGACGGGCCGTTGTTATCGTTGGCCAGGACGACGGTGACGTCGCCGGTCAGGGTCAAGTCGCCGCTGCTGATGCCGGCGCCGGTGACGGTGTAGGTATTACCGGTGCTGCTGTCGAAGGTCACGGATGCCGGGACCACATCGCTTTGGATATCGACGGCGAACGAGCTGGCCGAGTCATTGAAGGTGACGTTGTCCAGGTCGTAGTAGACGCTGTCCTCGCCGGCCCAGTTGCCGGTGGTGTTGACGTCCCAGTAGCTGGGGTTGGTCGCATCGCCGCCGACCCAGGTCTGGCTGCCGGCCACACCGCTGACCACCAGGTTGACCTGGCCGGAGGTACCGAGATCAACAGCCAAGCTCTGGCGGATCTCGCCTGCGCCTTGAACCTGCGGATCGAAGGTCACGGAAGTGTTGGCGGATTGCGTGAGCGTACCGCTGTACTCGATGAGGGTGTAGGTGCCCGCACCGCCGCCGGCCAGTTCACCATCGACCGCGGTGATCAGCAACTCGATCGGCGAGTCGGTGTTCAGCGAGGCGAACGCGTCGTCGAACTGCTGGACGTCGAGGGTCAGGTTACCCACGCCGGTGATCAGGTCGTTGACGCCTGCGCCGGTGGTGGTGCTGCTGGACAGTTCGAAGTCCAGACCGCCGCGAGCGCCGGTGGCGTCGAAGAAGTCCGAGCCGAGGTAGAAGTTGCCATCGCCCGTGCCTCCTGCGCCCTTGAGGGTCAGGGTGCCGATCGAGTCGCCGGGGCTGACGAGGCTGTCGCCGAAGGCGGCGAACGTCTGGGCGTGGATTTCACCGGCACCGCTGATGTCCTGGCCGGACTGAGCGGAGTAGAAGCCGAAGTGATCGACGTCGAGCGTCGCGCCGGAACGGACCTGGATGGTCGCGCTGGCCAACTCGCCGTTATCACTCGGGCCGTCGGAGATCACTTCGATCGTGCCGCCTTCGATGATGGTGTCGCCGCGCCAGTAATCGTTGACGCTGCTCGTGGCGGTATTAATGGTCATCGTGCCGGTGCCCTGCTTGACGACGCTGATGTCGTTGGAGGTGCTGTTGACACGGGGGTTGCCGGGGGTGGCGTTATCGATGGTGTCATCGGTGATGATGCCGTTGATGACGGTGTTGCCGTCACCTGAGAAGACCAGGCTGTGGGCCGTGCCGTCGTTGCCGGAGATGCTCCCGCCGAGTGTCAGGGTGCTGCCCGCGGCGACTTCGATGTTGCCGTTGACGCCACTGCTGGCGATCTCGATGTTGCCGCCGAGTGTGTTGTTGCCGCTGCTGGACAGAGCCGGGTCGAGGTTGTCGGCGTCACGGCCCTGGATGCGGATGTACTCGTTGGTGATGTTGATGCCGCCGGACACTTCGAGTGTGCCTTCGGCGCTGCCGCCATTGATGAAAGTGCGATCGGCTTGAAGGCCGGTGCTGGCGGACCCGAGGCCGTCGGCGTGGGACACGACGAGTGTGCCGCCGTTGATGTCAATCTGTCCGGTGGTGGTGTTGGCAGCGTCGAAGGTGATGGTCTCGGTGGTCAGCGTGTTACTCAGTGCGATGTCGCCGTCACCTGCCAATACGGCGTCCAGGTTGCCGCTGGCGCCGCCGCCGAGCTCATCACCTTGGAAGACCAGGTTGCCGGGGCTGTTGAGGGTGACGGTTCGGCCGATGCTGTTGTCGAACGCATCCAGGCTCATCACGCGGACCCGGCCGCCGTCGATGGTGGTGTCGCCCGTGTAGGACGTCGCGCCGTTGAGGTTCAACTCGCCGCCGCCTGTCTTGGTCAGGCCTGCGGAACCGGCGATATCTACATCGACGATGACGTCGCCGCCGCCGGCGTTGAGCTCGGCACTGCCCGTGAGGGTTATTGCGTTTGCGCCGGAGACGGTGATCACGTTGGGGTTCAGGAACTCGAGGCTGTTGACCTGAGCGGCCACATTCATGTTGATGGTGGCGTCGGCAGAGATGGCCGTGCCGATGCGGACATCGTCATCGAGAAGGCTGCCCGCGCCGGGGATATCGGGATCGGAGGACCAGTTAGTCGCCGTGCCCCAGTCGCCGCCGCCGTCGAAGGTCCACTCGCTGAAGAGCGCCTGCTGCACGTCGGTGAGGCGGATGTTATCGACACGGTGACGCTCGGCAGTGGTCTCGACGTTGTCGAGGTAGTAGAACCGGAACTCGATGGTCTGAGGGGCCAGGCCCAGGAAGGTGGAGCTGGTGCCGCCCTGTGTCAGGTCGATCGCGGTCTGGACCCCGGGGGCGCTGGCACCGATGGGGCTGGCGGAGCCCAGTTCGTTGCCGGCGGTAAAGCCGGTCAGGCTGCTCATGAAGACGACACTGTAGTCATTGGCCGCGTTGAAGCTACGCATCCAGTAGTCGAACTCAAGCGTGCGCAGGTCGGCGGTGCCGGAGTTGATGGTGAAGTCGAAGCTGGTGTAAGCATCGTTGGCGATCGCCAGCGCCAGCGTGTCGGTCGACGTGCCGGGGGCGCCGATCACGTCGGTGCCGGAGGTGCGGACGTTGGTGCTCCCGGTGGTGGCGTTGAAGTTGGCGTCGTTGCCGGCCGTGTCGGTCAGCGCGGCGTTGTGGACCATCGTCCCGCCGGTGATGTTGGCGGCGCTGCTGGTCGGGTCGGCGACCCCGCCATTGAACTGGTAGTCGACCCAGGTGGTCTGGCCGAAGGCCTGCGGGGCGAACCCCAGGGCCGAAATCAGCCCCATCGATGCAAGGTAAGTCGTACGGTTAAAAGACATCTGCTCTTCCTCCAAAATATGATAGTGCGACAGGCGACTGGGCTAGTGCCGGGTCCTCGCACGCCGGGGAGCGATCCACACCCCCTCGGTGTGCAAGCAATGGCACAAACAACTTATTGACACAGTGATTCGATTATGACGCTGGATAAGCGAAACTTAATGATTGTTTACATCCGAGTGTCATGTTCTGGACACAACCTGCAGCGGATGAAACAGTAACCCTCCCTATACAGATCAGTCATGCGATGCGCCACGCCCACAACTCCGCAGACGTGGCGATGCGATCATCTCTCACTTACTTGCTCCGGCGGCGCAGCACGCATGAGATCGCGGCAACACCCACCACCATCGCGGTGCCCGGCTCGGGGATGTTCGTGGTCGCAGGCGGCGTGCCGCTGTTCCAGTTGTTCAAGACGATGTCAAGGTCCGCCAGGCCGACAAACCCGTCGCCATTAGGGTCGGCGGGGTGGCCGCTGCGCGGTGTGACGCTCAGGTTCCAGTTGTTCAGGATGATGTCCAAATCGCCCAGACCCACGAAGCCGTCATGATCCAGGTCGCCGGGGAGCGAGGTCGACTCAACCGAGATCGTCCCGTCCACCAGCAGGCTGTCGGTGTTCCAGACCAGGTGGCTGTCGAGCGTGGGCAGGTTGATCGTGCTGAAGCTGCCGGACCGTGAGCCCCAGTCGAGGATGTCGTAGCTGTCGCCTGCGATCGCGTTGAACCCGTCGATGAACGACACGTCCAGCGTGCCGCCGAGTGTCAGCGTGCCCGTGACGATCAGCTTGTCGTGGCCGGTGCCGGGGGTGATACCAGCCAGGTCGACCTTCAGGGTGTGGCTGCTGTTAAATGTCTTGGCGCCGTTGATCGTGCCTTCACCGATCTGGTCACCGACCAGCAGGGGCACCTCCTCGCCCACGCCGATCTCCAGCGCCGCCCCGCCGGTGTGGTCGGTCGTGGTGAAGTTCGCGTACGACTTGCCCTCGACCAGCAGCGTCAACGACTTGTTGCGCATCGTGGCCAGCGGGCCCTGGACGTCATCGATCCAGACCAGCATGTCGTTGGCCATCGTGTCGACCAGCGCCGGGTTCGCGTCGACGGCGTTGGTGCTCTCCGACGGGTCGGTGATGATGTTATATAGTTCGTAGCTCTGAGACTCGTAGTTGTAATACAACTTCCAGTCGCCGCTGCGGATGACGGTCTGCGGGAACTGATCGCGGGCGCCGTCGTCCAGGTAGCCCGGCAGGTGCCAGAAGATATTGTCTCGGCCCAGGTCGTGGTTGACGTCGGCAAACACGTTGGTCAGGTCCACACCATCCAGCGTCTGTGCGGGCAGAGCCGCGCCGGCGAGGTTGGCGAAGGTCTTGTAAAAATCGATCGGCATTACGGGGGTGTCGTTGATCGTGCCGCCGTCGACCAGCGCGGGGTTGCCGGACCAGGCGATCATGGGCACGCGGACGCCGCCCTCGGTGAGCTCGCCCTTCTGCCCCTTGAGGATGCTGTTGTTGGATTGGCCCTGCCGACCGCCGTTGTCAGAATAGAAGATGACGATCGTGTTTTCGTCGAGCGTCTGGCCGGGGTTGGTCGGGTCGGGGGTGGTCTCCAGGTAGTTGATGATGCGAGCAACGGACTGGTCCATGCCCTCGATCAACGCGCCGAAGGACTCGTTGGTGTCCTCCACGCCCGGGGTCTTGTTGTTGTACTTGTGCAGCAGGTCGTCACGTGCCTGGCTGTTGCCGATCGGCGAGTGGACCGCGTGCGAGCTGTACTGGATGAAGAACGAGCCGGAGTTGTTGGCGTTCATGAACGAGATCGCCGCGTCGGCCGAGGCGTCGGTCACGTGCTTGGCGGTCCCGACCAGGGCGTCGATCTGGGCCAGCGACGTGCCGTTGGCGTACGGCTTGATGTTGTTGTCAACATAGCTCTGGGTGTAGTTCTGTGCGAAGGCGTCCAGGCCTGGGGCGATGCTGCTGCCGAACTTCTGGTTGGAATTAGCGTGGTAATCGCCGGGGCCGCCCGCGGAGCTGCCGCCATAGTTGACGTCAAAACCGTGGAAGGCTTCGACATCGCCCGAGCTATCGGTGACGTGGAACTTGCCGATATAGGCGGTCTCGTAGCCGGCGGTCTGTAGCGTCTCGGCGTGGGTGATGGTACTCGTGGGGATGGCATCCTCGCCGCTGGGGAGCCCCTGCGGCGGCCCGACCAGCATCGTGTTGTTCCCACCACGGTTCAGGCTGTTGACCTGGTAGACGTTGTTGGTTGAACGCGGCGCGTAGGCCCCCGAGAGGATCGCCGAGCGCGTCGGGGCACAGTTCTGGTTGGCATAAGCGTGGGTGAACGCCATGCCCTCCGTAGCCAGCCTCTCAAGTGTCGGCGTCTCGTAGAAGTCGCTGGGGTCGCCTAAGTTGGTCAACGGCGTGCTGACGTCCGCGTAGCCCAGGTCGTCGGCCATGATGAAGATGATATTCGGGGCGGCCGCCGCATGGCTCACAGTGAACGACATCATCAAGGCCCAAACAAACACACACACAACGGACCGCTTAAACATCAGCAATACTCCATCCCCCGTTGACATAAGAATAAACGTGCACATACGATCACCTACCCGAGTCGACTAACGTGTCGGCGGTGGGGTGCTGCCTGCCTTCTGCTTGCCCCAGGACTGGTAGAACTTCACGTCGGTTTTCAGGTCGACGATATTAACCGACCGTGCCGAACCGTCGAGGAAGCCAACGTTGATCGCGCCCTGGTGGCGGTCAGGGGTATATCGGAGCAGGCCAAATCCCGCACTACCGGGCAACTCTTCCAGTGGGATCGGATCGGCATCGCTCCACTCGGGCCAGGCAGTTCTCTTAAAGCCGCCGCCAAAAGTAACGATCTCTGAAGTCGTCACATTCGCGTCGATAGAGCTGATTACACGCTTTGCCGTGTTCTTGTTGCCCCCCGGCACGTTGCCATCCAGCCAACCATTGAGTTGGAAGCTGCCGCCGAACTTCTGGCCGGTGCCCTCATAGGGGGTCCCGATGACATGCGGCTTTATCTGGTTGTTGTAGTTGAGGGTCCAGAAGGTCGTGGCTGTGGCTGACCTTCCTGGTGTTGTTGTGTAATAACCCTGGGCATCCGTGCCGACGCCTTCAGGCGGCTCGGCGGCTTCGGTGCACTGTAGGGCTTCATCCGTATTGCCGTAATAGTTGGCGAGCTGGATCGGCCAGTTCGCGTCGCTGCCGCCGGTCCCCCAGCCGTCCACGGTCTTGCCGTCGCTGTCCGCTGCGAGGGTGAAGAACGCGGTGTTCAGCTGCTTGATACTGACCGCGCACTTGGTCCTCCTGGCGCTGGCCCGTGCGGCGCCCAATGCCGGCAGGAGGATCCCCACCAGCAGCGCGATGATCGAGATGACCACCAATAATTCGATGAGGGTGAATCCACGTCGTGAGCTTGTCATTGAACTTTCCTTTCGGCCTGAGCTGAACGGGTTGTGGAAGTCGATGTAGAACCGACCGATACGGATACGAGCCAGCAGTCGTTTCTTAGTCACCTCTTCGGGTGTCTGCGTTTCAGGCACGGCCTCCGAACTCGCCGGATCGGCCTCGGGCTGTTGCTGCGGTTCGCTCTGCATCGTGTCGCGGTCCATTTCACATCATTAAACACTGAGGCCGACTCGGCCCCTAACTCGCTTACATCCCCCGGTATCCCCCGATCCTTTCAAGGCGGCGGCAGCCGTGTCCGACTGCTGCCGCTTCAGTGCTTTTGTATCCAATGCCTCGGGCCGGGCCGTTACCACCGGTGATCCGAAGCGTCTACTACAAACTCATGACCGGCGTCCGCGGAACATCGCCAAGCCACCCAGCCCCATCAGCGCCAGCGAGGCCGGCTCGGGGACGTTGACCAGCGCCAGGCTCTGCTGCGAACCCGTGTCCGTGATCTCGAAGTAACGCCCGCCGACAGGCAGCGTGGCCAGCTCGGCATTGAGCGCGGCGACGTTCGAGCCATCGTACACCGTGGTGGGCGCGATCTGTGTACCGTCGATCGCGAACATACCCAGCGCGACGCGGCCGGCCAGGTGCTTGGTCTCATCCGAACCCAGCACCGTGTGCACCAGCGACCCGGCACCGGCGACGCCGGTCCAGTCAAACTGACCGTTGAACGAGGCAGAGGAGCGCAGTGCGTTGTCCTCGATCAGGGTAATCGTGCCGCTTTCGAACAGCAGGGCCGAGGGGGCCGTGCCATCGAGCTTCACGGTGCCCGAGTTGATGATCGAGTTGGTCACCGTAACGACGGACGTGTCCTTGACCTCCAGCCAGTCCTTGTTTCCCAGGGCCGAGATGCTGACCGTGGAATCGGTGATGGTCATGGTCGCATCGTTCTTGAGCTGAATCGTACGGCCCGAGGAGCCGGAGCTGGTGAAGCTGACGTTGGCGTCATTGAATACGATGCTCGCGCCAGAACCGCCGGCAAAGCCCGTGTTCAGGGCCGAGAGGTTGCCGCTGGTCAGGGCGACATCCAGGCTCGACCCATCGACGATCAGTGAACCGGTATCGATGGTGATACGGCTCGCGGAAGTCACGGAGCTGCCGTCATCGATGGTGATGACGTCAGAGCCATACTCATAGGTCGTGCCTGTCGGGGCCAGCCCGATATCGCCGCCGGATGTTTCCAGGGCAAACTGCCCCGGCGTGCCGTCGTTCCAGTTGGCACCGGCCCACGTCTGGTCGACCGAAGCGTCAAACGTGTAATCCGCCTGGGCACCGCCGACCAGTGCCACCGAAGCGACACAGCCCGACAGTACCGACAGGTAATTCTTTCTCCTAATCATGTGATTAAATCCTCCACTTAGAACACGTAAAATAAGATCGCCGATCTCGATCGCCCGGGCGCTCGGCCCGACACGCCGTTTCACGGCGTCATAAAACACGGCCGCGGCTCATTCGGCCAGATTGCACGAGCCTTTCTCCCTCATTAATGTTGCCCTCCTTCAAGTGGTGTTAAACAAGCTGATTTTTCATCACAGGTCGGCGTCGTTCACGCCGATGGGTTCCTCAAGTAGTTCCTCCGGCTCCGCCGCTTTGATCAGCACCCGCACCTGGTCACGCATCGTCGCTTTGACATCCATCGAGACCTCAATCGTTCGTCGGTCTTCCGAGATCACGACGCGGTCAAACGATGAGCGAGGGTCAAGCCCACGCCAGAGCATGCCGCTCTTGGCGTCGCCGCTCTGTCGGTGGTATCGGGTGTCGGGTGCCGCGAAGACCGTGTCGGTGCCGATCAGTAACTCCGTCCGGGTCTGCACCCCGACGATCTCACGCGGGAAGCGGATCACGGTCGTGAACCGCCGGCTCTGGTTCGCGCCCTTGTCCGTCCCGCCGGCTTTGTGAATGAGATAGCTATCTACCACCTCACCCTGGGGGACCAGGCCGTAGGCCCGCTTCAAGGCGTTGCCGGAATAGGTGCCCGGCATGTTGATCCAGCCCTTCAGGGGCTGATCGACCTCGACGTCTGCACGTTCAAGGAATACGGCGATCCTCTGCGGGTCGAAGAGGTCGAGCGCCGTGACACTTTCAGGGATCTGCTTCAGCCACAACCCTTGCTCTGTAATCTCCGGGCGATACATCGCGGTGTGCCAATCCTGGATGAACCTGTGCGACGGGTCCAGCGATTCGATCATGTCATCCATCCGGCCCTCAGAACTGACCGAAGCCTGCCAGTTCCGGCTGATCATGACCTTGCGGGGTTCCGGACGCTGCGGCGATGCCACCTCGCTCATCTCGACCACGCCCTTGAATACCGCCGCCGTGGTCTGGCCGTCCAAACCCGCCTCGACACCGAACTGGGTGCCCAGGTCGATGATCTCGGCCGTGAGCGTGTCCACGGTGAACCACTTGGCCTGCTCCGGAACATCGGCGACCAGCTTGCCCTGCGACAGACGCACGCGGTTCTCGTCCAGCAGGTCCAGCGTCGCCGGCGCTTCGAGCAACACGGTCGCGCCGCGCTTCATGGTGAGTTCAACAAACCCGTCGGTCAGCGAAAGCCTGCTGGGACGAAGCTCGGCTCCGACCGTCAGCGCCTGGACATCGGCGTCCGTGCCTTCGACCTGCCACTGCGCTTCCAGCGAGCGTGTCAGCGTGGCGATGACCGGCTCGACCTCAAGCTTGGCAGGCGCTTGGACGAGTTCGGGCTCCGGCTCGACGGGCTTCTGAGTGAAGGTCACCCAGGCAACCCCCGCGGCGATGGCAACCAAGGCGGCCCAGGCCCAGTGTTTCAGGCCCATCCCGCCCCCGCCGCCCGTCCCGCGTCGGTGATAAATTCGGACGCCGGCAAAACTGAAGATCTGATGCGGGCGGTCCGTGTCCAGATCGCTCGGGGCCGCGATATAAGGCTTTGCCGACTGTGTGTCCTCCGCCGACTCAACGCTCGGGGGCAAAACGCCCACGACGCTGCTGTCGTGCATCAGGTTGCCCTCATCGTTTTCCTTGAGGGCTTCAATAATCTGTGAGGTCTCTTCGGACTGGAAGAACTCGGAAAGCCCCTGCTCCAGCATCGAGTGACGGACCAGCATCTCGAAGTGGGACGGGTCTTCGCGCAGCCAGACACACAGGGCGTCGAATTGCGCGTCCGTCAATTCGCCGGCAAGATAACGATCGATGAATTCGATCATGTCGTTCATGCCTGCTGACCTCCCGCCAGCCGGTATTCGATGCATTCGGCGATGGCTTTACGGACCCGGTACAGCGCCGCCGCGACCGCGTTGGCTGTGGAGCCCGATGCCTGTGCGATTTTCTGGGGTGTCATCTCATGCCCGTAGCGCAGCTCCATCAGCTGCTTGGCTCGCGGCTTGAGTTTGCCGATACAGTGAATCAACGCATCGGCGCGAGGGTTCTGTTCGTCGCTTAGACGCAGCTGGGTCTTGGCCAGATCGCCAAGCATCTCGTCGTCAAACACGTGACGGTCCCGCATCTTCTTCTTGACAAAGTCCATGACCTTGTACCGGGCGATGGTCAGGGCCCAGGCCTTGAAGTTCGTGCCCTGCTCGAAGCTGTCGAACCGGTCAACGATCGACACGGCGACTTCCTGCATCAGGTCTTCAACATCCTCAGCACGACCGACCGCTGTCCACAGAAAGCCGCGGATCAACGGCTGTGTCCGGGTCCATAGAACGGTGATCTCTCTGCTGCGGTCGCTCAAGGCACGTCTCCAGCTTACCCATCACATGGCTCTGCTCGTCTTCTTTGACTCGGCCGACGAGCAGGCGTGTGTCTCGCACCAAGCACCGATCAGCACCTAATGCGTTCCCTCACATCTATTTAATTGACACAGCACACCGATTATGATGGTTAAGCAAAGATTGGTGTGAAAAACTGCAAGTCTAAGTTAATTATATGCTTAAGTTTTGATTTGGGGCGATTTTCAGGCCATTGGAGGCATCAGAAACCCGCTTTATCGCCTCACAGACCCATTATTTGGCCCAGATGACCACCCAGACACACCAGATCCGGCTCGCTCAGCTCAGCATCACCGCCCTGAACCACTGCCCCGAGACTTGCGGGCCGGCGGGTCCCCCCACCCATCGTCGAAGCTGAACCCGCCGTCGGCGAACCGATACTTCTTCACGAATCCGGTCGAAAGCCCCCGGCCCGGGGTCTTGCCGATGATCGCGCCATTATCAAAACAGCTCACGATCCGCAGGAACCCGTCGGCCTCATCCAGCTCATCGACCTCGACCCGAAACGTCCCGTCCTCCCCGACCCGGCCGACGTAAGACTTCCGCCAGTAATCGTTGCGCGTGGCATCCGACTCGTTCGCCACCACCACGCTATGGGCGGTGTGGTCCGACACGACCTTGCCCGCCACGATCACCTTACCGGCTTGCTTGTCGTGCGTGAAGGTGATGTCCGCGAAGTCGAGCGCCGGCGTGACCGCCCGGTCTTGTGTCGTGCCGCTGAATAGCGGGTGCTTCCAAAGCATCGCCGCGGACGCTTCGGTCAGATACACACGTGTCTCATCGGGGTGCTTGTTCCGATACGCCTTGATGACCGGCCCCATCAGGCTGTTGCCAAACCCGTCTTCATCGAGCGGCCCGATGTGCGGCAGCCCCAGCGCGTGCCCCAGTTCATGGATCGATCCCTTGGATTTAAGCCGCGCCTGCTCATCGCTGCCAAGGTCATCATCAAGACGTAGATGCCCTTCGTCGGAGGGGTCGTAGATCGACGTGGAGGTCCCGCCGTGCAGCGCATTGCCCCCGCCCCGGAAGCCACGGCGCTGCGGCCCTTTGTAGGTGAATATCCACCACACCTGCCCCTCGGGATCAAGCCCGTACTTCTTGCACGCTTCTTCAATGACCTCCCCCTGAAACCCGAGCTGCTTGTATCGGCCGCTCGCCTCGGTCTCTCGGCCTTTCACGAACAGGACCTCGGGATAACCCTCGTCGTCGCGCTTAACAGCCAACGGCTGCTCGCACGGGTATCCCCAGTGCGCCATCCACTTCCCGTAAAACATCTGCGCGTAGTCAACGTATTCCTTGAGCCGTTCACGCACCCCGTCCGGCGGCTCCACATCCGAAGGCATAAAGAACACAACCCGAAGCACCGGCCGCTCATCGGCATCCTCAGCATGAAGAACCGAAACCGGCAGGCAGAGCGTCAGCACAAATACGATGAGTGTAAGCCGATGGTATTTCATACGAAGATCATAACGCGCAACCCGACAACTACCGTCACCGGCGCCCCTCGCAGCTTGCTAAATCGGGCGGCCAAAGACGATTAGCGATCTGGTTACAGGTCTCAGGAATCCTGCCCGCGGGGTGGTTTGGGCGCCGCTGAATCAGATCAGTATCGATGGCCTGAATAGAAATAATCTAAACACTCGGAAATAAAGTCTGGGGGTCGCCGGTTCTTTTAGCAGTCACACAACAAGCGTAGCCCGGCCGGAAAATGCTTGACTTGTAAATCAGACGCCGAACCGTCGGCAGAAACCCAAACCGTCAGTCAACACGACTCGAACCAAAGGAGATTCACGATGAACAAGTTCGCAACCTTCACCGCTCTGGCCGCTACCCTCGCTTTCACCAGCATCGCCGCCGCAGGCCACGGCGACACCCGAGCCGCCCACCAGGGGCGCAAGGCTCACCTCGCCTTCCAGGCCGGGCAGACCTACGCCCTCACCGGACAGGCCCCGACCCAGCGCGTCAAGAGCGCCGAGTTCACCCGGCACGTCGAACGGATGAACCGCATCCACCGCGGCGGCCGTGCGGGGCACTGAAAGACGAACCAAACCACAACAGTAAGACAAACCTAAACCAGGCCGCAGCGGATCAGTACTGCGGCCTGGTTTGTTTTTTTTACGAATGATCGGTTCACTCGGGGATTCGCTCGGCCAATCCGTCTGTCGGCGATGGGCGTCCCGGTTATCCGCGTTGCGCCTCAAGCAGGCCCGCACGAACACTCAATTGCTCACGGACATGGTTGTCGATGGATGGGTGTGCCATCAGCCGCTGCAGCAAGCCGTGCATCGCCTCGGTGTCGTAGCCGGCCTGATCAAGCAGCCGTCTGCCGAGTCGATCCGCCCGGGCCTCCGGGCAGGCGGGACGGTTCGCGTCCGCAAGGGCCATAACTGTTGAGCCTTGATCCGCTTCAAGCAGGTGCCCCAGCTCATGCGCGATCGCCGCCCGGACTTCATCATCCGAGGCAAGCCGAAGCAGGCCCTCGCTGACATACACATCACGTCTTCCCGAAGCAAAGGCAACAGGATCGTCCGTCCCGAGAACCGTCATCCTGGGCCGAATCGACAAATCCGAGCCAAGCCGGTTGCACATGTCTTCGAGCAGTGCATCAGCATGCTCCGTGTGGCCGGGATCACAACTCACGCCCCCGTGCATGCGCACGATCGATCGAGCCGGGCCGGACACAGAACCCATCGGCTTCACCGAGCAGGCGGGCAGCAGCCACGCCACCGTGATGAGCAGTATCGACTGGATTATCCCTATACGGCTTGGCATGACTAAACATCGTGCAAATCCCGTTCCATGCCGCCCTATCGCTCCAAAATGTGGTAGCGAGCCTATCCTTTAAGCACACGGACAGACGATCTCCCCCATTGCACACGTATTAGGCAGTCATGTATTCGCCGAGGCAGCCCACCGCTACTGATTGCGGTGTTGAATCGACCTGCAAAGTGATCCGCCAGTGCTGTGCTGTTCAGTGAAACAGAGGGCGACGTTGCACCCTCATGCCATGACGACTCCCGACGAAATACAAAAAACCCGCTAAGCACCTGGCTGCACCAGGCAAATAGCGGGCTATGGGTCAATCAAACAACAATGGAGCCGGGGGGAGTCGAACCCCCGTCCCGTGACAGTCAGCAGACGGCCTCTACACGCTTAGTTCACGCTTTAATCTCAGGTCTCGAGCGATCGTGAACCCCCTATCAAGACCCCAGCCTGAGTAAGGTTTAATCCGCCGGGGCTAAGGCGTCCCCTTTGGACGAGTCTACTGATTGTAAGCCCGACAACAGCCGTAGACATTCTGTTGTCGGACTCGGCCACTATTAGGCAGCCATGCGCGCCGGCGCGAAGCCGATGCGACCAGCGATATCATCGTTGGCATTTAAAGTTTTGTGCGCTGTTTAACGAGGACCTACGCACACCTCGACGTGCCACCGCAAGCCTTCCCTGTCCGGTCAATACCAGTCGGCCCCAATTGTCAAAGAACACCCCCATTATATCGGATCATTCGTGTGGTGACTATCCCTGTCGGGTGTAGAAGTTATGAGTTAAATATCCTCGCCAGTGGCCTCCGAGTCTGTTTTATGAGGCGCTCCGTCTTCCAGCCACACCTTTAGATTATGAACACCTTGATCGGTCCAAGCCTTGGTTAGATCGTCCCATCCGGTGCGGTCGGCGATCTCCATCGCTTTGAGGACCAGGGTGAAAAAATGGATACGTTCTTCGGCATTCGGAATGAGTTCGCAGATCTTCGCGTGATCGACTGAAGCACTTACACTTACCTTCTCCCCCGGCTCGGGTTCAACACCACTATGCTGGCAGTGCAAGGCCAACGCCGCGGAAGCCGGTGCGACAAGCGACGGGCAGTCAATTAGGCCTTGCGATAGGATAGGTAATGTCCAGCGCCAGTCGTCCACCGTTAGCCCCTCTCCCCCATCGTGGTGTTCTTTGAAGATCAGGTTGGCTAATGCATATATATGTCCAAGGCTTGCAGTCGATAGGCTCCGGTACAGGATGCTAGCGTCACTCTTCCATAATCGCTGCGTTTCAGAGATCACATACTGCCGAACTTCGATCTCCTGCTCGACAGTCACTCTGCCGTAGCGATTAGTGGCCCAAAAGTGCGGAATGTCCACCGCAAGTCTAACGCTGACAGGTAAGATGGCGGCAAATTGGCCCTTCACCCAATTCACAAATTGGGGGGCTCCATGTTTACCTTTCTTGTGATACAACCCGGTGAGAATACTCAAGACGTAACTTAAGTTGAAGCTAGCATTCTCGACGTATTTTAGACTTAGCCTTCGAATGGCTTCTTCAGCCAGTGACAAAATGTCATCCCCTGCGAGAAAGAAGACATCTCCGTTTGCTGGCATAACGCCAGTCAGACGCTCAAATGTACCGGCGAAGGATGTGCTGCTTTCAAGTTGTTCAACCATGGCTTTAGTGTCAATATGGGTTCGCCACTGCTTGAAGGCTCTCAGTACTGTCTGATCACTTACCTCGTTGGGGTTGCCAGTATGGCCACTCCAGATCCTCTCCCAGTAGATGCCATAATCTCTTAGGTCTTGTGGCTCCAGTAACCCTCTCGCCGTCATCCTATGACTGCCAGTGACTAGCTCCATCCCCGTTAGATAGCTGGCTAAGTGCATCAGAGGACTCCGATCCTCTTCTGAAGACAATTGGGCAGCATTACTTAGAATGGATTGAGCCCACGACTTTCGTTGAGCCTGAGCATCAGTCCCCGTGGCTTGGGTACTAAAACCTCGATAAGATTTTACAGTATGGATCTCGTCCACGATCTTATGACAGCAGGACCGGATAGTTTCTATCGCGATCAATTCATCTAACAAGACTTCGCCCCGAAGTGTTTCCCAGCTCTTGAATGTATGCAGTAAAGCGGACTTAAGTCTTCTGGGTGTGGCCAATAGTTCGAGTACATGAGGCCAGAGTGGTGAGTACTCGTATTGGTAATCGGGTGTTGGTCTGATTGATGGGATACGCCCTTTCAATGCTTCGATTTTGGCATCACTCCAGCATGGTAAAATCACACCGTCATTTGCAGCGCTCGAAAGCAGGTGGTAACGCATCGCTTGCAAGATAGCCCCGCTGTGATGATCGTCCATGTCCGGGACGAGGGCCTTGACGTCGCAAAGACGATCAAAATCCAACGACGTATGTCCGATCGCAAGGATGAAGTTGAGGTGTCTGCATCCTGAAAGCTGGTCCAACAAAGCCTGCAACCCCGTGTAGACGTGTTCAAGGTCGTCGTCAGTAGCACCCCGATCTAGGTCCTCGATCACAAAAATAATGTGCGAGCCGATCGCTTCGACTGCTTGGTCTAGCCGCTTGAGTTGATCTTCGGCAGTCCGGGTACTCGCCATTGATAACAACTTCAGCCACCATGGGCCGATCGCCTGCATTGCGTGTTGGTAGTTGTCCGGGAGACCGCTTAGTGACAGTGTGTCAATGGAGTGTTTTAGTTTATTAACACCGTGACGAAGGACGACAGCCGGTAGCGAACCGGGCTGGACACCCCACGCACTGACATGAACAAATATGGAGTGATCCGGACCTGCCTCGGCCCTGACTATTTCCTCGACGAGATTGATGATAGACGATTTGCCTGATCCAGCCCGTCCTAGCAGACCGATCGTCTGTTTGGGCTCTTGAATTAATGATCTTGCCAGCCGCTCCGATATCACACGGCTATTAATCAGATCCTCTTCAAGCCCATGGATCGGTGAATTAGTACTGATCCACCTCTTTAGTGCGTCAATGTCACCGGTCAGATGCTTGACGACCTGGTCGGGTGTTGAAATCTGTTCTTGTCTTGAAGGCGTGTAAAGTAGTCGATCGCGTTCGTGGTCATCTTGTCGCGATGCATAATCGTAGACACTGGCTATAACCTTGGCCCCAAGTGCCATACCAATGAACACTGCTCCCAACAGTAGGTGATCAACGGTTTCAGGCAGGGTAACCACGAATTGCGAGCTGTAGAATCTTTGAGCATAAAGTGCTATCAAGCATGCCAAGATGATCGTTACGATTGTTGGGGGGTAACGTACGAACGTGGGTAGTCGGTGAAGCCCGCGCCAACCAAAGCGCATACCCCCTGCTCGATCAACGAAAAATAGGAGAAGGATGATCAATAGTGGGGTCATGACGAAAAAGAAGAAGGGTGTATGATTACCCCTTTCGTGGAAAAGGTTGGTATAGAGGCTTCCGACTAATGGCGCGAAGAGAACGTAGACGCAGGAAGCCAGGATGCTTGTGATTAGAACTTCGGACCAGCGATTAATCGTAGCCATGATATCGATCCGGAAACACCTGAGCGGAATTACAATCAGTCATCGAAGATGTGTCACGATCATAACATCGTGATTCAGATGTGGCGAGAAGATGCCTCAGGACGAACACGGTTCTATCTCTCCCTCACCAGCCCCACCTCCACCGCCCTCTCCGGATTGCTGAAGATCGCCATCGCCGTGTTCATGGGTAGGAAGCCGAGCTTCTTGTAGAAACCTTCTTTGCCGGGGTTGGCGTAGAGGATGATCTTCTTGTGGCTCGAGGACAGTTCGACGAGCTTGCTGATGATGTCCTTGCCTAATCCGATACCTTGATAGTCGGGGTGGACCGCGACGTCGCAGAGGTAGGCGCAGTCAACGCCGTCCGCCACCGCCCTGCCGACGCCGACCAGTTGCGCCCCGTCGAACACGAAGCACTTGAACATGCTGTTGCTGAACGACGTCTCCAGCACGTCCGGGGGCTTGTTGCCCAGCGGCGCGATCTTGTAGAGGTGAGATAACGCCGACCAGTCGATGCCCGTTAAGTCGTGCTGCCAGATCAGTGCCATTGCGCTCCACGATTAAGAGTGAAGGGGTCGGGAGTCAAGCTGATGTAGGCCGGGATGCGATCAACCAAATCCATCCGTCACCACCACCTCGGATAGTGGCAGCTGCCCGCCACGGGGTTGGGCGTCCTTGACCTTCTTACCGATCGCCAGCATCGGGCCGATCACGTGGTCCGCCGGCAGGTTGATCAGCTCAGCCACCTTCTCATGCTCGAAGCCGATCATCGGGCTGGAGTCCAGGCCCATCCCCTTCGCGGCCAGCATCAGCGTCTGCAGCGCCATCCCGATCGACCGCTGCGCCTCGTCGCGCTGCAGCTGCTCCCGCCCCTCATGGAACGGCCCGAGCATCCCGACCATGGTCTCTTGCACCGTCTGCGGCGCATTCGCCCAGTAACGGGCCGGGTCCTTCTTCCAGGCATCCACGTCGGCGCAGACCACCAATAGCAACGACGCATCCGTGATCTGTGCCTGACCGAAGCCCGCTTCCCGGATCTTCGCACGCAGCGCCGGGTCCTCAACCACCACGAATCGCCAGTGCTGGATATTGAAACTGGTCGGCGAGAGGATCGCCGCCCCGAGCAGCGCATCGATCTGTTCCTGTGTCATCCGGTGGTCCGGATCGTAATGCTTGACTGACCTTCTCTGCTTGATCGCGTCTAGAACGTCCATAGATTCGCCTTTTATTTGTTTGCTGTATGGGTTTAACGGGGTTTGCCCTGTTCGCCCGTCCCTGGCTAAGAACGGATATGGCGAAAGGATAGGCTCGGTTTACGGCGTAGACAAGGCCCACAATCTGTAATCCACATGACAAAACACTGTTTCATTTCCACGAGCAACTGCCGTGTATGCGCGCACACCAAGGCCACATTTTTGGTTTTCAATCCGGGACATCACGATTGAAGCTAGATACCTGCCTAACAGACGTTTGCAGCATAGCACGCCACGACATATCCGTTCTGGTGCGCACAAATCGGTCCAATCCGCCAAAGGGTAGAGGCGCGATGTCGTATGAATTGCGTCTGCTGACAACCTTGCGATGGCGGCTGTCTGACTTCCATGAGTACCCGATGATTAAAAGGGCCGGGACTCACGGGCTGCCCCCCCCTGGAAGTTGTGCGAAGTTTCATTCGTATGGCTTCGGGCTCCCGGATTGACTCCCGGGGGCGCGGGTGGGGACTTGAGTAGCGCACCGCCCCGGCATATGCGGATCACAGCACACGGGCCCGACCCGGCCCCGCTGATCCCGTGGCTGCCGTTGACCCGGAGCGTCGCAGGGCTTGATGAATTACACAAACGCCATGACACGAGGGAATCAAAGACAGCAATTACGACCATCACATAGACAGGATGACAGGATTTACCGGATCAGTATTTTTCCGGCTCAGATCCTCACCTCATCCCGTTCATCCTGTCATCCTGTCCAATGCCTTGGCTTTTGAAATCTCCGCACTTTCTGCATTCACTGTGGTGAAAATTCCCAAAATAAATAACCCTCGACCTTCGCCGAGGGCTCTGGTTGGTTCGTATAAACATGCTGGCACAACCGATGCCAGGCGTAGCAATCCCGCGTCCGGTCGGTCATTCACTCAGACGTGCGAAATCCCCGGCGTGTCCTGATTCGCATCATCGGCAAACTCGTCCAGCTTGGGGAACCGGTCGCCGTAACGCAGGCGGTGCCACAACGACGCATGACGCAGGCGGGGATCGGTCACATCGACCACGTGGGTTCTGCCCTTGCGCGTGATCAGCGTGACCCGGCCGTCGGCCTCATCCTCAATAGCCCGGTAGAACTTGTCCACCTTGTAGACATAGCTGTCGCCCCACCTTGCCGGGTGGACCTCGTGTGCCCTCGGGCCGGGGTGATCGCTCCATTTATCTTTGGCAAAGACCACCCGGTCGCCGCGTTTAAAGTGTCGCCTGAGCATCATGATGTCCTCCTTGACCTGTTGAAAAGGTCGAAATGCATGAGCTTTTCATTACACGTTCTAACATAATCTTACCCCGCCTAACTATAGAACCAAGGGAATTTTTCCATTTTTAACATATTCTCCAATGGCCAAGACCGTGTGATTAGGCCGATTGATGTGTTACCATGCGCATTGTAGACAAGGATGAGTCATGTCCCCGACACGCAAAGAGCACGGCAAGCGCGGCGCCGCGAGACACGCTCGCAGGCTGCTGAAGTCGGCGCGTTGCGCAGCCAAACAGCTCACCCATCAGGACGATGATGAAGCGCTGCACCGCTTCCGGGTCCGCGTCCGCCAGCTGCGCACCTTCCTGCGTACCTATCGCAAACACCTCGGCCCCAAGCGCGTCGACAAGCCGATCGCCCGGCTGGGCAAACTGATCGACATCACCAACACCAGCCGCGACCTACAGGTCCAATTGCTCTGGCTGGACAAGGTCTGGAGCAGTGAACACCTCGAACCCCGGGCACGGGAGTCCGCACGGTGGATGACCAAACACCTGGCGTCACACGGCCCGGGGGCCAACGGCGTCGAGCCGAAGTGGCTGGCTAAACGCCTCAAGAAGACCGCCCGTCGGCTTAATACAGAGCTCAAGGCCCTGGTCGATGGGGGCAATGATAAGGACGCCGGCAAGCAGAATAAGGCCTTCAATCGTGTGGCCGGCAGGCAGATCCTCAAGACCGCCGACCGGCTCGAGCAGCTGCTCGGTTCTATCCAGGGCCTTGATGACAAAGACACCGCCCACCGCGCCAGGCTGACCGCCAAACGGCTGCGCTACATCGTCGAGCAGATGCGCCGCCACGCTGATGATGCCCAGCCCGCAGTAGACGAACTCAAGCACCTGCAGGACATGCTCGGCGAACTTCGCGACCGACAGGTGCTGGAGGCCGAGATCGGCAAGTGTCTGGATGCCGGCACGCACGACGAGGCGATGGATAGTGAGGTGCTCAACGCCGGCCTGAATGACCTCATCCAGCAACTGCGCCACGAACAGGACGACCTGCATCAACAACTCGATCGCACCTGGCTACAAGACCACGGCCGGGCTCACCTCGAACCCACCCGCCGCGTCGGGCAAACACTGCAAAGCGCGTCCTGACATGCTTCCGTGTGATACACCTGCAGGCCGTATGATCAGGTAAACCACGTCCAAGGATTCTTCTTGCGGTAGGTCTTGTACCAGACGGGCATGCCCTCAGCCGCAGTCATGTCCTCGTCGGGCACCTCTTGCCAGTCGGCCGAACCTACGCCGTAGTTGTCCCGGCAAAACAGTTTCGCGGTTTCATAATCCACCTGCCGAACATCACGGTCGGGGATCGGGCTCTCAGCCAGTTCCCAGACATAGATCACCACGCCGTACTGATCGCCCCCGGCGTCCTGGATGAGGATGCGGTGTACGCTCGGTGTCTCGGGCTGCGCTTCAATCGCCATCGTCTCGGGTTTCCTCAGGATCAACCACCTTCTACAGCATCGGGCAGCAAAGCATAGCACCGTCGAGCGGTCAGACTACAATCATGCCATGACCAGGCCCAGACAGACAGACGGCAAGGTACACGGCGTGGTGGTCGGCTGCCCGGACGGCGATGGCCGGTGGCTGCTGATCCGACGCGGTGAGAAGGTGGCGGCTCCGGGACAGGTGTGTTTCCCCGGCGGCGCGGTGGAGCCCGGAGAGGACCGGTCGGCCGCGGCGGCGCGCGAGATTCAAGAAGAGCTCGGGATCGACGTCGCGGTCACCGGGCCGGTGTGGAGCCATACGTTTGAAGATCGGCCCCTTCTCTTGTTTGGGTATCTCGGCGAGGTCGTGACGGATGACCTGACGCCGGACCCGTACGAGGTCGCCGAGGTGTTGTGGCTGACTGAAGCGGAGGTACGTGCCCATCCCGACGCGATGCCGATGACCCATCAGCTGGTCGAGGCCTTGGAAGCCGCGTACGCCGCGAGCCAAGAATAACTTGCAGCTACGGCCCGACCGTGGGCAGGTTCTTGAGCTGCTCGATCAGGTCTTCGCTGGCACCGGGGATGTTGACAAAGTGCACGATGTCCTCGGTAAACTGCTCGTTGACGTTGTTGATCTTGACGCGGTACTTGCTCATGGTGTCCGCCTGCGCCTCGTCGTCGATGGCTTCCATGCGCGGCTGGAGTCGGCGCATGTCTTCGACAATCAGCAAGACCTCGGGCGCGACGGCCTGCGCCTCGGACTCGCTGCGCACCTCAGCAAGCAGGTTGCCGATCTTCTGGACGTTGGCCAGGTAGCTCTCCATGACCCGGTCGCCCTCGGTCGTCGGCGTGGGGTTGTCACGATCTTCCCTGCAGCCGGGCAGCAGCATGGCCAGGATAAGAATCGCGGGTAACCAGGTGGCGCGTTTCATGGGACGTGTCTCCATGTCATGTTTCCTCTACCCTCAGCCCCCGGCTCTGCCGGGGGACCGCATGCTCTATTGGTAATCGACGCAACCCGGCGGGCGCAATGAAAAACCCCGGGCGAAGTGCCCGGGGCGTGTTTGAATCTGGAATGGCGGAAGATATCCGGAGCAACCGGGAAAAACTTCCGGGGAACTTCCGGGGGCCGGGGGTTAGACGGCTGCCAGTTCGCCGGCCAGCAGGCTCTTGCCGGTGCTGTGCAGGTCTTCGCAGGCTTCCTTGACGCGGTCGCACATCGCCTGTTCGCCGGCCTTGAGCCAGGCGCGGGGGTCGTAGAACTTCTTGTTGCCGACCTCGCCGTCGATCTTCAGGACGCTGTCGTAGTTCTTCATCATGTGATCGACCACGCCGCGGGTGAAGGCGTACTGGGTATCGGTGTCGACGTTCATCTTGATCACGCCGTAGCCGAGGGTTTCTTCGATCTTTTCCTTCTCGGAGCCGGAGCCGCCGTGGAAGACCAGCCAGAACTTGGCGTCTTCGCCGTATTCCTTCTTAAGCGCGTCCTGGCCTTGCTTGAGGATCTCGGGGCGGAGCTTGACGGCACCGGGCTTGTAGGCGCCGTGGACGTTGCCGAAGGTGGCGGCGAACATGTACTTGGCGTCTTTGACTTCGCCGAGACGACGGTACACCTCGACCATGTCTTCGGGGGTGGTGTAGAGCTTGTCTTCGGGGGTGTCTTCGCTGCCCGCGGCGCCGTCTTCTTCACCGCCGACCACACCGGCCTCGACCTCGAGGATCTGGCCGATCTTGCTCATCCGCTCGAGCAGCGGCACGGCGACGTCCATGTTTTCTTTCAGCGGCAACGCCGAGCCGTCCATCATGTGGCTGGAGAACAGCGGCAGCTGGCCGTTGGCGACGCGCTTCTCGGATTCCTCGATCAGCGGGATCAGGAACTCATCGACCTTCTCGGGCATGCAGTGGTCGGTGTGCAGCGCGACGTAGATGTTGTACTTCTCGGCGGCACGGTGGATGTGCTCGGCGATGCTGATCGCGCCCAGGACCATGTCCTTGACACCCAGGCCGCTGGCGAACGCGCCGCCGCCGGTGGAGACCTGGATCATGCCGTCGGACTTGCACTCGGCGAACGCCTTGAGCGCCGCGTTGGCGGTGATTTCACTGGTGACGTTGATGGCGGGGAACGCGAACTTGTTGGCGTACGCGTTGTCCAGCATCTTGCAGTAGGTCTGATAGTCGGCTACGGGCATGGGTCGCCTTCTTCCTTTAAAAAGGACTGTGTTGGTGGGGAAATCGCCAGCCGACCCGCGCGGTCGGCGTCGCCCGGGGCCGTGCCCTGAGCAGACCGGTAGTATAGCGATTCAACGTCAAGCGGTAAAACCGTCCGGAGATGGGATTGGCTTGGATGGTCCGGTTGGCCGGCAAAGTACCAGGTCGCAAGGGGATCAAGGTGCTTTTCCGAGATATTGCCCGTAGGCCAGGCTGGTCTGGAGGCGGGTCCGCGCTGGTTGCCGGTATCATGCCCCGAGTGCAGTGTTCGGGGATCGATGCATCACGCCTACGATGGAGGCTCAGACCGCAATGCGTAAGCCGTTTGAACTCAGGCATTTTCGGAATTACGTCTTAAAAAGCGATGGGGATTGGCCCGCCTCAACGGCACGTGCCACATACTCGCCTTGGCTGCCGTACGGCGACCTGACACTAAAAAGCGGGCTCCTGTGGATCGGTGAGCCCACGATGCTGTTCCCGGAGTCCGGGATGGAATTGGAGGTCGGCAAAGGCAAGAGCATCGTTGAAGCGATGGGTGTCGCGCTGGGCAATTACAGATGCCTGTCACGGCTACGGCTGGTGCGTACCAGCAAGGAGAAGAACCCCCCGGACCCGCAACGCGGCAAGATGGCGGGTCGGATCGATATCGACGAAGCCCTGGTCGCGCTATGTGATTTACAGGGCATGATGAAGGCGTTTGGGCCGAAGGAGCACGGGAAAGTCCGCGGGATGATCAAGCGCGGCCGGAAACATGACGGGGATTACGGCCAGTACAAACTCACACTCGATAACAACAGCAAGCACATGTTCCTCTACGCCAAGGCCGGATTGGGCGATGGTTCGTACCCGGTCTACCCGCTTAAGCGGGACGGTGAGGTCGTTGGGGTCGAGCTGGTGTTCATCGGGAAGGAGACGCCGGGTTGGCGTGATTCGCTCAAAGCGCCGGTGATCGGCCAAAAGGACGCGGATTGAGTGAGCATCTTGACGGGCGGGTTGACAATCCGTGCCTGAGCGGGGTGAATGCGTGGTTGTTTCCCCCCTACCGTGAGGTCGAATCGCTATGGCTGTGAAGTTTCCCCGATCCGTCACCCTGCCCAAGGGTTTTCAAGCCGCCGGGACCACCTGCGGGATCAAGCCCTCGGGCCGGCCGGACATGGCCCTGATCCTGGCGGAGAAGCCCTGCGCCGCCGCGGCAGTATTTACGAAAAATAAACTTCCGGGGGCACCGGTGATCGTCGGCAAACGCCACCTGCGGGCGGGCAAGGCACAGGCCGTCGTCATCAACGCCGGCATCGCCAACGACGCCACCGGCCAGGAAGGTGTCGACAACGCGATCAACACATGCAAGCTCGTGTCGCAGCAGTTGGGCAATCTCGACATCGCGCTGCCCTACCGATTGGTCGTGCCCAGCTCGACCGGTGTGATCGGGCCGCAGCTGCCGATGGATAAGATTGCCCAAGGCGTTGATCAACTCGTGGATGGCCTGGGGCGCGGACCCAAGGTCGACCGGGATGCAGCGCTCGGGATCATGACAACCGACCTGGTCCCCAAGGCCGCGAACGTTTCGCTGAAATTCAACGGCAAGACCGTCCGCATCGGCGGGATCGCCAAGGGCAGCGGCATGATCGCACCCAACCTCGCGACGATGCTCGTCTTCATCACCACCGACGCCGACATCAGCCCGGCCATGCTCAAGCACGCCCTGCGCAACGCCACCGGCGCGAGCTTCAACCGCATCAGCGTCGATCAGCACACCAGCCCCAGCGACACCGTCGCCATCCTCGCGTCCGGCTTGGCGGGCAACCGAGCCATCACTAAGACGGGCAAGGCGCTCGACGCCTTCACCGAGGCGCTCACCGATGCCTGCAAGAAGCTGGCCTACCAGATCGTCAAGGACGGCGAAGGCGCGACCAAGGTCTTCCACGTCACGGTCAACGGCGCACGCACCGAGCGCGAGGCCGACCGAGTCGCCAAGGCCGTGGTCGATTCGCCGCTGGTTAAGACCGCCGTGCACGGCAGCGACCCGAACTGGGGCCGGATCGTCACTGCGGCGGGGTACTCGGGCGCAGCGATCAGCCCTAGCAAGCTGTCATTGTCGATCGGCAAACCGGGGCCCAATGGGGCCGTCATGGGTGCGGTCAAAGTGTTCGACCGGGGCGTCCCGTGCGTCCTCAGCATGGCCCAGGCGAAGCGTCTGGACGCCGCGATGGCCCGAAAAGAGTTGGGTTTTACGCTCGATCTGGACCGTGGCAAGGCGGGTGTGACCTGGCTGGGATGTGACCTAAGCCGTGAATACATAAGGATCAACGCGGATTACACGACGTAATCGGGGATCGGGATTCGGGTATCGGGCCTTGGCGGATAGGTAAACAGGCATCGCTCTATCCTTCTCCGATAGGAGGCATAATGGCCCCACTCAGACGCCTGGAACCAGAGCCCGGAGCCATGCCCAGACTTTTGACAGCAAACCCGCGTAGTGTTACAACTTAGATGCGGTTAAACGTGCTATTTTGCGCAACCCAGACCGCCAAGATTCACCACTAGTGGGGAACACCCAGGTTTTGCTCAGGGAGTAGTACCATGATTTCGACACCGACCCGTTTCAAGGCCGTCGCGATAGCCGTGACCACACTCGTCGCCGGCTTCGCCGCCACCGCCGCCTCCGCCGGGACGATGGCGAGCAACGCGCACGACTTTATCCACCGCCGTATTGCCGAAAACGCGCCCGAGGCGCGTTCGGTTGGCGAGATCTTAGGCAGCTACGACGGCCCCGGGATCGTCCGCGGCTCGGGCGTGCTGGTCGGCGGCCGATACGTGCTGACCGCAGCCCACCTCGTCGATAATATGGGTGCTGACGGCGAGTTCCGTTTCAACGGGCAGGTCTATCGCATGAACCGTTGGGTCACCGCCTCACGTTTCTACTCACGGGACCCACAGACCGGCAACCCCAACGGCCGAAGCTACTCTTCAGGCGCCGACCTGGCACTGGTTGAGTTGGACCGCCATGTCGTTGGCGCTCGGAAGTACAAAGCCACACTCAACAAGTCTCGCAAAGAGGTCGGGAAGACGGCCACGATCGTCGGCTTCGGCTCCCCCGGCAGCGGGGCGAACGGCATCACGACCACTACCCCTTCCGGCAACGATATGAGTAGCGGCAGTAGCGCCGTCTGGAACTTCCGCCCCGTCAAGCGAGCCGGTTACAACATCATCGAGCCGCTCAACAGCGCCTCGGTCGACCCTTTCGTTAGCAATCGTCAGCTGGTGACCGACTTCGACCCCGACCCCAACCAGATCTTCGATCTGGCGAACCTGAACCCGCCGCAGTTTGACTCCTTCACGGGTGAATACATCCTCGACGAAGATGACATCCCGATCTCGCAGGAGTACATGCCGTCTGTCGGGGATAGCGGCGGCGGCCTGTTCATCAACGGCAAACTCGCCGGCATCACCTCATGGACCACCCGCGCGAACTCCGAGTACTTCTCGCAAGCTCACTACACACGCATGTCGGTCGGCTGGTGGCGATGGGTCGAGCAAAACATCGCCGCCTTCAACCGGCTGCGGCGCGACCCCACGCTGGTGCCTTGGCTGCGGACGAACAACCCCAACGCACCGGGCGCAGGATTCCGCGGGGTCACGCGGATCCTGGATGAAGACGACTTCGATGAAGACGACAACGAAGTGGAAGTGCTCAGAATCTTCGGCCCCGGCTTATTCTCAAATCCTGATCTGGACGTGTCGCACAACTTTACGGAGTTTATCGTGAACGACCCGTTTGCCGCCAACCCCGGCATGCTGTCGGAAACCATATACCCCGCGTCCACCCCCCTCCCCGAGCCGACCAGCCTTGCGCTGCTGAGCCTCGGCGGGCTGGCGATGCTGAGGCGCTCGGGCCGCTGATAACGGGCTTCTGAAAATCCAAAATAACAAACAGCCGGCCAGTCCCTCCACTGGCCGGTTGTTTTTATCTTGAAGTCTCGTACGCTGCCGCACCGGCGTTGCCGGCGGGCTAGAGCAATCCCAATCCAACTGTAGCGGGTGCCACGTTTTGTCCGCGAAGCGGCAAAGCGTGTGTTGCACTCACATTTTGCCCTTCGGGTCAAAATGTGCCACCCATAGGCGATACGTTTGGATTGAGTACGCTCTAGTGCCTTGATCGTTCACGCTTCAAGGCCACGCTACACTCACCCGATACCCGATACCCGATACCCGATACCCGATACCCGATACCCGAATCACCCGCGCTTCCGTGCCACCATCACCAGCCCCATCGCCATCAGCGCGACGCTGGCGGGTTCGGGGATGACGGTGGTGTTCACGGTCAGTTCGTCCTTGCTGATCGTCGCGCTGCCTTCGGGCCCGGCGCTGGCGATCAGGCTGTTGTCCAGGGCAACGAAGACCTGTGACGTCTGGATGCCCAGCGCGGTCAGGTCGATCAGGGCCGAGCCCTGCCACGTGCCGGCACCGGGGGCATCGACGGGGAAGCCGCCAAGCGGATCGGTCGTCATGAGGATCGGGTCTGCGAGCGTTTCGATCTGCTGGGTATTGTCATCGAAGTAACGGACGGTCAGTGTGCCCGCGGCGGTGACGCTGGCGTCGCCGAGGATGCTGAAGGCGCCCGATTCGCTGAGGCTGATGGTGTCGATGAACTTGCCGGGGTCGGCATCGAAGGTGAATTCCATCGCCCCGGCGTCGATGTCCGAGGCGCTGTTGCTGGCCGAGGCGCTGAAGCCGGGCATGGGGAATACCAGCTCGTTGCCTGTCCCGGCCGTGGGCGCCCCGTATAGCGGCGGCGTGTCGGTGATCGAGGTTTCAACGATGGCGGAGTATGCCCCGTCCTGGACGACGACCGGGCCCGGGTGGTTCAGGCTCGCCGCCGAGGCCGTGCCGGCCGTCAGGAGTATCGCCGAGACCGCCGCCGCACCGACATGTTGAGTTTGAGTATGCATCCGACTGGGCCTTTCATCAAGCACGTCCCGCAGGGTGTGTAGCCGTGCGGGAGGGAGAATCTTTGTGCGTGAAGTTTGCCCCGGCGGGCGGGGTGGTCCAGTGCGGGATCAGGAATGCATGTGTGAACCGATACCGTCAGCCGTTACAGACGGACTGATCGTCTTGACCGGAACCCAAGGGCCTGGGGCGGGCAGCGAACCGCCAGAATCAAGCCGATATCAGCCGTGATCCTGCCTTCTATTTCCGGATTCTCACTGCTCATTGGCTGCTTCTTCAGCCGGCTTCTTCTGGTAGACGCGGACGTAATCCACGACGAACTGGCGGGGGAACTTGGTGTCCGACGGGTCGCCGCCATTGGTCCCGCCGACCGCGAGGTTGAGGATCAGGTAGTGCGGGTCGTGGAACGGGTTGGCCTTGTCCGGCGTCTCGTTGATCGTCTTGGACAAGTCGATCTCGTTGAGTAAGTGATCATCCAGGTACAGACGGATGTAGTCCTCGGTCCAGTCCATCCGCCAGACGTGGAAGCGCTTGGACCAGTTGTGGCGGTTCGGCAGGTCCTTGAGGAACGTGGCGGACGAGTCCCAGCGCGACTGGTATTCCCCGGGCCGGGCCCAGGCGGCGTTGGCCATGATCCGGCCCCGGTAGTACTCCATGATGTCGATCTCGCCGTTGGCCGGCCACTTCCGGTCGGCGGTGCCGATGGTCCAGATCGCCGGCCACAGCCCGTCGGACACATCTACCTTCGCGCGGATCTCGAACCGGCCGAAACGCCACTCGTGCTTGCCCCAGGTGCTGATGATCGAGGAGGTGTACTCGATGTGCTCGCGCTTCTTGTTCCACTCATTGCTCGTCGGGTCGTAGGTGGGGTTCGGGCGCTTCTCCTTGCGGGCCTCGATGACCAGTTGGCCGTTCCGGCAATACGCGTTGTCGGATTGGTACCACTGCAGCTCGCGGTTGCGGACGAAGCCGTGATCGAAGTCCCAGTTCTCGGGATTGGGCGGCCCGTCCTCCTCAAACTCGTCGGACCAGACCAGCGTGTACTCGTCTTGATCCATCGGTGGTTGGCGCTCTTCCGCGGTGGCTGTCACCGGACGCAGGGTCAGCAGCAGGCCGGCCGAAAACAATACGAGGGCTACAATCAGGATTCGATTCATCATAGAGTGGTTGCCTTATAAGGGTATAGATTCAGCGTCAGGTGTGAGGTGCCGGCACATATTCAGACCGGCGGGTTTGGTTGGTGTGTCTTGATGTTGTAGATTGCCCGACGAATTCAGCCAGCGTTCATGGCCATGATCGAGCATGCTACGGCTGCTTCGGCGAGCGGGTTAACCTTCTCGGGTCAACACGGTATGTCAACCAGACGCACCTACACCCTCAAGGTTCAATCACCGCCGTGTCAGCCTAACGCACCCGGGTTAGAAATCATTGCATGAAGACACGAGCCTCGGTCCATTTGATAAGATATTGCCAGGATCGAGCCTTTATGACGGTAGACTTATCCATGCCTGTTCGGGCATCGTAGTCAGCACGACTCGGGCTCCGTAGCCCAATTGGCAGAGGCACGCGACTTAAAATCGCGCAAGTGTGGGTTCGAGTCCCACCGGAGCCATTGAACCTTTGTTCGGGAAGATTCATATCAACTATGAAGGGGACAGTGATGATTCATGCATTCTCTAGGCGGGCCGTGTTCGGTGCGAGTGTCATCATGGTGGTGATGATCGGTTTGGCTTCGAGCGTCTGGGCGTTCGAGCCGAAGCCCGGCGACGCGATCGAGGTACGCGAAGGGGATGTCTGGTCGTCGGCGGAGTTCGTCAAGCAGGAAGGCCGGCGGTTCCAGATCCGCTACGACGACGGGACGGAAGAGTGGATCACGTCAGACCGAATGCGCGCCGCTGGAAGCTCAGGCAGCGTGGATGAAGCGTCCGGCACAGCCGACGCCCCAGCCGAACCCAAGGCGCAGCCGCGCAAGTTCCGCCGGGGCCAGAAGATTGAATTGAAGAACCACAACTCGTGGAAGTCGGCACGGATCGAACGTGTCTCCGGCGAGCTCTATCTTGTGGCTACGAACGACTCCTGGGGTGAAAAGCAGTTCTATTGGAAGTGGGTGGACGCCGCCCGCCTGCGTACGCCCGGCGAAGACTACGAGGGGCCGGATGTCTGGAGCCAGTTCGAGCACAAGCTCAGCAGCGACTCGATCCAGGCTTCATCCCGCAAGGCCCGCGCCGCTTACCAGGAACATAAGAACGAGCAGAAAGAGAAAGAGGAGGACAAGGCTTATAAGGAAGACTACGACCCGTTTGCCCCTCCGCCGCTGAAGGTTGAAGCAAGCGAAGCGGATCGCTCGCAGCTCCAGGCGTACATGGCCCAGCCCGGCCGGGGATGGACGCGGTGAAGCCGGACGCCGGAGCGGAAGTCCCCTTACGCCGGATGTCGATGCGGATGCGCGCCGGCAAGGGCGAGTTCTTCGAGAAGGTTAAGGCTTTAGGCGTCAATGGGCGGTTCGCGCTGGTGGCGGTGGAAGACGGAGCGCCGGGCAAAGCCAAGAAGATGTACGTCGAACGCTTCGATATGGCGTCGGGCCGATCGACCGCGGCGGCGTCGATCGATGCCGGGACGCTCCCGATGGCGATCAGCGCCGACGGTGAACTGATTGCCGGTCGATCCAACGGCTTCCACAGCGGGACGTTGTCACGGCTGGACATCTGGGGTTGGCAGGCCGCTGAGCCGGCACACGTGATCAGCTTCACCCCGTTCGACGACAGCAGCAAGCACGAGAACGACATCCAGGGCATCGCGTTCATCGACTACGACCGCGTCTTGGTCAGCAGCAAGGGCGGAAAGATCAGCGCTTGGGATGCGCGTTCGGGCACGGGGTTGTGGGAGGTCTCGGGCTTTGACCTGAATAGCAAGGCTTGGGCGCTCAGCCCCGGCCGGGCCTATGTCGCGTGCGGGACCGAGTCGGGCATCCACCTGCTGCAGACCCAGGACGGGCAGACTGCAGCCACCCTGCCGGGGGCGCTGACCGGCGTACGGGCGTTTGCATTCTCAGCAAACGGCCGATACATCGCGGCCTCGGGTAAGGGCTGGTTCAAGGTCTGGGACCTGCAGGAATCGGTCGCGCTGCCGAGTGTGGCGCTACCTCCCGAGACAGGCGATGCGCTGGTGATGCATGACCAGGGACAGGTGCAGGTCGGCGGCCGTGTGCATGACGCCAAGACCGGCAGCTACGTCTGGCAGATCGATCAACCCAATAGCATCAAAGCCTTGAGTGCGACGAGTCAGGGGATGCAGGTGATGACCGTCCCCGGCTCGGGCAAAAGCCGTGACGGATTCAGTGTCTCCCAGCCCCCCGCCGGTCTGGCGAACGCTTCCGGCGACGGCGCGATTGATCTGCTGGCCAACGGCGCGTCCATCAGCATTGATCTGTCCGGGCTGTCGCTCAGCAGCGATGAACGGCGAGCCCTGAAGAGCAAACTCAACGCCGAGATGAGCCGACGTGGTGTCTCGGTCATGGATAACCAGCATGTGCGCCTGGTCGCTGCCACTACGAACAAGAGCGAGACACGGACCTACGAGACGCGCGGGCACGAGTACGGCCGCAGCGGCAAGCAGGAACAGCAGGTCAATGTGAACATCCAGACGACCCGGTTCGCGATCGAGGTCGCGGGTGAAACGGCCTGGGAACAGACGACCGTCTTCTCACCCAGCAGCTTGGTCCGCATCGAAGAGGGCCAGAGCATGCAGCAGGCGGTCGATGCGAGCAGCGGCGGCGATGTGGCGGGCTTCATTGCCGGGGTCATGATCCCCGACATCGTGCCCGACCCGAGGCAGGGCCCGGCCAGCGCGTCCTCGGTCGGCGGTGCCAGACCGAGCCGTTGATTGAGTCAGCTACGACCCCCGATGAGTCTGTTTAGTCTGCTGCTTTGCCCAGTTTGACAGCGGTACTTGCTCATGCGGATTTCATAGGTGAGTCATCCTGCGGTCATTTCACAACTTGCGCAAATCGCACTGTTTTTGTAGGGCTAAATCGAAAAATGCCCTGTTAAAATGAGCACGATTCATGTATACTCGGCGTAACGTAAAAGGAGGGGACTTCTTACCTGAACGCTCTGTGAGCGTGGAGTGAAGGAGAAGTCCTAATGGGCATCAGTTGTAGCGGGACGCGTTCGCGCCAGAGGCGCGGAGGCGTTTTTTTGTCGGCCACCGCGGCCACAATGGTCACAACCGGATTCATGGGAGAAGGCACTGCAAATGCAGATGTCTTTTTTTATTCGTGGGACCGGCCACCCGTCTTTGACGGGACTTCGGGGCCAATCTATGTCAGCGATGAGGCGGGTGTAGTTTCCAGTGTGACGACCGAGTACGACTCGGACACACAGCAGCTCAGTTTCCTCGCGGCTTTCGAGCCCGAGCCCGGGACCGGGCAGTTGCCGGACGGCTTCTTCCTGGTCATCAACGACGGGCCTGATCCCAAGGGGATCGAGGGCAAGTACGCCATCCTGTACTTCGATGGGGTCTCGGGCCCCGATCCGGTCCTGACGGCATACGCCTACAACGGTGAGAACGGAGCGGATTCGTTCTTCGACGGGGCGGAGGGGCCGGGGATCCAGGCGCCGGACCCGATCATCTCGACGATCTCGTCACCCCTGTGGGGCCCCACCGCTTCGAGCGTGGATACCCCCGGTGGGCGGGTTCTGTCGTTCACGCTCGATGCCTCGTTACTCAATAGCCACAGCCCGGCCTACGGCAGCGACGCCGACTGGTTCGGGATGGGCTTTGACGAAACGATCGGCATCTGGCTGCATCCGTACTCGAAGCTGCACCCGGCGTACGGCAGCGACGGGTTCCTGTTGCCGGATTCGTCCGGCACGAGCTGGCTGCAATGGGGGTGCTACCACGACCTGGGCGAGCAGTACCACGGCTGGTTCGATGTGACGAATGGTGAGACCACCAACGACCTGATCCCCGAGCCGGCGTCCTTGGCGCTGATGGGGTTGGGTATCCCGGTTATGGTCGCGCGACGCCGCGGCCGCCGTTAGATCCGCGTCAAGCCCCCCGGCTCCGTAACGGGTGGTGTTGGCGTGCTATCTCCGGTCGATCAGTGTAAGGACCGGTGTCGTTTTATAGAGGCCCGCGGGATACGTTTCCCCGTCGGCCCCATTCACTCCCGGCGGATACATATCCGTCGGGAGTTTTTTCATAGCATCGTCCTGGGAGATTGAGCGTTGAATACCCGGCTTCCGGGGGCGGGGTCACTTCCGGGGGCGCATGAAAAAAGCGATCCGGTGTGGATCGCTTTTTAAGTGGAGCTGAGGAGGCTCGAACTCCTGACCTCTTGTATGCCATACAAGCGCTCTCCCAACTGAGCTACAGCCCCAAATTGTCGTCCGGGACGGATTTGTTTGGCTGTGAATGAGCCGGACCGTCCCAGAGCCCGGAAAGTATACGATCCCCCGGCATCGTCGGCAAGCCGGCTCGCCTGCGCCTGGCCTGGCGGGCCGATGGCTCGATCGTCTCGCCCACGCCGGCCTGACAAGTTGGGGCCTGTCATGGGGCTGCGCGAATCCTGTCAGGATCTGATGAGGGGAGCGGGTCGCCGGATTCCCCTTGTGGTGGGCGATCTGCTATGATCCCTAGGCTCAAAACCTTTATGGAGATGCGCGATTGTCGCTACAAGAAAAGCTGTACGACTTATTCCTGCTTGACCAACAGGTGCGTGGGCTGCGGACCCGGCTTGACGCGGCGACCCGGCGGCACAACGCGCAGAACGCCCGGCTGGATCAGTACCGCCAGCAGCTCGCCGAGTTGACCGATCAGTACAAGCATGCGCAGGCGGAGGTCTCTACGCTGGAGCACGAGGCCTTGGGTGCGGAGGAGCGTGTCACGAAGCTGCGTGAGCAGATGAACAGCGTGACGAGCAACAAGGAATACTCGGCCATGCTGGTCGAGATCAACACGCTCAAGGGCGAGAAGTCCAAGCTCGAAGACCAGGCCCTCGAGAAGATGTCGGCCTCCGACGCGATCAAGGAGCGTGTCGATGAGACCCAGGGGAAGGTGGACAGCCAGAGCAAGCTGGTCGAGCAGGCCCTGGCCGAGGTGCTAAGCGCCAAGGAAGAGGTCGGCGTGCAGTTGGACGACGCAAACGCCAAGCGTGACGAGGCCGCCGGCGAAGTCCCGGCCGATGTGCTCAATGTCTTTGAACGCCTGGCGGACCACTACGACGGTGAGACGCTGGCCGAAATCGAAGAGCAGGATAGACGCCGCCGCGAGTACACTTGCGGCGGTTGTTACATGGAGCTGCCGATCGAGCGCGTCAACGCCTTGATGATGAAGCCCGATGAGCTGGTGACCTGCCCAAGCTGCAACCGGTTCCTCTACATCAAGCAGGAACTCAAGGCCGAGATCGGCGCCAAGTAATCCCCGGAAGCCCCCCCGGAAGTTTCCACCGTGGAACTGCCCGGTAATTCCCTCGGAAGTCAACTTCAGCCAGGCCCTTTAGTATCCGGGAAACACTCACTTGAATCTGACCATCCACTTCGACGGCGGTTCCCGGGGCAACCCAGGCCCGGCGTCCGCGGGCGTGGTCATCCATGACTCCGACACCGGCAAGCCCGTGCATGAGGCCGGTTACTTTCTGGGCAAGTGCACGAACAACGTCGCGGAATATCAGGGGCTGCTGCATGCCCTGAAGCATGCCGGGCAACTCAAGGCTGAGCAGTTGATGATCTACAGCGACTCGGAGCTGTTGGTCCGTCAAGTCACCGGGCAGTACAAGGTCAAATCCCCGGACCTCAAGCCGCTGTACACCAAAGCTATCGAGTTGCTGCATGGTTTCGCAGACTGGAAGATCGAGCACGTCCGCCGAGACAAGAACCAGCGGGCTGACGAACTGGCGAACCTGGCGATGGACCACCAGTCCAACGTCACCCCCGGAAGTTCCCCCGCCCCCGGAAGCTCGCCTCCCCCCGGAAGTTCCGCCTCACTCCCCAAGCCTCAAGCCGCTAATGTCGCCTGGACCGCCAAGCTCTCGGGCCCAAACCGCAAATGCCTCGCCGGGTGCTCGACCGGCAATGAATACACCTTCGGCCAGACTACGCCCGAGGGCTTCTGCATCCACGCCACCGCCGCCATGCTCGCCGACGGCCCGTTGCAATGGGACCCCAAGAAACGCACCGGCAAGACTCGCTGCCAAGCCTGCGGCCTCAGCGTCCAGATGCACGTGATCCACCGCGATTAAGCTCCCCGGCCCTACACCCGTCACATCCCCACCACATCCTCGATCCCGGATTCGCCAAATCCAGCTTGCTACGGGGTTTGACTGATATCCACGTCGCATTTGGACGATCCAGAGATTACAATGGGCATGAGATCAGAGGAAGCCCCCGGAAGGATCCCGGCATGTTGATTCGTAAACCTCAGGACGTCGATGCCCGAACGATGGACATGCCCGGAGCCGAGGGCGTGACGATGCGCCTGATGGTCGGCCGGGACGACGGGGCCCCCACTTTCGCCATGCGTATCTTCGAGGTCCAGCCCGGCGGCTGCACCCCCCGCCACAGCCACAACTACGAGCACGAGGTCATGATCCTGCAAGGCCAGGCCGCCGTGGGCCAGGATGAGGACCCTGATAACGATGACGCCGCCCAGGCCGGGGACGTGCTGTTCATCCCCGCCAACCAGACACACCAATTCCGTAACACCGGCGACGGTGTGCTGAAGTTCATGTGCCTGGTCCCGACCGAGTTCGATTGCGGCGGGGACATGGAGCCGACGCCCGGCTCATATTGATTAACGTGTTGTTAGACGACGGATGTAGTCAGTTTCTCAACCACGAGGACCGAACGATGACCCAAGAGATCGAGAAGCGCCCGTCCTTTTTCGCCACGCCCTTTGGCATGTTTTTCGCCGCCGCGCTGTTGCTGATCGCCTCCGCGGGTATTGCGCTGGCCGCCTCGATTGCGCTGAGCCAGGTGTCTTTTGCCGATGCCGCGGTTGAGTTAAGCATCAAGTACGTGGCCTACATCTGCAGCGTGATCCTTGGGATGGCCAGCCTGTATGCGCTGATCGCCGGGGCGGTGCGCTGCGGGGTGTACGGGTGGGCCTCGAAGGGTGTGCCCATCCGGGCCGAAAGCGGCGAGCAGAGTGATACACTGACCCAGCTGCAGGTCATCTCCGACCGCATGCTGCTCAGCGATACCGCCAAACGCATCGCCTACCGCAACGAGGACGTCAACGCCCTGCGTGAGGCGATCCGTGAAGACATCGTCAAGAAGGACTTCGACGCCGCGATGATGCTCGTGCAGGAAATGAGCCAGACGTTCGGCTACCGCGAGGAGGCGGAGGAGTTCCGCGAGCAGATCGCCGCCGCCCGCAGCACCGAGATCGACGCACGCATCACCGTGCTGCTGCAACGCCTCGATCAGATCATCGCGGCCCGCGACTTCCCCCAGGCGATGTCCGACGCCCTGAAGATCAAGCGGATCTATCCCGACAATGTCCGAGTCGCCCAGATCGACGAGTACGTCGCCAAGGCCCAGGAAGACTACAAGCAGCAGCTCGAACGCGACTTCCTCGCCGCGGCCCAGAAGGACGACGTGGACGGTGCGATCGAACTGCTCAAGCAGCTGGACGCCTACCTGTCCGAGCGTGAGGCCGAGCCGTTCCGTGAGGTCGCCCGGGGTGTGATCGGCAAGAAGCGCGATAACCTCGGCGTGCAGTTCAAGATGGCGGTGCACGACAAGGAGTGGCTCAAGGCCATCCGCGTCGGCGAGCAGATCATCAAGGACTTCCCCAACACGCGCATGGCCGAGGAAGTCCGCGAACGGATCGACCTGCTGCGTGAACGCGCCGCCGGCCAGCAGGCCGCCACCCAGGCCTAGATGAATGACGAAGTGCGAATGACGAATGTCGAATGATTTGGGTCATTCGAGCATTGGATATTGATTCGTCATTCGGGTTTCATCCTTCGTCCATCACACGCTATACTCCCTGCCATGAGTACCATCCACGAAGCTGTATTGATCCCCGGTGACGGCATCGGCACCGAGGTTTCCGCCGCCGTCTGCAAGGTGCTGGAGGCCGCCAAGGCCCCCGTCCGCTTCACCGAGCATCACGCCGGGCTCGCCGCGCTGGATAGCGGCGACGACGTCCTGCCCCAGTCGACCATCGACGCGATCCGTGACTGCCACGTCGCCCTGAAGGGCCCGTGCACCACGCCCGTCGGCAAGGGCTTCACCTCCGTCAACGTCCAGCTCCGCAAACGCCTGGACCTCTTCGCCGCGATCCGCCCGGTCCGCAACCTCCCCGGCGTGCCGACCCGCTTCGAGGATGTGGACCTGGTCATCTTCCGCGAGAACACCGAGGGCCTGTACTCCGGCGTAGAGAATGAGATCGTGCCCGGCGTCGTCACCAGCCTGAAGATCGCCAGCCGGGACGCCTGTTCCCGCATCGCCCGCCGGGCCTTCGTCTACGCCAAGCGCCGAGGACGAAAGAAGGTCACGGTCTTCCACAAGGCCAACATCATGAAGATGTCCGACGGCCTGTTCCTGGATTGTGTCAAGCAGGTCCACGATGAAGAGTTCAGCGACATCCCCTACGACACCCAGATCATCGACGCCGGGTGCATGAAGATCGTCCAGGACCCCACGCAGTTCGATCTGCTGTTGATGGAAAACCTCTACGGCGACGTGCTCAGCGATCTCGCCGCCGGCCTGGTCGGCGGATTGGGTGTTGTCCCCGGGTCTAATCTAGGCGACAACGATGCCGTCTTCGAGGCGGTCCACGGCAGCGCCCCGGACATCGCCGGCAAGAACGTCGCCAATCCGCTGGCACTGCTGATGTCGGCGGTCATGATGCTCAATCACCTCAGCGAAGTGCGCGGCGACGACGCCTGCAAACAGGCCGCCGATGCAATCAAGGCCGCCTACGACCGGGCGATGAAGGACGACCAAAAAACCCGCGACCTCGGCGGGAATCTCGGCACCGACCAGTTCGCCGATGCTGTGATCGAACGACTATAGAGAAGGGGCGATCCATGCCCACCGTCACCGACTGGCAACTCACTGGCTCCAATGATCAGTCGATCTACGGCAACACCCACATGCCCGCCCCCGGATGTAATCCCGTTGGTGTGCTGCTGATCTGCCACGGGTTCAAGGGCTACAAGGACTACGGGTTCTTCCCGCAATTGGCCGAGGCGGCGTCGGAGGCCGGGCTGATCGCGCATCGGTTCAACTTCTCGCACTCGGGGATGACGAATAACATCGAGACGTTTGAACGGCCGGACCTGTTTGAACAGGATACCTGGCGTAAGCAGTCGGCGGACCTCTGTACCGTGATCGATGCGGTGGATTCGGGCGAGCTTGAGGGGCGAGACTTGCCGATGGTGGTGTTCGGCCACAGCCGGGGCGGGGTGACGACGCTGCTGACGGCTGCCGAGCCGGCGGTGAACGAGCGGCTCGCCGCGATCGTCACGGCCGCTGCGCCCAGCGCCGCCAGCCGGCTCGATCAGGATCAGATCGCCATGCTCCGCCAAGTGGGCAAGCTCGCTTCACCCTCGGCACGCACCGGGCAGACGCTGCAGGTCGGGCGCATCTGGCAGGATGAGATCGATGGCGAACCCGATTGGCATGACCCGTGCAAGGCGGTCGCCAAGATCACCAAGCACGTCCTGCTGATCCACGGGACGGACGACACGACCGTGCCGCTTAGCGAAGCCCACGAGCTTCATCACGCGAACCAAAATGCAAGGCTGTTGGTGATTGAAAATGCCGGGCACACGTTCAACGCGCCCAACCCCCTGCCGCTGGATCAGACGCCGCCGGCCGAGACGAAGCAGATGATCGACGACGTCTGCGCCTTTGCGGTGCGGCATAGCAAGGCTTAGCCGCTCGATAGCCGACATGTCACACGCGGCGGACCCCGCCGGTTGCGAACCGGCGGCTGTCGAATGCTAGAGCGTACTCAATCCAAACGTATCGCCTATGGGTGGCACATTTTGACCCGAAGGGCAAAATGTGAGTGCAACACACGCTTTGCCGCTTCGCGGACAAAACGTGGCACCCGCTACAGTTGGATTGAGATTGCTCTAGACTTCAATTCCGCTTGATGACACCCATATCGATCACGACACCGTCGGGTTGGTAGTAGTCCACGTTGAGCGTATTCTCATCCAGGAATGTAAACACCAGTGCGTTAGCACGTAGGTTATTCACGAACTTCAGGTCCCCGACGCCCGGGCCGGCGTATTCCGCGTTGCGGTGCTTCTGGGCGTGGAAGTGATAATGGCAAAGCCCTGTATACATCTGCTTGATCAGATCGTCAGAGGCGTAAAATGCCTGGTCGTGGATTCGCTGCACCGGGGGAAACGTCCGTGCTATCAACTGGAAGTTCTTGAAAAGCAGGACACCCCCGTGCTCGGTCGTGGTGTCGGCCATATCGGCGTCGGCTTGCGTGAAAAGTGATGTAACCAGTGAGCGGTTATTCATTGCTGTTAGTAAGAGGTCGATGGTCCGCAGGTCCGCCCAGCAGAGTAAATCAGCGTGATCTGAAAATGACTCGCTGGGTAACTTGCGGGCATTCCCAGCGTGCTCGCGGATGGCACCTTGTCGCCCCTGCAGTTTTGATGAAGTACTACTTATCAGGTCCAGGCGTGTGTCTTTTATTTCCTCGTGGGATGTAAGCAGGAGCACCGGCAGGTGCCTTAACTCCAGGCCACGCCGTTGATCGTCTGTGAGGTGTGCTGCCCTTGCTTCGGCCTTCTCCCAGAACTCGACGTGGCGCTTGCTGCGTATCTGTAATAGCCAGAGCATACCCTCTCGGTTGTCGGGCAGACGACCGAGCCACTGCGAACCCTTCAGGTGGCGGATGACGATATGGTCGGACGTTTCGTCGCGCAATCGCTGTCTTGCTGCGTTTTCGCCTTGTAGGCGATTAATCAATGTATAGGCATCAATCCTGGGCGCGATATCCAAGCCGTGTTGATCGGACTTGACCACGTCCCAGATGGCTTCGGAGACTTCTTTGCCCGGGTTGAGTTGAGCGATGGCCTGATACTCCAACCGTTCGGTATCGGGCGTATAGGGCGATGGACGGGCCAGGCTGCGGACAAGTACCGAAGTCCATTTGCGGTCGTTCAGCCCGACAACCCGATCGATATACCCGGCAAGCACCTCCTTGTTGTCCAACTGCCTGATGTATCGCTGCGAAGTCAGCCATAGATAGTCGGGGTTTCGTTCGAGGATAAGGTCCAGCAGGTACAGCCGCAGTTCCATCGGCTGAGCGTCCGACCAGAAGACGTTGGACATCTTGATCATCGTCGTGTTCGAAGACGCTGAATCATCGAGTGGCCCGAGTTGTTTCGCGGCCCGCAGTCTGATCATCGGGTCTTGCTCACGGTCGAGCATGACCGCCTCGGGATCATCAAACGTTTGAGGCCCGGCGCACCCCGACAACCACAACATCAGTGCTGTTACCAGGATGCCGGCTGAGTATCTCATCGGCTCATCATGGTATAGGAGATCCGCGGCATGCCCAGCTCGGTGACGGCGTTGCGGACCTGCTCGGCGTCCAGCGTCGGCAGCTTCACCTCGGCGCCGAGGATCGCCTGCATGAGTGTCGGCTTGGCACCCAGCACCGTGACGCGCACCTCATCGGGGTTCAGCCCGGCCAGGTCGGCGGCCTTGGTGACGGCGTCGTCGAGGTAGCCGATGTCATCGATCAGCTTGGCGTCCACGGCCTGCTGCGCGGTCAGCACGCGTCCGTCGGCGACCGCCCGGGCTTCCGCTTCGGTGAGCACGGCCGAGCGACCCTGCACGACCACCTCAAGGAACCGCTCATAGGCGTTATCCAACAGGACCTGGATGACCTGCTTGTCCTGCTCGGTCCAGGTGCGCGTGATGTCGTTGGCGGCGTCCTTGTTGGGGCTCTGCGAGGCGACCATGGTGACCGGCTCGACGCCGACCTTATCGAGCAGGCCCTCGACGGTGAATAACTGGCCCATCACGCCGATGCTGCCGGTGATGCAGGTGGTCTCGGCGTAGATGTGGTCGGCCGGGGCGGAGACGTAGTACCCGCCGCTGGCTGCGACGGAGCCGAAGCTGGCGACGAGTTTCACGTCGGGGTGGTTGGCCTGGAACTTGGTGATCTGATGCCAGATCCGGTCGGATGCGCCGACCCCCCCGCCGCCGGAGTTGACACGCAGAACCAGCGCGGCCGGTGGGTTCTCATCGATGCTCTGCAAGGCCTGGCGGACAAACGCGGCGGACTCGTCATTGATCATGCCCATGATCGGCAGGATCGCGATGCGCTTTTCGGTGGTCCCGTCCAAGTAGGTCTGCTCGACGACCGGGCCCATGGAGACCTGCTGGCTGATGATGACCGCGAAGTAGACATTCAGCGCGATCGAGGAGATGAAGATCGTGGCCATGAGGCTGGTGGCGACCTTGTGCAGGACGCTGGAGCCGGCCTTGGCCGGGGGCGGCGCGTAGTATGGCGGCGGATAGCCCGGCGGGGGCGGCGGTGGTGGGGCCGAGTAGGACGGGTTCACCGGGGGTCTACCTTCCGGGGGGCGGCTTTCCGGTTGGGGTTGCTGGGGAGCGTCGTTCGGGTCATGCATGAGGGAGTCCTCGTGGTTAATCAGGGGTTGTGGGGCTGGTTTCGCGATACCGCTGGGTAAGCGTAGCCCTGGTATCAGATCGGTCAATCGGTCGGATCGGCTGCAACTTCGATCAGGACGTAAAGCCCTGAATATCATGGGATTTACCGCTCCGTGGAGCGTGGGGCCGGGGCGGGCTATGATGCCATCTATGAATACGCATCTGCACATCGATCCGTTCAGTGGGATCGCCGGGGACATGTTCCTGGGCGCGGCGATCGACCTTGGGGCGGAGATTGACGGGGTCCTCGAGGCGCTGCGGCCCCTGGGCGTTTGGGATCAGTGCCGGGTCGCGACCGAGCGCGTGCAGCGCCACGGGATCGGGGCAGTGGACCTGAAGGTGCTGACGCAGGGCCACGATCACGCGGACCATCACACGCACGACGGCCATCACCATCACACCCACTACAGCGACATCATGGCTATGATCGATCAACTGGCTACGACCGATCGGGCCAAGGACCGTGCACGGCGGATCACGACCGTGTTGGCCGAGGCCGAGGCCCGGGTGCACGGCACGTCGATCGAGAAGGTCCACTTCCACGAAGTCGGCGCGCTTGACTCGATCGTGGACATGCTGGGCTCGGCGGTGGCGCTGGAATTGCTCGGCGTGGATACGCTCAGCTGCGGGGCGCTGCCGATCTCGCGCGGGTTTGTGAAGTGTGAGCACGGCCTGATGCCGGTGCCCGCCCCGGCGACGGCGTACCTGATGGAAGGTTTGCCGACCGTGGGCGTGGATCGCAAGGGCGAACTGATCACGCCGACCGGCGCAGCGATCGTCAAGGCGTTGTGCGAGACACTTGGGCCGCCCCCGGCGATGACGCTTTCGGGCGTCGGCTACGGCGCGGGGGACCGTGAAGACCCGGACGTGCCGAACCTGCTTCGGCTGATGCTCGGTGAGATCAAGCCCGCATCACGGCTGACCCCTGACACGACCGCCGCCCCCCTATCGGAGCCCAGCGCGAATTGAAACCGCGTTATGTCATCACGTTGATCGTCGCGGTGCTGCTGGCAGCGTCGGCGGTGCTCTGGTACGGGCAGGCCGACGGCCCGACGTCGGTGACGCGCCCCGAGGCGCTAGTGAAGCAGGTGTTGCCCACTGACCTGCCGGCGATTACCGAGCCGGGCGATCCGGATGTTGATGCGGTTGAGCTTTATGAGGCGGTGCTGGACGTGTATGCCAGGCATTCGGATGTCCCGACCAGGACGCCGGAGCACGACAACTTTGTCGATCAGGTCGGCGATTTGTTGATCAAGGCGGCGGCGGCGGGCGGAGTTGAGCCGGGCTTTATGGATCGTCACATCCCGGTGGCGATCGGCGCTCAGCCTGACTATCAGGGGGCGGTTGAGGAGACCGCCTGGGCTGTGCTGATGCATTGCTCCGTCTTCTACGCGAACGGCGAAAGGGAGAAAGCCGCCGAGATGGCGCTGGCGCTATGGCAGCTTGGCCGACGGATGTTTGTGGACAACACCCGGCTGTACACGCGCAACACGGGGCTGGACCTGATGGAGTCGGCGGGCGGTTTGCTGTACCAGATGTCCGCGGAGAATGACGATCTGGATACAGAAGCTTTGAGTCAATGGGCGAAGGCGCTGGATGACATCAGACAGTCCTGGCAGCCGAAGCTGGAGCTGATGCGCGGCGTTGATCCACATCCGGGGGACCTGGTGAATCTGGCGCTTCACGACGAGGACCGGATGTTCCGGGTGGAGGCGACGCTTCGGCTGGGTATCCACCGGTACGGAGCGGACCGTGGGAATCGGCGTGCGATGAATCGGGCAATCCAAAAGGCGATCGCAAGTGACGATCCGCTGCTTGCCGAGGCCGGCCGAGCGGCGGACGCAATAACCCATGAGCAGAAGCGGCGGTTTTACTAAGAGCGAACATGCAGCTGCTGGTACTCGGGCTATTCCTGTTGTTGTATCTACACGACGCGTCTGCGCTGGCGGTGGACTGCGCGGGGTGGGTGGTTGTTGTTGGCGTCGTAGGGCCGAAGCTTCTGTGGACGGGGCTGTACACATGGGCCTGCCGGGTGACTCTGAGCAGGCTTTCGCAGGGCCGGGCGGGGAAGCACCTGCGCCGGATGGAGCTGGTCAGCGCGGTGTACCGCGTGGGTGTGCTGGGGCTGTTTAGCCTTGACCTGTACCTGGGGCTGCTGGTGCGGGTGCGCGGCTGGATCGAGACGGCGACGGGGCTCGAGCATGTGGTGCTGGTGGATGAGCTTTCGGTGATGCTGCCGACGCTGGTGATGTGGGGCGTCGGGTGGTGGCTGTTCTACCCGATCGAGCGTCGGCTGCGCGAGGCGGCGCTGATGCGGAACTTTGACCGGGGCCTGCCGGTGTATCCGGTGTGGTCGCGTCGGCAGTTCGTGTTGTCGCAGTACCGTTACCAGGTGTTGCTGATCCTGCTGCCGCTGCTCGGCGTGATCGCGTGGACGGAGGGGGTCGGCTGGATGGTGCGTCAGCAGTGGGCGTGGGTGACGGACGCGACGGAGCCTTGGTGGACCATCGCGGGGTGCCTGGCGATCTTCGTAACCGCGCCGGTGATCATCCGCCTGGCGTGGGACACGGCCCCCCTGCCCGACGGCGAACTGCGCGATCACCTCATGTCGATGTGCAAGACACACAAGGTGCGCATCCGGGAACTGCTGCTGTGGCGGACATACGGGGGCATGATCAACGCGGCGGTGATGGGGTTGATCGGGCCGTTGCGCTACATCCTCATCACGGACGGTTTGCTGCAGCAGATGCCGACCCGGCACGTTGAAGCGGTGATGGCGCATGAGTTGGCGCACGTGCGTAAGCGTCACATGTTCTGGCTGCTGGTGACGGCGGTGGGCTTGATGGGATTGGTGGAGATCGTCGCGGTGGGTGTGCTCACGGGAAGCGGGCTGGACATGCTGGAGATCGAGCAAGCGCTGTCGACGGAGGATGGTCTCGGGACGGGCTGGCTGACGGGCGAAGCCGGAGTGACGCTTGTGGGGACGCTGGCCGGGGCGGTCTGGCTCTGGGCGTTTGGCTTCGGCTGGGTGTCCAGGCGGATCGAACGGCAGGCGGATACGTTCGCGGTCGCGCACATGGTGCAGGAGCGCGGCGGGGAGACGATCGAGGAGCCGGACGCCCTGGCGATGATCCACGCGCTGCAGCACGTCGCGGAGCTTAATCATGTCCGGGCGGAGAAACACAGTTGGCGGCACGGCTCGATCGCCTGGCGGCAGAACTACCTGCGAAGCCTGGTCGGCGAACCGATCCAACGGCTGGCGATCAATCGGCAGATGCGCTGGATCAACGTCATGTCACTGTCGGCGGTCGCGCTCGCGGTGGGGCTGCACTTATGGCTCGGCGGCGCCTAGGCCCGAAGCGATCGGCTATAATCCCCCCTCCCGACGGACGACCCCCACCAGCGAGATCGGCAATGCGTTTTACGAAGATGCACGGTTTAGGCAACGACTACGTCTACGTCAACGGGTTTATCCCCGAGGACGCAGCCGCTGCGCTGGCCGACCCGAACGCGCTGTCACGACGTATCGCCGACCGGCACTTCGGCGTCGGCGGGGACGGGCTGATCCTGCTGCTGCCCCCGCAAGACGGTGTCGATGCGCACTGTGAAATGCGGATGTTCAACATCGACGGCTCGGAAGGCGAGATGTGCGGTAACGGGATCCGCTGTGTGTGCAAGCTCGCCCACGACACCGGTGTCGTCACCGACAACCCGATGAAGATCCAGACCGGCAACGGCGTGCTGACACTGGATTACAAACTCGATAGCGAGGGCGAGGTCGATTGCGTCACCGTGGACATGGGCGAGCCGAAGCTCGAACCATCCGACGTGCCCGTTGACGTTGGGCAGATGACACCGACCGATCAGCCGCAGACGTTCGGGTTCAAGATCGATGATCCGGCGGCGACGTTTTCCGGGACGTTCTGCTCGACGGGGAATCCGCACGTCACGATCTATGTCGATGACCTGGACGTGATCGCGTTGGAGACGGTCGGACCGCTCTTAGAGCACCACCCGGCGTTCCCCAGCCGGATGAATGTGCATTTTGTGCAGGTGGTGTCGCCAACCGAGGTGAAGGTACGGCACTGGGAGCGCGGCAGCGGGATCACCATGGCCTGCGGCACCGGAGCGAGCGCGGTGTGTGTCGCGGGCGTGCTGACCGGGCGCGGCGAGCGGAAGATCACGGCACACCTGCCGGGCGGGCCTTTGACGCTTGAGTGGAAAGAGGCCGACAACCACGTCTACATGACCGGGCCAGCGACGGAGGTGTTTTCCGGGGTGTGGGACGGGTGAGGGGTACGCAGATCCCGGCCAAGCCCTTCGGGCATGACCGGGCTTGTGGTTAATTAATGATGTTGTGGTTACATCCCCAGCAGGCGTTCGACGTAGTTGATGTCGACGTCTGAGTTGATGAAGTTGCCGTTGCGGGCCAGGTCGGCGTGCAGCGGGATGGTGGTCTTGATCGGGTCGATGGTGAACTCTGCGAGCGCCCGCTTGAGCGTGGCGAGCGCCTCGTCGCGCGTCGGCTGGTGGACGATCAGCTTGGCAATCATCGAGTCGTAGTTCGGCGGGATCCGGTAGCCGGCGTGGCAGTGGGTATCGAGGCGTACACCCGGGCCGCCGGGGGCGTCGAAGTGCTCGATCGTCCCGGCACACGGCGCGAAGTTGCGGGCCGGGTCCTCGGCGTTGATCCGCACCTCGATGGCGTGGCCCTTCTGCTTGATCTGCTTCTGCGTGACGGAGAGCTTCTCCCCCGCGGCGATCTTGATCTGCTCCTTGACGATGTCCACGCCGGTGACCATCTCGGTGACCGGGTGTTCGACCTGGACGCGTGTGTTCACTTCCATCAGGTAGAACTGCTTGTCCGAGCCGTAGAGGAACTCGACTGTGCCGGCGGAGTAATACCCGGCTGCCTTGCACAGACGCGCGGCGGCCTTGCAGATCTTCTCACGCTCGTCGGGTTCCAAAACCGGGCAGGGCGACTCTTCGATGAGCTTCTGCTTGCGGCGCTGCATGGAGCAGTCGCGCTCGTAGAGGTGCACGACGTTGCCGTGCTGATCGCCGATGACCTGGACCTCGATGTGGCGTGCGTGTTCGATGAACTTTTCGAGATAGACGGTCCCGTTGCCGAAGGCGGCTTCGGCCTCCTGGATGGCGGCCTTCATGCCGGACCGCAGGGAACCGTCGTTGTGGGCGACGCGCATCCCGCGCCCCCCACCACCGGCGGCGGCCTTGATGATGACGGGGTAGCCGATCTGCTTGGCCATCTTCACGGCCTCGGCCTCGGTCTTGATCTCGCCCTTCGAGCCGGGGCTCGTGGGCACCTTGTTCTGGATCGCCAGCTGCTTGCACTGGACCTTGTCGCCGAGTTGGCGCATCGACTCGACACTGGGGCCGATGAACTCGATGTTGCAAGATCGGCAGACCTCGGCGAAGTGGGAGTTCTCGGCGAGGAAGCCGTAGCCGGGGTGGATCGCTTCAACGTCGGCGACCTCGGCGGCGGCGATGATCCGCGGGATGTTCAGGTACGACTCGGCCGGGGGGGCATCGCCGATACAGATCGCACGGTCCGCGATCTCGACGTGCTTGGAGTCTTTGTCGACGGTGGAGTACACAGCGACGGCTTCGATCCCCAGGTCGTGGGCCGCGCGGATGATCCGTACCGCGATCTCGCCTCGGTTAGCTATGAGTATGCGTGAGAACATAGTTGGGGTCTGGGGTCTAGGGGATTGGGTCTGGTCAGAAACGGACATGGCGACGGCTTGGGGCTCTTGTCTGGCTAGTCCCCAGACCCTAGACCCCAGACCCGACACTAGTCCGGCTTGATCGTGAACAGCGGCTGGCCGAACTCGACGGCGTCGCCGTTTTCGACCAGGACCTTCTCGATGGTGCCGCTGGTCTCGGCCTTGATCTCGTTGAAGACCTTCATGGCCTCGATGATGCAGACGACGGTGTCGGCATCGACGTGATCACCCGCGCTGACGAACGGCTTGGCGTCGGGGCTGGCGGCGGAATAGAACGAGCCAACCATGGGGCTGTCGATCGTGGGTCCGTCGGCTGCGGGTTCGGCGGCTGCGGGTGCAGGGGCTGGCGCGGCGGGCACCGGGGCGGGGGCAGCGGCGGGTGCCGGTGCGGGCGGCGGCGCGGCGGCGACAGGTGCGGCGTGGGCGACGGTGCCTTGGCTGCCGCGCTTGAGCTTGATCGGGCCGTCTTCGGTCTGGATGTCCAGCTCGGTGAGGTCGTTATCGACCATCATCTTGATGAGCTGACGTAGTGTTTTTAGATCAACCATGAAGGGTTCCCTGAGACCGGGGCGCTAGGGGCGTCAACCGGGTCTGACTTCTTTGACCACGCTCAATCCGCGTGTGTAACTAGACTTAAATAATCGCGGATTCGAGCGATTTGGGCAAGTCGCACAGGACCTGATGGCCCCTGGCGGTGACCAGGACGTCATCCTCGAGCCTGACGCCCCCCACGCCCGGCAGGTAGATGCCCGGTTCGACCGTCACGACGTGCCCGGGGGCCAGTTCGCCCTTGGTCTTGGCGGCCAGCCTGGGGGCCTCGTGGATATCCAGGCCGATGCCGTGGCCCAGCGAGTGCCCGAAGTACTTGCCGTACCCTGCCTTGTCGATCACGTCGCGTGCCGCGGCGTCGACGTCGCTGAGCTTCTTGCCCGGGCCGATCGCCGCGATCCCGGCGAGTTGGGCTTCCAGGACGATCTGGTAGATCTCCTTGATCTTGGGCTTCATCTTGCCCAGCGACAGCACCCGGGTCATGTCCGAGCAGTAGCCCTGGTACTTGGCACCCCAATCGACCAGCAGGATGCCGCCCTTCCTGACCTTCTTCGGCCCGGGGATGGCGTGGCAGAGGCTGGCGTTGGCGTCGGCGGCGACGATCGAGGGGAAGCCCGGGCCGTCGGCCCCGAGGGCGCGCATGCGGTATTCGAGGTAGGCCGTGATCTCGTTCTCGGTCATGCCGGGCTTGATGAACTTGCGGAGTTCCTTGAAAGCCTGCTGCTGGATGGCGATGGCTTTGCGGATCGCCTTGATCTCCTTGGCGTCCTTGACCGCACGCTGCTCAAGCAGGCCATCGTCGATCGGCGCGAGTGACTTCGCGCCCAGGTGCTTCACCAGGCCTTTGCGCAACTGCAGTGTGACGTACTCCGCTTGCAAGCCGATCTTGTCGGCCTTGAGCCGTTTGGTCAGTGCCTTTAGCTCTTCGCCCAGGCTCTTCTTGCGTATGATCGCCTGCGCGTGGGGCGCTTCTTGCTGGATCTGTTCGTCGAAGCGGAAGTCACTGAGGATATAGGCCTTGCCGCCGCGCATGGGGATCAGGGCCCACGAGTCGTCGCCGATGAACCCGGTGAGGTAGCGGATGTCGCGCGGGTTGGTGACGAGCAGCGCCGAGATGCCCTTGGGCCTCAGCCGCTTCTGCAGGTTGCGGATGCGGTCGGCCAGGTGTGTGGGGGTGGCGGGCTTGCGTGTGGTTTTCTTTTTTGCCATGGGGAATTACCGTGGACTGATCCCCCGGCAGAGCCGGGGGCTGAGGGATAGTGGAGTGAACTATTTATAGACTTCGTTGGGGTCAAAGACCTTTTCCTCGACGACGGACAGGCTGCCGTCGGCGTCGGCCTTACGGTAGAAGCAGGTGTTGTACCCGACGTGGCAGCACGGGCCGTGGCTCTTGCACTTGAGTACGATCACGTCCTGGTCGCAGTCGACGCGGGCCTCGACGACCTCCTGGACGTGGCCGGAGCTCTCGCCCTTGATCCACATCTTGTCGCGTGAGCGGGAATAGAAGGTGGCTTTCTTCACCTCGAGCGTCTGCTTGACGGCGGCCTCGTTCATCCAGGCCATCATCAGGATTTCGCCGGTGTCGATGTCCTGGACGATGGCGGGGACCAGGCCCTTATCGTCGAACTTGATATCCAGTTTGTCCGTGGTTTCGCGTGTGGTATCGCCCATCTGCTTGCTCCGATCTCTTTGTTTCTTCACTATTTTGAGCCGGGCATTATAACGCGGTTGTCAGATGCCGTCGTCGGCCTCAATCGGGGCGTCCAGGTCCACGACTTCGTCGGGTTTGTAGACCTTCTTGAGGATGTCCAGGTTGAAGTGGTTGGGCTTGATACGCCTGCCTTCGGTCGTCGGGCTCTTGAGCTTGAGCGTCATGCGGGCCTCTTCGTTCAGGACGTAGACCTCGACGACGCTGGGCATGATGGGCGTCGTGAGGCCCCGGATGTCGTCTGAACGCTCGAGCTCGATCGGCTCGGACAGCACACACTTGACGGCGGACTCGCCATTGTCATTAAGGATGTCTACCCGGACGGGTCGGGCGGTGTCGGGGTGCAGCAACATTCGCAGCCCGAGGCCCGGCGGCTCGATTAGGTAATGCCCGGCGACGCGCTCAACGGCGGGTTCATCCGGGACGGCGTCCGCGTCGATCGGGACGATCCCAAGCACGTAGAGCAGGTCGATTGGGTTGACCGGTAGCGGGAAGATGCCGTTGCCGCCTTGGTCCACATGGTCGAGCCGGCCGACGAAGAGGGTGCGCTGATCCTGCAGGCTAAACAGCCAGTAACGCTCGCCGTCACTCCCTGCCCAGAAGCCGTTACCGAACTCCGTGACCTCCAGCGCGACCTTGTCCGGCGCGACATACATGAATCGCCCGTCGCCGTGCTCGGACTTCTGCTTGCCTTTTTCATCGAGCCAGAGAAGGTCCACCCGCGCCGCGGCCCAGACACGGACCAGCGGTTTTGTGGTGGCGTTGTAGCGTTCGATCAGTTCGCTGTATTCCGGGAGGGGTTGTTCATCTTCGATCGCATCGGGCAGCAGCGTATCCGGCACGATCGGTTCGGCGGGCTGGCAGCCGATCAGCGATAGGCAGCAAACGGTAATGACGCCAAGCCACAGAGTACGCACGGCTACAACTCCGCTTCGAGGACTTCGCCGAGCTGCCCCATGACTTCTTCGATGCGCGATTCGTCGAGTTTCGGGTCGAGCACTTCGAGGGTGACGTCGGGGTGCCATTTGCCAAGTGGGCCCTTGGAAAGATCGAGCTTGGGCGTGAGCTTCCAGAAGGTTTGTTCGACGGTCTGGCCATCGGCTTCGACCTCGCGCGTGTTGTTGCCGTCGTAACGCAGCAGCTTCTTGCGCATCAGGATCAGCGCAAGCACGTAGCGGAACGCCAGCCGGTCGGGCTCGGTGGCGTCGGCGAGGCGTTCGAGCAGGTTCATGAGGATTGAATCATCGACGAAGAGTTTCTTCTTCTCGGTGGGCTCGGGGACGGTTGACTTCCAGAAGCCGAACAGGCCTTCGGGCCTGAAGCCCCCTTCCCAGGCCTCGGTACTCACATCCAGCCGGCACAGCCCCAGCGCCCGCAAGGCCTCGGCGGCCTTGTCCTTGCTGGCGACCTTCTCCTTGGGTGCTTCTTCATTAGGCAGTTGGTCGGCAGGCAGCTCGACCAGCACGGCGTAGTACGGCTCGCCGGGCTGCAGTTCCCTGCCGTTGGAGACACAGACACCGCTGGTCTTGGGGATCTCGTAACTCGAAGCGTTGAATTGGCTCATCGCATCCTTGCAGTTGTACGGTTTAGTCGACTTCGACGCCGAGTTGTCGTGCGGCGCCGATGGAGGTCTGGTCGATGAGGACGGCCAGGGTCATCGGGCCGACGCCGCCGGGGACGGGGGTGATCATCGAGCACTTCGGGGCGCAGTCGTCGTAGTCCACGTCGCCGACGTTGCCGGAGGGCGACGGGTTGAAGCCGGCGTCGATGACGACCGCGCCGTCCTTCAGCCAGTCGGCCTTGACGAAGTTCGGGATGCCGACGGCGGCGACAACGATGTCGGCGTGCTTCACGACGCTGGGCAGGTCCACCGTGCGCGAGTGGCAGATGGTGACGGTGGCGTGTGCGGCGAGCAGCAGCATGGCCATGGGTTTGCCGAGGATGACGCTGCGTCCGATGACCACGGCCTGCTTGCCCTGGATATCGATGTCGTAGGCCTTCATCAATCGCATGATGCCTTCGGGCGTCGCCGAGCCGAACCCTGGCAGCGAGTAGGTCATGGTGCCGAAGCTGTGGAAGGTGACGCCGTCCACGTCCTTGGCCCCGCCGATGGATTCGAAGACGGCCCGTTCATCGACCTGCTTGGGCATCGGGTGCTGGACCAGGATGCCGTGGACGGAATCGTCTGCGGCCAACGAGCTGACCTTGGCGACGACCTCTTCGGTGGTGGCGGTCTCGGGCATGACGACCTTAATGGACTTCATGCCGTGCTTTTCGCAGAGCTTGCCCTTGCGGTCGACGTATTTTTCGCTGGCCGGGTCGTTGCCGACCAGGACGGTGGCCAGACAGGGTGTGACGCCTGTTTTCTCGATGATGTGCTGGACGCGTTTTTCGCAGTTAGCGAGGATTTCGTCCGCGACGGGCTTGCCTTTGATGACGGTAGGTGTGGTGGTGGTGCTCATGGAGGGGATTATAGAGCCTCCGGACCGATCGGGCACGGCGGGAAACAGCTGCCTACAATCGTTGCCTATGCAAGCAGTAATCCTCTCGATCGGTGATGAACTGGCCCTTGGCCAGACGGTGGATACGAACACGGCCTACCTGGCGGCGAAGCTGGCGGAGCTGGGCGTGTGGACGCGGTATCACCAGACGCTGGCCGACGATCAGGCCCTGATCGCCGAGGCGATGACGCACGCGGCGGAGCTGGCGGAGGTCGTCTTGGTGACCGGCGGGCTCGGGCCGACCAAGGACGACCTGACGCGCCAAGCGCTGGCCGAGGCGATGGGCGTGTCGCTAGTGGAAGACGCCAAGGGCCTAAGCGAGATCCAGGCGTTCTTCGATCGGCTCGGTAAACCGATGGCGAAGACCAACCGTGTGCAGGCCTTGTTGCCGGCCGGCGCCTCGGGCATCACCAACGACTACGGCACCGCGCCGGGTATCCACGCGACACTGCACGATGCCGACATCTATGTGATGCCGGGCGTGCCGACCGAGATGCGCGGGATGTTCGCCGACTTGATCGAGCCGGCGGTAGCCAAGCGGCTGGGCGGCGGGCGTGTGATCCTGACGGCCAAGGTCAACACGTTCGGCACGGGCGAGTCCAACGTGGCGCATCTGATCGGCGACCTGATGAGCCGTAGCGCCAATCCCACGGTCGGGACGACGGTCGCCAAGGGGATCGTGTCGGTGCGTGTCCGCAGCGAGTTCCCGGATCAAGCGGAAGCGCAGGCGGAGCTTGATGCGATGGTGGCTGAGGTGACCAAGCGGCTCGGGCCGATCGTGTTCGGCCGGGACGAGCAGACCATCGCGGGGGTGCTGATCGATCAGCTTCGTGCATCGGGTTTGATGATCGCCACTGCCGAGAGCTGCACCGGCGGGCTGGTCGGCACGATGCTCACGGACGTTGTCGGGTCGAGCAACGTGTATGCCGGGGGCTGGGTGACATATACCAATGAAATGAAGCAGGCGCAGCTCGGCGTGCCCCCGGAAGTGATCGAGACGCATGGCGCGGTCAGCGGCGAGACGGTCAGCGCGATGGCGGCCGGGGCGCTTGATCGCAGCGGCGCGGATATCGCGGTGTCGCTCAGCGGCATCGCCGGGCCGGGCGGCGGGACGGAAGACAAGCCGGTGGGCACGGTCTGGATCGGGTTGGCGGCGCGGACAAGCGGGGATGAGCCGGCGGTACGTGCGCTGTGTACGCAGTTCCCCGGCAGCCGGGCGCAGGTCCGCACCCGGGCCGCGATGTGCGCCCTGCAACTGGCCAGACTCCACCTGTCCGGCGAGCCTCTAACCGAGATCACATGGATCAAGCAGTCACACAGCTAAGCGTGTCGTATATACTCGGCCCCAATCCCTAACCCCCAACCCCCAACCGCTCTATGCGCATCGACATCCACAGCCATATGATCCCCGGTATCGACGACGGTTGTACCGACATCGCCGAGACGCTTTCGAGCATCGAGACGCTCAAGCAGGCGGGGTTTGTCGGGACGGTCTGTACGCCCCACCTCTGGCCTGAGATGTTCCCGGAGAACACCGCGGGCAACATCCGCCGCTGGGTCGCCGATCTGTCAAAGCGTATCGCAGATGAAGGGATCGACTACCAGCTCTGGCCCGGCGGGGAGTTGCGATTGTTCGATGAGTGCGTCGACTGGCTCAAGGCCAACGGTGTGCCGACGATCGGTGATAGTCAATATGTCCTGACCGACTTCTGGGCCGACTTCTGGCCGGAGCATGTGGACGATACACTCGACTGGCTCATGGCCGAGGGCTACCAACCGATCCTCGCCCACCCCGAACGCCTCGGCATGAAGGACGGCCTGGAAGAGCACCTCGACGCGCTGGCCGAGCGCGGCGTGCTGCTGCAAGGCAACGTCCGCTGCATGACCGGCGAGGACGGCTACCTGCCCGATCAACGCATCCGCCAATTCATCCGGCAGAACCGCTACTGGATCCTGGCTCTGGACATGCACCGCCCCGGCGACCTGGAGAGCCGGCTCGACGGCTTGAAAATGGTCGCGGAAGAGTTCGGCCAACCCTACGCCGACGGCATGACCATCCAACGCCCACGCGAGCTGTTGGGTATTCAGTAGATTAAATTTGATTGATGATGCAGGCTTAATCGGGAGGCCGGAATATGTACAAAGCAATCGCCTGGTTCGTCGTGATGATCGTGGCGGTGCAGGCTTCGGGCTCGACGGTCACGATCGAGTTCGGCACCAGCACCGCGCATCTACCCTACACCGAAGACGATACCCTCGTTGAAACACTCAGCGGCGGCGGGATCGTCGTCTCGAACAACAGCGACGGCTACCTTGTCAGTGGAACCAACTTCACACCCATCCGCTGGCGGGTCAGCCGGGCCGAGGCGTTCGATCTCATCTCACTCGACGTCGAGCGTTATGCAAGGACATGGCGCATCGAGTCGCCGACGGGCGCGGTGGTGGATGTCATTGAAGAGGGCACGATCGACTTTTCGGGGATCACGGGCTGGCAACACATCCCCTACTTCGAGATCGTCCACGACCCCGGCGAACCCAACGGCTTTGCGGAGGTAGACAACATCGTGCTCGGCCTGCGCCTGCCCGGCGACCTCGACGGCAACGGGTTCGTAAGCCTTGGTGACCTGGACCTCGTGCTGGACCAGTGGAACCAGAACGTGACGCCCGGCGACCTGCTCGCGGGTGATCCGACCGGCGACGGCTTCGTCGGCCTCGACGACCTGGACACGGTTTTGAATAACTGGAACGCCGGCACACCTCCCGCCACCACGATCCCCGAACCGGCTGGCGCATTGCTGTTGTTGGCCGGTTCGTCTGCGCTGTTTCACAGGCGTGTCTAGCCTCACGTGTTATCCCGGGCTTCGATACCGGCAGACCCTTGGGCCCACGCCTAAATCAACCAATTCCACTGGGGATTCAATCACATCAACGAGTTCAAGGCCGGCCCGTTCCACCGTACGCCGTGAGGCGGTGTTGCCCGGCTCCATGAAAATCCACAGCGGCTGTATCTGCCAATACTCCGCCAGACCTGCAACAAGTTTGACGGCCAGGGTCGCGTATCCATGTCCGCGGTGAGCCTCATCAACCGCGTAGCCGCAATGACCGATCAGATGCACGATGTCTTGGTCATTGGTCGCGCGGATGTGGATGCGGCCGACACGCAGGCCATCTGATAATCGATGAATCGCAAAACGGTACTCAGGCACATGTGCGAGAAACTGCTCGTCTGGGGGGCGCAAAGACGCGTTTTCTTTACCCATGACGCGGCGGAGGCGTAGTTCAATGACGCCATCAGTCAGCAGCCTGGACGGAGGGATCGGCAATTCATCATTCATGGGTGATCTACCGATCGCGTCCTAGCTTGAGAGGCATCGCGATGAGGTGTTGGGCTGTCAGTCAGCTGTGCAGGCAAACTCGAATCGATACGCATAAGGCTGCCATGGAGATATAGAGCTGAATACCCACGCCAGGATTCGAACCTGGGACCTGCGGATTAGAAGTCCGCTGCTCTATCCAACTGAGCTACGTGGGCGTCGCTCGGCATTTTACACGAACTGTGAACGGCATTCTGCCCGGCGATCCCCTGACAGAAAATCATCAAGTAACCTCCGCCTGGTACGTCCGAACTCCGGCTACGTCTATCTTTGAGGAAAGGACCGGTTGCTTTCCCATATGTGGTGGATGTGGCATAAAGTCCATTGCCCGTGCAGTACCGGCGCGTTAGCATAATCCGCAAACCATTTTCTCAGGGGATCATCATGATGTCACGACCCGTCTCGGACGCACGAACCAAGACCGTCACATCGGCCCTGCTTGTGCTGTGGGTGATGATCGGCATTGTTCAAGCCAGGGCAGAACTGTCCGGCAATCACCTGGACTTGGACACCCACATGGGTTGGCGAAGCGGCAGTGGCGTCTCGAATCCTACCGATGCCTATACGCTGGATCGTCATGCAGAAGGCCTGCGGGTCGAAGTCCTTGAGTTGGGGCACGGCGTCGTTCTGAACATGCCGGTCCCGCTCTATATAGACACCGCGCAAACGCCCATCTTGACCATGACCTACCGCGCCACGGGGCTGGACCTCTCGAACCCCGACGACATGGTCGTCGCCTTCTGGGGCGGCAAGCCGGACAACTTCCCCATCGTACGAAGCTCGGACATACACGCCGACGGGCAGAGGCACAGCGCGCGCATCGATCTGCGTAACAGGTTGACAGAGTCGCAGGCGACGGACGAAGCGCTGGCGTGGCTCGACCTGCGCATCCGTGCCGCCGATCAGGGGCCGGCCGTCTTTGAACTGTTCGACCTGCGTTTTGAACCGGCGGATGATGCCCCCCCAAGCACGGCAGAAGAACATGCGCCCGACCCGGTCAGGGTCCGTGTGACCGATTCAGCAGATAGGCCCATCGCCGATGCGCATGTAGTGCTGGACTCCCACACGCTGAACCACCGTGTCACCGCCACGACCGACACCATGGGATTGGCGACACTCACACCCGCAACGCCGGGTCTGAACGGCACACGGATATCGCTGCACGTAACCAAGCCGGGCATGACGGAGATGACCTTCCGGGACCTGCATAAGGTGGATGCCGAAACCGTACTGCTGGCGAAGCTCTTTGAGACACAGACCCTCTCCGGCCGGGCCGTGGACGAGCAGGGCGAACCGATCGCCAACGCCGTCGGAACCCTCTGGTATAGCGGGCTTGACTACACGCGGGGACCGGGGCGGCCTATCAATAGTTTCAGGCGCTCTCAAGTCACCACCGACGACGACGGGAAGTGGACCAGCCCCCCAGCCCCTTCGGACCCCAACCTCAATGCCCAGATCCGCTGGACCACCCCGGGCTACATCCAGGATCAATGGGGTGGTCAGTACTCAGGCAAGGTCACGATGGAAGCCCTGAAGACCGGACAAGCGGTATCCACCCTCAAGCGTGGCGTCACGCTCAGCGGTGTGGTCACCGACGCAGAAGGCAACCCCATCGAGAACGCGAAGGTCGCGCAGGGTGACGACCGTTTCCCCTCGAACGCACCCCCCGCCACGGTCACCGACAGTTCGGGCGCATACCACTTCAAAGCGGTCGCACCGGGTTCACTGGTCCTGACCGTCACCGCAGAGGGACACGCCCCCGAGCTTCTCCAGACACAAGCCGTCGTGGGCATGGACCCGATCGACTTCACACTGTCTGAGCCGGGCACCTTCCGTTTCCGCGTTGTCGATGAGCAAGGCAATCCGCTCGACGCCATCAGCTTCAGTGCCGATACCTGGCGCGGATTCCGGACCCTGGTCCAGAACTTCAAAACCGACGCAAAGGGGGAGGCGACCTGGCAAGGACCGTCCGATCAGGTGCAGTTTGATATCTACGCCCGCGACTACATGAGGCAGGAAGTCACAACCGGCCCAAGCGCCGATGAAAACGACGTCACCGAAGTCGTTATGCACGGCCCCGTCATCATCACCGCCGAAGTGATCGACGTGGAAACCGGTAAGCCGGTGGATGACTTCAACGTCGTGATGGGCATCCTCTGGCGGAACGACGGGAATGAGAAACCGTACTGGCAACGCGACATGAACCAGGTCGAGTCAGGGAATGCGGGGCACTGGGAGAAGAAGTTCACACATAATTACCCTTGGCGTGTGGTGCGTATCGAGGCCGAGGGCTATGCTCCCGCATCGTCCGAACCGATCTCCAAAGACTCGGGGTCAATAGATCTGTCGTTCCAGTTAGACAAAGCAGAGCCAATGACCGGCTCCGTTGTCAACGATCAAGACGATCCGGCCGCGGGCGTGACCGTGTACCTTGCCAGCGGCCGAAGCATGCCACAGATTATCAATGGGCGGATCGGACATGACCGGCGCGAGTGCATGACGTCTATCACGGATGACGAGGGGGGGTTCTCTTTCCCACCACAGGATGATGATTACCTGCTGATCGTGTTGACGGATATGGGCTACGCCGAGATGGATGCGCAGCAACTCACCGACGCCAAAGGAGTGGTGTCTTTGATGCCTTGGGTTACCGTGAAGGGGCAGATGCTTATCGGCGATAAACCGCAAGCCGGCGGGCAGGTGAATGTCTGGCTCCGGCGAGCATACGACCCCAAGAAGCAGCGTCCTCACCACACCCTCAATGGCACAACCGATGAGAAAGGCTACTTCAGTATCGATCGTGTACCCGCGGGTCCTATCGGCGTCGGCCGGCACCTTAAGCTAAGCGATAGGTCCTGGACCACCACAAACAGCGAGTACTTGGAGGCCCAACCGGGCGAGACCATCGAAGTCAAGATCGGCGGGACCGGCCGGCCGGTTGTAGGGCACTTCGCTTGGCCGGACGAGGCAGAAGCCGTGAGCTTCAGCAACGGACATCGCCGATTAAGCGAGAAGGTCGAGCACGTTGACTTCATGGCATTGCAGGATGAATTTAGGCCCGATGGCTTCAAATTGTGGGATGAAGATAAACAGAAGGCATGGCTCGACACGGACGAGGGTAAGCAGTCGACCGCAAAACTGAAAGAAGCCGCAGATAAGTTCAATAACGCACAGAGAAATAATCGGAGTTACAACTTCGCGATCGACCCTGGCGGGAAGTTCCGGGTAGACAATGTCCAGCCGGGTACCTACCAGTTGTCGCTCCAGGTACACAAGCAGCCGCCAGCCAATCAATGCGGCTGGGGCGATGAAATCGCGAGATTGAATGTCGACGTCGTGGTCCCCCCACTGCCCGACGGCCTTGCTTACTACGATGAACCGTTGGACACCGGGACGCATACCGTCGAGATGATCAAGCCCGCACCGAAGGTCGGCGAGATGGCCCCGGACTTCACCGCCCCGCTGCTTGATCTGGCTGCCGAGGACCCGGCGGCCGCGTTGGAGAACGCTGACAATCTGACGCTGTCGGACCTGAAAGGCAAGTTCGTGCTTCTGGACTTCTGGGCCACGTGGTGCGGGCCTTGCGTTACGGAGACCCCGAACCTCAAGGCGACGTGGGAGACGTTCGGCGAGGACGACCGGTTTGTCATCGTCGCCCTGTCCCTGGATCAGGCACCCAAAGCGCCAACCGATTATGCCAACAAGAACGACATCACATGGCCTCAGGTGTATCTCGGGGAATGGGGTAAGCACCCGGTGATGAACGACTACGCGGTCCGAGGCATCCCGTCGATCTGGTTGATTGGGCCGGACGGGAAGATCGTCGCCAAGGGGCTGCGTGGTGAAAACATCAAGAGGGCCGTGGCCGAAGCGATGGTGGCTCTGCCGCAGTAGTCGTAGTGTGTGGTCATCCTGGACAGTTGCCTTGCAGATGCGCGATCGCTACTACATCGCTTCGAGTTCCTGCCACCTTGCGTAGAGCTGATCGACCTTGGTCTGGGCGTCGCCGAGCTGGTGGCAGACGTCTTCGTGTTTGGCACGGTCGGCGATGATGTCGGGGTCGCCGGCGAGGGCCTGTAAGCGTTCGTGCTCGGCCTCGGCTTCGAGGATCGCTTCTTCCATCATGTCGAGCTCACGCTGCAGCTTGTAGGTCAGTTTATTGCTGGTATTGGATTTGGGGGTTGGGGGCTCAGGATTAGGCTTGTCTTGTTTGGTTTCGTTTTGAGAATTGGCTGACTCCTGATGGCGATCTGGGTCTTCCTGCCATTGGATGTAGCTGTGGTAGCGCTTGGTCCCGCCGTGGCCGTCGAGGGCGATGAGTTCGGTGGACAGACGATCGAGCATGAAGCGGTCGTGGGTCACCAGCACGATCGCCCCGGGGAACTCGGTGAGCGCCTGCTCTAACACTTCAAGCGAGGGGATGTCCAGATCGTTGGTCGGCTCGTCGAGGATCAGGACGTCGGCGGGCTGGAGCATGAGGTTGGCGATGAGGATGCGTGCCTGTTCGCCGCCGCTAAGGTCGCCGACCGAGACGTTGAACTTGGCGGTATCGAAGAGGAACTTGCGTGCCCAACCGGCGACGTGGACGGGCTTGCCGCGGTAGTCCACCATGTCGCCGACCGGACACAGGGCGTGGCGCAGGCTCATGGTGGGGTTGAGGTCCTCGCGGTGCTGGGTGAAGTTGACGATGCGCAGGCCGGGCGCGGGCTTGATGGTGCCGGAGTCTGGCTGCAGTTCACCGGTGAGCAGGCGCAGCAGCGTGGTTTTACCCGAGCCGTTGGGCCCGAGCAGGCCGAGGCGCATGCCCGGCGAGAGCCTGATATCAACATCGCGGAACAGCCTCTTCTCGCCCATGGTCTTGGCGACGTGATGCACGGCGAGCAGCTTGTTGGTCTTGCGCTCGGTGGCCTGGAAGTCGATAGCCGTGGTCTGTGTCGGGGCTTTGTTACGGTCGGAGATGTTCCTAAGCTCGGCCCGGCGTTCGGCGGCGTCCTGGACCTGAGTCTTGTTGCGTGTCTGCCTGCCCTGGATGCCTTGCTTGAGCCAGGCGGTGTCACGCCGGACCTTGCCCGCCAGTGCGGTCTGCTGCGTGGCCTGGGCGTTGAGGAACTCGTCCTTGCGCCGGACGAACTCGCTGTAGTTGCCGCGCACCTCGAACAGCCCATCGGGGTAGGCACGTGACAACTCGACGATCCGGTTAGAGACGCGCTCGAGGAAGACACGGTCGTGCGTGATGAACGCCACCGCCATCGGGGCCTGCCTGACGAACTGTTCAAGCCAGAGCACGCCCTCAAGGTCCAGGTGGTTGGTCGGCTCGTCGAGCATCAGGATGTCCGGCTCATGCGCCAGGGCGCAGGCGATCGACAGGCGTTTGCGCCAGCCGCCGGAGAGCGTATCGACCGGTTGATCCAGGTCGGTGAAGCCGAGCTTGCTCAGCGAGATCGAGGCCCGTGTCTCGGCGTCGAGTTCCTGGCCCGGCTTATCGCCGCCGAGCTCGCGCAGTACGGCCTTGAGGGGGGTGTCGCCGGGCTCGAAGGCGTCCTCCTGATCGACGTAGGCCGTGTGCAGCTGCTTTCGGCGGGTGATCTCGCCCTCATCGGGATCGACCTTCTCGTCGAGGATTTTCAGCAGCGTGGATTTGCCCGAGCCGTTGGGCCCGATGACGCCCAGACGATCGCCGTCCGCCACGCTCAGGGACACGCCGGTGAACAGCGTGTGGGTGGCGTAGGTCTTGGTCAGGTCGCGGGCGGATAGCAGCGTCGCCATAGGCGGGAGATTCTAGCGGAAATGGGCTTGGTAGCCCGGCGGGAACCACGCTACGATGCACGGCATGGTATTACTGATTGTCTATCTCATTATCGCCGTGGGTGTTTCGTTCCTCTGCTCATTGCTGGAGGCGGGGCTGCTCAGCGTGCCGAGCAGCTATATCGCTTTGCTGATCGAGCAGGATAAGCCGTCGGGCCGTCGGCTCGAGGCGATGAAGAAAGACATCGATCGGCCGCTCTCCGCGATCCTCACGCTCAACACCATCGCCCACACCGTCGGCGCCGCCGGCGTCGGGGCCCAGGCCGCGGTCGTCTTCGGGTCGAAGTGGCTCGGGGTGGTCAGCGCGGTGCTCACGCTGCTGATCCTCGTCTTCAGCGAAATCATCCCCAAGACGCTCGGCGTCGTCCACGCCAAAGCGCTTGCGCCATTCACGGCGACCACCGTGCGGCTGCTGGTCATCCTCTGCTACCCGATCGTGATCGCGCTGGAATGGGTGAACCGTCTGGTGGCCGGCAAGGACCGGGGGGCGGCGACGCTTTCCCGGGAAGAGGTCGGGGCCCTGGCGCAGATGGGCCAGGAACACGGCGCGCTGTCGCCGAGGGAATCGCATGTGCTTCGGAACCTGATCGCTTTGCGAGACATCGAGGCCCGTCAGGTCATGACGCCGAGGAAGGTCGTCGTCGCGCTAAACGAAGAGGCCACGGTCGCCGAGGTCACCCAGCCGGACCACCCGCTGACCTTTTCGCGCATGCCGGTCCACGGCGGGGACCTGGACAACATCACCGGCCTGGTCACCCGCTACGCCATCGAGACCGCCCACCGCGAGGGCCGTACCGGCGCGACGATCAAAGAGCTCGCCAAACCCATCCACCCCGTCCCTGAACAGGCCAGTGTCGCCGACGTGCTTGAGCGCTTCCTGCACCGGTCCACCCACATGTTCCAGGTCGTAGACGAATACGGCGGCACGGCCGGCGTCATCACCCTAGAAGACGCGATGGAAACCCTGTTAGGTGTCGAGATCGTAGACGAGACCGACAAGGTCGCCGACATGCAGGCGCTGGCGAGACGGCTACATCAACGCCAGGAACGCCAGCAACAGCGATATGACACGCACCGCGGGCAAGGGTGAGTTGTTGGATCGTGTGGGTGTAGTATCACGGAGGGCGCGGAGACACAGAGGGGCTTTTCTAGCTGCGTTGCAACGCAACGAAGACCCGCACTGCGTCGCAGTGCGGCTAGCAGTTCGGAATGTTCGGATAAGCGAAGCCCAACCCTCCACAGTATGAGACGAACCCCAAACCGGTAGGTGTCACTCCGTTCCACCCACCCTACTCGATTCACTAGCAACGCGTCGAAGTGCATCAGGGGCCGTCAAGATATGAGCCTGAATAGTGATGTAACGCTCATCAGGCCCACCATCAAGAACACTGCCAAGAATATCATGCAACCTCCTTCGGAAGCGTAGCGTCCACCTTTGTCTCTTGATGCAGGTTCTGGTCTTCCTGATCCCTGGCCACCCATCTGATACCCCTTTGTTTCGCTAGTACACATTCGAACAGGTGCTTGGCAATCGAACAGGTGCTTGGCAATATCCCAAGCTACTATATAATCCCAATTAATCTTTGACAAGTGAATCTGCGTACGGCTTATCAATCCAACCCGAAAGGAAATCCCTTTGGATAAATTGATTGGCTTTATTGTATTACTCTTCCTTGCCCCGATAGTTTTTGGAACGTTAGTTTCCCCCCTGCCGGATGATCTGATTGCGCTGGCCATAATAGCGCCATTTGCAGGGTGGTTACTTGCTTGCTTCAAGGGCAAGTGATCATGAGGTACGACGATGTGGCATTGCCACTTCGAACCAGAGTATCGAACGATAACTTTGAAGATGCCGTTCAACTGAGCCGTTTCTTCAAAGATATGAGAAAACGCAAGAAGCACGATATAGAGCGCATCGCCTACCTACGAAAAGAGATGGCCATCGTTAGTGCCATCAAATTACGGCCTAATCTCTATGAGATATGGGAAGACCAAAAGTATTGGGGAATGATGAAGGGTCGTAACCGGCTATCCGGTAAGAGCGTGCATTTCCCTTCACGAAAAGTGTACCTGATCGCTGGCGCGATTAGGCGAACGAAGAGGCTGCCCGCCGGGCCTAGTTGGTAGCTAACACGCTGACATAAATCGTTAGCCGTACGTAGAGATCACGGGGCTGCCTCAAGAAATACTTGAGGTAGCCATTTTAAAAATTAATTCTAATAGTTTGCCCATCACTGCCTGCGGCAGTTGTCCTACTGAAATATCGCATCGGGGTTATCGAACTCGAAGCTGGGTCTGGCGAGCATGGCGGGTCTTCTGGAGGCGAAGTTCAATGCCAGGCCGACCATGATGAAGGTGGCGACGAGGGAGGAGCCGCCGGCGGAGATGAAGGGGAGTGTGATGCCGGTGATGGGCAGGAGGCCGAGGTTCATGCCGATGTTGATGGCGGTCTGGGTGAAGATCATGCCGGCGAAGCCGACGCAGGAGAGCTGGGCGAGCGGGTCCTTGCTGCGGGCGGCGATCATCAGGAACGAGCCGCAGAGCACCATGTAGAGCGCGAGCACGCCGAGGACGCCGACGGCCCCCCACCGGTTGGCGATGACGGCGAAGATCATGTCGTTGTGGGCCTCGGGGATCTTGCTGAACTGGACGATGGTTTCGGCGCGTTCGGCCCCGTAGCCGGTCAGGCCGCCTGAGCCGACGAGGGTCATGGCCTTGTCCTGCTGGAAGGCGCTGCTCTTGATGTAGCGGGTGTCGCCCTGGGCGAGGCTGACCATCGAGACGATGCGCTGCTGCTGGTGCGGGCGGAGGATCTGCATGTTATCCGGTGCCCAGAGCGCGATCGCAACGTTGACGCCAACGGTGACGACGACCAGCCCGAGCAGCAGCCCGAGGTGGCGCAGCTTCGCGCCGGCGGCGACGAGCATGATGAACAGCGTCGGTGCGAAGAGTAGCGCCGTGCCGAGGTCCGGCTGCTTGAGGATCAGGGCGACGGGGATGAACATGATGAAGAACGGCACGAGCAGGCCGCGGAGCGTGCGGTAGCTGCTGCGGTAGCGCAGGTACCAGGCCATGGACAGGATGAACAGGACCTTGAGGAGTTCGGAGGGCTGAAGCGTGATCTTCGGGCCGAGGCTGATCCATGCCTTGGCGCCGTTGCGAAGCGGGACGATCGAGCGCGGCATGAACGGCAACGCCATGATCAGTAATACGAGCAGCACGGCGATGAACAGTGGATACGACGCGTGCCCGATCCACTTGGGCCGGGGCGTGACGCAGACGGCCATGACGACCAGCGCGACAGGCAGCCAGAACCGGGCTTGTTGTGTGGCGTTGGCGGCGTCGCCCGCGGTCTTAATTGCCAGTGCGCCGATGCACGACAGCGCGATCGCCGCGGCCAGGGCGTACCAGCCCGGGTGCAGCGTCAGGACCATGCGCAGGCGCTGTGGCAACGGGATCAATTCAGGTAGCCCTCCCGCTGCATGATGTGGATGATCTGGTTGACGATGGGCCCCGCCATCTGCGAGCCGCTGCCGGCGTACTCGACGACGACGGCGATGACGTGCGTCGGCCGGGGCTGGCTGTCGGGCTGGACCAGCGCGATGACCCAGGCGTGGTCGCCGGACTTGGCGATGGGGTCATTGCTTGTGATCCGGTCGTCGCCGTCGGCATCCACGCGGTGCGGTACGCCCTCGGCCGTACCTGTCTTGCCGTAGATCTTGACGCCCTGGACGTTGAAGATCGGCTCGCGCTCCTCGTAGATGCGCAGGCTTCGGCTGGTGGATTCGGGGTTGTTGATGACGTCATCGAGGCCCTGCAAGGCTTCGCGGACGGCGGACTGGTTGACATTCAGGTCGATGCGCTTGCGCGGGGTGGCGCGGTCGGCGTCGCGGATGAAGGTGGGCTCGGTCCAGATGCCGCCGCGTGCGAGGGTGGCGTAGGCGCTGACGGCTTGGATGGGGGTCCAGCGGATGGGGCCCTGGCCGATGCCCATGAAGGTGGCGTCGGAGACGTCCTGTCCGCTGGGGGGTTTGTTCGGGTCGGGCAGGTCGCCGGCGACTTCTTCGGGCAGGCCGCAGTGGGTGAGTCGCCCGAGGCCGAAGTGGTCGTACCAGGTGCTCAAGCGCTTCAGGCCCATGCGGCGGCCTGCGGTGTAGAAGTAGACGTTGCAGGAGTGCATGATCGCCTCGCTGCCGTAAAGCGGGCCGTGCGACTGGTTGAAGCGCTTGAAGATCCAGCAGCGGAGCCGGTCGGGGAAGGACATGTCCAACGCGCCGTGACACGTGATCTGTTCGCCGAGCGAGAGGCGGCCTGCGGAGACGGCGGAGACGAGGACCAGCGGCTTGACCGTCGAGCCCGGCTGATACGGCCGAGACACGATGCGATTCAGGTACGGCATGTCGACGTGATCGTTGAAGATCGCTTCGGAATCTTCACGCAAGAGCTGAAGCGGCATCGCGGGCATGCTGACGGCGGCGAGGACTTCGCCCGAATCGATATCAAGGATGATCGCCGAGCCGTTGAGTTGCCAGCCGGGCTGGCGGTTGGTCTTCTCTTCGTACTTGTGATACGGCTGCGCGGTCATCAGCCCGACCTGTGGCGACATCAGGGCCTGGATCTGTGCCTGCAGCTGGATGTCGAGGGTGAGACGGACGTCTTGGCCGGGGACGGGTTCAACCCGGGTGGTGTAGCCGGTGTCCAACTGCGTGGTCATCAGGCCGCGCGTGCCGCGGAGTTTGCCTTCGAGCGACTTCTCAACGCCCCACCGGCCGATCTGATCGCCTGCGCGGTAGCCGCGCGGGTTTTTGGCGCTGTAGGGTTCGAGCTCGTCGGTGTCCCAGATGCTGCGCAGCAGGCCGAGGTGATGCAAACCGACGCCGCGGACTGTGATGTCGATCGGCTCCTCGTCTCGCAAAGGCGATGGCAGCGTCGAGCGGTCCACGCTGACGGTGAACGTCTCGTTGGGGTACCGGCGTTGGCGCGGTTGACGGACGTCGACCTCGGCCCAGGCCTTGAGCGATTCGTCTTCGCTGGAGCCGGCGATGAACTGCTGGATGGTCATCCGGGCGTGGTCGGGGATGTCCGTCAGGACCGTGTGGTACCAGTTTTCCTCGGCGACGCGCTCGCGGGCTTCGGCCCAGCTGACGGTCTCATTGTAAGTCTGCTCGTGCCTGGTCTGCTTGCGCTGGGTATGGCTGGCGATGACGCGCTGGACCCGCCGACGGATCGCGTCCTTTCGGCGGTTGACCTCGGAGAGCTCTTCGCCGCTCATCTCCGACAACAGTTCCCACATCTCCTGGGCCTGCGCCTCAAAAGCCGGCAACGACTGGCGGATCAGTTCGGCCCGCTCCGTCTGGTCGAGCTCTTTCCACAGCTCTTTATCCAGGGCCCGTGCGGCGGCGCGGGCTTGCTGGTAGGCCCATTCGCCCGAGATCAGCCGGTACTTCACCGCGACCTCGTAGCCCGGCTCGTCTACTGCAAGTGGGCGGTCGTACCGGTCGAGGATCCGGCCGCGGATCGTGGGGATCGGCTGGGATGTCAGCAGGGCCCGTTCGGCGGCGACCTTCCGCCTGTCGTGCTCGGCCCCGACCGAGAGGCGCACGGTCTGAATCCCGAGGATCAGCATCACGGCCGCGATACAGATCACCAGCAGCAGGAGCCTGCGATGGAACATGCTCGGGATATGTTTACGAAGCGATTTGCGCATAGAGCCCCTGATGATCTATTATCGGCGTCATTGTAGGCGCTGCTGGATAATCAGGGGGATTCGCTCTGCCTGTAAAGCAACCACGCGGAAGACTGTCTGGCAGTCTCCCGCGGGCATGGGGGTCAGGTGCGTTGTGTAGGCGAAGCGCGGCTTAGTGGCCGGCGGCTTTGAGCAGGGCCTTGGCACGCTGGATATCGCGTTGGCGACGCTGGATGTCGGCATCGTTCTGGGGCTGGTAGGCCTCGGCTTCTTTCAGGGCGGCCTGGGTCTCTTCGACGTTGATCTCATCGACCGGCTGGGCTTCATCGGTTAGGAGGGTGAGTTGATCGCCCTTCATCTGGGCGAAGCCGCCGCCGACAAACACCCGGCTGGGGCCGCCGGTGCTCGCGTCCAGCCGCATGGTGCCCTGCCCGAGCTTGACCATCAGCGGGGCGCGGTGCTTGAGCAGGCCGATCTCGCCGTCCCATGCGGGGATCACCGCGGAGGTCACGTCCTGGTCCAGGACCTGCCGATTGGGGGTGATCACGGTGCAGCGGAAGGTGTTTTCAGCCATTTTAAGAGTTCTCCATCGCTCGATCGGTCGGATTCGTTCCCGCCAGAGGGTCGTATCGTAGGCCCGGATGGGGGCCTGTCAACCCGGGAAGTACGGCCGAGAGTGCCAGGGGTGGCAGGTCTAAACGGGTTGCGTTCGTTTCGGTCGCGTTGTCTTGTTGGGCAGATGCGGCTTGAGATACGCGCCGGTGTGGGAAGCCTTGGTCTTGGCGACCTGCTCGGGGGTACCGGTGGCGACGAGGGTGCCGCCGCGGTCGCCGCCTTCCGGGCCCAGGTCGATGACCCAGTCGGCGTACTTGATGACGTCCATGTTGTGCTCGATGACGACGATGGTGTTGCCCTGGTCGGCGAGCCGGCTGAGGACGCTGAGCAGCTTGGCGACGTCGGCGAAGTGAAGGCCGGTGGTCGGTTCGTCGAGGATGTAGAGCGTGTGGCCGGTCGAGCGTTTGCCCAGTTCGGTGGCGAGCTTGACACGCTGGGCCTCGCCGCCGGAGAGCGTGGTCGAGGCCTGGCCGAGTTGGACGTAGCTCAGGCCCACGTCGTTGAGCGCGGTCATCAATCGTTTGACGTCGGGGAAGGCGTCGAAGAACTCGAGCGCCTCCTCGACCGTCATCTTCAGCACGTCGGCGATGTTCTTGCCGCGGTACTTCACTTCAAGTGTCTGGCGGTTGTAACGCGTGCCTTTGCAGTCCTCGCATTCCACGTAGACATCGGGCAGGAAGTGCATCTCGATCTTCTTGACGCCCTGGCCCTGACAGGATTCGCAGCGGCCGCCCTTGACGTTGAAGCTGAATCGGCCGGGTTTGTAGCCGCGGACCTTGGCTTCCTTGGTCTTGGTGAAGAGGCTGCGGATCGCGTCGAAGGCGCCGGTGTACGTCGCTGGGTTGGACCGTGGGGTTCGGCCGATCGGGGATTGATCGACTTCGATGATGCGGTCGATGTTGGCAACGCCGTTGAGCCGGTCGTGCTCGCCAGGCTTGTCGCGTGAGCCGAGCAACTCACGGCGGGCGGCGCGTAGCAGGACCTGGTTTACCAGCGTGCTCTTACCCGAGCCGGACACGCCGGTGACGGCGACGATCCCGCCGAGGGGGAAAGTCACGTCGATGGACTTGAGGTTGTTCTGCCGTGCGCCCTTGACGGTCAGGGCCTTGGTGTGCTGGAGCTTGCGTCGCTCGGTGGGGACGGGGATTTCAAGATCGCCATTCATGTACTTGGCGGTGAGCGAATCGCCGGCGGCGATGACATCATCGGTCGGGCCCTGGGCGACGATCTCGCCGCCGTGGCGTCCGGGCCCGGGGCCGATGTCCAGCAGGTAATCAGCGGCGCGGATGGTGTCTTCATCGTGCTCGACGACGACGACGGTGTTGCCGATGTCTGACAGGTGCCTCAGCGTGGTGATGAGCCGGTCGTTGTCGCGCTGGTGCAGGCCGATGGTCGGTTCATCGAGGACGTAACAGCAGCCGACCAGTCCGCTGCCGACCTGGGTGGCGAGGCGGATGCGTTGACCCTCCCCCCCGGAGAGCGTGCCGGTGGCGCGGTCGAGCCCGAGGTAGCCCAAGCCGACGCTGAGCATGAAGCCCAATCGGGCGCGGACCTCTTTAAGGATCGGCGCAGCGATGAGAGATTGTTCCTTGCCGAGTTTGAGCTTGTCGAAGAAGTCAGCGGCCTGTTCGATGGTCATGCCGGTGACGCGGTCGATCGGGAACAGCCGGGTCTTGGTGTTCTTGGAGCCGGGGTCCTTGAACTCGCTGAGCTTCCGCCCTACTTCCTTGCCTTTGATCGGGCCGTCGGCTTCGAGGAAGACGTGCAGCGCTTCTTTGCGCAGCCGGCTGCCTTGGCAGGTCTCGCAGCGGGCTTCGGACAGGTAGCCGTGCAGCCGGGCCTTGACGTATTCGCTATCCGTGTGATCCCATCGACGCTGCAGGTTGGGGATCACGCCCTCGAAGTGCGAGTCGTACTTGGCCTCGTCCCGGTCGTTCGTGCCGTGCATCAGGATGCGCCTAATCGGCTTGGGCAGCTTCTTGTACGGTGTGTCCGCGCTGACGCCGAAGTTCTTGCAGAACTGGCGGATCATGCGGGCGTAGTAGATGTTCATCCGCTTGCCGTGTTTACGCCAGGCCTGGATCGCGCCTTCGCTTAACGGCAGCGAACTATCGGGCACGATGAGGTCCGCATCGAACTCGAGGATGTTCCCCAACCCCCCGCAGGCCGGGCACGCCCCATAAGGCGAGTTGAACGAGAAGAGCCTGGGTTCGAGACCCTCCAGGCTGCACTCGGGGTGCAACTCGCAGGCATACTTCTCGCTGTAGAGTGTGTCCTGCCAGGGGACAGGGTTCTGGGATCGGGGATCAGGGGATTGGTGGCTTAGGATCACAAGACCGTCGGCGAGTTTGAGCGCCAGCTCGATCGAATCCGCGACTCGCGTGCGTAGGCCGTCCGGCTCATCACCCGATCCCTGATCCCCGTTCCCTGTTCCCTTCTTCACAACCACACGGTCCACGACCGCCTCGATCGTGTGGGCCTGGTAGCGCTGGGTCTTGGTCGTGAAGGGTGTGCCGGCTTTGCTGGTAGTGATCTCACGCAGGTCCATCACTTCACCGTCGACCCGGGCACGGATGAAGCCCTGCTTGACCATCCCCTCGAAGACTTCCTTGTGATGGCCCTTCTTCCCACGGACGACCGGGGCGAGGATCATCAGCTTTGTGCGCTCGGGCAGCTCGTAGACCTTCTCGATGATCTGTGCGGCGCTCTGGCTGGTGATAGGTCGGCCGCACGGTTTTCCGCCGTCCTCAACATGCCAGCAGCGCGGCTGACCGGCGCGGGCGAAGAGCAGGCGGAGGTAGTCGTAGATCTCGGTGGTGGTGGCGACGGTGGAGCGGGGGTTGTGTGAAGCGGAGCGCTGCTCGATGGCGATCGTCGGGGGCAGGCCCTCGATCGATTCGATGTCGGGTTTCTGGAGCTGGTCAAGGAACTGGCGGGCGTAGGCGGAAAGCGACTCGACGTACTTGCGCTGGCCCTCGGCGTAGATGGTGTCGAAGGCGAGCGAGCTCTTACCCGAGCCGGACAGGCCGGTGATGACGACCAGCTGGTTGTGCGGGATATCGACGTTGATGCCCTTGAGGTTGTGCTCTCTGGCGCCGCGGATAGAAATCGTGTCTAGAGCCATAGCGGCAGATTGTAGTCAACACCGGGCGTCCGTTCCGAGGATTGGGTATGATTTATCGCGATACGTGTGATCGACGTGAAACGGGCATCTTGATCGACTCTGAGGGCACACAATGAAAACGGTTTTTTTGGTCGGGTTGGGCGTTCTGCTGGGCTTGTTCCTGTTTGTGTACATCGCTATCTGGTGGGTCAAACGGAAGCTGAAGGGGTTTTTACAGGAGATCGGCGACGCGTACAAGGGGCTCGGCGAAGGTTTTGGATCGATGCCGCAGTATCGGGTGACGCTGGTCGATGCATCAGATATACCGCTGCATCACCCCGAGCAGATGGCGACGATCACCAACGAGTTGGCGGCCCTTGGATTTGAGGAGTCGGGGACGTACCTGGACAGCGGGCTCAAGCCACCTGTGATCCGTGGGATGGCCAACGAGGCGGAATCGATCTACGCCGCGATCTACGACACCGCGCAACAAGAGCCGAAGCTGGACCTGATCCGTGAGACGCAAGACGGCGTCTATCTGATGGCAACGACCACCGAGCCGCAGGGGCTCAGTCAGCCGCCCTGGCGTCAGATCGAGCGTGCGCCGGGGCTTGGGGCTGGGCAGCTATACGACCGCCTGAATCAGGCCGACGTGCAGGGGCCCTACCTCCCCGTCTCGACCGATGCGTTTGTCACGTACTTCCAAGACACCTACGCCAAGGAAATCGACTGGCGGATCGACCGGGGCGGCTATACCGATGAAGAGATCGAGCAGATGATCGAGGCTTCGGGGGGCTTGCCGGAGGATTCCGAGGAGCCTAGCGGTGTGGACATGATGGACATGATCAGGACGGCTATGAAGGCAAGCCTGAGCAGCGGTTTGGAGGAGGCGCTGCTGGAAGCCTACCTCGAACAGTCGGGTATGTCGGCCCTTGAGTGGGAGAAGATCGAGGACCGAGTGCGCTTTGTGCATAAGGTCAGCGACAAGCAAACCCTTTTCGGGATGCTCAATGAGTTGCAGGTCCACGAGCCGATTCCGGACGACGAGGATGACGATGATGATGACGAGCAGGATGAGTCGGACGAGGACTCGGTCTATGACAGGTTGCTGGAACAAGTCGATACGGCGTTGAAGACGGGCGATGCCCTGGCCGTGTTTGCGAGCCTGGCCGAGCAGCAGCCCCGGTATGGGGAACTAAAAAAGCTGGCCCGCCTAACCGAGCCAGCTTTGTGTGATGTTTATCTGTTCCCCGGGCAGCCGGATGACTGACCCGGTTGCGTGATTGATCGACAATCAGTCGAGCCGGCTGCCGATGCCGACGCCGTCGAAGAGGGTGTCGACGCCCGAGCCGCCGTCCAGCAGGTCGTTCGATCCGCCGCCGCGGTATAGGATGTCGTTTCCGGAGCGGCCGAAGATGGTGTCGCTGTGTTCGTTGCCGAAGAGCAGGTCGTGGCCGGAGCCGCCGTCGATCAGGTCCTTGCCGACGCCACCGTAGATGGTGTCGTTCCCGGCGTTGCCGAAGATCGTATCGTTGCCCTCGCCGGCGAAGATGATGTCGTTGCCGTTACCGCCGGTGATCGTATCGTCGCCGTCTTCGGCGCGGATGAGGTCGTTGCCGTTGCCGCCGGAGATGGTGTCGTTGCCGGAGGTGAAGATGAATTCGCTACCATCGCGTCGCTCGATGATGCGGTCGTTGCCGTTGTTGCCGCGGATATTATCGTCGAGTCGGCCGCCCTTGAGCAGGTCATTGCCGGCACCGCCGCGGAGGTTGTCGGTGCCGTAGTTCCCGACCAGCGTGTCGTGTCCGCCACGACCAAAGATCAGGTCATTGCCGAGGTTCCCGATAAGGCGGTCGTTTCCCGCGCCGCCGTCGATCCGGTCGTTGCCGAGTCCGCCGCGGACGTCGTCATTGCCGGCGCCTGCGGTGATGCTGTCGTTGCCGTCATCAGCGACGATCTCGTCGTCACCGTCGCCGGCATTGATCGTGTCGTCGCCGAGGCCCGCTTCGATGTTGTCGTCGCCGGCACCGCTGTTGATGGTGTCATCGCCGTCACCGCTGATGACGTGGTCGTCACCGCTGCCGCCGGTGATGTTGTCGTCGCCGTCCCCGCCGAACAATTCGTTGTCGCCTTCGCCGCCGTCGATGATATCGTTACCGGCGCCCCCGTCGATGCCATCGTCGCCGTCATTGCCGGTGAGTGTGTCGTTGCCGTCGCCGCCGGAGATGTCGAAGCCGATCAGTTCCGAGGCGGTATCGATGATATTGCTGCCGATGGTGACCGAATCGTTACCCGCCAGGGCAAGGATCACGACTTCATCGACGCCGGAGAACACGGTACCGTCGGCGACGCCCGTGACGCCGGTGACCACGACCTGACCTGGGTTCGCGCCGGCGGCGATGCTGATCGTGTCGTTACCCGCCGAGCCGGTGAGCTCGAGTGCGGCGCCGATCTGCGAGGCCGAGAGCAAGACGCGCTGTTCGAGGGCTTCGAACACGGGCCGGTCACCTATTGCCTGTTGCGAGGTACTCATGCGGATCGAGGTATGTCCCTGGTCGTGACGTAGCCGGTTCATGCGAAACTCCTTGATGTGGACCAATGGCCCGTGCCCGGAAGATTCATTAATCGTAGTGACATACCGGCATTGTAACGCCCAGCCGGGCTATTGGCCAAGGGGGCAGCGCGGGCGGCGGGAGGGTTAATACGGGTTGGGCAGAGACCTCTAGGTAAAGGCCTGAGGCCTGGCGGTTTGATGCTACATGCCCGGGCCCGATCACACAGGTCACGGTAGCGAAATGCGTCAAGAACCGATGATTCAGGTGTGGTCCGTGGTCACTTGTTGTGAATGACCAAACGCCAGGCCTCGATCAGCCCCCCCGCCGCACCGACCAGCAGCACGGTAACAAACAGCACCAGCACCGAGAACGCCAATGCCGAGGGCTGGCTCGCCCCGTAGCCGGTCAGCAGCAGGACCGCTGCGCCTTCACGCAGGCCCAGCCCCGCCACGCTGATGGGGATCATCGTCGCCAGGACCACCACCGACCGCACCCAGCCGATCGTCACCAGCGATACCTCGATCCCCACCGCCTGACACAACAGGTACCACACGCCAACCCCCATCAGGTGAACCACCGTGGACAGCCCGTATACCAACACGACCTGGCTGCGTGGCAGGTCACGCGATTCGCGTACGGTTTGTCGGATCGTGTGTAGCTTCACCCCGCCGACCTTGCTCACCAGCCGCCTGAGTCCCGCCACCCATGGCCCGGGAGATCGAGCAAACAGCACCGTCAACCCCAGGATCATCACCCCCATCGCCGCAAGCATCGCCGCCAGAGACAGCCAAGAATCACCCGGCCGTTCCAGCAGCCAGAATACGGCACCCACGGCGCACAGCGTCACCGTGGCCGCCACCCGGTCATAGAACAGCGCGACCGCCGTCCCGAGGTATTGCTTGCGGTCTCCGGAGAGTTTGTAGAAACGGATCGCGATACCGGTGAAGTTGCCTCCCGGCAGGAACAGGCCGTAGAAGCGAGTCGCCAGGTTGATCTGGAGTATCTGCCATGTTGACCAGTTGTGCCCGTGAGCATCGCACAACCGACGCAGCCGGTCCGCGATCGCCAACTGCATCACACACATCAACGCCACCCCGCCCAGCACGGGTATCGGCTCGGCCTTGCTCAGGACCTCGATGACGGACCCGAACGGGATCAGGTAGAACAGCAACACCAGGATGCCCAGCCCGATCAGCGACCGCAGCAACCGGGGCCAAATCGGCTTTCGCCTATGGCCTTTTGACGAGGGATCGGTGGGGCTTACGGTCATGGCGGATTATGACGACGAGGGATGGACGGCCTGCGTGTACTCGAACAGGGTCTTACCCGTCATATGTTCAGCCGGTGTCGCACCCAGAAGACGCATCATCGTTGGGGCGAAGTCGCGGATGTGGCCGCGCTCGGTGGTTGGCTTGAAGCCATCCTCACAGAGGATCATGTAGCCTTCCTCGGCGGGGTGGCCCGGCAGGTGGCCGTGGTTGCCTCGGTGGTGGGCGTTGAACAGGCGGGGCCGCAGCAGCGGGTCGGTGATCCCGAGGAAGGCGTTGGCGATGGGGTTGTAGAAGTCGTGCGGGAAGAACGTGAAGCCGTGGTTGGCGAAGCAGTAGACCTCCCCGAACTTTGGATCGTCGAAGCAGACTTCCGCCTCGTGCATCTCTTGGTAGGTCTTGACGGTCACGTTTTTAAGATCGTGCAAGAGGCGTGTGATCTCGGTGCGGGCCCGGTCGGTCTTGAACCAGAAACGGACGGCCGAGACCTCGACGAAGTAGACGTACTCGTCGCGCGGCACACCGCTTTGCTTGAGCCGCTTGATGATGTTGACTGACGATTTGATCGGCTCCTGCCCATGATCGACCAGCAGGACCATCGTAACACCCTTGTCCCGACAGCTCTGGTGCATACGCCGGACGAAGCTGTCCACGAGGCTCAACTTCTCTTCGATCCGGTCCATATGGTCCAGGTTCCAGTGCGAGAACAGGTCGAAGCCGTAGAACTCGACGAAGTCCAGCCGCTTGCCATCCCGGGGGAAGGTGTTCGGCGCTGCTTCCATGTCGCTGAAGTGTTTGCCGAAGACGTAGCCCGCGTCGTCGTGCCCGAGTTCATGCAGGATGGAGCTGTAGCCGCCAATGATATCCAGGCAGTTCGGGTCGGTTTCCCGGCGTGTGTACTTCATCCGGTGCAGGTTGAATTGCCTGCGCCGACGCCAGGGCACGGCCGCGAGGTCGCGCTTGGAGTTCATGAAGTGTCCGAAGCACTGGGCCGTGGTCGTGACGAAGTCGGGCAGCAGGTCGATCAGCCGGCCGACCGACGTGAGCGGCGCGGCGTCCTTCAGGCTCACCTGCCAGACCTGGTGCTGGTGCGGCAGCGTGCCGGTCAGGAGCGTGGGTGTCAGCTCGGTGCTGGGGATGGTCTGGAGCGTGCAGTTGGCGTACTGATCCAGCAGGCTCTGGATGTACGGCGTGCGCTGCGCATTGACACGGCGACGGTCCATGCCAGGGATGTAACACACGAATAGATTGAGGTCGTCCGACATTATGTCTCCGGTTTACATAGTCAACGGCCAATAATCGTTACGGTTTCGGACCCCAGCGGAAGGCCTTGACCCTGGTGGAATCTGGAATGTCTATCGGCTGGGTGTGAGTCTCAATGTACAAAGCGGTTTCCGGTGGGATAAAGAACTTCTTGCCCAGATGCCCCGCATCGACCACGATCAGCCCGGCGGGGTGCTCCGCCATGACTTGTTCCATGGCTTGGGCGGAGTAGATGACCGGGCGGTTGAGGTTCGCGCGGATCGCAAATTCCGGGCGGTACTGGGCCTGGCTGTAGCTGAGCCCCATATCCATCCTACCGAGGTGGTAGATCGCCTTGGGCGGGGCCGAGGCGAGGACGAAGCCCGTCTGATCAACGATCGGTTCGAGGGTCTCGGCGGCGGCGGCCCAGTCTTCATGATCCAGTGGCCCGAGTTCGTCGCCGGTCATCATCTTCCTGCCCAACTTGTACGAGGGCGCAGCCAGCCAGGCGAACAGGAGCGACACAATCAGGAAACACGACGCCGCTACGCCGACCCACCGTCGTGCCGCAGCCTGCTTGGAGAATGTTTGTCCGACGATGTCACCAATTAAGACACGGAGCCAGGCCAGCAGGCCGTCCAGCCCGATCGCCCAGATGGCGAAGAAGCAGGGCCAGGCGTAGGACAGGTAGCGTTTGCCCTTGACCGGCAGCATCGAATGGACCAGGAACGCCGAGCCGAACAACGCCAGGCAGAACCACGCGGGCCGGCGACGGGTGGCCAGTGCCACAACCGCGATGAACGGGAACGCCGACCAGAGCAATGGCATCTCTTCGTTAAAAAACCGGTGGTAGTACTGGACCTGGAATCGGCTGGCCTCGGTCCATGGCCGGGCGGCGGTGAGTTTCTCAGCCATATGCTCCCAGGCACCGGTCAGCACAAGCGCGAGGATAAACAGCGGCGTGCCGATGAGGATCAGCAGGCCCAGGCCGAACATAGCCTTGCGGGCCTGCTTGGGTTGGCTGTGCAGCAGGTACCCGATAAACAATGTCAGGGCCCAGCATGCGATCGACAAGGCGGCGATCGACGTCGTGGTCTGCAGGTGGGTGGCGATCAGGGCACAAGTGGTGCCGGCAACCAACAACATGCTCCGCCGGACTGGGCCCATCTTCCCGACGATGAAACCGTACGCGCAGACCCAGGCCAGCCAGATAAACAGCATGTGCGCGGAATAGAACCGGATCATCGCTGAGACGTTGATGATGGCTGGGGCAAAGACCAGCAGGCCGGCCCCGATCCAGGCGGCCCGCCGGCCCACCGTCCGATGCAGCCAGGCGAATACCGACATCACCAGCAACCCGCCCGCCAGCAGTGAGGGCAGCCGGCCGGTGGCCCAACTCTCGCCGAACCACTGGTAGCAGTAGGCGACCGCGTAGGTGTAGCCCCGGGCCCGTGTGTAGGGCTCGCCGCCGTCGTGCAGGAGGAGCGTGCCGTCCTCGAGGTACGACTGGGCCGCCAGCACGTGGTAGTACTCGTCGATGTAGTGGGTCGGGCTGAGGACACGCGAGAGCAGGAACAGGGCCAAACCCAGGACGATCAGCGACTCGATCCAGACCCGGGATGTATTGGTTCGGCTTTCCGACATGACCAGTGCAGCCTTAATGATCGGTTTGATAGGCCCGCCCGGGTCGATCACTCCCGATTCTGTATGCATCGCGGGGACAGACGGCCAGGACACCGACGGCACCGGGCTGACAACGCTTAGGGCTGCTCCGATCAAGGCCTGACCCGGTTCACGCGCCGACCCGTGCACCGGGCCCGGCCGTCTGTCTCCGCGACGAAAACCCGGCGTTCATACGCCGGCCAATCACGAGCGGTAAACAGTACCCCCACCGTCCCTGACTGGCAAATCCTTGGCTCACACGGGATTTAAGCGTATCCTTTAGGTATCCATACCGCCGGGGCGTGCATATCCATGAGGGCTCACATCATGATTCTCTACATCCTGCGTGGCGCGTTCATCTTACTGGCTGCGGCCGTTACCAGCCTTTACCTGCTATCCAACCAATGGGGCGCTAACGTCGACTTCCCCCAGTTCGTCCTGCTGCTGGGCGTCACGGTCGGCACCACCTTCGCCATCATCGCCTTTGACGCGGCGACCAAGCGTAAGAAACTCTCTGCGATCTCCGGTGTGTTCCTGGGCCTGGTTGCCGGGCTGCTCGCCGCTTACGCCCTGTCCTTCGTGGTCGAGTTGATCGGCGTCCTGACCGCCCCGGACGACGAGCCGGCACGGTCGGCGTTCCTCAACCTACTACGCGGCGTCAAGGTCATCATCGGCCTGATCACCTGTTACATCGGCATCTCGCTGGTCCTTCAGACCAAGGACGACTTCCGATTCGTCATCCCCTACGTCGAGTTCGCCAAGGAAACCCGCGGCAGCCGGCCGATCCTGCTGGATACCTCCGTGATTGTGGACGGGCGGATCCTGGACATCATCCAGACCCAGGTCATCCAGGGCGTGCTGGTCGTGCCGCGTTTCGTACTCAATGAGCTGCAGCAGATCGCCGACTCGGCTGACAAGCTTAAGCGTGCCCGGGGCCGGCGTGGCCTGGAGATGCTCCAGAAGCTCCAGGACAACCACATCGTCGAGGTGGTGCTGGACGACCAGGACGCCGAGGGCGCGGGTGTGGACCAGAAGCTGATCGCCCTGGCCCAGCAGAACCGCGGCCGGGTGATGACCAACGACTACAACCTTAACAAGGTCGCGTCGCTGCGCGGCGTGGATGTGATCAACCTCAACGACCTGGCCAAGGCCCTGCGGCCGGTGGTCCTGCCGGGTGAGCACCTGCACGTGAAACTGGTCAAGGGCGGCGAAGGCCCGAACCAGGGCGTCGGATACCTGGACGACGGCACGATGGTCGTGGTCGAGTACGGCCGATCGCACATCGGCCAGGACGTTGATCTGATCGTCTCCAGCACGCTCCAGACCTCCGCCGGCCGGATGATCTTCGGCAAGTTCGCCAACGAAGAGCACAACCAGCCGCCTGAGGGTGAAGCAGAGCCTGCGACGCCGGAGGAAACCACGCCTCAACAAGCAAACAAAGCCAATGACGAATCCAAACATCACCGTACCGGATCGTCAGGGCGTAATCCGAGGCGTTCCCGCTGAACGTATTAAAAACACTGATGCAAGTTATGGACGATATCATCATCCGTTTTGCACAGCCTGAGGACTTAGCACAGTTAGGCGGACTCGATCACACGGCCGACCACCGGATCGCCGATCGCTTGATTGTGCAGCAACAGTACGTGGTTGCAGATTTCAATACTCTGATCGTTGGTCTGATCCGGCTTGAATATATCTGGACCACAAGGCCGTACATAGGCCTGATATGGGTCGCCCCGGATTACCGCAGGCGGGGGCTATCTCGGCTGCTGTTAGACTTTCTGTGTCTACATCTGGTCACCCAAGGGCATCACGTGCTCTTTAGCTCTTCACAAGCGGATGAACCCGAAGCCCAGGCGTGGCATCGCCATGTGGGTTTTATCGACAGCGGGCATGTTGAGGGTGTGAATAAGGGGGGTGTGGGTGAGGTCGTGTTCCGGCTTTCATTGTGACTCCTATCTAGTGCGACAGTGAGACCTGCGGTCGCGCTAATCGTCTACTCCGCTAAGGCCATGGCAGGAACCAGAAGTCGCCGGGCGGGTATGGGTGTTGTTGCGGGCTTAAACCAAAAGCCCACCACCACCACTGCCACCGGCGCAATGCCAGGATCAGCATGGCTAGGCACGCTGCTGCGAGCAACCAGCGGACGGTACGTGGCCAGCGCGTGATCTTTCGGCGAAGCGAGATCAACGCGAAACAGACAAACGGCACACTCAACCACCATGCGCATGAGGCCAGCATGCGCACGCTTTCACCGAACGGTCGGTCCAGTATTCCCCTGCCGAAGTCGTTGATGGAAGGGTTCCAGTCGTCGCCGTAGAGCATGCGCTTTTGGATGATCAGGCGTTGCCAGACGAACAGGACGCTCCATGGGAGTGCGGCGGTGAATGAAAGTAGCATGATCAGCCAGGCGTAGTCCACCCGATCACGTCGGCCGAGTATGGCCGAGGGATCGATGGTCTTGCCGCATTCGGGGCAGGTATCACCGGTCAACCCGCGCAGGTTGTAGCCGCACGCGGGGCAGGCGCAGTCCCGGTCTTTGAGTAATGCTTGAAGGTGTGTGACGTCATCCATGACGTGGGTCCATCTGTCAGACGCCCAGGGCCTTGGCGATGGTGCTGCCCAGGTCCGCCGGGGAGTCGGCGATGTGGCAGCCGGCTTGTTTGAGCGCGTCGATCTTGGAATCGGCGCCGCCCTCTCCGCCGGAGATGATCGCTCCGGCGTGGCCCATGCGCCTGCCGGGGGGCGCGGTGCGGCCGGCGATGAACGCCGCGACCGGCTTCTTGACGTTGTCCTTGATGTAGGCGGCGGCCTTCTCCTCGTCGCTGCCGCCGATCTCGCCGATCAAGATGATCCCGTCGGTGTCGCGGTCTTCGTTGAATAGCGCCAGGCAGTCGATGAAGTCCATACCACGGACCGGATCGCCGCCGATGCCGATGCAGGTGGTCTGGCCGAGCCCGTGGTTGGCGGCCTGCCAGACGGCCTCGTAGGTCAGTGTGCCGGAGCGGCTGATGATCCCGACGCTCTTGCCGGTCTTCGAATCTTCGGCGGCGACGTGGATGTAACCGGGCATGATCCCGATCTTGCAGCCCGGGGCGTCGGAGCTTCCGGGGGTGATGATGCCGGGGCAGTTCGGGCCGATCAGCCGGATGCCGTCGTACTTCGACTGGGCCAGGGCTTTCTTCACCTTCATCATGTCCTGGACGGGCACGCCTTCGGTGATGCAGACGATCATCTTGATCCCGGCGTCGGCCGCTTCGAGGATCGCATCGGCGGCGAACGGCGGGGGCACAAAGATCATCGTCGCGTCCGCGCCGGTGGCCTCGACCGCTTCGATGCATGTATTGAAGATAGGCAGGCCGTTGTCGTCTTTCAGCCCGCCCTTGCCGGGGGTTACGCCGCCGACGACCTGCGTGCCGTAATCAAGGCAGCCCTTGGTATGAAAAGCGCCGGCCGAACCGGTGATGCCCTGGCAGATCAGTTTCGTGTCTTTGTCTACGAGTATGCTCATGGTTGGGGTAGGATAACGACCACAAACCCGGGCCACAAAGCCATGCCAAATTCCACACCCAAACGCTGCCAATGGGCGGCCAAAGAACACCAACACGACTACCACGACACCGAGTGGGGTGTGCCGGTTCATGACGACCGGTTGTTGTTCGAGTTTCTGATCCTGGAGGGCGCACAGGCGGGCCTGAGCTGGGACACGATCCTTAAGAAGCGCGACCACTACCGCAAGGTCTACGACAACTTCGACCCCCGGAAGGTCGCGCGCTATACGCAGAAGAAGGTAGACAAGCTGCTGGCCGACCCGGGCATCGTCCGCAACCGGCTGAAGGTCGCGGCCTCGATCACCAACGCCAAGGCGTTCCTGGAAGTCCAGAAAGAGTTCGGCAGCTTCGATGCCTATATCTGGCGGTTCGTCGGCGGCAAGCCGATCAGGAACCGATTCAAGAAGCTAAGTGACATCCCCACGTCAACGCCCGAGTCCGACGCGATGAGCAGGGACCTCAAGAAGCGCGGCTTCAAGTTCGTGGGCACGACGATCTGCTACGCCTACATGCAGGCGGTCGGCATGGTCAACGACCACGAGGTGAGTTGCTTCCGATACAAGCAGGTATAGGGCGCTACGATCTGCGATCGCCCGCTAAACAGCTGGGGGTTGTCCCACTTCTACCTCGACCGAGGTATGGATGCCGCCGCGGCCGGTCCAGTCGGTCCGGAGCACCATCCACTTCGGGCTCATCAACTCGGCCAGGTCGTCGGCGATCTTGTTGGTCACCGCTTCGTAGAAGATGCCTTCGCTCCGGTAGCCTTGGTAGTAGATCTTCAGGCTCTTGAGCTCGACGCACAGCTTGTCGGGGATGTAACGCAGCGTCACCGTGCCGAAGTCCGGGTGCCCGGTCTTGGGGCAGACGCTGGTGAACTCGTCGGCGACGTGTTCGATGACGAAGTCACGGCCGGGGCTTGGGTTCTCAAAGCACTCGAGGATGGATGTGTCTGGCATAAGGGGCTAGGGGGCAGGGATCGGGGATCAGGGATCGTTAAAACTAATCTACATGAATCCCCAGGGTACTACCAATCTCAACCCTCTTTCTGTTCTCTACACCCCGATCCCTGACCCCTGTTCCCTGTTCCCTCTCGTTTCACCTGCTATCATCCCCGCTATGTCAGAGACGAAAACCATTACCGAAGACGACGTCCGGCACGTCGCCAAGCTCAGCCGGCTGCACGTCAGCGACGACGAGGTCCACCACTTCACCGAGCAGCTCGCGGCGGTGCTGGAATACATCAGCAAGCTCAATGAACTGGACGTCGAGGGCGTCGAGCCCATGGCCCACCCGCTGGAGCTGGTGAACGTGCTGCGGCCGGACGTGGAGCAGGACGGGATCCCGACAGAGACGGCGCTAGCCAACGCGCCGGCGAAGAACGAGCCGTTCTTTAAGGTGCCCAAGGTGCTGGGGGATGGGCCGAGCGCATGAACCCGACACAAGCCACACTTATCGAACTGCGTGACGCGATCGCCTCGAAGCAGGTGTCCGCTGTGGAATCGACGCAGGCCTACCTCGACCGGATCGAGGCGTATAACGGCGACCTGCACGTGTACCACGAGGTCTTTGCCGATCGTGCTTTAGAGCGAGCCAAGGCGGTGGATGCCGGGGACGTGACCGGGCCGCTCGCCGGGGTGCCGATCGCGATCAAGGATTTGTTGTGTACGGACTACGGGCACACCACCTGCTCCTCGAAGATGCTCGAGAACTTCAAGGCCCCGTACACCGCGACGGCTGTGAAGAAGCTCGAAGACGCCGGGGCCGTGATCCTGGGCAAGACGAACATGGACGAGTTCGCGATGGGTTCTTCCACGGAGAACTCGGCGTTTGAGACGACGCGCAACCCCTGGGATACCTCGCGCGTCCCCGGTGGTTCCAGCGGCGGCGCGGCGGCGGCGATGGCGGCGGACCTCTGCGTAGGTTCCATCGGCACGGATACAGGCGGTTCGATCCGCCAGCCGGCGGCGCTGTGTGGCGTGGTCGGGATGAAGCCGACCTACGGCCGGATCTCACGCCACGGGTTGGTCGCGTTCGCCTCCAGCCTCGACCAGGTCGGCCCGTTCACGCACACCATCGCCGATACCGCCCTGCTCCTGAAAGTCATGATGGGCCACGACCCGCTTGACTCAACCAGCGCCGATGTGGCGGTTGACGAGGACACCGACCGTGTCGATGAAACGCCCAAGGGGCTGCGGATCGGCATCGCCAAGCAGTACCTGTCGGACTCGAACGATCCGGCCGTCGCCGCCGCGACCGACCAGGCGATCCAGGTCTACAAGGACGCCGGGGCCGAGGTCGTCGAGGTGGACCTGCCGCACACCGAGTACGGCATCCCGGTGTATTACATCGTCGCCACGGCCGAGGCTTCCTCGAACCTCGCACGGTACGACGGTGTGCACTACGGCCACCGCTCCGACAAGGCGACCGACCTGATCGACCTGTACTGCCGCAGCAGGGCTGAGGGCTTCGGAGACGAGGTCAAGCGGCGCATCATGCTCGGGACCTACGCCCTATCCAGCGGCTACTACGACGCCTACTACAACCGGGCGCTGAAGGTCCGCCGGCTCATCAAGAACGACTTTGATCAGGCGTTTGAACAGTGCGACGCGATCCTCTGCCCGACCACGACCGGCCCGGCATTCAAGATCGGGGAACTCGCCGACGATCCGCTGGCGATGTACATGAACGACGTCTACACCGTGAACTGCAACCTCGCCGGCATCGCTGGGGTGAGTTTCCAGGGCGGGACCACCGAGGTGGACGGCAAGCAGTTGCCGATCGGGTTGCAGCTGCTTGGCGCGGCGTTTGACGAATCACGTCTCTTGAAGGTGGCACGGGTCTACGAGGCCGCCACCAGCCACAACACACAGAGGCCCGGTCTTTGATGAGAAAGCTCAGCCCGGACAGCACACGGCAGGAGGACGACACGGATGGCGAAGAACGACAAGGCCTATGTCGGGATCGACTTGGGCGGCACGAACATCCAGGCCGGCGTCCTCGACGCCAAGGGCAAGCTGCTCAAAACCAACAAGACCAAGACCAAGGCCGAGTCGGGCTCAGACTCGGTCGTCAAGCGCATCGCCGATCTGACACGCGACCTGCTGGCGGATGCCGGTGTCGAACTCAAGCAGATCGGCGGGCTGGGCATCGGGGCGCCCGGCGCGGTCAACCACAAGACGGGCCTGGTCATCAACGCGGTCAACCTGCGCTGGAACAATTATCCGCTGGCCGATGCGCTCAAGAAGGAATTGGGCGTTCCGGTCGTCGTGGACAACGACGTGAACGTCGGGGCCTGGGGCGAATACAAGGCCGGCGCGGGCAAGGGCCATGACGACATGATGGCGGTCTTTGTGGGGACGGGCATAGGCGGCGGGTTCGTCCTGAACGGCGAGTTGTATCACGGCTCACTGCTGACGGCCGGTGAGATCGGGCACACCGTCATCCGGGGTGACGCCCCGCTGGGCCAGCGCACGCTCGAGAACCTGGGGAGCCGGGCGAACATTGTCAACCAGTTGCAGCAGTTGATCCAGTCCAATCACAAGAGCGTGATCTCGGACATGACCGACGGCGACATGAGCAAAGTGAAGTCACGAATCCTGGCCGATGCGTTCAGTCAAGGCGATCCCCTGACGCGGCAGGTTATCGGACAGGCGGGGCATTATTTGGGGGTGACAGTCGCCAATGTGGTGACTTTGCTGAGTTTGCCGTGCGTCGTGGTCGGCGGCGGGCTAACCGAGGCCCTACAGGACAACTGGATCGCGCTAATTCGTGAAGTTTACGAGAAATACGTCTTTCCTCAGGAGCTCTCAGCGTGTAAGATAGTGGCGAGCGAGTTAGGCGATGACGCCGGGATTATGGGTGCCGCTCTGCTCGCTAAACAACGGCTGGAGCTAGACTAGAGTTATCCACAATCGGATAAGTAGGGCTCGGTTTCTGCTTGAAGTTGGTCATTGGATCAACTAAAAAAGTGGAGGCTGGAATCTCCATAGGTCGAGAATCTAGCTATCAATGTTGCTTTCTCCCCTCCGCCCCGTTGTCGCTTCGGCGACAGCGGGGTTTATTCTTAGACCGGATCGAGATGCCATACCGCGTTCGCGATCGGCGGCGGATGGCCCCTGAAACGCGACAGGTTGATGGGCCTGCTGAATATGTGGGCACAAGAAAACGGCCCCCGTGGAAAACCACGAGGGCCACATGTGAGTCAGGTTATCAAACGGGCTGCGAGCGAGATCAGTCGCGGCGACGGCTGAGGATCGACAGTCCGCCGAGGCCGAGCAGGGCCAGACTGGCTGGCTCGGGCACGAGGGCGATGCCGTTGCCTTCGTAGGCGTAGTCGATGGTGTAGCCGGCGGGCAGGTTGCTCACCGAGTTGAACGTCGCGCCGGTCAGCGAGCCGTAGGTGGCGATGACGTAGACGTCCTGGGCCAGGCTGCCCGCACCGACGTCGGCGAAGTTCAGATCAAGGCTGGTCAGGTCGAGGTTGCCCGCGACGTTGATCAGGTCCATCTTGTCGGTGTCGGAATCAAACTCAGCCAGGACCGTGCCCGTGCCGGCGAGGCTGCCGACGCCTAGCGGGTTGTTGACCCCGCCGACGTGCTGGGCGCTGATGCTGCCGCTGTTGAGGGTGACGGCACCGTTGGTGACGCCGGCCCCGGAGAGCGTGGCGCCCGCGTCGACGCCCACGGCGGAGTTGCCGACGTGGTTGCCGTTGAGCCGCAGGATGCCGGCCTGTACGGAGGTCGCACCGGTGTAGGTGCTGTCGGCGCCGAAGGAGACCAGCGTCAGAGCGCCGGCACCGAGTTTGGTGATGCCGCCGCCGGTGCTGCCGGCGTCTTCGGTCAGCGGGGTGTTGAGGAAGCCGTCAAACCCGTTGGAGTCCCAGATCAGGCCGCCAGCCTGCACGTTGCCGGTGAAGCCGCCGGCGGGGATGTTCGGCCCGCTGCTGGTGACAAAGGAGTCGCTGTTCGTCTGCAGCGTAGCGCCGTTGTAGTTGACCACGGCGGTCTCGGCGTTGCCGCGGCCGATCTTACGGAAGTTGACCACGCCGCCGTTGAGGTTGTAGGTGGCGACCGAGCCGGCGTCGCCGGAGTTACCCTTGAACTGGTCGAGGGTGATGCTACCGCTGTTGATGGTGAAGTCTGCGGTGGAGTTACTGCCGTTGAAGATCATGATCACGTCTTCACCGCCAAAGTCCATGGTACCGCCGTCGATGGTCAGCGAGCCGCTGTCGTTGCTGCCGTTGGTGATGAACGCCGCACCCGAACTGCCGGGATCGACGTTGATAGTGCCGCCGGTGACGGTGAGGTGGCCGCCGTTATCGACCGACATCGGCCGGGCCTCAGCCGAGCCGTCGTTGAAGGTCGAGGTGCCTTGGGCCCCCGAGTAGGTGGTGGTGCCGTTGAAGTTCAGGCGTGCCGCGATTGCGCCGCCGAATGCCGGGGTGCCGCCGCTCCAGTTGGCCGCGTTGGTGATGTCGTTGTCCGCCGCGTTGGTGAACGTGTTGGCCGCGTGTGATTGGCCAGCCACCAGGCCCAGCGCCGCCAGGGTGGTAAATGCGCACAGCGATCGTTTCATTTCAGCCCTCCAAGTGCAAGAAAAAACGCTTGCAGATGTAAAAAGCCTGCGATGGTGTCCGGCTCAATAACGGTTGGATGCCAGACTCACAGGTACATTGTTCGCCTAAAGGTCTGTCAAGCTAGACCTTCAGCCGCTAGTAGACAGTATAGCTCAATCAATGCGGAATGCCACATTTAGATGCGTCTGGTATCTGCGGCAGTGCGTCATAATCGGTCTTTACAGCTTGGTAAAGCGGGGTAATTATATAACCCAGCGATATACTGGCCCTTTTGCTGGATGTCATGCCCGCTCGACCTTGGACATCGTCGGGGCGGGATCCCCGGACATCTGGCCGATCTTTTCTACCACGTCCATGCCCTCGAGCACCTTGCCGAACGCGGTGTATTGGCCGTCCAGGTGCTGGCAGTTCTCACGGGTCAGGCAGATGAAGAACTGCGAGCCGGCCGAGTTGGGATCGGCGCTTCTGGCCATGGACAGGACACCGGGCTGGTGTTCGCGATCGTTGAACTCGGCGTCGATCTGCCAGCCGGGCCCGCCGGTGCCGGTGCCGTTGGGGCAGCCGCCTTGGATCATGAACCCGGGGATGATCCGGTGGAAGCTCAGGCCGTCGTAGAAGCCTTGATCGGTGAGCTTCAGGAAGTTCTCGGCGTGGCCTGGGGCGACGTCGTTCCAGAGCTCGAGCGTGATCTCGCCTTCGCTGGTGGTGATTTTGATCTGGGGGTAATCGGGCATGGATGGGGTCTCGGGTCCGGGGTCTGGGGTCTGGTCAGAATTAAAAGCTCGGTTATTCAGTCACCGAAGACGGCGACGTGGACTTTGCGTGTCCTCGGGCCGTCGAACTCGCAGAACCATACCCCCTGCCAGGTACCCAGCACAAGTCGGCCGTGGTCGATGAGGACGGTCACGCTCGAACCCATCATGGATGCTTTGACGTGTGAGGCGCTGTTGCCTTCGGCGTGGCGGTAGAACGGCTGCCGCCAGGGGACCATCAGGTCCAGCTGCTTGAGCATGTCGTGAACCACGTCGGGGTCTGCGTTCTCGTTGATCGTGACGCCGGCGGTGGTGTGCGGGACGTAAATGACGACCTGACCGTGATCCACGCCGACATCCTGGACGATCCGGCGGACCCGGTCGGTGATCTCGATCATCTGGTCGCGCTCATGTGTCGGCAGTTCGAAAGTGTGTATGGGTCGTGACATGGAAGGCATCTTAGCTACTTGGCCTAATTGGGACTTCAAGTGTGCGATTTCAGCGTTGCGGGTAGGGTATGACAGATTCATACAGTTTTTGTAAGATACCCCCATCCTTTGTTCGATTCCCAGGAAAAAGCATGAAACTGGCAGTCCCTAAGCAAACGGAACTCGGTGAAACGCGCGTTGCACTGACCCCGCAGGTCGTCAAGAAGATTGTGGGGCTGGGCGTGGAGGTTGTGGTCGAATCGGGTGCCGGTGAAGCGGCACACATCGGCGACCAGGCCTTCCAGGACGCCGGTGCGACGATCATCCCGCGTGACGGCGAGGCCCCCCCGCCGATCTGGGCCGAGGCCGACATCGTCGCCGTCATCAACCCCCCTTCGGATACACAAGCCGCGCTGATGAAGCACGGCTCGTTGCTTGTAGGGATGCTGGCGCCGCTGCAGCACACGGGCCTGATCCGCACGCTGGCCGATCACCAGGTCACCGCAATCAGCCTCGAGTTCATCCCCCGCATCAGCCGGGCCCAGGCGATGGACGTGCTGTCCAGCCAGGCGAACATCGGCGGGTACAAGGCGGTGCTGCTGGCTGCCGACAAGTGCCCGAAGATGTTCCCGATGATGATCACCGCCGCGGGCACGATCGCCCCGGCCAGGGTGTTTGTGATCGGCGTGGGTGTCGCGGGCCTGCAGGCCATCGCCACAGCCAAACGTCTGGGCGCGATCGTGGAGGCGTACGACGTCCGGGCTGTGACCAAGGAGCAGGTGCTCTCGCTGGGCGCCCGTTTCGTGGAACTGCCCACCGCCGCGCAGGACGACGCCGACTCCGGCGGGTACGCCAAGGAACAGACCGACGAAGAACGCCAGAAGCAGGCCGAACTGATGGCCAAGCACGTGACCGGCGCGGACGTGGTCATCACGACCGCCGCCCTGTTCGGCAAGGCCCCGCCGATGCTGATCCCCGCCGACGTGGTCAAGGACATGAAGACCGGCTCGATCGTCGTCGATATGGCCGCCGACAAGAAGGCCGGCCGCGGCAACTGCGAGTTGACCCGGGCCGGCGAGGTCTACGAGACCGACAACGGCGTCACGCTCATCGGCACGCTGAACCTGCCGGGCCTGGTCCCCGGCGACGCTTCCAGTGTGTATGCCAACAACGTCCTGAACCTCATGAAAGAGCTGCTCGACGATGAGGGCAACCTCAAGATCGACCTCGAGGACGAAGTGCAGAAGGGCTGCATCATCACCCACGGCGGCGAGGTCGCCAACGACATGGTCAAGCAGGCGATGGAAGGCTGAGCACAGCTGGAAGTCAGCGTAGCTGGATAGTTAAAAGTAAGACAAACCTGGACCCCGGACCCTAGACCCGAGAATCCCATGGACCCATTCGTCATCAATATCATCATCTTTGCCCTGGCGATCGCGCTGGGCGTGGAGGTCATCACCAAGGTGCCCTCGACGCTGCACACGCCGCTGATGTCAGGCTCCAACGCGATCTCCGGCATCACGATCGTCGGTGCCCTGCTCGCCTCGTTCAGTGAGAAGTTCTTTATGCTGGGCGTCGTGCTCGGATTCCTGGCGGTGGTCTTCGCCACGATCAACGTTGTCGGCGGCTACGTCGTGACCAACCGGATGCTTGAGATGTTCAAAGGCAAGGACGGTAAGTAATGCTGAGCATGCAATCATCCCTCATGACGACATTGGCGCTGGCGAAGAACGATTACCTGAACCTGGTCTATCTCTTCGCGGCGATCCTGTTCTACCTCGGCCTGAAGATGCTCTCGAGCGTCAAGACCGCACGCCGCGGCAACATGGTCTCGGCGCTGGGCATGCTCATCGCCGCCGGCGCGACGTTCTTTTACCTGTCGGGTGGGACCGCCATCAGCCTGATCTGGATCGTGATCGCCGTGATCGTCGGCGCGGGCGTCGGCCTGACGCTGGCGCTGCGTGTGCCAATGACGGGGATGCCCGAGATGGTCGCCCTGCTCAACGGCTTCGGCGGCATCGCGTCGCTGCTGGTCGCCTGTGGTGACTATCTGAACAAGTCGAGCGGGCAGACGCTCGAGTTGCCGGGTGTGGGTGCGGTCGAGGTCAATATCCTGGCGAATGCCGGCTGGCACGTGATGTTCGCCACGGGCCTGGCCACGCTGATCGGCGGCCTGACGTTCACCGGCTCGATCGTGGCCTACTGCAAGCTCGCCGGGAAGCTCGTGCCCGATGCGCCGGTCCAGTTTGTCGGGCAGAAGATCCTGATCGGGCTGATGATCATCGCCTCGGTGGCGCTAGCTGGTGTGTTGATCTCGGAGCCCACCTACGGCTGGCTGCTGATCCTGATCACGTTGATCGCGCTGGTGCTGGGTGTGCTGCTGGTCATCGGGATCGGCGGGGCCGATATGCCGGTGGTCATCGCTTTGCTCAACAGCTACTCGGGTGTTGCGGCGTCGATGGCCGGTTTCGTGCTGGGTAACTCGGCGCTGATCATCACCGGTGCCCTGGTCGGTGCGTCGGGTTTGATCCTGACCAACATCATGTGTAAGGCGATGAACCGGTCGCTGATGAACGTCCTGTTCGGCGGGGTCGGCGGCGCGGTCGCCGGCGGCAGCAAGGGCCCGCAGGGCGAAGCCAAGAGTTTCAGCATCGAGGACGCCGGGATCATCCTCGACGCGGCCCGCAGCGTCATCATCGTCCCCGGTTACGGGATGGCGGTGGCCCAGGCCCAGCACGCGGTCAAGGAGTTTGCCGAGCAGCTTGAGGGCCGGGGCATCGATGTGAAGTACGCGATCCACCCCGTCGCCGGCCGGATGCCCGGGCACATGAACGTGCTGCTCGCCGAGGCCGACGTGCCTTATGAGCACCTGCTGGACCTTGAGCAGGTCAACCCTCAGTTCGAGCAGTGCGACGTGGCGCTGGTCATCGGTGCCAACGACGTGACCAACCCCGCCGCACGACACGACACGGCCAGCCCGATCTACGGCATGCCGATCCTCGACGTGGACAAGGCGCGGACGGTCTTCGTGATCAAGCGTTCGATGAACCCCGGTTTCGCCGGCGTGCAGAACGAGCTGTACTTCATGGAGAACACCGGCATGGTCTTCGGCGACGCGAAGAAGGTCGTCGGCGAACTCACCGCCGAACTCGCCGCCAGCTAAGCAGTGCTAAGCCGCAAGCGGCCTGACGGATATCTCGTAAATAAAAAAGCCCGGTCATGCCTTCAGGCATGGCCGGGTTGTTTTTTGGATAAAGGCTTGTCTACCTGTAACCCGCTCAGTTCATCGCACACGGGCCGTTCGGGTCGCCGCACCGCCCGCAGCCGCCCATGGGTAGTGACGGCTGATTGGACTTCGAGCCCCCTGCGGCGAACTCGCTCTGCAGACGCTTGGTCTTCTTGCTGCCGCATGCTTCACAAACGCAAGGCTCGTCGGCGGCGCTCATCGAGCGCAGGGCCTCGGTCACCTCGCCGCAGCTTTCGCATTGGTACTCGTAGATCGGCATGGGTTAGTTGGTCAGGTTCCCGTTATCGACGGTGATCTTCATCATCGTGGGCAGCAGGTAGTTCGCCCCGCGGTAGGTGTGGACCTGGCCGGAGAGGATGAAGACGGTTGATTCACCACGGCGATCGATCGTGTCTTCCATGGTCTCGAGCAGCTGGCAGGCCTGCATAACCAGGGGCAGCTCGGGGTTGTCTGAGCCGTCGGCCTCGAAGACAAACAGCAGGTGTCCGCTCTCGGCCGATCGGACCAGCCTGCCGCTGCGGTTGACGATGAACTCGCCTTCGCGCCGAAGCGGAGGCGGCTCGTCACCCGGTGCGACACCCAGTAAGGCCGGATCTATATCCACAGCGGCGGACGCCGGGGCGGATAGCTTAGCCTCCGGGCCTTGACGCGGGCGTTGGATCGGCTCGATGACCGGGGCGGTCTCACGAGAACCGAGCATGTCATCCATGGCATCGGCGGCCTCGGCTTCATCCGGGGCCACGATCGGATCAGGAGTGACGGGCACGGGGTCTGCTTCGACGGCGGCCGGCTGGTCTGTGCTGTCAGGGGTGTCGGCAGGCGTCTCGGCCGGGGCGTCCTGGCCTAACACGGCAGCGCCAATCATCCCGGACATCAGCAGCGAACACAAAAGCGTTGTGATCCTGGTGGTCATGTCACGGCCTCCATGCGTGAGGGGTCGATTCGGGTTTGTCCACAGATATTATCCGGCATGTGCCCGCTTAATCTTCAATCGGCACGCCGCGCCAGACGCGGACGTTCTGGGCCCGCCATCCGGACGGCACGGTCCACTTCAGGGACACGGTGACCAACTGATCCAGACCGTCGCCGAGTGGGCGGACGATGTCGACTTCCCCCTCATTGCCTCGGATACGGATGCCCTTGGCAAAGACGACGCCCTGCACGGCGGTCATCGTGTCGTCATCGGGGACCACGACCTGCTCGCCGAGGGTATTGGCGATGTGGGTGTAGGTCAGCTTGGTGGTGTTCTCGGGCAGCATGATCTGAACGGGGTCATCGATCCCGCCGTCATCCATTGCGGCCTGGATGGCGACGACCAGGACCTGGCGGACGGTCTTGCCGTTGGGGTCGTGGCTGGCCGTGTCGGCGTCCTGCTTGGGGATGTTGACGTAGGGCTGGCAGCCGAGCGTGATCAGGCAGATCAGTGTCAGCGTGGCGAACAGTGTTAGGTTCCGGCTCATCGAAAGCTCTCCGTGCTTCAGGTGTGATGCACGGATTGTATCAAGAGCCGGCGGGTGTGGCGCGTCGGGAATGGCAGGCGGGGCGGCGGATTACTCGACGGTGACGCTCTTGGCGAGGTTGCGGGGCTTGTCCACGTCGTGGCCGCGGAGGACCGCGGCGTGGTAGGCCAGCAGTTGCAACGGCACGACGCTGACCAGCGGCTGGAGCGCGTCGGCCATGGGCGGGATCGTGAAGACCGCGTCGGCGTAGCGTTTGATCTCCTCGTCACCCTCGGTCGCCACGGCGATGATCCGCCCACCGCGGCTGCGGACCTCCTCGATGTTGGAGACGACCTTCTCGTACTGGGTCCCCTTGGTCGCCAGGAAGACGACGGGCATGCCTTGGTCGATCAGGGCGATCGGGCCGTGCTTCATCTCGGCGGCGGGCATGCCCTCGGCGTGGATGTAGGAGATTTCCTTGAGCTTGAGCGCCCCCTCGACCGCGACGGGGTAGTTGTAGCCCCTACCGAGGAACAGCCAGTTGTCACGGTCCACCACGCGCTCGACGCACTGCTTGATGTGCTCGGATTGCTCGAGCACACGCTGGATGTAGTCGGGCACCTGTTCGAGCTGCTTGAGGTACTCGGCAACGGCGTCGTTGGAGAGGAACTTTCGCTTGCCGACGTAAAGCGACAGCAGCGTGAGCACCGCGACCTGGCCGACGAAGGCCTTGGTCGAGGCGACGCCGATCTCGGGCCCGACGTGCAGGTAGACGCCGGCGTCGGTCGATCGCGCGATGCTCGAGCCCACGGCATTGACCGCCCCGATCGCCATCGCGCCGCGCTCTTTCGCTTCATTGAGTGCGGCGAGGGTGTCTGCGGTCTCGCCGGATTGGCTGACGGCAACCATGACCGTGCCGTCCTCGATGATCGGGTTGCGGTAGCGAAACTCGCTGGCGTATTCGCAGCGGGCGGGGACCTTGGCGAGGTCTTCCATGAGGTATTCGCCGATCAGCCCGGCGTGATAAGCAGTGCCCTGCCCGGTGAAGAGGAACCGCTTAGCGTGAACGAGGTCGCGCGTGATGCTATTGAGCCCGCCCAGGACGACACGGCCCTCCCGGTGATCGATCCGGCCACGCATACAGTTGCGCAGGCACTCGGGCTGCTCCATGATCTCTTTGAGCATGAAGTGCGGGTACCCGCCGAGTTCGATCTCCTGCAGGTCCATCTCCAGTTCGGAGACTTCCTGCGTGACCGGCTTGTTGTCGAGCGTGGTCGTGCGGAACTCGACGACCCAGGGGCCATGCTCCTCGGTGAACTTGTCGCGTTTGCCGGCACAGAGGCGGACGACCTGGTAGTCGTCGAGCGTGATGACCTGTGTGGTGTGGCTAACGATGGCCGAGGCATCCGAGGCGACGACGTAGCTGCGGTCGGCGATCCCGACGATCAGCGGCGAGCCCTTGCGGGCGCAGATCAGCGTGTGCGGTTCGATGTCACACAGCACGGCGATGGCGTATGCACCGGTCACTTCGCGCATCGCTTTTTGGACGGCCGATTCGAGATCGGTTTCATAGAGCTCTGCGATCAGCTTGGCGAGGACCTCGGTGTCGGTCTGGCTCTCGAAGGTGTGGCCCTTGCCTTCGAGGTACTTGCGCAGGGACGCGTAGTTCTCGATGATGCCGTTGTGGACGAGCGAGACGGTGTGGCCCTGTCGCGTCTTGCCGGTGTGCGGGTGTGCGTTGGGGACGCTGGGTTCGCCGTGGGTCGCCCAGCGCGTGTGCGCGATACCGATCGAGGCGTCGAGCGCGTGGCCGGCCTGCTCGACCTGTTCTTCCAAAACGCTGACTCGGCCGAGGCTTTTTTCAACCTTGATACCTTCGTCGGTAACGACCGCGAGCCCGGCGGAATCGTACCCGCGGTACTCAAGCCGCTTGAGCCCTTCAACCAACAAGGGCACGACCGGCTTGCTCCCGACATAAGCGACGATTCCACACATACTTGGCTCCGATAAGCAGTATTAAACGATGCGGATTATACGCAACGCCGCCGGTTAAGATCGGCAGAAAGCCAAGGGGTTGTTCAGGTTCTTCGTGGTTTAAGAACAAGGCGCATAACAATCACGCGCAATAAGCCGGACAGGTTTCATAAGACCCGGTCAATCACCCAGCGCAGCTTCAGATCGCCGTGCTGCTGGCTGGCGGTACGCCGTTCCTGAGCGGTTGGCGCAGTGCCGTCGTGGGCCTCAGGCTTGTGGTGGATCAATTCGAGCGGGCCGCGTGGGTCGTCCGGTAAGTCCAGTTCCCAGAAGCCCTGGCCGTAGGGGTATCGGCTGCTGGTCAGGCAGGGCGCGCCGGTGTTGAGGTACATGAGCCCGGAGTTGTCGCCGTTGCCGGTCTTGGGGCCGTTGGCGGGGTCCCACTGCCAGGGCTTGTGGACGTGGCCGTGGACATACACGATGCGCGCCGGGCTCTCGGCCATCAGGTCGTGCAGCGGCTTCGCCTCCGCCAGCGCGTGGCCCCACGAGTGCGGGATCCCGGCCGGCGTCTTCGGAGGGTAGTGACAGAGCACGACCAGCGCATCATCCTTGGTCAGCGATCCGATGAACTCGGCCGTCGCCAGCATCTGCTCATACCCCAGCCCGCCGCGCGACCAGAACAGCTGCGGCTGGGCCGAGTCCAGCGCGAGCAGTTGCCAATGCTCTTTCAGCCTGCGGATGTGCGGGAAGGCATCGGGCAGCATGTCGCTCATGTGAGCGTCCATCCGCTTCTTGCGGGCGGAGCGGAACGTGTACTTGTCGTGATTGCCCGGGACGATGACGGTTGGCAGTTGCTTCGCCAGCGGCTCGAGGTACCGTGCGACGTCGTGGAACTCGTCTTCCAGCGAGGTGGTCGTGACATCACCGGACAGCAGCAGCATATCGAAGTCCATCGCCGCCACGCGTTCGATGAGCGGTTCGAGCACGCGGTGGTTGAACCTGAACCGCCGGTTAAGCATGAGGTTCGTGTGGCCGAGCAGACGCTTGCCGAACAGCCGCGCGGGATGCACGTCGGTCTGGAACAGGTGGATGTCGCCGATGAGAGCTAGGCGCAAGAGTATAGGGTCCGGGGTTTAGGGATCAATGGATAAGACGTTACTTCGCCTCTAAGGGTTCTGGATAAACGATGGCGGCGAGGGTGGCCTGGCCGTAGCGGTCCCAGAGCTCTTTGTTATCCATGTCTCGGGCGTTTCTGGGGAGCTCGAATGTGATGCACGGGATGCCGCGGTCGATCCCGAAGTAGGACCCGAGCGAACCGGGCCTGCCGCCGAGGCGTTTGACCGGCAGGTCGGTGTATTCGCCCATGGCTCGCGCAAGCGGTTCGGCATCTTCGCCGTCATAGTCCACGCAGGCCAGCGGCTCGTGGAACGACACGATCCGGCTGGGCTGATAGCGTTCGATCTGTTCGAGGATCACGCGCGACTCGGGCTGGCTGAGCGGCTCGCTGCCGTTCTTCGTTTTAGCGTCGAAGTTGTCAGCGGGGAAGTTGCGGTTCAGGTCCACGCCATTGGCGTTGCGTCGCTTGCCGATCAGCACGCCGTCGGGGTTCACCTCCGGCATCAGCACGACCGTCTTGCCCTCGAGCAGTTCAGGGTTGTCCCAGAGCTCCTTGCCGAGGCGGTCGAGGATCGGGATGCCCTGGGCCTCGCTGCCGTGGATCCCCGCCATCAATAGCACCACGTCGTCGCCCTCGCCGTAGACCCGCGTCATGATCGGCCGGCCCTCGACCGATCGGCCCACGACACTGGCTCTGTAATGGATCGGCAGGCTTGCATCGCCGAGGTCGTGTCCGTTTCCGTCAACCGATGAGGTCCCCTGGCAGCCGAACAAGGTCAGCGTCATCAACACGAGTAAGCAGAACTTCTGTTTCACAACGAATCCTTTCTTGGTTACATCCCACAATCTTCTGTGCTTGCATCGGCCACGCCAACCGCGGCGGTGGCTTCTTCGGGCAGGGCATCGTCTCCGCCAATGCCCGGGCCGTCTTCACTGTAATACTTTTTCAGCACGGCTCGCCAACTCGGCAGGCCCATCACGCTGATAAACGCCTTGCGGACGGCTTCGCCCTCTGGGTGGTGCCGGCTGAAGCGGATCCCGAACTTGCGCATCAGCTTGGACGCGAGCTGCTCGCCGTGTGTGGCGACCGAGAGATCAAAATGATCCAGCAGGACTTCGCGCTGCTCGTAGATCGTCGGCGGGCGTTTGGCTTCCACCATATCCCCCGCCATGATCGCACGCGCCTGGCGGAAGACCCAGGGATTGCCGATGCAGCCGCGCGCGACGCTGACCCACTTCACGTTTGTGTATTCGAGCATCTTGAAGATGTCCGACGCCTGCCAGATGTCGCCGGACCCGCCGATGGTGAAGCCTTCCACGTCGCCGTACTGATCGGTCAGGCTGCGCAGGAAGTCCCAGTTCGACGGGCCGATGTATTTCTGCGCGACGCTCCGGCCGTGGACGACCGCTCCGGCGTAACCGAGGTCGATGACGCCCTGGAAGATCTGGTGGAAGTTGGCTAGCGCCTCGGGCGAATCGTCGCTGCCCCGGCGGAGCTTGACCGTACACGGGGCCGCGTCCCCCACCGCCTGCTTCACGGCGTCCAGGATCGCGATGGCCTCGTCCGGGACACTCATCAGGTGCCCGCCGCGGCTCTTCTTCTTGATCTTCTTGACCGGGCAGGCGAGGTTCACGTCGATCACGTCGTAGCCCATCCCCAGCAGCACCTTGGCCCCCGCCGCGATATCGGCCGGGTGCGAGCCCATCAACTGCCCGGCGATCGGGTGGTCGTCATCGTGCAGTTCCGCCATCTTCAGGCCCCGGCCGCCCTGGATCAGGAACATGTCCAGCAGGGCCTCCGTGACGCAATACGGACAGCCGTGCCGGCGGGCGACCTGGCGCATCGCCGTGTCGGAATAGCCCGCCAGCCCCGCCTGAAAAAACGGCGCATCCAGTTCCAGTTTGCCCAGTTTCGGCATGGCCGTCATTATACGGTCACACCGCATCCACCACCGATGCGATCAGGAGCCCACCATGCCCCAACGTAAACGTATAAGCCCGGCCCTTCTCGCCACTTGCCTACTGGCACTTGCCCTGACCGTCCTGCACGGCTGCGAACAGCCCCCGCCGATCATCGATGACCCGACGGCCGAGGCCCTGTCGTCCCTGCGGTACCCCGGCCAGACGGAGCACGGCCCGGACCTGGACATCGTGGTGGTCCGTGAAGGCTCGAACATAACACTGACTAACCGCACGCCCCGCGCCTACGCCGGCATGCAGCTGTGGCTGAACCAGCAATACGTCCGGAACCTCGAGTCGTTGAGCATCGGGGTCAACCCGAGCTTCCAACTCGAGAGCCTGATCAACCGTCATCGCGAGCCGTTCCCCGTCGGCACGTTCCTCCAGCCCGACCTGGCCCGCCCCGTGATCTCGGCCGAGCTGTACGACCCCGAGGCCAACATCCGCTACCGCCTGACGGTCCAGCCCGATGACCAGACGCTTAATCTCTAGCTGACAACTGTCGGCTCATTCATCCCACCACCCCCTATTATCCAAACCAAGAGCACCACCGATGACCATGGACGGAACTTCCCTCTACAAACGCTACCAGCAATACCTCTGCAAGTGCCCCGGGCTGGGGATCAGCCTGGATATCTCGCGGATCGACTTCGATAAGAGCTTCTTCCGGCAGTCCGAAGACATGATGAGCCAGGCGTACGAAGCGATGAGCCGCCTAGAAGCCGGTGAGATCGCCAACCCCGATGAGAACCGGATGGTCGGACACTACTGGCTCCGCGCCCCGCAACTCGCGCCAAGTGACGACCTGACCCAGACCATTCAAAGCAGCATCAACGAGATCGACGCTTTTACCAAAGCGGTGCACGGCAAGGAGATCACCCCGCCCGACGCGGCGCGGTTCACCGACCTGCTGCTGATCGGTATCGGGGGCTCGGCGCTGGGCCCGCAGCTTGTGGCCGACTGTCTGGGCACCAAGCGCGACAAGCTCAAGGTCCACTTCATCGACAACACCGACCCAGACGGCATCGAGCGCACGCTCGTCGGCCTCGGCGCACGGCTCAAGTCCACGCTGGTTGTCGTCATCAGTAAATCCGGCGGCACCCCCGAGCCGCGCAACGGCCTGCTCGAAACGCAGAAGTTCTTCGCCGACAAACGCCTGGTCTTTGCGAAGCAGGCCGTGGCCGTGACCGGCGTCGGGTCGAACCTCGACAAGACCGCCGAGAAGGAAGGTTGGCTGAAGCGCTTCGAGATGTGGGACTGGGTCGGCGGGCGCACCAGCGTCATGTCGGCCGTCGGCCTGCTGCCCGCCGCGCTGCAAGGGCTGGACTTCCACGCACTGCTCGACGGCGCCGCCAAGATGGACGAGCTCACCCGGCAGACCAAGACCGCCAAGAATCCCGCCGCCCTGCTCGCGCTGATGTGGCACCACGTCACCAACGGCGTCGGCGACAAGGACATGGTCGTCCTGCCCTACAAAGACCGCCTGCTGCTGCTGTCGCGGTACCTCCAGCAGCTGGTCATGGAGAGCCTGGGCAAGGAGCTGGACCTCGAGGGCAACACCGTCAATCAGGGCATCGCCGTCTACGGGAACAAGGGCTCGACCGACCAGCACGCCTATGTCCAGCAGCTCCGCGACGGGCTGAACAACTTCTTCGCCACCTTCATCGTCGTTCTGCAGGACACCGCTCGGCCGGGCCGGGTTGCGCCGATCGAGGTCGAGTCCGGCGTCACCACCGGCGACTACCTCAACGGCTTCTGGCAGGGCACACGCCAGGCGCTCTACGAATCGGGCCGGGGCTCGATGACCATCACCACCGAGAAGATCGACGCCAAGACACTCGGCGCACTGATCGCGCTGTATGAACGGGCGGTTGGCTTCTACGCGACGCTTGTGAATACCAACGCCTACCACCAGCCGGGTGTCGAGGCCGGCAAGAAGGCCGCGGCGGCGGTGCTGGACCTGCAGACACGCACGGTCGAGCACCTGAGTAGTAAACCCGGCGAAGCGGTCAGCCCCGAGGATATCGCCCAGGCACTCGACGAGCCGGACCGGGCCGAGTCGATCCACCACATCCTCGAGCATCTGGCGTCGAACAAACGCGGCATTGCCCGGGCGCGTGGCAAGTACAAGGCGATCGGCTAAGACTGCTTCGTGCGGGAAACAGATTACGGATCAAGCATGACTTCGTATAAGTAAACGTTGGCTGGGGTTTCGTATGAACGTTGTGAAGCCGCTCGGCGAACGCCGTTGATGCACCTGGTCCGAGCGGTGGTGTTCCTTCGGTTGTCCGCAGCCGGATTCGCCCGGTTCCCCGGCGTGCTGAGTCGAGCGGTGATGGTGTAGTTGCTGCCTTCGGTTATGCGCGTAAGTCTGGAGGGGCGCTGCGATTCGTACATCAGTCCCAAGCCCATCGCGGCCAGCACCGATCGGGGGTCATCCGCCTCGTCATTAATCGCTTGGGTCAGTGATGCCGCAAGCGTGTCGTCCTCCAACCAGTTCAGCACCCTGGCGATCTCAAGGCTCAACCACGGGTCGGCACCCCAGGTGTTTTTCAGCGTGGCCACGGCCTGTTCATCGCCGACGAGTCCCACCGCCAGGATCATTGCACGCAGGCCGAGGATCGTCTCGGTCGGGTACAGTTGATCGAAGTCATCCGGGTCGTTCGCATCAACAAACGCATCGAGGTACTGACGCGCCAGTACGGCTGCACGATCGTCGCCACGCAGCGCCATCGCCAGCGTGCCGTACCCGATGACCATGACGTCTTGCTTGTCGGTTTCCTGTAGCGCTTGTGCGATCAAACCCGTGGCGTCAGGGTGGAAGCTAAGTGCCAGGCCCATCGCCGCCGCGGCGCGGAGGTCCTGAAGGTTGTTCTTGTTGGTCAGCGTGCGGTTCAGGTGGTCCAGCATGCGGCGTTGAGCCTGTTCGACCTCGTGCTCGTATCGGTCGATGCTGACCTCGCCGGGTTCACCTTGATTAAACTGGCTGAGGTACATCCCCATCGCGATGGCCGCGTAGCCCCGGATGGGGTCGTCCCGTCGTTCATATTCCCGGGTGGGTCGGTCCGGGTCCGGTCGCTCGTGCACTCGGATGGATCGTTCGTATTGCCTGTGCTCCCTGCTCACCACGGGTGCGTTCACTCTTGTTTTGCCTGCCAGCGCATCGAACAGCACGGACTCATCCTCGTGATCGATCATCGGTACCAGCGACAAGAGCGCCGCCCCGCGGTAGTAGTCACCTTCCCCGGACCCGGTGGTCTGGAACACGTGCTTGGTGAGGACACGCTCGAGGCGATGGATCGGGTACATGCCCTGATACCGATCAAGCACCTGTGCGGCAGCAAAGCACGTGGCGGGTGATAACCCGTTATCGCTGAAGTTCAGGTGGGTCGCGGGTGGGCCGCTGTTCAGCAGCGAGAGCATCAGGTCGGCATGGGCGGTGTCCGGCTGAGTCGCCATGGCGAGGATCGACTCGGAGGCGAGGTGCACATCCGTGCTGCGCTCGATCACGTCGAACCCGATGGCCGCGATGTCGTCCGCACGCAACAGGCGCAGTGATTGCAGGGCTACACGCTTGTCGGCCTGAGCCGGCATCTCGACGAGGTCCTTGATCAGGATGGCGATCGCCTTTTCATGCCCCGGATCAAGCAGCCCCAATGCCGCCGCCCTGGCGGAACGGTCGGCGGGCTCTAGGTCCTTGGCGCTCAGCAGGTGTTGCTCCGCCCGCGGGTGACCGCTGATGCCCAATGCGAACCAGGCCGCACTGCGAAGTTCCGCCTGGTCCTGGTCTTGTAACTGTGTTACTTCGATCAAGCGATCGACTGCTTTTTCTGTGCCGATTCGACCTAAAGAGGTGATCGCGGCAATCTTGAGTGCGGTGATGGTGGAATCGGCGAGCGGATCATGTTCAAGTCGCGTTGCTTCGATGAGCGATTCGACCGCCTTGCTTTGAAGCTCGGGTGTCGGGCCTGCCCCACGTGCCTTCTCATCCTGTTTTGCCAGGGCGCGCATCAGGTAGGCCTCTTGATTCGCTTCCCACCAGTGCAGCCAGGTCACCCGGCGGTCGATATCGGCAACGCCGGGGTGATCAGACACGATCACACCGCGTGGCTGCGTTTGTGCTAGCGCTGTAGGGGTTGCGATCCCCATGAGCAGCATGAGCAGGTAAAGGCACCCTAGGTGAGCGGATGTATGGCAGAACCTGCCCGACTGACGCTTGCGCCCGTGCTGGATCATGGTTGATCTCCGAATCTTGATTGTGTTGTACTCTCCGGACAACACCATGCTAGACCCTCTATGAACTAAGAGCAAGATATTTCTGATTTTTGATCCTACCCCTTCGATCACAGCCCATTGAGAAACAGTGTTTCAATTAATCTTGCCAAAAGCCGTGATTATCAAGACTTATAGGTTATAATTGAGTTGCTGATTCTCATGGGCGAACCTCGTTCTGACGTATTGCCTAGTACCGACGATTCATGTGTCATGGATTCATGCAGTGGAGAGATGTGCCGGATCAGTTCGTTTACCGGGTCCACGATGTCTATCGTCTGATGGTTGTGCATGGTCGGGGCTTGAGCCGCTTGAGCCGAGGCTGCTGCTTAGCGGTACGGTCGTCGCTGAAGCCAGCGCCGAACAACCCGTAACACTCGCATCAGCGACCATGTCACAGAACATCAGCTTCGTCCCGTTGCTCGATGGCGAGACCGTCTCATCGGGCAATAACCTTACCAACCGGTTCGGCGGCGCGACACAATTAACGCTCAACGCGAACGTTTCGCACACGACCGATCCAGCCCTGGTTCGCAACGGCGACGGCGCGATGCTGATGGACGTCAACGTGCCTCAGTGGGATCAGAGCATCGTCATCACTGAGTTGGGTGGGTACGAGCCGAGCGCCACGATCTACGACACACGCGACCTTACGGCTTACGACGCATTAACGCTGTCGATCCGTAACCGGACGGGCGCGAGTTTCACGTTCCGGCTGGAGGTCAAGGATTACCGCGATGACAATGCCCACCGCGCCAGCCAGCTTTTCACCATCGGGCTGGCGGATCAGTGGACGGACCTGGCGATCCTGCTGAACCCCTCCGCATCCGGCTGGGTGACTGTCGGCAACCCGGACTTCAGCCGGGCGCGTCAGTTTGCGCTGTTGGTTCAGGCGGACCAGGGTTCGGCGATCAACGGGCAGGTCGCGATAGACGAGATGAGGCTGGTCGAGCCCGGCGGGGCGCTAGACCCGGCGACCGCACCGATGCAGGACCTTGTCGCAAGGTTGGCCGAGCGGCAGTTCCATACGCTTTGGGGCGCACGTGACCGCGACTTCGGGGCAGTGGATACCCTCGCCAGCCAGGGGGCGATCCTGTCGATGAATACGACAGCTTCACTGGTCAAGATGCTGCCCGGGGCGATCGGTCGCGGCTGGGTGAGCCGGGCCGACGCCGACGCCTTTGTGCAGACGATGCTCAACACACTCAACACGGCCATGGATAACACCCAGGCCGCGGGTGACGGCGGGTTCCTCCCCCCGCGCTACATCGACCGGGTCACGCTCACCTCGGCGGCACCTTTCGAAGAGTCATCCATCGATTCGGCGTTCATGTTCCTGGCGCTGTATCAGTACAAGTCGCAGCCGACCATCCTCTACACACTGCGTAATAACATCGAGGGGCTGCTCGACCGATTCAACTTCGCCGCGTTCAGTTCGCCTGCCGGCTGGCGTATGGCGTGGTTCAACAACACACACACGTTCAGCGGTGCGACCTACGACGGCTACGGCGGTGAGAACTGGACGATCTCGCTCGCTGCGCACCTCGCCCAGGTCAACCACGTCGATATCACCACCCACTTCCACGCCAATACCCAGCGCGTGCAAGACTATCTCAGCGATGTCAGCAACGAGCACCTGGTTCATACACTGGACATATTCCGCCCGCCGTTCGTGCAGTGGCTGCTGGACCTGTTTGTCGACACGAACGACCGCGGGACCGACTCGTACCCCGTCACGGCGTTAGCGAGCAACCCGTTCGACAACGCGGTGCGCTACCAGAGCGATGTACATGCTTACTATGCCTCGATCGGCCGGGCGGAGTTGCTCCAGCCCGACGCCGGCTACAGCGGCTCGCAGTACCAGCAGTTCAGCGGGTACGAGGACTTCGGCGAGCCGGATGTCTACATGCCCTGGTCGGCGGCGTTCGGTTTACTGGGTGATCCGCAAGGCGCGGAGGCGGCGATACGTCACAGCCTTCAGAACAACCTGCACGGCCCGTGGGGCCTGAGCGATTCGGCGATCTGGCAGACGGACGCTCCCGAGCCGGACAGCCACCCGGCGGTCAACGACCTGTGGAACGTCTCGCTTTCCACCATGGCCATGCTCGAATACCTCTACGACGATAACCAGGCCTTCACCGATTTGCCCGAGGTCGTCTCAGCGCTGGATGCGGTGTTCCCCAACGCGGTCCTGGACGGCGACCTGAACAAGGACGGCTTCGTCGGCCTGGACGATCTGGACATCGTGCTCAACAACTGGAATCGATATGTCGCGCCCGGCAGCTACTTCTCTGGCGACCCTACCGGGGATGGGTTCGTGGGCCTAGCGGACCTTGATGAAGTGCTGAACCACTGGAACGCGGGCGCACCCCCCGCGGCCGCGGCATCCGCCGAGGCGACGGAGGCCACCACTTCGCAATCTGTCGTGGTGACAGTTGAGGTTCAGAGCGAGCAGACCAATGCGTCACGTCGCCAGAATCGGGCGGTACGGCCATCCGATCCACAGCCCGATGCATCACCAGTCACCGAGCCACGGCCGACCGGATCATGGCTGGGGGGTTGGCTCAGCCAGCAAACGAATCACAGCCCCTCGCGCATGGCGGGCCTGAGTCCTGCACATCGATCAACGCAGGGCGTCTATCAGCCGGTGCTGGGGCTGTGGGAGCCGGGCGAAGAGACCGAGCACGATGTACCGTGGGCCTTGGATCGCGACCTTTAAATGAGATAATCACCAAGCCTGTCGGCTTAGAGCGAGCCTTTGGTGCTGGGGACTTCGTCACCGGTGACGTTGACTGCCTGGCGCAGGGCCCGGCCGAAGGCCTTGAAGATGGCCTCGGCGATGTGGTGATCGTTCACGCCGCGCGGTGATTCAATGTGACAGTTGAACTTGCCGGCGTTGACCACGGCGTTGAAGAACTCGCGCACGAGCTGGTTGTCGAACGTGCCGATCTTCCCGAAGGAGTCGTTGAACGTCACCTCGAACGCCAGCGCCGCACGGCCGGACAGATCGATACTGACACGCGCCAGCGCCTCGTCCATCGGGACGGACGCGAAGCCGTAGCGTTCGATCCCCTTCTTATCGCCCAGCGCCTGCTCAAGGGCCTGGCCCAGCACGATGCCGACGTCCTCGACCGTGTGGTGGTCGTCCACGTGGGTATCGCCCTTGGCAGAGACGTTCAGCCCCAGCTTGCCGTGCCGGGCGACATGATCGAGCATGTGGTCGAAGAACCCGACGCCGGTCTGGTTCGAGTAGTCACCGGCCTTGTCGGGATCGAGGTTCAACTCGAGGGTGATGTCGGTCTCGTTGGTCTTGCGTGTAATGGAGGCGATGCGGGGCATGGTGGCTCCGTGTTATCAACCGTGGTGACTTCCAGGTTTACGACCCGGGATCATTCGCGGGGGCGGTCAGGGCCCGCAGGAGGGTGTCGTTCTGCTGCGGCGAGCCGATGGTGATCCTGAGCTTGTCGCGTAGGCGGTCCTGATCGAAGTATCGCACAAACACGTTCTTTTGCTTGAGCGTTTCGTAGACTTCTTTGGCATTTGGGCCGTTTTCAGGTGGTTTGGCGAGGATAAAGTTGGTATCGCTGGGCCAGACCCACCAGCCCAACCGGGCCAGCTCATCGCCAACGCGCCGGCGTTCCTGCACGACCTTGTCGCAGCTTCGCCTGGCCGCGTCGTGGTGTTTCAGGGCCGCGATCGCCGCGGTCTGGGCGAGGATGTCGGTGTTGTAGCTGTCCCGGGCTTTATCCAGCGCCGCGATCAGGTCACGGTGGCCCAGCCCGTAGCCGAACCGCAGGCCGGCGAGGGAGTACCCCTTGCTCATCGTGCGCAGGAGCAGCACGTTCTTCAGGCCCTCGTCACCGCGTACCAGTTCGTCGGCATTGAGCCGGGCGAAGTCGGCGTAGGCCTCGTCGACCAGCAGCACGCCGTTAAACGCCTCAGCGATCTGTCGCAGCCGGTCATTCGATTCGTATCGACCACTTGGCGCGTGTGGGTTCACGACCAGCGCGAGTCGGCAGCCCGCTTCGTTGAGCTTGTCGGCGAAGTCCTGGGGGATCGACCAGTCGTCTTCCAGCGGCACGCGCGTCACCGGTGTGTCGTGGATCCTGGCAAGCACGTCGTAGAGCGAATAGGTCGGTTCGGTTTCGCCGAGGCCGCCCGCGCCGTTTTCACCCGTCGGCTCACAGAACACGGTGATTGCCAATCTCAGCAGCTCGTCACCGCCGTTGGTCGCGATGACCTGGTCCGGATCGAGGTCGTGGGTTTCAGCAGCCGTGAGCCGGAACTGCGCCGCATCCGGGGGTGGGTACCGCCGCAGCGCCTCGGCCTGCACGCCCATCACCGCCGCCAGCACCGCTGGATCCGGGGGGTACGGATTCTCGTTGGTGTTCAGCTTGACCACCGACACATCCGCCGGCTGCTCGCCGGGGACGTAGGGGCTCAGGCCTTTGATATTGTCACGTTCGTACGCCATAGGCGGGATATCGTCGCCGCCAGGGCCGCTTGGGTCAATCTCAGGCGGGGCCGTTCTTTACCGGCCGGGGCATTCCCGTACACTGTAGCGCATGGAGCTTAAGACCCTTTGGACGTGCCTGTTGGTCCTGGTAGCGACGGTAGCGTCACCCACATTGCCCGATGCCCGGGCCGAGGCCGACCCCGCGGTCGTCGAAGCGGCGGCTCATCTATTGCACCAGTGCACCGTGACTGAGCGGGACGGCACGCATAACCTGCTGCTCAAGGCCGTCCGCCACCTGGAAGACCCTGAGACCCGCCCACTGTTCGAGCAACTCGCAACGGCGGAGCACGCGGGCCTGAAGATTCACGGCATCCTGGGCCTGGCCGAGGTCAGTCAGGGCCGACAGGTTGACCTGTCACTGATCGCACAGATCGACGACCCGGCGGTGCAGAGCACGATCATCACCGCGGCGATGGACGACGACCTGCTCAGCCATGACCAGGCGGCGCAGCTCCTGGCCTGGGACGGGCTGGCTGTCGAGGTTAAGGTGCTGGTCGCCATCCGCCTGCTCGAAGCGGATAAGTTCAAGGACACCGCCCTGCTGCATCAGGCGATCGCCGATGCCAAGAAGCTCGCAGGCGGGGCATTGGCGGCGCTGCTGTTGATGCAGCTGGACGATCCGGCGGGGATCAAGCATTTACAGGAAGTCGTTGATCTCTCGGACGACCCGCAGCGCGACACCATCCGGGCGATGCTGCTGCAATCATCGATGCGCCACAGCTTTGAAAAGTGTGCGCCGTGGGCCATGAGTATTGCGGCACAGCCCGACACCGACCCGGTGCTGCGTCTGGTGGCGCTGCGGACGTCTTTACGCTTCCAGGCAGATGGCGCGGTTGAGTTGTGGCACAGCCTGTACCAGGCGGAGGACGCCGGCGCAGCGGACAGGATGCGCCTGGCGCTGACGGCGATGTACGTCTCGCCCTGGGCTAGCTCTGAACCGTTTAAGACACTCGAACAGAGTGACGACACGATGCTCAGCGCGATCGGCCGGGCGGGTGTGCAGATCACAACCGAGTCGGCGGGCATCGGCGACGCGATCGCGGAGCTGCTGGAAGTCGGGCACCCGATGATCAACAACTGGGCGCTTGATTACGCGAAGAATCACGCGTCCGACGTGGATGCCCAGGTCACGCTGCTGGGGCTGATCCTGGCCTATGAACACAGCCCGGCACGCGGCAAGGCCCGCCGGCTGGATGAAGCGATCCAGGCCACGCAGGCCCTGTTCGAGCAATACCCGGACGTCGCGGTCAAGCTGCTGCGTCCGATCCTGACCGAGCCCGGCCGGGACGACGTGCTGAACCAGGCGATCCTACTAGGTCTGGTCAGGGCGCGGACCGACCAGGCGGTGAGCGTGGTCGAGGGCATCGAGTCGCAGCTCACCAGTCCCGACGCGCAGGGCTTGGCGTTGCTGCTGACCGCGCGGTCGGACCGGCCGATGGATCAGGCACAATTGGAACAGTTGGCGCTATTGGCGCGCGGCGGGGGTCGGCTGGAAGACTCGCTGCGTATCCAGGCGGCATGGACTTACCTAAAACGCACCGGTGACGCGCAGGGCGTGCTGCGTCAGGTGCTTTCGATGGAATGACGATGAGTGAAATCCCTTTAAGTCAGCCCGACATCAATGAAGACGACATCCAGGCGGTGACCGCGGCGCTCAGGTCCGGGCGGCTGAGTATCGGCCCGTTGCAAGAGCAGTTCGAGCGGCTCGTCGCCGACCGCAGCGGCAACGGGAACGGTGTCGCCGTTTCAAGCGGGACCGCGGGGCTGCACCTGGTCCTGCTCGCCTTGGGCGTCGGCCCGGGGGATGAGGTGATCACCACGCCGTTCAGTTTCATCGCCAGCGCAAACTGCATCCTGATGGCCGGTGCGACCCCGGTCTTTGTGGACATCGACCCGGCCAGCCTGAACATGGACCCGAACCAGCTCGAGGCGGCCATCACCGAGAAGACCAAGGCGATCGTTGCCGTCGAGGTGTTCGGCAACGCCAAGCAGATGGACCGCATCGCCCAGGTCGCCGGGGCGCACGAGATCCCGCTGATCGAAGACGCCTGCGAGGCGCTGGGCGGGCGCTACATGGGTAAGCCCGTCGGGTCGTTCGGCCGAGCGGCGGTGTTCGGGTTCTACCCCAACAAGCAGATCACCACCGGCGAAGGCGGCATGATCGTCACCAACGACGACCGGCTTGCCGACCTCTGCCGATCCATGCGCAACCAGGGCCGGGCCGTGGACGCCCACACCGGGGACGCCAACACCTCCGGGGCGTGGCTGGCGCACGAACGCATGGGCTTTAACTACCGCATGTCCGAGGTCACCGCCGCGCTGGGCTGTTCGCAGATGGATAGGCTCGATCAATTCCTCGACGCCCGCCGAAACGTCGCCGGGATGTACATGCGTCGGCTCATGGACTTCGACGACCTGATCCTGCCCAACGTCGTGCCCGGCACAGAAGAGGACATGTCGTGGTTCGTTTTCGTTGTTCGGCTTTCGGATCGCTACAGCCACGTCGAGCGCGACCGCATCATCACCGGCATGCGACGTCACGAAGTCGGGGCCAGCAACTACTTCCCCTGCATCCATCTCCAGCCGTTCTACCGCGAACGCTTCGGCTTCAAGAAAGGCGACTTCCCCATCGCCGAATCCATCAGCGAACGCACCCTCGCCCTGCCGTTCTTCAATCAACTCGACCGCACCCAAGTAGAGCTGGCCTGCCATACCTTGAAGGTGATGATCCAGCGCGAGCAGTTGCTTAAACGCTAGTATCTGCCACCGATGAACACAGATAAAAACTGATAGAGAACCTAGGCTGATGGGTTCTAAATCTTAATCAGAGTTGGTGTTCATCTGTGTTGATCTGTGGCTCAGGATATGCCTGATCACACGTTAAACAGGAAGTGGCAGACGTCGCCGTCCTGCATGATGTAGTCTTTGCCTTCGACGCGCATCCGGCCCGCTTCTTTGATTGCTTTTTCACTCTTCAGTTCGTCCAGGTCGTCCACGGAATAGACCTCGACGCGGATGAAGCCGCGCTCAAAGTCGGTGTGGATCACCCCCGCCGCCTGCGGGCCGGTCGCCCCGGCGGGTATTGTCCAGGCACGGACTTCCTTGGGGCCGGCCGTGAAGTAACTCTGGAAGCCCAGTAGCTGATACGCCGCGCGTGCCAGGACGTGCAGCGCCGGCTCTTCCAGCCCGACACTCTCTAAAAGCTCAGCCCGGTCCGCCTCGTCCAGCTCAGCCAGCTCGCTCTCCAGCTTCGCACAGACCGGCACCACCGCCCCGCCCTCGGCCTCAGCACGATCCCGCACACGCTGGACGTACTCGTTCTCGCCGTGCAGGTCGTTCTCGTCTACGTTTGCGACGTAGAGGACGCGCTTGGCCGTGATCAGGCCGAAGCTCTTGAGTTCTTTCGCCTGCTTTTCGTCGAGTTCAATAGCACGGATCGGGTTGCCTGCAGCCAGTCGCTCCTGGCACTTTTCCAACAGTACCACACGCGCCTTGGCGTCTTTGTCCCCGGTGCGCGCCGAGCGCTGAGCCTTGTCGAGTGCCAACTCGATCGTCGTCAGGTCTGACAGGAGAAGTTCCGTGTCGATCGTCTCGATGTCCCGGATCGGATCGACCTCGCCATCGACGTGGACGATATCTTCATCATCGAAGCAGCGCACAACATGCAGCACCGCATCGACGTTCTTGATATGAGATAGGAACTTGTTGCCCAGCCCCTCGCCCTGGCTGGCGCCCTTGACCAGGCCCGCGATGTCCACCAGCCGCAGGATCGCCGGGATGACCTTCTGCGTCTCGATGTGGCTGGTGATCCGCGCCAGCCGGCCGTCGGGCACGGAGACCACGCCGACGTTCGGCTCGATCGTGCAGAACGGGTAATTCTCACTGGCAATCCCCGCCGCCGTCAGCGCGTTAAACAGCGTGGATTTACCGACGTTAGGGAGACCGACAATACCTGCTTCCATCGACCGATTGACTCCTGGTTCGGGTTGGCGGGTGGAAAGTCTAGCATGTTTTCTCAGGGTTCGAACAGTGCTGAAGTTAAAACAGGCACCGGGGGCGGTGCCTGCTGTATGGATTCGGTTGGGGGTCCGGGGCTACGGTGACTTTGGCAGTTGCTCGCGGGTGGCGTCGCGGGCGGTGAAGTCGCCGTAGAGGACGCGGTAGTTGTCGGTGCCTTCTACTTTCCACCAGCACAGTGGCTTGTCGGCCTCTCCGGCCTCGACGCCGCCGCCGACCCAGGCCCATTCGGTCTGCTCCAGGTGGACAATAAACATCGTGCCGCGGCCGAGTTTCTCGCTGATCTCGGTCATCAACGAGACCGCGTTGTCCTTGGTGAAAGCCTCTTCGCCGAAGATGGGGCCGAGGCCTTCACGCATCCGGTCGAAGTTCTCTTGAGGCGAGAGCGCGGGATCGTGAAGCAGCTGGCTGATCATGCTCAGGTTGGACGGGCCCATCTCATCGGGGAAAGGTTTTCGGGTCATGGCCGCCCAGATCCGCAGCATCATGATCCAGTCGTCTTCGGTCGGGTCGCTCATATCAACCGTGTTGGTCTCGTAGCCCTCGGGGACTTCAAGCGAGAACAAGGCCGGGTCCAGCTGCGCGTCCCAGTCGAACCGATCGAGCACAACCTTGGGCTGCTCCCGCCCCTCGATGGCGGGCATCTGGATCTCCATCGCGACCGGCAGCCGGGTCCCGGCGTCGATCCACACCGTGCCACTGATCGGGCCCTGATACATCTTGTACACGTGGGTCTTCACACCGTCGCGATCTTCATCGCGGAGGTAGGTTGTGTGGTCCGGGTCGAGTTCGCTGAATGCATCGACCATGACTTTGGGGATCTGTTCCTCGGGCAGGCCGGAGATGTCGATGATCTGGGCGAGCTTCGTTTGATGGACGATCGAGAGGATCTTCCCCTGCCTGAAGTCGATGATGTTTACGGCCTCGGAGGGTTCGCTGATCTCCTGACGCATCCGCCCGGAATCGTGGACGTATGTCTTGACGGTGACGGTCATATCCTGGCCGGGGACGTCGGTCGTGGTCATGAACGACAACGTACGGATGGCCCGGACCTGCTCGATCGCCTTGGCGATCGCATTATGGCTGTCGAAGCCCCTGGGTAAGAGCGAGAACCCCCCCAGCACAACTAATATTACGGCCGCGGCCGCGATCGCGGCCTTACTGAACTGTCTCATTGGAAACCTCCATTTGTGTGTTTCGGAGTTGACATCGGACTCGGTTTCCAAGCGCGCTTGCGTAACTATCTGACTATCCAGCTGGGGATCCATCGGCGGCGTCTCTTCGCTCAAGACGCTGAGCACCGCGCGATCCAACCGGACTTCCTGATGGGATCTGTTTGGATGTTTCATGATCGTGTCACCTCCGAAGGCGAGTATTCAAGACCTTCATCCAGCACTTCTTTCAAACGTGCACGGGCCCGATGAACGAGCACCCGCGCGTGGCTCACTTCAATCCCCAGAGCCTCGCCGACGTCCGCGTAAGGCGCCTGCTCGATGCTGTGCAGCCAGAACGCCACAGCTTGTTGCTCGGGCAAACGGGCCACTTCTGTACGAAGCCGCTGCGCCAACTCCCTGGTCATGGCCGCCGACTCCGCCTCACCGACTCGGCCCGCGATCGCTTCCACCGGCACCGGCTCGACTGGGCCGGTCCTGCGGTACCGAGATCGCAAGGTGTCTATCGCCCGGGTGGTGGCGATACGCCTGAGCAATCCACCCCAACGTTTGACCTCCTCGCGCCGGCTGACCCGGATCGCCTCCAGGAACACGTCCTGGTAGCAGTCACGGGCGTCCGCCTCGTGGCTGAGCACCCGCCAGACGGTCTGCCAGACCATCGGCCCGTGCTCCTGGATGAGTGCTTCCCAATCCCGTGCCAGCGTCGGCCTCCTTTGCATCGATGTGCTTGCCGGTCAAAGTACCTGTCGATACGGACAGCGGGTGCGTTACACCGTTACGAGATAATTTATCGCATCGGGGGATATGGGCGTGTGTTGGCCCGATCCGGTCGGGTGAATTCGGTGAGCACAAGGCCTGAATCGTCACGTCAAATACAGCGGGTTTTCGATGCTTGCGGTCGCCCTTCGTCGGGGGCAAAAAGTCGCCGACGCGGCTGAAAACAGGTACAATATCGCTTTGGAATCAGGGGCGGGAAAGCCCTGAAAAGACCGCGAAATCAGGACCGATCAGACCTATGACCGACGCGCCGCAAGACCCGCAAAATCCCGACTTTGATGGCCCCGAACAGAGCCCGGCAGATCCAGCTTCCGGGGGCGGGAAGATGGTGGACCACCCCATCGAGCAGGAGATGGCTGAGAGCTATCTGACCTACGCGATGAGCACTATCGTGGACCGGGCTCTGCCGGACGTCCGTGACGGGCTTAAGCCGTCGCAACGGCGGATCCTGGTCGCCATGAACGATCTGAACCTCACCCCGGGCCGCAAGCACAGCAAGTGTGCCGGCATCGTGGGCGAGACGATGAAGAAGTACCACCCCCACGGCGACGGCGCGATCTACCCGACGCTCGTGAACCTGGCGCAGGAATGGAAGACCCGGGCGCTGCTGATCGACAAGCAAGGCAACTTCGGCTCGATCGACCCGGACCCCCCCGCCGCGATGCGTTACACCGAGGCGCGGCTGCACCGCCATGCGGTTGAGTTGCTCGAAGACCTCAAGCTAGACACCGTCGACTGGCAGCCGAACTTCGACGAGCAATACAACGAGCCGAAGGTCCTGCCGGCCAAGTTCCCGAACCTGCTGGTCAACGGCTCGACCGGCATCGCCGTGGGCATGGCCAGCTCCATGCCGCCGCACAACCTCGGCGAGATCTGCGACGGGATCGTTACCGTTATCGATAACCCCGAGGTCGGGCTGCACGAGCTGATGGAATTAATCCCCGGGCCGGACTTCCCGACCGGCGGGATCATCTGCGGACGCGCCGGCATCGCCCAGGCGTACGCCACCGGCCGGGGCCGTGTGACCGTCCGGGCCAAGATCCACGAAGAAAAGACGCGCACCGGCCGGGACATCCTCGTCGTCACCGAGATCCCCTACCAGGTCAGTAAGAACGCCGGCATCGTGGACAAGATCGTCGCGCTGCGCAAGGCCGACCGGATCACGGATATCTCCGACATCGTCGACGAATCGTCCGGTCGCGGCGGGATGCGCGTCGTCATCACACTCAAGAAGGGCTCGGACCCGGCGGTCGTCGAGAACCAGCTCTACCAGATGACGCCGCTGCAGTCGACGTTCAGCATCATCAACATCGCACTGGTCAAGGGCCAGCCGCGCACGCTGGGGCTCAAGGAACTGATCCGGGCGTTCATCGACCACCGCATCGAAGTGATCCGTCGCCGGACCGCGCACCGGCTGCGTCAGGCGCAGCAGGAAGCGCACCGGATCGAGGGCCTGATCTACGCGGTCTGCGACATCGACGAGGTGATCAAACTGATCCGTGAGAGCCGGACCCGCGAGGAGGCGATCGACAAGCTGACCAAGCGCGGCTTCCGCATCCCGGCGAGCCACCCCGCCGCCCCGACGATCCCCGACCGGTTCCTCAAGGCTTCGGCCGAGAATGACGTATTCCTCAGCCGTGTCCAGGCCGAGGCGATCGGCCGGTTGCAACTGATCCAGCTGGTCGGGCTCGAGATCGAAACGCTGGTGAACAACTACGCCAAGCTGCTCGGGCAGATCGAGGAGTACGAATCGATCCTCGCCGACCAGCAGCGTGTGCTGGACATCATCAAGGAAGACACGCTTGAGCTGAAGGCCAAGTACGCCGACGATCGTCGCACGGAGATCCAGGCCGGCGAGGTTGGCGAGCTGGACCTGGCGGCGCTGACCCCGGTCGAGCAGGTCGTGGTGACGATCACCCATACCGGGTACGTCAAGCGGCTGCCTGTTGAGGAGTACCGCGTGCAGGGCCGAGGCGGCAAGGGCGTCATCGGTGCACGCAGCAAGGACGACGACTTCACCGAGCAGGTGTTCGTCGCCTCGACGCACGACGACCTGCTGTGCTTCACCGACACCGGGCGTGTGTTTAAGATCAAGGTCTACGAGATCCCCGAAGCGCCGCGCACCAGCCGCGGCCGTGCGATCGTCAATCTGGTCGGCCTGCGTGAGGGCGAGCGCATCTGCGAGTTCATGCCCATCAGCGACTTTGAAAAGGGCGAGCACTTCCTGCTGTTCGCCACCGCCCAGGGCCTGATCAAACGCACCGCCCTGAAGGACTACCGCAACGTCAACCGCTCCGGCATCATCGCGGTCAACCTCCGCGAGGGCGACTCGCTGATCGGCGTGACCTGGACGGCCGGCGAAGACCACCTGCTGCTGGGCACACGCGACGGCATGTCGATCCGTTTCGACGAGAACGACGCCCGTGTGATGGGCCGAAGCGCCAGCGGCGTCAAGGGCATCACGCTCGGCAGCGGCGACCGGGTCGTCGGGCTGGTCAAGATCCCTCACGGCATCGAGCCCGACCTGCTGACCGTCTGTGAGAACGGCTACGGCAAGCGGACCGACATGGCCGAGTATCTCGTCAAGAGCGAGGACGGCTCCACACGCCCGCAGGGGCGCGGCGGTAAGGGACGGCGCGATATTGTGACCAATGCCCGTAACGGGAAGGTGGTCGCCCTGAAGCGCGTCACGCCCGACGACGACCTGATGCTCATCACGCTGGGCGGCATGATCGTCCGCATCAACGCCGGCTCCGTCAGCCGGATCGGGCGCAATACCCAGGGCGTCCGCGTGATCTCGGTCGGATCGGACGACAGGCTGGTCGCCGTGGCCCGGGTCGAAGATTCCGAGGGCGATGAGAAGGCAAACGACGCACCGTCGGCAGAGTAAGCTCGCGGCTGATTAGGCCAGGGAAGGAGCGATCAGAGGTGTCCATTCAGAAGTGGTCAGACCGGATATGGGTCGTACGGCTAAACGACGACCCCGCGTTTACCGAAGACCTCGATCAGCTCAACGAGCGCATCCTGTCGCCGGACATGATGCCGCACCTGGTGCTGGAGTTCGCCGCGGTCGATTCGATCGTCAGCTCCAACCTGTCCGCCCTGCTGCGTCTGCGCAAGAACGCGATCGACCGAGAGATCAATCTCCGCATGACTTCCGTCAGCGATTCGGTCTGGGCGGTGTTCCTGACCACCGGCCTGGATAAGGTTTTTCACTTCGTGCCCGACACACCGACCGCGCTGGCCGAGCTGCAGCTGGGCGCGTGACGGTAGGTATGTAGAAGGGTCGGCTTCAGGACCCGCTGCTCAGCGAGTCGAGCCGTTCGTTCTTGTAGTCGTTGAGGCGGGCTTTCTGCTTGATCGCGATCTTTTCGCTGTCGCTGGCTTCTTCTAAGACCGTGTCTTCGGGGGCGATTTCATCCGCCAAGGTCAAGCCCGCGTCGATCGCCGCCTGGGCGGTGTCACGTGCCGCCACCTGGGCATCGGTGAGTTTGCCGAGCTGTGACGTGTATAGTTCGGTGTCGGTGCCCTGGACACGTGTGACGCTGTCGAGCAGGGACTCGGTGGTGACAGCTAGGTCTTGTGCGTAGGCCGCGTAGCTGGTGGCGATGTGTGCCTGATCGACGTACGCAGAGAGCAGTTGGAGCTTGACTGAGCTTTTGTCATTGGGGGTCCGTGCCTGGCCTGATACCTGCTCGAGTGTCTCGATGACCTTCGCGGCTTTTTCGCTTGCCAGCGTCATCCGCTTCTCGATGGCCTCGGTATAGACATCCGAGAGTTGGCGGTATTCATCGGCAAGCACCTTGGCCGCTTCGGCCTGCGCCTGCCGGGCGAGGTCGGCCTGATCCGAGAGGCGGGCGGTATCCGCTTGAGCGTTCTGGACCTGCTGGCCCAGCTCAGTCGTCAGCTTATTGACGGTGTCCAGCTGAACCCGCGCCAGCTGCAGCTTCGCGGCTAGGTCATCGGCCACCACCTGCTGCTGATCGGCCGAGGCGGATTCGACCGCCGCCTTGCGCTCAAGCTCCGCGGCCTGATCCTGCAGGTCGTACATCTTGTCACCGCTGGCAACAAATGCCTTTTCTCGTAAGGCCTGGGCCTGGGCGTCGCCTTCACTGGCCCGATCGCGGAACTGCTGAATCTCGGCGGACACCGTCTGCATCTGGCGGTCCAGCTTATCGATCTCAGCGGTCAGCGTCTGCTTTTTGGTCGCCAGGTTGTCGATCTCTTGCTGGAGCTTGGCGATCTGCTGTTCGGTCATGGGTTCGAGCGACGCGGCTCGGGAAGAGGCCGACTCCATCGCGGAGACATACCCCAGCAGGACGGTCGATCTGCCCGCCAACGCGGCCTGCTCGATCGCCGCCTCGCGGGCGGTGTAGCGTGCGGATGAGGCGTTGATCTCGGCGGTGAGGCGCATGGCCTGCATCTTCTGGTCGGGTGCGTTAAGCGACATGACCTTGTTCAGGTCTTCGAATGCCGCGTCCATGGTCTCCTGCCGGTACACGAGCAGTTCAGCCTGGGCCTGCTGCTCGTCGGGGCTGGCGACGTAGCCTGCGTTGGCGCGCCCCAGCTTCGCGAGTGCCGCGTCCAGGTGACGCTGGGCCTCGGCCTGCTGAGAGGCCTGGCTGTCACATCCCGAGACACCAGCCAGCAGGCCGGCAAGTACGAGCATGGTTATCGAGGTCTTGGGCACGGATTCGTCCTTTCTATTCGTCGGTTTCGACGAGCGGGCGCGTGGTCGTGTGTCGCTACCGTTGATCGCTTGGTTCGTGTGACTACTCGGGCTGTTCGCTCGCCTCTTCTTCCTTGCGGATCACAGGCGGGACGTAGCTGATGCCGTAGTCCGGGGAGGGCTTCCAGAGCTTGTCGATCGCCTCGGCGAACTGCCCGAAGCGTGAGTCTTGTTCGTCCACAAACTGGGGCCGCCAGCCCTTCACGTCCGGGTGAGGTGTCGAAGCGGCGTCACGTTTCAGGCCGTACTGAAGCAGCAGCGAACGCCTGGGTTCGTCGCGGTCGATCATGGAGCCTTCGCCACGCTTCATGCGGTCAAGCATGTAGAAGTTGGTGTAGACCGTCGCGTCACTGTTTGGCTGGATACGGAAGAGGAACAGGCCACCCGGGGAATTGTCGCCGTGGCACCCGGTCGCCCCGCAGTAGTTCAGGACGTAGCGCTGATGGATCTGGGTGCGGAAGGCCTTGATGGCCGGGGCATCCTGACGGATGACGACCTCGGGGTACAGCTCGCGGGCCTGCAGGTCGAAGATCACCTCAAGCTGCTTGTGACCGGGGAGCCGACGGAACGCCCGGCGGTCCTTGGTCAGCCGGTCGTCCGTGGCATACGCTTCGTACAGCTTGTCGATCGTGTCCTGGGGGATGGTGATCCGGGGCTCTTCGCTCAGATCGACTTCGTAGACGCGGATACTGTTGATCTGTTCTTCGGTCAGCCGTTGATCGGCGTCCGGGGTATCGGTGACCTCCGCCGCCGCTGCGGGCTGCTTGTGAGAGGCCGGGCGAGTTGCCGGAGGCTGTTCATCACGCTGCCGATCCAGGCGGGTCTGCACCACGGTCTGCAGTGCACGGACTTTGTCGCTATCCGGGAAGTCCTGACGCAGGGCCTTCAGCTCGGTCATGGACAGCTCGAGCCACTTTTTTTCGTACATCGAGTACGCCAGGCGGTACCGTCCGTCCAGGTCATCGTCGTCCAACTCGGCCCGGAGCTTTCGGTATTGCTCTTCCGGGGTGTCCTTGATCTCGATGCTCTGGATCGAGTCTTTGGAGATGGGTGTTTTGATCCCGGAAATGATCAGTGTGACGGTCTTCGTGTCCTGGCTGACCAGCTCCCCGGTCAGGGTCCTGCCGTCGTAGGTGGTCACGACCGCTTCGCTGGCCTCGGCACGCATCGGCAGCACAGCCATCACGATCGCACAGCACAGTCCCAGCCACTTCACTTGGTCTGATGCACGCATCGCAGTCTCTCCTTTACAAGCGGATGGGCTTAGTCACCCTCAGCCCCTGCCGGTCGGGAACAACCACACCAGTATATGCCATCAGCAGATGGGCGGAAACCGGTGTAGACCCCCTAAATGCTTGTCAGCCCCGGGCATCCAGCAGGTCGCGGGCCAGCGTAATCAGCCGTTCCAGACGCACAGGCTTGAGTATGTAGCCATCGACCCCAAGCGTCTCGGCGTACTGCTGGTGACGCCGGCCCTCGTTTGCGGTCACCATGATGACTATCGGTGTGGGTTCGATCCGCTTGATGCTGTCCAGCACCAGGAACCCGGAGCGCTTCGGCAGCATCATGTCCAGGACCACCAGGTCCGGCGGGTCGGATTCGCAGATACGTACCGCCGAGTTCCCGTCGCCGCAGTATTGGGTCAGTGCGCCCTCGGCCTGCAAGGCGTGGTCGATCGCGGCACGCACTTCCGGATCATCGTCCACGATCAATACCTTACGTGCCTCAAGGCGCAGTTCTCCGGATTCGTCAGTCATCGGTTCCATATCAGTTCTTTCCAAGCGGGTAATAGCGGTTGTGTCTGTGCCGGGCTCGGTTGTCCAGGCGTGGTGGGTAGGTCGGTTGGTGCCGTCACTCAATCGGCGGCGGGTGCTCCAGCCGGTCCATCAGGGGCTGGTCCATCCACGGCAGCGATTCTAGGTTTTGGCGTAGCGCCTTGGGGATGGGCTTGCCCAGGCGTTCGTGCCGGGGCCTGCTCTTCCATCGGCGGTGCATCCACAGGTACTGATCCGGCCTCAGCCGCACCATGTTCTCGATCGCTCGGGCGTACCTGGCAGTGATATAATACAACGGGTCGTGCCTGTCTTGCCAGTCTTCGGGGCGGATCACGTCCGCAACCCCCAATTCGTAGTGGAATCCGCTCCCGGACTTCTGGGCGTAGCCGCAGACCACCGGGACCTGCTTGCGTATCGCCAGCAGGCCGATGGATTTATACGAGCTCGCCAGCCGCCCGAAGAACGGCACGAACATCCCCTTGTCCCCGGCGTTCTGGTCGGCGATGAAGCCCAACGCCCCGCCGTTGCGCAGCACCTCCAGCATCCGACCCGTGGCATCCCACTTGGTGATGATCCGCATGCCCCGCTTTTCACGGATGCCCAGCAGCCAGTCATTGATCATCGGGTTATCGATAGGCCGGGCGATCGCGTCGATTTCGTACCCGATCACCGCCAGCATGTATCCGAGCACTTCCCAGTTGCCCAGGTGGCCCGTCAGCAGGATGACCGGCTGGCGGGCGTTCATGATATCGAGCGCCGGCCCGAGGTCGGCCGTGGTCATGCGTGTCGGCCAGGAGTCTTTGTGGATCATCCGCGGGGTGTGGATCACCTCGAAGGCGAGTTGGAGGAAGTGCTCAAACGAGGCCTTGCAGGTCCGGTCGATCTTCGCCTGCGACCATTCGGGGAACGCCAGCGCGATGTTGCGTGTCGCGCGCTCACGGTGGCGTTTGTCCCACTTGTACATCGCCCGGCCGATCATTGCGGCTGTGCGCAGGTTCGTATCGACGTTGAACATCGACAGACCCATCGCCGCGAGGCGTGCACCTAGGTACTGCGACCAGATTGCGACCGGGCCTTGATCTTTCGCCATCGAGCGTCCGGTCTAGCGATCGTATTCACCGACCAGCGCCAGGAACCGGTTCTGGTTGAGGATGGGGATGTTCAGCGATTCTGACCGGGCCTCGCCGATCAGTTGCTGATAGGTTTCGTATTCACGCCGTGCCTGGACGTACTCGGCGATCTTCACCGGATCGACCTCGCCCTCCGGCGGCTGGCTCGGCAGCGGCGGCTCGGCACCCAGCACGAGGTAGTCCACGTCGTAGGTCAGCTCATCTGAGACCTTGCCGCCCCACTGCCGGATACGGCTGATGATCCGGTCCCGGCCGTCCGAACCGGTCGAGTCGTCGAAGGCGAAGTCGCCGTAGACGTGGAACTTGTAGGTCGCCGTGGGGTCATACACAAGATTGACGATCGTGTCGTTCTCCGCGATCGCCAGGCCGCGCTCGGCCCGGACCACGCGCGCCAGCGACGCCGCCTCGTCCACACTGACGACCTCGATCGTCGCCTTGCCACGCAGACGGTTGTACTCGGTCAGCTTGACCAGCTCGTTCGCATCGAACACCTCAAACGTCATACCCATCTGAAGGCGATCCGCCCGGCCGAGGTTGATGTAGACCTCGTTCGGCCCGCCGCCCATCGATATGATCCGCCCATCCACACGTGTCAGGTTGCCCGGACCCGGGTCCTGGCCGCCCTTGCCGCCGAATTCAGCCAGCTTATCCTTGAGATCACGGATAATGACATCCATGTCACTTATCTGCTGCTCAAGCGCCGCGATCTGTCCGACGTATTCGTTACGTGTGTCAGCCATGTCGCCGTCGAGCGATGTCTTCTGGTCCTGGATCTTCAGCTGCGTCGCCGCGAGTGCGTCGGCCGTCTGGTCGAGCGTCGCTTGCAGGCTGCTCAGCGAATCCTTGTAGCTCTGGTCAAGGTCGTTCTTCGCAAGCTCCGCGGCCTCGGCGCGGGTGCGTGCATCGTCCAGCTCCGATTCCAGCGTCTGGCGCATCTCGTTTGCGCCGTCCAATTCGTTCTGTAGCTGGTTTACCTCCTGCAGCAACGAAGCACCCTCGAGTCCGAGTGAGGTCAGCGAGGCCTGGATCTCTTCCCGGCTCTTGTTGGTGTCACCGCCTACGGCTTCACGCAGCCAGGCCCGCTCATCCATCAAGGCACCGACTACGGACATGTTGCCGGAACGCAGTGTTTCGATCTCCTGGGAGCTCTGTTCGTTTGGGTTGGCGAACTCCGCCAAACGGTCCTCGGCGCTCTTCTCACCCTGCTGGGCCCCCTTGACCTGGGTGTAGAAGACAATCGCCAGCAGCAGGCTGATGAAGAAGCCGGCACCAAAGATCACCAATGCCCAAGCCGAGCCCGAACTACCACCACGTGCACGTGCCATGAGAATTACTCCAAAGTCACATCGCAACGCCAGCCATCAAGCCGGCCGGTCAAGCCCGGCATCACCGGGCACGCTCCTTGCCATCCATAGCCACAGTCAGGTCCCCCGACACCCCTGTGACGTCAGGTGTCACAGTCCGTAAGTGTCGCTGGTAATCGACCTTTCGTCAACTCTTGGGCCGATCCAAGGCAGCCGGCTCGGTGTAGCGATGCTCATGCGAGCAACCTATTGGCGAGCCATGCCAAATCGACCGCGCCAACGGCTTCGCTGTGAATCTCGCCCCTGATATCCCAGATACAACATCCCGCATAGAGATGCCGTGTAACCCGCTTGAAGACAGGGCTTTCGGACGTCTAGCGCAAAGTGGTTACCGGACCTCGAACATCGCCTCGATCTCGACCGATGCATTAAGCGGCAGACTCGGCACACCCACGGCCGCGCGGGCGTGTCGGCCTTGATCGCCCAGAAGCTTGACCAGCAGCTCGCTGGCACCGTTGGCTACAAGGTGCTGGTCGGTGAAGTCGGGGCTGCCGGCGACGAATACCCCTAACCGAACCACCCTCTCGAGGCGCGTGTAATCGTGATCGATCTGCGTGCCCAAAGCCGCCAGGGCGTTGAGGGCGCATTGGCCGGCCGCTTCCTGCGCGGCGTCTAGGCTGGTTGATTCGGGGACGGGGCCGACGGCGATCAGCTTGCCGTCTTTCATGGGTAGTTGCCCGCTGACAATGACGAGGTTGCCGGTGCGGACGGCGGGCACGTAGGCGGCGACGGCCTTGGGGGCCTCAGGCAGTGACAGGCCGAGCTTCGTGAGGTTCTCTTGGAGCATGCTGTGCCTCAGTTCGTTTTGGCTTGCTTCAGTTCGTTGATGAGCTGTGTGGCGGTGTACCAGTTGGCCTTGAAGGCTTCTTCGCCGTCGGGCGAGTAGATCACCAGCCAGGGGATCATCACGCTGCCAGACTCCTGGAGCTTGGTTTTACCGTCGGGGTAGCCGCCGGTGAGGTCGATCTTCATCGCCACGTAACCATCGCTCTGCAGGATGGCCTGGACGGGTTCGGTATCGAGGACGGTATTCTCCAGCAGGTGGCAGTTGGCGCACCAGTCGGCGGTGAAGTCCAGCAGGACCACGTTGCCGTCGGTCAGGGCTTGTTCAAAGCGCTGCGGCGTGTAGTAGGTCCACTTGTCGGGGCGCGTCAAGGCATAGCCGGCATAGGTCGAGGAGACGATGGTCGCGACACTGAGCATGATGAACACGCCCCGCTTGGTGGTAGAAGGCGTGGCCTTGGGGATGCGCATCATCATCCAGAGCCCCGCCAAGCTGACCATGCCCGAAACGACCCACCAATGGCCTTTCGGGGCGGCTTCGGTGCCGTCGCTGAGCATGCCGGAGATGCCCGCCCCAATGAAGAACACCGCCGCTGCCAGCATGAGCAGGCCCATGACCTGCTTGAGCAGCTCGCTGCCTGGCCCGGTGCGTGGTAAGGCGTCCACAAGTTTCGGGTTTGCTGAAAGGATCAGGTACGGCAGTGCCATCCCGACGCCGATGGCGGTGAAAGTGACGAGCGTGATCGTTGGGGTTTGCAGGGCGGCCCACGCCGCGGCGGCGGCCATCAGCGGCGCGGTGCAAGGCGTCGAGAGCACGGCCGTCATAATCCCGAACCCGAACGAGCCGGGGTAGCTGTCGTGTTTGGGGCTGACCGAGTAGACGAAGTTCGGCAGCCGGATCGCGAACAACCCGCACATCCCCACCGCCATCACCGCGATGATCGCGCCGACCGTGATCGAGAACGCCGGGTACTGGAACAACTGATTGCTGGCGGTGAACCCGCTGACAAACGCGATCGCCACGCCCAGCCCCAACCAGAACGCCACCACACCCAGCGACATCGTCGCGCCCAGTGCCAGGGTCTTTCGGCGGTTGCCGGCTGTCTGCGCCAGGCCCAGGATCTTGATCGGGATCACCGGTAGGACGCACGGCGTGAAGTTCAGCAATGCCCCGCCGACCGCCGCGAGGAGCAACAACAAGACAAAGCCGGCAGTTCCCGACGGATCAACCTCGATCACGAAAAAGTCGATCGTCTCGGTTGCAGCTTGAGTTGGTGGGGCTTCCGTGATCGACCCGAAGGTTTCAAAGTCGAAGCCGGCGAACAGCTCTGCATCGGCTGTGTTATCTCCGCCATCCGTATCACCCTCGACCGAGACCGCTAGCTGCGCCGCCCGCTCGATATTTTTCGGGAAGTCGCAGCTCTGATCGTCGCAGGCCTGGTACGTGATCGCGAGTTGGATATCGAGCTGACCGGGCTCGGTGTCCGCATCGACGCTGACCGGGATGTAGACCACAGCTTTGCCGTCGAACACCGCGATCGGGTCGGGGAGGCTGCCAAGCTTCATGACGTGGGGCTTGGGGTACTGCGGGCTGCCAATCGTGACACCCTGGCTGTCGGTTGATGGATTGACGACCGTGTACATCGGTTCAAAACCGCCCTCGACGCCTTGGGCCTCGTCAGAGGCGATGTGCCAATCGGGTGCCATGTCAAAAACCACCGCCAGCACGTTCTGCCCGCCGGGCCGGACCGCCTCCTGCCACCACTGGGTGGACACCGTGACATGTTCATCCTGGCCGAACTGGGCGTGGGCAGGATTGGGGAGCACGAGCAGGCTCACCACCAGCACCGTCAGCAGGTGGAACAGGGCTGAGATTGAAGGTCGCAGGGATGTGGGCCGCATAAGCACTCCAAACGAGGTTGAACGTAGATTCTATCCCAGCCGCCTCGGGCTTGCTCCACGATGGCCCCTGCCACTTCCACTTCCCTGATGATCAGGCGGGCCACCCCGGTTCTCGGTGGGATTGAAGAAACCCCCGGCCTTGGGCCGATAACGACTTACAGAACCCGTTAACCCCCGGATCTATTCGCGCTTATGTCCGACCTGCTTGATCAGAACGAAGTCGACGCCCTGTTACAGGCGGTGGGCGGGTCCGATGCCCCCGAAGAAACAGAGGCGTCGAACGATCATGTCTTCTACAGCCGACGTCGCATCGGCAACACCGATGATATCGAGGTCCGGGATTACGACTTCAAACGCCCCGAGCGCGTCAGCAAGGACCAGATGCGGGCCCTGCAGACGCTGCACGAATCTTTCGCACGGAACTACGGTGCCCTGCTCTCCGGCTTCCTCCGAACGATTATGGAGGTGAAGGTCGCCAACATCGAGCAGATGACCTTCAGCGAGTTCACCCACTCCCTGCCCAACCCGACGTGCTTCAACCTCCTGTCCTGTGAGCCGCTGGACGGGAACATGTGCATGGAGATCAGCCCGCTGATCATCTACCCCGTGATGGATCGTCTCCTGGGTGGTTCCAACGCGGACCTCTTCATCCCGCAACGACCGCTGACGGCGATCGAGCTGAGGCTGGTCGGCAAGATCATCGACCGGGCCGAGACCGCCTTGGCCGAGGCCTGGGCCGGGATCGTGCCCGCCGAGTTCCAACTGGAAGAGACCGAGTCCAATCCCGCGCTGGTGCAGATCGTCCCGCCCAACGAGGTCGTGGTCGTGGTGAACTTCGAGGTGAAGATGGGCTCCCGGGCCGGGACCATGAGCCTTTGCATCCCCTACAACGTGATCGAGCCCGTGATCGACAAGCTCTCCAGCCAGACCTGGGCGGCGTACAAGAAGAACAAGAAGGACACGACGATCCGCACCCGCCTCGAGGGCCACCTGGAAGTCGCCAAGCTCGAGGTCTCGACGGTCCTGGCCGACACGACCATGAACGTCAACGACCTGGTCAACCTGCAGGTCGGCGACGTGATCCTCACCGAAAAGCCCGCCAGCGCCCCGCTATCCCTCTCCGTCGGCGGCAAGCGCAAATACATCGGCCAACTCGGCCAGTACCGCGGCAACCGCGCCTTCAAAGTCACCCGCGCGATCACACCGAAGGACCGGGTGTAGGCCCCATTTCCCTCACCGATTTTCTCCTGAAATCCAGTTGGATTCAGCAAATAACGTGAGTTGATTCAGATATTCTTCAATTAAATGGTGGGCCATCTCCCCGCCAACAGCATCGATACCATCACAATCAGTCTTCAAGACAGTCGTGGAATCCAATGAATGCGAGGCTAAGTGTGCTCTAATGTGACTCATTATGAAAGAAATCTGCACCTCACGAGCGTGCTCTATTTGTCGCGACTTTAGCCAACTAGTCTGTACTTCTTGTGACATCAATGCATCTGAGAGCGATATAGGTTGCGTTGTCGTTCGCTTCATAAAATCGTATGAATAGCATGGGGATTCATAGTTACGTGCCAGCAGACCTTCTAATAAATAATATTTATGTATAGATCCAATTTTGGATGATTCATGTTCTATCGATTCCCAATGTGGATAAGGGTCCTTTATCGAATTCGAGCAACCAGATATCAACAGAACAACGATTGCTGGGACAAAGCCACATCTTAATCTGCGCATACTGCTCTCCATGTGTCAAAACGCTATTCATGCGGGGGAAAGCCTGCTCTGTGGAAGACCTCTAACCCCGTATTATTGATTCAGCCTCGTGAACGTCTGCATATTAAATACTTCTATGCATGATCAAACAGCCTTTCGGCGTTTCGCACGAACGGCTTCAGGCTCGCGGTGCTCAGCATCAGCAGCGGGTTCATCGTCTTGGTACCCAGCGCGATGTGGTTGGCACCGGCTTGCTTGAACTTGTCGATGTCGTCTAGTTCGTAGACCCCCCCGCCGCCGATGATGGTGAGGTCGTTGCCGTAGGGTTGGCTGCGCAGGTCGCGGATGCAATCCAGCGCGACGGGTTGCAGGGGCCGGCCGGACATGCCGCCTTCGGGGACGGGCAGTGTGTTGCAGCAGTGCAGGACGCGGACGCCGGCTTCGACTGCCTGCTCGACCATCTGGTGGTAGTTGACCGGCGGGACCTTGACGCAGACGGGGATGCCGGTGGCGACCGCCCTACTAAAAAGCTCCGGGGGCCAGCCGATCTCGCCGACGTTCGGGCAACTCATGTTCAGCTCGATGCCCATCGGCCGGATCGCGGCGATCTTCTCCAGCAGCGCGTACCACTGCTCATCATCGAAGCCGTGGATGCTGACGAGCTTGTCGGAGACATCGATCTTTCCTGACGTGGCTTTCTGGGCGAGCCATTCGATGCCGGGGTTGCGCAGGCCGATCTTGTTGACCCAGGCCTTGAGCTTCGGGCGGTAGCGGACGGTCTTGAGGATCTGCTTGAGCCGGCCGGGCCGACGGTGGAGCGTGAACGTGCCGAGGGTCGGTGTCGCGCCAGGCGGTTGGATGTAGTTGCCGAACGGCGCGGAGATCACCAGGGGCTTCAGGCCCGGCATCGGGTGGGGAGCGGGCGTGGGATGGGTCGTCGTATCGTCGTGCACTGATTTACCTGTGAAAAAGTGCTGGCTGGCGTGTGTGAAGGCAAGTATAACGGGTCTGTCATGTCGATCGTGATCCGATCAACGTTAGGCCGGGCCGGGCGCTGGATGGGCGAGGTGCTGGACGGCTGGCTGCCGCCGGGCGAGGTGCCGGAGGGGGTCGATGGTTGGCGGCCGGACGAAACAAAAGCGTACTGCCCGCGCTGCGGGGCCTCGGCAGGTGAGGGCTCGGTGACGCCGATGGGCTGCGCGTTCTGCCAAAACGAAAAGCTCCCATGGCACCGCCTGACCCGGCTGGCGTACTACGGCGAGCCGATGGATGAGTGGATCCGGATCATGAAGTTTCACCGCCGATGGCGCTACGCGTCGTGGATGGGGAAACTGCTCGCCGAGGCGATCGACGATACAGTCGGTTCGGGACATGCCGATGGATCGGCTGAGGCAGTGAAGCGGATCGTCTGCGCCGTACCGATGCCGCAGTGGCGCCGTTGGCGGCGGGGTTACAACCAGGCGGACCTGCTAGGGCACGCTGTGGCATCGGCGTTGGGCTGCGACTTTGCGCCGATCCTGAAACGATCGCGACACGCCCCACCACAGACGTCGATCCCCCCGTCTCGGCGTCACGACAATGTCCGCCACAGTTTCGCCATCGCTGAGGTGGACCTGGCCGGCTTCGACGTGATCCTGGTCGATGATGTGAAGACCAGCGGCGCGACGCTCAGGGCCTGCACCCGGTTGCTCACCCAAGCCGGGGCCCGTAGCGTCCATGTCGCTGTCGTTGCGGTGGCGGATCCGAAGGGGCAGGGTTTTAGAGTAAGCTAAAGATATCTAAGGCGATTAAGGGCGGTCGGCTTCCATTGGCACTTTTTTTTCTGGGACCTCACGCGATGAGAGAAGTAGACGAGCGTGCAGCCAAACACGGGCTCCCGGCTTCGATGCGGATACCGATCGCAGCCAAGAGCCTGGAGGTGATCGGCCGTTTTGTCGGGCCGATCCTCAAGACGTATGGGAAGGTGCCCAAGCACGACGACGCGGTCGGTGCCGTCCTGGTCGATACGACCTGGCGTCCTCAGCGAGACGGCGCGAAGATCTGGCAGCACCCGGAGATCAACAGGTTTGAGGCCAGGCTGTTCCCGCCGCGCCAGGTCTGGGTGCATGTCGATTACAATGGATATCGCAACGCCTATGAGAAGCTTGGCATGCCCGGGATCGAAGACGATTACGTGCTCGATCACGTCCAGAACCGAAAAGCGATCCGTGAGCGAGGCTATTCGCACCCGTACATCTTGCTGTGCCCCATCTCTTCGCAGGTGAACACGAACTGCGGCGTAGCCAGCGGCGCTGAGGGCATGGAGCGGACACATCTCCAGACCGCGCATGAGCGCAGCGAGGTGATTCAAGAAGCCATCGAGCGTGCAAACCGCCAACAGGTCATCTACGCCGATCCGGTTGATCTGACAAAGATGCTGAATATCGCGCCGGGGACAAAGACGCTGCCCGGGGTTGGCGAGATGCTGCTTCAGTTCTACACGTAACCCCAATGACACACGGACCCACCTATGCCTGAGAAAACCCTGCTGACCGATATCGATCTTGATCTGGGTGATGCCGTCACACCCCCCGATCCGGAATCAAAGAAAGTTGCAATGTGTTTGTCGGGTGGAGGCTTTAGAGCTTCCTTGTTCCATCTCGGGGCGTTAACACGCCTCAATGAACTGGGCGTCTTGTCCAGGATCGACACCTTCAGCAGCGTCTCGGGCGGCAGTATTATCGCTGCGCATCTTGCTCGCGTCTTGACCGTACGCCCATTCCAGGATGGCGAGACGGTCTACCCGGACTGGCACACGAGTGTCGTCAAGCCATTTCTTGAGTTTACGCAGAAAGATATCCGGGGATCGCTGATGCTCCGATTGCTCTGGCCCGTGAGGTGGTTCAGAGAAGGGGCCGCCGTCAAGGTGCTCCAGGAATCCTGCGAAACGCTCACCGCCGGCCTGACCTTGCCGGAGCTTCCCGATAAGCCGCGCTTCATCTTCTGCGCAACCGACATGACATTTACCAAGAACTGGGTGTGTGAGAAGGAACGGGTCGGGGATTGGGTCACGGGTTACGCATCGACAAGCGAGCACCCCTGGCCCGTGTCCAAGGCCGTGGCCGCCTCGGCCTGCTTCCCGCCGGTGTTTACACCCATGCCCACCGAACTCCCGGCCAAGGCCTACCAGAAAGGACGCCGAGGCTATTACAGCCCTGAAGAGTTCGACCAACTCCGAGAGAACATCCGCCTCACCGACGGCGGCGTCTACGATAACCTGGGCCTGGAACCGGTCTGGAAGAATCATGGGGCCCTTCTTGTGTCCGATGCCGGCAAACCCATCACCCACGAATCCACCCGGCTGCACAAACGCATCATGCGTTACAGCAGCATGATCATGGACCAGGTCGGCAGCCTCAGAAGGCGGATGCTGTTCAACGGCTTCTACCACAACACATACGTCGGGGCCTATTGGCGGATCACCAGCGCGCCCGAAAGGTATGACGAATCACTGACCTACGGGTACAGCAAAGACCTCGCAAGAGGTGTGATCGCAAAGGTCCGGACCGACCTGGACCACTTCACGGATCAGGAAATCGACGTCCTGATGACGCATGGCTATCAACTGGCGGATGCGGGTGTTCGAACCCACGTGCCCGAGTTGATGGTGCATCCCAACGCCACGATGACACGGAAGAATCGAGCCGAGGACGTCGTTAAAGATGTGCTGAACGATAATTGGTGGCGGAAGCGGGGCAGATGGTTCCGCGGTGTCTTGAAGCGCGTATAGCTCGGCGATTCCCTATCAACTCCCGGCTGCCTGCATGCCCACCCCCGCCGTGTGTCTGAAGTCTGCTATACTGACCGCCCACGCGGCATCGGCCAGCGTTTCGGGCCGACGGCCACTCACCCCCCAGAATAGACCCCTACCATGACATTTGACCAGATGGGGCTCGTTGAGCCTCTTAGGCGTGCCCTTAGCCGGGAAGGCTATACCACCCCGACCGCGATCCAGAGCCAGGCGTTCCCGCACGTGATCGACGGCCGGGACATGCTCGGCTGCGCCCAGACCGGGACCGGCAAGACCGCCGCGTTCGCCCTGCCCGTGTTGCAACTGCTGCACGCCAACCGCCCCAAGCACACGACCAAACCGCCGAACAACCCCAAGCATCGCAAGGCCGCTCAGAGCAAACGTTTTATCCGCACGCTCGTGCTCAGCCCCACCCGCGAACTCGCAGCACAGATCGGCGACAGCTTCCGGAAGTACGGCCGAGACATGGACCTCCGCGGCACGACCATCTTCGGCGGGGTCAGCCAGCGCCCGCAATGCCAGGCGCTCCGGGCCGGGGTCGATATCGTCGTCGCCACGCCCGGCCGATTGATGGACCTGCTCAACCAGGGCATGCTCTCGCTGAAGCACGTCGAGGTTCTCGTCCTTGATGAAGCCGACCGCATGCTCGACATGGGCTTCATCCACGACATCCGAAAGATCATCGGCCACATCCCCGACGATCGGCAGACGCTGATGTTCTCCGCGACGATGCCCAAGCAGATCCAATCGCTGGCTGACACGATCCTGACCGAGCCGGCCGTGGTGAAGATCAAGGCCAAGGCCGCGACGGCCGACACCGTCAAGCAGTGTGCCTACCTCATCGACCCGCGCTCCAAGACCGAACTGCTCGGTAAGCTGCTGGACGAAGGCAGGATGACCCGCACACTGGTCTTCTCGCGCACCAAGCACGGCGCGGACAAGATCACCAAACGGCTGATCGGGCGCGGCTTCACCGCCGAGGCGATCCACTCAAACAAGAGCCAGAACGCACGCACCCGGGCGCTGAACAACTTCCGTGCCGGAAAGACGCTGGTCCTGGTCGCAAGCGACATCGCGGCGCGCGGGCTTGACGTTGACGGCGTATCGCACGTCGTCAATTACGACCTGCCCGGCGATGCAGAGACATATGTCCACCGCATCGGACGGTCCGGACGCGCCGGGGCCGACGGCGAGGCGATCACCTTCTGCGCCCACGCCGAGCGGTCGAGCCTGAAGCAGATCGAAAAGACCATCGGCAGGCAGATCCCGGTCCGCAAGCACAACATCCCGAACCTCCCGCCGCACAATCCCCACGACCCGGCATCACCGAAGCCCAAGCACCCCAAATCCGCCGGTGCGGGCAAACGCAACAAGCCCGGGCAGGCCACCAAGAAACGCAAGACGAAAGCCAAGGCCAAACGCTCCCACGGCCACACCAACCAGGCCGCGTCTCATGCCAACAACGCCGCACCCCGCAGCAGCGCCCGCCGCCGCCGCAACCGCGCCGGCAAAAAACGACGTCCGGCTCAGTGAAGTAAGAAAAACCAACTCACCACAGAGAGCACTATGGGCACAGAGGATGAAGAATCAGAACAAGCATCAGGAACCAGGATGAACGCAGATAAACACGGATTCAAGCGAACCGGATTGGCAGGGAGGTATTTATCCGTGTCCATCCGTGTTTATCCCTGTTACATTTCTTCTCTGTGTCCTCCGTGCTCTCTGTGGTGAGTATCTTCCCTGTGCTATCATCCGGCATGATGGTTTCGTTCATCATCCCGGCCCACAATGAAGCGTTGCTGCTGTCCCGCACGCTCGACGCCATCCATAGCGCCGTTAAGTCGTTATCGACCAGCCTTGCCTATGAGATCATCGTGGCGGATGACGCTTCAACCGACACCACCGCAGACATCGCCAGGCAGCACGGCGCGGCGGTCGTCCATGTCAATCACCGCCAGATCAGCAAAACTCGCAACAGCGGCGCGGCGGCGGCAACGGGCGACGTATTCATTTTTATTGACGCCGACACCACGATTGACCATGCCGTGCTGCAAGCCGCTATCGATCAACTTAGAGCCGGCGCAGTTGGCGGTGGCTCGGCGATTGGCTTTGACGGGAGGCTCCCGCTGTACGGCCGAGTCCTGATGCGCCCCCTGGCATTTGCCTACCGATTGGCGGGTTTGGGGTACGGGTGTTTCCTCTACTGTACCCGTGAAGCATTTGAAGCCGTAGGCGGTTTTGATGACGAGGTGTTTGCCGGCGAGGAGGTCCTCTTCAGCCGGGCGATGCGTAAGCACGGGCGGTTCGTCCTGCTGCGCGAACCCGTTACGACATCCGGCCGAAAGCTGCGGACGTACAGCTTCTGGGAAGCCCTATGGATGCTGATCCAATTCATCCTCGGCGGAGGGATGCGGTCCGTGAAAAAGCGCGACCACCTCGACCTGTGGTATGGGCCGAGAAGAGTAGATAAAGAGGTCTAACCTCGCAGTTCCGTCCCCACAGCCGACTTGAGTTTCCCGACCACCGCGTTGACCTGCGGGTCCACTTCGTCATGGTGCAGCGTGACGTCGGGGTTACGGAAGAGCATGCGGAGGCTCAGGCTCTTCTTGCCCTTGCCGATCTGCTTGCCGCGGAAGATGGTCAGGAACTGCAGGTCTTCGAGCATCGCGGGGTCGGCGTCACGGATGGCTTGCTCGACCTGCTGCCAGGTGATCGCCTCTTCCACGATGATGCTCAGGTCGCGTTCGATGCCGGGGAAGCGCGGCAGGTTGCCGACCGTGCGCTTCGGCGGGTACTTCTCGACGAACGGTTCGTAATCCACCTCCGCCAGCACAACCGGCGACTGCAGCCCGAACTTATCAAGCAAACCCTCATTGAGCACGCCGACCCGGCCGCATTCTTCACCCCCGAGCATCACCTTGGCGGCGGGTGCAAACTTGGGAACATCCACGGGCTCGAAGGCCAGCGTCTGGGCCGCGTCAACGCCGCCGAGTGCCTGAACCAGTTCCTCGATCGCCCCGCACGCGGCGCGGAAGCCTTCGTGAGGGACGTGGGCGTCGGTGAGTGTGGCGAGGTAGCTATTGAGCCAGGCGAGGCTTGTCTTCATGCGTCGGATACTACCAGCCGCCCCACGGATGTGTCACGGGCCCACGCCGCTCCCTGCCCGTGCTGCACCGGCATATGACCACCCGGGCCGGGGCACGCCCCATTTGTCTGCCAAACCTCTCTGGGCTATACTCTAGGGCTCGATATGGCGCTTCAACCAAGCCCCCAGCCCTCCCCCGGAGACCCCCGACGATGATCGAAGCCCTCAAAGACGACAAGATTGTGCATGAGCTCGGCGGCCGATTCAAGTTCACCGCCTTGATCCAGCACCGTGTCCGTGAGTTGATGGAAGGCGCCCGCCCTCTGGTCGAGCGTGAAGGCCGGACCGACTTCGAAGTCGCTGTGCAGGAAGCCGTGGAAGGCAAGATCAACTATGAGTTGAATTTTGACCAGGACAATGAAGCGTAATCTCATTCTTGCCGCGGGTCGCCAAACGCTCGCGGGTCTAACCGGAGCCGTCACGCATGGCCCCGCCCTCTGATCAACCCAATACCGACGCACAAGGCTGTGGCGAACCCGGCCCGCTGTCTAGTAAACACATCATCGTGGCACTCAGCGGCGGGATCGCCTGCTACAAGACTGCCACGCTGGTCAGCCGACTCGTGCAGCGCGGGGCCAGTGTCCGCGTCCTGATGACCGAGTCGGCCACACGCTTCGTCGGCCCGGTCACCTTCCAGGCGCTGTCCGGCAAGCAGGTGCTTACCAGCATCTGGCAGGCCGACGACCACTACGACAGCCAGCACGTCGGCGTCGCTCGCTGGGCCGATCTGATGGTCATCGCCCCCGCCACCGCCAACATCCTCGCCAAGCTCGCCCACGGCCTGACCGACGACATCGTCAGCCTCACCGCCTGCGCCCTGCCCGGCGACACCCCCCTGCTGCTTGCCCCGGCGATGAACGCCGACATGTGGGACAGCCCCATCGCCCATCAGAACGTCGCCACGCTCGCCGCCCTGGATCACGTCACCCTCATCGGCCCCGACTCCGGCTGGCAAGCCTGCCGCACCGAAGGCGCGGGACGCATGAGTGAACCCGAAGCGATCCTGGACGCCATTACCAATTCAATTTAGCCACCGATGAACTCGGATAAGCACCGATGATGCGCTTGATGCATCCAGATACAGATCGGTGTTGATCGGTGTGTATCAGCGGCTAGTTCTGTTGCGACTCGGCCGCTTCCAATTCCCCGTACAGATCAACCATCTCGACCGGCGCATCGAACCGCTCACGCAGGTCCTGGATCAATTCATCGGAGCCCTGATAGAGGGCCTCGGGGAAGATGTGGTATTCGAGGATCTGGTCGTAGATGTTGTGGGCGTAGAGCCGGTGGTAGGCCTTGCCCGCCAGGTACTCCAGTCGCATGGCCCAGTCGCGGTTGATCTGCGCATCGGCTAGCCACGGCGACAGGTCAGGCTTACACGAGGTGTACAGCGCCAGCAGCTCGGCGGTCGATGACAGCTTCAATTCCTCAAGCGACTGCTTGAACGCGGGCGTGCCTTCGATCAGGGCGTAGGCCCGGTCCAGGTCGATCGGTTTGGGATCGATCGAGCCGCAGATGATCAGGTGGCGCTGGTTGACGAAGTCGCCGGTGTGCCAGATCGTGGCGCGGGGGAAGGCGTTGAAGAAGGTCGCGGTCTCGCTCTTCACCGCGGCGGTGCTCATGCTGTTCAGCGGCAGCCAGTGCGCGACCACCCCGCCGGGATTCAGCCGGTCGTGACACTGCTCGTAGAACTCCTGGGAGTAAAGAGTGGCCGCCCCGCGGACCCAGGGGTGGATCGGGTCGGACGCGATGATGTCGAACTTCTCGTCGGTGACCGCCAGGTAGTGCCGGGCGTCGTCGTACACGACCGTCGTGCGCGGGTCGTCCAGCACGTGCTTGTTTTCCTCAGCGAAAAAGCCCTTGGCCGCATCGTAAACACGCGGCTCGATCTCGCAGATGGTGATCTTCTCGACACGCGGGTCAACCACGAACGTCCCCGCCGTCACGCCCGCCCCCAAACCAATGATCAGGACCGACCGCGGGTTGTCGTGCAGCACCTGCGGGATATGGCCAAGCATCCGCTCCAGGCGCATCTCGACCAACTCGTTTGAAGCGACGAGCTTGCCGCTGATGTGCAGCGAGGTCAGCGTGTGATTGTTGGCAGCATTCTGCCGCTTGACCACGACCGGCGAATGCACCCCCTCGCTGCTGAAGAGCACCTTGCCGACGTTGATGTAATTCGTGCGGTGCTTGCCGTGCGCGAGCAGTGCATCGGACACCGGCGGGATGCGCCACAGCGCGTGAACACAGAAGACCACGACAATCACGCTGACGACCGCCAGCTGCAGCCCCGGGTATCGGTACCACGGCCGCCACGACCAACTCGATCGTGTCGAACGGACCCAGTCGATCGTGCCGTAGCCCAGTGCTAATGCCGCGGAGACCATCGAGAGCGACACGATGATGATCTGCGTCTTCTGTGTGCCGAAAGCCGGGACGGTCCAGAACGTTACCATCAACGCGCCAAGGATCGCGCCGAAGGTATTGATGGCTCCGAGCACGCCGACCGACTTGCCGGTGTCTCGGCCGGGCTTGATCACGATCGCGATCGCCAGCGGGAAACTCGCCCCCCAGCACACCGCCGCCGGGGCGACGACCCAGATACACCGCAGCACGTCCTCCGCCCGGCTGGGCAGATTCGCTGTGACTGTCTTCCACCAATCGGGTGTCAGCCCATGGATCAGGTTGAAGTGTGTCGAGGCGTGGGCCACCGCCAGCAGCGCAAGGAACTGACACACGCCCAGCGCCATCATCGGCCGGCGCGTCCGCCCCACGATCATCGACCCGATCCCCCCGCCGATACCGAGCCCCGCCAGGAAGACCGCGAGGATGATGGCAAAGGTGTAGACCGTCCCGCCGAGGATCAGCGACAACAACCGTGTCCAGACCACTTCCGCGCCCAGGGCGCTGCACCCGCTCAGCCCCGCCACAACACATGCCAGGATCGTCGGCAACCGGCCACCGCCCTGATAGGCAGGCGCGGGCTGTTCACTTGCCGGTGTATCGGATTCAGCAACCGCTTCATCAGTGCTTTCAGATGCACCCGGCGGCGCGATCTTAAACGACATGACCCAAGCCACGAGCGCGATCAGGATATTCAGGCTCGCCGCGACGTAAGTCGCCACCAGCACGTCGAAGTATTGCAGCAGGATGAAGCCGACCAGCAGGCAGCCGCAGACCGCGCCGATGATATTCGCCCCGTAATAAAACCCCAGCCGGGCGGCGCCTTTCGTATCGGCCTTCACCCACCTGGCGATCACCGGCAGCGTCGCGCCCATCAGGATGGTCGGCGGCAGCAGGCACCCCACCGCGATCAACACCTTCGCCCACGTCCCCGCCAACTGATGGTCACCAAGCCACGCATAGACCTCGTGGGTCATTGTGGACAGGTAGACCAGTGCCAGGCCGATCACGCCGATCAACACTTCGATCACCGCATACACACGGAACGGGTGGCGCTTGGGTGACACCAACCTCGGCAGCAGGTAACTGCCAATGCTCATCCCACCCATGAAGCAGGCCAGCAGGATCCCCAGCGACGTGGTGGACGCCCCGATCACCAGCCGAAGCAGGTGCAGCCAGATCACCTCGTAGATCAGCGCGGCGCAGCCACTGCCGAAAAACATGACCAGAATGAGCGCACTGATCCGGGCCTGTTTCGCGGGTATTTGCGGCATAGAACGGTGGTCTCTCTATATGACAGGGAAAACTGAGGACGCATCGTATGGAACGTGCTATGCAGCGTCAACGAGATGCGTAAGTCGGACAAACCCCGGCTATTGTGGAGGTGTGAGGTCTTTTTCTAGCTTCCAGCCAAAGCCGCGCCGGTTGTCGATCAGGCGGAGCCAGGTCGGCGTGATCTTGTAGAAACACTGCTGCTCAACGGCGGCCTGTAGCGCGGGATTCGTTGCGATGAAGGGGAATCGGGCGCTATACAGTGCCAGGGCCTTACCGCGTTCGACCGCGTCGTTGACTGCCTCGGCGCTCGCGTGCATCTGTAGGCCGTGGATCGTGCCGGGCTCGGCGTCGTCGTGATGGTAAACGGTCAACGCGACAGCGGGATGTGCCGAGAGGTGTCGGCTGTGGGCCGTGTCGGCGCTTGAGACGAAGTAGAGATTCAGCTTGTCGTCCAGCGCGTACTGGATATTGGCGGCGTGCGGGCCGCCCTGAGGATCGACCGTGGCCAGTGTCGCCGTCCGGCATTGGCCGAGTAGTGTGACGGCCTCGCGCATGATGTCGATGTCAGGCGTTTGCATGATTCACAATGTATCCAACGAGCCCAATCAGCGGTTCCAGAATCGCTCCGCCGAGGTCATGGCGGCCGTGATGCTTTCCGCGCCCTTGGGATTAGCACTGTGTACCCGCCAACGCAGTGGCTCGATATCGCCGTTGAAGGCTCTTTCTTCGATAAGTTTTGCTAATTCATAGCCAGTCGATTTGCCCTCGCCCAGATCGTGGTCAAATGAGATCGAGGCGACGCCCCCTTGCTCGAGGTAACGCAACGCTTCGTCTACGGTCTTGACCCATAATTCAGAGCCGCTGGAGCCGTACCTCTCCTGAATCAGTGGGAGTGTTGGATCGCGCTCGTCGTCCAGCCAGAGATCAATCGTTTCTGGTGACATACCTCACGTTTCCTGAGAATACGGATCACACCGCCAGCGTCGCACCGATGCGCTGCATGGCGGTCTCGACGTTTTCACGGCTGTTAAACGCGCTCAGTCGCAGATAGCCTTCGCCGGCCGCGCCGAAACCGCTGCCGGGGGTGCCGACGATGTGCGTGTCGTTCAGCAGCGTGTCGAAGAAGTCCCAGCTCGTCTTGCCCTGCGGCGTCTTGATCCAGACGTACGGGGCGTTCTCGCCGCCGAAGACGGTCATGCCGACGGCCTGGAGCGACTCGCGGATGATCCGGGCGTTCTCCATGTAGAACCCGACGAGGTTGGCGACCTGGGTCTTGCCTTCTTCGCTGTAGACCGCCTCGGCGCCGCGCTGGACGACGTAGGACACGCCGTTGAACTTCGTGTTGTGTCGGCGGGACCACAACGGGTGCAGCGGCTGATCGCTGCCGTCGGCGGTCTTGGCGACCAGGTCCTTGGGGATGACAGTGTACGCGCAGCGCGTGCCGGTGAACCCGGCGTTCTTTGAGTAGCTGCGGAACTCGATCGCGCACGTGCGGGCCCCTTCGATCTCGTAGATCGAGTGCGGGATATCGGGGTCGGTGATAAACGCCTCGTAGGCCGCGTCGAACAGGATAATGCTGCCGTTCGCGTTGGCGTAATCCACCCAGCCCTTGAGCACCTCTTTCGTGGCGACCGAACCGGTGGGGTTGTTGGGATAACACAAGTAGATCAGGTCGGCCTTCTGCTGAGGCAGGTCGGGGACGAAGCCGTTGGCCTCGTTCGCCCGCATGTAGATCAGGCCGCCGTACTCACCGCTGTCGTCGGCCTCGCCGGTGTTGCCCGCCATGACGTTTGTATCGACGTACACGGGGTACACCGGGTCGGTCACGGCGATGGTGTTGCCCGAGCCGAAGATATCCAGGATGTTCGCCGAGTCGCACTTCGAGCCGTCGGAGACGAAGACCTCGTCGGCCGCGATCTCACAGCCGCGCGCCTTGTATTCGTTCTCGGCGATCGCTTCGAGCAGCCAGTCGTAGCCCTGGCTGGTATCCATGTAGCCCTTGAAGCTGTCGTGCTTGCCCATCTCGTTGACGGCCTTGATCATCGCCGTCCGGCAGGCCTCAGGCAGCGGCTCGGTGACGTCGCCGATACCCAGTTTGATGACCTGGGCGTCGGGGTTGGCCTGGATGAACGTGCGGACCCGGCGGCCGATCTCAGGGAAGAGGTAGCCTGCCTTGAGCTTGAGATAGTTGTCGTTGATGCGTGTCAAAATCTACCCTTTTTGAGGTCCATTGGAGACTGCGATTGAGGAGTTTATCGTACCTCTTCTCGGATCGCACGTTTAACCACACACCGCTTGTCACGCTTCTTATCGATCAGCCAGTACAGCCCGTCGTTATCTGTTTTTGGGCTTCCGACATGCTCCTCGAACCACTGGCGCAACGGCTTCGCGTTCTTACCATAGGAATAGGTCATATCAATCTGTATTATCTCGCCTGATCGATCAAGACGGAAGAAGACACACCGATTAAGCCGGGCCTGCCAACCGTTTCCGTCTGGCTTCTTCATCATGTCCTCACGGTCGTCGGGCTCGAGCATATGCCAGCACATCTCGTCATAACTGATCTCTGACCAGTCCCGGATTTCATCGGCTTGGAAGCACCAGGACATGCGCTTTGAGAATGGGTGAGTTTGCTCAATCGTGCCCCGCCCGAGGATCATCCTTGACCGACGCCCGATCAGCACGAAGACGGCCAATACAAGCGGTGGTGGGAGGAACACCGCTAGCGGCCATAGGCTCTGGTTCCGGTAGGCGGCGTATAGGATCAGCAGCGTGAACGCTGTGAGAAAGGCAAACACAACGAAGATTACCCGATTGGATGGGCGCAGCACCACGTTCATGCGTAGAGCATATCAGACTCGCTGGGTACTCACCCCAGGCTAGGGAGCGGGATGAAAGCAGTTAGTCGATCATCTGGATCGGCACGCCGAGTAGTTGTTCGCCGAAGCCGCGGATCGAGGCGTCGGGGCCGGCCAGCACGTGGGTGATGCTGGTGCCGGTGCGTGTGCTGGGGCCCTCGCCGACGATGACGCACGGGTCGTGGTATTCCATCTCTGCGAAAGCACCCGGACCGCCGCCGAAGTGGTTGTAGGCCTGCAGCGCACAGCCGCCGGTGCGTTGGTCCTTGTCGGCCGCGCGGGGCAGGTCGGGGTACGGCTCGCCGGGCTGGGGCGCGAAGATGCGGAAGACCAGCGTGGACATGCCGTCGTTGAGTTTGCGGTAGTACGCCATCCGGCCGGTGGTGTGCTCGGCCTTGATGCCCATCTTGATCATGTGTTCGCCGTCGCCAAGGAAACGCAGTGCGTTGTCATCACGCTCGACATGGCGATTGCCGAACGGGTCGTAGTAGCTTGTCGGCTCGTTGACCTGTTTCGGGTTTGCAGTGGTCGGGCAAATAAGCGTGCCGCCGGTCGGAATCTGCAGGATGTCCCAGGCACAGGCCACCGCCCCGTCGTCGCCGCCGCGTGCCAGCAGCACATGGGTGACGGCGAAGCTGCCGCAGATCAGGTCGGCGGGCAGGCCGGCCGGGGCACTGACCGCGCGGATTTGCCGGCTGATGGCGAGTTCGATGTTCTTCCCGTCACGCACGTCGGTCAGCGCGATGCGCTGCGACAGCTGCACATGAGCCGGGGAGGCGCTGTCGGTGGTGTACGTGCCGGGATCGATCTGCGGGGGTGTCGATTGCGTCGACGGGTCTTCGCGTGCTTGTTCAAGACTCTCCCAGTACCAGCCGACCTCCGGCGCGATCCATAGCCTGTCCCCGCCGAACGGCTTGTCGGTCTGCTCCGGGTCCAGCATGGTCGGGTGGTGGAAAAACAGGTTGCCCTCCACACCTGGGAGCGTGCAGCCCAAGACCCGCGCCCCGGTCTCCGTGACCAGCAGCATGCCGTCCCCTGCGACGATGCGGTGGGTCGGGCGTTCCTGTGCCTGGGCGGCGGTATCCAGCTGGTCGAACCAGTCGGGGATCATGGCGGGCTCCATCGGTGGGCTTGGGTGGTCCGGGTGGGCCAACAGTATAGCGTCGCGACAAGTCGCGGCGCTTCATGGAGATTACACCCTGTTGGTAGGCTCAGCTGACCGTAAACACGTCGCCGGAGTTCAGGAGTTTTTCGAGGTCGCCTTCGCCGCGCTGCTCGCGGGCGTCCTCGACCTGCTGGGTGAGCAGGTCCTCGTAGCAGTCGTCCTTGACGGAGTAGTACACGCCCATCGGCTCGGGGAACTCGGGGTGCTCCATCCGGCTGAGCATGAAGGCGAGCTTCTCGTCGCCCTCGTCGTGGAAGATCAGGTCGTCTTCGCGGTACGCATCGCCGAGGGTGACAGCTTCGAGCTTATTGTCGCCGGTCATGCGGATGCCTTTGTCGCGGTCCTTGCCGTAGACAAGCGGTTTGCCGTGCTCGAGGCGGATGATGTTGTCTTCCTTAACGTCCTTGGCGGTGGCGTGCTTGAAGGCGAAGTGGTTGAAGACGTTGCAGTCCTGGTAGATTTCGACAAACGCCGAACCGCGGTGGGCGGCGGCGCGCTCCAGGACCTTGGGCAGGTCCGGATCAACGTCCACAGCCCGGGCGACGAAGCTCGCCTCGGCCGCCAGCGCGATCGATAGCGGGGTCAGCGGCAGGTCGATCGAACCCATCGGGGTGGACGGGCTCTTCTTGCCGGTCTCGGACGTCGGGGAGTACTGGCCCTTGGTCAGGCCGTAGATCCGGTTGTTGAACAGCAGGATCTTGACGTTGACATTTCGGCGGAGGATGTGCATCAGGTGGTTGCCGCCGATGCTCAGGCCGTCGCCGTCGCCGGTCACCAGCCAGACGTTCAGGTCAGGGTTGGCGATCTTGATCCCGGTGGCGAACGCGGGGGCCCGGCCGTGGATCGAGTGCATCCCGTAGGTGTTCATGTAATACGGGAACCGGCTCGAGCAGCCGATGCCGGCCACGAACACGGTGTTCTCACGCTCGGCGCCGATCTTGGCCAGCGTCTTCTTGACCTGGGTGATGATGGCGTAGTCCCCGCAGCCGGGGCACCAGCGGATGTCCTGGTCGGAGGCGAAGTCTTTCGCGGTTAATACGGGTAACGGGCTGTCGCTCATCGAGCGTGTCTCCGGGTTGCTTGCGTAAGAGAATTAAAGACCGCCGCCGGGCTGGGTGAAGTCGTAGTGCTGGTCTTCCAGGCGGACATCCCCGTTGTACGGGCGGAGGTATTCGCGGTCGCCGAACTTGCCTTCGAGCATCAGGTCCACGGCCCGCTCAACTTCCTCGACCAGGAACGGCCGGCCCTGCACCTTGTTCAGGCCCCGGGCATCGACCAGGTACTTGCCGCGGATCACGGCCCGCAGCTGGCCCATGTTCAGTTCGGGGATCAGTACGTGCTTGTATTGCTTGAGCAGTTGGCCCAGGTTCTTGGGCATCGGGCTGAGGTGCCGAAGGTGTGCCCCGGCGACCTTCTTCCCCTGCGCCACGGCCCGGTTGACCGCGGTGAAGATCGACCCATACGTCCCGCCCCAGCCCAGCACCAGCAGTTCCGCATCTGGATCACCATACGCCTCGATCGGCGGCAGGTCGTCGGCAATCTTGTCGACCTTCTTCTGCCGGACCTCGATCATGAGCTGGTGGTTGTCGGGTTCGTAGTTAACGTTGCCGGTCAGGTGCTGCTTCTCAAGCCCGCCGATGCGGTGTTCCAGCCCGGGTGTGCCGGGGATCGCCCAGGGACGGACGAGGTTCTCGTCACGGCTGTAGGCCTGGAACGTGTCGGGATCGGTCGGGTGCTCGATCTCGATCTTCTCGAAGCTGTTGTGGTCCGGGATCTTCCAGGGCTCCGAGCCGTTGCCGAGGTACCCGTCGGTGAGCAGGATGACCGGGACACGCTTCTGCATCGCGATCTTCGCGGCCTCGATGGCGGCGTCGAAGCAGTCGCCGGGCGATTGGGCGGCGATGACGACGACGGGGCACTCGCCGTTGCGGCCGTAGAGCGCCTGCCAGAGGTCGGACTGTTCGGTCTTGGTCGGCAAACCCGTGGCGGGTCCGCCGCGCTGGACGTTGACGATGACTAGCGGCAACTCGGTCATGACCGCTAAGCCAATGGCTTCGCCCTTCAGCGCTACGCCCGGGCCGGAGGTGCCGGTGACACCGAGCTGGCCGGCGTAGGATGCGCCGATCGCGGCACAGACGGCGGCGATCTCGTCCTCGGCCTGGAAGGTCTTGACGCCGAAGTGTCTCATCCCGGCGAGCGCATGCAGCACGTTGCTGGCCGGCGTGATCGGGTAGCTGCAGTAGCAGACGTCCTTCTCCGCCAGCTTGGCCGCCGTGACCAGGCCCATGGCCACGGCCTCGTTGCCGGTGATCTTGCGGTACTTGCCCGGCTCGATCTCGGCCTTGACGACCTGGTACTGCGAGGGGAACAACTCAGCGGTCTCGCCGAAGTAGAACCCGCTCTTCAGCGCCGCGATGTTGGCCTCGGCGACCTGCGGCATGTTCTTCTTCTTGCCGAAGTAGCTGTCGATCTGCGCGATGGTCGTGTCCATCGGCCGGTCATAGAGCCAGTAGACGATACCCAGCGCGTACATGTTCTTGCAGCGGTTGGCATCTTTGGCGCCGAGCCCAGTGTCTTTCAGAGCCTCGGCATTGAGCCGGGTGATCGGGACTTTGAAGAGTTGGAACTTGCGGTTCAGTTCCTCGTCGTCCAGCGGGTTGACGCCCTCTTCGTACCCGGCCTTGCGGAGGTTGACCTTGTTGAACTCCGATTCATTGACGATGACGATCCCGCCGGGCTCGACATCGCTGATGTGGGCCTTGAAGGCGGCGGGGTTCATCGCGATCAGCGCGTTGACCTTGTCGCCGGGCGTGTGGATGTCCTGGCTGGAGAAGTTGATCTGGAACCCGGAGACACCCGCCACCGTGCCGATCGGGGCGCGGATCTCCGCGGGGTAGTCCGGCAGCGTGGCGATGTCGTTGCCGATCACTGCGCTGGTGGTGGTGAACTGCGAACCGGCCAGTTGCATGCCGTCGCCGGAGTCCCCGGCGAAACGGACGACCGCTGAGGTGAGTTCTTGTGTTGGTTTGGTGGGTGTCTTGGCCTCGATCCCCGTGCCCATGTCAGGCGACTCCTTCCCCGGGATTATGTAAGACGTTCGGCCCTTTAGAGCCGGTGTTGAATCATTGTATCTTGACTTTATATAGAACAAACGCCCCATGTCCACTAATCGCAGTGAGTTTGAGCGTTAATTAATAAGTGTTATTTGTCCGTAATGTGTGTATTGAATAAGCCATCACTCACCCGGCGTCAGCCCGTGAGCCAGCGCCATCCCGACTAAGATCATCGCGATGCCCAAGACGTTGTGCGTCAGCAGGTTTGCCGCAGCGTAGACGTAGTGCGACTCCTTGGCCAGCTCCGCCGTCTGGAAGGCGAAGGTTGAAAACGTGGTGAACGAGCCTAGGAAACCGCCCATCAGCGCGATCGCCATCGGCGTTTCCAGCTGCATCTTGATGTCCGCCTTGGCCCAGACCACGCCGAACAAAAAGCAACCGGCCAGGTTGACGACGAGCGTGCCCAGCTTCCAGGGGTCGTGTGGGATCTGATTGATCGCCGCGGTGAGCAGAAACCGGCAGGCCGCCCCCAACGCACCGCCCATTGCGACCCACAAGATTAGCATCAATGACCGCAAGCCCGCTCCTTCCTGCTCAAGCCGGTGCTTCACCGGTGTGGATGGCCTATGCGCGGCGATTGTAGACAGGGAATCACCAGACCGCCAGATTCAGGCAGGCCCGGCAAGACATGGACATGGCCCATGCACGACGCCGCCGAGGTGGCTAGAATCATCCGCTCGAACACCGACTCGGCTTGTGAACGCACTATGACAGGTATCTTCAACCGCTGTTACCCGCCCGGGCCCCACGCGATCCTTGCGCTGCTCCTGGCGGGATCAACATTACTAGTACTTGCCGGGTGTGAGGATGAGGCCATCCGTTCGTATGAGGCCCCCAAGGCCCCCGCTTACGTCTCGCCCCAACTGCAATCGTTCTCTGCCCCGGCCGATCAGCCTGTGGCCACACCGACCATCGCATGGGATGCGCCAGAAGGCTGGACCCAGTCACCCAACGCCTCGAACATCCTATTTGCCGTCTACACCGCCTCGACCGACGCCGGCGACGTCCGTATCACCGTCACCAAGCTCGCCTTCGACGGCGGCGGCGTAATGAGCAACATCAACCGCTGGCGCGGTCAGGTCGGGCTCGAGCCCGTCGAGGACATCAGCCAACAACCCATGACCACGGTCGAAGTGGACGAGCTTCCCGTCGGCATCCTGGACCTGGCCTCTGAGCAGAGCGATGACGCGCAGATTCAACGCATGCTCGTCGCTCTGATGCCCCGACCGGTCGAGGATATGACTTGGTACTTCAAGATGACCGGCTCCACCGCCGCGATCGACTTCCAGAAAGACAACTTCGTCGCGTTCGTCGAGTCCGTTCGCTTTGAGGCCCCGACAAGCCCCGAAGCCGGCGCCATAGACGAGCAGTCGGATGCCGAGCCCGAGCCCGCCGCGGACAGCGAGGGGGCCGACGATGAATAGAGCGGTCCGGAACATGCTCGCCCCCGCCGCGTCGCTTCGGCTGACGGTGCTGCTGTTCGTGCTGGCGATGATCCTGATCTTCTTCGGCACGATCGCGCAGAAAGACGTCGGCAACTGGGAAGTCGTCAACACCTACTTCCGCTCGCTCTGGCTGATGATGCCGATCGGCTACGGCCTGAAGGTGCCGTTCGTCGGCGGGTACACCATCGGCGGGATAATGATCCTGAACCTGCTGGCCGCCCACATCGTCCGGTTCAAGCTCAGCGCCAAGCGGATCGGGATCATCGTCACCCACGCCGGGCTGATCCTGCTGATCCTCGGCGAGGTGCTGACCGGGTTGTTCGCGGTCGAGTGGCAGATGAAGATCGAAGAAGGCGAGACGGTCAACTTCGCCCACGACATCCGCTCTGTCGAACTGGCGATCGTAGACCCGTCACCGGCCGAGCATGACGACGTGGTCGTGGTGCCCAGGGGCAGGCTCGTACAGGCCGCTCGATACGCGGGGCCTATCCACGATGACCGGCTGCCCTTTGAGATCGAGGTGCTTAAGTGGTTGCCAAACTCTGCGATCGCCGAGCTGCGTATGGCCCCTGCTCACCTGCGAGAAATGAACCAGGCGACCGAGGGCTTCGGTGAGATCGTCCTCGCCGTCGATCAGCCTAAAGTCAGCGGCGTCGAGAGCGGTCAGGTGGACCATCCGTCGGCCTATCTACGCCTGAAGCAAGACGGCGAAACCCTCGGCACCTGGCTGGTCTCGCTGAATATGGAAACGATCAGCGAGGAAACCCGCCAGCCCGTCACCATCGGCGACAAGACCTACCTGATCGAGTTACGGTTCGTCCGGGATTACAAGCCCTACACCATCACGCTGATCGACTTCAAGCACGACAAGTTCATCGGCACCGAGATCCCCAAGAACTTTTCCAGTGAGGTCCGCCTCGTGGACCCGACCGTCGGCGAGGACCGCCCGGCACTGATCTACATGAACCACCCGCTACGCCACCGCCCGCTGAACTCGCGAGGCGAAACACTCTATCAGAGCGGATACGTAGGCTCGGCCACCACGATCCTGCAGGTCGTCCGCAACCCCAGCTGGCTGATGCCCTACATCGCCTGCTCGCTGATCACGCTGGGCCTGACCATGCACTTCGGCGTCATGCTGACGAACTTCGTCGAAAGGACTCGGCGATGAATAAGCTACGCACACTCATCCCGGTCCTAGCGGTGCTGGTTTGCCTGATGACCGTTGCCCGGCCGATGATGCCCAAGGGCGATGACAATGCGTACGACCTGAGCGCGCTGGGCAACCTGCCTGTCTCTGCCGGCGGACGCACCAAGCCGATGGACACGGTCGCACGCAACAGCCTGATGATCGTCAGCGACCGGCAGACCGCCGAAGTGAACGACGGGCGCGTCTCGGCGATCCGTTGGCTGGTCGATGTCATGGCCGTGCCCTTACAGGCCAACGAGTACGATGTCTTCCGCATCGATCACCCCGATGTCCGCAGCCTCATCGAAGCGTCAAACTCCAAACAGAAACGCTTCTCGTTCAATCACCTCCAGCGGTTCGGCCGTGTGCTCAACGAGCAGTTCCAACGCGTCGAAAGGATCAAGCCGTCCGAGCGGACGCCCTACCAGCGTCACCTGGTCGAGCTGCGTGACCACGCCACGACATACACTCAGCTGCTGTCCGGGCAGGCCCCCTATATGCTCCCGCCGCTCGCAGACGGGGAGCAGTGGCGACCGTTGATCAGCGAAGTACACGCGCCCCACCCCGGCCACGAAGCCCACGGCGAGCCCGGCCCCGCCGCGATGAGGCTTTCCAATATCTTCCAAGCCTACGAGAAGCAAGACCCCGCCCGGTTTAACAGCGAAGTCGCGGCATACACCGCGATGCTCGAGCAGCAGATGCCCGGCGAGATGCGCAAGGCACGCTTCGAGGTCTTCTTCAACAAGCTCCAGCCGTTCTACTCTGGCACGGTGCTGTATGTCTTCGCCTTCCTGCTGGGGATCGGTTCGCTGCTGGCGGTCAACCTGCAGCAGGGCGTGCTCGCTAAGGCGTTCGGCCGGGCGGCGGTCATCGTGGTCGCGCTGACCTTTATCCTGCACACCTTCGGGCTCGGGGCACGCATCTACATGCAGGGTTACGCCCCGGTGACCAACCTGTACTCGTCGGCCGTCTTCACCGGCTGGTTCTGCGTGGTGATGGGCCTGTTCATCGAATGGCTGTTCAAGAACAACCTTGGAGCGGTCATCTCGGCGGTGATCGGGTTTGTCACGCTCATCATCGCGCACAACCTCGCCGACGGCGACACGATGCAGATGATGCAGGCCGTGCTCGACTCGAACTTCTGGCTGTCCACCCACGTCACCACCGTCACCATCGGCTACTCCGCCACCTTCATGGCCGGCGTCTTTGGGATCGTCTACATCGTCACCGGCGTCTACACCAGCAAGCTCGACCCACAACTCGCCAAGACGCTCGGTAAGATGATCTACGGCACGGTCGCGTTCGCGCTGCTGCTCAGCTTCGTCGGCACGGTTCTCGGCGGCATCTGGGCGGACCAGAGCTGGGGCCGGTTCTGGGGGTGGGACCCGAAGGAGAACGGCGCGGTCCTGATCGTGCTGATGAACGCCCTGATCCTGCACGCCCGCTGGGCCGGGATGATCAAGATGCGTGGCGTCGCCGTGCTCGCCGTCTTCGGCAACATCATCACCGCCTGGAGCTGGTTCGGGACCAACATGCTCGGCGTCGGCCTGCATAGCTACGGTTTTATCGACCGGGCACTCATGTGGATGCTGATCTTCGTCGCGAGTCAACTCGCGATCATGTCCGCCGGGCTGATACCACCCTCCAAGTGGAAGAGTGCCGGCAAATAACCGCCTGCGGTTTAGCGGATACAACACACTCACTGCCACCATGCCGCGCCTGACCCGCCGAGACTACCGCCGCGATCCCGTCGTGCTGGCCAAAGCGCTACTGGGCCAGCGCCTGGTGCGCGTGCTGGACGACCGGAAACGCACCCGCCTGGCCGGGACGATCGTCGAGGTTGAAGCCTACCTCGGCGTCAAGGATAAGGCCGCTCATACCTACAACGGCCGGCGCTCCGAGCGCAACGCTTCGATGTGGGGCGACGGCGGGCACGCCTACGTCTACTTCACCTACGGGATGCACCACTGTATGAACGTCGTCGCCTCGATGGCCGAGGACCCGGTGGCCGTGCTGATCCGGGCGCTCGAGCCAACCGAAGGCGTAGAACGGATGTACCGGTCACGCAAGGCCGCCAAGCGCGACACCGACCTGTGCTCCGGCCCGGCCAAGCTGTGCGAAGCCTTACAGATCGACCTCGCTTTAGACGGCTGCGACTTGGTCACAGGCAAGTCGCTGTTCATCGAGCGGGCCCGCAAGACGCCCCAGCCGACATCGCGGATCGTCCAAGGTCCGCGGATCGGGGTAAGCTATGCCGAGCAGTGGGCCGACAAACCGCTGCGCTTTTTCATCAAAGACAATCCTCACGTATCCAAGCCAAGATGACCAACATGCTCCTCTGGACCCAGCGCACGCTACCGCACACCGACATCACGATCGGCCCGTGCGCGTGGCGGCTATCGATGCTGACAGGTGAACATGCTGAATATGTGGCCGCGCACCCGTCGCTGGTCGTGGTGTCACCGGAGGATGACAACGACGTACTCACGGATAGCGCTTCGCGTATCGACAAGCACCCCGTCCTCCTTGTCATTGCCGAGCCCACATTCGCCCGGCGGTTCGAGCCCGAGGTGTTGCGGCGGATGGAATTATTAGGGCTACAGCGTGTGGACGCACTGGTCCTTCGCGTCGAAGACCCGGCGGAGGTCAAGTCCGGCGGCATCCTCCAGACCATGTTCTCACTGCGCGAGCAGGATGTCGTGGGGTCACTGGGCCTGGCTCATGAAGACCCGCGCGCGGCCGAATGGCTGGCGATGCACTCGGCGGTGCGCCTGATGGGCGTGAATTATTCGTTAGCGGATCAGTCGGCCAGGCACCGCGCATTGGGACAGGTGCAGGCGCATGGCATGTCGGCCTTTACGATATCGTCGCCGGACGTGACAGACCTCGAGGCGGTCCGCTTCGCCCTGGGCGACGCTGGGCGAGTCTTGCCGGTGCTGGATCGGCCGATTCCCAATGGGGTTATGCCCATGACGGCCGATCAGGTCGATCAGGCCTGGCAGGGCTATCAAAAGTCCGCCCCCCCACCGCCGCCGCTGGAGCGTGGCTTGCCGCCGATCGTGGGTGATGAGGTGGAATAATGCCTATATGGGGTCAAGCGTGGCGGGCCGAGTCAGGTTATGATTCCCGCTTGCCGATAAATGCTGGTCGATACCCCGATGGACGGGTAGACTTGTATCAGACAGGCCGAACATTGACGACGACCCGGTAATCAACCCAATGACCGATCCGACCCAGCCGAACGAACCCACCGACCCCACCCCCACCCCCTCATCGCCGGATAAGGCCCTTGAGCAAGAGATCGCCGACGCGCTCGGCGGTAAGAGCGTCGAGGAGCTGATGGCAGAGGATGCGCAAGCGCCTCCAGGTGGTGCCCCAACTAATGCTTCCGGGGGAACCCCCACCGACGAGGCGGGCCACCCGGACCTGCGTCACCAGGTCCGCCGAGGCCGTATCGCCGCGATCCGTGGCGACGATGTCTTCATCGAACTGACCGGCGACACCGGGAAGCTGCAGGGTGTTGTGCCCTCATCACAGTTCGAGCGTGCCCCGAGGCTCGGCTCGATCATGGACTTCGTCGTCGATCACATCGATGAAGCGCAGGGCCTGATCTTCCTTTCACGGGAAGGCGCCATCAACCGCGCGACCTGGGAACAGCTTCAGCGCGACGCCGTCGTCGAGGCGCGTGTCATCGCCAAGAACAAGGGCGGGCTCGAGCTTGAAATGCCCGGCGGGATCGCCGCCTTCATGCCCGCCAGCCAGATCGACCTGCACCACGTCGAGGACCTGGAGTCCTTCGTCGGCCAGAAGCTTGAAGCCACCGTGCAGGAGATCGACCGCAAGTCCAAGAAGGTTGTGCTCAGCCGCCGCCACCTGCTGGTGGACCGTCAGGCCAAGGACAAGGAAAAGGTGCTCGCCGAACTCGAGGTCGGGCAGATCCGCGAGGGCAAGGTCTCCAACATCGTCGACTTCGGCGCGTTCGTCGATCTCGGCGGCGTGGACGGGCTGGTCCATGTCTCGGACATGAGCTACTCGCACGTCGATAAACCCAAGGACATTCTGAAGGTCGGGCAGGCGGTCTCGGTCAAGGTCTTGAAGGTCGATATCGAGAACGGCCGGATCAGCCTGGGCCTGAAGCAGACCGAGCCGGACCCATGGGAAAACATCGGCGAGCAGATCAAGGTCGGCGACCAGATCTCCGCCCGCGTCATCCGCAACGCCAGCTTCGGCTCGTTCATCGAGGTCCAGCCCGGCGTCGAGGGCCTGCTGCCGATCAGCGAGATCGCCTGGAAACGCATCCACAAGCCCGACGAGGTCGTCAAGCAAGGCGACGTCCTGCGCCTTGCTGTCATCGGCATGGACCTGAACAAGAAGCGCATCACCCTCAGCCTCAAGCAGGCCCAGGGCGATCCGTGGGTCGGTGCCGAGCACAAGTACGCCAAGGACAGCGTCGTCAACGGCAAGGTCCTGGGCACGACCGACTTCGGCGCGTTCGTCGAGCTGGAGACCGGCGTCGAGGGCCTGGTCCACATCTCCGAGCTGGCAGACAAGCACGTCGCGCAGGTGACGGACGTGGTGAACGTCGGCGAGACCAAGCAGTTCCGCGTCCTTGATATCAACGAGACCGACCGCAAGGTCCGCCTGTCGATCAAGGCCGTCGCCAACCCCGGCGGTTCTGGCGGCTCCGAAGGCTCCGGTGGCGGCGGACGCCGAGGCGGCAAGAAAGAGGGCAAGGTTTCCAAGCGCGAGCTCGATGAGGCCAACGCACGCTCCGCCAAGCACAAGTCCCGCAGTGACCTTAAGGGCGGGATGGAAGCCAAGAGCCTCGGCCAGGGGCTGGGCAGCCTGAACCTCGACGACTTTAAGTGAAAAGCCATTAGCCGTTAGCCCTTAGCCTTTAGCTTTGGGCTAGAGCAATTTGCATGGTTAATTGGTGTGTCATTCACTGTCACCCCCGCGCAGGCGGGGGTCCACGTTCTGACCAAACTGGATTCGCGCATCCGCGGGAATGACGGAAGAACACTTCGCAAGACGCTCTAAGGTACTGTCTCCGCGCTTCTGGCTAACGGCTAACTGCTAAAGGCTAATGGCTAATCCTTAATGGCTAACGGCTCCCAGCACGACATCCTCATCATCGGCGCAGGCGCCGCCGGGCTCATGGCGGCGATCCACGCGGCACGCAGCGCACCGACGGATCATCGTATCACCGTCCTCGACGGCGCACGGCGCATCGGTACGAAGATCCTCGTCTCCGGCGGCGGGCGCTGTAACGTCACTCATGACGTCGTGACGCCGGAAGACTACGCAGGCAGCAAACGCAACCAGATCGCCAAGGTCCTGCGCACCTTCACCGTCGAGCAGACGATCGACTTCTTTCGCGACATCGGTGTTGAACTCAAGCGCGAAGGCACCGGCAAGCTCTTCCCCACCACCGATTCCGCCCAGACCGTGCTCGACGCTCTGATGCGCACCGTCCATGACGCGGGGGCCGAGGTGTTGGGCGGGCATCGTGTCGAAGCCGTTTCATACCGCGACGGCATATTCACCGTCACCACCGAGCACGGCGACCTGACCGCAAGGAAACTCATCCTCGCAACCGGCGGCAAGAGCCTGCCCAAAACCGGCAGCGACGGGCTCGGTTACAGCTTCGCCGAATCCCTCGGCCACACCGTCACCGACACCACCCCCGCGCTTGTCCCGCTGGTGCTGCCCAAAAAACACTACCTGACCAAGCTCTCCGGCCTGACGCTCGACGTGCAGCTCACCGTCACCGCCGCTTCCGGCAAAGCGCTGCACCGCCAAACGGGCTCGATGCTCCTGACCCACTTCGGCCTGACAGGCCCCGCCGCGATGGATATCAGCCGCCACTACATCGCCGCCCAAGCCCAGGACGCCGGCACCACGCTATCCGCCAACCTGCTCCCGGGGATGACCTACGAGCAGGTCGAAGCCCATCTGCTCGCGGTCAGCCAGGTCCGCGGCAAGTCGGCCGTGGGGACCATCATCAGCGATGACCTGCCCAAGCGATTGGTCGAATTGCTGCTGACTCAAGCCGTGGACATCGACCCGCTCACGCCCATGGCTCGGGTTAGCAAAGCTCAACGTATATCACTCGCCCAGGCGCTGACCGCCCTGCCGCTGCCGATCGTGCGCGACCGGGGCTACCTGTTTGCCGAGGTCACCGCCGGGGGCGTGCCGCTGGATGAGTTGGACCTTAAGACCATGCAGTCGCGCGTCTGCCCGGGGCTGTATCTGTGTGGCGAGATCCTCGATGTGGACGGCCGGATCGGCGGGTACAACTTCCAATGGGCCTGGTGCTCCGGCCGGCTCGCGGGCACGTCGGCAGCGATCGTGTAGCATGTGGCCTGACGGGGGCGAGGAAGCATGGCCATGAACAGGTTCTATTCACAACTGCCCAACCGACTCACGTTGCTCCGGCTCGTGCTGGCGGCCGTGTTCTTCCTGCTGCTGAACTGCTACCGCTACGGGGCCGAAAGCCCGATGTGGCTGCTGCCCACGGCGATCGTCGTGTTCATCCTTGCGGCTGTGACCGACGCGCTCGACGGCCACCTCGCCCGCAAATGGCACGTCGAATCCAAGTTCGGCCGGATCATGGACCCGTTCTGCGACAAGGTCCTGGTCATCGGCGCGTTCGTCTACCTGGCCGGGCCGAGGTTTATCATCCCGGGGGCGGTCGGGGTGGAAGACATCGACTTCTTCAGCATGGTCACCGGGGTCTACCCCTGGATGGTGACCGTGATCCTGGCCCGTGAGCTACTCGTCACCGCTATCCGTGGCGGCATGGAAAGCGCCGGCGTGAAGTTCGGCGCGAACGTCTGGGGCAAGCTCAAGATGATCCTCCAGTCGATCGTCATCCCCATCGTGCTGGCGATCGTCTTCATGCTGGACTACTTCCCCGACGGCTGGCAGTGGCTTGCCTGGGTGCGCGACATCCTCGTGTATCTGACCGTCATCGTCACCGTCTTCAGCGGCATCCCCTACATCACCGGTGCGATGAAGGCGACGCGAGAAGACACATAGCTGCCCCTCCCAACAACGCAGGAAGCCCACGTTCGACGAACGTGGGCTTCGAGGTGTGCTTCACACTTCATTGTTCTATCATCACGCCAACCGCTTGGACGCCACCGTCCCGTCCTTGGTGGTCTTGACGTCGTAACCCGCATCGATCAACTGCTGCCGGATCGCGTCTGCGGTGTCGAAGTCTTTAGCCTTGCGTGCTTCGTCGAGTTGTCGGCATAGGCCTTCGGCGCTGTCGTCGCCGGATGAGGCGGGGTCTTCTTGCATCACGCCCAGCACGTCATTGACGCGTTTGATGTAGCCGGACAGTTCGTCATCGGCTTTCTTCATCCGTTCAAATACCTGACCCAATGCGCCGGCAATATTAAGGTCATCCCCCAGGACCCCGACGAAGTCCTGGATATCGGGATGATCGATCGCTAGCGGCTTGGCATCCCCCGCCGCCGCTTCACGCAGCTTGCGCACGGCACTGCCCGAATCCGCCAACCCTTTGGCGGTGAAGTTGATGTTGGAGCGATAGTGGCCCTTGAGTAGTTCGTAGCGCAGCACGGCCGGGTCGACCGGGCGGCCGGTGACTTTGCCTTCCAGCACGTCGCGGACGGTGTAGAAGTTGCCCTTGGACTTACTCATCTTCTCGCCCTCGACCAGCAGGAAGCGGGCGTGCATCCAGAAGTTGGCGAAGCTGCTCTCGCCGGTCGCGCAGCAGGACTGGGCGATTTCGCACTCGTGGTGGGGGAAGATGTTGTCTTCACCGCCGGTGTGTATGTCGATGCGGTCTTGGCCGAGGACCGCGCGGGCCATGGCGGAGCACTCGATGTGCCAGCCGGGGTAGCCCGTGCCCCAGGGCGAGTCCCACTTCATCAGGTGGCTGTCGTCGGGCTTCCATAGCAGGAAGTCGGCGGGATGGCGTTTGTGCACTTGGTGGGTGTCATCGACGCGTCCCCCGGCCCCGCCGCGAAGCTGGTCGAGTGTGTTGCCGGAGAGCTTGCCGTAGTCCGGGAAGCTGTTGACGTCGAAGTACACCGCCCCGTCGTCGGCGACGTAGGCGTGCCCTTTATCGATCAGCGTCCTGACCATCGGGATCATGCTCTTTGCTACATGATCGGTCGCACGCGGCATCTGGCTGGGGTACTCGTCCGCGATCTTCAGGCCCAGCGCCTTGGCATCGTCGATAAACGCCTGGGTGAAGAACTCGGCCACGGCATAGGGATCGTCGGGGTTGTCCACTAGCGCGACGCCCTGCTTCTTGGATTCTTTTAGTCGCGCAGCGGCGGCCTGCATCTTGTCTTCGCCCCCGCCGTCGGCGAGCTGGTCGTCGGTCATGTGGCCCACGTCGGTGATGTTCATCACCTGCTGCACCTCGTGCCCGGCCAGTTCCAGGAACCGACGCAGCACGTCGGCGAAGACGAACGCGCGGAAGTTGCCGATGTGGGCGTAGTCGTAGACCGTCGGCCCGCAGTTGTACATCGTGACCTTGCCCGGCACGATCGGCTCGAACCGCTCGATGCCGTGCGTCAGCGTGTTGTAAAGACGGATATCCATGGGCGGGAAAGTGTAGCGGGCGTGGGGCCGGGCCGCGAGCCGGTCAGCTCTGGCTCGACGTGGCGGCGTCAGCCGAGGCGCGTTGCGGCTGGGCGAGCTTGACCTCGACACGCACGACTCGGGTCCGCTCGGCCTCGGTAACCGTGAACCGCATGCCCTCGTAGGTGAACGACTCCCCGGCCTTGGGGATATGGCCCAGCGTGGCGAAGACGAACCCGCCGACCGTGTCGTAATCCTCATCCTCCGGAAGCTCCGCATCGAGCTCGTCGTTCAGGTCGTCGATCTCCACACGGGCATCCACCCGCAGCGTCTGATCGTCCATGCGCTCAATCTGCGGCGTCTGCTCGGCTTGCTCGTATTCGTCCTGGATCTCCCCGACCAACTCTTCGAGGATGTCTTCGATGGTGACCAGCCCCGCCGTCCCGCCGTACTCGTCGAGCACCAGCGCGATGTGGACCTTGTTGGCTTTGAACTCGGCCAGCAACTCGCCGACGTTCTTGCTCTCCGGGACCATCATCGCGTCCCGCAGGGTGTTACGCAGGTTGAAGCCTTCAAGCTCGCCGACATACTTGATCACGTCCTTGGCGTAGAGGATGCCGACGATGTTGTCGATCGTCTGGTCGTAGACCGGGATCCGGCTGTGCCCGAACTGGAGGATGGCGTTGCGTACCTCTTCGAGTGTCGCGCCGGCCTCGATGCCCTTGACATCGGTGCGCGGCGTCATGACCTGCCCGGCATCGGTCTCGGACAAGTCGAACACCGCCTCGATCATTTCCTTTTGCGCTTCATCGACCTCGCCGCCGTCCTCGTGGTCTTCCACCACCGACAGCACCTCGTCGGACAGGTCGCTGTCGTCTTCATCAGCAAGGTCGATACCGGAGATCCGCCTCACGACCGGGTCGATCAGGTGCAGCGCCCAGACGATCGGGCTGAAGACGACCAGCATCACGTTCAGCAGCGGCAGCGACATGGCAATCAGCCCCTCGCGCTGGTAACGAGCCCAACTGACCGGGACCGCCACCGCAAAGATGCTCAGAAGCGACCCCGCTACCAGGAACGCCGGGAAGTACAGCGCCAGCCTCGACCAGTCGGTGAAACGCTCCTCGAAGTAATACAGAACCGCCAGGGCGATCACAAGGCTCAGCACCGCGCGGACGGTCCCGGTCATCAACAGCAGCAGGGCCTGTCGTTGATAAAACCGTTCCAGCCGCTGTGGGTCATAGCCCGCGCCCAGCCGATCGGCGAGGCGCTTGCGTGACAAGGTCTTCATCGCAATGTTGCAGGCCGAGAAGTAGCAAACCAACAGGCTGCCGAGTATCACGATCCCGATCGCATAATTCACGACGGTCATCCGTCCCCAATAAGTGTCCTTGTTCAGGACTCTGGTTCAAGCCCATGGCGTCAGGGGGGACGCGTCGGGCTTCACGTTCAGGCCTTGTCAGACCTTTTATCAAAAACGGGGCCGAACCCAGCTTGGGTCAGCAGTTCATCTTCACGCTTATGCATCCTGGCGAAGGCCGCCGGATCGTGGTCATCTTCGCCGAGCAGGTGCAGCAGGCCGTGCACGGCATACAGCAGCAGCTCCAGCCGTGTGTCATGCCCGCGCTGCTCGGCCTGACGCCGGGCTTCATCCATACACAGGACCAGGTCGCCCTCGACCGATGTCGTGGCGGGCCGGTCGGTATTGTCGCGCAGATCAAAGGTGAGCACGTCCGTGGTGCCCGGCTCATCGCGGTACTGCTTGTGCAGCTCGGTCATCTCGGCGTCATCCACCACCACCAGGCTGATCAGGCCGTCGACCACCCCCGCCAGCCTGGCGATGCGCCGGAACTGATCGCCCAGCCAGGGCTCTGCCGGGGGATCACAGTCGGGGGCGCTCAGGTCCAGGGCCACGACCAGGTCGTGACCCTTGGCCGGGTCGGGGTCTTCGGGCTGGCTGGCTTCGTGAGGCGCAGAATCCGACACCTCGCCGTCGGCGTCACCGGCCGGCTGGGTAAGGGAGTCGTGATTGATCAGGGATAATGTCACGTTGGTTCGCGTCTCAGGCCGCCCGGCCCGCGGCTGGCACGGGACAATCAGCACAAACATGATAGCCCAACAGGCCTAATGGGCCAATAGAGGCCGCTAAAAGGCTATCGGCAGGATTCCGGGTCGGCATCCCGGGGATGCCGAGGTAAATCCTAGGGTAATTCCAGGGGCGCTTCGGGCTTCCGTGGGGCTTTTTGGGGGACTTCCGGGGGACTTCCGGGGGTCAGTCCTTGGCCGGGAGCTTGCAGCCCTTACGCTTGACCATGGAGATGCAGTTACACCGTTCGTTGAAGCGGACCTCGGTCATGTAGGCCCGGATGAGCATGACGCCCCGCCCACTGGGGGTACACAGGTTCTCGTCGAGCGTCGGGTCGGGCACGTCAGTGGGATCGAATCCGGGCCCCTCGTCCGCGACGTCTATGGTCAGGGCGTCGCCGTCGAAGGCGAACTGGATGGTGACGTTTTTGTCGGGATCGCTCTTGTTGCCGTGCTGGATGGCGTTGGAGATCGCCTCATCCAGGGCCAGCCGGATGGCGAAGACCTCGTCCTTGCCGAAGCCTTGTGCCTGGGCCTGGTCGAGTATGGTTTGCTGAACTTTGGGTAGCTCGGTCAGCTTGCTTGGGATCACCATCTTGCCCATCGGTGACTGACCTTACCTGGTTCGCCGTCGAACGCCCACGGCGAGTCACGCGGGCTTCTAGGCGAGATTGGCTTACTTAAAGCTCGCCACCGCCTGGGGCGCGTCCTCGTGGATCTGGAAGAGCTTGTTGAGTTTGGTGATGACAAAGACCTCGTAAATCTGCGGGTCGATGTTGCACAAGCGGAGCTGACCGCTCTTGTTGCGGATCTTGTTGTTGATCGTGATCAGCGTCCCGAGCGCAGCGGAGGACAGGTGCTCGACCTGGTTGAAGTCGATCAACAGCTTGGGGTTGTCGGAGGTCTCGATCAGCTGGCTGATCTCGTCCCCGATCTGCTGGATGTTGGCTTCCTCAAGGATGTTGCGATCGAGGAAGCGGACCTTGGTAATCTGGTCCTCCTCGCTCACAACCAGGCGCGAGTCCTTGGTGGTCATCAACCGTCTCCTGATACTTTGTAGCGGGTCGAAGTTATCGCCTTCGCTATGGGGTGTCAAACACTTACAGCAAGCCGGGCGCCCAGGCGTGAGGTTCCCCCTGCGGTTTGTCAATGGGCCTGATCGAGTCGACGCCTGCTTCATGATACCACATTGGGGCCTTGAAGAGCATTTATCGGCTGCCCGGGCCCGGGGGATAAGCGGTCAGTCATCCTTGGGCCGTGCGTCGTTTTGAATGGCCCAGAGCGCGGCATACTTCAGTTGGGTGCTGACAGCCGCCTTCTGGGCGATCAGCAGGCCGAACGCCCCATCGAGGAAGCCACGCTTGAGGAAGTAGAACTTGATGAACGCCAGCCAGGGCCGTAGCAGCAGGTCCCAGGGTTTGGCCCGTTTGCCCCGATCATGCATCTGCTGGGCGACCATCATCAGCCGTTCATCCATCCGCCTGCCGGAGAAGTAGTCGCTGAACCCGGCATCGGATTCACGCTTATGTTCGATCCAGCCGTCGAGGTTCTGTACCCGGGACGGGTCCGAGGCCTCACGGGTGTCATGCAGGACCTCGTCGTCCCAGGTCACCCGTCGGCGGTGGAAGATGCGGGTCAGCCGGTCCGGCCACCAGCCGCGGACATATCGCCCAAGGATGTAGTTTTTCCGCGGGACCATCAGCAGGTCCAGTTTCTCGAGCTGGTCCGCCGTGAACCGCTGCCACTGGGCCGCCAGCTCCGGCGAGCATTCCTCATCCCCATCCAGAAAGAAAATCCAATCATTCTTCGCCAGCTCCGCGGCAAACTTCTTCTGCCCGCCGTAGCCCCGCCAGGGCTCCACAACGTATTGATCCGCATAGGACTTGGCGATCTCAGGCGTCCGGTCCTCGGACCCGGAATCCACCACGATCAGCTCGTCGGCCCACTCGACGCTCCGGCACGCCGGGCCCAGCGTCTGCTCGGAGTTCGCACAGCAAATGATGACGGATAGCTTGGGCATGAGCCGCTAGTCTACGCCCGCCCCGGACCACGACACAAACACGCCCGCGGGATTATCCGGTAAATTACCGCCCGCCCCACTGGACAGACCCCCCCCGGCCGTGGTTAGAATGCGGCCTTTAGCAAGGAGGCTGCTACATGAAGATGTCATACAAAATCGCGCTGGTCGCTTCGCTGGCGTTACTCATCGTCGTGGTGTTCCTGACCGTAAACTCGGATGACAACCCGGAAGCCGATACCCAAACAGCCGACACCACCACAAACGATGACAAGCCGGACCGCCCCACACTCATGGACCGCCCCACCGGGTCGGAGCAGAATCGCACCCTGAAAAATACATCGTCCGGCAATGGCCCGGCCACCAAGCCCGGCAAGTCGCTGGTCGATGACGTACGTAACCGGCTCAAGGCCGCCGACCAGCCAGACAACACCGAAGACACCACACCGGACACAACTTCGGTCGCGGCCACCGATGAATCAGAGGCCGGCTCATCGCCCAACGCTATCCCGCTGACGCGCACCGACCCGTCGGGGCCTTCTGAGACCATCACCACACCGCCGGACTCTGAGCCTGAGCCCGCAGCCGGTGTCAACCCATCAGCGCTGGATGCCATCCTCGGCAATACGTCCACACCGCCTGCGAATGACGACAAGCCCGTTGTCATCCCGCCCACCGTGGTGTCAGACACGCCGTCAGATACGCCTGCTGCCACGTCCGCTTTCAAGGGCGGCAAATACACCGTCCAGTCCGGCGACACCTTCAGCTCCATCGCCGATACGCATTATGGCGACGAGTCCAAGTGGTTCGACATCGCCCAAGCCAACCCCACCGTCGATCCCACGCGTCTGCGTGTTGGGCAGGAACTCAAGCTCCCGGCCATCGAGGCGCTGCCGGAAAAAACCGAGCCGGTCCCCGCCGGCCCCGAGGGCGTGAAGTCCTACACCATCCGCCCCGGCGACAGCCTCTCGACAGTCGCAGAAAAGTTCTACGACGACCCGACGCTCTGGCGCACGATCTACAACTTCAACCGCGACAAGATCGGTGACAACCCCAACGCCATCCAGGCCGGCATGGTCCTGAAGGTCCCGCCGCGTGTCCGAGGCGCGAGCTGATTTCAACCCCTTTTAACACACTTTGAACAGGGTTCAGGCTCCGGCGTTATCCATTTATCCACAGTCACCAATATCCGCAGATTCTTGTGGACCCCGGGGCGCTGTGTCGTATAATTGAGGCTGTAAAGTGAAGACCGCGATCTAGCCTTGGGCGATACTTCGTGCGGCATATTTGCTCGAACCTTTATGAACCCCAAGGGAGCGTTGATCGGGCGCGATGGCCAAGCCTCCATTGAGTGGAAGGTCGGGACGACTCGGGAACGCACCCACCTTAAATTGGGGTTCGAGCAAGTTCCGCACCGCCTGGGGAGATATAGGGCGTGGAATCGCTTTTTCAGACGGCCTGTTCTGCTCGGACGGGCCGTTTTTTTGTGCCTACTATGCGGTAGGATCAGCCGAGGACTATAGTAAAGAGATGACCGAGCAACCCCCAGAACACCCCGCCGCCGCGCCGGACGAGCACCACAGCCTCATCCAGGGCCTGGTCGATCAGTTGATCGATAGCTACGGGCCGGAAGACCACCTCCAGCACATCAACCAGGCCTTCCTCCCCAAACGGGCCCGGGTGATCGACTTCATCGAGCTGCTGCGCAAGATCGTCTTCCCCGGCTTCTTTGATGACCAGCCCGTCACGCCGGACAACGCACGCTGGCACATCGGCGAGCTGCTGACCAAGGTCCAGGTCGTCCTGCATGAGCAGGTCCTCCAGGCCCTGTGCTACAAGAAGAACGTCGGCGACGGCACCGCCGCCCCCGCGGACGAAAACTGCAAGTGCAAGTCCCGTGAACTCACCGACCTGTTCCTTGCGACCATCCCCGAGCTTAGGCGCCGGCTGGCGCTGGACGTGCAAGCCGCCTTCGATGGCGACCCCGCCGCCAACAGCACCGACGAGGCGATCTTCAGCTACCCCGGGATCGACGCGATCTTTATCCAGCGCGCCGCCCACGAGCTCTACAAGCTCGGCGTGCCGCTCATCCCGCGCATTATGACCGAGGTCGCGCATTGCGAAACGGGGATCGACATCCACCCCGGTGCCGTCATCGGTGAGTCATTCTTCATCGACCACGGCACCGGCGTCGTCATCGGCGAAACCACCACCATCGGCAACAACGTCAAGATCTACCAGGGCGTCAGCCTCGGCGCGCTATCCACCAAGGGCGGGCAGAGCTGGCGCGGCATGAAACGCCACCCAACGATCGAAGACAACGTGACCATCTACGCCAACGCCACGATACTCGGCGGCGAAACCGTCATCGGCGAAGGCTGCGTGATCAACGGCGGCGCATTTCTCACGCACAGTGTCGAGCCCGGGCACACCGTCCGGGTGGATCAGCCCAAACCGCTATTGCGTGCGCAGCGCCAGCAAAAGAGCAAAGACAAGGCCGTCGGTAAATAACCCGGCGGAGGGCAAAGGCTTTGAAAATCGACTTCAACATCCCGATGCCCTTGTTCCCGCTGAGCGATTGCGTGCTCCTGCCGCATACCATCACACCGCTGCACATCTTCGAGCAGCGATACCGGGAGATGGTCTGCTGTGCCCTGGACGGCAACGGGCTGATCGCGATGGCCACCTTCCAGGGTGACACCTGGCGCGAGGACTACCACAACAGCCCGCCGATCCGGCCGTGTGTCTGTGTCGGCTACATCGTCCAGCACGAGCTGCTGCCCGACGGCCGGTACAACGTCCTCCTGCAGGGCATCTGCCGGGCCCGTGTGATCGAGGAGGTCGTCCAGAAGCCTTACCGCCGGGCGGTGATCGAGACCATGGAACCGGAGCGGCCGATGGAGATCGACCTTGAGCCCTGCCGTGACAAGATCGAGAAGCTGCTGTCCGACCCGCTGCTCAAACAGTGGTCACAGGTCCAGGCAGTGCGAAACTGGATCAGCCGGGAGATCCCCACGGTCGCGCTGCTGGACCAGATGGTTTTGACGCTATGCCGGTGTACCGACGAACGCTACGCGATGCTCGAGCAGCCATGCCCGTGTCAGCGGGCCGAATGGCTCAGCCGGCACCTGGTCAACACACGCAAGACCCTTTCCCAGGCACAGACCTACGGCCCGTGCGTCAGCGAACAAGGCCTGGCACTGAACTAGCCTTGTCATGAACACGTCGCACGGAGCCGACGCTTGCCCCCTCTGGATCGAAACACGCCGCATTCACAAGCCGCACTGATCGTCGGCTGCGGCTATCTCGGACAACACCTGGCGATCCGCCTCATCGAACAAGGCGTCACCGTCTATGGCACGACACGCAGTGAAACCCGCGCCGCCGGCCTTGCAAAACTCGGTGTCCGTCCGCTGCTATTGTCGATCACTCAGCCGGTCACGTTTGCCTCACTAAAACCCGCGCTCGACGCCGAATCACTCGACGTCTATCTAATGGTCCCGCCCGGTCGGCTCGACGGCTCACCTTCCACACGGCACATCGTGCTCGGCGGGACCGCTCACATCATCAAAGCCCTGCGGCAGGCAACCGTTCGGCGCGCGGTCATGGTCTCCAGTTCCGCCGTCTTCGGCCAGACGGACGGCGGACGGGTCGATGCCGATTCACCCCCTACGCCCAACGGCGAACGGGCCGAACTGCTGCTCGCCGGTGAGAAGCTGTGGCTGGATGCGGGCGCGAACTTCAACGTGCTGCGCCTCGCCGGGCTCTACGGCCCGGGGAGAATCATCGGCCAGCGAGCGCTGCTGGAAGGTGCGCCCCTGATCGGGAATCCACAGGCGCTGCTGAATCTGATACACGTTGACGATGCCGCACGCCTGCTCCTGGCGATGACCGCAACCAGCGAGGCTAGTCGAATCGAGTTGGGATGTGACGGACATCCCGTGCCGCGCATCGATTACTACCAACACCTGGCGGATCAACTCGGCGTCGCCCCGCCCAGCATCATCGATCATCAGGTCGCCGCCGCGCGCTTCGGGCTCAACGCCGACCGTTTGGCGCGGGCCGCGAACAAGGCCCTGGACAACACTGTCACGTGCCGCCGCACCGGCTGGTCCCCCGCCTTCCCCGACTTCCGCGCGGGCCTGGATGCCATCCTCAACACCCCAAGCACCACGACGCCCCAATCCCCCGGCCATCCCTGCTAAACTTCTTACCTATGGCCGATTCGGAGACATCAACGCACACAGACCCCCTACTCGACGGGCTCACCGCGCCCCAGCGGGAGGCGGTCACGCATGTCGACGGGCCTCTGCTGGTCCTCGCCGGCCCGGGCTCCGGCAAGACGCGCGTCATCACCAGCCGGGTCGCCCACCTGGTCACACGGGTCGGCATCCCACCCTGGCAGGTGCTGGCAATCACGTTCACGAATAAAGCCGCCGGGGAAATGCACCAGCGGACCGCCGAGTTGGTCAGCGAGGCCCAGGCCCGCGCACTGACCGTCTGCACGTTTCATAGCCTGTGTGCCCGCATCCTCCGCATCTTCGCCGACCGGCTCGGACTCCCGCCGGGCTATTCGATCTACGACACCACCGACCAGAAGCGGGCCGTCAAGCAGGCGCTCAACGACCTGGAGATCAACACCAAGAACTTCCCGCCCGGCGGTATCCTCAGCTCGATCAGCAACTCGAAGAACGAGTTGGTCGATGCCGAGGCCTACGAAAAACTCGCCGGCGACTTCTACAGCCGAACCGTCGCCAAGGTCTACACCAAGTACACCGAGATCCTCACGCGCAACCACGCGATGGACTTCGACGACCTGCTGCTGAAAGTCGTGCAGCTGCTCCGCGAGCACCCCGACGTGCTCAAGCAGCTGCAGGATCGCTACCAGTACGTCATGATCGACGAGTATCAGGACACCAACCACGCCCAGTTCATGATCGCCAATGCGCTAGCCAATCGGCACAAGAACATCTGCGCCACCGGCGACCCCGACCAGTCCATCTACGGCTGGCGCGGCGCGAACATTAAGAACATCCTCGACTTCGAGGCCCACTACCCCGACGCCAACGTCGTCAGGCTGGAGCAGAACTACCGCTCGACCAAGCGCATCCTCGCGCTCGCCGACGGATTGATCCAGAACAACTCCAAGCGCAAGCACAAGGACCTGTGGACCGACAACGACGAAGGCGAACTCGTCCAGGTCATCACCTGCACCGACGAACGCCACGAGGCCAACCGGATCGTCAACACCTTCCGCGAGTTGCACGACGACGGCAACACCGCCTGGGGGCAGATGGCTGTGTTCTACCGCATCAACAGCCTCAGCCGTGTGATGGAAGACGCGCTGCGCGACGCCGGCATCCCCTACCAGATCGCAAGGGGCACGGCCTTCTACGAGCGTCAGGAAATCAAGAACGCCGTGGCCTACCTGCGCTGCGTCGTCAATCCCGCCGACGAGGTCAGCCTGCTGCGGATCATCAACACCCCGACACGCGGTATCAGCGACAAGACCGTCAAGGCGATGCAGGCTTATTGCCTGGCCAACAACGTCCCGATCGACACGCTGCTCGGCGATCCGCTCAAGCTCACCGCCGTCAACACCCGGGCCCAGACCAGCGTCGCCAAGTTCGGCAAGCTGCTGGATACCTGGCGAAACGCCGCCGGCTTCGGCGAGAGCGAGCAAACCATCGTCGCCGACCCGATCGCCTCCACGACGCTTCGCGGCTTCGTCGAGGATGTCCTGCGCCAATCCGGCTTGGAGGACCACTGCCGAAACGATAAGTCCGACCCCGACCACGAACGCCTGGCCAACCTCGGCGAACTCGTCAGTAGCGCCCAGCAGTTCGAGCAGGAGTTCGAGCTTGAAATCGAACTCGACGGCGGGGACCACACGCCCTCGTTAAGCGAGAAGCTGCTCGCCTTCCTCGAACGCATCAGCCTGGTCAGCGATGTCGACGCGGTCGATCCCGACCAGGGCGCGGTCACGCTGATGACGCTGCACGCCGCGAAGGGCCTGGAGTACCCGGTCGTCGCGATGATCGGCGTCGAGGACGGCCTGCTCCCGCACGAGCGCGCCAACGCCGACCAGCACGAACTGGAAGAAGAACGCCGGCTCTGCTTTGTCGGCGTCACCCGCGCGATGCGCCAGCTCTACCTGACCCACGCCCGCTACCGCACCGTCTTCGGCATGAGCAACGCCACCATCCCCAGCCGGTTCTTCCGCGAGATGCCCGAAGACTGCATGGAAGAGATCGACGCCACCGAGGACGACACCGACAGCCTCGCCGACGGCCTGACCCAGCGCTCACTCGCCGGCCGGGAAGCCGCGCTCTACCCGCCGGGCACACTGGTCCGACACCCACAGTTCGGCCTCGGCCGCGTCATCGACATCCACCCCACCGGCTCGCACACCCGCGCACGGATCGCCTTCAATACCGCCGGCACCAAGACCCTGATCCTCCAGTACGCCCGACTGGAGCGCGTCGAATAACACCACACCGTTTAGCGCGGGAGCTTGCTCCCGCATGGCCGAGTAAACTCGACCGCTAAACTGGAGTTGTCATGCCAAAAACCAAGATCAAAATATGCGGTATCCGGGAACCCGACCACGCCCGCTCCGCCATCGACGCCGGAGCCGACTACATCGGCCTGAACTTCATCGAGGGCTCACCACGGCAGCTGCAGATCGCCGAGGCCCGGAACCTGGTGGCCGAGATCTGTCTGGCCTCCATGACTGTCCAGCCCGTCGCACTCTTTGCCAATCAGCCCATCGAGTTCATCCGCGAGGTACTCGACAACGCCGACTTCAAGATCGTCCAGCTGCACGGCGATGAAGACCGCGACTTCGTCAACCAGCTCGCCGACGTCAGTGTCTTTAAGGCTGTCCCCTTTGAATTCGAGCGGATCGATGCTTGGCGCGACCCGCCTGACCACGTTGCCGCCCTGCTGATCGACGCCCCGACCGCCCCCGGCGAACTCTCCGGCGGCTCCGGCCGGGTCTTCGACTGGGAAGCGCTTGCCAACCTCGACAAATCAGGCCTGCCCCCTATCGTCGTCGCCGGTGGGCTCAACCCCGGCAACGTCACAGACGCGATCCGCATCATCAAGCCCTACGCCGTGGACGTCGCCTCCGGCGTCGAGTCATCGCGCGGCGTCAAAGACCCCGAGCTCATCAAACAGTTCTGCGATGCAGTACACTCTGCACTCTGATCCGATACCCGAAACCCGATACCCGAACACCGACCTATGAAACGCGTCCTCTCAGGCATCCAACCCTCCGGCCAGCTGCACATCGGCAACTACGCCGGTGCCATCAAGCAGTTTGTAGACATGCAGGCCGACCACGAGATGTTCGTCTTCGTCGCCTCGTACCACGCGCTGACCAGCTCGCGCGACGCAGAGGAATTGCGCAAGAACACGCGCCAGGTCGTCATCGATTACCTCGCCTTCGGCCTCGACCCCGTCGCCCACCCGCACGTGAACATCTACCTCCAGCAGGACGTCCCGCAGGTCACCGAGTTGGCCTGGCTGCTCGCGTGCATGTGCCCCAAGAGCCAGATGGATAAGGCCACGACCTACAAGGACAAGACCGCCCGCGGCCTGCCGGCGTCGGTCGGGCTGTACACGTACCCCATCCTTCAGGCCGCCGACATCCTCAGCGTCGATCCCGACCTCGTGCCCGTCGGCAAGGACCAGGTCCAGCACGTCGAGATCACCCGCGACCTCGCCCAGAAGTTCAACAACGCCTACGGCGAGGTCTTCAAGGTCCCCGCCTACAAGCTGCGCGGCGATGCCGAAGTCCTCCCGGGTGTCGACGGGCAGAAGATGAGTAAGTCCTACGGCAACGACATCGACCCGTTCATGCCGGAGAAGCCGCTGCGTAAACGGATCATGAAGATCACGACCGACTCGACCCCGGTCGAGGAGGCCAAGGACCCCGAGACCTGCACCGTCTTCCAGATCTTCCGCGGCCTCGCCGGCCGCGACGACCCCCGGACTTTGGATTTAGCAGACCGCTACCGTGCCAGCGGCGAAGACGGCATGGGCTACGGCCACGCCAAACAGGCCCTGTTCGCGCTGATCCTCGACCACTTCGGCGAAGCCCGCAAACGCCGCGAGGAATTGATGAACGATCCCGGCTACGTCGACAAGGTCCTCGCCGACGGCGCTGAAGCCGCCCAGGCCAAAGTCGCCGAGATCACCCAGCGCGCCCGCCAAGCCGCCGGGTTATAATCCGCTGCATACCGCCCCGGGCTTTACCGGGGGGAACGGGGCCCGGTGAAAACAGGGGGTGCGGCATGTCTATCACACAAGCAACGACTAACGTTTTCCGGCTGACGCTTGGCGAACACACCGTCGTGGGGCGTCCCACATACAACGACATCCATCAGACCTTGCTGATGCTTGACCAGTCGTCGAATGGACGTCTCGTACTAGAGTGTGGCCCCCAGCGTTTCTTGAAGTGTTCCGGTTCACGTCAGACCGGGTATCAGCTCGAGTATTGTGAAGGTGGACGGCACCGCCACTTCCGAAGCATCAGCGACAGCATTGAATCTAAGTTGGTAGTCGAATTGTTCTCGAGCTATGTTCAGGAGGACAATCGTTGGAAAGGCATGATCCCGTGGGTGCCTGTAGATGATTCTGCCGTCGCGAGCGGGGACCGAAAGTCGATGGATAAAAAAAAGTTCCGCCTTCTCCAACGCGAAGGCAACACGCTTGTGATTAATAAGAAGTTCTGTCTCATGGCGGGCGGTCTGCTGTTGAATCTTGGCGGTGTGGCCTGTTTCTTTCTAATGGACAGCAGTGCAAGCCAGCACACATACAAGGGCGTCGGTACGATCATGGCCATCGGCTTTACCATGATGGTCGTGTCGGGATGGGTCGATGATTAGGGATCAACAACGCATGACCGGGAGGCTCCAATGAATATACAAGCGGCTCTGGCATCGCGTTTCAAGCTCTTCATCGCCGGCATGCCGGTCGCGGGGTATCCCACGGCGGCGGACCTGCGTGATCGGTTGCAAAGGATGTATGACCCGAAGGATGACTTCGTTTTGATGAAGGGGCCGGGGCATTACCTGCAGTGTTCGGGGACGCCGGAGACGGGCTTCAAGGTGCTTTATCGCGAGGGCGACGCCAACCGTTACTTCCGCGCCGCCGAACGGCTGGTCCCGCTTCAGACCACGGCGGAACTCTTCGTCAGCTACCTCGAACAGGACAACCGTTGGCGTGAGTTGGTTCCTTGGCGGGCGTGCAGCGGGGCTCAGGGCGAGGAGGACGATGCCGACTCCACCAAGCGCGCCTTCAGCCTGTGGTACCGCGAGGGCGACCGAGTCATCCTCAACAAGAAGCTCTGCCTGATCACACTGGGCACGTTGATCTGTATGGGCGCGGCCGGCAGTTTCTTCATGCTCAAGGACATGATGGACCTGTACCTGACCATCATCCCCGGCTCGCTGCTGGCCGCGGGTGTGATCGTCCTGATGATCTCCAACTTCGTGGATGATTAGGCCGACCGCCCACCTACACACTGCCTTTCGTCGCTGTGACGATACGCTCCAGAGCCCACAATACGAACACCTTGCATCATCCCCGGAGGCTGAGGACCTGAATCCCGTGCGGACAGCGTCCCCTTGACGCTTATTGATAATGATATATCATCATCAAGTTCGGCCCCGAGATATGGGCGGGCAAACCACGATTCCCCTGGTCTACAACCGATCGGTCCGGGGCTCGCCACAGGCAGCGCAGCCCGATTAGATGTCAGGGCCCGCGTCGAGATGCGATAGCGGCATAGGTGTATTGACTGACCGGATCAAACCGTAAAAAGGAACAGAAACGATGAGATGCATTTTTAAGCGAGCCCGGTTTCTGACCTGCTTGATGGCGCTGAGTTTTGTGATGCTGGCCGGCTGTGGCCGTGAGGATTCAGAACCCGCCGCCGCAAGCGAGGGCGCTCTGAAGGTGTGTGTCAGTTCTACCGACGTCGGCGCCTTGGTGAAGGAAGTGGGCGGGGCCTCGGTCAGTGTCACCGGTTTCGTGAAAGGGCAAGACGACCCGCACGTGGTCAACGCCACGCCGTCGATGGTGACCGCCTTGGCCGAAGCGGACCTGCTCGTGGTCGTCGGGCTGGGGCTGGAAGATGCCTGGCTCCCCGCCATGCTGGATCAGGTCGGGAACGCCGACCTCATGCCCGGCGGCGATAGCCACCTCGATCTGTCCGTCAACATGCGTACCATCGCAGGCCCCGAAGGCCGTGGCGTGCCCGGTTCGTTCCATCCCGAGGACAACCCCCACTTCCTCGCCGACCCGGTCGAAGGTGTCAAAGCCGCCCAGGCGATCGCTGAGAAGCTATCCGAGTTGCGCCCCGACCTGGCGTCCGAATTCAAGCAGAACGCCGACACGTTCTCCGACAGCATCATCGTCGCCCTGGTAGGTGAGGATGTCGCCGGGAAGGTCGATGCTTCACAACTGGAGGAATTGGCGATCGCCATTGAGACCAACCAGTTCGACGCCTTCCCACACCTCAAGGAGGATCCTGAATCGCTCGGCGGTTGGCTCGGCGCCTTACGTCCCTACACGGACACACCGGTTGTGGGCGACCACGATCTCTGGCCGTACCTCGCTCGGCGCTACGGCGTCAGGGTGCTCAGCTACCTAGAGCCGAAGCCCGGCGTGCCCCCGACCACCCCACACCTGGAGCAGGTCATCGCACAGATGAAAGAAGCAAACTGCCGGACGATCCTGACCGTGCAGTACTTCGAACCGAAGCACGCCGCTTTCGTGGCCGAAGCGACCGGATCAGACATCGTGCTGATGGCGAATCAGCCCGGCGGCCGGCCGGATACCGACAGCTACCTGACTTTCGTCAACCACAACGCAAAGCAACTGCTCGAGGCCGTCAGTTCCCAGGCCGGCAACTAATAGCCAAGCTCCTCATGACGCAGACGCCACTAGCCACGAAGCCTGAAGCGGAAGACGAGCCCCAATCGGAGCCGGCCCCTCCGCCCATCAAGCCGATCGTCGAAATGATCGGTGTCCGATTGGGCTACACCAAGACGCCCGTGCTGGATAAGGTCAGCTTGGCGATCAATCCCGGGCAGTTCTGGTGCTTCCTGGGCCCGAACGGCGAAGGCAAGACCACGCTGATCAAAGCCATCCTGGGGGCCATGCGTCCCCGGCGCGGCCGCCTCTACCGCAACCGCGAGGTCTTCGCCCAAGGGCGCGTCAGCTACGTCCCACAGCGACTTGAATTGAACCCCGTCCTCCCCACGTCCGTGCGGGAGTTCATCCTCTCCGGCCTGGCGGGCGTGTCGACCCATGCCCAGAAGCGTCGCAGCCGACTCGATCGCGTGCTCCAGATCGTGGGCCTGAGTGCATCGCGAGATCAGAACTACTGGACGCTATCAGGCGGACAAAAACAGCGGGCCTTGCTCGCGCGGGCCCTGATCCGTGACCCCCAGGTACTGATCGTCGATGAACCCACCGCGGGCCTGGACCTGGCGGCCGCCGCGACCGTGCTCGAGGTACTCGCCGACATGCACACGACCTACGGCGTGACGATCGTCTTCGTGACGCATGACCTACACATCGTGACACGACACGCGACCCACGCAGCGCTATTCAGAGGCGGCGCTGTCATCAGCGGGGAACTCGACGACGTCCTGACCAGTGATACGCTGGGACGCACCTTCGGTGTCCCCTTGTCGGTCGAAACGGGTGATGATGGCCGCCCACAGATAAAGGCATTGAACGCGTAATGGAGTTCTTCGACTCGTGGCCATTGTTTCTGCGTCCCTACACGCTCACGCTACTGGCGGCGGCGGTGCTTGCAATCGTTGGGGTGTTGGCGACCGCCAGGCGACAACTCTTTATGGCTGTCGCGGTCGCACAGACCTCGCTGATGGGGTATGCGTTGATGGCCTTCATCATGGGATCGCATATCAACGGCGGGCTGGGCGCAGGGGCCCGTGACGCCGTCGTGATCGGGGCGGCGGTGCTGGCGGCGATGTACACAATGCTCGGCGGCCGCGAGAGCCTGGGGGCCGAGGGGGGACGCCTGGACGGCGATGAGCGGACCGCGTGGGTCTTCGTGACCGCCGGATCACTGGCCGTCCTGTTCCTTGCTCACGCACCCGCGGGGATGGAGCAGGTCAGACGCCTGCAGGTCTCGTCCGTGGTCGGCGCGACGTGGCTGGACGTGTACCTGTTCTCAGCATTGCTAGCCGCCATGGTCGTGACCGGCTTGTGTTTGATGCGGCCGCTGATCCTGCTGCTGTCCGACCCCGTGATGGCGTCGGCGATCGGGATCCGGGTCGCACGTTGGAACGTCGCGCTGGCGATCGTCTCAGGATTTAGTGTGGGCCTGGCCGTTCGCTCGACGGGTGTTCTGTTTACCTTCGGGGCTCTGGCGCTGCCCGTCATGATCGCCAAGCAGCTTTGCGGAGAGGTGCGCAGCCTGTTCGTGCTATCACCCATCCTCGCGGCCATACTCGGTTTCTTCGGCTTATGGGTGAGCCACCGTTGGAACCTCCCGCCCGGCCAGGCGGCCGCAGGATTGATGTGCGCGGCCCTGCTGGTGACGCACGCCGCGCGCCGGCTTTGGAGCCACATCAGCTGGTGATGCCGTGTTCCTGCCCAAAAAGCAATACAGCGAACCCGGCTTAACCGGGACGGTGTGTTGCGCTGATTATTCAATGTATCGCTTACGCGCTCTGTGACAGGCTGCTGATGGCGGTCTGTTGAGCGGTGGTGATGGACGTGTCGCTGGGCTTGCCTTCGCCGGCGAGCTTCTTCATGAGCATCTGCCAGGTCTCGCGTTCGTACTCGATCAGCTTGATCGCCTCGTCCACGATCTCGGTTTCGCGCTTCATGTTCGCGTCGACCAGCAGGCGGTAGACGTAGGTGTACAGCGCGCTGAGGCGCTGGCAGAGCTGCGGGTCGGCGTCGTGGTTGAGGCTGGTGCTCAGCTCGAGCACGATCTTCTGCGCCCGCATCAGGTTGTTGTAGCTGTCCTCGTAGCTCTTCTTTTCCAGCGAGGTCTTGGCCTGCCGGCAGAACTTCAGGGCCCCGTCATACAGCATCAACCGCAGCTCCTCAGGGCTGGCGGTCATGATCTTGGTCTTTAGGTACGGATTGACCGGCTTCTGACTCATCGGGCTCAGGCTTCCTTCACGAACGGGCGGAACAGCTCCCTCCGACAACTAACCTATCGGCTGGGATCACCGGTGGGCGTTAGCTAAGTGGTTGTGGTTAGACCGATAAGCGATCGCGGACGTACGGTTGGTCAGCGTCATCCGCCAACGCTGCTGGCCGCCTGAGCACCAAGGGCCTGTAGGCTCGCCAGGGCGCTGCTCTGTTCCTGAAGACCTGCCAACGCCTGCTCCATTGCGAGGAACTGCGCCTCGAGGCGGGCCCGTCTGGCGGCGAGCGCCTCGTCGATCGTCTCGATGCGATCGTTGTTCAGGTCCATCTGCCGGGTCAGCGTCGCCACCCGGCTCTCGATGATGCCCGTGTCCGTGTCGGTCAGGCGTTCGAGCAGGTCGTCGATGATGATGCCGACGCCGCGGGCGGTGGTGACGGTCTCGCCGTCCTCGTCGGTCTCGGTGGTCTTGAAGGTGAACAGGTTCTTCACCGCTTCACGGTCGGTTGCCAGCGCGTTGGTGAGCTTGCTGGAATCCAGCCGGAGCGTCCCGCCGGAGCCAACGGTGATGCCGACCTCTGCCAGCGAGTTGAACGTCCCGGACACCTCGCTGTTTTGCCGGGTGATGCTTGCGAACAGCTGGTTCTTCAGCTGGATGACCGCCGAGTCGCCCAGCAGCAGGCCGCGTTCCTCGGTTTCGGCGTTGTACGAGTCGTAGGTATCGATCGTATCCATCAACCCATTGAAGCCTTCGACAAAAGCAGTCGCCGCGGCGGTGACAGCCGCGTTGTCCTCGCTGACCGTGACCTGCACGGGTGTGTCGCTGGTCGAGAGCAGGTCGATGCTCGCGCCGGGGATGACGTCTTCAAGCGTGTTGCTGGTCGAGGTGATGATCTGTGCGACAGCCGGGTTGGATGAGCCGTAGAACACGACCGCGTCCTGCGCCTCGGAGAAGGTCGAGGCCTTGAAGCCCGCCCCGCCGTCGTCGAAGACAAACGCCCCGGCGCTGCCGGTCGTGTCCGACGAGAAGATCATACGGTACGGCGTCCCGGACGATCCGTCGTTGATAACCGCGGCGCTGACGCCGGCGTCGGACTCGTTGATCAGGTCCACCAGGTCGCCGAGCGTGGTGTCGCTGACCAGCTTGCTGGACTTGCTGAAGTCCGGGTTGTCAACATCCGCATCATCGAAGCCCAGGTCGCCCAGGGCCTCGGAGCTGTTCTTGGATTCAAACAGCAGCCGCCCCGCCCCGCCGGCATTGTCGGTGACCTGCAGCCGGTTGCCGTCCTCATTGATCGCGACCGTGACGTTGTTGCTCGTTGTGGTGTGGATCAGGTCGATCAGTTCCTGCACGGTGGTGATGCCCGCGGTCAGGTCGATGTCGTACTCGGTCCCGTCGGTGGTGGTGATCGTGAAGTCGATGGCCGAGGCTTCGTAGTCGATCCCGTTGCCTGACTTCAGGGCGCTGAGCAGTGTGGCACCGGTCATGGCATCGGAAGTGTATTCGACGGTGGTCTCGAAGCTGCCGTCAAAGTCCTCGCCCGCGGCGGAGGCGGCACCCAGAAGACCCAGGCTGGCGGCGGTGCTGGAGCCGGATTCCTCGACGCTTATCGCGACGGACTGTGTGCCGGTGTTGGTGTCTTCGATGATGATCCCGTCGCCGTTGTCGTTGATCCGGGCGTTGATCTCCAGGCCCGCGCCGTTGATGTCCTGGAGGATGTCGGCGATGGTCGCCTCGCCCTGCTGGAAGCTGACGGTGGCGGTGTCGCCGGTCGAGTCGGTGATGCTGATGTTGCCCGCGACGAACCCAATCGTGTCCAGCCGAGTACCGAGGGTCATGTACTGGTACTGGAGGTTGCCGGAGTCGACCTCGTCATCAGAGAAGGTGCCGAGTAGGCCCAGGTCTTCGGCGGTTGTTGAGTCAACATCGGCGACGATAATGTCGCCACTGCCGCCGGTCGAGTCGGTAAGCTTGATCCCGTTGCCGGCCCGGTTAAGGCTGGCAGAGATTCCCGCTCCAGACGTATCGGCGGCGTCGTTAATCCCGTCGATTACGTCACTCACGCTTTTGGCGCTACTCATATCGACAGTAAATAACGTGCCGTCCCTGTCAGTGATATTGATTGACCCGGCCCCTTGCTCGGTGGCAACGGGGAAGGTGTCCGCACCGGTGAAGGAGATCACGGCTGCGTCAACCGTAAGTCCCAGATCCGCAACGATCGTTGAGCCGGATCCAGGATTATCATAGGCTCTCAGATTGCCCGCCCCACCGGTGTTATCGGTGAGTACAAAACTATTCCCGCTGATCGACATGGTGACGTTGCCGCCGGTCCCGGCATCAACAAGGCCGATTAGGTCGCCTGCCGTGGTCGAAGGGTCCAGATCGATCGTGTACCCGGATCCATTACGGTCAAAAATAACCAACTCTTTAAGGCCGGCCGTGGTTACACCTGCCCCATCGAATAGGTCTGCCAAGGGTGTGGAAGTTGACAGTACGCGGAGGTTGCCGATGCCGTCACCGCCGTTGAGTTTGGTAAGCAGGCGTGAGTTGATATTGGAAACGATACGGTTGCCACCCAGGACGCTATCTCCATCATCATCAGCGCCGACCAGCCCCAGGTCGGAAGCGGCGGTGCTACTGCCTGAACCGGCAGCGACACTGAGCGTGCCTGCGCCGCCGCTTGAGTCAGTCAGCGTCAGACTTACCCCGTCGGCGGCGATCGCGGCGACCACCACCCCGCCCGTTGCGGCGTTGATGGTGTCAACGACCTCGCCGAGCGTGGTCTCGTTCAGCAGGTTGATGTCGTAGTCCGTCCCGCCCCCGTCGGTGATGGTGAACTCTGCGACGTTGTCGCTGCGGATGTCGACGCCCTGCCCATCGTTGACGAAAGCCAGTGCGGTGTCATCACCCAGGACGTTGATCTGTGTGCCGGTGATTGCGCCGGAGCTATCCGTGCCGGCGATCCCGAGGCTACTCGCCGTATCACTGAGCCCGGCGTTGGTGATCGTCAGGTCACCCGAGCCCAGCCCGGTGTTGTCCGTGATGGTCAGACCGTCGCCGGTGACTGTGGCGCGGACCGAGACGTTGGTCGCGCTGTTGATCGCCAGGATGGCGTCGTCGACCGTGACGGCTCGGGAGAGGTCGATCAGTCCCACCGCCCCGGATCGGTCGGTCACTCGGATCAACCCGCGCTCAACCCCGGCCCCGCCGTTTAGGTCCGCCAGCCGGGTCTTGCTGTCCAGCCGGGCGTTGCCCTTCTCGAAGGTGAGCGTGCCCGAGCCGACGGAAGTATCGTCGATGTCCTTGAAGCCCTTGGTCAGGACCTGCTGGCTCTGGACGAGCTTGTCGACGGTGAAGCTGTAGTTCCCGGGCACAGCCCCCGCGCCGCTGGAGACAGTCAGGACGTTCTCGTTGCTGGTCGTGGCCGTGGTTGCGTTGAAGGTGGTGGAGCCGGTCAGCGAGTCCACGTTGAACTTCAGGGCGAGCAGCCTGGAGTTGACGTCCTGTAGGGCGGTCTGCTGGGCGGTCAGGACGGCGTTACGCTGCTCGATGAGCTGCTTGGGCCGCTCCTCGATCGCCATCAACTGATCGACCAGGCCGGCAATATCGATGCCGCTGACCAGCCCGGTGCCTGTGGTGATGGTGCCCATGGGGATGCCTCAATGCGTGGGTACAGGGATATCCTGCCCCGCTAAAGGGTTATCGACCCTTGGCGGGGGGTGACTTGAGCGATGTGATATAGAGGGGTTGAATGGACCGGTTCGCCATCCGTGTTTGTAAGCACCATGATGACAATATGATGGAATCGGTTCTGGTGTCTCTAACTTAGGGCTGCTGACCTTCGCGGATGCGGTCCAGGTCCAGAAGCTCGTCGAACTTGCGGGAATGGCCGTAATCGAGGTTGTAGTAGGTCGCCAGGTCCAGCACCTTGTAGCGGAAGTAGCCCGCCGGCTGGGGCTCGCCATTATTCTGGGCGTACCACTCCATCAGACGTTCGAGGCGGTCCTCGATCGCGCGGCGCATGGCTTTCTGCATGCCCTTCTCGTAGTGGCTGGGGTTCAGGGCCTCGTCATAGTGATCGGAGATGAACCAGCTGAAAAAGTCCGGCTCGCCCTTGACGTGGTCGTTGAGCTTCCAATAGTCGCCGTCCCGGACCACGGCCGCGGGGCGCAGCTTGCCCTTGAGCCGGATCGGCTCGGTGAGGTTGCGGTAGAACAGACAGCCCACGTAGTTCGACGCCATGTCGGCATTGGAGTAGGCCCCAGCCGAGACGTAGCCCAGGACGGACTTCTCACTGAGCAGGCCGCTGTTGACCGCGATGTACGAATCGTGCATCGCTTTGCGAGGGCCAAGGCCCCGGGCACGCATGCGGTGGTAGCCCTGGTAGTAGTGATAGCCCATGTCTACGAAGTGCCCGATCTTGTCGGTGCCGAGGTAGCTGTCATAGGCTTTGAAGGTGGAGGACCGCCAGATGCGGAACAGCGACCGAGGGTCCAACGGAAAGTGGACCTTGGCGTAGACACAGTCGAAGTCCGAAGGATGGAACGCGGTGATGCCGTCGGGGTAAATCGCTTTGAACGAGTCGCGGTGTAGCTCGCGCTCCATGCCTTCGATCAGTGTGACCGCATCGGGTATCGACCGCCGGACGTAGTGGGCGACCGCCCTTTCAGATTGGAGGTAAGCCAGCGTGGTTGTGCCCGGGGCCGTGTCGTACGTCTTCAACTCGCCTGCGCCGTACTTGGGCTCATCCGGGGCGAAGCGTGAACCGTCATTGCCGAGTTTAAGATCGATACGTTTGTTGGTGCGGCGGACACCTTCTTTGATCGCATTGATAAAGTAGGTGTTCAGGTAATCCCCCAGATCGACAAACGCGTCGTCTTCATCGGGGACGGTGTAGTGATCGACCTCATGCGCCGCGCAGTGCTGCGACCACCCCGGATACAGCACTGTGCAGGCAACTACAACTGCCAGAACAGCGCGGGTACTGTCATATAACAGGTTGGGAATTAATGATCTCGTTTTCACGGATTCTTCCTGTCGCGTGTTTAGATAAAGTCGTTATGTAACAACAAGGCGAGATGATTCGACGTGCCAGTGTCTGCAAGGATCCAAATTAGAATTATGATAAATAACAGCCTGCAATTATTTTGCGCTAGCGTGCCAAGGGACTGGCACTTCACTCATGGATCACGCAAGAGTACCAACCGATAGTTGCTTAGGCTGTTATTGTAATCCTAACAGCTACTCGCACCAAGGGGATATTTCAATGTTAGATCTGATACGTGTGAAGCGGGAGTTGGAATCGCCTGTCTACGGGGCGGTCTCACACGTTGCCAGCGTGCTTTCCCGGGTGCTCCAGGCACGCAGGGCCGTTGTGGCGTGTAGAGGTGTCGATGGCGGACGGGGCACGGTTTATGTCAGTGCCAATGGTGAAGTGTCCCCCGATTTGTACACACGGCTGTATCAATGGCCGGAACAATGCGAATCGCGTTTCTGGTCGCAAGCCCTGCTGACTGTTCAGCATCATGCCCGGGTAATGGACCCAGGCGATCCCTCTGACGCCTCGCCCTGCGAGGAGGTCGCCCGCGTCTTGGAGATGCCCCGGGTGTGTCATGATCGACGCTGCCTGACAATGTCATTGGTCGGCGTGCCCGGCTTTCGTGCCCTGTTTGTGCGCTCGGCCGATCAACCGCCATTCAGCGAGCAAGATACCGATCGTGTGCTGAGCTACGCAGACCAGTGCGCCATGATCGTCCAGGACGGCTACCACAGGGGTAACGGCAACGGTCATGACCAATCCGTTCAATCCCCCGGATCATACGGCGTTCCGACGATGGCTCAGATCACTTCCAGACTCAGCAAGACCGAGTCGAAGGTGCTACGCCAACTGCACGACCGTCTGACCGAGCGTCAGATCGCCGAGGCGCTAGGCCGATCGCCGAACACTGTGCATGTCCACGTCAAGAGCATATACCGCAAGCTGAGGATCAGCAGCCGGAAGCAGCTCCTCGCCCTACTCGATAGCTGCCCCCAGGAGGACGCCGACACCGACACTGTCGACATGCCTCACATCATGACCGCCTGAGCACATGGGCTTGGGTGTTGCGTGTCAGATGTATGTGGGTTTGCCGGCCTGCGACGTCTAATCTTCCAATCGCTTTAACGCCGCCTTGAGGTCCGACCAGACTTTCGCGCGGTTGTCTTTCGTGTATTGACGCAACAGGTACGCCGGGTGAAATGTCGGCATGACGGGTACGGCCGGTGTCACTCCCGTGTACTCGTGCCACATGCCGCGGATGCGCGTGATCCCCTGGTCCACGTTGAGCACCAGCTTCGCCGCCGGCCCACCCAGCGTGATGATCACCTTGGGCCGTATCGTCTCAATCTGTCGCTTCAGGTAGCCCGAACATGCTGCTACTTCGGGAGCCAGCGGCGTCCGGTTCTTCGGCGGTCGGCACTTCACGACGTTGGCGATGTAGACCTGTGAACGCTCAAAGCCCATCGCCTCGATCTGCTTGGTCAGCAGGTCGCCGCTCCTGCCCACAAACGGCCTGCCCTGCTCGTCCTCGTTCTGCCCCGGGCCCTCCCCGATAAACATAATAGACGCGTCGGGATCGCCCTCCCCGAACACGGTCTGCGTCCGGCTCTCACACAGCACGCAGGCTGTGCAGACGCTCACTTCCTGCTCGTCCATCTGCGTCAGCTGTTCGATCTTCTCTGCCCGGCTGAGCACCGGAAGCGGCGTGGCACTGCCGGCTGTGTCATCGGGAATCAACGCTGCGCCCGAGCCGACCGGCACCGCGCCGGCCCCCAGCAGGCGGTCGGTCTGCACGTGCTGTCTAAGTATCCGCATCCGTCGCATCGCATCCATGAAGGTCACGATAACGGCAATAACGTCAATGCACCAGCGGGTCTACAACCCGGCGGTGTCCGAGAATAACACCCGTCCGGCCCGGGGATCAAAGGTCAATTTTGTTTTGGATTTTTCCGGCTCAGTACCCGATGAAGGGGATGCTCTGCCGAAGCGGTTCGGCTGCATACCTAGAAGGAGTTTCGAAAATGAGCGACGCGCGAACAAGTAAGACTGTCCTGGGCCCCGACTGCCGGATCAGCGGCGAATTGGCACTGGACAATGACGCACTGATCATGGGCCAGTTCACCGGCACGCTGCGGGTCAGCGGCACGCTTGAGCTGAGCGAATCGTCCCAGGTCTCCGGCATGATCATCGCCGGTGCCCTCCGCTTGGCCGGCCGCGCCGAAGCGGACGTGGTCGCCGAGGACGCCGTCGAGCTGCTGCCCGGCGCCGAGCTGATCGGCCAGCTGTACACCAGCCGCCTGAACGTCGTCGAAGGTGCCACCTTCCAGGGCGACGTCTGCGTCGGCCCCAAGGCCATCCAGGCCGCCAAGGAAGCCCTGGACCAGGACGACCTCCAGGCCCCCACCGAAGCGCCGGCCATGCCCTCGATGTCTCAGGGCCAGGACGACGATCAGGATGACGACGCACCGGTCAAGACCATGCCCGGCAGCGTCAACCAGATCCTACAGCGTCGCCGACCCAAGGTGATCAGCGCCCGCAACGGCAACGGCATCGGATAATCACACATGCCCCTGCGACCGGCCCTGGCTACGATCCACCCCCGTGAGCCCGCGCCGAGTAGCATGCGTCGGGTGTTGTGCCCTCATTGCGGGCGGGCCTTCGAGGTCTCCTCCCGTGCGATGTCGGTGCGCTGCCCCGCCTGCACCCGGCCGATGGAGTTCAAGGACCTCACCCTCCGTGCACGCATGGAGGGCGATGTCTCTACCATGGGACACGTCGAACTGGACAACCCCAGCGAGATGATCGGCCGGCTGGTCTGCGGCAGGTTCACCAACACCGGACGCTTCGACGGCCAGGCCGTGGTCTACGGCGAAATCCTGCTCTCACAGGGCAGCTTCACCACCGGCGAGATCACCGGCAAGTGCCTGGATATCCAGCAAGGCGCGACCGCGCGGGCCAGGGTCAACATCCGGCCCAAGCCCACCCTCGGCCCCGGCCAGGGACGCGTCCCCGAACGCCCCGCCAAGAAGCTCATCCCCCGCATCGCCGCGGTCAACCAGAAGGGCTTCCGCCCCATCGCCTGACCGCACGCGCCACGACCGAGAGTTGTTCGCGCAAATCTCAAGGCCGTGTCCTTCACTGGGCACGGCCTTTATCACATCGTCGCACACATATCCCATTTGGTTTCTACAATCGGCCGCGTGTACGCTACAGATGGCATCCACTAGGCAAGTAATCTATGAATCCAATCAGACCATCGATTGATCAGGTTTCCATGTATCTTCATAAGTGGGATTCATTGGAGAGTTATGTGCTGCAAGAGAGCAGTCTGAGGAAGTTATTCACTGAAACGTACCCTCTGAACCTTGAAATGGATGATGTTTTGATCAAGGTCTGTTCGTTGAATGACTTCTACAGTACAAATATCTATTCGCCATTTATAGTTGCTAGACACATAGTCGGCTTGAATATCGATCCACAGCTCGCAGACCGTAGTCTTACTATTGTGAACAAAATGGCTATGGTCAACATTGGCGGCCAGAAGACCAGAAACTTCTACTCATTTGCTACAAAGTATTGCAGCCACCACTTCCCCGAGGATTACCCAATCTATGACAGTTATGTCGAGAAGATGCTCATGCACTTCAAGAGGGAGGATGGGTTCCATCAATTTAAGAAGAATGAACTCAAGCACTATCCTGCATACCACGCTGTGTTAATACAGTTCAGAAGGTTCTATGGGCTTGATGAATATGACCTGAAACAGATCGATAAATACCTATGGCAGGCAGGCAAAGATTACTTTCCCAAGCAATATTGAAAAAGAACTGGGGGCATAAGAGATATGAGAACACCTGATTACGGCGACACTGTGCTCTCAGGTTTTTTTGTGTTGTTACTGATCGATAATTCCCGGTGGCGGATTGTAGATCAGCCACGGCTCCACGCGCGCGATCAGCTTCGGGCCGATGTATGGCACCGCTTCCAGATCGTCCGCGTCACGGAACACCACCCCCTCGGCGCGGGCCGTGATGATGTGCTTGGCGATCCCGGGCCCGATACCGGGCAGCAGCGACAGGCTGGCGGTGTCGGCCGAGTTGACGTCGATACGTGTGCCGGTTGACTGGCTCTGGCCGGGGTCCGGTGTCGGGTCGTCGCCAGTCCGCCCACCAAGAACACTTAGGATCACGGTGAGCGTGAACAGGACCAACAAGATCGCAAAGGCTTGTGTGGTCGCAGATGTCTTGAGACTAGGGTCAGGGGTCTGCTCATCTGGCATGGTCGTGTCCGATCCCGAAGTACGAACCACCAATCACTAGCCACCCCGAGTTCAGATCCCCCCGCCGTTGTGGATCTCGGCGACCTCGTCATCGTCGTCGATCGCCAGGTCCGGGGTCGGCGGCTCCATGACCGGCGGCTTGGGCGCGACCTTTCCGGCGGTCGCTAACACACTGCGACGCAGGCCGATCATCCGGCGGAGCGCCGTCTTCGGCTTCAGCTCGTCATCCAACAGCCCGCCCAAAGGCAGGTCCATCTCGGGGTAGTCCGCCAGCGCCTGCCAGGCGATCGAGTCGATGTACGGCTTGCTCGCCGCGACCTGCATCACCGCTTCAAGCCAGTGACTCTGCACCTGCTGGGTCCACGGCAGACGCCAGTGACCGCTCACCGGGTCCACCGGCTCGCCGGTATCCGATGCCGGGATCATCAGCTGCGTCACCGGAGAGCTGGGTGCCGCGAGCGTCAGGTGTACCGGCTTATCAAACACCGAGAACTGATCCAGCAACTGGCTGACCTGCATCAGGTCGCGCGTGTACTGGCCCGACACGGCCTGGCCCATCTGCAGACGCATACCGAATGCGTCGAACTGGATCCCCGACTGCACGATCAGGTCCGCATACATCAACGGCGGGATCGATCGCTGATTCGTGCTGTAATACTCGCCGAAAGGCTGGCGCAGCTCGACCAGCACCTTGGCGTTGGGCTGGAGCTTCTTGACCAGCATCGTGGACATCCGCGTCAGGTCCATCAGCTGCTCGAAGTTGAACGTGAAGTGGCTATTCACGTGCAGCCCGGAGATCACGTTCCAGACCGTGACCCGGTCTTTGTACCGGCTGACGACGCGCTCGACGTGTTCGTAGACCATATCGCGTGCGGTGTCGTAGTCGTGCTCCCAGATGTAGAGCCAGTCCGGCAGGTTGCTCGGTTCGAAGCTGATCAACGGCCCGACGATGGCGTGGGCCCGGGCCTGCGCCGACCAGTTGATCCAGTCATCGGTCAGGTCGAAGTGCTGGTCGCCCTCCTCCGGCGATAGGTGACGCCAAGGCATGGGCAGCTGGATGTAATCGAAGTTAGTCGCCAGCCCGGTGCGCAGGTGTTCGTGTGTGTGCTTGAGGTGGACGCCGCAGCCGAAGGGTGCCTTGGGCATCGAGCCGGTCGACACACGGCGGTCCAGCAGCAGCTTGGCGTGCGCCAGCGCCAACTCTTCGCTGGCGTCCATCGCCAGGCACAGCGCCTCTTGCGCCAGGTTGTAGGCCTTGAGGTGGTCGTCCTGCTGCACACACAGCGATTTGATAAACAGCTTACGGGCCTTGTCCCCGTGGCGGTTGACGATGTGGTCCGCCGGCAGGTCGAACATCGTCCACTCTTCGAGCTTGGAATACAGCGTCATCAGCCGATGCCGCGCCAGTTCGATCGTCAGGATGTACGGCTCGATCCGCTCGGGGAGCAGGCAGGTCTGGATGGACATCTCGCCCAGTTCGCCCAACGGGTGCAGCAGGCACAGCGCCGCCGGGCCGGACTCACGCTTCTCACAGACGATCGCGCCGCGTTCGGTGGTGATATCGGCACGGATCGCGCTGCCGTCGGAGCCTACCAGGTAAGCGTTCCGCAGCGGCCATTCCTCGGCCGGTCGGCCGTTGTCGTACACCAGAAACTTCAGCATGGATCAGCTATCAACACGGGGTCAGGCGGTATCCACCAAGCAGACGCGCTCGTCTTCACGCGATCATCGCAACACATTGTACTGCGGTTGATTATGGCTGGATAGGCCCCGTTGTGCAACGCTCCGGGCAGGGATCGGCTTAATTCTGTCGGCCAGGTTGGACCGGGCTCAGGGCCAGAGCAGCGCAACCGCCACCACCACCCACATCACGCCCGCCACCGCGACCTTCCCGATCGATCCCCACAGCCGGCCGATCGCCGCGCCCTTGCCTACCTGCCAGGCCATCTTCTTATCACGACCTGCCCACAATTCGCCCAGCATCGAGCACGTGCCACTGCCTAATGCAGCACCGATCAGCGTCCCAATGATCGGTATCGGTATCGCGAACGTTCCCACCAGCGCCCCCGCCACGCCGCCGACCACCGCCAGCACCACCGCCCGCTTGGATGACTTCTCCTTCGCCGCTCCCGCAGCGGCCCCAAGAAACTCCACCACCTCCCCCAGGATCGCCAGCACCAGCAGCGCGATCAGGCACCATATCGTGATCAGTTGATTCTCCCAACGCCACCACGCCATCGCCGACGTCGCCGCCAACATCAGCCACGTCCCCGGCAGCTGCATCAGCACCAGAAACACACCCGCCGCGTTGAGCAGCAGCAGCAGCACAGAAAACGTGATCAGCAGGGTCGTATCAAGCATGGGATAGATCATACCGCCTGGGTGTACCTGTATGGTCGCAGGCCGGCCCGGGATATGACAGATGATCAGGTTTTCTCTTTCACGAAGCGACGTGACTTGTCGCGCCCACCACTGCTCACTCACCCCCGTCACGCAGGTCAAACCGCTTGACGGGCACATCCTTCAGCATAACCGTCTCCCCCCAGACCGCGTCTATCTCGGACCGGCTGAAGACATGACGGGGATTGGGTGTCAGGATGATGTCGGCGGTCGTAACATCGGGATCGAGCACATCCACAAGAAACGAACGATCTGTGCCACTGTACGTGCGACCCTTGCCCGACTTGATGAAGAAAAATGGCCCCAGGTCGTGGCGTTCGCCCGCCAGCTCCATCACCACATCGAAGCTCACCGCACCCGCGTAGCTGCCATGCACATCCAACTCGACCGATACGCGACGCTTGCCGCGCTCCGGCTGGACGACCAGGTGCTTGACCAGAATCCCCCCTGCTCCCGGGTCCAGCGCCGGATCGGTCGACAGCGTGACGGGCTCGTCGGTTTCGCTAAGGATCGTCAGCGTCTGCTGGATCGTGACCGGCCCGCGCCGGATCGCCTGAGGCCAGTCGTCCGCGCTGGCGTTTTGGCGATTGAATCCGACCAGGTGTTGCGCCTCGATGCACGCGGTATCGAGCGTGACGGTGATCGTGTACTCGCCCGGGGCCAGGTCGGGCAGATGGATATTGCCATAGGCCAGGTCCAGATCGATCGATTGGATGTCGAACTTGGCTGTTTCGCCGTCGATCTCGATCGTGTCGATCGTCCACAGCAGGTCCACCGGCAGGCCGCCGTGCTGGGACATCGGCCAGTTGCTGCCGTACCTGATCCTGAAGTGAAGCGTCTTCTCGCCCGGCTGCACGCGCGGGAGCCGGTCGAGCGTGGCGGCCTTGCCGTGGTAGGCGTCCATGAAGTCCAGCACCGCAGCCTCGCTGAAGTAGCCTGCTTGGTAGCCCGTGGCCAGGAACTCGTCTTGCCAGTGCAGCGGCTGGTCCCAGCCGTTGGGCTTGGTCGTGGTCATGTGCGTGATGGCGTATCCCAAGGCCTGCTCGGCCTCGGCGGCGCTGAGCGTGCCGGCCTTGATGCGATCGCTCAACTCGTCCCAGCCCCACGGCTCATCGATGTGGCCCTGGACGTAAGTCAAGAGGGTAGCCGTGTTCTGCTGGCTTAAGTTGTGCGGCCCGATACTCCTTGGCGAGCGCAGGAAGAACGGGATCGCCAACGAAAGAATCAGCGACAAGGCAAACGGCGCGACAATGATCACGATCCCGGCCCAGATCATCTTCGGGCGACGCCCGTGTTTCAAAAAGCCCACCGCTTTGGGGTCCGTCAGGTCGGCACCACACTCCGGGCAGTTCGGCGATTCCTCGGGCACACGGCCCCTCAGGTCGTACTTGCAGGCCATGCAGTACGGGCTGGACCACAACGCCCTGCCGCGAACGCCCGCCAGGATAAGTCCGACCCCCACACACAGAAAGACGACGACAAACAAAAGGATGATCGGGGCGATAAAAAACATTTCGGGACTCCGGAAGACGTTTGAGCATATCTGATGCGGAGTTGTTGAACGCTCTATTATACCAGCTTGATAGTAGCCCAGCAGGGCATACACCGCGATGGCACCACTGTCTCTCTAAGCTAAGTCATGGGTTTAGACGTATATCAGACTATAATGCGAGTCATGCCATATCCTGAAAGCCAACGACTGACTGATGATGTCTGCCGGACAAGGCGAGCGGTGCCCCTTCCTGTTCTCGCAGTGTCAGAGCCCGACCGCAGCGGCTTCACCCTGATCGAGTTACTGGTGGTGATTTCCATCATCGCCTTGCTGATCGGGATCCTGCTGCCCGCGCTTGGCGCAGCCCGACGCGCAGCACAAGCGGCCGTCTGCCTGGGTAACGAACGCAGCCTCGGCCAGGCCGTCGCGACCTACGCCACCGACAACCGCAACTACCTGCCGGGGCCCAACACCAGCGGGGCCTACCTCTGGGATAACAACGCCTACCGCTCCAATCGCCCAAGCGAACCTGTTCAGAGTTGGGACTGGATCTCACCGACCCTCGGAGACGCGATCGGTTTTTCATCCGATCCCATCGAGCGCTACAAGGACATCTTCCTGACCGAGTTCAAGTGTCCGTCGAACGATCTGACCTACGACTACCAATACACCGGCGCAAGCCTGGGCGTCCAGGCACAGAATCTGTCGGTCAGCAGCTACGCCTCGCCACAAGGCTTCCAGGGCGGCAGCAAGCAGGGGCAGTACCGGATCAACTTCCCGATCGGCGCCACATTTAACTCAGCCTTCGAGATCGATCCACAGACCTATGAACTTGTCAAAGGCGTGGGCATGAAGATGGATGCGATGGGTCCGCCCTCGACCAAGATGTGGGCCATGGACGGTTCACGCTACGTCACCAACGACGGGCGTGTCTCGTTTGATACCCAGATCAAAGGCAACAGCTACGGCGGTAACTTCATGGTTCGCAGCCCCGCCCTCGCCACACCCGCCAGCGGCGGCAGCCCCTACAAGGTGGATCAGGCCGGCCAACTACAGGCATCCTCGCTCCGCACCGGCTTCCGACATAACGCCCGTATGAACGGCGTGTTCCTCGACGGCCACGCCGACAGCTTCGACAACGAAACTTCACGTGACCCAACCTTCTACTTCCCCTCCGGCTCGAAGGTCAAGAGTGCCTCCTACTTCGTCGCCGACGTCAACCCGGGTGATATCGTGCGCTAATCCGCGTTTGTTGTCCCGCTTTGGCCTACTCAAATATCCCAGTTCTTTTTCTCAAAGCGCGAATAATCGTTGGCATGCGCGAGTTAGCCACAGAAGATATCGAGGGTCGGGCCATATTTATGCTTCAAATGGAGGGTGAAGTGCATCTGAAACACACGAGAATTGCAGTTCCAGCTCTGGCGGTGTGCCTGATGGCAACGGCCGGACAGCCCGTGCTGGGCGCTCAGATCGGCGATGTGGCGGAGCTTTCAGACCTGTTTCACAACGTCGGCGGCACCGTCACCGTCGTTGACGCCGACACCTTCCGTGTGGACGACTTCACCTACGACGGCGGCGGGCCCGTGGTCTACTTCTACCTGGGCTCCGAGCAGACCGACGCCGCCTTCACCAGCGGTCTGGAAGTTCAACCACTATTGACAGGCACGGTGTACGACGGCACGCAGGGGCCGGTCTTCTTCGACCTCCCGGCCGGGGAGACCTTCGACGGCTACCACGCCATCTCCGTCTGGTGTGCCCAGTTCGGCGTCGACTTTGGGTCCGGCACGTTCATGACCCCGCCGATCCCGGGTGACGTGACCGGCGACGGCTTCGTCGGCCTGGCCGACCTGGACCTGATCCTCAACAACTGGAACCTCGCCGTCCCCCCGGGCGACCCGGCGGCCGAACTGACGGGCGACAACTTCGTCGGGCTTGATGACCTGGATATCGTCTTGAACAACTGGAACGCCGGCACACCCCCCGCCACTGCGTCGGTTGTGCCCGAGCCTGTCGGCGCAATGCTGCTAGGCTCGCCCCTGCTGCTGCTGAAACGTAAACGTTATTCGACGGCTTAAGCAAGCTGTCTTCCCGGCTGACTCAACCTATTCCATCAGCCCGCCGCCCGGCAGCGACACGCGCGGCGCGTCCGAGCCGTCGATCCGGCGCAGGTTGGCCATCGGCTCGTGCTGCAGACGGAGGAACTTGAACCCCAGCAGCCGAGCCTTGCCTTCGGCGTCGCGCTCAGCAAGGTTCTCGGTCGACGCGGCGATGTAGTCATCCAGCGATTCCTCGCGCACCTCGGGCCGGGCCGAGTGGATGATATTCACCTCGCCGTCGTCGCCGATCACGATCAGGCCGGTGTGGCCGACCCAGGCGCTGCCGCCGAAGATATCCTGCATCTTCCCGGACCGATTGTCCTTGTCTTCATCCTTGCCGGGTTTGGGCGGGTGGCCGCGCACGATGTTGACGAAGTCGCCGTCGCGCAGGCGCGGCTTGGCCTGGTCCACATACTCGAACGGCAGGTACACATCCACGCGCTCCTCGATCGGGATCGTGACCTCCAGCTTGTAGCGGTTTTTCAGGAACTTTGCCCGGTCGATGGTCTGCGCGAACTTGACGCCCCGTAGACGCGCCAGGTCGGCGGTGATGTCTCGGACCAGCCAGGCGTTGTTCGGGTTCCAGTCCGCCTCGGTGTAGTGGTTGCGTGTGGCGACTCCGATCTGCCCGTGCGCGTATCGGATGCGCTGCAGCATCCGCATGAACGCCGGCCAACTGTCCGTCAGCGCCATGGCGTAGGTGTGCTCCGTGAAGACCAGGCAGTCGCTCTTGGTCAGGCAGTACAGTGGTTGCGGGTCGTGATGCTCAAACGGCATCTCACCGAGCAGGTAAATCTCATACGGCTGGCCGATGTTCTTGCGCGCCAGGTGCCTGATACGACTCGGCAGCGCCGGCTCGAACACCGCGAGGTACTTCAGGTACACATCCACCTCGGACTCGTCGAACTCATACAGCGGCTTGGCGATCAGCGTCTTGAGCTGCTCTGGATCAATCCCCGTCTCCTTGCAGATCGACAGCTGCTTGCGCGTCAACTCAACAGGGACCACGACCTTGGGCGGTTCCGTGGGCGTGGTCGGCGCCATTTGGCCGACGGCCGTGGACGTGATGACAAGACTCAGAACAACCATTAACGACGTGAGGGGGGCGAAGTGTTTCATAATATTGATTATAACCGCCTGGCCCGCCCGGCTGTAGCTGGTAGATTATCCCCCATGACGATCAACTGGTTCCCAGGCCACATGCACAAGACCCGGCAGACGCTCGAAGCGCTCATGCCCTCCTGCGACGTGGTTGTCGAACTGCTCGACGCACGCCTCCCGATGTCCTCCAGCAACCCCCTGCTCGACGAGCTTCGTCGGAATATCCCCGGCAAAGGCGAGAACGGGGTCCACGGCGACGTGCCCTGCGTCACCATCCTGACCAAGGCCGACCTCGCCGACCCGGACACCACCAAGGCCTGGCGCGATTACTTCGAGGCCTCGCGCGGCGTCAAGACGCTCGCCCTGGACCTCACCGACCCTCAGGCCGTCAAACGCCTGCCCAACCTCATCAAGAAGATGCCCATCCGCCAGCCCAAGCACGGCCTGCCCGTCCGCGCGATGATCGTCGGCATCCCCAACGTCGGCAAAAGCACACTCGTCAACGCCCTGCGCGGCAAGCGCGTCGCCAAGGTCGGCGATGAGCCCGCCGTCACCAAGGGCAGGCAGGAAGTCAAACTCACCAGCGGCATCACACTCGTCGATACCCCCGGCATCCTCTGGCCCAAGTTCGAAGACCCCGGCGTCGGCGAACGCCTGGCTGTCAGCGGCGCGATCAAGGACACCGTCGTCGACTACGCCGAGACCGCCCTGCTCGCGCTGAAGTTCCTGTTGGAGGAGGCCCCCGACACCCTGCGTAAGCGATACAAACTCGATGCCCTAGACGACGAGCCGCTGCATGTCCTCGAAGCCATCGGCAAGAAGCGCGGCTGCCTCATCGCCGGCGGCGAGATCGATCACTCCCGGGCCGGTGAGTTGCTCCTGCGCGAACTCCGCAGTGGCAAGCTGGGCCGAATCAGCCTCGAACATCCCAAGGGGTAATGCCCGAGGTTGAATTAACGTGTTCCATGTATCCCGTTTAGCGGGCGATCGCAGATCGCCGTGTTGTCACCCGCGCTTACGCATCACATACCGCACAAACGACGAAAGCCCCGCGAACTTATACCCCGGGTCCACATAGTGCTCGATCACGTAGAACACGAAGTAATACGCCCGGCAGAACGCCCAGATCACGATCGCCAATAGCACCGCCAGCCGCCAGTCCGGGTACAGCATCAGGATGCCCCCCGCCGCCAGGACTCCCAGCACCACAAACAGCCCGCCCTTGAGATACAGCAGCTTCGGGTTCGTGATATCGCCCATCCACGCACCTCCGATCAGGCGGTCTGATCCGACGGCTCCAGCACCTGTAGCGGCCCGGCCCCGCGCTTCGCCCGCAGCCAGTTCAGCGATCGTCTCACACACCCCTTGGACACCAGCCACTTCTCAAAGCCGTACTTGCCCGGGATATCCAGCATCAGAAAGCCTACCAGCATCCCGAGCAGCCCCGGCCCCGGCGTGACGATCATCACCACCCCCGCCAAAACCAGAAACACCCCCAGCAGGTTCTTCCCGATGCGCAACGTGATGTGCATCACGGGGTGAAACCGCGACAGCCGGCTGACCGGCCGATGCTCTCGGGCAAAATAGTCCTCGGGGATCCTGGCCGTGAGGATCGGCATCAGGATCAGGCTGACGCCCACCATCGCCGCGGTCAGGCCGATGAAAATCAGGACGGTGCTGTAATCTTGGAGCCACTGGAACATATCGATCTACCACATCCTAGGGCGCTATCTATGGATAGTCGCACCAGGTCCGCCGGGATGTCAACTTACACACCGTTTAGCGGGCGATCGCAGATCGCCGCGTCCACGTGTGGCCCATTGATGGCATCTGCGACTGCAATAACTAAAAAACCGCACCCCTCAAGGTGCGGTCTCCAAAGGCCGCGGTGGGATTCGAACCCACGACAGGCGAAGCCTAGCTGATTTGCAATCAGCCCCCTTAGTCCACTCGGGCACGCGGCCGGCCAAGTCAGGCATTATAGGCGATCCGCCCGGGCCCGTGCAATCACAGCGTTATGCGGACTCAAGCGTTGACGGCACGGGGGTCTGGCCGGATGATGACATCGGTTCACCATCACATTTTTCCGGCCGATCCATGCGTGACAAACCACGAGAGTTCGTACGAGTCCTGATCGCAACAGTAGCCGGGACAGGTACAGCTTTATTGTTTGCTGGACTCATCGCGTATCTGCAGGGGTGGTTCAACCATTGGCTGACGGTGCCATGGCAGCACCTGGCTATGCAGGTGTTGACTTACGAGTTGCCCATCACCCTGTTTGCCGGACTGGCCGGTGTGACCGTGTATCGCCTGATCTTCCGACCCGTCCCGGACAACCAATGCCGCTGCCGGCAATGCGGCTACATCCTCAAGGGCCTGTCCAAACCCGAATGCTCGGAATGCGGGGAAGTGATATGAGCCGGGCGAGGAGGAGATGCGGGTGGATTCGCCGTGTGATATTGGCGGCTGCAGCGTTCTGTGCAGTAACTGTTGCGGCAGTTTGGGTGATAAATCTCTATTGGTGTATGGAACTGGGGTATCCGGTATCCGCTGACCGGAGAATTGAGTTCAGGGCAATGCTTGGGACAGCGGTTGTGTCATACATCAATGACCAGGGAGGGAAAGAAAACGGCTTTGTAGCCACGCGGGTTGAGGATAGCTGGACCACCGACAGCAACGGTGATTTGGTGTCAGGCAAGATCGCATGGTGGGAATTTTACTGGCGTTTCTATCCAAGCCATCGTATCTGGCAGATCGGGTGTCCACTTTGGGTTTTATTCATGGTGTTTGCCGCTGTACCCGTCACTAATATTGTCTTATGGGTCAAGGCAAAGCCGAATACCGGGCGTTGTCTCGCCTGCGGCTACGACCTGCACGGCAGCACGGGGTCGGAGACCTGCCCGGAGTGTGGGGAAGGCATCGGGCGGTCGGTGGATGCAGATACGGTAAAGAAGCACGATTGATCCCTCAGCCCCCGGCTCTGCCGGGGGATCGAATACATCACAACGTCCCAACCAATCCCCCGGCGGAGCCGGGGGCTGAGGGTAGAAGTGTGCCTGTGGTGGGGTTCCGCATCGCAGCATGAAAAGTCCCGCCCCACACCTTGACATATCACAATAGTATGATATATTGACTATATGCCCCGTATAGCCACCCCGCCGCTGCCCATGGACGTCCTCGAAGAATCGGCGCGCGTGCTGCGCGTGCTGGCGCACCCGCACCGGCTGAAGACCGTCGAGCTGCTGATGGATGGACGCTTAAGCGTCGGGGAGCTGGCGGACGAATTGGAACTGGCACCCAGCGCCGTCAGCCAGCACCTGAACCACATGCGGGCCCACGGCATCCTCGGTGTCGAACGCGAGGGACGCACCGCCTACTACCGCGTCGTCCACCCCAGCGCAACCAACGTCATCAAGTGCATCCACAAGCACGGACGGGCCAAGTAAGGCAGAACCGCTATGCCTACGAAAGAACATCCATCCATCCTCATCGTCGGCGGTGTCGCCGGCGGCGCTTCAGCCGCCACCCGGGCCCGTCGTATGAACGAGCACGCCGAGATCATCATCCTCGAGAAGGACGGCTACGTCTCGTTCGCCAACTGCGGCCTGCCCTACTACCTCGGCGGCGAGATCCAGGACCGTGAAAAGCTGCTGGTCGCCAAGCCGAAGCTGTTTGCCGACCGGTACGGCATCGACGTGTGGACGCGCCACGAGGTCCTGAGCATCGACCGCCCCCGGAAGAGGGTCAAAGTCAAGAATCACGAGACCGGCAGGGTGTCCGACCTGGCGTATGACAAGCTGATCCTGTCGCCGGGCGCTTCGCCGATCGTCCCACCGATCGAGGGCGTGGATGCGGGCAACGTCTTTACCCTGCGCAACGTCGAAGACACCGACACAATCAAGGCCCACCTTGATTCGGCCAAGCCCAAGCGGGCGGTGGTCATCGGGGCGGGCTTCATCGGCCTGGAAATGGTCGAGCAGCTACACGGCCTTGGGATAGAAACCCAGCTCGTCGAGCTGATGGACCAGGTGTTGCCGCTACTGGATAGCGAGATGGCGCACCTGCTGGAAGACGAGCTTGAATCGAAAGGCGTCGAGCTTCACCTGGGTGATGGCATTGAGGCGGTGCGTACGACGGACGGCCGGGCGGATGCCGTAGTGCTCAACAGTGGTGCGGTGATCGAGACGGACCTGGTGATCATGGGCGTGGGCGTTCGGCCGAACGTCAAGCTCGCGGCCGATGCCGGGCTGTCGCTTGGCGATACCGGCGGGATCAGGACCAATCAGCACGGTCAGACCGACGACCCGGACATCTACGCCGTCGGCGATGTGGCGGAGTACGAGTTCGCACCAACGGGCTTGTCGATGCGTGTCCCGCTGGCCGGGCCGGCGAACCGCGCGGGCCGATTGGCCGGTGAGCACGCGGCGGTCGGCGCAGCCGATCCGATGACGCCCGTCTTCGGCACCTCCATCGCCAGGGTGTTCAGTCTGGCAGCAGGGATGACCGGCCTGTCACGCCGGCAAGCAGCGAAGCTCGGGATCAACGCCAAGAGCGTGACCATCCTTGCCAACCACCACGTCGGCTACTACCCCGGCGCGAAGCAGATGGTGTTGAAGCTGGTCTATGAAGCGGACACGGGCAAGGTGCTCGGGGCCCAGGCCATCGGGGCGGAAGGGATCGACAAGCGGATCGACGTGATAGCCACCGCGATGCGTTTTGATGCAACCGTGCGTGAGCTGACCGGGCTGGACCTGACCTACGCCCCGCCGTTCGGTGCCGCCAAGGACCCGGTGCATATGGCGGCCTTCACCGCGTGCAACGAGTTGGACGGGCGGATCCACGTGCTTGATCCCGACGCCGACGTCGCCGGCATGCAGGTGCTGGACGTGCGGACTGCCAATGAGGTCGCCAGGAAGCCTGTCCCCGGTGTCGCACACACGATCCATATCCCGGTTGACGAATTACGCAATCGCCTTGACGAACTAGACAAGACCAGGCCCACCGCCGTTACCTGCGCATCGGGCCTGCGGTCCTACGTCGCCTGTCGGATGATGATGCAGCACGGCTTCAATGAAGTATTCAACATGACCGGCGGCGTGACAATGCGTTCACACGCGCTAGCCAAACTCAATCTCCACCCTCAAGAGATGTAATCCATGACAGCCACGCATGACGTCAAGACGGTCACCACCATCACCCCGGCAGAACTTAAACGGTTGCTGGATGAGCAGCCGTCGTTAGACCTGATCGACGTCCGCACCCCGGCCGAGTACCGGACCATGCACGTCAGTGCCGCCAGGCATCTTCCACTTGGCACGCTTGACGCCTCGGCACTCAAGGACGATCACAACAGCAACAGCGACAGGCCGCTCTATATCGTCTGTCAGAGCGGGGTTCGATCGCGCAAAGCCTGCGAGGCGTTACTCCAAGCCGGTGTGAATGCGGTCAACGTCGAGGGCGGTACGCCCGCCTGTGAGAAGGTCGGCATCGAGGTGACGCGCGGTAAGCAGGTGATGTCGCTGGAGCGCCAGGTACGGATCGGTGCCGGCGCACTCGTCGCGATCGGCACGCTGCTGGGCGTCCTGGTCAGTCCCTGGTTCCTGGTCGTGCCGGGCTTTGTCGGCTGCGGCCTGATCTTCGCCGGCGTCACCGACTTCTGCGGCATGGGCCTGGTCCTGGCAAAGATGCCGTGGAATAAGTAAACGGCGACATCGGCTTACCTCAGTCCCCCGCTCTGCCGGGGGGTCAACCTGTTATTCGCCATCGGATCCCCCGGCAGAGCCGGGGGCTGAGGGACGGATGGGTTTAAGAGATCGTGATCGTCGGCTGCTGGGCGTCGTCTGAGCTGAGGTAGTCTTCGACGCGCTGCTTGAAGCGATCGACCAACTCGCCGAGTTCTTCAGCAAGCTTGCCGCCATCGGTGAAGTTGGCGGTCGGGTCGCCGGCGTCGCAGTTGTGACGCAGGGCCATGTTGATCGGGATCGAGCCGAGCGACGGGATGCCCATCTGCCCGGCCATGGCTTCCGCACCGCCCTTGCCGAAGATGTCGTACTCCTTGCCGTCGTCCCCGATGAAGTAGCTCATGTTCTCAACCACACCCAGCACCTCGATGCCCAACTGCTGGAACATCCGCACCGCGCGCCGCGCATCGTCCTGTGCGACCTTCTGCGGCGTGCAGACCACGACCGCGCCGGTCAGCGGCAGCATCTGGCTCAGCGTTAATGGGACATCGCCTGTGCCCGGAGGCAGATCGATAATCAGATAGTCCAAATGGTCCCACCGGGTCTGTAGCGCGATCTGGCGGAACGCGCCGTGGGCCATCGGGCCGCGCCATATCAGGGGCTTTTCATCTTCGACCAGTGCGCCGAGTGTCATGGCCGACAGGCCGTGCGCCTCGAAGGGGATGAGCGTGTTGCCCTGAGCTTTGGGCGGGACGCCGTTGATCCCGAGCATGGTCGGCAGGCTGGGCCCGTAGATATCCCCGTCCAGCAGCCCCACCCTGTGGCCTGCCCGTGCCAGCCCGACCGCGAGATTGACCGAGACGGTGCTCTTGCCGACACCGCCCTTGCCTGCGCCCACCGCGATGATGCGATCCACGCCGGGAAGTGCAGGCGGTTGCTCGGGTTGGGTGGGCTGGGTGTGAGGTTTGGAGGGGTCTTGCGTCATGGGGGTGTTCCGGGGCTTCGTGAGATCAATGGACCGACCGATAAGGTCCGGTCAGGGTTTTCGCGGCTCATCATAGGGCCCGAAAGGCCGATGGACCAACATGTGCTGATCGCCGATGCAATAACCCGTTTGCTTGGCCGTTTTACCTCACGAATCCCGAGTACGGGTCGAAACACAAAACCAAAGTTCCCCTTTTGGAAAGGATAATCATCATGTTTGGAATTACCCTCAGTTTGAAGCGGTCGCTGCTTCTGGCTTCAGTGTTATCACTGTCGGCAGGGCTGTCCGTCGCTCAAGCCCAGCCGGGCGATGGTCCGCGCGGTGGCGAACGGCGCGGCATGCAGGACGATGACGGTGAGCGTGGCGAGCGAGGTCCCCGCGGTCCCCGGGGTGAGCGCGGTGAAGATGGTGACCGTGGCCCCCGTGGTGATAGAGGCGACCGTGGTCCCCGTCAACTGTTTGCCGGCATGGACCTCAGTGACGAGCAGAAGGAACAGGTCCGCGAGGCCATGATGGCCCATCATGAGGAACGTAAGGCCTGGCACGAAGCGAACAAGGAGCGGTTCCAGAGCATCCGCGAGCAGATGAAAGCCGCCCACGAGGCAGGTGATCGTGAAACCATGCAGTCGCTGCGTGAGCAGGTCCGCACGCTGATGGAATCCGCGCCCAAGCCGGACGCCACGCACGACACGATCCGCGGCATCCTCAACGAAGACCAGCAGGCGATCTTCGATGAACGCATCGAGAAGATCCGTGAGCGTATGGAGCAGCGCCGTGAAGGCGGTCCGGACGGCAAGGGTGGCCCCGAAGGCAAAGGCCGGCTGTTCGGGAACCTGGACCTCACCGAAGAGCAGCAGGGTCAGCTCCGCGAGATCATGCAGTCCGACCAGACCCGTGAAGAGAAGATGGAAGCCGTAAGGGGCATGCTTACGGAAGATCAGCAGGCCAAGCTCAAGGAAAACTTCGAAAAGATGAAGCAGAAACGTGGCGACGGCGATCGCGGCCCTCGTGGTGATCGAGGCGACCGTGGCCCACGTGGCCCACGTGAAGCACAACGCGACGAAGGCGGCCCACACGGCCCGCGTGGCGGCGATCAGGAAGACGATCAGCTCGACCTGGATTGAACCAGTCAGGCCTGATAAATCAGGCCAGTCCCACCCACGGACCCCGGCTTCGGCCGGGGTTTTTCATTGGGCGTCAGGTGCGCAAAAATTGCGGATACGTCTGGGGCCTGACCGATAATTGGACCATGTCATTGCGCCCCCATCCGATCGAAACGCTGCTGTCCGCCCTGGCCGGGTGGTTGCCGCTGCTCGGCGGGTTGACGCTGCTCGCGATCACGCTGCTGACCCCCGAGTGGCTGGGCTGGCGCGAGCTGGTCTGGCAGCGAGACATGCTCCGGTTGCAAGCTGAAAGCCTGGAAACGCAGCGTGACCGCTACGCGATGTTCCACGAGGCCCTCCAGGCCGATGACCCGGTCCTGCTGGAGCGGTTGGCGTATACCCAGCTGCGATACAAGCCGGCGGGCAAGGCGCTGATGGGCGACTTCCGGCTTACCGGCGGCTCCGTAGAAGCCGGGGGCGTGCAGACGGGCACCGTTGGCACCGGCTCATTCGGGTCTACTGAGGTGGTCGAAGCCTGGCTCGCTCAGCCGCAACCGGTCGTCGGCAAGGACATCCAGCCGCTGCGTCCGATCAATACCCGCATGACACGGCTGACCCGTGGCCCGAGCCGGTACGTCCTGCTGCTGGTGGCGGGGATCTGTCTGATGGCGGGGTTCTGGCCCGAGTCGGATGAAGACGACCGGGACGATGACCTGATTGGGCAGGACACGGATGATCCCCTCGATAACTTTGCGGACTCGGCCGGTTGGACGGGCGGACCCCTGCGTCTGGTCCCGGGATTCGGGCCCGGGCTGAGGCTGTTCAGGAAGGGCGCTTAGTAGCTCGCTTCGGTCTTACGGCCGGCCTTCTTCCACATCTCCATGCCGCCCCTGAAGTCCGACACCACCAGATTGGCGTTGGCCAGCAGCTTCTTCGCCGCCGCGTGTGATAGCGCGCTGCCCGGCCCGTCGCCGTAGACCACGATGTGCTGTCCCTCGACGAACCTGGGGTCGTCCTTATTCAGCTTGGGGAGCGGGATATTGATCGCCCCGGGGAGGTGGCCGATCCGGTACCGGTAATCAGGGCGAGCATCGATGATCAATAGCGCTTCATCCCCCGCCATCATCTCCGCGAGCTGGACGTCGTCGATGATGTTGACCTGCTTATCGGTGACCTTGACTTTCTGATTACAAGCCAGGAGGCCAAGACTCACCAACACAAGCACCAGCAGGCCGGTAAGCCCGCGTGTGTTACCCCTTGTGGTCATTGCGTGTCGCCTTTCGCTGATAGATATAAGTAGCCTTCAAGAAAAATATGGTGGTTACAGGATAAACGATGGGTATCGTGTCCGCCACGGCGCACGATCTTCAGCCGAATCATCACATCCTGATTAAGCCGAGCGTATCCCGGGCCGATCAAGATATCTGTCAGACAACTGCCCGCGACCACGGGGCGGAGGGGAGAAGCGAAGAAAGGAACCGCTCGCACCGATGAACACGCGATCACACACGGATGTCTCGACCGCCCGCCTCCTGTCCGACCTGCCGGCCTTCAAGCACTGGCAGCACCGCCCGCTAAACCGGCAACTCAAACAACTCCTGACCGAACTCGACGAGCAGATGCTCATGAGCCTCGCCGCACATGCGGTCGATCGTGTCACCGTTGGGCCGCAGCCGACCAGGCGCTTGCCGATCTGATCAACGCTTGGATTCAGCCGTCGTACGCTTCCGGGAATCCAGTCACGCCAGTCCCAGATCAACATACAGCGCGTCCAGGACGTCGTAGATACGCTTGTGGTGCGCCTTCTCGCCGGGCATCCCGTTGAAGACGACGCCGACGGCCAGGTCGTGCGCCGGGTCGGCAAAACCGACCGAGGACTGGTAGCCGCTGTGGCCGTAGGCCTGCTCGGACGCGTGCGGGCCGTAGCCGTAGGGCACGGTCTCGACGCCGTGGTGAGCGCTGTTGGGGATGAAGCCCAGGCCCCAGTCGATGACGTGGTCGAAGCTCTTGTCGTGCATGTCCTCGCGGTGGCGCGTGGTGAACAGCTCAATCGTCTCGGGCTCGACGATACGTGCGCCGTTTAATTCCCCGCCGTTAAGCAGGCATTCGTAGAACCGTCCGAGCTCACGTACCGGGCCATACCCGCTGCCGCCGGGCCGGCAATCCGTGCACCAGCGCTCGGTGTCGAAGCCGCTGGGCACCTGTGATCGTCGGGTCATGTTGGGCATCGCGCCGATGCGGTGGCTGTTGTCGTGATAGAAAGCCGGGGGCATGCCGATGTAGGAATCGTTCATGCTAAGCGGCTCGAAGATCCATTCGCGGACGTAGTCACGATAAGCGGTGTTCGTCGCCCGACGGACCAGTTCGCCGAGGATGTACCAGCTGGAATGCAGGTGGTAGCCCGCGCGCTCGCCGGGCTCCCAGCCGGTCTCGATCGGCGTCTCGCAGATGATGCGGATGATCGTGTCCCAGTCGTCGTCCGGGAAGCGGAACTTCGTCGCTCGGAAGCCACCGGTGTGGGTCAGCAGGTGGCGTGGGGTGACTTTGTCTTTGCCGCCCTGCGCGAAGTCGGGAATCGTTTCAGCGACCGGCCGGTCCAGATCGATCTTGCCAAGCTCCCACTGCTGCGCTATCGCGATCGCCGTGATCGGTTTGGTGGCGCTCATCCAGATCAGGATCGAGTCGGGCGTCAATGGGCTGCCGGGCTCGGGTTTCGTCTGCCCCACCGCCGCGTCGGCGAGCACCTTCCCGGCACGCGACACATAGACCTGAGCACCTAAATGCAGGCCGGCGTCGATCCCCTCGTTGATCAGCTTGTTGACCTTCGGCAGCGCGTCCACGAATGCCCCTAATTCACCGTCGGGTCCGGGGGGATCAGGTTCGGGTTGATCTGGCCTTGCAGTTCATCCCGTCCACGCTGCTTGATCAGTGCCGTCCACGTCTCGCCGTCCATGTCCGGCTCGAAGACGTTGTCACTGTTTGCCTCTACAGGCAACCACCCCCCCGCTTCACACTCCGCGTCCAGCTGCCCGGCCGACCAACCCGCGTAGCCGTGGAAGTATCGCACCGAGGCGTCGTCGCTGACCAGCAGCTCCTGCACCAGGTCGGTCTCCACCGTGAAGTACACGCCCGGCAGGATCACCTGCTCGGCCAGTTCCGTCAGCCCGTGCAAAGTCATCAACGGCCCCTCGCAAGGCCCGCCGCGCAAAAGCACCGCGTCGGTCGTACACATCACGCCGCTGTCTGTGTCGATCGCCTCACGCACCGCCACCCCCGTCGGCCGGTTCAGCACCAACCCCAGCGCCCCGTCGTCGTCGTGCTTGACGACCAGCACCACCGAGCGCGCAAAGTTCGGGTCTTGCATCGCCGGCGCGGCCAACAGCAGTTTGCCTTGGAGGGATTCCATAGGTTTATCATAGCAGGGCAAGGTGCAGATGTTCGATCTTCAATGGCCAATGTTCAATCTGCTTCGTGTCTTACCTAGATTGAACATCGAACATCGGAGTTCGAACATTATGACCCCACCACCGACAGCGAGACCAGGTGGGTCTTGCTGACCTTGGCCTCGAACTCTTCCCAGAACTTGTTGACGATGGTGCGGATGGCCCAGTTGGCGCCGTCGGCGAGCCCGCAGATGGTCGCGCCCCTGCCGGAGGGCAGCGCCCCCATGGAGCCGGCGATTTCCAAAAGCAGGTCCAGGTCACGGGTCGTGCCGTCGCCGGCCTCGATGCGGTGGAGCATCCGGCTCATCCAGTTGGTGCCCTCTCGGCAAGGCGTGCACTGGCCGCAGGACTCGTGCCCGAAGAAGTGGGCGATGTTACGCGCGACGCCGACCATGCAGGTGTCTTCGTCCATGACGATGACGCCGGCTGTGCCCAGGCCGAGGGTGTCGTACTTGGTGATGTCGAAGTCGAGCTTGACGTCGTACTCATCGGGGCCTAGCACGCCGGTGGAGATCCCGCCGGGGATGGCGGACTTGTACTTCTTGCCGCCGCGCATGCCCTGGCAGAGGCCTTCGACCAGGTCTTTGAGGGTGATGCCGAGTTCTTCTTCATAGACGCCGGGCCGGTTGACGTGGCCGGAGACGCCGTAGAGCTTGGGCCCGAAGCTGGCGGGGACTTGCGGGGGCGCGCCCTCGGGGCGCTGGGTGCCCATGGACTGGAACCAGGCCGGGCCATCCTGCCCGCGTTCCAGGATCGGCGTGCAGATCGCCAGGGTTTCGACGTTGTTGATGATGGTCGGCCGACCGAACGCGCCTGCAACCGCGGGGAACGGCGGCTTGATACGCGGCCAGCCCCGCTTGCCTTCCAGGGATTCGAGCAGTGCCGTCTCTTCACCGCAGACATACGCCCCGGCGCCGCGGTGCAGGAACAGGTCGGGCCAGCGGTCGTTGATCTTACCGAGCTTCGAGTCGGGCCCGAGGATCTTGTTGTCGTAGGCTTCCTTGATCGCCGCCTCGAAGACCTCACGCTGATGGTGGTATTCGCCGCGGATGTAGAAGTAGGCCGTGTCGAGCCGGCAGGCGTGCATGCAGATGGCGATGCCTTCGATGATGATGTGCGGGTCGAAGTCGATCAGCAGCCGGTCCTTGAACGTGCCGGGCTCGGATTCATCGGAGTTGATCGCCAGGTAGCGCCGCCCGCCGTCTTCCGGGGGCAGGAAACTCCACTTCATCCCGGCGGGGAACCCCGCACCGCCCCGGCCACGCACCTCGGCGGCCTTGACCAGATCGACCACGTCCTTCGGGTCCATGCTCAGCGCATTATCCAGGCCCTTGTACCCGCCGGTCTTGACGTACTCATCAAACGTCACGACCTTCCGGTCGGCCGGGTCGCCCCACGGGTGGGTTGGGATGCGCTTGGTGAGGACGGGCTCGTTGAGGATCGTCATTGCGTTACTTTCGTCGTAAGGCGATGGCCGAGCAAGCTCGACCGCTAAACGTCTTGGTTCTTACTTCCGGGGGCGGGGGTGACTTCGATTTCTTCGATCGTGGTTCGGCGGAGGGTCGTGGTTTCGTTGACCTGCTTCTCCTGCGTCTCGTGCCGGACGATCTGCGTCTTCTTCTTCGCGGGGTGAGTCGCGTGGTGGATCATCAGCCCCGTGTTCCGGCACAGCCGGGCGAACCAGCTCATGGTCTACTCCAACGCGTCCAGCACCTGCTGGAAGTTGTCCGCGTTAATGTTCTCGTGCAGCTTGTGATCCACCAGGGCCACCGGTGCGCTCCCGCATGAGCCGAGGCACTCGACGCCCATCAGGGTGAACTTGCCGTCGTCGGTGGTCTCGCCGACCTCGATGCCCAGGTGGTCCTTGATCTTACTCAGCAGTGTGGGCTGGCCCATGAGTTCGCAGCTCAGCGACTGGCAGACCCAGATGACGTACTTGCCGTGGGGCTTAAGCCAGTACTCTTCGTAGAACGTTGCGGTATCCAGGACCTGGCTGGCGGTCAGCCCGAGGAACTCGGCGATTTCCTCGATCGCCTGGTGCGGCAGCCAGCCGTGCGTGTCCTGCACGAGGTGCAGCGCGGGCATGGTGGCGGCCATGCGCGTGTCGTAGCGCGGGACGACGTCCGACTCGAGCTGCTGCTTGAGCTCGTCGGTCAGGTAAGGCTCGTCCCGGCGGTCGACCTGCATCGTGCCCGAGTTTTTTGCGATCCATGCCATGGGGTGATTCCAAGTAATACGTTCTTATGCGTTCAGCAAACCGGTGAATACTTCCGGGGGTTAGCGATCAAGCTCCGCGGCGATGACGTTCAGGCTGCCCAGGATCGCCACGGCGTCGGCGAGCAGGTGCCCTTCCATCAGCTTGGCGAACACCGAGTAGTTGATGTAGCTCGGGGGCCTGCACCGGGCACGCCAGGGCCGCGGCCCGCCATCGCTAACGATGTAGAAGCCCAGCTCGCCGTTGGCTGTTTCGTTCGCGCCGTAGACCTCAGCGATCGGGGCTTCCCAGCCGCGGTTGGTCATCACCAGCTCGAAGTGCTGGATCAGGCCCTCGATCGAGCCGTAGACCTCGGGCTTGGGCGGCTTGATGGCCTTGCCGTCGGAGTCCACGTTCATCGGCCCGCCGGGGATGTCGTCGATCAGCTGCTTGATGATCGAGATCGACTGCTCGACCTCTTCCAATCGAACCAGGTAGCGGGCGAAGGTGTCGCCGGACGTCGCGATGGGGACCTTGAAGTCCACGGCCTTCGCGCCCATGCCGTCCCAGTTGTCTGCGTAGCAGAGGTAAGGCTCGTCCTTGCGCAGGTCACGCCTGACTCCCGCCGCCCGCGCGACCGGGCCGGACAGGCTCCAGGCGACGGCGTCGTCCCGGCTGATCTCGCCGATGCCCTCGGTGCGGTCGCGGAAAATACGGTTGTTGGTCAGCAGCGTGCGGATGTCGTTCACCGCCGGGGGCAGCTGATCGAAGATGAAGTTCTTGACCATCTTCTTGAACATCGCTTCATCCGGCAGGTCCATCATCGTTCCGCCGACGCGGGTGTAGTCCGGGTGGAACCGCTGGCCGGAGATGAAGTCCATGATGTCGTAGATGCGTTCGCGCTGGTTGAACCCGTAGAGGAAGCCCGTGAATGCGCCCAGGTCGATCGCGGCCGCGCCGATGCACAGCAGGTGGTCCTGGATTCGGCCGAGTTCCGCGAGGATCGTGCGGACGACCTTGCAGCGGGGCGTCAGGTCGATGCCAAAGAGCTTCTCGACGGCCGTGTGCCAGGCGATGTCGTTGCTGATCGGGGAGATGTAGTTCATCCGGCTGACGATGGTGACGTACTGGTTGTAGTCCAGCACCTCGCCGAGCTTCTCGAAGCCGGAGTGCAGATACCCGATATGGGGGTTGACCCGGGCGACGCGCTCGCCGTCCAGCTCCATGACCAGACGCAGCGTGGTATGGGTCGAGGGGTGCTGGGGCCCGAAGTTCAGGGTCCAGCGGTCGCCCTCCTGCTGCTCGGGCTTGAGGTATGGCGTGGTCTCGACGTCGATGTCGATGGGCTTGAGGTCGTAGGGCATCGGGGGGTGATCTCTATTTCGGGGCCGCCTCTATATTAAGAGTGGGATTGTAGTCATGATCGCCTATATGAGCCAGCAGGGCCCGGGGCTTGGCTGTCGGGCCACGGGGACTGGGCTAAACTATGCCCGTGCAAGCGGCTACAAAACATGCAGATGACCCTGGCCGATCCGTCACAGACCGGGCACGCGAGCTTGGGTTCGCCCTGGTCGGGATCAGCCCCGCCAAACCCAGCCGGTACGCCGATCAGGTCAGGCAATGGATCGCTGACGGCCGGCACGGGGAGATGGGGTATCTCGCCAACCACCTGGATGTCCGGCTCGATCCCGGGAAGCTCGTTGAGGGGGCCCGGAGCGTGATCTGCGTGGCGGACAAGCATGCGGAGTCGATCGACACCCCGCCACCGGACGATCGGCCCAAGGGGCGGATCGCCCGGTACGCCTTCGGCCGGGATTACCACAAGTCGATGAAGAAACGGCTGCATCGGTTGGCCGATGAACTCAAGCAGCGCTACCCCGAACACACGTTCCGCAGCACGGTCGATACCGCCCCGATCCTGGAGCGCGAGTATGCGGCATTGGCCGGGTTGGGGTGGATCGGCAAGCACACGCTGCTGATCCATCCAAAGTATGGCTCGTACTTCCTGCTGGGCACGATCGTCACGACACTGGGTCTAACCCATAGCGGCAGTGATGCGGCTTTACTTCCGGGGGCGGGGGTCGACCACTGTGGGACATGCACGCGCTGCATCGACGCTTGCCCGACACAATGCATCAACACCGACGGGCCCCGCGCGCTCGACGCTACACGCTGTATCAGCTACCTGACACTCGAGCACCGCAGCGCGATCGACGAGTCGCTGCACCAAGCGATGGGCGACTGGGTCGCGGGCTGCGATGTGTGTCAGGAAGTGTGTCCGCATAACAGGGAACGGGGAACGGGGATCAGGGGTCAGGATGGAGAGGCCAATGCTATTGACGCAACAGACAAAACCCCCCTGCCACGCACGCGGATTTGCGGTCTGCCTCTGCACCCGGATCACACGCCCCGCCCCCCTGCCCCGGCGTTCGACCTGCTAAGTGTGCTGGATTGGGATGAAGACGATCGGCGGGAGGTCCTGCGCGGCTCGGCGCTGAAGCGTATGAAGCTGGAGATGATCAAACGCAACGCACTGATCGCGCTGGGCAATGCCTTGGCCGAACAAGACGATCCGGCGGCGGCGTCACAGATTCAACGAATTGCTCAGGATGACAACGAGTACGAACTGGTCCGGCTCACGGCCCGTCAGGTGCTGGCTCGTCTTCAACGCGGTAGCGAATCAACCGGTCCTTGAAGTTCCGCACCACCTCGTCCGGCCAACCGGCCTGCTCGGCGTACTCGACCGCCTCCCGCAAAACTTGGACTGCTTCATCGACTTCCCCCGCATCGCGGAGCGCGGCGGCCAGGTTCTGGCGGTGCTTGGGTGTTTGCGGTGACGCCTCGACCGCCCGCCGGAATGCTGTGACCGCCCCATCGATGTCCTTGCGGGCCAGTGACAGCAGGCCGAGATATTCATGGGCCGTGTCGTCATCGGGCTCAAGCTCGATGACCTTTTCAAACAGGGGGTACGACGCATCGATTTGGCCTGCTTTGAATAGCAACACGCCCTTATTGAAAGTCGCCGGGGCATGCTCGGGCCTGATCCTGAGGACGTTGTCGTAGCAGAGCATCGCCTCGTCGTAACGCTCGGCATCTTCCAGGGCCTTGCCGAGGTTATGCCAGCCGCGCGGATTGTACGGTCGGGCGATCACGACCTTATCCCAGATGGCGATCCGAGATTGGTAGTCGTAGTTGCGAATGAATGTTTGAACGCCGAACGCCAGCGCGGCCACGGCCAGGATCAGCAGCCCGAATGTCCCGGTTTGCCCGTGCATCGTTTTATCGAGCAAGCCATAAACCCCCAGTACCCCCAGCACGACCACGACGATCAACGGCAGATACATCCGGTGCTCAACCGCAAGGTCGGCGATCGGCATCAGGCTCGACGTCGGCGCGAGGATCAGGAAGAACGCGGCCCCCAGGAACCCCCACCATGTGCGCTTCATCACACCCAACACCGACACGGCAAACAGGCCCGTGACGATCAATCCCTGGAACAGCACGTTCGAGAGGAACAGACCTGTCCGGGCATCCGGGGGCGTGTCTTCGGGGATCGCCGGCGGCCAGCCGTAGTCCAGGACCAATGGGTAGGGCCAGATCGCCTTGCGCAGGTAGACCTGGACGATGACGCCCGGCTGCGAGAGCAGGTAGGTCCAGCGGGAGAGCATGTTGCTTTCCAGGCCGAGGCCCGCCGAGACATCTTCGCCACCAAGGCCGCGCACCAGCATGAAACTCAGCGGCAGCCACATCGCAAACAGCCCGAGATAGACGCCCCACCGTTTCACGATCGGCTCGCGCCAGGATTTTGCGATGAAGCACAGGTCATAGATCAGTACGACCAGCGGCACGGTCGCGATCACTTCCTTGCACCCCGCGCCCAGCCAACAGGCGAGCACCGTCGCAACGGCCCAGTGTTTCCCACCGCCGGTAGCGAAGCGCACGAAGCTGTACAGCGTCAGCAGGTAGAACAGGCCCATCATCGATTCGCCGCGCTGGATCAGGTACGTGACGCTCTGGGTATTCAGCGGGTGGACCACCCAGATCAGCGCCACCGCGCCTGCCAGCCACGCCGACTTGGCGCGGATCGATTCACTCATCGTCGGCAGGTTCAGTGTCCTATGGGCCAGGCCGAACAGCGTCAGGCCCGTGAGGATGTGGATGAGCATGTTGGTCAGCCGGTACGGCAGCGGTTCCAGCCCGCCCACGGCATAGTTCAGCGCCAGCGTGATCTCCAGCAACGGCCGATTCGTTGCCATCAGCATTTCGCCGAGGTTCGACAGGCTGTGGATACGCTCGCGGTTGACGATCCACGGCGTATCGTCGAAGACAAACGGGTTACTCAACGTGTTCAGATAAACCAGCACACCCGCCACGATCAGACCCAGCGGGATCAACCACGTCGTGCGGCGATCAGCTATTGCTTCGTGATGGGGTGCCGTGTCAGAATTCATCGATGAGCATCATAGAAGCAATTACGGGATAGCCACAAAAAGACACAAAAACCACAAAGGGGATTTAACACATGGCGGTGTTTCCCTTTTGTGGTTTATGTGCTTTTTCGTGGCTAATCTGAACGTCTCTTGCTTGCGGTATCACCCAGTCGCGGCTTTGCGAATGGCGATGTCGCGGACGGCGTGGGCGATCTCGCCGACGGTCCAGGTGACGACGACTAGCGACAGGCCCGCGAAGAGGATCAGCAGGCTGACCACGCCGCTGAACCCGCTGGCGTCGGCAACGAGCATGACCTTGAACGCCGGGCCGATCAGCATCAGGGCCGTGATCCGCAATACCCACGGGATGATCCGCAGGAACGGGTACGCGTCTTTGCTGAAGTCGAACGACCATGCCTCCGAGGCCTCGGAGAGTATATCGGGGGCGGTCTTAGTCTGGATCGGCTGGGGGGCCGGGGCCGACTCGGCTTGCTCGGTGGCTGCCTCGGGCTGGTCATAGCTCTGCTGGAACGTGATGGATTCGGGCGGTGCCGAAGGCGCAGCGGCGGTCTGGACCTCGACGGATGCGTCTACCGATTCGGCCTGTTCGGTGTAGTCCTTGTTCGCGTGGGTGGCGAACAGGTCTTGTACCTGCTTGCGGGATTCGGCGATCATCGCGTCGTCCTGTTCGGCTTCCTCACGCGCCGCCATCGCTTCGCGTTCCTGCTCGGCCTGACGCGCCAGCCGTCGGCGTTCCTTGCGTGCGGCACGCTTCTGCTGCTTGGTCATCCGTCCGTGGCTGTGGTGCGGCTTCTGCTGCGCAGTGTCATCGTCCTGCATGTAGTCCTGGATGTTCAGCCGACCGCCGCCTACGGAACCTCCCCTTGAAGTATCCCCGGATCCATTTTCACTGTCGGTCTTATGGTCGAAAGCGAATCCTGTATCCGGGGCGCAGGTGCCCGTCATCGCGAGCGTTTCTTTGCGCTTCGGGGCGCGGGCGATTGAGCCTACGCAGGTATGCACGGTCACGCTTTCGCTCTGCTGGGAAGCGGCGGACTGGTGGGCGTGGTGTTTGGGGACGGACTGGATTCGGCCGCAGCGAGGGCACTTGACCTGTTTGCCCTGTGACCCCTCGGGAACTTTAACGCGGGATCGGCAGTCCTGACAACGGAATCGGATGGGCATGACGGGCCTCCGTGCGGGTGAACGATATCGGGCACACCGACGACCTTGCCGGTATGGGGCTGAACAGTGCTCACCCCGGCGTGGTGCCTGAACACATCGAGGCCACGACTTCCGGGGGCACTGAGCCTTGATCTGATATCGGTTTAGAGGCCGACGATACTAAAACCTGCGTCCACGTGGATGTTTTCGCCGGTCACGCCGCTGGAAAGCTCGCTGAGCAGGTAGACCGCGGTGTTGCCGACCTCGTCGCCGGTGATGTTCCGCTTGAGCGCGGCCTTGCGTTCCTGGTGGTCGAACATCTCGCTGATCCCGCCCACGGCCGAGGCGGCCAGGGTCTTCAGCGGCCCGCCGGAGATAGTGTTCACGCGGATGTTCTTCTCGCCCAGGTCGTAGGCGAGGTACTTGGCGGTGTGCTCGAGCGCGGCCTTGGCGACGCCCATGACGTTGTAGCCGGGGACGACCTTCTCGCCGCCGTAGTAACTCATCGCCAGCATCGCCCCGCCGTCGGGCATGACCTTGACGGCCCGCTGCCCCATCGCCAGCAGCGTGTAGGCGCTGATGTCCATCGCCTGGGTGTAGGCGTCGCGTGTGGTGGTATAGAAGTTGCCGACCTTCAGGAACGCGCGGTCGGCAAAGGCGATCGAGTGGACGATGAAGTCGATCGTGCCGAAGTCTTTTTCGATCTTCTCGAAGACGGCGTCGAGGTCCTCGTCCTTGGAGGCGTCGCAAGGCGTCAGCCAGGGATCGGTCACGCCCAGTTCCTCAACAGCCATCCGGCAGCGCCGCTCCATCTTGCCCTTGGGGTCCGGCAGGTGTGTGAACCCGCATATCGCGCCCTGCTCGATCAGGCACTTGGTGATGTAGGTCGCGTAGCTGCGGTCGTTGGCGATCCCGAAAACGATGCCCTTCTTGCCGTCCATCAGGCCCATGGGGGGACTCCTGCCCTAGTCTCTATGCTGATACCAGCCGGCGACACGGCTTTGGGAGCATAATGTGGTAAGTATGTGTTAATCTAGGATAAACGGTCCCCCGCCGCCACCGTTAAAATTTGGATGATTGCACAGGGCGATCAACAGTGCCGTCGCAGCAATGCTAATCCACCAAATGTAAGAATTACCAGCGTTCCCGGCTCAGGATTAATCCCTTCTGGCGGGTTCACACCGATAAGTTGAAGATACTCAGATTCGGTGTAAGTGTAAGTTTCATAGTGGTTTTCGAATTTAGTGTCTGCGCTTAAGGCTATTGTGCTGCCTGGTTGGTCCATTTCCTCAAGGATCAGATCGGACAAGATAATTCCTATCTCTGATTCATAATTGGTTTCGCCTGGTATGCCATGACCAGCCAATGCACGGATAGAATCTGTCACGGTCTTGGATATCAAGACCTCTCCGCTGTTCCGATTGACAATGGACATTGCTTTGAGTGTTTGAGTCTGTATTGTTTCGGTTTCAAGCGTCATACCGCCTACGTTGATGCGACCAGAGTGAGTATATCGTGTACCGCCCGTTGTTGAGAGCAGCGTCCAACTACCCTTCGCGTCGTCCGAAAGCGTGATTCGCCCGAGTGAAAACCTACCTGTATCAGTAATGGCGGTGTTATAGAATGTCGCACTTAAGCCCTTTGTGGAGAACTCGAAGTCGTCACCGCCGAGGTCCCCGGCCCCACCGGCGATCGATCCGCCCGGAACACCGACATAAGTGTCGAACTCGAGGGTGGGTTCTAGGCTGTAGAAGTACGCTGGTATAGGTCCATCCCCCCCCAAGGGGGCTTGATAGATCGAACCGTCCGATAGCTCCAACAAGATCGCCGAACCAGTCCAGTCGCTAACTGGTGTGTTAAACATCAAATCGAAGCTACGATGCCCAGTGAGTCTGTCCTCAATAGCAGCCGGGGCCAGGTCGAGGCTAACCGCGGCTGTAAGAGGGCTACTGAGTACAACAACAATCAGAGAGGCGAGAGATAGGGCTTGTTTTAGCATCTCAGTTAATCCTTTGTCGAACGTGGCCGCAATATTCCAGAACCACAGCTGCGATGTTATCGGTCGTATGTCTGTCTAGGATTGAAAGTTTTAATCTGCCGAAGGCGTCTCATGGCGAGTCCCGCAGTGGTGAGGATTAGAACCATGGTTGTGTTCGGCTCTGGCACGACTGAGGCATCGGCCAATGGCGGAGGTGGTGTCCCGTAGTTCCACTGGTTTAATACAACGTCAAGGTCATCGAGCCCGACAAACCCGTCACCGGTTGGGTCGCCGGAAAGACGGTCTCCGGCTGTGACGGTCTGGTTCCAATTGTTCAAGACGATGTCAAGGTCATCGAGCCCGACGAACCCATCGCTATTCAGATCACCATCCCAGATCACTATATCAATAAGTAGCTGCATGATCTGGCCTGTTGGATCAATCTGTGTGGACAAGTCCATGTCGAATACGCCTGTTGGAATAATAGGTATTACACTGGGGAGGGTTCCAAAAAATGATCCCGTGCTTGTGGTGATGAGATCGAAGGTAGATCCGGCGACGGGTGTAAAACCTGCAGCAAACCGGGGCACTACTAACCCATCAAGGATAACGTCGCCGGTTACATTTACTTGATCGAATTGCCCGGCACCCGTGCCCTCTAAATCCACCCGCAGTTGTGCGCTAGTGCCTTGCTGGAAGTCGGATGTGATGTCGATTTCACCAACCGTTCCAGATGTACCCGGAATTATCCGCCAATTGTTAATGACGTCTCCCTGGACCTCTCCAGAGCCCCGTAGGGAACCATTCGGTTGAATAGTTAGTATCTTGCTTGTGCCAGTATTCTCTAGCTTAACCGCCCCATCGTTGAGTATAATGATGTGGTTAAAGGTGTAGTCGTGGTCAATCTCGAACGTGCCCAGCGCATTGATTGTCAGTCTGTCCGACGCGCCCATCACAAGTTGGCCGGTTCCGAGTAATCGGAACATACCACTGCCGGTATCACCAATATCGAGGTTTGTGACGTCCAGTGAGCCGCCGTTACTTAACTTATACTCGGCGCCATTGCCGCCGCCGATCGCGAGTGTATCATTGACTTGCACATCACCCATGGCATGGTCAAACATGCCGGTGGCTTCGATGCTCAGATCGTTGACTATCGTGTCAGCACCCGATGCTACTATTTGATTATACGTGCCACGGACAACCAAAGCGGAACTGTTAAGCTGTGAAACGGTGCCCCAGTTGTTGTTGAGTACCGAGCCCTGCTCCACCACTAACTGGCCACCAATGGCAACGGTGCCATTGCCTACTACCGTCAAAGTACCCTTGCTTGTACTGCTCACTCCGATCGACAGATCCGCGGAGGTAGAAAGCAGTCCCGATTGGATGTCTAGAACACCCGGGTTAGTCGAGCCAGTAGGGCTCTGTAGTGTCACGCTGTTCACCAAGGCGTTAGTACTGATGTTGATTAGCGGAGTATTGGTGAGACCTGACACAAACGGTGTAATCACAACATCATCAGTTTGGTTCGGGACTCCGGACGCAGTCCAATTATTAGGTTCGTTCCAAATGCGATCGATGCTTCCATCCCAACTGCGTGTTACAGCTTGGGCTCCGTTAGCAAAAAATACCATCATTAATGTCATGCTGAGCCAGAGATGAATAGTATGACTACAGAATGCCGTATGGAATGGGATTCGCCGCATAATCAGATCGCCTTATCACCCTGTGCCTAGCTCGAGACGCTGTGCTGCTGAGTAGCATTGCCGGGCATAAACGTAATACGATCCGTCGTGTTAACGCTGGCGGTCCTTTACAAATCCAAGTATTATCGGACCGGATGGTTTTGTCAAATATTTACGTATTAAAAAAGCCCACGTTCTGAGAACGTGAGCTTCCATGTGGTTGAATGCGGCTGCCGTCTTATCAACGGTAGAATTCGACGATCAGGTTCATGTTGACGTCGAAGGGGATTTCGTCGGTGGTGGGCTCGGCGGTGACCTTGGCGGTCAGGGTCGAGGGGTCGAACATCAGCCAGCCGGGGACGTTGTGGCCGGGCATGGTTTCCATGTTCTCGCGGACGACCTTCTGGATGCCGGGCTTGAGGGTGATCTCGTCGCCGACCTTCACGCGGTAGGACGGGATGTCGGTCTTGCGGCCGTTGACCAGCACGTGGCCGTGGCTGACGATCTGACGCGAGGCCCAAATGGTCCGGCCCCAGCCCATGCGGCGGATCACGTTGTCCAGCCGGGTTTCCAGCAGCTTCAGCAGCACCTCACCGGTGTTACCCTTCATGGTCGAGGCCTTGTCCATGTAGCCACGGAACTGGCGTTCGAGCACGTTGTAGTGGTAACGCAGCTTCTGCTTTTCGTTCAGGCGGATGCCGTAGTCACGCAGACGACGACCGCGGAACCCGTGCATGCCGGGGGGATTGAGCTGGCGCTTGGCGGTGTGCTTGGGGATGTCAGCGATGGGGACGCCGACACGGCGGGAGAGCTTGACCTTCGGGCCGGTGTAGTTGGCCATATCTTGATTCCATCCCGATTTTGCCGGGACGCCTCTTGGTGCTCGGCCGTGGCTACGGCTCCGCGGGTTGCCAGGAAGTGCAGAGCCGCACGGCCCTGCTGTTTCGAGCGAAGTATTACAGTGGATAAGTCCCGCTATGTCAAATGACTCCATTCCAGCCGGCCCGGCCCGGCTCTTGTTCCCCAGCCTTGGCCCCCTGTAATATCTGGTGCATGACATCTATACCGCCTGGAACCATATCCCCAATCCGCCAGCGAAAGCTAATCATGAGCCGAATCACCAGTGCCGCAATCCTCCTCGTCCTCCCCCTGCTTACCCTCGCCTGCACCACCAAGCCGAGCCCTACGGCACAATCCACCACCGGGCCGGCCACCGCCGTGTTCAACAGCGGCAGCCGGGCCGACAGGCTCATTGAACACGTGGCGTACAACTCACGCCACCTCACACGACTGACGCCGGATTACCTCTACCAGCGCCTGCACCACCGCGACGATTCCAAGGCGATTTCGGACGCCTTTAACCGCATGCTCGTCGCCGACGTCCCCGATGCACATCAGGCACTGATCGACGCGCTCGAGCTGGACTTCATCCACGATCCCGAAACGTCCTCACTCGACCTGCTCAACGACGAGCTCAAGGTCCACTTTGCCGAGTTCGATTGGCACGACGACGACTACCCCGGCGGCCCCAAGGGCCCGAACGAAGCCCTGGCTGACATCATGGTCGACGCCTTGGATATCGTCCGACCCGAGCGCCGAGCTAACCGCTCCCGCACCGCCGTCATCCGGCGTGACAGTGTCAATGACGACATCTGGGCCTACATGCTTAATCAGTGGGAACTGGTCCCCGGCGAGGGGAAGTGGAAGCTCAACCAATTCGCCGCCGCCTCCTACGTCAAGATGCGTGAGGCCGCCGCGGCCGACGGCGTGACACTGAAGATCCAGTCCGGCCACCGCGACCCCGCCAAGGCCCGCGCCAACGCGGCCAGAGTTGGCAACAGCTTCGCCGTAGCCAGTTTCTCTGCCCACTCACTCGGGCTAGCCATCGACTTTAAGATGCCCAAGCCGGATGGCGACGGTGCCTTTCAGATCACGACAAGGCCGATGTCAAGAGTCGTGGCGATGCGCTACTCACCGGTCCACAAATGGCTGCACCTTAAAGGCGAAGCCTTCGGGTGGTACCCCTTCCAGCACGAGCCCTGGCACTGGGAATTCAACCCCCACGGCTTCCGCGAAGTCTTCTTCGCAGAGTACCCGGGCGGCGCACCCGAACTCGACCCGGTCTTTGAATAGTGCTACCAGAACCACCATAGACGGCTCTGGGTTCGGTCGTAGCGTTAGTAAAGGAAGTGACTACGGCTTAAGCCCGTGGCGTTCGTGTGGGGAAACTTAACTACGCTCCCCTACCAGCCGTGTTTAAGCGAGTTCGACGGGGCCGTGGTCGTCGATATGGTCGCCGTGCTGGTGTTGCAGGCGGCCGTTGACGAGGTAGTCGACGTGGTCTCCGTGCGGGACGGCTTCGTGCCCGCAGCCGGGGCCGTGGACGTGGTCCGGATCGATGCCTTCAGCCGCCTGGTTGCACTCGGCGGGGTTGGTATCGCTGACCGCAATCACGTGTTCGGTCACCAAGCCGTCGGCGTCCTGGTGATGGAGGTGGCCGTCGTGCAGGTAGTCGACGTGGCCGTCATGCTTGATGCCGGTGTGGCCGCAGTCCGGGCCGTGCTGGTGCGGGTGGTCGCCGTGTACGTGCCCTTCGTGCGGGTGGGAATGGTTGCTCATGGTCTTGCTCCTTGGGTACCAGAGTCATGTCCAATCAACACATCGGGATTTTACCAGCGCTCCGCCGAATTGAACAAGCAAAATGCATGTATTCTTAAAGGGATGAATCGGTGATGAGGAAGAAACGAGGTCTGCTCCCACCTTCTGGACCGCTTCCGAGAGGCAGTTTTCACATGCCCTACACCCGAAATAAAAAAAAGGCCTCGTCCGGGGAGGCAAACCGGAGCGAGACCCGATCCAGGGCTAAGGGGTCGACCTGGCCGCGAGTGCAAGACACGGCCAAGCCGAGACTGTTGTCTCATCTCGGCCATCTATTCGTGAGGCCGAGGTTGCCAGGGGCGGGGCTGTTTTTTCGCCTCCGCCCGTGCTGGCAACACTGGAAGTCTCCGATTCAACCGGCGCTGTGTCCACCACTTAGCAAAGAATATTCTTTGGCGGTATGAGCGTGATCCGGCTATGCGGGCTGGGTAACGACCCGACCGCCCTGGCGCGTCATCAGGGCCGATCAAAGGGCCAGCCCCCTACCGACCTTTGGGACTGATATACTCACGCGGATGAATGACAAGCCGAAAATCGGGCTCTTCCCGGGCACGTTCGATCCGATCACCAACGGCCACCTGGACGTCATCCGCCGCGGCCAGCACCTGTTCGACAGCCTGATCGTTGCGATCGGCCATAACCCGGCGAAGACGGAGCTGTTCAGCACCGAAGAACGCCAGGAGATGATCGACACCCTGCTGCGTGAGCACTGCGACGACCACGTCACGATACGCTGCTACCAGGGGCTGACCGTGGACTTTGCCCGCGAGGTCGGGGCCACGGCCGTGCTGCGTGGGTTGCGGAACGTGACCGACCTGAACTTCGAGTTCCAGCTCGCGCTGACCAACCGGGCGATCGCCGACGTCGAGACGGTGTTTATGATGACCGGCGATTCTTATGCGTTTGCCAGCTCGACCCTGATCAAGCAGATCGCGGCCGGCGGCGACATCGATCGGCTGCACCGCATGCTCCCGCCGCTGATCATCGAAAAGATGAAGCAGAAGAAACGCGAGCACGGCGGCAAACTCCCCTGGCTGCATGTGGATCACTTCAAGGAGTAGGGGCTGGGGTCTTGGGTCTGGGGTCTAGCCAGACAACAAGATCCGTCAGGCGTTCATACAATAATGACGAAACGGGCCCTCGCCCCATGCATCGCTCAGTGCCAACTACTCTGACCAGACCCTAGTCCCAAGACCCTAGACCCTCACAATGGATTACCGCATCATCAGTATCGGCGCGTTGAGCGTACACGAGCTTTGGACTAAGCAGGGCGCGGCCCGGACGCCGCATGCGACGACGACGCTCGTGCGCAGCGAAGGCAAGGTCATCCTGGTCGATCCCGGGTTGCCGCCGCAGGTGATCGTGGCGCGGTTGGCTGAGCGCTGCGGGCTCGGGGCTGAGGACGTGACGGATGTGTTCCTGACCAGCTTCCGCCCGGCTCACCGCTGGGGGATCACGGGTTTCCCGAAGGCACGCTGGCTGATCGCGGAGAACGAACGCGAACAGGTCGGGACGATGCTGATCGACCGGCTCAAGCGCGAGGAAGACGACGAGGCGCGCAAGGTGATCGAGCAGGACGTGGCGGTGATGAAGAAGTGCCAGCCTGCGCCGGACAAGATCGCCAAGCATGTGGACCTGTTCCCGCTGCCGGGATTTACGCCCGGAAGCTGCGGGCTGCTGCTGAGTCATCCGAATGCTACGACGCTGATTGCCGGGGACGCGGTCGCCACGGCTGAGCACCTGGAGCAGGGCCGGGTGCTGCGCGGGGCTTACGATGTGGACCAGGCACAGGAGAGCATCATGGAAGCGGTCGAGATCGCGGACGTGATCATTCCGGGCCACGACAACCTGATCCTGAACCCGACACGGAGGCGGTTCTGACGTGGCCATGCCGACTGATGTGATCCAGACGCTCCAGGCGATGGTGCGGATCGACAGCGTCAACAGCGCCATCTCCGGCAAGCCCAAGGCTGAGTCGGCGCTGGGGGACTGGCTCAGCAAGTGCGCGAAAGCCTACGGGCTTCAAGTCAAGCGTCTGCCGGTCGAGGGCCGTGCGGACCAAGTCTTAGTTACACACGAAGTTGATCCGGATGCGCCGTGGCTGCTGTTCGATAGCCACATGGACACGGTCGCGGTGGACGGCATGACGGTCGAGCCGTTCGGCGGCGAGGTGCGCGAGGGCAGGCTCTACGGCCGGGGGGCGTGCGATACCAAGGGGACCGGGGCCGCGATGCTCTGGGCGCTGAAGCGGTACGCCGAGTCGGGCGAAATAGGCAACAACGTCGCGCTCTTCTTCGGCGTGGATGAAGAGGTCGGGATGCACGGCGTCACGACGTTTCTCAAGCACGACTACCCCAAACTCGGCTTCACGCCCGCCGGGGTGATCGTGGGCGAGCCGACCGAGTTGCACCCGGTGATCGCGCACAACGGCGTGGTCCGTTGGCGCGTGCAGACCCACGGCGTGGCGGCGCATTCGTCGGTACCGCACGAGGGCCGAAGCGCGATCAGCATGATGATGCGGCTGATCTGGGCGATCGAGCAGGGATACATCCCTTCGCTGAACGCGGAGCACGAGCTGACCGGCCACGCGGCGTGCAGCGTCAACCTCATCAAGGGGGGCAGCGCCGCCAATATCATCCCCGACCGCTGTGTGATCGACGTGGACCGGCGAGTCGTGCCTGGTGAAGACCTGTCGCGGCTGTTGCCGGACTTTGTTGACGTGCTGGACAAGGTGCGGCGCGAAGACCCGACCATCGACTACACGCTCGACGTCGGGACGAACAACCCCCCGCTGCTGCCGACCGGCAACGTGGCGTTGACCGACTTCATCAAGCAGGTGCTTGCGGGGCACGACCTGCCGACGCTGGTGCTGGGCGCGCCGTTCGGGACGCACGCTTGCCATTACGCGAATGCCGGGTTGCCCGCGGTGGTGATCGGGCCGGGCGAGATCGACAAGGCGCACACGCGCGACGAGTACATCAGCCTGGCGCAGCTTGAGCACGGTGTCGAGGTGTACCTGGGCATGATGCGCCGGCCGATCTGAATCCCTGCCGTTTAGCGGCGGTTCGCAGAACCGCGTGTCTCCGTGTCACATGGCATCGCCATACGGCGATCTGCGATCGCCCGCTAAACGGGTGGGGCCGTGAGTCGATCCTGTTCCATCTGGTTTGATACAATCCCGGGCCCGGTTTCAATATCAAGGAAATTACGCCATGACCGCGAAGCTTAACAAGTACTCCAGCCGTATCACCGAACCCAAGAGCCAGGGCGCCAGCCAGGCGATGCTCTTTGCCACGGGCATGACCGAAGAGGACATGGCCAAGGCCCAGGTCGGGATCGCCAGCGTCTGGTACGAGGGCAACCCCTGCAACATGCACCTGCTGGACCTGGCCGGGCACGTGAAGACCGGCGTGGAAGAGGCGGACATGATCGGGATGCGGTTCAACACCATCGGTGTCAGCGACGGCATCTCAATGGGCACGGACGGCATGAGCTACTCGCTGCAGAGCCGTGACCTGATCGCCGACTCGATCGAGACGATCATGGCCGCGCAGTGGTACGACGGGATGGTCGCCCTGCCCGGCTGCGATAAGAACATGCCCGGCTGCCTCATGGCGATGGCCCGGCTGAACCGCCCCGCCATCATGGTCTACGGCGGCACGATCAAACCCGGGTGCACCAACTTCGACGGCAAGGAAGAGCCGCGCGACGTCGTCTCGGCGTTCCAGTCCTACGGCGAGCACCTGGCCGGCACGATCACCGAAGACCAGCGGAAGGAAATCATTCGCAACAGCTGCCCGGGCGCCGGGGCCTGCGGCGGGATGTACACCGCGAATACGATGGCCAGCGCGATCGAGGCGCTGGGGATGAGTCTGCCTTATAGCTCGTCCAACCCCGCCGAGAGCCAGGCCAAGCTTGACGAATGCGTGCAGGCCGGCCGGGCGGTGAAGAAGCTGCTGGAGCTGGACCTCAAGCCGCGCGACATCATGACGCGGGCGGCGTTTGAGAACGCGATGGTGGTGACGATCGTGACCGGCGGCTCGACCAATGCCGTGCTGCACCTGGTGGCGATGGCGCGGGCTTGCGGTATCGACCTGACGGTCGACGACTTCCAGAAGGTCAGCGACCGCACGCCGATGCTCGCCGACTTCAAGCCGTCGGGTAAGTACGTGATGGAAGACCTGCACGACATCGGCGGCACGCCTGCGGTGATGAAGTACCTGCTTGAGAATGGCATGATCGATGGGTCTTGCATGACGGTGACGGGCAAGACGATCGCCGAGAACCTCGCCGAGCTGCCGGGCCTGACCGAGGGTCAGCAGATCGTGCACAGCCTGGACAACCCGATCAAGAAGGAAGGCCACATCCAGATCCTCCGTGGCAACCTGGCGCCGGAAGGCGCGGTCGCGAAGATCACGGGCAAGGAAGGCCTGCGTTTCACCGGGCCGGCCCGCGTGTTCGACTGCGAAGAGGACATGCTTAAGGGCCTTGAAGAAGGCAAGATCGGCAAGGGCGACGTGATCGTCATCCGGTACGAAGGGCCCAAGGGTGGCCCGGGCATGCCCGAGATGCTCACGCCGACCAGCGCCATCATGGGCGCGGGGCTCGGCAAGGATGTCGCGCTGATGACCGACGGCCGATTCTCCGGCGGGTCGCACGGATTCATCATGGGCCACGTCTGCCCCGAAGCGCAGGAAGGCGGCCCGATCGCGCTGGTGCAGGACGGCGACACGCTGACGATCGACGCCGAGTCGAACCTCATCCAGATCGACAACGTCACCGACGACGAACTCGCCAAGCGCAAGGCGGCGTGGAAGCAGCCGCCCTACAAGGCCGACCGCGGCACGCTGTACAAGTACATAAAGAACGTCAAATCCGCGAGCATGGGCTGCGTGACGGATGAGTGAATGGAATTAACCGCCAAGGCGCGAAGAGCGCCAAGAAAAGAAGACATATCCACAGATTGCGCAGATGACACAGATTAAGAGATGTCATGTGGAACAGGGATGAACACGGATAAACGTGGATGGGGCTGGTGCGTACGATCTTGGTAGTTCAATCTGTGTAATCACTGTAATCTGCGGATAACGTCTTTCTTCCTATTCTATTTTGCCATCTTGGCGACCTTCGCGTCTTTGCGGTTCAAACTCTTTTCAAAACTCACGATGCTCCGGGTGTGGTGGCGGCCACGGGGTCAGCGGGACCGGGTCGGGCCCGTGTGCCGTTGTTCCACCAGTCACCGGGGCGAAGCGCTTGCAAGCCCCCGGAAGTGGTGCGATTTTTTATTCGTACCTTCCGGGGGAGCCCGTGAGTCCCGGTCCTTTTAATCAGCGGATACTCAATACAAGTCAGACTGTCGCCGTCGTGAGATTGTCGGCAGGCGCGGGGCTAAGAAAGAGGCGCCTCCATCCATGGGGATTGTGACGGGTATGTGCGCACCGATATGACGCGGCCTGAGATGGGGGTGCGCTTAGGTCTGGTGTGAGGTTGGAGTTGGCGATTCGTAAGTCAGCTGGAATGACTTCAACAGAAGTGACCCCGTGCGTGCGCGCAAAGTGGGTTATCCGCCCCAGCCGTCTTGGCCGACGAGGGGGACGAAGCGGCAGGCGACGTCGTCGTGGGTGGTGAAGCGGCCGTCGTGTCGGTCGATGATGGTGAGGGCCTGGGTGTGGCGGTCGCCGAGGGGGATGACGATCCGGCCGGGGTTGGTGAGCTGGTCTTCGTAGGCTTTGGGCAGGCGTGGCGCGGCGGCGGTGACGAGGATGCGGTCGTAGGGCGCCTCGTCAGGGCAGCCGAGCGTGCCGTCGCCCAGGGCCAGGTGGATCGGCGCGAGCGGGCAAGCTTCGGCGAGGACGGCGCGGGCCCTGTCCAGCAGCACCGGATTGCGTTCGACGCTGACGACTTCCAGGCCCAGGTGTGCGAGGATGGCGGTTTGGTAGCCGCTGCCGGTGCCGATCTCGAGGACTTTCATACCGGGCTGGGCGCTGAGCAACTCGGTCATGCGGGCGACGATGAACGGCTGGCTGATGGTCTGGCCGTCCAGGGTGGGTAATGCTCGGTCGCTGTAGGCCTGATCGATGGGCAATTCGGGGACGAACAGGTGTCTGGGGACGGCCCGCATGGCGTCGAGCACGGCATGGCTGCGGATCCCCCGGGATTCGAGCTGGGCATGGACCATTTGTTCGGCGGCGGCCGTGTGTTCAGGCATGTTTCGCCCCCTCTTCACGCGATATCCGTATCATAGCCGATAGTTAAATTGGGCAGGCAGACCGCCCTTGACAACCGGCGGTTTACGGATGAAACTACATGCGTTCACAAGGAGGTGAACCTTGAACACGACTATGGTTGATGGATCGACCTTATCCCCGTCTGAAACCGCCCCCCAAGAGGTTAAAGTCCCCACGGCGCCCAAGCCGTTGGCGGTCAAAACCCGGCGGATCACCCCCCGAGCCCAGAAGCCCGACGCCGTCCAGCTGAGCCGCGCGCAGATCCTGCACGCCACGGCGATCTGCCTGGCGGAGAGCGGGTATGACGGCACGACGATCCGGCGGATCGCCAAGCAACTGAACTGTGCGGTCGGGTCGATCTACCGATACTTCGATGACAAGCGCTCGCTGCTGGACGCGGTGACACAGGCCCGTTTCGAGCCGGTCGCGCAGGTGGCGGAGGTGTCGGCCGAGCGGTCGGCGGCCTTGTACGCCCACGCGGCGGCGGACGAGCCGCAGCAGTACCGCCTGATGTTCTGGCTGGCGAGTATCGGCCAGCCGGACGGCGTGCCCGGTGTGCCGACGATCGTCAGCCGGATCATTGATAGCTGGGCCCAGCAGATGGGCGATCGCCGAAAGGCGGAGCGGTTCTGGTCACAGCTGCACGGGCGGATCATGCTCGGCGAAGTCGGCCCGGATTCTTCCAACGCTTCAGAAGCCGCGGATGCCCCCCAACGCGGCTGACCCGGCTACACTGCCCACATGCCCCGTGATGAACTCATCCTTACCTGCCCCGCGAAGGTGAACCTCGCACTGTCTGTCGGTGCCCCCGCCCCCGCCCCCGCCCCCGGAAGTGCCCCCGGAAGTGCCGACGGAAGTACTGACGGATGTTCCGGGGGGATGCACCCGATCTGCAGCTGGATGGTGGCGGTGGACTTCGGTGATACGCTGAGGCTTAAACGTGTAAACGGAAGTGACAGTTCTTACGAGATTCTGATCGCGGACGATGCACCCGGGGTACAACAGATTGATTGGCCGATCGAATCGGACCTCGCGTTCCGGGCGCACGGATTGATTCAGCAGCATGTCGGACGTGACCTGCCTATCGAGATGGCGCTAACAAAGCGCATCCCGAGCGGCGCAGGACTGGGCGGCGGCTCGTCCGATGCGGCGGGGATGTTGATCGGGATCAATCAGCTTTTCGATCTGTCGCTGTCAGAGCAGACGCTTTTTGAGCTTGGCATGTTGCTGGGCAGTGACGTGGGTTTCCTCGTCAAGGCGCTGTGCGGGACGCGGTCGGCGTTGGTAAGCGGTGTGGGCGAGCAGATCGAAGCGGTCCCCGAGCCGAAGTGCTTGTTTATTGTGTTGATCTTCCCGGGGTGTCCGGGGTGTCAGTGTGCGACGGCGGAGGTGTACCAACGCTTTGATGAGATCGCCTCGGATGCACAGGTCGATAGCGGCCGAGTGTGTGAGTTAGCGTCTGCACGGCCGATCCCTGCAGATGGGCCGTTTAATGATCTGGCTGAGCCGGCGATGCTGGTCCGGCCGGAGCTGCGAGAGGCGTTGGAGCGTGTCCAGGCCATGCTGGGTACGCCGGTGCACGTGTCGGGATCGGGGTCGGCGATGTATGTGCTGGCTGATTCGACAGTGCTTGCCCGGGATTATGCCCAGCGGGTCGAGGATGAGGCCGGGCTGCCTGCCGTCGTGACGCATGTGGCGGTGTAAGGCTTGTCACGGTTGAGTAGAGTCGCCGGCCAGGCGTGCTTCGATGCGTTGGCGCTCGGCAGCGGAGAGCTGTGTTTCGGGGTCGAGGTAGTAGTTGTCGCTGATGGTCAGGGCCTTGCGGTAGGCCTCGGCGGCGGCGTCGAAGTCGGCGAGTTCCCAGCGTGTGTCAGCCAGGCGGACATAGCTGTTAAGGCTGTTGGGGCCGAGCTCGGCTGCCCTGGCGTAGGCCTGCTCGGCTTGTTTCAGGAGAGCGCGGTCGCCGGTGATCTGGTAAGCGCGGTAGGTGAGGTTGCCGCGCAGCCTGGCGGTGGTCAGTTCACCAAGGCCGGCCTGTTGAGCTTCATCGAGGACGGTGTGTGCCTGGTCGAGCATAACGCGTGCTTCGTCTGGTCGGCCTATTTGCGTAAGTACTTCGGCGCTCTCACGGCGTAAGCCGACGCGCCAGCGTGTGGTGACGGGGTCGTTGCCGATGATGGCGGCGGCGGCGTCGAGCTCGGCGATCGCGGCGGCGGGGTTGGTGGATAAACGCAGCGCCTGGCTGGCGCGATCGAGGTGCTGCTGGTGGCGCGTGGCGGGCTCGGCATAGAGGACGGCGAAGACCAGCGCGAGTATCAGTAATACTCCGGCGGGCATGTAGTCTCGCGCTGCGCGGGTGGGTGAATTTTGGGTCTGCTTGTTCGAGGCGGTGCCGGCCGCGAGTGCGATCATGACCCAGCCGAAGGATGCCGCGCTGATCCAGAAGAACGTCATCTCGATCTGCGCGTGAAGCAGCAGCAGGGTGGCGGGCAGCGAAATCGCGACCGGGATTGATCGTTCTGACCGCTGAAGGATCGGGAGTACGACGTAGACGGCGATAACTACATAACCCGCGGCGCTGAACAGCCAGAGGATGGCCGTCTGGGCGTACAGGCCGGGGAACTCTACGGCGTATTGCGTGAGGAAGACGACAGCTGCGAGCAGGCCGATGATGTATAGCGGTTTGTCGGCCGGTCTGTCATCTGCCGGGTCGGTGGGTGGAGCGCGGTCAGACTCGGCTGCTTGCTGGGTGGGCGTGAGCCAGGCGTTGCCCGTCCGCCACAGCCAGCCCAGCAGCAGCAAGCCCCAGGCGAACCCGCCGAGGCCGAGCATGACGGCGTAATCGACGAAGACGTTGTGCGTGCTGGAGACGATCTCGGGGCTGATCGGGTTGCGGGTTTGTTCGTAGCGGTCTTTGAATGGGCCGGGGCCGACGCCGAGCACGAGGTCGGATGGCGAATCGGCAAGCATCCCGGTCGCGCCTTGCCAGTAGTGGAATCGGAACAGCAGGCTGCGTTCGCCGAGATGGTCATCCGGTGGACCGGCCACGCCGCGCAGGAGGACCGCCCCACTGCCGGCAACGACGACAAGTAAGCAGAGCCATGGAGCGAGATGTGAAAGCTTCCGACTCGATCGCCTGACCAGCCATAGCATGATGCCCAGCCCGAGGACGGCCAGCAGTGCCATCACAGCGCCTTTGGATTGCGTGAGCTTGAGTGTCCATGCCCCCATCAGGACTATGCCGACGGCACACGCCACGCGCAGCCAGCCGGCGCGGTTGCGCCAGGCGAACAAGGCGGTGACCAGGGTGAGTATTAGCAATGATGCAACGACCGAGCCCTGGACATTGGACATGCCGACGGCGCCGATGGCATCGTTGCCTTCGAGTCGCGTGCGGTACTTGGCGGCTTCGGGTGAGTCGGCGCTCAGACCACGGGCCGACAGGCTCTGTTCGAGGTTGTCTTGGAACGACTGCACAGTGTCGGGGTGTTCGACGTAGACATACCAGGCGGATTGCATCGCCAGCGGCAGGGCTACGGCGATCAGCGCCGCGATGCAGATGCGACGGGGGCGCTGAAACTGCGCCAGGTGCAGCGTTGCCAGGCCGAGGCATGCGGCTGCGAGCCAGGTGCCGGCGTGTAGTCTGCTGGTGAAGTGGTCGGAAAGATGCCAGCAGCACGGCACGATGCCTGCCGCCACGCCGAGGCACGACCACCACCGGATGCGTCCCCCCGCCCATACGGTGACGGCCAACACGCTCGCCGAAATCAGGATCGAGGCCGCGGCCAGCCACATGATGCCGGTTGGCCCGAAGCTGATGGGGCTTAGCGCGTCGGCGCTGACGTGTCTTGGATCGACGTCCAGGTGCAGCATCGGTGAGAAGACCACGACCAGCGGCAGCAGCACGGGGGCCATCACGGCCACGGCACACAGGTCCAGCAGGCGTCGGTTAAGCGGGATTGGGGGTGCTGAAGCGTTGTCGGTGGATGGGCTCGGCCGGTTGGGCATGAGCATATCTTACCGGCAGGTCACACGTTGTTGCTGGCGTGGCCGGTGGAGCCGTGGATCTCGAACCAGGCGGTGGGGCTGGTGCGGCTTTCGGGTTCTTTCCCGGCGATCACGCGGTTGAGGGTACGGCACGCTTCGTGGCCGAGCTCGATGGCGTTCTGGCAGACGGCGGTCATCGTGGGCCAGGCCATGTGGCGCATGTCAGCGTCGTCGAAGCCGACGATGGAAAGATCGTCGGGGACGCACAGGCCGAGCTTCTGCGATTCGTAGAGTGCGCCCAGCGCGGTGTCGGGGTCGGTGATATAGATCGCGGTCGGCCGGTCCATGGCTGTGGCGAGCCGGCGGATCACCTGTCCGCCGCCCTGCCGGGTTGCGGGGATGCGCATCAGGAGCTTGGGGTCGATGTCGATGCCGTGCTCGGTGAGCGCGTCTTGGTAGCCGAGCATGCGCTGGGCGTGGTCGGCGTCTTCCACGACGTTGACACAGATCGCGATACGGCGGTGGCCTTGGGAGATCAGGTGGTTGACGGCTTCCCGGCTTGGGTCACGCGAATCGCAGAACACGCTGGTCATAGCCGGGCCTTCATAGCGGTCGCCGATGACCACGGCGGGGAAGCCTTCCTCGGCAATCTTCTCGCACACCGAGCGCGAGCTGCTGGTGGTCCGTAGCAGGATGCCCCGCATGCCGAGACGCTGGAACGTCTGTGAGTACGTCTCACCGCTTCGTCGGGCACGGCGTGCGTCGAGTACCATCATGTTCAGGTTTGTGTCAGAGAGCCCGACGTACACGCCTTCTAGCACGGCGGCATCGAACGATGAGCCCAGCGACGGCTCGCCGGCGAAGACGTAGCCGATGTTCAGCGTCTCGCGCTTGCCCACGGCGGCCACGTATCGCTTGTCGTTGGCGACGGCCAGCACGCGCTCGCGGACCTTGTCGCTGACCGATGGGTGGTTATTCAGCACACGCGAAACGGTAGCGATCGAGACCCCGGCCTGCTTGGCGATCTCCCTGACGTTGGGCATTTATCGACGATCCTGGAACTGGGTCCTCGCGTGTAACATTTTCAGATTGTAACAAGTTACAGGTAACATGTGCAGGTTTAATCGCACATTGATACAGGTGTTAGCGGTAAGTCGAGTAACAAAGCACGTTACACGCGGATTTTGGAAATAAAAATTCCCCCTCAGGTGGTGGGGGTCCTGAGGGGGAGGAGGGAGAAGGAAGAGTTTCGTGGCCGGCTACGCCTGGAGGCGGATCGCATCCTGCGAAGTCCGGGATCAGTCCGTTCTCGTCCGAGTCAAGCAGATTGACCGGGACGTTCCACATGCACACTTCCTTCCGGTACGGGCTAATGGGGATGTTCAATCTTCGATGTTCGATGTCCAATCTGTTGTGCTGCCGCGCCCACGTTGCGTGCGGGCTAGGGCTTTGGTTCTGGTCGCGTTATGTCGATTCGCAGTTCAATCTTGTCTGTTCCTATCCAGCCACGAGTCACTAGTCACCAGCCACGAATCAGCTGCACCCCATGGACGCGCCGCAGTTCAGGCACTTGTAGCAGGTGCCGTTGCGGACGGTGATGGTGCCGCAGACATCACACGCCGGGGCGTCGGCTTGCATGGAACTCATGGCAGCGGTCAGGGTGGAGCGTTCGGTCGTAGCGGTACTTTGTGCGACGACGGTGTTGCCGACGGCGACGGGTTCGGTTGCGCTCATCGGGGTGGGCTTGGTCTGCACGGCGGCGGTCGTCGCGGGCTGTCGTCCACCATTGCCGTTCCCATGGCCGTTGCCGTTACCTGATTCGGGTGCGGCCGGGGCGGGTTCGGCGGGCTTGGATTCGGTTTGCGTCTTGCCACGGTTGGGCGCGTTGGCGGCGCGGTAGCCGGGGACGAACTCCATGCCCAACCAGCGGAAGATGTAGTCCACCAGGCTCTTGGCGAACGGGATCTCGGGGTTGTGCGTGATGCCGGCCGGCTCGAAGCGCTGATGCGTGAACTTGTTGACCAGCGATTCGACGGGCACGCCGTACTGTAGGGCGACGCTGATCGCGGTGCCGAGCGAGTCCATCAGGCCGCCGATGGTCGAGCCTTCCTTGGCCATGGTGATGAACAGCTCGCCGGGGTTGCCGTCTTCGTAGAGCCCGACGGTGAGGTAGCCCTCGTGGCCGGCGACGTTGAACTTGTGGGTCTTGCCCATGCGCGTGTCGGGCAGCCGGCGACGCAGCGGGCGTTCGACGATCCGCTCGACGATCTTCTCGACCGGCGGGCGTTCCTCGGCGATGGCGAGTGCCGCGAGCGTGGAGACCTCTTCCGAGACTTCCTCCATCGCGGCTTCGATGGCTTCTTCGTCCTCGACGCCGTCGTCTTCGTCGACCTTGTTCGACAGCACCTGGCTGAGCTTGCAGCCGTCGCGGTACAGCGCGTTGGCCTTGAGGCCCAGCTCCCAGCTCAGGCGGTAGGCGTCCTTGATGTCCTGTTCGGATGCGCTGTTGGGCAGGTTGATGGTCTTGCTGATCGCGCCGGTGATGAACGGCTGGGCGGCGGCCATCATGTAGATGTGGCCCTGCGGGGCGATGTAGCGTTCACCGGTCGGGCCGCAGGTGCTGGCACAGTCGAAGACGGCCAGGTGCTCGTCCTGCAGGTGTGGTGCGCCCTCGACGGTCTGCGTGCCGCAGATGACGCGGTTCAGCGCGGTGATTTGCGGCTTGGTCAGGCCCAGGGCCTTGAGCAGGTCGAAGTTGTCGGCCTTGGCTTCTTCGGTCAGGTCGAGGCGTTCGATGGCCTCTTCGCCGAGGGTCCAGGCGTTGAAGGCGTGAGGCATCTCGAAGACGGTCGGCAATGCTTCGACGACCTTTTCGAGGTCTTCATCGACCAGGCCCTTGTCCTTGAGGAATTGCTCGAAGGATTTGGCGTCCTTGGCGGCGTTGCCTTCGGCGTCGGGCATGGGGACGTCCAGGCTCAGGGCGCCCATGACGTAGACGATGATGTCCTTGACCTGCTGCTTGTCGTAGCCGAGCGACTCGAGCGCGGGCTTGAGGGACTGGTTGGCGATCTTGAAGTAACCGCCGCCGGCGAGCTTCTTGAACTTGACCAGGGCGAAGTCGGGCTCGACGCCGGTGGTGTCGCAGTCCATGAGCAGGCCGATCGTGCCGGTGGGCGCGATGACGGTGGTCTGAGCGTTGCGGAAGCCGTGCTCGGAGCCGAGTTTCAGGGCGGTGTCCCAGGTGGTGCGGGCGCGTTCGATCAACTCGTCGCCGTTGGCGATCCGGCCGATGTGCTCCTCGCCCTGCTCGATGGCGTCGGCGTCGATGGGCACGGGCTTGATGGCCAGGGATTCGTAATCGCCCAGGTCGCTGTTGTCGGTCAGCTCCAGGTCGCGCGGCACGCCGTAGGCGGCGCGGCGGTGGTTGCGGATGACACGCAGCATGTGCTTGTGGTTCTTCTGGTAGCCTGGGAAGGTGCCGAGCTGCTCGGCCATCTCGGCGCTGGTCGTGTAGCTGCGCCCGGTCATGATCGCGCTTAGCGCCCCGCAGATGGCCCGGCCACGGTCCGAGTCGTACGGGATGCCGGCCTGCATGAGCATCGCGCCCATGTTCGCAAAGCCCAGGCCCAGCGTGCGGTACTGGTAGCTCAACTCCGCGATCTCCTGGCTGGGGAACTGCGCCATCAGCACGCTGACCTCCAGCACGATCGTCCAGATGTTCACCGCGTGCTCGTAACCCGCCCAATCGAAGGTCCGCCTCCGGGCGTCGTAGAACTTGAGCATGTTCAGCGACGCGAGGTTGCACGCCGTGTTGTCCAGGAACATGTACTCGCTGCACGGGTTGCTGGCGTTGATCGGGCCGGACTCGGGGCAGGTGTGCCACTCGTTGATGGTCGTGTCGTACTGCACGCCCGGGTCGGCACAGCGCCAGGCGGCGTAGCCGATCTGGTCCCACAGCTTGCGGGAGCTGACGTGGCGGGCCTCCTCGCCGTCGGTCCGGCGGGTCATGGTCCATTCGCCGTCGGCGTCCAGGGCGCTGAAGAAGCTGTTGGGGATGCGGACGGAGTTGTTGGAGTTCTGCCCGCTGACGGTGAGGTAGGCCTCGCCGTTGAAGTCGTAGTCCAGCTCCAGCCCGAGCTGATCGGCGGTTTCCTTCTGCTCGCCGGGCAGGTGCTTCATGCCCTCGACCAGCGCGGCGACCTTGATCTCCTCGCGGACCTTCCAGTTGACGAACTGCTCGATGTCCGGGTGGTCCAGGTCCAGGCAGACCATCTTGGCGGCGCGTCGTGTGGTGCCGCCGGACTTGATGGCTCCGGCGGCGCGGTCGCCGATCTTTAACCAGCTCATGAGACCGGAACTTTTACCCCCGCCTGAGAGCGGTTCGTTCTCACCTCGGAGCTGGGAGAAGTTAGTTCCGGTCCCTGAGCCGTACTTAAAGAGGCGCGCCTCTCGGACCCAGAGGTCCATGATTCCGCCGTCGCTGACCAGGTCGTCGCCGACCGATTGAATAAAACAGGCGTGCGGCTGCGGGTGCGTATACGCATCATCCGACGGCCGCGTAACGCCTGTTGTGGGATCGGTGTAGTAGTGGCCCTGCGCCGGGCCGTTGATCCCGTAGGCCCAGTTCAGGCCGGTGTTGAACCACTGCGGGCTGTTGGGCGCCGCCATCTGGTTCAGGAGCATGTGGCACAGCTCGTCGTAAAACGCCTGCGCATCCTCGGCCGTATCAAAATAACCATGGGTCTCACCCCAGTAGCGCCAGCAGCCGGCAAGCCGATGGATCACCTGCCTGGTCGAGCGCTCGGGGCCGGTAACGACGCGGCCGTCCTCATCCTTGAGAACAGCCCCATCGTCGCCGGTTTGAGGCACCCCTGCCTTCCTAAAGTATTTACTGACCATGATGTCCGTCGCCAGCTGCGACCAGGACTCGGGTACTTCTGCGTCGTTCATCTCAAACACGACCGAACCGTCAAGGTTCGCGATCTTGCTGGACCGCTGGGTCCATTTAACGGTGGAAAAGACGTCCGTTCCTTGTTTGGTGTAGCGACGATCGATTTTCATAGTGAAGAAACTTCCTTTGCCTTCCGTGGCCCGTGCGTCCTACGACGCGAGATGAATGGTTACGAATGACGACGAATCAAATAAAACGAATGAGCAGCGGCGTCCTTGTTGCCGCGAGGAATGGTTGGATAATGCGGTGGTTTTCGATTTACTCGCCCTAATTCACTTTCTAAGTCTTGATGTCGATGCCAAGGTCATTCGCCATTTTGGTTTTGCGAGATACTTCAGCGTTTGCACGATCCACATATGAAGTTACCAGGGTGGTCAGGGACTGTTTCAAGGTGTCATCCGTCTGGCTCACACATGCATTAAAAGCTTCGAGATAACGTTCGAGATTCTCTCGAATATCTTTAAGTGAATGCTCATCTGTTCGTGCGGGATGTCCGATCCAGCCCTCGCTTAGATCGACTTTGATATTCTTGATGTTAAATCCCGTGGTAAAGCTAAAGTTTTCCGGATAGATAGGTAGGTCCCTTAAAAACTTCAGCGAATTCGATCCGGGCTCACCCAGATATATCTTGAGGAGATTGGCTTGGCCGTCGAATTCGGGGCGACGATTCTTTAAGGTGGTCAATGTATTCAATGGCAAGAATGCATTCTTCATATACTCGTGAACATGCGATTCAGCATTGATAGCGGCCAGATTCTCCGGCGTCATTTTATTTAGGTTATCTGCAAGTTTTTCACGCAGAAATTGTATTACTTGGCTTAGGTGGGGTACATCTTGAAACATCTTTGTCGTCCTTCCATGTGATGTGATATCGCTTCACAGATGAATAAATGCGTTTCCTTTCGCATCTTTGATATGCTCAATCGACCCTCGGCAGCACGAGGCCGGTCTGGTCCTGGTACTTGCCGTTTTTGTCGGCGTAGCTGACGGCGCAGGTTCTATCGGCCTGGAGGAAGATCATCTGGGCGATGCCTTCGTTGGCGTAGATCTTGGCCGGGAGCGGGGTCGTGTTGCTGATCTCGATGGTGACCTTGCCGCGCCACTCCGGTTCGAGGGGGGTGACGTTGACGATGATGCCGCAGCGGGCGTAGGTGCTCTTGCCGACGCAGATCGCCAGGACATCGCGGGGGATGCTGAAGGTCTCGACGGTCTCGCACAGCGCGAAGCTGTTGGGCGGGATGACAACGTAGTCCTTGCCGGTGTCGGCTGTGTCGACGGTGACGAAGCTGGTGTCGTCGAACTTCTTGGGGTCGACGATGGCCTGGCCGCCGGTGGCGGAGACGTTGGTGAAGATCTTGAACAGCGTGCCGACGCGGACGTCGTAGCCGTAGCTGGAGACGCCGTAGGACACCTTGCCTGGGCGTTTGTCGTTCTCCTCGAACGGCTCAATGGGCACGAGTTCCCTGATTTGACTATCGCAAAGTACAGACACTTATAGATTCCCACGCTGATCGTTCACATGTTCCGCCGATTCACACGAGGCCCGCACCCCGTAACGGCAACCCCCCGCCCCCGGAAGCTGCTTCCCCCGTCATTCCTTGCCCTCCCGGGCGTCGATCTTCCTGCCGGGTCTGGCTCACTCGACGAGACACCGAACACCGCGCGCTGGACGGGCGTTGCCGGCTGAATGAAGCCTTTTTTGAGTCAGACCCAAGATGTCGTGGCCGGTGGGGTGCGTTTCCGCTCTCACCAGGCCGGGGAAGAGTCTAATACACTATATCTTGGGTTTGCAACTGATTTCTTTACCAAATCTAGGGCCTATAACGAGAAATTCGCTTTAAACAGGGGTTACGACGCATCTTAACCAAATCCACATTTTTTCGGTTTTCACACTGGCGACGCCCTACCGACGGCTGGCGACAGCCTGGAGACAGGTTTTCCACCAAAACGGACCGATCGGGACGTTAAGAAAACGTGAGTGATCTTGGCGTAAGTGGCTGATCCGGAAAGCAGATAGCGAAAGTTAAGCTCGTTAACCCTTCATGGCGGACGTGATGAGGTCGGTGACCTGCTGGATGGCCTGGGCTATCGGGGCCTGGAGCTTGGCCCCGGCGGCGCGGGCGTGGCCCCCCCCACCGAGCTGACCGGCGAGGTCGGCGACGTTGACGGCGCCCCCGGAAGTGTCCCCGGACGCGCACTTGGAGGCGGGCTTGCTGCGGAAGCTGATTCGGGCCAGCGGTTGGGAGCCTTCGGGGGTATCAATTGAGCTTTCAGTAATCAGCGCGACGACCTGGATACTGCCGACCTGTTGCGGCGCATCGATGAGGCGTTCGGTTTCTTCTTCCAATGCGCCGGTGTCGGCGAAGTCCTGCTTCGTCAGGTGCATGACGGCCGCGCGTTCATCGGCGAGCAGCGTCAGGCTGTCGAGCGCGCGGGTGAGCAGCGCGAGCTTGGCGGGGCGCTCGGTCTGGTGCAGACGGGCGTAGAGGTCGGCATGGTCCACACCCAACTCGAGCAGACGCGCGGCGAGTTGGTGGGTTTGCGGGCGCGTGTTGGAGAAGCGGAACCAGCCGGTGTCCGAGCCGATGCCGACGAAGAGGGCCTGCGCGATGGTGCCCTGCCAGGTGAGCTTGTTGTCTGTGTCGAGCAGGTCCAGCAATTCGGCGACGATCTCGGCGCACGCGCCGGCGTTAGCGTCGACGTATTTGCTATTGGCGTCGATCCCGCCGGAGAGGTGGTGGTCGATGATGAGCGTGCGGTCGAGGTTGGGCTCGATGACGGCACGGATCGGCTCGACCTGAACCCAGGCACCTGTATCCAGGATGACGTAGAGCGCGCATTCGGGGATGGCGGTGTTGTCGTCCAGGACGTGTGTGAGGTGGTTGCCGTTGAGGTCGAGCAGCGAGGTGGGGACTGGCGGCGCGAAGCAGGCGAAGGTCTCTTTGCCGAGTTGCCGGAGGGCTTCCGCGAGGGCGACCACGGAGCCGAAGGCGTCGCCGTCGGGCTTGGTGTGTGTGGCGAGGAAGATGGGGCCGTCGGCCTGTTTTAATAGGTTCGCGGCGTCGGCGAGTGTGAGGTTGCTGGTGTGGGACATGTGGGGATGTTCAATCTTCGATGTTCAATGTTCAATCTGCTTCATGCTAACGGCTAATGGCTGAAGGCTGTCGGCTCAAGGGATTTCACCTTCTCGATGTCTCGGTCGAGTTGGGCTTTGAGTGCGTCGATGCCCGGGAAGCGAGATTGGTCTCGGAGCCAGTGTTGGAAGCCGAGGGTGACGGTTTGGCCGTAGAGCTCGGCGTCGAATCCGGGGAGGTGGGCTTCGATCGTGAGCTGGTCCTTGCCGAAGCTGGGCTTGACGCCGACGCTGATGGCGGCGGGGTGCGTTTGATTGGTCGCGGGCAGGTGGGCGTAGCCTGCGTAGACGCCATCGGCCGGGAGGATGTAGTCGTCGAGCTGGTCGAGGTCGAGGTTGATCGTGGGGAAGCCGAGCGTTCGGCCGCGCTGCTCGCCCTTGACGATGGTGGCGGTCAGGGCGAAGGGCCTGCCGAGGCAGCGGTGGGCGTCTTCGATCCGCCCCATCGAGACGAGCCTGCGGATGACGGAGCTGCGGACGGTGACGACGGAGAGGTCGGACAGGGTGACGTCGAAGCTTGGGTGTGTGACGACGTTGAAGCCGAAGGCCTGACCGAGTTGTGTGAGTTTGTGGATGTCGCCGGCGCGGTCCTTGCCGAAGTGGAAGTCCTTGCCCTCGACGAAGGCCTTGGGGACGTACTGGCCGACGAGCTCATTGATGAAGGTTTCGGGCGTCTGGTCGAGCAGGTCGTGGTCGGGCTTGAGGATGGTGACCTCGTCGGCTCCGGCCTGCTTGAGCTGCTGGACCTTCTCGTCCGGGGTGCAGAGCCTCGGCGGGAGGTTGGCGGGATCGAGCGTGGCGGCGGGGTGAGGATCGAACGTCATGGCGACGACCCTAGCGCCGTGCTGATCCGCCAGGTCGCGTGCAGCAGCGAGGATCGCGCGGTGCCCGACGTGGACGCCGTCGAAGTTGCCGATCGTGATGACGCTGGGCTTAGTCATGTGCGGGCAGGATACCCGACACGGGCGGCGGGGTCAGGTCTGGAGGGCTATCATACACAGGGGTATGGTGTTGTTGAGCAGGATTAAGGAGCCGGGTATGGCAACCAAGACCAAGGCAAACCAGCCGCCGTTGATCGAGCCCGGCAAGGCCGCGCCGGCGTTCAGCCTGAAGGACCAATCGGGCAAGACGCACAAGCTGGCGGATTACCGCGACAGGTGGGTAGTGCTGTACTTCTACCCGCGCGACAACACGCCCGGCTGCACGATCCAGGCCTGCGGCTTCCGTGATCACCACGACGCGCTGTCGGGGCTTGATGCGGTGGTTTTAGGCATCAGCCCGGATGATGCGCAGTCGCACCAGCGGTTTGTTGACAAGCGCGGGTTGCCGTTCGCCTTGCTGGTCGACCCGGAGAACAAGATCGCAAGCAAGTACGGCGTGTGGCGAGAGAAACGCCTGTTCAGCAAGAAGTATATGGGCATCGTCCGCACGACCTACCTGATCGATCCGCAAGGCAAAGTGGCGCATGTCTGGGACAAGGTGAAGGTCTCGGGGCACGTCCGGCAAGTGATCGATGTTCTCAACGAGCAGGGTTAATCGCTTCAAGTCTGCGCGCTATTTAGGCATCAAAACAAGCGTAAAAAGTTCGTAAGTCGCAGCCTTGAGACGGCGCGATCGGTTATGATGTGGCCATGTTGACGCCGCGTGCGTCCATGCGGGTAATGGATGCCCGCCCCGCCTAGTTTTAGTCACTCCTAATGGAATAGGACCCCCCCCGGAACCCCGGAACCCCGGAACAACATCATGCCAAGCAAAACCACCAAGAACGCTACCGGTTCTTCGACGAAGTCCACGATCAAGTCCGCCGCCAAGACGGTCAAAGCCGTAGTAAAAGCGGCGAAGCCGAAGGCCAAAGCCGCGAAGAAGACGACCAGTAAGGGTAAGGCCGTGGATAAGCCGGCTGTGAAAGTCACCGCCAAGGCCCCCGCCAAGCCGAAGGCAACTACTAAGGCGAAGGCCGCGACCGCCGCGAAAGCCAAGACGACGACGAAGGCCAAGGCGGCCACCAAGGCTAAAGCCCCCACCAAGGCCAAGGCCGCCACGACGAAAGCCAAGGCCGCTGCGAAGTCCAAGCCCGCGAAGAAGCCTGTGAAGAAGGTAATCTGCGAGCCGCCGTCGCAGGAAGCGATCAGCGTCCGCGCTTTCGAGATCTGGATGGGTAAGGGCCAGCCGTGGGGCCAGGACGAGCAGAACTGGCTCGAAGCCGAAGCGGAACTGGCCGCGGAGGCTTAAGCCAGCGTACGACCCTATTATCTATCTGTAATGTGTTGACTGCAACCTTCCGACAATTCAGGAGGTCAAAAGCTATCGCGTTGGCGTTGAATGTACTTACGAGTGTAAAATACTCATGCCTTTTGCTTGTCACCTATTCTGTCTCATATTTCTTCTGGTCGCACGTAGTTTGCGTGGGTATCGAATCCTGTTCCGGGTGTATGGACGCTGCTGGCCCATTGTGGTGTGTTGGTGTTTGCACGCTTACAGGCGGGTTGAATCCAACCTGTAATTCGTCAATCTCCAAAGAATCGACCTGGATTGTTTCGATCTGAAAAGAATCAGGCTGAATAGTAGGCTGTCCATCGTCTTCAGCCGATCCTGCGTCGAAAATCATCCAGCAAAAGACACCGAGTCCGGCTAGGAATGCGACCAATTGAAGCCACGATGCACAGCGGGTCAGGCAATTGTAGACATTGTAATTGTTCTTAAATTGCTGCCCGGAGATCGTTGAAAAAACAACATAGCCGCAGAGCACGGAGAGCACGAAAGCGCCTTCACTTACAAGGAAAAGTGTCAGGTTTGCCGAGGAAATGAGCACCACCGCGGCTGCCGGCGCAACAACAAACGCCGAGGCGAGCGAGATCAGTACCTTCGTCTGCTCGATGTAGGTTTTAACAGAATCCTTGTGATGGCCGGCGTTATGACTTGTCATCTTCAGTTGGGCCGCAGAATGGCGGGCAGTTGCAGAATTTCCTCCACCATTGTCGGATGATTGACCAGCCAGTTCGGAGATTGGTTTTGCCCTCCGCGTATGGTCTCGCGGCATTGAGTGCCTTGTCGTAAAGCGTTGCTTCTTCTAGTGCGCCATCAAGAATTGCGAACATTGACGTCTCAAACTGTTCAGGGCCGATCGTGGGAATCTCGGCCTGCTCGTGTATTTGAATATATTCAATTAGCGGAATGACTAACAGTAATACCGCACCCGGGCTCAGCCGCATATTGCGATGGCGTTGGTAGGTATCTAAAAAGCGAGAAAAACTATATTGTTCTTCTAGTTCAATTGCATGTTCAGCAAGCGACCGCACAAACCAATTGGAGGCCTCGCCGAGAGGCCGCCCGACGTGGACTAGATCACCATTCGCCATCATTGACCTCCAAAAATGAAGAAATTACAGCAATGCTTCAATGCGATCATAACGAATCACAGTAATCCCCTCAAGAATAAATAACGATATGTAGGATAAATACACTTAGAATATGGGGCGATACGTCACGCTTGGGTAGCAGGTTAGCCACCTTCGTTGAAGTCCTGTTCCCTAAGCACCACCTGCTCGTCATCGGTCGTTTCGGCGAGGCCCAGTTCGTGCAGGGCGTTGAGGGCGGCTTTTTGTTCGGCTTCTTTTTTGGAGTTGGCCCAGGCGGAGTCGCAGCGGCGGCCTTCGATCTCGACGCAGACCTCGAAGCACTTGGAATGGTCCGGGCCCTTCTCGTCGAGCAGGACGTAGACGGGGTTGCTGGGCAGGTGCTTCTGGGCGTGCTGCTGGAGGACGCTCTTGAAGTTCTGCTGGTGGGCGGAGTCGGCGGCCTCTTTGATGAAGGGGATCGTGTGGCGGAGGATGAAGTCGCGGGCCTCGTTCATGCCGGCGTCGAGGTAGATGGCGGCGATGATGGATTCCAGCGCGGCGGCGGCGACGCTGCTGGGCAGGCCGGAGCGTCCGCTCATGCCCTTACCGAGGCTCAGCAGGTCGGCCATGTTGTTGGCGTGGCTGATCTGGGCGCAGACGCGGCGGCTGACCACGGCGCTCTTGATCTTGGTCAAGTCGCCTTCAAGCAGATCGGGGTACGCATTATGCAAATACTCACAGACGACGAAGCCGAGGATGGCGTCGCCGAGGAACTCCATGCGTTCGTTGCTGGACAGGCGGTCGTCGGCAACGGAGGCGTGTGTGAGGGCTTCTTCCAGGAGCGAGGGGTCTTTGAAGCGATAGCCCAGGACGTCAGCGGCTTTGTCGATCATGGTGTACGGTCAGATGGCGTGGTTGAACACGGATCGGCGCTGTAAATCAAGCGGCCGGCCATCCGGTGCCGCGGCGGATGCCCGGTTGTCGCCGGGCTGCCGCTGCGTCAGCGGAACAGACCTGAAGTATCATTCCAAGGCCCCGTCTTGTCAATCGTTTCTTGGGCAAGTACGCTTCACATCCTATGAAACACTTAAAGCAATCGGTGTGGTTGGCCGTTATCCTGTTTTTGTTGGGTGGATGGTGCCACCGGGTCGCTGCACCTGCCCAGGCCCAGTCGATTCAGGTGCCCGAAAAGGCCGCCCCGGCGATGCTCGTCGACGACGTGCGGATCGGGATGAAGGGTTACGGGATGACGGTGTTTCACGGCACGGAGCCCGAGCCGTTCGCGGTGGAAGTCGTAAGTATTGTGCCCAACTCGCAGCCGACGCGCAGCGTGATCTGGGTGCGCTGCCCTGATCCGAGGATGCAGCAGTCCGGTCCTGTGCAGGGGATGTCCGGGTCACCGATCTACTTGTGGGATGAAGACGAGCCGCAGGTACTTGGCAAAGGCGGGAAGCTGATCGGCGCGTTCGCGTTTGGCTATCCCAATTCACAGGTGTGCATGGTCGGTGTGCAGCCGATCGAGTACATGCGTGAGTCGGCGACACGGATCACCGACGAAGATGCGCAGGCGTCCGGTTCACATCGAACGGGTAATCGCCATGCGGGCCGGGTGGTTGAGCTATTGGAACGTATGGATGAACTCGCCGAGCGTGAAGGCTTGTCGCCGCTGACGCGTGAGCGTAATGCGCTGATGTTGGAATTGATGCGCCGCGCTACGGGGCAGGAAGCCGGGACGGGCGAAGACGGTCGATCGAGAGATCGTGTGGCTGGACCCATGGCGGACGGCCGGATGGCGACGGCGATGCGTTTGCCGATCTCGCTGGGCTCTCCGCGTGCGGTGTCGATGTTCGGGCCGCTGCTTGAGCCGCTGGGTTTTGCGGCGGTGGCTGCGGATGCCGGGCCGATCGGGGGCACGCCGCCCAAGTCGATTGATGTGGAGGCGACGGATATCAAGCCCGGCAGTGTGTTGGCTGTGCCGCTTCTATATGGTGACCTGGATCTGAGCGCTTCGGGTACGGTGACCGATGTACTGCCCGGCGGTGAGGTGCTGGGCTTCGGGCACCCGATGTTCGGTTTGGGCACGGCCCAGGTGCCGTTGGCGACCGGGTACGTCCACTTCGTCATGCCGCTGCGCACGATCAGCTTCAAGAACGGTGGGAGCCTCACGCCGGTCGGGACACTGGTGCGCGACGAGTCGGCCGCGGTCGTCGGCATCTCCGAGGTGCGGTACACCACCGCCCCGATTGATGTCACCGTCAACATGCCCGACGACATCTCACGCAGCTACCACTACGAACTGGTCAACGAGCCGTCGCTCAGCCCGATGCTGGCGTCGCTGGCCGCCATGAACAGTATGTCCGCCGTGCACGGCGTCCACCCGGAAAGCACGATACGTATCCGCGCTGAGCTGACCTTCACCGGCGGGCGTGAGTTCAAGGTGGACTCGCTGTTGGCGGGCGGGAATGCTGGGGGCGCTGTCTCAGAGATCATGCCGCCGATGGCGGTGATGGTGCAGAACCCGTACGAATCGCTGGACATCGAGTCGGTGAACGTGACACTGGATGTCGAGCACGGCATCCGGTCGGCGCAGATCGTTGGCGGCAGGCTGCTGCGGTCGGAGGTCACGCCCGGCGGGTCGGCGGAAGTGTTGCTCGAGATGCAGCACTACGCCGGGGAAACGGAGACGCGCAAGCTCGTGTTCGATCTGCCGGAGGACCTGCCCGAAGGCGACTATGTTGTTTCGATCTCCGGCGCGAGCAACTTCGTATCCACCAAGATGATGTCACGGCCGCACCTGATGGTGACCAAGTCGGTCGATGACCTGCTCGCGTTTATCCAAGAGAGCGCTTCGTACCCGTCAGACGCGATCTACGTCAGCATGCAGCTGCCGGATGTTGAGCTGGCGGTCGGGCGGACGGAGATGCCCGCCCTACCGTCGAGCCGGGCCGCGATGCTGACGAGCCCGACGACAACGGATACCATGCCCTATTCACCTGTGCACGATCAGATGTATGAAGCGGACGCTGTGATTGTGGGGCAGGTCAACTTCACCCTCAATGTTCGCAAGCCTTAAGACGCAACCACACACGCCAAGCATCAAGGACTCCGCATGTTTAAGTTTTCCCGGTTGGCCCTTCTGTCCTCACTCATGATCGGGCACGTCTGCCTGGTCGCTCCCGACGCACAGGCGATCCAGCCTCAGCGCTTCGCCCACACTACCGAGGCCGACTTCGAGCCCGGCGAGGTGGACGGCGCACTGGTCACCAGCCTCGGCGACATCAAGCTCGCGACCGAATCCGTCACCGTCGGCGAGATGCCCGAAACGGCGAGCATCCTCTACGACCTGCAGCAGATCGGCGACGTGCTCTACGTGGCCGCCGGGCCCGAGGGCATGCTGCTGAAGCAGGACGGCGACACGGTCGAGGTGATCGCTGAACTGAAAGGCGAGCAGGTCTTCGCGCTCGGTGAGCACGACGGCAAGCTGCTGGTCGCGATCAGCGGCGAGAAGAGCCGGCTGGCGGTGCTTGAAGAGGGCGAGCTGAACACGCTGATCGACCTGGAAGGCGTCCGCTACATCTGGGATATGTTGAACGCCGACGGTGCGATCCTGGTCGCGACCGGCACGGAAGGCAAGCTGCTGAGCGTCACGCCCGGCGCGGATGAGCCGATCACCGAGATCTACGACGCCAAGCAGGCCAACATCCTTACGCTCGCACAGGATCACGAAGGCCGTGTCATCATCGGCACCGATGAAGACGGGCTGGTGCTGCGGCTGGCAATCGACGCCGACGGCGAAACGGAAGCGTATGCCCTGTACGACGCGCCGGAGCCGGAGATCGGGGCGATCCTGATCGGTTCGGACGGCACGCTGTACGTCGGCACCGCCGATGCAGAGCAGGCGCGGCCGGGCCGTTTGGAAGAAGCCGCCAGCGAAGAGACCGGCAAGCCCGAGGCGGATGCGGAAGACGCCGGCGGTGAAGCCGATGACGCCCCGGATGCCCCGGAAGGCGGCGAAGACATCCCTGGCGTCGAGCCTGATCCGCAGCCGATTGAAGATGAAACTGCCGAAGCGGTTGCTGAGGATGAGCCGGAGCAGCCGGAGGCGCCCACCGCCGAAGCCGATGCCACTGAAACCGAAGTCGCCGAAGCCGATACCGATGCCGCGCCGACGGCGGAGCAGTACGACCGTTTGCGTGAGCTGATCCGTGAACGTCTGCAGACCGCGCGCAAGGCCGGGCAACTGCAGGCCGGACCGATGGTCGGCGGCGGGTCGGGTCGTTCATCCAGTTCCGCCAGCCGTGCCCAGCCCGTCGCGGCCCCCGCGGTCGAGAAGGAAGGCAACGCGGTCTACCGCATCGACAGCCAGGGCTTCGTGCAGGAGCTGTTCCGTGATTCGGTGATGATCCTCAAGCTCATCGAAGCCGACGGCAAGCTGCTGGCGGCGACCGGCAACGAGGGCCAGGTCTTCGTGATCGATCCCGCCACGCGCGAGAGCGCCGTGCTGGTGGATTATGAAGCCGAGCAGGTGCCCGCGCTGATGCTGGCAGACGACGGCATGACCTACCTCGCGACCGCCAACCCCGCCGAACTCCACACGCTCGGCGATACCTACGGCCACGTCGGCACGTACACCAGCGCCGCGCTGGACGCCGCACAGATCAGCCTGTGGGGCACGCTCAGCATCACGGCCGACATCCCCGAAGGCTGCTCGCTGACGATCGAGACGCGCAGCAGCAACGTGCAGGACCCGGAGCAGGCCGCGTGGTCGTCCTGGTCGCAGGCCCAGTCCATGATGCCCGATGACAAGCTCCCGGCGCTCGCGCCGAAGGAAGTCACCGTCCAGTCGCCGCCGGCCCGCTTCCTGCAGTACCGCCTGACGCTGACCGGGCAGGACGACAAGACGCCGGTGGTGGATCGCGTCGAGGCGGCGTACGTCACGCCGAACCTCAAGCCGGTGATCAGCAAGGTGACGGCCGCGTACCCCGAGGGCGGTGAGCCGGGCGCCCCGCCGGCGACGACGATGAACATCGAATGGGAGGCCGCCGACGACAACCAAGACGCGCTTCTATATAAGCTGGAGTACCAGCCCGCCGGGTCGGACGCCCTGCTGCTGATCGAGGACGACGTCGCCGAGATGGCGTTCGAGTGGGAAACCCGCCGCGTGCCGGACGGCCGATACACCGTGCGGGTCACCGCCGACGACCGGACGAATAACCCCGGCGACATGGCCATGACCGCCACCCGCCGGGCCGCCCCGGTCCTCGTGGACAACTCGGCACCTGAGCTGGACACCGATAAGGCTGTAAATGGCAACGAGATAACGGTTTCGGGCTCGGCCAAGGACGCCTGGTCGGCCATCGGCTCGATCGCCTACGCCCTGGACGACGCGGATGAGTACACGCCCATCCTGCCCGGGGACCTGATCTTCGATTCGACAAATGAATCGTTCAGCGTTACGATCTCCGATCTTTCCCCGGGTCCGCACGTCCTGACGCTGCGGGCCACCGACGCCCGGGGCAACAGCGTGTACCGATCGGTGATATTCGAAGTAGAGTGATCCTCGGAAGTTGGCCCCCGCAAGTAGGTTAGAGCCCACGACCGAGATGTTAGACCGCAGGAGCGACCGAGATGTCAACGCACTACCCCAAACGCCGCAGCCTGATCAAGCGAGCCCGCAAGTTCGGCTTCCGTGCCCGCATGCGATCCAGCGCCGGCCGTAAACTCATCAACGCCAAACGCCGCGCCGGCCGCAGCGTCAACGTCCGCAAGTACTAAACGACTTGCCGGTCAGGCCGCGCGAAACAACCCAACTACACAAAACAAGCAGCCCGAGAGGGCTGCTTTGTTATGCGCGGGGATGACGGGAGCGGCTCAGATTCGTAGGGTGGGTAGAACGAAGTGAAACCCACCACGAATTACATATCACTGACCCAATCGGTGGGTTTCGCTACGCTCTACCCACCCTACTTGCTGGCCGTAAACTCATCAACGCCAAACGCCGCGCCGGCCGCAGCGTCAACGTCCGCAAGTACTAAGCCGCTGGGATTACATATATAGAAAACAAAACACAGCACCTGTAATGGGTGCTGTGTATTTACGCGCATTTAAGGGAGCATCAGATCACTATCGCACTGTTTACTCCCTCGGTCCTCGCAGGATCATAGTTGGTCTTGACCGGCAGGCGGTCTCATTCGAGTGGCTAGGAAGTCGATGTACTTCGCGTCCTCTTGAGCGAAGATATCGCGACCCGCTCCCATGTATGCTCTGGCCAATTCGTCTGCAGCACGGTCATGCTCATATATTTCATAGTAGGATTCGCCAAGCCGAAGGTGAATAAAAGGATTTCCTAGTCCCCCGGGGCAGCGTATCGCATGTTTCAGTGCCTCAATTGCGTGAAGCGGTTTGCCCGACTGGAAGTACAGGTCGCCGATTGCGGCGAGGATCCAAGTTGTCGCTTCCCAGTCCTCAACGGGTTGAGGTACCAAGTTCAACGCGTCACGATATAGCTCTAAAGCTCCCCCGTATTCTCCACGCTCAAATAAGGAGTCACCTCTGGCACAAAGATCCTTGATCTTTTGGTGTGTCTCATCAGCTAGAGATTTTGGTCGCATACCACCCCGCCCCACCATCCACCTCACTTAACCTCATTAAGTTTGACCGCGCAGTGGCGCTTGGTGCTTTGTAATGTGCCTATCCCCTTTTTCGTGCCAGGAGAGCCGGAACGCCCAGCAGATAAAGCGTTAAAGCGATAGGCTCTGGGACCCGGGAGACGACGCGGAAGCCAACCGAATCCTGTCGGTAGTTTGGCTCACGGCGAGTACGATAATCTGATCTGCCACCCCGGTCCTGAAAGTGCATACTCACATCTCGAAGGATGAAGTAATTCGGATCTATTGCTGATAGTGTTTCGGTTAATTCCTTGACGTTGCCGTATTGGTCATATGTACCATATGGACTGGCGGAGTTTTCCCATTCACCGACTACCGTTCGGTAGTATGGAGCATTTGTCCCAAAGGAAGCAACCATATTGTGAGTCGCATAATTCCCCGGGTCAATTCCGCCTTCGATATATGGTTCGCCTGTCCCAGATAGTTCATGATAGCGGGTGATAAAACCGGGGACGTCATCGCTGCCTGTTGCGTAATTGTGATAGGTACTATCACTGCTATCGAAGTAGGCGGCCTTATACCATTCGTCTTCGTTTGGTACTGCCCACCTCCAATCGGGTTTCCGTGTGACAGTCGCCAACTCTTCGTTGGTCATGGCGCCGTTGAGGAGGTATGAGCCGTCTTCCGTGGTGGTCAGGTCCTGCACACCTGTAGGCTGGCCGTTATGCAGCCAATTGGCAAACCGTACGGTGTTGGCCCAACTGATATAGTTGACCGGACGATTCGCCCAGTCAGGTTCGACCGAGAAAACAAATCTCTCTCCGTTCCAGCCACGGTTGATCTTGCAGGCGTAACTCCCTGACCACATGGTCGTATCCCATAGATCGTACGGGTCGCTGTGACGCGCTACCGAGTTGAGAAACTCGGTGTATTGCCCGGCTGTGACCTCAAACTTGCCCATGTAGTAGGTGTAATCCACTTGGCCGTACCCGGTGGTGCCGTCGTTCATCACCTCCGTGTCGGCGGTATTACCTGGAGCATCGATGAATACGGTTTCGATATTCAGTATCGCATTAGCGCTATCGATCTCTAGCGCTAGGATCGCGGCAGTGAAGAGTCCTACGGTGACTGCAAAATGCTTTGACCGTTTCATGCTGCGGCTCTTTCTATATGAATGGTGACCCGAATATTAAGCTAGTGCTTACGTCGCATACGGACGGCACACAACAGCATACCATATGATCCCGTAAACACAATAAATCAAACAAGATATTAGCGCTATATTTCAGCCTACTTCACCTCACTCATCTTCACCGGGCAGCGGTTTTTGGCGCTTTGGGTGACGGCTTCGAGGACGCGTTGGGTTTGGTAGGCGTCTTCGAAGTCGGGGAGGGGGACGACGGGTTTTTTGTTGGCAAGCGCTAGGCAGGTGTCGGCGGCCTGGTTGATGAAGGAGTGTTCGTAGCCGATGGCGTGGGCGGCGGGCCACCATGCGTTGGCGTAGGGGTGGGCGGGGCCGGAGACGTTGATGGTGGACCAGCCCTGTTGGGCTTCGGGGAGGGTGGCGTCGTACCACTGCAATTCGCACATGCGTTCGAAGTCGAACTTGATGGCACCCTTGTCGCCGTGGACCTCGATGCGGTTGGCGTTCTTGTCGCCGGTGGACAGGCGCGTGGCCTCGAAGGTGGCGACGGCGCCGGACTTGAACTCGGCGGTGAAGAGCACGGCATCATCGACGGTGGACTTGGCTTTCTTACGGGCTTTGCCGGCACCGCGGCCGGAGATTTCACCGCCCGCCCCACCGCCCCCGGAAAGGACGTTGCGCTCCTTGATGAAGGTCTTGAGGATCGCGCCGTTGATTTCTTTGATTTCGTCGCCGGTGATGAAGCGAGCGGTGTCGATGGAGTGGGCGCAGAGGTCGCCGAGGGAGCCGGAGCCGGCGACGTTGCCCTGGAAGCGCCAGAGCATGGGGGTGTCGGGGCCTGCCCAGTCCTGGAGGTAGAAGCAGCGGACGTGGTAGATGTTCCCGAGCTTGCCGGCACGTGCCATCTGGTAGGCGAGCGCGACGGCCGGGCATCGGCGGTAGTTGTACCAGACGAATGTCTTGGGACCGCCCTTCTTTTTGGCGGCCTTCTTCGCGGCGTCGCGCATGACCCGGGCGCTATCGAGCGTGTTGGCGAGCGGTTTCTCACAGGCGACGTGTTTGCCGGCTTCGAGCGCGGCGAGGGCCATCTCTTTGTGCGTGTTGTTGGGCGTGCCGATGTCGACGAGGTGGATGTCGTCGTTCTTGATGACGTCGCGCCAGCGGGTGGTGTGGTGCTGCCAGCCCCAGCGCGGGGCGAACTGCTCGAGGTCGGCGGCGTCGCGTGCGGCGATGGTGTGCATGACCGGCACCAGCGGCAGGTCGAAGTGCATCGGGGCCTTGAGGTAGGCGTTGGAGTGGGTCCGGCCCATGAACTTCGAGCCGATCAGTGCGACGTTGAGGGGTTTGGGCATGTGTGATTTAGGGATTGGGGATGGAAGCGTGGTCACTGGAGTGACCACGCCTGGGTGGTTAGTTGCGACGTGGTCTGGCGGCCCATTGCATTTTTTCGGCGAGCATGGACCAGTAGTTGTAGTCGGGGTTGTGGATCAGGCAGACGGTGCTGGGGTGACGTATGAGGTGTATCTGTTGGCCTGCTTCGAGTCGGCAGGATTCCTGGCCGTCGATGACGAGTGTGGTGCCTTCGTTGACGCTGTGCAAACGTAGCCAGATGTCTGAGGTGGCTTTGGTGACGATGGGCCTGAAGGCGAGTGACTGGGGGCAGATGGGTGTGACGGTGAGTGCTTTGATGCCTGGGCTGACGATCGGCCCGCCAGCGGCGAGGTTGTAGGCGGTGGTGCCGGAGGGTGTGGAGATGATCAGCCCGTCGCCGGAGAACCGGGTGGCGCGTGTTTCGGATTGTTCGGGTTCGATGGCCAAGCCCAACTCGATCATGCGGTAAGGTGGGCCGGCGGTGACGACGGCGTCGTTCATGGCGACGGACTGAAAGACGGGGTCGGGCATGCCGCCGTCGTAGCCGTAGCGTGGCGAATCCGGGGGGTAAGCCGTGACGTCCAGGACGATGCGCTCGGTGGTTCGGCATCGGCCTTGGATGATGGCGTCCCAGTGAGTTTTAAGGCTATCGACGGTGAACTCGGCGAGGAAGCCGAGCTTGCCGAAGTTGATGCCCAGCAGCGGGACGTCCCGGTCGATCATGACACGGGCCTGGGAGAGGAAGGTCCCGTCCCCGCCAAGGACCAGCGCGAGGTCTGCGTTGGGCAGTGCGCCGGCTTTGCCCGGGGTCATCTCACAGGTATCGACGTCTGCGACGACGGTCGCCCTGCCATCCAGCCAGCTAATGACTTCGGCGATCGCGTCGCGGACCTGGCCCTTGCTGTGGTTGGCGAGGATCAGGACGTCGGGCTTTTCGGGCAGCGGGCGGGACATCATGGATGTGTTTATACCGCCTGTGTAAGTGTTTGGGCAACAAGCAAGTGTTGCTCAGCGGGGATATTGCCGATGAAACAGTTTGAAGCCATCGTGTAGCTGTGGCGGCAGGGTCCGCCTTGGTTACACGCCCCGAAGTGAGTAAGCGAGCCGAGTTGACGTGATAGCCCTGACGTATGACAGCCAGCAGGTGACGGTTCAGACGAGCCGGGATGAACCGGTGCTCAAGCCCGGCGACGTGATGATCCGCCCCACCCGGATGGGCATCTGCCAGACGGACCTGGAATTGTGCAAGGGGTACATGGGATTCTCCGGCGTACTGGGGCACGAGTTCGTCGGCGTGGTCGAGTCTGTGGCGGAGCGCAAGGACGGCAAGTGGCTGGACAAGCGCGTGGTCGGGACGATCAACTGTGTCTGCGGCGAATGCGACATGTGCAAGGCGGGACTGCGTGAGCACTGCCGGAACCGGACGGTGCTGGGTATCGCGGGGCGCGACGGGTGTTTTGCGGAGCGGTTTACGTTGCCGGCGATCAACCTGATCGAGGTGCCGGACAATATCGATGATGACCATGCGGTGTTTACCGAGCCGTTGGCGGCTGCGTACCAGATTTTGCGTCAGCTGACGATCGAGGGCCGGCCGTACATCACCGTGCTGGGCGACGGTCGGCTGGGGCTGCTGTGTGCCCAGGTGATGAGCCAACTCAACGCGACGGTCCGCTGCGTCGGCAAGCATGCGGAGAAGCTTCAGCTTTGCGAAAAATGGGGCGTGAAGCATCGGCTGCTCGAAGACGTGGGTCTGCGTAATGACCAGGACATCGTCGTGGACTGCACGGGTTCACCCAGCGGGATGCAGGCGGCGATGGGGATGGTTCGGCCACGCGGCACGATCGTGATGAAGACGACCGTGGCCCCCGGAAGTGCCCCCGGAAGTGCCCCCGGAGGTGGCGATCGGGAGCCCTTGGACCTCTCGCCGTTGGTGGTGAACGAGATCAACCTGATCGGCAGTCGGTGCGGCCCGTTCAGCGAGGCGATTGCGGCGTTGTCTGCCCAGAAGGTGGATGTGCTGAGCCTGATCAGCCGGCGGATGAAGCTGGCGGATGGTGCGGAGGCCCTGAAGGCCGCGGGGCAGCCGGACACGATTAAGGTGCTGATGGAGCCTTAACCGCCTGATCCGCGTCGAAGCGTATGCCTCTTCCGGGGACGGTTCGTGGGAAACCCTCGGCATATACCAATACGACTCCCGACCCCTATTCTTTCCCCTCGAGGCAGCAATCAATAGAATTCGAATGTGTTATGGATATAAACAAACTATTAAACAAAATTCCTGATAACCTTATAGGACAAGTTTTTAGATTGGAATCAGAAAAACAAGTTTCAAAATATGCCGCCAATATTTCAAGAAGTCAGTTAATTAATTGGCATAATTTTGCAATACTATTGTCAAATAATAATGGTTTTCTTGGCTCTTCAATCATGCACCTGATTGAACAACACCCAGACAGTATAAAGAAAACACTTGAATCCAACATGCGGGTAGTGGATATGATTAGATGTCAATTTGAGAGTGAATTCGGAGAAGCACCTCAAGAAGTTGGCTTAGAGGTTTATCGCTGTATTGTTAGGCTTATTTGGGTGGTAGAAATATTAGCTAAAAAAAATAAATTACCCAGCATATATATCGATTGCACCTCATTATTCTCGACGAAGTAACGAAGTAACGAAGTAACGAAGTAACGAAGTAACGAAGTAACGAAGTAACGGGGTCGGGAGTCGAATTGATGTAATCCTGAGTTGAAGGACTTACTGCTTCGCCTACAACGGCGCCCGTGCCGCTTTCGAACTTCAGGGCTCGACCTTCGGCACTGTCAGCGCCACCCAGAGCTTTACTTACCACGCCTACATCGATGCGCCGCTGGCGGTATTCAGCGAGCACGCCACCCACCCGCACGGCGATCTGCGATCGCCCGCTAAACTTTGGTGGGCAAATGGGATGTGGCGGGGGCATATCACGTAAACCCTGTCTTTTCTTCACGCTATAACACAATGCTCGCGAAGTCCTAACACCGCGCTCGCGCTCGGGGTCGATAATCTTCCCGGAACAGGGGACCTGTAGGCAGGCATGGATGCTTGCCTGGACGCTCTGCTCTGACCCACCCCCGGGCCCGAGGTTATGACCCTAAATTACAGAACCGTTTGGATCAGCGACGCTCACTTAGGCAGCCGCAGCGCTCAGGCCGCACACCTGTCGCGGTTCATCAAACACCTGCGCTGCGAGCGGCTGTACCTGGTCGGCGACATCGTCGACATGTGGCGGCTGCGCAGCCGGTGGTACTGGCCGGGCGAGCACAACAACGTGATCCGCCGACTGCTGAACCAGACCAAGCACGGCACGGATGTGATCTTCATCCCCGGCAACCACGACGAAGGCGCCCGCCAGTTCCTGAATCTGGAGTTCGGCGGGATCCGTGTGCTGCCCTATGCCATCCATGTCACCGACGACGGGCGGAAGTTGCTGGTCACCCACGGCGATCAGTACGACCTGGTCGTAAAACACTCCCGCCTGACCTCCATGCTGGGTAGCACGGCCTATGATTCCCTGGTGATGTTCAACCGCTGGGTCAACCATGTGCGTTCGCGGATGGGCCGGCCTAGCGTGTCGCTATCCAAGGCGATCAAGATGAAGGTCAAAAGCGCCTGCATGTTCATGAGCCGGTTCGAGGAAGCGCTGATCCAGGAGGCCAAGAACAAGGGGCTGGACGGCGTGGTCTGCGGGCATATCCACAAGCCGGAAATCCGCACGGAAGACGGCATCGAGTACTACAACTGCGGCGACTGGGTCGAGAGCTGTAGTGCCCTGGTCGAGCATCACGACGGGCGGATCGAACTGCTGGAAAGCATCGACGCGATCGAGCGGGCATTGGAGGCTGTGGATCATTCGCGGCCGGTGATGCCAGACGAGCCGGAGCTGCATGAGTTGATCGCGTATGACCGGATGGAGGGGCACGACCCAATCCCCCTGACCTTTGGCGCACCCGGGGAGGTATCCGGGGGCACTTCCGGGGGGAGGCGTTTCTCTTGAAGATCATGCTACTGACCGATGCCTGGAAGCCTCAGGTGAATGGTGTTGTGCGCACCTGGGAGCACGTCATTGAAGCCTCCGAAGCGATGGGCCACGAGTATGTCGTGGTACATCCGGGGATGTTCAAGACCTACAAAGCGCCGCGCTACCCCGAGATCCGCATGGCGATCCGCCCCTACCCGAAGGTCCGGCGGATGCTCGATGAAGAAAAGCCCGACGCGATCCACATCGCCACCGAGGGCCCGATCGGGCAGGCCGGCCGAAAGTACTGCGTGAAGTACGGCATCACGTTCACAACCAGCTACCACACGCAGTTCCCCCAGTACCTGCGGGCCTACTTCAAGATACCCGAGGCGCTGACGTACCGCTTTGTGAAGTGGTTCCATGGCCGGGCCGAGAAGGTGCTGGTCCCGACCAAGACGGTTGGTGAGGAGCTTGAATCCAAGGGCATGAGTAACATCAAGGTCTGGTGCCGGGGTGTGGATACGCACACGTTCCAGCAGTACGAGAAGACGCTGTACGCCGACCTGCCCCGGCCGATCTTCGTGTACGCGGGGCGCGTGGCGGTCGAGAAGAATATCGAGGCGTTTCTCGAATTAGACCTGCCCGGCAGCAAGGTCGTCGTCGGCGACGGGCCGGTCAAGGAGAAGCTGCAGAAGCAATACCCGGATGTGTATTGGGCCGGCTATCAGTTCGGCGAAGACCTTGGCAAGCACTACGCCGCGGCGGACGTCTTCGCGTTCCCCAGCAAGACCGACACGTTCGGCGTGGTCATGCTCGAAGCCAACGCCTGCGGCCTGCCCGTCGCGGCCTACCCCGTCACCGGCCCGATCGACGTGGTCAAGGACGGCGTCACCGGCTCGCTGAACAACGACCTGCGACAGGCCTGCCTCGATGCCTTAGAGCTAAGCTCGGATGATTGCCGAGCCTATGCCTTAGAAAACTCGTGGGAGAAGTGTGCCCAGGTTGTGCTCGATGCCGCCCTGCCAAACACCACGACCAAATCCCCCAAGGCCGAGCCAAAACCCAACCCGGTCGAGCCGAGCTCGCTGTCGGCGTGAGCACAGAATTAGCAAGAGCGATTTAGTGTGATATGGCGAGGTCGTGACTACGGCTTCGCGCTATTCATTTACGCCGATCACGCCCATCGCCAGCATGACGGCGACGAGGATGCCGATGGCGATGCGGTAGTAGCCGAAGACAGCCATGCCGTGGCTTTTGAGGTAGTTGACCATCCACTTGATGGCGATGACGGCGGAGATGAAGGCGAAGAGGAAGCCGAGGACCATGTCGTTGATGCCGTAGTAGTCGAGCATGGTTTCGCCGTGCTTGAGCCCGTCGTAGCAGGTGGCGGCACCGAGTGTGACGACGCCGAGCAGGAAGCTGAACTCGACGGCGGCGACCAGGCGCATGCCGACCAGGACGCCGGCGACGATCGTGATCAGGCTGCGCGACACCCCGGGCCACATGGCGATGCATTGCGCGAAGCCGACGACCATCGCGAGTTGCCAGGTGAGGTCGGTCAGTTCGAAGCCTTCGTGCTTGGGGCCCTTGCCTTCCGAGAGACGCCAGCGGTCGGTGGCGATGATCGCGATCCCCCCCATCATCCAGGCGGCCACGATCATCCACGGGGTGAACAGGTAGGCCTTGATCGTGTCGTTAAACAGCAAGCCGATCACCGCCGCGGGCATGAACCCGGCCGCGATGCACAGCAGCAGCTTCAGCCCGGCCGCGTCTTTGCCCAATAGGCCCATGGTCATCTGGCGGACCCGGCTGAAGTACAGACCCAGCACCGCGACGATCGCCCCGGCCTGGATGCAGATCGCGTAGGCGTCGGCGGCCTCCTTCGCTTCCTGGGAGCCCGTGCCGATCCCCAATAGCTCCTGGGCGACCAGCAGGTGCCCGGTTGAGCTGACCGGCAGGTATTCGGTCAGCCCCTCGATGATGCCCAGGATGATGGCCTGCCACCAGGTCATGTCAGCTCCATGATGAATGCAAAGTCAGGTACGATAAGACCTATCGGTTAGTTTGGTGCTAAGCCCGCCACAGAATGGTAATTAGGGGATTATCACCACGATTTGCCTCAGACCAGGCCGGAAGCTATTATCTATATATCCGGATATACGGATGAATGATCCCGGCTCCGTGGTACAGCCCCGTAGCCCCCTACTCACCCAAACGCCGACCTGGAATGACGCATGAGCCGCTTTCTTGAACAGCTTGAACGCCGAGTCCTGTTTATCGACGGGGCGATGGGCACCAGTATCCATAAGTACGACCTGGACCTGGATAAGGATTACCTGGGCAAGGAGAACTGCACGGAGGTTCTGGTGCAGACCCGGCCGGAGGTGATCCAGCAGATCCACGAGTCGTTCCTGGCGGTCGGTGCCGACGCGGTAGAGACGGATACATTTGGAGCGAACAAGCTGGTGTTTGCCGAGTTCGACCTGGTGGAGCAGACGCGCGAGTTGAACCGTGTCGCGGCGGAGGTCGCGCGGGCGGCGTGTGATAAGCACTCGACATCTGACAAGCCGCGCTTCGTCATCGGCTCGATCGGGCCGGGCACGAAGCTCGTTACACTCGGCAACACCGACTGGGACACGATGCACGAGAGCTACCTCGAGCAGTGCCGGGGCTTGCTGGACGGCGGGATCGACGTGTTCCTCATCGAGACGGCCCAGGACATCCTGCAGGTCAAGTGCACGGTCAGCGCCTGCCTGGAAGCACTGAAGGAAGTCAACAAAACCACGGCCGACATCCCGATCATGGTGCAGGTCACCATCGAGCAGTTCGGCACGACGCTGATCGGCACGGATATCGCGGGGGTGGCGGCATCGCTGCGCGACCTGCCGATCTTCTCGCTGGGGATGAACTGTGCGACCGGACCGGTCGAGATGGCGGAGCACGTCCACTACTTGGCGAAGCACTGGCCGGGCAAGATGAGCCTGCTACCCAACGCCGGCCTGCCCACGCTTGTGGACGGCAAGACGGAGTACCCGCTGGGCCCGGAGCCTTTTGCAAAGAAGGTGGCGGAGTATGTTCAGACCCACGGCATCAACATGGTCGGCGGTTGCTGTGGTACGACGCCCGAGCATATCGGCGAGTTGGTCAAGCAGGTCGGTGATCGGCCGCCGGTGGTGGTTGAGAAGGAGCCTTGGAAGCCGTCGATCGCGTCGCTGATGGGCGCGGTGGAGTATCGGCAGGACCTGTCGATCCTGAACGTCGGCGAGCGGACCAATGCGTCGGGGTCGCGTAAGTTCAAGCGGCTGCTGGAAGCGGAGGACTGGGACGAGATCATGAGCCTGGCGCGCGAGATGGTGCGCGAGGGCTCGCATGTGATCGATGTGAACGTTGACTACGCCGGGCGTGACAACGCGGCGGACATGAAGCAGGTGGTGAGCCGGCTGGTGCAGCAGGTCAACGCCCCGCTGATGCTCGACTCGACCCAGCCGGCGACGATCGAGGCGGGCCTGAAGTGCGCAGGCGGCAAGAGCATCATCAACTCGGCGAACCTCGAGGACGGCGAAGAGAAGTTCGCCCTGATGTGCGGGCTCGCCAAGAAGTACGGCGCGGGGCTGGTGCTGGGCACAATTGATGAAGACCCCGAAGAAGCGATGGCGCGGACCGCCGACCGCAAGCTGTCGATCGCGCAGCGGATGTACAAGCTGGCGACCGAGAGGCACGGGCTTGACCCAAGCGACCTGATGTTCGACCCGCTGGTGCTGCCGATCTCGACCGGCATGGAGAAGGACCGGCGCAGCGCACTGGAAACGATCGAGGGCACCCGCCGGATATCCGAGGCGTTTCCTAAGTGTCAGATCACCTGCGGGCTGAGTAACGTCAGCTTCGGGCTGAACCCCGCGGCGCGGCAGGTGCTGAACAGCGTGTTCCTGCACGAGCTGGTCGAGGCGGGCCTGACCAGCGCGATCCTGCACGTCTCGAAGATCTTGCCGAGGACGAAGATCGAGGACGAGAAGTGGGACGCGGCGCTGGAGCTGATCTACAACCGAGAGCCTAAGTCGCCGGTGACGCTCGCCGACGGATCGAAGACGACGGACCCCTTGCAGGTCTTCATCGACCTGTTCCCCGCCGATGCCAAGGCGCAGTCGGCCAAGGAAGATATCGCGGACCTGCCGCTGGAAGAGCGATTGCAGAAGCACATCATCGACGGCGAGAAGAAGGGCCTGCCCGAGACGCTCGACGAGGCGATGCAGAAGTATCCACCGCTTGAGATTGTTAACGATCACCTGCTCGAGGGGATGAAGGTCGTGGGCGATCTGTTCGGCTCGGGTCAGATGCAGCTGCCGTTCGTGCTGCAGTCGGCCGAGGTGATGAAGATGGCGGTAGCGCACCTTGAACCGTTCATGGAGAAGGTCGAGGGCCAGACCAAGGGCTCGATCGTGCTGGCGACGGTCAAGGGCGACGTCCACGACATCGGCAAGAACCTGGTGGACATCATCCTGACGAACAACGGCTACACGGTGCACAACATCGGCATCAAGCAGCCGATCAACGCGATCGTCGAGGCCTTTAACAAGACGAAGGCCGACGCCATCGGTCTGTCCGGGCTGCTCGTGAAGAGCGTGACCGTGATGGAGGACAACCTCAACGAGCTTAACGAGCTTGGGATCGATGTCCCGATGCTCCTGGGCGGCGCTGCGCTAAGCAAGCACTACTGCGACAGCCATCTGCGTGAGGTCTATAACGGCCGGGTGTATCACGGCCGGGACGCGTTCGAGGGCCTGCGGATCATGGACCACCTCAAGGACGGCTCGGCCGACGCGCTTGATTCGGAGATCGAGGCGCGGCTTGCCAAGCGTGCCGACAGCGAACAGAAGGCCCAGGCGCAGCGTGCCGCGTCAGGTGAAGCATCAGAGGCATCGACCGCGACGCTGGAGCGGTCGGACGTCGCGCCGGCCCCGAACATTCCTGTGGCCCCCTTCTACGGCAGCCGTGTGGTCGAAGGCATCGACGTGGACCAGGTGTACCCCTTTATCAACAAGGTGGCGCTCTTCCGTGGTCAATGGCAACTCAAGAAGGGTAAGAAGTCGGACGCGGAGTATCAGCAGCAGCTCGAGGACGAGATCGAGCCGGTGTTCAATGAGCTGAAGAAGCGGTTCAAGGACGACGGCATCCTCGTGCCGAAGGTTGTGTACGGGTACTACCCGTGTAACGGCGATGGCGATGATCTTGTCGTTTTCGATAGCGAGGATCACGACAAGGAGGTCGAGCGTTTCAGCTTCCCGCGTCAGCCCGGTCGAAAGCGGCTTTGCATCAGCGACTTCTTCAAGCCGATCGAGTCCGGCGAGAAGGACGTGCTGGGGTTGTCGTGCGTCACGGTCGGGCCGAAGGCCAGTGAGGTGACCGCCAAGCTCTTCTCGGACAATAATTACACCGACTACCTCTACGCGCACGGCCTGAGCGTCGAGACGGCTGAGGCGCTCGCGGAGCTGTGGCACAAGCGGATGCGGCAGGAGCTTGGGATCGACGTCGACGATGCGCCGACCGTCAAGGAGCTGTTCACCCAGCACTACCGCGGCTCGCGCTACAGCTTCGGGTACCCGGCCTGCCCCGACATGTCGGACCAGGAAAAACTCTTCCGCCTGCTGGACCCGTCGCGGATCGGCTGCAAGCTGACCGAGAACTGGCAGATCGACCCCGAGCAATCGACCAGCGCGATCGTCGTGCATCACCCGGCGGCGAAGTACTTCAACGTGTGATCTATGGATAGAGCGTCCGGTAACGCGCGGGTATCGCATGCGCCCACCTAAAGGGCTTGCCATACATCCCCGATAATCGTTACAGACCCACCCACGGAAGTCAGCGTACTTCTTGCGCAGAAACCGCCTTGGAACAATCGTCATGAGCACCCTCTCCGCCCCGCACGCCGACACGCAGTTGACCGATCGTCAGCAGCGCGAGACGGCGTACTACGACCAGTATTCGCAGCTCAACGCGCCCGAGTCTGTGGATTTTGCGCCGGTGGTGAATGATGAGCGTCGGCCGTGGAGTCCGCACTGGTATGTGTGTGGCCTGGTGCGGGATGCGTTTAAGAGCCGTGACCAACGGCTGCTGGATTTTGGCTGCGGGATGGGCGTGAGCGGGATCACTTTCGCGAAGCTGGGGTACCAGGTTGAGGGATTTGATATCTCGACGGGCAATATCGAGGTCGCCAATCGTCTGGCCAAACAGCACGACCTGGCGGACCGCTGCCGATTCGTCACGATGCCGGCCGAGACGCTTAACTACCCCGACAACCACTTCGACGTGATTGTCGGCATGGATATCCTGCACCACGTCGATATCTACAAGGTCATGGACGAGATCAACCGTGTGCTCAAACCCGGCGGGATCGCGATCTTTAAAGAGCCGATCCGCGTGCCGGCGTTGGATGCGGTGCGTGAGTCGTGGCTGATCCGCAAGCTCGCGCCGACAGAGACGTCGTACGACAAACACGTGCACATCACGGACGACGAGCGCAAACTCGATAAGCGCGACCTGGCGGTGCTGCATAAGACATTCAGTGAGGTGTCGACGCGGCGGTTCTCCGTGCTGCTTCGGCTCTACCGCATCATCCCCCGCCGGTGGTTCAACCTGGTCTGGAAGCTGCAACGGCTGGATTACGAGCTGATGCGGTTGTGCCCGCCTCTGAGCAGGCTGGGGGATGTCTGCGTGTTTACGTTCCGCCCCCGGAAGTAGCTCCCGGCCCCCGGAAGTAGCCCGCGGAAGTGACCCCCGGAAGTTGTTCCACCTCAAACTATAAGCAAGAAACGCGGCGATCTGCGATCGCCCGCTAAACCGCAAGCGTGGTTGGGTAGGGCTCTGGGTATTCGTGGCGGTCACTCTGCGTCTTCGGCACCCATGGATTCGATGAACTCGTCGGCTTCCTCGATGGAGGCTTCGAGTTCGGTGATGAGTTTGGAGACGTCGGTTTCCAGTTCGCCGGCGGTGTCTTCGATCGAGGCGATGGCACGGGCGTTGAGGTTGTGCTTGAGGAACAGGACCTGGTCGCGGAAGGTGTTGAGGACCGGCTGCATCTTGCCCTCGGCCTTACGCATGGCCTTGATCATCTGGTCGTACTTGCTCCGGGTCAGGCGGAGCTGCTTCTCGCTGGCTCGTCGGAGATCGTCGTTGGTGTATTGCTCCAGTTCCTGCTCCCACTCAGCGAATAAAGCCTCGGAAACGCTCTCGACCGAGTCGATCCGTCCGGTGACGTCGGCGGCTTTGGCCTCGCTGGCGTCGAGTTCGGCCTTGAGCAGGTCATACTTGGCCTGGAGTTCTCCGCCGTCGAAGTCGAACAGCGCGGTGAACTGATCGAGGGCCGAGGCGAACTGCTCCTTGGCTTCTTCCTGGTCGTCCCGGGCATCCTGGACGCGTTCGACCATGATGTCGCGCTTGTGGTAGCCGAGCTTTTCCCATGTGCCGTAGTAGACATCGCTGCAGGCGGTGAGGAGCAGGCAGAGGCCGATCAATGGCAGGAGCACGCGAAGGCTGGAATATGACATGACTATTTCTCCGTAGACGCTTTTCGCTTTTCAAGCGTTGGGGTGACGCCCCATTCTATACCATTGACTTGTGTTTAATCCACGGATCAATGGCCTTGCGCCGAGCCGCCACGCCGATTATCCGCGACACCGATGTAGCGAGGTTCATCGTTCACGACGGCAATCGAGTGGGCCGCTCCCTGACCGCCGCTGGTCCGGACCACGTCGTGGCCCATCTCTGAGATAGCCTGCCATGTATCCGGATCGACCAGGTCGCCGCGCGGTTCGTAGCGGACCTGGTCGGGGAACCATTGGTGGTGGAACCGCGGCGCGTCGATCGCTTCGGTGAGCGGCATGTCGAAGAGCGTCGTGTTGAGGATGACTTCCAGGACGGTGTTGATGATGGTGCGTCCGCCGGGGCTTCCGGTGATGAGCACGACCTGGCCGTCCTTCTTGAGGATGACGGGGCACTGGCTGGAGAGCATGCGTTTGCCGGGTCGGATGAGGTTGGCCGGTGTGCCGACCCGGCCCTTGTTGTTCGTAGCGCCGGAGACCCAGTTGAAGTCGCCCATCTCGTTATTCAGCACGAACCCGGCCCCGGTGACGACCATGCGCGAGCCCCAGGCCTGCTCGAGCGTGTAGGTGTTGGAGACGGCCATGCCCTGCTCGTCGATGACGGAGAAGTGTGTGGTGTCGTCGCCGACGCGCGTGAACTTGATATCGCCCAACAGCGCTTCGCTGTCGGTGGCGCGTTCGAGGTCGATGTCCTGCGCGAGTTTTGCGGCGTAGGCCTTGGTGGTGAGGTGGTCGGGGATGGTGACAAAGTCCGGGTCGCCGAGGTGTGCGGCGCGGTCGCGGAAGGCCCGGCGCATGGCTTCGATGATCTTGTGCGTGTTGGTGGGTGAATAGCCTGCTTCGCTGTCGAGGCCGAGCGCTTCGAGGATGTTCAGTTCGAGGGCGAGGGTGATCCCGCCGGAGCTTGGCGGGGGTGGGCCGTAGATGTCGTAGCCCTGGAAAGTGGTGTGGATGGGCTTGCGGATGACGGCTTTGTAGGTGGCGAGGTCTTCCATGGTGATCAGCCCGCCGTGCTGCTGCATGTCGTCGGTGATGTGTTTTGAGATCGGGCCCATGTAGAACGCGTCGGCCCCTCCGACGGCGATCTGCTCAAGCGTTAGCGCCAACTCGGCCTGGACATGTCGATCACCACTGGCCCAGCGAGAGCCGTCGGGTTTGCCGAAGAGTTTGCGCATGTTGTGGGTCGGTGCGTCGCCGGGCATCTCGTTGATCATGTTGATCACGCGGTTGTAGGAGTAGGCCTGCCAGCGGTCCATGACAAAACCGTGACGTGCCAGCTTGGCGGAGGGCATGACGACGTCTATCCAAGGCAGCTTGCCGTAGGTTTGATGCGCGAGGAAGAGGCCAGCGACGGTGCCCGGGACGCCGACGGCACGGTAGTTGTGCCGGTTGCCGTCTTTGGCATACATGTCATCCGTCGCGGCGAGCGGCGCGGTTTCACGATAGTCGATGCAGACGACATCACCCCCCGGAGAAAAAGCCGGCGAATCTTCCTGAGCAACTTCCGGGGGCGGGGGCGGGGGTGCGATCATCATGAATCCCCCGCCGCCGATGTTCCCCGCCTCCGGCCATGTGACGGCCAGGGCGAACGCGGTCGCCACCGCGGCGTCCACCGCGTTACCCCCCTGCTCGAGAATCTGACGCCCCACTTCGCTTGCCTGGCGCGTCTGTGAGACGACCATGCCGTGCTGCGCCCTGACAGCGACGACCTCGTCCATCGTGGGCGGAGCGCCGAACGCCATCGTGGCCACGGTGGAAATGACAGTGGTGATACCCAGCAATCCCTGGGCTAGTATGGAGCGCGGCGTGTTGCGTGTATGCATGCGGATGTCCCCTGATCGTGTGTGAGTCTTGTTCACTCTTGTCAGCGTAGTGTAAGGCCTGGGGCGACGTTTCGAAGGCTGAGCGGATATGCATGCGGTTGTTTGCCCAGGGCCGGTCATGCCGATACCATTCTCATCTGCTTCAGCGGGCGATGCCTGCCTGAGGCGGGGGCGGATCGGATTGATGCGAACGTAATCCGGTAGCCGACAATAAGTAACGTACAGGGGCCATAGCTCAGTTGGGAGAGCGCCTGCTTTGCAAGCAGGAAGTCGCCGGTTCGAGCCCGGCTGGCTCCATTGGGTAAAACCATCTCTTGGCCGTTTTCACGCTGATTAGGGTGCGGACGGCTTGCCTAGATTGACAAGTCTGATGATCGTTGTGGATGCCGGTCGGTGATGGTTGCACGGCGTGCAACGCGGGCGCGGGTATTTGGTATAATGCCTAGACAAGGAGTACCACGGGCCCGTCGGGTGTCCCGTATTACGAAACACATTGCACGGACGTGGTCACTTAGCAGGCCCCATAGGTGGGCCGGGCTCGCTTTCGGTCGGGGAGTTTGACGGAAGGAGAAAGCCATGGCCGAACGGTTCGAACAAGACTTGCACGATATGGATGGCTCAAACGAATCCGCCGCACCGCTGCAAGACACGTCTGATTCAACCGCCCCGACCCAAACGCCCACTCGGCAACACACACGCCACACCCCCACACCCACCCGTCGTACCGAAGGTCCGAAGCAGGGCAAACTCCCGCCCTGGAAAGTGGTGTTGCACAACGATCACATCAACCTGATGGAGGACGTCGTCAAGACGATCCTTCAGCTTACGCCGTTAAGCCAACAGGCCGCGATACGCCGGATGCTTGAGGCTCACGCGCGCGGCCGGGCACTGCTGATGACGACCCATCGCGAGCGGGCCGAACTCTACAAGCAGCAGTTCGCCAGCAAGCGCCTGACGGTGACGATCGGGCCGGTGTGAAGCAAAGCAGATAGTTGAACCCATATAGCCCGGTCATCTTGACCGGGTTTTCTTATGGCTGTCGATCGCCCTTGCTTGTCCCGGCGGTGCGAAGCCAGAGGACAAAGTTGACTATTTGAGATGCCCTTGAGATTAGCACGATCCCGATCAACAGATTTAGGCCGATCGATATGGCCGGATCAGGTAAGACGTCAAGGCTGGCTGTCCTAAAGCATGTAATAATGATCCATACTGCCCCACGAACACCGCTGACAAGGTAGATCAGTCCAATCACACTGCAGGCGATAATCATGCCCGTATCCAGTAAAGGCGGGCCATGGAAAGAGATTGGCCCATCATGGCGTATCGCCTTCGTGGCTAGCCAGGGTGAAGCGAGCCAGACTATGGTAGGTAAAACCGCGGACATTCCCATGAATACTAGTAGCAGGAATAAGTCTTTTATGATGTTGTCAGCGGAGATGTATGCGGTAGCCGCTACCGTCGTTGCAACCATCAAGAACGAGCATAGTGCGACGATCCTGAACGCGAGTATCGCCGCGTCACGTTTGGTAGCGCCATTACGCGCCATGGCGGTCTCACGGATCGAATGTCCACATTCAGGGCATTCACCGTCGTAGGCAAGGCTCTTGAGGTTGTACCCACAACTGAGGCACATCAGGTCGTCCGAAACCACATGGCAGTCGGTCTGGTTCAGTTGCACGTCCGGGTTGGTGTCCGTAGTCAAATCATGCCCCCAATAGGAAGTTAGCTTTCTGAGATGGTCAGCCTGGTGACCTTCTCGACGTCGCCCTTGGCGATTTTGTCGATGCCGGAGCCGAGTTCGCCGATGGGGTCGGGCGGGATGATGTCGACGACTTTCTCGCCGAGTTTGGCTTCGCCTCTGCGGACGCGGGCCTGGAACTTCTCGCACTCGTCGAGCAGGGCTGTGAGGATTTCCTCTTCGGGGACGTTGGCGACTTTCTCGCCCTGGACGTAGATGATGCCGCGGCGGTCGCCTGCGAAGATGGCGACGTCGGCGCCCTCGGCCTCACCGGGGCCGTTGACGATGCAGCCCATGACGGCAACCTTGATCGGCAGCTCGATGTGCTCTGACAGTGCATCCCGGACTTGCTGCACCAGCGTGAACAGGTCCACCTGGATCCGACCGCAGGTCGGGCAGGCGATCAGGTCGACCCCCTTGCGCTCGCGCAGCTCCAGGCAGTAGAGCATCTCCAGCGCGTCTTCGACTTCGTACACGGGATCACTTGCGTAGCTGATACGGACGGTGTCGCCGATGCCGCTTGCCAGCAGGTGGCTCAAAGGCGCGACGGAGCGGATCGCCCCGGTCTCGCGCGGGCCGGCGTGGGTGACGCCTAAGTGCAGCGGGTGGTCGAAGCGTTTGCTGATCTCGGTGTAGGCGGCGATGCAGAGCATCGGGTCGGGGCTCTTGGCGCTGATGGCGATGTCGTAGAAGTCGCGCTGGTAGAAGATGTCGAGGTACTCCTCGAGCTTGGCGATCATGATGGCGAGGAACCGGCCGTGCTTGTCGTCGGCGAAGACCTCGCCGAGCTCTTTCATGCGCTTCTGCTTGTCCTTGCGCTCGATGATCGAGCCTTCGTTGACGCCGACGCGGATCGGGATGTTGCGTTCCTTGCAGGCGTCGATGACTTTCTCGACCTGGGCGCGGTCGGAGATGTTGCCTGGGTTGAGCCGTATCTTGTGGACGCCGGCCTCGACGGCTTCGAGGGCGCGCTTAAAGTGGAAGTGCACGTCGGCGACGATGGGGACACGGACCTGCGGTAGGATGTGCTGCAGCGCCTCGGTATCCTTGCGCTCCGGGACGGCGACACGGACGATGTCCGCGCCAGCAGCGGCGAGGCGGTTGATCTCGGCGACGCAGGCGTCGATGTCATGCGTGTAGCCGGCGGTCATGGTCTGGACGGAGACGGGCGCGTCGCCGCCGATGTGGACGGTGCCGTGGGACGCGTCGCCGAGGGTGATCTGCCGTGTTTTTCGCCGCTGAATCATGCGCTGTCTCACCATGCCGTGTTGGCGTGGCATTATAGCTCAAGGCAGGGGCGGCGACGGGCAGGTGGGTCAGATGCAACACGGGCCCTCGTGACGATTGCCGTCACTTAGGCCCGGATTGTGGGACTGGATGGAACGTATGGCTTGGGGCTTAGAAGCGGAAGTGGACGGAGACGCCCCAACTCGAGCCGCAGTGGCGGCGGTGGCGGTGGTGGTAATGGTGCCTGCCGAAGTATCCGTAATGCGGCCTGCAGTGGTAGCGGTGTGATCGGTAGTGGCCGTGGTGATGGTATCTGTCACGGTAAATTACGCCGACGCGGTAGCTGGGTCGGTATGGGTATGCCTCAATGTAGTCGCAGTCATAGTCGTAGAAGGAACGGTAGTGGACGGGTCTGTGGTATGACCGATAGCTATGGGCGCTTTGATAGCTGCGAGCCGGGACGTAAACGGCCTTTGTCGTGGTGGCCTGGCGTGTATCGTTCTCGTAACCCGCGAAGTGCGACGCGGTCGAACGGCTTGTGCGCGGCTGGGTGACGGCGTCGTCGGTGATCACGTCATCCAGCACGAGCGCTTGGTCATCATGGATGATGTCCTTGATGACGACGCGTGAGGGCTCGTGGTAGGAAGCCTGCTGCACGACCAGGGATTGGTCGGCATGCTCGAACTGCATGCGCTCACGTGTGGGGATGGTGCTTGTGTAAGTCACGCGCATGTTCACATAGCGGGTGCGCGGCTGAACGAGGCGTGTGCGGTCGGCGACGTACCGTCGGCCCGGCTCATCGGGGCGCTGGCCGGCGTAGCGCACGTTGATGTCGGCTTCCGCAAGGGCTGCGGGGCCGAACGGCGCGAGGATCAGTAAAACCAGGCAAGACACACTGAATAATCTCATCACGGCCTCCTACGCTGGGCGACTGAGGGTCTACCTATTCTTGGGCCCGGATGACGGTGAATCAAGCCCGGGCACAGTCCACCATTTAGACGCACAGCCACCGGCCGGGTTCCCAAACGCCTGTGGTCACGCATTGCTTCCCCCCGTCGGCCTGAATGCTATACTTGCAACCCGTTGTTGGAACACAACTAACCCGCCAGCCTATGGATGGGAGCACCACATGAATGACGCCGCGACAGCGCTATATCCCCTACTCTTTGAGCCGATCTACAAGGAAAAGGTCTGGGGCGGACGGCGATTAGAGAAGCTGGGCAGGAGCCTGCCCGGGGATGCGCAGACGCTGATTGGTGAGTCGTGGGAACTGGTGGACCTGGCGCAGACATCCGTGTCAGGTGGCGGCGGCGGGGCCGAGCGCTCGACGATCGCGAACGGTCCACTTAAGGGCAAGACGCTGGCTGAGGTGATCGAGCAGTATGGCAGCGCGGTGCTGGGTGATGTGAAACTCACCGAAGACGGCGGCTTTCCAATTCTGCTGAAGTTTCTCGATGCCGGGGACCACCTATCCGTGCAGGTCCACCCGAGCCCCGAGTATGCCGCAGCGCACGACGATGCGTTTCTTAAGAGCGAGGCCTGGTACATTCTGGATGCCGAGCCCGGTGCGGTGATCTACAAGGGCGTGAAGCAAGGCACGACAGCTGAGCAGTTCCGCCAGGCAATCGAGGGCAACGATGTCGAATCATTGATGATCGCGATCGCGGTCAAGCCGGGGGATTGTCACTACCTGCCCAGTGGGACGTGCCATGCGCTTGGCGCGGGTGTGATGGTGGCGGAGGTGCAGACGCCCAGCGACACGACGTTCCGAGTCTACGACTGGGGACGCACGGGCCGCGAGCTTCACGTCGATCAGGCCATACAGTGCATCGACTTCGGTCCGGCGCAGACGGCTGAGTTCGAGCCCAACATCAAGCTCGATGGTGCGGTCGGCCCGATCACCCGGTTGGTGACGTGTGAGTTCTTCCATATCGACCGGTACAGTGTCACCGAGGCCGACGAGCAGCGGCTGAATTACAGCCAGCCGGCGCTCTGGATGGTGCTGGAAGGTGGCGGGCGGTTTACGGGCGAAGGGTTGCCTGAGGTGACGTTCGGGCGCGGGCAGACGTTGTTCCTGCCGCCGGGGATGGGCGAGGTGGCGTTATCAATCGAGGCGGGTACGACGCTGCTGGAGGTGACGTTCCCGGGAGCGAAGTCTAAGCAGATCGCGTGAGATTTACGCGCGTAGGACGCAGGCGCGACAAGTCGCGGCGCTTCGTGGTGATTGGTTAGCGTGATGATCAAGCGACCGGGGCGACGACGGAGTCAATCAGGGCGCTGCGTGATACGGCCGTGACGCCGACGCATTCATCGGCTGCGCCGTAGTAAATGAGGACGCCTTCCTTGCGTTCGACGATGCCCGTGGGGAACAGGACGTTGTCGACATAGCCCGAGGTTTCAAACGGCTCGGTGGGCGCGAGGATCGGCTCGGCGGATTGGCCGAGCACTTTGGTCGGATTATCCAGGTCCAGCAGCAGGCTGTAGCCGGCGTAGATGCCGGTGACATCATCGCGGTTAGTTTTCTCGCTGCGGTGGTAGATGCTCAGCCAGCCCTCGCGCGTACGGATCGGCGGTGTGCCCCCACCGATGCGGTCCTGCAGTGAGTCGGGCTCTGCGCCGAGCAGGCGGGAGTGCGTGCCCCAGTGGATCAGGTCCGGGCTGCGTCCGACCCAGATCTCCGGCGGGTTGAAACGCGCGGACCCGCTTGGCCGATGTAGTGCGATGTAGTCGCCCATGACTTTTTCGGGGAAGAGCACGACGTCTTTGTTGTCCGGGCTGAAGATCAGGCCGTGGCGGCGGAACGATTGGAAGTCGGTCGTTGACAGCAGCATCGTCGAGATGCCCCATGGCGAGACGGCGACGTAGGTGATGTAGTAGGTGCTGCCAATCTGGGTGATGCGCGGGTCCTCAATGCCGTAGACCTCGTACGGGCCTTGGGGCCAGACGATCTGTCCGGTCATCCCGTCGGTGCTGCGCCCGTCCTTGCTGTACACGACTTTCAGGTAGGACAGGAAGCGCAACCGGATCGACCCGGTCTCCTTGTGGACCACTAGGCGCGGATCGCTGGTGTCGTAATCGGTTTCATCGAGGTAGTCGATGGCGACGCCCTGATCCGGGCAGACACGGGGGGATGCGACGCAGCCTTTGCGCTGCTCGGTCGGTTCTTCGACGACGCGGACCATGAGCATGACGCCCTCGCCGTAGGCCGCTGCGCCGGGGTTCAGGACGCCGACGACGCGCATGTGCTCGCTGGAAGGCGTCAGGTCGGTGGGACGGATCATGCAGTGCGTGAATTGCCGGTCGATCATGCCAGGCCCCTGTCGAAAGCGAATGGTCCGCCCCGCCGGGTGGATATACATGGGTATATCGGTCGATCGGGGTCAATCCTGCGGAAATTCGGCTTAACCAGGCAGGACTTCACGCAGTAACCGCAGCCAGTTGCCGTGGAAGAAGCCGGCGATATCGCTGTCGGTGTAGCCCCGGCTTGCCATGATCGGGCCGAGTTTGTGGAGGTCCTCGCAGCTATCCATGCCGACCGGGCAGCGTTCCGAGCCGTAACCGCCGTCCAGGTCGCTGCCGATGCAGACGTGGTTGGCGTTACCCGCGATCTGGCAGACGTGGTCGATGTGGTTGGCCATGTCATCGAGGGTGACGGTCAGCGGGTCGCAGCGGAACTGATCGCCGGTGAAGCCTCCTTTGATCATGGCGAAGTGGGTGACGATGCCGAGCACGCCGTTGCGTTCGATGAGGAACTTGATCTGCTCGTCGGTGAACTGCCTGACATCGTCGGCGAGTGCCCGGCAGTTGGTGTGGCTGGAATACACCCGGCCGTTGAAGGCCTTGGCGGCGTCCCAGAAGCTGGTGTCGGACAGGTGGGTCATGTCCAGCGCGATGTTCAGGCGCTCCATTTCCTTCAGTAATGCAAAGCCCTTATCGGTGACCGGGCCGTCCTGCTCGTGGCTGGTCGGGTCGTCGATGGCGGGTGTGCCGCAGGCGTAGTGGCTGTGGCCGTAGTGAGCGAGGAAGACGCTGCGTAGGCCTAGCTCCACCCAGTGCTCAAGCTGGTCGGGCTCGGTGATCGGGTCTGCGCCTTCCATCGTGATGATCAGGCCTACCTTGGCGTTTGCCGGGTCACTTTCCCAGGAGGCCCAGTGTGCATCGAGGCCTTGCCGGTCGGTGATAATGGTGACGTCGCCACGGCGTTCGAGTTCGCGGTAGTAAGCGAGCTGCCCCCTGCCGATGGCGTAGGCCATCTCCTGTGTGGGGAAGTCGCTGTCCATGCCCTGGTTGTCACGGCCCGGCTTGATCCACGGCTTAGCGCGGGCGAGCACGGTCGTCAGGCACAGCGGGATGCCGCAACGCTTCATCTCGGCGAACGTGACCGTGCAGCTGCCGAGTTTCTCTTTATCGATATGGGCTTCACGCTCACGGATGGCGCTGACCGGCAGCATCTGATCGCGTTCGTCTTCCAGTGCGTTGGCGGCGGCGTCGAGGTGGCCGTCGATGATTAGGTGCTTCATGCTCATGCGGGCATGATACCGGCGGGCGACTCGGCAAGCTCGCCGAACAGCGTCAGGGGCGCGGCCCGGGTGATCTTCACGTCAACGATCTGCCCGATCAGTGAAGGATCGCCGTCGAACACGACGATGATGTCGCCGCCGGTTCGGCCGGACAGCTGCGTGACCTCGCTTGGTTTCTCCCAGCCGAGCTGGACGCCCTGCGAGCCGGGGAACTCGCCGCTGTTTGCTTTCTGCTCTCGGGCGCTGACCGACTCGACGAACAGCCGGACGGTCTTGCCGACGTAGGCGTCATGGATCGCGGCGCTGACCTCGCTCTGCACAGCCAGTAATTCGTTGTTCCGCCGTTTCTTCACGTCGTCCGGCACGTCGTCGGGCTGCTTGTCGAAGGCGACCGTGCCGGGGCGAGGCGAATACTTGAAGATGAACGAGTTCTTGAAGTTGCCCTGGCGTAACAGGTCCATCGTGGCCTGATGGTCTTCCTCGGTTTCGGTCGGGAAGCCGCAGATGATGTCGGTGGCCAATTCAGCGTCGGGCAGGTATTCACGGACGCGCTCGACCAGGTCCATGTACTCAGCGACCGTGTAGCCGCGGTTCATCGCCTTGAGCATGCGGTCGGAGCCGGACTGGACCGGCAGGTGCAGGTACCGGCAGATGCGCGGCTCGTCCTTCATGACCTGGAGGATGTCGTTGCCGAAGTCGCGCGGGAAGCTGGTGACGAATCGCAGGCGCTTGAGGTCCGGGACTTCATCGCAGATACGTTTGAGCAGGTCGGCGAAGCTGGTGACGCCGTCGCCGAAGGTCGGGCTGGGCCCGCCGGTGCCGCGGTTGGGGCCGATGACCGAACCGACCTGCGGCTGGAGGTGGCCGTGCAGCTCGACGGCGTCGTGGCTGCTGTAGTGATAGTGGTTGACGGTCTGGCCGATCAGGGTGATCTCGACCACGCCGGCGGCGACCAGCTGCTTGCACTCATCGACGATGTGGTCCGGCGGGCGGTGGACCTCGGCCCCGCGGGTGCGCGGCACGACGCAGTAGGTGCAGAACTTGTTGCAACCACGCGTGATCCGGACGTAGGCCGAGCCCTCGTGATCGTCGGGTGAAAAGCTGCGCGCCAGGTCCAGCATCTCGAGCTTGTCCTCGGCGGCGGCAAGGGTGGCGCTACGCCGGTGGGTATCGCCCTGCAGCGCGATCTTGGCGGCGCGCAGGCCGCCGCGGTGTTCGAGCGAGGTCTTGACCGCGTTGTCGATCAGCAGGGGCAGCTTGTCGAGCTCGCCGGGGCCGCAGAGCAGATCGACCTGGGGGTATTTTCGGATCGTGTCCTTGCCGTCGCGTTCAGCCATGCAGCCGATCACGCCCAGCAGCACATGGGGGTTCTGCTTCTTGTGGACGCCGACCTCCCCCACCCGGCTCCAGACCTTCTGCTCAGCCCGTTCACGCACGGAGCAGGTGTTGTAGAGCACCACGTCGGCCCGCTTCCAATCATCGATAAACCGGTAGCCCAGCCCGCGCAACTGCCCGGTCACGAGCTGGCTATCCAGCACGTTCATCTGGCAACCGAACGTCTCGAGGTAGACGGTCAGCCCATCGGCGGATGGTGGTTTATTCGGTGAATCGCCCATAGAGCCATATTCTATGCGATAATGGTATAGGTCAGCTACTCAGGAAATGGGGGCGCTATGTTCGAGGATATATATCTGGTTAATGACGATGTCGAACTCATCGAACCTGAAGTCATAGATGAACTGGAGGTTAGCATTGGGTGCCGTCTGCCGAGAGGATACCGAGAGATACTAACAAAGCTTGGAGTCGGTACCTACTGTGACTTGATCAATTTGATCACACCGAAGGATGTTATAGACCGGACAGCCAAGCAACGGGAGCTCTGGGGGGCGTATTACGACTGGGAGCGCGGCGGTCATATCTTAAGCCTGGATCGGGCCAAAAACGCCTACCTCATCGCCCAGAGCATAGACGGTGACGATATCCTTTTGCATCCCGAGGATAGCTCTCGGCTATTCGTCTTGCCCCGACATAACGACACCGTTTACTGGCTTGACTCGGACTTCAGCGACCCGCTGGCCTGGCAATCGGAAGACGGGCCGGTCAATCAACCGCCTCCGTTCCGCTACTTCGAGCCTTACCTGAACTGTGCGCAGATCGAGCTGTTCACCGCCCGACGGGATCTTCGACATGACATGATCATTTCGATTCTCACCGAACAACTAAGCCGAGGTGGTGAACAACGGCTGATTAGTGAAGACGGTTTCAACTTACTCTTCATCAAGGCCGTCGGCGCACGGATTCAATTAACAAGTGCCCCGGGCGATGAGCGGATCGGCATCATGATCACTTTTTCAGGCAAGCATGTAGACGAAGTCAATATGACAGTTAAGAAGCTGGTCGAGATGGACTTCTTTGAGACCAATCGGGCGGGATTGGCAAAATGATTGTCTCAAATCCTATCCACCAGCATCACGATCAGTACGACCGGGAGATAGACCAGAGAGGCGAAGAACAGCGCTCGGGCGCGTTGGCGGGTAGGTTCGGCGGCGAGCCAGAGGGAGTAGCTGAGCATCAGCAGGCCGCAGGCGAACGCGGTGATGAAGTAGACAAGACCGCTGATGGCGAAGAGCGTCGGTGTCAGGCCCAGCGGCAGCAGCAGCAGCGAGCCGATGAGGATCTGGCGGAAGGTTTGCTCGCCTGAGGGGTCGATGACCGGGAGCATGGGGAAGCCGGCCTTAGCGAAGTCGTCGCGGTGAAGCCAGTAGATGGCCAGGGTGTGCGGAATCTGCCAGACGAACATGATGGCGAACAGGAGCACGGCTTCGTTGCCGATCCCCCCTGTCGCGGCGGCGTAGCCGAGCACGGGCGGCAGCGCCCCGGGGACGATGCCGACGATGGTCGCCATGTGGCTGGTGCGCTTCATCGGCGTGTACCACATGGCGTAGCTTGCGATAATCAGTAACGAGATCAACGCCGCGAGCCAGGTGGTGAAGACGGCGAGCACGGCCAGCCCGAGTACCGTGAGGATAAAGCCATATGTCCAGCCGGCTGTTACGCCGACGGCCTTGGTCGGCATCGGGCGGTTCTTTGTGCGCTCCATCAGGGCGTCGGTGTCGCGCTCGTAGACCTGGTTAAAGACGCTGGCGCCCATGCATGACAGGGCCGATCCGATCAGGGCCGCGGCGAGGGTCAGGCCGTCCCAGCCTGCGTATGAGCCGAACATGAATCCGACCCAGACGGTGACCACGACCATGACCGTGATCCTGGGCTTGGCCAGGGTGACGTAGCTCTGGAGCGTAGAGGGTGCACGGCGGATGTCGTCACCCTGTGGGTTGGGCGGCGTCTGTGACGGCGGGCGGGTCGGCTTGGCGGCGGGCGCCTGGGTCATGCGGATTCGGGCTCCGGGATGATAGTTCTAGGCGAATACTTACGGGCAAAGTGTAGCCGCATTGTGATCAGTGTGGCTAATCCCAGCAGCGCCGCCCCCAGGGCCTGGTGGGAGCTGGCGACGTACGGGCTCTCCTTGGACCAGATCACGCTCAGGCCCAGCAGCACCTGCAGGACAAACACGAACATCGTCACCGCTACCGGCGCTCGCAGGCCCGGGACGGTCTTGTACGACCGGATCAACAGGTGGATCAATCCGACGCCCACGATCGGCAGCACGATCATGCCCATGACGCGGTGCATGTACTGGGTGTGGATCTGGCCGACGGTCGGCGGCTTGGCGGGGATGCGCGGTGTCTGGTCGAGGAGGCCGGGGGTCTGCTCGGCTTCGACGGCCTGCATCTCCAGGGCGGGCTCTTCGATGTATAGCTGCCACTCGCCGCCGCCCAGTTCGTAGAACTTCTTCTCGATCTCGGCCTCATCGGTCGGGGGCAGGAACCCGCCATAGACCGCGGGGGCATCGGGGATCGACGAGGCTGAGTGGGTGTGCCGGATGATCGCGCCGAGGGTCAGCTGCAGGATCAGCAGCAAGACGAACGACCAGGCCAGGAGGTAGACACCCTTAGTGATGGCGGGTTTGCCCGTTTGGTAATCGGCGAGCGCGGCACGGATGCGGCCGGGCCATTGCCCGAGTGCTCCAGCGAGGATGACCACGAGCATGAAGAGGACCTGACCCTGCACGCCGTGGATCACCGCCAGCGGGATCGACTTCTCGGTGACGCGCAGCCCGCCCATGATGCCCTGATAGATGTAGGCGGCGAGGACGACGGCGGCGAGGAGGGTCACCGGGGTTTTCCAGCCGCGGGCCCTGCCGGTGAGGATCAGCGTGGCGATGCAGATGATCCCGGCGACCTGGCCGGTCAGCCGGTGGTTGTGTTCGAGCATGACGGCGAGGTCGGCCCAGATCTTCGCGGGGATGAAGATCCAACTGCCGAAGCTGCCTGGCCAGTCGGGGACGGCCAGGCCGGCGTTGTAACTGGTGACCAGCCCGCCTGTGCCGATCAGCAGGAAGGTGGCGATAGTCAAAAGCACGCCGAACCGGCGGGCCCAGGGGTGGGGATCGATCGGGTCGGCTGGGACGGTCGCTGGGGTGGGTGTGGCGGTCATGTGGGTCTCTGGTTTGCCCCGGTTTGCCCCCAAGGTCCTTCAGGGGACCGGATTATAGAGCGATCTAACCGGCATTTCTTATTTGCCAACGGCCAATGTGACGATATACTGGTGTGCTATGAATTACGCAGCCGCCGCGATTATTGGGATTATTATTAACACCTCACCACGGTAGGGCTGCTGTTACTGCTTTTTTAAAGACGACACAGGCCCTGCCATCGGCGGGGTTTTTTTGTGCTATTACGAGCCTGAACCATAACAAGAGACCAAGCATAGAGCCACCGATGAACGCGGATAAACACCGATTTGAATACTCAGGATTGAATCTGTGTTCATCTGAGTTCATCGGTGGCTAAACCAAGTTCTCCAAACCATCGAGATTGTCATGAACGTACCGCAAGCCACGAAACGACGCGTCGAAATATACGACACCACCCTCCGCGACGGCACGCAGGGCGAGGGGGTGAACCTCAGCCTCGTCGATAAGCTGAAGATCACCCAGATGCTCGATGACGTCGGGATCGACTACGTCGAGGGCGGGTACCCGCTATCCAACCCGAAGGACGAGGCCTACTTCCAGCAGGTGCAGGACCTGGAGTTGAAGCACACCAAGGTCTGCGCTTTCGGGATGACCCGCCGCAAGGACATTGAGGCGAAGGACGATGTTGGGATGCAGGCGCTGGTCAACAGCGGCGCCCCGGTGATCATCATCGTCGGCAAGACGTGGGACCTGCACGTGGATGAGGTCCTGCGCGTCAGCCGGGAGGAGAACCTGGCGATGATCCGAGAGTCGCTGGCGTTCTGTAAGACCGGGCCGAAGTGTGAGGATGTGTTCTACGATGCCGAGCACTTCTTCGACGGCTACCGGGCGAACAAGGATTACGCGCTGCAGACCCTGCGTGCGGCTTTGGAAGGCGGCGCGAGCCGGCTGGTACTGTGCGATACCAATGGCGGATCGCTGCCGCAGTGGGTCCATCATGTCGTGACTGAGCTGGGTGAGCTGTTGCCAGAGGCGGCGGGCAAGATCGGCATCCATACGCATAACGACTCGGGTGTAGCGGTGGCGAACAGCCTTGCGGCTGTGGAGGCCGGGGCCGTGCAGGTGCAGGGCACGATCAACGGCATCGGCGAGCGCTGCGGGAACGTAGACCTGACGACCGTGATCGCCAACCTGCGTCTGAAGATGGGCTACGACTGCCTGACCGGCGGGAACCTCGACGGGCTAACCAAGCTCTCCCGCGCCGTCTATGAGCGAGCCAACGTGAACTTCGTGCCCGGCCAGCCCTACGTCGGGACCAGCGCTTTTGCTCACAAGGGCGGGATGCACGTCCATGCCGTGCAGCGGATCGCTCACAGCTACGAGCATGTCGAGCCCGCGATGGTCGGCAACGAACGGCGTATCCTCGTCAGCGAACTCTCCGGAGCGAGCAACATCTCCGCCACGCTCGGCGAGAAGTTCTCGATCCAGGACGACAAGGCGCTGCAGCGCGAGGTACTCCAGCGTGTGCAGGACCTCGAGCACCAGGGCTACCACTTCGAGGCCGCCCAGGCGAGCTTTGAGTTGCTGCTGTACGACGCGATGGGCAGGCTGCCGAAGTTCTGGGAACTGGACCACTACCGCTGCGTCATCCTCAAACGCTCCGGCGACGACTCGACCACCGAGGCGACCGTCAAGCTCGACGCAAACGGCACAACCGAGCACCGTGTGGCCGAGGGCGACGGCCCGGTCAACGCATTGGACGGCGCACTGCGAAAATGCCTCAAGGACCACTACCCGCAGATCAACAACGTCCACCTCGTGGACTACAAGGTCCGCGTCGTCAATCCGACGGCCGAGAGCGCGGCGAAGGTGCGCGTCATCGCCGAGTTTGCCGTGCGTGAGAACGGCGACTCGAAGGACATCACCCGTCATATCACGACGACCGGCGTCAACGAGAACATCGTCGAAGCCAGCTGGCAGGCGATTGCCGACGCCTTCCGCTACCACTTGGTCGAGACGGTTGGATGATTGAAGTTGGCTTGGTCCTGCGTCCGCTTAGCTGCTGCGGCAGCGCCTGCTTGCCAGACCGATGCTTAGTAGAGCGAACAGCCCTAGTGATGCAGGTTCGGGGATGCTGGCGGGCGCGGGCGGTGTGCCGGCGTTCCAGTTGTTCAGCACGATATCCAGGTCGTCGAGGCCGACGAAGCCGTCGCCGGTCGGGTCGCCTTGTGTCAGGTCACCGGCAGGGACGGTGGTGTTCCAGTTATTCAACACGATGTCCAGATCATCCAGCCCGACGAAGCCATCGGCGTTGAGGTCGCCGGCGAGTCTGGGTGACAGTGGCGCAAGCGGGTTGGCGTGAGGGTCGCGTGTGTCGGGGTCGGGGTGGGCGGCGAGCATGGCGAGGCCGACCCAGACGTTGCTGGCGACGTGTCGGATATCCGGGTACGTGGTGCCGTAGCCGGTGGGCGCACCTTGGGGCCAAGGTGTCGCGACGAAACCGATCCCCCCGGGGTCCTTGCCGTCGGCAGTGGTGCGGATGGCCTCGAAGTTGTCGATGATGTGCTGCAACTCATCGTGCCAGTATTGCGGGTCATCGCCGGGTCCTGGGACGAGCCAGCCTTGTTGAATGCCGGTCTGGAGCGCCAGTGCGTAGCCCCCGGTGACCTCAACCTGAAGGTGGCCGCCGGCGGTGGAGAATCGCAGGCCGTGGTAAGACCTGCCGTCGATAAAGTCGTCGCGGACCTTGAGGGAGTTGGGTGCGTTATCCACCGAGTCTGCGATCCAGCGGAGCGCATCGGCGTGGTGCTGCGGCGTGTCGATGCCGGCAAGGGCAGACCACGTCTGTGCGTCGGTGGGGATGGGGGATGGGTTTAGCTGCGCGTTGCCGAGAGTGTCGGGCGCGGTGCCGGTGTGGAAGTAGAGTTGGCCGGGCTGGTCGTTGTACATGAGTTCGACGAATGATTTGGCGTGTGCGGCCATGTCGGCCCACTTGGGGTCAGGGTCGAGGGCGTGGAGGTTCTTTGCCAGGACGAACGTATCGATGTTGTGCTCGGTGCTGCGGATGGCGGTGCTGGCGAGGATGGGGTTATCGTTGTGGTCACGGCCGAGCGAGAACCCGCCGAAGCCGTCGTTATCGTTCTCGAGTGTGTGATCGATGATCCAGTCCGCGGCGCGTTTGGCGGCGTCGAGGTATGGCTGCTCCCCGGTGATCTTGTAGTAATTGGTCAGGGCGATGCCGGCCCAGGCGATATCACCGATGGCGGCGTTGGGTGTGTCGATGGATGGCGAGACACGGTTGGGCGCGAGCAGGTCGTTAGCCCAATACGACGTGCGCATCCGCCCGTCGCCGATTGTGGGGTTAGTGGGGTCCTTGATCGGTTCGATTTCCTGGACGAATCGCATCCCGTCCAGCAGACGGCGGGCGCGATCGAGGTTGCCCCGCCGCATGTAGTAGATCGAGGCGAGCGCGGTGTCGTAGACGTCGGCGCGGTGGTACAACTCAATAAAGCCGGGATCGGTCACGAGCACGTCATAGGATTGGATCAGTTGGGCGTCGGCATACGCTGCCGGGTAGTCCCCGGGGACCGGCGCAAATCGGTCCATCTGCCGGTCGAGGAATGCGTCGATGCTGGCCAGCGCCGTGTCGTATTCGGCGGCCGTCAGCGCAAGGGCGTGGGCGGGTGCGTAGCACATGGCGACCAGAGCAATGAGGCATGCATACACGGGGCGGAGGCACATCGGTCGATCTCCAATCAGCACACGGCGGGACTGCCCGGCCTTACCCGGTTGCGGCGTATGGCCAAACTCGAAATTGCCCCAAGCACAATAAAGCACGCACCCGATGGTTCGGGCGCTACACGGATACTGGCCGGTGTGCCCGTGTTCCAGTTGTTCAGGACGATGTCCAGGTCGTCGAGGCCTACGAAGCCGTCTTGCGTGGCGTCGCCTTGCCCGAGTGCACCCACCGGGACATTCTGGTTCCAGTTGTTCAACACAACATCCAGATCACCCAGGCCGACGAAGCCGTCGGCGTTGAGGTCGCCGGGGATGGGGGGTGTGAGTGTGCCGTTGTTGTTGTAGGAAACGTCGTCGAGGTAGAAGACCGCGTCGGAGCTTCCGTGGAAGAAGATGCCATCCATGGTGAAGGTCGGCCCGGTGATCGTGCCATCGCCACCGACGCCGGCCCAGGGGTGCCACTGGTCGGGATCGTCCAGGTCCCACTGGTAGAGGTGCCAGTCGCCGTCGGCGATAACGGGCATAAGCGAGGAGAGATCGGCGGACTGGCCGTCGTAGTCATCCAGACCGAATTGCACGCTCAAGCCCGGCGTGTCGGTCTTGAGCCAGAAGCCGATGTGGCCCTGGGCGTCGATAGGTACGTTGTTGCTCGGTGCCGCCCATACTCCGGAGACGTGCCGTAGCATCCAGTTCGGGGAAGTGGGGTCCTTGGTGATGCTGATGCGTTGCGAGGCGATGCCGTTGTGGGCCTCGGTGGTAACGCGGTCGGCGGTCCCGGCATCTATGCCGATGTTGCTGCCGGAATAGGTGGGCGACTCGGTGAATGTTCCCTCGTTGATCTCGAAGTCGGTCAGCGTGATGATCGGATCGACGGGCCCGGGCGGGCCGTTATCGAAAGGCAGGTCACCGAGCCATTGGCCGATGTACTGCAGGTGCTGGCTGTGTGCCGTGGTATCGGAGCCGGTTGCGCCCCAGACCTCGAAGTTGCCTAACTCGGCCCGTCGGTAGAAGTCGAGCGTGCCGAGGCCCGGTTCGCTGACGCTGTGGGGTGTGATGCCGACGTGTTGCATCAGGTCGTCGGCCGTTTCGGTGGTGCTGGCATAGGCGCCAAAGGTTGAGACCTGCGAGTGGGAGACGATCATGGTCTTGTCACCAACGGCTGCGGCCAAGGCGTAAGCTTTGAAGTCAACCATCTGCGCGGGGTTCGGTGTGCTGCCACCGACGTACCCGGCGTGCAGCGAGTCGGCGAGCAGCAGGCCGTCGATCTGATCGAAGTAGGTCGGCTGCTTGAGGATCTCACGCACCGCGCCGTAGCCCGCGCTGAATGACGAGACCGACAACTGGTCCCAGTCAACGGTGATCGGGATGTCCGGCTGCGCACGGAGCGTCGATAGCGCACCATCGATCACATCGCCGAATAGCGCCGGGTCGCTGAACGGCGTTGAGTACGCCGACGAAAAACCGGGGTATGTGACGTTGACGATGACGGCGTTGAGGTCGGCGTAGGCGGCGTTGTTGTTGACAGTTGTCGGGTCGCCGTGGAAGTGGACCAGGACATCGACATCGTCTGCGGTGAGATTCAGTGAATCAGGGATGAACAGTTTGTGGTTGGCGCTGGTGGGCAGCGTGAAGGTTCGGCCGGTGACGGTGGGTATGGTTTGCGCGTGGAGCGGCTGCGCCGTGAGGATGACGACGAGTATGCCGAACCGGGCTATTGTTCGAGAGGCTATCATGTGGTTGGACCTATCCATATGAGCCGGGCGAGATAAAATACCCAATTCAATCTATAGGATAAGCCCTGGCGATCGGATATCCAGCACAAACCGAGTCGTTTGAATCAATGTATCAAGCTGTCAAGCTGGGTAGATCAGGCCGCCTGGTTGCTCGGCTCGTCGTCTTCTTCGATCACGACATTGGAATGCTCATCCTCGATGACCCCGGCCATGCGTTCGTCGATGGTGCTGAGGTATTCCAGGCGCATCTGCTGGCTCTTGACCAGCAGGTTGTGGCGGCTGAGCTCGAAGTGGATGCGGGCGGCCAGGATCGAGAAGATCGTGGTCGTCAGCCAGTAGGCCAGCAGGCCGAGTGTGAGCCAGAAGATCAGGGTGGGGAAGGTGTTCACATCGGAGCTATCGGGCGGTGAGGGCCGACAACTTCATGGCTAGACCTTTTTGGCTGTTATCGGGCGGGATTAAGGGCGTTACGACTGTACTACCCGGTAAAAGCCGACCGATCGCTTCGCCGAACGGCGTCGTCCCGGCTACACTGTAGAGCTATGTACCGGGTCACTCATACTACCCTCGGTTGGATCGTTGTCTTGCTGCTGTTGATGACCGGCACGGCTCACGGTCAGTTGCAAGGCGTACTCCTGGATGCGCCCCGAGACCAGTTGGGTCTGGCCGGCAACGCCAGGCTCGGGGCCTGGACGCCGCTGCGTATCGGTCTTGAGAACCAGGCATCCGAGCCCAGGCAGGTGCTCTGCCGGTGGGTCATCAACGATGCCGACGGCGACCGTTTGCTGGCACAACGGCGCGTGACGCTGGATGCGCTCGGCAAGCATGAAGCTTGGCTGTACGGGGCGCTGCCGATCCGGTGGCGGCAGCATGAGCCGTTCGTGATCCAGGTCCTGTCAGAAGACGGACAGCAGGAGCTTGCGCGGGCGGACGCCCCACCGCCGGAACTGGTGAAACCGACGCAGCGGATGATCGGGATCGCCGGCACCAACACGATGGGCCTGACGGCGTACCAGTCTCCAAACACCAGCCATGAAGGTGTCTCGCTGCTGCCGGGGCTGTCACTGACCACACTGCCGGACCGTTGGTACGGCCTGAGCGCGATCGACACATTGATATGGACGCGCACCGGCGGCGACCCGGAAGACCCGCTGGTCTCCAGCGCGACGCAGCAGGCCTTGCGTGAATGGGTACGGCGCGGCGGGCACCTGATCGTGATGATGCCGGCGTTTGGCGAGACGTGGACGGGCTCGGCGTTGGGGGACCTGCTGCCGATCAAGTCGGATCAGATCGAGCGCCTGGAAGGCCGGCCGCCGAATGATCTGCTGGGCATGGTGCGTGGCACGGAGGCGCTCAACGTTGAGGTCCTGGCGTTCCGCGTGAAGGCGAGTGACGGCGTGAGCGTGGTCCGGCGGTACGGCAGCCGATACGACAACAAGCCCGCGATCGTGGCCAAGCGGTACGGATTCGGCCGGGTCACCGTGTTCGGGGCGGACCTTTCGGACCGGCGTTTTACACAGATGGGCATGCCCAACGGCCGGTCGCGTGTCTGGAACGACGTATTTATGTGGCAGGCCCCCGTGTATGAGCGGGCCTACATCGAAGCGGAAGTCGGTAATGACAAGATGTCCCGGCCGGACCAGCGCAACCATGTGCTGCTCAGCCGGTTTATCCCGCAACGAATCTCGATGCGCGGCGCAGCGGCACCGGCGCTGCTGGGCGCGATCCTGCTGTTCGCGTTGTATTGGTTTGCGGCCGGGCCTTTGAGTGTGATCGTGCTGAAGAAACGCGACGCGACCCGGCACAGCTGGATATGGTTCGTGGCGGTGGTGCTGGTGTTCTCGGCGGTCAGCTGGGCCGGGGCTTGGTTGTTAGCTCCGAAGAGCGCCGCGATCTCGCACTTCTCGATCCTCACCGCCGAGGCCGGCTCATCGACCGTGCACACGCACAGCTGGCTGTCGCTGTACATGCCGAAGTTCGGCAACCAGGAGATCGAGCTTGACCCCGACCACCCCACCGCCCGGCACACGCTGGCGAGCCCCGGGATGGTTACCGGCCTGGATGAAGCGGGCTTCCTCGACCCGCAGACCTATAGCGTCGACGCCGGGCTGCCGCGTCTCATGAACATCCCCTTCCGATCAACGGCCAAGCAGCTGGAACTGGACTACCTCGGCCGGGTCGATCTGGAACAGACGGGGCTGCAGGAAACGTTGGTGATGCCACAGGGGGAGGTCAGGCTGGAGAACTTCTGGCCAAAGGGTTCACTTAAGCACGACTTGGCAGGCCCGCTACGAAACGTGATGCTGCTTTACTGCCCCGGCGATAACGAGCCGCCTTGGGTTTGGCGACTGGCAGATGTCTGGGAACCCGAGCAGGTCTTGGAACTGGGCACGCGTGCATCATCGGAACAGCTTGTGATTGAGCCTAAGGACCCAAGATATGACAAGCGGACCTGGAAGGACGAGGGTTTTCTCGGGAAGCTGATTAATGCCAGGCCGGGCCAGGCGCTGGTTGATGCGTACACCGGTGAAGAGGTGGTGACTACACCCAGCGAGATGGTTCAGTTTATCCAGATGCTGTGCTTCTATGACACATTGCCCCCGCCGGACTTCCGCAGGACCGGTTTCCCCTGGGCGCTTAGCTACCAGCGCGGTCTCGGCCGACAGCTGGACCTGACCCCGATGCTCTCGGAGCGCCGGCTGATCATCCTCGGCCTGCTGCAGGATTCCCCCCTGCCTGCCCCCCTGACCGTGCAGGGCGAAGCGGTGACCGCCAGCGGCTGGACCGTGGTGCGCTTTGTGTATGATTTATAGTCGTGGCTGGTGGCTCGTGTCTGGTGACTGGTACTTGCCGACACGTGGCGACCGCCAAGAGATAGAACAGATTGAACATTGAACATCGAACCTTGAACATCCGTACCAGCCACTAGCCACTGGCCACAAGACACTAACCACCAGCCACCAGGCCTTCCCCCATGCCCATGATCCAGACGATCAACCTGACCAAGCGCTACGGCAATCTGATGGCGCTGTCGAACCTGAACCTCGAGATCGAGCAAGGCGACTGCTTCGGGTTCATCGGACCCAACGGCGCGGGCAAGACCACGACGATCAAGGTGCTGGCGACGCTGCTCAAGCCGACCTGGGGCGAGGCGCGGATTGATGGGCTGAGCGTCGGGCCGGTGAATGCCCGGCAGGTGCGGTCGGTGATCGGGTACGTGCCGGACTACTTCGGGTCGTACGAAGACATGGTCGTGCAGGAGTACCTGGAGTTCTTCGCCGCCAGCTACAACATTCATGGCGAGAAGCGCAAGCAGGTGATCGCCGACGTGCTTGACCTGACGGACCTGTCGTACAAGAACGATGCGGAAGTGAACTCGCTGTCGCGCGGCATGCAGCAGCGGCTCAGTGTCGCGCGTGTGCTATTGCACGACCCGAAGGTGCTGCTGCTGGACGAGCCGGCGTCGGGCCTGGACCCAAGAGCGCGGATCGAGATGCGCGAGCTGCTTAAAGAGCTACACCGCATGGGCAAGACGATCCTGATCAGCTCGCACATCCTGCTGGAGCTGGCGGACCTGTGCAACCATGTCGGGATCATCGAGCAGGGCGAGCTGAAGTATAAGGGCACGATGCAGGACATCATCGAGCGGGCCCGGACCGGGGCGGTGCTGCACGTGGGTGTGGCGCAACGGCAGGAACAGGCGGCGCTACTGATAAGACAACTTCCGGGGGTGACCGAGGTGGACGTGACCAACAGCCATATCCGTGTCGCGCTGAGTACCGAGGCCGACACCGTCCAGCCGGCACATATCGCCCAGAAGCTCGTGGCCGAAGGGTTTGCCCTGACCCGTCTGGAAGAAGAGAAGGTCAACCTTGAGACCGCCTTCATGCGCCTGACCCGCGGGCTGGTGCAGTAAGCCGCTTGCGGCTTAGCGGTATCATCAAAAAGAGTCGCTAGCCACAGATGAACACAGATGAACACGGATAAGGCCTTACGCCTTCGTGTATGATTCTGTATCTGTGTACATCGGTGTTAATCGGTGGCTAATAGTCTTAATAAGAATGATCCATGCCTGACGAATCGTCTTCTAATAGCGGAACCAGCGTCGCCATCGAGGTGGCGGGGTTGTCGCATCGTTATCCGTCGGCGGATCGTGCTGCGTTGGATGAGGTGAGCTTTACTGTAAACAGCGGCGAGTGCTTTGCGATCCTCGGGCCGAATGGTGGTGGGAAGACGACGCTGTTTCGTATTCTGTCCACCATGTTGCGGCCGAGTTCGGGCAAGGCGGTTGTCATGGGGCACGACGTGTTGGACGAGCAGGCGCAGGTCCGCCAGCACCTCGGTGTGGTCTTCCAGAGCCCGAGCCTCGATGGCAAACTCACGGCCGAGGAAAACCTGCGCTACCACGGCAAGCTCTACGGCCTGCCCCGGAAGATATTGGACGAACGTATCAACCGCTGGCTCGACTTCTTCGGGCTAAGCGAACGGCGCAACGAATACGTCGAACGCTTCAGCGGCGGGATGCGGCGCAAGCTCGAGGTCGCCAAGGCCCTGCTGCACGAGCCCGGCCTGCTTATGATGGACGAGCCCGCCACCGGTCTGGACCCCGCCGCTCGGCTGAGCCTCTGGCAGCAGCTACGCTGCTTAAGCGACGAGACCGGCATGACGCTTGTGTTTACGACCCACCTGATGGATGAGGCCGAGGCCTGTGACCGGCTGGCGATCATGGCCGAGGGCAAACTCGTCGCGGTTGATACGCCGGGGAACCTCAAAGCCCGGATCGGCGGCGACGTCATCACCCTCGAACCCGAGAACCCCGGCGAGCTGGATCAACTCGCCGCTAGAATCACCGACCGCTTCGCCCCCTGGGAAGACGGCAGCGCCCCCACCGTTATCGATGGCAAACTCCACTTCGAAAAACCCGACGGCCCCCGCCTCCTCGCCGAAGTGGCGAGCGCCTTCCCCCACCAGATCCGCACCCTCACCGTCGGCCGGCCGACGTTGGAGGATGTCTTTATGCACCTGACCGGGGCACCATTGACGCAAGAGTCGATAGCAGACGTGTGATATTTCGTAGGGTGGGTTAGCGAAGCGTAACCCGCCGAAAGGTGTGACGCTCGCCCTACCGGTGGGTTTCGCTTCACTCTACCCACCCCACTTGCTTCATGCTCCTGACCGGTGTGTCGTTGATGCAGGAAGTTACCGTAGAGGTGTAGGGTTTTGTAGGGTGGGTTAGAGAAACGTAACCCACCGGTTGGATGTCCGGCATGCCCCGCGGTGGGTTGCGCTTCGCTTAACCCACCCTACTTGCTAGTAGCCCCGTAACGAAATGCGCTAATCAGAGCGCGTCTCGAGTCGGTATATCCACGTCTCATTTGAAACCGGTTCACCATTCGCCAAGAGGACAATGGTGGCATCATTGTCGGAAAGTATTATCTCCCATACATCGGGGTGAGTCTTTTCGATGAAGGGGATTGCGTTGTATACCAGATGCTGATTGGATATCTCCTGGTTATATGCTATCTCGATATCATCAAATAATATGACTTGCGACGAACCATCGCTGAAGGAAATACGAACCGAGTCCGCCTGGGGTATGGCGGCAATCCAACTGATTCTCAGGTGGCCTCGTTTAGAACCATCAGAAAAGGCCCAAATTGAAACGTCTACCAAATATGGTGATTCAAGCGAGATTTCGTTGGCATTCTCAAGTGCTTTAACGATCAACTGACGAACTCGTTCTCCTTCCTGGCTTGGGTCGATATAGTCCATTAGATCAATGGAATGTAAACGTCGCTGCTCGACTTCGCTATCACCGCAACCCGATACCGTGATAAATATGCTTATACACAATAGGTAGCGTAGTAGAACATTCATGGTGCAAAATGCCTTATGACAGACTTGTGTCTTAAATCGGCCAGAGGTAATCGGGCGTGTAATCTTCTTCACCCGGGATCGGGAGCGGGGTGCCGCCTTGGGCGTGGGACTTTTCGGCGGTCTCGAAGATGCCGATGGTGCGGCGGGCCTGGTCGGCGGTGACGATCAGGGGTTCGTCCATGAGCAGGTGGTTGGCGACGTTCTGGTAGTAGCTGTTCCAGTTGGGTTGCCATTTATCGAGCTTGGCTTCGTGTTTGGAGCCGTCTTTGTGCTTAACGAGGGTGACCTGTCCGCCGGGGCCGTCGTTTTCCAGGCCGCCCTGGGTGCCGAGGATGCGCCAGCCGGCACGCTGGACGGCGACGAGTTGGCCCTGCTCGAGCGTGGCGGTGATGCCGCCCTCGAAGCGGATGGTGACCTGGGCGAAGTCCTCGTTGGTGGTGTTGTGCCAGACGTGCTTGTGGAGCAGGCCGGAGACGCTTTCGATGCGGCGGGGGATGAGGTTGAGCAGCCAGTCGATGTAGTGAGCGCCCCAGTCGTAGAGGACGCCGCCTGAGATGGGCTTGCTGGATCGCCACCAGTTGTTGGGTTCGTGCCAGCCGCCGGTGGCGGCGTCGGCGTGGTAGACGTCGCCGATCTCCCCGGCCTGGACGAGCGCGAGCATCTGCTGGAAGTCGCCATCCCACCGCCGATTGTGGAAGCAGGAGAGCATGGTCCCGGCCTCGTCGGCGGCGGCGATCATGGCGTCGGCCTCGTCGAGGGTCAGGCAGAAGGGTTTTTCGGTCACGACGTGTTTGCCGGCCTTGCTCGCGGCGATGCAGACCTCGGCGTGCAGGTTGTGCGGCAGGATGTTGATGACCAGATCGACCTTGTCGTCCTTAAGCAGGTCCTGGTACTTGGTGTAGGTGCTGATGGAATCGCCGAGTTCGGCCTTGGCGTGTTTGAGTCGGTCGGCATCGGTATCGCAGACGGCGACGGTCTTGCAACCGAGCTGGTCGTTGAGCGCTTCGCCGTGGACCTTGCCCATGTTGAACGCCCCGCCGTAGCCGATGATCCCGACGCCGATCTTCTTGTTGAAGGTTTCGCCGCAGACGTGGCGGAGGCAGCGCTCGGCCATACGGTAGAGGTTGGGGTTGGCGATTGCTTTGTCGCTGCCGCCGCAGGCAAGGTAGGCGCAGCGGCCCTTGCCGGCGTCGCGTGCCAGGCCGACGGGTGTGTCCCGGCCGTCGATGTGGCTGACAGCGAAGACGGTGGCGTCCTTGTCGGCTTCGACGGCTAGGAGGGTGTCGGTGATGTCAAAGTCATCACAGCGGACGGCGGCGGTGTGGCCGGCCTTCTTGGCGTCGAAAGCGAAGCGGACCTTGAACTTGAACGGGGATGGGCTGGAGCCCAGGACGCGGACGCCCATCAATTCCTGGATCGAGGGGTGGGCCGCGAGCAGTGTGGCGGTGTCGTGCAGGACGACCAGGCCGCCGCCCTTCTTGACGAAGCTGGCGAGGCCCTGGGCGTGAGCCTCGGGCAGCTCGTGGCCTGTGCCGGTCATGGCGAGGACGGCATCGATGTCGCTCTCATCCAGATTCGCCAGCGCCGGGGCACCGTTGGTCGTGATGCTGACCAAGCTCACGGAGAATCGCCCTGTCGCTTCCAACTGCTCGGCCCAGCGGGCGGGTGAGGCACCCGGTGTGCTGCGTTCCGGGCAGGTCAGTAGGAGGATGTGCCTGGGTGCGGGCTGGGTGGCGGCCATGAGGGCTCCTGTGATGGGAACAGATGACGAGCATCAGGGATGCCCGTATGGGTGTATTTTGGGTAGAGAGTGGATTGTCCCAAGAATCGGGAGTGTTTCAAGCCGACAGGCCCTGGGTAAGTGCCGGGTTGCCCGAGCCGTAGGAAGGCGAGAGCTGGTGGATCAGTTCGCGGATCTGATCGGGATCGAGGCTGGCGCTGGAGATTCCGGCGTCATCACAGGCCCGGGGCATGCCGTAGACGGCACAGGAGGCCTTGGTCTGGGTCACGATGGTGCCGCCAATCTCAACGAGGCGTTTGGCCCCCACCAGGCCGTCGCGACCGATGCCGGTCATCACGATCCCGAGTGTCCCACGGCCGTAGACCTCGGCACAGGCGTCGAACAACTCGTCGACTGAGGGCTTGTAGACCAGCTCGGCGGGTTCCTCGCTGACCCGGATGACCGCTCGCTGGCCGGATTCACGGGCGATACGCATGTGCATCCGGCCTTTGCCTAGGTAGACGGTGCCAGGGAGGACGGGTAGGCCGTTCTGGGCTTCTACGACCGTCAGGGCCGATCTGCGGTCCATGGAGACGGCCATATCCGCGGTGAACTTCGGGGGCAGGTGCTGGGCGATGAGGATCGGCACGGGCAGGTCTGCGGGGAGCCCGGCGATGATCTTCTGGACGAGGTTGGGCGCACCGGTGCTGGAGCCGATAGCGACGGCTCTGAAGCGGGCGGGGTCGAGTTTCAGCGGTGCATCCGGCATCGAGGTCGATCTAAAGTTAGATGAGCATTCTGATTATCGACTGGTGGGGGATGCGGGTCCTGTCCGGGATGGGATTTCTGAATAAAAGCGGTTAACTCGCCCAAATCCGCTTGGCGCGAGGGCTTTGGTGCCTGTATATTATCGGAGCATCGTGGCAGGTGTTTGCGTCACGTCTTGGCAGTCTGTGTCTTATTGATTCATCTGAAAAGCCCGCTTCACGGACAACATGGCATCATCGTTTCTTATTTATAGATAAAGGGGCGGATAGGAGGAAGCCTTCCTAAGGGAGGAATGTCCAGGCTTTTCGATGCATCTGGGGTGACCCACCTGCCCGACAACACACGCTAACCACACCCACTTGGATGGACCAAGGCCGCCGGATCAGATTGATCTGGCGGCCTTTGGCATTTGGTTCAAGGGGCCATGGCGGCGGAATCGATCTATGATGACCGGATGCCGCAGGAAGGCACCGAGTTAGATTGGAATCTGGACCCGCTGGGAGCGATGCGTCGCTGGCCTGCGGACCAGCCTTTGCTGATGTTGCACTCGGGCCGGGCCGATGCGAGGTGGTCCCGATACACGCTGCTCACCAGTCCGCGGGGGGCGTACAGCTTTGGCGTTGACGAACACGACCAGGGTAGGAGTGTCTGGTTGGGCGAGCGATCGGGTTGCCCGGTAAAGATGGACGCGTGGGTCAATCAACCGATGCGTGATCTGGGTAAGGTGCTGACGGATCGTGAGGCGCTATGGGTCGGCTACCTCGGGTATGACGTGGGTCGCTACATCGAACGGCTGGCAAGCCGTGCGGTGAATGATCGTGACTGGCCGGTCGTGCAGATGCACCGCTGCCCGGGTTGGCTGGTGCATGACAACTTGACGGGCAGTTGGCGTGCGTGCGGTTTGTGGTGTGAGGGTGTTAGCGCGGGGATGCCTGACCTGCCGAATCTATCGGCGAATACGTACCGCTTCGATGCCGATCGGCCCCAGCCGTTGATTACCCGCGAGGCCTATGAATCGGCCGTGGCCCGGGCGCTTGAGTACATCGCGGCGGGTGACATCTTCCAGGTCAATCTGACTCAGCGTTTTTCCGCCGGGTGCAAGGGGGAGCACCGTGGTCTTTATGATGCGCTTGCGCGGCGGTCGCCTGCCTGGTACGGCGCGTACCTGGAACTCACCGGCCACAACGGCGAGGGGGGCCGACAGGCGATCGCATGCACATCGCCGGAGCTTTTCTTCAGCCTCGATAACGATCGCACGGTGACGACTCGCCCGATCAAGGGGACCCGCCCCGCTCACGTCGATCCTGAAGAGTTGCTGCGAAGCGCCAAGGACACCGCCGAGCTGACGATGATTGTGGACCTATTGCGAAACGACCTTGGGCGGGTGTGTGATTACGGCTCGATGCGTGTCCCCGAGCCGAGGGTGATCGAATCCCATCCGACCGTGCATCACACCGCCGCGACCGTCACGGGCAAGCTGCACCCCAGTAAGTCTGTGATCGACCTGCTTAAAGCGGTGATGCCCGGCGGGTCGATCACCGGTGCGCCCAAGGTCCGTGCGATGCAGATCATCGATGAGCTTGAACCTGTCCGACGCGGGCCCTACACCGGCGCGATCGGCTACATCCGCGGGGATACGGCCTGCTTCAACATCGCGATCCGCAGCATGCTTATCCAGACCGACGCGCAGGGCGCTGGTCGGGTGGACTACGGTGTGGGCGGCGGGATCGTGGCCGACTCGACGCCGGGCAGCGAGTACCAGGAAACACTCGACAAGGCCGCGGCGATGAACGCGGCGCTGCAGACGTGTACTGAAGCGCAGCAGTTGCACGCCTGACTTGGCTGAATCCTCTTGGTATGGTTTTTTGCCTCGATATTGCCAGGATAGGTCGGGCAGCCCGGATGCGGGTATCTTGTCGGGATGATCTATCACCTACTCATACTCACTGGCTCAACTTTCGCATGCCTCCTGCTCGGTACGGCCGTGCTGCACCTGCTGCCGAAGTTAGGCTCGCCGGGCAAGGCCTTGTCCGGATGGCTCTGCCGGGGGATCGGGCTGGACCTGATGATTACGTACTTCACGGTCTTGCCGATGTTCGTTGGGCTAGCGGTGCTGGGATGGCTTGGGTTGATCGCCGCGATCCTCGGGCAGGCGGTCGGGCTGGTGGTGTGGTGTTGGCTGCACGAGCTGACTCATCCGCAGGCACGCAAGGGCCCGCGCATCGTCAAGGTGCTTAACCGTTCGGTCGGGCGGTTTAATAACCATGTGGCGCTTTGGTTCACCGCGCTGGTGGTACCGATGTTCTGGGTGATCCGCGTGGCGCAGTGGGTCGTGTATCCGCCGTTGACCTGGACCGTCCGTCTGCCTGCGTATAAGTCGAGCGAGTGGGTCAACGTCTCTCGTCACAAGTTCGAGGGGCTCGTTGGTCATGACCTGGTCTGGTGCCTGTACTGCGACTGGATGACCGGCATCTGGTCGCTGGGTACCGAGATGCTGCGCAACGTCGAGAGCTTCTGGTGCCCGATCCGTTTCTACGATGGCAAGAAGTGCGAGAACTGCACGCTGGACTTCCCGGACATCGATAACGGCTGGGTCCCAGCCGATGGCGACATGACGCAGGTCACCGAACTACTCAAGTCCAAGCACGAGAAAGGCGACCACTCATGGTTCGGCCATCCCGGGCGGGTCACTATCGAGGGCGAGCCTCAGCACCCCGAGTCGGGTGGGGAAGATCAGTCATAGTCGGGTGTTGCGATTCTGGTGGGGCTCGATCACATCTTTAGCCCACAGGCATTTATCGTGGCAGCGTCTGAAATAGGCTTGCGGCGGCTTCGTGCGGCCATTATATTAGTACCAACATATCTTTATAGATGCGGGCCTATTGCCCGGGAGGTTACATCATGATCAGAGTAATGAGCGCGGTCGCGTGTGTGGGTTGTTTGTGTGGTGCTGTCGTAGCGATGCCTTTGGATGTGAGTTCGGTCACGGGGACGGCGACGCTTCGGGTGGGCAACAGCGGCTTCGGTCCGCCGACAGTAGAGACGACGCCGATCGCATTTTCTGAAGTTGTTAGCAGGTCGCTGACCTCGATCTACACCGGGGCGGGTGCTCAATTGGATTACACACTCGGGCCGGGGCCGGTGACGCCGTTGGGCGAGTCCGCGCTGTTCGAGTTTTACGCGGTGGATACAACAGGTTCAGGGGGGGATGAATCAAACGGGTTCATCGATGTAGATATGACGTTCACGACCCATACCGACACGATTTTCTCATTCACCGCCGTGGACCCCGTGACATCGGGGCAAGGGTACGCCTTGTTCTGGGCGACCTTCAATGGGATTGTGGCAAGCAAGTACTTTGATCGTAGTTCACCAAACGGGGGCGTCGGCGGCACGTTCCCTGCTGATCCTAACCCGCCGTTCGCCCCGCCGTCGGATACGTTCTTCGCCACCGGGTACCTGCCGGCCGGGACCTACGACTTGACGATCGACCAGGGCGGGTCCTACCGGGGCGCTCAGCACTCGATTGACACCTCGGTTACGCTGAGGCTGGACCCCATCCCCGAGTTCCACACGTTGCTGCTCGCCATGATGGGCCTGTCCGGCCTGGCGATGTGGCGACGACGGCACGTCGAGTAGGACAAATCAATCAACGCGGGTGGAGGGACTCGAACCCCCAACCGTCGGTTCCGAAGACCGGTGCTCTATCCATTGAGCTACACCCGCTGAGTCCGTTGTGACGCCGGGGGGCTGTCACGGCTGCACAGAATACCAAGCCTGTGACATTGCGCCTAACCGGCCGCCCCGCGCTATCGTTCGATCAATGGTCACTCAGCTCGACGCGGGCTCGGGTGGGCTTGTAGCCGATCCGGTGGGCGTCGACCTCCAGGCAGGGCAGGCTCGGGTCCACCTCGAACGCTGAGCCGGTGTAGACCAGCCAGGGGCCCGGTGACTGCCAATCCTTTGATAAGCGGAAGGCGATCGATGCGCCCTGGGTATCACATGTGATCGAGACGAGCCTGGTTGTGCCGTGATCCGTATCGACCTGCTTGACGCTGACATCGGGGAAGGCGGTCTCGGGTTTCTCGCCGTTGGGCGGGTAGAGCACATCGCGGACGAGTTTGATTTCAGGATCGACAAAGCCGAGGTCGCCGGTGTCTTCGATCCAGCTGTCGAGTGCCTGCCGCATGGCGGCGATGCGCTCGGTGTGGGCGGGGTCGTCGATGAGGTTGTTGACTTCCCAGTAGTCGGCCTGCGAATCATAGAACTCCTCGGCGGGGCGCTCGGTCGCGGCGACCTGCCACTGCTCGGGGCGCTGTGGGCCGGATTCCTGCAGGGCGTAGAGTTCGGCGGTCATGGGCAGGTTTTCGCGGTAGCCATTACGGATGATGAACGGCAGGTCCGTGCGGTAGTTGCGGATGTATCGGAAACGGCCGTCGCTGACGGTGCGTGATCGGTCGTACACCTCGTCGAACCGGTCGGCGTTGGCGAAGCTATAGCCGGTGCCCTCCCGCGCGTGTTCGCCGAGGAACGGGGTCCCGTCGAGCCGGTCGTCCGGCTTGATGCCCGCCAGGGACAAGACCGTGGGGCCGAGGTCGACGAAGCTGGTGACGCGGGTGTCTGTCGTGCCGGCGCCTTGGCCGTCGGGGAAGCGGACCAGCAGCGGTACGCGGGTGCCGGTGTCGTAGCAGGAGCGCTTGCCTCGCGGTAGGCCCACGCCATGGTCGGAGAAAAAGAAGACGATGGTGTTGTCGAGCAGGCCGCGGTCTTCGAGTTCCTTGAGCCGATCGCCGACCCAGGCGTCGAGCGCGGCGATGTTGTTGTACGTGCGTGTCATCACGTCGCGCACGGCCGGGGTGCCCGGGTAGAACGGCGGGATGGGGACATCCTCGGGCTTGATCACGTCGGCGTGGCGTGTGGCGTTGGGGAAGCCTTGGGATTCGTGGGTGTTGAAGTAGTTGAAGACGGCGAAAAAGGGTTTACCCTCGGGTCGCTTGCGGTAATGGGCGCCGTTGCCGGACGCGTCCCACACGCCGACCGGTGCGTTGAACTGGTAGTCTTGCTTGTTGTTGTTGGTGCAGTAGTAGCCTGCGGCGCGGAGGTGCTCGGGGAAGCAGCGGACGAACGTCGGGGGCACGCCCTCATAGCCCTTAAGGTCGATCTCGTCGATCCGGGTGCTGGTGCGGTGCTGCATGGTACCGATGCGTGTCGCGTACATGCCGGTGATCAGTGTGGACCGGGCCGGGGCGCACACGGGCGAGTTGGCAAACGCGTTCTGGTACTTGATGCTCTGCTGGGCGAGCTTGTCGATGTTGGGTGTCGGGACCGTGCTGTCCCCGTAGCAGGCGAGCCAGGGGCTCATGTCTTCGGTGGTGAGCCAGACGATGTTCGGTGGCATGGCTTGCTCGCTTGCGGGCTGGGCTTGCACGGCCGGGCTGATGGCCGCGATGATCAACAGGCATATCGCTAAGAGTGCGTTCGTTTTCATTGGATTACTCACCGCTCCATAGCCACGTGACTTCTTCGGGGGTCAGCTCGACATCCAGGGCCGGGAGCGTCGTCGCGGTTTCATGTACGTCGCGCGGGCCGATCAGGGCGTAGCTTGGGAACGGTTGGCAGAGCACATAAGCCGCGGCGATATTGATCGTGGAGACACCGTAGCGCTTCGCCAATTCCTCGGCCCGTGCTCGGCGGCCCTGGTTCCCGGGGCTGTCCCAGCTCTCGAAGTTGGACTTACCCAGCCGCATCCGAAGCGACTCGGGCAGGAAGTAGCCACGTGCCTGGCTGGACCAGGCGAAGTTCGGGACCTGGTTGTCGGTCAGCCATTTGCGTGACGCGTCATCGGAAGCATGCAGGCAACCTCCCCAGACAGGCTTGACCATCTCGGCAAGGGAGAAGTTATTATTGAGCACACTCAGGCACTGCTTGCCGTTCTTGCGAGCGTATTCGTTGGCTTCTTCAAACCGCTCGATCGTCCAGTTGCTGCCTCCGAACACCTTGATCCGGCCGGCCCGGTAGTGCTCGTCCAGCACATCGACAAACTCGCCGACCGGGACGTCGGGATTGTCGCGGTGCATGATGTATAGCTCGACCGTATCGGTGCGAAGGCGATCCAATGAGACGAGTAGCTGCTTGGTGACCGCTTCGGGGCTGCAGAACGGCGGGTGTGCGCCCTTACAGAGGATGACGACGTCGTCACGCACGCCGCGGGCCTCGATCCACTGGCCGAGGTACTGCTCCGGCTTGCCGCCGCCGTAGGCATGAGCGGTGTCGAAGGCGTTGCCGCCGCGTTCGAACCAGTCATCAAACTTAACCGAAGCGGTTCCGTACGAGACCTGGTTGTCGCAGCCGAACAGCAGCCGGCTGATGTCCTTGTCGATCCCGTCGATGCGGCCGTAGCGCATGTTGTGCTTGGCGCGCTGCTTCAAAGGCCTGTTGGCAAGAGTCAACTTACCCTGATGCTCCGGCAGCTCGCCTTCGAACGTGATGCCGCAGCAGCGACGCCACTGATCGAGGGTCCGCAGGTTGCCCAGGGAGTCGTCCCATGTCATCGCCGGGCCGGTGGGCTGCTTCTTCCCGTCGGCGATGAGCTCCGCGGCGTGGTCGGCTTCATATGCGAAACTCGTCCGGTCAACGGGTAAGTTGACTTCTTCGGTCTCGCCGCCCTTATGGATCAACAGCTTGCCGTCCTCGGCGGCCTGACGGTTGGCGGTCCAGGGATTCGGCAGCGTGATGCGGCCTTCACTGCCCCGGATCTCGACCGTGTTGGATAGGCCGGATTGTACGGCTGTGGAAACCTGCGCGAGGATGCCGTTACCGAACTTGAGCACGGCCGCAGCGTAGGCGTCCACGCCGGTCTCGGTCAGTTCCGCGTTGCCGCTGACTGACACGGGATCGAGGAACGGCTTACCTTCGACAGCGCCGGCGATGAGCCTGGCCATGGAGACGGGGTAGCAGCCGACATCCATGATCCCGCCGCCACCGAACGCGTTCTTGTACAGCCGGCTTTCGGCATTGAACTTCGAGTTGAAGCCAAACGACGCTTCGATCACACGGACTTCGCCGATGACACCCGCCTGCAGCAGCTCGATGAGCTTGGCGGTCTGTGGGTGGCAGCGATACATGAACGCTTCCATGAAGAAGACGTCGTGTTCGCGTGCCGTCTGGATCATGGCGGCGGCCTGCGCGACGTTCAAAGCCACGGGCTTTTCGCATAACACATGCTTCCCGGCTTCCGCGGCCTGGATCGCCCACTGCGGGTGCAGGTGATGAGGTGTAGCGATGTAGACGCCATCGACATTACTGTCGGCGAGCAGGTCTTCATAAGACCCGTGGGCGGTTTCGATCCCCGCTTCATCAGCGAACTGCTTCGCCTTATCCAGCGATCGACTCGCGACCGCCGACACCACGCAGCGGTCGCTCATACCCACGCCATGTGTGAACGCCTTGGCGATGCTGCCCGCCCCGAGGATGCCCCATCTGAACTTTGCCATCAATAAACTCCAATTTAAAAAAACGCAGAACGGGTTCATCCGCCTGCTGATGTATGTATTACTCGAAACGGAAAATCGGAGACGGGACGTGCGCTTCTTCCATGGCCTGCTCGATCTTCTGAACCACCTCGGGATGCTGCTCGGCGATGTTGGTCGTCTCACCCAGGTCGATTTCCAGATCGTACAGTTCGATCGGGGCGTTACGGTTCTTGTTGACGTTCAGCCGGACGCCCTTCCACTTGCCCATGCGGACGGCCTGCTTGCCCCCCTCTTCGTAAAACTCCCAATAGAGATATTCGTGCTCGGTTTGCTTGTCGGGTTGGCCCGTGAGCGTGGGGACGATCGAGAGGCCGTCCATCGAGTCGGGCGCTTCGGCTCCGGCGAGGTCCAGGGCCGTGGGCGCGAAGTCCCAGAAGGCGGTGATCAGGTCTGAGCGTGAGCCGGGCTCGACGGTGCCGGGCCACCAGACGAGTTGGGGCGTGCGGATACCGCCTTCATACATGGCGCGTTTCCCGCCGCGGAGCGGGCCGTTCGAGTCGAAGTGCTTGGGATGGGCGCCGCCCTCGTAGTGCGGGCCGTTGTCTGACGCGAAGAAGACGATCGTGTTCTCGTCGATGCCTTGTGCTTCCAGTTGGTCCAGGACCCGGCCGACGGACTCGTCGATGAAAGCGATCATCCCGGCGTAGGCGGCGCGGGGCTCGTTCTGATGGTAGTAGCCGCCGTGGTTGGGCTTCTCCTTGAACTTGCCGCGGAACGGGGCCATGTACTTCTCGGGAACGGTCAGGTCGGCGTGCGGCGGGGTGATGGAAAGGTGCAGGAAGAACGGGCCTTCTTTGTTCTCGGCGATCCAGTCGATCGCGTCATCGACGAACAGGCCGTTGGCATAAGTCTCGCCGGTCTCGCCGTGGTTGCCGGGCAGCTCGACGACCTCGCCGTTGCGATGGACCTGCTTGGGGTAGTTACGGTGTGCCCAGGCGTGGTCGAGGATGCCGAAGAAGTAGTCGAAGCCCTTGTCGTTGGGCAGCTTTGCGTCATCGCTACGGCAAGCCAGGCCGGATTTGCCGATCATCGCGGTGCGGTAGCCCAGGTCTTTAAGGCGGGTGGCGATGGTGATGTCATGGGGGTCTCGGCGGAACTGGATCTGACCGTTGGCCCGTTGCCAGACGCGCCCGGTGTGGTTGCCGGTGAGTAGTGCGGCTCGGCTCGGTGCGCAGACGGTGTCGCCTGCGTATGCCTGTGTGAACAGCATGCCCTGCTGAGCCATCTCATCCAGCCTCGGCGTCTGCCAGTTCTGCTGGCCGTAGCACGATAGGTCGCCGTAGCCCAGGTCATCGACAAGGATGTAGACGATGTTGGGGGCACGGCCTTCGGGCGCCTTATCATGCTGCGCCTGAACGCATGAAGCCAGTGTCGTGATGCACATCAGGGTGATGAGCAGGCTTGTGATCGGTGTACGCATGGTGGTCTCAATTCGTTGTGACGTTGTTTCTGGGATATGTGAAACTGTGATCGATCAGCCTGAGGTCACGGATACAGGTTCCATCTCATGGCTCTTGCGCCGGCGTTCGATCCAGCCCTCGCCTTCGTCCCAACGTGGCGCTGCGTGCTCGGCGATCCAGGCGTTGAGTTTGGCCTTCAGGGCCTTGGCTTCGTCGGGATGATGCAGGACGATGTTGGAGGCCTCGAGCGGGTCCTTCTCCATGTCGAAGAGGATGTCCGATGCGCCTTCAACGGTCAGCAGCTTCCATTTGCCCTCACGGATCGCGGCGACCTTGCCGCGCTTCCAGTACATCGTTTCGTGCGGATGGCCGGTGGCCTGGCCGTCCAGATACGGCAACAGGTTTACGCCGTCCAGCTTTTTGTCGAATGGGTAGTCCAGACCCGCCGCGGCGAGTGAGGTCGGCAGGATATCCAGTGTGCTGACCCGGCCGCTGAACCGCTCGCCAGCCGGGATCACGCCGGGCAGCGTCATGAACATCGGCACGCGGTTGCCGCCTTCCCAGCTGCTGCCCTTGCCGCCCTTAAGGTCCGGGCCGTTGTCCGAGCTGTTGGCGTGCTCTGGGCCGCCGTTGTCGTTGGTCAGGACGATCAGGGTGTTGTCGGTCAGGCCCAGCCGCTCCAGTTGCAGGACGAGTCGGCCGACGTTGTCATCGACGCTCTTCATCATCCCGGCGTAGCCACGGCGACGCTCCTCTTTGATCCCGGCGTAGGCCGAGTAATCCACGGCCTGGGGCTCGACAGGTGCGTGCACCGCTGTGTAGGACAGGTAGATGAAGAACGGCTGGTCCTTGTGACGCTCGATAAAGTCCAGCGCGGCGTGGGTCTGGTCGTTGGTCAGGTAGGTGATCTCGCTTTCGGGGATCATCTCGCGGTTGCGGAAGACGCGGAAGTTATCGCGCTTCTTGGTTTCATACTCGGTGTGGGTGAAGTAGTGACGGTGCCCGGCGGCGAGGCCGAAGTACTCATCAAAGCCGCGTTCGAGCGGGAAGAACTGGGGCTTGTCACCCATGTGCCACTTGCCGACGACCTGTGTACGGTAGCCGTGCGACTGGAAGGCGTCGCCGATGGTCTTTTCATCGACGGACAGGCCCATGTCGTCCCAGGTGTAGCCTTCGAGCGGCTTGTTCGGGCCGTTGGATTCATGCCCGAAGCGCTGTTGGTAACGCCCGGTCAGCAGGCCGGCTCTTGATGGGCAGCAGACGCTGGCGCTGACGTACGCCCTGTCGAAGACGGTGCCCTTGGCGGCGAGTGCGTCCATGTTCGGCGTGCGGATTTCGGTCCCGCCGGTGAAGCCGAAGTCGTTGTAGCCCGCGTCGTCCAGCAGGATGACGATGACATTGGTCGGCTCGGGCTGTGCGTCTGCCCCTTCCTGGGCGTGGGCGCAGGCGGTCAGGATGAATGCGGCGCTGAGTACAGCAAACCATCGGGCGATGCACTTCATGATCGTGTTCCTCATCATGTTGATCTAATCGTGGTGGCGGCCGGGTCAATCTTCGGGGATGCTGCCCCACCAGTCCTTGTTGGGTTTAAACGATTCGTCGAGGTAACGGGCGTGGTTTTTTTCCAGTTGCGCTTTGCCCTTGGTTTTAACGCGCTGCAGGTACTTGGCCTGCTTGTCGGGATCGTGCTGCGGGTCTTTGGTCGGGAACTTGGCGTTCGTCTCGTGCAGCCAGGCGTCGAGCCGGCTGCGCATCGCCCTGGTTCTCTCGGGATCGGCCTTGGCAAGATCGTTAAGCTCGCCCGGATCGTTGACCAGGTCGTACAGCTCGTCCCGGCCGTCCTCGTGGTAATGGATCAGCTTCCACCGGTCTTCCATGATGATGGACGACGGTTCGCCGCCCTGGTTCCCGTAATGCGGGTAGTGCCAGAACAGCGGACGCTCGGCGATCCTGCCGCCTTCAAGTAGCGGCTTGAGACTCACGCCGTCGACTTGTTGATTCTCAGGCACGGATACGCCGGCAAGTTCCAGAAGCGTTGGGTAGAAGTCGATGCCGTTGACCGGGACGGGGCTGAGCATTCCCGCCTGGGTGACGCCGGGCGCTTTGATATAGAACGGCTCACGGATACCACCCTCCCACTGCCGGCCCTTACCGCCGCGCAGTGGCAGGTTGCTGGTCGCAAAGTCGTCACCGGACGATACGCCGCCGTTGTCCGAAGTGAAGACCACGATCGTGTTCTCGGCAAGGCCGAGTTCATCCAGCTTTTCCAGCACGATCCCGACCGCGTCGTCCATCGACTCGACCATGCCCGCGTAGATCGGGCAGTCCTGCACCTGGCGCACGTTCAGCCGGCGGTCGAACATGAAGCGCTCATCGGTCGTGCCCATGGCAAGGGCTTTCTCCCGGTACTTCCGCCACAGGTCCAGGCGCGTCTGGATCGGGCCGTGCACCGAGTAGAACGACAAGTACGCCAGGAACGGCTGGTCCTTGCTGGATTCGATAAACGAGGCGGTCTCGTTCGCCAGCCGGATCGGCAGCGATTCGCCTGCCGGGCCGTCTTTGAGGTTGGGATTGTTCCAGGGCGCGAAGTACCCGCCGTGTGGGCTACCCGCGTCCCAGCCGCCGACGTTGATGTCGAAGCCGTGGTCGGTTGGCCAATTACCCTCGCCGCCCAGGTGCCATTTGCCTGCGAAGAATGTGCGGTAGCCCGCGCCACGCAGCGCATCGGCCAGTGTGACTTCGTCCGGACGCAGCTGGTGCTCGTAATCCGGGGGGAGGTGGGAGTCGTGGCGGTTCTGCTTACGCCAGGATTCACCGGAAGGATCGCCGATCCATGTCGTGACGCCGTGGTTGGTCGGGTACTTACCTGTGAGGATGCTGGCGCGAGACGGGCTGCAGACCTGGCAGGAGGCGTAGCCGCGTGTGAACTTCATCCCGCCGTTTGCGATCGAGTCGATGTGTGGTGATTCGTAAAGCGCAGAGCCTTCATTGCTCAGGTCACGCCAACCCAGGTCGTCCGCAAGGATGAAGACGATGTTGGGTTTGCGGCTTGTATCGTCGGCTTGCACGGGATGGCAAGCATAAACGAACAGGCACAAAGCACAAGTCATCAGGCATCGCGCGATCGCGGTATGACAGTAAGGGGGATGCATGTCGTCACGTCTCCAAGTGTTGTGCCGTCAAAGCCGATCGGTGTGCGCTACTTCTTCCGGACGGCTTCTTTCATCGGCAGGCCGGTCGAGTAGTCGAGCTGGCGGGGCTCGTACTCCTCGTGCTCGCGCTGCCGGGTCATGCCGGTGAAGTCGCAGGTCGGCTCCGGGGCGTCCTTACGCCAGGGCCGGGTCAGCCAGTAGCTGCCCCTGAACGGGTCGCGCGTCTCGCTCTGCCAGGCGATGATCCGGTCGTGCAATTGATCTCGTACCACTTTGTGGTCAGCCGATTCGATCAGGTTGGTCATTTCATACGGATCGCTATCCAGGTCGTACAGCTCGTCGCTGGTCAGCAGGTTGATCACCAGTTTGTACCGGCCGTCGAACACCGCGCGTATCGGCTGGAAGTGCGTGAACCCGTCGTGATCGATCTCGTACCGGCCCCATTCAAGGAACACCTCGTCCTGGCACGACGTCGCCGGGTCCAACAGCGTCGGCAGCACGCTCGGGCCGTCCATCCACTTTGGGATCGGCTTGCCCATCGCCTCCATGATCGTCGGGACCAGGTTGATGTGGCTGATCGGCAGGTCGGAAGTGGAGCCCTCCTGCACCTGCCCGGGCCAGCGCACGATCAGGGGGATCTTGGCGATCTCGTCGTACATCGCCGGCCCCTTGTCGTTTAGGCAATGTGATTCCATCGCGGACCCGTGGTCGGACGTGAATATCACCAGCGCATCGGGCGCATGCTGGTTGATGGCTTCAATCACCCGGCCGATCTGCTCATCGACATACTCGCAGACGCCGAACAGTTTGGGGTCCTTGATCCGCAGCGCCTCGCGATCGGTCTTTCGACGGTCACCTGACCAGACGCGCTGGTGCTCGGGCTTGTCGTCGAGCGTGTCATAAACGTTCGGGTCCTTGGGGAACTCGAAGTCCTTGTAGTGGTCCTGGTATGCCTTGGGCGCGAGGCACGGGCCGTGCGGCTCGTCGTAGCTGACGGTGAGGAAGAAGTCCTCGTCGCCGTGCTTGCTCAGGAAGTCGACCGCCCGGTCGGAGACGCGGTGGCCGTAGGTGAACTCGCTCTTGAGGTTGGGGTCGTCGCAGAGGGCGTCATCACGGCTGCGCGTGCGGTCCTCCGGCGGCAGCTCGTCGAGGTAGCGGCGCATGTCGTACCAGTACGTGTCGTCCCACCCCGGCGGGCAGATGCCGTCGCCGAAGTAGTCGGTGCCGTCGAGGTGCCACTTGCCGATGTATGCACAGTGGACGCCCTGATCGCTGAGCCGCTGGCCGATGGTTTTGACCTTGTCGCCGAGGAACATGGAGTTGCCCCACATCCCGTTGGCGTGCGGGTAGAGCCCGGTGAAGAGCGCCGAGCGTGCCGGGCCGCAGACCGGCTGGGTGGTATACGCCTTATCGAACCGACACCCCCCGGACGCGAGCCCGTCGAGATGCGGCGAACGCAGGCCGGTCTGTCGGTAGCAGTTCAGGAAGTCGTTGCGCGTGCCGTCGGTCATGATCAACACGACACGGCGGGCGGACGGCTTGCCTGTGCTTTGCGTCTGACTCATCTTCCTGTCTGCCTCCATGCGGTGCGTCTGCGCCGATCCGGTCGGTGCTCAAGCAAACTTGGGGTGGTCCTGCAGGCGGGCCTTAGCCTCGCCGGAACCGACCACGTCGAAGACGATCAGCTCGTTCTCGCCGGGCTTGAGCAAGGGGCCGGGCACGTAGAGCGTGTGCTGCGGGCCGATCTTCCAGTACCGGCCGAGGTTGAACCCGTTGATCGCGGCGAAGCCCTTGGTGCATCCGGGCAGGGCCAGGAACGTATCGGCGGGCTCATCCACGTTGAACGTGGCTCGGAAGAAGCGCGGCGCTGAATCTGTGACATCGCCTGTACCCCACGGCAACTTAGCCAGTTGCTCGGGCTCCATGGGCAGGGCGTAGCTGTCCCAGTGGAAGTGGGCGCGTTCGTCGTGACGGTTGGGGCCGAAGTAGACGCCTCCATTGATGCCCTTGAGCTCTTTGAGCTTGTGCCCGAAGTTCGGCCGGGCCATGCAGTCGACGAGGATATCCATCTGCGCCGTCTCGCCGGCGATCGGGACCTTCCATTCCGGCTGCGGGTCGTTGACGTACCAGGTGTCCAGTGTCTTGCCGTCCACCAAAACGTGAGCGAAGTCACGCATCCCACGCAGGACCAGCGGGAACCCGTCGAAGACCTTGGGGACGCGCGAACGGTACAGCGCGTAGCCGTAACCTTCGCCGAGCCTTTCCAGCGGCTTGGGCTTCAGCGATGAGACGGGCTCAGCGAAAGCGGACAGTGCATCAACGAGCGAGACGTTCTGCGTGAAGGTCAGTTCGCCCAAGTCGATCTTTTTGGAGGGGGCGAAGGTGTGTGTCAGGTCGGTCCGCCCGGTGTGCTTGGCGATGACGTCGCGGCACAGCTCGAACTTGGGCGTGATATCGCCGCACTCGGTCAGCAGGCCGTCATAGTCGTAGCTGGTGACGTGCGGTTCGTAGGCGTTGGAGTCGTTGGCGCCGGACATGAAGCCGAAGCTCGTGCCGCCGCAGAACATGAAGAAGTTCACGGAGGCGTTGGCTTCGAGCATGGCCTGCAGGTCGTCAGCGGCGCTCTGAGGCTCACGGCTGGACTTGGTCTCATTGCCCCAGGCGTCGAACCAGCCGATCCAGAACTCCATGCAGGTCAGCGGGCCCTCGGGCTGGGCCTTGCGGAGTGTGGGCAGGTGCTGCTGGGGATTGCTGCCGAAGTTGGCGGTGATCAGGGCGTCCGGGAGGCTGCCGTTGATGAAGCACTCCGGGTTGCCGGGGCCGTCGGAGGTGAACAGCAAAACGTCCACGCCGAGCGCCCGCAGCTTGTCGCGCAGGTGCTCGAGGTATGGCTTGTCGTCGCCGAAGTAGCCGTACTCATTCTCGAACTGCACGGCGGTGATCGGCCCGCCGTTGGTCGATAGGAACGGCAAGATGCGCGGGATCAGTTCCTCCCACCACTCATCGACGTGCTTCAGATAGACCGGGTCGCTGCAGCGCAGCTCGATGTCCGGTTCGTTGAGCAGCCACCAGGGTAAACCCCCAAACTCCCACTCGCCGCAGATGTACGGGCCCGGACGCAGCAAGACATCCAGCCCGGCCTCGGCGGAGAGTTCAAGGAACTTCACCAGGTCGCACCGGCCATCGAAGACGTACTCGCCCTTGCGCGGCTCGTGCAGGTTCCATGGGACGTAGACCTCGACGGCGTTGCCGCCCAGCGCCGCGAGCTTTGCCAGCCGGTCGGCCCACTGTTCGGGCATCATGCGGTAGTAGGTCATCGAGCCGGCGATGATCTGAACGGGCTTGCCGTCGATCAGGTAGTCGGTCGCGTCAGTGGTCAGGCGACGGGGAACGGTAGATACGGACATGGTTGGGGACGTCCTGATACGGGGGACTCGGTCTGATTACGATACACGTTGGGGTATTGCCTGGCGTCGCACTGTTGGTGGACGACCGGATTCGTTTCGATGTCGTCAGGGGTAATCTTCTTGGGGGCCTCCAGTGCTGCCGGGGCCTCAGAATAGCAATCTGATATAGATCGAGACAACTACCCAATCCAGCGGCGTCACTGTGCCGTGATGCTTATTGACACATGGTCAGCGTTATGACGTGGCGAACCAGTGGAAATGTCGGAAATAATTAAAAAAAGGACGCAAAAACTGGGGTTGGCTGCGGTCTATTTTCAGACGTTTCTCGCTCCGATGACAACCAGGCATGGTCGGCTGACGTAACAAGGATGGAATCAGTGAATTCTCATAGAACCGAGCCGGTCATTCCGATACAATCCCCAGCCAATGAAACACCAAATATATTTACTGTTTGCATGCTTAATCAGCATGGGGTGCCAATTCAACTCTAACGCCTACGCGGATGGCGGCGCCGTCGCTGTGACGATCGATGCGGCAGAGCGACATCAACACATCGAGGGCTTCGGGGCTTCCGGTGCGTGGTGGCCAACGTGGGTGAAGGACTACCCCAAAGCGGATCAGGACCGGCTGCTCCGGCTGCTGTTTACTGACGAGGGTGCGGACCTGAGCATCTACCGGTACAACATCCCCGCCGGGGAAGGCGACTCGATCTATCACCCCGAGCGCCGTACTCCCACCATCGAGACCGCCCCGGGTAAGTACGACTTCGACGCCGACGCGGTCGGGATCGGCTACCTCCGCGACATCCGCGCGCTGGGTGTCGAGCACTTTGTGCTGTTTGCCAACAGCCCCCCGGCCCGGCTGACGATCAACGGCCTGACCAGCGGCGGACCCAATGGCGGCGCGAACCTCAAGGAAGGCGCGGCGGGCGAGTTCGCCAGTTATCTGGCCGACGTCACGGAACACCTGAAGCAGGAACTGGACCTGCCTCACGTCACGCTCTCGCCGATCAACGAGCCGCAGTGGACGTGGGGCCGGGACTGGCGGGGCCAGGAAGGCTGCCATTACAACCCCCAGCAGGCCGCCGTGGCTGTCCGGGCCGTGATCGATGAGGTCAAGCGGCGCGAGATGGATGTGAAGATTGAAGCCCCGGAGTCAGGTGCCTGGCAAGGTAGTGACCGTTACGCCAAAGCCCTGTTTTCCGATCCGGTCATCCGCGAGACGCTCGATTCGCTGGCGGTGCATTCCTACTGGTCCGGACCGAATAAGAAGCGGAATCTAACCAATTGGATGAAGGAAAACTACCCAGAAAAAAACCTGGCCATGACCGAGTACTGCGAGATGCGCAGCGTCCACGACACCGGCATGGAAGGTGCCCTGCACATGGCGAAGGTCATGCACGAGGACCTGACGATCGGTTCGGTCGTCACCTGGCAGTGGTGGTTGGCGATCGCCGCGGGCGGCTACGGCGACTCACTGATCTACGCCAGCTCTGAAGAAAAGAAGATCGAGGTTACACGTCGCCTATGGGTGTTGGGGCATTACTCTCGGTTCGTCCGGCCGGGTTATCAGCGCGTCGGCGTGGGGCATGAGGCTGGAAACGTGATGGCTTCGGCCTATCTGTCGCCTGATAACGATCAGCTGGCCCTGGTCATGACCAACCCGACGGACGAGCAGATTCACGTCAAGCCCGTCGCCAAGCAGAGCGAATACAAAGCGCCTACCCAATACTGGGTGACAGACGAGTCGGTCGCCATGGAAGAGCGCGAAGCGGAGGCCGGGGTTGTCGTCCTGCCCGCCCGTTCGATCGCGACCATCGCGCTGCCCCGTCAGACACGATAACAGTTGCGAGCGTATTGGCTCTAGATCCCTAAGTCCATCAAGCGCCGGGCATCGGGGCGATGTCCTCTTCCGGGAGGACTACCGTGCCGGCTTCATAGTCCTGCGGCGACGCGGCCAGCGACAGGTCGTACCAGGCGCTGCTCTTGTCGTGCATCACGTCGTCCCACTTGACCATTTCGCCGGAGTAGGCCGAGATTCGGCCCATGACGGCTGTGAGCGTGGAGGCGGCAACGTCCTGGGCCTGGTTGATCCGCTCACCGCTGATGATCGCTTGCTGCAGTGCGATGTGCTCCTGCGTGAACGCTTTCTCGTGCCCTTCGATATCAGCAAGCGCGACCTTGGTGCGGTCGTTGCGGATGATCCGGCGGTTGTCCCAGACGCGGCCTTCGGTCCCGGTGAACGAGGCGGCCACGCGGTTCCAACAGTCATTGATCTGCCGGCACATTGACTGGATCACGCACCCGTCGCCGTAGTCGTACTGGATGCTGAAGTTGTCGTATTGGTTGCCGGTCACGCGGCGTTGGCGGCTGCCGAACCCGACGGCTGAGACCGGCGTGCGGCCGATGAACCAGTTGGCGAGGTCGATCTGATGGACGTGCTGCTCGACGATGTGGTCGCCTGAGAGTTCGCTGAAACTGACCCAGTTGCGGATCATGTAGTCGGCGGCGCTCTCGCCTTCGTTGCGTGTCCTGTACCAGAGCCGGCCGGCGCACCAGTAGATCTGGCCGTTGAGGATCGTGCCGATCGCGCCGTCGTGGACGGCCTGGGCGTGCTTCTTGTAATCCGCATCGTGGCGGCGGTGTGTGCCGGCGACGATGTTCAGGCCCTTGCTCTCGGCGAGTTCACCCATGCTCATGACTTTGCGGCATCCGGGCGGGTCCACCGCCACGGGCTTCTCGATAAACACGTGCTTGCCGGCATTGACCGCGGCCTCGAGGTGGACCGGTCGGAAGCTGGGCGGGGTGGCGAGAATGACGATGTCGGCGTCGGTCTGCATCAGCTGCTTGTAACCACTCGGGCCGACGAACTGCATCTCCTTCGGCACGCCGTTGCTTTCCCCAGCGCTCTGGGCGCGGTTGGGGAAGTAGTCGCACACGGCGACGCACGTCAGGCCGATGCCCAGTGCCTCTGCCGCTTCTATGGCATTAGCCAGCGCGCCCCGGCCCCGGCCGCCGCAGCCGACCAGCGCGATCTTCAGGCCTGAATCACCGCCCTGGGCATATGCCGACGCACCGAGCCAACCCGGCACGATCGTCGCCGCGGCGACCGCCGCTGAGCCCTGGAGGAATGTTCGGCGGGTCAGCCCCAAATCGTTGACTTCGTTACCCCGATCCTTCCCTGTGATATCGCTCATGATCTACTCCTATGATCCGAGGTCCTGTGCTTTATTCAGATGCATCACTGACGCTTGGCGGCGCATCACACACAACACGCAGCCCCACCCACCGAGCATTAACATACCACCATTGGCTCTTGGGCTCATTCGGGTAGTCCCGGTTCCATTCGTCCATGTCCTCTACAAGCCGGCCGACGCCAAGCTCATCCAGCGGCGACTCGAAGTGCCCGCCGCGGACCACCCGTTCGTCGCCCGTGTCGGTTACCCACTCCGCTACGTTGCCGGCCATGTCGTGGATACCCAGGGTATTGGGCTCACGCTTGCCGATCTGGGTGGTGGCCCAATCGCCGATGCTGTCGTCCCAGGCGTTTTCATCATAGGTCGCGATCAGGTCGGCGTCTTCCATCGACGGCGAGGCTTTCGGGTCTGAGCCGCCCATGGTGTAGGCGTGTTCCCACTCGGTCTCGGTTGGGAGTCGGTACGGCCTGCCGGTCTGTTCGCTCAGCCATTGGCAATACAGCTCGGCCGACTTGCGCGACATGCTCAGTGCCGGGCGGCGGTACATTCCGAAGTTGCGGTCCACCGAGCCATACGGCGCGCTTGGCCGTAGCTTTAGTGCACGCTCCTCGCCGACCTGTTCTTCGCTATCAAGGTCCTTGCCCTGAACCCACGGCATGAACTCGTCCCAAGTCACCTCATGCTTGCCGATATAGAAAGGCTGCGTGCCGGTGGCCGGATCACTGGGAACCATGACCATCTCGAAGTCTACCTGCGTCGCGGGGATCGTCTCGGTGAAGGTCGTGGGCCAATTCTCGGTCGAGTCCTGAGCACCGGTATCGTTCGTCTCTGCATCGGGATCGGCTTCGGCGACAGTCGTGCCGTCGTCGGTGGGTTCGGTATCCAGCGGCAGCTCGATGTTCAGGGTGATGGCGACCTTGTGGGCGATGTCTTCATCCGTCAGCAGACCGAAACCGCCCTCGTCGGTGAAGTTCACATCGAAAGCCTTGCGGTCGAGGCTGAACTTGCTGGCGAGCGTGAGGGTCTTGTCGGATCGGATGACCGTAGCGGGGAACTCGATCCGTTTGGTGATGCCGTTGAGCGTAAAGTTGCCCGCGACAGTGAGCTCTTCCCCGGAATCGCCTGCCTTGCCGGTCGGCTGCTTGATCGATGGGATGATCTTGCCTTCAAACGCTGCCCAAGGGTGCGCTTCGGGACTGAAAAAACCCTTCGTGAGCAGTGCTTCAGTCAGCTGGTCGTGTTCGGACCAGAGCGAGTCGATTCGCGCCTTGGCTGAAAGTGTGAATGGCGTGTGGCTGACAGGATCGACTCCGATCGTGCCTTGAAGCTCGCTGCCAAACTTCCCGCTCCAACCGCCGCGCATCACCAGGGTTTTGCCCGCCAGGGTTTTGGCGCATGAGAAGCCGACGCTCGTGTTGTCCGACGTGATGGCAAGCTCGGTCAATCCGCTTGTATCGAGGGTAATTGCTTCTGGTTGTCCGGGCGCGCCAACCAATGCCGAAGTCAAACCCTCGGTTTCATCACGAGCATCGGGGATCAAGAAGTAGACCGCTACTGCAGCAGCGACCAACGCGACCGGCACGATCACTAACGCTTTCTTCATGGCAGCCCTTATGACTGTATTTTGGAGAATGCTCGTTGCCGGTTGGCACGGCGAGCATTAACATTACGACATGACCGGATGTCACCCGATCATTCACATCATGCCGGCAATCCTATCCCTTGCCATATATACCGTCAATACATCTGCTGATGAAGCGGACATATCGACGATCGGCAAGGAAGTACTGGTAGAAGTGACGCAAACGCACATGGGTATGCCCGTGTATCTGCGTGTATACGCCAATGATCTTGCGACAGGCCGACGCGCCTGCAAGGCCGCCTTCGAACGCATCGCGGAATTGAATCTGATCCTGTCGGACTATGAGAGAGATTCGGAATTGTCACGGCTGCTTCGTGAGCCGGTTGGTCGTCCAGTCGTAGTGTCAGACGAGTTATTCGAAGTGCTCTCGGCTTCGTTACAGCTAGCAGAGCAGACGCAGGGTCTGTTCGATCCGACCGCTGCGCCGGTCACACGGTTATGGCGTCAGGCTCGCCGGGATCGGGTCTTGCCGGCGGATACGGCGGTTGAAGAAGCATTCAGCCGTGTTGGCTATACGCACATTCGAATGGATGCATCACGCCGGACGGTTCAGAGGCTTATCCCCGGTATGCAACTGGACCTGGGTGGGATCGCCAAGGGGTACATCGGTGACGAAGCGGTCCGCGTGCTGCGTGAGCAAGGCATCAATAGCTGTATGTTCGAGGCCGGCGGGGACATGGTGTTCGGGGACGCGCCGCCGGGGCAGGCCGGGTGGTTGGTTGAGCCCGAGCCTGAGACATTACCGACCCAGCGTCTGTCGAATTGTGCCGTAGCGATCTCTGGTGACACGGTCCAATTCGTCGTGATCGATGGCAAACGGTATGGCCACATCATCGACCCGCGCACGGGCAAGCCGGTTCTCACGCGGCGGGCTTGCATGGTGGTCGCGCCCACGGGGTTGTCGGCCGACCCGCTAGCGACGATCGGCACGATCATGCCCGAAGATGATTACACCGACCTTCTTGACAAGCACCACCCCGACGCACGCGCCTGGGTTGTTACACTGTCAGACCCAAGCACCGCCCCACTCACGGAGCCACGACCATGATGAACCGTCGAAACTTCCTGGCCACCAGCATCGCATCCGCCGCAGGCCTCGCCGCCTCTTCTCAGGTGGCCGCGGACGAATCCACACAGTCCACACAGAAAGAGCAAACCATGTCTAGTGAACCGCCCTTCAAGCTCAAGTACGCGCCCCACTTCGGCATGTTTAAGCACCATGCCGGCGATGACCTTGTGGACCAGCTCAAGTTCGCGCACTCGGTCGGCTTCCGCGCCTGGGAAGACAACAACATGATGGGCCGGTCCGTCGCCGACCAGGAACGCGTCGCCAAGGCCATGAGCGACTTGGGCATGACGATGGGCGTATTCGTGGCGCACGCCGAGTGGCGCGAGCCGACCTATGTCCGCGGCGGCGCCGATGCCCGCAAGAAGCTGCAGGATCAGATGCGTAAGGCGGTCGAGGTCGCGAAGCGCGTCAACGCCAAATGGGTCACCATCGTGCCCGGGCCGTTCGTCGATAACATGGAGTGGGACTACCAGACCGCGAACGTCGTGGACTGCCTGCGAGCGATGTGCGAGGTCTGCGAGCCGGCCGGGCTGGTGATGGTGCTCGAGCCGCTCAATCCCTGGGCCAACCACCCGGGCATGTATCTGAGCAAGGTCCCCCAAGCTTATCTCATCTGCGAGGCGGTCAACTCCCCTTCCTGCAAGATCCTCGACGACCTCTACCACCAGCAGATCGCTGAGGGCCACCTGATCCCCAACATGAACAAGGCGTGGAAGCACATCGCCTACATCCAGGTCGGCGATAACCCCGGCCGGAAGGAACCCGGGACCGGCGAGATCAACTACCGCAACATCTTCGCCCACCTGCACAAGAAGGGCTTCGACGGGATCGTCGGCATGGAGCACGGCCTAAGCGGCAAGGGCAAAGCGGGCGAGCAGAAGCTGATCGACGCCTACCGTTCATGTGATGACTTCTAATATGATTTAGAGATCGACCAGCCGAGCGCCGTCGGCCGCCTTGGTGACGAACGCCGAGGCCTCGGTGCCGGTCTTCTCTTTGTATGCCTGGCAGATGGCGTCGGAAATCGCCTCGGATTGTTCTGCCTGCACGAGGTTGACCGTGCAGCCGCCGAAGCCGCCGCCGGTCATCCGTGCGCCGATCACGCCCTGCTTGCCCTGGTGATCCGCGGCCAGCTCGACCAGCAGGTCCAGCTCCGGCGTCGAGACCTCGTACAGGTCCCGCAGTGATGCGTGTGATGCGAACATCGCCTCGCCCACCGCGTTCAGATCATGCAGGGCAAACGCGTCGGCAAAGGCCAGCGTGCGGGCGTTCTCCTTGATCACGTGCTCGGCCCGGTTGTACTGGAGGTCGGTCAGCTTCGCCTTGGCCCCGGCAAGCATGTCTACATCGGCATCACGCAGACTCGAAACGCCCATCGCCGAGGCCGCTTCCTCGCACTGGGTGCGCCGCTCAGCATATTCGCCGCCGGCAAGCTCATGCTTCACGTTTGAGTTGATGATCAACACCGCAAGTGCATCGCCGTCCAGTTTGACGTCACGGGTCGAATGGTCCCGACAATCGATCAGCAGCGCCCGGCCCTGCTTGCCCATCGCGCTAATGAACTGGTCCATGGTGCCGCAGGGCGTCCCGCCGTAGCGGTGTTCCGCCATCTGACAGAGCATGGCCTTGGTGACGGGGTCGAAGTGGATACCGCCCAGCGCTTCCAGCGCCGTGGCCGCTGCCAACTCGATCGAGGCAGACGAAGAGAGCCCGCCGCCGGTCGGCACATTGGAATCCAAGAGTAAATCGAACCCGGTGGGTGTGTAGCTGAAGGCGACGACACCGCGGAGATACCTTGACCAGTCCGGGTCGCCAAGCCCGATAGGTGCCGATTTAATCTGCTCGCCGTCGATGTCCACGGGGAACAAGGCTTCGCCGGGGATCGACGTCGAACGGATGCGCGCCATCTTGTCGGCGCGGGGGCGGACCAACACCACGCTCTGGCGCTCGATCGCCATCGGCAGCACGAAGCCGTCGTTGTAGTCCGTGTGCTCTCCGATCAGGTTCACCCGGCCCGGGGCGGTCGCCGCGATCGTCGGCTCATCGCCGAAAACCTCAGCGAACGCCTCGCGCGTTCGGCCAATCTGGTCGGTCAGTCCGGTAAGGAGGGTGTCAGGCATAGCCCCGGATTATAACTAAATCGGCCTGCGTGAGGCTTCGAGAATGCCTGTTAAATCTTTGATTTCGCGTCACACGGCGGCGGCGTCGTTGGGGCTGACCTGCTTCAAGGCCGCATCGACCACCGCCTCGACGGTGAAGCCGAACTTCTCCTGCAGGTCTTTCATGGGGGCGGACGCGCCGAAACTGGTCATCCCGATCACCGAGCCCTTCATACCGACGTAGCGTTCCCAGCCGAAGACCGCGCCCTGCTCCACCGCCACGCGGGCCGTGACTTCGTCCGGCAGTACCTGCTGCTTGTAGGCATCCGGCTGCGCCTCGAACAGCTCCCAGCTCGGCATGCTGACCACGCGGGCCTGGATGCCCTGGGCCTTGAGTTCGCGGTACGCCGCAACACACAGCGGGACCTCGCTGCCCGTGCCGATGAGGATCACGTCCGGGTCGCCGGGGTCGGCGTCGGTCAGGATGTAAGCGCCCTTGCTCACGCCCTCGGCCGAGGCGAACTCGGTGCGGTCCAGCGTCGGCAGGTTCTGGCGCGAGAGGATCAGGGCCGCCGGCTCGTGCTTAAGCTGTGCGACGACCTTCCAGGCCTCGACGACCTCGTTGGCGTCCGCCGGGCGGATCGTGACCAGACCGGGGACCGCGCGGAGCGAGGCGAGGTGCTCGACGGGCTGGTGGGTCGGGCCGTCTTCCCCGACGCCGATCGAGTCGTGCGTGAAGACGTAGATCACGGGCAGCTCCATCAGCGCCGCTAAACGGATCGATGGGCGTGCGTAGTCGCTGAAGATGAAGAAGCCGGCGTTGTAGGGTCGGACTTTGCACAGGGCGATGCCGTTGGCGATGGCCGCCATGGCGTGCTCGCGTACACCAAAGTGGAAGTTACGCCCACCGGGGGTGTCGGCCGTGAATGTGCCGGTGTCGTCGAAGGTCAGCAGCGTCTTGGTCGAGGGCGCCAGGTCCGCCGACCCGCCGATCAGCCAGGGCAGGCCCTTAGCAAGGCCGTTGAGCACCTTGCCGGAACTCGCCCGACTCGCGATACCCTTCACGTCGGCCTCGAACGTCGGCAGCCCGCTGTCCCAGCCGTCCGGCAGTTCGTTACGCTGCATGCATTCGACCTGGTCCGCCAGATCGGGGTGCTCGCCCTTGTAGCTGTTGAAGTTTTCCCACCACGCGGTGCTCGCAGTGTGGCCGCGCTGACCGATGCCCTGCTGGAAGTGCTCGAGCACCTCATCGGTGACCAGGAATGTCTCATCCGCCGGCCAGCCGTAGCCCTGCTTGGTCAGCCTGATCTCCTCATCACCCAGCGGCGCGCCATGGGCGTCGGCGGTGCCCTGCTTGTTCGGGGCGCCGTAGGCGATGTCGCTGGTGACGATGATCAGTGTGGGCTTGGTTTTCTCGGCGTGGAAAGCGGCGATCGCCTGGTCAATCGCGTCCAGGTCATTCGCATCATCCACCTCCAGCACCTGCCAGCCCAGCGCGGCGAAGCGCCCGGCGACGTCTTCGGTGAAGGCGAGGTCGGTGTCGCCTTCGATGGTGATGTGGTTGCTGTCGTAGATCCAGCAGAGATTTGCCAGCTTCAGGTGCCCGGCCAGCGAGGCGGCTTCGTTGCTGATGCCTTCCATCATGCAGCCGTCGCCGCACAGGGCGTAGGTGTTGTAATCAAACAGGTCGTGACCGGGCTTGTTGAAACGCTCGGCCTGCCAGCTGCCCGCGATCGCCATGCCGACGCTGTTCGCCAGACCCTGGCCGAGCGGCCCGCTGGTGGTCTCGACACCGCTGGTCCAGTGGTACTCCGGGTGGCCCGGGCATTTGCTTTCCAGTTGGCGGAAGTTCTTGATCTCATCGAGGCTGACGGCAAGCTCGTCGAGCGATTCGCCGCCCTCGCCTACCTGCTTCACCCCGGTCAGGTGCAGGATCGAGTACAGCAGCATCGAGGCGTGCCCGGCCGAGAGGACAAACCGGTCGCGGTTCGGCCAGGTGGGGTTGGCCGGGTCGTAGTTCATGTGCTTGTTGAACAGCGTGTAGACCAGCGGTGCCATCGACATCGCGGTCCCGGGGTGCCCGGAGTTGGCGGCTTGCACGGCGTCCATGCTGAGGGTCCGGATCGTGTTGATCGCCTGCATGGGGATCTGGTCGCTCGGGGCTGAGAAGCTGGGCATAATGTGGTCTCTTCAGTCGCATTAGGATTGGAATAACCGCCAATCGGGCATCTAGACAGGGCCCAATATACACACTCTTGCAAATCAGATTGATTTTGGGCATCGGCCAGGCCCGCTGCCTGGATGGATAGGCAGGCTAACCCTTAGCCAATTCAGCCCCTATTGTGCCCGTGCCTGTGTATAAGCTTAGATTTGGACGGCAGTCTGATCCAACACGAGATAGCCACGATCACGCCGCTACGTCAGGTTGGTCAGCTGCTGTGTACCGATGTGATTAGCTTGTGGTGCTTGTCGATGAACCCGACCAGTGCGTCCCGGGCGGTATCCATGTGCGTCTGGCTCATGGGTAGCGACAGGAACAGGTCGCCCCGACTGCAGATAAGGACGCCGTCCAGAAGCAGTTCCATGTGCAGCAGCGCGTTCAAGGCATGGCACGCCTGGCTGCGCACCACCATCCGCTCAAGGGGCTCTGCGGAGAAGTGGATCGCGAACATCGAGCCCAGGCCGTTGCAGACCATCGGGACCGACTTCGACTCAAACATGCCGTTCAACGATTGGCGGTAGTCCTCAGTCCATTGGAAGAAGTCATTGGCTCGCCCAGGTGTGAAGACCTTACCCATCGCGGCGACACCGGCGGCCATCGAGCAGACGTTGTTGTTGAACGTGCCGGCGTGCTTCCACGCGGCTTTGTCCTTGGGGTTGTAGCAGGCCATCAGTTCCCTGTTGCCGCCAAACGCGCCGGTCGGCAGACCCCCGGCAATGATCTTGCCCAGCGTGGTCAGGTCGGGCGTGATGTCTAGCCTTGCCTGAAGCCCACCGGGCCCAAGACGCGCGGTCTTGACTTCGTCAAAGATAAGAATCGCGCCGACCTCATGTGTAGTTGACCTGAGCATCTCCAAGAACGCACGCGAACCGGGAATACTCCCCCCCGCACCGAGGATAGGCTCAACCATCACGGCCGCGAGGTCGTCGCCCAGGTCGCGGATCATCCGGGCTGTGGCCTCGGTGTCGTTGTACTCGGCCAGGACGAAGTCGTACGGAGCGTTGAATCGTGATAGCCCCGTGGGGAACTTGAGCACGCCCCCATGGTAAGCGCCGTTAAAGACGAGAACCTTGTCCCGGCCGGTGGTGAGGCGCGCGGTCGTAATCGCCATCAGCCCGGCCTCGGTCCCTGAGTTGCAGAAGCGGAGTTGTTCGATCGATGGGAAGCGTTCACACAGCAGGCGTGCCAGCTCGCGTTCGTACTGTGTGGCTCCGCCCATGGCGATGCCGTGTTCAAGCCCTTCGTGGATCGCCGATTTAATGTCGGGGTCCGAGTGGCCGAACAATCCCGCGGAGAACTCACCGACGAAGTCGACGTATCGGTGGCCGTCCAGGTCGACCAACTCCGAGCCCTCGCCGCCGACGATGGTTAGCGGGAACGGTTCGTGATACAGCACGTTGCGGGTATTGCCGCCCGGCATGTACCGCTCGGCCTGCGCGTCCGCTTCCTTACTATTGGGGTTGGCTTCGGCGTAGCGTCGGCGGGCTTCGCTGAGCGCTTGTTGTAATGCGTCCATGGCCGGCCTACCTGACACTTTCGATAGCCAGTGCGATCCCCTGCCCGACACCGATGCACATCGTGCACAGGGCACGCTTGCCTTCGCCGCGGCGCAGTTGGTCCATCGCCGTGATGGCGAGACGCGCCCCGCTGGCCCCGAGCGGGTGGCCTAGCGCAATCGCGCCGCCCCGGGTGTTCAGCCGAGGGTCGTCATCTGCCAGGCCAAGTTCACGCGCGCAAGTCAGCGCCTGCACCGCAAAGGCTTCGTTGAGTTCGATGATGTCGAAGTCATCAAGCGTCATCTCGAGGCGGGTCATCAGCTTCTTCGTCGCCGAAACCGGCCCGATCCCCATGATGCGCGGCGGCACGCCGGCAACCGCCATCCCCACCACGCGGGCAACGGGTTCCAGCCCGTGTTGTTTGACGCCCTGCTCCGACGCCATGAGTAGTGCGGCCGCCCCGTCATTGATGCCGGAGGCGTTACCAGCGGTCACGGTTCCGCCGGGGTAGATCGGCTTGAGTGTTGCGAGCTTGGCCAGTTCCGTCTGGCGCGGGGGTTCATCCTTATCAACGATGACCGGGTCTTGCTTGCGTTGCGGGACGCTGACAGGGCAGATCTCCTGGGCAAGCCTGCCATCCGCCATGGCCGCGGCGGCTTTGGACTGGCTCCAGTACGCGAACTTGTCCTGGTCCTCACGGCTGACGTTGAACTCCTTGGCCAGGTTCTCCGCCGTCTCCGGCATCGTCTCCGTGCCGTATTGCTCATCGAGCTTGGGGTTGATGAAGCGCCAGCCCATCGTGGAGTCGTACATCGTCTGCTGACGCCCGAAGGCACCCTCGGGTTTGCCGATGACAAACGGCGCACGCGACATACTCTCGACCCCGCCTGCCAGCATGACTTCGCCCTCGCCGTTTCGGATCGCCGCGGCGCAGTGGCCGATCGCGTTGAGCCCCGAGGCGCAGAGCCGGTTGAGCGTGATCGCGGGCACCTCCGGCGGCAACCCCGCCAGCAGGCTGCTCATTCGCGCCACGTTGCGGTTGTCTTCGCCGCTCTGATTCGCACAGCCCAGCACGACATCGTCCAACGCCGCCCAATCTACGGATGGGTAACGATCCATCATGGCACGGATCGGGATGGCGGCCAGGTCGTCGGTGCGTACCGTGGACAGACACCCCCCGTATCGGCCGAAGGGCGTTCGCAGACCGTCACAGATATAGACTTCAGTCATGGTGGTATCTCGATCGTCGTTTCGGCCGTTTAATCATCGGCTGGTGGCAAGACCGGGGCGCCGGTCCTTTCCTTTACTTCGTCAAACGACACCCCCGGCGCTAACTCAACCAGGCGGAATCCTTCCTTGGTGACGTCGATCACCGCCAGGTCGGTATAGACCCGGCTGACCACGCCCGCCCCGGTCAGGGGGTAGGTGCACTGCTCGACCAGCTTGGGCTCGCCGGTCTTGGTGTTGTGTTTGGTGATGACGAATATCTGTTTCACCCCCTGCACCAGGTCCATCGCGCCGCCGACCGCGGGGATAGCGTCGGGCGCGCCGGTGGACCAGTTGGCGATATCGCCGTTAGCCGCGACCTGCATCGTGCCCAGCACGCACACGTCCAGGTGCCCGCCACGGATCATGCTGAAGCTGTCGGCGTGGTGGAAGTAAGCAGCTCCCGGCACGGCGGTGACATACTTCTTGCCTGCGTTCATCAGGTCCAGGTCACGCTCATCTTCGCTCGGCGGCGGGCCCATCCCCAAGAGGCCGTTCTCCGTGTGGTAGAAAAACTCGCGCCCCTCGGGGACGAACTTCGCGACCAGTTCGGGGATGCCGATCCCGAGATTGACGTACGAGCCGTCACGGATGTCCTGGGCGGTGCGCGCCGCCATCTGTTCTCTTGTCCAGCCCGTAGTCATGGGTAGCACCTGCCTTCCGCGATCAGCGTGTCTTCATGGACCGGGGCGCTGACCTCGACGACTCGGTTTACAAAGATGCCGGGCGTGATCACACACTCGGGATCGATCTCGCCGCGTTCAACCAGTCGCTTAGTCTGCACGATCGTGGTCTCCGCTGCCATGCACATCAGCGGGCTGAAGTTGCGGGCCGTCTTGTTGAACGTCAGGTTGCCCAATGGGTCTGCGCGGTCGCACTTGATCAGCGCGTAGTCGGCCTTAAGCCAACGCTCCATGACGTAACTGCGCCCGTCGAACTCGCGTTGCTCCTTGCCCTCCGACAGGACCGTCCCCACCGTGGTCGGCGTGTAGAAAGCCGGGATGCCGGCCCCGGCGGCGCGGATGCGCTCGGCGAGTGTCCCTTGAGGAACAAGGTCCAGCTCGACCTTCCCGGACCTATAAAACTCGGGAAAAACCTTAGACTGGCTGGAACGCGGGAACGAGCAGACCATCTTGCTGACCTGCCCGTTGCCGATCAGCGCCGCCAGGCCCACCTCGCCGTTGCCGGTGTTGTTGTTGATCACGGTCAGATTCTTAGCGCCGTGGTCAATCAGTGCATGGATCAGCTCGATCGGGCTGCCCGATGCACCGAACCCGCCCAGCATCACCGTGGCCCCGTCGGGGATGTCGGCCACCGCCTGCGCGACTGATGGACATACCTTGTTAATCACCTCACATCACTCCAGAAAACGGTCATTGGAAAAACACGCCGGTCGATTCCCATAGCGACTCGATGCGGTCGATCCGCTCGGTCGCCTTGTCCTTCAGCTCGCGCGCGATCTTGGAGACCAGCAACTCAGCGATCGCCACGACGGGGATGGAGCTGTCGAACGGCCCGATCGCCGGCACGGATATCTCACACCAATTATCCGTCAGTTCGACCAGCGGCGATAACGGCCCGTCTGTGATCGCAACGACATCGACCCCGCTGTCTGCCAGCAGTCGTGTCGCGGTCACGACCAGTTGGCGGTAACGGTAGAAGTCGAAGACGACCGCCGTATCACCGGGGCCGGCGTTACTCAGATCGTTGCCGATGGATCGGTCATCCAGTAGGTGCACGTCCGATCGGATCATCGACAGCCCGCTGTAGAACGCGATGGCTCCCGCCCGTGAGGTTTCGCCGGAGAGTATCCAGACCTGTTTTGCCTGAACGATCGGCTGTACGAGCCCGGCGACGTCCTGGCCCTGGATGACGTCGAAGACCGAATCGATCGCCCCTTCGATCGTCAGCCGAGCGGACGAATCGGTCTTCTCATCGCTACGGATACGCTCGCTGGGCCGGATCAGTTGACGGGATACTTCGGTCCTGACCCGGCTTTGCAGCTGGGAGTAGCCCTGGAAGCCGAGCTTGTTGGCGAACCGCACCACGGACGGCCGGCTCGTCCCGACATGCTCCGCCAAGTCGGCCACAGTCCCAAACGCCAGAAGCGTCGGCTCGGCCAGCACAGCCTCGGCGATCCGCCGTTCGGTCGGCGTGAGCCCTGCCCCGGCGGTGGCGACAAGGTCCGTCAATGTGCGGGTCACTTTCATGGCTGTATCATATATTACAATATTGATATCCGATGTGCAATATGTTACACTGCCTTCCAGTAAAGGATTTATGTCTAAACCAGTGGGCGGGAAGCGAGGTGCGACTTGGTCAGTTCAGACGGATACGTGGTGACGGATCGTCAGCAGGCGTTTCTGGATACCATCGATAACGGACGGCATGAGCGCGAGATCATCAACGGCCTGAAGCCGTTTTTTAACGACAATGTCCCGGACGACATGAAGGGCTTCTACACCCCCGAGGAGCTTGAAACGCTTAAGTCTCTCAGCGGCACGGACCGAGACGTTGAAGCCCGCATGCCCGTGAAGGTGACCCGGCATTACTTTGACCTGGCCCGCCAAAGCGCTTCGCTTCAGCGACTGGTTAAAGCCAGCCCCGACGAAACCCTGAACCTGGTGGGTTCGGAAGACCCCGGCCATCAGATGGACTTTTCGCCCGTCGAGGGCCTGCTGCATAAGTACGAAATGGGCCTGCTGTACACCATCTCCACATGCTCCTCTCATTGCCGGTTCTGCTACCGAGAGGAACTGATCGCACGCAAAGACATCGAGCGCCAGGACGGTACGGTCGCCAAGAAGGGGCTGGCAAAGATCGAAGACGTCGTCGGCTACATCCGCTCGCATAACCAGCAGGTCGAGGCCAACGGCGGGCTGCACCCCACGACCGGCCGAGAGAAGCTGCGCGAGATCCTGCTCTCCGGTGGTGACGCGATGATGCTCAGCAACCGGAAGATCGGCGAGTGGTTATCGTCGCTTGCCGAGGCGGGCATCGAAGCGATCCGTCTGGGCACGAAGGAAATGGCCTTCTACCCCAAACGGTTCGACGAAGCTTTCCTGACGATGCTCGACAACTTTCACAAGACGTACCCGGATGTCGGGCTTAGGCTGATGGTCCACTTCAACCACCCCGACGAGTTCCTGGTCAAGGCACCCGACGGCGAATACCTGACTAACCCCAACGGCTCGCTGAAGTGGCATGAGGATACGCAAAAGGCCCTGGCCGGCGTCGTGCAGCGGGGCTGGATGCACGTCGAGAACCAGGCGCCGATCATCAAGGGCATCAACGACGATGCCGACGCGCTGCGCATCATGCAGCGGTCGCTCTACCACCGCGGGATCAACAACCACTACTACTTCTGCGGCCGGGATATCGTGGCCTACCAGGCGTTCAATGTCCCGATCGAGACTGCGTGGAACCTTCTGAATGACTCGCAGAAGGGCCTCTCCGGCGTCGAGGCGCACGCCCGGCTGTCGATCACACACTACAAGGGCAAGACCGAGGTCGCGGCCGTGACCAATAAACCAATCCCCGGGGTGAAGCACGCGGAGAACGGTGTATTGATCTTCAAGAACCTGCGTAACGCACTCGACGCTCCGGACCGTGGCAAGACCTGCATCGTCGGCCGTAACCCCGAGGCGATCTGGTTCAATGATTATGAAGACCGGGTCATCTGCGACGAGGTGGGCCTGTACGACTACAAGCGTGTAGACAACCGGGTCATCAGCGGCGACGGGCATTCCCTGAACGTCGTGACGCAGGGCGGCTGCAGCTGATACCTGGGCATACTTCTGAATCGGATGTAAACCGGCGTTTGCAGCGGAGGGCTAATTGCCGCAAACGCGCTCGTAGTCTTCGGGCGTATTCACGTTCCGTAGCACCGCCGGGTTATTCAGCTCGACCATGATGACATCGTGCTGATAGGCGCTGATCAGGTCGCGTAACCCCCCGTCACTATCGCGCGACATCAGGTCCGGGACCGCCGACGTGGGGAGGATCACCGGGTGGCCGGTCTTGTTGTTGTGTGAGGCGGTGACGATCCGTTTGGGCCGATCGTGGAAGACGTAGCAGCAGTCTGCGATGTCTTCAGTCGTGAGGCCGGGCAGGTCGCCGGGGCAGATCATGATCCCGTCATCAAGGACCAGGCCGGGGTCGCGCTGCAGCGATTCAACGCCCTTTCGGATCGAGTCGATCATCTCGGCGTCGGGCTCGTCGTTCAGTTCGATCTGGGCGTCAACGGTAGACAGGTCCAAGCTCGACGCCACCAGGCTGTTGGTCACGATGACCGTGCTGCCGATCCGCGGGCATGTTGTGATCGGCTCCGCTACCGTCAGCAGCATGGGTCTTCCGTCGACCTGCATGAGTTGCTTGGGCTGGCCCATACGACTCGACCGACCCGCCGCGGGGATGATGGCGTGGATCATCGCTGGCTCCGGCTCAACGCTTAGGCTTGGGCTTCTGGATCGCTCGGCCCGCCGGTGAATCTATCATCGGTAGCCGTTTGCGAACCACGTGGTCAAATTGGTACATCGCACCGGCAATCGCCGGCGCTGTCGGCACCAACCCGATCTCCCCAACGCCGCGAGCCCCGAACGGACATTCCGGGTCGGGCTCCTCGATAAACATCAACTCCATCTCGGGCATCTGATGCGCCCGCAAAACGCCGCAATCGTTGATCTTATCCGCCTGGATCACAGAGCCCTCGACGACGAAGTCTTCCGAAAGCGCGTAGCCGATCCCCATGTGTAGCGAGCCGTACATCTGGCCCTGCAGCTGTGTGGGGTTGATGACCTTCCCGACGTCGTGGCAGGCGATCATCTTCTTGAGCGCGCCCTCGTCATCGAGGATGGCGACCTGCGTGGCGAAGCCGTAGGTGATGTGGGTCTTGGGCCCGCCGGGCTTGTTCATGTCCTTACCGAGCTTGCTGGTGTAGTCGCAGCGCCACTCGCCCTGGAAGACCTCGCCCTTCATGTCGGCGAGCGTCTTGCCCTGATCGAGCGCGGCCTTGAGGTCCTTGCCCGCCTCGGCTATCGCGTTGCCGGCAAGCACGGTCGCCCGGCTGGCGGTGGTCTGACCGCAGTCCAGGTGCAGCGTCGTGTCGGTCGAGCAGCGGAACAACTCCGGGGGCAGGCCGGTCGCTTCATGGGCGAACTGGATGCACAGCGTGAACAGACCCTGGCCCATTTCGGTGAAGCCGGTGCGGATGTGCAGCGTGTTCTCGTCTTCGATGGTGATCGCCGCCCTGCCGATGTCGGGCATGCCGTTGCCGATGCCGACGTTCTTGATCCCGCAGGCGATCCCCGCGTACTTGGCCGCCTTGTATTGATCTTTGACCGCTTCGAGGGTGCGCCGCAGGCCGAAGGGTTTATCCAGCACCTGCCCGGTGGCGAAGGCTTCGCCGGGTTCGAGGATGTTGCGGTCGCGCATGTCGTAGCCGTCGATCCCGCACTTCTCAGCCAGCCGATCAAGCAGCCCTTCGATCGCGAACGCCGCCTGGTTCGCGCCGAAGCCGCGCATCGCGCCGCAAGGCGGGTTGTTGGTGTAGACCGCCTTGGTGTGCATGTCGATGTTCGGCACACGGTACGGCCCGGTGCAGTGCCCGCCCGCGCGCTCGAGGACTTTGGCGCCGACCGAGGCGTATGCGCCCTTGTCGCCGATGATGTTGGCCTTGACCGCGAGGATGTGGCCCTCGGCATCACAACCGATCTTGTACGTCAGCGTGATCGGGTGGCGCTTCACGTGGATGCGGAAGCTCTCGGGGCGTGTGAGCGTGATCTTGATCGGCTCGCCGGTGAGATATGCGAGCAGCGCCGTCTGGCCCTGGACGGACATGTCTTCCTTGCCGCCGAACGCCCCACCGTTGCTGACCAGTTCGACCTCGACCCGGTCCTGGTCGATCCCCAGCACGGACGAAATCTGTCGTCGGTCGTCGAAGACGCCTTGCCCTTGCGTGTAGACCTTGAGCGTGCGTGCATCGCCATCACCCGACGGCACGACGATACAGCTCTCCGGCTCGAGGAACAGGTGCTCGATGTGCTGGGTCACGTAGGTGTCTTCGATGATGTGGGCGCACTCGGCGAACGCGGCCTCGGCATCGCCCTTAACCAAACTCGACTCGTTCAGCAGGTTCGTCCCGCGCTCGGGGTGGACCAGCGGCGCACCGGGCTTGAGCGCCTCGACCGGGTCGGTGACCGGCTCGTGGACGTCATACTCAATATCGATCAACTCGGCCGCCTGCCGTGCTAACCGCTGGTTGTCCGCCACGACCGCCGCGATCACGTCCCCGGTACAGCGCGTATCGCTGCCGACAGCGACGAAGACCGGCCAATCCTTCTCGATCAGCCCGACGTAGACCTCGCCCGGCACATCCTCGGCTGTCACGACTCGATGGACGCCCGGCAACTCCAGCGCCTTGCTGCCGTCGATCTTCTTCACCGTCGCACGCGGGTGGTCCGCCAGCCGCAGCGCTCCGTAGAGCATCCCGGGTACGGTCATGTCATCGACATACTTGCGATCGCCTAGCACGGCATCATGGCCGGTGTACCTCGGCAGGCTCGTCCCGACCTTGCCCGTGCGGTCCTGCTCGGATGTCTGAGGCAGCGGCAGCCCGGCCCGTACTTTGCTGTACAGCTCGATGCTGTCGACGATCTGCTTGTACCCGGTGCATCGGCACAGGTGCGGCCGGATGGCCTTGGTGATCTCGTCCCGGCTGGGGCCCGGCTTCTGATTGCACAAGCCGACGCCTCGCATCGCGAACCCGGGGATGCAGAACCCGCACTGGACCCCGCCGCACTTGACGAAGCTCTCAGAAATCTGCTTGCGATGCTCTTCGTCGAGACCTTCGAGGGTCGTCACAGCCTTGCCCTGTACCCGCGACGGCTTCATCGTGCAGGACAGCATGGGCTTGCCATCGATCAGGACGGTGCAGCAGCCGCACTGGGCCTGGGGCTGGCAGCCGTTCTTCGGGGAGGTGATGCCCAGAGAGTCCCGCAGGACGTCCAGCAGGGTCAGGCCGTCATCCTGAAGCGCAACCGACACCGGCGTTCCGTTGACGGTGCAAGACAGCGTGTTCTTCGGTGTAATCGACATGGATGGAGAGGTTGTCATAGCGTTGGCCCCATGCGGGCACATGCCCGCTGTTAATCATTCAAGGTGGCCAACTCATGCCCTTACAATGGGCTCTCCTTCCACCTATCGACATTGTCGCCTCAAGACCCTGAATCACCAAGAAAAACTTGCGCAAATTCTTCTTTGTCGGATCGGGATTCTCGGGTATAAAGATAGTTCTATGCCCGAAAAATCGAAGTTCGTTAAGCAAGCCCAAAAATACAAGCCCCAGATGGTCCGCTTCCTGCGGGATATGATCGCCATCCCCTCCGAATCAGCCGAGGAGGGCAAGGTCATTGCGCGCATCAAGAAGGAAATGCGGGCGACCAAGGCGTTCGACAAGGTCTGGACCGACCCGATGGGCAACCTCCTGGGGATGGTCGGCAAGCCCGGCAAGGGCAAGAAGCTCATCGCCATCGACGCCCACGTGGACACCGTCGGCGTCGGGGACCGCTCGGAATGGAAGCACGACCCGTACAAGGGCAAGGTCGCCGACGGCAAGGTCTGGGGCCGAGGGGCGGGCGACCAGGAGGGGGCCGTTCCCGCCATGGTCTACGCCGCCAAAATCATGCGTGACCTCGGCCTGGACCTCAGCGAGTACTGCATCCTGATGACCTTCACCGTCATGGAGGAGGACTGCGACGGGCTCTGCTGGCAATACATCGTCAACGAGGGTGGGATCAAGCCCGACGCCGTGGTCGTGACCGACTCGACCAACTGCTGGATCCTCCGAGGCCACCGAGGCCGGATGGAGATCGGCGTCACCGCCAAGGGCAAGAGCTGCCACGGCTCGATGCCGCACAAGGGCGACAACGCCATCTACAAGATCGCCAAGGTCGTCAACGAGATCGAGAAGCTCAACGAATGTCTCAAATCCGACCCGTTCCTTGGCAAGGGCACGATCACCGTCAGCTATGTGGATTGCAAGACGCCGAGTATGTGTGCCGTGCCGGGTGAAGCCTTTATCCACCTGGACCGCCGGCTGACCGTCGGCGATACCAAGGCCTCGGCAGTGAGCGAAGTCAAAGACGCGGTCAAGCGCGCCGGGGTCAAGGCCAAAGTCGAAGTGCTGCGATACGCCCGGGAAAGCTACACCGGCCTGACCTACGAGACGGAAAAGTACTTCCCTACATGGTGCGAACCGGAGGACGCTCTGCAGGTGCAGGCCGCTATCAAGACCCACCGGGATATCCTCGGCAAGCCCCCGACGCTGCACCGCTGGACCTTCAGCACCAACGCCGTCTCCATCGCCGGGATGTTCGGCATCCCCTGCGTCGGCTTCGGCCCGGCACCCGAAAACGTGGCGCACACCGTCAACGACTCTGTGCCCATCCAGCACCTGATCGACTGCGCCGCGTTCTACGCCGGCTTCGGGCAGGCCTACTGCGACCTGACACACAAACGACCCAATAAGACAAAGATGAACGTGAAACGAAGGAAAGGTTAAGAATTAGATGACGACGAGCCTCAAAGGTAAAGACTACATCGAGACGCAGGACCTCACCCACGACGAACTGAACCTGCTGCTGGAAACATCCGACGAACTGAAAGCCAAGTTCCACCGCGGTGAACCGACCATCGCGCTGTCGAATCAGACGGCATTCCTGCTGTTCTTCGACAAATCGACGCGCACGCGCAACGCCTTCGAGGCCGGGATGACCCAGCTCGGCGGGCACGCCCACTTCCTGGATTCCAGCGCCACCCAGATCAGCCACGGCGAGACCGCGGCGGACACCGGCAAGATCCTCGCCGCCATGGGCCACGGCATCTGCTGCCGGCACGACTTGATCCTCGGCGCGGGCAACAAGTACATGCGCGAAATGGCTGAGGCCGCCAACGTCCCGATCATCAACATGCAGTGCGACGTCGACCACCCGACGCAGACGCTCGCCGACCTGATGACCATCCGCGAGCACTTCGGCAAGGACAACCTCAGGGGTCTGAAGATCGCCGTCACATGGGCCTTCGCCCCCTCTTACGCCAAGCCGCTGAGTGTGCCGCAGGGCCTGATCACCCTGATGACGCGCTTCGGGATGGACGTCTCGCTCGCCCACCCGCCGGGATACGACCTGATCGGCCGGACCGTCGAGTCCGCCAAGGCCAACGCCGCCGAGTCGGGCGGGTCGTTCCAGATCGTCGATGACATGGACGCCGCGTTCGAGGATGCGGACATCGTCTACCCCAAGAGCTGGGGCATCCACGACCTCATGTTCGCCCGCCTCAACGCCAAGAACCAGGCAGAGATCGACGAGAACGAGAACGAGTGCCTGGCAATGAACCACTTGCACAAGGACTGGATCTGCGACGAGAACCGCATGAGGCTCGCCAAGGATTCGGCTGTGTACATGCACTGCCTCCCCGCCGACCGAGGCAGCGAGGTGACCGACGCCGTGATCGACGGCCCGCAGTCCATCGTCTTCCAGGAAGCCGAGAACCGCCTGCATACCGCCAAGGCCATCATGGCCTGCACCATGCGCGAACGGCCGTTTTAAAATACTCACCACAGAGGACACAGAGATCACTGAGTAAAGAAAAGAACTCGACAGGATGACAGGATTAACAGGATGGGTTGGTTGCCCATTCTTATCATGTCCATCCTGTCATCCTGTCCAAACTCTGGGTTCTCTGTGCCCTCTGTGGTGAATCCTGTTTTCTGGTTTCCCGTATGCCCGACACCCGTCCAACCGTGATCGCACTAGGGGGCAACGCGATCACTGCGCCCGGCGAGCAGGGCAACATCACCCAGCAGTTCGCGCACATGTCGGACACCGCCCGGCACCTGGTCCGCGCGATCGAGAAAGGCCTGCACATCGTCCTGACCCACGGCAACGGCCCGCAGGTCGGCAACGTCCTGCGCCGGGTCGAGATCGCCTCCAGCGAGATGTACCCCCTGCCGCTTGAAGTCTGCGTCGCCGACACCCAGGCGGGCATGGGCTACATGATCGGCCAGTGCATGCTCAACGCCCTGCAGAAACGCGGGATCGAACGCGAGGTCATGACGCTCGTCACCAACGTCCTGATCGACCACAACGACCGGGCCTTCAAGCACCCCACCAAGCCGATCGGCATGCCGATGGATGAGGAACTGGCGTTCAGGCACCGGGACAAGGACCGCTGGACCCTCGCCCCGGTCGGGGACGGCAAGTACCGCCGGCTGGTCGCGTCGCCCAACCCCGAAAAGATCATCGAGATCAACACCATCCGCCAGCTCGTCGAGGAAGGCGAACTGGTCATCTGCTGTGGCGGTGGCGGCGTCCCCGTCATCCGCGACGAATCCGGCATGCTCCGCGGCGCTCCCGCCGTCATCGACAAGGACCGCACCTCCGCCCTGCTCGCCAAGGAACTCAAAGCCAAGTCCCTGATCATCCTCACCGCCGTCGACCGCGTCTATATCAACTTCGGTAAGCCCGACCAAAAACCGCTCGACCGCATGACGATCGCCGAAGCCAAGGCTTATCTAGCGGACGGCCAGTTCGCCGAAGGTTCGATGCTGCCAAAGATCGAAGCCGCGATCGACTTCGTAGAGAGTTCAGACACCCCCGACGCCGAAGCCATCATCGCCGAACTCCCCCGCCTGACCGACGCTTTAGATGGCAACAGCGGGACGCGGATCGTGCAAGGCTGAGTGAAATGGACTAGTACTCAGGCGAATGATACATTGAATACTATGCCTGAATTCACGGCATCATATTGGCAGCGCATCCAAGAGCAACTCCGCTCAATTGATAATTTGCCGAAATGGTCGAATGCCCTCATATCGTGCTCGTATCACGTCTTGTCGGGCAGTTATGAAGTTAAGCTACATACTGGGCATGTAGTTTTAGCATTCATACCTCCGGACAATGCTAAAATCTTCATTGAGCATACAACTATCACTGACTCATACCTCGAATGGTTAGGGCAGCAGATTAACATCGCCGCCCGTGGCCCAGAGTGGAATAGACGATTGGAAATTCGGTTAAGAGCACTAGAGCAATACGTAGATACAGAAGTAATACGCGTAAGTCTGGGGCATGAGAGTGAATATGTGACTGTTTGGTTGACCAAGGGAGAAAATACAGCGGTATTTCACCACGAATTGTACCTTACCTAGCCATCAGATAGTTTAACTTTTAATCACATGGTATCGTTGCCATACGCTCGTGCAGCGCCCGCGACATTTCTGCGCTCTTAGCCCTCGCAACAGCTTCGTCGCAGCTAACGACTTCACCGCTGCGCAGCTTCCAGTCGCCGCTGATCATCACGTCGGAGACGAACTCCGGGCCCATGGCGTAGATGAAGTGGCCCGCAAGATTGTCTGTGTGCAGCGGTGTAGCGGGGACGTACCGTGTCAGCACCAGGTCGGCTTCTGCGCCGGGTTCGAGCACGCCGAGCTTGACGCCCAGGCTGCGGGAGGCGAAGCGTGCCGACTCGCCGATCATGCAAAGCGGTCTGCCGAACGGCAGCGGTAGGTTGCCGTCGTGGCTCTTGAACTGGGCCGTGCGTGCTTCACGCCACATGTCCGCGCCGATCCCGTCGGTCCCGAGCATCGGCGGGCGGTCGAACTTCGCCACCGGCGCGTAGCCGACGGCATTGTTCATGTTTGAGTGTGTGTTGTGCGCCATCGTGATCGAGCCGTGCTGATTGATGGCCCGGATGTCGTTGTCAGATAGGTGGGTACCGTGGGCGAAGATGCTCCCGGGGGTATCCATCAGGTCGAAGTGGGCGAAGCGATCAAGCAGCGTTTCGCCGTAGGCCTTGTGTGTGAGTGCTTCATCACACGGGTCTTCCGCCACATGGATGTGCACGCCCACGCCAAGCGACTTTGCCAGATCGACGCAGTCGGCCAGGCTCTCGTTTCGCAGAGTGAAGCTCGCGTGTGCCCCGACCAGGCCCGCATACCGGCCGTCGCTTCGGTCCTGGCATAACCGCACGTAGCGCTCGTTCTCATCGAGCCCGTGCTTGGCTTCCTCAGGGTAGTTGCGATCGGTCGTCTCGTAGCACAGCACCGCCCGGCAGCCCGCCTCGGCGATCCCGTCTTCGAGCGTCGTCAGGCTGCCACCGATCACACTAGGAGAGGCGTGGTGATCGATCAGCGTCGTCGTGCCACACCGCAGTGCGATCAGCGCCCCGATCAGGCCGCTCATGCGGACGCTCTGTTCGTCATGCGCCCGGTCCAGTCGCCACCAGACATACTTGAGGATCTCTTGGAAGTTGGTCGGTGCTATCGGCGGGGCCGGCATCCCGGCGGCCAGCGCCGAGTACAGGTGTGTATGCCCATTGACAAGCCCCGGCATCAGCACCGCGCCGCCGCAGTCGATCACCTCGTCGCTAGGCTCAGCCGATACATCCGCGCCCAGCGCTATGATCTTCCCGCCATCAACCCGCAGCGCCCCCTGCTCAACCATCGCTGGATCGAGCTGCACGAGCAACGCATTCTCAAAGACCGTACCCATCAGAGCATCCCCAGCACGCCCGTCGCCGTGTTAAACGCCTCGATCTGCTTGTCCCAGTCATCCACCTGTGCGAACGTGCTTGTCCAGAAGTCCGGGTCCCACAGCTCGTTCAGTTCGTCGATCGTCCGGCCCTGCTGCTCGACCCAGGTGAAGTACTTGAAGTTGTGCAAGGCCTTGCGGTCCTGGTAGTTCAGCTCGCGCAGGTGGTCGGTCACGATGCCGTCCATGTGCCGGGCACGGTCGGCGATGGCGTGATCACGCGTGTAGGCGCCTCGCTGTTCGCTCAGCTCGGTCAGCCGGCTGGCGTAGAGCTCGGACGAATCGGTCAGCGGGATGAAGATCACGTCCCGGCCGTCCATGTCGTAGTACTTCGCCGTCTTGATCGCCGAGACCAGGTTGCAGATGCAGGAAATCCCCATGAGCGGCAGTTGCTCGACGAACGCCTCGGCCAGCGTTTCACATAGGTACGCCTTGCCCTCGACCTCATTGAACAGGCGGAACAGCGACATGCACCGCTCGTCATCGATCGCGGTGACCAGGTCGGTGTTGCGGACGTTATGGACCCAGGGCACGTGCTTGTCGCCGATGCCTTCGATACGGTGCCCGCCAAAGCCGAACTGGTAGAGCGTCGGGCACTGCAGCGCCTCGGCCGCGACGACACGCACCCCCGGATGCTTGGTTCTCAGAAAATCTCCGGCTGCAATAGTCCCGGCGCTCCCGGTCGCGGAGACGTAGCCGGCCAACCGCTTGTCACCGTCGAGCGACTCGAAGACCTCCTGGATAAACCCGCCGGTGACGTGGTAGTGCCACACGGGATTGCCGAACTCTTCGAATTGATTGAAGATCACGCACTCGGGCCGGGTGTTGCGGATCTCCCAGCACTTGTCGTAGATCTCTTTGACGTTGGACTCGCAGCCGGGCGTGGCGATGACCTCCGAGCAGATCCCGCTGAGCCAGTCGAAGCGCTCCTGGCTCATCTCTTCGGGCAGGATGGCGACGGCGTCGCAGCCGAGCAGCGCCGAATCGAACGCGCCGCCGCGGCAGTAATTGCCCGTGCTGGGCCAGACGGCTTTGTTGGTCGTGGGATCGAACGCGCCGGTCACCAGCCGCGGGGCCAGGCAGCCGTAAGCAGCCCCGACCTTGTGCGCCCCGGTCGGGAAGTACTTGCCGACGATCCCGATGATGGTCGCGTCGACGCCGGTGAACTCGGGCGGGAACTCGACCCAGTTGCCTTGGCCGTAGAGCCCGCCGCTCGGTTTGGCTTCGTTCTTCCAGCTGATCCGGAACAGGTTGATCGGATCGATGTCCCACAGGCCGACACCGGCCAATCCGTCCTTGACCTTCTGCGGGATCAGCGACGGGTCGCGCATCTGCGCAAACGTCGGCAGCAAGACCTTACGCTCCCGGCAGCGTTCGATCGTTCGTTCCAGGACTTGCTCATTCACCTGCATCCGGTCACTCCGTCAAGACGCCTCGGCCATGCAGCGCCGAAGCGAGGGATTCGAGGTCCGGGCCGATACGGATCGGCTCGCCGCCGGCGCGGGCGCCGGCCTTCGTATCTTTCAAACCGCTGCCGGTCACCATGCACACGACGCGGTCCGTCCCGGTGATCGTCTGATTATCTCTCGCCGCCACGATCCCCGCCAGCGCCGCCGCCGCCGCGGGCTCGGCATAGATGCCGTGCCTCCCGCCCAGACGCATCGCATCCAGGATCTGCTCATCGTTCACGCAAACAACCACGCCGTCGGCCTCTTTCAGTGCGTTGACCGCTTTGCGCCAATTCCGGGGGACGGGCACGTTGATGCTATCCGCGATCGTTCCGCCGTCCTGTAGCGTCTCGGGCATCTTGCCTGATTCCAGGGCCATCCCGATCGGCGCTACACCCTCGGCCTGAACACCCAGCAGCTTCGGCAGGCGGTCGATCACGCCCAGATCGTGCATCTGCTTCATGCCCTTCCATACCCCGGCGATGGTGCAGCCGTCACCGACGCTGACCGCCACCCAGTCCGGCACGCCCCCGATCGAGTGCGACTGCTCCGCGATCTCCAGCCCGCCGGTCTTCTTGCCCTCGACGAGCACGGGATTGATCGCGCAGTTCCGGTTGTACCAACCGAACCGCTTGCAGGCCTGGCTGCACAGGTTGTAGGCGTCGTCGTAACTGCCCTCGACCGCGACCACGTGGGCCCCGTACACCAGCATCTGAGCGAGCTTGGGCTCCGGCGCGGTGTGAGGCACAAAGATGACGCAGGGCAACCCGGCCAGCGCGGCGTGCCCGGCGAGACTGGTCGCGGCATTGCCGGTCGAGGCGCAGGCCACCGTCCCGGCCTTGGTCTGTATGGCATGTGCCACGCCCACCGAGCTGGCACGGTCCTTGAACGACGCGGTCGGATTCCGCCCCTCGTCCTTGAAAATCAGTTGCTTTAGGCTGAGCTGCTCAGCGAGCCGGGGCGCGTCGATCATCGGTGTCCAGCCGACCGTCCAATCTTCTCGCACCGACGACGCATCCAGCGGTAGTAGTTCCCGGTAACGCCAATGCGTCAGCGAACGGCTTGCTAACGGCTGCTTCTCCCATCCGCCCCGTACCGCATCCAGGTCGTATTGGATATCCAGGATGCCGTCATCCGGCCCGCAGTCAGGGCATGTCATGCACCGCTCACAGGGCCCGAACGCCCGGCCGCAAGCCACACATACCAACCCTGTCACACAGTTCGTCATCCAGATCATCCCAAAACGTCTATTGTACCGCTCATCCCGTATTCTACCTAGCTAAACATTACTCAAAGAAAACGGTTGGTCATATCCCGTCTCTCGATTACGCTAAGGGGCTAAGTATCTGACCCATCCGAGTAATGATAAGACGGAACGACATGGTTGACCTCTACTGTACGCCGTTTGTGGACCTGATCGACCGGATGCGCCTGGAATATCAGGCCCGGGCGAGCATGTTCGATCTGCCCGACAAAAAGTGGTTCAAGCCCGCCCTCCCGGGGGGTGACTCACCCGACCTGTCCGTGACCTTCCACGGCAGGCGTGCGGCGAACCCCGTCGGGCCCGCCGCGGGACCACAGACGCAGATGGCCCAGAACCTGGTGCTCGCCTACCTGGCCGGATCACGCATCTTCGAACTCAAGACCGTGCAGATCAACGACCGGCTTGACATCCCCCGGCCCTGCATCGACGCCACCAACGTCGGCTACAACGTCGAATGGTCCCAGGAGTTTCTGCTCGAGGAGTCGCTGGACCAGTACGTGCAAGGCTCGATGCTGCTGCACATGCTCAGGCGCAGCCCCGAGACGTTCGGACATCCCTACGGTGAGTTGCCGATGGATGGGCCGCTCGGCGAGTTCCTCTTCGACATGTCCGTCGGGTACGACCTTAAGGGCATCCAGTCCGACCCGATCCGCCGGTTCATGGACGGGATGCTCGATGCCACGAGCGAAGTCGCTCGTCTGTGCGACCAGCTGCCCGATCGGCTCAAGCACCTGCGCGACCTGGACTACCCCACCCGCCTCAGCGACAGCATTACCTTGTCGACCTTCCACGGCTGCCCGGCCGACGAAATCGAACGCATCTGCGAGTTCCTGCTGACCGACATCGGCGTGGACGTGATCGTCAAGATGAACCCCCCGATGCTGGGCAAGGAGAAACTCGAACACCTGCTGCACGACGTGATGGGCTACAAGGAGGTCCAGGTCAATCCTTCTGCGTACACCAGCGGGCTGCTGTTCGATGAGTCGATCCAGATATGTAAGCGGCTGGATGCGGTCGCCAAGGCGAACGGCCGATCGTTCGGGGCGAAGTTTTCCAACACGCTTGAGGTCGTGAATCACCGGGACTTCTTCACGCCGGACAACAAGGTGATGTACCTGTCGGGCCCGCCGTTGCATGTGATCACACTCACGCTGGCCAAGGCGTTCCGCGACGCGATGGGTCACGCCATGCCGATCACATTCTCCGCCGGGGTGGACCGCAAGAACTTTCCGAACATGGTCGCCTGCGGGTTCAAGCCTATCACGACCTGCACGGACCTGTTGAAACCCGGCGGGTACGGCCGGCTGCCGGGCTACCTGGGAGACCTGGTCGCCACGATGAAGAAGGTCGGCGCCACGACGATAGACGAGTTCGTCCTCAAGGCCCACGGCCGCGCCGAGGAAGCCGGCGGAGACCCGGTGCTCGCCGGCTTCCTGAACATGGCTGACATCGTCGAACAGACGCAGGCAGACGAACGCTACTACCAGGCGAAGAACCAGCTCGTCCCCAAGCGGATCAACTCACACCTGGTTGTCTTCGATTGCATCACCTGCAACAAGTGCATCCCCGTCTGCCCGAACGACGCGAACTTCCTCTACGAGACTCCGGCAGAGGACCTCGCCTATCACGATGTCAGTGTCTCGCCCGACGGGGCTGTCACCGAGGTCGGCGAGGAGAAGGCATTCACTGTCGAGAAGACCGAGCAGATCGCCAACTATGCCGACTACTGCAACCATTGCGGGAACTGCGACACCTTCTGCCCCGAGTACGACGGGCCCTACATCAAGAAGCCCAGCTTCTTCGGCAGCCGAAAGTCGTACGACGAAGGCAAGCCGCATGACGGGTTCCTCGTCGGGTCTGAGGATGGCGCTCGCACGCTATGGGGCCGAATCGACGGGCATGAGTACCGCTTGGTGCAGCAGGACGATTCGGGGGATCGGTGGCGCTTCGATGATGGCCGGGTCATGCTGGATGTGCAAGGCAACCAAGCTGCCGGCGTCGCGTCTGGAGCCTCATCCGTGGATTCTGAGGGGCATGTCGTCGATATGAGCGTCTTCCACACCATGCGGGTGCTTCTGACAGCCATTTCTGATCCCGCACGGGTCCACCAGGCCAACGTCCGGATGTTGGTAGAAGTAGGCAACGACCAGTAGTCAGCCATATCATGTGAAGATGGGTAATAACGGTGCTTTGGCCGCTCTCGTATCCGCCTGGATTACCAGATTAACCTTGACGCTACAGCCCGACCTCGGTAGCTTATAGGCCAGAGAAAGACCCGAAGGGTTCAAATCCTAAGCCCATCGGGGTCAGCCAAGGGAGGGATCGGGCGTGAGTCCGGACTTGGCTGAAACGGAGTAACTGCCGTATTGACGGCAATTAGGGAGAAGGGAGCGCGAGAAAGTCTCATAAAAAGCCTGTTAAATTCGCATAAAACCATTGCATTTCAGCAATGATCGACTATCCTTTATTCCGCTGAAGGGAATTTAGGTAGCTGTTCATTTCAGCCGCCAGACAATTAGCACGATACGGATGGGAGAGAGTAGGCATCGGCCTATTCTCTTTTTTTCGTGCGCCTTTGGCGTGGGTTTTAAGCCAACGGGCTTTTCTTATTTGCAGGAGAGACGAGGATGTTGACGCGCAATGTAGTTCTTAGCGTATGTTTCGGGGCTCTGATCTGTTCACAGCCGGCCGAAAGTGTCGGGGCCACGATCGATCTAAACGGCGGGACTGTGACCGACCTGACCGAGTCATCGGCAACCGATCCCACGCCGCTTTTCGGCTCACCGATCGCTATCGGGGACTCACTTACCTTCTCAACCGGCCCGTTCGCCGCCGCGCAAGCGGGGCGGGGTTCGGACATCACCGCGGGCCAACTTTCGTTTGTAATCCAGGCCGACCCGGGCCTGTTCATTGAATCGATTAGCCTTGAAGAGATCGGCGACTACCTCATGCTTGGGGATTACGCCGAGGTCACCGCGGGAGGGACTTTGGTGGCTACGATTCTTGACCCCCTCACGGGGGGCTTTGTCAGCGACCCAATCACCTTTGATCAGGCGTTTCCGCTGGTAGGCACAGGCTCCGGGATCTGGACTGGAGAAGCAGCCGTGGACCTCTCCAACTACCGGGCCACCCGCGTTCGCATCGACCTGGACAACAGCCTGATCGCTGCCTCCAATTCCGAGTCTGACGCCGCGTTCATCGACAAGAAGGCGCTGACTGTCGACGTCGACTTCGCCGATATCCCCGAGCCCGCGACCCTTGCGATCCTGGGCCTGGGTGTGGCCGCCATGCTTCGGCGATCCTGATCACTCTGAAAAACACGGCGATCCGCCGTCCCAATTTTTTCTCTTCTGTTTCTAGCCCCGTTCCGTATGCGGGGCTTTTTTTTTGTCGCCCCGCATCCCGCTACACTCTCTCGCTGCACCCGGCTCCCCGGCTGGGTACACTGCGCCGAAACGCCCCACGCCGCAGATACCCGCGCGGAAACACCGACGACCATGACTGTGACCCACCATCACCCCGCCCCGACGAACGACCACGGCTCACCCGGCTTCTCACCCGAAGACGCCATGGCGACCTATGGCGTGGACCGCTGGGGGCGCGGCTACTTCTCGGTCAGTAGCGAGGGCCACCTGATCGTTCATCCCACGCAGGACCCCGCCGTCGGCATCGACCTGAAAGACCTCACCGACCAGCTCCGCCGACGCGACCTGCAGCCGCCGTTGTTGGTCCGCTTCACCGATATCCTCCGCCACCGGCTTGCCGAATTAGCCAAGGCGTTTGAGAACGCGATCCAGGAGATGGAGTTCAAGGGCGGGTACCGCTGTGTCTACCCGATCAAGGTCAACCAGCAGCGCCACGTCGTCGAAGAGATCCTCGCCTTCGGCAAAGAGCACGGCTTCGGGCTCGAGGCAGGCAGCAAGCCCGAACTGCTCGCCGTGCTGGCCATGGTCGAGGACGAGACCACCCCGATCATCTGCAACGGCTTCAAGGACGACCAGTTCATCGAGTCGGTCATTCTCGCCACCAAGCTCGGCAAGAACATCATCCCCGTCGTCGAGAAGTACAGCGAGCTGAAGCTCATCGTCAAGCACGCCAAGGCCCATGGCGTCCGGCCCCAGATCGGGATGCGGATCAAGCTCGCGACCAAGGGCTCGGGCCGCTGGGAGCAGTCCGGCGGGGTGCATTCCAAGTTCGGCCTGTTCATCGGCGAAGTCCTCGACGCTATCGAGTTCCTCCGCGAAGAGGACATGCTCGACTGCCTGAACCTGCTGCACTTCCACCTCGGCAGCCAGATCACGACCATCGCTCCGATCAAGCGGGCCATCATCGAGATGGTGCGCGTCTACGCCGAGCTCTACAAGACCGGCGCGGGCCTGAAGTACATCGACGTCGGCGGCGGGCTGGGCGTGGATTACGACGGGACACGCACCACCGAAGGTTCGAGTATCAACTACTCGCTCCAGGAGTACGCCAACGACGTGGTCTATCACGTCCAGGAGCTGTGCGACGAGGCCGATGTCCCCCACCCGACGATCATCAGCGAGTCCGGCCGGGCCATGGTCGCCTACCACAGCCTGCTGATCTTCAACGTCCTGGGCTCAAGCGGCTTCGACGGCTTCGAGCCGCCGGTCGAGATGGACCGCAGCGAGGTCGATGACCTGCCCCACCCGATCAGCACGCTTTATGACGCCTACTTCGAGCTGGACGAGAAGACCTACATGCAGTCCTACCACGACGCGCAGGTCGCGCGGGTCGAGGCGATGCACCTGTTTAATCTTGGGTACTGCTCGCTTCAGATGCGGGCGCTGGCCGAGCGGCTCTACTTCGGGATCTGTTTCAAGGCGCTTGAGTACATCCAAGACCTGCCCAACCCGCCGCGCGATCTGCAGGCCCTGCAGACCCAGCTCTGCCGGACGTACTTCTGCAACTTCTCCGTCTTCCAGTCCATCCCCGACAGCTGGGCGATCGACCAGGTGTTCCCCATCATGCCGATCCATCGGCTCGATGAACGGCCAACCGCCCACGGCATCCTCGCCGACATCACCTGTGATTCCGACGGCAAGGTCGATCACTTCATCGGTCAAAGTAAAGTCAGCACCACCCTGCCGCTGCACATGATGAACAACGGCGATGACTACTACATCGGCGCGTTCATGGTCGGGGCCTATCAGGAAATCTTAGGCGACCTGCACAACCTGCTCGGGGACTCCAACGCCGTGCATGTCAGCCTCGACGAGCAAGGCCGGCCGTGCATCGATGAGGTGGTCGAGGGCGACACCGTCACCGAGGTGCTTCAGTACGTGCAATACGACACGGAGCAGCTGCGGCGTAACTTCCGACGGGCTGTTGAGGCGGCCGTGCGCTGCGACCGGCTGACCGTCGAGGAAGCGACACGTCTCCGCCGTTTCTACGAGCAGGGCCTCAGCGGCTACACCTACCTGACCTAAGAGGACGCCCTTGCTGCCCGAACTCCCGGCCGACACTTCGCTCTGGTGGTACATCACCGCGCTGGGGCTGGGCGTTTTGGTCATCGGCATCGCCAAGGCGGGCTTCGGCGGCGGGGTTGGGATCATCGCGGTACCGTTGGTCGCCAACGCCCTGCCGGCCGAGCGCGCGATCGGGGTGATGCTGCCGATCCTGATCTTTGCGGACCTGTTCAGCGTATGGAGCCACCGCAAGGGCGTCAGCTGGCGTCACATGTGGCCGCTGCTAGTGGGTGCTGCGGCGGGTGTGGCGATCGGCACATGGGTGTTGTGGACATTCCAGGAGACCGGCCGACTCACCTGGGCGCTGAACCTGACCGTCGGGTCGGTCTGCCTGCTGTTTGTGGCGCTGCAGATTTACCGGATGCTGGGTGGCCACGTCCCGCGCATCCCGCCCGGACCGGTCGGCGGCGGCACAAGCGGCGGGTTAGCCGGGGTGGTCTCGACGATCGCACACGCCGCCGGGCCGATCATCAGCATCTACCTGCTGGAGCAGCGGCTCGATAAGGCGAGGCTTGTCGCGACGATGGTGCTGTTCTTCCTTGTCTTGAACTGCCTGAAGCTGCCGACGTATGCCGGGCTCGGGCTGATCACGACCAAGACGCTTATTGAGTCGGTCTTGTTTGCCGCGTTCGTTCCGATCGGCATCGTGGCGGGGCTATGGATGCACAAGCGGCTGGCCGAGCGGCCCTTCGTCCTGATCATGTATCTCGGCGCCGCCGCCGCGGGTGGGCGCATGCTGTACATGGCGCTGGCTTAGCCGATACGATGTTTCAATGCCGATCCACGTCGCGATCCTCAAGCGGCCGTACCTCAAGCTGATCCTCTCCGGGCAAAAGACCGTCGAGAGCCGGCTGACGCGTACAACGCAGCCCCCCTACGACGCGATCAAGCCCGGCGACCGTATCTTCCTGAAAGCCTCAGCTGGACCGTTCATGGCGACCGCATTGGCAGGGAATATCGATCAGCACCGGGACCTGTCATCTGCAGCCATCAAGCGCCTGCGAAAGCAATACGACAAGGCCGTGTGCGGCAACGACGACTACTGGCAGTTGAAGCGTGACAGCCGGTTCGCAGTCTTTGTGGAGCTTATGCGGGTAGAACCGATCGATGTCGGGCCTGTTTACCCCAAATCCATGCGGGCCTGGCACGTCGTCGATGACAAGCTCAGCCCGATCATGGATGTCACACTCACAGGCGGCGCGATCCGCAACCGCTACCTGTCCCTCCCCCGCTCCTCACCGGCCACCCGGCGTCGCCCGCTGACACTGATCCTGCCCGACGGCCAGACCATCGACACCGCGTTCGCCGACGGTAAGCCGATGCTCCGCTGGCGCGGCTGGGGCGCCTATTATCAAGCGCATCGGCTCACTCCCGGGGACACCGTCCGCTTTGTCGCGCTGGGCGGGCGGCGGTATCGTGTGACTTTCCATAAAAACTGACAGCCAAAAAAGCAGCCATCCGCCTTGAATCTTGAAAGCCCTCCCCAGATCGAAGACTACGCCTCGGCCAGCGACCTCGCCGGTCTGATCCAGCAGGCGCGGGACGAAGACCTCGGCCCCGATCATGTCGATGTCACCAGCACGCTCTTCATCCCCGAGGACCTTGAAGCCGAAGCTACAATCGTCGCGCGACAGCCCGGCCGACTTGCCGGCGTGGCCCTGCTTCCGACCGTCCTGCAGACCTACGGCGTCAGCATCGATACCGCGATCCATTGCCGGGACGGCTCCGCAATCTCGCCCGATCAGCCGGTCGCGACACTGACCGGTTTCCTGCGAGATATCCTCGCCGTCGAGCGCGTCGCACTGAATCTCATCACGCACCTATCCGGTATCGCCACGCTGACCGCCCGATATGTCGAGCAGGTCAAAGGCACACGTGCCGGTATCTATGACACGCGCAAGACGCTTCCCGGACTCAGGGCCGTGCAGAAGTACGCGGTTGCCTGCGGTGGTGGTGGGACACACCGCATGGGCCTCTACGACGCCGTCCTGCTGAAAGACAATCACCTCGCTCACGTCGAGCCCGACCAACTCTGCCCGGCTGTAAACCAAGCCGCACGCCTCGCCCGAACGACGTACGCCGACCTGAAGTTCGTCATGATTGAGGTCGATACGCTGGAGCAACTGAAGCAGGTGCTACCCGCGGATATTGACCTGGTGCTGCTGGACAACATGACCAACGAGCAGTTGAGCGAGGCTGTCACGATGCGAGACAATGTCGCGCCCGATGTGGAACTGGAAGCCAGCGGCGGCGTCTCCCTCGAGACCGTCCACGGGATCGCCCAGACCGGCGTGGACCGCATCTCTGTCGGGGCGTTGACCCACTCGGCGCCGGCGCTGGACCTGGGCCTTGATATCCAATCATGACCGCCGACCTGCAACAGCCCGACATGCAGCTGCTGCACCACCTGCTGCGCGCGGTGGGTAAGACGATCGACGCGACGGCGCTCCCGTCATTTTCCGCACGAGCGCCTCAATCACTGACGGATAGCATCAACCGGCTCGCGGCTCACGGCTGCGCGATCGAACACGACCTGCGCGGCACACGGCTTATCCGTTCAGGGCTCGGCGTCTGGTCCGACTATCTGAATCACGCGCTGGCGGATTCACCATGTCGGACGATCGAGGTGTATCAGCGTACCACCAGTACGCAGGACCTGGTCAAGGCCCGTGCCGACACGCCGCTGCTGATCTTCGCCGACGAGCAGACCGGCGGGCGCGGCAGGCTAGGACGCAGTTGGCATGCGCCCCCGGGTTCGGGCTTGTTGTTCAGCCTGACGCACCACCCGCAAACGGATCAGCCAGGTTCCATCGACCGGGCTTCGTTCCTCACTGCGGTGGCCCTGACACGTGCGATCGAACAGTTGACCGGTTCGGGACCGATTCAGATCAGCTGGCCGAACGATCTGGTCATCGAGAAGCAGAAGCTCGCCGGCATTCTGGTTGAGTCGGTCCGCAACCCGGATGGCACGACGTCTCTGGTCATCGGTGTCGGGATCAATGTTGCCCTGGCACGTAAAGACCTGGTCGGCATGCCAGACGATGTTCGTCACCGCGCGACAAGCCTGCACATGCATGGCTGGAAGCAAGACCGCCTCTACGTAGCCGAGTGCGTCATCCGTGAGATCGACCAATGCCTGCGTTCATCTGACCTCCAGCCGATGATCGAGGCTTGGCGTTTACGCAACCTGTACCGCGATCAGACCATCCGCCTGCGTTCCGACGGACGGGTCATCCAGGGTACTGTCATCGATCTGGCCCCCGACACAGGCCTCATCCTCCGCCGCGACACCGGCGAGATCGTCCACCTCCCCGCTGCGACCACGTCGGTGTTACCGTGATAATTGAGTGGGCGATTTGAGTTTCGAAGCACATTACAGGGCGGCCGATAAGAAACTTCCAGAGCAGGGCAGATGTACTTCAAGCGTTGGGCCAGACCCGCTATGAGAAATACGTGAGCGAACTATGATCGCCGTGCATCACATCGCCGATAAGTTAAAGCCATGCTCATGCGAATTATGAAACTAATAGTTGTTGCGTTGTGCCTCGGGGCATCACTCCTGGTTGCGTGGCTTATTTATCCGGATTCGATCGAGGGCGTCTTGGCTAAGTTAGATGATCGACCAAGCCAGGCGACTCGTACTGACGTCACTATATTCATACAGGCCGCAAGTATTGGATTCGCTATGGCGTTCGTGCTGCTTAGGTGGGTTTATGCCAGATTGTCTCTGGTCGGATTGGCCCAGACGATGGCGGAGGAAGGCGAAGAGGTACGGACAGCCAGTATCTTCATCGCGGGATTGGGTTTCGCGATTGTGGGTGTCTCCAGGTTTAACACTTCGCCTCTGGCGTCACTATTACACTATGTAATGGCGGCACCCTGTTTGTGTTACTTACCTTATTGGTATGTCAATACGCTCATAAAAAAGCGTAATCGAAGAACTGGGGTCAAAGAAGACAAGACGTCGGCTTTCGATACAGCCTAGTTTATCCGCCTGCCAACTCAACCAGCACGTCCAGCCCACGATCGAGCGTGGCGTCGTCACAGGCGTAGCTGATGCGTAAGTGGGTGTCGCGTTCGCTGAAGACGCTGCCGGGGATGACCAGCAGGCTCTTATCGATTGCGCGCTTGACGAAGTCCGTTGCGGTTAGGCCCAGGCGTTCGGGCACCTTGGGGAAGGCGTAGAACGCGCCGCCGGGGGTCGTAAGTTCGTACAGCCCGCTTAGGCGTTCGACGACACGGTCGCGCTTCTTGCGGTACTGCTCGACCATGCGACTCATATCCACGCCTGCCGCTATCACCCCGGCGGCCTGCGTCATCGACGGGGCGCACACGAACGAGTACTGCTGGATCTTCGTCAACGCCGCGATCACTTCCGCCGGCCCGACCGCATACCCCAGCCGCCAACCCGTCATCGCGTAGCTCTTGGAATACCCCTTCAAGAGAAGCACGTTCGGGCTGTGGTCCAGAGGCGATGGCGCGACCTTCTCGCCCTTGTGCTGCGGGTGATCGATCTTCTCGTAGCAGAACTCGTCGTAAATCTCGTCGCTGACCAGCAGCAGCCCGTGCTTATCGCATAGCTCGGCGATCTGCTTGCAGGCCTCATCCGTTGCTACCACGCCCGTCGGGTTCGACGGCGAGTTGAACAGCAGCATCTTCGTCCGCTCGTTGATCAGCGGTTCGATCCGTTCGGGATGTAGCTGGAAGTCCGGGTAGGTATCCACGAACACCGGCGTGCCCCCGGCGAACTTCACCAGGTGCTTGTACATCACGAAGTACGGGTCCGGGATCAGCACCTCGTCGCCCGGCTGCACGCATGTCATCATCAACAGCAGCAGCGCCCCAGACACCCCGCTTGTTATCAGCAGCCCGGCGTCATCGCTTAACAGCGGATACCGCGAACCAAGCTGCGACCGGACCTGCTCGTGCAGCGGCGCGATGCCCTGGGTTTGTGTGTACTTGTTGAAGCCTTGCTCGATGGCGTCGATCGCGGCCCGCTTAATCTGGTCGGGCACGTCGAAGTCCGGCTGCCCGATGGACAGGTCGATCGGGTCTTTCAGCGAGGCGGCGAGGTCGAAGACCTTGCGGATACCGGAAGCATCCACCGAGTGCGTGCGGTCGGCGATGAATCGACTGGGGTCAAACATGATGTGTGCTGGCTTATGGCCGCGAAGGGCCGGTGCGCATGCCGCGTCCGGAAGGAGGAAGCGTTACGTGAGACCGGATGATTATTCAGACGATTCTTCTTCGGTCGTCTTCTTCTTCTTGGTCTTGCCGCCGGTGACGACCTTGCGGTTGCCGACCTTGGGCAGGCCCAGCGGGTCGCCATCGCCTTCGTTGAACTTACCCTCGGCGGCGAGCTTCTCGATGCGCTCGTCGCGGGTCAGCACGTTGCGGTGGCGGTTGAGGTTGCCGGCGGTCTTGAGGCTGCGGTCGATGCTCATGGCTAAACTCGTGTCTCGGGGCTTGCGGGTCGTTGGGGTGTCGAATTACCTAAGTTCGGGCGGCTCGTGCTTGGCGTAGAACATCGTGTTCAAATCGTCGCCCTTGCCCTGGTTGGCTGCTTTCCAGGCCCGCCCGTGCGCTAGCATCTCGGTGCGGAACTGCTCAGCCAACCCGGCCTTGTACTGCTCCCGGGTAAAGCCCTTCAGGGCGATCACCTGGCAGAGCCCCTTATTATTACGGATACCGACCATGACATCAACCCCACGGCCCGTCAGGAAGGCCTGGAGTCGCCGGGCCTCCGCCTCGGGGTAGGTCGCCAGGATCAGGTAATTGCTCCCCCTCACGCGGGTATCCTCGCCACCCGCCCCACCGGAACCCCCTGAACCGGTCCCGGAACCCGCCTCACGGCCCGTACGGTCGGATTCCGCCCCGCCCTCGCCGGGTACCGTAAACGGCGGCGTCCGCTCACCCTCCGCCCCGTTGAGATTGTAGGTTTGCGATAGACGCTGCTCGGTGGCCGAACCGCCCCGGCTGTGGCCCACCCAGTACGCCAGGAGCAGCAGCCCCAGCAGCCCCGCCATCAGCGCCAACGCCATGCCCCGCGGTACCCGCAGCGTGATCGGCTCGTTGGCCGACGCCTGCCAGGTATCCATCACGGATCGGAACACATCCCCGATACGCCCCCCCTGAGAGCTGCGCCCCGGACGTGGGCCACGGCCCGACGCCTGCGGTGAACTGGGCCGACTCCCCATGATCTCAAACGGCGGCGTGTTGTCGCGTCGGCGTGCGCTCATGACAGGAATTAGTCTAACCGCGAACTCACGAAGAATACAGGCCGTGGGTACAGAGATCAGGGATCAGGGATCAGGATTCATACCCCGAGCCCTGATCCCTTTCCCTGTCCCCTACTCGCTCAGCCCGATCGCGCTGGCCGTGGCGTAGGTCCCCGAATGGCTGATACTCAGGTGCCAATGCACGATCCCCAGTTCCCCGGCCACCTCGGCGCACCGCCCGTGCAGCCTCACCGTCGGCTTGCCGCTGGCTTCCCGCACCACCTCGGCCTCGGTCCACGCGATCCCCTGCGACCAGCCCGTCCCCAGCACCTTCAGCACCGCCTCCTTCGCCGCGAACCGCCCCGCCAGGTGCTCCGCCATCCGCACCGGATTCGCCGCGACGTAGTCGCGTTCACCCTGCGTGAAACAGCGACACAAAAACCGGTCCCCGTGCTGCTGAACCATCTCAGCCACCCGCGAGGTCTCGACGATATCAATGCCGTGTCCGATGATCTGCATGGGGATAGGGTATGGGGTATGAGGGGTGGGGTCTAGGAAGCGCCTAATGGCGGGTCCATGCCGGTCGATCACCGGCATGGGTATACTCGTACACGTCAGTTGCGCGGTAGTGACCTTTGTGGATTAATTATTGGAGTGGAATCCCGGGCTAGATGTCTATCATCCGATACTCCGAAAAGCGACGCAGGATCGCGGTCATCGCGCTTTGGGTGGCGCGGGTGTTGGCTGTGCTGGGGTGGCTCGACGCTGTGGTGGGCACGGTGTTGATCGTCTTTGTGGATGTTGAATCGGTAGTCGGCACCGGACCGATATTGTTTATCTTTGGTTTGCTGCTTGTCGTTTCGGGAGCGTTCTGTCGGAACGGGTATGCGGTGGGCGTGGCGATCTCGATGATCGCGGTGTCCTTGCTGTTCTTCGGGCTTGTCTACTTCTTAAGATGGAGCCCGAGAGACGCAGAGCAGCCGTTTACAGTCATGAGCATCATCTACGTCGTGTTGATGAGCCCGCTGGTCTTGATCGCTCTGCTTCAACGCCCCAGGGTCACTCGGTGGCGGCCGTGGGAATGCCAGAGTTGCGGCTACCCGTTATTCGGCTTGAAGACGCCGAGCTGCCCCGAGTGCGGGACCCCGTTCGATCGGGCTCGTATCCCCGAGCCTCCGACGGCCTTGATGATCCCGCCCACGTGACACCAATCAACAGGCGATATGTCCATCCTGCGATTGCCCGGGGGATGTGCGGGGTCTATCATCCCTGACTATGGATGATGCTCTAAAGCCAATCGCCGAGAAAGTACACGCCGGTGATCGCCTCAGCGCTGAGGACGGGCTGGCGCTGCTGCGGTCGCGTGATATCCACACGATCGGTGAACTGGCCAACGTTGTCCGCCAGCGGATGCACGGCAAGACGACCTACTACAACGTCAACCGGCACATCAACTACTCCAACATCTGCGCCCTGTCCTGCAAGTTCTGCGAGTTCTACCGCAAGAAGGGTGACGACGGGGCGTACGAGATGTCTATCGAGGACGTCGCCAGGCAGGCGACCGATGCGGCGGCCGGGGGCGCGACGGAGCTGCACATCGTCGGCGGGCTGCACCCCTACTTGCCGTTCGAGTACTACACCGACATGATGCGGGCGATCCGGGCTGCCGCGCCGAAGATCCACATCAAGGCGTTCACGGCCGTCGAGATCGTGCACCTGGCGAAGATCAGCAAGCGCCCGCGCGACCTGGCCGGCGTGCTGACCGACCTGAAAGAAGCCGGGCTCGGATCACTGCCGGGCGGCGGCGCGGAGGTGTTCGACGACCGCGTACATGACGAAGCCTTCAAGGGCAAGATCCGTAGCGACAAGTGGCTCGACGTCCATCGTGAAGCCCACAAGCTCGGGCTCATGACCAACGCCACCATGCTCTACGGCCATATCGAGTCGCTCGAGGACCGCGTCCACCACTTCTGCCTGCTCCGTGAAGCCCAGGACGAAGCGCTCGCAAGCAGCACTTCCGGGGGAGGAAGGTTCCAGACCATCATCCCCCTGCCGTTCTTCCCCGACGGCTCGGAGCTTGAACACCTGCCCGGCCCAAGCGGCCTGGACAACCTGCGGATGCTCGCGGTCAGCCGGCTGATGCTCGACAACTTCGAACACATCAAGTCGTTCTGGATAATGCAAACGCTGCCGATGTCTCAGGTCGCACTGGACTACGGCGTGAACGACATCGACGGCACCGTCGTCTGGTACGACATCACCAAGCTCTCCGGCAAGGACGACGAGACGGGCGGCACGCACCAGGAAGTCAGCGTCACCGACCTGCGCAAAGCGATCATCGAGGCCGGCTACGATCCCATCGAGCGCGACACGCTCTATCGGCCGGTCGAACGCGACGGCGCGGATTGGCGCGTGGCGGAAAGTGTGAGCGTCTAAGCATCGATCTAATCACCAACCACTAACCACCAATCACTAACCATGTCAGACAACAAGATCGCGATCGTAACCGGGGCGGGCAGCGGGATCGGCCGGGCTGTGGCCGTGCAACTCGGTGAGGCGGGCTACTGTGTCGTGCTGGTTTCACGCAGCCGGGATAGGCTCGAGGAGACCGCCGAGCACGTCGAGGGCGATACGTTTGTATACCCCGCTGACGTAGCCGATCCCAAGGCCGTCCGCATGCTCATCGAAGACGTGGTCGCCAGCTTTGGCCGGATCGACGCATTGGTACACAGCGCCGGCTACGCCGAGTTGACATCGATTGAACAGATCACCCCCGAGCTTTGGCGCAAGACGGTGGATGTGAATCTTAGCGCCGCGGTGCTGTTGACCGCCGCCGTGTGGCCGTCATTCAAGCAGCAACAGTCGGGCATCGTCGTGAATGTCTCGTCGATGGCGAGCATCGATCCGTTCCCGGGCTTCAGCGTCTACGCCGCGGCGAAGATCGGTGTGAACATGTTCACACGTTGCACCGCACAGGAAGGCGAGCCGATCGGCGTGAAAGCCGTTGCCGTAGCGCCCGGCGCCGTCGAGACGCCGATGCTCCGAGGAATGTTCGACGAAAGCATGATCCCGGCGGACAAGACGCTCAGCCCCGACCAGGTCGCTGAGGTGATCTGTGACTGTATCACCGGCGAGCGCGACTTCAACAACGGCGAAACCATCCAGCTGCCCAGCCCATAAAGCACTTCGAGGTACCGCCGCCCGTCATTCTCGGGCAGGCAGGAATCCATACCTTTGTTGCGTCGCACCGCTGGGTTCCTGCCTGCGCGGGAACGACACAGCACGACGAAGAAAAAGGCCCACGCACAAGTATGTACGTGGGCCTCAAGGATTGGCTAATAGTTCAGGTGTCTTACTTGATGAAGAGCATTTCCTGATAGGTCGGCAGCGGCCAGAGGTCGTCTGCGACCAGCACTTCCAGCTCGTCGGCGGCTTCACGGATCGCCAGCATCGCCGGGATGATCACGTCCACCGCGTAACGGGCTTCGGCCTTGAGCGTCTTCTGGTGCTTGGTCTTCGCCTCGGCCAGGGCGTCGGTGGCGTCCTGCAGCTGCTTGACCAAGGCGGTCACCTTGTCGAGCGTGACGGTATCGAAGTCGATGCCGTTGGCCTTGAGGTTCGTGCAGGTCTCGGCCAGCTGGTTCTGATAACGAACGGCGGCGGGGAAGATACGGGTCCGCGCCAGACGTTCGGTCAGGATCGACTCGACATTGATCGTGCCGACGTACTGCTCGGTGTAGATCTCTTCACGGGCGGCCATCTCACGCTTGGAGAGGACCTTGTACTTGGCGAAGGTCTTGGTGACCTCCGGATCGGTGATCGCCGGGAGGGCGTCGGGCGTGGTGCGGTTGTTGGGCAGGCCGCGCTTCTCGGCTTCCTTGTGCCAGGCGTCAGAGTAGTTGTCGCCGTTGAAGATGATCGCGCCGTGTTCCTTGATGATGCCCTGGACGAGCTTCTCGACGGCCTTGTTGAGCTTCTTGGGATCGCCCTTCGTGGCGTTCTCCAGTTCGGTGGCGGCGTAGTCAAGGCTCTCGGCAATAATGGTGTTCAGCGCGACCAGCGGGCCGGCGATGGACTGGGCCGAGCCGAGGGCACGGAACTCGAACTTGTTGCCGGTGAAGGCGAACGGGCTGGTACGGTTACGGTCGCCCGCGTCCTTGGGCAGCGGCGGCAGCGTATCAACACCGACGTTCATGACGCCGGCCTTCTTGCTGCTCTTGGCCGTGCCGGTCTTGCCGATCTTCTCGAAGATGTCAGCGAGCTGTTCGCCGAGGAAGATCGAGATGATCGCCGGCGGGGCTTCGTTCGCGCCCAGGCGGTGATCGTTGCCGGCGTGTGCGATGACCGCACGCAGCAGGTGGCTGTACTTGTGTACGGCGCGGATCACGGCGGAGCAGAACACGAGGAACTGGGCGTTGTCGTGAGGCGTATCGCCGGGCTCCATCAGGTTGCCGACGTTGCCGTTACCCAGCGACCAGTTCAGGTGCTTACCCGAGCCGTTGACGCCGGCGAAGGGCTTCTCGTGCAGCAGGCATTCCAGGCCGTACTTCTGAGCCACGCGCTTCAGCGTGATCATGATCAGCTGCTGGTGGTCGGTCGCGACGTTGGCGTCTTCGTAGACCGGGGCGACCTCGTACTGGCTGGGAGCCACTTCGTTGTGGCGGGTCTTGACCGGGACGCCGAGCTTGAACAGCTCACGCTCGGTTTCGAGCATGCAGGCAAGCACACGTTCGGGGATCGCGCCGAAGTAGTGGTCGTCAAACTCCTGGCCCTTCGGCGGGGCAGCGCCGAACAGGGTCCGCCCGGCGTTCAGCAGGTCGGGACGGGAGAAGAAGAAGTTACGGTCGACGAGGAAGTATTCCTGCTCCGGGCCGCCCGAGGCCTTGATGAAGCCGGGGTCGTCGTGGCCGAACAGCGCGAGGATACGCTGGGCCTGGGTGTTCAGGGCCTGCATCGAGCGGAGGACTGGGGTCTTCTTGTCCAGCGCCTCGCCGGTCCAGGAGACGAACGCGGTCGGGATGCACAGCGCGGTGCCGTTGGGATTCTCGAGGATGTAGGCCGGGCTGGTCACGTCCCAGGCGGTGTAGCCACGGGCTTCGAAGGTGGCGCGGATGCCGCCGGAGGGGAAGCTGGAGGCGTCGGGTTCACCCTGGATCAGCTGCTTGCCGGTGAACTCGGTGATCGCGCCGCCCTTGCCATCGGGGCTGAGGAACGAGTCGTGCTTCTCAGCGGTCAGGCCGGTCAGCGGGTAGAAGACGTGTGCGTAGTGGGTCGCGCCCTTTTCGATCGCCCAGTCACGCATCGCCGCGGCGACCATGTCGGCGACGGTGTCGTCGAGCTTGTCGCCTTCTTCGATGGTCTTGGAGAGCTTCTTGTAGACTTCCTTAGGCAGACGGTCGCGCATCTGCGCCGGGCCGAAGACGTTGACGCCGAAGATGTCTCGGCTGGGCGTCTCCGCGAAGTTCAAAGGCTCAGAGATCGGCTTGTAGTTGGTGACCGCTGAAATCGCTTCTCGTCGTGAATTGCTGCCGCTCATGGGCGATGCGCTCCTGTGTGTGCCTGTCTATATTGAATGAGTGACCTTAACGGTTGAATGACGAGCTGTACGCCTGCATGGGCATGACCCCGGCACACACCGGGACAGTCCAATGCGGGCATACGACTCCCAAACGGGCCATACTGTAACGATTGTCTAGTTGTAATGCAACCCCGGATTGCCCGTGCATAATTATGAGGCAGATTGTAATTTAACGCTTATGGATGCCGCATATTCAGTGGCTGCAGAGCGTTAGCATTTGATATACAATGGGTTACGAGCAGAATCGGCTGGGTCCCCACTTGCCCCGCCTCGTCAGGTCGCTTTTTCCTGATAATATGCTCGACTCACACCAAGGAACACACACACCATGAGCAGCACGACGCAGAACCCCGATCCCTTCAAGGCCAAGACCACGCTTGAGACCCCGCTCGGCGAGCGATCGATCTATCAGCTCGACGCCCTCCGCGGCATCGGCGAGGTCGCCAACCTACCCTACTCCATCAAGGTCCTGCTTGAAGCCTGCCTGCGTCACTACGACAACTACGTCATCACCGACGAGCACATCAAGGCCCTCGCCAGCTACGACGCCACCAACGTCGGCGAGCAGGAGATCCCCTTCAAGCCCGGCCGGGTCGTACTTCAGGACTTCACCGGCGTCCCAGCCGTCGTCGATCTCGCCGCCATGCGGGCCGGCATCGTCCGCATGACCAACGACGACGCCTCCGCCACCAAGGTCAACCCCCTGGTCCCCTGCGATCTGGTCATCGACCACTCCGTCCAGGTCGATGCCTTCGCCTCCGGCGTCGCGCTGTCGATCAACAGCGAGAAAGAGTTCGAACGCAACAACGAGCGCTACCAGTTCCTCAAGTGGGGCCAGCAGGCTTTCGATAACTTCCGCGTCGTCCCCCCCGCCACCGGTATCGTCCACCAGGTCAACCTGGAGTACCTCGCCAAGTGTGTCTGGGACGCCCCCGGAAGTGATGGCGTGAATGTGCTGTATCCTGATTCCCTCGTCGGCACCGACTCGCACACCACCATGATCAACGGCCTGGGCGTCGTCGGCTGGGGCGTCGGCGGGATCGAAGCCGAAGCCGTCATGCTCGGCCAGCCGATCTACATGCTCATCCCCGAAGTCGTCGGCTTCAAGCTCAACGGCAAGCTCGCCGAGGGGTGCACCGCGACCGACCTGGTCCTCCGCGTCACCGAAATGCTCCGAGCCCACGGCGTCGTCGGCCGGTTCGTCGAGTTCTTCGGCGAGGGTCTCGACCACATGCCGCTGGCCAACCGCGCGACCATCGCCAACATGGCCCCCGAATACGGCGCGACCATCGGCTTCTTCCCCGTCGATGACCAGACACTCGAATACATGCGACTCACCGGCCGGGATGAAAACCTCATCAAGACCGTCGAGCAGTACTGCAAGGCCCAGGGCCTCTGGCGCGACGATTCACGCGACATCAAGTACACCAGCGTCCTCTCGCTGGACATGTCCACCGTCGAGCCATCCCTCGCCGGCCCCAAACGCCCGCAGGACCGCATCAACCTCAGCGACATGAAGCCCAAGTGGGAAGGCACGCTGAGCGCATTCCAAAGCGCCGCAGATGATTCCGGGGCAACTTCCGGGGGTGGCACTTCCGGGGGCACTGCAACGCAGGCCGCCGTTCGCCAGGCCACCGTCACGCTCGAAGACGAGTCCTTCGAACTCAAAGACGGTGCCGTCGTCATCGCCGCGATCACCAGCTGCACCAACACGAGTAACCCTGAAGTCATGGTCGCCGCCGGCCTGCTCGCGCGCAAGGCCCGCAAGCTCGGTCTCACACGCAAGCCCTGGGTCAAGACCTCCCTCGCCCCCGGCTCCAAGGTTGTCACCGAGTACTACAACAAGGCCGAACTCACCGAAGACCTCGAAGCCCTCGGCTTCCACACCGTCGGCTACGGCTGCACCACCTGCATCGGCAACTCCGGCCCCCTCCCCGAACCCATCAGCCAGGCCATCAACGACAACGACCTGGTCGCCACCAGCGTCCTCTCCGGCAACCGCAACTTCGAGGGTCGCATCAGCCCCGACGTCAAGGCCAACTACCTCGCCAGCCCCCCGCTGGTCGTCGCCTACGCCATCGCCGGCACGGTGGACATCGACCTGCAGAACGACGCGCTCGGTCAAGACGCCGATGGCAACGACGTCTTCCTCAAAGATATCTGGCCAAGCCAGCAGGAAGTCCAGGACACCGTCGCCAGCTGCGTGACCCGTGAGCAGTTCACCAGCCAGTACGCCGACGTCTTCAAGGGCTCGCAGGAATGGCAGGACGTCAAGTCTTCCACCGGCGCGCTCTACGACTGGGACGCCAAGTCCACCTACGTCCAGGAGCCCCCCTTCTTCGTCGGCCTCACCGGCGACGTCAAACCCATCGCACCGATCACCGGCGCTCGTTGCCTGGCCAAGCTCGGCGACTCCGTCACCACCGACCACATCAGCCCCGCCGGCGCCATCAAGACCGACAGCCCCGCCGGCAAATACCTCACCGACAACAACGTCCCCAAGACACTCTTCAACAGCTACGGCTCACGCCGAGGCAACGACCGCGTCATGACCCGCGGCACCTTCGCCAACATCCGCGTCAAGAACCAGCTCGCCCCCGGCACCGAAGGCGGCTTCACCACCTTCTGGGGTACAGGCAACGGGGACCAGGGATCAGGCCCGAAACCCGGCGATGTCACCACGATCTACGACGCCGCCGTCGCCTATGGCTTCACCAAGGATTCAGACGCCGCCCCAATCCCCAACCCCCAATCCCCAACCCCCCTCATCGTCCTCGCCGGCATCGACTACGGCATGGGCAGCTCCCGCGACTGGGCCGCCAAGGGCACCTTCCTGCTCGGCGTCAAGGCCGTCATCGCCGCCAGCTACGAACGCATCCACCGCAGTAACCTCGTCGGCATGGGCGTCCTCCCCCTCCAATTCCAAAACGGCGCCACCCACGAATCCCTCGGCCTCACCGGCGAAGAAACCTTCGACATCCAGCTAGACGACAACGTCCAGCCCCGCCAAACGATCAGGGTAACCTGCACCAAGCCGGATGGGTCAAAAGTCGAGTTCGACACCACCTGCAGGATTGATACCCCTGTAGAAGTCGACTACTACCGCAACGGCGGCATCCTGCACACGGTGTTGAGGAATATGGCATTAGGTTGATAGAATGTTCATACATATATACTGCATGTACTGCTTCGTATTAGTGCAAGGACAATCTAGTATCCTAGGGGACTAGCATATGACTAGCACGCCTGAGCCAGTTGAGAGATTGCTCAAATACAGCCTCGACGGTTACAAAGACGAGTACCGTGAACTCTCTGAAAACTGGAGGAATCTTGATAGCAAGGCTCAAGGTACAGTTTCAATTTCTGGCATCTTCTTAGCAGGTACCTTGGCGTTCGTTCGAGCATTAACTGCAGATGTGGGTACATGCCAACAAGCCCTATTATCGTTTGCAGTGTTTTGTCTTGCCGCTAGTGTAGCAGTCTCACTACTAGCGTTGAGGATTCGTACAGTATCAACACCACCAGTTGGTCAAATGCTTGAAAAACTAGTTAACGATCTATGTAATGCGCGTGATGGCATGACATCAGAGCGTTCATCAAATTTCTACCGGGATCAAGCCCAGATGTGGAACGATACTAATCGAGAAATTGAGAAAATCAATACGCAAAAAGCCAACCGATTAATTATTGCCCAGGTGCTTTTGGCTGTAGCAATCCTAGGTGTAACTGCTTTGACCATGTATGTAGTGTGGAGTGCATAGAGATGAGTACTTGTGTCGAATCAGGATGCAGTGAGCCAGCTATGCCGGGCAGTAACTATTGCGCTGCTCACAATCCATCAAAGAATCGGAAGAGGCGCAAATCCAAGCGGGCAGGAGCTAAGCAATGTATCGCTGGGGCGCGGACCCGCAAGAAAGTGTCGAAGAAAAAGGCTGCTAAGAAAAAAGTAGCCAAGAGAAAGGCAACCTCGAAGAAGGTTGCGAAGAAGAAGAACGCTAAAAGGAAAGTAACGAAGAAAAAGGTTGCAAAGAAGAAGGTCGCCAAGAGGAAATTGGCGAGGAAAAAAGTTGCCAAGAGAAAGGCGTCAAAGAAGAGATAATTGACGAGCCTAAAACACTGGATAGTCCGACCGGCTTGGTGTTAAGCTAAGTCACTTAGCAGGCAGCAGCGAATGTGGCGTTTAGCTTTCCGCTTCCCACTTAATCTGAAACTCCACCTCTTCACTCCCGTCTTCGCGTTCGTGTTCGATGTTGTAGACGGCTCGGACGGGGACGTAGATGCGTTCGCCGGCGATCTGGATCTCGAACGGCTCGCCGGACTCGAGGCTGTCGGCCAGGCGACGGAGCTTGTCGATGAACTGTGTGATCGGGTAGCCCTTCTCGATGTCGCGGTCCTGCTTGGTGGTCATGTTCATACTCCTTGGAATACAGGTATCATTTGTTCTGAGCATAGGCTCAGCGTGTTAGCATAGGGTTTGACCGGTCGCAGAAGTAAGCAAAGGAGACGACGATGTCGCGAACGTGGGAACACCCGGAACTGGGGACGTTCAATTGGGACGACGACCAGTGGGTCGGCATGATCGAGGTGCCGGCGTGGGCGGTGTATAGGCAATACCGCGATGACGAGGATGAAGAGCGCGTGGTGCAGGGTGACGCAAAGGTGTTGCTGCAGTTCATCCGTGAGGAAGACGACGGCATACCAAGCGAAGCCCAAGTTGCTGCGGCACTGAGTTTTGTCAAGCATTCGCCAACGCTGGCCACGGCAGTAGTCGATGCGATCTGGGACGACTTCAACGGCGAGGGGCCGGGCTCGGGCTACTGGTGGGTGAACGATCTGGACCAGGTCAACGAGAACGCCGAGTACGACCCCGATGCTAAACCAATCAAGTCCAGGGAGGATGTCCGTGATTCGTTGATGCTGATGTCCGTGTCTGTCGGGTATCAGCACGAATCGGCTGTGGAGATCACATTTGGTCCTTGGTGGGAGGAAGAGCATAATCTGGGTGTCTTGGTACACGAGGACAAGGTGATCGGTCTCGGTTATCAGCTTGACGTCGAGCCGTTTGGCGGGGATCACCCGTCTTGGCCGAAATCAGAACGTCCAGTGATCAACCCATTTACAGGCAAGCCGATACCACCTAAGGAGTGAGTACATTGGGTAAGAAGCTATGCCCGAAGATCATCCTGGAAGGGACTCGGCTGACGTGGAAGACCGAGATCGCTTTTGCGCTCAACGAACACCCGCGCGTGGTCGGCGAGCGGAAGTACCGGTACCACTCGCCGGTGGTGTCCGGGGAATGGTGCGGCTTCACGAATACGCCCTGGGGCCGGGGGCTGATTAACTTCAATCCCGACGAGGAAGCGCAGGCCATCGAGACGTACGAGACCTGGGCCCGCATGTTCGAGCTGCAGCGGTACTACTCGTGGATCGTCGACCGCTTCCACCTCTCGACCAAGGCCTACCAGCAACGCGAGCACGGCAAGACCTACGACTTCACCTGGCTCGAAGACCGGCTGATCCCGCTGGGCTTCGTGCTGATCTATTGTCATCGCTCCGACGATTCATTCGCCGCCGCCCGTAAACGCCGGCTGAAGATCTCGGGCAACCCCAAGCAGTACGACGACCTAAGCTTCTTCGCCAAGGAGCAGGCGCAGATGGTTCAACTGGTCAGTGAATCAACGCTGCCGACGCTGGAGTTGGACGTTTCGCACGACGATGTGGGCAAGGCGGCGGACGACATCGCGGACTGGCTGGAGGCCGAGGGGCACCTGTATGCCCCGGCGAGCGCGGAGGCGGTGGAGTAAAACCAATAGCCTGTATCAGTCGGCTTGCACTTCGTCGAGCGTAAGGGTGTGCTCGATGTGGGTGTTGTTTTCGGGGTCACGGATTTGCAATAAGAGCGTGACGGGCTGGGCGTCCCAGTCGATTTCGATCAGGCCGAAGTTGGCGGGGTTGTAGAGATTCCCGATGCGGTGGCGGTTGGGTTCTTCGTGGAGGCTGCCGGGCTTGTTCAGGCTGCTGCTGGTCAGGTCGTAGAGCGGGTAAGGGACGTTCTCGACTTGGCATGACAGCTCGGCAAGGTGGCGGTCGCCCGAGATGAAGAAGACGCCTTGGGCCTGGGTCTTGCGGATGAGGTCGAAGAGGCGCTGCCGTTCGTGGGGGAAGCGGGACCAGCCTTCCCACATATGCTCCTCGGGGACGACCTGGATGCTCGACGCGATCAGGCGCAGGTCGGCTTCTACTTCAAGCTGAGTTTCGAGCCAGGCCCACTGCGCCTCGCCGAGGATGGTGGCGGCCGGGTCGGGGTTCGCCACGTACCGGCCGAGCCGCCTCTTTGAGGGATCGGTGTTCTTGATCAGCGGGCTGCGGTGGTAGCGTGTATCCAGCAGGATGATCTGCAGCCGCTTGCCCTTCGGCCCGACGAGGTAAGACTCGTACACGCCTTCACGTTTGCGCCGCTCTGCATCGGCGGGTGTACTCAGGAAGTCCAGCAGGACACGCTGCGACATGACTTTGGTCGGGTGCTCCGCGCCGGCGTCGTTGATGCCGTAGTCGTGGTCGTCCCAGACGGCAAGTAACGGGCAAGCCGCGATGAGCCTGCGATAGGCGGGGTGATCCGCCAACTCCGTGTACTTAGCGGTGAGTTCGGCTTCATCAGTGGTGTCTGCATACACGTTGTCACCGATCAAGAGCATCAGGTCGGGTTGCTGACGAACGATCGTGTCAAAGATATGCAGCGACTTCTTCGGCTCGGCGCACGAACCGAAGGCGATACGTCGGATCGGCTTGTCTGGGTCGATGGCTTGGTACGTGGGCCAGTTGGTTTCTTGTTGCTGCTCATCGGCGGCGACCTGGCTGCATCCGGCTAGCACAATCAACAATAGTGTGACGAGGTGTTTCATACGTGAAACTATACCAGTGCTGGCGCTCGAGCGCACACTAACCCAGGTGCCCTTAACAAAAAGAAACAACCCCGGCTTGGCCGAGGCTGCTTCATCGGTGCGAGGCATTTCGTGATCAGCGTGATGGCTGGTTCTTGTTGGTGAATCAACCGGCTTTCGCGGGGGCGGCCGGGTTCGGGTCGGGCCAGGTTTCCTGGAGGATCAGGCCGATCACCGCCGGGACAAAGACCAGCAGCGGCACGACCAGTTGGCTCGCCGTGATGCCGGACTTGATCGAGTCCTGCCAAGGCTCGAAGCTCAGCAGCAGCGCGAGCCCGCCGAGCACGGCAATCGTCGCGCCGCTCACCGACGTGAACAGCACGATCGACAGCTTGAAGAGGATAAACGCCAGCATCCCGCAGAGCATCAGCCCGACCAGTGCGCCGACCCAGTAGGCGTCCACCGGGATCTGAGTGTCCGCAGACTTGTTGATCGCCGAGGCAATGCCCGCCCATAGGTTCGCGCCGATGAACGCGCCGGTTACACCGCCGAAGATCGCCACGGCAAACTTCATCAGGGGGAACGCCACCGCCGCCAGCAGCAGCCCGCAGCAACCGGCCACGATAAACGGTGCCTGGATTTGTTCGCCAACCCAGTAGCCGGCGAACAGCCCGATCAATAGCGCGATCGCGACCGTCGAGACCTTGTAGAACCGGTATCCGTTGAGCATGCACAACAGCCCAACGATCAGGAACACCACCGCCCAGACGACGCTAAGCGCCTGGAGGTTCTCGACGAGCGCCTCGGGCTGTGCCAGGGCATCGGGCCGGGAGAACGTGGCGGTCACGGTATCAAACAGGTTCTTAAGCGGGGACTGGCTTTCAGCAAGCGTAAGCATCGCACGACTCCTTTCCATGACACACGGCGGCCACGCGACAACGGGCACCGGTAGTCAGGCGTCGGCTTACTTATCGGTTTTTCGCTTGAAAATCGTCCACTGTAGGGCAAGTCCGACAGCGGTTATCAGACCCAGGCACAGCAGCACCTTCCGCGGCGTAGCCGGGAGCCAGTGCAGTTGCTCGGGTAACAATTGCGCCAGCAAGGAGAACGAACTGAACAGGACCAGCACCGACCCGGCAACCGCTGATTGAACACTCGCCGCCTTGTACGGCCCAACCAGCCCCAGCAGCAATCCCACCACACCGGCGACCAGCCCGACCAGCAGCATCGCCCCCCGAGCGCCCCCGCCGGCATCGCCCCACCACAGCTTCAACTGGTCCCAGTAATACGTCGCCATCCCACGTAGCGCTTCGAGGATCGACGCACCGATCTTCTTGGCCGTCTCGTTGTCGATCGTGAGTTGAGCGGAAGCATCGTCTTCACTTCCGGAGGCACCACCTTCGATAGCGGTGCTGATGCCTTCCTTGACCGCGTCGGTGATACCTTCGAGCGGGATGTCGACCGTGATCGAGCCGTCCTCGGATGTATCGTCAGAAGTCTCGACGGTCTGCGTGGAATCCGTCAGGCTGGATAGCGCCGTCTCCTCCGGCGGGGCCTGCAACAGCAGCATCACCCCCGCCGCGGTAAGCCCGAAGATCAGGGCCCCGCTGATCGCCATCCAAACACGGAAAAGCAGTGCCGAGAGCAGCGCCCCGGCGATGGCTGCGCCGATGACCAGCGCCATCACGACCGAGCCCTGGTCCGCCAGCGCCTCGCCGATCATCAGGCCGCCCGCCCCGCCGAGCACCAGCCCGCTGAAGGTGCACATCGGCCGGGCCAGCTTGCTGCCCAGGATCAGCAGCAGCAGCCCCGCACCCAGAGTCAGTGCCGGCAGCGTCACGCCGACCGATCCCAGCTGCTCGAGCATTTCTTGTAACTGTGTTGGATCCATGGCTAAACCGTCCCTGACCTGTTAGTCGGCCCCCGAGCCCGATCATGACCATCCTATCACCTAAAACCTCATTTCGTCGTTACAATGCCCCCAACATGAACACGAATAACCCCGACGAGCAATTGGCCCCCCTCCGAGAACGCATCGACACGCTCGATCAGCAGATCATCAAGCTGCTCAACGAGCGGGCCGAGGTCGTCGTCGAGGTCGGCAAGGTCAAGCAGACCGGGGACAACCCCATCTACGTCCCCGAGCGCGAACGCCAGGTGCTGGACCAGGTGCGGGCTCGTAACGCCGGGCCCCTGCCGGACGCCTGTCTTGAAGCGATCTGGCGGGAACTGATGTCCGGCAGCTTCGCGCTGGAACGCCCGCTGCGCGTCGGCTACCTCGGCCCGCCCGGCTCCTTCAGCCACCTCGCCGCTCGGCGCAAGTTCGGCGCTTCGATCGAGTATGACGACCTGAACGACATCGCCGCCGTCTTCGAAGCCATCCACCGCGGGCACATCGACCTGGGCCTGGTCCCGATCGAGAACTCGGCCATCGGCGGGATCGGCGAGACACTCGACTGCTTCCTTGGGTCCGACGCCAAGGTCTGCGCCGAGGTGCTGATCAACATCCACCACAACCTGCTGGCGAACGACCCGCCCGAGAAGATCACCAAGATCTATTCCAAGCCCGAGGCGTTGGGCCAGTGCCGCAAGTGGCTGAACGTGCAGCTGCTGCATGCCGACAAGGTCCCCGCCGCCTCAACCTCGCGCGCCGCCGAGCAGGCCTCGCAGGAAAAGGGCGCAGCCGCCATCGGCTCGACGCTGGCCGGGGAGGTCTACGGCCTGAAGGTCCAGTTCCAGAACATCGAGGACAACCCGCGCAACACCACCCGCTTCTTCGTCATCGGCAAGCACGCGCCCAAGCCCAGCGGCGACGACAAGACCAGCATCATGTTCACCACCGAGCACAAGGCCGGCGCCCTGACCGAGGTGCTGGACATCTTCCGCGACTACGGCCTGAACCTGACGCACATCGACAAACGCCCCAGCCAGCGCGCCAACTGGGAGTACATCTTTTTCGTCGACGTCATCGGCCACATCAACGATACCAACGTCGTCGAGGCGATCGAGAAGTCCAAGAGCCACTGCCTGCAGATGACGGTCCTCGGTTCCTACCCCCGAGCGGTGGAAGTACTGTAGGCTTATTTTGGGGCAATTATGCCGGGATTACGATCAAGACTCAGTAACACACCTGAAACACTTCAGGACTTCGAAATCGCTTCAAGAGAGCGGTATTTCGAGGGTGCCGAACTGCTTATGGCAGGAAAGTATGGGGCTGGCATATACTTACTGGGGTATACGGCCGAAATGATCTTGAAGGCCGCTTATTTCAAGTTGGACAATGCGGCACCGAGTGCTGCGATTGGGCCGAGGCTGGCTCCAGTGAGAACTTTCATACGGAGTCATGGATTGGCAATTGACCACGAATCATACCACAGCTTGCTTTTTTGGATACATGCTATACGAACGAAGCGTTCATACAATGGGCTTCCAATAAACAGAGCTGTTGATGATCGAGCTTTGCAACGGGTACGTCGAGTGTTTATGTGCTGGTGGGTGCAAATGAGATACCGGCCTGACCAAGCCATGAACCAAGAAGCGAACACTGTGTTTGACGATGTGACATGGCTGTATGACTATAGGTTCAAGTTATGGACGTGATCTATGCCTATTAGAAAGAAACTATCCAGAACGACACCACAGCAGTATGTAGACCTCCAAAGATTATTGGAGAAGGAGTGGGATAGTCCTCGAGAGATTGGACAGCCTCTGATCATACTGGAAGAGCAAGAAGGGGCTCCAATTCATATTTATGTCATTTGGGATAAGTGGGCGTCCATTTCACCTCAGACCGATCGCTCAGAAATAATTATGAATGCGCTCGATGAACTCACTGACCCAGTTCATGGGAAGAATCCTGAGAGGTTTCCAGACATAGGCCGTGTCACTGTAGCTATGGGCCTAACAACGGAAGAAGCTGAGCGGATGGGTATTAAGCCAGAGTGAGGAGACTTCGATGATTGATCCACTGCTCTTCGGACACGACGGCATGGGCGTGGGTTCGCACGTCTCCGCTACCGAGTCCGCCCGCGCCGCCTCGGACGCTCGCAGCGCCAAGCGCGACGTCTCGCACATGGAAGACCGCATCGAACGGCTGAGCCTGGTCTGCATGGCCATGTGGTCCCTGATCCAGGACAAGACCAAGCTCACCGAGGAAGACCTCATGGAGCGGGTCCGCATGATCGACCTGATGGACGGCACCGAGGACGGCAAGGCTTCGCAGACCGTGCAGAAGTGCCACGCCTGCGGCCGCACGATGTCACCAAGACATCAGAAGTGCCTCTACTGCGGCGCACAGAAACTGGCCCAGAGCGCGTTCGATCGAATCTGAATCACGTCAACAGCTCTGTGAGCAGGGGATGATGGTGATGGCGGCAATCGAGATCAAGCAGACCACCCACGCAGACGAGCCGGCGATACGCCGGGTGCATGAAGCGGCGTTCGGCGACAAGGAAGGCCCGGTGGTCGCGGGCCTGACGATCGATCTGCTGCACGACCCCACGGCCGAGCCGATGATCTCGCTGCTGGCTTGTGTTGGCGATGAAGCCATCGGGCACGTGCTGTTCACCGCGGTGCGGGTATCAGGAGAAACCGAGTCACCTGTTGCGACGATCCTGGCGCCGCTGGCCGTGGTCCCGGATCATCAAGGTCAGGGGTTGGGGACGCAGGTCGTGGAGCACGGGTTATCGATGCTCAGGGACGCCGGTTGCGAACTGGCGTTTGTGCTAGGTCATCCCGGGTATTACCCGCGCTTTGGCTTCAACCCGGCGGGTCGGCAAGGCTTCGAGGCCACGTACCCGATCGGGGAGAAGAACGCCGACGCCTGGATGGTGTTGGAACTGCATCCGGGAACTATGGCTCGCGCCTGCGGGAAGATCCAGTGCGCCGAGGCCCTGGACAAGCCCGAGTACTGGCAAGAGTAAGAATAATTCAAGAAGCAAAGACAAAGCCCACGTTCGATGAACGTGGGCTTCGTCGTGATTGATTCTGAGTACGGTGCGGACGCGGTGAAGGCTTACTCGCCGACCTTGTCCATATGCACGTCCATCTGCGGGAACGGGATGCCGATGCCGGCGTCGTCCAGGTGCTGCTTGACGGCACGGGTCGTGGCTTCCTTGATCGCCCAGTAGTCGGCGGTGTTGCACCAGACCCGGACGGTCCAGTTCACACAGGAATCCCCCAGATCGCCAAGCACGATGGCATGCGCCGGATCGGTGAGGATGCCTTCGACACTCTTGGCGGCGTTATCCAGCACCTCACGGGTCTGGTCCAGGCTGGCGGAGTAATCGCAACCCACCGCCACATCGACTCTGCGGGTGTCGTGGAACGTCACGTTCTCGATCGTCGAGCCGTAGATCGCGCCATTGGGCACAACGATGCGGCGGTTGTCCGGCGTGTCCAGCGCGGTGGTGAACAGCTCGATCTCGTGGACCTTGCCGACCACGCCTGCGGCGTTCACCACATCCCCGACCTTGAACGGCCGGAAGATCAGCAGCATCACGCCCGAAGCGAAGTGCCCGAGCGTCCCGGATAGAGCCATGCCCACCGCGAAACCGGCGGCCGCGAGGATGGCGGCAAACGCCGTGACCTCGATCCCCAATTTACCCAGCGCGACAATGCCACCCAAGATCAACACAAGGTACTTGGCCATCTTCCCGAAGAAACGGGCCAGCGTTTCATCGACCTTCGCCTTGGTCATGGATCGGCGGACCGTGCTGTTCGCTATGCCCGCGATCAAGAAGGTGACGACGAGGATCACCAACGCCCAGATCAACGGCATGCCGTAGTCTTGGAAAAGCGCTGAGAGCGTATCGGGATCGAGCAGTTTGCCTGCATCATCGACGGACAGGTCTTGTAAAGCACCGGCGACATCACCGGCGGCACCTTCAGCACCTGTGGCGGCATCGGTCGCGGTTTCAGCCGCTTCCTCGACGGCATCGGTGACTTGTGCAAGTGTGGGCATGAACATGTAGCGTCTCCAATAAAGAGGTCGTGTGTGGCCGTATAATGAGTATGAACATATACCTATACGATGGGTGACTGCGTATTTTATCAGGGGACGCCATGCCTGCAAAACATACTTTGATTGCTCTGACCGGTTTGGTGTTTCTTCTCTTTGGGCAACTGCTCCATGCGCAGGACACCCAGGTAGCCCGCTCCACGTTTCAGGCTAATGACACCCATCGCACATGGGCCGATAAGAACCCGGAAACACAGTTACTACTCGAACAGGCTGCCTTCGAACCGGGGGACTTCGACGTGCGCTGCACCGCCACGCCGGGGCTGGATTACGACGCGTTGGTGCGGTTTGATTCACCCAAACCTAACGGGACAAAGTGGGTCGATGAGGTCGTGCTGATGTGGTACGCCGCCCGTGACGAGGACGACCAGCCGATCGAGGCCTCGGCCGTGCTTATCGTTCATTCGATGCACCCGCAGATGATCATCGGCAAGCAGATCGCACGGACCTTTGCCAAACGCGGGGTCCACGCCTTCGTCATCCAACTACCGGGCTACGGCCTTCGATGGGACGAGCGTCGGCTCTACCCGGGCGTCACAACCTTAGAGCATGGGGCTCAGGGCATCGCCGACTGCCTGCGTGCCCGAGACGCCATCCGCGCACTGCCCAACATCAAGCCAGGACCGATCGCCTTGCAAGGCACGAGCCTCGGCGGGTACGTCGCGGCCACCGTCGGCGGGGTCGAAACCGACTTCAAGCCCGTGATGCTCTTAATCAGCGGCGCAGATTGTTTCAGCACCTTAAAGAACGGCGAGCACGACGCCAAGCATCTCTATCATGCACTGCGTCGCCAAGGCTACGATGACGAAACCCTGCGCACCATGCTCGATGCCGTCGAACCGCTCCACGTCGCGCACCGGCTCGATGCCGAGCAAACCTACCTCATCTCCGCCAAGAACGACGTCACCATCCCGAAGGCCAACTCCGACGCGCTGGTCGAAGCCATCGGGCTCGACGACTCGCACCACGTGCAGATCCAGACCACCCACTACTCCACCCTGGTCCTCATCCCCGCCGCGAGTGAACTCATGGCAGATATCATCCTCGGCGAAGAGGACGACGCCGAACAGCTCTTAGATTAGTTCGATGTGACCCGGCTTTGCACTCGATCCAAGCAGAAGCCTCGCGGCATCAGGCGTGCGTCGTCGCGGCTTCCATCCGGGTCCGCAGGTGATCCAGCACATTCATGAAGTTGATGTAGCTGTCGTACGGCGATTCGTACGGGTTGAAGTACTTATGCACCGCCCCGTCGGAGAAGTACTTCGTGCACATGTAGTAGAAGTGGTCGCTGGTCGTTAGCCGACGCCAGTCTTCCAGCAGCCTCGGATCGCCGGTCTGCTTGACCGGTTTCTCCAGGCGGTACAGCTCATGCAGGGCGCTGGACTGCATCGCGTTGCCCATCCAGGCGCTCAGGTCCCGCTCGGTGTCGGCCCAGGACGTCATCTCCTTCACGTCATAGGTCCCCACCGGCTCGTAGTTCTCAAGCGATTCGCTGGGCGTGTGGAAGCCGATGCCGCGGTCGAGGACCTGCCCGGGCAGCGCGGACATGAACTCGAAGATGCCCGTCTCCTGCCACTGATGCTCGCCGAGTGTTTCGTAATCGATAAAGAGGTTGACGGTCTCGCCATCCTCCCCGGCCTTGGCGATCCAGTCGGCGTACTTGTCTGCCGTCAGAGGCCATTCGCTCCAACCACGGTTGCTGAACCGGAACGCGATGTCATCAGACAGGCTGTAGTTTTTCAAGAGCAGCGGCAGGTGTGGCTGCCCGGGCGGGGTGTAAAGGTGGTTAGGCGTTCGGCCGTCCAGCGGCGCGTCCACGCCCTCCGCCAGAATTCCCGTGAACCTACCCATCCATGCGACATGCTCCGCGACCTCGTTGTTGTAGACCAACTCGGTATTGCGGAAGACCGCCGGCGTCTGCCCGAACTGGTCCTCGATCAATCGTGTGTGCAAGTCAACCTGTTGGTTGAACTCGTCTTTCGAGTAGTGATACGACAGGCCGTGGTAATACGTCTCGGCGAGGAACTCGCAGCAGCCGGTATCTACAAGCTCATGGAACAGGTCCAGCACCTCCGGCGCATGCTCGCGCAGCTGCTCGATCACGCACCCGGTCATCGAGAAACCGACGCGGAAGTTGCCTTCGTGTCGCTGGACCAGGTTGAGCATCAGCTTCGTCGCCGGGAGGTAGCACTTGTTGGCGACCTTGCGGATGATGTGGGCGTTGCGGGGCTCGTCGTAGTATTGCGTGTCGGCGTCGAAGACGCTGTATCGGCGGAGTCGGTGCGGCTGGTGGAGCTGGAAGTAGAAACAAACAGATGCCATACCGGGGATCACTCCGGGTCAGAAGAAAGCGTCTGGCGGGCCAGACCGTCCGATGGTCGGCACTCGACCGATCCCATTGTCTACGCCTCACCGGGTTATGCAAACCGGCGGGCGGCTAAGCTCGGCTTTGGTCCGGCTTTACCCGATAAGCTATACTCCCGGGCTCTGAATCCGCGAGGGCGCCGAGCCCCGGGTCGGGACGAAACGGATCATAAACAATGCCAAACGCCAACGATATACGTCAGCAGTTCATCGACTACTTCAAGGATAAGGCCGGCCACACCGTCGTCGCCTCCAGCCCCGTCGTCCCCCATGACGACCCGACGCTGCTGTTCGCCAACGCCGGGATGAACCAGTTCAAGCCCTACTTCCTCGGCACCGAAGCCCCGCCCTACCCCCGCGCCGTCGATACGCAAAAGTGCATCCGTGCCGGCGGCAAGCACAACGACCTCGAAGACGTCGGCAAAGACTCTTACCACCACACCTTCTTCGAGATGCTCGGCAACTGGTCCTTCGGCGACTACTTCAAACAGCAAGCCATCGACTGGGCATGGGACCTGCTCGTCAACGTCTGGGGCATCGAACCCGAACGCCTGCACGCGACTTACTTCGAAGGCGATGAAGCCGAAGGCCTCGAGCCCGACCACGAAGCTCGCGACCTCTGGCTCAAGCACCTGCCCGCCGAACGTATCCACCCCGGCAACAAAAAAGACAACTTCTGGGAGATGGGCGACACCGGCCCGTGCGGCCCGTGCTCCGAACTCCATTACGATCGCAGACCCGACAAGAGCGGGGCCAAGCTCGTCAACGCCGACAACCAGGACGACGTGATCGAGATCTGGAACCTCGTCTTCATCCAGTTCAACCGCGGGACCGACAGCAAGCTCACCCCCCTGCCCGCCAAGCACGTCGACACCGGCATGGGCTTCGAGCGCATCGTCCGCGTCCTGCAAGGCAAAACCTCCAACTACGACACCGACGTCTTCACGCCTTTATTCGATGCGATCCAGAAGGTGACCGGGGCGAAGCCGTATGGCGCTTCGATGGAGGATCACACCGACATCGCCTACCGCATCCTGGCCGACCACATCCGCTGCCTGACCTTCGCCCTGACCGACGGGGCCGTCCCCAGCAACGAAGGCCGAGGCTATGTTCTGCGTCGCATCCTCCGCCGCGCCGTCCGCCACGGCCGGCAGACCTTCGGCATGGAAAAGCCTTTTTTCTACCAGCTCGTTGACGCCGTCGTGGACCTGATGGGTGACGCCTTCCCCGAGCTGAAGAAAGACCCCGACCACGTCAAGCAACTGATCCGCGAAGAAGAAGAAAGCTTCGGCCGGACGATCGATCGTGGGATTACGCTCTTCGAAGACGCTTGCGGCTTAGCGGAAAGCAAAACCATCAGGGCCGAAGACGCCTTCCAACTCTACGACACCTACGGCTTCCCGCTGGACCTGACGCAGGTGATGGCTGAGGAACGCGGGATGACTGTGGACGTCGCCGGGTTCGAGAAGCTGATGGAAGAAGCCCGGGAGCGTTCACGCGCCGGCGGGGGTGGCTGCGATGCCCGTCAATCGCTGACCGAACTGGTCCAGAAAGGCGGCCTGCCCGAGACCGAATTCGTCGGCTACGACCACACCGAACTCACCGACATCAAGACGCCGCTGCGTGTGCTGCGCGTCGGGAATAACTGCGGGCTTTACAAGCTTGCCGAGAAGGTCTCCACCGGCAAGCCCTGCGCCGTGATCGTCAACAAGACACCTTTCTACGCCGAGGCCGGCGGGCAGATCGGTGACACCGGCGTGATCCGGACCGCCGACGGCGCACGTGTCAATGTCACCGACACGATCCGCATCGGTGATGTCACGTTCCACGAAGGCGAAGTCATCGAAGGGACGCTCACGCCATCAGACAACACGACCGTCTCGCTTGCCGTCGATAGCGACCGCCGCGCGAGCATCATGAACAACCACACCACCACGCACGTCATGAACCGTGCCCTGCGTGACCTGGTGAACAGCGAAACCATGCAGAAGGGCTCGCTCGTTGATGAGCAGAAACTGCGTTTCGACTTCTCGCACAAGTCTGCACTCACCGAGCAGGAACTCTCCGCGGTCGAGCAGCAGGTCAACGAGGACATCGCCAAGGACCTGCCGGTCTACACCGAGTATGTCCCGCAGGAAGAAGCGCTGAAGATCCACAGCCTGCGCGCCGTGTTCGGCGAGAAGTACCCGCCCGTGGTGCGCGTCGTCAGCATTGGTGTCCCGGTCGGTGATCTGCTTGCCAATCAGGACAACACCGATTGGGCCAACTACAGCATCGAGTTTTGCGGCGGCACGCACCTACCCAAGACCGGCGACGCCGAGGGGTTTTGCATCGTCAGCCAGGAAGCGGTGAGCAAGGGCGTGCGTCGTGTCACCGCTTTGACCGGCCCCGAAGCCCACAAAGCTACTGCCGAGGCCGACCGTTTGCTAGGCCGTGCCCAGTCACTTCTGCAGGCTGAGCCGGACAAGCTCGTCGAGCAGATCGATTCACTGACCAAGGAAGCCGACGCCGCGGCGTTACCCGTGGTTGGCCGTGCGAAACTGCGTGGCTTGATGACGGAGCTGTCCACCAAGGTCAAGCAGATCCAGAAGCAGCAAGGCAACCAGGCCGAGCAGGCCGTGGTCACCTCGGCGCAGGCGATCGCAGATGACGCCGCCGGCCCGGTGGTCGTGGCCCAGGTCCCCGGCGCCGATGGCAAGACGCTGCGTAACGCCATGGACGTCGTGCGGAAAAAGCACCCCGAGTCGGCGATCTTCCTCGCGGCCGACGCAGGCGGCAAGGTCGCGCTGATGGCGACCGTCACGAAAGACCAGATCGGCCAAGGCCTCAAGGCCGGCGACTGGATCAAGCACGTCGCCCCCATCGTCGGCGGCGGCGGCGGCGGCCGACCCGACTCCGCCCAGGCCGGCGGCAAAGACCCCGCCAAGCTCCCCGACGCCCTCGACGCCGCCAAGGCATTCGCCTCCGACGCGCTCGGTTAAGGTGAATGACTTATTGCGCATTCTCACCCCGTACCAACACCACCGTTTAGCGGGCGATCGCAGATCGCCGTGCCTTCAATACAACAAGCACGTGCGTCACATACCAAACCTGCAAAAACAAAAACCCTCGACCAAGGCCGAGGGTTCTGTTTGGTTGATTTGTATCGCTCCGATTAGAGCGTCGCGCTGGTGTAAGGCAGCAGGCCCATGTAGCGGGCACGCTTGATCGCCTGGGCGGCCAGACGCTGCTCGCGGGCGTTGAGCCCGGTACGCTTGCGGCCCTGGATCTTGCCGTTGGGGGTCAGCAGCCGACGCAGGTCGTCCGCCCGGCGGTAATCGACGAATGAGGTGCCGTTGCTGCTCTTGGTCACGACCTTAACGCGGGTCGGTCCGAAGCTCTGAAACTCTGCCATGGTGAGTATCTCCGTCTCGGTTTGGGCAGCCCCGACCTGGCCGGGGCGACGGTTAAAGTTAGTCGAGCATTGTAACGCCGATCGCCCAACACGCCAAATCCCCCACACGCCCTACTGGATCCCCCTTACTTCACCCCCACCGGCGGCCGATCCGCCTTACTCACCCGCCATTGCAGCTTCCCGCCCGTCGCCGTCGCCAGCCGTTTACGAAACACCTGCAGGTACGGCCGTTCCGTCTGCGTGTGCCCCGCCAGCAACACCGCCACCCCCCGGCTGACCGCCTCCAACTGCTCATGGTGCCGCATCTCCCCGGTGAAGAAAGCGTCGATCGTCCCCGCCTCCGGCATCAGTGAACCCCCTGATCCCGCGCATAGCCCGATCCGCTGGACACGTTTCATGCCCTTTGGCGTCCCGACTTCCAGGTGGTCCACCCCCAGCATCGTCTTGATACGTTTGGTCAGCGTCGTCAGCGATACCGCCTTAGTGAGCGTCACCACACGACCCTGTCCGGTCCGCGCCGCCTCAGGAGTTGATTCGACCGGATACACATCAAAGGCCGGCTCCTCGTACGGATGCGCCTCCCGCAGTGCCGCGGTCACCGACGCCAGCACACGCCCCGGCACCGGCATCTCAAGACGACGCTCCGTCACGCGCTCAAGCCGCCCCGCCTTGCCGACCGTCGGCGACGTGTCCGTCCCGCCATGGAACGTCCCCACGCCTTCAGCAGAAAATGAACAGGATTCATAATCGCCGATACGTCCCGCGCCCGCCCGGCTCATCGCCGACCGTACCGCATCCAACGCACCCTCCGGCACAAATGTCACCAGCTTGTAATCCTGCCCGCCCTCTGGCTTGCTAGGCAAGATCGTTCGGACCTCCCCGTCACCCAGCCCCGAAGCCAGCCAGTCGTTCACGCCGCCTTCAGCCGCGTCCAGAGCCGTGTGCGGGCTGTAAATCGCAATCCCTTTACGGGCCGCCCGCCAGATGATCCGCTGCTTCACGTCCTCGGTCGTCAGCCTGGGTAACGGCTTGAAGATCGCCGAGTGGTACGCCACGATCAGTTGGGCCCCCTGCTTGATCGCCTCATCCAGCACCGCCTCGGTCAGGTCGATGCACAGCAGCGCCTTGCTCACCCGCTGTCCGGGGCTTCCGGGGGTTCCGGGATCGCCGACGTGTAGCCCGACCTCGTCCCAGTCCTCTGCCAGGTGTAGCGGCGCTAACACCTGCAGTTCCGCCAAGATATCGCTGAGCTTCATACCCGACCAAGATACCCGCCAAGCCCCGATTTTGCAGCTTTCCTACCGCTAGGCCGATAAACAACTTAACAAAGGCCGACACCAGGACGCCCACCATGACCCAATCCAAGACGTCACCCACCAAACCGGCCCCGCTCACCGCAGCCAACCTCTCGGTGTTCAACCGCCAGCCGCTCACCCCCGAGCAGCAGCTCCAGGCCCTGAAGCGCGTCCAGTCCCAGGCCGAGCAGCGCGTCAAGCTCGGCATGCAGCTGTTCAAAGCCGCCGAGTCCCGCTTGTCCACCCAGACCGATGTCCTCCAACAGATCAAGACACTCCAGTCCACCCTCCGCGAACAGCTCAACCAGGACGTCGCCAAGACCCTCCAGCAATACGACCAGTGGATCGGCCAGATCGACGAGAGCTTCACCACCGCCATCCACAAGCTCGAAGAGAAGATCGACGCCGTCCAGCAAAACCTCACAACCAACGAAGCCCGCATGAGCAAGATGCTCGAACGCGCCGAGGCGATGCTCGACCAGACCCGAGAACTGCTCTCTCACCACACCCCCCCCGGAAGTATTCCCGGAAACACAACACCCGCTTCACCCGCCGCCCCACCCAAGCCCAATCATGCGGTAGCGCCGCTTGGTGGGGATGCGCCTGTCCCCAAATCACCTTCAACACCCACGGACACATCCACCCACACCCCCAATGCCGCCACCGAGATCGGCAAATTCACCCACCCCACAAACCCCGCCAATACCGAGTCAGTTCCGGAAGCCCCGCAACCCTCGGAACCCCCGAATCAGCCAGACGCCAGCGTGATCCCCGGCACCCTCGACGACGATCACAAGATCTACTCCAAGCTCCTGCAACGCCTGATCGAAGAAAACCCCGCCGCCGAAGCCCACGGCCCCGCCCCCACCCCCGCCCCCGGAAGTAGCCCCGGTACCACCGGCACCCCCGGACACACCGGCAAAGACACCCCGACAACCAACGACGCGCAGGACCAAGCCGACGCCGCGTAATGGATCGCTAATCGGCAATGTCTTTCACATCAGCGATTAGAAATTAGCAATTAGAAATCTCACCCCCCACGACTTGCCGCGCCTAACTCACCCTGCGCGACCGCCATCCCCACATCGCGCCCAATCCAATCAGCAACCCAGTCCCCGGCTCAGGCACAGCATTCCCGGTTGCATCACCAGGCGGCGTGCCCGTGTTCCAGTTCTGCAGCAGCATGTCCAGATCATCCAGCCCAATAAACCCGTCCGACGAGCTATCACCCGAAAGCAGGTCCCCCGGCGTCACAGTCTGGTTCCAATGCGCCAACACGATGTCCAGATCACCCAGCCCCACCAACCCATCCCCATCCAGATCGCCCGGCAGATAGCTAGCATTCAGCGTCACCGTCACAGCGGTCGGGGTATAAGCCACATCAACCAGTCCCGGATGCAAACCGATCCCGGTGACATGCTCAAACATCCCGCTTAGCGCACCCCCGGTTGATTCGATAACCGTATAGGTTCCCGCGTCAATCGCTCCAATACCCAAGAGATTCAGCGTCGTGCCTGTCAACGCGATGTCGATATCTCCCCCGGAAGTGACCACATCATGGGTGTTCCCCACGCCACCCAACTCGATCTCAACCGTCCCGGCGTTCAGAGCGTACCCGCTGACGATCTCCGTCTGCCCGATCGAACCGCCCGGCGAAAGTACCCCGCCGTCCTGCTCGAATACCTTCTTATAGTCAATCGTACCCGCATCGAGCAGACGGCCCCCGTTGAACCTGAAGTCATAATCCGTACCGTCACCGACCTGAATGCCATTGCCCTGCAGGTCAAGTGTGCCGTGATTGAGGTTGTAGTAGCCGCGCCCTTCAGGCTGAGATGCGAACAGAATGCCGCCACTGCCGACACGGACGGTACCGCCGTTGTGACGGAACAGCGCTTCGCCAAAATAACCCAGCTGTAACTGGTCATTGACTTCAATAATTGAATCGTCACCACTGATATTCACAGCGCCGACTGAATGTGGCAGCACAACCTCTTCGCCCGCTGTCACCGCTGCGACCGTTCGCCGGGGGGGATAACCCCGTCTAGAGCCGATATGTAACGAGTCTGTGGTGACTTCACCTCCTGCGAAGATACTTAATTCCCCTACCCCATAGTAGCCGACGTGCAGGGTATCGTTGTTGCTCCACTTCGATCCGTTGCCTGTCACCGTGACGTCGCTCTCTACATCGGGCCAATTCCCAAGCCGAGCACCGCGTTCGCTGGTCACCACGCCACCGTGCTTAATAATCATCTGCCCGGCGCCTTCACCCCCAACCGTAAGCTCAACGCTTTGAATCCATTGTGACCCCGGATCGGTCACGGTTACTTTTCCGGCGGAACCGAGCGCACGTGCGATAAAGCCGTAAGCGCTTGTTACCACGCCGCCTTGTCGTACCAGTAACTCACCTGAACCCTCTGTTCCTACCGACATACTGTAACTCTCCCAGCGAGTGTCCGCGCCGGAGACGACGACTGACCCTTCAGACCCAGAATACGACGCAATGCGGGAAAGGCCGCTGTTGATTGTCCCGCCGCTCCGAACGTGTAGTGAACCCTCACCTTCCCCGCCCACAACTAGATGGTTCAACTCCAACCGCGATCCGGAACCGTACACGTCAGCAGTGCCTTTAGAGCCGCTGTGGTGCCCCAAGATGCCGTAGATGGATGCGACGCCTACCCCGTCTTTCACGGTCAAGGTCGCGTTGCCGCGATAACCAACGCCGAGAGCCCTGCTGGTATTGGGATCGGAGAGATCCAGGTCGAGGGTAACGTTCTGGTCGGGCAGTGAGTTGAATATGAACTGCTGTTGAAGGCCTCTAGATGCATCGAACACCAAATCGATATCACTGACTAAGCCCTTTGTGTTGATATGGCCGGTGCCCAGCAAGTCATCTGGAGATGCGTAAAGTGAGGATGTGTTTAGCTCACCGCCTTGAAAGTGAATGGCCCCGTTGGCCTCGTGCGAATAACCCGCGAATAGATCACTATCGACATTTACTACGCCGCCGTCCTCGATTCTTAGTGTGCCTGGACCGCCATAGCCAAGAAACAGATAATTGCCGTTCAGTTGTGCGCCATATCCGGAAACACTCACCGAACCGCTATGTCTGACGGACGAGCCTATATAAATGTTCCGAGTGCTATCAACCACGGCATCTGTGATTTCCAGTGTGCCGTCGTTATCACGCCATCCCACATATACTGAATTTGTGAGGCTCCATGGATTGGAGCCATCGTAGACTGGGCGGACATCACCACTGGTTGCGATACCGGCATAAGCAGGATGCGTGCCGTACGCGAGCGTGAGCAGGTTCATAACGACAAAAAATGCCGCCATCTGTCTGATACAAGTACCGCCATATCCTGGCCTGCGATTGAGTGTGCTAGTCGACATGTCCCGAATCCCCTATAGCGAAGAATGTCCCGGTGGCACGGGGAGCGGCCCCCGCTGGTTGAAACACACTTTAATAGGATAACGTGGGCTGATTAGCAATTCAATAGAAATGAACGAACGAATGCTGGCCACTCACGCCGTCGCAGGCGCTGCCCCGATGGCCCGGCCTAGCTGCCTTAACGCCTGGCGGATGCGGTGTTCGTTCTCAACGAGCGCCATTCTCACATAGCCTTCGCCAAGATCACCGAACGCGGCGCCGGGGGTCATGGCGACTTCGGCTTGGTCAACCATTGCTAAGCAGAACTCGTTGGTCGAGCCGTTGTATCGTGCGAGCAGTTCGGGATTGACCTTCGCCCAGACGAACATCGTCCCGCGTGGGGAATCGACTTCCCAGCCGAGCTTGCGCAGGCCCTTGCAGAGCAGGTCGCGCCGGGCGGCGTAGACTTCCGCCTGCTTCTGGACGTGCTTATCGCCTTCGCGCATCGCGATGATCGCCGCGATCTGCACGGCCTGGAAGATGCCGTAATCGTAATACCCCTTCACCGTCTTCAACGCATCGATCATCTGGCTGTTGCCGCAGCAGAACCCGATGCGCCAGCCGGCCATGTTGTAGGGCTTACTCAAGGTGGAGAACTCAACGCCATAGTCCTTCGCGTCTTTGCCTTGCAGGTAGCTCGGGGCTTGGTAGCCGTCGAAGCACGTCTCGCCATACGCAAAGTCGTGCATGATCATGACCTGATGCTCGGCGGCGAGTTCGACGACCTTATCAAAGAAGCCGGGATCGACGGTCATCGTCGTGGGGTTGTGCGGGTAGTTGAGGATGACGACCTTGGGCTTGGGCGTCAGGTGGCGCAGCACATCGTCGATGCGCTTTAAGAACGCATCGTCATTGCCCAACGGGACCGACACCGTGCTCGCGCCTGCCAGCACCACGGCATAGGTATGGATCTGGAACGCCGGGTCCGCGACCACGGCGATATCGCCCGGGCCAAGCAGCCCCAGGCACATATGGCTGAACCCTTCCTTCGAGCCGATCGTCGCGATGACCTCGGTAGCCGGGTCAAGCTCCACGCCCCACTTTCGCTCATACTTCATCGCCATATCGCGGCGCAGGTTGTACACGCCGGCGGACACGGAGTATCGGCTGTTGCGCGGATCGAGCACGGCCTCACGGATCTTCTCAACCACCGGGTCCGGGGCCGGGTCCGTCGGGTTGCCCATGTTCAGGTCGATCACATCCGCGCCGGCCTTGCGGCGTTCATAGATCAGCTGCTTGAGCTTGCCAAGCACGTAGGGCGGGAGGCGGTCGATGCGTTGAGCGGGTTGGATATCCATGACTAAACTCGTCTGCCACGTTGCCGTGGGTTGTGTGTTTGGATTGATACTCATCGGCGGGATCAGGGTCGACGGGTGAGCTATTCACCCCGCCTCTGGTCCTGCCGGCTGCGCCAGGCCTTGCCCAACGCCGGGTCCAGCACCACTACTCTAGCTTCTGCGAGCATCGAACGCGCGGTGCGCTGCATGAGTTGGCCCTCGAGCTCTCGACGGACCTGCCTGACCAGCCCGGGTAGCGCCGCTTCATAGCTGACGTCGTCGGCCGGGAGAACTTCATCCAGTCGCATAATTATGAAACGATCGTCTACCGCGATTAGCTCGCTGATGTCTGTCGGCTTCATGTTCTCAAGCGCCTGCCGCAGCGCCGCCGGGTACGTCGGGTCGATCGGGCTGATCGGCGAGAGCAGACCACCTTGTGCTGCACTGGCATCCGTCGAATGCTTTGCCGCCAGATCGCTGAAGGGCTCACCCGCCTTGGCTAGCTCCAATATCTCGCTCGCCTGCGCCAATGTCTCGGCGACGATGATCCGGACACGGTATCGCTCCCCGTGCTGCATCTCGTACGCCTGACGAAGCAGCGCAGGGACAACCTCGACCTCATCTTTCACAAGCAGCCGCAGACCGGCGTTACGGCGAAGCATCGCCTCAAACCGCACATCACCCAGCCCGCGCTGGGTGCGCATGGCATTGAACAAACGAACCGCCTCATCCGGATCGCTGGACATCGCCGAGAGCATCTGCGCCTTCTCCTGCTCGATCAGCTCCGGCGTCAGTGCTAAACCTCTCTCGGTTAATGCCTCAATCACCAGCCGGTCCAGCGCCAATTCGCTCAGCGCCGTCCCGCCGGCCGCCTCGATCAGTGTCGGCATCAGGTCTTCGCGCGTCACCGCCTGCCCATCGACATAAGCAATCGGTGGCGACACCGCTGTCGCCCCGGTCCGGTCATCCCACGAGCCGGATACACCTTGCTCCGCTGGCGAAGACGCCGTCTCGCACCCAACCAGCGCCAGCACCGCAACCATGCATAGATATCGGTAGATCATGTGGTCACGCTACGGCTGCGAATCGGCTGTGTCAATGTGGCCGGCCGTTCGGGGATCGCGGGGAATCATCGGCAGGTTTTTGGCCTCAGCCGAGGTGGTCCGACCCGGGATTGTGGCTTAGAATCCATCCGATGATCCGACGATACCTGGACAACGCAGCGACCAGTTTCCCCAAGCCCCCGGCCGTGCTCGAGGCCGTGACGCGCTATGCCACCGAGCTCGGCGCCAGCCCGGGCCGAGGGGCGTACCACGAGGTCAAGGAGACCGGCCGGCTGTTCGATGAATGCCGGCAGCGGATCAACACGCTGATTAACGGTGCGGACCCCCGGCATGTTATCTTCACGCTTAACGCTTCCGACGCCTTAAACATGGCGATCCGCGGTATCGTGCACGGCTCGGCTGAACGCAAGCCGCACGTCATCACCACCTACCTGGAACACAACTCCGTGCTCCGCCCGCTCAACGAACTGGTCACACGGAGCGACGCCAAACAGACGCGCGTCCACTGCGATCCCGTCACCGGCCTGGTCGATCCCGCCGCCATCGAGAAAGCCATCCGTCCCAACACCGCGCTGATCGCTGTGGTGCATGGATCGAACGTCACCGGCACGCTCCAACCCATCGCCGAGATCGGCAGGATCGCAAAGACCCACGGCATCCCCTTCCTGGTTGATGCGGCACAGACCGTCGGGCACTTCCCGATCGATGTCGAGCAGATGAACATCGACCTGCTCGCCTGCCCCGGGCACAAGGGATTACTCGGCCCGCTCGGCACCGGCATCCTCTATATCCGCCCCGGCATCGAATCGCGCATGGCGACCAGCCGGGAGGGCGGCACCGGCTCAGTCAGCGACCTCGATACTCAGCCCGACTTCCTGCCCGACCGCTTCGAGCCCGGAAGCCACAACGCGCCCGGCATCATCGGCCTGTCGCAAGGCGTGCACTGGATCCTCGACCAAGGCGTTGACAAGCTCTGGCAGCACCAGCAAGAGCTCATCCGCATCATCATCGACCGCTTGCAAAGCGACGACATGCCCGGCCTGACGCTCTACGGCCCCCAAGGCGTGGATCACCGCGTCGGCGTCTTCAGCATCCGCATCGACGGCTTCGACGATCCCAACGATCTCTCCAATCTGCTCGAACAGGACTTCGGCCTGCTGACACGCTCCGGCATCCACTGCGCCCCGCTTGCCCATCAAACCATCGGCACCGCCGACAAAGGCGGGACCACCCGTCTGAGCCTTGGGCCTTTTAATTCTGAGGAAGATGCGCACGCGATCTGTGACAGCCTCGCTGAAGTCTGCCAACATCACGCCGCGCGGGCGGTGACTTGATCCGAAGATAATTCCCCTGCCGGCGTTACATCTATGCTGCTGGTACCTCGCAGCATACTGATTATCCGTTCGACACCCACGGCAGCAAAGACGATCAACGTCGGGGCGATCGCATCTCGGAACCGGACGCTTCCGTAGAACACGACCGTGCTCGCAACCGTCGCGAGGAGCGGCAGCATCAACACACAGGCACGTGCTCGCTTTCGCCATAAGAGTGTCACGATCCCGATCAGCATCGCAGGCGCGACCACGATCCAGCTTATGGCGAACGACCATCGCGCGATTTGGTTGTCTGTACTCGTAAAGGGCGTGGTAAGACGCCAGAGCTTTGCAGCGACCAGCCCGGGCATCTCATCCGCATGCGATTTGATAGCTTCAACGCCATAGTGCGTCGCCTGACTGTTTCGCTGCACCTCATCGCCGGTTAGGGGGTGCTCATCATCGATCAAAGCGCTCGCCTTCACCCACCCGCCACGGTGTGCCGGGTCGCTGAACGTTAATTCGTTATGGCTACCCCACAGGCCGTAGCCCGTGATCGTGGAGATCGTCGGCTGGCCCATCACCACGGCATTGCGCATCACCCACGGCGACAACACCAGTGACAGCACCGCCACCTGTACTGTAAAGCGCATCAGGTGCCGACGGTCACGCAGCAAAAACGCGATCCCCGCCAACACCCCCGCGATGGGCACCGCCAGCAACAGATTCGGCCGGGTATACACAGCCATTGCCCAGCATGCCCCGGCCAGTACGTCCATCCTCCAGCCGGCCTTGTCTCGACGCATGGCCAGCACCGTGAAGATCATCGCCAGGACGAACCAGAATCCAAATGGTGTTTCGCTCACGAAGTGCATCGCGTTGTAGGCATGCCCCGGATACAACGCCAAACCAAGTCCCGCCAGTAATCCGATCACGCGGTTGCCGATCAATGACCCCAGCCACGCCACGAGCACACACGTCGCCGCCGACAGCAGACAGAACCAGATACGCCCCATCGCAAAAGATCGGCCGAACAATGCATATGCCGGCGCAAGGGTCAACGACGTTCCGGGCGTCCGGCTTGCGGTCGGCGTGCCCGGTGTCACGGCATACCCCTGTCCGGTCAGCAGGTGGACCGTCAACAGTTCGTAATCGATCTGGTCTGAGTTCGCGTTCGCATCCGGTGGTGCACCGAGTCCGACAAACTGATGCGTCAACGCTAGACGACAAGCCAGCGCGATCAGGAAGATCGCTGCAAGCAGAACAACGAAACGTTTTTGCGTCAGTTGCATAGCTACGCAGCACGCCGATAGGTCGCCGGGTCTCCGGTCGCATCAGATTCGATCGGCGCGGTCAGTTTCAGGGCAGGCTCGACCGGCTTGCAGGCCACGCCGATGACGCTCTGGCCGAACGGCGGGTTGAACCAGCGCTCGATCCGGCTGAGCACCGGGACCAGCTTGTTGAACCACTTCGCCTGATCGCCCGGCACATGGGTCTTGCGGAGGATCACACTGTTCAGCCACCAGCCGAACAGCCCGACCATGTTGCTGTACCGCCCTTCGACCCATGTCAAGCCCGCGTCTTCCATCGCCTCGCGCAACGAGCCGATGGAGTATCGGCGGTAATGCCCGAGCTCGTCATCCAGCTTGCCGAACGCGATCGGGCCGGCCGGCACAAAGATGACCGCCTTCCCGCCCGGTTTCAATTGATCGGCTACCTGCTTCAGGGCCGAGACATGATCTTCAATGTGTTCAAACACGTTGCAGCTGACCGCCGAGTCAAAACGATCGGCTTGCTCTTCAGGATCGGGCATTTCAGCAAGTGTGTACTGATGAGCCATCACGTTTGTCTGACGCGCGAACCGAGCCTTGAATCGCTGAATGAACCGTCCCACCGGATCGATCCCGACAACTTCGTCCGCCTGCTCGGCGATGAACTTCGTGATGTTCCCTGTCCCGCAACCTACTTCCAGTACCCGGCCGCTAACATGCGGTTTGAGCAGGTCGAACACCCAGCGGTTGTACGCGTCCAGCGACTCGATCATTTCAAGCGAGTCCCCGATCACATGCGTCGATGCGTCGGCTTCGTACGAGTTGACCGGCTCCACCTCGTAGGCGTCTTCCGCGAGGCTCTTGGGACAGATACGTAAGGGTCGTGTGTCGGCCTGGGTCATGGTGCGATTCCAGATAGACGCTTGAACAATGGCAACACGGCTTATCGGTCCGTGCATGGCCCCGGACATCGTTTGTATCGGCTGGATCGATTGCAGCGATTAGCTCGTATGTAACACCGATTCCGCTCCCAACCGTCGTCAACAACCCCCCGACTTATCGGCCATGCGATCGGATGATTGCAAGATAAAGGCGTGTGTCGTTTGTGCCGACTGTAGAGGTTGTGTGGAACAAGCCGTCAGGCACGGCCAAGTATTGGAGACCACCATGCCTCAGACTCTCAGCGTCATCATCCCGGTCTATAACGAGCGTGACCTACTGCCACAGGTGTTGCAGCGTGTCGATGCCGCAGAACTGCCCGACGGTCTTGAGCGACAGGTCGTCATTGTCGACGACGGCTCGACCGACGGCACACGTGAGGTCCTCTCCAGCCTGGTCCGTGAGCGTCCGGACTACATCATCCACTTCCACGAGCAGAATCAGGGCAAGGGCGGTGGTGTCCGCACCGGCATGAAACTCGCCACCGGCGACATCGTGCTGATCCAGGACGCAGACCTCGAGTACGACCCGCGCGACTACATGCGTTTGCTTACCCCGATCGTTGAGAACAAGGCCGACGTCGTTTTCGGCTCGCGGTTCATCGGTGACAACCGGCGGGTGCTCTACTACTGGCACTCCGTCGCCAACAAGACCCTCACCCTCATGAGCAACATGCTCTCGAACCTGAACCTGACGGACATGGAGTGCTGCTACAAGGTCTTCACCCGCAAGGTCGTGCAGCGATTGAGCATCACCGAGCCACGCTTCGGCCTCGAACCGGAGATGACCGCCAAGGTCGCGAAGATGAAGGCACGGATCTACGAGGTCCCCGTCAGCTACGCCGGGCGGACCTACGAAGAAGGCAAGAAGATCACCTGGCGCGACGGCGTGTCGGCCCTGCGGTGTATCCTTAAATACAACCTGTTCACGTCAGCCCCGCCCGTGGTTCAGCCCGGCGAAACCAGTGATCACGCACCCGCGCCGATCCCCATGCAGCCGGATCAGGTCTTCAGCGGTAGCAGTCAAGATAAGCAGCAGGACGCCCGGAAGGCGGCCTGATAACCGACCGACGCAAGTGAGATGGTAGGACCCATGGAGGCATAGAGCAGACCGGCGCCATCCGATACTCGACGGATGAGCAGACATGAAGGATGGGAGAAGTCATGAATATACCGGGACTCGATATGTTGTCAGCGACACTGGGAGAGGTCGCGAAGTATTCCAGTGATGTTGAAGGCAACGGAATGAAACAACTGATTCTGCTAAGCCTGATGACGGTGTTCGGTGCTGTCGGTGCGCTGCAGACACCCTTCTGGGGTGTGTTGTTGTATTACACGTTGGCCGTGCTCCGCCCTCAGCACCTCTGGGAATGGGCCCTTGACGGCAACATCCGTTGGTCGCTGCTCGCCGCCATGATCACGCTCATCAGTTTCTGGCTGCACCTCAGCCGCCTGATCTCGCGCAGTGCGCTTAATGTCATGATCAGTCTGATCGTGGCTTACGGTCTTCTGGTCATGCTCAGCACCATCACCGCCTTCAACCCACAGATCGCACAGGGCTGGGCCATCGAGTACGCCAAGATTCTGGTCATCGCCTGTGTCGCCAGCGTGGTCATCGAACACTTCTGGCAGATCAAACTACTGGCACTGATGATCATGCTCATGCTGGGCTACATCGCCTGGGAGATCAACTTCCTGTACTTCTTCCAGGGCGGACGCCTGAACATCTTCCACTACGGCTACGGCGGCCTGGATAACAACGGAGCGGGCCTGCTGCTGGCAATGGGCATCCCCTTCGCCTACTGCTTCGCACTGACACCCATGCGGAATATCTGGCAATGGTGGCCGTTGATCGTCTGCGGGACGCTCGGTCTTGTCATGATGCACGCGGTGATGATGACTTACTCGCGCGGAGCCATGCTCGCCTCTGCGGTCGGTATCACCTGGGTCCTGATCCACCATCGCCCGCGCTGGCACGCCGTCGGTGCAGCCGTCGCGTTGGTGCTGGCCGTGTCCGTGATGGCGGGCCCACAGATCAAAGAACGCTTCTTGTCAACCACCAACTACAAGACCGACGCCTCTGCCCAGTCGCGATTCGACTCCTGGGCCGCCGCCTGGACGATCGCTTGGGAGAACCCGGTCCTGGGCAAGGGCATCCGTAACTCCAACCAGTACACACACAACTACGGCGCCGACAAGATGGGCCGTACCATTCATAACCAGTACCTGCAGATCGCAGCGGATACCGGCATCCCCGCCGCCACCATATACCTGTTCATGCTGGGCTACGGGATGTGGAACTTCCGCGTCTCGCGCATGATGTGCCGCGATGCGCTACAGGATGCTGATGAAGACAAGAAGCCGACAATCCAGCACGCCTCTCGCATCTGCCTGGCGTGTCAGGGCAGCCTGGTGATCTTTATTTTCGACGGGATGTTCCTCTCACTGGAGATGTTCGAAACGCCCTGGCTGCTGCTTGTGATGGCCGGTGTGCTGCCGCGGATTATGCGTAAGCACCTCGACCAGGTACTCGCACCCGCGACCGAGGAATCCGAAGACGAGACCGAGCAAGGCCACAACTGGGTCCGCCCCGCCCTGCCCGTGGCAAATACACAGACCGTGACCAATCCATAAGAAATCGATACGCAAGACATGACCGCAATCAGTACACAACTCGAGCGTTCCCTGGCCCAGACCGTCGCCGCCACCGGACGGTGGAAAGCCCGCCGCGCCCGGTTGCCGCTGATGAACAAGGCCGCCGCAGCCGTCGACTTCCTCGCACGCGGCGTCTTCCATGTCTGGCGTAACCACCGTTATCTCACCACGCTTAAGCTCGCCAACATGGCGCTGGTCAATCTCCAGTTCTACTTCAAGACCGAGCGTGTGATCGGTCGGCCGTACTCGATGAAGATTGAGCCGACCAATATCTGCAACACCAAGTGCCAACTCTGCCCCACCGGCATCGGCCTGGAAGGTCGACCCAAAGGCAGTATGGAACTCGCCCGACTCAAGGGCCTGATCAAGAGCATGAAGTGGCACCTGCGCGACCTGGACCTGTCCATGTGGGGCGACCCGCTGATCGTCCCGGACATCTATAAGATGATCCGCTACGCCCACGACAACGGCATCTGGACCTACATCAGCTCGAATCTCCACGCCTTCAAGCTCAACCCCAAGCCCGGCCAGAAGAGCCAGGCAGAGATGCTCGTCGAGTCCGGCCTCGATACCCTCACCTGCTCACTGCACGGCGCAAGCCAGGCGACCTACGAAGCCTACCAGCCCGGCAAGTCGTTCGACGACGCCGTCGCCAAGGTGAAGCACATCATCGATACACGCGACCGCATGGGCAGCCGCACCCCGATGATCCAGTTGAACTTCGTCGTTACTCGGCACAATGAGCACGAGCGCGACACGTTCCAGAAACTCGCCGACGACCTTGGCTGCAAGGCCGTCTTCTCCACCGCGTCCATGAACACACGCTTCCAGGACAAGGACAAGAAGCTGCAGCCGTTGGGACTGGCGGATGACCTGCTTAAGAAGAAGGTCAAGTCGCATCTGGATCACTGGCTGCCTGAAGATCAATCCTTCGTGCTTGAGCCCTACAAGCAGATGCGCGAGACCGGCAAGGCCGAGGACGGCGACTACAACGGGCAGAAGCCTTTCGATTGCCCCTGGCCCTGGCGTCAGAGCGTGATCAACTGGGACGGTCAGGTCGTCACCTGCTGCGGCTCGTTCGCGCCGGATGAAGACATGGGCGATGTCTTCGAACAGGGCTTCGCTCAGATCTGGAACGGTAAGCGATACCGCATGGCGCGACGCAGCTTCAAGAAACGGCTCACCGAGGACGAGGCCCAGAACAACGCCTGCGCCACCTGCCCGGGTTTCATGCTCTAACACCCATGCCCGATCAACCCCGCCAGCCCCTGAAGCTCACCGCCGCCGACCTCTTCCCTGAGGGCAAGGGCTCCGTTGCGCCCCCGGAAGTACACACCCGGCCCCCGGAAGTATACACCCGAGCCGTCAAACCGGCCGTAAAACCGGTCGCAGCCGTTACACCTAGCCTGCACGTCAAGCACCCGGTCATCCGTCCAATCGCCAAGAAGACGCGCCCCGTGAACGTGCTCCATGTCCGTGTCGTCACCGGCTGCGGTGGTGGTCCCGAGAAGACCATCCTGCGTAGCCCCCAGTACGCCGACGCTTCGCGCTACCACATGACCGCCGCCTACCTGTACCCGCAAGGCGATCCCGGCATGTGCGTCATCCGCGACACCGCAAAGAGCCACGGCTGCCCGCTCTACGAGGTCCCTGAAACCGGCGCAATCGATCACCACAGCATCGGCGCCCTGCTGAACCTCTGCCGGGACCTGGACATCGATATCTGGCACGGCCACGACTACAAGTCAAACCTCATCGGCCTGCTGCTCAAACGTTTCCACAAGATGAAACTCATCACCACGGCGCACGGCTTCACCCGTGAAACATGGCGCACGCGCTTGTACTACCACCTCGACAACCTCGCCATGCTCGGTTACGACCGTGTGATCACCGTCAGCCCGCAGCTGCTTAGCCACTGCGCCCGACACGGCGTCAATCCGGATCGGCTCACCTACATCCCAAACGCGATCGATTCCAACGAGTACCACCGCACCCGCTCATTGACCGATGCAAAATACGAACTCGGGATGGACCGCAGCCGCTTCGCCATTGGTGTGATCGGCAGGCTGAGCCCGGAAAAGGGCGTGGACCGTGCAATCCACATGATGCCCGCCCAGCTCGCCGAGCACCCACGGGTCGAGTTGCATCTCATTGGCGACGGCCCCGAGCGCGAGCGGCTCGAGCAACTCGCCCAGAAACTTGGGACAGCCAATCACGTGCACTTCTGGGGCTGGCAGAGCGACACACGGCAGGTCTACGAAGCGCTCGACGCACTGCTCCTGCCAAGCCGGACAGAAGGCCTGCCCAATGTCGTGCTCGAAGCTATGGCCATGGGTGTGCCCGTCGCGGCAACCAATGTTGGCGGTGTCAGCGACCTACTGGATAATGGCAACTGCGGGATCATCCTCAGCGACCACGACCGGTCCTGGGCAAGTCAGATCAACCCACTGCTTGCTGATCCTGCACAGCATCGATCCTTTGCACACAAGGCAAGCCAGCGAGTCCACAATGCCTTCAGCTTCACCAAGCGAATGGCCCGGATTCAGGCCGTTTATGACAGCGTAATGGGACGAGCCGATCACGTCACTGCTCGCTACCCATACAGGCAAGCCGCCTGATCACGTCGCACTCAACTCCAGCATCGACATCGCCTTCTTCACGATATCGTCCGCGCTAACGCCGCAATACGACATCACGTCGTCGGCGGTGCGCCCGCTCTTGGGCAGGTTGCGGACGTGAAGCTGCTGCACAGTGAAGCCGCCGCCGTCTTCCGAGGCAACGTCGGCGACGGCTGAGCCGATCCCCCCGCCGTAGTTGTCTTCCAGCGTCAGGACCATACCGTTGTTCTGATTTGCAAGGTCCAGGATCGCTTCACCGTCGAAGGGCAACGAGTAGAGGTCAACCAGCGTCGCGTCGATCCCCTGGGCGTCCAGCTCATCCAGCGCCTTGTTCGCTTCATGTACCATGTAGCCCGAGGCAATGATCAGCAGGTCGCGCCCCTCGACCAGCACCTCGTGCCCGCCGAGCGTAAACGTGTCCTCCGGCCCGTACAGGAACTCTGTCTCAGGCCGCAGCGTTCGCATGTAGCAAGGCCCATCGTACCCCGCCATCGCCACGGTCAGGGCATACGCCTGGTACGCATCGCTCGGCTGCAGCACATAAAAGCCCGGCGTGCCGTTCTGGCGCTTCATCGTGCTGAACGCACGGAACCACGCTACGTCCGGCAACGACATCTGGCTGGGCCCGTCCGCCGCCAGGCTGATGCCCGCATGCGATCCGACGACCTTGAAGTTCGCCCCGCTGTTCACTGCCATCTCGATCTGGTCATACCCGCGCACCGCAAACTTCGCGAATGTCGAACAGAACGGCGTCTTGCCCGCCGCGCTTAGACCCGCCGCCACCGAGAACATGTTCTGCTCCGCGATCCGGCACTCCAGGTACCGATCCATTAGCGCTTCGTCTTTCATGAACATGTCGGCAAACGTCGAGTTGCTGACGTCCGCATCCAGCGCGACCACGCCCGGGTGGGTGTGTCCCAAGGCACGAAGCGCTACGCCATAAGCCCGCCGTGTCGCGAACCGCCCACTTTCCAGGGCCGACTCATGCCCGAACTGCTTCATCGCCTGTTCGAACCCGACCACCGCCTGCGGCTGAGCCGGCTCGGGCTTCTTCGGCGACATCATGCCGATCTTCAGCGGCGTATCAGAGATCGCGCCAAGCGAACGCCCGGTCGCTTCCAGTTCTTCAATCGCTTGAGTAAGTTCATCGCCGGTCGCAGGCTTGCCGTGATGCCCCTGGCCCTGCTGCGACGCGCTACCCCAGCCCTTGAGCGTCTTCGCAACGATCGCCACGGGGTTGGCGTCCGCCTGGTCCTGCGCTTCGGCGTGCCGTGCATAGGCCGACTGCACCTGCGACGGTACATGCCCGTCGATTGATAGCACCTCGTAACCCGCCGCTTCCAACTTCGCCGCCAGCACCTCCGGCGACTGTTGATGACTTACTTTGTCGGACTGGCCGTACACATTGCAGTTGAAGATCGGGCACACAGCCTTGAGCCCGTGATCCCGGATAAAGTCGACCGCTTCCCAGATTTGCCCCTCGCGCGCCTCGCCGTCGCCGATCAGGCAGTAGATGCGCTTATCCAGCCCGTCGATCTTCGCGGCAGCAGCGAGCCCCGCGGCATGTGACAGGCCCTGTCCCAGCGAGCCGGTCGCCGTGTCGAAGAAGGGGAAACCCTCCGCCGGGTTCGGGTGGCCGTCCACCACCGAGCCGATCTCACGAAGCGACATCGCATCCGCCCGGGTCATAGCCCGCAGATTCGATTTGTCCTTGCCGATATGGATCCCCAGGTCCGTACACGCGGCATACACCACCGGCACAGCGTGACCCTCGCTAAGCACAAGGCGGTCGCTGCTGGGGTGACCGGGATTCACCGGCTCGTAGCGCATCTGCTGATACATCAATACCGCGACCAGGTGAGCGAGGCTGGCGCAACTGGTCGGGTGGCCCGAACCGGCGGCGGCCGTCATCTCGTAACTCAACTTGGTCAATTCAACCGCCTTGGCGTGGATCGTGGAATCAAACGACATTAATCGATGGCCCTTGTATGAGGGGGTGGGGTTGGACGTAGCATGGTTTGGCGGTCGCGAGGCCGGCTCTTGGCCGATTCCACGACGCCTTAGCTGTGTAATGTAGCGGATTCGCCGGGTCTTGGCACGGCGACAAAATGGCGGTTTGAGATGGAACGGTTCCCCGGCGGCTGCAATCAGGTGCTGGCGCGTTTGGGCCCGGTGCCGAAGGTGATCGCGTTCTTGCCCTGTCGTTTGGATTGCAGGGCCATGGCGTCGGCGCGTTCGAGTAGGTCCTCAGCGGTCCGCCCGTCCCAGGGGAAGCTCGCCAGCCCGCCGGACACGGTCAGCCGACCGATAGTCTGGTCAAGCAGCTTGGGGAAGCGGTGCGAGCAGATTTCGTTCTGGAACCGCCGCGCCATCTCCACGACGTCATGAGGGTGCTCGCTGTGGGGCTTGCGCGGCTTTTCATTATCCCAGAAGATCACGGCAAACTCGTCCCCGCCGATACGTGCCACCACGTCATGCTCGCGGACCACCGAACCCATCAGCCGCGCCGTCTCGCGCAGGACCATGTCGCCCGTGCCGTGGCCGTGGTGATCGTTGTAGAGCTTGAAGTCATCGATATCGAAAACCAGCAGCGTCACCTGTGAGCGGTCATCCTGGGCCCGCTTCAGGATGCGATCCAGGAAACGGTTGAAGTACCGCCGGTTCCACACGCCGGTCAGTTCATCTCGCAACGCCATCGCCTGCAGACCCGTGAACTGGTCACGTAGCGCCAGCCACCTGCCCAGCCAGTCGGCCCAGGGATGCAGATGCTCCTCTGTCGCCGGCGGCGCGGCAAACAACTTGGCAACCGGTGTACCCTGATACGTCACTTCGACACACGCATGCCCCTCGGGCGCCTCGCCGTCGTTCGGCCGGATGCCCAGGCCTTGCAGTCCCGTGTGTGATGCGATCATCCTCGCAGCGACGTCGGTCATATGCCCCTTGCCGGATAACAGCGCATCGATCAGGTCGATGTCGCCCGGCGCTTCGTCATCGGCCTGAGTGTCTTCCTGCACCGGCTCGATAGGCTGGCCGTGCAGCATGGCCGTGAGCGCTTCAACACGGAACGGCGGCGTCAGCAGATGGTCAAACCCCGCCTGCACCGCGGCCTGCTGGTGGTCCGTATCGTCGCTCTCACACACCGCCACGAGTTGAATGCCCGGCGATAGCGTCTTCGCGCTATTCACCACCGTGTCCAGCGAGCCGCGCCAGACATCGCCCGGCCCGATCAGGATGCCGGCCGTGTCCGAAGACAGTGCGCCAAGCGCCGACAAATACGACGGCGCTACTTCCCACGAGAGGCCAAGCCCCTCGGCCAAGTCCGACAGCCGGTCTGTGTGCGTCGTGCCTTCCACGATCAACACTCGGCGGCTCATGCCCTCCTGGCTGGATGAGCTTCCTGATACCGCTGCGTTGTAGTCAGCCGCTGCGCTCATGGTGTCTCCCCCGAGTCGTCCGGTGTCGGGCCGAGCAGCATCGCCAGCTCTTCTTCGCTGATTAGCGGCTCGTCCGCTTCCGAGGTCTCACGGACCTTCACCACCAAGGATCGCACGCGCTCTCGGGGCACCTGCGCCTGAGCCCGGCCAAGCGGCGACTTCGGGTCCGGCACCAGGTACTTGCCCTGCGGGTCCGGCTGACAAGCGGAGCCGTCCTGCTCATTTACGTGAAACGGGCCCGGGGTATCCGATGCATCTTTAGTCAGTGCCTGGAGCTGCGGCAGACCCGATGACACCGCCGCGGTATAGCCCCAGCGGACGGTGAGGGGGTGGTAGCGTTTGACCGCTGTGATAAGTTCTTGGAGGTAAGGGTGGCGAGTGGGCTCGACCACGACCAGGATCCCGGCCGCCTCCCGAGCTAATTCAACCATCGCCGAGGCCGGGTGATTCACCACGATCGTGCTCACGCCCCGTGTGCTGAGTCCGCTGAGCAGGTCGGCCGGCGCCGAGCCGTTGGGCCCGGTCAGCACGACACAGCGTGATTCGGAAGGTCCGGGGCTTCCAGGGTGGCCGGGGCTTCCGGGGGTTCCGGGGGCCGGGGTCTGATGTTGTGGGGAATCCTCCACCATACCTCTATTCTAGCACATGGCTATGGGGAATCAGGCTTGATCGCCTGTGGGTCACTACTTATACGTCCTGCCGATGGTTCGTGCTTGCTGATCGTCTGCGCCAAAACACGCTGAATTAGCTATCTTGTCATCCAAGAGTTCCCCCCCGCCCCATGTGGGCGTTTGATCGGATCGGTGCCACGCATGAATCTACTCGCCGCTGCCTCGCTTGATGCCTCGGACATCACCCGGTTGATGGTTGCACTTGCCGTGCTGTTGGGCCTGTCCCGCCTGCTCGGCGAGCTATCCAGACGGCTCAAGCAGCCGATGGTACTCGGCGAGATCCTGGCCGGCGTCCTGCTGGGCCCGACGGTCTTGGGCTTCATCAGCCCCGAGACGATGGAATGGATATTCCCCGCCTCCGCCGGTGAAGCGGGCCGTGTCGCGTTGGACGGGTTCGTGGTGATCTCCGCCACGCTGCTGCTGCTGGTCGTCGGCCTCGAGGTGGACCTGTCTACGGTCAGACGCCAGGGGAAAGCGACCGCCTTCGTGAGCATGCTGGGTGTGATCGTCCCGTTCGCACTGGGTTTCGCCATGGCTTTCGGCATCCCGGACGTCCTGGGCGCGGGCGAGATGGGACAAAAAGCGCCGCTGCCATTTGCCATCTTCGTCGGGATCGCGCTGTCCATCACCGCCCTGCCGGTCATCGCCAAGGTTCTCATGGACCTGAACCTTGCAAAGAGCGACCTGGGTATGCTGATCATTTCTTCAGCGATGCTCAACGACTTGGTCGGCTGGATCGGGTTCGCCGTCGTGCTGGCGCTGCTCCCGACCGGAGACCTTGCCGGGCCGCAGGTTTCCGTCTGGACCACGATCGCGCTGACGCTGACGTTCCTGCTGCTGATGATCACAGTCGGCCGCTGGCTGTGCCATAAAGCGCTGCCGCATATTCAGTCCCGCTGGAGCTGGCCAGGCGGTGTGCTCGGGTTCGTCTCCGTGGTCGCGCTGGGGTGCGCCGCCATCACCGAGCATCTGGGCATCCACTCGATCTTCGGTGCCTTCATCGCCGGCGTCGCCATCGGCGACTCACCCCGGTTGCGTGAGCGGACCCGCGAAACCATCCACCAGTTCGTCACCAACTTCTTCGCACCGATCTTTTTCGCCAGCATCGGCCTGCGGATCAACTTCGTCGTAGCGTTCAATCTCAGCATTGTGCTGCTTGTCTTGTCTGTCGCCTTTATCGGTAAGTCCAGCGGCTGCTACCTCGGGGCCAAGCTCGCCGGCATGAGCAAACGCGAAAGCTGGGCGACGGCGTTCGGCATGACCTGCCAGGGCGCGGTCGGCATCATCCTGGGCCAGCTCGCCTTCAGCGCCGGGCTCATCGGCGAAGAACTGCTCGTCGCCGTGGTCATCATGGCGCTCGCCACCAGCCTCTTCGCCGGCCCCGCCATGCAGGCCGTGCTCAAGACCAAGACCAAATTGCGGCTCATGGATGTCATCGCCGACCGCAACATCGTCATCAACATGACCGCCAGCACCCCTCCCGACGCCATCACCGAGCTCGCCGGACGCGCCGCGGAAGTGACCGGTTTATCCAAGGACCTCATCGCCAAGGCCGCCATCAAGCGCGAACGTGCGATGCACACCGGCCTGCCCAACGGCCTCGCCGTACCTCACGCAAGGCTCGACGGCCTGGCCAAGCCCTGCCTGATCATCGGTAGAAGCACCACCGGCATCGACTTCGACTCGCAGGACGGCCGGCCCGCCAACCTCATCGGCCTGCTGCTCACCCCAGAGTCCGACCACGACAGCCAGATCGAGCTGCTCGCCCTGTTTGCACGCACGTTCCAGAACGACACCATCCGAGGCCACGTCCTCACCGCTCAGACCGCCACCGAGTTCCGCGCCGACCTGAACCTCGCCGACGCCGAGGGCTGATGCTCAGGCGTCGCCGGCCTTGGATCATGACGACCGGTTTCCAACACGCCAAATCGGATAAATACGCGCCGTGACAGACACCAGCAAGGAACACACCCGGCCGGAACTTCCAGGGGCCGACACAAACACGCCCGTCAGTCGGAGCGCACTGGTTCTTTACCTGGCGATGTCGATGCTGCTGCTGGTTTTCGTGGCGCTGCTCACAGGCAACCGCTCGGAGAAGCTCGACGCCGACGCATGGGAACACCACCGGGCCGTGCTTGTGATGAGTGAAAACCTCACTGACCCGGGCAACCCCACCTACGCATCCGACGAGCCGACGATACGCTTTTCGCCCTATACCGTGGTGCTCGCCCTGATCGTCCGGACCACGGGGCTGGATGCCTACGACGCGCTCAGCGCCGCCGCCGTCTTTAACATGCTGCTGATGCTGACGGCGGTCTGGGTCTGGCTGCGCGCCTACAACCTGCAGAACGCCGGGCCCTGCGTCCTGCTCTGCATCCTGTTCCTCTACGGCTTCCCGCCCGGCTACGCCAACAGCCTCGCACTCAGCGATCTGCCCTGGCACCAGGTCAACCCGTCCGCGCTGGTCATGCCTGTCATGATCCTTTCATGGGCCTGGCTCGCACGCCTGCGCGGCGCGGGGCTGATCCTATTTACCCTCGTCACCGCCATCGTCCTCGCGCTGGCTTTGCTGACACACGCGATGAGCGCCGCCATGGGAGGTCTGGGCCTGCTCGTGACGGCGATCGCTTCAGGGCAGGCAGGCCGGCCGCGCCGCATCGCCGCCGTCCTGCTCGCTTCCGTGCTGAGTTTCGCTCTGGCAACCGCCTGGCCCTGGTACAACTTCGTCCACGCCTTCACCCATACCCCCGAAAGCTGGTACTGGTACAACCCCGTCATCTTCCGCACCATGCTCCTGGCCTGGTGCATGCCCGCGATCCTCGGCGCGGTCGTCACGCTCACACTCCGCGATCAGCCCTTCGTCCGAACCTGTATCTACGCAACCGGAGCGGTGCTGCTGCTCGCCCTGGGTGGCGCACTATTAGGCTCACCCACACTGGCCCGGCTGCCGCTGGCGGGCCTGATCTTCCCGCAGGCCGCCGCGGGCGTTTACCTCTACCAGGCCGGTACGTTCGACCCGCGCACCTGGCCCCAGGTCTTCCGCCGGCTGTACAGCCACGACCGGGAAGTGATGAACCCCGCCCTGCTCGAGGTCACCGGGCTTGCGCTGCTGATCGCCTTCTCCCTGCCCAACTTCTATCTCACCGCGAGCCAGCCCCACCTCGCCCGCAAGTGGATCGCACCCGCACTCAACAAGGAAGACAAACAGCCGCGCATCCGCGAAACCTACCACGCACTGCTCAGCCCTCATATCCAGCCCGGCGATGTCGTGATCGCGCAGCCCATGACCGGCTGGCCCGTCCCGTCGTTCGAAGGCAGGCTCGTCGCGGCGCTGCACCTGGAATACTTCTCACTGGACCAGACCCAGCGCGTCGCCGACCTCCGGGCCTTCTTCAACCCGACCACCGACCCCCGGCAACGCAACCACATCATCAAGCATTACGACGCCGCCTGGATCATGCTCGACCGCGAATGGATGGACCCGCACCTGTTTACGACTCTGTGCCTGCCTGACACCGTTGTGCAAGACGACGGCCAATACGTGCTGCTCGATGCCCAAGCGTGGGCAGAGCTCAATGCACCGTCAGTGAACATGCCCTGAGAATAAATCGCCAGCCCCCCACAGATCAAATATCACGAGTAGATTGATCCGCACGACGTCATCCAGACAACGCACCACCGTTTAGCGGGCGATCGCAGATCGCCGTGCCAACAGAGCCGGGCCGTCATGATTCTGTCCTGTAAAAATTCAGAATTCACCACGAAATGATTCGAGCGCAATAGCCACCTGGTCGTCAATGCTTGTGACCACGTGTTTAACCCCTCAGACACAGGAGATCATGCAATGAGGTTACGAACTGCATTCACGGCCATTATGATCTGTTGCATTTCGACGATCACCTATGCCATGTATTCCGTGCATGAACAAGGCGCCTGGCCCGAGAGTTGGCCGGAGGAGTTGGAACCGATCCGGGCCCAATCGCGAACCTTGGTGGGCGGTGCGATCGATAGGCCGATCCACGAGTTGCTATTTGACGACCGCGAAGACTTCGAGGCCGCCTGGCCTCATATCCTGAAAGTAAAAAGCGAGAGGGCCCCGTTAATCCTTCTGCGCGCGCCTTCCGAGAGCTTGGGGACAACCGTTAAGGCCGGTGTCCGTATCTGGTGCCCCCCCAAGATGGCAAAGGACGTGTCGATGAAGGAGACGCCGATCCCAGGCGACCGGCCGGTACGCTCACGATGGATGCGGACCCGGTTCATCGAACTGATCGTCGATGGTGACATCGTTGACCTGAACCGTATCCCTTTCCCTGAAGATACACCGATCGTTGATGAGCGATTTGTCGAATACCGCGCCGTCGCCGAAGAGAGAGCCGACACTTCTCAAGAGCCCGAACCGGAAGACAACGAGCAGACCGAGGCATCGGCTCATACGCCCCCGGCCGCGGCAACCTCAACCGAAACACCTTGATGACAACAAGCTAGCGCGGGCCCGGCACACAGGCTCGCGTTCTATCTACTTTCCTGCCGGATGAATTGATGCAAGACCTTGGCCAAAGAGTTAGGCCAAAGATCATCCCGCCTCGAAAAACCGGTGATTCGTCCCCCCCGGCCCGACACGCACGCTCACCGGCCGCTGGCACTTCGGGCAACGCCCCTCATACCGCGTCCCCGCCTCGTTGCGGTAGATCCGGCTGTACGTGCTGCAGCACTTCCACTGGACCGCCAGCCACGGCCGACCACGCAGGTTCGACTGGTCCTCAGCGGCCCCCTGGCCCTGCGGGGTACTCACCCCGTCGATATCCACGATGTAATCCGGGCCGTTCATGCTGGCTATTTATTCGGCGAGATCAGTCGTCCGCCTCCAGTTCCATAACTGCCTCACACAACAGGTCCTCCGTTACGTCTAGCGTTAACACCCCCCGCTGCTCGTTGTTGATCCGCAGTGTGTTGTCGCCATCCCAGCAGAGGCCCTCGGCCTGCTTGATCCGGTCCTTGGGCAGTTTCAGCTGCGTCGCCCTACCTGACAGCCAGTCGTCGTCCTTCTCGGGCTTCTCGAACAGCCAGACCGAGTCGTAACTCATCACCGCCAGCCGGCGGCCGTCAGGCGATAGGTCGGCCCCGGTCGGCACGATCGGTAGCCCGTCGGCTCGGTGGATCAGGGTCAGCGTGTTGACGCGGTCAGCGTGCATCGTATCCAGTCGGTACAGGGTTGTGCCGGTGGCGCCCACGTTGTATTGCTGGTCCGCCCGGTACTTAGTCAGCAGGTAGAGCTTGCCGTCGCTTACGAACACGGCCTCGCAATCGAACCGCCAGTCGTCCGGCGGCAGCGGCGGGTAGTCGTGCTGATCCGGGTAGGCGATAGGGATGAATGCGATCGGCCGAACGCCCAGGTCGATCGCGAGGGGGTTCGGCTCGTTCACAACGTAAAACCCAAGGTCGGGCTTCGCGTTGCCGTTGTTGCCGACTTCACACACATACAGCCGGCCATCAAGCAGCGTGATGTCTTCCCAGTCCTGGTTCGTGCTGTTAAGCAGCAGGATCCCAGGCCACGGCTTCTTGCCCTCTTCCGGCGAGTCCGCGAAGTGACGCTTTGTCTGCCACGGCGGCATGACAACCTGGGCCTTGCTGTTGATCGCGTAGAGGCGGGGCTCGTCGCCGCTGTCATTGTGGACCCACCAGACATCCGGATAAGTCCGGCTGCGGGCGATCCCGCTCATCTCGACCAGCGGCGGATGCGTGGCGGCACCTGCGTCCTGCAGATGCTCGCCCCACTCGTGCACGATCACATCCAACCCCCCGTCTTGCCCCGTAGCGCTCCCAACACGGCTCGCCGAGCAACCCGGCACAGCCGCACACACAATGAACACAAAGATAGCCGTCACGGCCACGTGGGCCGCTCCCATACACCAAGTATGCCTCATCACGCTGCTCTGCCTGAAGATGCCGGGGATTGAAGGGTTAAATCGCACGTTCGCGATTGTAACCCAGCCCGGCCTCCATCGGCCAGTTACTCGAACTTACTTCCCATCAAGCTCGGCCGGCACCAGCTCGTCGTCGTCACTCAGGCCGTCGGCGGAGTCACTTCCGGAGTCACTTCCGGGGTCACTTCCGGGGGCGGGATCGACTACACCCTTCTCGATCAGCACCAGCTTCTTGATCTCGTCGAACAGGTCCGGGTTCTCCTTCAGGAACGCCTTGCTGTTCTCCCGGCCCTGACCAAGGCGGACCTCGTTGAAGCTGAACCAGGCCCCGGACTTCTGCACGACGTCGGATTCCACCGCCAGGTCCAGCAGGTCGCCGGTCGCGCTGATGCCCTCGTTGAACATGATGTCGAACTCGGCCTGGCGGAACGGCGGCGCGACCTTGTTCTTCACGACCTTCACGCGGACGCGGTTGCCCACGGCCTGGTCGCCGTCCTTGATGCTGCCGGTCCGGCGGATATCAAGACGCACCGAGGAATAGAACTTCAGCGCCCGGCCGCCGGGGGTCGTTTCGGGGTTGCCGAACATCACGCCGATCTTCTCGCGGATCTGGTTGATGAAGACGACGGTGCACTTGCTCTGGTTGATCGCGCCGGTGAGCTTACGCAGCGCCTGGCTCATCAGACGGGCCTGCAGGCCGACGTGGCTGTCGCCCATCTCGCCCTCGATCTCGGCCCGTGGGATCAACGCCGCGACCGAGTCGATCACGATCAGGTCCACCGCGTTGGAGCGGACCAGTAGCTCGCAGATTTCAAGGGCCTGCTCGCCCGTGTCCGGCTGGCTGACCAGCAGGTCGTCGATATTCACGCCTAATCGCTTGGCCCAGGACGGGTCCAGCGCGTGCTCCGCGTCGATGAACGCCGCCACGCCCCCGGCCTTCTGCACGCTGGCGATGACGTGCAGGTTCAGCGTCGTCTTACCCGACGACTCCGGCCCGAACACCTCGATCACACGCCCGGAGGGGATCCCCCGTCCGCCCAGCGCCAGGTCCAGGCTCAGGGCCCCGGTGGAGATACCCGGGGGCAGGTTGGACGGGTCGTCGTCCAGCCGCATGATCGCCCCCTTGCCGAAGTTCTTCTCGATCTGTGAGACCGCCCGGTCCAGGGCCTGTTTCCGCCCGGCATCGGACTTGTCGGCGGGTAGGTTCGATTTGGCCATGCTGGTTAAACCTCTTTCTCGCTTCGCCGCCCCGTTCCGCTTACCGGCAGTCGCGGCTGCTTTCGGGGCTAATGTAGAGGCTGTTACCATAGTCCTGCTCCTTGTTCGGGTCAATGTTCGGTTGATGTCAGGCACTCCCCATGTTAGGGAATGTTCGGCATCTGTCAAGGTAGGACTTGAGGAAATTCTGAATATTTATTCGGGATGTGTAAGGGTCGCCTGGTACCGGCCCCTGCCCCAGTCCGCAAGCAGGACGTGGGTAATCGCCCCCACGATGATCGCCAGCGTCCAGAACAGGACCGTCAGCCCGACGAGCCACCCAGGCGGGCCGTAACCCGGCGGCGACCGCAGCAGATAGGTGACATGCGTCGTCTGCGGATTCATCATCTGATGGTTGGAGATGTTCTGGATGATCGCCGCGATCTCGTTCGCTTCGTTGATCAATGCCGGATTGCTGGTATTGGCTTGCGCATAGCTGAACCAGTTGAGCACCTCGGCCCCGGTCAGCGGCTGCGGCGCGGTATTGCCGGGCCCTGTTGCGGCCATGCTGACATTGGCGTTGATGGGTAATACTGAAGTCACCTGCATGGTCGTCAAGTCAACCACAGCGTGTGCATCACCGTAATTGCCCCAGATCGTGACTTCTGCTTCCGTCCAGACACCGCGCTGCCCTCCCCGAGCCGTGAGCATGATGTGGCTGAACTCACCTGATGATCCCGGATGCAGATATGCCGCGGCCGGGGTCCACATGACCTGCGGGGCAAACTTGAACACCAGCACCAACGACAAGATAGCCAGCAACGGCCCCAGCAAGACCCAGAGAAAAGCAAAGATGATGTGCCAGCTAGACTTCATGACAGATTCAACCAAGACAGGTTCCTATCCTTCGCCACGCTGCCAACACTTAAATACAGCACAATCTGTCGATCGGTTCGCCCGCCCCGCCGCCTCCGGCTTGCCTGGAAAACTAACCGTAATGCCCGCGTCGTCCGTTACGACTATGACATCCGCCTCGGGCATACGGACCTTCCTTGACGGAAACCTCAAGCCTAACCAGAAGATTGCCCATGGCATCACCATAACCCCGCAGTCGAATACCAGCATGAGCATAAAAGTCGACAGCACGAATGCCCTGCCCTCAACGAACAAACACCACAACTGGATGCCGACACACACCAGCATCATGATGAACCCCCAGAACAGAGCATTCTTAATGCCCCAAGGCCACTTCATACCGGCCTCCTGATTGCGGCACGACTCCCGATCAAAACGTCGGCGGTGCCGTTCCACCCCTGCCCCCGGAACCGCCTCCACCAGAGATCCCTCCCGCTTGAGCGAACCTCGGCTTGTCTCCCAGCGCCCCTCGATGAACCTCAGGCAACTGCTTCTTGCGGACCCGGAAGAACATGACCAAGCCGCCGATCCACACGGCAATCCAGGCCAGCAACAGCAATAAGACAAACCAGCCGGCGGGTTCATCGTGGCTGTAGTTGTAGTAGCTTTGACTGAAGTATGTCGTGCTCAGGTTGTTTAGCCCCACGGTGGGGATTCCCCGGATGATCGTCAGGACCTCATCCGCCTCGTTGATGACATGCGTTTTAGTAATGTCCGCCCCGGCACGATTGAGTGTATCCAGGATGGCCTGTCGGTCCAGGGGCTTGGTGCCCGGCCCGGAGTGGGTAGCGGCGGACGGCTGCGTGGTCGGGCTGGGATTCGATGACCAGTCCTCGTAGGTCATTGCCACCGGATCGATCTCAAGGTACTCGTACTGACTGTTATTTCCCTCAACATTTAGACTGCTCGACGCGCCCACGCCAATCCCCATACCCGCCGAGTGGCCAAGGCTGACACTGATATATTCGCCCGACTGGATCGGCTTCAGTTCCAGGCTGTGATTGGGGTATTGGGTCTTTGGCCCGACCCAGGCCAGTATCCCCGAAACAAAACACGATGGCCCGGGCAGCAGCAGCGTCCACATCAACACGAACAGCACCGGCGAAACCACGCCGCGCTGCTTGGGTGTTGTGATCCCCACCTCGCGCAGGTCCGCCCCGCATTCCGGGCATTCAAGCCCCGCCAGCCCACGCACGCCGTATCCACACGTCGCACAAGTCGGCAGATCACTGCCCCGCTTGACCTTGATCACCCGGTACCACAGATAAGACAGCCCGACCACGGATGCCAATAGGTATGCCAAGGGGATCAAGAGAAACAGCAGTCCCAGAATGCTTAATAACATGGCTTGTCATCTTCCTTGGCGAAGGCCGAACCGTCAACTACGAGAGTTCAACTCGACGCGCTCGTATAATACCTCAGCGCAAATCGCCAGAAGGCGATCGAGGCGATGAGCAGGCAGACCGCGACGCCGGCGGCGCCGAACAGCCATATCGCGCTGGCTCGGCCGGTCAGGAACTGGGCGGGGACGGTCGTCATGAACGCGACGGGGAGGACGAACGTGAAGAACGCCTGGAAGGCCGGCTTGTAGGCGGGGATGGGGTAGCGGCCGGTCTCGATCAGGGCCTGCATCGCCATCGTGATGTTGTAGAGCTTGGTGTACCAGATCGTCAGCGTGCTTAAGAGGTAGCCCAGGCTGTACAGCACGATCACGGCCAGCGCCAACGAGAGCAGGCACAAACCAACCCCGGCAAGGGTCGGCGGCGTGTCGCGTGTCAGGATCACGTAGCCGAGGATGCCAAGGCCCAGCACGATGTTCGGCATGCCCCACAGCGACAGCGCCCGCACGGAGAGCCAGAACTGGCTGTCGATCGGCTTGAGCAGGACGAAGTCGAGCGTGCCTTCGCGGACGTATTCGGTGATGCGTGTGCGGTTCGGGGCCATGAAGGCGGACTGCATGCCGTCGAGGAACGTGAACGCCCCCACCACCGCCAGCGCGTCGCGCCACGGCCAACCGCCCATCTCGTAGCCCGTCGAGTAGAACAGGTACAGCATCAAAATGGTCCCGACGAACATGATCAGGCTGCTGATCGCCGCCATGATAAAGTTCGCGCGGTACTCCATCTCGGCCGAGACCGCCGCGGACCAGAAGATGCGCAGGATGTAGACGTAGCGGGTCATTTATGATTTGTGATTTATGATTTATGATTTGGATTGATACACGGCAGCTTAGAAGCGACTACATCATCAATCATAAATCCTAAATCATAAATCTCCTTTCCTCCTAGGCTCCCATCGCCGAGTAATGTTTCAATCCCTTCTTCCACAGCCAGCGTGACACGGCATAGAACACGATCAGCCAGCCGGTCATGACCAGCAGGCCGCGCAATAGCGGCGCCTCGCCGTCCACAACAAACGCCGCGGGGAACCAGACCATGTACGGGAACGGCGTCCACAGCAGCACCTCACGTAGCGCCCCGGGCAATGCATCAAACGGGAAGACCAACCCCGACAGGAACATGTACGGCAGGTACAGTACCGCATCCATCGCCGCGACCCGCTCATGCCAGAAGGCGAACATGCACAGGACGTACTGCATGTAGAACCGCACGATAAACGCGTAGTAACACACGAGGATCGCCAGCAGGATGTTGCCGATGCCCGGGCTCCACGCCCCCGCCACGTCGCCGCCGGTCAGCGTCTCGGGATAAAGGAACAGGAAGAAACCCACGATCGCAAACGCGAACGGCAGCCGAGTCCACTGCTCGCCCAGGTGCATGAAGATGAACCGGATACTCGGATCGATCGGGTGCAGCAGCATCGGACTAAGCCTGCCTGAGACAACCAGCCACTCGAAGTGGTGGATCGTCCAGACGATCGTGACCTGACGGATCAGGAACACCACGATGAAGTAGCGGAAGACGTAGACCTGGTCGAAGTCGAACCGCCCGCTCTCGCCGGCCCCGGCCCAGACGCCCATCATGATCAACGGCTGCATCGTCGCGATCGCCCACAGCGCGATCTCCGCGCGGTAGGTCAGCATCTCGGCGTAGTGCACGCCGAACATGACACGCACCTTGGTCAGCCAGCCTACGTGTTGTGCCCGCGCCTCATCCATCGGTCTTTAGATCTTCCTTGTCGGTGTTGAACGCACGCCCGATCACTTCCTCGATCGGCGGGTCCGTCACCGTCAGGTCCGTCACAGCCAGTTCATCGAGCAGCCGGTCCACCGTCTGTGTCAGTTCCTCCCGCCTGACCAGCAGCCGTGCGGCCCGGCCCTCGACCGATTCCACCTCGCCGAACCGCGCCATCTGCGACGCGTCCGCTTCCTGCTCGAGTTCGAGTTTTACTTCACGGAAAGGCGTGAACTTCTTAACAACGCCCGACAGGCTCCCGTCATACAAGAGCCCGCCGTGATGGATCATGATCACCCGATCGCACAGCGCGGTGATGTCGGCCATGTAATGGCTGGTCAGCAGGATCGATGCGCCGTGCTTGCGGTTGTACTCACGCAGGAACTGCCGCACCGCTGTTTGCGCGTTGACATCCAAGCCCAGCGTTGGCTCATCGAGGAACAAGACCTTCGGGTGATGAATCAGCGCCGCCATCAGTTCGCACTTCATCCGCTCGCCCAGGGAAAGCTTGCGCACCGGGCGGGTCAGTTCGTCCTCAATATTCAGTAGCTCGGCAAGCTCATCGGTCCGGCTTTTGGCTTCGCCATCAGGGATGCCGTAGATCGCGGCGTTGATGCGCAGCGACTCGCTCGGCGGCAGGTCCCAGATCATCTGCTGCTTCTGACCCATCACCAGCGTCATCTGCTTGAGCAGGTCGGCCTTGCGCTTAAACGGCACCTGGTCCAGCACGCTGCACGAACCTTCGGTCGGATGGATCAGACCGGTCAGCATCTTCAGCGTCGTCGTCTTACCCGCGCCGTTCGGGCCCAGGAACCCCACGACCTCGCCCGGCTCGATCGCGAAGCTCACGTCCTTGACCGCCTCGATCCTGCGGTACTTGCGGTGCAGGAAGTGGCGCAGCGTACCGCCGAGCCCCGGCTGCTTGTCCGCGACATTGAATGTTTTACTCAGGCCTACTGCTTCGACGGTCGGCATAGCCCGGGATTCTAACCGCGACCGCCAAAGCGTGTGCGCCTTCCATCACGCTCCGCCGTCGGCTATAACCATGTCATGCGGACCCGACCCATCGCTCTCTCCGCCCTCCCGGCCGTGACGCTTAGCCTGATCCTCGGGCTGACGCTGACGTGCACACTGATCACGCCCGCCACTAGCCTTGCACAGCCCACCGACGCGACGCAAGCCGAGCCTGAGCAACCCATCGATCCTTCGGCGGCGTCTGAACAAGCCGACCCCGAGATCGAAGCGCCACCCGTCCTGGAACTCGACACGACCGACGCCCCCGATGTAACTACAGACCCCGAGCCCCGGCCGCAGCCCGACTACAGCGACCTCTCCCCCGCTGACGACGATCAAGGCTGGTCTCCCTCCGACGTTTTACTCACGATCTGGAACGCCGAGCTGTTCAGTGCAAGCGGTAGCCCGATCCGATTGAACCAGCTCGTCCTTGCCCTGCTGATCATTCTCCTGGGCGTCTGGGTCAGCAAGCGTGTCGCCAGGATCGTGCGTTACCGGCTGGCGCGTATCCAGCGCATCGACTCGCACGCCGCGGCCGTGATCCAGTCCATCGTCTTCAACACGATGGTCGTCATCATCATCCTCGCCGCCATGCCCATCGCCGGCATCCCGACCACCATCTTCACCGTCCTCGGCGGCGCGGTCGCCATCGGCGTCGGCTTCGGGGCGCAGAACCTGTTCAACAACCTCATCTCCGGCCTGATCATCATGCTCGAACGGCCCATCCGCCTCGGCGACATCGTCCAGGTCGGCGAGCACGAGGGCCTGATCGAATCCATCAACAACCGCTGCACCACGCTCCGGCGGACCGACGGCGTGGACCTGCTCGTCCCCAACAGCCAGTTCCTCGAACAGCCCGTTGTCAACTGGACGCTCTCCAACCGCGACATCCGCGGCCTGGTTGTCGTCGGCGTGGCCTACGGCTCACCCACCGACACCGTCGCCCGGCTCCTGAGCCAGTGCATGGACGAACACGTCAAGATCCACGACCGCCCCGAGCCCATCGTCCTCTTCCACGACTTCGGCGACAACGCCCTGGTCTTCCAGGCCTACTTCTGGGCACGCATCGGCAGGCCCATGGACCTCAAGAAGATCCAGTCCGACATCCGCTTCCGCTTCGACGAGCTCTGCCGTGAGAACGACATCTGTATCGCCTTCCCGCAGCGTGACATCCACCTCGACACGCTCAAACCGCTGGAAGTCAAGATGATTAAATCCGCTGACAACCCGTCGTAATCATTTCCCCTATTTTCGCCCTCGCCTGAAATACTTCTCTCACACGGAGCGTTGTAGAAAGCGTGATGATGTACGCCCGGGCCGAACCCCGGCAGGCAGAATTCTTCCGTCGGCGGGTTTACTTCCCCGCTGTGATCGTCCTAGCATCCATCAACCCATTGGAACCAGACACCCTAACCAAGCCCTGATCAGGAGAAACACCATGACACGAGCCCTCACGCTTCTCGCCGTCGCCTTCGCTTTGATTTTTACCGCCGCCCCGCTCCAGGCTGCCGAACGTGTCGATCCGACGCTCGGCGAGCCCGCCCCGCAGTTCTCTCTCGAGGACGCCGCCACCGGCGAAACCGTCAACCTCGCCGACTTCCAGGGCAAGACCGTCGTTGTCACCTTCCAGAGCATCAACTGCCCCTGGGATCGCATGCGTGAGTCCGGCGGCTACCAGCGCTACCTCTCGCCCATGAGCCAGGAGTACGCCGACCAGGACGTCGTCTTCCTCGCCATCAACGCCAACCGCAACGAATCCACTGAGGCCATCGCCTCCTACCACACCGAACACGCGATGCCCTACCCCATCCTCAAGGATCACAACAACATCATCGCCGACAAGTACAACGCCAAGACCACCCCGCACACCTATGTGATCGCCCCCGACGAAGCGCAGACGCTGGTCTACATGGGCGGCATCGAGCAGGTCCCCACCAGCCCCGAAGTCGCCGGCGAAATGGAAGAGCAGTACCTCGAGCCCGTCCTCCAAGCCGTACTCGCCGGCAGCGAACTGCCCTACACCAAGACCACCAGCAAGGGCTGCAGCATCAAGCGCGTCCCCAACTAATTTAGGTTCCTCCACGGTCAGCCGTGTGGCCGACCAATGTCTATTTTCTTCTCTCAAGCCCGTGCCCCCAAAAGGACACGGGCTTTTTCATGCGCTTGCGGGGTCGTATACTGACATAGTCTGATATAAGGTCTCTCTAGACGTAACGGGATAATGACCGAGAGCTGAAATGCTGCCAACTAGGGTCTAATGTTATAACGATGCCCGCCCCGTTTCTTGCACTTCTGAGAACTGATAAACCTATTAACTCTAGATCACAACCATGAAGTACAGCCTGATAGTATTAACACTTATTGTGATAGCGGCGATATGCTTAATATTGCTATTCACTGATAGGCCCGAATCATCACTCTATTTAAGCAGTGATTCGGACATGCCAGCTATTGTTGAGCCATATTGCAAGTCACAAACAGAATTAAGCGTCAAATATGTGTTTTACCGCCAGAACAGAGTCGTTGTTCACATCGCTTGCGGGAGACTGTCTAAGAAGCTGAGTGGTAAATCCGAATGGATCGTCGACCCAAAGACTGTTAGCAATGATGGCTATTACACATTTAGAATTACCGTCTCTGATACTTACGATATCTATAGACAAAAACATGGTAGCCAGGAGATTGAAGTGTACGCGCTTCATTAGATGCGTACGATCTCTAGGAAAAGATATTGGTCTGGACGTATGCCGCTACGCCAACCTGCACCGGATCGCCATCATCCCCCGCGAGATTGCCCCCATCTCCGGGCGGCGGGTCAGTGTGTCGTAACGTGAGCGTTTGATCAGGCTCAGCGTGGCGCGCGCTTCGGCGGCCAGGCTGCGCATCTCGCTTGCCTGTTCATCCGAAATCAGGTCACGTGCATCCTGCCAGCCGTTGAGTAGTTTGCTGGTGCGTACGACCAGACCGTGCATCACCTCGCGATATGGGGGCAGCACGACCTTCATCGCGGTGTTGGGTATGACAGCGCAGTTGCAGTGCGCGTCCCGTGCCCGGCCGTCCTCGCCGCGCTCGGTGTCCAGCTCGATGGCTTTCTGCATCAAGGCCAGGTCCAGCCCGTGCCGTCTGGCGATGTCTTCGGGGATCAGAATACCCCGCCCGTGCATCAGGTCCGAACGCACCGTAAGCCAGTGGCTGGTCAGCAGCGCCCCGGCACACACGCGCTCCGATAAGTCATACAGCCACGGCGGCCCGCCATGCTCCCCATCAACCAGCTGACGGCTGACCGAGCCCACACACCGCACGCACGAAGCGCGCAGCTCTTCCCACGTCTTGGGCGAGCACTTCGGCATTGGGATATCTTGATCGAGTAGCTTCATGATCGACACCTATCGCGAACCTTATCGGCCCGACACAACCGACTCACCCCCGGATATTCCCCCGGACTTACCCCCGGATTGCCCCCGGCCTCACCCAGACAAATTCAAACCAGCCGCCTGTAACGATTATGACGATTATCCCGCAGCCGCCCTTAATTATACGCCCCTATCGCCCGATGTAACCACCGTATCTATCTGGTTATTCATCGGATTCACCGTATGCGCATTGCTCTGGACGCCCGCACGATTTACAGCCCGCAGCGCCGAGGGATCGGCAAGAGCCTGCTGGCGCTGTACCAGTACCTCCCGTTCGTCCGCCCGGACTGGCAGGTCGTGGCCTACCACCGCCAGCGCGGCCCCCTGGAGCCGGTCCTGCCCGAATCCTACGTCTCGCCGCGCCTGATCGAGATCAAGGGCGACCGCTTCAATGCCTGGGACCGCTTCCGCCTGCCCATGGCCTGCCGGCGCGACCGCGTCGATGTCCTGCACAGCCCCGCCAACCACTGCCCGGACTGGATGCCCGTGCCGACCGTCGTCACCATCCACGACCTGATCCCACTTGATGCGCCCGACGCTCAATCCGACAAAGACGCCCGCCGATTCGAGCGTTCCATCCGGACCGCCTGCGAGAAGGCCGCCGCCATCAACTGCCCCAGCGAATACACACGACAGCGTCTGATCGCCGACATGCAGGCCGACGCCGACCGCGTCCACGTCACTCCCTGGGCCGACTTCGGAAAGCCCGGGCCGGTCGAGTTGAGCGATCGCATCCGGTTGTTCGAGAAGTACCGTGTCGAGCCGCCGTTCGTCTTGCACTTCGGTGCCGCGGAGTCGCGCAAGAACACACGCCGGGTCATCGAGGCCTGGGCCGGTCAGCGCAAGATGGTCAAGCACCACGCACGCCTGCTGGTCATCGGGTTGGACCCACAGGCCCAGGCGGAGCTGGCCACCATGACCGCACGCCTTGGCATTGAGGACAGTGTCGTACTCAATGGCTTTGCCGACGAAGACGACGTGCCCTCGCTGATGCGACTGGCCGACGTGCTGGCGTATCCCAGCCTGTCCGAGGGCTTTGGTCTGCCGATTCTCGAAGCCTTTGCATCGGGCACCGCCGTGATCACCAGCGACCGCACCAGCCTGCCCGAAGTCGCCGGCGACGCTGCCATGATCGTCGACCCCAAGGACTTCAACACGATCACCAAGGCCATGCACAAGCTGCTGACCGACAACGTCTACCGCCGTCAGCTCGTCCGCCGGGGCCTGGAACGGCTCAAGCAATACACCTGGACCGACACCGCCGAACGGTTTGCGCAATGCGTCGAGCAGGCCGTCGAGCAGGGCGAGGTGAACAAGAAATCTAAACGCGCCGCCTAATCCACATGCCCACGCCACCGACTCAAACCGACGTGTTATTCATCAGCGAGCAGCCGCTCTGGCCGCCAGATCAGGGCTTCCGCGTCCACGGCTGCCAGATGGCGCGGGCGCTGGCCGACATGGGCCTGAACGTGCGCATGGCTTCTATGGCTCCGACCACCGGCTGCGACGCACCATGGCTCAGCGACATGCTCGTCGATTGGCCCGAAGCGACCGACGAAGATCACGACACGTTTTTGCAGGGCTGGTCCGGCCCGTTCGCACGACTCCGCAAACGCATCGCCAACCATCAGGCGCTGGATACCCGTCTACTCGCCGGGCTCATCCCGCTGGTCGATCAGCTCAAGCCCAAGGCCGTCATCGCCCTGGGTCAGCACGGCCCGATCATGCTCCGCGGCCTGCGCCGCAGTCATCCCGATCTGGCAACAGTCTGGTACGCCGCCGACGAGCCGTTGTACTTCCAGCTCTCCTGCCTGAAGCGCGAGGGACTGGGGGCGCTCGGCAAGCGTGCTTACCTCTCGGCCGTCTATGCAGGCATCCACGCGCTATTCGCTCGGGGTCTCAGCGGCGCGATCGGTGTAAGCCCGACCGACACGCGCCTGCTCAAGCTGCTCGCCGGGGTCAAACGTGCGGTCAACATACCCAACGGCGTGGATACCGATTACTTCTCGCCGACAAGTACGCGTCCCGACAAGTGCTCGTTGATCTTCTGGGGCAGGCTCGACTTTGAGCCGAACATCGACGCCGTGCGCTGGTTCGTCCGCGCGGTCTGGCCGAGGCTGCGCGAGCGTCAGCCACAGGCAAAGCTGAGGATTGTCGGGAAGAACGCCACCGACAAGGTGCGTGAGCTCGGCGACGTGCCGGGATCGGGCATCGAGTTCGTCGGCGAAGTGGACGACATCCGGGAGCACGCGCAGAAAGCCTCGGCCGTTATCCTCCCGATGCGCTGCGGCGGGGGCATCAAGAACAAGCTGCTGGAAGCCGCCGCGATGGGCCTGCCGATCCTCGCATCTGCCAAGGCTGTGAAAGGCCTGCGATGGCAGAAACACACCCAGCCCATCGCGATCTGCAAGCACCCCGACCAGTGGGTCCACCAGATCGAGCGCACCTGGTTCGACGGCATCCTCAAGAAGAACCTCTGCCGGGACGCCCGGGACTGGGTCGAATCGCAGCACACCTGGCCCGCCGCCGCTGACACGCTGCTTTACTTCCTGCAGTCCATGACCGACATCGGTGACAGCGCACTGGATGCAGATACCGAGCCGATCACCCTGCCCAACCAACCGACCCGCCGCGCCGCCTAACCGGCCGAGATTATGTTCGACTAAGGATTCATCATGGCCTGGACATCCATGCACTTCGCGATCGGCATGTGCGGCGGCGCAGCCCTCTCGCTGGCGCCCTGCCTGATCCTGCGTCGCGGCTGGCGCATCATCCCCGTCGGCATGACCCTCGGCGGGCTCTGGGCCCTGGTCCCCGACATGCCCCGGATCTGGCGCGAGGACTTCCCCAGCCTGCCCTTCGCAAGCACCCTGGGAGACAAGAACTTCGAAACGTGGCTGCACTCGATCGGCGATGTCTTCTTCTTCCACCGCACACTCGACTCCCAGCCTAAGGAATACGCCCTGCTGGGTTTAGCCATGATCATCCTGCTCTACAACCTCAGCCTGATCGGGCTGTGGCTAAACCCCCGCCGCGCCAAACGTCAGCACACCCCGGCAGCCGAAAACTCCGATCATCCCCCCAGTTACGATCCGCCCGACACGCCCGGCGAGCCCCCAGCCCCCGACGTCATCGGCCGGATCACCCACGACCGCTCCGCCTGATGATCGTTGTTCACGGCACGTGCACAACCGTGTCAACTTGATGCCTCCGTCCCGCTTTCCGCTTGAGATCGGATCGGACGTGGGTATAGTTACTGTTGCGACGTCCGCATGACATCTCGCCCACAGGCAGGCCGCGCTCACCAAGGAAGGTGCCGTCATGAATCAGGGACACGATACGACGTGGCGATTCGAGGTCACATCTCATCGGGCCGACAAGGTGCTGCTCGTGAAGATGTTTAACCACAGCGACAAATCCATGATCCCCATGCAGCGCGAGTCGGATGACACGTGGACGCTTTCGCTGAGGCTCCCGCCGGGGCGGTACCAGTTCACCTACTTTACAGCCGAAGACGGCACGTTCTACAACAACGGTGCATACGGCCTGACCGTCACCCCGCCGGCTACGCCTGACCCGCGTGTTGTGCTTGAGAAAATGGAAGAGTACGCAACCGTCTGATCAGTAGAATTGACATATATCCCTGCATGAGTCCATAACCGCCCATCAGGCAACCTCTTGGCCTTGGGCCTGGCTACTACGGTTAATCGATGTGGTGCAAGCGATGTTCGACATAACGGTGGCGACTATTAGCAATCAGTCAAACATCCACGGAATAATATCAGGATGAGCACATTTGAAGAACATGGCCGAAGAAGGCCAAGTAAGAATCGGGATGCATACAGCCAACACGATCACCCAAGCTCTGATTCGTCTTAGCTTGTCAGGAGCGGCACGCACTTGCTTTCTTGTTTTCAATTCAATTATGAGCGCATATATGATCAATGAGACTTGAGCAAGTACTGCAACGGGGAATAATCTTATGATCAATAATGTCGGATAGTATAGAAGAGCCCATACGCAAACACTGGGAGCGTTCATAGACGGTTGGGGATACTGCCCAAGCGTAATTCGTGCGGAAGTCCAACTACTGTAAATTAAGACTGTGAGACTGATAGGGTACGCAGCTATTCCTATGGCAGCGATCGCTGCCGCATTCAACACTATGAAAGTATACTTTACATAGGAATGGCCATTCCTTAAGTCGTAGCCCCGCCCACACTCTGGGCAATCTCCCTTCATCTGATGCTGCAGTGAATATCCACAGCCGGTACAATAACCAACTCTAGTTGGCGCACATTTATCTTGACTACCCGTATTGTGAACATTGATTGTCACGTACAGGCCCTGATATCAAGGATGGCCACGGGGGAAAGGGTGACGCCGGGGTATCGGTATCGGATACCCTTAACCTAGGATACTGGGTTTACCAAAGGATCGTATTGTTGAATCGATGGCGAAGCGTGTGATCTGACGTTCGATCCAGCACGGCAGTGGAAGAATAGAAGTCAAGATACAAGAAGAAAGCAGGTTCTCCTGATGAGCCAAGGCTTCACCCCATCAGGCCGTCCAGCCCCGGCAGGTTCATGCCCTCGGTCATCTTCATCGTCTCCTGTTTCACCAGCTCCTGCACGCGGCGCATCGCCTCGTTGGTTGCCGAGACGATCAGTTCTTCGATCATCGCCTTGTCCGCTTCCGCCCCTTCCCCGGCCAGCGCCCCGAGCATCGTCGGGTCCAGCGACACGCTCAGGACCAGCATCTTCCCGTTGACCGTCACACGCACCGCCCCGGCCCCCGCGTCCGCCTCGGCGGTCAGCTTCTCCAGCTCCGCCTGGAACTTCTCCATCTTCTCACGCAGCTCCCCGGCGTTGCCCATCATGCTCGCCAGGCTCTTCAGATTCTTCAGTTGATCGAACATCGCCGTCTCCTATCGCCCAGATCCCAGGGGTGGGGCCAACTATCCATATTACCTGCCAAAAACGCATAAAAAGACTACCCATCAGGCCCCCCCGTAGGCTATAATTCGCCTACCTGCAACACCTTCCGGGAGGGGAAATATAGCATGATCCGACTGACACTGTCCTGCTCGATATTCGTATGCCTGCTTGTCTTGGCTCTGCCCGCCCAGGCCCAGTTGCGCATCGTCACCTATAACACCGCCAACGGCACCTTCCCCTCCGGCAACAACCCCGATCCACGCACCGGCATGGACAATGTCCTCCAGGCCATCGGCGACGAGGTCACCAACGGCTTCGCCCGACCCGTCGACGTCTTCCTCTTCCAGGAACACGACGCCCCATCCACTACGACCCAGGACTTCGTCGACCTGCTCGACGGGCTCTACGGCGCAGGCACCTACGGCCGAAGCACCGTCATCACCCTACCCAACTACACCGACAATATCCGCCAAACCCTGGTCTACAACACGAACACCGTCAACCTTATTGAAGAGATCACTTTCGGCCAGACAGGCTCAGGTAAAGCCGCAAGGCAGACCGCCCGCTTCAAGCTCCGCCCCGTCGGCTACGATAGCAACGCCGACTTCTACGTCTACAACAGCCACTACAAAGCCAGCACAGGCTCCACCAACGAAGCCCGTCGCGACTTCGAGGCCAACTCTATACGCGCCAACTCTGACGCGCTCGGCCAGGGCACGCACGCCATCTACGCCGGCGACTTCAACATGTACTCATCTAACGAGCCCGCCTACCAGACACTGCTCAGTTCAGGCAACGGCCAGGCGTTCGACCCGATCAACACGCCCGGCAACTGGAACAACAACTTCACCTACCGAGCCGTCCACACCCAATCCCCCCACGACGGGTCCGACGGCCTGGTTCCCGGCGGCATGGACGACCGTTTCGACTTCCAGCTTGTCACCGGCGAGTTCCTCGATAACGAGGGCCTGAGCTACATCCCCGGCTCCTACCACGCCTTCGGCAACAACGGCACGACCTACAACCAGGCCGTCAACGCCGGAAGTAACACTTACCCACTGTCGCAATCCATCCTTGACGACCTCGCCCACGTCAGCGACCACCTCCCCGTTGTCGCCGACTACCAGCTGCCCGCCATCCTCAACGCCAGCCTCGACGCGACGGCCTACGTCGCCCTCGTTGGCGCAACTGTCGATGTCCCCGTCAACGTCCGAAACCTCGCCCCCGTCGCCGTAGCGATCGGAGCCGACGAACTTGATTATGACATCACCGCAACCGGGGTCGTCACCGGCAGCGTCAGCGGTACCGCAAACCCCTTAGCCGGCTTCAACGTCCACAACCTCTCCCTGGATACCGCCACCGCCGGATTCTTCTCTTCGTCGGTCAGTGTCGATTCAACCAGCCAGGGCGCCGCTTTCGCGAGCTTCTCTGATAACGTCGACGTCATCATCCTCGATCATGCCGAGGCCTCCTTCGCTGCCGGCATCGACCAGGACCTGCTCACCATCGACTTCGGCATACTCCCGGTCGGCGGCGTGATCGACTCGGCCTTTGACATCTTCAACCTCGAGCAGACCGTCGGCTTCACCGCCGACCTCGACCTGGATTCGATCGTCGGCTCGGGCGACACATCCGTGCTCAGCACAGACCTCGCCCCGTTCGGCTTCCTGTCGGCCGGCTCATCCAACGGCTTCCTCGCCAGCTTCGACACCAGCACGCCCGGACCCTTCAGCGCCAGCTACACGCTGAACCTCTCCGACCACGACCACGACGGCGCGATCAGCCAGACGTTAACGCTCCAACTGCTCGGTGAGGTCGCCGCCGAACAACTCCCAGGCGACCTCGACGGCGACGGCTTTGTCGGCCTGCTTGACCTGAATATCATCCTCAGCAACTGGAACCAGAACGTCCCCCCCGCTGATCCACGCGCCGATCCGACGCTTGACGGCTTCGTCGGGCTCGCGGACCTGGACATCATCCTGAACAACTGGAATACCGGCATCCCGCCTACCAGCCAGACCAGTATCCCTGAGCCCACGACCTTGGCGCTGCTGGCGATCTCCGCTTTGGCGATTACCACACGACGCTAACACGCAAACACTAAACTACCCGCCTTAGGACACACCATGCTTCGGACCGTTTGTTTCATTCTGACCGGCTGTCTCGCAGCGTCCAACGCGTCGGCTGTCCTCACGGCTCAGTTCGGTGACCCCGTGGACAATTCCGCAGTGCTCACCGGGTATGTCACGCAAGACCTGATGATCACGACCTCCGTCGACGACAACTGGGGCACCGCTCAGGTACTCGCCACACTGACCGCCGGCAGCCTCTACCAGGACCCCAACGGCTCGAACTTCGCGCCGAACCCCGCCCTCTTCCCCGCCTTCCCCACACTCGAGTTCGATTCTTTTGTCGACGGTTTCAACGGGCAGCCCGGTGTCGCCGGCGGCGCGGTGGACCTCGGTGGCGCCGTCTCTCCGACCTTCAACGAATCCCTCATCGACATCACCTGGTATGACAACACGCCTGATTCTTTCGGCACGTTCCGTGTCGCTCGTTTCACCGCCACCGACGACGCCGTCGGCACGTGGAACATGCTCGTCTCATCTACCAGCGGCGTACGCACCTACGAAGGCTCGATCAACAACGGCATCTTCGACCTGCGCCAAACCTCCGGCGGTCAGCCCGTCGTCGGCGATCTGGATGAGGACCTGTTCGTCGGCCTGACGGACCTGGATATCATCCTCGGCGATTGGAACGGGCAGATCACCCCGAACCCCGCCGTCTTTGGCGATATCGACTTCGATCACTTCGTCGGCCTGCAGGACCTGGACGTCGTCCTCGCCAACTGGGGCACCACGGTTTTGCCGGGGGATTCTCTGCAGGGCGAACTCACCGGCGACATCATCGTGGGTCTGGACGACCTGGACGTTATCCTCGGCAACTGGGGCATGACCATCCCCACCCCCGACACACGCGCCGACGTCAACTTCGATAACTTCATCGGCTTGGACGATCTGGACGTTGTTTTAGCCAATTGGAACAACGGTATCCCCCCGAGTTCGCCGGACGGCACAAGCATCCCCGAGCCCGGCACCGCCGCACTTACTCTCGCCTGCCTCGCCCTGGCACTCTCACGACGCAGCGCCTGACACATCGCCACGCGAAAGGACGCGCCCATGGCTAGACACCCGATCCTCTGCCTGACGTGCCTCGTTGCGCTAGTCTGCCCTTCCCAACTCCACGCCCAGCCGTTCAGCCAGCTCGTCGTCTTCGGCGACAGCCTCTCGGACGTCGGCAACGCCAATGACGCCCTCGGCGTCGCCGGTGCAGGCTACTTCAACGGCCGATTCTCTAATGGCCCGCTCTGGGTCGAGTATCTCGCCGGTGAACTGCTACTCACTCAACCCGTCGCCAACCGTCTCGACCCTGTCGCCGGGCGGAATTATGCTTTCGGTGGCGCTTGGACTGATGGCTCAGGCTTCATTCAATTCTTCGTCACCGATATTGACGAGCAGGTCCCTGACTATCTCAACAATGACGGAGGGCCCGATGGCGACGAGTTGATCATCATCTGGGGTGGCGCGAACGACTTCTTCGACGACATCCAAACCAACCCCATCACGCCCGTCAACAGTCTCACCGACGACATCAACAGCCTCTACAACGCCGGCGCTCGCAACTTCATGGTCGTTAACCTCCCCTTGCTCGGCCAGGTCCCCGACTTCCTCGGCACACCCGACGAGGCCCCGCTCGACGCGGTCAGCAGCCAGTTCAACGACCTGCTCGACACGTCGCTGAATAACCTCGAATCCAACCTGACGGGCAGCAACTTCTTCCGTGTCGATGCAGAGGCGCTGATCCAAAGCGCGATCACCACCCCCGCCGCCTTCGGCTTCACCAACGTCACCACCCCCGCGCTCGGCCTGACCGGCATCAACCCCGACGAATACCTGTTCTGGGACGGCAAGCACCCCACCACCAAAGCCCACGAGCTGCTCGCGACCAATGCCGCCGACGCCTTGTTCGACGCCCTCTACACACTCCCCGGCGACCTCGACCTCGACGGCTTCGTCGGCCTTAACGATATCGACATCGCCCTGAGCAACTGGAACGCCAACGTCACCCCGGGCAACCCCCTGCTCGGCGATCCCTCCGGCGACGGCTTCGTCGGCCTCACGGACCTCGACCTCATCCTCAACAACTGGAACGCCGGCACGCCGCCCGCCCCCGGCACCGCCATCCCCGAACCCACCTCCGCCGCCTTGCTACTTGCCGCCCTCTCACTGGCCTTTACAAAACGTCCACTCTCCGTTTAGCGGGCGATCGTAGATCGCCGTATCAGGCCTGGCTGCAGCCACAAAAATAGCCCGTGATGCGTTGAACACCACGGGCTGATTATCATTTGGATATTGACCCAGACGATTACTCGTCGCTGTCGTCATCCTTGTCCTTCTTGCCCTTGCACTTGCTGTCACACAGCTCGATGGTGGCCGCGGCATCGGTGATGCTCTCGGCGTCATCCTTGTCCTTCTTACCCTTGCAGTCACTGTCACACAGCTCGATGGCGCCCGCGACATCGGTGATGCTCTCGGCATCATCCTTGTCCTTCTTATCTTTGCAGTCACCGCCGCACAGGGCGATAACGCTCGCGAAGTCAGTGACCTGCTCGGCGTCGTCCTTGTCCTTCTTGTCCTTGCAGCCGCCGTCGCACAGCGCGATGGTCGAAGACATATCGGCCGGCGTGAACGCCTGGCTCGGAGCAGCAAATCCAACCAGAGCAGCAAAACCGGCAGCTAACATCAGAGACTTGAACATCATGTTCCCTTTCTTCCTTGTGGTCATCGAAATCAGTTTACACGCCTCACACATCCGCCCTTCGGCAGTGATTGGCAACATAATTGTAGATCAAACACTAAATGCCATCTTCAACACAGCACATACATAAGACGAGTCGATCTGTATAGACCGACTCCCACTTAACGGTATAAGGCGCATAGACCCATCCATATTCCATCGGGTGTAATAAAATTACAAAAATCATTCGGTTTAGACGGCAATATGTAGACGCCTTAGTGTTTATTGTCGGATATAGCGATTCTTCTTGTGGTTACCGTTTATCCGCGCCCTCCATTCTGCATCCCCACATTCTCATGCGCACATTGTTGACCACTATTCAGTCGCTCTCTCTGTCCATTGATGAAATCGTTAAACCATGCCGCGCCCGGCAGATCGCTTGCGGTTTAGCGGTACAGCAACCACTTTCGTGCGCACAAACCCGTCACGTTCTCCATAGGGTGGAGGCGCAACGTTCTTTGCCCCGCGCCTGCCGACAACCTACGACGGCACAGTCCGACTTGTACTGAGTATCCGCTGATTAAAAGGACCGGGACTCACGGGCTCCCCCCCGGAAGTTGTGTGAACCTCCATTCGCACGGCTTACGGCACCCCGGATTGATCTTCCGGGGGCGGGGGCTTGCAAGCGCTGTGCCCCGGTGACTGATGGACCTTCGGCACACAGGCCCGACCCGGTCCCGCTGACCCTGTGGCCGCCGTCACACCCGGAGCATCGTGGGTTTATAAGAATTGATGATTATGGATGGATGATTTGAGATGTGAAAAGCAACGCTCAACAAATAGGTAGTGGACTTACGCGAGACATCATAATTCTGACGTCATAAATCATAAATCCGTTTGCTCCTCATCCCTCACATCGGTCACGACCGCGTCGGGGAACAGGTCCATCACCTGCTTGACCAACGGCAGGTCCAGCGCGGCCCGGCGTTCGGCCTGGCTGATCTGCGAGCGTGTCTGGCCGTTGGATGTGCTCTTGTCGTCAACCCCGGATGCACCGCCACCATTATCTGGTGCCTGCATGCTGACGCGCACGCGCCGACCCAGGATCGGCCACAATTCGTTAGCCAAATCCTCCAGCCGTTGGCCTTTGGCGAACGCCATCACCTCCCGGTGTCCCGGCGTCGGGCTGAGGACCACAGCCTGCTCATCGAGCTTGACGATATTCACGAACCGAAGCCACGATAACGCCGGCCGATCAGACACCCGATCGCGCAGCGCGTCCATCACCTCGGCGGGATCGTTCGTATTGATATCAACGGGGGGCGCGGCCTGTGGACTGGGAGTTGGAGCCGGAACGGCCGGCGCTTGACGGTTTCCCGGCCGAGGCGGATTAGAAGTCGGCCTAGCGGCTAGCTTTTTTTTTTGACTTGTTGAGGCGATACCGGCCGAACTGCTATTGCCCGACAGCACCGCCGCCACGTCCGCCATCTTCTCGGCAAGCGCCAAGCGAACAATGGTCGCGTCCAGCAGCGCCCGGGGCGTCGCACTGGCCTTCCCGTTGCGCTGCACCGACTCACACAGGGCGATCATGTACGTCAACCCCGAAGCGTCAAACCGCTTGGCCTGTTCAGCCGCCTCGGCCCGGGCCTCGTCCGACAGCTCTATCAACTCGCTCTCCGACCCGCAGGCGCAGATCAGCATCAACTGCCGGAAACGATCGATCAAGACCTCCATCACCTGGTCCTGGCTGACGCCGTTGGCGATGAGGTTGGCGTTGGCTTCGATCGATGCCTTGACGTCGCCGCTGGCGATCGCATCGATCAGCGTGTTAACGAGCTGCGCGTCCGGCAGGCCGAACATCTCCTCGAGCACCGCCGGGGTCAGGGGTGATTGCCCGGTCGCGATCAGCCGATCCAGCAACGAAAGCCCGTCGCGCATCGAGCCATTGGCCAGGCGCGCGATCTGCCAGATCACCTGCTCGTCTGCCTCGATCGATTCGCTGCCGAGTACGTTTTTAAGATGGTCCGCGATCTTCGGCGTGGGGATGTTACGGAAGTCGAACGCCTGGCAGCGAGAATGGATCGTCGCCGGGACCTTGTGCGGCTCGGTCGTGCAGAGGATGAACTTCACATGCGGCGGCGGCTCCTCCATGGTCTTGAGCAAAGCGTTAAACGCCTCGCGCGTGAGCATGTGGACCTCGTCGATGATGTAGACCTTGTAACGTGCGTTGCCGGTTGGGCTGAGCCCGGCGTTGGCGATGAGTTGGCGGGCCTCATCTACGCCGCGGTTGGATGCGCCGTCGATCTCGATGACGTTCAGGTCTTCCCCGCGCATGATCGCCTCGGCCATGCGCTGCTGGACTTCCTCATCGGGGAAACCACCATCGGCCTCGGCGTCGGGAGGCAAAGGAGCGTCCTCGACCGTTGCCGGGGCGTTCAAGGCGCGGGCGTAGATCCGGGCCATGGACGTCTTGCCGACGCCGCGTGTGCCGGTGAACAGGTACGCGTGGGCGACCCGGCCCTGCTCGATGGCGTTGCGCAGCGTCGAGGCGATCGGCTCCTGGCCGATCACGCCGGCGAAGCTGGTCGAGCGGTAACGTCTTGCCAATACGGTATACGACACGCGATCCTCACAACCCCCGCCCCCGGATACTCCCCCGGACGTCATTCCGGACGCTCCCCCGTCATCCCAGGCGACCGTCGCCCGTGAGAATCACATGATAGCAGAGTCGGGGCCTCCCGATCAGGCCCAACCGGATCGATTGGTGTTTGAAGGATCGTGTCTTACAGGCCGGCCTGATCCAGCGGCGCCGCCAGGTCCAGAACGCTGTCCGAGGCTTCGTCCTCGTCGGCGTCCGAGAATGCGCTGCGGCCGTCGTTCTGGTGATCGAGCATCCAACTCCATCCTGTTGAGTCGGACGTTTGATCTGCAGCGGGCTGTGTCGGCGTTTCGACCGCCTCCGCTTCCTCCACGACCGAGACCGTCTGCACGCTGGTCGGTGCCGTCTGCTCTTCACTGGAGGCCTGCTCAGGTGTAGTGGTCGCAGGGTTTGAAGCCACGGAGGCCTCGGCCGCCGGCGGCGTACCCGCGTTCCAGTTGTTCAGCACGATATCTAAGTCGTCCAAACCGACGAAGTTATCACCGGTCAAGTCGCCGCGTGGATCGCCCGGGGGCGTGAAGAGGTTCCAGTTGTTCAGCAGGATATCCAGATCATCCAGGCCGACAAACCCATCCCCATCCACATCGCCGGGGATAGTCGCCACATCAATGACTAGTTCGTCAGTGGTCGCATCGGAGCCAACACTGTTGTTTGGATCGGTCGCTGTCACGCTGACGTCGTACGTCCCGGCGGATAGCGCAGGTGCGATCGTATCGTCCGGCAGGGTCCACGTGCCGTCGCCGTTGTTATTCGCGGCGTAAGTGATGCCATTGACAGTGACCTCAACCGTGGTGGATGCACTCGCGTCGATGACCGTGCCTGTCAGTTCGGGTGTGGTATCCATGGTTGTCAGCGGGTCCACGGTAACCACGGGCGGCAAGTCGACAACCAGTTCGTTGATCGAGAAGTCCCAGCCGACATTCCCGTCAGCGTCGGTCAGCCTGGCGCCGATGTCCCAGGTGCCGTCGGTCAACGGCGGGCTGATGGTGTTGTCGGGCAGTGTCCACGTGCCATCACCGTTGTTGGTCGCGGTATAGAACGTGCCGTTGACGAACAGCTCGACGGTTACATTGGCGTCATCGTTATCGAACACGAGGCCGGTCAGTTCCGGCGTACCATCGGACGTCATCAGCGGGTTGATAAAGACTTCCGGCAGACCCCCGTCGATCACCAACTCATCGGTGGTGGCGTCGGAGCCGGTGTTGCCGAAGGTGTCGGTCGCAGAAACGGACACATCATACGTTCCGTCGTAAAGGTCAGTGGTGATGGTGCTATCCGGCAAGGTCCAGGTGCCGTCGCCGTTGTTGGTCGCGGTGTAAGTGATGAAGTTGATGGTGACTTCAACGGTCGCCGTCGGATCGGCATCAACAACCGTCCCGGTCAGCTGCGGCGATGGGTCATCCGTCGTCAATGGGTCTACCGTGACAACCGGAGCTGTAGTATCGACGGTCAACTCGTCTGTGGATGCATCACTGCCGGTGTTGTTGGCCGTGTCGGTTGCCGAGACAGATACGTCGTAAGTCCCATCGCTCAGGGCGGGCGTGATCGTGTTGTCTGCCAGGGTCCATGTACCGTCACCGTTGTTGGTCGCGGTATAGGTTTCGCCGTTGACCGTAACCTCAACCGTCGTGAGCGGATCGTCATCGACGACCGTGCCGGTCAGCTGAGGTGTGGAGTCATTCGTCGCCAGGGGATCGACCGTGACCACGGGGTCGGTGATGTCCACAGCTGTGCCCTGCTGCTTGATCGTGGCGTTGCCTTGCGTGAAGACATCAAAGGCAAAGCTGTCGATGACTTCCTGACCGGTGAACGTCCAGCCCGTGCCGATATCCACGGTGTCATCGGCATCAGCCAGAATCAACAGTGTGTTGGTGGTGTCAGATAGGTTAAGCACTTCCAGCAGGTCCAGCGTCAGGCTGTTCGCGCCCGAGCCACGGACGTCGATCTGCTCGATGCCGTTGACGGCGACGTCACTGATCGCGGTCAGGTCCAGCGTGATGCCCGCCCCGTCAAGACGTAGCGTATCGAAGCCCGAGCCGCCGGAGAGCCGCATGAAACCGGTGTCGGAGATAGCAAGCAGGTCGTCGCCCTGCCCGGCGCTGAGGACATCGGACCCACCATTGCCGATCAGTTCATCGTCGCCGGCCCCGGAGATCATTGCGTCTCGGCTTGCCGAGCCGTTAAAGACATCTGCCCCGGACCCGCCGGCGTGTGTGATGGTGCCGGAGAAGTCGCGGCCGTAGATCAAATAGGTTTCGCCTGCGTCGTTGTTGCCGTTGGGGTCGGCGTTGCGGGCGGCGACCAGCAGGTCCTTGAAACCGTCGCCGTTGACGTCGCCTGCAAAGCTCACATACCGCCCAGCATTATCCAGGAAGGATCGGCCGTTGATCACGAATCCGCTATCACCGGGCACCGTCGCCAGGTCCAGCGAAGCGCCGTAGGAAAGTGATCGTCCCAAGAGTAAGTAGCTCTGGCCGTTCTCGAAGCCGCCGGCCTGGTTGCCCTTGGGTGCACCGATCAGCAGGTCATCGAAGCCGTCACCGTTGATGTCGCCGACGCCGGACACATTAAAGCCAGTATCCTCGCCGTCACTGCCATTGGTATCCACCCCCAGTAGTTCAAAGCCGTTGGTGCCGTCGAGTGAAGCGAGCGTGATGCTTGCCGAGAACGCGGAGGTGGAGCCGTAGATCACATAAGCCGTGCCCGTCGTGGTATCGGCAGGCGCGCCGATCAGCAGGTCATCCAGGCCGTCGCCGTTGTGATCGCCGATTGTCGAAACCGAGAAGCCAAGCTCCATGTCGGCTGTATCGCCAAGCACCGCGAAGCCGTCCGTGCCGTTAAGCGAGCCAAGATCGATCTCCGCGGAGAAACCGGTGGTCTTGCCGAACACGACGTAGGCCTTGCCCATGTCACTGTTCGCGTCTGGCGCCCCGATGCGCAGGTCGTCGATGCCGTCGCCGTTCATGTCGCCGGCGGTGCCGACGCTGAAGCCGGCACTGTCGCCGGTCGCTTCACCGGTCAGGATAAAACCGGTGGTCCCGTCCAGGGCAGCCGCGGTTATGGTCGCGGGCATGGCCGAGGTTGAACCAAAGATAACGTACGATCGACCGGTGTCGGCGGTCACGCCGTCGTCGCCATTAAGCGATCCGATGACCACGTCGCTCAACCCGTCGCCGTTGATATCACCGGCGGTGTTGACCGAGAAGCCGGCCCGGTCACTGTTTGCCTCGCCCTCAAAGACGAATCCGTTCGTTCCGTTAAGTGTGGTCAGATCGAACGTCGCCGTGAAGGGCGATGTCGAACCGTAGATGACATAGGCAACGCCCTCATTGAAGAGCGTCGGGTCGGCCTTGTCGGCCCCGATGATGATGTCGCCCAGCCCGTCGCCGTTCACGTCACCCGCCGCGGCGACCGAGACGCCCAGGTCGTCGATCGCGCCCAGTGCATCGACTCGGAATCCGTTGGTCCCGTTGAGTGTGGCGAGGTCGAACTCCGCCGGGAAGCCGGCCGCCGAGCCGAAGATGATATAGGCCGCGCCGTCGTTGTTGCTCACCGGGTCGGCACCGGTCGCGCCGATGATCAGGTCGTCGAACCCGTCACCATTGATATCGCCTGCGGACTTCGCCGAGTTACCTGCCAGGTCAGATTCGTTGATGCCTTGGAATACGGTACCTTCCGTCCCGTCTCCGCCGTTGACGATGAACAGGTCGTTGACGTCGATCGAATTGATCAGCGGGATGGTGATCTGTAACTCATCGATCGAGGCGTCTGCCCCAACATTACCCAGATCGTCGTTCGCCTCGACAAGTACATCATAGATCCCGACGGGCAGCCCCGGGGTGATGGTGTTGTCGGCAAGCGTCCAGGTGCCGTCGCCGTTGTTCGTTGCTGAGTAGGTGTTGCCGTTGACGGTGACATCGATCGTAGCGGTGGTCGAATCGATGGTGCCGGTCAGCTCCGGCGTCGTGTCACTTGTCACCGCGGGGTTAATCGTGACTTCGGGCCCAACCGTATCAATCACCAGTGCATCCGCGACTTCCTCGCCGACTATGTCTTCGAATAAGCCGATGACGGTGGCGGTGACGTGGATGTCATACGTTCCGTCGGCCAGGGCGGGGCTGATCGTGTCATCGGCAAGCGTCCAGGTGCCGTCGCCGTTGTTGGTTGCGGTGTAGGTGTTGCCCTCGACGGTAACCTCGACATCGGCGGTCGCGTCGGACACCGTGCCGGTCAGCTCCGGCGTTGTGTCGTTGGTGGTCAGCGGATCGACACCGACCGTGTGTGCGGCAGCTTGGATGTTGATCACATTCGGCAGCTCCGCCAGGCCGAGGTTCCCCGCGGCGTCCAGAGCGGTCACATTAACCTGGTAGATCCCGACAGCCAGCGGAGCCGTAAACGCCGATCCGAGGATTGTCCATGTGCCGTCACCGTTATTCGTGGCATCCAGTGTCCCAATGCCAGGGATCGTCAGGCTGATAGATACTGCGTCTAAGTCGTTATCGCTGTAGGTTCCCGTGAGAGTTGGCGTGGTGTCGCTGGTAAGACGGTTTCTAAAGGTAACCGCTGGGTTGCTGGTGTCGATGGTGAGTTCATCGGTGGTGGCGTCCGAACCGGCGACCGGGGTTTGCGCGATGTTGGTCGCGGTCACTGCTACGTCATACGGGCCATCCGTTAACGCATCCTCGATCAGGATGGTGTCATCGGCCAACGTCCAGGTGCCGTCACCGTTATTGATCGCAGCATATGTTTCGCCATCGACGGTGACTTCAATTGCCGCCTCAGGAGTTGACACCGTGCCGGTAAGCTGCGGTGTCGTGTCGCTGGTGACCAGCGTATCTACGGTCACAACCGGCGCGGATGTGTCGATGACCAATTCATCGGTGGTGGTATCGGCACCGGGATTGCCGTTGTCATCGGTCACGGTGGCGGATACGTCATACGTCCCGTCAGACAACGCGTCGCCGGGCTGGATCGTGTCGTCGGCGAGCGTCCACGTGCCGTCGCCGTTGTTGGTCGCTGTGTAGACGATGCCATTGATCGTTACCGTGATATCAGCCGACGTGTTGTTATCGATGATCGTGCCGGTGATCTCGGGCGTCTGGTCGCTTGTGGTCTTCGCGTTCACCGTGAGCACGGGTGACGAATCGACCGTCAGGGTCGCTGCACTTGCCGTTACACCGGTGTTGCCAGCGGCATCGGTGGCCGCTGCTTGAACGGAGTAAACCCCACCTGCGAGGTCCGGCGTGATCGTGCCCGCGGGCAGCGTCCAGGTGCCGTCGCCGTTATTGGTCGCGGTGAAGACCAGGCTGTTGACCTCGACCACAACCACCGCCGCGTCATCCACATCAACAACCGTGCCGGTGATCTCGGGCGATCCGTTGTCAACGGTCCCGGGATCGTCGACCGTGACGACCGGATCGGTGGTGTCGATGGTCAGTTCATCAGTCGTCGCATCATTGCCAGCCTGATTGAACTGGTCGGTCGCGGTGACGGAGACGTTGTACTCACCTTCGCTTAACGCGGGGCTGATGGTCCCGACGGGCAGGAACCAGACACCGTTACCGAGATTAACGGCCGCGTAGGTGTTGCCGTCGACCGTGACCTCAACAGTGGCCGCCGTGTCCAGGTCATCGATCGTACCCGTCAACTGCGGGGAGGTGTTGGCGGTGTAGAGCGTGTCAACAGTCACGACCGGCGCCGATGTGTCCACAAGCAGGTCGTTGGACGTATTGTCGCTGCCGTCGTTACCCGAAGAGTCTGTTCCAACAGCAACGACGTCGTAAACCCCATCACCCAGCCCGGGGCTGATCGTCCCGGCCGGCAGGGTCCACGTGCCATCGCCGTTGTTGGTGGCGCCGTAGGTGTTGCCGTCAACCGTGATCTCGACCGTCACGACGGGGTCGTTATCGCTGACGGTGCCGGTCAGTTCGGGCGATTGCACGTCGGTCTCCAGCGGGTCCACCGTCACGACCGGGTCGGTGAAGTCGCCAAGCGTGATGACGATCAGTGTGGCATTGCCCTGCGTGTAAGTTTCAACCAGGTCCCCGGAGGAAGAATCTGGTGGGCCGTCAGGCACCCAGCCCGATCCGCGATTCACCGTGCCCGAGACATCGGTGATGACCGTCAGCGTGTTGCTGTCATCGCTGAAGTTCAGCACCGTCTGCAGGTTGAGCGTCACCGTGCTGCTCGTACCTGAAAGTTCCACTTCGTGAATACCGCTCAGGCGGTTCTCGTTGATCGTGGTCAGGTCGAAGGTGGTGCTGTCGCCTACAAAGGTCAGCTTATTAACGCCGCTGCCGCCGTCGATCCGAGCGAAGCCGGTGCCGGGGATAACGAAGTTATCGTCACCCGCGCCGCCGAGCATGACATCCGCGCCGCCGTTGGACGTCAGCGTGTCCGAGCCCCGGCCCGCGACCATGATGTCGACCCCGGCCGTGCCGTCGAGCGCATCATTCAGATCGGTGCCGGGCAGCGTCACCGCGTCGGAGAAGTCGCCGCCGAAGACAAGGTAGCTCTCGCCCGAGGCGCTGCCGTTCGGGTCCGCGAGGAACGCACCGATGATCAGGTCATCAAAGCCGTCGCCATCCACGTCCCCCGCGCTACGCGCCGAAACACCGGAACGATCCTGTGCGTCGATCCCGTTGAGCACGAATCCATCCGACCCGGCAAGCGCCGAGAGATTGATCGTGGCGGGCATGGCCGAGGTGCGCCCGTGAATTAGGTATGTCTCACCCGAACGTGTGCCGCTGGGATTCGCGAGGAAGGCTGATACCAGCAGGTCATCCAGCCCGTCGCCGTTGACATCCCCCGCCCCGCTGACGGAGAAGCCGGCCTGGTCGCCGGTATCGATCCCGTTGAGCTTGAAGCCGGTTGTGCCGTTGAGTGTCGACAGGTCGATCGAGGACGCAAACGCGCCACCCTGGCCGAAGACGACATACGCCGCTCCGGAGTTCGTATTCGCGCCGTCGGCAAAAGGAGCTCCGATCAGGACATCGGCAAATCCATCACCGTTGAAGTCACCCGCCAAGCCTACAGAACGCCCGGCGTTATCCCCGGCACCAACACCGTTGATGGCAAAGCCGTTTGAGCCGTTAAGCGTTGATGGATCCAGCGTCGCGCTGAAAGCACCGGACTTACCGAAGACCACATAGGCCGCGCCGGAGTCCGCGCCGTTGGGGTCGTCCTGATGTGCCCCGATGACCAAGTCATCCAGGCCGTCGGCGTTGACATCGCCGGCCGAACTCACCGAGATACCGAGTTGATCGTCCTCGGAAACACCTTCGATGACAAAGCCGTTCGTTCCATCCAGCGTCGTAAGATCGAAGCTTGAGCCGAACCCGGTATCACCGAATACAACGTAAGCAGCACCTGAGTCCACGTCCGGCAAGTTAGGATCAGCCTTGTAGGCACCGATGATCATGTCGTCGAGCCCGTCGCCATTAATATCACCAGCCCCACGGACAGAGAAGCCCAGATTATCGTCGTTCGAGAGACCATTGATGACAAAGCCATCGGTCCCGTTAAGCGAGTCCAGGTCGATCGAGCTGGCAAATGGGCCGGCTTGCCCATAGACGACGTAGGTCTTCCCCGGGAGTAATTCCGGGGTTATCTGATCTGCGTCCTCATGGAAGGCTCCGACGATCAGATCGTCAATCCCGTCGCCGTTGACATCGCCAGCCCCGGCTACCGAGCGACCGGTCAAGTCGCTAGCCGCGGCACCATCGAGCCTGAAGCCGTTGGTCCCGTTCAGCGAGGAGAGTTGCAGCGAGGCATTAAACCCGCCAGCCTGGCCGAAGACGACGTAGGCGGCCCCGGAATCCAACCCGGAGGGCGTCGCACGGAACGCACCGATGATCACATCCTCAAACCCGTCGTCATTCACGTCTCCCGCTGAAGACACCGAGATACCGGAACGGTCGTCGAGTGAGACACCGTTGATGACCACACCCTCCGAGCCGTCACCACCGTTGGCGGCGAGCAGGTCGGACAGCTCGAACACCGGCGAAGCCGACAGCAGCACGCGCTGCTCCAGCGCTTCCAGACCTTTGTGTGTATCCATGGGGGCGATGCGCGCACCTCCGGCGCCACCATGACGCTTCATATAGCGACGGTAAGCGCGTCGGCTGCGGAACTGCTTGCGGCTGGGCCCGGACACTGTGGAATCTGCGTGCATCAAACCCTCTCCCATAGGTGGAGCTAAATCGATGGCCGATGACGACGCCCCCATGGCGGTGTCGATCGGCTCGGCTACTTCGCATGTTCATGCTGTGGGTTGCCCGCCTTCAGATCGGACGGTCCCCCTATAACAACATGTCGAAAGTATACCACGGGTGTGACGCGGGCAAGGAAAATGTGCGTATGATCCCTGTTTTATAGGTAGTTACGGCGCAGATCAGGCCTTGCACGCACTTAAGATCATGCAGTTGGACTACCTAAATTACCAAGTTAGTACAACCCCCACACCGCAGTTGCGTCCAGTCGGTGAGTCTGGCCAGCATCACGTCGATCAGCCGGCCGATTCGGGCCCGGTGATGGCGAAGCGCAGGGTCCCCCGATCCGGCCCACATGGCACACAGACATACGTCCGGCCCAGCAGCGGCTTGCGGAAACGGCGATGCACCGCCCCGCAGTTCGGGCAGGTCGCCGACCAATGGCCCTTGGGCATCACGGCCGTGCGATCGATCCGCTCGGGTTTGGCACCGATCCGCCTGCACACAGCCTTCCACTTCGGCCCGTGCCCGGCCTTCTCACCCGCCAGGGCGTGCGCGATCTCATGCAGCGCCGTGTCACGCACCGCCGGCTCATCGTTATGCGCGACAAAGTACTTGGACAGCTCGATCCGCTTTTGGCCGTAGTCACACATCCCGAGCGTGCGCTTGCCGCGGTTATACCGGAACGACCAGCCGTGCAGCTTGTGCTCGTCCATGAGCGACCGGACCAGGGCGTCGGCGTCGTTGAAGTCCATTTGTGGCGCCAGTTAATGTGGAATCAATAACTACACTATTCAGTCAGACTGACCGAAAGGACTCGGCCGTCATCATGCACGATGGCTGTCGGCGATCCTTTAGGTGTCGGTTTCGAGAAGTGTATCACGCGCCAAGTCTGTGTGTCGGGGATCGGCACGGCGATATACGGCTTATATGCCACGTACGCTTCGGGGTACTGTGCCTGTATCACTGGTTCCGCCGCAGCCAGTATCTCGTTCTCGCTGATTTCCGAAACGGGATTCGGGTTCGTTGTTTGACACCCGGTCAGGATGATGGCAACCATGACGATGGTAAGTGCGCGTAGCATGTGAGTCTCCCTGGAGTGTTCGTAGCCTTACTGCAGCAGTGAACGTCACGCTGAAATCAGGCTCAATGCACAGAATCTTTAATCAGTTCATTAATCGTCCAAAGCGGGTGAGCTGGGCTCCCAATGGATATTCGCTGCGCCCAGGACGGTGCCGGTGGCGAAGGCGAGGTCGATCTGGGCGATCTGGTAGTCGGCCAGGCTGCGGGCCTCGGCGGACTGCGCGTCGGCCAGCCGTGCCTGCGCGTCCAGTACGTCGGTTGAGGTGCTCAGCCCCAGGTCAAACTGCCGCAGCTCCGCTTCGAGTGTCCGCCCGGCCAACACGGAACGCTGCCTCGCGGCCAGGATACGCTGGTAGTTGGCTTCGAGCTGGTCCACGCTGTTAAGTACATCCTGCTCGATCTGGGCCTGCCGCTGCTCGCGGGTCGCCAGCCTCTGTAGACGATTCAGCAGCGCCCGCCGTAGCCGGCTGCGCGCCGCTTCGTTGCCCAGCGGTACCTCCACACGGATGCTGAATAAGTGGTCCTCGAAGTTGCGGTCGTCGGCCATGCTGAACGCATTGCGGTACCCCGATCCCAGGCCGTTGGATGTGTATCGGTAGTCGAACGCGGCCAGTGGCAGCGTCTGGTTGCGCTGGAAGTCGACCGTGCTCGCGTCCTGAGCCAGCTGCAACTCAAGCTCAAGTAGCTCCATCCGCCCTGCCATCGCCGCCTCGACCAGCCCGGAGGGGTCCAGATCGAAGCGCACCGGGTCCGGCGGTGTTGCGGTGAGCATGATCGTGGCGCTGCGCATGGTCAGGCCCGGCTTATTCAACACGCGCTTGAGCGTCCGCTCCCGATCTCGCACCGTGTTCTCCGCAATGATGATCGCCTCAAGCCCTTCGGCAGCACCTGCTTCGGCTCGCGTCACTTCGATCTCCGCATCCTCACCGGCCTCAACACGGCGACGCGCCCGCTCCAGCTGCTTCATCGCCAGCTCGTGCTGTTGCTGGCGCACCTCAAGCTCCTTACGTGCGGCATAGAGCCGCCAGTAGACACGGTCGGCCGTGGCGATCACGCGGATCACCTCCAGCCGGGTCCGGGCCTCGGCCGACTTGCTCTGGTAATGCGCGATGCGGATGCCGTGGCTGTTGACCTTCGTCCCGGCGTTCCGCAACAGGTTGTGACTGAGTGACGCGGAGACGTCGGCCGTATACGACGGATTAAGCGTCGAGAACTGGTTGTCGGTCTCGAACTTATTGGTGGGCACGTTAAACCGAAGGTTCCCGCCGGTGCGCAGCGGCACGTTGACGCCGAAGTCGGTGCTGGTCGACTCGGTCTGCGAGCCGGTGAGTGTGGTGCTTGTCGGGGTGTCGGTCTTGCTCAGGCTGGCGCTGGCGAAGAACAGCGACTCGAACCGGGCCTGCTCCTCGGTGATGCTCTGGCTGGCGATGGCCGGGGATAGCAGTTCGGCCTTGAGGGCCAGGTTGTTCGCCAGCACCATCGCCCGACAATCGTCGATCGAAAGCGGCATCTCGGCCGGGGGTTCGGGGACGGCCTGCTTCTCTTCGCTTTCAGCAGCAGGCGTCAGCTGCATCGGCTCGATCCGCTGGAGCTTTTCACTGGGCACGTTCATGCTCAGGTGTGGATCGTCATCGAACGGCCCGACGCAACCGGCCGTCAGCAACGGCGCGGCGACCGCGGCCAAGGGGATCAGACGCGAGAGTGGGAGTGTGCTATTCATGTCGCAGCGCCTCGATGGGGTCCAGTCTGGCGGCCTTGACCGCGGGGAACATGCCGAAGAACACGCCGACCATCGCCGAGAAACCGATCGAGACGACGATCGCCCAGACCGGGATATAAGCGCGCTCCAGGTGCGCGCCGGGGATCATACCCATGATGACGGTCAGCAACTGCCCGCCCGCGATCCCCAGCAGGCCGCCGACCGAGCAGAGCGTCACCGCCTCGATGAGGAACTGCAGCAGGATGGCTGAACCTGTTGCTCCCACCGCCTTGCGCAGCCCGATCTCGCGCGTGCGCTCGGAGACCGACACCAGCATGATGTTCATGATCCCGACCCCCCCGACCAGCAGCGAGACGCCGACGATGCCGCCCGCGACCATGGTGATCGCCCCGGCGACTCGGCTGAATACCTGCACGAACTGCTCAACGACCTCGATCCGGAACGTGTCCGGGTCCTCGGGCCTCAGTTCGAGCTGCTTACGCAGGTAGAAGCGTATCTCCGCCCGGGCGTCGTCGGAGACCTCCGGTGTCACCGCGTTAACCAAGATGAACATCCACACCCCGTTGTGCAGACGCCAGACGTAACGGAACGGCACGAAGATTTCGTGCTCCGGCCCACCGGCGTCAAAGACGGAGAACTCGGCCGGGGGCTCGACCAGCCCGACGATCAGGAAGCGCGTCCTGCCGATATAGATGGATTGCCCGACGCAGTCACGGTCCAGCCGAAGCGCATCGCGCGTCTGCGGGCTGATCAGGCAGACGGGGCGTGCGTCGGTTTCGTCGACAAGATTAAACGGCCGACCCATGGTGACAGTGCGTCCGTCCACCTCGTGCCAGGCCGAGTCGATCCCCGTGATGCGGGCGGACTCAATCGATTCTTCAGCAAACGTGACGTCCGCGTTGGTCCCGGTGATACGGGTGAAGGACTCGACGGAAGGGCAATGCTCAAGCAAGGTGTCGAAGTCGGTCGGCCCGAAGCGGATGGAGCGCCATGACGCGTGTCGGTGTCGGCCGGACTGCGGATGCTGGCTGAACACGGCGATCTTGTTGTTGCCGATGGTCTCGAAGTCGGAAAGGATGTTGGACTTCAGGCCCGTCAGCGCCGCGATCACAGCCGTGACGGAGGCGACGCCGATGATGATGCCCATCGTCGTCAGAAGCGACCGCGTCTTGTTCGACCAGATCTGCCCCAGTGCTAACAGAACGCTCTGGGTGAAGAACGTTAACAAGGCGAACGGGGCTCGCAGGACGCTCACGACTCACCCCCCTGCTCAGACTGTGCCCCGGCGTGTTGCTGGGCAGCCCGCTGGGCCATCACCTCGTGATGATGGTCCCGGACCTGGGGGTCCTCACCGGCCGGGAGGTCCGAGACGATCTTGCCGTCACTCATGCGGACGACCCGCTGGGCGTGAGCGGCGACGTCGTTTTCGTGTGTGACCATGATGATGGTCTGGCCCTCGTCGTGCAGGCGGACGAAGAGGTCGAGGATCTCACCGCTGGTCTTGCTGTCGAGGTTCCCCGTGGGTTCGTCGGCGAGGATGATGCTGGGGTTATTGATCAGGGCGCGGGCGATGGCGACGCGCTGTTTCTGCCCGCCGGATAACTGGTTGGGCCGGTGGGTGGCGCGGTCCTGCAGGCTGACGCGCTCGAGCACCTCCATGGCCCGAACCTTTCGGTCGCGCCAGCGGGTCTTTGAATACGTCAACGGCAGCGCGACGTTCCACAGCGCATTGATGCGTGGCATCAACTCGAACGACTGGAAGACGAACCCGATGCGTGTATTGCGCGTGTGCGCTAGTTCGTTGGGCGTCATGCGGTGGGTCATCTTGCCGGCAAGCTTGTACCCGCCAGTCGTCGGACGATCCAGACAACCCAGCACGTTCATCAACGTGCTCTTGCCCGAGCCGGATGCGCCCATGATGGCGACGAACTCGTTCTCGCCGACATTCAGATCGACACCGGCCAAGGCGTGGACGTGTTCAACGCCGACCTTGTAGACCTTGGTCAGTTTGTGCAGCTGGATCAGCATGGTGGGGTTATTCGCTGTCGGCGGGTTCGCCTGCCGGTGATTCCTCGGCCTCGTCGTCCTCGGTCTCGTCGGCATCCGTCGCCTCGTCGTCGTCCGATTCGGTCTCGTCCTGCTTGTTCTTCTTGTTCTCTTCGCGTTCGTCCTTCAGCGACTGGTCGTGCTTGAGCGATTCGAGCACCTTGTACGGCCCGGCAACAACACGGTCTTCCTTATCAAGCCCGCCGAGGACAACGGTGTGCGTCACGTCGGACGGGCCGATCTTCACGGGCGTCACGATGGCTTTGCCGTCAACGAAGCGGTAGACCACGGTGGCGATCGTCTTGGCCTGGTCGATGTAGGGGCTCTCATCGCGGATGTCGATCGGCAGGTCCTCAATAGGCCTACCAAGCACGGCCTGGCTGGGCACGATCAGGACGTCTTCGTGACCGGCGACCTCGATCTCGGCGTCGGCGGTCAGGCCGGTGTAGATCTGATCGCCATCGGTGTCGATGAGGATCTCGGTCTTGAAGAACTTGGTGCCCATGCGCGTGGCCGAGAGCGCGACGGACTGGACCGTGCCATCAAAGATACGTTCGGGGTACGCCAGCATGCGCACCTTGGCGGGTTGGCCTTCCATCACCCGGCTGACGTCGGCTTCGTCCAGTTCGGCGACGACCAGCATCGTCGACAGGTCCGCGACTTCCAGCAGCACCGTGCCGGGGTTATTCATCGTGCCGGTCACCGCCAACTCGCCTGGCTCGACGTTGACGATCGTGACCACGCCGTCGATCGGGCTGGTGATGGTGGTGTAGCTGAGGTTGTCCTTGGCGCGTTCGATGTCGGCGTCGGCGGCCTCGATGCTGAACTCGAGGACCTTCAGTGCGTTGCGTGTGGCCTGGAGGTTGGTCTGGGCGGAGGCGTACTGTGCCGCGATCTCGTCGTAGCGCCGCTGGGCCTGGTCGTAAGCGGCCTGGCTCACGTCCCCGGCGGCGACCATCTCGCGGTGGCGGTCCAGATCGCGCTGGGCTTCGTCGAGATTGGCGCGTGTGCCGTCGAGCGAGGCTTCCTGGGCCTGGATGCGCGTCTTATCGACTTCGAGTTGCGCGGCCTGGCCGTCGCGGCGTGCCTGAGTCGAGCGGAGTTGGGCTTTGAGGTCGGTGTCGTCGAGGCTGATCAGGACGCTGGCGGGAATGGGCGGGTCGGCGTCGGGATCGCCCTTGGTGACTTGCTCGCCCTCCTCGAAGGGGATCGCCTGGATGCGGGCCGAGACGCGGGCGCTGATCTCGACATTGGTCGCCGACTCGACCTGCCCCGGGGCCGACACGGTTTCAACGAGCCTGCCGACCGCGACCGGCTCGATGCGGACGTGGGTCCCGAAGCCATCACCCCCGGACGCCGCCTTGGGCCCGACGATGACGACCAGACCCACCACCCCCACGATGAGGACCACAACCCCGATGGTCACGCCGATTACGATTTTCACGGATCATCCTTTCAGGCAGAAGGCTGCGCGTCCCAGTCATCCATCGATTCATCCAAAGGCTCGGGTGTGAACGCATCGACGACGTGCGGCCGAGACAGCATGAAGATCATCAGCAGATAGTACCCAAGAACGAGCGAGAGGATCACCACGGGGAATCCGATAGCAAATATCATCACAGCGGTACGTTCGGGCCCGGTGAACTCTTCAATGGCAGGTGCATAAACCAAGATGAAGTAAAGCCCTGTCCCTGCAATCATCATCAGGGACGAATACACCGCCAGCGCAATCGTGGTGATCCGACTCCACGGCTTGAGCGAAAACATGGCAATCGAGGCCGCAATCAGAAGGATCGTGGCAAGGATGCCGAGGATATTACTAATGTCTTCAAAGAGGATGTAGCCCTGGCTATTGGCCATGATGGCGTTGAATGGGTTCTCCTGATCGGGCTGGGGCGTTACACCCATCTTCTTAAGGATCCAAAACAGCATCCCGATCAAGCCTAAACCACATAACACCAGATTGATGATCGCAAACACGGTGACGGAAGTCGGTCTCTCTTTCATGGCCTGTTCCTTTCCAAGCGGGGCCTTTGGGGTATAGACGTAGCCCGAGCCCTGATATGACACAAAAAACCGGACCAGAGGGGATTTTATCTTTATTTGGTGCCCGGGGTTGAGAAACAGTGTTTGCTGCCACCCGGTCCCGGGAGGTGGACCGGTCAGGCCGAAGGATCGTCTTCGTCGTGGAGCATGCGGTGGGCGGGGCTGTCCATGTCGTCGTACTGCCCGGAACGGGTCGCCCAGATGAAGGCGGCCACGAAACCGACCGCCAGGACGATCGCGACGGGCAAGACGAGGTAGACAACGCTCATGGCTTTGGCTCGGTGACTGTGAAGGCTCGGGTGCTCACGGCTAACGACAACACGGAGAGCGAACTGATCGGCATGAGGATGGCCGCGATCAGCGGGTTGATCACACCCGTGGCGGCAAGGCTCACACCTACCGCATTGTAGGATAACGACACCACCAGGCCACGATGGATCGACCGGATTACGCGCCTGGATGCTACGGTCAGTCCGACGATCGGCCGTAAGCCCGGCTCGGCGAGGTAAATGTCGGCCGCGGCCAAACTGGCTTCCGCCCCGCCGTGTACCGCGATCCCGACCGTGGCGCTAGCCAGTGCGGCGGCGTCATTGACCCCGTCACCCACCATGACAACCGGGCCTGCATTGAGGTATTGCTTGACGAGATCGACTTTCTGCTCGGGCATGACATTGCCGTGCGTCATGTCCTGTGTGATGCCAAGTTCCTTAGCGACGTGGCAGACAACGTCGACATGATCGCCTGAGACCAAACCGATGGCCCAGCCCTTTTCGCGCAGCTCGTCGATCGCCTGCCGTGCATCGGGCCGGATCCCATCGCCGAGGCCGACGACCGCCTTGACCCGCCGGTTCACCGCGATGAGCACGGGCGTCAGGCTCTGATCGGTGAGCGAGTGGATCGTCTCGTTGATCCAGGCATCTGATTCTGCAGGGTCGGTGTGGCGATGGATAAAGTCGAGCGAGCCGATGGCGAGTTGATCGCCGTCAACGCTGCCGGTGATGCCGCCGTCGTGGGTCTGTGAAACGGCCTCTGCCGATAGGTCGTGATCGATCGTGGCGAGTGATTCGGTGATGGCTTTGGCGACCCGGTGTGATGAATGCGCCTCGATTGCGGCGACCATGGGCTTGATCGTTTCGTTGCCGTGCCAGCTGACGAGTGAGGTCTTGCCGAGTGTGACGGTGCCGGTTTTATCGAGCAGGATCGTGCCGGGCCTTGCCATGTGCTCGAGCGCCGCCCCCCCTTTGACGAGCACCCCCCTGCCGGCCGCACGGCCGATCGCCACCGCCAACGTCAACGGCGTCGCCAACCCCAGCGCACAGGGGCACGCCACGATCAATAGCGCCACCGCATGCTCCGCCGCGCTCGCCGGGTCGGCCGTGAGCCAGTACGCAAACGTCAATACCGCCAGGGTCACCACGACCGCGACGAACCAGCCCGCTAGCCTGTCCGCCGCCTGCACCGCCGGGGCCTTATCCCGGGCGCTCTGCTCGATCAACTCGATGAGCGCCCCGACGCGCGTCCGCTCACCGGTCGCCTCGACACGCACACGCACGGTCGAAGACAGGTTCACGCTGCCCGCATGGACCTTACCGCCGGGGCCCACCGCCACCGGGCGCGACTCGCCGGTCAGCAGCGACTGATCGAAGTGGCTGGCCCCCTGTGTGACCGCGCCATCGACCGGGACGGAGTCGCCCGCGTGCAACTCGACGGTGTCGCCGGCCTTGAGCGCCTCGATCGGCACCTCATGTAATTCATCTCGCTCATCAACGCGCCTGGCGGACACGGGTGTTAGCCTGAACAGCTGCTCTACCGCGTCGGCGGCCCGGCGCTGCTGCCGCCTCTGGATCGCTCGGCCGACCAGCAGCAGGAACACCAGCACCGCCAGGGTATCGAAGTAAACCTCGCCCGATCCCCGGATCGTGTTCACCGTCCCGGCAACGCCCCCGGCCAGCAGTCCCAGTGCGATCGGCAGGTCCATGTGGGCTGTGCGCGTGCGGATCGCTGACCACCCGCCGCGGAAGAAGACTGAGCCCGGCCAGACCAGAGCGATAAGCGCCAAACCCATCCCGACCCAGCGGAACAGAGTCTCGTATTGATCCTCGATCCCCGTGAAGTATCCGGCATAGAGACACACCGCCAGGATCATCGCGTTGCCGACCACCGCCCCAGCCACACCGATCCGGATCAACTCACGCCGGTTCTCTTTCGTCACGACCGCGTCGGCCTGCACGTCCTTCGCCGGGTGAGGCGGGTAGCCCAGCGAGTCAAGCGCCGAGGCGATCTGCGACAGCTTCACCTCGTCCTTCCGCCAGGTCAGCCGAACCAGCGACTTGCCCATGTGCAGCCGTGACTCGATCACCCCCGGCACCACCCCCGGCAGCTTCTCAACCAGCCACAGACACGCGGTGCAGTGGACGCCCTCCAGGTAGAAGCTCGTCGTCCTTAAGCCGTCCGGCCGATCCTCGCAGCAGCGTGCGATGAACTCGTCATGATCGAACGCGACGTACCCCGCCCCGGTCGTCTTCGCCGGACGCGCCTCGACGGCCTGACGCTGCTTGACCTTGTAGTACGACTGCAGCCCCAGCTTGTGGATCACGGCATAAACCGCTTCGCACCCGGCACAGCAGAACTGCTCCCCCGGAAGCCCATCCGGCCCGGCATCCGATGTAATCCTTCCCTTCGGCACCGGCAGGCCACAGTGAGCGCACGCAACGTCTTTCGGCATATCTTCCAGGGGCGGGTCGCCGGCCGAGGGTTCGCTTTTGGGTTGTGTCTTATTCTTCGTCATCCGAGGGACAACAGGGTAGCGTCTCGTGGAGGTGCTTGAGACGCTCGGCCACTTCTTCGTCGGTCAGGGGCGTGCCGTCGGCATGCGTGGTGATGGGTGTGGAAGGCTGGGCGTAGACGGCGTTGGACTTATCAAGCCGCAGCATGACGGTAAACAGCCCGACCAGGACGATCAGCACAGCCGTGGCGGTCGGCAGGTGCTTGCCGAGCACGCCGGCAAGGCTCTGAACCCCGGCACCAACCGCGACGAGGTACGGCAGCGTCCCCAGCCAGAAGATAGCCATGGTCAACGCCCCACCGACCGGGCTGCCCGTCCCCGCGGCCACAAGGGCATACGCATAGAGCCAGCCGCACGGCAGCAGCGTCGTCATCAATCCGATCGTCAGCGCTCGCGGTACGGGACGCATCGTCATGGCCAGTCCCTGCCCAAGCGCTACGGCTTTCACCAGAAAACTCGGTAAGGGCGTTTTGGGAAGCTTGACCCCCTTGATCTTCATCAGCGTCACGACCCCGAACACGATCATGACCAGGCCTGCAAAAATGGCCGCCGCCTGCTGGATGCCGACGAAGTCGCCGCCGAGGTCCAGCACACGGCCGAGCGCACCGGCGATCGCGCCGAGCGCCGAGTACGTGACCAGCCGACCGCCGTTATAGGCGATGTTGAGGAGCGCCTTGCTGCGAACGCCCGGCTGGTCCCCCGTGCCGCAGGCGAACGCCACGAACGCGCCGCACATGCCCACACAGTGCAGGCTGCCGACGAGGCTGGCGATTAAAACAGTGATGACGGGAACGGTCATGGTGATGGCTGTCTTACTTGGGAACCGTAACGGTGATAGTTCTTTGGTTCCGGGGGCCGACGTACTGGTCGATGGTTTGCGTGAAGATATCTTCGCCGAGCGTGGCGGTGATCTCAAAGCCCCACAGGCCGGGCTTACGCATCGTCACCATCGCGACGTATTCGCCGGGCGCGCCTTCACCAAACTCGGCATCGACCACGTCGCCGGACCGGGCGTGGTGATACGTCTGCAACTTGACGGCCGCCCCGGTGATGGGCTCACCAGCCGCATCCTTCATGCTGATCCGCACGCTGCGTTCGCCGAGCATGTCGGCTTCCAGCGCTGTTTCGATCTCGCACGTCCATCCCAGCGCGCTGCTGGCGCGGACTTTTGCCTGCTGCTGGTCCCAGGCGAGCGCTTTCTCGTGATAGTTAGGGATCACCGCGTGGGTCGGGTCGCTGGTGGCGATGTAGACGACGACCAGACAGGCGATCGTGTGGACCGACAGGATGCCGACGATGATGCCGGGCCATAGCCAGTAGCGTTTGGGCTTCTCAGATTGCCCGGCAGGGTTAGGTGTTTGCGGGTTGTTCACGGTATTGCTTCCGCTCCTTCGGTCGTAGCTGTCATCTCAGCCGTGGCGGATGCCGTCGGTGCTTGCCCCCCACCCAGTGGGCCCAGCAGCCGGCAGTCCACGTCTTGGGAGAACTCGCCGCCGTCGGTGATATTGAGTTTCGAGTCGATCCCGCCGCCGGTAAAGGCCGAGCGGGGCGCGACAACGAGGACCCCCTCCGTGTGCTGTGCGCCGGCATCGATGACCACCGGGTTCTGCGCCATCTCGATGCGGGAGATGCGCGGGTCCGCGGCGGTGACCGTGTAGCTGACCGACTGATCGGTACGGTTGGTGATCTTGATCCGCATGGTGTTTGCGATCTGCCCGTCGTCCATCACGACGTACGGGTTGCCGAAGTTGCGCAGGACCAGCACGTCGGCCGGCTGCTTGGTCGTGAGCAGCACGGTGAAGAGCGTGAGGATGACAAGCATGGCGGCCGGGTACAGGATGACGCGCGGCCGGAGCATGCGCGGCTTCTCGCCCTCCATCACGGCCTGGGTGGAGTAGCGGATCAGACCCGGGTCGCGGCCGAGCTTGGCCATCACCGGGGCGCAGGCGTCGATGCACTGGGCGCAGCCGATGCATTCCAGCTGTAACCCGTCACGGATATCGATCCCCGTCGGACAGGTGTCGACACAGAGGTTGCAATCAACGCAATCGCCTGTCTCGTCGGCATCCGCGCCTTTCTTTTTCTTACCTCGTGGCTCACCGCGGTTCTTGTCGTAGGTGACGATCAGCGACTGGCGGTCGAGCATGACGGACTGGAACCGGCCGTACGGGCAGGCGATGATGCAGGTCTGCTCGCGGAAGTACCCGAAGTCGAACATCATCAGCAGGGTCGTCGCCGTCATCACGACGAACGCGACCGGGTGATCGAACGGCGAGCCGGTCATCCACTTCAGCAGGTTATCGACGCCGACGAAGTAGGCCAGGAACGTGTGCGCCAGGAAGCCGGAGACGACCAGATACACGACGAACTTCAAGGCCTTGCGCCACCCCGCGACCGCCTTCTTGGGCTTGCCGCCGCGGCCCTTCGTGCCCTCGAAGATCCGTTCGATCGGCCGATAGACGAACTCCATATAGACCGTCTGCGGGCAGGCCCAGCCGCACCACACACGCCCGAACAGCGCCGTCATCAGGAACACGCCGACGATCATCGCCACCAGGAACAGCGCCAGCAGGATCGTGTCGGTTGGCAGGAAGGTGTAGCCGAGGATCGTGAACTCACGGGCCAGCACGTCCAGCAGGATCAGCGGTTTGCCGTTGAGCTGGATGTACGGGGTGACCGTGAAGATGAGGATCAGGGCGTAAGCGACCACCCGCCGCTGGGTGAGAAAGCCGCCGCTGCTCAGGCGCGGGTACAGCCACCGACGCGAGCCGTCTTTCTCAAGCGTCGAGAGGACGCGATCATCGGGCTCAAGCAGCGTACTCACGTTCGATATCCATCCAATAAGGTGCGGGCTCGATTCTAGGCCCGACTACTCGGCGGATTCCACCTCGGGGGCCGGTGCTTCTGGCCAGGGGGCGATCTTGTCACCCTCGGCGCCGCGCGGTCCGGGCAGGTTCTGGCCGCGCATGTTGGCGACGTAGACGGCGGTGGCGACGATCTCGGTGGGAGCCAGGCGGTTGTTCCAGGCGGGCATCGCGCCGTTGGCGGCACCGTTAACCAGGACGTCGCCGATGCCGCCGAGCGTCGTGAGGTTCTTGTAATGGTCATCGGTAAGGTTCGGGCCGACCAGCCCCTGACCGCCCTTGCCGTGGCAGGAGACGCAGTTGGCCGAGAAGATGCCCGCCCCGACGTTCATCAGGTCTTGATTATTCAGGTTGGCGAGGATCGTCGGTTCGTCGACCGGCAGGTCGCCCAGCAGCGCGATCAGGCGCTGGCTGACCTCGGCCTTCTCGTTCTCGTAGGCCTCGGCCACGCTCGTGCCGGCGCTGCCCATGTGATAAGCCACAAAGTAGAACACCGAAAAGACGAACGTCCCGAAGAACAGCCAGTTCCACCAACCCGGTGTCGGGTTGTCGAATTCGCGGATCCCGTCGTACTCGTGATCGGTCAACGGATCGGTATAGACCTCTTGGTCGGCCGGGACTTCACTCATGGTCGTTTTCTCCCTGCCCGGTTTCATCGGATCGGGCGGTCAGGGTGGGGGAATCGATTTCGTAGTCATCGCTTAACGGCATGCGGGCGTACTTGTCGTTCAGGCTCCTGGGCCGCAGAAAAGCGAGCACCAGCAGGATGATGAACGACATGAAGAACAGTACCAGCGCGATCTGCGTGAACAGGCTGTAGTCGCCGCCTTGTAGTACCTGTTGGAGCATCAGACGTCACTCCTTACGGTGGGCTCGCCGGCAGCCTCATCGTCCGGCTGTTCGGCCGTCTCGGCTTCGGCATCGGGGGCTGCTTCTTCCGGGGCCGGCTCTTCCGGGGGCGTCTTGAAGAGGTCCGTGCCGAGGCGTTCGAGGTAGGCGATCAGCGCGATGACTTCTTTGTCCTCGATGCCCTGGACCGAGGCGTCATTGTTGGCGTCCTTGATGATCTTGGCGGCGATCAGCTCAGCTTGAGCCTTGGCGTGATCAATCGAGCCTTCGATGTCTTCATCGGTGTAGGGCACGCCGACGATCCTGTTGGCCTTCATGCGCAGCGGGATCGAGCTGAAGTCCAGCTTCTTCTTCTCCAGCCAGGAGTACTCGGGCATGATCGACTGCTCGAAGATGTCGCGCGGGTTGCGGAAGTGGCGGACGTGCCACAGCGGCGACTGCTTGCCGCCCTCGCGTGCCAGGTCCGGGCCGATCCGGCGGGAACCCCACTGGAACGGGTGGTCGTAGACGCTCTCGCCAGGCTTGGAGTATTCGCCGTAGCGCTTGGTCTCCGCGAGCATCGGGCGGATCATCTGCGAGTGACAGTTGTAGCAGCCTTCGGCGACATAGATATCACGCCCCGCAAGCTCAAGCGGAGTATACGGTGTGACGGTGGCAATCGTCGGGACGTTCGAGCGGATCAGGAACGTCGGGATGATCTCGAACAACGACGCCACCACCACCGAAATAATGACAAAGATGGTGAACCGCAGCGTCAGGCGTTCCCAGCGGCGGTGCCACTTCATCTGCATCCAGACGTCGATCTTGTGGCCGACCTCGGCAACGCCGCCCTCGATGCGGGACTGAGGTGCCGGGCCGTCGTCGTAGGTCGCGCCCAGCGCCGGGGCCTGGTGGACCGGCTCGTCGTAGGTCGCCGGGCGGTTCTTCCAGGTCATGACGTAGTTGTAGAAACCGACCGCGGCACCGCCCATGTACAGCACACCGCCGAGGATGCGGAGGTAGTACATCGGGATGATGCGGGTGACGGTCTCGACGAAGTCGGGGTACATCAGCTGGCCCTGCTCGGTCAGGCCGCGCCACATCAGGCCTTGGGTGATGCCGGCGACGTAGATCGGGATGATGTAGAGCAGGATGCCGATAGTCGCCAGCCAGAAGTGCAGTTCGGCCAGCTTCTTGCTGAACAGCTTGGTTTGCATCAGGCGCGGCAGCAGGAAGTACATCATGCCGAACGCCATGAACCCGTTCCAGCCCAGCGCCCCGCCGTGGACGTGGGCGATGGTCCAGTCGGTGTAGTGCGAGAGCGCATTGACGCTCTTGATCGACAGCAGCGGCCCCTCGAAGGTGCTCATCCCGTAGAAGGTGACGGCGACGACGAAGAACTTGAGGATCGGGTCACTGGCGACCTTGTGCCAGGCCCCGCGGAGGGTGAGCAGGCCGTTGATCATGCCGCCCCAACTGGGCATCCAGAGCATGAGGCTGAAGATCATGCCCAGCGTCGACGCCCACTCAGGCAGGGCTGTGTAGTGCAGGTGGTGCGGGCCGGCCCAGATGTAGATGAACACCAGCGACCAGAAGTGCAGGATCGACAGCTTGTAGCTGAAGACCGGGCGGTCGGCGGCCTTGGGCATGAAGTAGTACATCAAGCCCAGGAACGGCGTGGTCAGGAAGAAGGCGACGGCGTTGTGGCCGTACCACCACTGCATGAACGCGTCCTGCACGCCGGCGTAGATCGGGTAGCTCTTGACGTATCCGAGGATCGTGCCGGGCTGGCCGGTGGCGACCAGCGGGACCCAGATGTTGTTAAAGACGTGCAGCATCGTGACGGTGACGATGGTGGCGATGTAGAACCACAGCGCAACGTAGAGGTGGCGCTCACGGCGTTTGGCGAGCGTCCAGAAGAAGTTGCCGCCGAAGAAGACGAGCCAGACCACGGCGATGGCCAGGTCGATCGGCCATTCAAGCTCGGCGTACTCCTTGCCCTGCGTGATGCCCAGCGGCAGCGTGACGGCGGCGGAGACGATGATTAATTGCCAGCCCCAGAAGTGCAGCTTGCCGAGCAGGTCGCTGGCCATGCGCGTCTTGCACAGGCGCTGGGTGGAGTAGTAGATGCCGGCGAAGATCGTGTTGCCCGCGAAGGCGAAGATCGCGGCGTTGGTGTGCAACGGGCGCAACCTGCCGAAGCTGATGTACTCGCTGCTGAGCGCCCCGCCGGTTAGATAACTCAGCGCCATGTTCACCTCGGGGAACGCCAGTTCCGCGGCGGCGATGATGCCGACCAGGAACGCGACCAGCGCCCAGACAATCGTGGCGAACAGGAACATCCGCACGATCTGGTCGTCGTAGGTGAACTTTTCGAGGGTCCCGGCCTGCGCCGAGCCGGAGTGACTGTCCGTGGTATGTGTAGCTGTCACCGGCACATTTCTCCTGAACTGTTAGGCCCACCCGCCCGGGTGCAGACCGCCCTGCCGTACGTTGCATGTCGGCATATAACTAGGCCGAAGTCTATCTTTTTATCCTGATCCTGTCATCCACACAGCCGCCCCGCGCTGTTGCGCGAGGCGGCCGAGGGGATATTTGTGGATAAATAATCCGCCCTAATCCGGTCCGATTAGAACGACCAGATCAGTGAGAACGTCCAGCGGTAGCCCCACAGGTCATCGTTGTCGGTCAGCGGGGTTTCGTAAGCTATACGGGCCGCGATATCGTCCGTCGGGCGGACCTCACCGCCCAGACCGATGGTGACCACGTCTTCGCTTTCGCTGCCACCGAGGTTCACGACGTCCACGCCGGAGAACGGCAGGACCACGCCACCGTCATCGACAACATGATGCCCGTTGAGCTCAACCACGGGACTGAACTGTTCGCTGACAAACAGGTCGGCATGCAGGTGCCAGCTGATGGCGTCGGAGTTGCCCAGGCCCTGGTTCGGGTCGTCGGAGACGAAGTAGTTGATGGTGCCGCCGAGGTGCAGGTCATCGAAGCCCTTATTGACCGATGCCCAGAAGCGCCATTCGTCGTCGTCCTGGAGCACGGCGCTGGAGCCGGTGGACAGCTCATAACCGATGCCCACGGCTGCGTGGAACTGGTTCTCCCAGTCCTGGATGAAGTTCCACTTCAGGCCGGCGGCGATGTCGTTGAAGCCGTCGTCCTTGACGATGCCGGCGTCCCAGTTGATGTAGCCGTCCTTGTAGGCGACCAGTTGCAACTGCTGCGTCAGGGCGATACGGACCTGCGCCGCGTAGACCTGTGCATCACCACCGCCGATGACACTGGACTTGGGGAAGTCGTGGTAGATGTACCAGGCCCGCACATCACTGGTGACGAACGAGTCCTCGTGGTAGTACCCGACGGTCAGCGGGTGGACGTGCTTCTGGTTGACCGGGACGTCTGCGGCGGCGGGGTTCGGGTCGCCGAAGAGCACGAAGTCGGCGTGCTGGGCCTGTGCGGCGTGCTGGGTCATCAGAGCCAGCCCGGCTGCTGCGGCGGTCTGCAGGAAACGGCTACGAATCAAGCTACGTGTCATCTCAAGTACTCCAAAGGAGAAGTATTAGGTAGTTCCTCACACCGCCCTTTTTAGGAGTTGGTCCGCCCCACCCCATGGCACAAACTGGTGTGATCAAGGGCCAATATAGGATGATTACAGGTTTTATCAACCTGGGTTCTGATATTTTGATCTTGAGGTGTGAATAAGGCCTGGTCGGGCCTGAGATGCGTATATCTCTGATTTTTGCTTAGATCAATGCGCAGATCAGCCTAGACCTATGACAGCCCGCCGTAATGACTTACCGCGAGGGCCATGGCATAGCACATGACATCGGAACTTGACGCGTCTGCCTTAGTGCTGCTTACGTCGCCTCACCTGCATCATGGCGAATGCCCCGGGGAGCAGAATGGCGAGAGCAGCGGGTTCCGGGATCGATAAAGCGTCTGCAGAAGGTGGGGGCGTTCCGCCGTTCCAGTTGCCAAGCACAACATCCAGGTCGTCGAGACCAACAAAACCATCGGGCACGGGATTCCCGCCGACACCCGCCACATCTCCCGGGCTGCCTGGCGTCACGAACTGATTCCAGTTATTGAGGATGATGTCGAGATCGCTAAGACCGACGAAACCATCGCCATCCAAATCGCCACTTAGAAGCTCAAGCGTCGCGACATTATCGAAGTAGATCGTGATGTTGTGACCGCTGTACCATGATGAATAGCCACGGAAACTCAGATCAACGCTTGCGACATCGTTAAGATTAATCCCCAGTATCTGAGCAATGTCGGTCATACGGTGCGTGTAGTGCTGAAGGCCGTCGGGCTGGAATTCCATATCACCGGCCGGCGGGACACCATACGGGTGAGATGATGTAGCGGCTGCCCAGCCGTACCACCCAAGCGAATCTTCGTTTTCATCGAAGAAGCCAAAATAATAAGCCGCTTTAGAATAGAAGTTGGAACTGCCTACCGCCTGCGGTGAGTTGTCGCCGTTGATAATAAACTCGGCATCGAATGAGAACTCCATATTGGGGACATAGTCGTATCGTTTGGATAGTTCCAGTTCGGTAAACCCGGTATGGGATAGCTTCGCCATCTTACTGCCCCCGTGATCCTCCACGCCCCATGAGTTGGAGCCTTGTTGCCGACCACCCACAATCCACCCTTCCAGCGTGCCGTCTTCAAAGGTCTGGGTAGGTGTACAGAATCCCGTCTGAGAAGTCGCGAACACTGAAAGCACTGCAACCGCAAGGTAAGCCAATCGATAACGCATTAGATATCCCCTTCTATATCGTGACACGGGAGACTTGATGGACGATGTCCCGACGACCCGGCAAGACTTGACCCGGCCCCCGAATCGTCTCATTGATCGGACAGATTCTAAGGGATCACTTACAAGACCACAATACGTTCACAATAAATTAATAGTTCGCCTGTCATCTGCCCGTCGGTCGCCAAGGGATCGGTCGGTCGACCTGGTCCGGGTCGTCCAGCAGTCGGCGGTATTCCGGGTCCTGCAGGATGTTCTGCAGGGCCTCCATGTCCCGCTGCAGTTCGCTTTGCAGGGCGGGGTAGTAGTGCTCGGTGTAGAAGAAGTACTGGGCGACGTCCTCATCGACGAGGAAGACCTGATCGTCCTTGATCGTGGGCATCAGCAGCAGCCGGCCCTGCGTGAAGTTGCGCAGCCTCAGCGATTGCTGGGTGGCGTTGAGCTGGACCGTCTGCTTGACGACCACGGCCCGCCGCAGCCGGCGGATGTCGCGCCCGTCCTTGAGCAGGATCGTGAATCGTCGCCTGCCCTGCGCGTCCGGCTGGTTCAGGTCCCACAGCAGGGCACCCCACTCGTCACGGCTGGCGCAGTCCACCAGCTTGACCTCGGGTACCGGCTGGGTCGGCGCATCGATCGCGCCGTCGAATGCGCGCTCCGTGAAGATGATCGCGACCGCCTGATCGTCAAGCCCCTTGAACAGCCAGTCTTCATCGGGAAAGGCAAACGGCTTCTTCGCGCCCAGCCAATCCGCCAGGTGCTCTTCGATGAACTTGACCTCGAAGCCGGCGGGCTGCTCGGGCGCGCCCTTGAAGAAGATCATCCGGCTGGGGTTGGCGACGTCATCGATCCCGCGCCGCTTGATGACTTCGTACATCATGCGGTAGACCAGGATGCGCTCGCCGGGGATACGGCCCTCGACGAAGCGGTCGAACGGGTACTGCTCGTCGTAGTCAGGCCGGCGTTTGAGCACCTGCCCGGCCATGTCCAGCATCTTCTGGACCTGCAGGTTCTCCATCAGGAAACGCAGATCGAATACGTCCTCGGCCCGGATGCGGTAGGCGTCGCGGAACAGCTCGTTGTCGAAGCTGTCAAAGGCGTCTTCGTCTTCGGGGGTGTTGCGGCCGACGACCTGGTTGTCGGGCAGGACGTAGGGGGTGATGACGATGATGACTTCGCGCTTCAGGCGGTCGTTGGTGGTGCTCTTGAAGGCGTTGCCGATCAGCGGGATGTCGCCCAGCAGCGGGACCTTCTCTTCGAGGTTGACGATGTCCTTACTGACCAGGCCGCCGATGATAAACGGGGTGTTATTGGCGATACGTGTGTGTGTCTGAACACGTCGAGAGGCGATGCGCGGGGCGCTGGCGAGTTCGTCGCCGTCGTTATCGACGATGACCAGGTCCTCGCCGGGGACTTCGGATGAGACGATGCCGTCGATCTGCATGCTGACGTTCTCGCCGTCTGCGCTGATCCGTGGACGGACGTTTAGGAGGATGCCGATCGGGATGTATTTGAAACTGAAAGCGATCTTGTCGCCGCCGCCGGTGCCCTGGACGCTGCTGGCAACGGGGATGTCTTCCCCGACACGGATTGATGCCTGACGGTTGTCGAGGGTCAGGACGCTTGGTCGCGAGAGGATCTCGGCCTGGCCGGACGTGACCAGCGCCTTGATCTGCGCCCGCCAGTGGTTGTTGATGTCGGAGATGGAGACGTCAAGCGTGGGCCCGCCGGTGATTGAGGGGAACCGGCCGAGCGAGACGCTGTCGAGCCCGTCGAGTGTCGAGGTGCTGAGGAACGGGCTTTCCAGTTCCCACTCCACACCCAACTGACTCAAACCGGTCTCGGAAATCTCAAGGACCATCGCCTCGATCACGATCTGCCCGGCCGGCAGGTCAATCGAGCGACGGATCATGTCCAGCACCTGGGCGTACTGTTCGGGCTTGTGCGGGTGGTAGAAGATGAGCAGGTTCATCATCGGCGATGCGCTGGTCATATTGGGCATGTCCGTGGCGACACTGAGGCTATTTGCATCCACCTTGGTCGCTTGCCCGACCAGCCCCACGCCATCGGGTCCGGGCATAAGCATTACCGCGGGCAGTTTGGCGGGATCGACCTTGCTGGTCGGCTCGATGACTTGCGCCCGCCCGACCCCGTCGCCCTTCTTCTGGTACTCGATCGTCTGGATACCCAGGCTCTTGAGTACGGCCAAACAGCGGTCGGCTTCGATATAGCTCAGTTCGACGCGGGCCGTCTTCAGGTCGCTCGCGCCGATCTGCTTGGCAAGCTCAGCCTGTGCGGCACCGGCTGCTTTGAGCATCGGCGGGACTTTGGCGAGGTCATCGTTGTTGGTTTGCTGATCAGCGACGAGGGTGCGGCCGATGAGCCAGACCTGACCGGGCTGGCTGACAAACGACTGGCAGCCGATCTGGATCAAGCGGGTCTGCTGATCGTCTTGCCTTGCGAGGGTGACAACGTGATCCAGGCCGGGCGGTGGGTCACCGAGTTTCGCTGCTTTGTCCTGGTCGGCCAGGCGGTAGCCCTGCTCGGCCTGGATGCGTGCGGCAACGACATCGACAAGCTCTACCAACTCCGGCCGGTTCATCCCGGGCTGGGCGATTAATTGTCCGGCGGGGGTCTTCGTGGCATTCTTCGGCTGCTTGACGGGTTGAGCCTGTTCGGGGGGTGCGGCTTCGACCTGACCGACGGGCTCGGCGGCTTTGGCGTCACCTTCATCGGCGTAGGTCGGGATAGCGGTAGCGAAGACGGACAGGCCCGCCCATAGCGCAGCGGCCAGCAGGTTCAAAGCCCCCCCACCGGGTAGACGGTTCTGCGTATTCAGGGCGGATTCGTTGGCTTTGTTGTCCGACATGTCGTATCCCTTGCCTTGTGAAAATGCTTCGGCGTCGAAACCGCCCGGCGGGCCGTTGTAAACGATGCGGCCGTGATCGAGGTGGATGACCTGGTCCACGTGTTTCAACAGGTCCGGGCGGTGGGTCACCATGAGCGTGGTCTTACCCTTCATGAACTCGAGGATGACCGGGATGATCGTCGCTTCGTGCGCGACATCGATCGAAGCGGTCGCCTCGTCGAGTATCAGGATCTTGGGGTCCTTGAGGATGGCGCGGGCGAGCGTGATGATCTGCTTCTGACCGCGCGACAGGCTTAGGCCCTCGTCGCCGACGCGTGTGTCATACCCGCTTGGCAGCTCGTTGACAAAGTCGTGCATGCCGATGCGCTGCATGACCTCGACGATCTGCTCGCGTGTAGCCTCGGGGTGCGCGTAACGGAGGTTCTCGAGGATGGTGCTGGAGAAGAGGAACGCTTCCTGGTAGGCGGTGCCGACCACGTTGCGGACCTGGTGCAGTGGGAGGTTGGTGATGTCCAGATTGTCGACCAGGAGTCTGCCCTTGGCGGGCTGGTTCATGCGTGGAACCAGGCTCATGAGTGTGCTCTTGCCTGCGCCGGAAGGCCCGACGACCGCGCAGACCTCGCCCGGCTTGACCGTGAAGCTGACATCGTGCAGGACCTCGGGGCCGTCGCCGAACCGGAAGCTGACGTTGTCAAAGGTCAGCGCGCCGGTGATCATGATCGGGGCGTCGGGCTGATCGATGTGTTCATCGGGGGTCAGGTCCAGCACTTCATACACGCGATCGATGCTGGCGCTGGTGCGGGCGAGCTTGGCCGAGCCGCCCATCATCTCGATAACGGTCGGGTAGAGCATGCGGATGTACCAGAAGAAGGCGATGAACTCGCCGGGCGCCAGGGCGCGGCCGGCGGGCAGCCCGAAGACCTGGTACGACCCGAACCCGATCAGCAGCACGATCCCCAGGCCCACCAGCAGGTCGGCCAGGACTTTTTGCAAGACGTGGTATCGGTAGCCGCGCTTCTGGCTGCGGCGCGACAGGTCGATGGCCCGCTGGAAGCTGGCATTCTCACGCTCCTCACCGGCGAAGCCCTTGACGACCTCGATCCCCAGGAACTTCTCGATCAGGTTGCCGGTCGCGTCGGCGAGGTAGTGCTGGGCGTCGCCGCTGGCGCGTTTGATGGGGCGCCGCATGTAGTAGTACGCCGCCATGTGCAGCGGCAATACGATCGTGGACGCCAGCGCCAACTGCCAGTTCATCACGTAGGTCACAGCCACGATCCCCAGAAACAGCAGCACCGCCTGGATCAGCGCCGGGAACTCGTCCATGATGAACTGCTGAATAACGAAGCTGTCGTTCATCACCCGGCTGGACAACTGCCCGGGCTTGTGGTGCTGGTAGTAGCGCAGGCTCATGTTCTGCAGCCGCTCGAACAGCCGCTTACGCAGCGCAAAGCACAGGTCCTCACCCACCGAGACGGACAGGATCTTCCCGCCGAAGTACATCAGGTTCCGCAGGACGTAGAGCCCGAGCATCGACCCGAGGACGGTGAACAGGAGCATCCAGTGCCCGGTCGGGAAGACCTCGTCGAAGACGATGGCGATGAGTTGCGGGATGATGATGTTGACCGCCGTCAGGGCGATGAGCATCAGCACCGCCAGCACGAGCCTGGCCTTGTAGGGCCTGAGCAACAATCCGAGCCGAGGCAGTGAGGGCCTGGGCTCAACATCTTGTCGCCCAGTTTCGGCGGGCGGTGGTGCCATGGGACCACCATCTTATCAGGATCGGGCCTGCACAAACACCTGCCCGGGCATTGCTTATCTATGACGGGCATGGAGCGGATCGTTCATTACATACTGTCCGTCAAGGCCCCCGCCGGTTTGCCCGTAACCCGGCGGGGTCATACACTCTTGCCTGCTTGAGCAAACGAAAGGCCCTATGGATATGACAACTAAAGCCTTAAGCTGCCTGATCGTGCTTGCCGCCGTGGGGATGACCGGCTGTGACAGCAATCCTGTCCGGCGTGTGCCGTTCCAGGTGCCGGTGGTGGCGTGGAATGATGACGGGGACTACCTGGAGAAGCGGGTCGGGCCGGGGCTGGTCGCGGACGAGCAGTCGCCTATTCCCGACGTCCCCAAGCCGATCGGATTCAAGCCCGTGCGCAGCCAGTGCAGCAGCGCGTTTGACGGCGTTGCGCGGACCGTGACCCACATCTACCAGGGCCGGGGCCGTGCCGCCGAGACGGTGCTGTTTTACAACCAGCAGCTGCCTCTCTTCGGCTGGAACCGCGTCGATAAGCAGGCCCACGAGGACGGCTCGACCAGCATGTACTACGACAAAGGCGCCGAATCGCTGGGCCTGCGTTTCAGCGATCGCCACGGCATCGCCACCATCGAGGTCTACATCACCCCACGATAAGACCTCCCCCCGTTTCCTATTTACCTAACAGTCACCGACGGACCCCACGATACATGGACGCCAAAGAACGTCACGAATTAAAAGACAACGATCTGGCCGAGTTTCTAGAGAACTTCGGCACGTTCTGGAACAAGCACGGCAACGTGATCTCCGCGGTGATCCTGTTCCTGGTCGCGGGCTGGTTCGGGCTGCGTTATTACAAGTCCTACAAGGCTACGAATCAGGAAAACGCCTGGGCCGACCTTGCTTCTACCGAATCGCCACCGAGCTACCGAGAGCGTGCCACGGAGAACCCCGGCGATGTCGGGCTGACGAACCTGGCGCTGCTGCGCGGGGCCGAAGGCTTCCATAAACAGGCAATTGAGCAGCTGAGCAAGGCTGATGACTCCGAACAGGACGTCATGTCGCCGGAAGACTCGCTAAGCAGCGCGGAGAAGATGTACAAACAGGTCTTGGACTCGCAGTCCGACGCGGCGTACCGCGCCAACGCGGCGGCGGGTCTGGCGAACGTGGCCGAGACCCGCGGTAACTTCGAAAGCGCCCGGGAGTACTGGACGCAGGCCAAGCAGATCGCCGAATCGGGTCGGCTCAGCACGATCATCGCGCTGGCTGATACACGCATCGCCCTGCTCGAGGACCTGGCCCGGCCGATCATCCTCGGGGAAGAAGTCGAGTTCATACTCCCCGAAGACTTCCTGTCGGGTGATGCCCAACCGGACGAAGCCGACGATGTGCCAGTCATCGATGCCCTGCCCATCGAAGCCCCGACCGAGGGCGACCCCATCGAGACGCCCGTCGTGGATGACGCCACGTCACCGGCCGACCCGGGCTGATGTCTGCCCATCCCGACGACGCCGACCCGATCGACCCCACCGTTGATAACGATCACGCGGACGATTCCGGCCAATCTCAACTCCCCGAAGAACTGCAGGACGAAGGCGTTCAGAGCGTCAGCTATACGCTGAGTAAAGACTCCAACCATCGGCTGGACAAGTTCCTCCAGAACCGGATCAAGGGATTCAGCAGGCACCAGATCCAGCGCCTGATTTCGCTCGGCGGGGTCAGCGTCAACGATAAGCAGCCCAAAGCCAGCAGCAAGCTCCGCAAGGGTGATGTGGTCGATGTCCTGATCCCCCCGCGCCCGGCGGTGGACCTCTCGCCCGAGCCGATCCCTCTGGAGATACTGCACGAAGAGCCGGGCTTTATCGTGGTGAACAAGCAGGCGGGTCTGATCGTTCACCCGGCGCGAAGCCACCTCTCCGGCACACTGCTCAACGCACTGGCGTATCACTTCCAGAACACCAGCAATGATGCAGACGGCTCACTGAGCGCCGTCGGCAAGAGCGATGCCCGCCCCGGCGTGATCCATCGGCTCGATAAGAACACGACCGGCGTCATCATCGTCGCCAAGCAGGACGAGCAGCACTGGAAGCTCGCCAAGCAGTTCGAGGACCGCACCAACCTGAAAGTCTATCTTGCCGTGGTCCACGGCTGCCCCGACCCGCCCGGTGGCGTGATCAACGAGCCGATCGGCAAGCACCCGACGATCCGTGAAGCCATGGCCGTGCGCCACGACTCGACCAGCCGCGACTCGGTGACGATCTACCGGGTCCGCGAGCGCTACAAAGGCTATTCCTTGGTCGAGCTTGAACTCAAGACCGGGCGCACCCACCAGATCCGCGTACACATGCAGTACATCGGCCACCCGCTGGTCGGCGACATCATCTACGGCGGCGAGCCCGTGGGATTCCCGGAATTAGAAACTCCACCCCGCCCGGCAGCAGCGCGCCCGCACCTGACTTTTGCGCGCAACAAAGAAGAAGGCCAACGCATGGAAGCCGAGGCCGAGGCACGAGACGACATGCTCCTGGCCACCCCCGCCCTGCACGCGGCGCTGCTCAGGATGCACCACCCCGAAACCCGCGAACCCATGACCTTCCAGGCCCCCGTCCACGGCCCGATGGGCGTACTCATCCGCGAACTGCGCAAGCAGCCGGAAGATGGGGAAGTCGTGAAGGATGGGGTGTATCTGGACCTTGATAAGACAATCGACTGATTAATCTTGAATTGGCGGATGCCCGCACTACAATGCAATTTGAGCAACGCCTTATGCGACTTAGACACTCTTCTTAAAGCAGCTTGCCATGACCTCCGGGAAACAACGCTTTAGAGCACTCATCACCTGCACCTTGATGGCCGTCGCCCTGTCCCTTGGCCATGCCACGGCATCTGCCATGACACTCGCCGAGGCGGCGGAGTTGCCCAGCGGCACGGTTGTTACGATCGAAGAAGCAGTTATCGTCAACCGTACTAACATGATTCTGGATCAATCAACACACGCATCGCAAATGTTCCATGTTCGTGACGACACCCGGGCGGCGGCCATCTTTTTACCAACGGGTAGCACATATGACATCAACGGATTATTAGGCACACTCGGTACTGGTGATGTGGTTAACATGACGGTAACAGTCAACCACTACCTCGGGCTATTTGAACTTACCGATCCGGTAAGGCCGGCATCCGAAGTCGCCACTCCAAGCATTGATAACACCCTAAATCCCGTCCCAGTTTCTGCAACCGACTTCGCGGACTTCAGCCCCACCGCCGAGGGCCTTGAGAGCCGTTACGTTGTGCTTGAGGACATCACGTTCACCAGCGGCGTCGGCGAGCCCTTCCAATACCACACCTACTACACCGCCGAGGACAACCTCGGTAACAGTGTGAAGGTTTGGATGCGGTCGCAGGCGTCGGTGTACACGCTCAACGCCTACTTCGGGACGGTCCCAGCCGGGCCATTCGATCTGCCGGGCATCGTCTTGCACGCCTTCGATGGCAACGACCCGCCGCCTGGGGTCGCCGGCGAGGGGTACATGCTCATGCCGGTCGTGGTCAATCTGCCGGGCGACCTCGATGGTGACGGCTTCGTCGGCTTGGCTGATCTGGATGCGATCGTCAACCACTGGAACCAGTCGGTCGGTGCCGGCAATATTCTTTCGGGCGATGCCAACGGCGACGGGTTCGTCGGGCTGGACGATCTGGACATGGTGCTCGGCCACTGGAACACGGGGACACCGCCAGCCACCGATCTATCCACTCCGGAACCGGGGATCGGATCAATGATTCTGCTGTCTGTTGTGGGCTTGTTGAATAAAAGACGCGTGGCAAGCACATAGCAAACGCTTCGTGCTTTCCCCTAACTGATCCACGGCACATCCTCGACGCCGGCTTCTTGGTTGGCGAGCCTGGCCAGGGCGAAGAGCAAATCGCTGAGGCGATTCAGGTAGATGACGGCGTGAGTCGCGTCGGGTTCTACTGCTAACAGCGCGACGCAAGCGCGCTCGGCTCGTCGGCAGACGGTGCGGGCATAGTGTAGGCGTGCCGAAGGTTCGCTGCCGCCGGGGAGGATGAAGTGCTTCATCTCGGGCAGGTTTTCGCAGACCGAATCGATGTGTTTCTCGATCGCGGTGATGTGGTCTTGCGTGATGCGCGGGGAATCTTGCGGGGCATCACTTCCGGGGGCGGGGGTCGCCAGGTCTGCGCCCAAATCGAACAGGCGGGACTGCAGTTCGGTCAGCATCTCCTTGATCACCCCCCCATCGCATGCCGACAACGCCAGGCCGATGGCGGCGTTGGTCTCATCGACATCACCGATGGCGATGATGCGCGGATCGGTCTTGGGTGTACGGCCGCCTTTGTAAAGGTCCGTCGCCCCGTCGTCGCCGCGTTTGGTGTAGAGCTTCATGGAATTAATCCATCTGTATTTACCACAGAGTACACAGAGAGCACGGAGGCACGGAGAAGAAGAGCATACTTAGACAGGATGACAGGATTGACTGGATAAGTCATGGGTGTCTGATGCATAATGCTTATCCTTAATATCCTGTCATCCTGTCTAAACTCCGCATTTCTCTGTGCCTCCGTGCTCTCTGTGCTCTCTGTGGTTACTTCTTTCTTGTCTTCCGCAGGGCGTGAGCCAGGACCTGGTCGACGTTCTCGACGAAGTGGAAGGTGCACTTCTTCCTGACCTGAGCATCGACATCTTCGAGGTCGGGGCGGTTCTGCTCGGGCAGGAGGATCGTCTTGACGCCGGCTCGTGCGGCTGCGAGTGTTTTTTCTTTGACGCCGCCGATGGGCAGGACCTTGCCGCGCAGGGTGATCTCGCCGGTCATGGCCAGGTGCTTGGTGACGGGCCGATCCAGCAGCAACGATGTGATGGCAGTGAACATCGCTGTGCCGGCGCTAGGGCCGTCCTTGGGGACCGCGCCGGCGGGGACGTGGATGTGCAGGTCCTGCTTGGCTAGCTGCTCCAGGTCATACCCCAGGTCGTCGGCCCGGCTCTTAAATAGCGACAGCGCCGCGCTGGCGGATTCTTTCATCACGTCGCCGATCTGACCAGTGAGGGTGACCTGCCCCTTGCCGGGGTAGCTTGTCGCTTCGATGAACAGGACCTCCCCGCCGAAGGGCGTGTACGCCAGGCCCAGCGCCACGCCCGGTGCCGAGACGCGGGTGTCGAGGTCACGGACGTACTTCTCGGCCCCGAGGATCTCACGGACGAACGCATCATCGACGGTGGCGAGTTTGCGGCGCTTCCGGCCGTTGTTCGCCCCGGCGACCTGCGCTGCGACGCCGCGGCAGACCGAGCCGATCTGCCTTTCGAGTTCGCGTACACCGGCCTCACGTGTGTAGTTCTCGATCACCTTCTTGATACCACACGCCATCCACTTGCATTTGGCACGGGTCAGCCCGTTCTCCTTGAGCTGGCGCGGCACGAGGTACTTGCGGGCGATGGCGAGCTTGTCGTTGTCGGTGTACCCGGGGATGTCGATGATTTCCATCCGGTCGCGCAGGGCGGGCGGGACGTTGCCGATGTAGTTGGCGGTGGCGATGAAGATCACCTGCGACAGGTCGAAGGCGACGTCAAGGTAGCGATCGACAAAAGCGTTGTTCTGCCGTGGGTCAAGCACTTCGAGCAGTGCGCTGGAGGGGTCACCTCGGAAGTCGGAGCCGAGCTTATCGACCTCGTCGAGCATCATGACGGGGTTGTTGGTGCCAGCTCGGCGCAGTTCCTGGATGATCCGGCCCGGCATCGCGCCGATGTAGGTGCGCCGGTGGCCGCGGACCTCGGCTTCGTCACGGATTCCGCCGAGGCTGATGCGTGAGAACTCCCGGCCGAGGCTGTCGGCGATGGACTGGCCGAGGCTGGTCTTGCCCACGCCGGGCGGGCCGACCAGGCAGAGGATCGGGCCGCGGCCCTCGGGGTTGAGTTTGCGCACGGCCAGGTACTCGATCAGGCGGCGTTTGACCTTGTCCAGATCGAAGTGGTCGCGGTCGAGGATTTTGCGTGCCCGGTCGAGGTCGAGGTTGTCCTCGCTTGCCTTGTGCCAGGGCAGGTCGGCGATCAACTCGAGGTAGGTCATGATGACCGAGTACTCGGGGCTGGCCGGGGGGATGGAACGCAGGCGGTCCAGCTCTCGCGTCGCTTCGCTCATCACCTTCTCGGGCGGGTCGGCCTCTTCGAGGCGCTCGGCGAGTTGCTCGACGGTCTGGTCGATGCCGAACTCGTCTTCGCCGAGCTCCTTCTGGATGGCCTTGATCTGCTCGCGGAGGTAGAAGCGCCGCTGGGTGTCGCCGATGGACGACTGCACGTCTTCCTGGATCTTCTCCTGCAGTCGGAGGATTTCCAGCTGGCTGGAGAGGTGGACGTGGATCATACGGACGCGCTTGGCGATGTTGTACTCTTCGAGCAGGTCCTGCTTCTGCTCGACGTCCAGCGCGAGGTTCGCGCCGAGGAAGTCGGCGAGCGCCCCGGGATCGTCGATATTCATCATCACCGTCAGCGCCTGCTCGGGGGCGTTGGGCGACAGGTCAATCAGGTCGTGGGCCTGGTCGCGTAACTGGCTGACCTCGGCCTCGAACTTCTTGCCCGAGCCGGGTTTTTCGGTCGGGGTGGCGATGCGGGTCTTGAAGTAAGGCTTCTTCTGAGTGACCTCTTCCAGCGTGATCCGGCCCAGTCCGTGGACGATCAGGGAGACACTCTCGTCGGCCTGGCGGATGAGCTTGAGCACCATCGCGGCGGTCCCGACGTGGTGCAGGTCGTCGAGGGTCGGCTCTTCGACCTCCTCGTCTTTCTGGCTGAACAGCGCGATGATCTTGGACTTGGTCAGCTCGGTGTCGAGCATGCGCAGGCTCGACGGTCGACCGACACCCAGCGGGACGATCGTGCCGGGGAACATGACGCTGCCGCGGACGGGCAGGACCGGCAACACGTCCGGGATAGATGCACGCGCCGAGTCGGGCGAGAGTGTCTGCAGGCCGCCGAGTTGTTCGGTGTCCTTGGTCGACTGCTTGCGAACGGCAGGCTTCTTGCGTCGCCTCGTGGTCTTGGTGGTCTTAGCGGTTTTTTTCTTGGTGGTCTTGCTCAAGGTGGTTACCCGGCGTGTGGTCGTGTCAGGGATGATAGCCGTGTCGATCCGCTATTCCAGCGGGAGTGTGATCCAGAGGATACCGCTTCGGTATTCGCTTTCCACGGCGTCGAGGTTGACCTCGCGCGAGACCTGAATCTCTCTGCGGAACGCGCCGTGATCGATCTCCATGCTGTGGATTTTCATATCGATCTCGCCGGCGGCTGAAGCGTTATCGCCTCGGCTGGGTTCGGGCGCATGTCGGACGCCGGCGATAGTGAGCCTGCCCGGCTCGATGCGGACATCGATCTGGTCACGGTCGATGCCGGCGAGGTCCACGCAGACGTGGAAGCGGTTGCCGGTCTGGTAGATGTTGACGGCGGGCGTCCAGGCCTCGGTCTGCGCGAACTGACTGAAGCTGCGGTAGACCGCGTGATCGACGACGACGCCGACGATCCCGCTGGTTGCATTGGACGGGGGTTTCTGGCTGGCCATGGTGGGGTCCATTGGTGCAGTGCGTGAATAATCTTATCGCATGGCGGGCTGATCTTAGCATCATAGGAGCGCCCCGTGGCCAGGTGCCGACGAGAGTTTATTGCCCGGCTATACCGGGGTGCCTAAGATTGCTAAAATACTTGGCCCCACACGCCCACCAGAACCCAACTGGAGCCCCGGAGCCCCCCGGAGCCCCAAAATTTCCCCAGTAGCCCCGGAATCCCCCCCGGAATATCCCGCGGAACCACCCGGAAGACACCATGACTGTTAAAAACACCGTTGCCAGTGCGATGCCCGACGTTCAGGGCAGCCAGGACAAGCGCCGGATCGCCATCGACAAAGTCGGTGTAAAGGACATCCGCTACCCGATCACATTGCACTGCCCCGCGACCGGCGGCCGACAAGGCACGGTGGCCAACGTGAATATGTACGTCGGCCTGCCCCACCACCAGAAGGGCACGCACATGAGCCGGTTCCTGGAAGTGCTCAACGAACATCACGACTCGATCCGCTCGGATCAGTTGCTGAGCATCTGCCACGACATGAAGGACCGGCTTGAGGCTGAGGAGGCCCACCTCGAGCTGTCGTTCCCATACTTCATCGACAAGAAGGCCCCCGTCTCCGGGCAGGTCGGGAAGATCGACATCGAGGTGACGCTGGACTGCACCAGCAACCTGACGGACGACTTTGTCATGGGTATCAAGGTCCCGGCGACGAGCCTGTGCCCATGCTCGAAGGAGATCTCGGAATACGGTGCTCACAACCAGCGCTGCGAGATCGAAGTCAAGGTCCGCTTCGCCAAGGGCAAGATGATGTGGATCGAGGAGCTATTTGACATCGTCGAGCAGGCCGCCAGCACGCAGGTGTTCGCGGTGCTCAAACGCCCGGACGAGAAGTGGGTCACGGAGGCGGCGTACGACAACCCCAAGTTCGTCGAGGACATCGTCCGCGACCTGGCGATCGTGCTCAACGACGAGGACCGCATCGCCTGGTACCAACTGGACAGCACCAACTACGAGTCGATCCACAACCACAACGCCTACGCGTTAATTGAACGTGATAAGCGGTAGGCCGCTGAGCAGGAAGCGGAGCAGCGCAAGCTTCTCGCCGACGCCCAGGCGTATGAAATCGAAAAGATCAACAACGCCGTTTCGAGTAATCCCGCGTATATCCAGCTCGAAGCGCTCAAGGCATTGCAAGAGATATCCAAGGACCCGGCGGCGAAAGTCTACTTCCTGAACTCCGACGCCCCGATGCCGCTGCCGTTGATGCACATGGGCGACGTGACCCAGCCGGAGTAATGCCTCGAAAGCCTTTGCTCCTGAAATGTAAGCCGATAAGCAGATGACAGGACCTGGCGTTAAACTACCGGCCTAACACGTCCCGGTACCAGGCCTGCCATATGCCCAACGAATCCGCGAAAGCCCCCCAGACGCACGAGAAGACCCCGCTGTGGCGTAACCTCAGCTTCACGCTGATGTGGACAAGCACAGCGGCCAGCGGCTTCGGCGACCGGATGATCATGCTCGGGGCCTGGGCCCTGCTGGGGGCGCTTCGGGACGACGCGACCGACGCCACGGCGATCCACGCCTCGACGCAGTTCTTCTTTTTCCTGCCCTACATCATCATCAGCATCCCCGGCGGCTGGCTGGCCGATCACCTGCCGCGTAAGTGGCTGCTGCTTAGCTGTGATGAGGTCCGCGCCCTGATCCTGCTGTTGGCGTTTTATGTCGTTGCGCAGGCGACCGGGCCGGCGGACATCCCGAGTTCGTACCACTGGAAGGTGTACTTGGCGCTGTTTGCCATCGGCTCGTTCGCCGCGGTCTTTAATCCAACACGCAATGCCATCATCCCGCAGATCGTCCCGACCCGGCAGCTGCAATCCGGCAACGCGGTGATCCTGGTGATCAACATCGTCGCGTCGATGATCGGGATGCTGGTTGGCAAGGAAATCATCCAGGCCGACGAGGCGTCCAGCGTACGCAACGGGCTGCTGATGGGGGCATTGTTCTACCTGGTGTCGGGCTGGTTCTTCGCGTTCCTGCGGCCGACGCGGGCACCGATCGTCGAGGGTGCCGAAAGCCGGAGCTTCGTTCAGGCATGCGTGTATGTCAGCAAGCACACACGGATCATCGCGCTGATAATTCTTGGCGTCCTGGTCTGGGCGTCGGCGGCGGCGGTCAGCAGCGGTATCCCCGGCGTGGTCAAGAGCCATTACGGGTTTACGGGTGATGAGGTGAAAGACGCGTTCACCGTGCTCAGCGCGGTCATGGGCGCGGGGCTGCTGGTCGGGGCGGCGGTGGTGGTGTTCTGCCAGACACGCAAAGAATCGCCGGCCATGTCGCTGTTTTCGCTGGCGGTCGTCGGCGTGAATGTGCTGCTGATGGCCAGCGTCCCCTGGCTGCCGGTGACTTATGTCACGGCGTTCCTGATCGGCGTGTTCGGCAACGTCGTCATCATCAACGTCCTGACGCTGCTGCAATCCATCACGCCCAACTACATGCGCGGTCGGGTCATGGGCATCAACTCGATGGTCAATACCATCTTCAGCGTCACGACGTACTTCATGATCTGGCAGTTGCCGAACTCGGACCGCAATATCCTGATCGCGCTGTACGGCTTGAGCATGGCGCTGATCGCATTCGGTGTGATCGGGCTGATCCGCTACCTGTCGCACGGGCCGATGCCCAACCGGGTGGCGAATATCGTCTGGCGTGTGAACCGGCTGTTCTGCATCGTCTGGCACCGAGTAGACGTGACCGGCCGGGAGAACATCCCGAGCGACGGGCCGGTGATCCTGGCGGCGAACCACACATCGGCGCTCGATCCGATGCTGATGCAGGCCGGGAGCATGCGGCTGATCCGCTGGCTGATGCTGACCAAGTACCAGCTCAAGCCGTTGAACTTCCTCTGGCGTTCGATCAAGCCGATCGCGCTGGACCGCAACGGCGGGGACATCAGCAAGATCCGCAAGGTGGTAGATGTCCTGAAGGACGGCCAGATCGTCGGTATCTATCCGGAGGGTGGGCTTCAGCGAAAGGTACGTGAGTTACAGCCGATGGAGCCGGGCATCGGGATGATCGCCAAGCGCAGCGGCGCAACGGTGGTGCCGATCTGGATCTCGGGCCCGGCCCTGAGCAACAGCATGATGGTTCACATCTTCTGGCCCAGTCGATCGACTGTTACATTTGGCAAGCCGTACAAGCCCGGCGTGGACATGGATGCCAAGCAGATCACCGAGGACCTGCGTGAGCGGATGCTCGCGCTGTCCGATCAGGGTTGCCAGGAAGCGTGATCCGAAAGACACTGTGCGGGTTGGATCAGGACATACTTCTTGCACCGATTACTGGGAGACGCCATGCCACGCCCCGTCACGTTGTTCACCGGCCAGTGGGCCGACCTGCCGTTTGAAACCATCTGCGCCAAGGCCGCCGGGTTCGGCTACGACGGGCTGGAGCTTGCCTGTTGGGGCGACCACTTCGACGTCGATCAGGCGGCGCGCAGCAAGACCTACTGCAAGCAGCGTTGGGAGATCCTTTCGGACCACGGCCTGACGGCGTACGCGATCTCGAACCACCTGGTCGGCCAGGCGGTCTGCGACCTGATCGATGCCCGGCACAAATCGATCCTGCCCAAGGACGTCTGGGGCGACGGCAAGCCGGAGGGCGTGCGCAAGCGGGCGGCCAAGAAGATGATTACGACCGGCAAGGCCTGCAGGAACTTCATCGACTGCAAGCCCGGTCGCAAGAAGAAGGACGACTTTCCGGCGGTGGTCAACGGGTTCACCGGGTCGAGCGTCTGGCATTCGATCTACGCCTTCCCCCCCACCGACCAGGCGTACTGGGACAAGGGCTTTGCCGACTTCGCCAAGCGCTGGACGCCGATCCTCAACGCCTATGACAAGGTCAACGTGAACTTCGCCCTGGAGGTCCACCCGACGGAGATCGCCTTCGACATCGTCACGGCCGAGCGCGCCCTGGCGGCGGTGAAGAACCATAAGCGCTTCGGCTTCAACTACGACCCGTCGCACCTGGCGTATCAGGGCGTGGACTACATCCAGTTCATCCGCCGTTTCGCCAAGCGGCTGTACCACGTGCACATGAAAGACGTCTGGTGGGGCCACGGTGACGGGACGGTGGGTGTCTTCGGCGGGCACACGGACTTCGCGGACCCCAGGCGTTACTGGGACTTCCGGTCGCTCGGCCACGGGGATGTGAACTTCGAGGAGATCATCGTGGCGCTGAACGATGCGAAGTATGCAGGGCCGCTGAGCGTGGAATGGGAAGACAGCCGGATGGACCGTGAACACGGCGCGGCCGAGGCCTGCGACTTCGTCAACGCGATCGACTTCAAGCCGTCGAACCTGGCGTTTGATGCTCAGTTCGACCGGTAATGATCCGTCAGATGCCCGCTTGGTTGTATCGGGATTTCGGACGATAATAGGGATATGACACACACGGGTTTGCTGATTCTGGGCACGACGTTTCTGGCGCAGGCCGGTTCGGGCCCTGCTGCGCAGGCGGCTTCGGGTGGTAATAACCAGCTGCTGCTCTGGGCGATCGTGCTGTTCGGGATGGCGGTGGCGCTGTTTTTCGCGGAGCTGTTCGTGCCGTCGGGCGGGGTGATCGGAATGCTGTCGGCGGCGTGCCTGATCGGGGGGATCTTCCTGCTGTTCCGGGTGGACACGGGGCTTGGCTTGTTCGGGGCGATGGTGGCGTTGATCTCGCTGCCGTTTGCTTTTGCGTTGGGATTATGGGTCTGGCCGAACACGCCGATCGGGCGTGCACTGACGCTGGGCGGGAACGACCCTGATGACACGTCTGATCTGGATGGTCAGGCCCCGCCGGACACGACCGGGCACGAAAGCGGGATCACGGAGGGCACGGAAGGCAAGTCGCTGACCGAGCTACGGCCGGTGGGCACGTGCCTGCTGGATGGGCGTCGTGAAGAGTGTTTGTCGATGTCGGGGGTGATCGAGCCAGGCGAGCGGGTGAAGGTCGTCTCGGCAGACGGGATGCAGATCAAGGTCCAGCGGGTTTAGGGGAAAACCCAAATCATGAAGAAGACGCGACAAGGCGCGTCGCTTCATAGGTAGAGATGATGCGGTTTACTCGGGTATGGGCTCATCGCCGCCCATGGCGCTGATGCGATCGGTGGCGGAGTCGATCTCGGTAATCTTGATACCGAAGTTTTCGCCGACCTTGACGGCATGGCCGCTGCCGATGGCTTTGTTGTTGACCATGAGGATCAGGTCGCTGTCGGCGGGCCGTTCCAGCTCGATGATCGCGCCGGGGCCCAGGGACAGGACATCCTCGACCGGCCGACGGCACTCGCCCACCATGACCAGCAGCGGCACTTCCAGCTTCAGGATGGTATCGACGTCGGTCGCCATGTGATTGGTTATCGGCAAATATGATGTTCAATGTTCAATGTTCTATGGTCAATCTAAAAGACGTCATTAGCGACACATAAGACAGATTGGATATTGAAGATCGAACACTGAACATCAACTAAACGCGATCTCGGCGAGGTCCACGGCCTTGGCCAGGGCGGCGGCCTTATTGACCGTCTCCTGGTGCTCGGCGTCGGGATCGGAGTCGGCGACGATGCCGGCGCCGGCCTGGATATGGACGCCCCACTGCCCCTCGCTGGCGGGGACCACGACCATGGTTCGCAGCGCGATCGCCATGTCCATGTTGCCGTTGAAGTCGGCGTAGCCCACCGCCCCGGCGTACGGCCCGCGCCGGGTGGTTTCCAGCTCGTCGATGATCTGCATCGCACGGACCTTCGGGGCCCCGCTGACCGTCCCGACCGGCAGCGTCACACGCAGCGCGTCCCATGCGGTCAGGCCTTCCTTGAGTTGCCCGGTCACGGTCGATGAGATGTGCATCACATGGCTGTACCGCTCGACAACCATCAGTTCCTCAAGGTTGATCGAGCCGGACTGTGCGACACGCCCGACGTCGTTGCGGTGAAGGTCCACGAGCATGATGTGTTCGGCCCGGTCCTTGGGGTCGTTGATCAGATCGTCCTCAAGGGCCTGGTCCTCCTCGGCATCTTTGCCGCGGTGACGCGTCCCGGCGAGCGGCCGGCTGACGACTTGGCCGTTGTCCACCTTGCAGAGGATCTCGGGGCTGGAGCCGACGAGCATCCCGCCGTCGATCTGGAGGTAGAACATGTAGGGCGACGGATTCACGACGCGCAGCGAACGGTAGATATCAAACGGATCGACCGTGGTGGTCAGGTCGAAGCGCTGGCTTGGCACGATCTGGAAGGCGTCACCGGCAGAGATGTATTCCTTGCAGGCCTCCACGGCCTTCTGGTAACCGCCATCGCCGAGGTTGCTGGTCGGCAGTTTGCGGGGCGGGGACTTCAGGTCGATGTGCCCGGCGTGCAGTTCCACGTCCTTGTCGTGACGCGGCTCGAATACCCGGTGGCACAGCTCATCAAGCTTGTCCTGTCCGGCTTGATAGGCGGCGTCGGCCGAGTCGTACTCATCGACCAGTACGTGCGTGATGACAAGCACGGCCTTCTGGGCCTGATCAAAGACGACGACGTCGTTGTAGAGCTGCATGTGCAGGTCGGGCAGCTGGCGGTCGTCCTTTGGCGGGCTGGGGAGGACCTCGCCTTCGAGATAACGGATCGTGTCGTACCCGGCATAGCCGACCCACCCGCCGGTGAACTCGGGCAGGCCCGGGACGTTGGCCGGGGCCCACTGGCTCGTGATCTTGTCCATCTCCAACAGCGGGTCGTCGCTGCGGTACTTCCGGCTGCCGGCCGGGGCGCGGTGGTCGCGGTACTCGACGTCGTGGCCCCGTGCGATGATCTCGGCGATGGGCTGGGTACTGAGGTAGCTGTAGCGGCCGATCTGGTCGCCGCCGACGACGGATTCGAGCAGGAAGCTGGGGGCCATCCGGTCGTCCGAGCGGACCAGGCGGCGGTAGGCCAGCACGGGGCTGAGCGAGTCGCTGAAGAGCCTGCGGAACATCGGCACGAGCAGACGCCCGCCCGGGGTCGGCGGCGTCTTGATCAGTTCGGCGAACGTCTTAGGGTCGGGCTGGTTCAGGCTCATAGGCGGATCCGCGGGGCTGATGCGGTGTCTATCGGTTGTAGGGCCGGGTCGATCGCTACTTTCGTGCCTGCCCGGATTTGGGGCAAGCGTTAATGGTCGATAGTCTATAGGGGTCGGCCCCTGACCGCATCCTCCGAGACTCGCCGACCGGGACGCACACGGATGAAGATCGATACCTTCCTTGCCCATCACCAGATCACCGAGAACCCGTTCGGCGCCGAAGAGGCCCGGCACGACCCGGTGTTCGATCGTCTGATCGAGTCGGACCTGTCGCACCCGGAGTTCGGGAAGGTGATGGGCCGGGTTGATCGGCCGGGGACGAGCGTGGTGTTCGGCGAGAAAGGCAGCGGCAAGACCGCGATCCGGATCATGCTGGCGAACCAGATCGCCCGACACAACGCCGAGCAGCCGGACAACCGCGTGATGGTCGTGCCCTACGACGACCTGAACCCGATGCTGGACATGCTGCACGCAGCCAGCGGCGGCCGCCCGGAATCGGCACTGGATGAGATCAGGCTGGAAGATCACCAGGACGCGATCCTGTCTATTGCGGTGACACGTGTGGTGGACATGCTGCTTGGCTGCGAGCGCAGCGAAGATGAGGCCGGCGAGCCGACGGCAAGCTGGGCCCCGGGGGTGGTGTCACATCAACCTAAGGTGCTGAAGAAGAAGATCAAGCAGATGCCCAGGCAATCCCGGGTGGACCTGGGCGTGCTGGCGGCGCTGTATGACCAACCTGCGACAGGCTCAGTCGTCAGCCGACATGCGAAGCTGCGCAGCAAGCTGCGTCTGGGCTGGCTTGACGGCATCCCGTGGACCTGGCTTGGCGCGATGCTGGCGACGCTGACAGCGATCGGCCTGGGGTTCACGTATCTGATCTACGCGCTGCTGGACACACCGCCGATCTGGCTGATGCCGACCGGGGGCCTGGCGGTTGCGGCGACGCTGCTGATGTGGTCGGTGTGGGGCTGGGAAACGCTGAGCAGGCGTTCGCTGTGTACGCAGATCCTGCGACAGATGCCGACGGTAAGCCGCACACCGGGCGAGTTAGCCAAAATGTTCGAGGAACTGGACGGAGACAACCTCAAAGGCGCAGCGCTGCCGACCGGGCAGGACGTCGGCGGCGAGAGCCGTTACCAACTGACACGCCGATTCATCGATGTGCTGGCCGGGCTTGGATACGTCGGGCTGGTGGTGCTGGTTGACCGGGTGGATGAGCCGACGCTGGTGCATGGCAAGCCGGACCGGATGCGGGCGGTGATCTGGCCGATGCTGGACAACAAGTTCCTCCAGCAGAAAGGCGTGGGGATCAAGCTGCTGCTGCCGATCGAACTGCGCTACCTGGTGCACCGCGAGTCGCCGGCGTTTTTCGAAGAAGCACGTCTGGATAAGCAGAACATGGTGGACCGGCTGGTCTGGTCGGGCTCGACGTTGTACGACATCTGCACCAGCAGGTTGCGTGCGTGCCAATCAGGGCAGGATGAGGACGACAAGCCGATTCAGCTGATGGACCTGTTCCAGCCGGACGTCAGCCGGGATTCGGTGATCGATGCGCTCGACCAGATGCAGCAGCCGCGCGACGCGTTCAAGTTCCTCTACAACCTGATCCAGGAACACTGCCGGCTGTGCCCGGAGGACGACCCGAGCTACACGATCGCCCGGATCACGCTGGAAAACGTCCGACGTGCCCAGGCCCAGCGTGTGCAGGATATGCAGCGCGGGTTAGGTCCCGCTTAAAGCAAACCAATCAACCGGCGATCTGGTCCAGGGCGTCGATCAACTTATCGAGCTGCTCTTCGGTATTGAATGCGCCGGGGCTGATGCGTACCGCGCCGTCGGGGAAGGTGCCGAGTCGGCGGTGGGTGTAGGGTGCGCAGTGGAGGCCGGGGCGAGTGGCGATGTTGAAGCTGTCATCGAGGATGGATCCGACGTCCGGGGCGTCGAAGCCGTTGATGTTCAGCGAGAACGTGCCGACACGTTTGGATGCATCGCGTGTGCCGTAGACGGTGAAGCGTTCGTCGTCGGCGAAGCGGTCGATGAGCTTCTGGACCATGGCCTGCTCGTGGACAAGGGTTTGGGCCATGTCGTGCTGGTTGACGTAGTCGATGCCCGCGCCGAGGCCGACGATGCCGACGGTGTTGGGCGTGCCGCCCTCCAAGTAGTGCGGGAACTCGGCGGGCTGAGTGGGTGTGGCGCTGTCGCCGCCGGTGCCGCCTTCACGCCAGGGGGCAAGACGGGATTCATCCCTGACATCCAGCGAAGAGGCGGGGACCCGATCACCGACATACACAACGCCCGTCCCGGTGGGTCCGAGCAGGGACTTATGCCCCGGCAACGCGAGCAGGTCGATCTGCATGGCCTTGACGGAGATCGGCACGACGCCGGCGGTCTGCGCCGCGTCCAGGCAGAACAGCACATCATGCTCGCGCGCGATCCGCCCCACCGCCTCGGCGTCCTGGATCGTACCCAGCACGTTCGAAGCATGCGTCATGACGATCAGGCGGGTGTTGGGCTTGATGGCTTTTTGTACGTCGTCGGGATCGATGAAACCGTCATCATCGAACGTAATGCGCGTCAGTTCGATATCGCCCCGGTCGGCCATGGCCTGCAAGGGCCGACTGACGGAGTTGTGCTCAAGATCGGTGGTGATGACATGATCGCCCACCCCGGAAGTATTCCCCAGAACGCCCTTAATCGCGATGTTAAGCGCGTCGGTGCCGTTGAGCGCAAAGACCACCCGCTGCGGGTCGTCGGCATCGAACAGCCGGGCCAATTTAAGACGGACGCCGTCGAGCATGTGCTCCGCGGCCACGGCCATGCGGTGCCCCGCCCTGCCGGGATTCGCCGCCTCTTCAGCAAGGAACTTGGCCATCGCCTCGTTCACGCCCGGGGCCTTGGGGAAGCTCGTGGCCGCGTTATCGAAGTAGATCAAGTTACCTACCATTTACCTTCAGTCCACTTCGAGCATGTGTCATGCTCGGTCATAAGATGTCCACAATACACAGAAACCTGATTACGACACCAGCCAAGATCGCCAACACGAACGAACTTCTTACAGCAGCCACATTGCTCAGCATGATGATGGTCGTGATCTTCGTTGGGATTAATAGCACGATTGCAACGATCGCACCAAAATATACTCGGACGTCGCTTATAGAGTGAGTTTTCGGGTTTTTCGCCTGTCATACTCACACACTCCTTAATCCCTGTACGCGACGCCAGGCGCTGAGCTGGCCGAAGTGGGTGTTCTCGTGGACGAGCATCAGATACGGCAACGCCAGAGCCGCGGTCGGTATGATCTTGATCCAGCGCTCCAGCACGATCGGCTGATCGAACACGGCGTCGGTCGAGGCCTTGAGCGCCTCGGTGACCTGCTCGTGACCGGATACGAAAGTGCTGACCAGCTCGTCCTTCGATGCGTAGATCGAACGGTCGGCCTCGGGCTTGCTCTTCATGCCGAAGGGGTGATCCTTCGGGTCGTCGAACAGCTCGCCCTGGATGACCTTCACGATCACGGGGTGGTAGGCGTTGAGGTGGCTGAGCACCCAGGCGGGGTGATTCATCCCCGGTCCGGGCTGATGGGCCATCTGGTCTTCGCTGAGGTCGGCGACGAGCTTTTGGCCGTAGTCGAGGTTCTTCTGCCAGCTGAAGAGCAGGCCGTCGATGAGGTTGGACATACAGGGTCACTCCGTGTTTGTTTGGAAGAAAGCCCGAGAGCATCAGTCCTCGGGCTTCGAGTATGGGTGCGTTCATTTACATAACGTGTGGCATGCCGTTGGCGCGTCGCCAAGCGCTGAGCTGGCCGATGTGTGTGGTGATGTGGCCGTTGAGCACGAATGTCAGCCCATCGCCGACGGTTGGCATCAGGTCGCGAAAGCCTTCGTTAGGCATCTCCGCGGCGAGCTGCTCAGCCGTGACACTCTCGAGTCCGGGTGTCACCGATTCGACCGACTTGTCTAATTCAGCAAGCAAAGCCGCAAGGCCGGGGTACTTACCGGGCTCACTATCGGGCTTGGACTTCATCCCGAAGAGTTCTTCATATCCCTCAGGTGCCTTGTACTCGACGCCAGCCAGGGAGGCTGCAAACTCCATCGAGATGGTGATGTGCCCGATGATCCAGGCCGGGTGATTTGCGCCGGCAAAGGGCTGCTGGGTGATCTTGTCGGCTTCAACCCCATCCAGCAGCATCTTGAGGTAGTTGATGCAGAATGAGAAGTTGTGTTTGACGGTTGTGTCGATAGCCATGCGAATCTCCTTTAGTAATATCCACCCGCCCTTGGGTTACTAACTGGGTTATGCCCCCACGTACTTCGCGTAGATACCTTTGGCGACGTTGGCGTGCTTGGTGCCCTTGACAATGGCACGGCCGTCGTTGAACAGCGTCAGCTCGTAGGGCTCTCCGTTGTCGGTGATGTCGGCCCGGAGCATGAACTTGTTGACGGTGACTTTACCATGCGCTTCGAGACGTGCGGCGATCTCATCGAAGTTTAACTTGTCTTCGTTCGCCTTTTGCGTGAGCTGCACGGCGTTTCGGCCGCAGAGGGTGGTAGTCGAGCTGCCGAACAGTCCGTCAAGGTACTCGAACTTGTGATGCTTGCAGCAGGCGCAGTCGCCGACGTCGTAGGCCCGGGCGACCTTGAACTGCTTGAGCGTGTTGGCCCAGAGGTCGAGGTTGAGCATGGTCGGACAGACGGCGTCGAGGTTGCCGGTGAGGACCTTGAGCGCTTCGGATACCTGGTAGTTCGAGACGATCGAGACGGCCGGGCCGATGACGCCGGCGGTGTCGCAGGTCGGGTTAACGCCAGGCGGCGGGGCCTGCTCGAAGATGCAGCGCAGACACGGCGTGGCCTTGCCAGCCTTTTCCCATTCGGTATCGCCCGCGGGGGTGTGCGGCAAGACGGTGTAGGCCGCGCCGACGGTGCCGACCGCCCCGCCGTAGACATACGGGATGCCGTGCTTCACGGCGACGTCGTTGGCGAGGTAGCGCGTCTCGAAGTTGTCCACGCCGTCCATGATGATGTCGACCTTGCCGACCCCCGGAAGTTGCGTTGCAAATCGCTCGATGTTCGTGTGGTTGACGTCATCGACGATGGCCTCGACCTTCACCTGCGAGTTGATCTGTGCGATCTTGCGCTTGGCGGCTTCGGCCTTGGGGATGGCGTTGGCGACGTCGGACTCGTCGAAGAGGACCTGGCGCTGGAGATTGGTGATCTCGATGAAGTCGCGGTCAACGATGATCAGGTGGCCGACGCCGGCGCGTGCGAGCATGTTGGCGATGACGGTGCCGAGCGCCCCGCAGCCGACGATCAGCGCCTTGGCGTTAAGGAGTTTGCGCTGCCCCTCTTCCCCGAAGCCGGGCAGGAGCATCTGGCGGTGATAGCGTTCTAAGTCCTGGATCATGTCTCTCTATTCTTCTTCTGTGTCACCGACCGATTCGGTGATGGTTTGGCGGGATCATAGCAGCCGTCTATTAGGCGAGCCGATCGTGTCCAGATGCGGCGTCTCCGGCAGGACCCGGCCCATGCTGACCCGGTCTTCGGTGACATAGCCCAGGGCGCGGTAGAAGTCGATGACCTTCATGTTGTGACCACGCACCTGAAGGTTGACCTTCTGGCAGCCCAACTCGATGAGCCGGTTTTCCGCGGCCTCGACGAGCAGCCGGCCGAACCCGCTCTGCTGGTGCTCCGGGTCTACGGCCAGGTAATTCAGCCAGCCGCGGTGCCCTTCGTAGCCGGCCATGACCGTCCCGATCAGTTGCCAGTCGATCTGGGCGATCAGGAACAGCTCGGGCTGGAACTGCACCTTGGCCTGGATGTCCTTATGCGGATCGTTGTGTGGCTCGATAAGCCCGCACTTCTCCCACAACTCCACGACAGCGCTGAGGTCCGGTTCCTGGTAGGGCCTGATTTCAAAAGGCATGGCATCACCTTCCGTAAGCCTCCGCTCGGATCACCCGGCGACGTTTGAGCCGCCCTCGACCGGATCGACCCGGACACCCTGCTCCCTGAGGTACTCGATCGCGCTAGCGACCTCGTCTTCCTCGCCCTCGAAGAGCACGGCCATGATGCCGATGTCTTTCTGGACGCTGGCCTGGCGGATGTCGAACATCACCCCGGGGAAACGGGTCGCCATCTTCCACAGGCAGGGTTCGTTCTGTCGGCCGCCCTCAAAGGTCAGCCACGTTTTGTTCGTGATCTTAGGCATGGTGTCTCACCACAGAGAACACAGAGATCATAGAGACGGTTAATTAGCGACCCTACGAACCCCTTGGATCAACTGCTTTACATTAAAGTTTATAAGTAGCCCTGTTTCCAATCCCGACAGCTTGAGATACGACAAAAGCTGGGCAGTATGGATATCTTCTAACGATTGTACGGATTTTAACTCTAGAATGACTTTATCATCCACGAGCATGTCTAGCCGGTAGCCACAGTCTACCTTTCGATTCTTGTATACAACCGGCAGTGCTTTCTGCCCTTCGTATGACAGGCCTAACTCGTCAAGCTCATAACACAGGCATGACTCGTAAGTCGATTCCAGCAAACCGGGGCCTAATTGGCGATGCACTTCAATCGCGGCCCCGATGATCTGCTCTGTTAACGCCTCATCCGCCATCTCTGTGGTCTCTGTGAGCTCTGTGGTGGCACGGATTGTATCACCCCCCGGCGATGGCCGGGACGATCGAGACCTCGTCGCCGGGCTTGACCGGGGTGTCGAGGTTCTCCATGAAGCGGATGTCTTCGTCGTTGACGTAGACGTTGATGAAGCGGTTGATCTCGCCCTCGGCCTTGTAGAGGCGTTTACCGAAGTCGGGGTAGTCGTTGTTCAACGTGCCGAGGACAGCGGCGACGGTATCGCCTGCGACCTGCAGCGATTCCTGATCGCCGACCTGCGGGCGTAGCGCGGTGGGGATTCGGACGGTGACGGTGTCAGACATTGCGGTTCTCCGATGGCTTGGCCGGATAGTTAAGCGGTGTGTACGGCCGTGGTGTGCGGGTGGGTTTCTTCCAGTTGTTTAACGAGGTCGTCGAACTCGGCCATCTTGGCATCGATGACGGGGCTGGAGGCGAACTGGTCCTGCATGACCTCGACAGTCTTCAGGCCGTTGCCGGTGATGCAGACGCAGATGGATTCGTCGCGTGGGATCCGGCCGGACTCGATGAGTTTGATAGTGCAGGCTAGGGTCGTGCCGCCGGCGGGCTCGGTGAAGATGCCCTCGGTTCGGCCCAGGAGTTTGACGGCGTCGAGGATTTCCTGGTCGCTGGCCGATTCGCCGAAGCCGCCGGACTCCTGGATGACCTTGATGACGTAGTACCCATCGGCCGGGTTGCCGATGGCGATGCTCTTGGCGATGGTGTCGGGCTTCTGGGGGTGGAAGAGCTCCGAGCCTTCACGCAGCGCGGAGACGACGGGGTTGCAGCCGTCGGCCTGGGCGCCGTAGATCTTGGGCTTGTTGTCCTCGACCAGGCCGAGCTTGATGAACTCCTGGTAGCCCTTCCAGATCTTGGGCAGGATGGTGCCGCCGGCGACGGGGCTGACGGTGTGCTGAGGCAGCTTCCAACCGAGTTGCTCGGCGATCTCGAAGCCGTGGGTCTTGGCGCCTTCGGTGTAGTACGGGCGGAGGTTGACGTTGACGATGGCCCAGTTGTATTTGTCGGCGATCTGCGAGCAGAGGCGGTTGACGTCGTCGTAGTTGCCCCGGATCTTGAACATACGTGGGCCGAAGGTCAGGGTGGCGACGATCTTCCCCTCTTCCAGGTCGTGCGGGATCATCACCGCGGCGCGGAGCCCGGCGGCGGCGGCGTGGGCGGCGACGCTGTGAGCGAGGTTGCCGGTCGAGGCGCAGCCGACGGTATCAAAGCCGAACTCGACGGCCTTGGTCAGCGCAACCGAAACAACGCGGTCCTTGTAGGAGAATGACGGGTAGTTGGCGCTGTCGTCCTTGATATAGATTTCCTTGACGCCAAGCTCCGCAGCGAGGCGGTCGGCCTTGACCAGCGGGGTCATGCCGGAGTTGAGTCCGGCCTTGGGCTCGCCCTCGATCGGCAGCAGGTCCTTGTAACGCCAAAGCGAACGCGGCCCGGCTTTGATCGAGGCGCGGGTCACGTTGCCCATCATGGCGTCGTAGTCGTAGGCGACTTCGAGCGGCCCGAAGTCGTATTCGCAGACGGTCAGCGGCTCGAGTGGGTACTCGGCCTGGCACTCTTTACATTGCAGTGATTTGACGTAGCTCATGGTTTTGCTCGCTTACAAGCCTTCATAGTCGCGCCGGGCAACCCCACGCTTCCGCGTGGGGCTAATGAAAAACCCCTTCTTGCAAAGACAAGAAGGGGCGTGAGCTTTACGTCGGTAAAGTGTATTGCCGCCTCTTATCTTCCCCGACAACTGCCGGGCGGGAGTTCGCACCTATCTTTCCGGCTCTCGCCGGTGACGGTTGCGGTGGCTTCACAGGGCCCAATCCCTCTGCCACTCTTGATAAGACGCTAGGTTGTAAGGGGGAATAATAGCAATTCCGGCTTATATGTCAATCCTTTGATTCCGACAGGCATATCGTATGATATTGGCATCATATGCCGCACAGACGATCAATATGGTTCAGAAATATCGAAGACGTGATGCCAAAGCACCTCCACTGGCTAGCGGCGTGGCTGCTTGCAATCCTATTTAGCGGTTTCGTCGTACTTGATTCGATCAATCTGCTGCACCGACCGTTACATGAAACCTGGGGGGCATGGCTGTTCAACCTGCTAGTCGTTTGGGTGTGCTATACATTTATCAGGTATGCCATCCGCCACAGGCCGAGGTTTCGACGCGGTGGTATGTTCAAGAACCGAGAGCACTGTTATCGGTGTGGGTATGACCTTCGGGGCTGCACGTCTGTCTCGTGTCCGGAGTGTGGGGCGTACTTCGGGACACGGAAACACCCGCCGGCCAAGTCGCCCTCCAGGGATCAATGAAAAACGCCCCACCTAATTGGAGGGGCGTTCTCGTATGTTGTGAGTATTCCGCTTACCACGCGAAGTGGGCGAAGGCCTTGTTGGCGTCGGCCATGCGGTGGACCTGGTCGCGGGTGTTCATAGCCTTGCCTTCCTTGCGGGAGGCGTCCAGGAGCTCCTTGGCCAGCCGCATGTGCATGGGCTTGCCGGAGTCGGCGCGGGCGGCGCCGATGATCCAGCGGAAGGTCAGGGACTGCTGGCGGCGGCGGTTGACCTGCATGGGCACCTGGTAGTTGGTGCCGCCGACACGCTTGGAGCGGACCTCGACCTCGGGCTTGACGTTGGCGATCGCTTCACGGAAGACCTCGATCGCGGTGGGCTCGCCCTTGGTGCGCTTTTCGATCTCGTCGAAGGCGGCGTAGACGACGCGCTGCGCGACGGACTTCTTACCGTCCTTCATCACACAGTTGATGAAGCGCGACAGGACCTTGTCGCCGTAGCGCGGGTCGGGCTTGAGCTGTTGTTCGGCTTTGGTGATTCTGCTGCCCATGGGGGCGATCCTTTCTTTGGCTCGTCAGGCGGAGAAGCCATTAGCCGTTAGCGGTTAGCCATTAGCTAAAACTATCCACCTTGTCGTTCACCGCAGATCGACTCGACCTGCGATTACTTGCCATACAAATAGTGATGAAACGGAAACGATTCGTTTTTTCTGATGCCTTTGGCCTGATTGCCTTCAGCTAAGAGCTAATGGCTAACGGCTAATGGCTCATCTTTACTTGGACTTCTTCACGCCGTACTTCGACCGGCCGCGTTTACGGCCTTCGACGCCGAGGCTGTCGAGCGAGCCGCGGACGACGTGGTAACGGACACCGGGGAGGTCGCGGACACGGCCGCCGCGGACCAGCACGATGCTGTGTTCCTGGAGGTTGTGGCCCTCGCCGCCGATGTAGGCCGAGACTTCCTTGCCGTTGGAAAGCCGGACACGGCAGACCTTACGCAGCGCGGAGTTGGGCTTCTTGGGGGTCACGGTCTTGACCTGCAGACACACACCGCGCTTCTGCGGGCACGCGTCGAGGTCCTTGACCTTGGACTTGGCCTTAGGGGTGCGTCGGGGGTTGCGGACGAGTTGGTTGATCGTTGGCATATCTGACCGTTCCGTGGCCGGGGTGTCCGGGGGTGTATTGACTATCCGGGTGTTACGAGCCGAGTAGTATAGGGTTATATCACCGGGGCATGCAAATCGGACCCGGCGTGACCTGAATAACTCGGGCCGGGTGAGAATATCTGATACCCGTCCCATGCTCTTGTTCAGCATACATTTACGGCTATTTTTCGGCCGATTCACGCAATAGGGCTTCCAGTTGATCCACATGCCCAGCCATCGAAAGCCCGGTTTCAAGGCCCTCACAGGCCTCTCGGTATCTGGCACGGACTTCCGGATCGGTCATTGTGAACATAGCCGCGTCCAAGGCCTCATAATCTGCGGGGTCAGGGATCACCAAGCCCCGCGCGGGCCCGTCCTCAGGCTCAATTAGGTCGCTGGCCCCGTTGTAGGCGGTGCTGATGGCCGGCACCCCCATCATCAGTGATTCGATCACGACTTTACTCGCCGGGTCGTAGAAGGTCGGATGGACAGTCACGTCAGCCGCGGCGTAGAGCGCTTCGATCTTGCGCGTGTGCCTGACGAAACAGACCAGGTTGCGCACATCAACATGCCAGACTTTAGTAGTGTGGTCCCGAAATCCTCCCGCTTTCAGAGTGGCCTCGTTGTGTTTATGCCAAAATTCACCTGCCAGTAGGACTCGGACAGCATCTGGTATCGTTTTGAAACGTAACAGTGCCTTGAGTAATGAGTCATAGCCTTTGAGTCTGGGATTTATCGCGGCAAACAGGAACACCGTCGTTTCATCCGCAATGCCAAAACTGTCACGGATACGTTTACGCCACTCGGCGCGCTTTTCTGGGTCAACCTTCGGCATCACGGCGGCGTTGGGGATCAACGCGACTTTATCTGCTGGATAGTTGTAGTGCTGCTGCAACTGTCGAGTGACATAGTGGCTGACGGCGGCAACTTTGAACAGGCCGGGATCATTAAGAGCGCGTCGTTCGAACTTAAGTAGTAGCTGCTGCTTCGGGTTGAGCATGACGGCGATGCGCTTGGCGAGCCTGGCGATCGGCGTGGGGCGCATGGCGATGTTGCGGTCGAGTGTTTCACGGACCGTGCCACCGCGCGGCTGCAGGACCCGAGCGGGCACGGCCGTCGTCACCGAGAGTGTTGTATCCAGCCCCCCTGCTTCGATCTGCTGTCTCGCCCATTTTTCGAAACGGTATAGCCCGATCACGCCCCGTGCTTTACGTCGGCCCATCGCCTTGATCGTCACGCTGGGCAGGCAGGACGTGTCCTTGCAGCCGCCTGCGAGCATCGTCACGGCGTGGCCACGTTTCGCGAGTTCCTGCGCGATCTGCGCGGTCGAACGTTCCAGGCCCCCGGCGTGGGGGTTGTAGTTCTCGATCACGATGGCGATCCGCATCGCCTTGGACTTGGGCTTGCTCACCTGACGGACCCCACTTCACCGAGCAGGTCGATCACGACCTGACTTACCCGGTCGGCTTCGATGCGTGTCATGCAGCGATGATCCAGCGGGCACTTCTTCTTCTGACACGGGCCGCAGAAGACCTTTTCCATGACCTGGCGTTCGTGCTCGAACCCGATGACGGTCCACGCGGGATCGGTCGGGCCGAAGATGGTGACGACCGGGGTGCCCAGTGCGGCGGCGATGTGGCGCGGGCCGGTGTCATTGGTGACCATCACCGAGGCCTGACGGACGACGCTCTTGAGCATGCCGAGGGTCATGCCCGAAGCGGAGAGGTCGAAGACCGGTGAACTGGCGTGTTTGATAACGCTGTCCAGGATGTCGCGCTCCTTGGGGGCGCCGCTGACAGCGACGAAGGCGCCGAGCTTGTCTGCGAGGATGTCGGCGACCTGGGCATAACGATCGGGGAACCACATCTTGGCGTCGCCGTAGTTCGCGCCTGGGTTGAGCAGGACAAACGGCCTGTCCGAGCCGGGCTCGTATCCGGCGCTACTCAGTAGATCGAGTGTCTTGTCGTCGTCCGCCTGCTTGGTGAACAGGCTCATCGTGGGATCGGGGTCGGTGCTGCCAAGGTACTGGGCGAGGCCGAGGTAGTAGTCGCGGGTGGAGACGGGGACGTAGCCGTCGAGGGTGCGTCTCGGGATGAGCCGATCGGTAAGCAGGAAGCCGCGTCCGTCCCGGTCGTAGCCGACACGCTTGGGGACCTTGGCCATGGCGACAACCAGCGCGGTACGGAAGCTGTTGGGCAGGAGCACGGCGGTGTCGAACTTGCCTGCCTTGAGCCGGTTGGCAAGCGCGAGGGCACTGGAAGAGCGTTTGGCGCTGCTGCGCTGCCGGACCCGGGCGGTCAGTGTGCGGTTGGTCCAGGGGTTGGGCTCAACAATGGGCTTGACGTTTGCGCCAACGAGCGCGGTGATGTGCGCGTCGGGGAAGCGTTCGCGGAGGGCCCGGAGGGTGGGCATGGCCATGACACAGTCGCCCAGCCAGGTGGGCATGACAACGAGCAGGCGGCGCGGATCGGGGGCGTTGGGTCCCACGTGCATGAGGTGTCAGTATAGCGACCGGATCAGCGATCCCAGAGCAGCGCGGCGATCACGGCCAGTTGCACGAAGATCGCGGAGCAGATGAGCTTCATGAACAGCGTCGGGTCGGCTGAGCCCATCCAGAACGCCGCGAGCAGGCATGCCCCGGCGACTGTCTGGAGGACGATCGCCATGATCTTGGTGTAAGAGAAGTCGTCGTTCAGGCCGCGCTGGTTACGCAGCTCCTGGAGGATCAGGCGTAGGGTCTTTTCGTTCTGCTCCGGGGGTGGTGTTGGTGCGGGGGTTGGAGCAGGAGCGCTTTGAGTCGGTGCAGCCAGTGCTTCGGCGGGGGTGGGCTTGCGCTCGGGTTTAGCGACGGGTGCGACGTTCTTGACGGTGACCTGTGGCTCGTCTTCGTGTGCCGCTTCATCCGCCGGCGCGTTCCATGGGCGGAATGGCTTGGCGTCTGCGGCGGGCGGGGCTTCGGTCGTTGCCTGCGGATCATGGGAGGCTGCGGCTGCGTCCTGACGCGCGGCCTTCTTCTCCTGTTGCAGCTTGGCGACGGCGGCGGCGTCCCATCGGCGTTGCCCCTTGGTCTTGCCGGCGCGGGTGATCGAGTCGCTGGTCTCGGGCTTGCGCTGTTGAGCGACGATGCGGACGGCCTCGACGAGGTTGCGGGCGAAGAAGTCGGGCGTGGCCTTTTCGGTATCGCCCTCTTCGGATTGATCGACCAGGCCCGGGTGCTCGCGGGGGTCGAAGGGTTTGAGTCGGTCGGCGTCGCGCCGAAGCAGGATCGTGCGGGTGCCTGCGGCGATGCCCGCCTGGACGTCGCGGACCTGGTCACCGATGGTCCAGCTCTGCGAAAGGTCCAGGCCCATTTCCCTGGCGGCCTCGGTCATCATGCCGGGCGCTGGCTTGCGCGTGGGGTGTTCCTTGCGGTAGCGAGCAACGGTGCCCTGCGGGTGGTACGGGCAGTAGTAGTAGCGATCGACCTTCGCGCCGCTGGCGCTGGCTTCGAGCAGATCGCTGATCCGGTGGTGGACCGCGTCCACGTCGTCTTCGCTGTACTTACCCCGAGCAACGCCGCCCTGGTTGGTGACCACGACCACCTTGTAACCGAGCCCGGCCAGCGAGGCGACCGCGCTGGCGACGCCCTGGATGAGCTGGACCTTGTCCGGATCGCCCAGGTCGCCGTCGTTGTGGATCAACGTGTTGTCACGATCGAGGAACACCGCTGCGTTCATGCTGTAAGCATAAGCCGCAGCCGCGGCGTGAGCCAGCGGGGTCAATAATATGTGTGCCGGTCGCGCTTAATCCGCGACGGGGACAGCGCCGGGCAGGCCGGTCCACTGGTCCTGCCAGTTCAGCTTGAACTCCCCGTCCGACACGTCCGCGGTGACCCAGGCGTAGGCGGAATCCCGCAGGCTCTTGGGCTTCCACTGGTCGAACATCGCCAGGATCCGCCCGTCGGGCAGGGTCTGGAGGTAGGTGCTCTGGGTGCCCCAGGTCATATCGGGCTGCTCACCGCCGCAGCAGGGATTGCCCAGTTCTTCCCAAGGCCCGAAGACCGAGTCGGCGACCGCGGAGCGCGCCGGGTTCGGGTCCCAGCCGGTGCAGCCCGAGGCAAGGTACCAGTATCGGCCGTGGCTCTTGGTGATGGCGTGTGCTTCCATATGGCGCTGCGGGAACAGGTCCTTGGATTCGCCGGTCAGCGTCTGGTAGTCGTCGCTCATCCGGGTGACCAGCATGGTGGCGTTCATGTCGGTGGAGCAGATGTGGTAAGCGGCCCCGTCGTCATCCACGAACACGGTCTGATCGCGGCAGTCCCGGCCCTGAGGCCTGATCGACCAGAGATAGCGGAACGGACCTTCAGGCCGATCCGAGACGGCTACCCCGGCGGCGGCCTTTAAGTAGTCCGCCTGATCGATGTGCAGCCACATCACGAACAGCCCGCTTTGTTTGTGGAAGACAACCTTGGGTCGTTCGACGACTTTGGAGGGATGCAGGTCGTAGTGTTCGCTGGTGGGATCGGCCTTGAGCACGACGCCCATCGGCTCCCAGTTCAACAGGTCGGTTGACCGGTAGCCGGAGACGCCCACGACATCGACGCGCTCGACCATGTAGCCCTTGGGGTGCGGGTATTCGCTCGTCGGGCCGGACTTGTCTTCGCCGTACCAGTACCACACGCCGTCGACGTGCAGCAGCCCGCCGCCGTGGGCCTGGATCGCGTTGCCTTGGGTGTCCGTCCAGAGGGTTTTGTTGGTGTGCACTTTGCTTAACTCGCTGTGTCTGGAAGAATGAAAGGTGGGATTGTACAGTAAATACTATCCGCCGCTGTGCCTATTTTCGCGGTTAGATCACGGTTCAGTCAGGCCCCTTTTACCCCGTCGACAGATGATCTATCACAAAGGGCCCATGTTGCTACGACTCGCCAAAATCACCACGTGTAAGCACCCGGGCTTGAATCTGCTGTGCGTGCTGGTCTGCCTATTTGCGTCTGCATCATGTCAGGCGGAAACCCGGCCGAACATGGTCCTTTTCCTGGCTGACGACTGTACCTACCGGGACATCGGTTGCTACGGGAGCAAGAACCCGACGACCCCGGCCCTTGATGGGCTGGCGGAAGAGGGCATGCGCTTTAACCGTTGCTATCAAGCCGCCCCGATGTGTTCCCCGACACGGCATAATCTCTTCACCGGGGTTTACCCGGTCAGGACAGGGGCATACCCGAACCATACGTTTGCTGATGATTCGGTCAGGAGCTTGCCGCACTATCTCCAGGCGCTGGGGTACCGTGTCGGGCTGCTTGGCAAATGGCATATCGGCCCGCGAGAGATCTTCCCATTTGAAAGGCTCGGCGATAAGGCGGAAGGGAAAGACCACATCGATATGTCGCGGATCCCCCCTTTCATCCGTGAATCACTGGACGCGGACGAACCGTTCTGCCTGGTCGTCTGCTCTCATCAGCCCCACGGGCCCCATACGCTGGGCAATCGCTCAGCCTTCCCGGACGATGAAATCAAACTCCTGCCGACCATGGTGGACACCCCCCCACTCCGCAACCACTACTCAAAGTACCTGGCGGAGGTCAATTTTATGGACGGTCAGGTCGCTGAGTTGCTGCAGATGCTGGACGATCAGGGCGTGGCGAAAAACACACTCGTGGTCTTCCTCAGCGAACAGGGCAGCGGATTCCCCTACGCAAAGTGGACCTGCTATGAAGACGGCGTCCGCTCCGCCATGATCGTGCGCTGGCCCGGCGTGATCGATCCGGGAACCGATACCGACGCACTTGTCGAGTACAACGATATCGTCCCGACCTTCATCGACGCGGCCGGCGGCAAGGTCCCCGAAGAGATCGACGGTGTCAGCCTGATGCCGATCTTCCGTGATCCATCCAAACAGGGCAAGCCTTACGCTTTCAACATTCAGACTACACGCGGCATCATCAAGGGCAGCGAGTATTACGGCATCCGGGCCGTAACCGACGGCCGGTACCGGTATATCTACAACCTCTCGCCTGAGATGGCGTTCCAGAACGGCTCGACGGTTGTGAAGAACAAGAACCACTGGTGGGGAAGCTGGCTTGAGAAAGCGAAGACCGACGACCACGCAAAACGGCTCGTCGAGAATTACCTGGTCCGGCCGGGCGAAGAACTGTATGACCTGCAGGCGGACCCAGACAACCTGAACAACCTGGCGGACGATCCGCGTCACGCCGGCATCAAGAAACACCTTAGAGAGGTCTTGTTGGCATGGATGCGCGATTGTGGGGATGAGGGGCTAGAGACCGAGTTGATGGCGTTTCAGCGGATGAAAGCGAAACGATCCCACACGGACCCGGTCTTCATCTTGGAGCTTCTTGAGCCTGTCGAAGTCAAAACGGTTTCCGACGCCATCCCGTCCGGCGGCACCGCGGGATACCTCCAGGTCCCACGCGACGGTTACTACACGTTCTACAAGAAGCGTGGCACCACGTCTGAGATCACGGTCGCGGGCGAGGCCGTCGTACCAGAAGACAGGAATGCTACGTACGGCATCATCGGGCTGAAGAAGGGGCGTCACGCGCTGACGATCATCCCGGGCAAAAAGCACAAACCCGAGAGCATCAAGTGGTCGGGGCCGGGGATGAATTCTCAAGTATTGTCCAACGAGGCCCTTGCTCAGATCGGCGAGTAACACCGCATCGTTATTTCTTAACAAGTGATGCCGATCATCATGAAGATATGATCAGCCAGGAGCTAGCCGTATGTTGACGCATGTATCGACGAAACGATGGGCTGTTTGCTGTTTTCTGCTGATTGGTTTGTTTTACCCGGCTCTATGCCGCGCCGAGAGTTCCACGGACAAGCCCAACTTCGTCATCATCTTTGCCGACGACCTGGGGTATGGCGATCTTGGCTGTTACGGGCACCCGACAATCAGGACGCCCAACCTGGATCGCTTGTCGGCGGAGGGCCTGAAGTTCACGCAGTTTTATGCCGCGTCGGCGATCTGCTCACCTAGCCGGGCATCCCTGCTCACGGGTCGCCTGCCGAAACGGTGTGGTGTCAACGGCGTGTTCTGGCCACACAGCAAAGACGGCCTGCCGACCGGCGAGATCACGGTTGCTGAGCTGCTCCGTAAAGAGGGCTACGCAACGGCCTGCATCGGGAAGTGGCACCTTGGGCATAAGGCGGGGTACCGCCCCACCGACCGGGGCTTCGACCTGTTCTACGGCATCCCCGCCAGCAACGATATGTGGATAAACTCCGAGGCCGAGTTTGCCGAGTCCGCCGAGTTCCGTGAGGGGACCACGCTTGAGCAGGTCCGTAGTGGCGCATACGAGAAGCACCAGCCGGCCTACGTGCCTGTGATGCGTAACGAGAAGGTGGTCGAGTTCCCCGCGAACCAGCGTACACTCACCAAACAATACACCGAGGAAGCCATTAAGTTCATCGAAGATAACAAGGACGCCCCTTTCTTCTTGTACCTCCCGAACAATGCGCCGCACACGCCCCTGTTCGCCTCGGATTCATTCGAGGGCAAGAGCCTGCGCGGCCGTTATGGGGACGTGGTGGAGGAGATTGACTGGAGCGTCGGCGAGGTCATTAAAGCCCTCAAGCAGAACAAGCTGGACAAGAACACGCTGGTTATCTTCACGAGTGACAACGGGCCGTGGGTATCTGCGAAGTTCAATTCCGGTTCGGCGGGCGCGCTGAAGGGCGGCAAGTTTACGACCTGGGAGGGAGGCTTCCGTGAGCCCGCCATTGCCTGGTGGCCCGGCACAATCCCCGCGGGGCAGGTAAACACGGATATCACCAGCACGCTGGACCTCATGCCGACGCTGTTAGACTTCGCCGGCGGCCAAGCCCCGGGCGACCGGGTAATCGATGGGTATAGCCTCCGCGAAACGTTAACAGAGCAAGCTCCCAGCCCGCGTGAACACATCTACTACTACCGGCACGGGAAGTTGCGGGCCGTGCGGATGGGGCCGTGGAAGATGCACTACGAAACCATGCCTGGCAATGGCGATTACAAATACACGAAGCACGACCCCCCACTGCTTTTCAAGATCGACCAGGACCCGGGCGAACGGTACGACGTCTCTAAAAACAACAAGCGTGTGATTGAGCAGATACAAAAGCATGTTGCCGAGCACAAAGCCAGCTTCGAGTAGCGGCTGCCGCTCTCGGCGCACAGGTGTGACAGCAAGTTATGGGTGCGTCACACAAGTTGGTTGGCATCAGTGCTTAATGAACCTGCGCATAAAAAGACCCGCACCAAGGGGTGCGGGCTGAATGCCCGGGAGAGGATTCGAACCTCCAAGGAGTTTAACCTCCACCGCGACCTCAACGCGGCGCGTCTGCCAGTTCCGCCACCCGGGCGGGTGGTGAGTCCAACAGTATAGAAAGGATCGCGAGCCTGTCGAGCCCCCCATAAGTAACCCACGGGGGCTCCCCCTAGAAACTGCCATAGGCGATTGCCCTGAAGGATGGCCCCGGAAGCAGCCCCGAGATCGCAATCAGCCGGCGTGCCGTTCCGGCCCTGAGCCGCTACAATCCCCGATCCAAACAGGCAATCATGCTCGATCGGAACCGACATGCAGATCAAGGCTAGTAAATTCGGCGGATCGTCCGTTGCGGACGCCAACCAGATCCGCAAAGTCCAGTCCATCATCCAGGCTGACCCGGGTCGTCGGTACATCGTGCCCTCGGCCCCGGGGAAGCGATCCAAGGAAGACCAGAAGATCACCGACCTGCTGTACCTCTGCCATGAGCACGCGAAGCAGGGGCTGCCGTTCGATGACGTGTTTAAGCTGATCAGCGACCGGTACACGCAGATCGCCGGCGAGTTGGGAGTTGATCCGGGGCTGCCCGGACATCTGAATACGGTGAAGGCTGAGATCGCGCGTGTCGCCGGCGAAGGCGGCGGGCCTGACTACGCCGCCAGCCGTGGCGAATACCTCAACGGCCTGGTCCTGGCAGAGTGCTTCGGGGCGACGTTCTTCGATGCCGCCGAGTTGATCTTCTTCGATCAGCGGGGCCGGCTTGACGAGGACAAGACCTATGCCGCGATCAGCCAGAAGCTCCAGGGGGTTGAACGGGCGGTGGTCCCCGGGTTCTACGGCAGCACACCGGAGGGCGCGGTCAAGACGTTCAGCCGGGGCGGCTCGGATATCACTGGCGCGATCGTGGCGCGGGGCGTCAAGGCGGACCTTTACGAGAACTGGACCGACGTCTCGGGCCTGCTGATGGCTGACCCGCGTGTCATCGATAACCCCAAGACAATCGACGAACTGACGTATCGGGAGCTGCGCGAGCTTGCCTACATGGGCGCGACGGTGCTGCATGACGAGGCTGTCTTCCCCGTACGGCACGCCGGGATCCCGGTGAATATCCGCAACACCAATCGGCCGGAGGACACGGGCACCATGATCGTGCCGGGCAACGGCTCCGCCGCAGGGAGTTCAGGCGTCCACACCGGCCGGATCACCGGCATCGCGGGGCGCAAGGACTTCACGGTCATCGCGATCGAGAAGGCGATGATGAACGCCGAGCTCGGTTTCGGTCGGCGCGTGCTGAGCGTGCTCGAAGACAACGACGTGAGCTTCGAGCACCTGCCTTCGGGCATCGACACGATGTCACTGGTGGTCGCTGACGATCAACTCGACGGCAAGCAGAACGACGTCATCGAGGGCCTGCAGGTCGAGGTGCGGCCGGATTCGGTTGAAGTGTCCAGCGAGATGGCGTTGATCGCGACGGTCGGCCGGGGGATGAGCCGTATCCCGGGCATGGCGGCGAAGCTGTTCGGGGCGCTGGCTGATGCAGGGATCAACATCCGCATGATCGACCAGGGCTCCAGCGAACTGAACATCATCGTCGGCGTGCAGGCGGACGACTTCGAGAAGGCCATGCGGGCGATCTACCAGGCGTTCGTTGATTGACGGCTGCGGCGTCGTGGTATTTAAGCGTGCCACACTGATGCCGGGTATCGTCTTATCTCATGGACCCGCGCACGCTCCAATTCACATTGTTTTGCGTATTCAATGCGCTGTGTCTCGTCGGCGGGTACGGGGCTCGCAGGCGTCGGTTGCTTGATGAGCAAGTCGCCCGGCCGATCCATTTTGTGACGGTCAGCTATGTCTGGGGCGCGGTGGCGTTGTTGAGTATCTGGCGGCTCCCGCCGGAGACGACGAACCTCTGGCTGCTGGCCATCGAGCCGATCCTGGTGGCGGTCCCGGCACTGGCCGTGATCCCGATCGCCCGGCGGATGGGGTGTGACAACAAGCAGACCGGGGTGATCGCCGCCAGCGCGGGGCTCGGGAACCTGGGCTTCACGCTCGGAGCGTACCTCTGCTACACGCTGCTCAATAATCCCGAAGACCCTAGCCAAGGGGTGTCGGCGCTGGCGTTCGCGGTGGCCCAGGTCAACATCATGGCCCTGGCGGGTGTGGTCATGATCTACCCGATGGCGCGGCACTTCGGCGGGGAGCGGCCGGGCGACATGTCCCTGCCCCGCCTGATCCTGACCAGCATCTTCGATCTGCGGGCCCTGATGATCCACTGCGCGATCGTTGGCGCGGTGCTGGCCTATCTGCACGTGCCCTACCCCACCGTGCTCGATCGGATGCACGTGATCACGATCCTGTTTTATGTCGGCGGGTTCGGCGGGTACTTCGCGATCGGCCTTCGGCTGCGCCTGGGCGATTGGCACAGGTACCTGCGCGAGCACACGCTGCTGGCACTGGTGAAGTTTGCGGGGATCCCGCTATTGTCGCTGGGCGTGTTGGCGCTGGTGAATCTGACACCCCACCCGTTCGCGCTACTTGGCCAGAAGGTGGTGATGGTCGAGGCGTTCATGCCGATGGCGATCCAGGGGGTGATGATAGCCAATCTGTTCCACCTGGACGGGCGGATGGCGAGCACGCTGTGGCTGGTGAACACAATGCTGTTTGTGGTGTTGCCGCTGCCGATGCTGGTCTGGTGGCTGAGCTGACGGGGTGACGCGCGCTTGGGCGGGCTTAGCGGTACAATCGGGCCATGTCTGCGGCGATCGAACAACTCGACGGGATCATGGAGCGTGCCAGCCAGGCGCTAGCCGACATCGACTACCTCGGCTGCGAAGCGCTGTGCCTGGAGGCGCTAGCGCTGGCGCGGGCATCGGGGCGATACGGCTACTACGCTCGGATCCTGCTACCGCTACAAGAAGCGCGGCGTCAGCGGCGGATGATCGCGGCGGCGGGCGTGATGCAACTGGGAACCGGCGCTTCGGCTGTCGATCTGGACATCTGGCTGACACAGCACCACGCGGGGTGCATCGTGCTGACGCATCCCCATACGATCGAAGACGCCCGGCGGATCGATCAGAATGCCCGTGAGCACCAGCAGTGTGTCGAGGTCCTGTTTGCGGATAATCCCGATCAGGCAGAGCTGTGGACGCTGCGGTCCTACGCGGGGCCGGCGGTGACATGCGATATCCCTGCTCCGAAAGCGGACGTCAATGCGGCGCAATGGTTCATCGATGCGACGGAGAAGCTGGGCGACGCGGCGCTGGCCGGGCTGGATGATTCGCTGGCCGGGACGGCACGGGTCGAGGCGCTCGAGGCGCGGTTGGCGGTCTTCCCGGACCATGAGTTGTTACACCAGCGGCTGGCTGACGCCGCACGGGCTGTCCGCTAAGGATCCGGAGCACAAAGCTGTATGTCGCAACCGAGCCCCCCACCCACAAAACCAACAACTAAGCGTAAGCTCAAGCGTTGGCTAGGGTGTGCCGGCGTCGTGCTGATGGTGATCGTGCTGCTAGCGATCGGCTCGCTGTGGCTTGGCAGGCATCTCTGGCAGAGCGAGCCGGACTACTGGACGGCGAACCAGGTGTACGCCGCTACTGACATCAACGGCCTGACCGACACGGCCGACCGTGCGTTTAACCGTGTGCTCAGCGAACTATCCAATTCCCACGGCTACAAGCGGGCGACGACACGACCGATCCTAACGATCTCGGCACTCGCACGATCTATCTGAGTTTTGAAGAGGCGAACGCCTGGCTGGCGACACGGCTGAAGGACTGGCTTGTTAATCAGCGGCGCGAATTGCCTGCCGGGGTAAGCGACCCGATGCTGACGGGCGACGGCGAATCGTTGGTCGCGGCCTTTCGGTATCAGAACCAGGCTCAGCAGATCGATCAGGTCTTCAGCGTTTTGATGTCGTTACGATTTCTCGAGGATGGCCGGGCGACGCTGCAGGTGGACCGGATCTATGGCGGGCGGCTGTGGCTCCCGACCGATGCCGTGATGGGACAGCTGTCGGGCCTGGCCGGGGAAAACGAAAGTAGGTCGCACATCATCGCGGTGTTGCTTGGCCAGGAATCGTTTGACCCGATCCTGCCGATCGACGGGACACGGCGAGCCAGGATCGTGGGGATGGACGTGGATGAGCACGGCGTTTCGTTAACGGTCCGTGCCGAAGAGGTGGAGTAACCATTGATTGCCAGGGACTTGGTGACCGGCGGGGCAAGCCTGCCTACGATGAAGTGCTAAGAAGGAGTCGGTCATGGATCAGCACAGCAAACGGATCATCGTCGGCATCACCGGCGCGAGCGGCGCGGCGTATGCCCAGCGGGTGGTGCAGCTGCTGCTGGCCTCTGGGGTTCATACCCACCTGGTGATCTCGCCGTTAGGCCAGCGCCTTCTGCATGACGAACTAGGCATGGAGGGCGTGAACCTGCCGGAACTGGCGGGCCTGCCGGCCGGCGCGGATGCGCCTGATACCGAACTACTCGACAGACTGATCCTGCATAACTACCGGGACGTCGGGGCGACGATCGCGTCGGGTTCGTTTCAACACGACGGGATGATCGTGGTCCCCTGTTCGTCTAATTCACTGAGCTGTATCGCGAACGGTTCGGCCCAGAACCTGTTGCACCGTGCGGCTCATGTCACACTTAAGGAACGACGCAAGCTGGTGCTGGTACATCGTGAGATGCCGCTATCGCTGGTCGATATCCGTAACATGCAAGCGGTGACGGAAGCGGGAGCGATCGTGGCCCCGGCAAACCCGGGGTTCTACATGTTGCCGCAGACGGTTGAGGCCGTGATCGACTTCGTGGCCGGGCGGTGCCTGGACCTGCTGGGCGTGGAGCATGAGCTGGATGTGCGCTGGGCTCAGAAGAAGCTGACGGACGCCGCGGCAGGCCAGGGGAATGAGCCATCGTGATGCAAGACACCCAGGCCGCGCCAACGCCGGGGCTAATCGAGAAGCTGGCACTTGTGGCCGGCGACATCAAGCTCAGCCACACGGTGTTCGCCATGCCGTTTGCTTTGCTTGCGATGTTCTTAAGCGCGGGTTTTGTTGAGCGGGTGCCGGGGCTGGATGAGTTTGTCCTGATCGTGGTGTGCATGTTTCTGGCGCGCACGGTGGCGATGACGATCAACCGGTTAGCAGACGCCAGACTGGACGCGACCAATCCACGCACGGCCGGGCGGGCGCTACCCAGTGGCAAGTTGGATACGGTGTTCATGTGGGCGACAGCAAAGATATGCGCGCTGCTGTTCATCGTGGCGGCCGGAGGCTTTTGGTTGATGCGCGATAACTACTGGCCGGTTGTGCTGTCACCACTGGTGCTGGCATACCTGGCGGGGTACAGCTACACCAAGCGTTTTACCTGGCTTTGCCATGTGTACCTGGGGACGGCGCTGGCGCTCAGCCCGATCGCAGCGGCGATCGCTATCGAGCCGGGCTATCTGGCTCGGCCGGAGGTCTGGCTGCTGGCGGGGATGGTGGCGTGCTGGGTCGGCGGGTTCGATGTGATCTATGCGCTGCAGGACATCGAGCACGACGAATCGATGGGTCTGTTTTCGATGCCGTCACGACTCGGCGCGGGTACATCGCTATGGGTCAGCCGGGTACTGCATCTATGTGCGATCGTTTTGCTGCTTGGGCTATGGCGAGTCAGCCCGCTGCTTGGGATCGGGTTTCTCGTCGCCGCCCTGCTGACCGTCGGCTTGCTCATCCTCGAGCACGCGCTGGTCTGGCGATCCAAGACCAACCGCATCCATATCGCGTTCCTCACCGTCAACGGGGTGATCAGCCTGCTGCTTGGCGCAGCTGGGATCATTGATGTCTGCCTTGCCGGGGGGTAGAAGTCTTGATCAGACGTGGTCCTGTATCGAGATGCCCAGCGGCAACGGGCACCACGCCGACAGGAGCGATGCACTGCCAGGCAACTTGATCACGGTTGCCGGGGGGCCGGGGCCGAACAGGGCTTGCACGGCCTGCAGACGGCTCAACGAAAGGTCAGGCGCTTGATCAGTCGCTTCACAGCGTGCTTGATCGCCATCCACATTAATTTGGATCGCATCCTTTTCTCCTTCGATTGCTAATACAGCCTCGCCGTCCGGCAAAGGCTCGGCGTTGTGTTTGCTCTTGAGTAACGCGTCGAGCACCTTGGCCCAGTTAAATACCTGCCAGTTCCCACCGGGTTGGATTCGCGTGGTCTCAGAAAACGAATTGAGGCGGCGCAGGATCTTGCCTGCCGGGGGATGGAGCATGATCGTCATACTCTCGCCCTCTTCGTCAAATAACTTGTGGATCATGCGACATGCGATATCTTCGTTGAGTGCGACGAATTCATTGATCACTGGTTCCTTGGGATGCCGCGCGATATAGCCCACGACCGGACCGTCCGAATCGCGAGCTAGATATGCATTGCAGTGCCAGCTCTCAATATAGTGATGGAACTGCTCGACCGAGCGCTCACAATATTGCGGCTGCCTGTCGTGCAGGCACTTAATTGCCTGGCGTGTCTGATCATCGTCCCACACTTTGGTGAAGCGCATACCTTGAATATGGTACTTGTCGAACGTGTGACGGATGTTGTCTTTGTTAAAGGACACACGGTAGCCCACTCCCCCTACTTCATATCCGAAGTAGGCGTAGCGCTGCCGGCGCCCGCCGAGATACGACAGGTCGTAGCCCTCGCGGCGCATCTCTTCGACGGCGTGGCACATGAGCTTTTTCATGTAGCCCTTGCCCCGGCTTTCGGGATGCACGCTGACGCCCCCCACACCGGCGATCTTGAGCTTGACACCGCCCACGCGCCAGTCAATCGGGAAGACGCCGACGATCGCGCCGAGCCGGTCGCCGTCTCGGATGGCGTAGTTGCAGCGCATCCACTCATCGGTCGGCTGATAGATGCTCGGGAGCATGTTGGCAAAGTCGTGCGGACCATGTTCGCCGAACACCATATTCAGGAATGACATGGCTTCATCGAAGTCGTTAGCCTCAAGCCGGATGATGTCGTTGCTCATAGATGTATGCTACCCATTGGACGGGTCTATGACATATCCAGGGAAAGCACGACTTGTCGCATGTGCCAGACCGATGCGCCCCCATTGTCTGAGGAAGCGAGCGATTCGAGTGCTGATAAGAGGCCTAGCCTTGCGGGCTCATCTACCCTTGCCGTGACGTAAGGGTGGGTCGGCCAGACCGTGTGCGTGTTATGGATGAACCACTGAGCGGCCGTGGCATTGGGGACCTCGATCCGGTTGATCTTAGATGCAACAAGACAACCTTGATACCGCCCGGAGTCCAACACCGGGCCGACTTCCAGGCACCCTCCGCCTGAGGCGATCAGGCCGCGCGTCACATCGAGATAAGTGGCAAGCGGCTCGGCCCCCGGCTGAATGGATTCGACCTCTTCGATCAAGATACAACCGCCCGGCTTTAGCGCCGACAACCAGCCATTGCACACACCCACAGGATCTGGCAGGTGTGACAATAAGAATCGGCAGTACATCACATCAACGGCAACCGGCAGTGGCGGCCTGCTGACATCGCAGAGAATAAAGGCTGCCTCGGGCAGGCGATCACGTGCCGATGCCAGTGACGCCGGGGCGTTATCCAGGCCGATCAGGCGGGCCGATGGGAGGATGCGCCTAAGCATGGCCGAAGTAAAACCCGGGCCGCAGCCGAGGTCGGCGACGGCAACCGGGTTCTTGTTGGCATACTGATTGACAAAGTCCGCTGAATGCGGGTTAAACACCTTGGCGATCGCCTCCAGCCGCTTGTCGGCTGACCGGTCTGTGGCAAAGGTGTAGCCCATCTCACTTACGCCGTCTGGGTCGCGTTACCCGGGATGCAGGTCTTGTCCACGGCCTCGGCGATCCGCTGGAGGCTGCCCATCAACTCAGTGAGGACGGCCGGGGTGATCGACTGGGCGCCGTCGGTCAGCGCGTGCTCGGGGTCCTGGTGCATCTCGATCGCCAGGCCGTCGCAACCGGCGGCGATGGCGGCCTTGGCCATGGACGGGACGAGCCGTGCGTGGCCCGTGCCGTGGGACGGGTCGATGACGATCGGCAGGTGCGTGCGGAACTGGAGTTCGGGGACGACCGACAGGCTCAGGGTGTTGCGCGTGTGGTTCTCAAACGTGCGGATGCCGCGTTCGCAGAGGATGACGTTGGGGTTGCCCTCAGCCAAGATGTACTCGGCAGCCTGGAGCCACTCGTCCAGGGTCATCGCCATGCCGCGCTTGTAGAGCACGGGCTTGGGCTGGCGGCCGCAGGCTTCCAGCAGCTTGTAGTTAGCGGCGTTGCGTGTCCCGATCTGCAGGCAGTCGGCATACTCGCTGACCATATCGACCTCGGTCGGGGTCAGGACCTCGGTGACGATGGGCAGGCCGGTCTCGGCGCGGGCGGCGGCGAGCATCTTCAGGCCGGCTTCGCCGTGGCCCTGGAAGGCGTAGGGGTTGGTGCGGGGCTTGAACGCGCCGCCGCGCAGGGCGTGGGCGCCGGCGGCCTTGACGGCTCGGGCGGCGACCATGATCTTGTCTTCATCTTCAACGCTGCAGGGCCCGGCGATCACGGGGACCTGCGTCCCGCCGAACACACACCCGCCGCCGATGTCCACCTGCGTCTTCTTGCCGACACGGGTTTCCTTGGCCGCCATCTTGTAAGGCGCCATCACCCGCATCACCTTGTCCACACCCGGGGCCTGCTCGAGGACCGAGCCGTCCTTCTTGCGCTCATCACCGATCACGGCGACGACCGTGAGGTCTGTGCCGTGGATGATGTGGTCTTTCAAGCCCAGGTCTTTGATGAGTTCCACGACGTGCCCCACTTCTTCCTCGGTGGCATCCGGTTTCATGACTACGATCATTGCGCTCGCTCCTTGGTGTGCCTGGCGGGCTGGGGTGTACGGTGACACCCCCGGAGGCCTCCCCGGAGATCCCCTACCCGCGTGTGTTTCAGTTAAATCGCCAATACCTTCTCATGGCGTGATTACCCAATAAAAAAACCCCAACGCTTCCGCGTCGGGGTGGTGTGTCTGGTCAATCTCAGCGGTTGACTACATCCTGCCCAACGCGGTCTGCGTCCGGTCAAACCAAAAGTAGCCAAAAAAGTAAAACCGCTCGTTCATAACGTGAAGTATCGCACAGATTCGTTAATTGTCAACCTGAGTTGGGGCACCTATCCGATTACTAACAGGGGGAAATACTCCGAAGAATCCGCCGACCAAAGGGATACTGTATGACACGCTGGCAGCACCGAGCCTACCGATTCCGACGGCTGATCCTGATCGCGGGGGTGGTGTACGTCCTGCTGGCGGTGGGCTGGCTGGTCGGCCCGTATTTGAATGAGCCTTTCTTCGATCACGACTTCTCAATCGCTGGTTTGTTCGGGACACCGCTGTCACCGGGCGGTCTGATTGAGCTTGAGGAATTGGGGTACGCGGCGAACCTGGTGCTTGTGGTCGGTCTGCTGCTGATCGCACAGTGGGCTTTCCTGAGGCCGGGCTCAGGTTTCACGGTGCAGTTGAAGGACAAGGGGCGGCCGTTGAAGTCGGCGGTGATATCCGCAGCCGTCATGGCCATGCTGCTGACCACCGGCGGGATCGCCGTACTGATGGAACTGCCTGACTGGTGGCAGCCGACGATGGAGGTTCATGACGGCAAAGGGGTATTCTACATCTGGGGCGGAATGTTAATCATCTGGGTCGTCTGGGCTGCGATCTTCTTTGTCTACTGGCGTGAGGGGGATCGTTACACGCGGATGGGCAAGATGATCCGGGCACTGATCGCGGGGAGTATCCTGGAAGTGTTCATCGCGGTGCCGGTGCATGTCTGGGCGGTGAATCAGCAACGTGATTGCTACTGCTGCCGAGGGACGTACACGACCTTGGTGCTGGCGGGGACGGTGCTGCTATGGGCGTTCGGGCCGGGGATCGTGCTGCTGTACTGGCGTGAAAAGTACCGTCGGCAGCAACTGCTACCCAGTTGCGAGCACTGTGGCTACGACCTGCGCGGGACTGTCGGTGCTGGACGTGAAGAGTGCCCGGAGTGCGGGAAGAAGCTTGAGGGTATAGGGAATAGGGACTAGGGCTCAGAAAAGCATCAGCCTTCGACAACAACACCGACTGATCCCTGATCCCCGATCCCTAGACCCTGCTTCCGGGGGCTACGCGCTGTCGCGGTCGATGACGACGTATTCTTCGCGTTCGTTTCGGCCGGTGACGGGGTAGTCCTTCCGCAACGGGTGGGCGGGGTAATCTTCCCAGAGCAGGATACGGCGCAGGTCCGGATGGTCGTCGAAACGGATGCCGAACATGTCGAAGACCTCGCGTTCGGTCCACTCGGCCCCGGGCCAGATCGGGCACATGCTCGGCAGGTGCAGGGCCGGGTCGTCCTCGGTGCCGGAGGTATCCAGCGTCGGGTCGAGCAGGACCTTGATGAAAAGGCGTGTGTTGTTCGGGTAACTGACGAGGTTGTAGACCACGCCGAATCGGCCGGTGGGCCCCCCGGAAGTATCTTCCGGTTTTCCTGGGTAGTCCAAGTAATCCACAGCCGTGACGTCGGAGAGGAAGTCGTATTGGCATGCCGCGTCGTGACGCAGGAACGCCATGACCTCGGCGAGGTCGTCCTTGTCCACGATCACGGTCGTCTGGCCGCGGAACTCCGTGGCAAACAGCGTGCGATCGGCGAACTGAGCTTTCAGCAACGGCAACGTCGGGTGGTCGAGTGTGGGCATGGCTTGATATAGGGTTTAGGGCTTAGGGATCAGGGCTCAGGCAGATGAGGATTCTAACTGATCCCCGATCCCTGTTCCCTGTACCCTCTACTTTCCTTCGATCTCTTCGATCAGTTGTTCAATCAATTGGTCCCAGCGTTCAACGGTCGCGGGCCATTCGTAGGCCAGGGCGTCGGCCAGGGCGACGGTGTCTTTGCTGGTGATCAGGTCCTTGAGGCCGTGCAGCTGTTCGATCAGTTCATCGGTAAACGACGACATCGGCTCGTCGCCGACCTTGACCTCATCCAGGCCCAGCCCGACGACGCCGGCACTCCCGAGCACGGCTTCCTGGGTCATCATCCAGACCTCGATTGCATCGGCGATGTGCTTGAGCGCTTCGGACGGGTTGTCGGCCTGGAGTTCGTCGGCGGCCTGCTCGTGCAGCTTGGTCGCGATCGGCAACTGCTCACGGATCTGCGTCAGTGTCGAAGTCGCCAGTTCCTTGGGGTCGGCCGAGGTCAATCGCAACTCGGTCTCGCCGATCTCTGTGGCCTGGTGCTCTCCCAGGGCGTCGCCCGAGATCACTTCGCCCCCAAGCATCACCTCAACCAGCACCCGGCCGTCTGAAGCCAGGCCCTCGCTCGCCGAGGTCAGCACCTCGCCGAGGCTCGTGCCGGCCAATTCCGTCGGTTTCTCATCGAGGTAGATCGCCATGGGGGCATGATAGGGCTTGCCGCCTGCCGATACCAATCCCGCCTTGACCGGATAGGGTTGGTAAGATTCCCGGAACGGATCAGGAGTGACATATGTCTGAACGTATTGTTGTATTGGATGGGTTCACACTGACGCCGGCGAAGCCGGGGCAGGCGGCGTCTGACGGTGAGCCGGGCTGGGGAGCGGTCGAGGCGCTGGGCGAGCTGACGGTCCATGACCGGACGCCGGCGGAGTTGATCCTGGAACGGGCGCGGGGCGCGTCGGTGCTGTTGACGAACAAGACACCGCTCAATGCTGAGGTGATCGGGCAGCTATCCGGGGAATCGGGGCTGAAGTACATCGGTGTGCTGGCGACAGGGGTAAACGTTGTAGACCTTGAGGCCGCGAAGCAGGCGGGCGTGGTGGTAACCAATGTGCCGGGCTACAGCGGTGATGCGGTGGCGCAGCATGTGTTCGCCTTGCTGCTGGCGATGACCAATCGCGTGGCAGAGCACGACTGGGCGGTGCATGGCGGGCCTTCCGGGAATGGTTCCGGCGGCGGTGCCAGGGGTGGTTGGGTCAACAGCCCGGACTTCAGTTTCACGCTGGGCGCGATCCCGGTACTTACCGACAGGGTGCTTGGCGTCGTCGGGGCCGGGGACATTGGACAGCGTGTAGCCAGGCTGGGCGTGGCATTCGGGATGAAGGTGCTGATCCACAGCCGGACGAAGAAAGACCTCGACTTCCCGGCCAAGTGGGTCAGCACGGACGACCTGTTCAGGCGGGCGGATGTCGTCTCGCTGCATGCCCCACTGACCGACGAGACAAAGCATATGGTCAACGCAGATCGACTCGATCTGATGAAGCGATCGGCCTACCTGATCAACACGGGCCGAGGCCCGCTGCTCGATGAGCAAGCCGTCGCCGATGCGCTGGCTGAGGGGAAGATTGCGGGGTGCGGCGTGGATGTCTTGAGTAGCGAACCCCCCGCCCCCGACAACCCCCTGCTCAGCGCCCCGAACTGCGTGATCACCCCGCACAACGCCTGGGCGGCTGTGGAATGCCGCCACCGCCTGATGCAGATCGCTGCGGACAATCTCAGAGCTTTCCTGGATGGCAAGCCGGTGAATGTCGTCAACCCATGAGCGAAGCCCCCGCCAAACCTGGCATCCTTAGTCGAATGATGCGCCCGCCATGGCGCACGGTTTGGCCGGCAACGCTACTCGTCTTGGTGATGGGTATCGGATATCTCGAATGGTCACCGGGCGCAACCGTAACCAACGGCCGACACGACCTGGGGCAAAACGGAATCTGGTTACAGCACGGCTGGCTGGGGCACGACAGCTGGTTCGAGAAGTACAACAAGATCGATCGTATCGATTCGTTCCGCGACACCGCTCAAATCCGTGAACTGGTGTCACAACTGAAGCGGGATCACATCACCGACCTCTTTCCGCACGTCGCCCCCACGCAGAGCGACGGCCAACTCCCGCCTATCGATCGTGATCAGGTCGAACGATTCCTTGATGAATGTGACGGCCTGCGGGTCATGCCATGGATCGGCGGAGCCAGTGGGGTCCAGGCCCACCCTGAGGATGCTGACTGGCGAGCCAACTTCGTACGATCCATCCGTGTCATGCTAGATACCCACCCACGCATGGCGGGTGTTCATATCAACATCGAGCCATGCCCTTCAGGCACCCGCGACTTCATCGATCTGTTGAAAGAAGTCCGTGCTGTGCTTGAGCAGGACGAGGTGCTATCCATCGCTGCCTACCCCCCGCCGACACGCTGGCACCCGTATCCGGAGGTTCATTGGGAGGAGGCGTACTTCCGCGAAGTGGCCGGCCACGTGGATCAGGTCGCGGTCATGATGTACGACACGGCACTCACACGGCCGAGATTCTATGAGGCCTTGATGCGTGATTGGACAGTTGAGATCCTCGATTGGTCGGGTAATGCTGAGGTGCTCCTGGGCCTGCCGACCTACGACGATGCTGATACTGACTACCACGACCCCGACACCGAGAACCTCCAACACGCAATAGCCGGCATCCATGCGGGCCTGCTTGAGCACGCGGACCTCCCCGACAACTACAAGGGAGTGGCGCTGTATAGTGAGTGGGAGATGCAATCAGACGAATGGGCTTACTATCGTGAGCACTTCCTCAAGCCGTGACCCATCCTATGCCCAAGCAATTGATCATCTTTGGCGGCAGCTTTGATCCACCGCATGTGGCGCATGTGACGTTGCCGATGGCGGTGCGTGAGGCGGTTGGAGCGGATGCGGTGGCGTATATCCCGGCGGCGAAGGCCCCGCACAAGCTCGATAAGGTGCAGACCGACGCTGTTCATCGGTTGGCGATGCTCAGATTGGCGATCGCTGATACGCCGGGGGCTGAGGTATTCACGGATGAACTTGACCGGGGCGCGTCAGGCGAACCGAGTTACACCGTGGAAACGCTGTCAGACCTGCACGCCCGGTTAGGCCCGGGGGTGAAGATGCGTCTGCTGATCGGCGCGGATCAGGTGCGGATCTTCGACAAGTGGCGTGAGCCGGAGCGGATCGTGGAACTTGCGGAGCCTTGGGTGATGGTCCGGCCGCCTGACACGCGCGAGTCGCTGCTGGCATCGCTACCCAACGATGAGGCCCGTAGTGTTTGGGCGACTCGGCTGGTGGATGTGCCGGCGGTGGACATCAGTTCGACCCAGGTCCGAGAGCGGATTGCGCGCGGGGAGTCGATCGAGGGGTTGGTGCATCCGGGCGTTGCGAAGTACATCTACGAACACCGCTTGTACCAGAGCGTTTAGCTTGGGACGTTGTTACGTGCGATGTGTTGCAACCACACGGCGATCTTCGATCGCCCGCTAAACGGGCAAGCATGGGGATCACGGGAAGATGCCGCGGAGCTGGTAGACCTTGCCGATGTACCCCAGCGCGGCGCAGTAGGTGGCGGTCCGCATGTCACAGCCGTAGTGATGCTTGGCGAGCTTGACCCGGCCGGCGGCGGCGGTCATGTGCTCACGCAGCCGGCGATCGACCGTCTCGGCGTCCCACGTCTCGGCGGCCCTGTTCTGCTTCCACTCCATGTAGCTGACGGTCACACCGCCACAGTTGCACAGCACCGCGGGGAGCACGTCGATACCGCGCTCAGCCAGGATGGCCTGGCCCCTTGGGGTGGTTGGGGCGTTCGCGCCTTCGACCACGGCCCGGCAATTGATCATGCGCGCGTGTTCGACGTCCAGCATCTGCTCGAGCGCGGCGGGGATCAACAGGTCCACCGGGTTCGAGTAGAAGTCTTCCTCACTGATCGGCTCGGCTTCGGGGTACCCGGCGACGCCGCCGTTGGCCATGACGTGTTGTGCAAGCGCGAGTGTATCGATGCCTTTGTTGTTGTGGATGGCGCCGGTGTGATCGAGGACATTCTTGAGCACCGCGCCGTGGTCCTGCATCAGCCGGGCGGTCCAGGAGCCGACGTTGCCGTAGCCGATCAGGCTGTAACTCACTTTGGTGATATCCATGTCCATTTCGGGCAGGAGCTCTTCGAGGACGAAGACCAGGCCCTGGCCGGTCGCTTTTTCCCGGCCGAAGGACCCGCCAAACTCGATGGGTTTGCCTGTGACGACGGCCTGACCGAGCCAGCGTTGCGTCCCGGGGACGAAGTTGACGAACGTGTCGGCCATCCATGCCATGATCTGCGCGTTGGTGCCGACGTCGGGGGCGGGGATATCGTGATCGGGGCCGATGTTGTCACCGATCGCACTGGTGAACCGGCGGGTCAGTCGCATCAATTCATTCTGCGACAGCTCATGCGGGTTGACCTGCACGCCGCCCTTCGCGCCGCCAAGCGGCAGGCGTACCAGCGCGGCCTTCATTGTCATCAGGACCGCGAGAGACTTGACGTGGTCGAGGCTGACACTGTGGTGAAAGCGGATGCCGCCTTTATAGGGGCCGAGGATATTGTTGTGCTGGACCCGGTAGCCCTTGAACAGATGGTAAGACCCGTCGTCCATCTGCACGGGGAAGTGGACGATCAACTCGTTCTTGGGCTGGGCCATGATCAGGCGCAGGTGTCTGGGCAGATCGAGCATTTCCGCACCCCTGAGCACCATGCCGATGACCTGTTGGTAGAGGTCGGACGGGTCGTATCGGAAACCTAACTCCGCCTGGACGGATTCATCGGTGTATGCGGACATCTGTACGTCTGGGTCCATTCGCCTTACTCACTTCCTGAAACGGGCCGCTATCGCCGCGGCGGGGCTGGTATGATGCGGTGATGATTGTGTATTGCTGCCACGACCTGATATTCGCGACCAAGATCCATTCGACCGCCGAGGCGCTGGGGCTCACCTGCCGTCCGGCGCGGAGCGTCGAGGCGCTGCGTAACCGTCTTGACCGGGTCGATGATGGGAAAGCCAACGGCCCCGTGTCGGGGGTCATTGTGGACCTGACGATCGGGGAGGCCGCGCTTGAGCTGATCGATCTGGCGAAGAACCACACCTCGGCTAAGGAAGCGCCCCCGGAGACAAGACCCTTGGTGATTGCGTTTGCACCGCATGTCGAGGTGCAGATCATGGACGCCGCCGAACGGCGGGGCGCAGACCAGGTCATGCCACGTGGCGCTTTTTCCTCTCAACTGCCCGACCTCCTGTGCGCTCTAGCACAAAAGCCGACACCCCCGAACGTGATCTAGTCACCGACCTTCCGCCGATCGCCTCCCCTTTGTGTGGAGCGTGTGTCGGGTCAGATGCGGTCGGACATGTCCACGATGCGGATCACGACCGGCGTTCCTTCTATTACATCCATCGTCTCGATCTGGCCTACGGCTTCAAGTAAATCGCCGCGTCGTGCCATGTGTGTCACGATCACGACCGGCACATAGCCGCTGCCTGTTTCACCCGCCTCATGCTGAAGCACGGCCGAGAGGCTGATGCCCTTATCGCCTAGCTTCTCAGAGACCTGGGCGATCACGCCCGGGCGGTCCATGGCATTGACGCGGAGGAAAAACCGGCTGGTCAGGTCGTCGGGGTCGGCGAGCTTAGCCGGGGCGTGTAGGTCCGGGGTGAGCTTCATGCCGTTAAAGGCCTGGCCGTACCACCCGGAGGCGATGTTGATGACGTCGGCGACGACGGCGCTGGCGGTGGGCATTTCGCCGGCACCCTGGCCGTAGTACAGCGTGTGGCCAACGGCGTGGCCGTAGACCGACAGCGCATTAAACGCCCCACCGACCTGGGCGAGCAGCTCACGCTTGTGGATGAAGCACGGCTCGACTCCGACGCTGACTTCCTCTTGGTCTAACTGCCGTTCTGCGATGGCGAGCAGCTTGATGTCGTAGCCCAGCTCAGCACCGAAGCGCAGGTCGTTCAGGTCCAGCTCGTTGATCCCCCGGTTCGGGACCTTGTCGCAGGTCAACTCGACACCGAAGCCCAGCGAAGCGAGTACCGCGATCTTGTGCGCGGTATCCCCGCCGGTGACGTCGAGCGTAGGATCGGCCTCGGCGTATCCGAGCTGCTGAGCATCGGCGAGCGCGGTGTCGTAGGTCTTCCCCTTGACGGTCATCTCGGTGAGGATGTAGTTGCACGTGCCGTTGAGGATGCCGTAGAGCGCGTCGATCTTGTTGGCCATGAGCCCGAACTGCAGGGCGGTGACACAGGGGATACCGCCGCCGCACGAGGCCTCGAAGGCGATGCTGACGTTGTGCTTTCTAGCTAGGTTAAATAACAGCGGGCCCTGCTCGGCGAGCAGGTGCTTGTTCGCGGTCACGACGTGCATGCCCGATTCCAGGGCCCGGCGGGCAAACAGGCTCGCGGCCCCTGTCCCGCCGGCGAGTTCAATGACGATAGACATCCCGGGCGTATCGAAGAATGCTTCGACATCGTCGGTCACGATGTTGGCCTCCACCAGGCCCGAGGCGATAACCCGGTCCTTGGCCTTGTCCAGCAGCCTGCCCAGGACTATCGGCCTGCCGATGCGCTGGGCATAAAGGCCCGCTTGGTCTCTAAGCAGCTTGGCAACCCCGCTACCGACGGTTCCGCACCCGATCAACCCCACCACAACAGCATCATCAGCCACGACTCGACTCCCTATTCTGCGGCCAACTATCTGACCTGATCGGCAAGATACCAGCGTCTCTGAAAAGTAGCCAACCGAGGTGTCAACGCCATGCTGCACGGGCTACAATGCCCGCATGAGCAAAGCCCCCACCGCGAGTTCAGACGACCAGCTAATCATGCCGTTGTGTGCGATCTTTCGACGATTCCTCAAACGTCAGGGATTGAAGTTCACGACCGAGCGTGCCCTGATCCTGGACGCCGTGCTGGCCAAGCCGGGCGTGTTCGAGGCTGATGAGTTGCTCCAGGAGATGCGGGCAGCCGATCACCGGGTCAGCAAGGCGACCATCTACCGCACACTCAAGCACCTGCTGGAAGCGAAGATCATTTCCGAGGTCCTGATCGATTCACGCCAGGCCCACTACCGGCTGAGTTTCGGCAAGGAGCCGATGGGCCACCTGGTCTGCGTCGAAACCAACCAGATCATCGAGTTCTCCGCCGCCGAGTTGACCAAGCTCCGAGACAAGCTGTGCGCAGAGCACGGCTTCGAGCCGGTCAGCCACCGCTTCGTGATCTACGGCATCAGCCCCGAGGCCCAACAGCACGAGCAGGCGGAAGAAGCGGATTTATGATTTGAGATTTATGATTGAGGATTTTTATGTGCATACGCAGTTGCCTGCGGTGTACGGTTCACGCTTGCGAAATCATCAATCATACATCTGAAATCCCGAAGTCACTCCCCTTCTTCCAGATCGCTTTGCTCGATCGGTCGGCTGATCAGGTACTTGCCGTCGAGCCATTTGCCCAGGTCGATCTTCTTGCAGCGGTCCGAGCAGAAGGGGAAGGTCTTGACGCCTGTTTCGACCGGGCTGTCGCAGATCGGGCAGCGTGCTTTTGATTGCTGACTGTCGGCCATCGCCTATACACCTCTCATGACAGGTTTGCGCATGCCGTCAGTTCACCCATTCGCTCACGCCAAGAGCCGTGGGCTGTCAGCGTGATGGTTCGGCCGTCGCCGTGGTGGGCGATTCTGATCTCAAGCCGATCGGTGCAGAGTGCGTCGGGAATCCGGTCTGCCCACTCGACGACGAGGACAGCCCCGCTGCGGAGTTCCTCGCCGTCGCCTTCCCAGCCGATCGATGCCAGGTCGTCCTCACCCGCCAGGCGGTAGGCATCGACGTGTGTCAGTACCAACGAGCCGTTGCCGGGATCGGTCGGGTTGTATTCCTGCATGAAGACAAACGTCGGGCTGGAAACACGCACCGGTTCGATACCCAGCCCCGATGCCATGCCGCGGACGAACTGCGTCTTGCCCGCGCCCAACTCGCCGATCAATGCGACGCAGTCACCTGATTTGGCAAGACGCGCCACCGCGGTGCCGACGGCCATGGTCTGCTCGACGCTCGTGGATTCGATCACCGTACTCGTTAACTGCTCAGTCACCGTGATGCTCCCACCCAAGATCGGTTGCGTGCTGGATTGATCCGTCGGGTAACACGAACTGCACGAATGGGTCCTCCCTGACTTGCCCAATCACACCGATCGGTGTCATGGCTACTCCACCAGCCGCATCCGGCACGAGTCCGGCGGACGTGAAGCATAGCTCATAGTCCTCGCCGTCACCCACAGCGTGTTGCCACGGCGGCTCGCCTGATTGCTCAGCCGCCTGCCGGGCTGCGTTACTGATCGGAAGCTTGTCGATGTCGATGCGTGCCGATACGTGGCTCTGCTCACAGATGCGCGTCAGGTCCTGTGCCAAGCCGTCGGACAGATCGATCATGGCAGTCGGCCGGGTGGCGGAGTTGCCTGCCAAAGCGCGTGCCAGGTCGATGCGGGGGGTGAAGTCCAGGTGGTGAACGTAGCCGGGCGGATCGCTTTGCTGTTGCAGGCTCCCGCCGATGTGGCCGGTAACGTAAATGGTGTCGCCGGGCTGTGCCCCGCTGCGCAGGACGGGCTCGATCCCGTCGGGCTCTGCGAAGACGGTGACGGTCAGGATCAGATTCTGGTCCCAGGTGGAGATGTCACCGCCAATCAGGGGGCAAGCGAACGCCTCGGCCGTGGCCCGCATCGCATCGAAAAGTGTCTTAGCCTGATCTTCGCCGAAGCCCTTGGGCAGGCAGGCCGCCGCGACCGCCCCGACGGGTTTGGCCGCCATCGCCGCAACGTCGGACAGGTTGCGCGTGATGGCTTTACGCCCAACTTTTTCCAAGGGTGTATGTCCCAGATCAAAGTGGACGCCGTCGGATACCTGATCGACGGTCACCAGCATCGTCTGCCCTCCCACCACGACCGCGCCCATGTCATCGCCGGGCGGCACAGTGACCGAGCCCGGCAATGCCGGGTTGGCCTTGTAAATGTGAGATAGCAGTTCCAGTTCACGCATATGCGTTATTGTAGGGCCGGGCAGCGGTCGGTTCAGTCCTCGATCAGCCGTTGGTAGATCTCCATCTCCGATCCGTCCTCACAGTAGCCCGGCAACTGCTTCCAGGCGGCGTAGCCCATTGCCTGATAGAAAGCGCGGGTGGACTCGTAGGGCGGATAATCCTCACGCTGACTGAGCGTCCAGACTCGCAGGCGTTTGACGCCCATCTCATGAGCGGTCCGTACGAGTTGCTCGATCATAGCCCGGCCAACACCCCTTCGGTGCGTATCCCGCTTCACCGCGATCCAGCCGATGCACAGGCTCGCCTCCGCGACGAACCATGTCAGGAAGCCAACGATCCGGCCGTCCTGCTCGGCGACGATGCCGGGTTGATGACACAGGTCGATCGCCATGTCTTGCCGCCCCTGCTCATTAAACCACTCACCCAACCCATCTGCCAGAGCGAGAATCTGTGCGTGATCGTCAGCGGTCATGGGACGTGTGAGCATAGCGGTTTACTTTGATGAGCCATGCTCGGGCGAGCTCGGTTCCCAGCGGAACTTGTACTCCGGGCCGACGCGCAGGCGGGTGATCCAGATGATCTCCTGGGTGTGGCCGATCAGGTGGGTGACCGAGTGGTGGATGGCGGCTTGAGCCAGCACGTCAAAGCCCTGCACACGCCGGGGTTCTAACAGTGAAGCATCGGTCTGCTCGGCAATCACCTTGTCGGCCTTGTCGATCGTCTGCCTGATCCAATCAAGCAACTGGTCTTTGGGAATGATGCCGCGGTGGGCGAACTCGGCCGGGCGATCACGGGTGTCGGGCTGCCCGGTGACGCCGTGGATGATCCACTGCCCGAGGTTGCCGCAGAGGTGGAGGATGATGTTGCCCAGGGCGTTGTGCTCCTGGTACGGCCGCCACCAGATGTCATGGTCTTCGAGCTGGCTGAAGCAGTGCTCGATCTTCTCGAGGCACTCCTGCAGGTCGGCCCGCTGCTGCAGGATGAACTGCTCGGTAACGGTGTCCGCTTTGGCTTCCCAGGCGTTAGTCATTTGGCGAGCTTCGCGATGATGCGCCAGGTGTCGTGGGGAGAAAGGTTCAGCCCGGCTAGGTTATTGAAGGTGTTGACGATCGTGTCGAAGGCGTCTGAGTAGATCAACTGATCCCGTTTGGAGAGTTGGCCCACTTGCGCACAAACCAATCCGGCGAGCATGGTTTCGTGATCGGGCGAAAGCCTGGGTCTCTCGCCCTGGGCCTTGCCAAGGCGGGGGAGCTTGCCGGCCTTGCGGAGGTTGTGCAGTCGGTGGAAGAGCTGCTGGCGCGACACGGCGGGTGATTCACCGCCTGTGATAGCCAGATACAGCACCTCAAACTCATGGGTATACGGCAGATCGTCAAGCGTCCGGCCTTGCCGCTTGTAGGCGCTGACCAGCAGTTCATCGTCGGAGGTCTGGAAGAGGGTATCGTCCGCCATGGATATGAGGCTACCAAGGATTGCGGACGGGTCAATCGCCCGGCGGGGTCGATGGGCATAATAAAAACGCCCGACCGTGATGGCCGGGCGTTTGGGGGTGATTTACTTAGCGAGCCGGGTCAGGCGACGACCTTTTCGGCTTCGGCCTTGGCCTTGGGCTTGGGTGCAGGGGGCGCTTCGTAGTCCCAGTGGATCAGGCCCGGGACGACCAGGCCGTCGAACGTCTCGCCACCTGGGATCACGCGGACAGCGAAGCCGTGGCGGCCGCTGGTACTGGTCAGGAAGCTGCCTTCAAAGCGGTGACGCCCGTCGCCGAGGTCCTGGATGTGGGTCATGTCCGCACAGTCCGCCTCGACCAGACGCGACTCGTTATCGAGCCGACCGGTGTAGAGCTGGACACGGACCTGATCGGGGCCGAGCCCGCCGAGGGATACGGTCGCGTTGACCTTGAGTGTCTGGCGGACGCCCAACGGCTCGTTGGTGTCGGCTTCGACGTTCTCGATCTTCAGGCCGCCCCAGTTCGCACGCAGGTGTGCGATGGCCTGGGCCTGAGCCTTGGCGCCTGCGATCTTGTTGGTACCGAGTTCACGGCTCTTCTTGAGCGCGGGCAGGTACAGGTTCTCGGTGTACTCCTGGACCATGCGGTTGGTGTTGAACTGCGGGGCGAGCTTGGTGATGCACGCCTTCATCATCGCGACCCACTTGCGCGGCAGGTCGTTCTTGTCGCGGTCGTAGAACAGCGGGACGATGTTGTTCTCGAGCAGGTCGTACAGGGCCTGGCTCTCCAGGTCGTCGGCGGTGGCGGGGTTGGCGTATTCCTCGCCGCGTCCGATGGCCCAGCCAAGGTCGGTCTCGAAGGCCTCGTCCCACCAGCCGTCCATGATCGAGCAGTTCAGCACGCCGTTGAGAGCGGCCTTCATACCGCTGGTGCCGGACGCTTCCATGCCGCGGCGCGGGGTGTTCAGCCAGATATCGCAGCCCTGAACCAGGTTGCGTGCGACGTGGATGTCGTAGTTCTCGAGGAAGACGATCTTGTGGCCGGCGTCGGACTGGGTGGCGATCTGGACGATCTGCCGGATCAGGTCCTTGCCGCCGCCGTCGGCGGGGTGTGCCTTACCTGCGACCAGAATCTGCACGGGCCTCTCGGCGTCGCACAGGATCTTCTCGATCCGCTTGAGGTCACGCAGCAGCAGCGTGCCGCGCTTGTAGGTGGCGAACCGGCGGGCGAATCCGATGGTCAGGGCCGAGGGGTCCAGGGCCTCGCACTGGGCCTTGATCTGATCGGGGCTGGCGCCGCGGGCACGGAGCTGGTCTTCGAGCTTCTCGCGTGTCCAGTTGATCAGGTGTCGACGCTTGCGTTCGTGGACGCGCCACAGCTCTTCGTCGGGGACGTTCTCCACCGCCTGCCAGACGGCGTGGTCGGCGGGGTTGTTCTGCCAGCGAGCGCCGAGGAAGCGGTCGAACAGGAAGATCAGATCGCCGGATAGCCAACTGCGTGCGTGGACGCCGTTGGTGACGTGCTTAATCGGGACTTCCTCTTCGGGGACGCCGCCCCAGATGTTGTTCCACATCTCCCTGCTGACCTCGCCGTGCAGCTTGCTGACGCCGTTGGCCCACTGACTGGTGCGGATCGCGAGCACCGCCATGGAGAAGAACTCGTTCTTATCAAAAACGTTCTCCCGACCAAGCGAGAGCAGCCCCTCCATATCCAGGCCGAGCTTATCGTGGTAGTGCTTGAAGTAGCGTTCGATCATGTCCGGTGGGAACCGGTCGATCCCGGCGGGCACGGGGGTGTGCGTGGTGAAGACGTGGCTCGCGGCGGCGAGCTGGCGGGCTTCGTCGAAGCTGACGCCCTGCTCGTCGATGATGCGTGTAATCCGCTCCAGCGCGAGGAAGGCGGAGTGGCCTTCGTTCATGTGGCAGACGTCCGGGCGGATGTTGATCGCTTCCAGGGCACGGACACCGCCGATACCCAAGACGATCTCCTGCTTGATGCGCATTTCCATGTCACCGCCGTAGAGCTGGCTGGTGATGTGGCGGTCGGCCTCCTGGTTTTCAGGGAGGTTGGTATCCAGCAGGTAAAGCGGGATACGGCCGACGATGCACTTCCACAGCGCGACGTGGACGTCACGTCCGGGCAGGTGGACGCTGACCTTGATCTGCTCACCGTTGGCGTTCTTGACCGGGTTGACCGGGAGCGTGGAGAAGTCGAGGTCGGGGGTGTATTCCTGCTGCCAGCCGTCGGAGTTGAGGTATTGCTGGAAGTAGCCGTTGCGGTAGAGCAGGCCGACCGCGATCAGGGGCAGGCCCAGTTCGCTGGCCGACTTGAGGTGGTCGCCCGCCAGGCAGCCCAGGCCGCCGGAGTAGATCTGCAGCGATTCGGTCATGCCGAACTCGGCGCAGAAGTAGGCGACCGTGTAGCCGTCGGATTCCTGATTGATGGATTCGAGCCAGGGGGTTCGGCCTTCGTGACGTTCGAGGTTCTCGATGGCCAGGGACAGCGAGGTGAGGAACCCCTCGTCCTTGGCGGCCTCGTCGAGCCTTGCCTGGGTCACCAGGCCGAGCATCTTGACGGGGTTATGGTTGCTTTCGAGCCAAAGGTCACGGTCCAGCCGGACGAACAGTTCCACCGCTTCGGGGTGCCACGTCCACCAGAGGTTGTTCGCGATCCGCATCAACGGCTCCAGCGGCTTCGGCAGCGAGGGGACCACCTCAAAACTACGAATACGTGCCTGACTTGGGTGAAGCATTATCTTTCCTTGATAGTGTTATCGGTACATCCGTACAGCTGGGCTCTCGCAAACAATGAAGCTGGAAAGCTACCTCTATATCGGCATCACACACCGGCCGTACAGGCCCAATAATTAGTATTTACACAAGCCCTGATCCCGGCCTACACACTAAGGCCGACCCGAGTGCGACGGAACAAGCCATACCGCATCGAGGATATGGCGACCAATATACTTAAGATTCGGCCAATGGTGGCCTATGAATCGTGATTTTCTTGTTTCTGCGTATTATCGTCGCCTTGAGATGCGCCGGACGACGCCGCCCACGCCAACGACTCAACTACGGACAGGGAACGCTGTACCTGAACCCGTAAGGCGTTGTAGGGGAAAAGTGTGAAGATCGCGATGACAAGACCCGCGGCGGTGGTGATCAGGGCCTCGGCGATCCCCTGGCTCACCGATCGGGGGTCCGTCGAAACGCCGGGGTCAGAGAGTAGTTGGAAGCTGGCGATGATGCCCAGAACCGTGCCTAGGATGCCGAGCATCGGGGCGACAGTGATGATCGTCGAAAGCGTCGGCATGAAACGCTCGATCCTGGGCCGATAGGCCTCGACAATGTCCACCTCGGCGACCCCGCCTGCCTCGGCCTCCTCAGCAACTTGCTCGACAACCCGGCCGTAGAGACTACGCTCCTTGAGGGCAAGCTGTCGTGCGGCTTCGTTGTTCTTTTCGCGCAGATAGCGTGCCATCACCCGGGCCCGCGCCTTGCGACTGGCACTGTTCGTTCGTAAGAAAAACCAACAGCGTTCAAAGAGCAGCGCCGCCGAGAGTACACTCAGCGCCAGCAGCGGCCACATGACAATCCCGCCAAGCGCCATCAGGTCCCCCGCCGAGTTGATGAGTTGCGTCATCATGCTCAGAGCATATCACAGACCGCTCAGCAAGACCGCTTAGGGTTTGCCGGCGGATGTGATGCCCAGGTAAAGGCTTACGACAGCGTATCCCGAAGCCCTGGGGCCGATAATCTGAGGCGGCATGATCGGCGACGATCTGGGCCCCTTCCCGTTTGACGCTACGGCACGCCAGCGATAGATTGATGTGGTTACCAGACTTGCAAACAATTTGGAGTTGAATCCATGACGGGAACACAACGCTTGTTGTCGGGTGTATGGCTGTCCGTGCTTGCCTGTTCGCCCGGTGCGTTATTCGCCCAGGCCCAGACACCTGACGCCCTTTGGGAAGACTTCAACCATTACGTGTTGATCGCCAAGCCCGACCTGGCGCTGGCGACCGGCCAGGCCCTGCTCGATCAGGCGGACAACCAGACGCTGCTCGCAACGGTCGAAGCCAGCGATCGCAAGGCATGGGCCAACGTGCTCGCGCGTGCCGAGAAGCTGGGCGAAGCCAACGAGCAGTACGCCGACCTCGCCGAGGTGGCCGAAGACCTCGACGCCCGCATCCAGGCGGCGCGTATCGAGCTCAGCCGTGACACCGAGCGGATCGCCAAGGACATCGAATTGCTCGGCCAGGGCCAGCGCGCCTACCGCAACGCCACCCAGCGCCTAGCAGCCGCCGGCCAGTATGCGGCACCGCAAATGCTCGCAACGCTGCTTGACGACAAACAGTCGAAGCTGCACCCGAACATCCTGTCATCGATGGTGACGATCGGCCAGCCTTTGGTCGCGCCGCTCAGCGCCGCGCTACCCCAGCTTGAACCGGCCCCGATGAGCCACGTCGCCCAGGTGCTTGCCGAGATCGGATACCCGCAGGCGTTGCCGGCGATGAAGCAGGTACTCGAATCGCCCACGGTTGATTCGAACGCCCGCCAGGTCGTCGAGGTTGCGTACAAATCTTTGATGGCTTCGACCCGTCAGCCCGTCGACCTCAGCGCCGCCGAGTGGCTGCTTAAGCTAGGCCAGTCCCAGTACACCACCGCGACCGCGGCAGCCGACCAGCTGCCCGGCTACGACGCGTCGATCGAGTCCGGCCTCGTCTGGAGCTACGGCCCGAAGATCGGCCTGGTCCCGACCATCGTCCCCGGTGAGGTCTTCGGTGATGTGCTGGCCATGCGTTCGGCCCACGAAGCACTGACCCTGAACAGCTCGCTGGACCCGGCCCTGAGCCTGTACCTGATGGCGAATCTCCGCCGTGAAAACCGCCTGCCGGAAGGCGTGGTGGACCCGAGCTACTCAAGTGACCTCCAGCCCGCCGGTTTCTACGCGATGCTATCGGGCCCCGAACGGCTGCACGACGTCTTGGCTCGCGCAATCGCGGACAGCGACGACGAGCTCGCCCTTGACGCGATCGATGCCTTGGCAGATACCTCCGGGACGCATGCCCTGGTCAGTACCGACGCCGCGAAGCAGCCGCTACTCAGCGCGTTGTCGTACCCCGACCGCCGGGTCCGCTTCCGTGCGGCCGAGGCATTGGCACAGACCCGCCCCACCAGCACCTTCCCCGGCGCTCACCGTGTGACGGCTGTGCTATCTGAAGCCGTGCGTCAGTCCGATGCACGCTACGCCCTGGTGCTGGCCGACGACGCCGAAATGGTTAACAGCCTACTGGCCAGTTTACTTGACCTGGGTTACGAGGCGTTCGGCGGCTTGAGCATGGCCGACGTCTCATCCGAATTGAATCTCGTGCCGGGCGTCGACCTGATCGTCACCGCCGTGCAACCCGACATGGTCCTACAGGTCCATGCCGACACGGTCAGCGACTACAAGACCGGGTCCGTGCCGATCCTCGCACTGGTGAACCAGGAAGAACAGGTCCGCCTCGACAACGCACTGAGCGACGCCACCACCCGGATCAGCTCTGCCCTGAAGAGCGACGACCCACAAGAATTGAAGACCGCGGTTGAGGCGGCAGGCGCTACGGGCGAAGGCGAAGCCCTGTCGGCCGAGCAGAGCACCGAATTCGCCCTGACGGCGCTCAGGCTGCTGCGCGAAGTCGCGATCGACAGCGATGTGTTCAACGTCATGGAAGCCCAGCCGGCGTTGATCCAGGCACTGTCCGACGATCGTGACGACGTCAAGGTCGCATCGGCGGCGGTACTGTCACTGATCAACGACGCCCAGGCCCAAAGCGCCCTGGCCGAAGCGGCGCTAGGAAACGAAGGCGAGCTTCAGCTGTCCATGCTCGCCAGCCTTGCCGAGAGTGCGACGTACTTCGGCAACGCCCTGCAGGTCGGCCAGACCGATCGGTTGCTGGAACTGGTGCAAAACAGTGACGGCGAACTGGCGATCGCCGCGGCCCGTGCCCACGGTGCCCTCAGCCTGCCGACCGCCAACGCGGTCAAGCTGCTGACCAAGTAACCGGTCACGCTCACATGTAGATTCACAACTCAGCCCTCGGCGGAAGCCGGGGGTTGTTTTTTTGTGAATCTATCGGCCAGAGGCGCATCACCCATCTTCTATAAACAAAGCCCACGGTGGTGGCCGTGGGCTTTGTCGTTGGCGTGGCTGTAAGCCGAGTTATGTTCCCGCATGGGGTGCGGCCATTTCTCTAGGCCCGCCGTTGCCGACGGGCTCAAGCAACCTACCCGTGCCGCGGCACCTTTCGACGCCCGGGCCGGACCGGCCCTTTTGACACTGCTTGGTTTTGCACGCGGTGGGGTTTACCGTGCCCGGGCTGTCACCAGACCGGCGGTGCGCTCTTACCGCACCATTTCACCCTTACCGGGGCAGGCTTGAGGGGTGAGGCGTGAGACCTGAGTATTCAGGCCCGCGAGCCGTTACTCAAGCCCCAGGACTCATGCCTCAGGCCTACCCCGGCGGTATATTTTCTGTGGCACTGTCCCGCACCCGTTAAACGGGCGGGTGGGTGTTACCCACCACCGTGTCCTGCCGTGCTCGGACTTTCCTCGTCAGGCCCGAAGCCTGCCGCGGCCGCTCGCGCACGCCAACCAGACTATTGTACGCGACCGGACGGCAACACGTGACACGACTGTGGTATCTTCTACGCATGGCTACCACCAAGCTATCCCCGGAAGTCACACTCTGGACCGATGCCGGCCACGCGCCGCTGGTCGACGAGTTGATGCGCCTGATGGGTTCTAGCCTGAAGCCCATCGGTGTCGGGGGCCCGCCCGTCGCGGAGGTCAGCCAACTCGCAAAGGAGCTCGGATCCGAATCGCATGACGACCTGCGTAAGATGTGTATCGATCAGCCCGCGGCGTACCTGCTGCTAGCGACCCATGAAGGTGTCATGCCGGAGGACCTGCACGCCTTGGCAGACCAGGGCACGGTGGTGCTGACACTCGAGCCGATCGCCTCTGATCTGCAGGGCCTATCCGCTTCCGACGCGCTCGGGGCTAAAGGTGCTGAGGCTTCCGGACGGATCATCCAGACACCGGTGTTCAGCCAGTGCCCCGGGTTCCTGTCCGCCGCCGATCCGAATGAACTGCTAGGTGATCGACGCTTGGTCGTATTCACCAGTCGGGGCCGGGCAGGTCATGGGTCGCTGTTCGCCCGGCTGTTCGACGCCTGGCAGACGGTGCTCAGCTACACATTATTGCCCGAGATGGTCGACGCTTCGTTGGTCGGCCCACTAAACGAAGCGCCCGACACCCTCGTCGAACTGAACGGCTCGCTGGCGGTCCACGCCCGCATGCCCGGGAGCCAGGCCGCCCTGCTGGAAGTCACCGACAGCGCGCCGGTGACCGCCCGCTCGCTGAACGTCCAAGGCGACGGCGCAACGCTGACGATCAACGACACCGGATACCGCCTGCATAACCCCGAAGGTGAGGTCCTCGACCAAACCGACGGCGAAGGGGTTCCTTCCGGCTTCACCGATATGCTCGCCCACCAGTGGCGTCGCCTGATCGACAGCCCGAGCCTCGCCAGGCCCCAGGCCCATACCCAACTCCGCACCGACGCGATGGCCTGCTGCCTGGCCTGCCTGCTGAGCATCCGCACCGGCCAACCCGAAAGCCCCGGAAAACTACTGCAGATGGGCGGGTGAATCGCTAATCGCAGGGTTCCAGTGAGTAATATCCAGCACAGCGATGGTTTGACATCCACCCGATCAGGTCTACACTATTGCCTTACTTTGACGGCAGAGCCGACCGTGACGAGGTCTTTTTGACCGAGGCGCGGACAACAGAAGGGTTAAGCAAGGCCGACCGGCGGCGTGCCCCTTCGAGTTCACCGGAAAAGGCCGGACCCTTTCTTTGACGGGTGACACGCTATACGTGTCCCCAGCCAGAGGGTCTTCAAGCCACCCCGGCTTAACACGCAGACCACTAGGCCCGTAGTGTAATGGTAACACCCTAGTTTTTGGTACTAGTATTCAAGGTTCGAATCCTTGCGGGCCTGTTATTCCTGCTAATCCCGGCCGGGTTTGGCAGTCGGAGTTTTCACCAGTGAGCGATAGCAACCCACAGATCGACCTGAGCGGCCGACCCGCGCCCCAGGCCATCATCATGGCTGCCGGCAAGGGCACACGCATGGGCGGCGACCTGCCGAAGGTGCTGTTCCCCGTGGCGGACAGGCCGATGCTGCACTGGGTGGTCCAGGCCTGCCAGGAGGCCGGTGTCTCGCGGTGCGTGGTTGTCGTCGGCTACAAAGGCGACGAGGTCCGTGAGTCGCTGGACGGCTTCGACGATGTCGAGTTCGTCGATCAGGGCGATCCGAAAGGCACCGCCCATGCCGTGCAGGTCACGGAGCCGCTGTTTGAGAATGAGCCGGAGACGGACGTGTTTGTCCTTGCAGGCGATGGGCCGTTGATCCGTGCCCGCACGCTCGGCAGGCTCCTGGAAGTCCACCGCCGACGCAAAGCCGCATCCACGCTGGCGACCAGCATCATCGACGACCCGACCGGCTACGGCCGCATCATCCGCGCCAAGGACGGGTCGCTGGACTGCATCGTCGAGCAGAAGGACGCCAACGAAGAACAGTTGGCGGTCTGCGAGGTCAACCCGAGTTACTACTGCTTCGACAGCAGATCGCTCTTCTCGGCCCTCACGGAAGTAAAGCCGCACAACCAGCAAGGCGAGTACTACGTCACCGATGTCCCGTCGATCCTCAAGGGGCACGGCAAGGGTGTGGAAGTGGTCGAGGCCGTCCCGCCGGAGGACGTGTTGAGCATCAATAACCCACAGCAGCTTCAGGAAGTCGATGCGATCCTTCGCAAACGGCTTGAACGCGAAGCGTTGGGAGCCAGTCAGGCATGAGCAATGTAGACAGGGAACATCTGAAAATCTTCTGTGGGCGTGCCAGCCGCGCGCTCGGTGAATCGATCTGTCGCTCGTTGGACCTGCCGATGGGTCAGGGGCACACGGAGATGTTCCCCGACGGCGAGGTGCTGGTGAAGATCGAGGAAGACGTGCGCGGCCGGGACTGCTTCGTCGTGCAGTCCACCTGCCACCCGGTCAACGCTCATCTGATGGAGCTGTTGATCTATATCGACTGTCTCAAGCGAGCCAGCGCCCGCCAGATCACCGCAGTGATCCCCTACTTCGGGTACGCCCGCCAGGACCGCAAGGACGAGGGTCGGACCCCGATCACGGCCAAGCTGGTGGCAAACCTGATCACGGCCGCCGGCGCCGATCGTGTGTTGACGCTCGATCTGCACGCCGCCCAGATCCAGGGATTCTTCGACATCCCGGTGGACCACCTGTCGGCCGCGCCGGTGATCCTCAGGCACGTGGGCGAGTTGCGTGAAGAGGTCGGGCCGATGTGCCTGGTCAGCCCGGACGTGGGCAACGTCAAGACGGCCAGTCACTTCGCGACCGCGTTGGGCGATGAGATCGCCATCATCGACAAACGCCGCAAGAGCGGCACCGAGGTCGAGAGCGCGAACATCATCGGCGACGTCAAGGGCAAGACCGTGTTGATGGTCGACGACATGATCTCGACCGCCGGCACGATCTGCGAGGCCGCGAAGCTGGTGCATTCCAAGGGCGCGGTCGACGTGATCGCCGCCTGTACACACCCCGTACTGGTCGGTCTGGCGATGGAGCGCCTCGAAGAAGCGCCCATCAGCAAAATCATCGTGACCGACACCATCCCCTGCGGCTCGCGCTGCAGCCCGATCCAGGACAAGCTGGTTGAACTCAGCGTAGCCGACCTGCTGGGCGAGGCGATCAGCCGTATCCACCACAACCAATCCGTGTCCAGCCTGTTCAAGCGGGGCGCGAGCACGAAGCGATAAACCAAACCAGATAACACCACTGTAAAACGAAAGATTCGGAGACAACACCATGAGCAACGACACCCCTACCATCCACGCCGACGCACGTGAGCACCTCGGTAAACGTTACGCCCTCCGCGCCCGTACTGAAGGCAAGCTCCCCGCTGTGATCTACGGCCATAAGCAGGACCCGGTCCATGTAGCCGTGGACCAGAAGGAACTGGTCACCCTGCTCCACAACAACGCCCAACTGGTCAAGGTCGAGGTTTCCGGGAAGTCCGAACCGTGCCTGGTCAAGGATATCCAGTGGGATCACCTCGGTGACAACATCATCCACGTGGACTTCGCCCGCGTCGACCTGAGCGAAGAGGTCGAGGTCGAAGTCGAGGTCGAACTGACCGGCAACGCGGTCGGCCTCAAGGAAGCCGGCACCATCATGGAGCAGGCCGGCAACAGCATCGTGGTCAAGTGCCGTGCCGACGCGATCCCCGAACGGATCACGCTCGACGTATCGGAGATGGGTGTCGGGGACTCGTTGCTGGTCTCTGACCTGACCCTCCCCGCCGGCGTCACAGCCGCGAGCGAGCCGGACACACTCATCGCCCACATCGGCATCACCAAGGCCACCCCGGCCGAGGAAGAGGAAGAAGCAGCCGCAGACGGCGGCGAGCCGGAAGTCATCGGCGGCAAGCCGGAAGGCGAAGACAGCGCCGAGTAAGACCCCCACGCCATGCATCTGATTGTAGGCCTCGGCAACCCGGGCTCAGAGTACGCCAAGACCAGGCACAACGCCGGGTTCATGGTGTTGGAGCGCCTGGCCAACCGGCACGGGATCACCGGCGTCAAGTCGCGTTTCAGCGCCGGTGTGCTCGACGGCCAGGTGGCCGGGCACCGCTGCCTGCTTGCCCAGCCCATGACCTACATGAACCGCTCGGGCACGACCGTCGGTGAAGCGGTGAACTTCTACAAGCTCGAATTGGAAAAAGTCATGGTCGTCGTCGACGAAGTCGCCATCGACGTCGGGAAAATCCGGATGCGCGCTTCGGGTAGTGCCGGCGGACACAACGGCCTTTCTGATATCGAACAGAGACTTGGCACACAGGACTACCCGCGCCTGCGCATCGGCGTCGGGGCCCCCACCCGTGCCGCCCGTCGCGACTTCGTGCTGGGCCGATTCACCGAAGACCAGCTCGCCAACCTCGATCCCGCCCTAGACAAAGCCTGCGACGCCATCGAGTGCTGGCTGAACGACGGGATCAGTAAAGCGATGAGTCTATACAACGCCGGTGAGTAGGGTCTAGGGTTCGGTAATTGACACCGATCACTGTTATGCCATTGATCTATGTATGAATCCCCTGATCCCCGTGCCCTGAACCCTGCCCCCTCACGTTACACCGCGGCTTCATTTTCATGATGCAGCAGCAGGTTGTAGAGGTCCTGGGCGGTCGAGGCTTCCTGCAGCGCATCGCGTAGGTCTTCGCTGACGAGAAGCCGGCTGATCTTGGCGAGCGCCTGGATGTGCGGGCCGGTCTTATCAAGTGGTGAAGCCAGCAGGATGATGAGGTTGACCGGTTTGCCGTCGATCGCGCCGAAGTCCAGCGGCTCGGCGGGCCTGCCGATCGCCATCCGCAGCTCATCGACGCAGTCGGACTTGCCGTGGGGGATGCCGATCCCGTGGCCGATGCCTGTGGTACGGGTGAGCTCGCGTTGCCAGACCGCATCCTTGAGCGCCTCGGCGTCCTGGACGGCGGTGTGATCCACCAACACGTCGATCAACTCATAGATACAGGCCTGCTTGGAGTCGCCCTCCAATGGCACTTTCACGCAGTCGGGTTGCAAGATATCAGTCAGTCGCACGGTCAACCCTCATACAAATACCGCAGGAACATACCGGCCCAAGGGAACGGATGAACAGGGCAGAATACACGTGCCCGCGCCCGTCGGCAAGGCGGCATGTACCGGCTTTATCGGCTAAATCGACCTTGTTCTGTGAGGCAACGTGACTTCGGGTAGTCTCTTAGCCATGACACGGACGGAATCCTCAGTTCCCCCCGCCCGCGACACGGACGTCGCCGACACCTTGGCCGGCCCGCTGAAGCAGTACTTCGGGCACGACCGGCTCAGGCCGATCCAGGACCGGGCGATCGCCGACGCCATCTCAGGTAAAGATGTTTTTGTCGTTATGCCCACCGGCGGCGGCAAGAGCCTGTGCTACCAACTCCCGGCCGTGCTGGATCAAGGCGTCACGGTCGTCGTCTGCCCGCTGATCGCGCTGATGCAGAACCAGGTCGAACTGCTCTGCGCCAACGGCATCCGGGCCACGCTCCTCAACTCCACGCTCGACCCGCACGAAGCCGCCAACCGGGAACGCGCCGCACTGAACGGCGAATACGACCTGATCTATCTGGCCCCCGAGCGCCTGATGAGCGCCGCGGGGCGTCGGCTGCTGGACAAGCTCGAGGTCGCCCGTTTCGCCATCGATGAGGCCCACTGCATCAGCGAATGGGGCCACGACTTCCGCCCCGAGTACCGCATGCTCGGCCAGCTCCGCACACACTTTGGCGGCCGGTTCGCCGACACACCCCTGATCGCGCTGACCGCCACGGCCACGCCGCGCGTCGCCGACGACATCGTCCGCATGCTCAACCTGCGCGACCCCGCCACGCACCACGGCGGGTTCGAGCGCACCAATCTGTATTACGAAGTCCGCCCCAAGCAGCACTCACTACGCCAGATCGTGGACTACCTGCTCTCGCACCCGGATGACGAAGGCATCATCTACTGCCAGAGCCGGGCACGTGTGGACCGCATGGCCGAGAAGCTGCGTGACCAGGGGATCAAGGCCCTGCCCTACCACGCAGGGCTCGAACCGGAAGTGCGCCAGAGCAATCAGCACGAGTTCATCTACGGCGACACCCGCGTCATCACCGCCACGATCGCCTTCGGCATGGGGATCGACAAGCCCGACGTACGGTTCGTCATCCACGCCGACATGCCCCGGCACCTTGAGGGCTACTACCAGGAGACGGGCCGGGCCGGCCGTGACGGGCTGGACGCCGACTGCATCCTGTTCTACTCCCACGCCGACCGAGCGAAGATCGAGTACTTCATCGAGCAGAAGCCGGATGAGCAGGAACGCGAACACGCCTACGACCAGCTCGACAAGGTCGCCAAGTTCGCCCACACGACCGGCTGCCGCTGCGTCCCCCTGCTAGGACACTTTGGCGAACAGCACCCGGGCGACTGCGGGCACTGCGACAACTGTAAGAAGCCGCCGATCATCTCCGACGCCACCGAGGATGCCCAGAAGCTCCTCTCCGCCATCGCGCGCACCGAGCAGCGATTCGGCATGACCTACGTCATCGACGTCCTGCGCGGCTCCAAGGCCCAGCGTGTCCTGGACAACGGCCACGATGATCTGAGCGTGCACGGCCTGGGCAAGGACAAACCCAAGGCTTACTGGAACCTGATCACCCACACGCTGATCAAGCACGACCAGCTCGCCCTGACCGCCGACGAATACCGCACCGCCCACCTGACGCCGGGGAGCATGGCCGTCCTGAAAGGCGAGACCAAAGTCGAGATCGCCCAGTCTCGAGCCGTATCAACAGCACCGAGATCGCGTGGCAAGGCCAAGACGACCGCCCCGGACCACACACCGCTCACCGACGCCGACCAGGCGCTATTCGATGAACTGCGGGCCCTGCGCCGACAGCTCGCCGCCGACCAGAACGTCCCGCCCTACGTCGTCTTTGGCGACCAGTCCCTGATCGCCATGGCCCGGGCGCGGCCGACGTCCAACGAAGCATTCCTCCAAATTTCGGGGGTCGGCCAGACCAAACTCAAACGCTACGGCCCGGCGTTTATGGATGTCATCCGAGCCCAGGAAGCATCCGCGTAACAACGACGACGCAATACCCGCCGAACCTTGACCTCTCTGCCCGCGTAGGTCAGACTATTGGCCCCACGACGGGCAAGGATGGATGTCGGGCATCAGGGGTTTTTACACGCATGATTCAAGCCGATCAGTTAGTCAAATGGTTCGGGCCGACCCGGGCCGTGGGTGGTCTGAGCTTTGAGATCGAGCAGGGTCAGGTGGTCGGTTTCCTAGGGCCCAACGGCGCGGGCAAATCGACGACGCTGAGGATCCTCACCGGGTACCTGCCGCCGACGTCGGGCACGGCCTTGATCGCCGAGCATGACGTGCTGAAACAATCCGAGGCGGCGCGGGCTTCGATCGGGTATCTGCCCGAATCCACGCCGCTCTATACCGAGATGCGGGTCGAGGAGTACCTGGACTACCGGGGCAAACTGCTGAGCATGTCTCGGGCCGATCGGGTCCGTAGGATCGGCGAGGTGTGTGACCGTTGCAGCCTCAGCCATATCCGAAGACGACTGATCGGTCAGCTCTCCAAGGGCAACCGTCAACGTGTCGGCCTGGCACAAGCGCTGATCCATGAGCCGGACGTGCTGTTTTTAGATGAGCCGACCGCGGGGCTGGACCCGAACCAGATCAAGCACTTCCGTGAGTTGCTCGCTGAGCTTCGGCAGAAGCACACGATCCTGCTGTCCAGCCACATCCTGCCGGAGATCGAGAAGACCGTGGACCGCGTGCTGATCCTCAAGGACGGCGAACTGGCGGCCGACGGCACGACCGACGAGCTCTGTGCACGGGTCGAAGGCGGGCAGCGCGTGATCATGGATGTGCATGCGGAGGCGGAGGCGGTGGCCGGGGCGCTGAAGTCGGTGCCGGGCGTCCGTGATGTGGATGTAACACCGCACGACGGCTGGTGCCGGGCCGAGGTCGCGCCCTTAGGTGACGAAGACCTCACCAATGCCTTGCAACACAAGACCAACGAGAAGAGCTGGGACGTACGCGACATCACGCACCGTAAGCCCAACCTTGAAGACTATTACCTGCAACTGTTCAGCGAGGATAGCGCTGCATCAAAGCCTGCCAAAGCCTCCGCCTGACCAGCTACGAGACACCAGTCACCAGCCACCATGACACACACCCTCACCATCGCCAAGCGTGAACTCACCAGCCTGTTCTTCAGCCCCGTGGCTTACGTGGTGCTGGGCGTGTTCGGCTTCGGCACGGCGCTGATCTTCTTCACACAGTTCAGGCCCGGTGCCCCGGCGGAGATGCGTGTCGTGCTTGGCTATGTGTCGGTGCTGATGATCTTCCTTGTGCCGGCGATCAGCATGCGGCTGCTCAGCGAGGAGTACCGTTCGGGCACGGTCGAGACGTTGATGACGCTGCCAATCAGCGATGCGCAGGTCGTCATGGGCAAGTGGCTGGGCGCGATGGGTTTTCTGGTTTCGCTGATGTTGCCACTCTTGGTGTTGACGGGTGTGCTGGCGCTAAATAGCGATCCCGACCCAGGGCCGATCCTGGCCGGTTTCCTCGGGCTGCTCATGGTCGGCGGGCTTTATCTTGCCATCGGCGCGTTCGCCAGTTCGACCACGCAGAACCAGATCATCGCGTTCCTCGTTACGGTGTTCATCATCCTGGCGATGGTATTACCTTCGTGGTTTATCCGCGGGGCCGGGTGGCTGACGGACTGGATGAAGCAGGGGCTGTTCTATTTGGACATCTACGAACAGTATGGCGACTTTGCCAAGGGCGTGATCGATCTTGGCCGGGTGGTGTTCTTTGTAAGCGGTATCGCCCTGTTCCTGTTCCTCGCGACCCAAACCCTACAAAGCAAACGCTGGCGCTAGAGTTGCCAGGCAGAATAGTATCCAGAACTCGATGACTAAACCGAACACGACACACACCGACTCCCACACGCTCCGACGGATCAAGTTCGGCACGAGCGTAACCGTCGCCGTCCTCGCCGCCGTCGGGCTGACGATCCTGGTGAACTGGATCGCGGCCCGGCAGTACCTGCGCCTGGACCTGACCCGGGGGGGCAGCTACAGCCTGTCCGATCAGACGGAAACCGTGCTCGCCAAGCTCGAAGGCGACTACCGGCTGGTCACCCTCCTGCCCGACGAGGCAAGCATCTCAGATGAAGACACCGCGATGGCGCATCGGCACGTGCGTGACCTTGTTAATGAGTACGGGCGATACGCGGACAGCGTCGCCGTGGAGCATCTGGACCCGCGCAGCGACATTACCAAAGCGGCGAACCTCAACAACGCCATCGCCAAGACATTTGAAGACGAATTGGTGCCCGTGATCGAAGCGATCGAGCAAGGCAGGTCCGCACTGGATGCGGTGGTGCCGATTAATACCAAGCTGAACGCGGTGCTGACCTCGGGCGTGAACAACGACCCCAACACACCCGAAACGCCCGCCCAGCAGTTTTTCCGTGCCGCCGCGACTCGTTGCACACAGTTCGATCAATCGGCCGAGCAAGCCGGGCAACAGATGGACGAGCGGATGGACCAGGTCCTGGTGAACTACGCCGGGATCAAGGAGAGCCTTCAGGCCGTGCTGCTTGATTATGACGCGCTGCTTGGCGTATTGATACAAAGCTCGGCCGGCCTGAACCGATCCACCGAGATCGACGACGCGGATAAAGAGCGTTTACTTGAAGCGGTCGAGCTTGCCAAGCAGGCGCAGGCGCTGCTGGTTGAGCCGCTGCAGCAGATGGACGCTGCCGAGGACGCGCCGAAGTTTCACCAAGTTCTATACGGCCTGACCGGCAGCGCGTCCGTGGTTGTCCTGGGGCCGGAGCAGGTGAAGGTGCTCCCGGTCAGCGAGATGTGGCGTCAGGACCTCCGGGATTACGAAGAGACAGGCCAGGCCCAGCCGCAGTACCTGATTGAAGAAAAACTGACCGGTGCGCTCTTGAGCATGACGATCGAGCAGCCGCCCCTGATCGTGTTCGTGCTTTCGGGCACGGGTTCGGCGCTCGGGCCACGCGGGCAATACAACATCGTTGCGCAAAGGCTTGCGAACGCTGACTTCCCCGTCACCCAGTGGAGCCCCACCGGCCAGGTGAGCGCGATGGGTCAGCCGACCCCCCCGCTACCGCGCCCCGAGGCCGAACCGGGGCAGAAAACCGTTTGGATCGTCCTACCGACCAGCGGGCAAGCGACCAATCCGATGATGATGGCCGCGAATCCCCGGCAGCAGATCGCCGAGCTGCTAGAAGAACGGCTTGCGGCCGGAGACGCCGCGATGGTGATGGTCGCCGCGGACCCGTCAGCAACCTACGGGCTGGCGAATCCGATCAATGACTACCTGGCCGGCTGGGGGATCAACGTGCTGACCGATCGCCTGATCCTGAGTGAAGTCCAGCAAGCCAACCGGCGTAGCGAGACCAGCATCCAGTTCGTGATCGACACCTGGTCCGAGGCGCTACCGATCACCACGGCGCTTAACGGCATGCAGGCCCTTTTCCAGATCACCAGCCCGATCAACATCAGCACCGAACAAGGCGCAACACACCACACGCTGGTCGAAGTGACCGGCGACAAGCTCTGGACCCACACCGACCTGTCATCGCCCCAGGCGGTGCAGGGCGCCACCTATGATGAATCAACCAGTGCCGAGTCGTTCACGATCGCGACGGCCTCGGAGAAGGACGGCAAGCGGCTGATCACGATCGCCGAGCAGGTCTGGGCCAGCGACGACATGACGGGCATGGGTCTGTTAGGACCGGGCACCGCTGAGCTGACTGGTGCAGCCGTACCGGGCAACAGCGAGCTGTTCGTCAATAGCGTCCTCTGGCTGGCAGATTTGGAAGACCTTATCGCCGCCAGCCCGCGTTCCCAGGACGTGCCGCGTATTCAGCCGATGACGGCCGGGGCCTACTGGTGGCATCAGCTGCTGCTTCTTGCCGGGCTGCCGTTGGCGTCGCTGGTGCTGGGGCTCGGCGTCTGGTGGCGTCGGCGTCAGGCGTAAGCCAAAACGAGGGTACAAATCATGAACTACAAAACCACGCTGGCGCTGGTGCTTCTGCTTGCAGCGGTCGGCGCATACTTCTACTTCGTCGAGTTCGGCACGACCAGCCGGTACGACGCCCATCAGCAGCAACAGGCCGACCAGACCGACGCCGTCGAGGGTGAACCGCTGTTTGACGAAATGGATGCGGACACGATAAGCTCAATCACGCTGACCCGGGCCGGCCAATCGATGACAGCCACCCGGACCAACGGCGATTGGCACCAGACCGCGCCGGTACGTTTCCCGCTGAACAATTACACACTTGACTCAATCGCCAAGCAGCTCGCCTCGCTGCGCTATCTTAAAAAGATCAGTGCGGACATGCCGGATGCGCCGAGCGATAGCCTGATGGGATTGGAATCCGCGCGTGCGGTAGTCAACTTCACTGCGGGTGACAAGGCCACCACCCTGCACCTTGGCAAAGTCACGCTCGGCGGGCATGCTTATCTGAAGGTCGAAGGCGATGAAAACGCCTACGTTGTCAAAACTACCCTGCATGGGGCGCTGCTGGATGAACCTGTCACAACATGGAGAAGAAACGCACTGGAACTACCCGCGGCGTCCGCCGCCCAATCGGCCCTGATTGAACCTGCCGAGACGGACCCGATCACGCTACGCAAAATCGAGGACCGCTGGCACTTTGGGCCCCAGACCCGTCAGCGTGTCAGCCAGGAAACGGTTGAGAGCTGGTTCGCCAGCCTCGCACGGGTCAGCGTTACAGGCTTCGTCGAAGATGCCCCGGATACGCCCGGCCTTTACGGCTTAACCCAGCCGTCCCTGCGTATCCATGCCACCCGGCTGGATGCCGACGGGGAAAAAGTTACACAGGTGCTGCACATCGGCAACGCCGACCTCGAGGGCGGAAACCATTACGCCGCACTTACCACCGGCGATGAGCCGATCAGCGTCGTCTTCAGCATCAGCAGTGAAGACACCGAAGCGCTTGCTACTACCCAGACAGACCTGCGTGATCCGAAGGTCATCGACGCCGATGCGCTGCTTGTCCGTGGCCTGGTGGTAGAGCAGGATGGCAAGACAACACTCAACCTGATCCGCAGCCCGGCTGCCGGGTACAGCTTCGGTGATCCGGCGCCGTCGTTTGAGCCAGACTATGTGGCCTGCCACGAGATGCTCACCGGGGTATGCGGGCTCGAATCGGCCCGGTTCGTTGAAGAAGTGTCCACACTGGGCACGCCGAGCGCAAGTGTAAGAATGCTGTTCGCTGGTGATAAGACGCTGTCATTCAAGATATATAGCCAAGGCGATGATGTCGCGATCATCAGTGGCGAGGAATCGATCGCCTATCTGGCCCCCTCCGAGGCTGTCGAAACCTTGTTGGGACCAACCATCGGCTTACGCGAACGGACCGTGGTGGAGATCGCTCCCGACCAGCTCGACCGTGTCAGGCTCCAAAGAGATGATGGCGTCACATTCGAGTTTGTTGCCGAGGGCGTCTCGGATGAAGTCGATGTAAATGCCTGGGCGTGGCGGCTTGACGGTCACGGCAGTCGGTTTGAAGCCGAGTCATTCGACCAACTACTGTCCTCGTTTGATCCCTTGAAAGTGGAAAGCTGGTTGACCGACCCGATCGAACCCATGGCCGGCTGGCTCGAACTGAGCATCACGCCTAGTAACGGCACGCCATTCACGCTGCGTACCGAGCCCGTCTCTGGTGCCTCTCTGATGTCCGGCGTGGATTCGGCGTTCATCGTGCCCCAATCGGTTGTTGATCAGCTAAGAGCGGAGTACCGGCCTCGCACCGTGCTTGACATTGAAATGAACAAGATCAGTTCGGTTGTACTGAGCAGCGATAAGACATCCGTGACACTGGGGCGAGACGGCCAGCTCTATACCATCGATACAGGCGAGGTCGATCAAGCCGTCGCGGCGGCGGTATTCGACACCCTCGCAGGGCTGCGGGCTGATCGGTACACCAATCCGCTGCATCTCATGCCTGAGGCGATCGATTTTACGATCCAGATCACCACAAGCGATGGTGAAACGATCACACTACGTGCCCTCCACGCCATGGAAGGCAGCAAGACAGTCCTGCTGACGCTCGATGGCCCGCGCGGCGAAGATTACAGGGGCTGGTTCACGCTAAACGAAGAAACCGTGGCACAGCTTCGTGCGCCATTGACTGAAGTCGAGACGCCGATCAAGTAGTGTCTTGCCAGCTAATCACTTCCCGCTAGAGAACATGCGGAGTTGGTGGCGTTCCAGGTCGAGCTTGTTGACCGGGTGCGTCACGTCGATGGGGTACTTGCCTGTCCAGCAGGCGGTGCAGTAGTCGCTGGGCGGCCTGCTGACGCACGAGAGCATGCCTTCCAGTGACAGGAAGTGCAGCGAATCGACACCCAGGAACTCGGTGATCTCTTCGACACTGCGGCCGTTGGCGATCAGTTGTTCGGTCTCCGGGAAGTCCACCCCGAAGTAGCAGCCATGACGGATCGGCGGGCAACTGATGCGCAGGTGTATCTCCTTGGCACCGGCCCGGCGGAGCTGAGTCATCTTGAAACGCGTCGTCGTGCCGCGGACGATCGAGTCATCGACAACTATGAGCCGGTGGTCCTTGACGATGTCGGAGACGACATTGAGCTTGAGCCGAACGGCGACCTCGCGCTGCGCCTGGCTGGGCTTGATGAAGGTTCTGCCGACATAACGGTTCGGGACGATGCCCTCTTTGTAAGGCAGGCCGCTTGCCCGGGCGTACCCCATCGAGGCGCTGCGGCCGGAGTCGGGCATGGGGATGACGCAGTCGGCGTCGACGGGGGCTTCTTTCGCGAGCTGTTCACCGAGCCGTTCGCGGACGACCTGAACAGTGTCGCCGAAGAGAAGTGATGAGGGATTGGCGAAGTAGACGTGCTCGAACACGCAATGGGCCGGGGGCTGTGGGTCGGCGAAGCTCCGGCTTTCCACGCCCTTGTCTGACAGCGTGACGATCTCCCCGGGCCTTACCTCTCGCTCAAATGTGGCCCCGATCGCGTCCAGCGCGACCGTCTCGCTGGCGACACACGGGGCACCTTTTTCGGTCTTGCCTAACACAAGCGGACGCCAGCCCCACGGGTCACGGGCCGCCTCGATCCTGTCATTGAACAGGAACACCAGCGAGTAGGCTCCCTGCAGGTGCGGCAGCACCTCGGTCAACGGGTCTTCCTTCGCCAGGTGGTGCGAAGCCAACAGGACGAGGATCACCTCGGTGTCGGTCGAGGTCTGAAACATGTGCCCGCGTGACTCGTACTCCTTGCGGAGCAGCTCGGCGTTGATCAGGTTGCCGTTATGGGCCAGGGCCACCTGCCCGCCGACATATTCCCGCAGCAGCGGCTGGGCGTTGCACGATCGGCTTGAGCCGGTGGTGGAGTAGCGGTTGTGCCCTATCCCGGCGTTGCCGCTTAGGCGTGCCAGCGTCTGGTCGTCGAAGACCTCAGCGACCAGCCCCATGCCCGTGTGGGCCTTGAGCAGCTGCTGATCGACGACGGCGATCCCGGCCGACTCCTGCCCGCGGTGCTGCTGGGCGTAGAGGGCGGTATAGCATTTATGTGCGCTGTCCGGATCGTCCCAGATACCGAAAACGCCGCACTTATGTTTGGTCTGGTCGTCCATTTGAGGATCGGGTCCTGGGACAAAACCAGACATTAGCGACGGGTCGGCGGACGGTCAAGAATTGGTTAGCGACAGACGGCGTCAACCCGCAAGTCGGTTGGACTGATCGTCGAGCCGCAGGCGTTGGGCGGCCTCAGCCTGGGCCTGGCCGAAGTTCAGGTCAAGGTATCGGGCGACGTAATCAATGATGCTCATTGCCTCGGGGATGTCGGGGTTGCTGGTCGGGCCCATCGGCTCGAAGCGCATGCCCTTGAACCGGCGGACGGCTTCTTCCAGGGTCAGGCCGTACTGGATCGCCAGCGAGAACGCACGGCAGAACGCCTGGATCAGGCCAGACAGCGTCGAGCCCTCCTTGGCCATCTTGATGAACACCTCGCCAGGGAGGCCCGAGTCAAACAGCCCGATGGTCAGGTAGCCCTCATGGCCGCTGATCTGGAACTTATGGGTCACGGAATGACGGACCGGGGGGAGCGTTTGACGGTGTGCAACCATGCGTATGGGCCTCGTGTAACAGATGTCGTGCGTTAGGCCTTATGATGATCGGACGATCGACTTGTTTGCCTTCAATCCGGAGTCCGATGCCTGATTCGATGCCGCTATCCCGACCGAAACGTGGCCAAACCGAGGTCATGATCCACCCTGCCATGGTCAGGCGTCGGCTGCTTGCGTGGTACGACAAACACCGACGTTCTTTGCCCTGGCGTGCCGGTCCGGGGCAGAAAGCCAATCCGTACCACGTCCTGGTCAGCGAGGCGATGCTCCAGCAGACCCAGGTCGCTACGGTGATCGATTACTTCAACCGCTTTGTTGGCGCGCTGCCAACGCTCCAGAGCCTCGCAGAGGCCGACGAGCAGCGTGTGCTGACGCTCTGGCAGGGTTTGGGCTACTACCGCCGGGCCCGGAACCTACACGCGGCGGCCCGAGTGATCATTGATCAGTACGGCGGCCGTGTCCCGGCGACAGCAGAAGACCTGATCAAACTCCCAGGTATCGGTCGGTACACCGCAGGCGCGATCGCCTCGATCGCATACGACCGGCCCGCACCGATCCTTGACGGCAACGTCGCGCGTGTCCTGTCCCGGCTATGCGTCATCGATAAGCCCACCGACACGCCCGATTGCCAAAAGACCCTCTGGTCGCTGGCGGAACAGATGGTCCCCGCCAAGCGAGCCGGCGACTTTAATCAAGCGCTCATGGAACTTGGCGCCCTGGTCTGCAGCAAGGCAAGCCCCACTTGCCCGGAATGTCCGCTATCGAAGGTATGCGGCGCATTCAAGGCCGGCCTGACCGACGAGTTGCCCGTCCCGGCGAGGCGTAAGGCCCCCACCGCCGTACACCACCACGTCCTGGCTATCGAGCGTCGCGGCCGATTCTTGTTTGAGCAGCGTCCAGACACGGGGTTATGGTCGAACATGTGGCAGTTGCCGACCAGCGAAACCTGGCCCGCGAAGGTCAACAGAAAAACCATCACGCAATGGACTTCAGACCGCTTCGGCCTGAAAATCACACAGCCGTCAGCACTTCAAACCTTCAAGCACCAGACCACCCACCGCACCATCCACTTCCACCTATGGCGCACGACCGCCACCGCCGGCAGGCTCAAACCCCGCTCCGGTCAGTGGCGCGCACCAGACAGCCTCGACGACCTACCACTGCCGAATCCTCAGCACAAAGCCGTTGAGACTTTAAGAGCTGATTAATATGATCTGAGGCAAACAGGTAGCGTGGCTTACCCCATGTGCTCCTGCAAGTAGGCGGTGGTACGCCTCGGCGCGAGCATGCCGACGACCTTGCCGTCGGGGTCCAGGACGGGGATGTGGCGGAAGCCGCCCACGGCCATGAGGTTCAGCGCTTTGGCCGGGCTCTCCGTGGCATAAACCGTACGCGGCCCGGCGGTCATCAAATCACGGATCGGCTTGACACGCAGTTCATCGTTACCCGCGATCTTATTGAGCACGTCCTTGGATGTGAAGATGCCAAGCGGCTTGTTGTCCGCGTCCACCACCACGACGCTCGACGTCTCCTTCTCCCACATCAGCGCCAGCACCTCGTCCACCTTCATCTCAGGCTGGACGCAGTAGACCGGTGTGATGCGGATCTGAGAGACTTCCTCCTCGCACAGAACCCGCTCCAACTCGTCGGAATACTCCGGCGGATCGTAGTTGCTTAAGGGGTCCTCGAACTCGCCCGGCTCGACAGGGTTACGCTTACGTGCCATGGTCAGGCCCCCTCTCGTTCGTTCATATGCAGCTTCGACGCCATCATCTGCACCTTGACCAAGCGCGGGAAGTGCTCGGTGATGTATTCCATCAGACCGCGCTGCCCGGTCAACGCCTTGACCTTACCCTCATCGTCAACGACACAGACAAACCGCAGGCGTGCGGTGCTCATCACATTCATCAGTTTGGAAATCGGGTCAGACAGCTTGAGCAAGCCCTCGCTGGGCACGTTGACGATATAGTTGCCGACGGGCTCATCTAACGAGCCGCAGCTGTGGACCAGCCTCAGGACCTGGCGTTCGTTGAACTTGCCAAGCGGCCTGCCGTCGTCATCGATGACGTACACGCAGCCCAGCTTCTCGTCGCGCATCATCTGGATCGCCTGACGGACGCTGACATCCGGCTTGGCGGTCAGGATCGGCCGAAGATGTAGATCGGCGATCGTCTCATGAGTGATATCTTCACGCAGCCCCATAGGCTTGCCTTCCTTCCTGCGCCCCGGCCGTGACTGGACACCTGCGGAATCGACCCCACATTGGCCCGATCTCACCGATAGAGGTGTCCTTGAAAGTCTACGGGATTTTGACGGTAAAGCAAGGCGACAACAGACAATGCGGTATGCTGGCCCGCCAATGTTCGTGCTAAAGGCGGATCAGGCCGGAGATACTGAAAAATATAATCAGGAGTGCTCGGCCTCACCCCCGCCGAGGCGCTGCCTGAGCAGCCGGGCGCGGGCGGCGCGGCGGGTTGGGGCGTCCATCTCCCGGCCGGATATCTTCTGCAGATGCGCCGCCTGCGTCAGTAGGAACAGCTCGTTGATCGTGCGGATATCGGTGCGGTTGATCCGGCCGAGGTTCGTCGCGAGCCTCAGTTGCGACAGCAGTGACAGAACTTCCTCGCCGCCCATGACCCGCGCGTGGGTGAGGATGGCCCAAGCGCGCCAGAGCTTGTCGTCGAACTGTGCCTCTCGATGTGTCATGAGCGCCTGGCGGGCCTGCTGCTCGTAGGCGATGATCTGCGGGACGATCGTGTTCTGGAAGTCGGCGAGGACCTCCTCCTCGCTTCGGCCGAGCGTGGTCTGGTTCGAGACCTGATACAGATCGCCCAGCGCTTCGGACCCTTCGCCGAACAGGCCGCGTACCGCCAGGTGCATATCACGGGCGGCCCGTCGGACCTTATCGATCTCGCCGGTCATCTTCAGCGCCGGCAGGTGAAGCATCACGCTGACGCGGAGCCCCGTGCCGACGTTGGTCGGGCAGGCGGTGAGGTATCCGTACCGCTTGCCGTAGGCGTAGTCCAGGCGGTCTTCGAGGATGTCGTCGATGCGGTTGATCTGGTCGAAGGCTTCAGACAGCTGCAGTCCGCTGCGCAGCACCTGCATACGCAGGTGGTCCTCCTCGTTCACCATGATGGCAAAAGTCTCGTCGGCGCCCACGGCAACGGCGCGGGGCTGATCGTCGGACGCGTCGGCGTGCTGCCGGCTGATGAGGTGGCGCTCAACCAGCAGTCGGCGGTCTATCTTCGGGCTCTCGTTGAGGTCTACCCAGAGGATGTTGGGCGCCAGTCGGTCGCTGACGATCCGCTCCTTGCACATAGATAGCAGTTCGTAGCGTTGCCGTGACGAAGCGCGGTTGACGAAGGGGAAGCCAGCGATGTTGCGTGCTAACCGGACCCGGCTGGAGATGACGATCTCGCTGTGCGGACCGGTCCCCCTGAGCCATTCACCGGCATGGTCGGTGTAGCTGTTGAGGTTCAAGCCAGGTCCTCCTCGAACTTGCGTATGTCGTCACGCAAGCGGGCCGCTGTCTCGTAGTCTTCGCCGGTGACCGCATCATCGAGCTGTTTGCGCATCCGCATCAACAGGGCCTGACGCTGCTCCCCTGCCCCGGCCCGGTGTGGAACCTTGCCGATGTGATGCGTCGCCCCTTCCTGGGCGCGTTCCAGGATCGTGGACAACTGCCGCTCGAATGCCTTGTAGCAATCCGCACAGCCCAGCAAGGAGTCTTTACGGAAGTGCTCGAAGGTCATCCCGCATTCGGGGCACGCGGGAGCCTGTGAGGGCTGGTCGACCGGGTCGGCCTGGCCGTGGACCTTGACAAAGTTGGTCAGCAACTCGTTGATCGGTGTGTGGATCGACTTGATCGCCAGGCCTTCTTCGGCGGCATGCTGTTCGCACAAATGTTTCTCGATCTTCTGGCCGTTGATAATCTCCACCGAGTGGTGGGTCGCCGGTCGGCCGCACTTGTCGCATTTACGTTTCAAGACACACACCCTTGGTCGATCTGATAGGAGTACTCGATTCTAGAGCCGACGGGCCGAGGTATCAATACCCCTGACCTATGGGACGTTGTGACACGGCTCTAAGCTACATAATGACGAAGTCAACCCGACATTCAATCCCTTGATTTGTGCTCGTCACCCGGTTTTTCAGGCTCCGGGGGCAGCAATACATCGAAAACCGCCAGCTGTGCCGTTTCCTTGTCGTGTTCTTTCATCTCTTCCTGGATCAGCGAGACGAACCCGGCCGGGTCGAGCCCGCGCGCTTCGAGCAAGGTGATGAAGTCCGTCTCGCTGAGCCCCCACCTGATCTGATCCACCGCCGCGGCAACCAACCGTTTGCGCGGTCGGCGTTCACTGCCGTCGTACTCGGCTTTGACAACGAGGATGCGTAATCCCTCATCGCGCGGCCCCGTCCAGCGCTGCCCCTCGGCGAGCCCACGTGTGGAGAATCCGACCAACCTCAGCTCCGCCTGCGAGAATGCCCTGTGCTTCTGCCGATCGATCAGGTCCATACGCCTGGCGTAGCGGTGCTCAAGCTCATCCGACGCCGTGTCGCTGTCGTCGGCCTGTCGCGCCCGGGCGCGGTCGGCTTTGTATTCGATTGCCAAGGTCTTCGCGTCGATCAACAGCGGTTCTTCGATCGTCAGCGATGTCGCATCGAGGACTTCTTCCACCTCCACAGAATGCAGGTAGCCGTACTGCCCCGGCGCAAGGCGCGGGATCGGGTTGACCATCGCCTCGGCCTCGGCCAACGGCATCTGGATCGTCTTGGTCCTCACCATGCCGGCGCTACGCACCTTGACCTTCCGAGAAAGCTCCTGCCGCGCATCACGCAGCGACATGCCGGCTGAACTGGGGTATCGCTTGTTGTAAGCAGGGCAGCAGAGGAACTCGTCTTCGAAGCGGGCGCAGTGCTGGGCGTAATCACGCCAGTGACGCTCCCAAAGCTGATAGGTTTCTGCATCCAGGCCGTGCTTGGCGCCGGCTTGTGCCATCAGACGCTCTGCGGCAAATGATAATGTGATGCAGCACACCAACAGGCCAAGGGTCCATCGCACGATTCACTCCTTCGTCATACCTCTAAGTGTCTGTCCGTTTGCTCGCGCTCACCGTCAGCGCCAGGTTAGCGCTGCCGCTGCGGAAACCTTCCAGGTCGAGCGAGACGTACAGGTAGCCCGCGCCCCGGATGCCGTCGATCACAGCCCGGCGTGTCTCGTCGGTCATCAACCTCGGGATCTGATCCATCGGTAACTCAAGGCGGGCGACCTGGTCGTGGTGCCTGACCCGGAAGCCGGTGAATCCCAGGGCACGCAGGACGTCCTCGGCCCGCTCGATCTGTTTGAGCAGTGTCGGGGTCACTTCATGACCGTAAGGGACGCGGCTGGCCAGGCATGCCGCGGCCGGCTTGTCCCAGTTGTCGAGGTCAAGTGCCTGTGCGACCGCCCGGACTTCACGTTTGCCAAAATCCGCTTCGATCAACGGCGAGATGACCTGCGCCTCTTCCGCGGCGGTCAGCCCCGGGCGGTGGTCGCCCAGATCGTCTTTGTTTGTGCCGTTGGCGATGTAGGGGATGCCGCGCTGCGAAGAAAGCTGCTTGAGTGACTCATACAGGTGCGTCTTGCAGAAGTAGCAGCGGTCCCCGGCGTTGGCCTGATAGCCCGCATCGTCCTGCTCCCCCGGCTTCACTTCAATCAACTCGAGGTCCAACTCACAGGCGATCTTGCGGGCCTGCTCCAACTCGTAGCGCGGCAGGGAGGGCGAATCACCGATCACGGCCGGGGTGTTTGCTTTTCCAAGCACGCGTCGGGCCGCCGCGGCGACAAGGGTTGAATCCACCCCACCTGAGTATGCGGTGATCACCTGCTTGCGCGGTCGCAGGATCGCCTCAAGATGATGAAGCAGTCTGTCTGCGTCGGCTTGGTTGATCTGAGGTTCCGGCATCCCCCTATTCTACGCGCTTCACAGACCGGGGCGCGGACACTTTTTACAATCATTCCAATCTTAGTTTGACTTGACGCAGGCATGTCCATAAGCTGCCATCCAACGTCTGGGTGGGACACGCATATGTCCCGCTTCCATACCCTTACGAATCCAGTCCAACACGAAGCACGGAGCCTCGAATATGTTGACCGTCGGCCAAACCTTCCCCGGATTCCAATGCAACGCCTGCTCGGGCCTGACTATCGACGACCTGAATACGGTCCAGACCGGCGACTACGAGGGCCGATGGAAGCTGTTTATCTTTTATCCCAAGGACTTCACCTTCGTCTGCCCCACCGAACTGATCGAGTTCGGCAAGGCGGCTGGCGAGTTCGACAAGCGAAACGTCGTCCTGATCGGCGGCAGCACGGATAACGAGTTCTCCCATCTCGCCTGGCGCCAGAGCCACGACGGGCTCAAGGACCTGCCCTACCCGCTGATCGCTGCACAGAAGCTGGCTCAGGACCTGGGCATCCTCGATCCCAACGAGAACGTCTGCCTACGTGCGACCTTCCTGGTGGACCCGGACGGCGTCATCCAGTGGGCCAACGCCAACAGCCTGTCGGTCGGGCGGAGCGTCTGCGAGGCCCTGCGTGTGATCGACGCGGTGCAGTCAGGGGAACTGACCGCCTGCAACTGGAGCCCGGGCGAGGATTACGTCTCGGTCGGCTGACCGCGACATACCCCATCAGCTCGTGTTGCCCCAATGCCACAACCGACAACCCCGGAAGTCCGATGGACATACGCTTGCAGTGCATAGACTGCCTGTAGGTATCTTTGCATCAGGTGGTTACAACGATCCTGACAGCTATTGCCGAATCCTGACAATATCGGCATAGGATTCGCATGAGTAGGGTATGCTTTATGTGCGCTTGCTCTACATCATGATCATCCTGGCGCTGATCCTCGCGGTGTTTGGCTGTGAGCAGCCTCAGGCCATGACCGATCTCGGCCCGCAGCTGGATCATGTGGGGCAGCGTCGAAGCGTCGTGATGGACGGCCCTTTGCTGGATTACCTCAAGTCGCGACAGGACCAGCCGGAGGGTTACGCCTGGTACCACAGCCGGAACGACCAGCGCATCGGTGTCGCAGCCGGGTACGAACTGCCCGTCATCGAGACCAGCACTACCTACACCCGTGACTATCAACGCGGCTCACACGGCCGAGTGTACGATCACTTCCACAGCACGACGTACCGCACCGAGCATCGTCGGTCTACCCGCTAATAAATCGGCACCTATCAGTTTGTCGGAGGATCCCTACGCGGTCCCCGAAGGCTATGTCGTGCGCTGCCGAGACACTTTTGTTATAGAACGATAGAATCCATCGGCCACAGACACTTCGATGGAACCACTTGGTATGAGCACGCTGGATCAACCGCCGCAAACATCGCCGCAGGCTTTCGCTGAAGCGCTGAAGGCGGCGCTACGCGGCGAGGTCTATACCGACGCGGTCAGCCGAGGCATCCACGCGACCGATGCGAGCCATTACCAGATGATGCCCGCCTGCGTGGTCGTGCCCTGTGATGAACAGGACGTGATCGAAGCGGTGCGTCTGGCGGCGGAGTACAAGATACCGATCACGATGCGCGGCGGCGGGACGAGCCTGGCCGGCCAGACGTTCGGCGAGGGGCTTATCCTCGATTGTTCCAAGTACATGAACAAGGTGCTCGAGGTCAACAGCGACGAACATTGGGCACGTGTCCAGCCCGGGGTGGTGCGGGATCAACTGAACAACCAACTCAAGCCGCTTGGCCTGCACTTCGCGCCCGACCCGGCCACTAGCAGCCGAGCCACCATCGGCGGGATGATCGGCAACAACTCCTCCGGCACACGCTCGATCATCTACGGCAAGACCATCGACCACGTCATGGCGGTGAAAGTCCTGCTCGCCGACGGCACGATCCTGGAACTGGACGCCTGCGACACCGAACAATGGTCCGACCGCAGCACGGGCAGCAGCCGAGCGGCGGAGCTGTATCGCGGGGTCGGTGAGGTGATCCGTGCCAACCGCGGTGAGATCGACGCACGTTTCCCCAAAACGATGCGACGAGTCAGCGGCTACAACCTCGATGCGTTCACGGGGGATGGCGGATCGTGCCCGTCGAATAACGACGAACCCTGGAACCTATCCAGCCTGATCGTCGGCAGCGAGGGGACGCTCGCGGTGCTGCTGGAAGCCAAGGTCAGGCTGGTGGAGAATCCCAGGGCGACCGCGGTCTGCGTGGTGCACTTTGATGACGTCATCGAGTCGCTCCGCCATGTCCCGGCGATGCTTGAACACCGGCCGTCTACCGTCGAACTCTTAGATGATTCGATCATCGTCGAGGCCCGGCGCAACCCATCCAGCGCCCACCTGGCGGACTTCTTCGATGGTGAGCCCAAAGCGGTGCAGATCGTCGAGTTCATGGGTGATACGAAGGAGCAGGCCGGCGAAAGAGCCAAACGCTTCGCCGAGGACATGGCGACCAAGGGCATCGGTTACGCCCGTGTATTGCGCACCGAGCCTGACCGTATCGCCAACATCTGGGAGCTGCGCAAGCTCGGCGTGGGTCTGGCGTCGAACATCAAGGGTTCGAGCAAACCGCTGGACTTTGTCGATGACGCGGCGATCCCGGTCGAGCACCTGGCCGAGTACATCGATCGGCTGAAAATGGTCTGCGATGAGCTTGACGTGCCGATCTCGATCTGCGCCCACGCGTCGGTCGGCGTGCTGCATCCCAAACCCCTGCTTGACCTGCACAAGCCGGAAGACGTTAAGAAGATGAAGGCCATCACAGACTCTGCGTTCGAGATGGTCAAGCAGTACAAGGGCTCGTGGTGCGGCGAGCACGGCGACGGGCTGGTCCGTGGCGAGTACATCGAGCGTTTCTTCGGCACAAAGCTCTACGACGCCTTCAAGCAGATCAAGCAGCTATTCGACCCGGGCCACCTGCTCAACCCCGGCAAGATCATCGACGCCCCACCGATGACGGAGAACCTGCGCTACGGATCACAGGGGTACGAACAGCGTATTGCCGAGATAAAAGCCAACTACCACTACCACGATCAAGGTGGATTCGCGCTGGCCGTCGAACAGTGCAACGGGCTTGGCGCATGCCGAAAGTCTGACAACGGCACGATGTGCCCCAGCTACATGGCGACGCGCGACGAAGAGGCCGTGACACGCGGCCGGGCCAATGCGCTGCGCCTGGCGATGAGCGGGCAACTTGGCAATGACGCGCTGGAAAGTGACCGGATTAAAGATGTCCTTTCGCTGTGCCTGTCGTGCAAGGCTTGTAAGAGCGAGTGCCCGAATGCGGTTGACATGGCAAAGCTCAAGAGCGACGTGCTTCAGATGCGATACGACAAACACGGCACACCGCTTGGCGCCAAGTTGATCGGGGGTTCACCCGATAGCGCCAGACTTGCGGCGGGCCTATTGGCGCCGATCGCTAACTTTGTTCAGTCACTGCCGCCGTTCAAGGTGCTGTTCGAGAAGTTGACTGGGATCGATCGCCGTCGGCCTTACCCCAAGCTCGCAACTGCGCCGCTTGAGAAGTTGTTAATTCAACGCAAGGGACAATCTGATACCAACGGCAAGCACGTCGTCCTGTTCGACGATACCTATGCCAACTACTACGAGCCGAACGTCGGGCTGGCGGCGGTTGAATTGCTTGAGGGGCTGGGGTATCGGGTCACGCTGGCCAAAGCCGGGTGCTGCCAACGGCCGCGCCTCTCCAAGGGGCTGGTCAAGGACGCCAAACGCCACGGCACACGGACCATGACCAACCTCGATGCCTTTGCCAGGCAGGGCCTGCCGATCCTGACACTCGAACCGAGTTGCGCCTCGTCGCTCACGGACGACCTGCCCGACTTGATCGATGATCAGGCGATGGGCCAACGCGTCGCCGAGCAGGTGACGATGCTGGACACCTTCCTCGCGGAGGAACTCACCGCCGGCCGGCTGAACGGCAAACTGGCTTGTGACGCGAGAGACATCCTGCTGCACGGGCACTGCCACCAGAAGGCGCTCTTCGGCACCGATGGGATCAAGGCCTTGTTCACCGAAGCCGGCGTGTCGATCAACGAGGTCGACTCGGGCTGCTGCGGCATGGCCGGGTCGTTCGGGTACGAGCACCACGACCTATCCATGAAGATCGGTGAACAGCGGCTATTCCCCGCGGTGCGTGAGAAGCCATCCCAGACGCAGATCGTTGCCTGCGGCTTTAGCTGTCGGCATCAGATTCAGGACGGGTGTGACGAGAAAGCCAGGCATTTTGTCGAGTTGCTGAACGCCAGGCAGGATTAGCATTATTCCTTGACCGGCCGGCGTGGCTCCAGCAGCAGCACACGCACCTCATCCGACTTCTCGATTTCACACGATGTGTTGATGATCGTCCCGTCGGACAGCGTGGCTCGCACACGGTACGCACCGGGGAAGACACGCACCTGCACATTACCCAATTCATCCGCATTGGTGGTGATGTTCGTCCGCCATAGCTCATGAAAGAGATGGTCCACCACCTTGCCGACCGGCATGAGCCTGCCCTGGCTATCCAGTAGCGCACCGGTCGGCTCTGGCGCCTGCTCCGGCGTCCAGCCCGCCAGCCAGACGCCCTTCACGTTCGGCCGCTCCATGAGCGAACGCAACAGCGTTTCCATGTTGATCGACGCATCGAGTTCGGTGTCGCCTCCCACCGAGAGGCTGCTGAAAACCACCGGACGATCAAGCTGATCCATCCGAGACAGCCTCCGCTCTATCCTTAGTCGGTCCAGCTTGCCGGTGAAGTGTTGATCCATGGCAACGGTATCCACGGGAATAATCGCCTCATGCATCTCCGTCAGTTTGCGCTGCACATGGCGCATCCGTTCGATATCCAAAGCCTCCTCAAACCGAACCGCGGTATTAGAATCGGGGCTTGAGGCGGGGAATGTCTCGTAGACTTCACGGATCAACGCCGTCCCCACGCGCTCGCCGAGCAGGTCGTGGGTGAGCCAGTGTGTATACAGATCGTATGAGTCAACCTCACTGCCGTAACGCTCTGCGATCAGCGCGACGTACCCGTTGACAGCCTCGGCTAGTGCATCGCTTGATAACGACGCGACCCACGGCGGCGCCAGGCCAAGGTCTGCCGAGATCAATGATCCCCACCGCACATACATACCCCGGGCACGGGCCTCCTCGATCACCCGATCGATCCGCTGCGCCGCGTCGTAGTTCAGCGACCCGCCCAGCGCGGGTTGCAGCGTCGGCCAGTCTGTCATGTGTCTAAGTGAAACCGCATTGACACACCGCCAGAGTCGTGCATCGCCGTCGATCGCCTCTTGAACCGACTTCGACAAGCCGGACGCAGGCAGGATATAGCCGACATGGAACGTGCTGCGCGTCTGTTTGAGATGCACCTGGGCCCCGAACGCGGGCTTCCCATCGGCTTGCAGCACGATCACTCGCAGAGACGTCTTGCGCACCTCATCAATGCGCTGATCAGAATCGGCCACCCAGGGCCCGACCGGCATCTGAGCTTTAGCCCCAATGGCCGTCAGACACAGCGCGGCCGCCGCTACGATCAACCTAAGCCATCCGTGTATCACCGTTGACCTCCGTGCTTACAATTCACGACAACATCCCGATCGCGTCATCCAGTGTCTTGACCTGCAGGAGCTGAGCACCCTTGGGTGCTTTAACATCGGTTGCCGGGCATATAATCTTATTAAAGCCAAGACGCGCCGCCTCGCTGATCCGTTGGGCGAGCTGCTGGACGTGCCGGATCTCACCGCCCAGGCCGATCTCACCGACGGCGCAGGTGCCCGGTTGTGCAACTCGGTCGTAATGCGCACCCGCGATGGCTAGCGCCACTGCCAGGTCCGCCGCGGGCTCAACCACCTTCACGCCGCCTACCCCGCTGACAAATACATCCTGGTCCGCCAGGCGCAGACCGCCGCGTTTTTCCAGCACGGCGATCAGCATCGCGAGCCGGTTACTGTCCACCCCGCTGACCTTTCGTTTCGCCGCACCCAGGAAGCCCGTGGCCGTCAACGCCTGCAGTTCAACCAGCAGGCAGCGCGAGCCCTGCAGCACAGGGCACACCACACTCCCGGCACGGTTTTGATACTCCGCCGCCAGCAAGGCCGAGCCATCCAGCACCGGGGCCAATCCCTTATCTGTCATCTCGAACAGGCCGACCTCCAGCGTCGTGCCGAAACGGTTCTTGATTGCGCGGATGACACGGTGGCTGTGGTACCGATCGCCTTCAAAGTACAGCACGGCATCGACCATGTGTTCAAGCAGCCTCGGCCCGGCGAGTTGGCCTTGCTTGGTCACGTGCCCGACCAGCACCATCGCCACGCCCGTCGCCTTGGCGAGGTAGACCAATTCCTGGCAACACGCCCGCAGCTGCGCCACGCTGCCCGGGGCGGCGGTAAGGTCGCCCTTGTACACCATCTGCACTGAATCGATCACCACCACATCCGGCTGAACCTTGCGGACCTGCTCGGTGATACGGGCCAGATTAGTGTCCGCCAGAACGTACAGGTCTTCCGACCCATCGGCGCTAAGGCGTTCGGCTCTGAGCCTGACCTGCTGGGCCGATTCCTCGCTGCTGACATACAGCACTCGCTTGCGATTCAGCGCCAGTGCATGCGCCGCCTGCAGCATTAGGGTGGACTTACCGATCCCCGGGTCGCCGCCGATCAGGACCACGCTGCCCGGGACAAGCCCCTGCTTGCCGTTGGTTGATTGGGCCTGACCGTTCACAGCCCCACCCAGCACGCGGTCCAGTTCGCCGATGCCCGTGCCCATGCGGGTGATCCGGTCCGATCGTGTGTCTACCTCACGGATGGGCGTTGCCGACGCGCCGCTGACCTCGGGGTGCTCGCCGGCAACCTTCGCCCCGGCCTGCTCGCGGTGCTCTTCCAGCGTGTCCCAGCTCCCGCAGTCCGGGCACTTGCCCATCCACCGGGTCTGGACCGCGCCGCAGCTGTTGCAGATAAAACTCACCCGTGTCTTCGCCATACCAGCAGGATACGGCCACAAACCGATCCGCTCCACTCGACGACCCTTTGCCGCTGCCTCTCCCCACGCCTACAATCCATCGCTTGACGACCAAACCCGCATCCAGCCCCGCGAGAAGCACGTTATGAAGCCACCCACCGCTTGGCGACTGGTCTCGATCATCGCCCTGACCGCCCTGCTCATCTTCCTGACCGATGTCTTCGCCGCCAAGCAGTCCGAGGCCTTTAAGCAGCTGGACCTGCTGGTCGAGATCCGACACGAGTTGGTCAACAGTTACGTCGAAGAGCCGGATCAGCTCGAGCTGATCGAGTCCGCCGTGCACGGCATGATCGCATCGCTGGAAGACCCGCACACCGTTTTTGTCCCGACCGAGAATGTCGATCAGTTCGAGAGCAGGCTGACCGGCTCCTTCTCCGGGATCGGTGCCGAGATCGACATGCTCGACGGCCGGCCGCGGATCGTGACCCCGCTGGAGGATTCTCCGGCATGGGAGGCGGGGATCATGGCAGGCGATATCATCCTCGCGGTCGACGGTGTGACCACTCAGGGTTTGTCGCAGAGCGAGGTGATCGACCTCATCAAGGGCGAGGCGGGCACCGACGTCATGCTCACCGTCCGCCGTGTCAGTGGTGAAGAGCTTGACATCACGATCACACGCGCCCGGATCAACGTGCAGACCGTCCGAGGCGCGCGTCGGCAAGCCGACCAGAGCTTCGACTTCATGATCGACCACACCAACAAGATCGGCTACGTTCGCATCAGCCAGTTCACCGGCAAGACAGTGGAAGAGTTGGCCGATGCCCTCACCCAGCTGAAGGAGCAGGACGTAGAAGGCCTGATCCTCGACGTGCGTTTCGATCCAGGCGGGCTGCTGGATGCAGCGGTCGAGATATGCGACCTGTTCCTGACCGAGGGGCAGCGCATCGTTTCTACCAAGGGACGCCGGACCCCCGAGGTCGTCTACGATTCCACCGATGAAACGCTCATGCCGGACACGCCAATCGTGGTGCTGGCTAACGAAGGCAGCGCTTCGGCATCAGAGGTGGTGACCGGTGCGTTGTCGGACAACGAGCGGGCGCTCTTCGTGGGGACGCGCACGTTCGGCAAGGGCAGCGTCCAACAGGTCCGCGAACTGAACAGCGGTATGGGGGCCTTAAAGATCACGGGTGCGTACTACTACCTGCCGAGCGGGCGCAACATCCACCGCCGGCCGGATGCCGAGGTTTGGGGCGTCGATCCTGACGAGGGCGCGTATGTGCCCATGTCATACGATGACTACGAGAACATGCTGACCACCCGGCGTGAGGCCGACATCCTGCGTGCGGGCAACGGCCACGACGACCTCGCGAGCATCACGCCCGAATACATCAAGGACCAGTTACATGATCCCCAACTCGCCGCCGCCTTGACCGCTTTGCTTGGGAAGCTGGAGACAGGCGACTGGCCGACCGTCGGGGAATCCAACGGCGACGAATTGGTCCGCCAGCGTGAGCGCGAGCTGCTAGAGAGGCGACGATCACTGCTGCTTGAAGAACTTGCCAAAGTCGAGTCCGAACTGGTGGAAGATAAAGACGATCCTGTTTCGGATGAGCAGGTGAGCAGCGATGTGGAGCCGGAACCTGCTGATCCGACAACAACACCTGATGCTGACGTAACGGATATCGTGAAAACCCCATCCAAGGAACCCGTCGCGGAAGAACCAGAAGCCGAAGTGATCGAGCAAGCACCCGAAGCGCCAAAGCCCGAAGCTGAGGTACCTGACAAAGAGAAGAAGGTGACCGAAACGGTTGAGCCGGAGGCAGATGTTGAGGTCGAGGTAAAACCTGAAGTCGAAACGGAAGCTGAAGCCTCGCCCGAAGAGGCACCGGAAGCACCAACCGAGGCTGAGCCTGAAGCGACTCCTGAAGCCACCCCCGAGCCGGTGACCCAGCCTTGACGCTCATCCTTGGCATCGAATCGAGTTGCGACGAGACCGCCGCCGCCGTGGTGCGTGACGGCCGGCATGTCATGTCCAACGTGGTCGCGGCCCAGCACAAGCTGCATGAGCGGTATCGCGGCGTGGTGCCCGAGATCGCCAGCCGGGCTCATCTTCAGAACATCAACCCCGTGATCCAAGAGACGCTCAAGCAGGCCGATGTGTCGCTTGACCAAATCGATGCGATCGCGGTCGGCCATCGACCGGGCCTGATCGGTTCACTACTCGTCGGGGTCAGCGCAGCAAAGACATTGGCCTGGGCGACCGGCAAACCGCTGATCGGCGTGGATCATGTCCGGGCCCACCTGCACGCCGCAACGCTGACAGACACCAACGGCCAAACCGATGATGCCGGCCCGCTCACTTTCCCCGCGCTTGGGCTTGTCGTGTCAGGGGGGCACTCCAGCCTGTATGCCATGACCTCCCCTACCAACCTGGCGCTGATCGGCTCGACCATCGACGACGCGGTCGGTGAAGCCTACGACAAAGCCGCCGTCATCCTTAACGTCGGGTACCCCGGCGGTCCGTTGCTCGATAAGCTCGCGCAGCAAGGCGATCCGACAGCCCACAAACTCCCCCGCTCGATGCTCGGCAGCGACAGCCTGGACTTTTCTTTCAGCGGCCTGAAGACCGCCGTGCTCTACACGGTCCGGGGCCACCCCGTCGGCCGGGGCGCGGACGCGCGGTTCGAGCGCAGCGCCGACGACCTGAGCGACCGGCAGATTGCCGACATCGCCGCGAGCTTCCAGGCCGCTGCGGTCGATGCCGTCATCATGAAGCTCAAGCGTGCTGTGAAACACATGACCATGCAAGGCGATCCTCCAAGGTCCTTGGTCATCGGCGGCGGCGTCAGCGCGAACTCACTGCTGCGCACGCGCGTGGCGGAGCTGGGCGAAGAACTCGGTCTAACGATGCGCATCCCCGCGTTCGCCTATTGCCTGGACAACGCCGCCATGATCGCCGGCCTCGCACACGTCCAGTACGAGGCCGGCCGGTTTGACGGGCTGGACCTGCCGGCGATCGCTTCCGGGTCGGTGTGAGGTTCAAGCATCTGTGACTTTCCGCGCCACCCAGACCTGTTCCTGACCATAAGTCGGGGGCGATTTGTCGAAGTCGCTGTACTCAGCCAACACCTCAAAACCGCAAAGCTCCAGCAGATACCGCATCTCATGACGAAACGTCCAGCGGAGGTCCAAGCGCTCATACTCCTCTCGAACGATGTTGCCTTCGGCATCCTTTTCTTGCATCACCCCCAACATCTTGAAGGTCTGGCTTAACGGATCGTTAAAGCGTTCGATCATCCGCTGCTCGACCTCCAGGCCTGTCACGGGATTACGTACAACGTAGAACTCAGGCGGGTGATCGCAATCGACATCACAGCGTGACAGCCTCGGGTCGAACAGGTTGAGCATCAGCCGTCCGCCGGGCTCGAGATGTCGCCAGGCACAACGCAGACAATCTCGCTGTGCTTGGGGTGTCAACAGCGCCTGGAATGAGCGGAATGTGATGTAGATCAGTTTGAATTGTTGATCGAGCTCGAAGCCGGTCATATCTCCCTGCACAAAGCGCATACGTGCGTTGGTATCGCTTGGGTACCCCGAGCGCTTCGCTTCGGCGGCGGCGAGCATGCCCTCGTGCAGGTCAAGACCTACAACCTCATGCCCGGCCTCAGCGATCTGCCAGGCGACCCGCCCCGTCCCGCAGGCCAGTTCAAGCACGGGGCCGCCCGATTCCACTGCCAACTCAACCAGGAACCGCTCATCAGGCCCATTGCGTGGCCATTCCATCTCGTCGTAGACCTCGATATGCAGGCCAGATCGTTTGTAATAGGGGATCGCCGTGTCCCATCGCGCATCCATCGCATGCCTCCTGACAATATTCAGCCAAATAAAAAAGCCCGCCTCACACGAGACGGGCCGAGTCGACTTCATTGGATTGAGTCTGGTTCGCCTACCTCGCGTACGGATACCTCGCCGCATCATTATTGCGGTACGGGGCATTGGTAGCGGGGGCAAAGCACTGGCTCATGTCGGGAATGTAACCTCAGTCGTTCGTGTTTGTCAATCAACAGATACCGTCTGCTCCGGGGCGGGCTCAGCCAGCAGAGCTTTGACGGCGTCGTCCACCGAGCTGTTCTTACAGTCGGCGATACGCAGCTTGCCCGCACGGTCGATCAGGAAGTAGTCCGGGTAGCCGTTGACCTTGTAGGCATCCACGGTGTCGCGTTCGACGTCCACGGCGATGGGGTACTGAATCCCGTGCTCCTCGGCGGTGCTCGCCATCTTCTCGCCGCCTCGGCTGGAGCAGACGCCGATGATGACCAGGCCCTCGTCGGCGTGCTTGGCCATCAGTTCGTTGGTATGCGGGATCGAGCCGATACACGGGCCGCACCATGTCGCCCAGAAGTCAACCAAGACGACCTTGCCCCTCAGGTCTTCGAGCTTTAATGCTTCGCTGTTGATCCAGTTTTCGACCGCGAGCGCCGGCGGGGCTTGGCCCTCCATGCCTGCAAAGCGTTCACGCTGCTCGGCGCTGCCTTCCAGCCAGCCCGGGTCAATGGCCGCGGCCGCGGGGGCTGCTTCAGCATGCGCTTCAGTTTCGCCCTCAGCGTCTTCCTCCGATTCCCAGGGCTGCTCTTCAAGGATCGAGTCGACCACCGCTTCGACGTGGTTGGGCTTCAGGCCTACGGCACGGACCACGTTGTTGCGGTCCACCACCGCGTAGGTCGGCCACCACATCACGTTCCAGGCCTTGGCACTTTCCAGCGTATGGTCCTTGGCCACCGGATAAGCGATCTTGTGTTCCTCAGCGACGTCGGCCATCTTCTCCTGGCCGTTGCTTGATCCGCATACGCCAATGACGACCACACCCTTCTCGGCGTAGTGCTTGGCCATCTCGTTGTTGTGGGGGATCGAGCCGATGCAAGGGCCGCACCAAGTCGCCCAGAAGTCCACGACGCGGATCTTGTTCTTCAGGGTTTCTTCGGTCTGCTCCCCGTTGATCCAGTCGTTGAGGTCCAGCTTGGGCGCGGCCTTGCCGATCATGGCGTCGTGCTTGGCCCGTTGGTTCTCATCACCAAAGAACCATTCGCTTGGGTAGGGATTGTCCCCGGCAAAGACGGCCGAGGCGGTAAACGTCATCACAACCATAATAGACAAGACGGTGTAAGCTGCTGACTTCAACATGGGTATCCCCTTTCGAGTAGCGGTTCGTGCGGGTCTGACGCCAGGCTATTGTACCCATCGCGGGGCCGGCCTATTCCATTTATCTACATACGGGGACAACTTCCTCCGGTTCGCCTAAAATCGCCCGCATGAGCCTTGAACTGACATTCCTGGGCACGGGGACCAGTGCCGGCGTGCCGATGATCGGATGTGATTGTGACGTCTGCACCTCCGACGACCCCCGTGACCGACGAGACCGCACCAGCGCCTTGGTTTCCTACACCGATTCACAGGGCCAATTGCGACAATACCTGATCGACACCAGCCCGGATATGCGGCACCAGGTCATCCGGCACAAGATCAACCGGATCGATGGCGTGCTCTACACCCACGCCCACGCCGACCACATCTTCGGGCTGGACGATTTACGGCGATTCAATGCCGTGATGAAGCAGCCGATCGACATCCATGCAGAGCCGCGTGTGCTTGAGTCGCTTCGGCACATGTTCCCCTACGTCTTCACGCCGGAGAAGAATGTCAATAAGTCGTTCATCCCGATGCTGATCCCCCACACGCTGACGCCGCAGGAGTCTTTGCAACTGCACGGCGCGACGTGGACACCGATCCGCCTGATGCACGGCCGGTTGCCGATCGTGGGGTTCCGCGTCGATCTGAACGGTGAGTCGCTGGCTTACTGCACAGATGTGTCGTCCATCCCGCCGGAGACCTATCCCCTGCTGCACGACCTCGACGTGCTGGTGATCGACGGATTGCGTCATCGCCATCACCCGACACACCTCACGATTGAGCAAGCAATTGACGAGATCAAGCAGATCAAGCCAAAGAATGCGTACCTTACGCACATCGCCCACGATATCCGTCATGCAGAACTCGAACCGCAACTGCCTCAGAGCGTATATCTTTCGTACGATGGGCTTGTTGTGACTTTGAACGGTGTACAATCCAGCACCGATTAATCTAGGCATCTAAAGGGCGAACCACACATGACTGACTTCACACGCAGAGAAATCATGAAGATGCTGGCAGTGTCCCCGCTGCTGCCCGCTATGGGCGCACTGGGCATGACCGAGGCGAGCAAGGACGTGCTCGGGAGCGTGCTGCCAATGCGAGCGCTCGGCAAGACCGGCGAGTCGGTCACGCTGCTGGGTGTCGGCGGCGGTCACGTCGGGCGGATGTCGGATGAGGAGGTGCCGGTCTTCATCGACCTGGCGATCGAGTTGGGTGTGCGGTTCTTCGACAACGCGGTGGCGTACCAGAACGGCGGCAGCGAGCGGTACTACGGCAAGTACCTCACGCCCAAGTACCGTGACCACATCTACCTGATGACCAAGACCGGGGCTCGCAACGCCCAGCAGGCACGCAAGCACCTGGACGATTCACGCAAGCGGATGGACGTTGACGTGATCGACCTCTGGCAGGTTCACACGATCGAGGACGAGAACGACGTCAACCGCCGGTTCGACAACGGCGTGATCGACGTGTTCCTCGAAGCCAAGGAAAAAGGAACCGTCAGGCACATCGGCTTTACCGGCCACAGTTCCACCGCGGCTCACGTCCTGTTCCTCAAGCGGCTCAAGGACATGGGCGTGGACTTCGATGTGACGCAGATGCCGATCAACGTGGTCGATACGCAGTACGACAGCTTTATCACGAATGTGCTGCCGACCCTGGTCGAGCGGCAGTACGGTGTGCTGGCGATGAAAACCCTGGCGTACGGCCGACTGCTCGGCAAAAAGCGGGGCTGGGGCCAACGGCCTGAGCCGCCGAACACCGTGATCCCGAACCATGTGAGCCTGAAAGAAGCGCTGAGCTACGTCTGGTCGCAGCCGGTGTCGTGCCTGATCTCCGGGATGGAGAACACGGATGAGTTGAAGCAGAACGCGCAGCTGGCGCGGAGCTACACAGCTCTCGCACAAGACACGCTCGCCAGGATCAAGGCCGACACCGATGGCCTTGGCGGATTCGACATGGAGTTCTACAAGGACGGGAAGTATTGACTGAACTGGTCCGGACCCTACCGGTCACCGCCCCACTTTGTTACAAACTTGCATCACAAAAGAACCGGCCGAGGCATCTGCCTTCGGCCGGTTCTTATTATTGATCGTCGTGAGATATATACCTTACTGCGGGGCCTGTTCGGCTTCGCTGAGCGCCTTCTCGATGGCCTCCGTGGTACGTTCGCCACGCAGGTTTTTCGCCACGACCTTGCCGTCAGGGCCGATCAGCCAGATCGACGGGATGCCTTTGATACCGTAGGCCGACAGGACCTGCTGCATGGGCTCGCCAGCGCCAAGGAACCCACCACTGTAAGGTACTTCATGCGACTTGGCATACTCCGCCGGCTTCTCGATCTCATCATCGATCGAAACGCCAAGCACCGTCAGGCCGCGCTCTGCGAACTGGTTATGGGCCTCGATCAGGTTGGGCGTTTCGCGGATACAGGGCCCGCACCAGGTCGCCCAGAAGTCGACAAGCACGAAGCCGCCGCGCAGATCGCTTAGCTTACGCTGTTCGTTCGTCGCGATGTCCTGGTACTCAAAGTCCGGTGCAAGGTCGCCAACCTTGATGTCGAGACTGATCATCTTGGGAACAACCTGCGGGGGGAGGGCACCGGCCTGGATTTTCCCGACCGCGTCGTGCGGGACTTGGATATACTGCACGGCTAAGCCACGGATCGCCTCGATGCGATCGGCGTCCGCTTCCGGCACGGGCAAGGCCAACATCGTTTGCAAACGATACAAGCCCGGCTTGAGTTGCTTAAACTCGAAAACGCCGTCTTCAGCCAGATCCAAGAATGTGGGCCGCGCCCCGTCGGCGGGGAAGTTGTCCTTGAAGAACGCGGCGTTCGCCTCGTCGGCCATGGCCCATTCTCGAAGCCACGTGTCCTTAGCCTCCCCGTCCATGGCGTCCCAGCCCTCAGGCAATTCGGGTAAGGGCTTAGTGCACAACCTCATCAAACCCGCCTGGCTCTTAGACCAATCGACATCCTCAGCGGTGTAATCCTCGGGTAGCACCGCCTTACCCACCACACGCACGCCGGTATCCGCCGGCGCTTCAGCAGCAGTCTCCGCCTCCTCACCATACGCCGTGGTGATAAAGGCCAGAGACGCGATACACATCACAATCATGCTCACGTAGGTTCTCACTGTCATCGTTTCCTCATCCTTCCAGTTGGAGTAATAATCAGATTCGGCAAGCGACTATTATGTCGATAACCAGGCGTTTGGCGAGTCATGGCCTTATCCGAGACGCACCGGCTCGAATCCCCGGCGATACACACGCCGAACGGTCGAGGCCGTTGCTTCCGCGTGGTTCGTGAACGCCAGCTTGCTACGGTCCCAGTGAAGCACCTGCCCGGGGTACTTCGCGGCCTTCACGGCAAGCAACCCCACCTCCGTGCAGCGCAGGCCCACGTCAAACGGCGTCCACAGGTGTGGCGTTTCCACGCCCAAAGCCTTGTCCACCCAAGCGTGCCAGTGATTAAACGTCTCATACTCTGGTAAGCCCGGCATCGCCAACCCTTCGGTTTTCTTGCCGTCTCGCCAGACCTCCAGCGGACCGCTCGGCGCCAACACCAGCGTCCCGCCTTCACAGACCACCGCGGTAAATATACTGTCCGGCCAGTCCCCCTCGCCAAGCCCCAGCTGCTTGCGGGTCGGCTTGATGTGGCTGTCGTAGAAGTAGAAGTTGCATGTCGAGTTGGCGAAGTGCTCGCCCGACACGGCGTAGCTGAGTGTGGACGTGACATGCTCCGCATGGAAGTGGGACAGGTCTCGCGTTGGGGTCCGGGTGCAGACCCAATCGGGGCTGATCAACTCGGGATAAGCGTAGAACACCACGTCCACCAGGTGCACGACCCAGTCGCCGATCTGCCCGCAGCCGTAATCCCACCAGCTCCGCCACTTCCGCTGGAGCATGTTGGCTCGGCACGGCACATCTGCAGCACCGTTGAGCCAGAGGTTGTAGTCAATATGTGCCGGCGGATCGATCGGATCGCTGAGCACACCATCACCAAAGTAATAATCATCCGGCCGCAGAGACCCCGCCCCGTACGACACATGCACCTCGATCACTTTGCCAAGCGTGCCGGCCCGGAGGATATCCACCGCGGCGCGACGGTGCTCTGACTGGATGCGCTGATTGGCGGTCTGCGTGACCAGGTCTGGCCTTGCATGGGTGGCGTCCGCGAGGATTTGTAGCTCTTCGAGCTGATGCACGAGCGGCTTCTGGCCATAGACATGCTTGCCCTTCGACAAGGCGAGCGTCATGATCGCGCAGTGCGAATGGTCCGGCGTCGCGACTATGACAGCATCGAACTGATCACCGTGCTTATCAAAGGCTTCTCGGTAGTCCGCACAGGTGAATGCTTCCGGGTGGTCTTGTGCCGCTTTGGCCAGCGTCTCAGAATCCACGTCGCACAGACCGACGATCTCCGCCCGGTCGTGTTTATTGACCTGCTTACGGTCTTCGCCGCCGATCGTCCCCTGCACCCCGATCGATAGCACACGCAGCTTGGTTTCCGCTCGCTGTGCGGCAATGCCCGGCGTCTGAGCCGCCAAGGGTGCCCCCACCGCCGCCGTCATACCCAATGCAGCCGTGGAGTACAGGAACTGGCGTCGAGACAGGTCGTTCAGCTTCATACCGATCCTTCACTTGATCTTGATCTCCCTGATCCTGTCGAGCCCCCGCAGGATCACTCCGCATCGATCAGTGACGTTTTATCCTGACCGGGAAAATCCTCTGGCACGGGCTGGGTCACTTCACCGGTCGCCAGCCATTCGACGCTACGCTGCAGGATCGTACGGAAGCCAACACAGTGCAGCGCGTCGGTGTTCTCCTGACCTCGCCACAGGTGCCCGGGCAGCCAGGTCATGACCAGCCCCTCGCCGTAGGGGATCTGCCACAGGATCGGCTCGTCTCGGTCGGTCCCGCCGATGGATTTGTCGTTCCACGCGGTCGCCAGGACCTGCATCGTGTCGGGACACGGACCGCGCTGCCAGTGATACAGTTCGTCGAAGGCATGCAGCCAGGTCTCGGGCAGTCCATCCAACACCGGGTGGTCCGGCATGCGGTGGCGGATCACGTAATCATGCTTCTTGCCGTGGCCGGCACCATGGCCCTCGTGCTTGGGGGTCTTGACGGGGTTGCCTTGCTTATCAAAGTGCAGCGCATGCCCGCAGGCGGGCGATCGCCAAAGTAACCCGACCATGTCTTCGTAGGCTGTCCAACCCGGGAAGCCGTTGTTGGAGGCGTGGATCATGAATGCCTTGCCCCCGCCACGGATGTAATCCTCCCACGCCTGCCGGAGTTCCGCAGGCCACTGATAGTTTTCTTCGAACGACTCAACGTCGAAACGGTGACGCGGGTTGTAATCCCAGATAACGACGGCGTACTTCCGAAAGTCGGGCGCATTGATCTGATCGACAGGGGTATCCGGCCCCGGGGCCAGCCATGTATCGACCGTGAACAGGCCGGTCTCCTCCAATACTTCCTTGAACACGACATGGGTGCGTTCCCAGTCGTGATTATTCTGACCGGTCAGCAGCAGGACACGCGGCTTGTCTTCAACAGTGCCCCCGTGATCGTCCGCAAATGTCTGAGAACACGCCCCCATGAACGCCAGGCAGAGCACGAGAAGAATTGTCCCAACGCCGAAGTTATGCCGTGTTTTCATGGGCGACAGTATACCCGCTAGGCGTCTTGCCCCGTGAGCTGACGCAGTGCCGTCCCCACATCAGGCTGACGCATCAGGTGTTCGCCGACCAGGACGCGGTGGATGCCGGCCTCTTGCAGGCGTTTGATGTCGTCGTATGTGCGGATGCCTGACTCGCTGACGAGGATGTCCTTGTCGGGGACTTCCGGCAGTAGCTTGATCGTGTGGCTCAGGTCGGTGACCATCGCCTTGAGGTCACGGTTGTTGATGCCAAGAAGTTGGTAGCCCGGATGCGGGAAGCCGACGTGGCTCTTGACCTGGATCAGGCTCTCGTAGTCGTGCACCTCCAGCAGCACCGTCATCTTGAGCTCGGTCGCAAGGATCAGCAGGTCGATCAACTGCGGCTCCCCCAGACACTCGGCAATCAGTAATATCGCATCCGCCCCGGCGGCCCGGGCTTCGTACACCTGATACGGATCAATGATGAAGTCCTTGCGCAGCACCGGGAGCGGCACCGCCTCCTTGATCTGGGCGATGTAGTCCAAGGAGCCCTGGAAGTACTTCTCGTCGGTCAGGCAGCTGATCGCGGCGGCCCCGTTTTTGTGATAGGCCTTTGCGATGGCGACCGGGTCAAAGTCCTCACGGATCACACCCGCGGACGGGCTGGCTTTCTTCACCTCGGCGATGACGCGCAACGCGCCCTTCGGCCGAGTCACAGCGGCGAAGAAGTTGCGCGGCCCCTGGGCATCCTCGGCCCGGGCCTTGACCTCGTCGATCGACGAAGCCTCTCTGGCCGCCTGCACTTCCAGCTTTTTATCCGCCACGATCTGGGCCAGCACATCCGTCATCGGTCGATCCATACTCTTGAAGGTCGTAGGTCAGGCCTGAAAGCATAGCGATTACCGCCCAGAGTGGGAAAAATCGGCCAATCTCCCCTCCCCCGCCGAACAGGGGTTTTATTGTCAGCCAATGTCCGCTACACTCCCTGCCGGTACGGCTTGTGCCAACTTACAGATGGGGATACTTGATTTTGCCTCGGATAGGCCTGCTGTCTGATTCACACGGACGTGCTATGACCACGCGCCAAGGGGTCCAGGCCCTGCTCGAGGCCGGGATCGATAGGATGATCCACCTCGGGGACGTGGGCACGGTCGAGGTGATCGACGAGCTGGTCGTCCAGCAGCCCGGCTCGGATAAGCCGATCCCCACCCATCTGGTGTTCGGGAACATCGACTGGGACGCCCGGGCACTGGGCGATTATGCCGGGGGACTAGGGATTTCGGTCGACCACCCCGTCGGCCGGATCGAACTTGAAGAGGGAGAACTGGTATTCTGCCACGGGCATCAGCTTTCGGTGATGAATGAAGCGATGGCCGGCCAGGCCAGGTACCTCTGCCACGGGCACACGCACCAGGCCTCGGACACACGCCAAGGCCACACACGGGTGATCAACCCCGGCGCGCTTTGCCGGGCCCACCGCTACACCGTCGCGGTGCTGGACACCGACCGTGACGAGCTGACCTTCCTCACGGTCCAGCCACGCTGACCGCTCAAGGCTGTTACAATAATCCACGCTCTGAACACGGCCCACCGGCGGGCTACCGTCGCCGGACAGCTTGCAGACCATGACCGATGCACACCCAGACAACACACTGCCCGGCCTGATCGTCAGGTCGTTCGAACCCCGCGATCAGCAAGCCGTCTTGCGCCTTTACGATCACGGCCTGCTCGCCGGACAGATCGCGCCCAACGACTCCGGTGCGGATATCGATAACATGCGCGAGGCGTACTTCGACTCCGAGCGCCACCACTTCTGGGTCGCCGTGTTAAACGACCAGGTCGTCGGCATGATCGGCGTCGCCAGCGATGAACCCCACACCGCCGAGGTGCGCCGGCTTCGCGTCGAACCCGAGCACCAGCAGACCCCGATCGCCGACAAGCTCCTGGAGACGGCGATCAATCACTGCAAGCATCACGGCTACCTGAAAGTGCGCCTCGACACACGCTTCGAACGCGACGTCGCCGTCGGCCTGTTCGACCACGTCGGCTTCCAGCACACACGCACCAAGAGCATGCACGGCAAAGACTTGCTCGAGTTCTACCTGGACCTCTACCGCCAGGACAAACCCGACGGCGAGTAAACAGTTCCGATTATTATCCCGCTGTAGGACAATCCCCAATTTGAAAACCACCCGGCAGGCTACTCATTGCCACGGCCGATCTGGTACGCCGTACCCAGAGCCAAAGGGAACCACAACAGGTCCCACAGTGAAAATGTCTCGGCTAGGGGATCCAGATTCCTTAGTTCATCCACATCTGCCGCCAGTTCGGGATCACTTTCAACTTCTTCCTCGAACGAGAACATCTCATCGACAAAAGCCTGTTTGTCGTCCTGGCTCATTGCTGATATACGCGAAGCGGCGGCTTGATCGATGTCGTTGATTAGCTGTTCGTCGAAGAATTCATCTTCGGGCACAGCATCAATCCGTGCCTGTAATTCAGGCTCGAACAACCGTTCTTCATGCATATGCAAGCTATATGTTTCTCGGAAGGCCACCGGATCATTGAGCACAACGTCTTTCATCGCATTACCAAACGTGTCCACCGCATCGGGCAGCATCGACGCGCCGAGCATAGCCAGATAGATCAACCCCTTCCCGATCGAAATACCGCTTAACGCCACAACCGCCGCCCCGATACCGGCTGTGACGCTGTATTGTCGATTGATCGCCGCCACGGTGAAACCGGTCAATCCACCGATTCCCCATGCCAATAAGCCAAGCTCAAAGCCAAACAAGAATACGACAAACCAGAGCAGACCGCCGACACCTGCAACCACACCGCCGACCAACCAAGACACCACCGTTCGACCTGTCACGCCGGCCCCGCCACCGCCGGAACTCACTTTCTCCTTACCGACCTTGGTCTTCATCTTCCCGCCGGACTTAAGGTTGTGTCCGCAATGGATACAGATCACGGCCTGCGGCCCGACCGATGCCCCGCACTTCGGACAACTACCCTCACCCCCACCTGTGGAGGCCGGGGCCGCGGGTAATTCGTTCAGCCCGGCAGGTTCCCCGCCCAGCATGTCCAGGTCGTCGAATGGGCTGCCGCTGTCGGCCGCGGGCTCGTCGACCTCATAACCTAATACGTCTTCAAGCGCAGGCTCCGGCTCTTCGACTTCAAGCGCCGGTACACGAACTCCCTGCTTACAGCCCGTGCAGCGGACCGCTTTACCGGCGTACTGCTCCGGGACGCCCAGCTTCTGACCGCAATGCTCGCAACGAAACTTGATCATGCAGAACCCCCTTGACGCGCTATCGGGCCGAAGCCTGAAACCGATGACATACGAAAATTCAACCGTCAGCGACCCGCGAGTGCGTCGGCCTTGAAAACTGACCTCGCCATTGTCATCACAAGACCCCCCGCGTCAAGGTCAGCCGTCAATCTGAATCGATATTAACAAAGAAATAATCGTAGTTAAGCTGGTGTGTATACCGACGTTTAGCGGGTGATCGAAGATCGCCGTATCACCTATTCATCTCAGATCAATCCACTCACACTGCGCCTTCAGCCTCAGCAGGCGGGTTGAATCGTGAGCCGGCCAGCGGAACCCGGCGGTTGACGCTCGGGGACGGCAGGTGTGGCGCGATCAACGCTGAGGTCACACCGATGGTAATGTTCACCAGGGCGTAGGCCCACCAGTAGGCCTGCGGGTCGATCTTGCAGAAGACCATGATGCCGGTCGCCAGCATGACGGCGATCGAGATCGGGATCAGCCCGCGCCAGGCAAGTTTCATCAGCTGGTCAAACCGTAATCGCGGCAGAGTCCAACGTATCCACATCATGATGAACAGCAGCGTCACGATCTTGCCGACGAAGACGTTGAACTTGATGAACACGATCAGCAGCGCCACCCACCAGGGATGATCGCCGCCGGCGAGCGTCGGCAGGATCTCGTAGCCGCTGTAGCTGCTGAACGGCGCGATGTCCCAGCCGCCCAGGAACAGGATCGTGAAGAACGCCGAGCCGGTGATCATGTGCATGTATTCGGCCAGGAAGAACAGGGCCCACTTCATCGAGCTGTACTCGGTGTGGAACCCGCCGACCAGTTCCTGCTCCGCCTCGGCCAGGTCGAACGGGGCGCGGTTGCACTCCGCCAGCACGCAGGTGAAGAAGATCACCGCCAGCAGCGGGTGCATGAACAGACCCCACGCACCGCCGGCCTGCTGGTTGACGATCACCGTCGTGTCGCTGGACTTGAAGCACAGGATCGCGACCAGCACGCACACGCCCATCGGGATTTCGTAGCTGAGCATCTGGGCCGTGGCTCGCAGGCCACCCAGAAACGAGTACTTGTTGTTCGAGGCGTAAGCGCCGAGCACCACGCCGTACACGGCCAGCGACGACACCGCCAGCATGAAGATCACTCCGATCGAGATCGGCGCAACCGTCACGACCACGCGCCCGGCCTCGGCGATCTCCCAACTGCCCAGGCTCAGGCCCGGGAAGTCATAGATCCCGCCCCAGGGCACGACCGCCCAGCCCAACATCGCGGGCACGACCACCAGCACCGGCGCCATGCAGAACAGGATACGGTCCACGTGAGGTGGCGTGTAGTCTTCTTTGAAGATCAGCTTGATGCCGTCGGCGAGCGCCTGGCCCAGGCCGAAGAAGAAAGCGGTATTCATGAAGTTGAGCTTGAGCGCCCGCCAGATATTGTCCTGGCCGAACGAGAAGTTCGTCCGGTTCGGGCCGACACGGTCCTGGCTCCACGCCGCGACCTTCCGCTCCAGGAAGATCAGGTACGCACAGGCCCCGAGGATCATGTGCAGGACGACGGCGATAATCACCATACTGACGAAGAATTGTGCGGGTAACGGCGTGAACATGTGTTGTTATGTATCCGTAATGATCGCTATGGGTTCCGTCCCCAATCGGGGCACAGGGTATGCGTCGGCAACAACCCCCGCTTGCCGGTACAATCCGCCCACCGACCCGGGCACGACGCCCCAAGACCGGCACAACATGCGGTTTAAGCACAAGAGATTAGGGCCAGCCATCCCGTGAAGCAAACCAACCCCGAAAACCCCGATGCCAACGACGACGCCCCCCTTTCGGAGGATGGTCATCCCGAGGCAGACACGGCCGATTCCGACACCTTCCAAACGCCGGATGCCTCTGTGTCCGAGGCCTCGGCCGACGCGGCAGACGTGCCCGCTGCCCCAGCCAAGAAGGCCCAGCCCCAGACCGATGAGACGATCAAAGAGACTTTCGAGTCGATTATTATTGCCTTCATCCTTGCGTTTGTCTTCCGGGCCTACGTCGTCGAGGCGTTTGTCATCCCAACCGGCTCCATGGCCCCCACCCTGCTGGGCGCCCACTACCGCGTGGAATGCGAGCAGTGCGGCTACGACTTCAAGATCAACTACAGCGACAGCCACCGCGGCTCTGTTGACGAGCACGGACGGATGATTACCCCACCTCGCGCGGCCGGTGGCTCGGTCTGCCCCATGTGCCGTTACAAAATCAATATGAACAAGCAGGCCAGGGCCAGACCCGGGGACCGCATCCTTGTCCATAAATACATCTACACCCTGAGCGAGCCCAGACGCTGGGACGTCGTTGTCTTCAAAGCCCCCCATCAGCCCAACACCAACTTCATCAAGCGGCTGGTCGGCCTACCGAACGAATCCATCCGCCTGCTTGACGGCAACGTGTATACGCAGGCCGAGGGCGAGGATACCTGGAAGATCGCACGAAAAGGCGACGCCCTGAAGGTCCAGCGAGCGGTCTGGCAACCGATCTACCATTCGCAGTACGTCCCACGGGACAACGGCGCGTTGATGGGCCCGGGCGAACGTCTCTCGGCCAACCGCTGGTACATCCCATGGAATGCCAACGAAGGGGAGTGGGACTTTAAGCAGCCACGCCAATACCGCTACCTCGGGGGTGAACCCGGCAAGATCAGTTTCGACTTCCACCGCAGCGGCCGATCCGAACTCCCCACCATCTACGCCTACAACCAGTATGAACCCGCCGGCTATGCCCACGAGATCGAAGACATCCGCCTCGCGCTCACAGTCCTGCCCGACTCGGCTGACACCACTATCAGCCTCTCAACTGAAACACGCCTCACCGGACCCACACAGACCATCACCGCACACGTCGCGACAGACGGCAAGATCAAGCTGACCACCACCGATCCGGCCAGCGACATCGAGGTCGAACTCCTGGCCGCCAATGGCCCGCCGTTGAAGTCCGAACAAGCCACCACTATCGAACTCTGGGCGGTTGATCAGGAGATCGCGATCTTTATCGACGGCCGACGACAGCTGCGCTATGTCTACGAAAGCGAGTTGTCCGAAGAGCAACTCATCTCACGACCAAAACCCGCACGCTTCCCCGAGATTTCGGTCCAACTGACCGGAAGCGGCGCGACCCTCCACCAAGTCGAACTCGATCGTGACCTCTACTATGCCTCCAGCAATCCCGCCCTCGCGGCTCGAGGCGGCTTGGTACGCAACGCTCAGGGCAAGGTTATGGCCGACCGCGTACGGCCAATGACGCTCAATAGCGATGAATACTTCTGCATCGGCGACAACAGCCCGCTTAGCGATGACGGCCGATTCTGGGACCCCGAGCCCGGCCCCAACCGTACAGGTAATCACGAGAACGTACCGCCTGACGCCCTATGGGTCCGTCAGCGCTACTTCTCCGAGGACATCACAGACAACTCACGTGACGGTATTGTGCCACGTGAGATGATGATGGGTCGTGCGTTCTTCGTTTACTTCCCCGCTCCGTTCGCCTGGAGCGAGGGAGGCATGCGGATCATCCCGAACTTTGCCGACATGCGGTTTATCCATTAGGTGGGGCAGTTAACCTAACGCTCACACTTAGCGTGACTTAAAACCCCGGCGGCAACCATTTTCCACATAGGCTGACGCAACCACGCTAACCATCTGCACACATACATCCAGCTGGATCGGGTCGTACGGACAACTTAGAATCAGACTGCATTAGCTATTGAGCGTAATAGCTTTATGGGCACAGGTGATACGCTGGGTCAACACGACAAGTCAGGACTACTTACATTACCGATGAGTGGATTAACTTGAGCCAAACAGGCCAATTCGTTTTTCGCACACGTTTTCCACACCCCCGACCATGAGTGTAAGTCGACGTGGGTTGATCAAGCGAGCCCTCACGAGCCTATTTTGTCTGTACATGTGTCACCCCCGACCCACCTTGCCCCAGCGCCTGATTTGGGCTCGGGCCAACTCCAACCTATGATGCCTGACATGAGTGACAACACACCCATCATGCGTAACGTCATTGCCGCCCTGGTCACCAACGAGCCCGGCGTACTCGCCCAGGTCGCCGGCATGTTCGCCGCCCGCGGCTTCAACATCGACTCACTGGTTGTCGGCCGGACCGAGAATCCCGAGCTGTCCCGGATGACCATCGTGGTCAACGGCGACGCGGCTATGCTCGAGCAGGTCCGCAAGCAGCTCCAGAAGCTCGTGCCCGTCGTCAAGGTCGTGGACTACTCCACGGTTGATTACGTCGAGCGCGACCTGATGCTCCTGCAGGTCACCACCGCTGGCAAAGAGCCCGGCAGCCGACACCACCGCAACGAGCTGATCGAGCTCGCCAATGTCTTCCGCGCCAAGGTCGTTGACATCAGCGAAGACCGGATGATGGTCGAGCTATCCGGCACCGAGGACAAGATCGAGGCTTTCGTCCAACTCGCCCGCCCGTACGGCATCGTCGAGCTGGCACGCACCGGCGTGATCGCCATGCCCCGCGGAGCCGGCAACGCCCGCAAGACGGACGCCGGCCGCGCCAAAGTCAACGTCAGCGACACCGGCAGACAACCGGATATCGATCCCGGTGACCTGCCCCCGGGGTAACACGAACGCCGTTGCCATGAATCCCGTGGGTATACGACTAACCACACCATAGTCAGAACCATGCAGGGGCGGGTGCAGTTCTCGCAAGGGGATCGCGCCGATGACATTATCCAATCAAACGAATGCCGGGCCGATCCAGGCTCGCGAACGGATCGTCGCTATCGATGTGCTGCGTGGCTTTGCGCTCTTGGGCATCCTGCTGATGAACATCCGTTCTTTTGCGATGGTTTCGGGCGCGTATATGAACCCGGAGGCGGCCGGGCCGATCTCGGGGCTTGACCATGCGGCGTGGTGGCTGACGTCGTTGTTTGCCGACCAGAAGTTCATGGCGTTGTTCTCGATGCTGTTCGGCGCGGGTGTCGTGTTGATGTACGAACACCGCGATCAGCAGGGGCTGGGATCGGCCGGGCTGCACTATCGGCGCATGGCGGGCCTGCTGCTGATCGGTTTCTTTCATGCCTACGTGCTCTGGTATGGCGATGTGCTTGTGACGTATGCGCTGTGCGGGCTATGGTTATTCCTTTTGCGTCGTATCTGGCCCTGGTTGCTGATCTCGTTTGGTGTGTGTTTCCTGATAATCGGTGCGCTGTTGAACGTATTCTTCGGGTTGACCTTCTCAAATTGGCCCGCCGAAGCACAAGCGGAGTTTCTGGTGATGCTCCAGCCGGGCTCGGAGCAGGTCGTATGGGAAACAGCGACGTACCGCAGCGGGTGGGTGACACAGTTAAGCCACCGTGTCCCGAGCTCACTCATGATGCAGACGTTTTACTTTGCGATCTGGGGCCTGTGGCGGGCCGGGGGAATGATGCTGATCGGCATGGGCCTGCTGAAGCTGGGGGTGCTGCGCGGCACGGCCTCGGCGCGGGTGTATGCCGGCCTGATCGCGACGGGTCTGCTCATCGGTGTGCCGTTGATCGTGGCCGGGCTGCTGGTCTACCCTGTGGGCGCCCGTGAGACGGCGGAATCCTTCTTCTTAGGGTCGCTGTACAACTATGTCGGCAGCGTGGCGCTGGCGCTGGGTTATGTCGGCGTGGTGATGCTGCTGTGTCGAAGCCGGCTGGCGCCTCGTTTGAGCGCGCTTGCGGCGGTCGGGCGGACGGCATTGACAAACTACCTCGGCCAGTCCGTCATCTGCACATTGATCTTCTACGGGACGATCCATCAGCTCGACCTGTTTGGCACGGTCGGATATGCCGGACAGCTTGCCGTCGTGGCCGGGATTTGGGCGGTACAGATCACGGCATCGGTGCTGTGGCTACGGCACTTTAGGATGGGGCCGGTCGAGATGCTGTGGCGGTGGATGAGTTATCTGAGGCGGCCCGCGATGCGGCTGGGTTGAGTTGGCGGGACCGGATAATCTGCCGTGATTTGAGGGACGACGTGCCTGCGAGGTGATCCGGGCCTCGAAAGTGTTTTGGTTCGCTAGAATACCCTCATGCCCCGACGCCTACGTATCAGCCTTGCCAGTAAGTGCCAACTGATGTTTGGTGCAGCGGTCGTGCTGATCCTGACCGCGGCGCTGATCGTGGTGGCGTTACGCATGCAGGCGCTGGTTGAGCGTGGCCCGCTTCAGCGTGCCCAGGACCTTTCCCAGTGGTGGCTCGCAGACGAGATCCGGTTCGGCGGCGAGCTCAACGAAATCCAACAGGACGCAGGCGGCCTGCCGCCGGGGGTGTCCAAGGCCGTGTCTCTGATTGCACGAGATCGCTTTGAATCTCAGGCGGGGACGGATGTCTTTTTCAGCCAGGCCCTGGAGCTGTTCGAGCTACGTCCCACCAGTTTCGAGCTGTTCGAGCCCGCCCTGGATTCACAGCAGCAGACCTACTACCGCTACGCACGTGCGATCCGTAAGTCCGATCTCGAAAGCGTCCGTGGCGGCGCAGCCAGCGGATTCAGCCCGGGGGTCGGTGGCGCGGCACTGGCGAACCCCGTGGAAATGGTGTTGCTGATCAACCTGCGCGACGAAGACGCACCGAAGCAGCGAACACTCAACGCGATTTATCTCGTCACCGCGGGCATGATCTCCGGCCTGCTGGCGATCGGTGCGTTCTGGTTCATCACCACACGCATCATCCTCTCGCCGGTCAGACTGTTGCACGGCTACGCCTCCAAGGTGTCGGAGGGCGACCTGAACATCCGCTCGGACATCAACACAGGTGACGAGTTCCAGAACCTCTCGGACATGTTCAACACCATGCTCGAGAACCTCAAGCACAACCAGGACCAGATGCGCTCGATCAACAAGAGCCTGGACCTGAAGCTCGGGGAGCTCGCCGAGTCCAACGTCGCCCTGTACGAAGCCAACAAGATCAAGGGCGAGTTCCTGGCCAACGTGTCGCACGAACTGCGAACACCGTTGAACTCGATCATCGGGTTTGCCGAGGTGCTTGGCGAGGCGCTAGCCGGCAAGGACGACCCAAAAGACGAGAAACGCCGACGCTACGCCGCGAACATCATCACCTCCAGTCGGCGTCTGCTGGACCTGATCAATGACCTGCTGGATATCGCCAAGATAGAGGCCGGCCGGATGGAGCTGCGCCTGAGCCCGGTCAGCATCGCCGATACGCTTGAGGGCCTGATCAATCTGATCAAACCCCTGGCTGAAAAGCAGCAGATCACGATGCGACAGAAGGTCCAGCCTGACTTGCCCAAGGTCCAGACCGACGCCGGCAAGCTACAACAGGTCTTGTTCAACTTCCTGGCCAATGCCGTCAAGTTCACGCCGCCCCAAGGTGAGGTGAACGTCCAGACCGTCCTCGTGGAGCGACCCGACGGCGAGCCCCCGACGCACGTCCGCATCAGCGTCACGGACACCGGCCCGGGCATCCATCTCGATGACCAGAACCGTATCTTTGAGAAGTTTGTTCAGCTCGATCCCGGCGTCACCAAGGAGCACGGCGGCACCGGCCTGGGCCTGACCATCAGCCAGGAGCTCGCCCAGCTGCTTCAAGGCACGATCGAATTAGATAGTTCCCCCGACAAGGGAGCGACGTTCAGCCTGACCATCCCGCTTGAGCCGGCCGAAGTCACCACCCCGCTGATGCCCGATGCCGCATCCAGCAGCAACCCGCGCGTCCCCAGGTAACTCCGCCACGCAGACGGCCTGGGTACGAGTTCATTGAACAACTTCCACGACCTGTGACATCAGTTCGCGAGCTTCGGCCACACCCGGTTCATTATCACCACCGGCCGCCGCCTGTTGCAGGTGGTACCGCGCCCAGCGGTCCTGCCCCAAGGCGTGATACACCGCGCCGATGTGGTAATGCGCTTCAGGCACACTACCCAGAGCCGTGATCGCCGTAGCTAATAGGTCAAGCGCCACCTCGTTACGTCCGCGCAGATGCTCGATCCAGCCCAGCGTGTCCAGCACCGCCGGACTTGAGGGCATGGCACGCAACACCTCACGGGCCAGGGTGAGTGACTCGCTCAGGTCTGCCCCGTCCTGTTGCGCTAGCAGGTAGGCGAGGTCGTTCTTCGCCGCGATCTGGTACGGCCCCGGCTGCGCCATGATCTGCCGATACAAGCCCGCCGCCTCTTCCATCTCACCGGCCGCACTAAGCGACTGGGCCAACTGATACACAATGAACACGTTGCCCGGGTGACGGCTTGCAAGCTCACGCATCGGCGTCAACGCCGTCGTTCGGTCGCTAGATGCCTGCGTAGACAAAGTCTCCATCAGTAATGGCAACGACCCCTCGGGCACGGCCTGACGCACCTGAGAAACCAGGGTATCCGTGTCGTGATCCAGCTCGATCCACGCAGCGGTTTTCAACGCCAATGCGGTGAGATCGCCGGGCGTCCGGCTCAATGCCTTATCACACAGTTCCGACGCCAGCCCCGGCATCCGCGCTTCCAGCGCCACGGTAGCCATGGCTAAATCGCCACAGGTCGACCGCTTGTCTTCCCCGCCGGGCTGCCCTTGATCCAGAACGGACAGCATGTCATCCACAAACAACGTCCGCATGCCGGCGTACTCGGACAACGCCGATTCAAGCGCCTCTGAATCACCGGACGCTACCGCGCTGAGAATGACCGTCATCGGATGCACACGGCCTGCCGAAGGCGTGGGCACCTGAAGGGCATAGGCAAGCAGCGAACCCGTCGCGGAGCCTTCCAGCGCCGGTGTCTGTCGTAGCAACTCCGCGGCCGATGCGGTGTCGCCGGCCTGGTATTGCAAGGCAACACGCAGTGCCGTCGCCGCTTCGTTGGGCTCACGTGCGTCGATCGCCTTCAGCGATTGATCGGCTGCGGCCCAGTCTCCGGTCAGGTCTGCCAGCCGCAGCCGCATACCCAGCCATCGCATTGCCAGGTCATACGACAGTGCATCGGTGTCCACCGCCCGATCGACTGCGACAAGCAGCGTACGGTCCGTCTCGCTGCTAGGGCTCATACTCAACAGAAGCGCCAACGCACGTTGCGACTGCGCGGGGTCCGTCGCCAGGCTGACCAGCCGGGCTTCGGCGCCTTGCGTATCACCGTCGGCTGCCTGGCTGCGGGCGTGCGTGAACTGGGCGGTTGAGTAGTACGGCGAATCCTCGGGGACCGCGGCCAGCCGGTGCTGCGCTTCGGCGTGGCGATTTCTTTCCATCAGGATCCGGCCGATGACCAGGTCCAGCGCGGCGTCTTCGCCGATCGGCTGCTTATCCAGCACCGCATCGACCATCGACACCGCACGCTCAACAAGGCCAAGCCCCATGTACATCTCAAGCAGCGCCGTCCGGGCCATCGACGCGGCTTCGCCCCCCTCACGGATGATCAGGATCAGTTCATCTTCGGCCTTCAGACGCTGTCCGTCAGCCGACAAGGCGCGGGCATGACGTACACGCAGGGACTTGTCAGCGGGGGCAAGCGCCATCGCTTCACGGTAAGCGCTCACGGCCTCGTCGCTGCGGCCCATCACGGCTAACACGCCGGCCTTGACCGCCAGGAGTTCCACACTGTCCGGCGTCGCCGACAAACCGCGCTGCACCACGGACAGGGACTGCGCCTGCCTTCCAAGCATCGCGTAACGCCGGCTCAACTCGATCAAGGACGCCACATCGTCCGTCGCCACACGTACCACCGCGGCGTCCAGGTTCGCCAGACGTCTGGCAGGCGTGTCGGTGTCCCACGTCTTAACGACATCGGCAAGCAGCCCGGAGACACTCGCTGTCTGCACCTGGTATAGACGATCGAAAACCGATTCGGCGGCTTCCGCCTGTCCGAGCTGTTCATACAGGTGGGACATGGTCTCGGCTGCAAGCTGCGCCATCGGATCGCGCTGGCTGATCAGCCGATCCAGCAGCGGGTCGAGTGTTCGCAGCGCATCTTCGTATCGCTCAGCCGAGCTTAGCAGGGTTGCCTGCGCCATCACCGCCAGGGCTTCGTTGTGAACCGCGACCGCCTTGAGCTTCTGAATACCTTGCTCGATATTGCCTTGGTCTGCATAGAACTGGCCTAGCCAGTCATACACCTCGGCGCTGTTCGGGAATTGGCGCACCAGCGTCACCAGCTGCTCTTCCGCACGATCCACCGCGCCCTGTGCTTCGAAGACCTCCGCCAGCACCAGTTTGAGGATCGGTGAGGTGTTCCCCGAGGCGATGGCTTGCGAGCAGATGCTCTGGGCGGCTTCCAATTCGTCCCGGCTAAGCCGGACCTGTGCCGCCAACGCCGGGTCCGTTTCGACATCAAGCGTTTCCGGATCGATACGGCTGAGGAAGCCTTTCGCTGCATCGTGGTTGCCACGGGTCCGCTCGATACGCGCCCCGAGCGCGAGCGCTTGTGTGTCGTTAGGTGCGGACGCGGTGACCAGCTTCACCTGGTCCAGTGCCGATCCGTATCGGCCCATCGCCGCAAAGGCACGTGCCAGTTCAAGCCTGATTTCATTGTCATCCGGGTGCTGCTCCAGCGCTTGCTGCAAGACTGACACCGCACGCTCGTATTCCTGAGTCCTCAGGTACAGCTCGCCGGCAAGCCGCTGCGGGTTCGAACCCTTATCGGGGAACCGCTTGGCGATCTGCTCGAACGTCTCCTGCATACCGGCTTCGTCTTCCTGGCGCAGCTGAGCCGCCGCCAGCAGCATCCATACATCGCGGTCATCCGGCTGAGCCTCTACCAGCTTGCGGGCCCATTCCTCAGCCGAGTTGTAACGGCGCAGCATGGTGTTCGCCGCATATAGAAGCCGCACTTCCTCTGCCGAATGCTCGGGCCTGCGTTCCAGTTCCTCGACCATCGCCGACACCTGCTGCGCATCGCCGCCGGCGGCTGCGTGCTGGAGCTTCAAACGGATCGCACGCGGGTTGGTCGGGTCTAATTCGTAGAACGTATTGATGTCCTCAGCACTCGCGCCGTACACGCCCTGCTGCGCCATCAGGCCAGCGAAGGCGCTAGCGGCCTGCGTGTTAGATGGATCGAGCCGGCATGCCTCGCGCAGGGCTTCGCGTGCCTCGTTGTACTCACCGAGTTGCCAGAGCGTCAGCCCGTACAGCGTCTGGACCTCCGACACTTCAGACATCGCGGTCAGCATCCGCTCCACGATCTCACGGCAGGCGGTGTAGTCGCCCGTCTCATACAGCGCGTGTGAATACAGCACGAACGCGTCGGCATCCTCAGAACCGTCCTCGATCAGTTTCTCCAGAATCGGTAAGGCCTTATCCATCTGGCCGCCGGCAAGCATCAGGCGGGCGCCGGAGATCAACCGGCCTTCCGCGCCGCTCTGGTCCGCAGGCGTCGCACGGAGAATCGCTTCGCCCAGTTCGATACGTTTTTCCAATGGAGACAACTCATCCGGAACGCCCAGGAGCATGGACACCGACCGTTCGGCGATCGATACCGGTAGGTCCTCGGCCTCCGAGAAACGCTCGGCCTGGGCAAGCAGCCTGTCCCAGTACGCTTCCATGGCCGCGGTACGCAGATAAAGTAGAGCCGCCTCTTCATGGTTGGGCGTTGCCTGCAACACCGACTCTAATCCGGACAGCAACGCATCAAGCGCGTCTGCCTCGGCCTGCTGATAGATCGGCAACTGCTGCCCATAGGTCGGGCCCGCCGACTCGTCTGGATCGCCGTTTGTGGCTTGGCCGTCTCCCGCCTGATCGACCACGGCATCGGCGCCAAGTTCATCAATCATGCGCTCGGTATGAGCGATCATGATGCGCGCATGGACAAGATCGCTGCGAGATAGCAGCGCCTCAAGATAGGCCACACCCGTGATACCGCTATCCCGGAGCACCTGCAGCTGCTCCGCGGCGACCGACTTAGCATCTTCGTACGCCTGCTGGTCTTCCTTGGTTTTCGCGAATGCCGGGTTCTCGAGCACGGTTTCAATCGTCGCGACCGCCCAGTCCAAGTACGCAGATGCAACCCTCGGATCGTCAGGCGTATCACGGGCCAGGCGCTTGAGCGTCAGTTTAGCCGGACCCAATCGGCCCAGCCCAACCTGTGCCTCCGCCTGGATCAGTAACGCCTCGAAGTTACCGGGATCGTTTGCCAGTACCGCATCCACCAGACCGATCGCGCGGTCCGGCTTGTCGTTCGCCAGCGCGATACGGGCCTGGTCGAGTTTAAGTTCGTTGTTCTCACCACAACCGGAGAGCAGTACGAGACACACGACAAGTATCGCCAAGGCCGTCGGCCTCATCACAGTCATGATGTCACTCCTCATCTCACGCATCGTCATGGATAACTCCCAAAGGCAGGATCAATTGCCGACGGTATCGGGTCAAGGCAGGTTCTGGTCAATGATAGGCATCAGGTGCGCCGCCGCATCCTGCGCCAGGGCGCGGGCCGATTCAAGGTCGTCATCCTGAACCGGTACGGTCAGGCGGATCAACGCCCCGCCCGCATCACGGTTCAAGAGCCCGTGCATCAAAATGGTCGCCTGTTGCCAGGTGTAGTTAGTTGTATAGCTGTCACCGCTCTTGAAGATGTACAGGTAATACACCGTCCGCCGGCTGTCCTGACTGACGACCTCGCGCATCTCAAATGTCTGCGGTGGATCGCTTTCCAGCCTCACCGAAACGGGCCCCTTGGACAGGATCCGCTCGCCGCTGCCCTGAATGCAAAGCTCCGGCGAGTGCGTACCGCGCCGGTTGTTCTTGCTGAAGACGATCAGCAGGTCGAACCCCTGATTGAGCACGGCCGACTGCGGGCTGAATCGGCGGTAGTAGTAGTCATCGGTTTCGAGGATCGCCAGCACCTGGTCTTCGAGGACCAACTCGCTGCTGAGGTATGGCGTGTCTTGAAGCTGGACCTCGGCAGGCAGCGACTGCTTGGCGATCCCGCCCATCGGCTTAGGTTCGGGTCGGCCGTTCCAGTAAAGACTAAGTCCACCGGCCACGAACAGGATGACCAACACAACCGGGCGAAGCGTCTTCAGCGCGACCCCGGGCTGGCCCTGAATCGTATTGAGGTAACCCAACAGGCGGGCGTCGGTCCAGTTGCGTTTCAGGACACGCCCGGCCATCAGCACGGCCGACTCGATCAGGAACATAAACGCGAGCGCCAGGCCGAACACCAGGATGCCGGACAGGTCGTGGAACCAGCCATGCTCCCCGGCCGCGTCCGTGCCCAGGTGGTGGGCCGCGACGATCAGCGAGGTGATCCGCGCTACGTTACAAGCGATCGCCACCGGGAACGCCATCAGCAGCAAGAACCACCGCCACGCCCCGCTCATCCGGCAGAGCGCCGCGAACAGCGCGGCAAAGTATGTCAACGCAATGATGCTGCGCAGCCCGCCGCACACGTTCTCGACGACCAGCGTCTTGGGCAGGCCGTCAATATCCGGGCTCAGCAGCACGAAACTGCCGTCCACGACAGCGGGGATCTTGAACACATGGATCGCAAGCCACAGCGCCGATTTGGTGGCGAACAGCTTCAACTCGAAGTTGATCCCATCGATCCACGCGAGTGGTAACGGCACCATGAAAAACAGCAGCGCGATCGGCAACGCGTACGCTTTAAGTAGAGGCCGTCCACCCCAGACCATCACCAGCCCCGCGATCACGCCTAAGAGGGCAAAACCTGACGCAAACGTCACGCTCGCGAAAGTGAACAGTAGGTGCGTCAACAGGAAGAAGCCCAGCACGCACCAACCAAGCAGCGTTGACCCGGGCGTCCGCTTCACCGGCACACCCACACGCGTGTAGATGTATATCGCCACCGCCAGCGAAATCACCGGAACCAGCGGGCCGTGGGTGTAATACGAATCGCCGCCGGTCATCCGATCCATAAGCGGCAGGTCACGCATCCACCAGGCAGGGAACCACTGGACCCAGATCCTGGCAAACGTCCCGTACCACGCCGCGCCCAGCAGGCCCATCGTGACGATCAGGCCCACCAACGCCTTGGGGCTGATCGGTGACTTACCAGGCTCTGCTGTAAGCATCTCGGTTTGTGTCTGCGATGTGTCGCTCAAGGAATCCCTCTCACGATCTTTGGTCCAACCAAGCGCGTAACCCACACGGGTAGCTTCTGCCACGCCGCGATCCGGCGCTGGTACTTCGGGTTATCCGGCCGAACCGCTCCGACATCCCCGTACCGCACATAATACTGCCAAGTGGTCGGTTCTGGCACGGCACCCCACTGCTTCTTGAATCGGTACGTCCCCGAATCCGGGCTCGAACGTCCGAAGTCAAAGGCCGTGGAACCCCGCTGGATCGCTCGCTTTAGCAGTTCGTGATACATCCACATGTTGGCGTTGGTGTGCTTGGCGATCCGGAGACTGCTGGCCGAGGGCACCTGCGTCTCACTGTTCGGCCCCACCCGGCTGTGCAGGAGCAGCGCCCCCGCCACGGCCCGATCCTCGTGGTACACCACGGCGAGCTCGGCCCCGTCCTTGAACGCCTCCAGAACTCGGCCGAACAGCGCCCGGGGATACACCGGCGTACCGAGGTCCCGCATGTTTGTCGAGAACACGCTGTAGAAGTCTTCCAACAATTCGGATTGGCCGAATCGCGCGACGAGGCCGGCCTTATCGCCTTTACGGACCTGGTTGCGCACCTTCGCGTTGTAGCCTTCCCAGAGCGTCTCTGGATTCTCAGGCAATGCCAATACCATCCGTTGCTTCTCGTCGCGGTTCTGTGAAATCACATCATCACTGAGCGTGCAACGGTGATGGCGCAGTTCCATGTATTGCACCTTGAATCGGTCCGCCAAGTCACACGCCTCGGCAAGCAGGGCACGGCGCACTTCCGGATCGGTCGCGACGATCCCCGCTCGGTTCAGGTACGGCAGACTCACCAGGAAACGGCCGAACAGCCGGCTGGTGACCAGCGCCAACGGCAGGTACCCGACCAACCTGCCCCCGTTGGCGATCGCATCATCGCGTGCCAGAATCGCCATGGTCTTGTGTCCCATCGCTTCACGCAGCACCGACAGCCAGCCCGGGTCGTGCTCATGGCAAGCCCCCGAATCCTCCGGTGATTGCGCAAGAAAGTCGCGGACCTCGCTTGCCAATGAGGCATCGATGTGATGGACGATCTGCGTCTGGGCCATGATCTCTAATCCCTTGTCCCGCCAAACGCTTACCGCGCAGACGGGCGTACCATAGCTATCGGCGGTCTGGCCATGGGGATGTAAGTCCAAACTGTTACACAGTGGGTCGACGGCTATCGGACGTGTTGATCATGGGTGAGCCTGATTCCGGCCTCAGGCGGCTAGCGCCCGTCGCTGCTCAGCCCGGACCGGATCCCCGCCTAATGCCTCTGCCGGCACCCCCCCGACACGGGCATACGCGGCCACCGGCTTCACCACCACCGCCCCCGCCGCGACCACAGCCCCTTCGCCGACGTCCGCCATCACCACCGCCCCGGCGCCGATCCACGCACCTCGGCCGATCGTGACCTTCTCGTATCGCTGGGTGTTCTCACGCAGCGCCAAACCGGCCTGTGCCGTGCGTCCGTGTTGATGACGCCCGGACAAGACCTGCACTCCGTCGGCCAGCATGACATCGTCGTGGATCTCCGCCAAACCCACGGAGCAGAACCGCCCGACATAAACGCGCTGCCCTAACCGCACCGCTGGTTTGCTGAATACGCTCATGAAGCCGAAGCAAACATCGCGCCCCACACCGGCCGTGGTGTAGCGGTAGAACGCCTCACGCGCATACACGCCCAACAGCCCGCCGCGCACGGCCAGCCGTTCACTTGCCAGCGTAAAGGCGCGCTGCTTACCCAACAGCACCAAGCAAGCCGCATAGCCAATCAGCGTCGGCGTCGCGAGCATCAGGCCAACCGTCCGGCCAAGCGTCTTGAGCAAGCCTTTCTTACCCATGGATGCCGTCTCGATCCCGTCACGTACCTGTGTCATGCCGCGATCCTTTCCGCATCCTGCCCCACATCCTTGATGAAAGCCTGGGCCAGTTGTGTCGCTTTGTAAGCCCAGCTTTCCTGTGACAGACGTTGTCGGGCATGCTTCTGGAGAGCCGGCAGGCCCGAGTCGATGCGCTGATGGACTCGATCCACAAACGCCGAAGCGCTGCCGACCACGTCCGCCGCATCGCTCCAATCGCGTGTGGCCGGCAGATCACGCAGCACCACTGGTTTACCTGTCGCCAGATACTCTTTCAGCTTCAACGGCTGCATCGCCCGGGTCACCGGCAGGTCGGCATACGGCATCACCAGCACGTCCGCGCAGGCAGCCCACCATGGCAACTCGCCATACGGCACCGGGCCCGGCAGCAGCGTGTTTTTCAGTTGGTTGATCGCCGGATCGGGCGTTTGCTGCGGCCCGGCCAGGATCAGCGTCCCGCCACACGCCGACATTGCCTCACCTAACTGCCGACACCATTCCATGTCGAGCCGTTGGTCGATCAATCCCCAAAACAGCACCACAGGCCCCGTCTCCGGCCACGCTTGCGGTTTAGCGCCGGCTTCCCTGCTCTGCCAATGTGCCTCATCAATCCCGTGCGTCAAGAGCGACGCTTCACGTCCCATCGCCTTGATGCGAGCCTGCAATGTCTGCGACGCCGTCACGATCACGTCGACCTTGTTGACCAGTTCCCGCTCCATCGCCTGCATCACCCGGCTATCCAACCCGGGCCAGACAGAGAAGTCGTCCACGCAGTAATACACCCAGCGATCGACATCGACCTTGCCCACCAGGTCCGCCGTGATCGGCAGCGTCGTGATTGCCACACGGTAAGCGTCCCGGCGTCGGCCAAGTTGTCCGTCGACATGGGAGCTCAGCAGCCCGGCGTTCAGTCTCCGCTGCCAAGGCCGGCGAAAGCCCGGCCACATCCGCGGGTTGCTCACCTGTAGATCATTGGCAAGACCTAGACCCGGGATGCTCAGCCCGCCCATGGATGAAGCCGCCGGAGAAGACTTACCGAGCCAGCCCCGCAGCTTGCCCACGCCCCGGGACAGATCACCCAGCGTCAGGCTCGGCCGACGGGTACCGATCGTGTTCACCCAGTGAACCTCATAGGCCTGGCACCCCGGGCACCCACCCCGGCAGCAGGCCCGGTTGTGCAGCAGCAGCTCACGGACCAGGTGCTGGCAGCTGGAGGGGTGACGGCCCCAGTCATCGCTGAAGACCACCAGACGCACGTCCCGGCAGGCAGACGGGTGGGTCGGTTCTTGCTGGATAGATAGACGCATATCAGGCTCATCGACCAGCCGGCCCGGATACCACGAGACACCACCCCGGGCCCCATAATCCGCGTCCGTTTACTTACACCCCTGTTTCGCCTAACATTCGGCACAAGAATGGGATTGGGCGGATTCATATACCGATAATCCATCAGTCCCCAGACCCTAGACCCCAGACCCGGACCCCGACCCATGGGCATCGAAGCAGCACTCCCCACCGACAGCATCATCACCACGCAGGTCCAGAAGGTGATCAACTGGTCCCGCCGTTCCGCCGTCTGGCCCATGCCGTTCGCCACCGCCTGCTGCGGGATCGAGCTGATGGCCACCGCCAGCAGCAGGTACGACCTCGCCCGCTTCGGCGCCGAGGTCATGCGCTTCAGCCCCCGTCAGGCCGACCTGATGATCGTCGCAGGCCGGGTCAGCGTGAAGATGCTCCCCGTCCTCCAACGCATCTACCAGCAGATCACCGAGCCCAAGTGGGTCATCTCCATGGGCGCCTGCGCCTCAACCGGCGGGGTGTTCGACACCTACGCCGTCGTCCAGGGCATCGACCAGTTCGTCCCCGTCGACGTCTACGTCCCCGGCTGTCCACCGCGGCCCGAGACGCTCATGGAAGGCGTCATGGCCATCCAGCGCATCATCGACCAGGACGGCATCCCCCCCAAGGGCCCCGACGGCAAACGCGTCCCCCTGAACATCGCCATCCAGCCCACCCACGAAGTCAAGCCCCAACCCGTCCCGATCACCGTCGGTTTGAGCTGAGGAGATTTATGATTTGAGATTGATGATTTATGATCTGACCTCCATGGTCGATCATTCGACATCTCGCGCCCATAGCACACGCTTTAAAATCATAAATCATAAATCCTAATTCATAAATGAAGTTCATCCTCATCTACCTCCTGCTGATCAACCTGATCACCTTCATCAGCTACGGCCTGGACAAACGCGCCGCCATCAAAGGCAAACGCCGCACCCGCGAACGCACCCTCCACCTCATGGCCCTCATGGGCGGCTCTCCCGCCGCCCTCTTCGCCCAAAAGAAGTTCCGCCACAAGACCGCCAAGCTCTCCTTCCGCATCACCTACTGGGCCATCGTGGTGCTGCAGGTCATTGTGCTATTGGCCCTGACCTACCGGTGGACGGTCGGCTAGCTCAGCACACAAGTCAACCCACTAAGCACGTATTAAAAAACCCGCGTCACCGAAGAACGGGCTTGACTAACATGGCGTAAGTGATTGAGAGTCTTCTTTTAGGTGCATCAACATGCCTAGCCCGTCATCACGCCGTCGGTTCTTAAAGCAATCCCTGCTCGGCCTGGGTGTGGTCACCGCGTCCGGGATCCGGCTGCCAGCCAACGCGCAGGCGACGGAGCCGTCCGGCGGGCTTGGAAGCTTCGGCGAGTTGCTGGCGAAGCAGGGCGAATCGATCGAGCAGCCCCCCGCTGCAACATCAGGGCCTGACATCTGGACCGCCACGGAGCCCAATATCCTCGGGCCCTACCACCGCGAAGGCGCCCCTTCCGCGGCAAGATCACCCCGCCGCTCGAGCCCGGCAAGGTGCTGCTTATCAAGGGCACCCTTTGGGGGCTGGATACACGTCAGCCTCTGCCCGGCGTAATGATCGACATATGGCAAGCCAACGCCGACGGCCGATACGACAACGACGACCCGCGGAACCCACCCGCTGACGACGTCTTCGTGAACCGCGCCCGCATCCTCACCGACGAGTTCGGCCGATACGAATACGAAACCATCCACCCCGGTGCCTACAAGACCGGCCCCAGCACCTGGCGCCCGTCGCACATCCACTATTTAGTCAGAGCCAAGGGCTACAAGACGCTGATCACCCAGCTCTACTTCAAAGATGATCCGCATCAAACCACGGACCCGTTCATCCGTGAGTCTCTGATCATCGACCTGAACACCCATCAGCGCGATGGCGTCGAGTATCGCGAAGGCGTCTTCGACATCGTGCTGGCTCCCGCATGAGCCAAAGAAGTCGGCGTGACCGACTCAACCTATTTCCCGGATGTGGCTGCGCTCCACCACCTGAGCAATCTCACATACACCACAAACACAACGCACTCGGGGATCGCATGTGTAGCAATACATCGAGCCGCCCGCATGACCGGCCGGGGAGACTGAGGTCTTGGGTTGCATTGTCGTTGAGACTCGTTATCATTCTCAATTTGTTACCCAACAATCGGGCCTCTAGACGTTTTAATCGCCCTTTCCAAGAGTTGATTGTTTCATTCTTCCCATCAGGCGACCGACCTACAGCTCGGTACCACCCTGACCCACGGCACCGACCTCTAAGGCCAACCATGATGAAGCACGAACGAAAGAAGCCCCGGCCTAATCAGCCAAAGCTTATCGCAACGATCGCCCCACTCGCTGGCGTCATCGTCACCGCTCTGGCCGGCTGCGCGACCATCGATCCCGTAGCGCCGATCGCAAGCAACGTCCTGGACCCGACGATCTACACGGCCAAGGAGTTCAGCCAGTTCGATCAGGGCCGAGACATCTACCTGAATCAGTGCAACACCTGCCACGACATCGAGCCGATCGACAGTTACACCCTCAGCGAGTGGAACCATATCATCCCGCCGATGGCGGAGGAATCCGGATTAACGCTCAATGAAACCAAGATGCTGACCGACTACATCCTCACCGTTCGGCAAGTGATGCCGTTAGAGAAGTAATGTAAATGACATCGCAACCTAGATAGATGCCACACGCAGAAACACACGCCCCGCCCCGTGCGGGGTTTTTCATGCCAATGAGGCGGGCATGCTCAATCAATCATCCTCGGGTCCTATCCAGGAAAACGGATTGTGCGCAACTTCCCACAGGTGCCCATCCGGGTCGCGGAAGTAGCCGTGGTAGCCGCCCCAGAAGGCTTTCTGCGCAGGCTTCGTGATGGTCGCGCCGGCCGCCTCAGCCTCGGCCAGGATCGGCCCGACATCCGCTTCCGTCGCAACGTTATAGGCAAGCGCTACCCCGTCGAACCCCTTACCCCCAGGTGCTACTGCCGCGTCTTCGGCCAGCGCGTCTCGGCCATACAAACCTAGCCAGGTCCCGTTGAGATTGAAAAACGCAACGTTCTCGTTCGCGTCCTTCACCGGCAAACCTAACCCGTCACGATAGAACGCGACCGCCCGCGCCATATCCGCAACACCCAACGTGATCATGCTGATGCGTGGTTTCATTGGCTTCTCTTTGTGTTTCAGGTCAATCAGACGCCGCCGAGATCAATTCGCGTGCTTGCTTGCGCGTCGTCGCCGTGACTTCCTTGCCCGCCATCATCTCGGCGAGTTCCTCGACGCGCGTCTTGCCGTTGATCGGGTGGACGGTCGTGCTGGTCTGGCGGGCCTTGCCCTTGCCGGTCACGGACTTGGTGATACGCAGGTGGTTATCCGCAAAGGCCGCGATCTGCGGCAGGTGAGTAATGCACAGGACTTGCTGTGATGTTGCTGCTGAAGCCGCTTGCGGCTTAGCGAGTTGTTGCAGTTTCTTCCCGATGACCGTACCGAGTCGACCGCCGATGTTGGCGTCGATCTCATCGAAGACCAGTACGCTGATCCGGTCGCTGCTGGCAAGGACGGACTTGAGGGCGAGCATGATGCGTGACATCTCGCCACCTGAGGCGATCTTACGAAGCGGCTGCATCGGCTGACCCGGGTTGGTCCGGACCAGCATCTCCACCGCATCCAGCCCGGACACCAGCACGCCGTCGTCCAGCGACAACTGCTCAAAGCCGATCTCGAACGCCGCCTCCGCCATGCCCAGCGCCTTGAGCTGTGCCTGCACCGCCGGCACCACTTTCTCCGCCGCCGCCCCGCGCGACTTGGTCAACTTCTTCGCAATCTGAACCAACTCCGACCGGCAATCCGTGATCTTCTGGTCGATGCCGGACCGATCGCTGTCCTGGCATTTCAGTTCCGCGATCTTCTCGCCGATCTCGGCCCGATACGCCAGCACCGGCCCGATCGGGTCGTCGCTCTTCGCGCCGTCGCCGTACTTGCTCACCAGGCGGTTGAGCACATTCAGCCGTTCATCGACCTCCGCCACCTCGCCCGGGTCATGCTCCAGCCGATCGACGTACCGCCCTAATTCAAACGCGGCCTCCTGCAGCGCCAGGGTCGAGGTGCGCACCTGTTCGGTGACCTCTTCAAGCTCCGGGTCCAGCTCCGCCAGATCGATCAACAGATGCGCGATCACCTGCAGACGCTCGGCCACCGAGCCCTCGGCTTCATATAGCGCCGCGTGAGCGCTGCCGGCATCCTGCTTGATTTTTTGCAGACTCGCCAACACACGATGCCTTGCCTGCAGTTCGGGGAACTCCCCTTCGCCCGGCTCGGCGGTATCGATCTCCTCGGCCTGGAACTCGTACAGCTCCAGCTGCTGACGCCGAAGGTCCGCCCCGGCCGACAGGGATTCTCGCGTTTTGATCAAAGAACGCATCTCTGCGAGCCGCTCTGAGAATCGCTTGCGATCGTCGGTGCATCTGGCGAAGGCGTCGAGGATCTGCAATTGGTTGGCGGGCTTGAGCAGGTGCTGGTGATCGTGCTGGCCGTGGATATCTACGAGCAGTTGGCCGACCCGCTTGACCATCGGATTCGTCACCGGCAGGCCGTTCACAGAGACGCTACTACGGCCGGAGGCGAACAGCTTACGCTTTAGTAGCAGCTGCTCCCCCACTTCGATCGGCTGATCCAGCGCCTCAGCGATATGCTCGGCGATCTCGGCGTGGGTAACCTCGAACATCCCGGTGACCTGCCCCTGCTCCGCCCCGGCCCGGATCATGTCCCCGGCCGTGCGCAGCCCGAGCAGAACTTCAAAGGCCCCGATCACCAGGCTCTTGCCCGCGCCGGTCTGCCCGGTGAATACGTTAAGCCCGGGCGTGAATTCAACCTTCGCGTCCTCGATCACCGCCAGGTTCTGGATGTGTAGTTCAAGGAGCATCCGTGCTTCTCAATCGATAAGGGACAACCGTGCCGATCCGTCAGGCTTGGCAGATAGTATGGCGGGATAAAAGCGAGATTTCAAGGCAAATCAGCGGTTAGTGCCCGCCGGGACCTCCGCCGGCCTGTATCGCACCAACTCCGTATAGACCGCGTTCCGCAGACCGAGGACGGGCTTGTTGCTGCCGATGTAGCCATTGCTCAGGAAAGAGAACGCCAGCCACCGCCCGTCCAATGTCTTGACGTAGCCTGAAAGCGTCGCCACACCCGACATCCCCCCGCTCTTGGCGAAGACACGCTCCTGATCAAACTCGGCAAACGGCACCCCGCCCCAACTCCCCTCCGCCGGCAGCTTCACCTTCCGCACCGGCATCCCATCGAAGAACGGCTCAAAGTGCTCGTGCGTCTTCATATATTGGAGAAGCCTGATGGACGAATCGGCACTGATCAGGTTGTACCGCGACAGCCCCGAACCATCGACCAACCTGAACGAACCCGCTTCCAGTCCTGCTGTCTCGACAAGCCAGTCACTGATGACCTTCGCCCCGGCCGGCCAGGAGACATCACCCTCGGTCTGAGTCTCGGCGAGTTTGAGAAGGACCATTTCGCCGACCGCGTTCTCGCTGACCTTGAGGAAGTGCCGTAGAGCCTCGGCCATCGTCTTGCCCTGATGGGAGACTAAAACACGGTCATCCTTCGGCCTAAACTCCACGGCCAGATTGTGCATTCGCCCATGAGTTTCGACGCCCCGTTCCTGCAGCATCTTATCAAATACGGATGAGATCCATGGCGAAGGATCGTGCATCGTGATGGTATCACTGACAGGCGCTGCTCCGGGCTCCAGCCTGGCATTGATCGTGATGGCTTCACTAAAAGGTGCACGGTCATAACTCACCTTATTCGCTTCGGTAACCGGCCGGCTCACAACCTTCACCTGAGGCCAGCTTGAAGGCGGCTCTTGCGATACGTTAATTCCGTCCTTGTCATGTTTGACCGTGAACTTGATTGTGTTGAAGTTGAGCATGACCGAACGGATGGACATGTTGTAGTAATCCGGGTCGTCGTCCCACATCCAGCCCGGCCCCTTGATCGGCACATTCTCCCAGCGGTCACTTTCAAGAACCTTGACAGGCCCATTGAGCATCCGAAGCTTGTGCTTCTTGACCACCTGATCAGCCATCGCGGCCAATTGCTCGGTATCCAGCATGGGGTCACCCGTGCCACGAATGACCAGACTGCCGTTGCAGACATGGTTCTTAATCGCCTCGGTGGCCAAGACCTCGGTGGTCCACGTGTACTCCGGCCCGAGCAAGTCCAGCGCAGCCGCGGCGGTGTAGATCTTCAGGTTGGACGCCGGGGTCAGCAGCCTGTCGCCGCCACGGTCATAGAGAACCTCACCTGATTCGAGGTCAACGACCTTGAGCGTGACGTTGGTTCGCTTGGTCACCGGGTGCGTATCGATGAGTTCGTCCAGGGCTTTGGCCAGTGCCTTACTGTCCAATGGTTCGATGGCGTGGACATATGTAGCCCCCATCATGGTAACCAGGCAGAACACGATCACAGTTAAAACATCACGCTTCAGCGACATGGCAAGGCTCCAAAATATTAGATAACCACCCGCAAATGGTATCACGGAACCATACGACAACCACCCCATACTGGACGGGGTGGCTGTTCGAAGGTGTTATTAATTCGTGATGCCCTAGATCGTGGCCTCGGTCACACGCAGGATCTCGTCGACCGTCGTCAGCCCAGCGGCAACTTTCTTAAAGCCGTCCTCACGCAGTGTCACCATCCCGCGCTCCACACACATCCGGCGGAACTCGGTGACGTTCGGGTTGCCCGCGATCTTGTCGCGCAGGTTGTCGTCGAGGACCAGCAGTTCATACAGACCCAGACGTCCGGCGTACCCGGAATTACGGCACTTGTCGCAGCCCTCGCCCTTAACAACCTCGTCAAGGCTGATCCCGTGCATCGCCAGGTGATCAGCCACTTCGCCGGTGGGTGTGTCTTTGACCTTGCAGTGGTCGCAGACCTTTCGGACAAGTCGCTGCGCCAGTGTTGCGTTGACCGCGCTGCCGATCAGGTACGGCTCGACACCGATGTTGATCAGGCGGGTCACGCTGCTGGGCGCGTCGTTGGTGTGCAGGGTGGACAGCACAAGGTGGCCGGTCAGCGACGCCTGGATGGCGATGCGTGCCGTCTCGGTGTCGCGGATTTCACCGACCATGATGACGTCCGGGTCCTGACGCAGCAGCGCGCGGAGCGCCGCGGCAAACGACATCCCGATCTTGTCGTGCACCTGTGTCTGATTGATCCCGTTGAGGTGGTATTCCACCGGGTCCTCGGCCGTGGAGATGTTCAGCTTCGTGCGGTCCATCTTGCCAAGCGACGCATACAGCGTGGTCGTTTTACCCGAACCGGTCGGGCCGGTCACCAGCACGATCCCGTGCGGCTGGTCGATCTGGTTGCGCCACATCAGCAGCGTGTTCTCATCCATGCCCAAGTCTTCGAGGTCAACCTGGATCGACCGGGTATCGAGGATACGCATCACGACCTTTTCGCCCTGCACCATCGGCAGGGTCGAGACACGCAGGTCCAGCTTGCGGCCGTGGACCATCGCGCGGATGCGGCCGTCCTGGGGCAGACGCCGCTCGGAGATGTCCAGGTTCGCCATGATCTTGATACGCGAGACGATCGCCGCCTTCATGTGGTGCGGCGGGCTCATCGAGTCGTACATCACGCCGTCGATCCGATAGCGGATCTGCAGCTTCTTCTCCATCGGCTCGATGTGGATGTCCGACGCGCCTTCCTTGACGGCGTTGAAGATCAGGTAGTTCACGAAACGGATGACCGGGCTCTCGCCGGCCATCTTCTCGAGGTCCATCTCCTCGTCCTTGGCCTGGACGAGTTCGATGTCATCTTCCTCGATACCTGCGATGATCTCATCGACCGTGCTCTCGTGCTGTTCCTCGTCCCCCTGCTCCTTGCGTTCCTCGACATAATGCGTCAGCTCTCCCGGGCACAGGACAACCGTCCGGATCGGCACACACAGTTTGTGACGCACCTCATCAATGATCGGCAGGTTGTCCGGGTCCAACACGCCGAGGATCAATCGCGGCCCGTCCATGCGGATAGGCAACACGCCTTGGTCATGACAGAAGTCAAGCCCCAGGCGGCTGATCTGCCGGTGAGCGACAACCGTCGATTCATCAATCGTCTGGAACTTCAGGCCGGCGATCTTTGCACGCACCTGCTGCACAGCCGTTTCGTCTACACCCATCTCCAGAAACACGTCCGCCAGACGTACCCCCGGCGACTTCTCAAGCACCGACCGGGCACTGGTCAGCTGGGCGCCATCGATCGCGCCGGCACTAAGTAAGGCCTGGCCCAGGTCCTGACTCAGCGCGGTCGCCTCATCGCCCACATCGGGCGTATAAAGATTGGTCGAGGCCACCGCCTTGGGGATCGACGGCAGACCCTCGCTATGGCTGTTCAAGTCTTCGGAACTCATCGCAAGGCCCTCTTTGTTCCCTGTGTGACGATGTCGCGCGGGCGCAGGTTCGGCGTATCAGTGTCCGTTGGACCCGAGAGACAACTCGAACGGCGCGCCGCCGGCCTCCAGGTACACCGTGAACTTATCGATCGCGGTGACTCGGAAACTGCCCAGGCGATCGCCTTGCTTGTAGAACTCGCCGCCGATGACCGCGATGTTGCGTGAACCGAGCATGATCGACTGCAGGTCCAGTTGATTCAGTTCGGTCAGATACTTCTCACGCTGGTTGCCTTGGCTTGACGTGTTGCCCTGGCTGGTGGTTTCAAGCGTGCTCTCGTTGATCGCAAGAGAGAACGGGTCCTTCTTGACCTCTTCGATCGGCACCTGCTGCTCGCGCACGTCGTGCTCGAAGATCGCGGTCATATCCTCGGTCGGGGTCAGCAGCGCGTTGAGGTTCGACGCCAACAGCGGGTCACCCTCCTGCAACAGGCCCGGCGAGTTCAAGCGTGTCAACGTACTTTCGATCTTGGCCTCGATCGCCTTCAACTCGCCGTTGGATGCGAGGCTGCCGCGCATGGCACGCATGGCGTACAGGCTGCCGCCGGCGATCAGCACGACCGCGACGAGGATCAGCGTAGTGTTCGTGAGCAGGCCGCCGCCGCCCGAATCGGTCGCGCCGGGGTATAGCCCTTCCTCGCCGCCCTCCCCGTCGCCCTGCCCGATCCCGTGCAGCGTCATCGACATCGGCTCGTCATCGGCCTCGCTAGGGATCAGGGCGTTGCTGTCTTCCTGGTAATCACTCATGGCGTGTCTCCCTTGATTCAGCCTGCGTTGGCACTGGCCTGGCGATTCTCACCTTCGAAGAAGATGCTGAGCACCATTTCAACTTCCATCAGGCCGTCTTCGTCACGTTGTTTTTCGAGCTTCATATTCGGGGTGCGCGTGATACGCGGCAGCTTCTCAAGCTCCTGGAGGAACTTGTAGTAGCCGGCGAAGTCGCCGATGATTGTCATCTTGATCGGCTGCTCGGAGTAGTGGGCGGCCTTGACGATCTTGTCGGTGTGGAAGCTCTTGGCGGTCAGCTTGTTCTCCGCCGCCAGCCGCCAGACATCGCGCAGCACGACCTCGACGTCACGCTGGGCCGGCAGCTTCTGCTCGACCAGGTCGATCGCGTCACGCATCCGATCGATCTCATCGCCCAGGTCCTCGATGTTCTTGGTCGCGGCCTCGAGTTCCTTGAGCTTCGCCTGCTTGGAGGTGATCTCCGCACGGGCCGCGCTCACCTCGGCGGCACGGGGCTGGAACACAAAGAAGTACGCCGCCACGGGCATCGCCAGCAGCAGCAGGATGAATACGGCTTCTCGGGGTCCGAATTGCATCATTGATCCTTTCCGTTTGCCGGGTTGGAAGCCGGGGTCACGTTTGGCTCGGTCAGTATCCGCTCGCCCTGCTGGTTGATCTCGATCGTCTCACCCATCGGGTCCATGACAAGGTCCGTTTCCGCACTAAGGCGGTGTGGCGGGATGTTCTGGTTCAGCGTCAGTTCCAGCTCGAACTTACGCATCTGTTGGTCCTGCACCGAGGTGTCTTCGCTGTACTGCAGGTAGATGTTCTCGAACAGGATGTGCTCGTTCATCGACGCGAGGAACTGAGACACCTCCAGGTCCGTCGGCGCCACACCGACCAGCGTCAGGGTCAGCTCCGTGGGCTTGACCTGCGGCTCGTCGGGCTTGGCCAGCTTGTCACGCTGCGACCGGTTCTTCTGGGCCTCGCGCTGGATCGCTGTCTTCGGGCGCGGCGCGGTCTTGAGCACCTTGGTCTGCATGTCGAACTCGAGCAGGCTCAGCGTCGAAGGCATGATGTTGGTCAACTCGGCAAGGATCACGCTGCGGGGCACCTTCTCGACCAGGACCTCCGCCACCTTGCGTCGCTGCATCATCAGCTTCTTGTCCTTCTGGAGCTGGTCGAGCTGCTCGATGCGTCGTGCCGCCTCGCGGAAGTCGTTATCGACCTGCGCCTGGAGACCCCGCACCTCGCCACGCTGGCGATCGGTCACCAGGTAGGCGCCGACCACACCGACCATCACCAGCGCGAACAGCGTGATGCAGATCGCATTGGTCCGGACCGTGATCTTCTTCTGTAGGTAGTCCTCGGGGAGGAAGCTCTCGTTGTTTGCCATGGTCTTCTCCACACGTCGGGCGCGGCACATGCCGGCCCATCAGGCGGTTTACAGGTTGGCCTCGCTGAAACACAGGCCCAGGGGCACGGCCCAGCCGGGCATCGGTTTATGCGGCTCGACGCCGCCATGCTCGTGATAATCAAGGGTGTCTACAGACGCGAACGGATCGCCCAGCTTGGCCGCGGTGGACACGGAGCGGGCGATCTTCCGGCACATCTGCCGATCTTCTGATTCACCGCCGAGGAACACCAGTTGCTTGACCGGTCGCTCGGGGCAGGCGTTGTGGTAGTAGCGAAGCGCCAGCTTGAGTTCGTCGATCAACAACTCAACAACACTGCTGTCTTCGGAAAGCGTTTCTGCTTCAGATGGCTCGCACTCTGTATCAGTCGATGAAGCGCACGCGGCTACCTCTGCCGCACAGCGGGCTCGCAGCCGACGCGACTCATCAAAGCCGATTCCCATCTTCTGCGATAACTCACGGGTCAGCTCATCACCGCCAACGTGGACAACCTTGGCAAATGCCAGTTCCTGCCCGTTGGCAACGGTCAACTTCGTCATGCCCGCGCCGATATCGATGAAGCAGGTCGTGCCGTTCGGCCCGTCGGTCCCGCCTAGCATCTTTGCAGCACGCACAACCGCCATCGGCTCACTGTGCATACCGACGACTTCCAGCTTGCAACGATGGGCAAGGTCGATGTACTTCATCACCGCGTCACGGCGGGCGGCGATGCACATCACCTGGTGCTTGGTCTGGCCGCCCCGGACAAGCTTCCCGACACGTGTGCACCGGACCACCATCCGGGACGGGTCCACGTCAAGCCGCTGGATCAGGTGCAGTCCGACCTGCTGGTTCAGCTCGGCATCGTCGGCACGATCCATTTCCAATGGCTGGATCAGTGTCTGGTACGCCGGGATCGAGCAGATCGCCCGCTTGCCTTTAAAGGCCTGGCCCTTGAGTAGATCACGCAGCGCGTCGGCCAGATAGGTCACCCGGCCGGCGCTGTCGTCTCGGTAGAGTTCGGGGATCACGTGGCTGGCGCTAGCGACCAGCTGCGTGTGATCGCCCATCGACACCTGGAGCACTTTCAACGTGTCCGTGCCGAAGTCGATCGCGATCGGTGAATATCTCGGTTTGGTAAAGCCCAGTGCCATCCGTCCAGCTCGCCTCCAGGCCCGGTCGCCGGCGCCAAAGCGTGAACCCGTGCCATGCTCCCGACCACACATATGGACGGACGCACCCGTGGCGTCGGGCTTGGAACATCAACTAGGCTGTAGATCGTCTAAAACAGGGCCACTGTTTAGGGCCTTACCCGGGTTATCCGGGCGTTAGAGCCGGCACATCCGCGCCAACCGAATTAGTTCATCAAATTGACCGAACACGCCCCGCCCTGCGGCGGTAGGATATGGCAGCTATGAACGAACTCACACCTAAACAGGTGGTCCACGAGCTGGACCAATACGTTATCGGTCAGGACCAGGCGAAACGCGCCGTCGCCGTCGCCATCCGCAACCGCTGGCGGCGACGCCAACTCACCGGGGACATGGCCCAGGAGGTCTACCCCAAGAACATCATCATGAGCGGCCCCACCGGCGTGGGCAAAACGGAAATCGCACGACGCCTGGCGAAGCTGACCGACGCCCCGTTCGTCAAGGTCGAAGCCAGCAAGTTCACCGAGGTCGGGTACCACGGCCGGGACGTCGAGTCCATGGTCCGCGACCTGCTCGACCAAGCCATCCGCATGGTCCGCGACGAACAAGCAGAGCTTGTGACCGAAAAGGCCAAAACGGCCGCCAACGATCGGCTGGTGGACCTGCTGCTCCCCGGATCGCACGAGCCGGCTCACGCCCACTCCGATACAGCCGGCTACGTCAGCACCGAAGAATCCACCGAACGCCGGGAGCACGTCCGGAAGGTCCTGCGCGATCAGGTCGAGTCAGGCGCGCTGGACGAACGCGAGGTCGAGCTCACCATCACCCAGAAACCCCAGGCCTCTGTCATGTTCGCCAACATGGGCATCGACCAGATGGACCCGCAGATGTCAGACATGCTCGAGCGCATGATCCCCCAGAAGGACAGCCGGAAGAAGATGACCGTCGCGCAGGCTCGGCAGGTCCTGATCGACCAGGAGACCGACAAGCTGCTGGACGAAGACAAAGTGACCAACGAGGCGATCGAACGCACGCAACACAGCGGCATGGTCTTCCTGGACGAGATCGACAAGATCGCCGCCACAAGCGGTGTCCCCGGAAGCGGCGGCGGCTCGCCGGACGTTTCGCGCCAGGGCGTGCAGCGCGATCTGCTACCGATCGTCGAGGGCACCAGCGTGACCACACGCCACGGCGTGGTAAAGACCGACCACATCCTCTTCATCGCCGCCGGCGCATTTCACTCGGCAAATGTGAGCGACCTGATGCCAGAACTGCAGGGCCGGTTCCCCATCCGTGTCGAGCTCAATGCCCTCGGCGAGGACGACTTTGTCCGCATCCTCACCGAACCAGGCAACGCGCTGACCAAACAGCAGCAGTCCCTGCTCGCCGTTGAAGGCATGGACATCACGTTTGATGACTCGGGCATCCGAGCTATGGCCCGCCTCGCCGCCAAGGCCAACGCCACCATGGAGAACATCGGCGCACGTCGCTTGATGACGATCGTCGAAAAAGTCTTCGAGCAGGTGAACTTCGACGCCCCCGAAAGGGTCGGCCGAGGTGAAAAGAATCTGATGATCGATGAAAGCTACGTCGTGGAGCAGGTCCAAGCCATCGCCGACGACAAGGACCTCAGCAAGTTCGTACTCTGATCCCGCCTTAAAAAGTAGACGCAATGAACACGCTTGCGGTTTAGCGGGCGATCGTAGATCGCCGTGTCATTGCCCGGCTTTCCTCTATCCGCCGACCTATTAGTCCAGCACGATGATCGGTTCGATCTCATCAATAACAGAATCGGTCTGTGACTGCTGCTGGACGGCGGCGGCGATGGCGGCCGAAGTCGAACTGCTGGTCGCCGTGACCTTCTTCGCTGCGGCGGCCTTGCGCTTGATCCGCTGGGTCTTGGCCAGCGCATTGCCCTCAGCGGCTAATTGCGACGTCCGGCCAGGCAGTTGCCAGTCCTGGTTACGCAGAGCCCTGATGTCATTACGGTCACCCCGACGTGAAGTGCCGTTCGATGGGTCCATGACCCACACCTTCTGCTTGCCGTTACGTGTGTTCCTGTAGAGGATATCGACCTGGTTATCCAGGTTGAAGTCTGCCACGGCCGTGGCGACCCAGTTGGTGTTGTCCAGCGTGAGCAGCGCGACGGACTCCTTGAGCGTGCTATCGGCGGGATTGAGCAGCCAGACCTTGTTCTGTCCCTGGCTGTCGTTACGCCAAAGCACATCCACCTGCCCGTCGCGGTCGAAGTCACCAAGCCCGCCGATGTACCATTCGGCCCCGCTCTGATTGTTCAACCGAAACGAACCGAGCTCCGCCGTCTCGTCCATCACCCACACGACGTTTCGGCCTTTCGCGACGTTGCGCCAGAGGATGTCCACATTGCCATCATTGGTGAAGTCGGCGACCCCACCGATCACCATGTTCTTGTTTGAGACTTGACGCAGTTCCTCTGCACTGACAAACTCATCGCCGTCCATGTACCAGATCTTATTCTGACCATCGAACGCGTTGCGCCACAGCAGGTCGTTGCTGCCGTCCTTGTTAAAGTCACCTGTCGCGGCGACGTACCAGGTCGTGTTGTTCCGGGCTTTCATGGCCGCAGCCGCATCCGTCCGGTAGCCGGTCATCTGCCAGAGCGTGTTCCGGCCGTCGGCAAAGTTACGCCAGAGCAGGTCAGGCGTGCGGTCACTGTCGATGCTTTCCTGAGCGGCGCCGATGTGGACAACGATGTCGCCCTGCCGGGTGTTCCCGTTCTGGTCCTCCGCCTCGACCTTGATGGTGACGTCTCCGGGGACACTGTTGCCGACTGTGAAGATCGTCAGCACCCCGTCATTGACGGTCGCCAGCAGCGTCGTCGGGGAGGAACTGGAGACGAAGCTGTAGGTCAGCTCCGGCCCGCCGCGTGTGATCGAGTTGATCACCACCAGGTCGTCATTATTCGGAAAATGATCGTTGGTGAAGTCGCGCAAGGGCAATGAACCAAACGCGCTGTTGAGCGAGGAAGCATCCCATATCGGGGTGGCGGCGATCTGATCGACCACGTCCATCCCGTCACCGAGAACCCGCCCGAAGGCGGTAAATCCCGTGCTCGCACTTGTGTCCAGGAATGAGTTGTTGTCCATGTTGATGAACCACTCTGTCGTCGCGCTATCCGGCACCGGCATGGTATCGTCCGGATCAATCGTATTGGGATTCAGCATCGAGGGTCGCGCCATGGCGATCGTGCCACGGGTGTTAGAGATTCCCGGCTCGTCCAGCACGGTCGGTGGGTTGTTCACAATGTCAACATAGCTGCTAGGTGCCTCGTACCTAAAACCGCCACCTTGGACGACGAATGGCGTATCGTCCACAGACAGCGCATTGCGATGAATAATCGATCCATCATACGTCCCGTCATCCACATAACCCAAAAAGTTCTGCACCGTCGCCGGCGTATCGCTGTCAAACAGTTCCACCTGGAAGTCGCCGAAGACCGTATCGAAGTTGACGACCGTGCCGTTGATTTCGTCGTCGTCGAAGTACTGCGAGAGGTCGATCGAGGCCGTGCCGCCGCTGGCGGGGATGTACATGTCCGGGATCGCCTGCGTCAGCACCGCGCTGAGCAGCATCCTCGGCTCAAGTTCCTGCATTCCGCAAGGAGCGCTGCCCGATCGTTCGTCACGACTGGTGGTTTGAGAATTCATACGACGTTGGGTACTGCTGAACATAGCCTGATCGTCTCCGTTTACAGCGGGATTCGACGGACCGCCCGAAGCGGATGTCGCCCACCTGATGATGCCCCACTCATCTATATGTCACGTCCGCCGGAATGGCATTACGTCCATCAAACTAATAGCACGGCTCACCCGCCATGCAAATCCGATCACACACGAATTATCGTGCGACCGATAAGAATAATCGCATCCAGCCGCAAGGTCAATGCAAACACCATAAATCCTTTAAATATTCACATTTTAGGCACCCTACGCCAAGCCCCTAATCCGCATAAACCCATCCCTGTCAACACATCCGATCGTTTCACCACAGTCACACAACAGCGACGCCTGTTGTACGGATTATGTTTGGCGTATAGACTGCATGCACCGTGCTCGCCCAGGTCCACAGCTTCGTGTTATCCGGCATCGACCCCTTGCCATGCGAGATCGAAGTCGATGTCGGCGACCAGGGCCTGCCCAAGACCACGATCGTCGGCCTGCCCGACGCCGCCGTGAAAGAGTCCATCGAGCGGGTACGCTCAGCCATCATCAACTCGGGCTACCCGTTCCCCATCTCCCGATTGCTGGTCAACCTCGCCCCGGCGGACATCCGCAAGGAAGGCCCGATCTTCGACCTGCCGATCGCGGTCGGCCTGCTGCTCGCCGAACGCGTGATCCAGACACAGCGCCACAAGCGCCTGCTCTTCGCCGGTGAGCTCGCGCTCGACGGCCGGGTCCGCCCCGTGTCCGGCGTGGTCAACCTCGCCATCCTCTGCAAGCAACTGCAACTCGACGGCGTCATCGTCCCGGTCGACAATGCGCGCGAAGCCTCGGCCGTCGGCGGCATCGAGGTCTTCCCCGTGGACACGCTGGCGAGTGTCGTCGCGTTTCTCAATGATCAACATGCCATCGACCCCCTGCCCGATATTGATGCCGACGCCATCCTCAATTCACACCCGGCTCAGATCGACTTCGCCGACGTCAAGGGCCAGGAATCCGTCAAGCGGGCCATGCTCATCGCCGCCGCCGGGGCGCACAACGTCATCATGATCGGCCCGGCCGGCACAGGCAAAACCATGATGGCCAAAGCCCTGCCCGGCATCCTCCCGCCGCTGTCGCGCGACGAGGCGCTGGAAGTCACGCGCATTTACTCCGCCATCGGACAGGTACCCAAAGGCGCCCCGCTCATCGCTTCACGCCCCGTCCGCTCGCCGCACCACACCGCCTCCAGCGTCGCGGTCGTCGGCGGCGGCATCATCCCACGCCCCGGCGAAGTCAGCCTCGCGCACCACGGCGTCCTCTTCCTCGATGAGATGCCCGAGTTCCCCAGGCCCGTCCTCGAAACACTCCGCCAACCCCTGGAAGACTCCAACGTCACCATCGCCCGCGCCCACGGCTCGATCAGCTTCCCCGCACGCTTCATGCTCGTCGCCGCCATGAACCCCACCCAGAAGGGCAGCGCCGGCGCAGACCCCGAAAGCCAACGCCAGATGCAGCGCTACCTCTCGCGCATCTCCGGCCCGCTGATCGACCGCGTCGATATCCACGTCGACGTCCCCGCCGTCCCCTACCAGCAACTGACCAGTAAACAGAACGGCACGACCAGCGCCCACATGCGCGAGCAGGTCAGCCAATGCCGTGAACTCCAGATCAAACGCAACGGCGGCCCGCTTAAACCCAACCGCACGCTCACCGGCCGAGAGCTCGACAAGCTCGCCCCCCTCGACCCCGCCAGCCAATCGCTCTTACAAGAAGCCATGACCACCCTCGGCCTCAGCGCCCGCGCCTATGACAAAGTCCGCCGCGTCGCCCGCACCATCGCCGACCTCGAAGACAAACCGGACATCGATCACAACCACGTCGCAGAGGCGATCCACTACCGCCTGCTCGACCGATCGCTCTAACCGCTTGCGTCTTAGCCCCCACCACCAAAGCCCGGTCATGGCCCAACGGGCCTTGGCTGGGGTATCACCCAGAGCCCAACGGAATCACACCTTCCCGCGAACTACACATGGTCAATCCCTGCTTCGCTTCAATTTGGTAGATTGTTGAACGTTTAAGGTGTTGACCATGCGGATAACTAAGCGAGATACAACACGGCTTGTTTCGGCTGTAGTTCTTGGCGCTGTCACGGGGGTATTAGTTTCTGCCACTGAGGGCTATTACCTTCATTGGACATTCGACCTGTGGAACTCTATTCGCACTCACTATTTTCTTGGTCGTAGAGACTGGCAATGGCATGACTTCATGATTTATGCTGCATTTGCAAAATCACCCTTCATTATAATTGGCTCGCTTGCAACACTGATTTTTTATCACCACATCCTCAAGCCTAAATCCGACTCCGAAACCCGCTGCCGAAAGTGCGGCTACATCCTCAAGGGCATCTCCGAACCCAAATGCAGCGAATGTGGCGAACCCATCTGACCAATCAAGCCCCTCCGTGCCTCCGTGCCTCTGTGGGCTCCGTGTCACCTCCTTACCCATATCGTGCGCACAAGCACGGCCTGTTCACGCCGATCATCTTCGACCACGCCAGATATTCACAACTCCTGCCGCCCCCAGCACATCGCTTGCGGTTTAGCCGGACAACAACCACTTTTCTGCGCACAAACCCGTCACGTCCAACATAGGTGGAGGCGCAACTTTCTTTGCCCCGCGCCTGCCGACAACCTACGACGGCACAGTCCGACTTGTACTGAGTATCCGCTGATTAAAAGGACCGGGACTCACGGGCTCCCCCCCGGAAGTTGTATGAAGTTTCATTCGTACAACTAACGGCACCCCGGATTGATCTTCCGGGGGCGGGGGCTTGCAAGCGCTGTGCCCCGGTGACTGATGGACCTTCGGCACACAGGCCCGACCCGGTCCCGCTGACCCTGTGGCCGCCGTCACACCCGGAGCATCGTGGGTTTTTAAGAATTGCTGATTTGTGATTTATGATTTTTGATGTCGCAAGCGTTTAACGACACGCAAATGCCCACAGGAGATCAACCGCAACACACATCAGCAATCAGACTTTAGAAATCATAAATCCAACTAAACAAACATCCCCGCCACCGCCGCGGTGCAGCTGCTGGCCAGCGCCCCGCCGAGCATCGCGCGGATCGCCAGGCGTGACAGGTCCGTCTTCCTTTCCGGCGCAAGCGGCGTGATACCGCCCAGCTGGATCCCGATCGATGCGAAGTTTGCGAAGCCGCACATCGAATACGCCACCAGCTTCGCCGACCGCGCGCTCTGGAAGACCGACTCTGGGTGCAGGTCCGTATCCGGATCGATCAGCCCGAGCATCGTACCCAAGTCGAAGAACGCGACTAACTCATTGATCGCCAGCTTCGTCCCGATCAATCCCCCGACCAGTTGGCAGTCGTGCCAGTTGTCCACGCCGATGCACCACGCAAGCGGCGCAAGCACATACCCGAAGACCGTCGAGACCGACAAGCCGCCTTCTTCATAGCCCAGCCAGGCTTCCCCCGCAGCGCCCAACGGCCAGTTCACCAACTCGATCAAGGCGGTGAACGCGATCAGCATCGCGATGACGTTCAGCCAGAGCTTCAGGCCGTCCTGTGTCCCGGTCGCGGCAGCCTCAATCAGGTTGTGAGAACTGCGGTTGATCTGGAACTTCACGTTCCGGCCGGTCTCCGGCTCATCGACTTCCGGGCGGATGATCTTCGCGATCACAAACGCCGCAGGCGCGCTTAAGAGAGAAGCCGTCAATAAGTGTGCCCCGATCTCCGGCCCCACCACGCCCATATACACCACCAGCACCGACCCCGCCACGGTGGCGAACCCCCCGGTCATCAGCGCGTTGAGTTCCGACAGCGTCATCTTCGAAAGGTACGGCTTGACGACCAGCGGCGCCTCGGTCTGACCGGCAAAGACGTTCGCCGCCATCGCCATCGCCTCCGCCCCACTGACGCCCATGAAGAACGACATGATCCGGGCCAATAACCAGATGACCACCTGCATGATCCCGAGGTGATACAGGATCGCCATGAGCGCGGAGAAGAAGATGATGATGATCAGGCCGCTCGTGGCAAAGGCGAAGATAAAGTTTTCGTCCGAGCGGAACGGCAAGTCGTTGCCGAAGACCGTCTTCATCCCGCGCTCATTGACACGGATAAGCTCGATTACAAAGTCTTTGACCGACTCCAGCGCCCCGCCGCCGACGCCTGTCCCCAGAATCAGAAACGCCAGCCCAAGCTGCAGCGCCATCCCCCACAAAACGACCCGCCAGGGGAACCGCTTCTTGTGCGAGGACATCATCCAGGCCAACGACAACAGCACCACGATCCCGATCAGCGCGCGTAGGTAGATCATGGACGAAGAGTTTAGGCAATATCAGTGAAACACCACAACTTCACACCAGTGCCACGGTTTAGCGCCGCGACTTGTCGCGGCACCGTTGTCCGCTACAGTACGGATGAATCAACAAAACCCCGCCACACACGCGGCCAACGCCGCCTAACCGTATTGGAGCTCCCCATGCCCCGCGCCAGCGCCAGCCACATCCTCGTCGATTCCGAAGAAAAGGCCCTCGAACTCAAGCAGCAGGTCGCAGACGGCAGCGCCTTCGCCGACCTCGCCAAACAGCACTCCTCATGCCCCTCCGGCCAGGCCGGCGGCTCCCTGGGCGAGTTCAGCCAGGGCCAGATGGTCCCCGAGTTCGACGCCGTCATCTTCTCCGACCTCCCCCTCGGCCAGGTCTCCGACCCCGTCAAGACTCAGTTCGGCTACCACCTGATCGAAGTCCACGCCCGGATGGATTGACCGGGCACGCCCTGTTCCGACCCGGATATCGTTTTACCAAATCTAATCATTCATCCTTGCGGCATTGCCGTCGCGTGGTTTAGAATCGCGCCGCGTCCGTGGACGACACGCACGCGGGCTTGTGGCGGATTCTGATTCACCCTTAGCAATAAAGGAGACGGAGATGATGGGAGAAAGATTCAGCGCGGTTGTTCTGCGCGCACGGTGGGCGGTCTTGGCCGGGGTCGTGGGCCTGATGGGGATGGCGAATGATGCGAGTGCGGACTTCTGGAAGTTCACCTACACCAGCGACCTGCACGGCGAGCTGGGGCACTTCCTGGTGGACAAGACGGATTTTGCCGACCACATCGGGGAAGCGCTGCATAGCAACTATCTGGACAACGTGCACATCTCGCACCTCGAGTTCGCCTACAACGGTGTGACCTGGGACACCAGCGACATCGACACAGGCGACGATTACACCATCTTTCAGCACGCATCGACCCCCGTCCCGTACGTCTCGGGCGGCCACAACCACCTCGCGTCTGCCGCCCCGACCCAGCGGATCTTCCTGGGCGGCGGAGGAGCGATCAACATCACCGGCGAGGTTCTCACGGGCGAGTGGACCACCACCAGCACCGCGGTCCCCGAGCCGGCGTCGATTGCGCTCGTAGCACTGGCCATGCCGTTGATCACGATGCGTCGGCGATAATAATGGTCGCTTCTAGCTCGGAGTCAGGCATCCACCTTCATCACGACCAGGGTCTGGTCGTCCTGGGGGCGGGTGCCGGCTTCGTGTTGGCGGACGTGCTTCATGATGGTGTCCACGGCGCACTGCGCTTCGCCTGAGCATTCGCGCATGGCGTTGACGATGCCGGGCGTGCCGAAGAACCTGCCATCGGGGCAGCGCGTCTCGGGGATGCCGTCGGTGTAGAGCGTCAGCGTCTGGCCGGGCTCGAGCTGGACCACGGCGTCCTCGTAGGACTCCTCCGGCATCACACCCAGCGGCAGCCCGCCGACGTCGTCGAGTTCCGCGATGTCGATGTGGCCGTTGGACGAGGGCTTGCGCCACAGCGGCGGCGGGTGCCCGGCCCGGGAATAGCGCAGCGTGCGCGTCGCCGGGTCGTACAGGGCGTGGAACGCGGTGACGAACGTGCTGAAGATGCGCTTGTTGCACAGGTGACGGTTGAGGTAATCGAAGACCTGCCCGGTGGTGTCGGGCGTCATCGGGTAGCTGGCGAGCATGGACTCAACCATCGCCATGACGACCGCGGCGGCGGGCCCGTGTCCTGAGACGTCACCGATCAGGATCGCCCAGCGCCCGTCCGGCTCTTGGATGCTTGCCTGTAGGCCCATCCCCAATGGGTGGAACGAATACATGTCGCCGCCGGCCTGATCAAACGTCTGATACTTCGCGGCGATAGATACGCCCGGGATGTCCGGCAGCTTCTCCGGCAAGAGTGCTTGCTGGATGTTGGCGATCTTCTCTACCTCATCTTTGACGCGCTGATGCACCTCGCGGAGCTTGCGCGCGGTCTGCACGTGTTTGACCGTCCCGCCGATCAGGTTTGCGCGCAGCAGCCCGTCTTCAAGTTCCTGCTCATGATGGATCGACGGGTCCTCGCTGAGACTGATCGCCCAGTTGAGGACCTTCCCGTCGTCGTAGAGCGGCTGAGCCGCGAGTGATTTGAAGTGGCTGATCGCGCTACCCAGGACGGGATCGTCCGTGAGATTCAGGTCCTGGATGATCATGGGCTTGCCGCGATCGACGATCATGCCCAATAGCCCGCCTGTGTGGACCGGCAACTCACGGTAGCTCCGCCAGACATCCGCAATGTCGGACTGCTCGAGGTCCATGTGCCGGTGGAGCCGAGTGATCCTGTACTGCCCCGGCTCAAGCCCACGGCAAGACAGCGAGATGTAACCCGTCGGCCCCACAAGATTATCCCAGCCGGCGGCAAAGGCGCGTAGCACATCCGCCGGCTCCGTCGCCTGGCTGAGCTTGGACACCAGGTCCGTCAGGATCGGGATGCGTTTGTTATCGGGGAAGTCCTGAATCTGCATGGCAACATCATAGCCGTATAGGCCGCGTTCGCTACAACGACATGTGCCTGAAACAATAGCCACAGATAAACACTGATGAACATAGATAAACTTCAGTCATGAGAGTCACACCTGTGTTTATCTGTGTTCATCGGTGGCTACAACCAGGACTCAATCCTTTGCGTCCATCGCATCTCGGAGCAGGTTGTAGCTTTCCTCCAGTGCCTGAGGGATCACGCGGACCTGCCCGACCGTCTGCATGAAGTTGACGTCGCCGTTCCAGCGGGGGACGACATGCATGTGTACATGGCCCGGCAGCCCCGCCCCGGCGCATCGGCCGAGATTCATGCCGATATTGATGCCCTGGGGGTGCATCGTCCTACGCAGCAGCCGCGATCCCAACTCGCACAAGTCCATCAGACCGGCCCGCTGCTTAGACGATAGATCACTGATGTCCGCGATGTGATCGTGAGGCGCTGCAAGCAGATGGCCGTTGGTATACGGGTAGCGATTGAGCATCAGGATGCCGCGCTCATCACGCTTGAGAACCAGCAGGTCCCGCAACTGCTGCTCATCCAGGGATTCATCCGCCGCAGCACACAGGAAGCACCCGCCCTTGGGCTCCTCGGGCAAGTCGCCCTCGCTGAGCCCACTGATATATGCCATCCGCCAAGGTGCCCATAGTCGTTGATGTGCCATGGCCATAGGTTACCAACCACATGCGCACGCACCAATTATCAAGACCCCGACGAATCTCTTGATTTATTCTGAAAGTTTAAAATGCGTTCAATACTGCTCTTTTGTACGACGCTTTGGTATATTAATGACATCACATCAGCCGTGGGCGGCGACACATGAGTCATAATCAGGAGGGCGAAGGTATGCTCCGTAGTCAATTCATCGGTACGACTTCAAACCAACACCCGATTGGAAACAGGCTTGGCTTGTGCGCCGTACTAATCGCATGCCTGACCGGCTCACAGGCCTATGCCCTTCAGACCGTGACGCTGAACTTCGACAGCGTCTCGCTCTCAGACCCGACGGATGAGCACGTCTATACACCCGCCGAACGTTTGGCGATCAAGGAGACCCTTGAAGCCATCTACATGAGCGATCCGCTTGACCCCGGGGGGGGACCGCTCGGGGTGAAGTTTGAGATCTTCGATCCGCTAAGCCCCCCGCCGCCGTTCACCACCTCGTTCATCAACTTTAACAACGGCTTCATGGGCGGTGCCGCAGAGAAAATCGACTTCCGCAACACCGACGACACCGACGACGCCGATGTCAACGCTCTGGGCCTGCTCAAGAGCTACGACGGGGCTCCCAAAGAAGGCGGGGGCACCTGGACACTGCCAGAATTGACCTCCAGCGACGCCCTGATCATGGCCAGCGCCAACCTCGCCGCACACGAGCTCGGCCACGCGCTGGGCCTACGCCACCACGACAGCTTCGGTCCGATCAGCTCGGGCATCGCCGTGGCTGGAAGCAAGTACGACCCCGTCTACACCGGCCCGGTCTTCCTGACCAATAGCTCGTTCCACGTCATGGGCCTGGCTTCGACCGTTTCGCTCAACGCCAACACACTGCTGACCCCAAGCTGGTTCAGCGAACGCTCCGCGATGAAGCTCGCATTCAACACCACCGGCGTGGTCGTACCCGAAACCGCCGCCATGCATGGCTCACCGATCGAGGCGCAGGATATCCCCTTCGAACCCATCATCGTGCCCAACACACAGGCCGGCCCGCCCGATCCCTACTACCCCGATCCGGTGGACCTCACCCCGCTGACCGAGTTCATCGGCTCGGCCGGCGCGATCATCGACGCCACGCTCGACGATCCTTTCGAAGTCGATTACTACGTCTTCGATGCCACCGCAGGAACACGTGTCAGCATCGAGGCCATCTCCAAGGTCATCGCCGACACCGACCCGGGCCGTATCCCCGATCCGGTCGACATGAAGGTCGAACTGCTGGACTTCACCACCTTGCTGCCCCTGCCCTACCCCAACGCCGCGGGCTCATCGGTCAACGATAACTCGTTCGAGAGTACCGACGCCTTCCTCATCGACGTCGATATCCCGTATAGCGGGACCTTCCTCATCGAGGTTTCGGGGTCCGGCTTCCCGGGCGTGGACAAAACCGGTATGTACGAGCTCTACCTCTACGGCTTCGGCCCCTTCCCCCCGCCGTTCCTCGCCGGCGACCTGAACGAAGACGGCTTCGTCGGGCTCCTGGACCTGGACATCGTCCTCGACAACTGGAACGCCACCGTCACCCCGGGTGATCTGCTGTCTGGCGACCCTAACGGCGACGGATTCGTCGGCCTGGCCGACCTGGACATCGTCCTGAACAACTGGAACGCAGGCACACCGCCGTCCTCAAGCAACATCCCCGAGCCGGCGACCTTGATGTTATTGGGTTTAGGTGCAGCGGTTGCGATCAGACGCAGCCGTTAAGGCTTGAACAAGCCTGATTCGTGTTGCAGCAACCATTCCTTGACCGGCAGCCCGGCCCCGAACCCGGTGAGCTTGCCCGTGCTCCCGATCACTCGGTGACACGGGATGATGATCGAGATCGGGTTCTGACCATTCGCCGCGCCAACCGCTCGACAGGCCTTGACATCGCCCATCCGCCTAGCCTGCTCGCCGTAGCTGATCGTCTGCCCGTACGGGATGCGCCGAAGCTCGTCCCATGCGCTCAGTTGAAACGGTGTGCCTTGGGGATTCAGCTTCAGATCGAAGCGCTGCAACTCACCGGCGAAGTAGGCCTGCAATTGTTCGGTCACGTCACGGAACAAGCCCGGTTGCTCAGCCGCTCCCGGGTCCGGCGATGGTGATCGCTGCGGCGTCTCGATATGGATGCCCGACAATCCGGACGCGCTACCGGTCAACAGCAGACGTCCAACCGGGCTTGGCAGCCATGTGAAACACTCGGCATCGGATTCAACCAGACTTGTTCGGCTCATCGTATACGCTCCCCTTACTGCGTCTGCCCTGCAGGATGACCCATGATCCGACGGATTGCGCGGATACTCCCCAGGTGATTCGTAAAGTCGTTCATCGGCCGGATGAATCGAACCAGCGTCGGCAAGTCCGCCCAAGGCCCTTCCCTCGGCCCAGTCGGCTCGGCGTGCCAATCATCAGGATCATGCGCTTCGATCGCCCGGCGGACCAGATCGGTCGCCACGTCCAGCTTCTTGATCAACGCTTCCACCGACTCCACCTGATCGTCCGGCATCTCGCTCCGCAGGTCTGATCCCAGCAACAACAACTGAAACCCGCGCAGCATAATCAGGTGCTTGCCGATCTCCCGGATACTGTTGCAATCCCCGCCCGGATCGTGGATATAGACGCCATGATCAAGATCGATTAGCGCGCAACGTGTGCGATTGACCTGGTTCTCTAACCATGTCAACAGGGTAGCATGCGTAGCCTGACGATCTGATACTTCCATCTCATTCTCCAATCGGCACTAGTTATCAACAGCTATCCCGCTCCAATTCGTTAAGATCATACTCGTATGACGGCTTCTTCTTGCGAAGATCTTTCAGTGTAAAACGCCGAATACAACCGGCCCAAGCCACAAGTAAATGGCCCCGAGAATCCCATGTCGCCCACTCTACGGTTGAGTTCACAATGTCAGAATATCCCTCTAACTCAAACTGGAATGTCCTGCCACGCTCATAATAACCCTGGTATCGCATGCGTAACGCGGGGTGTTTCTTTGAGGGCTTTTGCTCCCAGCCATCGTCACCAATATTGGCAACGAAGTACTTATTGCTAATTGACCGTAATCGCTTCTCGGAACCATAGTTCTTCCCAATCCGCCGCCAACCATCGCGGACAAGTCTTGAATGAAGTACCGGCTCATCCTCACCGCCGGAGTTAACTCGTTTGATACTGATTCCATTTACCACGGATGCCTCGCCGGAAAGACTATCTTCTGAATGCCACATCGTATTCGCAGAAAGCTCCTGCTTCCCAGTGAATACACCACCACCAGCCCAAGTCCCAACATTGGGGCTATCCACTGCAGTCCTGAGCCAAGGTGGCCTACAAAGCCCGTTCCAGGTTTCACCATCCGAGCCCATTGCCAGATATACCATCCACTGCCCATCCCAAGAGACATCACACCGAAACGGGTACAGCTTGCCATGAAACCACGAACCGTGAGCAAGACGGTTGTGACGCATGTCCCAACGGATAATATGAAACAGCTTGCTGGGCCTACGACGGATTACGATACATACAGGTGCTTCATAGGCGGGCAGAAGATGAATCCTTGCCGTTTCTGTTGGCGTGATCCAAGCACGTTCGAGCTCTACACCTTCCACTGTGACCGGGTTAACGAACTTCATAGCCTCCCCCTAGATCACTGACTCTTCCTTGCTCAGCCCGTGGGCCGGGCGGGTGTCGAGTTGGACGAGTTCTTGTTCCTGCAGTTTCTTCGCCTCCTCTGCGTCGGCGACGTTGTCGGTGTGGCACGCGGCCTTCTCGTTCTTGCCTTTACTGGCAAGCTTATGGATAACTTCCGGGGGCAGCACGCCGCGCTGCTCGAGGATCTGTTTCTGCTCATCGGTGAGGGCGGCGGAAATCTTCGGCTTACCACCACCGGAACGCTCAAACCCTTCTGCCTTGCCGGAGGACCATTCCTGAATCTCCTTGCTGATCCGTACGCTGCACCAGTCGTGGCCGCACATGGCGCAGAAGTCGGTATCAACGTCCATGTCCTCATCGTGATAAGCACGGGCGGTGTCGCCGTCGAACGCGAGCTCGAAGTGTTTCTCCCAGTTCAAGGCGGCGCGGGCCTTGGTGAGTTGGTCGTCCCAGACGCGGGTCTCGGGGATGCCCAGCGCGATGTCGGCCGAGTGGGCGGCGATCTTGTAGGCGATGCAGCCCTGCTTGACGTCGTCCTTCTTGGGTAGCCCCACGTGCTCCTTCGGCGTAACGTAGCAGAGCATGGACGCGCCGTGGTAGGCGGCGTTGGTCGCGCCGATCGCGCTGGTGATATGGTCATACCCGGGGAAGACATCCGTGACCAGAGGCCCCAGCACGTAGAACGGCGCGCCGTGGCACACCGCCCGTTCGAGCTTCATGTTGTATTCGATCTGATCAAGAGGCACGTGGCCCGGCCCTTCGACCATGACCTGTACACCCTTGCGCCAGGCGCGTTCGGTCAGCTTGCCGATCTCGATGAGCTCCGCGAACTGGATTTTGTCGGACGCATCCGCGAGCCCGCCGGGCCGACAGCCGTCGCCGATGGAGAAGGTGACGTCATACTCGCGCATGATGTCGCAGATGTCTTCCCAGGCCGTGTTCATCGGGTTTTCGGCGTTGTGCGTCAGCATCCACTTCGCCAGCAGCGAGCCGCCGCGCGAGACCAGTCCGATCAGCCGGTCCTTGGCGAGCTTGATGTGATCCTTGAGGATGCCGGCATGGATGGTGAAGTAGTCCACGCCCTGCTCGGCCTGATGCCTGACCGTATCGAGGATCATCGCGCGATCGAGCTCTTCGATCTTCTTGCCGATGATCATCGAGTAGATCGGGACCGTGCCGATCGGCGCGGTGGAGTTTTTGATGATGGCGTCGCGCGTGGCGTCGAGGTCGCCGCCGGTCGAGAGGTCCATGATCGTGTCGGCCCCCCACTTCAGCGCCCACTCGAGCTTCTCAACCTCTTCATCCGTGCCCGAGGAAATTGGGGACGCGCCCATGTTGGCGTTGATCTTGGTCTTGGAGGCGCGGCCGATACACATCGGATCGAGCTTGTAGCCCAGGTGCACCTTGTTCGCCGGGATCACCATCCGCCCCGCAGCAACTTCGTCGCGGACCTGCTCGGCGGTGAGATGTGTTTCGCGCTCAGCGACCTGACGCATCTGCGGCGTGATCTTGCCAACACGTGCGAACTCCAGCTGTGTGACCGGCTCGAACCCGGCCGGCGCTCGCCAGGCACAGGGCTGATGATGCGCCAGGCCATCGATGTACAGCGGGTGGCTGTCACGCTCATCGTCAGGTACGCGCGACCAGTCCTCCGGCATGAAGTCCCAGGCGGTCTTGCCGGACGGCTGGGGCATAGCGGGCGTATCGGGCGAGCTGTACGTCAGCGCCCCCTCCGGCCCCGCCAGAATCTTCGGACGGTTCGCAAACGAGCCGGGCGTCGTTGCCGAGGCTTCCGCGCCAGGGTCGTCGCCGACCGGCGGCAGTGTATAGCCCAGCGGCTCGGTGTTGAGCTTGTCGTCGCGGGCATCCGTGTGGGTTTGAGTCGTGGTCATGTCGAGCCTTCCTTGAATAGCGGGAAGCGCTCGCGCAACCATCGGGCGGGCGTCGCTTCCCTACGCAGTTACCCCCCATCGGCAGGGGTTGGCTGATCAGGTTCCGAGGGTGTGTCTCAGTCCCGTAGTCTGGCGGGACACCCCTAGCAACGAATAAGAGGATACGCGCTGTCTACGACTCGGGCAAGAGCCGCGACAGCCTCACCGAGATTAAGACCGGGATTCTTTTTCCGCCGCAGCGCGGACGCGCTGTGTGTACTGCTCGCTCTGACCGCGCGGGATCGACAGCGTGTGCCACTTTTCGCCGGCAAGGGTGCGGCAGAGCGTGACGATCTGCCCGAGGTGGTAGCCGTAGTGCGACACCTGGCGGAGGATCGCGTCACAGACGCTGTGCTTCTCGCCTCGCATCGTGACGGTCACGACCAGGTCCGAAGGCGATAGGCCATTTAATGTCTCAAACAGCACCGCCCAGCCGCTCTCCCAGTCAGCCATGACCTGCTCGCGCGAGTCGTATTCATCAATGAACTCCCCGTCGCGGTGGCGCCACTCCTTCTCGCCGTCGGTCGTTAAAAAATCCGTCCACCGGGACCGCATGTTGCCCGCCAGGTGTTTCATGATGACCGCGACGCTGTTGGATTCCGGGTCGGGCTGATAGCGCATCTGCTCGAAACTGATCTGGCGCACGGCATCCTCCGCGAGACGCTTCTGCGAATGGAACGTCTTGATCGCACTACACAGCAACTCGGCTTGAGGATCGGCGGGCGCATCGGACATAGGATAACTCCTTGGTCACCTCGGCCATCGTAATGGTTGTGATGTTCGTCGCGAGGTTAGTGCTTGGCGCGGGGAACGGTCAGCGTCGACCACTTGTCGCCGGCGAGCGTACGGCAGAGCACGACGATCTGGCCGATGTGGTAGCCGTAGTGAGACAGCTGGCGATGGATCGCACCGATCACGACCTCGGGCTCGTCGCGGATCGTGATGTTGGCGGTCAGGTCCACGGCCTTGAGCTTGGACAGGCTGTCGAACAAAGTCGCCCACCCTTTTTCCCATTCCTGCTCGACCTGGTCACGGGAGGTGTAGTTATCCGTGAACTCTTCATCACGATCGCGCCAGGGCTTCTCCCCGTCGCTGGACATGAAGTCGGTCCAACGTGAACGCATCGCGCTGGACAGGTGCTTCATCAGCACGGCCACGGAGTTGCTCTCGGGGTCCGGCTCGAAGTGCATCTGCTCGAAGGTGATCTGACGGATCGCGCTGTCGGCCATCCGCTTCTGAGCACGGAACATATCGATCGCGCTCTCCAGCACCTCTCTGCCAAGTTCTTCGTGGATATCCGACATCCTAAAGACCTCCCATACATGTGCCGTACACGTCACCGCCCCCCGTGCTCGGACTTCAGCGGCAGCCATTCTAGCACATCTTGGATCATCTGGTCCCAGTAGCCCCATTCGTGCTCTCGGCCGGGGTGTTCGTGATACTCGTGCTCCAGGCCAAGGTCCCGCAGGTGGTCGCGGAAGGCCTGGTTCTCCGGGTACACAAAGTCCTCGGTCCCGCAGCACTGAAACAGCCCAGGCAGGGGCCGATCCGACTTGGCGAGTTCAGCCGCCAGGTGCAGCAGGTCATTGCCCGATCCCAGGTATTCTGCGGGTGTCCCGAAGACATTGAGAAACTCATCCGCCAGCTTCTCCATGCCCTCCAGCCGCTGCCTGCGGTCCAGCGCCCCGGACAGGCTCGCCGCGGCGCAGTATTGCTCGGGGTGGCTCAGCGCCAGCTTGAACGCCCCATACCCCCCCATCGACAACCCCGCGACGAAGTTGTCCTCACGCCTGTCCGACAGCGGGAAGAACCGCCGACAGATCACCGGCAGTTCCTCGCTGATAAACGTCCAGTAGTTATTGCCCTTGAGCATGTCGGCGTAGAAGCTGCGGTGTACCTCCGGCATCACGACCGCCAGGTTCTTTTTCCAGACATACCGCTCGATGCTGGTCTGCCGGGTCCACGTCGCGCTGTTATCGCCAAGCCCGTGCAGCAGGTAGAGCGTCGGGTGCGGCGGCGACATATCCACCCCGGGGTAGTGGTGGGCGTGGGTAGCCGTGGCCTGTGGCAAGATGACGCGCATCGTCACACTCATCTCGAGCGCATCGGAAAAACATTCGCAGGTAAGTAAAGGCATGGGTGGCAGGTGTCTCGTGGCTGGTGGCTGGTGATGTTGCTGATGATTATTGGCTTATGGCTGTTTTCCATGATGCGACGATACTTGCCGCGCTCTCCGCTTCCCACATCATCAATCATACATCCTAAATCATCAATCCCTCTTGCGAGGTTATCATAGCCCCATGCAGCAGATCACCGCGATCAAGCCGACGCAGCGGGACCCCGGCCGGTTCACCGTACGTGTCGGGCGGAAGGTCGCCGCCACACTCACCCTCAGCAAGATCGAGGAATTGGGCCTGTCGGTCGGCCAGGCATGGGACGATGCCCTCGCCGCCAAGGTCGCCCAAGCCGCGGTCTTTGATAAAGCCCTCCGCCAGGCGATGAACCGCCTGAACCGCCGGGCCATGAGCCGACGCGACCTGGGCAACAAGCTCAGGGACCTGGAATATGAAGAACCCGTCCGCGAAGCGGTGCTCGACCACCTGACCGAATTGAACTACCTCGACGACGAGGCCTACGGCCGAGCCCTGGTCGAATCGACACTCCGCCGAAAGCCCGCCGGCCCGCAGTTGCTCCGCCAGAAGCTCTACCAGAAAGGCGTCGATCGTTCACTGATTGAAAAACTTGTCAGCGAAGCCACCGATGCCCAGGACCTCGCGCCAGGCGCCGTGGAACTGGCGCGCAAGAAACTCGCCACCATGCAGCGCGTCGACCCGGAAACCCGACGACGCCGCCTCTACGGCCTGCTCGCCCGCCGCGGCTTCAACCCCGACACCATCTCAAGCGTCATGTCGGAACTGGCAGACGAACTGACCCAAGGCAGCGAGGAGACGTTTGAATAACGCCGCCGCGCCGACGTTGTCGGCGGGCTATGGCTTATCGACTGATCGTTTGCAGCAAAGCAATAGCCAGCCCGCAACGCGGGCGCGGCCAGTAAACCAACACCATGCCTGACTCACCCGACCCCATCACACCACAACCTGTCACCAAGTCACGCTATGCGCCGTGGATCGCACTGGCGCTGCTGCTTGTGGCAACCGTTATCACGCTGCACTTGATGGGGCGCTACTGGTGGTGTCAGGGCGGCGAAGGCTATACCGGCAGCGAAGCGTTCCTCTGGTCCGGTGACGTCCATAGCATGCACAACTCCCAGCACCTCGCCGACGCGTACAGCTTCTCGCACCTGCTGCACGGCCTGGTGTTCGCCTGCGTCTTCTACTGGATCAAGCCCCTGCGACGCGCCCCCTTCGCCTGGCGGTTATCCCTCGCCACACTGATCGAAGCCGGCTGGGAAGTCTTCGAGAACACCCCGCTGATCATCAACCGCTACCGCGAGGCCACCATGGCCCTGGGCTACTCCGGCGATTCGATCGGTAACTCCCTCGGCGACCTCGCCAGCTGCGCCCTGGGATTTATCATCGCCACCGGCATCCGCTGGTACTGGTCCCTCACCCTCTTCCTCGCCACCGAACTCGGCATGCTCTTCACCATCCGCGACAACCTGACGCTCAACGTCATCATGCTCATCTACCCCATCGAAGCGATCCAGCAGTGGCAGACAAATGGGATGTGAGTCAATAACAACAGAAGCAACTGCGGGGGGTGCCACACTTTGACCCGAAGGGCAAAGTGTGCAATATTCAAACATGACACCTATCCGGCGTACTCTCAAACGAATTGAAGTATCAGGCCACGTCCGCTACCTGACTTTCTCATGTTACCACCGCCTTCCCTTATTCAATAACGACCAGATCAAACAACTCTTCGTCGATCAAATCGACCTGACACGCAGGCGCCTCGATATTAAGCTGTATGCATGGGTCGTCATGCCCGAACATGTACATATGTTGGTCATGCCGAATCCACCAGACATTACCATACGTCATCTGCTGAGCGCCTTAAAACGACCAGTCGCCACAAAGGTGCTGGCCCGATGGCAGAAAATCGATGCTCCAATCTTGAATCGGATAAAGGACAAGAAAGGATGCCCGCACTTCTGGCAACCGGGTGGTGGATATGACCGCAATATCGTCAGCTATCAAGAATTGCTCAAAAAGATCGGATATATCCACGCCAACCTGGTACGTCGGGAATTAACCGATCAAATAACCAACTGGCCGTGGTCTAGCGCTCTCTGGTACGATCAGCGGAAGGGTTTAACGATGGACCCATTGCCCCAGTGAAGCAATTCACTACGCACACTTTGCGGCAGGAGCCGCCAAAGTGTGGCACCCCCCGCCAATTGGAACAGCAAGAAATACTGGATAATTATATTCGAGCATTTATACTACCAACACACGCCAATACTGGGGCATATCGCTATGCAACGAAATCCACGGAATACACCAGATAGCCGAGTAACCCCGGCTGAGCGTGAAGCTAGAGATCGCCAACAAACACCACCTTATGGACCTTTAGAGCAAGGGGCTGAAAAAGTTGGCGGCCTGCTATCACGGATATTTGATCTGGTAGATCGTATTATCGTACTACCTGCCAATATTAAATCGCGACGAACAGGCAAGCATCATGGCTTACATCGGCTCGCATGCTGGCTGTGTTTGATCTTCCTCCCCGTTGGATGGATGCTCTGGCTCATCTTGCTGGCGGATGCAAGCATGACACAACAAACCGCGTCTTACTTAGAGACATGAATCAAATCATCAAGCCTTGATTGATGTTTTGTTGCAAAGCAACAGACCGCCCGCAACGCGGGCGCGGCAGACTCACCACCTAAGCACCTTCACCAACCCCGGCGTGCTCTGCCCTAGCGTCGGGCCCTGTCTGAGCGTGTACACCGGGACGTGTGGCGGGCAGAAGAGGCGGAAGGTGTTGAAGAAGTAGCCGACCTCGCCGACGCCGCGGGAGATGGCGATCAGTGTGTCGCGGTGGCGGAGCAGGCCGCTACTCATATTTAGCGGCAGGTCGCAGGCGTTGTTCAGCGCGAGTTGATTGGGCAGGCGGATCTGTCCGCCGTGGGTGTGGCCGGCGAACATCAGATGCACGCCCAGGTCGGCCGCGGTGGACAGCCAGCTCGGATAATGAGCCAGCATCAAGCTCAAACTTCCGGGGGCAGGCGGTTCGCCGTTGAGCAGCATGGCGATGCTGTCTTCGTCGTCTTCGCTGAGCGGGTCGATGCTGTAGAGGTGGATCGGGACGTCGGGGATGTTCGCGCCGCCGGTACCCAGCCAACTGATGCCGATGTCCTGGACCATGCCGAGCAGGTCGGGCGCGTCGTGGTTGCCGAACACGCCGTGGGTCCCGTATCGGGGCTTGACGACCTCGACGATCCGTCTCAGCACGGCCGCGGCCTCGGACATATCCCGGTTGCGGGTCATGTAATCGCCGGTCAGCACCACCATGTCCAGACGCAGGCTGGTCAGCTGGCTGATCAGCTGGTCGTGCCGACGGGTGTGCCGGCGGATATGCAAGTCGGTAAGGTGAGCGATCCTAAGGCCTTGCAGCCCCGGCGGCAGGGCCTCCAAGACGATATCGACGTGATGGATCAACCCGTAATCAAGGGGCATGGGCGGAGCTCTCGGGGCTGAATCGATGTCGGCAGCGGTGGGATTATCGGGCCTGGCTGGCGGCTTGCTTTGGCACGTCAGGCCGGGTCACAGGCCCTGATCGATACATGCCTGTCATGGGTAGCGCCGCCTTGTCATGCAAGCAGTTACGACATATCCTTATATGTTCAACGGCACGAATCGGCAATGCCCCCCCCGGAAGCAATCCGGGCCAATACGCAATACGAATCAGCCGATTCACGCCCGACCATACGAACCCGATTGGGACTCAGGAGTCGATCATGGCCAAGATGTTTTACAGCCTGGATGAAGCGGCGGAAAAGCTCGGCGTTGATGTCGAGAAGATCAAGGAAATGGCCGCCAGCGGTGAGCTGCAACAGTTCCGCGACCGCGACAAGCTGATGTTCAAACGCGACCAGATCGATTCGCTCGCGGGTAACGGCGACACCGACGCCGACTCCGGCAGCCCCATCCCCCTGGTCCCCAGCGACGACACCGACGCGATCAGCCTCGCCGACACCAACATGCAAAGCGCCCCCGGCCTGACCAGCACCGGCAGCGGCATGAACTCAGGCACGGGCACCGGCTCGGGCATGAGCGTCTTCGGCCCCGATGAAGTCGAGCCCGTCGATCCCCTCGCACAGACCGCGGTCACCAACCCCATGGACGACACCGCCCAGGAAGACCTCTCGCTGGAAAGCGTCGGGTCCGGCTCGGGCCTGCTCGACCTGACACGCGAGAGCGACGACACCAGCCTCGGCGCGGAACTGCTTGATGAAATCTACCCCGGCGGGACCAACGCCGGTGATGGCTCGATGGCGGCCTCCGGCATCGGGTCCAGCGGCGTCTTCGAAAGCGCGATCTCGATGGATACCGGCGTCGGCGCAACCGAAGCAGGCATGAGCGACCTGGGCGCAGCCGCGCCAGACGCCATGGCCGGTGGCGTCGGTGGTGCCGGCGGAGTCGGTGCAGGCGTCGCCATCGCGGCCTATGACACCGGTGTCGATGGTGCCGGCAGCGGGCTCGGCGGCGGGCTGCTCTTCGGCAGCATGATCTCGCTGATCATCGCCCTGATCGTCGTGATCTCCGCAATCTCCGGCGTCCAGAGCGCGATCACCGGCATGATGACCCAGGACACCATGATGTTCGGCATCTGGACCGGCGGCCTGCTCGTACTGAGCCTGATCCTCGGCGTCGTCGGCATGATGATCGGAAAAGCCAGCAGCTAATCCCACACCCCAGCCCCGCCCTTACCATCCGCCGGCTGCTGGGTGTTAGCCTGCACAACCTTGTACCCACCCCGCCGGCGTCAATCGCCGCGGCCAGTCGCTACTTCCCGTGACGGAACACGATGCTTAGCCCCTACGCCAAAAACGAATGGCTCACGATCACCGCCGTCGGCCTGCTGCTGTCCGTCGCATCCATCTTAGTCGGCTTCTGGTGGTTGACCATCCTCCTCCTGCCGCTGACCGCCGCCCTGCTCGCGTTCTTCCGTGACCCCAACCGCCGCACCCCCTCGCAGCGCGGTGCCGTCATCGCCCCGGCAGACGGACGAATCAGCTCGATCCACCAGGTCGAGCACTTCGAGCCGTTCGACGGCCCCGCCACATGCATCCGCATCTTCCTCAGCGTCTTCGACGTCCACATCAACCGCAGCCCATGCCACGGCCGGGTCCACCGCATCACACACAAGCCGGGCGATCACAAGAACGCCCTGAATCCCGACTCGGCCGAGACCAACGAATCCAACACCATCGTCCTGGTCCACCCGATCCGCCGCCACCCCCTCGCCGCCGTGCGCCAGGTCTCCGGCCTGCTGGCCCGAACGATCGCCTGCGGCGTGATGGAAGGCGACGTCGTCCAGCGCGGCCAGCGCATCGGCATGATCAAGCTCGGTTCGACCACCGAGCTCTACCTCCCCGCCGACCAGCAGCCGAAAACCGAAGTACGCCAGGGTCAGAAGGTCCACGCCGGCATCACCGTCCTCGCCACCGTCACCAGCAAGGACCAGCCTGAACCAGCCAAGCCAGAGTCTGCCGATCAGACGGCTAAAAGCCCCACTGACAATGACGAACAGGCCAGCACCCGGACCGAAGAGCCCGCCTCCGCCTGACCCCAGCGAACCCTTCCCGCCTCTCCTAACTAGCTCCCTGTCAATCACATACCCGACAAGCATCCTTTTTCAAAGGATGAAAGATTTTGCTTGGTCTAACAGAAATTTAACGTATCATTAACATTTGGCCCACTCACGTCCCGGGCCGTATCAGGGTCTGTCTCCGCAGGTGATCATGTCTGAACACAAAATCGTAGAAAAGCATCCGAAGGGCTACCGCTTACGTCGAGGCCGAAACTGGTTTTTCCTGGGACTAACGTACGCATCGTATTACCTGTGTCGATACAACCTCAGTATCGTCGCGCCGGAATTCAAGGAAGCCCTAGGCTTCAACAACAAGGAATACGGCGCGATCGACTCGGCCCGCAACGGGGCCTATGCCGTTGGCCAATTCGTCAACGGCCTGTTCACAGATAAGCTTGGCGGCCGGCTCGCCATGACCGTCGGCGCAGTCGGCACCATCTTGTTAAACGTCATCTTCGGGCTGACCACCTGGTCGAACATCGGCTGGCTGTTCTTCGCTTTGCTCCTGGTCAGAGGTGCAGACGGTTACGTCCAGGCATTCGGCGCGCCGGGCATGGTCAAAATAAATACCGCCTGGTTCCGCAAACAAGAACGCGGCACGTTCGCCGGTATCTTCGGCGGCATGATCCAACTCGGCGCAATCAGTGTCGGGATCCTCGGCAAGATGCTCGCGACCGGCTTCGCTATCCCCCTGATCTTTTTCACCATCACGGTCCCGGAAGTCAACTGGCGATACATGTTCTTTGTCCCCCCGGCGATCACGTTCATTATTATCATCCTGATGAACCTGACGGTCGCCAACCACCCCGAGGACGCGGGCTTTAGGATCGTCCACGACGATGAAGAACACGACGATGACCCGTTCGCCAAAGTCCCGATGACCGAAGTATTCGTTCGTATCACCTCCAATTACATCGTCTGGGTCGTCGCCGGGGCGTACTTCTGCACCGGCTTCGTCCGCACGGCCGTCAATTCATGGTGGGTTATCTACCTCCTCGACGAATGGCAGGTCGGCAAGAAAACCGCCATCTTCGGGGCACTGGCCATCCTGCTCCCGTCGACCGCATTCCTGGGATCATTCGCTTCGGGGCTGATCTCGGACAAAGTCTTCAAAGGCAGACGCGCCCCCGTCGCCATGTCTATCTACCTGCTTGAAGCCCTTGTGATCCTGATCGCGATCCTATACTCCAACGGCTTCATACCCGGTGGGACCGCCGCCATCTTGGCCGTCATGCTCGTCGGCGTGAACATCACCTGTAACTCCTCCCACTCCATCCTGGGCACCGCCGCCGCTATGGACCTCGGCGGCAGAAAAATGGCGGGATTCGCCGCCGGCGTAATCGACTCGTTCCAATACTTCGGCGCGATGCTCGCGGGCTTCGGACTGGGTTCACTACTCGATAAGTACAGCCACCCTGTATTAGATGCCGCGGGCAACCAGATGCTCAGCGACGCTGGCGAACCCTTGACCACCATCAACGGGACCGTCTGGTTCGGCGCGATGTTGCCATGGGCGTTACTTGGGGCCCTTCTGATGGGGCTGCTCTGGATTCTGCACCGTGGTAAAGCCACGCCCGGCACATGATATCGCTTATCGAATAGACACCACGGTGGCCGCCTCCAGTAAATCCGCGGCACGTGACATCGACTCTTCGATCGGCAGACCTGCACCAATCTCGATCGCGTCTGTTAGCCCGGCGGCGATAGCTTTTTCGTGCCCGTTACCGAGCTTGCCGACCAAGGCGATCGTCGGGACGCCGTGCTTCGCCGCGGCCTCAGCGACGCCAGGCACAGCCTTGCCTAGCAGCGATTGCCCGTCCAGTTGCCCTTCGCCCGTCAGGCATAGGTCGCAACCCGTAACCCGCTGATCAAAGCGCACCGCCTCGAGCACGATCTCAAGCCCGGGACGCAATCCCGCATGACAATACGCGACGAGGCCACCGCCCAGCCCCCCCGCCGCGCCGCTGCCGGGCGACTGTTCGATATCGATACCAAGCTGTGTCCGCCATAAACCTGCCAGGTGCTGTAAACCGTGATCGAGCTGCTTGACCTGCTCAGGTGTGGCGCCTTTCTGCGGTGCATAAACACAAGCCGCCCCGTTTGGTCCGGTCAGCGGATTGGTCACATCACAAGCCACGGTCACCGCCACGCCGCGTATCTTCTGAAGTAACGGCGTCACGTCGATTCGCGCAATCGTTTCCAGCAGTCCGCCCGTGATAGGCTCATCGATGCGGCCGCCTGCTGGATCGTAAAACAGTGCGCCAAGCGCCTGAGCCATGCCGCAGCCGCCGTCGTTGGTCGCGCTGCCGCCGATGCCGACCAGGATGTGCTGTGCGCCTTGATCGATGGCATGAACGATCAGCTCACCGACGCCATAGCTTGTCGTGCGTGTCGGGTCGCGCTTCTCAGGTTTGATCAGACACAGCCCCGCGGCGGCCGCCATCTCGATGACCGCTTCATCATGACCATCCTCGTAATGCATCATGCACCAGTCGGCCTCTATGGGATCGCCAAGTGGGCCGTGGCACTTCAGCGCATACTGCGTATGCCGACAGGCGTGGGAAATCGAACGGATAAAACCCTCACCGCCGTCAGAGATCGGGCACAAGTCCACCTCGGCGTGCGGATCGGCACCCAGGATACCCCGGGCCATCGCACGGGCCGCCTGAATCGCGGAGAGCGAACCCTTATAGCTATCGGGGGCGCAGAGGACTTTCACCGCCTGAGTGTATCGCGCTTCATCGTGCTCCCCCAGTCGGCTACACTCTTGCCGATGTGCAGCGATCACGACATCCAGATGATGCGGCTAGCGCTAAGCGAAGCGAAGAAGGCCGCCGCGATGGGCGAGGTGCCGATCGGCGCAGTGGTCTACCGAGGCGATGACGTCCTGGCCAAAGCTCACAACCTGCGCGAATCCACCGCCGACCCCACCGCGCACGCCGAAATCCTCGCGCTGAAAGAAGCCGCCTCCAATGTCGGTTCATGGCGGTTGGACGGCTGCGCGATCGCTGTCACCCTCGAACCCTGCCCTATGTGCGCTGGCGCCCTGGTCAACAGCCGGATCGACCGCCTGATCTACGGCGCCCCCGACCCCAAGATGGGATGCGTCCACACGCTCTACGAAATCTGCACCGACGCCCGCTTCAACCACCGCCTTCAGGTACAAGCCGACGTGCTGCGTGATGAATGCGTCGCCGTGCTTCAAGCCTTCTTCCAGGCCCGCCGCGGCAACGACAAACCGCCCAAGCCGACACCTGGAATCGATCAGACTTAACCATTGAGATATACATTTAACCACAGAGCACACAGAGAACACAGAGCCATTCATCCACAGATAGACAGGACAAACAGGATAGTAAAACGGTTCTACTCTCCTATCCTGCACCTCCTGCCAATCTGTGGATCACTCTATTTCCTGTCTCTGTGTTCTCTGTGACCTCTGTGGTGAATCCCCCTCTTATCCCACGTCGATCAGCCCCATCGCTTCCCCATACTGCTGCATGAGGACTTTACGCAGGGCTTTGTGTGTGTCTTCGTGTAAAAATGGATCAGCGTCGATGATGGCTTGCGCGTCACGCTTTGCCATATGCAGCAGGTCCATGTCATCGGGTATCTGCGCGACGCTCAGCGGCGGCAGGCCGGACTGGCGTGTGCCGAAGAAGTCGCCCATGCCGCGGATTTCAAGGTCCTGCTCAGCGATCTTGAAGCCGTCCGTTGACGCCGCAATCGCGCTCAGCCGCTGCTCGGCGTCCTCGGTCGTCGGTTCGGAGATGAACACACACAGGCTCCGCCGTCCATGGTCGCCCCGGCCGATCCTGCCGCGTAGCTGATGCAGCTGCGCCAGCCCGAACCGCTCGGCATGCTCGATAATCATCACCGTCGCATTCGGAACATCAACACCCACCTCTATCACCGTCGTCGCAACAAGGACGTGCACCTCGCCCTCACGGAACTTCTTCATGATCCGTTCGCGCGACTCGCGCTTCAGTCGGCCATGCACCGTCGCGACCTTGTACCCCTGGCAGTACTTGTCCTGCAACAGCTTGGCGTGGTCACGCACGTTGGTCAGCTGCTTATCGCTCTCCTTCCCAGCCGCATCGATCGCCGGGACGACGACATACGCCTGCTCGCCACGTTCCAGACGGGTACGCAGATACGTGTAGACCTCATCGGACTTGTCACGGGTCACCACCCGATTGGTGATCGGCGTGCGACCAGGAGGCAGCCCATGGATCGTCGAGATATCGAGGTCTCCAAACAGCGTGAGGCTGAGCGTGCGCGGGATCGGCGTGGCGGTCATGACCAGGTGGTGCGGGATGTGCCGTTTGCCGTCCGGCCCGGGTTTGGTGTGCCGGTTGGCATCACGGAACGCCGCCCGCTGCATGACGCCAAACCGGTGCTGCTCATCGATGACCGCGACCGCCAGCGTGTGGAACTTCACGTGATCCGCCAGCAGCGCGTGCGTCCCGACCACGATGTCGATCTTGCCCTCCGCGATATCCTCCAGCAGTTGATCACGCTCGCCGCCTGCCTTAGGTGGATGGGCGCTGGTTAGCAGCGCAACGTTCACATCCGAGCCGTGCAGCATGCGATTGATCGACCCGTGGTGCTGCTCTGCCAATAATTCCGTCGGCGCGAGCAACACGCCCTGCGTCCGGTCGGCAACCGCCAAGAGCAGCGCATACAGCGCCACCACCGTCTTGCCCGCCCCGACATCCCCCTGCAGCAGCCGATTCATCGGGATCGGCTTAGCCAGGTCACCAGCGATCTCTTTCACCGCCAGGTCCTGCTGCTCGGTCAGCTCAAACGGGAACCGGGCCCGGATGTGTTTGTCGATCGCCTTGGAGAACTTCAACTCCGGCGCGGCAAGTTTTTCATGAACGAAGGCCCGCTTCATCGCGATGCCCAGTTGCAATAGCAACAACTCGTTGAACGCCAATCGCCGACGTGCAGCCGAGGCTTCTTCCTGATGGTCCGGCAGATGCGCCCACTGAAACGCCTGCTTCAGCGGCGGCATCTCGTGATGCTTCAGCAGCGCCGCCGGCAACGGATCAACCAGATCATCGGCCACATGCCTCAATGCCCCGGCGATGGTCTTCTCGATCACCGCACTGGGCAGGTCCTCCGTCGCGGGGTACACCGGCCGAAGACGCGCCTCCCGCACGGGCGCAGCTTCAGCATCGGCAAGCGGCTCCCACTTGGGATTCACCATCTGCGGGTAGTTGTTGAACAGCTTGACCTTCCCCTGAACGCGCACGGTCAGGCCGGGGTGGATCTTTTCGCGAAGATACCCGGCGTTGAACCAGGTCAGGCTCAGCGTGCCCGCGTCATCAACCAGCGTCGCGGTGAACCGGCCCTTCCGACCATACTGCCCCGGCGTCCACTGCGCCGACTGGATCACGCCCCTTGCCGTACCGATCGTGCCCGGCTGTAACTGACCGACCAATCCCTCCTCGGCCTCATGCTCGTACCGCATGGGCAGGTGGCGGATCAGATCGCTGACGGTAAGGATCTCAAGCCGGGCAAACAGCCTCGCCCGGTTCTTGCCGACGCCGTGCAGGTCGCTGACCTTCGAGCTTAAGCGGATCGGTTGGGCGTCTGGCTTGGCCTCTGGCATGGGGTGATTCTAAGTGAAGACATGTAGCCACGAAAAGGCACAGAAGAACACAAGGGGATTTAGGTATTGGGGTCGGGTCTGGGCATAACCTATGACGACTGTCTTGTGGCGCTTGCTTATGTGGATTATGTGCCTTTTTGTGGCTAAATCTGCTCCACCGTATTCACTACAATGCCCGGATGAGTGCTGATTCGAAAACCCGCCCCATCGTGATCCTCGGCCCCACCGCCGGGGGCAAGAGCGATCTGGCCGTCGAACTCGCCGAGCGCATGACTACCCGAGGAAGTGGAGCAGAGATCCTCAGTGCCGACTCGATGCAGGTCTACCGCCACATGGATGCCGGAACCGCCAAGCCGCCCCAGGCGCTGATGGACCGCGTGCCGCACCACCTAGTCAACATCGTCGAGCCGACGGAGCGTTTCACCGTCGCCGACTGGCTCGCGCGGGCCGAAGCGCTGATCGCAGACCTCCAGTCCAACGGCAAGACGCCGATCATCGTCGGCGGTACGAACCTCTACCTCAAGGCTCTGCTAGAAGGCATGTTCGAGGGCCCCGGCCAGGACGAGGCTTTCCGCGCATCCTTAGAGGGCACCGAGGGCCCGGCCTTGCACCAGCGGGTCAGCGAGATCGATCCCGAATCCGCCCAGCGCATCGCCCCCAATGACCGCAAACGCCTGGTCCGCGCCCTTGAGGTCCATCACATGACCGGGCAGACGATCAGCGAGCTCCAGCAGCAGTGGGCCGATGATCCGGATCGCGAATACCGCCACGACCCGATCATGCTGGGCATGCACTGGCCGGTCGAGCAGATCAATCCCCGGATCAACATCCGGGTCAAGGCGATGTTCTTCCCCGACAAGGTCGACCCCTCCCTCGCGGCCGCGGCCTGCCCTAATGGCGAGAGCCTGCCTGATGAGACGCGACGCCTGCACGAGGCCGGACTCCTCGGCGAGCAGGCCCGGGAGGCCCTGGGCTACAAGCAAGTCCTGGCCCACATGACGGGCGAGATGAGCCTGGACGACGCCTACGAACGGACCAAGGTCCTGACCCGCCGATTCGCCAAGCAGCAGCGGACCTGGCTCCGCCGATTCCAGCAGGTCAGTTGGCTCCCGGCCGAGGCGATGAGCCCGGCGGAACTGGCCGATCGAGCCCTCCGATACGCCCCATAAGCCCGCCCAACCCCACCTGCCCTAAGAATGACGGCACGACACCCGTGGCACCATGCTGTCGTAATATGTTATTTTTCAATTACTTAGGATTGAGACTTGACAAGGGCCCTTTTGGCTGCTCAAGTGTCGGGCCTTGTTCGGACCGATGAGACGTAAACCCGCCGGGATAAAAGAGCGTCTTGAGACCCGGACCGAACCCGCCGATTAACTCACTCAATCACGATGGCCAAAAAGACCACCAAGACCAGCAAGACCACCAAGAAGAAGGCCCCCGCCAAGAAAAAGGCCGGCGGCTCCGGGGGGCGTCGTGCTGCGCCCAATGTCGATGCCACCGGCAAGCACCTGGTCATCGTGGAAAGCCCCACCAAGGCCAAGACTATTAATAAGTACCTCGGCGCGGACTACGTCGTCATGGCCAGCGTCGGCCACGTCCGCGACCTGCCCCCCCGCAATCCCAAGGGCGTCAAGAACCCCGTCCCCGGCGTTGACTTGGAGAACCACTTCGAGCCGACTTACGAGGTCCTCAAGGATAAAAAGTCCACCGTCACCGCCCTGAAGAAAGCCGCCAAGCAGGCCGACGACGTCTGGTTCGCGACCGACCTCGACCGCGAGGGCGAAGCGATCGCCTGGCACCTCGCGGATACGCTTGGTGTCGAAATCTTTGACGCCAAGCGCGTCGTCTTCAACGCGATTACCAAAGACGAGATCGCCCGCGCCTTCGAAACGCCCCGGCCCATCGACGGCTGCAAGGTCGATGCCCAGCAGGCGCGGCGCATCCTCGACCGGATCGTCGGCTACCAAGTCTCGCCGCTGCTCTGGAAGAAAGTCGCCGGCGGCCTGAGCGCGGGACGTGTTCAGTCCGTGGGCGTGCGTCTTGTGGTTGAACGCGAACGCGAGATCGACGCCTTCATCCCCGATGAATACTGGCGCATCACCGGCCTGTTCTCGACCGACTTGAGCAAGACCGCCGAACTCGGCCAGGCCTGGAACCAGTTCCTCGCCGACCAGCCCGAGTCCAAGCCCGCCACGATCAAAGAGCAGAATGCCTGGCTGAGCAAACACGCCTGTCTCAAGGCAGAGCTCATCGACATCGACGGCGAATCCTTCAAGCCCGACAACCGCGACGACGCACTCAAAGCGGCCAAGCGGCTCGGCCTTGAACTCGACAACACCATCGAGACCGAAGACCCCAAAGGCAAGGGCCCGGCCAAGAACCTGTGCGTCTATCAGGGCCACGTCGCCGACGACCGCCCGACGTTCACGATCGATTCGATCAAGACCAAGCGCACGACCAGCAAGCCCTCGGCCCCCTTCATCACAAGCACCATGCAGCAGGCCGCCGCCAACCGGCTCGGCTTCGCCCTGCAGCGCACCATGCGCACCGCTCAGAGCCTCTACGAAGGCGTCGACCTCGGCGGCGCCCGCGGGCAGACCGGCCTGATCACCTACATGCGTACAGACTCCACGCACCTATCGGGCGAAGCCCTGAACATGGCGCGGGACTACATCGGCCAGCGCTACGGCGACGACTACCTGCCCGAGAAGCCGAACTTTTATTCGTCCTCCAACAAGGACGCCCAGGAAGCCCACGAGGCCATCCGCCCCACCGACGTCACCATCACCCCCGAGAGCGTCAAGAGCAAGCTCAACGAGCAGCAGTTCAAGCTCTACGACCTGATCTGGCGTCGCTTCGTCGCCTGCCAGATGACGCCCGCCAAGTGGGACTCGACCTCGATCATCATCAAGGCGCAGGCCTCGAAACTGAAGCCCGACGCCACCTTCCGCGCCTCCGGCCGAACGCTCGCCTTCGACGGCTTCTACAAGGCCATGGGCCTGCCCGGCGGCGGCGACGACGTGATCCTCCCGCCGCTGAGCGAACAGCAAGAGCTCGGCCCGATGAAGGTCGATCCGACCCAGCACTTCACCAGCCCCCCGCCGCGCTACACCGAGGCGTCGCTGCAGAAGAAGCTCGAAGAAGAAGGCATCGGTCGGCCGTCCACCTACGCCGCCATCATCCAGACCATCCAGGACCGCAAGTACGTCGAGCCGCTGTTCCCCCGTGATAAACGCCTCGCCGCCACCGACCTGGGCATGGTCGTCTCCGACATGCTCACCGAGGCCTTCCCCAAGGTCATGGACGTCGCCTACACCCGCTACATGGAAGACGAACTCGACAAGATCGAGGAAGAGCACCACGACTGGCGTCAGATGCTCACCGACTTCTACGGGCCGTTCAAAGAGAAGCTCGACAAGGCCCACGAAGAGCTTGACCACGCCAAGGCCGTCACCGAGCCCGCGCCGCATAAGTGCCCCAAATGCGGCGCACCAACCGTCTACCGCTTCGGACGCAACGGCCGATTCCTCTCCTGCAGCACGTTCGTCAAGAAGGGCGAGGGCTGTGACTACGCCGCGCCGATCGACCGCGAGGGCAACCCCGTCGAGCCGGCCATGACCGACATCCTCTGCCCCCTTTGCGGCAAGGGCATGACCAAACGCACCGGACGCTTCGGCCCGTTCCTCGGCTGCGTCGATTACCCGACCTGCAAGGGCATCGTCAACATCGACCCCAAGAAGGGCACGGTCAAGCTGCCCAAGACCCCGCCGTTCCTCACCGACCTGATCTGCCCGAAGTGCGAAGAAAGACCGCTGAACATGCGCAACTCCAAGCGCGGGCTCTGGCTGAGCTGCTCGGGCTTCCCCAAGTGCCGCGGCCGTGAGGCCTGGTCCAAGCTCGATGAAGACAAGCAGGCAGAGCTCGAAAAGGCCTGGCGCAAGCACGAGAAAGAAAACCCCGTCCCGCAGATCAAGAACACCGAAGGCAAGGTCATCGAAGAAGGCTACATCCCCAACGTCGCCGACGAGCCGGCTTCAAACGGCAACGGCGACACCCCGGCCGATCTCGAGTCCAGCTCCTCCGACGCCGCGTAAGCCACAATCAATCACACACCACCCCGAAGCCCACATTTTCAAAACGTGGGCTTCTTGCATTCATAGATAACCCCCAACTACATTACCCCCCATGAGAGAACTGTTCAGCGACCCCCTGCTGTTCCTGCCCGTCGTGATCATCCTCACGATCTTCGGCATCGGCTACGTCGCCGCCATGGTCTGGGCCTACAACCGCGACGCGAAGAAACAGGGTAAGAAGTCGGGTTGCCTGCCGGTGATCTTTTTTTTCTTACTTCTTAGTATCGCTACACTCCTATTAAGCGCCGGGGCATGATCAAAGACACACTAAGCAGCACTGGCGACGTGATCACGTCGATCGACGCCGAGAAGATCGCAGAGCTACGCGACATGCTCGTCGGGCTTACCCAGCGGGTCGCTGACACCTCGCGCGGCAGCCTGTTCCTGGTCTACCTGATCACACTGATGAATGTCAGCTCGCTCGTGCTGTTCGTCTGGTACTTCGTGATCCACCAACAGCACTCGCTTTTCTGGCTCCCCGTCCCCCTGATCCTGCTCTTGATACCGACCGCCGTCGTCTGGGTTTACCAGCGGATCCTGCACGCCGTGGTTACGTTACCGAATCAGATCGCCCAGACCGCGGACGAATCGATCGAATCACTGGAAGAATACCGTGACGAGATGGTCGAACTCAGCGGCGACGGGCTGTCGCTGTTCAAGCGGTGGAAGGTCTACCTGTTCCTGGGCAAAGTGCTCTGGAAAATGAAGTCCGTGTCGGACGACGGGATGGCGATCCTCGGGGCGATCGGGCTGCTCTCCCTGATGATCAACCCGCTGTTCTGGCTGATCCTGTTGATATCGATCGTCCTGTCGGCCCTGGTATCAGGCGGCTTTGTGTTGTTCTGTGTGCTGCACTTCTGGCTTGCTTAGCACCGCCTTGATCACACAGCTCACCCCTCCTCCGGCAACTCGTACGTCCCCTGCCCACCCTGCTTGAGTCGCCCCTCTTCGACGAGCTTGTCCCACACCGCCGCCGGGTACTGGTTCGGCGGGGTGATCGCGGTGATCTTCGATTGTTTGCCGTAGGTCGTGTACCTGTTGCCGAGTTTCGATTCATCATCACGGCGGATGCTCTTGAGCTTCTTCCTAAACGCCTTCATCGCACGCTTGAGGTTGTCGCGGTCAAGCGAGTCATACCCGTCCCGCGCCGCAACGTCGGCCTGCATCTGCTTGACCGTCCGCTTGTCATTCACCGGCACCGCCCCGATCGGCTTTTTCTTCTGAGGTTCACCCCCGGAAGTATCACCAGCCGCTTGCGGCTTAGCGCCCTCAACATCCACCTCCTTCACCAACTCCGCGAGCGCCTCGACGTCGCGCTTCCCGACGGCTTTCGCCACCCGGTTCGCATCCACCCCCATCCGCATCAGCGCGACCTGAGCCTTCCCCCATAGCTTGGTCGTGTTCGTGCCTTCCTCAGCAAGCCAGAGGTCCGAGACGATCTGAGAAAGCTTGTTACTCTGGATTGTGTCGTGGTGCTCGTAGTAGCGATCGATGATCTTTTTCTGGTGTTTTTCCGACATGGGCTTTGGGCTAATTAAAGGGCCTGTGTAATTGCGTCACGTTTCTTATTATCTGCACGCACACCGTCTCAGTGTCCGCCGGCGTTATATATTAGCGACACACTTTGACGCCGGACTGATTCCTACTAATATATCCGACTCATCGAATTAAGCCGCCGAGCGCGGCAACAGCTAGCAGACGGTCCCACCCTCATGATGCAATGGATCCAACGCGGCGTACTAGGCACCTTCATCGCTTTTGCGGCTGTGCTGCTGATGTTTGGCCCGCGCCCGAATATTGAAGATGTCCGCGAGGACGGCCGGGTCATAATCCAATATTGGGAAAAATGGGGTGGCACCGAGGCAGAGATCCTTTCCGAACTCGTCCGTGAGTTCAACGACACGGTCGGCATTGAGAAAGGCATCTACGTAAACTACCTCTCGGTCAGCGGTGTGAACCAGAAGATCCTGGTCGCCGCCGCCGGGCAAGTCCCCCCCGATATCGCGGGGATGTGGGAAGAGAACGTCCCGCAGTTCGCCTCACTGGGTGCGTTGTACGACCTGACCGAACTGGCCGCCGATGCCGGCATCACCGAAGACTACTACAAGCCCGTCTACTGGGAAGGCTGCTCTTACGAGGGCAAGCTCTACGGCCTGGTCAGCACCCCATGGGTCACCGCCCTTCACTGGAACAAGCAGGTCGTCCTTGAAGAATCCGACAAGCTCCGCGAAGCGGGCCTGGACCCCAACGTCCCGCCGCGCACGCTTGACGAACTGGACCGCTGGGCCGAAGCCCTCACCACCTACCAGACCAAGGCCGACGGCAGCCGTGGCTCACTGGAACGTGCAGGCTATCTCCCGGTCAACCCCGACTGGCTGACCACCAGCCTCATCTTCTGGTTCAACGGCGACTACTACGACGAAGAAAGCCGCAAGCTGCTCTTAAACTCACCCGAGTTCATCGAGACCTTCGAATGGATTCAGGGCTATGCCACCAAGTACGATGCGGCCGTGGTGGACAGCTTCCAGAGCGGTTTCGGCGAAGCATCCACCGCCATGAACCCCTTCTTACTCGGCAGCATCGTCATGGAGTTGCAAGGTCCGTGGCAGGTGATCTACTTCGAGAACAACCGCCCCGGCGTAAACCGCTGGAAGATGAGCAAGGAAGACGAAATGCGCCTGCCACGCGACGAACGGCAGACCAACTACAGCTGGGGCGCCGCGCCGTTCCCCTCGGCCGACGGCCGGGAACTGGTGGGCCTGGCCCGTTGCGACGTGCTTTGCATCCCCAAGGACGCCAAGCACCCCGAAGAAGCCTTCGAGTTCATCAAGTGGATGAACCGCCAGGACATCATGGAGCGGCTCTGCGCCGGCCACGGCAAGAACTCGCCGCTGCGTGAGGTGAGCCCCGAGTTCATCGAGAACCATCCCAACCCGTACATCAAGACCTTCGAAGCCCTCGCAGCCAGCCCCAACGCACGGACCACACCACGCCTGCCGATCTGGGGCGAGGTCACTCGCGAAATGTCCGTCGCGCAGGTCGCGATCTGGAAGGACGGCGTCGACCCGACCCAGGAACTGAATCGGGCCCAGGCGCGCATGCAAAAGAAACTCGACCGGTTCTATGAAATCGATGATAAACGCAAGAAGCGGGAGCGTGGTGGATGAGTAAGTCGCTGCGCATGACCAAGGGCGATTGGCGGAACTTCTTCAAGGGCATGGCGTTCATCTCGCCGTGGCTGATCGGGTTCTCGGTCTTCATGGCCCTGCCGATCATACTCTCGCTTTACTTCTCGCTGACCGACTACAAACTGCTGGAAGGCGGCGCACCGGTCTTTGTCGGGCTCGACAACTTCGGCGAACTACTCTGGAAGACCAACTCGGAAGGCGGCTTCGGCGACCCCGTCTTCTGGAAAGCCCTGGTCAACACCGGCTACTACGCCGTCCTCGCCCTGCCCGCCGGCATGCTCGTCTCGCTGGGCATGGCCATGCTGCTCAACTCCCGCATCGCCGGGCAGTCGATCTACCGCACGATCATCTTCCTGCCGTCGATCGTCCCGCTGGTCGCCTCGGCGATGCTCTGGATGTGGCTGTTCAACCAGAAGCACGGCCTGATCAACGCCGGGCTCGAATCCATCGGCATCCCCGGCCCCGGCTGGCTGACCGATGCACGCACCGCCATGCCCGCCCTGGCGCTGATGAGCCTCTGGGGCGTCGGGCACACCGTCGTCATCTACCTCGCCGGCCTACAGGACGTGCCCACCTCGCTCTATGAAGCCGCCGACATCGATGGCGCGGGCACCTGGTCACGCATGTGCCACGTCACACTCCCGACCATCTCGCCGGTGATCTTTTTCAACCTGATCATGGCGATCATCGGCACGATCCAGGTCTTCGCACAGCCCTACATCATGACCGCAGGCGGGCCCGGCAACGAAACCTACTTCTACACCATGTACCTGTTCGACAACGCGTTCAGCTACATCAACTTCGGCTACGCCAGCGCTCTGGCGTGGATCCAGTTCCTCATCATCCTGTTCTTCACCGGTGTCGCTTTCTGGACCAGCAAGCGGTGGGTCCATTACCAGGGAGACTAAGTTTGGCATCGACCGAGCCGAAAACCAAACGCAAGAAGTACGTCGCCAAGTCAGGCCGGCAGCTGCCCCTCGTACAGCGCCTGACCGTTCACGCGTCGCTGCTGATCATCTGCCTCGGCTTCATCATGCCCCTGATCTGGATGGTCTCAACTTCACTCAAGCTCAACGAGCAGACGCAGGAAGAATCCCCCTCGTTCATCCCCTACACACTATTCACCGAAGTGGACGGCGAGCAGCAGGCCGTCAGCATCCGTGGCACCGCCTTCACCACGCCGCAGATCGTCGTCCACAACTCTGAATCCGGCGCACGCGAGGTCCTGCCGGCCGGGACTGACTACAAGGGCGAGTTGGTCGAGGAGGTCCCCGCCAGCGAAGAAGAGCCCTACGTGCAGGTCGTCCCGACCATCGTCGAGAAGATGGAATACACCGACGAGGATCGGCAGGTGCGTTACCGTCACGAGCGCAAGTTCCTCGATAACCAATGGTTCATGGCCAAGCTCGCGGACGTCAACAAGCAGGCCGACGCACGCTGGTACAACTACTACAACGTCATCCATCACGACAAGATGAAGTTCCCGCTTTTCACGCGCAACACGCTGATCATCGCCGTGCTCTGCGTCTTCGGGACCGTCTTCTCCAGCGCATTTACCGCCTACGGCTTCGCCAAGATCGAGTTCCGCGGACGCGGGCCGCTGTTCGTCCTGATGCTCACCACCATGATGGTCCCCTTCCCCGTGCTGATGGTGTCGCTGTTCGCGATCTTCCGCTGGATGGGTGAGCACGGCCTGGGCCAATGGCTCGGCACGTACAAGCCGCTGTGGGTCCCGGCGTTCTTCGCCTCGCCGTTCTTCGTCTTCCTGCTGCGTCAGTTCTTCCGCACCCTGCCGATCGAGCTGTCGGAAGCGGCCCGTATCGACGGCTGCAACGAACTGGGCATCTTCTTCCGCATCATCCTGCCGCTGAGCCGTCCGGCGCTCGCGGTCGTGGCCCTGTTCACTTTCCTGGCCGTCTGGAACGACTTCATCGGCCCGCTGATCTACCTCCAGGATCAAGAGCAGTACACCCTCGCCCTGGGCCTGCAGACCTTCCAGAGCCAGCACGAGGGCACGCCGTGGAACGAGCTGATGGCCGCCAGCGCCCTGATCCTGGCGCCGATCATCGTCCTGTTCTTCGTCGCCCAGCGAGCCTTCATCGAAGGCATCGCCACCACCGGCATGAAGGGCTAATAGCCCCCCGTGTCGTAACCCGACATCTACGTGACGCTGTTTAGCGGGCGATCGCAGATCGCCGTGCATGCTGACATGGCAAGCGACAGCATCATCTGCATGTATTACTTAACGTGTATGGATCCCCGCCTGCGCGGGAATGACGGCCACGAATTACGCACCCCGGTTTACCCGCTACAATACCCCACAACCGCGGGAGTGTAGCTCAGTGGTTAGAGCAGGCGACTCATAATCGCTCGGTCGCGGGTTCGAATCCTGCCACTCCCATTTCCGCTCCGGACAGCAGCCCAAGACCTTCGTGTAAGTTAGCAGGTATTCAGCGCCTTGCGCGGCGCATCGCCGCTGCCGCACCAACACCTAATAGCATCAGGCTCGCCGGCTCGGGGACGTTTGTTCCGGAGGCCGGGGGGAAGCCCGCGTTCCAGTTGTTCAGCACGATATCCAGGTCGTCAAGACCCACGAAACCGTCGTTGTTCGCGTCGGCTATCGGGTTGGCGGCCGGGATATTCAGGTTCCAGTTGTTCAGGATGAGGTCAAGATCGGAGAGCCCGACAAACCCATTGTTGTCAAGGTCCCCATCGATATGGAAGTAGATCTCGCCGTTAATGATGAAGCCGTACTCGTTGATGACTTGCGCATTGGGGAAGCCGGAGAAGGACACGCGCGTCGTAAACGTACCCATCGCGTCGTCGGTCAGCGAGATGTTGGCGATGCGTGTCAGCCCCGTGTTGCTCGGATCGTTGTTGAACCATGAGGCGCTGACTTTCTGCCCGGTGAATATCGGCGGGCCCGGTGCATCACCAAGGTCGGCGGCACTACCCAGGATCGAATTGGTCCCGTCGCCGGGCACACCGACCCACGTATCAAACTCCAGGTCCGGTAACGACCCCCAGGAATTCTCCTGTGGCAGGTTGCCGTTAAACAATGGGTCGTTATAGACGCTGCCGGCACTCAGATTCAGCAGCAGCGCCGCGGTCAGCCAGTCGGCCCCCCCGCCATCGACCAGATATTTATTTGCGACAACCCCGGGCACCGTGTTGTTGTTGTCAACCGAAAACCCATAGGACGCAGCCGGCGACCCACCGATCACGGCCGCGCAGACCAACACACAAATCAAACCAGAACACGGCTTGCTAAAAAACACAGCACACCTCTCGACTTGATGCCTAACGCCCCGCCAAACGTCAGATTCGTGACTTCTTAGTCGTCAAGTATACCCCTGATCAAACCCGATTCAAGGATTCTCGGCGGCTGGCATCAATGTAACTATGTTTATCTGGAGGAATTATACGGTCTCTAACGCACCACCCCGCTGTTGAATCATAACGGATGGAACACAAGCCACCCTACTTATACGCGCCGGCGAATCCCCACCCATATCAGACCCGCAGGCAGGCTGATCCACCCGGAAGGTGCCGGCACACTGACAGTGCCGCTCTGATTGGAGGCCATCCCGCCGGGCCAATTTTCCAGAACCAATTGCAGGTCATCAAGCCCCACAAAACCATCACCGGTTAGCTCCCCAACCATGGCATCATACAACTCGGCAGTGCTACCCCAGTGTCCTAGCACTCTGTCCAAGTCATCAAGGCCGACCCTTCCATCCAGATTCGCATCACCTGGGATCCAAGGCCTGAATGACATCAGCGGATCACCAACGACGGTGTTGACAAACGAAAGCTGGCCCGTGGCCGACCACGCGGCCTCAGCCAATGTATAGCCCTTGAGCAACATATCGAACAGGATGTCCTCATTGGCGACTGTCATGCGCGAGGCTGTGGGCTCCTCTACATGGCCAAGCGCAGCGGTGCCGCCATCGGCTAGCCATTCACCGATCAACCACTGCCCGTAACGGTTCGCGCCGGGCTTAAAACTGTATGCGTTGAAGCTCTCCCAGGTATGCATGACAGCGCCCGGAACGTAGTCGAACTTCAGGTCGGACATCTGAAAGTTCGCTTCCGCCTGTGAGCCGTGGCCGACATAACCCATCACCGGACCCGGTGCATCCGTCACGTGATGGGGTCCCGTATCATGCACCACGGCTTGACCGGCGGGGATCAACACATGATCAACCAGTCGAGACATCAGGTCCGCATTGGTGCCCAGGGCTTCGGGGTCATCATCCACAACAACATACTGTGAGCCAGGCCCAAGATAACTGCGCCGGGCACGATCGAGATACAATCTCACATCGTCGGAACTGAAACCATCCAGTCGCGCTGTGAGACGGATACCTTCGTTGGCCGGATCGGAGCGTTCGAACGCTCCGCGACGGTTGTAGTAAGGATTCGCCGCATGATGGTTTGTTTCATATCCAAATGCCGAACCGGAGAACAAGTAAGCCTGATCACCCATCGCTTCCGTTGAGTCGATCACGTCAATGCGTGTCAGTTCGCTCTCCAGACTGGAATAACTTGCCCACCAATCATGGGGTATCGACATGCCGAATCGCGATCCGCGCCAGCCGTCGTACGTGCCGGGATTGCTCGATGTGTTATGGATGCGCAGCGGCAGGCCCTTGGTCGTCACGATCAGCTCTGTGCTGTCATCGATCCCTGCAAGGACCTGGGGCCTGATCACATCAAGGTAGTGATCTTGCGTCACTTCCTCGGCTGAGCTCACACCGGATAAGCCCAGCAACCTGACCTCGGGGTGTACAACCGCGTAGTAGTTTGCGATCTCGATGCTCTGACTGTCGCTGTCGTTGTAGAGAACAACCGTACCCGATGGATCGATCGCCGCAGATACACTGCCGGACGTGATCGCAACGGCAGCACACACCTGCACGTATCGACCCACGACAGCTAACATACGGCCATGAATGATCAGTCTGATCCCCCTCCCAAGGGATAGCGATTAGAACACACCGCCTGAAAACGAGCGTAGATCATAGCAGATCATATTGTGTGATTAAACACCTTCATTCGATTAAGCTGTCACGGCCTGGCTGATGTTCTTCCTTCGAGGGTTGAATTCTGGACAGGAAACCCCAGCCGCTCGAAAATATATAATCATACGGGCTCAAAAAGAGAAGCCGAGCTTCTTCTAATACATTTATAAGGCACTCAGCTTGAACAATTCTAAGAACGCAATCCACCTCCAAGATGGGTCACTCGGGCTAAAAGCAGAGCCCGTTGTTCGCATTGGTGTGGTGCTTGAACAGGACGGCTTCGACCCGGTCGAACTGCAGCTCCCGGACGCTCAATACACGATCAGCGGGGAGCAAGGCGTGATCGTCGAGGACCTCTCCAGTGTGCCGATCCGTGTCGACCAGCACGGCCTGGATGTCGGTGTGAAGTGGGCGGGGAAAACCCTCGGCGGGTTCAAACAAATCAGACTCGACCCGATCTCACCCATACCGCTGCACCCCGGTGCAGGCATCACCGTGCGCAACGTCGTCGCGGGCCGGGGCTTTCACTGGGAGAAACAGGTCGACCAGTCTTACGCCGGCTCATTGATCCTCCAGTCAGCGCCCGGCGGCTTGGTCGTGATCAATGAACTGCCGCTGGAAGACTACCTGGTCGGCGTCATCACCGCGGAAATGGGCGGGGCCTGCCCGGTCGAGTTCCTCAAAGCCCAGTGCGTCGTCGCACGCTCCTGGCTCCTGGCGATGACCGAGCCGAAGCACGACGACGATCCGTTCGACCGCTGCAACGACGACTGCTGCCAGCGTTATCAAGGGACCAACGGCCTAAGCGCCGAGGCCGCCGAAGCGGTCCAATCAACGCGCGGGCTTGTCCTGATCGCGCCGGACGGTAAGGTCCTCGACGCAAATTACGCCAAGAGCTGCGGCGGCATCTCCGAACTGGCTGAGCATGTCTGGGACGAGTCCAAACCCGGGATCGACGCGGTGGTGGATGCCCCCGAGGACGACCCCCTCCGGCGCTTCATGCCGGTGACGGAGGATAACCTGGACGAATACCTCGACGGCGACTGGCTCAAACAGACACGCGCCTACTGCTGCACAAACGTCGTGCCCCTTGATTCGATCAGTCAATACCTCGGCCGCGTCGATGAAGTCGATGACTACTTCCGCTGGACGGTGGACTACGTGCGCACCGATCTCGAAACCGTATTGCGTAACAAGCTGCCCGAGGCGTCCGGCTTGAAACAACTCACCGCTATCGAGGTTCTGACCCGCGGCGTCAGCGGACGCGCGAGCAAGCTCCGGCTTACCTGGCTTGACTCGCAAGGTCAAACAATCGAGCACGACCTGAACAGCGAATACCGCATCCGGCAAGTGCTGCACCAAGGCTTCCTTTACAGCAGCGCGTTTGCCGTCCGGATCGCCCGTGACGACGCAGGCACCATCCAATCGGTCACGCTCCGCGGTGCCGGCTGGGGCCACGGCGCGGGCCTCTGCCAGATCGGCGCCCTGGGCATGGCGCTGACCGGCAAGGACCTGCAGGCCATCTGCTCGCACTACTACCCAAACGCCAAACTTGAGACGATCTACGCTTGACCCAAGTCCCGTTGTGCGCTATGAATAGAGGCGCACTAGGCGTTTCGGACGACGCCGTGCCTGGAATAATTATCAAGCGTAGTTGGTAGTTCCAGTGCTATGAATACACGCAACCTGCTTATCATCGTGGCCCTGTTGCTCGCGGGCGTTTATCTGGTCCGATCAGGTATGATCTCACTGCCGACGGGAGGGCACGTCTTTGCCCAGGAAGCCAACATGGTCAATCCCTACGAAACCGAAGCCTCCGTCGATGTCCACGTGTTCGACGCCGACGGCGAACTGGTCGGCCCGGTGCGCTCACCACTGGTCGTCAAAACCGACGCCAAGTGGCGCGAACTGCTGGACGACGAGCAGTACAAGATCCTCCGCAACGCCGGCACCGAGCGGCCGTTCTGCGGCACGCTGCTGGACAACAAGAAGGAAGGCGTCTACGCCTGCGCCGGTTGCGGCCTGCCGCTGTATGCCTCTGACTCCAAGTTCAAGTCCGGCACCGGCTGGCCCAGCTTCTTCCAGCCCATCGCCCCAAACAACATCAAAGAGTACCGCGACGAGAGCCACGGCATGGTCCGCACCGAAATCAGATGCGCCCGTTGCGACGGCCACCTCGGTCACGTCTTCAACGACGGTCCACAGCCGACCGGCATGCGCCATTGCCTGAACAGCGAGTCGCTGAACTTCACCGCGACTGACGATCTGGCCACCCTCGCCGATCCGTTTGCTTATCAACCCGCCGTCAACGACGACGGCCTGGCGACCACGGTCTTCGCCGGCGGATGCTTCTGGTGTACCGAAGCCGTCTTCGAGCCGCTCCAGGGCGTCAAGAACGTGGTCAGCGGTTACGCCGGCGGATCAGCCGACAGCGCCGCCTACGACAAGGTCAGCGCCGGCGCGACCGAACACGCCGAGGTCATCCGCATCACCTACGATCCTGCCGAGATCAGCTATACGAAACTGCTGGAGCTGTTCTTCCTGGTCGCCCATGACCCGACACAACTCAACCGCCAGGGCAACGACGTCGGCACGCAATACCGCTCCGCAGTGTTCTATGCAGATGATGCACAAAAGGCCGCGACTGAAGCCTACATCGCCCTGCTCAACGACACCGGCTGGTTCAGCGAGCCCATCGCCACGACGCTCGAGCCGCTCGACGACTTCCACAGGGCCGAGCAGTACCACCAGGACTACGTCCGGCTCAACCCCGATCAGCCATACGTCCGCGCCGTAGCCGTGCCCAAGGTCAAGAAGCTCAAAGAGCACTACAGCGACCTGATCGAGGAATAATCCTAATTCCCACCGAGCTAAGACGGGGTCCCGCTGAGTTACCCACACCTCAGGACGTCCGGCTCTTCATTCACTTGTCTAAACAAGATTATGTGCCGGTTTCTTGAGAATGGCGTAAATCCCCTTGTACTTACCAACTATGCGGCGCATACTGATACGCGCGTAATCAGAGGCGGGTGATCAGGGGAGTGTTCATGTTGATCGCCGTGAGGGAATCAACTCACACCGAAGTATGTTTCGGGCGCCTGTCATATTTCATTTACGGATAATGGAGGCTCAGAATGAAGGCGCAGTATCTCATTGGGATGATTGGCGGTGTCGCGGCGATAACTTTGGCCATGACACCCAACACACACGCTCAAATCCGACCGACTTTTTCCATCGACGTGCAGAGCGTCTTGTCCGGGGTGTCCGGACCATTCAACGGCGTCGCCGACGGCTGGGGTCTCACGACTATCGATGAAGGCTCGATCCTCACACCATCGCTCCCGGGGCCGCCTGGCCCGAACACGCCCAGCCTCGCCGCCGCAATTCCCCTGCCCGGCGTGATGGTGACCGGCGTCACCTCCGCTTCCGGCTCCTACCCAGGCGGGCTCGGACTGTTCCAGGGCCCGGTCGAAATCGACGCCCTGTCCTACGGCCACGACCACGGCATCGAACTCATGTTCAGTGTCGATGAATGGGCCACCGGAGATCCGAACCTGCCGTTTGCCCCGCCCGACGTCTTAAGTGAAGGTGCCTTCGGCGCACAGGAAGCCGCTGCCGACGTCTATTCATACAACGGCCCGGTCATCCGCACCACACCACCGCCCGTGGGTGGTGGCTTGGGTAATAAACTCGTGCTCGACGGCAACGGTCTGCCCTCTCCCGCCGCCCCGTTCCCCGGCCTAGGCCTCATCGAACCCATGCCCTTCGGCTGCGGCATCGGGTGCGAAGGCGACAACCTCGACGCCTTGGACATCAACACACAGGTCCCCGACCTCAACAACCTGGTCTACTTCTCGCTCGACACCGACTTCCCCGACCCTGTTGACTTCCCGCCCGCCAACACCGGCACCGCCTCGTTCAACGGCTTCTCCGGCGGCGACGTCCTCGTCAACTTGGTCGGCAATGGCGCGGCACCCGTCGTCTACGCCCCGGCCAACGCCCTCGGACTCGACCTCAACGGCTTCGACACCGACGACCTCGACGCCCTGATCCTGCAGGACGACGGCGACGGACAGTTCGATCCCAACATCGACCGCATCCTCTTCTCCGTCCGACGCGGATCAGCCGTCATCGGCGTACCTGACAGCCTCTTCGGCGTGCCCATCGAGGAGGGCGACGTCCTGAGCCTGCCAACAGTCGCCGGCGCAGCCCCCAGCCTCTACATCGCAGCCGAAGCGCTCGGCCTCGCCACCGTCCGCAGCTTCACCGCTGAGTTCAACTTCGGTGACGAACTCGACGCGCTGGACCTGTTCCTCGCAGGCGACCTCAACGGAGACGGATTCGTCGGCCTGGCAGACCTGGACATCGTCCTGAACAACTGGAACATGGCAGTGCCCCCCGGCAACCCCGCAGCCGACCCCAACGGCGACGGATTCGTCGGCCTGGCAGACCTGGACGTCGTCCTGAACAACTGGAACGCCGGCACCCCGCTACCCCCAGTCGGCGTCGCTATCCCCGAGCCCGCGTCCGCCGCGCTGCTCGGACTGGCGGGCACACTGCTGATCCGCCGTCAGCACTGACTCTCGACTTCCCAACTTCCTTGCAGGCGTGGCGCTTCGGCGCCACGCCTTTTTCGTTGTCAATCGAGTCAATAGCCCGCCGACTCGATCACGCCTTCATCACTTAACAGCTGTGCAAGCGATGGATCGGAAAGGACCTGCTCTACGGTAGCTGTTTGATCCCCTAAACCTACAGCCTGCTTAATCAATCGCACCCCGTGGCTGTAATCGGTATAGCTCTCAGTATGCACCGTCGACAGCGGCTGGATCGGCTCGCCATTTAGCCGGTGCCAGCCGTAGATAGCAACCCGCCCAGGCTTCTCCTTCAACCGATTCGTAACAACCACATCCTTCTTAATCCCCGCGACCAGCTTGCCCAACACGTGCCCTTCCCGTTGCCACTCGATCAGGCCGTTGTGCTGCAACAGTGATGTGACGGACTGACGCTGCTCAGTAAGCGGCAGTGGCGCAAGCTTCACCGCCGCCTGGTCGTAGATGTCATCAACCATCTTCCGTGTCGGCAAAGCACACCCGAACCTATCCGCGACGGCCTGTGCCGTCATGGGCGTCACCGGGACACGCACATAATCCTCATCACTCCCCACACACAGATAATCCGGGCTCACGTCATACGTCGCGCTGAGCTCCGAGTCATCCCCGATCTTCGTCCGTGTGTGGATCGTGACGAACCGGCGCATGAATCCGGGCACGTTCCCGCGTAACAGCTCCTTTCGGATCGCCATATCGCGCTCATCAGCCGGCAGCGCCTCGATACGCTTCATGAACACCCGTCCCCCCGGCGCATCCTCCGGCCGCGGTGGGATCGTCAAACCTTCACCACGCTCACCAACCGCCCCCTGTGCATCGTAAGGCTCCGCCTGGACCCACTGCATATACGCACGCGGCCCGCCGATCTCGGGTAGCTCATCCTGATCAGCCGTATCCAATAGCATCGCATACAGATGCCCGTTCATCTCACCTACCATGCGTGTGTGCTGGATGATGTTCTCCCGGTTGGGGTGGATCAGCAGGTGCGCCTGACCACCCAAGGCGTGATACGCATCGAACGCGCCAACCGTTCCCTTTGATACTTCGCCGTGCTGCTTGAACCGGTCAATCATCCGGTGCGTCGCCCGGTAGGTCCCGCCGGTCTCGCTGACGATCTTCTTGCCCTTGTACGTCACCTCACGGTCGTCATACGCGATCACGATCAGCCGCCTGTCCTCATCGTCCGCAAGCCACTTAGCAAGCGTCTCCCCGTGCCCCTTGGCGTCGTCGTAGTAATAGTTCGAGTCCAGAAAGATCATCCGATCGACGCTATCGAGCGCCTCACCCGCCCCGTCCACCACACCAAACATAAACGCCCCACCCCCGGAGTGAGACGCCAGTGTCACCCGACCGATCCGCTTGATCTTGATCGTGTCGATGGTCCGGTCCAGCACCTTCTCTATCAGCGCCGTGTCATCCTCGTGCCGCTTCCGCCAGGTCGGCCAACTCTTAATATCCGTCTGCACACAGACCAGCACGACGGTTTCGTCCTGATTGATCTCGCGGTACGCCCGGTGCTGGGCCGCGATGTGCTGGATGTCGTAGTGCCAGTCCAGCCCCTCCGTCATCCTGCAGCCCAGCGTCTGCTCGACCGTGTTCCCGTTGGGCGTGGCGAAGACGACAACATGCGCCGGTTTGGCTGGATCGATTAGTTCGACAGCCGGAGCAATGATGATCGCACGCACTCCCGGCTCGATCTCCATCCGGCAGACCTGCTCGTTGAACTGCTCGCTCGGTTCATAACCCGGCCAAACCTCGGCGATGGCGGCACCGCCCAAAGTAAACATCGTCAGGATGACACACCACAACCGCGCATACATGAACATGCCTTACCTCCTTCGAAGTGCTATTACGGCGCAGCATGATACCAGCGTCCGCCAACGATCGGCGAACGCGGGTTAGTTCTCGACTATGAATTGTTCAGACGCGCCGACGCAGCACAGCCGACCCCGCGACCAGCAGGAGCGCTACAGTCCCCGGCTCAGGGATCGCGGCCGGGGGCGGCGTCCCGGCGTTCCAGTTGTTCAGCACAATGTCCAGGTCGCTTAGGCCCACGAACCCGTCGCCGGTCGGATCGCCTGAGAGGAAGTCGCCCTCGGTGACGGTCTGGTTCCAGTTGTTCAGCACGATGTCCAGGTCGCTCAGACCCACGAAGCCGTCGCCATCAAGATCGCCGGCAACCAATACGACATCACTGATCGCGACAAAGGCGTTGCCGACCTCGGGGTTGATGACGATGTTGCGGTCGTTAAAGAGGTTCGTGCCCAGGATGCCCGGCACCGGATTCACACCGTCGCGCGGATCGGGGACATTGAGCACCGCCACCGGGACGCTGTTCATGGTAATCCCGCCGTCACTTGTTAAAAGCTCTACCGAATCCAGCGTGATGACCGGCGCGTTCACGACCGCCCCGCCGGCGCCCTGCACCTCGATGAAGTCCTCCGCATCCCCCACCTGGTAGCCCAGCATGAACGCCACCGATTCAGAAATAACGGTGATCTGCGCCCCGGTATCCAGGAAGAACTTGTCCCAGGGGATGTCATTGCCGTCGTCACCCATCCGCGCGTTGAGGAAGAACGCGCCGGGGGTTGCGGTCGGTGAGGTCGGGTTATCCGACAACCCCCCGCCGAAGATGTCCAGCGTCGGGAAGAACGCCGGCGGTGTCAGGAACGCGCTGCCCGGCTCCATGAAAAGCGGCGCATAACGGGGCATCGTGGGGATATTGATGTCACCGAACGGGAGCAGCTCGACCTGCGGCGAATTAAACGTCTCGCCGGCGACCGTGACCTGGTGCGTCTGCTCGACGTTGATCACGGTCGCGAACTGCGACAGTAGCGGCATCCCGACCACATTGGGCAAGACCGAACTCGCCCCGGCGCTCAGGATCGACGTGTTGTACTGCCCTACGAACGCGCTGGTGTTCACACCCAGCGGATCGGTCTTCGAAGTCAACTCACTCAGCGGCGCGGCATAGATCCCGATAGGGTCGTGAATCGAGACCAATTCCGAACCCGCGACACCCGTCACCTCGGACACGTTCGTGCCCACCTTGCCGGCACCGGAGAAGTTAAACGCATTGAAGCTGGTGTCGGTCAGGATGTGCGCCTGAGCCCCCGTGTCGATCAGAGCGACATCGACATGTCCCCCGCCCATCGCTGAGCCCGGCACGCCGTTGCTCAGATAGCTAAGCGTCGTCGCGGCAAAGAAGTCCGCATCCAAGTCGTCCTGCTGCTCGGTCGTCAACCCGATCGCCATCCGGGGCTGGTACCCCGCCAACGGCACCGCGGCCTCCGCCATGGGGCCGGCCAGGCCGACAGCACAGACCGCTGCCAGCGTCAGAACATGAGGCCGACGAGTATATTGCGACGTAATAGACATAACCCCTCCAATGAGAGTCTCATAGGGACACAGTGAAAGACCACCCCCGAACACCCCAAATCTACCACATAATTCCGTATTTACAAGAGATTTAGAGCGTTATGAAGCCCCCGCGCCGCCTGACGGCACCCTAGAGGACCCGGGACCGGGGTTTTGTAACCATGGGATGATCAGGGGCTTCTGGCGGTTCAGCGGCCGGATACATCTGTGTGATCCGCTTGAACTCGTCCTCGACCTCCAGAAAGGCCTTCACAACCATGGGATCGAACTGCGTCCCCGACGCCTCGGCGATCATCTCACGGGCCTGCTCGTGGGGCATCGCGTCTTTGTAGGCCCGCTCACTGGTCAGCGCGTCATAGACGTCCGCCAGCGAAACGATCCGTGCAGCCAGCGGGATGTCCTCGCCCCTGAGCTTGAAGGGGTACCCGCTGCCGTCCCACCACTCATGATGCCCGAGGCAGACCTGGCTGGCGGTCGTGAGGAACGGGTCATCGCCCCATCGGCGTTTGATCTCCAGCAGCGTGTCGCCGCCGATGAACGGGTGACGCTCGACGGTCCGGCGCTCTTCATCGGTTAGCGATGACGGCTTACGCAGCACCGCGTCGGGGATGCCGACCTTGCCGATATCGTGCAGTACCGCCGTGCATGCGAGCGTCTCGACCCACCGCTCGTCACCGCCGGGCGTCTGGTTTTGCGAGATCCTTCTTGCAAGCACCTCGGTGTACTTGGCGATGCGCTCGAGGTGTTCGCCTGTCTCGCCGTCGCGTGATTCCGCGAGCTTGGCCAGCCCGAAGATGACCGCGTCTCGGCTGCGCAGCAGCGCGGCGCTTCGCCGAGCCACCTGCGACTCCAGCCCGTGGTTGATCTGCTGCAGGCTGCTCTCATAACGCTGTGCAATCAGGATGCTCACCAGCGCACTGATGACCACAACCACCACCATCACGATCGTCCCGATCGAACGCACCCGACCGATGTAAACCGTCACCACTTTCTGAATCGGCTCTTTGGGCTGATGCACCACGGCCTGCGCATTGATCCAGGGCATCGCGATCGAATCAAGCAGATACGAACCATCGGGCAGCTTACGCCACTGCGGCGCAAGCGTGACCGGGCCGTCCTCAGAAGCGTGCTGCAACTCGTCCTTCAGGCCGTCGAACTCGGTCTCCGCCACCGCCTGCTCCAGCCTGAGTGCCGGGTGGCACAACAACACATTGTCGCCGTCGCGGATGATGCACAGGCGTCCCTTGCCGGGCAGCTTGGTGTCTTCAACCAATGCCTGCAATCGTTCCCAATCGGGGCTGCCGGGCGAGACATCCTGGATATCCATCAGCCGGGCGATCTGAACGATCTGCGTCGAAATCTGCTTCGAGTTATCCAGGATCCGCTGGGTGACCAGTTGCCCCATCCCGCGCTCCAGCCACGCCCCGAACCAGAGCAGCGCGATCAACAGACACACCAGCTGACCGAGCAGCAAGGCGGAAACCAGGATCGTGCGTCCGGTGATTCGGCCTGTCATCGGTTTGATTCTACCCTGCACACAGAAGCCACGTCTAGATAATCGGTTGTAGCCGAGCGCGGATTAACTCAGCGGCTACACTAAAGCCCATGCTGGCGTTTGTATCGGACATCCTGCACATCGCATGGTTCATCGTCGTACCGGTCATGTTGCTCGTGGGACTCGGTTTCGCGGTCCAGAAGCGCTTCGGGCTGGACATGCCGACGCTGGTCCGGATGAACTTCTACGTCACCGTGCCCGGGATGGTCTACTTCGCGGTCGTGGATTCGTCACTGTCCGGGCCGGATGTGCTCCGTGTCGTGGGCTTCACGCTGGGCGCGATGGCGGTGTGGGCGTTGTTGACCTATGTTGTCGCGCGCCTGCGCGGCGTCCCGGTCAACCTGCGCCGCGCGATGATGATGACCAGCCTGTTCTACAACTCCGGCAACGTCGGCCTGCCTGTCCAGGAACTGGCGTTCCGCAACACCGCCTTCGGCAGCAGCGCCGCGATGGGCCTGCAGGTCGTCGTGCTGGTCACGCAGAACATCACCAGCTTTACCCTCGGCATCGTCCTCGCTACCGGCAAGTTCGGCGGTCGGTGGCGCGAAAACTTCACCCATATCATCAAGTTCCCCCCGCTCTACGCCCTGGCCGCCGCGCTGCTGACCGTCGCCCTGCGTCGGATGCTCGGGGCGCAGGCCGACGATCTAACCTACTACGTCCAGCCGTTCTGGGACACGGTCCGCTACGCCAAGGATGGCTTTATCGTCATCGCGCTGGTCACCCTCGGCGCACAGCTCGCGCTGGTTGATCGCGGAGACGGACAGGGCCCTGTCGCCACAAGCGTCGCCCTGCGCCTGCTCGCCGGGCCGGTCGTCGGGTTTATCTTGCTCACGGCACTCGGCTGGACAGGCCCCATCGCACAAGTGCTGCTGATCAGCACGTCGATGCCCACCGCCGTCAACTGCCTGCTGCTATGCATGGAGTTCGACAACCACCCGGCCTACGTCGCCCGGACGGTGTTCTACTCGACCCTGCTCTCCCCGATCACCGTCACCCTCACGATCCTGCTGGCCCAGGGCGGATCGCTTGCCGCGGGGTGATCCGCCAAGTAACTAACTGGATCACATCGGGATATCCACCCTCAGCAGCTCGCCCGCTTCGTCTGCTTCCAGTTGGCGCACGTTCCGGACCGGCGGCTCGTAGGTCTCGCCTTCCACCAGCGTGTCTGCCCGGCCCGCAGCGATCAGCGCCTTGAGCTTCTTGGCGACATACGCATCACGCGCCGCCTGGTGCTTGCGGTCCTGCCCCGCCAGAATGCTGAACTTCAGCTTGTTCGGCAGCGGCACGACGCCACGCGCGCGTAACGTCTTCTCTCCCGACTTCTTGATAAAGTCGCCCACCAGTTCACGCAGAGCACGCGCTTCATTCAGCGACCAGTCCGGGTCCATATGCTCGTAAAGATAGATGATGCTGTTCAGCTCGACCTGCTGATCGGGGACCGCCGGCGGGAAGTGGAAGCTGGGCCAGTCGTCCGGGTTGTCCAGCACCTCCAGGAGGATCAGCGAGCCTATGGCGTGTGACGCTCGTGCGTGCTGCTGCGACTCGTTATAACGATCCAACCCGTCCAGCCTCAGCATCAACGCGACACGACGGGCCCCGGGGCTGGCGTGATAAATCGCGGTCAGGTCGGCGTAGAACTCCTGGAGATGGCTGAAAAGGATCTTGTGCTCGCGGTACAACTCAACCACATGGTCGTTCGGCAGGTAGTTGGTGATATAGCAGTGCCCAAGCTCATGCCAGACGATCACCTCACCGATGTCGCCGAGTTTCACGTCATGTATCTCGGCAAGCTTCCCCGTCGCCGGCGTGTCGCTGTTCACCATGCTCGGCTTCCAGGTCACGATGACTTTCAGGTCGTAGTAGTAACGGCGGTTACGGACGTAGCTTTGAATACTCACCGCCTGGGCCCCCAGGTCCTGGCCGGGCATGTAGTTGGCCATCAACGGCCGGTCCCAGAGCTCGGCCTTGAAACTGACGTTCGACGGGTGCGAACACTTGTCCCACCACTTGGGGCGGAACGAACTGTCCGTGCTCTGGATGTAGCGGACATCCAGCCGCTGCTGCCGATCATGGAAACGCTGGTACCGACGGATCGTCGCGGCGAGCTGCTCCAACTCTTCCCAACGGTTGTGCATGTAAGCATCGACCAGGTCGTCATACGCCTCTTGAGCCTCCGCGCGGAGCCGCTCGGTCTGGGCGTCGGCTTCGGCCTGCCGTGCCGCGGCGGCCTGCGCCTGACGGGTTGCCGACTTGGGCTGCTCGGTCGCCTGTGCACAAACCGGCACAATGATCCCGAACAGGCCAACGATAACGAAGCAAACCACCGCATCTCGGATATGAACCATCGTAGATCCCCGCGTGACAAATGACGTACCTACATAATTCAGTCGCAGATTATAGCTCATCTGTGCTAGGATTGACGACAGCCGATTGGAGAAGCTTGCGTAGCCTTCGGCTGATACCATTTACCCGTATCGACCCGGTACCCCGAGGATCAAGGGAGCGGATCATGAGCTTATTCAACCGAATCAATGTGACGGTGTCGCTTATCGTCGGCATGTTGCTGCTCTCCGGCTGCGGGCCGGTGCACTTCTCGCTTGGCGTCACGCCCGGGGATCAGGCGCTCACCTCGACGGTGGTCGTGGAAGACGGCCAATGGTTTAGCGACAAGGTTGCCGTCATCGATGTCTCGGGGATGATCATCAACGCGCCTAAGCCCGGGCTGATCCAGAAAGGCGAGAATCCCGTCAGCGCCCTGCACGAGAAACTCGAAGCCGCGGCGAACGACCCCTCGGTCAAGGCCGTCGTGCTCCGTCTGAACACGCCGGGCGGCGGGGTGACCGCCAGCGACGCGATGTACCGTGAGGTCCGCCGGTTCCGTGAGGAAACGGGCAAGCCCGTCGTCGCGCTGATGATGGACGTCACCGCCAGCGGCGGGTACTACCTCGCCTGCGCCGCCGACCAGATCGTGACCTACCCGACCTCGGTCGTCGGCAGCATCGGCGTCATCGTCCAGACCATCAGCGTCAAGCCCGCGCTCTCCAAGATCGGCATCCACGCCGAAGCCCTGACCAGCGGCAAGAACAAAGAGGCCGGCTCCCCCCTGACCACACTCACCGAAGACCACCGAGAGGTTCTTCAGGGATTGGTCGACGACTTCTACGCCCGCTTCGTCAACGTCGTCCGCGAGGCAAGGCCCAACATCCCCGCCGACCAGTTTGACAACCTGACCGACGGGCGCGTCATGGGCGGCGAGCAGGCCGTCGCCGTGGGCCTGGCTGACGCGGTCGGCGACATTCATGATGCACACAAACTAGCCGAGCAACTAGCGGGTCTATCAGCCTCAGACCTCATCGTCTACCACCGCCCGCTCGCCTACGTCGGCTCGCCCTATGCCCAATCGCCCGTCGCCTCTCCCATAGCCACGCAGGTCAACCTGATGCAGCTGAACATGACCGACCCCCTCCCGGGCTTCGATACCCCGCTTGGCGTGTACTACCTCTGGCTCCCAGAGTGGTGATAGAGAAGTGGTGGCTGGTGGTTGGTGAAAACTAAACTAGCCCGCCCGCAACGCGGGTGCGGTCTGCCTAACCACGAATCACTAATCACCAACCACAAACGCTTACCCGATACCGATGACCGCGTCGCCGTAGATCAGGCTGTAGAGGTCTTTCATGATCTTGGCGAGGAAGAAGTTGGTGATGATGATCGCGATAAAACTGATCACAAACGCCTCGGTCGCCGCACGACCCACACCCGAAGCGCCGGTGCCGCAGTTAAAGCCTTTGTAACAGCTGATCAGCCCGATCATCAAACCGAACACGACGCTCTTGACCAGCCCCGTAAAGAGGTCCCAGTTGCCGACGAACTCTTTCGAGAAGGTCCAGTACTCGGTGTTGTCCACCCCGAAGCCCTGCACGACGACCAGGTAACTCCCGACGATACCGAGCAGGTCGCTGAACACCGTCAGCACCGGCACCATGATCAGGCACGCCAACACGCGCGGCACTACCAGGTGACGTATCGGGTCGCTGCCCATCACGCGCAGCGCGTCGAGCTGCTCGGTCACGCGCATCGACCCGAGCTCTGCGCTCACCGCCCCGCCGACGCGCCCGGCGATCATCACCGCCGCCAGCACAGGCCCGATCTGCTTGACCACCGATATATGGATCACCCCGCCCAGCCGACCTTCCTGGCCGAACGCCTTGAACTGCTCGAACATCTCCACGCCCAGCACCGCCCCGACGAATGCCCCCACCAGCGCCACCACCGGGATGCTCTTGGTCCCCACCGAATACAGCTGCGGGACCAGCAGCTTCATCCGCCCGTAGCCCCCCGCCCCACGCAGCGTCCACCTCAGGGCCGACAGCGTGAACAGCGTGAACTCGCCAAAACCGATCAATTCTCGGTGCAGACGGCGATTAATAAAGTGGATTCTGTGTGCCAGCATCTGCGAATATCCATATTCCTCAGCTGGTGCCGGCCGGGCCTGACGTGGGTCCGATACGTGTGCCCGATCGGCGATTCGATGATGTTAAGGGTGACCAACGGGACTTGAACCCGCAACCCCCGCGACCACAACGCGGTGCTCTACCGATTGAGCTATGGTCACCATCCAGGCGTATTTTACCGCCCGGGCAGCAGGTTATGCACGCCCGCTAACGCTGTCAAACCCATGCCAACCGTCACAAAGGGCCGTTCTGCCCAGATAAGCCTCTCGGGCTCGGGCCCCACTATCCCCCGGGCACGGCTTCGCATTAACAAGTTAACCCTCACAGCCGGGTTCCCGGCCTGAATTCCCGAGGAATACCTACAAAAGCAGCCATCGATTCGTGTCGATAAGTACCAAGCGATATGCAGTATCACGCCCGTATCCCGAGCTACCCGAGGGCCACGAGATGAACGCGATCAAGGAAGTGTTGGAGTTTCTCGAGCGTCATACCAACTTCAGCCGGGACATCCAGGACCAGGTCCAGGGACCGAACTGGCCAAGTGGCTGGCTGACCGCTCACCAGGTGGCTGAAGAGATCGACCGCTTCCAGTTCTGGACCGGGCTGCGTGGCCGGGTGCCCGAACAGACGCGCTACGCCCTGGTCAGCACATACCTGACTTACGCCTCCAATGACGATGACAAGGGCTGGGTCTGCATCGACGATCAGTACAAATTCAATCCCGGCGAAGTCGACCTGGGCCGTGGTCAGGCCGGGCACGACGACCCCGATCAGCGCCGCCGTCACGGGCGTGTGGCCTGCGAGTTGCTGTCCTGCCAGCTAGGCGAAGTCGTTAACATGTCCGCCTCGGGCGTCATGATCCGTGGCAAGGGCCGGGCCAATAAGCAGACGGACGACCGCCTCGAACTGGACCTCAAGTGTCTCGATCACAAGCTCCACGTCACCGCAAGGGTCGCGTGGCTGCGCCAGAAAGACAAGAATTACGAGATGGGTCTGGAGTTTGTCGACCTCGGCCCCGACGAGGCCCAACAGGTCCGCTCACTGCTGCCCATCGCCGCCGCCGTCCAGACCGTCGACGACGGCGTCGCCAACGTGACCAACTGGGGCAAGTGACTGCCCCCCCGAGAAGTTTCGCATCCGTCCCCTACCCACCGATCACGCCGTTTAGCGGGCGATCGAAGATCGCCGCGTTATAACCGCCCAGCCCAGTGATATACCGCACTTCGACACACGCATCCCACCCGACTCCGACAGCTTGCGGCTCACCCCTTAGCCAGCTAAAATCCCTGATTCACGCCAACGGGGCGTAGCTCAGCTTGGTAGAGCGTTCGTCTGGGGGGCGAAAGGTCGCAGGTTCAAATCCTGTCGCCCCGATCATGCACGAAGCCGGCCGAAAGGTCGGCTTTTTGCATGATCGGCCAGCGGGCGCAGCCCGATGAGTGGACGCAAAGCGGACACGGCGACAGGATTCCACGAAGCGCAGCGCAGTGCAATCAAGGCGGGTTTTTTCATGGATATGGACGACGGATTCGGTTCTGAGACGCGGCGGCGCAGCCGACGCTGTCGCAGGTTCACGCCGAAGGCGCTGCGCAGGGCGAAGCCCGGAGCACAATCCTGTTATAGTTAACCAAAGACCTATAGCTGACGACTTCTGTCTCCGGAGGTGTCAACATGGCACACATCGACACGTTGTTCAACCGTATGGATACTTGGCGTCACCTGCCCAACTACCAGCTTGAGCGACGTGCCGATCTGTTCTTTTCCCTCTACCTGCCCGACGTTCTGGAAGCCAAACTGGGCATCCCTATAGCCGACCAGATCATCCCAGAGTTCCCTGTTAGGATCGGCACGATCTATCCCGACATTCCAATCAACAAGTCATACAAGATCGACTACATCACCCTGTCGGCTGACGCTGACAAGGCGATCCTTGTGGAGTTGAAGACCGAGGGATTGTCCCGGCGCGAGAGTCAGGACAAATACCTGCTTGCTTCTAGAGATGTGGGTTTCACCGGCCTGCTGGATGGTGTGCTGCACATCTTTCGCGCTTCCAACGCCAAAAGGAAGTACTTCGCCTTGCTTGAACTGCTGGAATCGATGAATCAACTCCGTATCCCCGACCAGTTGAAGCAGATCATGAAAAACCATAACCTTCAGGGAGTGGCAGAGGCCACTGATGCCATCAACATCACCTCATCCGTCTCCGAGTGCATCATCGTCTACATCCAACCCAATGGTGACGGGAACGACATCATTTCCTTTGATGAATTCAGCCGCGTTGTAGAACAACATGACGATGCAATATCACAACGCTTTGCACGGTCACTGAAACAGTGGGTAGGAGTCAAAGCGGGCCAACACACGTAAACGCAATCCGCCATCAATTCCTGTGTATTACCATACCCGGCGATCTGCGATCGCCCGCTAAACGATAATCGAATTACAGAGCCGTCGTGCCCTCACGGCGGACCGCATCGGGGGCGACGCGGCTCGGATTACTTTTTCACCCCTCGATAACACACCGCCACGCCGAATGTCAGCGGCTTCATCGTCGGGTCGGTGAATCCCGCGGCCCGCATCATCTCGACCATCCCACCGCGGTCGACGAACGTGTCCACGCTCTTGGGCAGGTACTTGTACGCCCCGCTCTTGTCCCGGGCGATCAGGCTCGCGGTGATCGGCATCACCTTCTCGCGGTAGACCTTGTCGAAGAAACGAATCACAGGGTTCGTCGGCGTGCTGAACTCCAGGATGATCACACGCCCGCCGGGTTTTAGCACCCGGTAAAACTCGCGCATCGCCACGGCCGGGTCGGCGACGTTGCGGATGCCAAATGCGATACTCACCACGTCCACGCATTTGTCAGGCAGCGGCAGACGCATCGCATCGCCAGCGTGGTAGATGGGGGTTGGGGATTGGGGGTTAGGGGTTGGGGTAGATCGCTTGTTTTGAGCGATCTGGAGCATGGCCACGGTGAAGTCCACGCCGAGTACCTGCTTCGGGCCGGCGTAGGCAAACGCCATCGCCAAATCCCCCGTCCCGCACGCCACATCCAGCACGCGGTCACTTGGTTTAAGCTCCGCCATCCTCACCGCCGCCCGACGCCAGGCCTGGTCGCGCCACATCGAGTGCAGACGGTTGTTCAGGTCGTACGCATGCGCGATCGCCGCGAACATCCGCTCGACACGTCGGGCCTTGTCAGCCTCGGCGTGAGGATTGCGGTCGGCGGACAGGTCAGCGTCCGACCAGGCGGGTTCTGGGGTAGGTTCAGTCTTCAATGTTCAATCTTCAATGTAACAGCGTCGTACACGCATCCTAATAGATTGAACATCGAACATCGAACATCAAAAAGAACATCATTCCCTGCCATGCTTGGCAGGCGGCAGCTTCTCGAGCACGTTCAGCACGTTTCGCCGGTAGCGGTCGCGATAGATGCGGTAGCGCTGCGGATCGTCGTAGTCGGGGTAGCGCTCACGGATGACCTCGTTGAGGTGCTTGATGCGTGTGTCGGGATAGGGGTGCGTGGAGAGAAACTCCGGGGCCGCCCCACCGCGCCCGGAAGCACGCTTGAGGACCTTCATCACCTGTACCTGACCGATTGGGTTGTACCCGAGCCGGGTCATGTAGCGCAGCCCCAGCTCGTCGGACTGGGTTTCCTGGTCCCGGCCGTAGCTCAGCAAGTACAGCCCCCCACCGATGCTCGTCCCCACCCCCAGCACCTTTAGCCAGTCTTCATCAGACTGTTCCCCCGCCACGCCGATCCCGATACCGATGCCTGTGATGATCATCGCGCGCGTCATCTGCTGGCCGATGTGCTCCGCCGTCACGTGCCCGACCTCATGGCCAAGCACACCGGCGAGCTGCGCCTCGCTGCGCAGCTGCTCCATCAGCCCGCGCGTGATGAAGATCTTGCCCCCGGGCAATGCGAAAGCGTTGATGACCGACGAGTCCACCGCGTGGAACTCCCAGTCCAGGTCCGGCCGTTCGCTGACCTCCGCCAGCCGATGCCCGAGGTTGCTGACGTACAGCTGGATCTTCTCCGACGGGATGTCCCCGCCGTACTGCTCGACGAACTGCGGCGACGCCTCAGCGCCAAGCGAGCGTTCGCGGTCTTCACTGAGCCAGTTCAGCTGCTTCTGCCCGGTCGCGGGGTTGGTCGAACAGCCGGTCATAAAGAAGACCGAGGCGATCAGGCAAAGCAGCAGTCGGGATAGGGCGTGTCGGTGGTTCATGATTTCTGCCTGCTAAAGGCTGATGGCTAAAGGCTGATGGCTAATAGCTTCCCCAATATCTTCCTCTAAGAAGCATAGACGAATCAATACTGCCTGGGTTCACCCGGCGCGTCCCATAGCTGGAAATCTCGGGTCCGGGCTTGCCCATGGGTGATTTATATCGTTGGCTTAGTCGGTCCCATAACGTGAATCTTTTCGACCCTGCCAGGCCTGTGGATGCCCTCCAGGGCGTTATCAGACAGGATATGCGGCCTAACCCATTCCATTACAAGTGTTTACGCCTTCTCGTCCGATCACACACACACCTTACCCCGCGTGCAGGATTTCTTAGCGGTGGCCGATGAATCAGGTGTCATCGACAGGGATCGCAGCAAGCCTCTCTGACGCCCAGCGGACTGGGCCTTAATCACACGATGACGCTGAACTGACCCAAGCAGCCACAAGGACGGGCTGCCCGCCCCCGGAAGTATGGCACTAGCCGATACCGAACGGGATGAATCGTTGGCCCTTTTTCATCAGTTGGAGTCACCCATGGCGAGTCGCCGCAACGTCCTTCAAGAACGATTTTTTACCAGCCTGATCAGCGGCGACCGTGCCACCGCACGCAGCATTGTTGACGAGGCACTCGGAGCCGACACCCCGGCGACCACCGTGCTCAGCCACCTGTTCTGGCCCACGCTCGACCAGTTCCAGAACCTCCACCGCAACGACCAGCTCACCCCCCTGGCCTACAACTACGCCACCCGCCTGCTCCGCCAGCTCGTGGACCAGATGCAGCTGCGTCTGGAACAGGGCCCGCGTCGCGGCATCAAGGTGTTGATGGTCAGCGGTGCCGAACAATCCGAAGAACTCGCCGCACAGATGGCGGCCGACCTGCTCGAAGCCGACGGCTACACCGTCTTCTACGCCGGCGGCGGCATCGCCAACGACGAGCTCGTCGAACAACTCACCGAACTGAAAGCCGACAAGCTCGTGATCTTCGGGGCCGTCTCCTCGACCGTCCCCGCGACCCGCCTGCTGATCGACCGCATGCACGAGATCGGCGCGAACGAACAAGTCCAGGTCATCGTCGGCGGCGGCATCTTCAACCGGGCCGACGGACTGGCCGAGGAAATCGGTGCCGACGTCTGGGCCAACGACCCGACCCAACTGGTCGAACAGATGCAGGACAAGCCCCAGCGCCGCATGACCAGCGACCAGCGCACCGTCGGCCGCAAACGCCGCAACGTCAAGTCCAAGGCCGCCTGACCTAAGCACAAAAGAACCCTGCAAGTTCTCCCGAACCGCGGTCGCTCCGGCCGCGGTTTTTTCATGGCATGAACTCACCCGTTTAGCGGCGGATCGCAGACCCGCGCGCGACGCACACTCAATCCACACGGCCCCAACACGGCGATCTGCGATCGCCCGCTAAACCTCCCCCGCTGCATCATCGCACAAGACCCATAGCAGCGCTTATATCGGACCCGCCATGATCCATACACAAGACTTACGCCCTCGGGTTACAGACCGGGAGGCGGTGTAACCGATACAGACCCTAGATCCCGTTCCGACCCGGTGACTTAAGCCATGACCACACCCGAACGACGCCGTGACCCCCGCATCAGCGCCCACCACCCGGTGAAGATCAAATGCGATCAATCCGCCGGCCACTACATCCCCGGGACCACCCACAACGTCTCGGACGGCGGGGCCATGCTCAAGCTCGAATACCCCCGGCTGCTGTCCACCGGCCAGAAGATCCAGATCGGCATCGCTAACAACCCCACCCGCGGCCTGCTGACCGCCGACGAGTTCGTCGAAGCCACCATCGTCCGAAGCCTCGGCCACGGCGAAACCCAGCACGTCGCCGTCCGCTACGAACACCCCCAACGCTTCGCCGAAGCCATCTGATCAAGCCACTTACGGCTTAGCGTACAACACTACCCACATCCCCCGCCTCCCGGCGGGGGCTATTCATTGTGAAGAGACAGGTCCCTCTAGCAGCACAACTCCTGATCGCACTAACAACACAGCCCCACGCGGAAGCGTGGGGATCGCCCATGGCCCATTACCACGATCATCTCACCCCTTGCCTGTTGCTGCTAGAATACCCCCATGCCTTCCCAGGAACTCTTCGTCAAAACCGTCGGCCACTACCTCGCGCCGATCAAGGCGTTCCTCGACGACCCCGGCGTCACCGAGGTCATGATCAACCGCGCCGACGACATCTACATCGAGAAGGACGGCAAGGTCATCCACACCGACGCACGCTTCCCCGACCAGGAAGCCTACGAAGCCGCGATCAACAACGTCCTGCAGTTCACCGGCAGGTCGCTCAGCGATAACGCCCCACTCATCGATTCACGGCTCCCCGACGGTTCGCGTGTCCATGTTGCCAAAGCCCCCTGCGCTCGCCACGGCACGGCCGTTACCATCCGAAAGTTCAGCCAGATGGTGCTCGACATCGACTGGCTCATCGAACTGGGCACACTCACCGCACAAGCACGCGATTACCTGAAGCTCGCTGTCAACGCGGAGCAGAACATGCTCGTCGCCGGCGGCACCAGCTCCGGCAAGACCAGCCTGCTCAACGCCCTGTCCAGCTTCATCCCCGACGAGCAGCGTATCGTCGTCATCGAAGACTCGGCAGAGCTGCAGCTCCAGAAGACGCACATGATCTCGCTCGAAGCCCAGCAGCCGGACAAGTACGGCCGGGGCGAGGTCTCCATCCGCGAGCTGTTCCGCTCCAGCCTCCGCCTAAGGCCCGACCGCATCATCATCGGTGAGGTCCGGGGCGGCGAAGCCCTGGACATGATCCAGGCCATGACCTCCGGCCACGGCGGTTCCATGGGCACCCTCCACGCCAATAGCCCCGCCGACACCCTCAACCGCCTGGAGACCATGGCCCTGATGAGCAAGGTCGAGCTGCCCCTGTTCGCCCTGCGGAGCCAGATCGGCTCGGCCGTGGACGTGGTCGTCCACATGAGCCGGCACATCGGCGGCCGCCGGCAGGTCACCCAGATCAGCGAGGTCCGGGGCGTGGACGACGCGGGCCACTACCAGCTATGCGACATGTTCAGCCTTGAGCAGGCCGATAAAGAGCATCCCGAGAAACCGATGCAATTGACCTGGTCCGGTGAGCGTTCTGCCCTTGTCGGCCACGTCGGCACCAGCCACCAGGGCTTCATCACCGACGCGATCCGGCCGATCCTTGGAATGGATTAAGCTGATAACCGGACGTAGAATAAAGTGATATGCAACCCACACCCCAGCCGAAGATGAGTTTACGGCGTCTGAAGAAGATGCTGTCGGACCAGGCCGGGGCCACCACCCTGGAATGGGCGTTGCTGCTCGGCGTCATCGCGATCCCGAGCTATTACATCATCCAGATGGCGCTGAACGTCCTCGTCGCGCACTACCGGATGATCACGACCCTCAACGCCCTGCCGTTTCCCTGATCGACACACCCGCTGCTTTTGTGAGGATGAACCATGGCACGTGAACTGAAAAACCGCTTGACGAAAGCCCGCCAATCCCTGGCCAAGCTCTACCGCGATGAGCAGGGCGCCGAAGGCCTCGAAAAGCTCCTGATCGTCGGAGCCGTGGTCATCCCCCTGCTTGCTCTGCTGGTCTTCTTCCGCGGCGAGCTGTCCGAGTGGGTCGGCGACATGTGGAGCGATGTCCAGGACGACAGCAGCAACAGCTACGATCCCGATAGCGGCTTCTGATCGCCATCGCCTCGCGGCTGAAGACTGATCGCAACCACCCGATATCCCCACCGGAACGCTTCATCGCGTGTACGCTCTGCACCTGACCGCTTACGGCCTGCTCTGTGTCGTGCTGCTGACCGCAGCCGTGACGGACTTTCGACAAGGCAAGATCTATAACTGGCTCACCCTCCCGGCCATGCTCGGCGGGCTGGTGCTGTGGCTGATCGCGGGCCTGCTCGGTGATCAACACGGCATCGGATCAGCGCTGATTGCGCTGTTGTGCGGGCTCGTCCCCTTCGGGTTCATGGCGCTGCGCGGCTGGCTGGGCGGTGGCGATGCGAAACTCATGGGCGCGGTCGGGGCCCTCAGCGCCAGCTGGGAATGTGTGCTGGGCACGGCGTTCTACGGCCTGCTGGTCGCGATGGCGATGGCCGTCTTCATCATGATCCACCGCGGGCTCATCAAACAAACACTCGGCCGGATCTACAGCGCGATCCTCTCGACCGCCGCCCGGGTCAAGCCGGACCTGGAAAACGAAAAGCACACCGTCCCCTTCGGCGCAGCCGTCGCGCTGGGCGGCCTGATCGCCGGCGCCGAGCACCTGCTGGGTTGGGTCCCGCCGTGGGGATAAGACGAGGGGATTACAGCTATTTCCCGCCAGACACGAGACCCTAGACCCCAGACCCCACGCCCGCCTGTTCGGGTAGAATAAACCGACACACTGCAAGACCTCACCGCATGCCCGATTCCGACCCCAACTCGCCCGACACCTCGCCTAACCAGCCCGCCGCGCTGCGCCCGGGTGACAAGGTCGATCCGTACACCATCAAGCAGCAGATCGGCTCCGGCGGGCAGTCCGTCGTCTACCACGCCGTCGATGAACTGCTCGGCAAAGAGGTCGCGATCAAGCAGTTCCTCTTCTCCGGCGAGGACGCGGACCAGTGGCGTGAGAACATCATGACCGAGGCCCGGCTGCACCAGAAAGCCGCCGAGGCCGACAAGGCACGCCTGGTGCAGGTCATCGACGTGATGGACTCGCCGCAAGGCCTGATGCTGATCAGCGAGTTCATCAAAGGCCCGTCACTCGAACAGATCCTCGCGCAGAACCCCTTGCCGATGAGCCTCAAGCAGGCGCTCGGCATCATCGCCGCCACCGCGCAAGCCCTCGGCGTGATCCACGGCCAAGGCATCGTCCACCTCGACCTCAAACCCGCCAACATCCTCATGCCGCGCTCCGGCGGCCTGAAGATCAGCGACTTCGGCCTTGCCTCCAGCATGACCGACCAGGTCCTCCCCACCGCCGGGACCGTCCGCTACATGTCACCCGAACTCCTGCAGGAGCAGAAGGTCGACGGCCGGGCCGACCTTTACGCGCTGGGCATGATGGCCTACGAGATGCTCATCGGGCGCGAGAAGTTCGACGAAGCCTTCAAGCTGATCCTGCGCGACCAGCGCAACCAGTCCATCCGCTGGATCAAGTGGCACACCAACGCCAAGACCACCGCCACCCCGATCAAGGACCTGCGCCCCGACCTCCCCGACGCGATCGCCGACATCGTCTCCCGGCTGATGGAGAAAGACCCCGACAAGCGGTACGAGTCGGCCCGTGATGTCCTCAAAGCCATCAAACGCTACTCGGCCGGCAAAAACCCACGCGTCGAACAATCCGACGACGAACCGACGAAGGCAATCGCATCGTCCGAAGCCACCACGCCCGGCGACACCGCGATCCTGCCGAAACGCTCCGGCGTAATCCGATATGCGACCTACGCCCTGATCGTGGTCGTGCTGCTGGCCGGCGCCGGGATGGTCTATTACACCATGCGTGAATCTGCGAACAAGACGCGTGCACAGAATGCCGCCTCGCAGGACGTCAAGCTCGCGGATGAAGCCTACAAGGACAGCCGGTACGAAGAAGCCATGAGCAAGTACCAGCTCGTTTTGGATGATGAAGTCGCACGTGAAGCGTTCGGCCAGCACGCCCAGGCAGGCCTCTGCTTCTCACGGGGCCGGCTCGCACTCACCGAATCGCGCTACAGCGAAGCCATCCGCGCCTTCGAGCAGGCCGCCGAGGTAGGTGACAAGTACGCCGACAAGGCCCGCGTGCTGATCGACGAAACCCGCCAGGCCCAGGCCTTCGCCCAGACGGTCGCCGAGATCGAAACGCACATCGACAACCGCGACTTCAACGAAGCCCGCAAGGCCCTGGCGCATTGGCGCGAACTGACCGCCACCGACCAGGAAAAACAGCAGCTACGCGCCTTGGGCACCCGGCTGGAAGACCAACAAGCGCGCTCGCGCGTCCGTGAGCTGGTCCGACAAGCCAACGCGCTCTCTGCCGAGGGCAAGCTGGCCGAAGCCATCGAATTGCTCAAAGGCGCCCCGCAGAAGCTGGAGGTCACGGAGCTGCTCGCCAGACTCCAAGCCCGCGCCACAGCGGATGAAGCCATCGGCCTGGCCGAAGCCGCCATCGACCGAAACGACATGGAAGAAGCGATCCGCCATTATGAGCTTGCCGTACTGGCCCAGCCCGACGACGACGCCTTAAAGAACACACTGACCAACGTACGCAGCGAATGGCTGGTCGATGAAGGCCTGCGCATGCTCGCCGAGGGCAACACCGTCGGGGCCGACCAGATGCTGACCGAGGCCCTTGGTTATCAGCCGGACAACCAGCGCGCCCGAGAGGCGCTCCAGCAGATCGCCTCGTCCAGCCGGCGCGAAGCGTTTATCAAGGCCGGCGACGACGCAGCCGCCATCGGTGATTACGACACCGCCATCAAGCAATATCAGAACGCGCTGGACCTGGGCATCGACAACCCGCTGAGTGGCAAACTGATCGACGCACGCATCAAGCTGCTGCTACGGCAGGGCCGGGCCTCACTCGAAGCCGGCGAGATCGTAACCGCCGGCCAACTCGTTCAACAAGCCCACCATCTCGCTCCCGACAACCCCGATGTCGCCGCGGCGATACGTGAAGTCGAGGTACGTGGCGAGTACCTCAGCCACCTCAGCGCCGGCGACGAGGCCCGTGCCCGCAGCGCCTTCGGTGAAGCCAAACGACACTACCTCCGCGCCAAGGAAGCCATCGACACGCCCCAGGTCCAGGCCCGGCTCGACGAAACCGAGTTCGACCACCTGCTTGCCCAGGCGCGTGACTACATCGCCGCCGAGCAGTACGCCAGCGCACGGGCCCAGCTGAAGATCGCATCCGAGATGCGCACGACCGACGAGGTCCGCAAGCTGCTCGAACAGGTCAACGACGCTGACCCGTCCGGCGAGCCTTGACCCACCCAGGCCCACGCCGCAGGTTCGCGCACGGGCCGGGTTGGGGTACGCTATAGACATGACACCGTCGGCTGGGCCGCCAAACACCAGTCGGCTTGACCCCATCAGCGAGTGAGCCCCATGGCAGAACCCCTTAAGACAACCGCCCCCCCGGGGAGCAACCGGCTGGTCATCATCGCCGCCGTCGTCGCGCTCGCCGCCGTGATCGTGGTCAACCTCTACGTCGCCATGGTCAAACGCCAGGTCAACCAGGGCCAGTTCACCGTCTACAAACTCACCACAGCCCTCAAGCCCGGCGATAAGCTCAAGGACAAGGACGTCACCGCCGTCTCTATGCCCAAGCAGTACCGAGATTCGTTCGAGGGCATGGTCCTCGAAGAGCCCGGCGGCGGCAATGCCTCGCTTACCGCCCAACTCGGCACACGCGTCAAGATCCCCGCCCGCCGCAACCAGTTCCTGACCTACGACCTGTTCACCAGCCCAGGCGACATCGAGCTGGACACACGCATCAACCCAAACATGCGCCTGGTCGCCCTGCCGGTCAACCCGCGCACGCTCCCCGGCAGCCTCCAGCCGGGGATGAGCGTCGACATCGAGGCCCAATTCCCCGGCGGCACGCTCAACGTCCTCTCCGTCATGGAAAATGTCGAGGTCTTCTCCGTCGGCACACGCAGCATCGCCGACGACGAAACCGGCAGTTCGCGCTCTAGGCAGAACTTCACCACCATCAGCCTGCAGGTCACCCCCGAAGAAGCGACCCAGCTCGAGAAGATCAAAAAGCTCGTCATCGGCGACTTCGAACTGCACCTGCGCAACCCAAACGACAATACCACCCCCAAGATCCCCGACGGCGGGATCAACCCCAACGTCCTCCGCCTGATCGACTGACCCCCGGAAGTGTCCGACCCCCGAAAGTAACTGGCCCCGACACGAGTTTCGGAACAACCACCCCATGGAATTCTGGCTCTACGACCACAGCACGAACACGCGATCCACGATCGAGGCCGACGGCAAGTCGATCACGATCGGCCGGGACGAAGGCTGCACCATCGTCCTCAAGAGCCCGTTCGTCGCCCGACGTCACGCCCGGATCGTCCTCAAGGGCAACCAGATGTTCGTCGAGTCGCTCAGCCGCGCCGGCACACGCGTCGCCAACCGGGAAGTCACACTCGACAAGCCCGTCCGCCTGGACTTCGGCGACGAGGTGCAGATCGGCCAGTTCTCACTCGCCCCCGTCGGCACCGACCGCTCCGGCCCGGGACGCGACGCCTCGGCCGACCTTCAAGCCAAGCTGATGCAGATGGAGCAGCAGGTCCACACCGAGCTGCTCGACCGGATGAACCTCCGCGTCACCGGCAGGATCAACAAGTCCGACCAGGCTTTCGTCTCCCAGATGCTCACCCACCTGGACCAGGTCCTGACCAAGCGCGTCGAATCGCTCGACGCCGGCGTCCTGGATTACGCGATCCGCCAGCACCTTAGCCGACTGGTCAACGCCGAGGTCGTCCGCCAGTGCCAGGGCAAGGTGCAGACCGACTACAAAGAATCCGACGACCAGCTGTTCGATCCCCGGCTGCAGAAGCAGGTCACGGAACTGGTCACGTCGCTGGTGGACATGATGCCGCTGCTGTTCGACCCGACCAGCGTCGCCGACGACCTGGCCGTAGCCGAAGAAGCCTTCGACGGGCTTTACAAACAGCAGGCAAGCTCGGTCCCCAAGGAGTTGGCACGCTACATCGTCCGCCGAAGCGTCTCCAAAGACATCCAGGACATCCTCCTCGGCCTCGGCCCACTGCAGGACCTCCTGGAAATGCCCAGCGTCAGCGAGATCATGGTCGTCGGCAAGGACCACATCTACATCGAAAAGAACGGCGTGATCCAACCGACCTCGCGCACGTTCTTCTCCGATGATGTCCTGATGTCGATCATCGAACGCATCCTCACACCGGTCGGCCGCCGCGTGGATACCTCGACGCCGCTGGTCGACGCCCGTCTTCCCGACGGCAGCCGTGTAAACGTCGTGATCAGCCCGCTGTCACTCGCAGGCCCCTGCATGACGATCCGCAAGTTCGGCTGGGTGCCGTTCACGATGGACGACCTGATCGAGCGCGGCTCCTTGAGCGAAACCTGCGCCGCGTTCCTCCAGGGCTGTGTGATCGGCAGGCAGAACATCGTCATCTCCGGCGGCACAGGCTCCGGCAAGACGACACTGCTTAATGTCCTGGGCGCTTACGCCCGGCCCGACGAGCGGATCATCACCGTCGAAGAGTCGGCCGAGCTTAAACTGCCCCAGCCGCACGTCGTCGGCATGGAAGGCCGACCCGCCAACATCGAGGGCCGAGGTGCCTACACCATCCGCGAACTGGTGCGCAACGCCCTGCGGATGCGGCCCGACCGGATCATCGTCGGCGAGGTCCGCGGCCCCGAGGCGCTCGACATGCTCCAGGCCATGAACACCGGCCACGACGGCTCGCTCTCCACGCTCCACGCCAACACCCCCGCCGACGCGCTCAAGCGGCTGGAAACCCTCGTGCTCATGGCCGTGGACATGCCCGTCCGCGCCATCCGTGAGCAGATCCACACCGCCGTGGACCTCGTCGTGCAGGTCGCGCGCTTCGCCGACGGCCGCCGCCGCGTCACACACATCAGCGAAGTCACCGAGATCGACCCCGAAACCAACCAGCTCTGCCTGGAGGACATCTACACCCTGAAAGACGCACGCCAGCCGAAGCTGCGCCACACCGGCTACATCCCCACCTTCGCCGAAGACATGATCGATCGAAAGATCCTCGGCGTCGAAGTCTTCCTATAACACCATGAACCCGACGCCCACGTTTTCAAAACGTGGGCGTCCTACTAACCACCAGCCACCAGCCACTATCCACCACATGTCCCAATCCGACCTGCTCATGATCCTCGCCAGCGCACTGACCTTCGTGTCGGTGTTCATGATGGTGCGCTACGGCTACGCCTGGTCGCTGGCCATGGTCGCCCGGCAGGAACAGGCATACGACCGCGTGCTGCGTCGGCAACTGATGATGGAGATCGACCCGCGCACGGCCGTGATGATCAGCGCGGGCTTCGTCATGACGGTGGGCCTGTTCGCTTACCTGCTGACGCTCTCTTTCGTCGCCGCCTTCATCGCCGCGGCCGGCGCGATGCTGCTGCCGAACATGTACATCCGCCACCTCGAGTCCGAAAGACTGCGCAAACTCGAATCACAACTCGTGGACGGCCTGACCACCCTCGCCTCCGCCGCACGCGCCGGGCTCAACCTCGTCCAGTCCATGGAGCTGCTCGAACAGAACAGCACCGCCCCGATCAAACAGGAGTTCAGCCAACTGCTCCGCGAGTACCGCCTCGGGATGGACCTCAACCAGGCCATGCAAAACGCCAGCAACCGCATCGGCTCGCCGCTGTACCGCCTGACCTTCACCGCCATCCAGATGCACCGGCTGCGCGGCGGGGACACGGCCCAGAGCCTCGAACGCATCGCCGAATCCATCCGCGACATCAGCCGCCTCGAAGGCAAGCTCGACGCGCTCACCAGCCAGGCGCGTTACCAGGCGCTGTTCATGTCGCTGATGCCCGTCGTGTTCCTCGCCCTGCTCTGGTCGATCGATCCTGAGGGCGTCGGTATGCTCTTTACCGAAGCCGCCGGCCGTATGATCCTGCTCGGTGTGGCGGTGCTGATCACGATCGCGTTCGTCTGGATCCGCAGAATCATGGCGGTGGATATCTAAAAGATCATGGATGTACTGCTGCAAATCCTGGTCAGTGCCATCGTCTTCGCAGGCGTCGCCCTGCCGATCTACGCGCTGTTCCGCTACCCCGTCCCCGCCGAGCCGCCCGTGCATCGCCGCTTCGCAGCCGCGCTCGGGGACGACCGCAAGACGTTCTTTGATAACGCCATGCTCGCGCCGATCATGAACCTCGGCCTGACTCTGACACACCGGCTGAACATGCCCGGCGTCCGCGCCAAGATACGCCAGCAGCTCGACGCCTGCGGCAACCCCTCCGGCTACTCCGTCCGTGAATACCTCGCCCTGTGCCTGGTCAGCGGCGCAGTGCTCGCCTTCTTCAGTGTCCTGCTCGTCCTCGCCGTCGGCAGCACCTTAGCGCTACTAGTCGGGCCGGCCATGGGCGTGCTCGGTTTCATGGTCCCACTCTACGCCCTGACCGACGCCGGGAGCAGGCGCTGTCGAAAGATCGGCAAACAGCTGCCCTACACCCTCGACCTCATCGCCCTGACCATGGCCGCCGGCTCCACCTTCACCGAAGCCGTCCACACGCTCATCCGCGACGAGCCCGACGACGACCTCAACCAGGAGCTCGCCATCGTCCTCAGCGAAATCGAGCTCGGCACCCCCCGCGCCGACGCCCTGATGCACATGGCTGAGCGCATCCCCCTCGAGTCGCTCCGCTCGATCGTCGGCGCCGTCAACCAGGCCGAAACCCTCGGCACCCCGCTGTCCACCATCCTCAAACTCCAGTCCGACATGCTCCGGATGCACCGTGGCGTCCAGGCCGAAAAACTCTCCGCCTCCGCCAGCCTCCGCATCCTCGTGCCCTCGGTCCTCATCCTCGTGTCGGTTGTGATTATCGTGTTCTCGCCGCTGATTATCCGCGCCATGCAAGGGAAGTTGATGTGATCGCGTTACAGGTCGAATACCTCACCGGGCCCAACGCCGGCCGAAAGCTCCTGCTCCGCCAGTCACGCATCAGCTTCGGCCGAAGCGACGACCGCGCCATCCCCATCGACCTGCCCACCGCCAGCCGTGAGCACGCCGAGTTCGCCTTCGACCAAGGCCAATGGCAGCTCGTCAACCACTCCGCCAACGGCACCTACCTCAACGGCAAACGCGTCACCAAGAAGCCACGCCCCATCAAGGCCACCGCCACCATCGCCATCGGCGACACCGACGTCTTCCGCGTCACCCCCATCGCCGATGAAGCCGATATCGCTGACGATGCCACAGCAGGCGACACACATCACTCAGCCGACGACACATCGACCACGAACGACTCCAATGAAGCATCAACTTCCGGCACTTCCGGGGGTACAACTTCCGGGGGGGGTAGAGGTAAACTCTGGATCGGTATCGCCGTCTTCTGGATCGTGTGCTTCGGCCTGATCTCCTTCGCCCTGCTCAACCCCGGCGACAATTCCGCCCCCTCTCCGGGCAGCGGCCTGCCCAAGGCCCTCACCGCCGACGCCATCCACGCCTACATCAACCAGCCCATCGACAAGCAGACCCCCGACCAGCGCAAGGCCGACACCGCCATCGACCAGGCCCGCGAAGCCTACGTCCTGATCGACCGCCGCGCCGACGCGCTCTACCGCGCCTACGACGCCTACCGCACCGCCCTGACCTTCACCCAAGGCGACGCCCTCCCCGACGCCACCGATCAGCGTCAGTACTACATCCTCCAGAAACGCCTCGCCGAGCGCGTATCTGCGCAGTACGAAGACGCCAACTTCCTGTTCAGTAGCCGCCAATACGGTGCCGCCGACGAAGCCTTCAAGGAGCTGCGCACCTTCTACCCCGACTCCCAGAGCCCCGTCTTCCAAGACGCCCTGAAACGCGAAGCCGCCGCCCGCAGAGCACTGAACAGGTAGGGATTAGGGATTAGGGATTGGGGATTGGGGGTTGGGGATTGGGATTTAGGGGTTGAGGATTGGGGATTAGGAGTTGGGGGGTTGGTGGTTGCAATGAGTTATCAGTGGTTGGTGGTTAGAGCATCCCCCAAAGCCGGCTCTTGGCGCAGCCTAGGGCCGGGTCGCCCCCCGCCCCCCCACAACTCTCATAAGCACATTACCCACCCCCAAGCCGCGCGATGACCGCGCAGCGGTCTTCCGCAGGTCTCCCCCTAAACCCCAATCCCCAAATCCCAATCCCCAATCCACTCCTACTTCCCACTTTCCAAATTTCCCGCGTTTCCTGCTTTCCGCTTCCCCCTTCCCCTATAATCCCCCCATGACCACGACCACCCCCGGAAGTTCAAGCACCCCCGCCCCCGGAAGTACCCCCGACGCCGACGGCTACTTCGGCAAGTTCGGCGGCGTCTTCACACCCGAAACCCTCCAACACGCTATCGAACAGCTGCGTGTCGCCTACGACCAGGCCAAGGCCGACCCCGCCTTCCAGGCCCGGTTCGATCAACTAATGAAAGATTACGTCGGCCGGGCCACCCCGCTGCAGCAAGCCAACGGCCTCACCGACCACGCCCGCGCTGCCGACGACTGCCCCGACGGCAACGGCGCCGAAATCTGGCTCAAGCGCGAAGACCTCGCACACACCGGCGCGCACAAGATCAACAACGCCATCGGCCAGGGCCTGCTCACCCTCCGCATGGGCAAGAAGCGCATCATCGCAGAGACCGGCGCGGGCCAGCACGGCGTCGCCTGCGCCACCGCCGCCGCATTCCTCGGCCTCGAGTGCGACGTCTTTATGGGCTCGGAAGACATCCGCCGACAACAGCCCAACGTCAAACGCATGGAGCTGCTCGGCACACGCGTCGTCCCCGTCGAGTCCGGCAGCAAAACACTCAAAGACGCCACCAACGCCGCCATGCGCGACTGGATGGCCACCAGCGAACACACACACTACATCATCGGCTCCGTCGTCGGACCGCACCCCTTCCCCATGATCGTCCGCGACTTCCAGTCCGTCATCGGCAACGAATGTCGCGCCCAATGCCTCGACCAGATGGACGGCAAACTCCCCGACCACCTCGTCGCCTGCGTCGGCGGCGGCTCCAACGCCGCGGGCTTCTTCTACCCCTTCATCAACGACACGGCCGTCAAGATGACCGGCGTCGAAGCCGGCGGACGCTCAAGCGACTTCGGCGAACACGCCGCCCCTCTGACCTACGGCCACCCCGGCGTCCTCCACGGCTCCCTCTCCTACGTCATCCAGGACCCCGACGGCCAGACCGCTCCCGTCCACTCCATCTCCGCCGGCCTCGACTACCCCGGCGTCGGCCCCGAACACGCCTACTGGCACGACACCAACCGCGTCACCTACACCGACTGCACCGACACCGCCGCCCTAAACGCCTTCACCACCCTCACCCGAACCGAAGGCATCATCCCCGCTCTAGAAAGCTCCCACGCCATCGCCCACGCCCTAAAACTCGCAAAGAGCTTGCCAAACGATCAAACCATCGTGGTTAACCTGTCAGGTCGTGGGGATAAAGACCTGGATGAGGCGATACGGTTGTTGGATAACGGTAATTGACATATCATGTCTTGTGTTATCATATAGCATATAACTTTGCACATTTATTCTCGCGCCGCTTAATCTCTTCAACGCCTATTTAAATTGGATACTAAATGGCCCTATATACCCGTAAAGGTGATCGCGGCATATTCGACCGTTTGTTCGCTTGGTTTGATAGTCTGCGCCGAGAAAGCAAGTACATCTACGGTCTTGAAGAACAAATATTTGCTGTCGAAGGTGCCCTTCAAGACATAGAAGACAATTCTATTGTAGATGAATGCACAAGATTACTTGCTTTCTGGCATGATATTATTAAGACAGCAGACAACCAAGATGATGCGATCACAGCATTTCAGAACAACAGCATACTATTACTCAGCATTCTAGCACATTGGAACAAAGATAGAAGCGCAGAAGTTCTAAGCGACATATCCGCACTCAAGCCTTATCCACCAGAAGAATGGCAGGACAGTGCCAACCTTTCTAAAGAGAAATACATTAGAGCACTAAGAGAATTATCGCTTACATCAATGTCTCTTACAGATTCAGTCAAATTAAGATTTTCACAGTCACTCATGGCCAAATTATCTGGCATAAAATACAGCAGTTCGAGTGGATCAATGCTGTCTTTAGTGAAAGATACATTCAACAGCAATTATGAGTATCAATTTATCTTCGATACATATGCGCGTCATAAGTTGACATCGAGGTCACAGACACTGTCAGAGCTTCGGAAGGACTGTCAGTTTATATGGACCATCACCATCCGCTTTACCAGCGAGCCCTTATCGGCATCAGCCTGCGCATACACTATCTGGGCTATTTCATCAGCTCTCGAAATTATCGATGGCGTTGGTGTTGAATTTGTTGACTGGGGCAAAGGCTCGTTCTGGGCTAAACTCAAGGTTTCCATAAAAAATGTGTGGGCAAGGGATGAAGTTCGTGAAAGCCTTGACAAGGGACGAAAAGCAGCCGAGTCGTTTTACTTAGACCGCCCCATCGAAGATGTAGCTAAAACGCGAGCCGAGAAAGAGAAACTAGAAGAAGAAATTCGGGACATTAAATTGAACCGAAGCGAACGACCTGATAAAGCACTTCTAGAAGAACTTAGAATGATCGAGTTAGAAGAAAGGCGAGAGGACCTACTGGCCAAAAAGCTTGAGAATCGGATTAGATCATTGGATCTTGTAGAGAAGGCATCAAACTTAGTCAAAGACGGTATTGTTTCTGCTGATGGGGTAGAAATTAATGTAAATGATTTACTCTTGTTTTGCTGCGATGGCCAGAATGCGCAAATTGGCAAAGACATGAAAGACATTGAAGAAGCTGGAACTAACGTAACCGACGACACTTCAAAGGAGTGAGGCCGTTTGAGAGGGATGAAGCAAGAAAGAATCAGAGCCTGCCCCTTTTATCGCGATCTGCCTTCACCCCCGTTCCCCTCACAATATACCCTTCGCGCCTTAGCGGTTGATTCCACTACAATCATCATCCCATGCCCATCCACTACGCCCTTGAGCCTGAGCTGACGGTTGATGCGTTTGTTGACATCCTGCGTCGGTCGACGCTGGCCGAGCGGCGGCCGGTGGGGGATTCGGCGGCGATGGCGGGGATGCTCAAGCACGCGGACCTGATCCTCACCGCACGCACCGACGACGGCACACTCGTCGGGATCGCGCGGTCGGTCACCGACTTTCATTACTGCACGTACCTGTCCGAGCTGGCCGTGGACCGGGCGCACCAGCACCAGGGGATCGGCAAGCAGCTGATCCGCCGAACCCACGAAGCGGCGGGCCTTAGTTCGAACCTGATCCTGCTCTCCGCCCCCGCCGCCGCCGACTACTACCCCCACATCGGCATGTCCCCCCACAACTCCAGCTGGGTCTTCTGGGGCGAACACTGTAAAGAGAATCGGTAGCGCGGGATCGACAGACAATGTGACGGCCTGCGTTGCGTTGCAACGCGGCTATGACGGAAGTCGATGTGTAACAGTGCGCTTATTCTTTCATAGCCGCACTGCAACGCAGTGCGGGCAGTTGACAGTCACCGCACATCTGCCTGACACGACCACGTCAACCCACGATGCGAGGGGAGGTACGTCGTCACGAGATAATCGAAGTGTTGTCTGTCTTTGACCTGCTTACGACTGCCCTCGCGGGCAAACCACCGCCGCTTGTCGAAGTGTTCGTTGAGCCGTCTGCTGATCGATTGTTTCAGGGCTCTACGGACAGACTTCCACTTAACATACCCATCCCATCCAATCAATACATGCACATGCGTCGGGTCGGTGGCGACGTGATAGAGCTTGTATGATTTGAGCTCGCAGTGCGTGGTAATGGCCTTGATCATCTGCGATTGAATGGATCGGTCGAACCGTACGACGGCCGTGTTCATCTGATCGCGGTAGTAGCCCGCCATCTTTTCGTCTTTGGGGAGCACGCCTTCGCCGCGGCGGGTGTAGCCTCGTGCACGGTCGGGCAGCCATGAGCCGTAGCTGTGGAGCGTGAAGAGGTAAACGGCCATAAGAAGAGTATAGCGTGAGCTTGATTGCCCGCGTTGCGTTGCAACGCGGCTATGATTGGAAACGTGTACAAAGACCGCTTCTGTGCGCACCGACACGTCCACTTTGCACGCAACCTCTTTCGATCACCTGCAGATTCATAACCACCGTTGATTACTCCGTCTGCAGTGCGTCGTGTGAACAGATAAGTCGTGTTCATGCGCACAAGGATGTCCATTCCGCCATAGGTGGAGGCCCGAATTAGTTCACGGGTCTGCCGACAATCTCGCGGCGGTGGCCGGCGGCTGTACTGAGTATCCGATGATTAAAAGGACAGGGACTCACGGGCTCCCCCGGAAGTGGTACGAATTTTCATTCGACCCGTTCCGGGGGCTTTGCAGCGGGCCACCCCGGCTGATCGTGGAATCCCAGGACGTGGGCCCGACCCTGTCCCGCTGATCCCGCGCCTGCCACGGCACCCGGCGAACCGCGATTTTTAAGAAAAAGACGAATACAAGACGTGATCCGCAGATTACACAGCGTCAGGCCTAGGCTTGGATGGAGGCTGAAGAGATCGTTCAGGTGTCCTTGGCAGATTGGTGTCAAGTTGCATCATTGGTCGATAGCTACCCTATCCAAGATGAGGCCAACATATGAAACATGTCCTATCCTGCCTGCTTATTATCTTCTTGTGGACACCGGCTACTACTTCGGGTGCCGACTGGCAGTCGCGGGACGATTGGCGGGCATTCTTTGACAACCACGACACAAAGGGCACCATCCTCGTTATCGACGAACGCGGTGATGATCCGGTGACGTGGGTCTACGATGAGTCGCGGGCCCGCACCCCGATGCCGCCGGCTTCGACCTACAAGATCCCGCATGCGCTGTTCGCCCTTGAGGCCGGTATCGTCCGAGACGAGTTTCAAGTCTTCGAATGGGACGGGACCCAGCATAACTACGAGCCCTGGAACCGCGACCAGACGCTACGCTCGTCGATGAGGCACTCAACCGTATGGGTATACGAGCGCTTCGCTGAGACACTCTGGGAAACCAAAGTAAGAGAGTACCTGTCTCGGGCGGAGTACGGCAATGCCGAGCCAACCCGTGATTCCGATGCAACGGGTGAGACCAAGCCATACTGGGTCAACGGGAACCTCAAAATCTCGGCGCAGAGCAAGATCAAGTTTCTGCAAAAGCTGTACTGCAATGAATTGCCATTCAAGACCGAGCACCAGCGGCTGGTCAAGGACATCATGATCGTGCAGGCCGAGAAGTCATGGATCCTGCGTGCCAAGACCGGGTGGACCGGTCAGCTCGGCTGGTGGGTCGGCTGGGTCGAGCACCCTGAAGGGCCGGTCTTCTTCGCCTTAAACATCGATACTCCCAACCGATATGACGACCTCGATAAGCGTCAGGCCGTCACCCGCGATATCCTCCGATCGATCGGCGCATTGCCGGAAGAATGACCGGCTGATACGACCTACCGTCACGGCGAATAGTAGTTGTGACACTGCTTAAGCCGGCGGTAGTTGCGATCCTCCCACAAGCTGGGCTGATACGGGCGCGGGTTCTCCGCCGGGTTGCTGTAGATATGTAGTTCACCACTACCCCCGAAAGCCGAGCGGGATAGCACAATGATCTCCTCACGCCAGTCCCCGGTTACATCAGCCACATACAGCCGATCGGCTTCTTCCTTGATCCTCAGCACAAATCGCCCGGTCAACGGCTCGAACAAACCGACGTCGCCCGCCTTGTGGCGTTCCTTGGCGCAAGCGAGTTGAGTCCGTTCACCGGTCCAGTCGATCGTGTGGATGACCTCGACGCCGCTGCTCGTCCAGCCGCTCGGTTTAACGTCGTCCATCTCGTAAGTCGTGACCAGCGCCCCGTAGGCGTCGAACACAAACGGCTTCTGGTGCTTGTCGTAGCGCGATCGGCACCAGATATACATCGCCTCGGACTCGGGATTAAATCGGCCGACCGCGACATTCTGCGGTTCTTCGTGGTTGTGATGCACACGCCAGACAGGCCCGGCTGTGCCGATCAGTTGCAGGTGGTCCACCCCCTCTTCGGGCATGACGACTTCCAGACCCGGCAACTCGGGACGCACATCAGCGATCGCCACACCGTCACCATGACTCATGGAATCCAACGCCCGTGTCAGCACGCTGCCGTCGTCATCCAGGATCGATCGGCCGATGACTTCGTCGCGCCCGTCGCCGTCGATGTCGGCAAGCCGAGCGCCGTTGTGATAACAGGGGTCGAACGCATCGGTCTGCCACAGCGGATCACCACCAGCGATCAACGTTTCGTAGCTGTAGGCTGCGACAAACTTGCCGATGCGTTTGTATTCAGGCGTCGTGGCTTGCAGGATAATATCCCGATCATTGCCCACGCCGCGCAGGTCGGCGATCATCGCGAGTTCCCACTGTACCGCCCCCTCGGGCACGGGCGGCTTCGATGTCGCTTCGGGTTCGCCGGTCGCACCGTCAAGCACATGCAGCGTGCCGTCACGTGTCAGGAAGACGACCTCGCAAGCGCCGTCGCCGTCAACGTCTCCCGCCGCGACGCCTGGGCCGTGATGCCCGGGCAGGCCGACCCGCTCGCTCGACCCGCCGACGATCAGGTCGGCGTTCAATTGCCAAAGCTCCGCCCCGTCGTTGCCATGCACGACCAGCCGACCCGGCACGGTGACCAGGTAATCCATCAACCCGTCGTCATTCACATCCGCCACGATGATGCCCCCGGCCGTGTCGTCGCTTTCGCTTCTTGGCGGCAGGTCCAGCGGGATCACGGTCAACTCGGGCGCGGGCAGATCAGCCGGTGCATTGTCAGATGATGGGCAGCCCGCCACACACAGCGACAGGACCACCAGCCACCAGCCCATGCAGACGCGTTGCCGAAGTGTGTGGATCATAATGCGTGTATGAGGATCACGAGGATGATGACCGGCCGGTGGCTACCTGTTCTGATCGATCCCAAGCCGTTGGTTGAGCATCCTCGGGCCGTCGATCTCACGGACGCCCAGACGCATCGGCGTGTCACGCAGTGCCTGCCCGGCCCCGGCGAATTTGAAGCGGCGCACGGCCGACTGCCCGGGCTCGAGGTCGGCGACGATCCGCTCCTGGATCGGGTGGCCGCGCAGGTTGGCAAAGACATACAGCGAGAGCTTCTGATTACCCGTGTTGGTCACAACCGCGGCGGCTGTGACGTCCTCAGCGCCTGTCTGGCTATTAAGATTCAGAGCCACCGTGGCGTTGAACCTCACATCCTTGAGCCCCACTTCGACCGGCAAAGCCGTATCGATGACCATCGTATCGTTGGCGGTGAACTCAAACCGTGCGGTCAGCTTGTGACGCCCGGCCACCTCGGACACGGGGTACGACAACGCCATCGGCAACGTGATGCTCCGCCCCGCGGGGATCGAGAAGAACTGGCGCGTCGGCTTCGATTCCCAGCCGTCGGGCCCCGTGATCTGCATGTGCCCGCTGATGTTCGTCTTCCATGGGTTTGTGATCGTGAAGACGCGCTCATGCAGGGTCTGGGTGGACTCGATGAAAGGCTCATCGATCGAGAATCCCGCGCGGAACAAGGCAAGCTGTGCGTCGATACCCGTGATCATGACCGGCGTCGCCGGGACGTCTAGCCGATGCTTGCCGGCACTCTCAGGCACCGCCTTAGGGTTGCCCCAGACATCGATCGCGATCGGTCTTTGGCCCAGGTACATATGCATCACGCTCTGCGGGCTCCCCGGTTGATCGGCCCAGGCCATCATCGCGGGCCCCGCCGGGCCGTCCAATACCCAGACGCTCACCCCCCCGCCGACGTTCAGCTTCCCGACGACGCGCCGGCCAGCCAAACGCTGGGCCATATTCGCATACACGCCCAGCAGCGGATCGGGCACCAGCGCCGTATCACGCTGCGCCGCCTCCGCCCAGAGGTTCCCCATCGCCAACGAGTCGGGCTGTGCTTCCCAGGCGTGGAGCATCCGTATCGCCAGGTCGGTCACACGTCTATTGTGAGAGACAAGATCGGCCGGGGGCTCACGCAGGGCGAGGGTCAGGTGGTCCTTGATGTCCTGCCAGGGCTTGAGGTGCGTCTGGATCTGGTCCGCCCTGATCCCCGGCGGGGTGTCCATGATGTAGTAAGTCGTCTCCGGCAGGTCGTGACGGCGCTGTTGATCAAGACGCCAGGGGATGACCAGCTCGGGCGACGCCACCATGTTGGCGAACTGCTCATGGACGCCTTGCAGGTCTTCTGGCAAATCCTGATTGTAGAAAAGGTAGGTCTGGTCGGTAGAGCCCATGTACCAACGCGCGACGCGCTGGCCGTGATTCAGCAGGGTCGGTGTGAGGTAGGCCATCCACAGATTGCGCTCGGCCGCGATGAGCACCAACGGGTCCGCGGCAGGATCATCGATCGCCTCGGCCAGCGCAGCAGGCACGGGGTCCAGCGACAACGCGGCGCTTCGGCCCGACAGGTACAGCCACTTCATCATGGCGTCGATACGCTCTTTGCGCGCCTCGACATCGCCGAGCGTGGTCTGACGATCCCAGATGCTCAAGACCGTCGAGCGGATCCCCGTCGCATCGAGCAACTCGGGCAGAAACGCAAGCTGCTTCTCAGACATCCCCGTGGCGATCAGTTTGAATCGGTCTTCATCCACCGGATTCAGATTAGACCCCGGCGGCAGCCAGACGAACGCGCCGAATGTGCGGGCGACCTGCGTCTGCCGGCTAGGGCCTTTGGCCTCGTGATCTCGGACCTGCATGTCGATCAGGTACCAGCCGTACGCCGGCAGGTCAGGTTTCCAGACCCAGAACCGCGGCGTGCCCGGCTCAAGCCTCCGGTGTTCGACAGCGGCCGGCTTGAGGTTGTAGTCGTAGGCCGTGACCACCACATTAAGGCTCTGGCTAGTCAGGTCTCGCACACTGATCGACACGTTCGGCTTCTCGGGCGCACGGATGAGGTTGACCTTACTCTGGGTCGCGACCTCGATCCTGGGCAGCTGCCAGATCGAGATGTCATCGAACCACGCCTCGCCATCCACGTCGGTCAGCAGCACGCGCTGCTCACCGAGGGGGTCTTTCTCGCTACGTGTCGGCTGGAGGATCTTGGCTTCCATCCCCAGCCAGACCGCCCCTTCCGCATCACCCCGCAGCTTCAGCGCCACCTCCGTCCACGCGCCGTGCGTGCGGATGTGCTTGCTCGTGACAAGGCTGTCTTCGATGCGCTTGCCGTGCCGGTCCACGAAGTACACGCTCAGACATGCCGCGGCATGCTTCAACGATTCGGTTCGGACCACAGCGGTGATCAGGTAATCGCTCTGCGGCACGACCGGGATCGCCCCGACCTCCAGGAACCCTCCGGCGCTGCCGCCGTTGAGCCCGAGATAGAGACTTCGCTCACCGGAAAACGCATGCGTCCGGTCGAAACGGACCTCCGTGAACGACGGGAACCCGGCACGCTCCATGAGGTCATGGTGCAGCGGCTCGCGGAAGAAGGTGCTGTCGGTGGTCTCGGCGACCCGGCCGATGATGAACCAGTTCTTCGGAAGCGATTCGTAGTTGTTCGGCTCCTCGAAGTCGAACAGCCTGACCAGCCGGCGGGGACGGATGATCTGGCTCTGGGCCGGTGCCCACTCGGCGGCGCACGCGATCATCAGGGCCAGGATCAGCCCGAAACGCGCGTATCGACAAAGCCTGAGCATTCTCACAGCTTTGTTATCGGCTGTTGCAGGGTATATGAGTGAAGAATTTAGCCACCGATAAACACAGATTAACACCGATGGGAAACCCCGCTTACTGCTTTATCAGTTTTTATCCGTGTTCATCGGTGGCTACTTCTTATTATCAGAGTGCCGCCAGACGCTGAGCCCGGTCCTGCGCGATCAAGGCCTCGATCAGCCCCGCCAGGTCCCCCGCCATCACGGACTGCAGGTTGTACGACTCACCCAGCCGGTGGTCCACGACCATGTTATCCTTCCAGCGATAGGTCCTGACGCGCTCGGATCGCCCGCCGGTGCCGATCATCTTGCTGCGCGTCTCGGCGTACTCGGCGTCCTTCTCGGCCTGCATCCGCTCATACACCCGGGCCCGCAGCAGCTGCATCGCCTTCTCGCGGTTCTGGTGCTGGCTCTTGGATTCCTGCATCCGCACTTCGATGCCCGTGGGCTTGTGGATCATGTGTACCGCGGTGGCAACCTTGTTCACATTCTGCCCGCCGGGGCCCTGGGCCGTGGTGACGTGGACCTCGATGTCGCTGTCCGGGATGCTCACCTCGATCGCCTCCGGCTCGGGCAGGACGGCTACGGTCGCCGTGCTGGTATGCACACGGCCCTGGGTCTCGGTCGCCGGCACACGCTTCACACAATGCACCCCGCCCTCGTAACCCAGCCCCTGCCACACCGCATCGCCCTTCACACTGACCACCGCGCTGCGCACCCCGCCCTGATCGCCCGGCGTGAACTCCATCGGCTCAAACTTCCAACGACGCTGCTTGGCGAACGTCTGGTACATCTCCAAAAGGTCCCCCGCCCACAGCGCCGCCTCGTCGCCGCCGGTCCCGGCACGCAGTTCCAGAATCACCGCCCCCACCGCCTGATCGTCGGCCGTGACCAGCTCGTTTGAGACTTCCTCAAGAAGCGTTTCGGCCTGCGATTGCAGGTCCGGCAGCTCTGCCTTGGCAAGCTCCACCAACTCCGCATCCTCGTTGTCGGCAATGATCTGCTGGTGCTCGGCCGCCTGCTCATTGAGCGACTGCCACTTGCGGTATCGCTCAACCAACCCCGCCAGAGCAGACCGCTTCACGCTCAGTACACGCACCTTCTCGTGGTCCGACATCACCGCCGGGTCCTGCAGCTGCGCCTCCAGCTCGTCGAACTGGTTCGCGAGCTCATCGAGCTTGGCCGTCAGATTGGTCAGGTCAGCTGACATGGGGATGTGTGGCTGGGGTCTGGGGTCTGGGGTCTGGCAAGAATACTTGTGGGCGATGCTTCAATGTCCTAGCCCGCCCGCAACGCGGGCGCGGTCTGTGCTAATGGCTAAAGGCTAACAGCTAAAGGCTGGCAACTCACACCTCGTTCCGCGCACAAAAAACCGCAGCGCCGAAACACTGCGGTTTTCGTTTGTTTCGTAGCTACTTGGCTTTGCCGAAGTACGAGCCGGAGAACTTCTTCTGGAACTTCTCGACCCGGCCGGCGGTGTCGACGAACTTCTGCTTGCCGGTGAAGAACGGGTGGCTGGCGCTGGAGATATCGACCTTAACCAGCGGGTATTCGTTGCCGTCTTCCCACTTGATCGTGCCGTGCGACGCCTTGGCGGTCGACTTGGTGAGGAAGGCGAAGTCGGCCGAAACGTCCTGGAAGACGACCGGGCGGTACTCGGGGTGGATGTCTTTTTTCATGGCGGATGCACCGGGGTACAGGGTCCAGGGATCGGGGCTCAGAGCCTGTTCACGGCTGGGGCCCTTACAAATCGAGCCGGGTAGTATACGATCTATCCCCTCCACGAGCAAGGAGGGTATAGTGGTTATCCCCCTGATCCCCGATCCCAGCCCCCCGAACCCTAATGAACACCTTCCTCAACGGCCAATTCCTCCCCGCCGATCAAGCCAAGATCCCCGCCGACGACGCGGGTTTCCAGCACGCATTGGGGCTGTTCGAGACCATGCACGCCCAGAACGGCCGGGTCTTCCGCCTCGGCCAGCACCTCGGCCGGCTATGCGAATCCGCCAAACAATTGGGCCTGAGCCGGGACCTGAACGCCGACGCCCTCGCCCAGGCGGTGGACCTGACCGTCAGCCACAACCAGATCGACCGGGCCCGCATCCGCCTGACCGTCACCCCCGGCAGTCTTTCCTTACTGAAACCGGACGCGCCCGGGGACGACACTTCCGGGGGTGGCACCATCCTGATCCAGCCCACCGAGCCGACGGCCTACGACCCGCGCTACTTCGAACAAGGCATCACCGTCCTGGTCGCCCAGCCCGGAGCCAACCCGTTCGACGCCATGGCCGGGCACAAGACACTTGCCTACTGGGCCAGGCTTCGAACCCTGCGCCAGGCCGCCACCGTCGGGGCCGGGGAGGCTATCTGGCTGAACGTCTCGAACCATCTGGCCAGCGGCTGCATCAGTAACGTCTTTCTCGTGAAGAACGGCGAGCTGCTGACCCCGATCGCACGCGGCGAAGAAGCCGACAACGCCCTGCCCGCCCCGGTGCTCCCCGGCATCACACGCGCAGCCGTCATCGAGATCGCTCAGGGCTTGGGCGTCACCGTGAAGCAGCAGATGCTCAGCATCGACGATCTTGTAGAAGCCGACGAGGTCTTCCTGACCAATTCCAGCTGGCAGGTCCTGCCGGTGTCGAAAGTCGAACGCTCAGAAGTCGGCGCCGGACTCGCCGGCGACCTGACCCGCCAACTCCGCAGCGACTTACTCGATCTAATCGAAAAAGAAACAAGCCAGGAATAACCACAGAGCACACAGAGATCACAGAGAGGCATTAGCCACCGATAAACACAGATGAACACTGATAAGTAGACACTGACTGGCTCTGCCTCCCATCTGTGTTTATCCGTGTTCATCGGTGGCTAAATACATGCCTTTCTCTGCGATCTCTGTGCCCTCTGTGGTGAAATCCGTCTTTGCCTAAGATGTCATCATGTCACGCCTGCCCTTTGACCCCGAACCCGAGACACCGCAAGCCGATCGGCCGATGACGGTCGGGGAGCTGGCCGGGCGGATCAAGCGGGCGCTCGCCGACGGGCTGCCGAAGAAGGTGCGGGTCGTCGGGGAGGTCAGCAATCTTTCTGACCGAACACACTGGTTCTTCAGCCTCAAGGAAGACGGCGCGGCGCTGCGGTGCGTGTGTTTTGCCACCAACGCCAAGCGGGTCGGCTTCAAGATGCGCGACGGCATGCAGGTCGTCTGCACCGGCCGGATCGACTTCTATGACGCCCAGGGCAGCGTCCAGCTCTACGTCGATACCATCGAGCCGGTCGGCCAAGGCGCTTTGGAGCTACGGCTGCGGCAAATGATCGAAGAGCTCCGTGGCCTGGGCTACTTCGAGCTGGAGCACAAGCTGCCGATCCCCACGATGCCGACGCGGATCGCGGTGGTGACGTCCCGCCAGGCCGCGGCGCTTCAGGACGTGATCAACACAGCCCATCAACGCTGGCCGGGCTGTCGGCTGTACCTGTACGACGTGCGCGTGCAGGGCGAAGCGGCGGCCGATGAGATCGCCGAGGCGCTCAACCGGTTATCCAAGCACGGCAAGCAACTCGGCATCGACGCCGTCATCCTCACACGCGGCGGCGGGTCGATCGAAGACCTCTGGGCGTTTAACGAGCGGGCCGTCGCGGATGCGGTGTTCGATTGCACCCTGCCGATCGTGGCGGCGATCGGGCATGAGACGGACACGACGGTCGCAGAGCTGGTCGCGGATCTGCGCTGCGCCACCCCGACCCAGGCCGCCATGACACTGGTGCCGGACCGCGAATCGTTGGCTCATCAGGTCCATCAGACAGGCCACCGGCTGGCGCTGACACTCCGTCGCCGACTCGACCAGGCCGAGCACCGGCTCGTCTCGGCCGCGCGGCACACCCTGTTCCGCCAGCCGGGGAAACTCCTTGAAGCCGGCTCGCAGCGCGTCGCCGACACCGCCCGCCGGCTGAACCAGGCGATGCCCCGACGACTCTCCACCGAAGCAGCCCGACTCGACGCCCTGGCCCGGCAACTCGGCGCGGTCGGCCCGCAGAACGTCCTGGAGCGAGGCTTCTCCTACACCCTCGGCCCCGACGGCAAGCTGCTGCGCCGCGCCACGGATGCCAAGCCCGGCGATCGACTCACCAGTGTCCTGGCCGACGGGCAGGTCCATTCGGTCGTGGACGCCGACAGCGACGGTGCCGCCCCACCCAAACCTGAATCCAAACCCAACCCCCAGAACCCCCGGAAACCCCGGAAGCCCCGACGCCCCGCCGGTGGCAGAGGCACACCGCCTCGCGGCCCCAGCCTGTTCGGCGACGACTGATCCTGCCCGACGAATCCGATACACTAAAAACCCATGGCCAAACGCGCGACAAAACCTGAAAAGCTCGGCTTCGAGGAGGCCATCGAGCAACTCGAAGACCTGATCGACCAGATCGAGTCCGGCGAGATCGGCTTGGAGGAGGCGCTCAAGCGGTACGAGCAGGGGTCGGCCCTGATCAAGCGTTGCCGGGCCATCCTCGACGGGGCGCAGGAGCGGATCGCCGAGCTGACCGAGGCCGCCGACGGTTCCGGGGGCCTGGTGATCGAGGGCGAGGAAAACCAAGGGGAATCGGCCGAAGATGCCGATGAATAGCAAGCGGGAAGCGATCCGCTGAACCGCAAGCGTTGCCGGCGGTCGCCGGGTTTTCTTCCGATCCCTAACCTCAACCCCGAACCCCACCACCACCCTTGCCTACCTGGTTCTGGCTCATCTTCGTAACGGCGTACGGCGGCTGTGTCGGCAGCTTCCTGAACGTGGTCATCTACCGCCTGCCCGAGGGCAAGAACATCGTCACGCCCCGGTCGCGTTGCCCCAAGTGTGGACACGCGCTGGCGTGGTATGACAACGTGCCCGTGTTCGGGTGGCTGTGGCTGCGGGGCAAGTGCCGGTACTGCAAGGAACCGATCAGCATGCAGTACCCGCTGGTCGAGGCGGCGGTCTCGCTGATGTTCGGCGGGCTGTTTGCGGTGTATTACTTCTCACCCCTTCGGCCGCAGTTCAACGGGCTCGGATTGGGATCGAGCTGGCCGGTCTTGATCGTGCACCTGGTCCTGCTGGCCGGGCTGTTCGCCTCGACGGTGATCGATGCGAAGCTGTTTATCATCCCGCGATCGATCCCGTGGGTACTCACGCTGGTGGCGCTGATCGTGTTGCCGGCGGCGATCTGGATGCGCTGGCTGCCGATCAATCAGCCGTATGGGCTGTTTCCGATCGCCCGGCCGACCGGGGTGACGGTGGCGATCGGCGGCGCGATCGGCCTGGGCGTGTCGCTGCTGCTGCTGAAGCTGAAGGTGCTGCCGCTGAGCTTCGCGGATTATGAAGCCTTGTACGAGGTTCACCGCAAGGAGCACGAAAAGGCCGAGGAGGAGCCGTGGTTCCACTACCCCCACGCCCGGCGTGAGGTGCTAAAGGAACTGGCGTTCCTGGTCCTGCCGGGGCTGGGCATGCTGATCGGCTGGTGGCTGGCATCCGCAGTTAGCGCAGCCACATGGGCCCCGTGGGCGTTCGTGCTGGGCGGGGTGACGCTCGGCTACCTGTTTGGGGCGGCGCTGGTCTGGCTGACGCGGATCTTCGGGACGCTGCTGTTCGGCAAGGAGGCGATGGGGCTGGGCGATGTCCACCTGCTGGCGGCGATCGGGGCGGTCCTGGGCCCGGGCGAGACGATCCCGGTCTTTTTCATCGCCCCGTTCTTCGGGCTTGTCGCGGCGCTGCTGATGTACGGGGCGGGGACGATCCTTAAAAAGCACTTCCAGCCCATCCCCTACGGGCCCTACCTGGCGGCGGCGGCGGTGGTGGTGATGGTCTACCGGGAACCGATTATCGAGTTCCTCAGGCCACTACTTCAGATTTTTGATATCCTCTTTATCGTATAACACGGGGAAAAGCCCGTTGACCATCGAGACAATCCGGAAGCGAAAGGGACGTCATGAACAGCAAAACGACACGGATGATGCTGCTGTGCCTGGTGGGAGTCTTCGGTCTGTCGCTCTTAAGCGGCTGCCAGAACCGGCTCAAGGCCGAGCGCGACGCACTGTACATTCAGAACCAGGAACTCCAGGAAGAGCTTGACCGCGCCCGCGCCGCGCTGAGCGCCAGCGGCGGCACCGACCCAGCGCTACTGGCCGAGATCGAGAGCCTGCGTAACCAGCTCGCCAACCAGCCCGTCGCCGGCGCCAACACCGCGTTCGACGACATCGCCGGCATCGAGGCCTACAACACAGGCGCGACCATCACCGTCCGCGTGCCCGGCGACATCCTCTTCTCCTCCGGCAAAGTGGACCTCAAGAGCAGCGCCAAGAGCACACTCAACCAGGTCGCCGGCGTCATCAGGAGCGAGTACGCGGGCAACACGATCCGTGTCGAGGGCTACACCGACACCGACCCGATCCGCAAGAGCAAGTGGAAGGACAACCTCGAGCTGAGCCTGCAACGCGCCGCCGCGGTGCACCGCCACCTGCAGAGCCAGGGCATCGCTGCCGAGAACATGTACGCCGCCGGCTTCGGTGAAGCACGCCAGCGCGGCAGCAAGGACCAGAGCCGCCGCGTCGAGATCGTCGTCGTCCTCCGCGAGTAGCCCCCCACCCCCGGAAGTTTTTCTGAAGCAATAGCAAACCCCGTAAAGCTCGTCGTCGCTTAGCCTACGACGGGCTTTCATTTTTCCCGCCACCCGCCATGCCCGATCCGTCCACCGTTTCCATCATTGACTACCGCATGGGCAACCTCCGCAGTGTCGCCAAGGCGATCGAACACGTCAGCGGAGAGGCGAAGATCATCAACACGCCTACAGAGATCGAACAGGCCGGGAAGCTCATCCTGCCGGGCGTCGGCGCGTTCGGCGACGGGATGCGGTTCCTCGATGAGATGGGCCTGAGCGATCCGATCCGCGCGTTCGTCAAGACGGGCAAACCAATGCTCGGGATATGCCTGGGGATGCAGCTACTTTTCGACGGCTCGGAAGAAGACGCCGCAGATGGTGAACTGGTCCCGGGCCTCGGGATCGTGCCCGGCAAAGTGGTGCGCTTTGATAACCATCGCGGCGGGCAGCGGCTGAACGTCCCGCAGATGGGCTGGAACGGCCTGAAGTGGGACCGACCCGACCCGATCCTTGAGGGGCTGGAGCAGGGCTCGGCTGTCTACTTCGTCCACAGCTACTACGCCCAGCCGACCAACAACGCCGACGTCTCGGCCCGCGCCGACTACGGCGGCGACTTCTGCGCGTCGGTCCACCGCGACAACCTCTTCGCCACCCAGTTCCACCCCGAGAAGTCCCAGCGTGTGGGCATGAAGATCCTGACGAACTTCGTTGGGTTGTAGAGACATGAGCTGTTAGCTGTTAGCCTTTAGCCATTAGCTCGACACCGCGCCCGCGTTGCGGACGGGCTATGACAGCCGCTGGTACTGCTCACGAATCGCTCATCGCAACGCTCTAAACTCCCGATATGACAAACGCCGTAATGCCCACCGACAGCCTCAACCAGACCGCGATCTTCCCCCTGCTGGCCAAGCCCGAGGGCTACGTCGCCTGCACGCTGAACCTGTGCGAGCACGAGTCGGGGCGGGCGTATTGGGTGCAGCTGTTTCGCGATCACATGATGGACGTGCTCGATCGTGCCATCGTGGATGCGCTGGACCGGGGCATCGAAGAGGAAGAGGCCCGCGCCCAGGCGGCGCAGTTCCGCGCGTCGTTCGGGGCGTACCTGAACCACATCGAGGTCGAGCCCGAAGCGTTCGGCCGGCTGACGATTTTGTCGCTGTGCGAGGCCCGGGAAAGCTGCCTCCGATCGGCGGGGATCCCGGACCCCTACCGGCTGGCGAAGCAGAAAGAAAACGAGATTTCGCTGGCCCTGCTGCCGAAGGTGCTCGAAGAGATCGACACTTTGGACGGGGCCGAGCGGATCGAACGGATCATGCGCGGCGTCTTTGCCGGCAACCTGTTCGACCTGGGCGCGGTCAAGACGACGGAAATGTTCGAGGACGACACCGTTGACTTCCACGACACGCTCGGCAACCTCAAGGCCCGGCCGTGGTTCGTCGACGACCTGGACGCCTGGCAGGACAAACTGCTGAGCGGCCCCGGGTATCAGTGCGCGGTTGTGTTCGTAGACAACGCCGGGCCGGACGTGCTGCTGGGCATGATCCCGTTTACCCGCGAATTGCTACGGCGCAACATCGGTGTGATCCTGACCGCCAACACCACCCCCGCGCTGAACGACGTGATCCACGACGAGCTGGTTGAACTGATCGACCGGATCGCCAAGCTGGACCCCGTCATCGAGCAGGCCCTGGCAAGCAGCCAACTGGAACTCATCGCAAGCGGCAACGGCGCGCCGCTGATCGATCTGCACCGGATCAACCCGGAGCTGGCCGAGGCGGTGACACGCCGCGATGTGGACCTGTGTGTGATCCAGGGCATGGGCCGGGCGATCGAAACGAACTTCGACGCCGCGTTCAGCTGCGATACGCTCAAGCTGGCGATGATCAAGGACCAGGGCGTCGGCCACGCACTCAAGGCGGAGCTGTTCGACCTCGTGCTGCGGTTCGACCAGGTGGATTAGTGCATCACCGGCCCGGTCCACGTCACGCCATTGCCTGGCGTCTCTGGCAGCCGGACCACGCCCTTCTCGATCGTCACCCCCTCGGCAACGTCCCCCGCCAGCAAGAGCGCCCCGTCCATATCCACGTAATCCAGCAGCGGAAGCAGCTGCGCGATCGCGCTGATGCCCACGGTCGTCTCGGTCATGCAGCCGACCATGGTCTTCATCCCTAGCTCACGGGCACGGGTGAGCATGCGCTTGGCGGGGGTCTGGCCGCCGCACTTGGTGAGCTTGACGTTCACGCCGTGGAAGCAGCCGTGGCACTTATCGACATCGGCTTCGAGGATGCAGCTCTCGTCCGCGACCACCGGCAAAACAGACTCGGCGAAAACCCGTTTCATCCCGTCCCAATCGTCAGCCGGCAATGGCTGCTCTAGAAACTCCACACCCAGTTCCGCCAGCGCCACGGCGTTGTCGATCGTCTGCTGCGCATCCCAGCCGCAATTCGCATCGACCCGGAACACCGCATCAGTATGCTTGCGCAGTTCGCGGACGATTGCGATGTCCTCGTCCGTCCCCAGCTTGATCTTGTAGATCGGCCAGCCGGCAAACTCATCCATCTTCGCGACCATCTTCGGGATCGTGTCGATGCCGATCGTGTAATCGCTCAACGGCGCCCGGCTCATGTCCAGGCCCCAGAGCCCATGCACCGGCTTGCCCAGCTGTTTGCCCCACAGATCGTTCGCCGCTTCATCGAGCGCGCACAGGGCAAACATCTGGTCTTTGAGTAACGGATGCATCATGTCCCAGAATGCAGAGGGATCATCGATCGAGGCGTTTTCGATCTGTGGACGGACGGCTTCCAGGGCTTCGCTCATCGTCTCGAACGTCACGCCGTAGTACGGGATCGACGCGCCTTCGCCGTAGCCGCTGATCCCACTGTCGGCTAGCTCGACGATCAGGTTGCGCTGATGTGTGCGTGTGCCGTGGCTGGTCGTCCAGGGGTGGCGGATCGGGATGTTGGCTTCGTGCAGCGTGAGTTTCACTTGAGCACCCCCCTGCCGCGCAGGTCGCTATCCAGTGCGCGAGCCGCTTCCAGCAGGTCGCCAGGCCCGTGGCGGATCACATCACAGACCGGCAGACCCAATTCGTCGCGCATCCTTTGTCGCTCGTCTTCGACTTCTGCTTCAACACAGACATGTCGGCTGTTCATCGCCACCCCGATGACCTTGCACGGGTGCCTGAAGTCAGCGGCGTGTTCGTACAGCTCGATGATGTCTTTCAGTGGCGGGATCGGCAGCGGCTCCATCCCCGCGACCTCGGTCCGGCCCATCTCGTAGCACATGATCAGGCCGTGCGGCACGCAGCCGTGCAGCAGCCCGAGCGTCACCGAGCTGTAGCGCGGCTGGACCAGGCTGCCCTGGCCCTCGATGACCATCGCCCGGTGGTGCTGGTTCTGCAGGACGAGCTTCTCCGCCGCGCCGTTGATGAAGTCGGCCACGACGCAGTCGATCGGGATACCCGAGCCCTCGATCATGATCCCTGTCTGCCCGGTGGCGACGAACGCCGTATCGAGGTCGGCGGTACGCATGGCCTTGGCGAGTTCGATCGCGACGATCATCTTGCCGACCGAGCAGTCGTGTCCGACGGTGTGCAATCGCAGGCACGTGTCGTTGATACCCTTGCGGTGGGCGACGTCCCGTTCGTCGTTTTTGCGGACGTCGATCAGTTTCACGTCGAACCGCTTAGCGGCTTCACGGACCTCCGGATCGTCACACAAAAATGCGTGCAGCCCGGACACGACATCCAGGCCCTTATGGATCGCCTCCAGGATCACGTCCCGCATCGGCTCGGGCAGAAACCCGCCCGGCGTCGCGATCCCGATTAAAAGCGTGTTAGCGTTGTGTGCCCCATCCAATGAACCCACCACCGGGATATCGCCGCCCACACCGAACACCTGTTCCGCAGTCTTGCCCGCTTCTTCAGTATCCAGCACCGCCACGACCTCTTCGGGCCGGTAGCGCAGCAGGCTGACCGCGGTTTTCGCCCGCAGTTGCCGGGAGTAGCCCTGGGTCAGGATGACGAGCCGTCTGTGCATGGTGGGTCTTTTATAGAATCTTGAGGCCCCGAGTCTACCGTCGCACCGGGCTAAAACAAGCCTGAGACTGGCAGTTAGGGCCAGCGGCCACCGGTGTCCGATGATTTGACCCCACGCCCCGTTACCACTACATTCTTTGTCCCGCCAGTCAGCCGGCTTCCGTCGGAGTTCCCCGGAACCCCTCGGAACCAAAGCCGAGCCCAGCGCGACGAATTAACCCCCACTATAAGCCTCTTTTTTGGAGACTCGACTGATGGCTATCAAAGTCGGTATCAACGGATTCGGCCGCATCGGACGCCTCGTGCTTCGCGCCGCCGCCAGCAACCCCAACATCGAGTTCGTCGGGATCAACGACCTGTTCCCCCCCGAGAGCCTGGCCTACCTGCTGAAGTATGACACCATCCACGGCAAGTTCGACGGCACGGTTGAGGCCGACGGCGACGCCTTGGTGATCAACGGCAAGAAGGTCCCGGTCATGGCTGAACGCGACCCGGCCAACCTGCCCTGGGGCAAGCTCGGTGCCGACTACGTCGTCGAGTCCACCGGCCTGTTCACCGCCTTCCCCGACGCCGGCAAGCACGTCGCCGCCGGTGCCAAGCGTGCCGTGATCTCCGCTCCCACCAAGAGCCCCGATGAAGTGCCCACCATCGTCATGGGCGTCAACCACGACGTCTTCGACGCTGCCAAGCACACCGTCGTCTCCAACGCCAGTTGCACCACCAACTGCCTCGCACCCGTCGCCAAGGTGATCAACGATGAGTTCGGCATCGCCGAAGGCCTCATGACCACCGTCCACGCCGTGACGGCTACCCAGCCGACCCAGGACGGCCCCAGCAAGAAGGACCTGCGTGGCGGCCGCGCCGCGGGCTTCAACATCATCCCGTCCAGCACCGGCGCCGCCAAGGCCGTCGGCCTGGCGCTACCCGAACTCAAGGGCAAGCTGACCGGCATGGCCTTCCGTATCCCCACCGCCGACGTCTCGGTCGTCGACCTGACCGTCCGCACCGAGAAGCCCGGCAACTACGACGCCATCTGTGCGAAGATGAAGGCCGCCAGCGAATCCGGCCCGCTCGCCGGGATCCTCGGCTACACCGATGAGCCGGTCGTCTCCAGCGACTTCATCACCGACCCCCGCAGCTCCATCTTCGACGCCGGCGCTGGCATCGGCCTCAGCGACAACTTCGTCAAGGTCGTCAGCTGGTACGACAACGAATGGGGCTACTCCAACCGCGTCATCGACCTGATGCAGCACATGGCCAAGGCCGACGGCCTCGCCTAAACCCGGTGCATCATCCAATCTGAATCGATTAGCCCCGGCCGGAAGGCCGGGGTTTTTCTTGCGCCACCCCCAACCGAACCGATCTCCCATTCTGCCCCTCAGCCCCCGGCTTTGCCGGGGGATCACCTAGGGGCTTCACACGCAAATACATCCGATCCCCCGGCAGAGCCGGGGGCTGAGGGGTAGAGAATGTAAAAGAACGTGTGTTTCGTACATATGTTTTCGTTATGATCCCAGCACAGCCATGGCTCACAGAATCTTCTGGCACATCAAGTACCACGCCCGGCAGACGCGCAAAAAGCTGAGTAAGCCCCTGGTCGGGCTCACCGCGTCCGCGATCGGGTGGCTGTACAAGGGCTACATGGGCCTGGTCTGGCACACCAGCCGCGTCGAGAGCTACGGCATGGCCCGGGCCGTCAAGGCCGTCAACACCGACGGCAACATCCTCGTTGCCGTCTGGCACGACAACGCCATCCTCGCCGGACGCTGCTGCAAGGTCTTCCGCCCCACCACCCTCGCCAGCAACAGCGACATCGGCGAGGTCATCACCGCCGTACTCAAGCACCAGGACTACCACGTCTTCCGCGGCGGTTCGTCCCGAGGCAAGGCACGCAAGAAACCCGTGCTTCAGCAACTGGTGGATTATGTCAACAAGCGCACCGAGGTCGTGCTCGCCCTGACCGTGGACGGCTCAACGGGCCCGGCCCGGATGATGAAGCCCGGCATCATCGGGTTGGCTGGCGATACCGGGATGCCGCTGTTCGCCATGCACATCGCCTGCAAGCCGAAGCTGCACCTGCCCAGCTGGGACCGCACCCGCATCCCACTGCCCTTCGGCAAGATCGTCATGGTGATCGAAGGCCCGATCAACTGCGCCAAGGCCACCACCGACGGCGATGCGTTCGAACACCTCCGCCAGCAGGGCCAGTTGCTGCTCGACGACACCGCCAAACGAGCCGACCAGGCCATCGCCGGCAAGCCCCCCGATCCCCCGGATGCCCAACTCGACCTCGACCCGGCCTACGGCGAACACGACCTACGCAAGGGCCGTGCCCTCCTCCTGCCCCACGAACCCCCGCCGAATCCAAGGCTGATCGACGCGAGCAAGTAATCAAATCCACCCCAGCCCCACGCGGAAGCGTGGGGTTCGCACACGGATTCCCAAAGATAAACCCCACGCTTCCGCGTGGGGCTATTGAGTATTGTGGAGATCACTGGGTCTTATCTACGACGTAGCAGTGCTGGCACGCCCAATGCCAACAGGCCAATCGACGCCGGCTCGGGGACTTCGAACTTGACCAGGAAGGCATCGGCGGAACCCGAGTTGGTCCCGCCCAGGTCTCCTTCTGTCCATCCGCTAATGTAGGCATGACCCACCGCGTCCACAGCCACGGAATAGCTGTAGTCAATTTCCGTCGTGCCGATCTGCGTGGTCCACAGTTCGTTGCCTGATGCATCGAACTTGGCCAGGAAGGCATCACTGGCACCTGCATAGATCCCGCCGAGGTTATTGTAGGTGCGTCCGCTGATCCATGCGTTGCCCGCCGCGTCCACGGCCACGGAATAGCTTATGTCATTACCCGTTGTGCCAATCTGCGTGGACCACAACTCGTTGCCGGACGCGTCAAACTTGGTCAGGAAGGCGTCCGAGCCCCCAGCGTTGGTCCCGCCAAGGTCGCCCACGGTCCTACCGCTAATGTAGGCGTTGCCCGACGCGTCCACTGCCACGGCTCGGCTGTAATCTGAAGTTGCCGTGCCCAGTTGCTTGGACCATAGCTCGTTTCCGGTCGGATCAAACTTGGTCAGAAAGGCGTCCTGGTTACCCGCATGCGCTCCGGCAAAGTCGCCTTCGGTGAACCCGCTGATATAGGCATGCCCCGCCCCATCCACCGCCACGGAGTAGCTCCAGTCCTCCGCAGTCGAGCCAATTTGAGAAGACCACAGTTCATTGCCCGCCGAGTCGTACTTGGTCAGGAAGGCATCGCCGTACCCCGACTGAACACCATCGAGATCGCCATATGTGAAGCCACTGATGTAAACGTTGCCCAGTGCGTCCAGTGCGACGGATCGGCTCGCGTCATCATCTACCGTCCCAATCTGCTTCGTCCAGGCCACGCCGGGCGAGGTAGCGCCGTGAGCGTGCGAGGTGATAGCTATCGATAACGCCATGCAGGATCCGACGTACAGAGTATTGCGTGAGATTGTCATACCTTCTCCCTCCAGTTGGTCGAGGCAAATAGATCCAAACCACGTGCGGACAATGTACTTACATATTAGTCACATGCATGTAGGCACACCAGCAACTTCTATGGTAAATATAGTGTTAATTTTGAATAACGTGATGAGGGCTACCCTAATCCCCACGCTTGCTCATCAAGGGGGCAAAGCACGCCCCTCAAGGATTTCCGTCTGTGCGGGAATGATGGGCATCCAAGACACAGCGATCTCTCATGTTTGGCGTTTGGATGAGCATTAGCCACCGTCATCAATCCCCGCTAAAATCCCGCAAATCCCACCCCAAAAACTCCCTAAAACCCCGCTCACGACGGAACCATCTTGACCAGCAACACCCCCAAACAAGCAAGGCTCGCCCTGGAGGACGGTAGCGTCTTCGTCGGCGAGGCGTTCGGCGACACGACCCCCAAGACCATTGATGCTGAGGTCTGCTTCAACACCTCGCTCAGCGGCTACCAAGAGGTTCTGACCGACCCGTCCTACTCAGGCCAGATCGTCACCATGACCTGCCCGCTGATCGGGAACTACGGCGTCAACGAGGCCGACCTCGAGTCCGCCCGGGCCCAGGTCAACGGCTTTGTCGTCCGTGAACTATCCAACATCGCCAGCAACTACCGCGCGACCAGCGAGCTGGGCGACTGGCTCGCTTCCCAGGGCGTCACCGGGATCACCGGGATCGATACACGGGCCCTGACACGCAAGCTGCGGACCGACGGGGCGATGAACGGCGTGCTGGCGACAGACGACTCGGTCAGCAACGAGAAGCTCGTCGAGATGGCCAAGGCGGCACGCGGGCTTATCGGCGTCAACCTCGCCAAGGAGGTCAGCCTGGCCGAGCCGATACAGTGGGACCAGAACCTGGGCGACTGGGCCCCGATCCAGGGCAAGGCCCCGACACCGGGCAAGCGTTTCAACGTCGTCGCGCTGGACTGCGGCGCGAAGATGAACATCCTGCGGAACCTGGTGGACTCAGGCTGCAACGTCACCGTCCTGCCCTACGACGCGGACCCAGCCAAGGTTCTTGAGTACAAGCCCGACGGGCTGTTCGTCTCCAACGGCCCGGGCGATCCGGCGGCTGTCGTGAAAACCGTCGAGCACCTCAAACAGCTGCGAGGCAAGCTGCCAATCTTCGGGATCTGCCTCGGGCATCAGCTGCTCAGCCGGGCGCTGGGGGCTGACACGTTCAAGCTCAAGTTCGGGCATCGCGGCGGCAACCAGCCGGTGCAGAATCTGGACACCCGAAAGGTCGAAATCACCAGCCAGAACCACGGCTTCGCGGTGGATATCGACAGCCTGAAAAAGGCCGGCGGCGAGCCGACTCACATCAATCTTAACGACCAGACGCTGGAAGGCTTCCGCCACAACGATGAGGCGATCTTTGCCGTGCAGTACCACCCCGAAGCCAGCCCTGGTCCACACGATGCGCGTTACCTCTTCGACTGCTTCATCGACATGATGACGACCGGCAAGAGCCCGACCGCCGAGCAGATGGACCTCGCGCAGGAACGGCGCAACGACGTCGCCGCCTCGGTCGGGTGACCGGGTCATGTTTTTTAAACCAATCTGATCATTGATGCGGCAGCCGCATCGGCGGATCGCTGTGTCTCGGTCGGATCAGCATGCCGGTGCAGCCGAGTAGCAGCAGCATGATCCCCGCGGGTTCGGGCACGGAAAAATCGCTTGATGGAGAACTGCCGGCAAAGTTCCAATTGAACAAGACGACGTCCAGGTCATCCAGGCCGACGAAGCCGTTGCCGGTCACATCGCCTTGGTAAATACCGCTGGTGACGTTCTGATTCCACTGCTGCAGGATAACATTCAGGTCCTGCAAGCCGATCTTCCCGTCCAACGTGATGTCGCCGGGGACCCAGTCCATCAGCCTCATGAGCGGGTCGCCTACGACGGTGTTGACGAATGAGAGCTGCGGTGTGGCGGCCCAGGCCGCCTCGGCGAAGGTGTGGCCCTGCAGAAGCATGTCCCAAAGGATGTCTTCATTAGCGACATTCGCCGCACTGGCGCCGGGCTCTTGGACATGCCCAAGCGCCGCGGTCCCCCCGATCTCAAGCCACTCCGCGATCAGGCCCTGACCGAATTGGTTCTGGCCCTTCTCGAAGCTGTAGGCGTTGAAGCTCTCCCAGGTGTGGAAGACCGCGCCGTTGGTGATGTCGAACTTAAGGTGTTCGATATACCCGCTGCCCGCGGCGTGTGAACCGTGTCCGACATAACCCAGCACGGGCAAGGGGGCATCCAGAATATCGGCTGTGGAGCTATCGAATACGTAGCTCTGCCCGCTCACCTCAAGCACATCACTCACCAGCGCCGGCATCCGATCCACATTATTAGCCGGCGCGCTCGGGTCGTCATCGGCGATCACCAATTGATTGCTCGGCAGGTGAAAAGCCATCTGAGCCCGATCAATACTGGCGATGACATCATTGACCGAAAACCCGTCAAGCCTTGACGCGAGACGCATCCCCTCGTACCCGACGGTATCACGATCGAAAGATGCATCCGCTTGGTAATACGGGTTCGCCGCGTGATGCACCGTCGCAAATGGGAAGTTGGGCGGTGACATAAACTCAGCCTGGTCGCCCATCATGTCGTCCGAGTCGATCAGGTCGATGCGGGTGAGTTCGCTCTCAAGGCTGGAGTACGGCTCCCACCAGTCATCCAGTAGTCCGACGCCTAATAAGTCGCCTCGCCACTCCGGATAGGTACCGGGATTCGGGCTTGTATTCTCGATCCGGAGGGGCAACCCCTTGGTGGTCACGATCACATCGATCTCATAGCTCAATCCGGCCAGCACCTGCGGACGGATCACGTCCAGATAGTGAGCTTGCGTGATCTGCTCATCGGTACTCACACCGTTCAAGCCGAGCAGCGTGACGCCGGGATGGGTCTGGGCGTAGTGGTTGGCGATCTGCAGGCCGTCGGGGCTGTCGTTGTTGTAAAGCACCAAGACATTGGACGCATCCAGTGCGTTTACCGCCGGCGCATGTATGAATGGTAAAACAATGGGAAGCAGATATGTAAAAGCTACCCGGACGATAGGTTTTCGGATGTGTTCCGAACAAGCGCGAAACAATCCAATCTCTCCCAACCTCTATAAAAAGGCCTGATCCAAAAAAGGATCAGCCCAGTTTTCGTCGTTACGCTGAATGGGGAACGTTCAGGGAGCGACGTCTGTTATAGTCCGGTAGCAACCTGGGAGACAGGGTTACTTCCGGGTTAATTGACGACTGCCCATCACACCCAAGCCCATGGCCATCAGGGCAAGGCTCGCGGGTTCAGGAGCCGGGCTGGGTAGTGCTTGTTCATCTGCAAAGGCGCCGTGTGTCGTGCCGGTATCCCATTCCGGGCCGGCGGCGCTGGTGAAGATCAACACCGCGCTGGTCACGCCGACCGGTAGTGGGCTGGAGGCGGTAAAGTCCCAGGCCGCGGAGGTCGGCCCTGCGCCGACGAATAGTTCGGTCACTGGATCGTGAAGCCCCACGTCGGGGATGAACCCGATGGAGCCTAACGGCTCGTCGCCGTCAAGACCTACGGTCAACTTCGTGATCGTGTTGGCCAGGTCGGTGTTTTCAACTTGGTAGGCGTAGACGAATTCGTTACCACCGGACGGGTCCAGTCCGGGGAACGCGACGCCGAAGTCACCCGGGGCGAAGACGGCATAATCGACTTCGGCGTTGACCGTGAAGGTCGAGAAGCCGCCTGAGAAGGTCTGGCTGCCGGTATACGCCGGGATCGCCCCGCCGCTGTTGGCCGACAACAGGCCTGCCTGTGCTGTTCCTGCGGTTAGAGTCGCAAGTGCAAGCCCTAAGACGCCTATTCCTGACGTGCGGTCAAACATCCTCATTCTCCCTGATTCAATGAGCGTACCCACTGAAGAGTATTGCCTTACCTGACACAGATGGCTCCTGCCGCGAACTGCCTTCGGGTACACAAGCACCGTTCACAGGGGCTCTATAAACGACCGGTTCCCGGCGTCCACACGCGGCTTGGCCCGCCGGCCCGCCCCCCAGGAGAGGAGAAGCAAGCGTCGTGTGGAGCCGGTCCGGCTCTTTATTCACTTAGCGGCGGCGAAGCATCATCAGGCCGCCGGCACCGAGCAGCGCCAGCGAGGCGGGCTCGGGGATATCGTTCGAGCTGGGCACGGGCAGCGGGATGGCAACCGCGAAGCTGCCGCCGTTGACGACGATGCCGAACAGCGAGTCGGGCGTCTTGGGCGAGGAGAAGGCTAGGCCGATGCTGTTTTCACCAGCGTCCAGGCCCGCGAAGTTCCACTCGGCCTGAGTCCCCAGAGCCGTGGAGATCGGGGCTTCACCAGCCAGGTCAGCGAAGGTGCCGACGCTGTTCATCGCGCTGTTAGGATCGTTCAGCGTGAATGAGTGAACGGCATCGCTACCGGTCGAGAAGACCTGGAAAGCGTAGACCAACTCACCGGGGCTGGGGCTGTAGCCGGCGTAGGGGAAGTCGCCCGGGCCGTAGACGGTCCAGTCGACATAGCCGGTCAGCGTGCCTGCGTTGTTGGTGAATGCGGTGGAGGCGGTCCAAGCGCCAGCCGTGGGGCCGTTGCCGTCATTAAAGGCGGCAGCGTCACCGTCCAGAACACCGGCTTGAACCGATGCGGCAGCCATCAGGCCTACAGCAAGGCCGGCAGCCGTCACAAATCCCTTAACAAAACCCATGGTCTTTCTCTCCTCTCCTGGACCCTAGAACGCAATCATAACAGTGATTAACGCGGAACTTCTAGGATGATTGTTAATAAGCTCTTTCTCCAAAGTCTCCGTATGTCGGGCTTCTAGATGCCCGTTTTCTCCTTCCAGACGCCCCATACAGACGGCATAGTTTGCCTAGATATATAACTTGTAGCTTATCGCCCAACCCACGTCAAGGGTTTTTTGCGGTCTCGCTCGATGTTAACTTCTTGCTCGCGCCCGACATAGAATGGGCTTTAAGACCTGTAAAAATAAGCACTCATACCAGAAAAAGCCCGTCCATAGGCCCTGAATCGCGATTTTTATCACCGATTACTAGCAGCTATTTGACAATTTGGGCACTTTCAGAGCATCGAGCTGCCCAAGCTAAGGGTGCAGTTCCCTGCCCAGCGGGCCAGTTCACTGAATATCCAGGCCTCGCCATGCGTCCATCAAAGCAGCTACACGTGCCGGATCGATCGGTCGGTCGGTGTCTGCGTCGGGCTTGAAGTGGCTGCCGACAATAAAGCCGTCTGCGTGCTCTGCCAACGTGGCGAGCGAATCCTTCGTCACGCCGCTGCCGATCAGGAACCTGGCCTTGGGGAAGGCGCGTTTCAGCTGCGCAACTTCGCCTACGTCCGTCGGCTTGCCCGTGCCGTCACCCGATACGATCAGCGCCTCGGCGCCAGCTCGTTCGATCAGCTCTTCCGCCTCCTGCTCGATCGGCCGATCCGCTAGTGGCGCAGCGTGCTTCACGCGCACATCGGCGAGCACCTTCACGTCCTCCGCGCCGATCTGTGCTCGGTACCGCATCAGCTCGGCGGGCTTGCCGGTGATCACGCCCTGATCGGTCAGGCACGCCCCGGACAGCACGTTCACACGGATATACCGAGCCCCCACCGCATGCGCCACCGCCATCGCGGACAGCGCATCATTACGCAGCACGTTGATCCCGATCGGCAGGTCTACCCGGTCGCGTACGGCCAGCGCCAGGGCCGTCATGTAGGTGACGGTGTGCGTCGGCACGTGGTCGGGGAAGAACGGCACGTCGCCGAAGTTCTCGAGCATCAGGCCGTGGACGCCGCCTTGCTCTAGCGCCTCGGCGTCATGCAGCACATGGGCGCGTACGGCGTCGAGGTCACCCCGGAAACGCGGGCTGCCGGGCAGCGCGGGCAGGTGGAGCATCCCGATGACGGGCTTGGGTGTGTCGGTCCATTCGGGGCAGATCGGTTGGGGCATGGTTGAACAGTCTGTATCTGAGAGGATGGAAACGGGCTTCTAAGGATCGTGGGGTGCGGTGCTTGACCAACTCGCCTACGACCGCAATACTAACTGTACGCTAACCCGGCATCAGCCGGGCTGACGGGTCGCCACGGGTGAGCACACGCCCGCGGCTTCGTGCCAACCACAGGATTGTAACCCTTGGTCACGAAGGTGGGTGAGACTCCCCCCGACCGGATTTCTGGGCGGCTGATCGACACGTGTAACTGTCGGCGTCGCCGTGTGCAAAGCAACCCAAGGCTTGTTCACACCAAGGCGGAACCGACACACCATGATCCCCAATCCCCCCGCTCGCCGCCCACAGTTGGGCTTTCTTTACATCCACCCCTACCGCATCCAGGGCATCTCCATCGCCGGCGAGGAGACCTTCGTCCAGGTGCCGGAATTAGGCGTGTGCTTCGACATCGGCCGGGCCCCACGCGCCGCGCTGAGCAGCGACTTCGTCGCCCTGAGCCACGGCCACATGGACCACTCCGCGGGCCTCGCCTACTACTACTCACAGCGCCACTTCCAAGGCGTCGGCACAGGCACGGTCATCTGCCACCCCGCCGTGGAGAAGCCGATCCACAACGTGATGAACGCCTGGATCGACCTGGAAGCGCAGAAGACGCCCTACAACGTCCTGGCCCTGGAGCCCGACCAGGAGCACGAGATCAAGAACAACATCATGCTGCGCGCCTTCGCCACGAAGCACACCGTCCCGTCGCTGGGCTACGTCGCGGTGGAGAAGCGCAGCAAGCTCAAGGACGAGTACGTCGGCCTGCCGCAGGAGACGCTGGTCGAACTCAAGCAGAAGGGTACCGACATCACGCAGATCAACGAGATCCCGCTGGTCTGCTTCACCGGCGACACGATGTGGGGCGAGCACTTCGATCGGCCGGACGTGCTGAACGCCAAGATCCTCATCACCGAGTGCACCTTCCTGGAGCCCGGCCACCGCGGTCGCGCCGACATCGGCAAGCACCTGCACCTCGAGCACATCGCCCAGATCATGGAAGCTAGTACCGCCGAGGCCGTGATCCTCACCCACCTGTCCCGGCGGACCCACATCGTCGAGGCACGCAAGATGATCTACGACACCATCGACAAGAAGCACCACGACCGGCTGCTGGTGTTGATGGACGGCCGAAACAACCGCATGCGGTATGAGAAGCAGCTGGCCGAGGCCGAAGCCGCTCAGGTATAACCCGCGACATGCCGGCCAACCCCCCCCGCCTCTGCGTCGTGATCGAAACCGATTTGGCAGATCGGGTCACACTCGCGGAATCGGTAGCCCGCGCATTGTCGGCCCCTTTCTTGAATGCATTCCCGGATTCGGATCCGTACGAACTCGCCTTGGTGGCGACCGATGAACGTTTAGAGTTGCGTGTCTTGGCGGGCGAGCCGACGCTGGCCGGCGGCCATCCGATCGTCAGTGACCTGACGGCGATCGACACGACCTCCGGCCCGGGGCGCAGCCTGGGACAACCGCTGATCAAGGCTGTCGGCATCAAGCGGCGCGAAGCCTATCGGCCGAGTGTATTCGACGTCACCGCCGGACTGGGCGAAGACGCATGGGTCTTGGCGTCGGTCGGCTGCACGGTCCGGGCTTATGAACGCAATCCCGTTACCCACGCGCTATTGAGTGATGGCCTGGCACGTGCTCAGCTCTCTGATTCGCAAACCGCGGGTCGTCTTGCCACGGCATTCGGCAGCGGGGTTGAAGCCCTCAATGCGTTTGAAGGATGTGACGCCGACGAGCGCCCCGATATCGTGTATCTGGACCCGATGTTTCCGCTGGGGCGGAAGACCGCGGAGCGTAAAGCGATGCGGGTGCTGAGGCTGTTAAGCGGTGACGATACGGATGCGGATGCGCTGCTGGCCGCGGCGCTGCCGGTGGCAACACGACGTGTGGTCGTGAAGCGCCCGCTGCGAGCCGAGCCGATCAAGGGGCCTGAACCGACGGTGGTGCACAAGGGCAAGAGCCTGCGGTTTGATGTGTATGTGACGTGCTGAGGCGCGGTTTACTGAACTCGTAACACAGCGCAGTAAAAAACCCCGGGCTTCCGCCCGGGGCTAATCGTTAGATGAAATTTTTATAAGCGCCTTTACTCTTCGGTCACGACAGGGGCGTTGGCGGCGGTGTCTTCATGGACGTGTCGTGCGCCGCCGAGCATCAGGACCGGGCTGGCGATTGCCACCGAGCTGTAGGTCCCGACCAGCACGCCGATGAGCATCGCGAAGGCGAAGCCGTGCACGCCCGCCCCGCCGAAGGTGTAGAGCATCCCGACCGCCAGGAGCGTGGTGCCCGAGGTCAGGACGGTCCGGCTGATGGTCTGGTTGATCGAGTCGTTGATGACCGACGGCGTCGCGTAGCTCAGCCGGCCGCGGTTCTCACGGATACGGTCGAACACGACGATCGTGTCGTTCAGCGAATAACCAACGATCGTCAGGAACGCGGCGACCATCGCCAGATCGATCTTAAACGGTTCGAGCATCAATACCCCGCCGACCGAGTTGTAGACCCAGGCGCTGATCGCCACCAGGCCCAGCGCGATGGACACGTCGTGGACCAGCGCGATGATCGCGGCGAAGCCGTAGGTGAAGCTGCCGAACCGGAACCAGATGTAGACCACCACCGCCAGCAGCGAGAGGGTCATCGCCACGATCGCCTGTTGCTGCATCGTGCCGGAGACCTGGCTGGAGAAGTTGGACACGCTGCCGAGGTTGGTGTCACGTTGGCAGGCGTCGCGGGCGACGTTCCACTCGGTGCTCGCCAGGCCGGCGACTTCACCGAACGACTCTGGGCTCTCGACGTAGTTGGTCTCATCGTTGCTGACCACCATCACGGCCGAGCGGTAAAGCGTCTCGCCCTCCGTGGTGGTGCCCTCGGCATCGATCCCGATCACCTGCCAGTCCCTGCTGCCCAGGCCCTCGTACTTCGGCAGCGAACGCATACGTCCGATCCGGCCTTTCAGGTCGTCGAGTGTCACACTCGGGGTCAGTTCCTCCATGACCACCGCCACGCCGCCAACCACATCGGCGACATCGACACGCACGTCCGAGGACCTGCCGATGTTGTCGCCCAGCACCGCGGTACGGATCGGGTAGACAGGCGCGACATTGACTTCATTGATCTCGATTGAACTGAACTCGACCGGGCGGGTCGTATCCAGCACATCGACAAAGGCGTCCTTGATCACGGCGCTGACGGCCTGCGTGTCTTCGATCAGCGTGGAGACGCCGAATCCGCTCGCCTTGACCGAGCCGTCCGGGTCGTCTGTGGTTTCGCCCTCGGTTACCACCCCGCCGTCCGCGGCGTTGATGAACAGCGAGAAGTCCACGGGTGTCGGCTTGGCGATGGCCCGGACACTTTGATCATTCAATGCCTCTTCGTAGCGCTGCATCGCTTCTTGATAGCGCTGCTCGGCCTGCTCGACGCGGGGCTTGAGCGTGTCGTACACGTCGGCCAGCTCCGGCGTCGCCGCCTTGCCGTCCTGGATCAGCTTCCCGGCTTCGCCGAAAGCACGCAGCCGTTCACGGGCCTCGGGCAGCGTGAGCGTTTGGCCCTCGGCCAGCTCGAAACTGACCTTCGTGCCCGACCGGAACTCAATATCCAGCATATCTTCACCGCGTTCGTACACCGCAAACAACCCCCCGGCGATCGCGATCATGCTGATGAGGAAGAAGACGTAACGCATGCCGATCCAGTTGATGTTCGGGTTCAGCAGCTTGCTGATCCCGGGGATGATCGTCGGGAGCATTGGCAGCGTCTTGGCCCTGGCGAAGTTCAGGTATAGCTCGAGGATCACACGGGTGCAGAACAGGGCCGTGAACAGCGTCGCCAGGATGCCGATCCCCAGCGTCACGGCGAAGCCCTTGATCTCGACCGTCGCGGTATAACCCAGCACGAGGCAGGTGATCAGCGTGGTGATGTTGGCGTCGAGGATGGTGGACAGGGCTTTCTCGTAGCCCAGCCGGATGCTGGTCACCAGGTCCGCGCCGCGGGCCGACTCCTCACGGATGCGTTCGAAGATCAGCACGTTGGCGTCCACCGCCATACCGATCGTCAGGACGATACCGGCGATACCCGGGAGGGTGAACGTCGAACGCAGCGCCGCCATCACGCCAAGGATCAGGATCATGTTCGCGATCAGCGCGAAGTCGGCGATCATCCCGGCGAACAGGTAGTAGCAGAGCATGAAAATCGCGACGATGATCAGCGCGTCCCGCGCCGCCTCGTAGCCGGAGTCGATGTTGTCCTGGCCGAACTTGGCGCCGATGGTCTTCTGGCTGATCGGGCGTTTGCTCAGCTCGCCCTCCAGCGAGCCGGCCTTGAGCGTATTCAGCAGGTAACGCAGTTCGGACGGGGTGAACCCGCCGCTGCCGCCGGTGATCTGCCCGTTGCCTGCGATCTTGCTGTTCAGGACCGGGCTGGAGATGACCTTGCCGTCCAGTAGGATCGCCATCATCTTGCGGACGTTGGGGCCGGTGATCTGGCTCATCCGCTCGGCGCCCAGCGAGTCGAGTGTGAAGGCGATCGCCTGCTGGCCGCTGTTCGGGTCCACGGTCGGCATGGCCGACCGCAGCGACCAGTCCTGGTCCTGGGTCATCGCCAGGCTCGGGACGTTGCCTAGCAGGATGTAGTACGTGTCGGCGTAGCGGTCGCCGATCCGCCCCGTGTTCTCAAAGAACAGTGCTGGATTCTCTTCCAGCCTGGGCATGTTGTCTTTGTCGTCGATATACTCGGTGATGTCGTCGATCTCGCACCAGACCCACGCCTTGTCCCGGCCGGCACGCGGGCCCAGCTCGGCAAGCTGCTCGCGGTACGACTCGACATCCACACCCGGATCGTTCGGCTCGGGCAGGATGCGGAACTCCAGCACACCCGAACCCTGCAGCAACTGGATCAGGTCTTCCGGGTCATCGAGCTGCCCCTTCTTTGATTCGTAGGATGCGTAGGCGTCGTACCAGGCGTTGACCGCATCGGCCTTGCGCGGGCGGGCCTTGATCAACGCGTCGGCCGCCTCACGCCGAAGATTCTCCACGCCCTCGGCCTCCGGGTTGTCCGGCAGGGGCAGGGCCTCGATGCGATCAAGTTCAAACTCTGTGATGTTCGAACCGAGCAGCGACTTCTTCGCCGCGTCGTAGACATCCTTGGTGTCCAGGTAGGTCAGGGCCTTGTCCTGCAGGTCCTTGCGTAGGTCGTCGGCAAGCGCTTTGGCACGTTCGATGTCGGATTCGCTTGCGGTGGCGGGGAGGTCTTTGATCGCGGCCTGGGCTTTATCGAAAGCTTCCTGCGCCAGTTGATTGGCACCCGCGGCGGCGGACAAGACGTCATAGGCATCCGCCAGCGCCTGGAGTTGCTCGATCAGTTCGGTGTTGTCACCGGCTAATGCCAACAGGTCCGCCTCGCGCTGCACACCGCTTGCACGCAGCTTCACGTCCAGCTCCTGCTCGGAGATGTTCCCGGCCAGGACCACCTTCCGGGCGTCGTCATAGACCTTGCGACGCCGGCTGGTTTCCGGGTCCGGCAGGGGCATCTGCACTTCCAGCCGATTCCCCGCCACCTGACGCCAGACCAGGTTGCGTGTGCCGGATGGGTCAACGCGCTTGGAGAGGATGGAGATCGCGTCGTCGATCACGCTCTTGGCGTCGCGGTCGACTGGGACTTTTACGTCGTAGACCAGGGTCGTGCCGCCGGCGAGGTCCAGGCCCGGGATCAGCCGGTCCCTCGGGCCGTAGCCGTCTTCGCCGGGGAACCACAGCGCCAGGCCGAACAGCGAAAGCACCAGCACGATGAGCGTGGACTTCCAGAGCTGGCTTTCCTTGACCGAGAAGAACAAGGTCAGGCCGATGAACACGGCGAAGTAGATAAGGATCAGGGTGGTGGTGACTGTCATGTTGGGGTCTGGGGTCTAGGGTCTGGGGTCTAGTCAGACTGCGTGTGTGGGAGGGAGAGCCGGAATGAGAGTGCGTCAGTCGGCGCTCTTGGATTCGACGATGGTGGCGATTGCGCCGCGAGCGAAGCGCATCTTGGTGTTGGCGTTCTCGTCAACCTTGACGACGATCTCGTCGTCGCGCATTTCGACGACGGTGCCACGGATGCCGCCGGTGGTCTGGACCTTGTCGCCCTTGCCGAGCGCCGCCATCATCTGGGCGTGCTTCTTCTTTTCCTTACGCCCGCCCATCGAGAGCATGAAGAACACCAGCGCCAGGGGCAGCAGCCAGATCCAGAGGCCGCCCATCGGGTTCTGGGGTGGTGCATCTTTAGCGTTGGCCGGATCGATCGGTGTCTGCGAACCATCGGCCGATGTGGTCTCGACGGTTGAAGTGCTTTGTGTGTTGTCCGGCGCGGCGGGTCGGCCGGGTTCTGTCTCCTGGGCCAGGACCAACGTCAGGTTTTGCCATGTCATCTGCAAGGTGCATCCTCTCTAGTCAAACGCACACTAATTATCTTCATCAGCGGGGGTTACCGGCGACGGGCCAGTTCCGCTGAATCAAAGACCAGTCATTTTGAGCGATAGCCCGTCGGATGTCCAATAGGTACCGCTGGAAGTGGCGGATGTTGTGCATACTCACCAGGATCGGGCCGAGCATCTCGCCTGCCATAAATAGATGCCTCAGGTAGCTCCTGGTGAAGCCCCCGGCACACGCCGGGCAGTCGCAGCCGGGATCGATCACGCCGGTATCCTCGGCAAACTTCGCGTTCTTGAGCCTTATCTGACCAGTCGGTGTAAACGCACAACCATTGCGCCCGTTCCGGGTCGGCAGGACACAATCGAACATATCGACCCCGGCCTGGACGGCCATGAGGATGTCCCGCTCGTAGCCCACGCCCATGAGGTAGCGCGGCCGATCGGCCGGGAGCAAGGGGGCCGTGTGCTCGACCACACGCTTGATCTGGTCATACCCCTCCCCCACCGCGACGCCGCCGATCGCGTACCCGAGCAGATCGTGCTGCGTGACTTGCTCGGCACACCACGCCCGGGCCTGAAGGTCCGTCCCGCCCTGCACGATCCCGAATAGCGCCTGATCGTCCTTCCGTGCATGTGACTTCACGCAGCGCTCCAGCCAGCGGGCGGTGCGCTCGTTGGCGAGTTTGACACGTGCCGGGTAGTCCGATGGGGCAACCTGATGGCGTGCGGTGGTGGTGTTTCGGGTATCGGGTGTCGGGTGTCGGGTATCGGAAGAGGCGTCGATCTCATGGTCTTCCCGAGACCCGATACCCGAATCCCGAACCCCGATGTCTTCTCCCGGCGGGCAATCATCAAACGCCATGATGATGTCGGCACCCAGGTCGTTCTGAACCTGCATCGAGCGCTCGGGCGGCATCTCGATCAGTGCGCCGTCCAGGTGGCTGCGGAAGGTGACGCCGTCTTCGGTGATCTTGTTGATGTCCGAGAGGCTGAAGACCTGGAAGCCGCCGGAGTCGGTGAGGATGGGCTTGTCCCAGCGCATCCACTTGTGCAGCCCGCCCATCCGCCGGACCAGTTCAGAGCCGGGCCGGAGCATCAGGTGGTAGGTGTTGGACAGGATGATCTGCGCGTTCAGCGAAGCGACCTGATCGGGCTGAAGGCCCTTGACCGAGGCCTGTGTGCCGACGGGCATGAAGGCGGGGGTATCGAACGAGCCGTGCGGCGTGGTCACCGCGCCCAGACGGGCGTTGGTGGTTTCGTCCTGCTTCTTCAGTTCATAAGTCAATGCGGGCATAAGCCGGGCATTGTAGGGGAATTTATGATTTATGATTGTGGATTGATGATTTTGAAGATGTGTATACCCAGACATGGGCTTGCCACATCATCAAACCACCTCACCCGGCACCCTTCTTCTTCTCGGTTGCCTTACCCAGTATTTTCTTCTCTTTGCTGGACAAACTGGCAAGCCCCTGATCGCGGACTTTATCGAGAATGCGATCCACTTCTGTATTCAATGCTTGCTCACGTTGTTGACGAGCCTCGACCACCCGCTTTCGACGTCTCTCAGACCAACGTGTCATTATTCCGGGTTGATCCGATACGGGTTGTTCGTGCCGCCCATACCCAACCGGGGAATACGACTGGCCCGCGAACGCCTCGGACTTCAATCGCATACCGAGTTGGACACTCTCGATCAACCCGAAAATCGCGATCACCGACAGCATCTTATTCTCGCTGAGCAACCCAACCAGCAGGGCCAGGCATGCACCGGCAATGCCGATCCGGAAGGTGATGAAACTACCCCGGCCGTATCCCAATCGCCACCAGAGGATGGCCTGCAGGATACGCCCGCCATCCAAGGGATAAAACAGCATCGCGGTGTTAAACAGCAGCAGGATGTAATTCACCACGAAGACCTGCGCCACCAACTCGACCGAGGTGGACTCCGTCCACGCGATCCAAGGCGAAAAGGGGTTGAGCCCAACGGGTATCGCGTGACCCTGCCAGACTAACAAAGACAGGTACGCGCCGGCCGCTAAGACAAGATTAACCATCGGTCCGCAGATCACGGTGACGAAGTGCGCCCATGGTGAATGAGGTGGCGCGCAGTAAGCCAAACCACCCAGAGGCCACATCAGGATATCGTGCGCCGTCCCACCCACGCGTCGACAGGCCATGACGTGACCGAACTCGTGCAACAGCACACTGACAAATAGAACCAGCAACGTGCGCAACGCCCAGAAAAGGTCATCGGTGGTGATCAACCAGTAGGCCGCAAACGCCAGCAGCAGGATATGCAGCCTTACCCGCACGGCAAAATAGACGCCGGCCGGCAACGACCAGTTTAAAACCGCCATCAGCTTCTGTATCTGCTGGTTCGGTGAGTTCGGCGGTTCGCCACCGCCGTACGCTCCGCTATGTGATCCGTCCCAATCACCTGGCGCCATGATGGATAAATCCTAACCGACTCGGCGCTTGGCGTCTGAGGCGGACTTGAGCACCTTCTGCTCTTTGTTCGACAGACTGGCCAGCCCCTGCTCACGGACCTTATCCAGGATACGGTCCACCTCCTGCTCATCGACAGCGGGCTTCTGCTTGGCGGGGCGTTTGGCTGGCTTCGGCCGCGACGGGCCGCCGGCGCTCCAATCCGCAAAGTTAAGCCAACTCGGCCGACGGATCAGGAAGAAGCCCAAGGCACACCCGCCTAGGTGTGCCGCCTCGCCCCCGGCGTTCGATCCTGCCCTGTGCCCCATGAATAGCACCGTGTACACACCAATCCCCACCATGATCCAGGCCATGGTCTTCAGCTTCATCGGGATTGGTGGGAAGATGAGCATCACGCGTGTGTTGGGTGCGATCGCCGCCGCCGCCATCAGCACACCAAGAACACCGGCCGACGCCCCAACCAACGGCACAATCGGACTGCTTACCAGAAAACCCAGCGTCCACAGCACGATATATGCCGTCGCCCCCGCAATGCCGCAACACAGATAGAACGCAAGAAACCGCCGAGACCCGAGATACGACTCGACCATCGGACCAAAAAAGTACAGACCCAGCATATTAAAAAGTATGTGTCCGAAGTCTGCGTGCAGGAATTGGAACGTGATGAACCGCCAGATGTTCCCCGCCTGTATCGCCGTCGCAGCAGAAAAATACCCTAGAGATTCTATCGGTGAAGACTTGAGCGTGACCTCTGCACCGTTGGATAACGAAAATAACTGATTGACGGGCCCTATCGAACGCATCAGCAGATGATCCAACAAGAATACAGCCGCATTGATAGCGATCAACCAGAACACAAACGAATGGCCGGCCACCTTGAAACCAGCTGATGGCTCGGGTCTGCTGCGGTTGTAATCGCGGTCTTGCCAGGCCATCTAGCTTCCTGATCTTAAAAACGTCTGATAATAAAGCAGTGTCGCGATCGTCTTGGCGTCGCGGATCGTGTTGTCGCGTATCATCTGGATCGACTGATTCAGGGGGACAGCTTCAGTCGTGATCCGTTCGGTTTCGTCCAATTGCTGGCCCCGGAAGGTCAGGCCCCGGGCGAGGTACGCGGTCTGAAGCTCCGTGCTGAATCCGGGCGTGGGATAGTAGGCCAGCAGGCGGGTCAGTTCTTCCGCTTCGTACCCGGTTTCTTCAAGCAGTTCTCGCCCGGCACAGACCGCCAGGTCCTCCCCCGCTTCGACCGTCCCGGCGGGCAGTTCCAGCAGCGTCTGACCGACCACGAACCGTTCATTGCGGATCAGCACGACCGTGTCCTCATCAAGCAGCGGCAGGATCACCACCGCATTGGGGGTCACAGCGATCTCGCCCTGCTTCGTCCCGCCGTTGCGTTTCTGCAGCGTCACGCCGTGGATGGCAAATCGTCCGCCCTGGTAGAGGATCGGGTTGTCATGTGTGTCGATATCCGGCATCAATGGATTGTACGTGCCAATGGGTTCCGGGTTCAGGGATCGGGGATCGGGGATCGGGCAATGGTCCGACTGATCCCTGATCCCTATACCCTGTCCCCTAATTCCGGTGCTTCTGCTCAAGTCGTTCCAGTTCCATCTTCGTCACCGGGCCGCCGAGGTCGGGGTGGGTCATGCGGAGCTGACGGACACGCAGCGGGATTTCTTCGGTGCCCTCGCCGAGTTGATCGTTGATCTGCAAGCGTCGCATCCAGGCGGTCCACCACTCGGGGGGGTATGGTGCGCTCAGGCCAGTGATCAACCGGTCGTAGTAGCGCACCGCTTCGATCAGGGAGTCCTCGTCGCCCTTGGCATAGAGCACATGCGCGTACTCGGCCATGACCTGCGCGTCGTTGGGGTAGTCCCGGATCAATCCCGAGAGGATCGGCAAGGCGGTATCCACGTCGCCGGACATCCGCAGCGTCTTGGCACGGATCACCTCGAAGGGCATGAGGGTCTGGGCGTCGAAGTCCTGTGTCTTCGCCCAATCGAGCAGATACTTCGCAAGCACCGCCGCCATCTGCGCCTGGCCTCTCGCTTCCTGTTCGATCTGTTCGCGTCTGGCTGTGCTCGCCGTCGCGGCCTCGACGTGTAGCTGATCGATGCGCGTTTCCGCCTTGGTGAGCACCTGGTCGATCACTGGCGCGGCCTGGTCGGGGTAGTCGCGCACCATCCGCTCGGCCGTCTGCGCCAGCGCTTCACGGCGGCCGGCATCGCCCAGCGCAACCAGACGCAGCTCCAAAGCCATGCCGATCAGGTCCGCCTGCTTGGGGTACGCCAACTCGAAGCCTTCGACCGCCTGGATCACCGCGTCGGTGTCCTTCTCGTCCAGCGCCAGCTCCGCGCGGATCAACCGGACGGTCGCCTCCGCCCGTCGGGCTGTCTCGGCGCGCTCGGGATTGATCTGGCTGTCGGTGAGCCGGCCGGCTTCGGTGCCGAGCGTCTTCATCAGGCTGTCGATCTCACGCCGAAGCCTGGGCCTGGCCGAGGGGGCCGATGATTCCCATAGCATGTGCAGACTCAGTAGCGCCTGCCGCTGAGCGCGGAAGTAGTCGTCATGATCAAACGGCACCCGCCGGTACATATCCACCGCTTCACGGTACCTGCCTGTTTGGGCGTATACCGCGTAGCCGAAGTACAGCCGTTCGCCGTCGGCCGCTTCGCTGGTTGGGAACTTGCTGAACAGCACGCCCGCCGCGCGTTCGTATGCCTTCTCCACCCCCACCGGCGTGGGCAAGACCTGGTGCAGCTCACGCAGCAGCGCGACCGACGCCGTGATCGCATCTTCCGCGACAAGCTGATCGGGCATCTGGTCCGCCAGGTCGGTCAGGATCGTGGTCAGCTTCAGGCGGTTGGCGGTATCGCTGGGATTCGATCCGTGCATCGCCAGCGCGAGGTTGAACATCGCTTCGGCGCGGATGCCGGGCTCTACATCGACCTGCTTATCAAGCAAGCTCAGGGCAAGCAGGGCCGCGCGGTCGAACTTGTCCTTGGCCTTGCTGCGCTGCTCGAGGCGCTCAGCGGTCGAGCCAACGCCTGACTGTTCGAGTTGATCGAGGATCGCCTGGGCCTGTTGACGCAGGACCTGACTGATCGCCAGGCGCACGATCGGCGGTAAAGCCTGGCCGGTGTCGGCGTCGAGCGTCGCTTCCCATCGGCGGTAGATAAAGTCACGCAGGCCCTGGGACTGAGCGCCCGTGATCGGCCCGCTGAGCAGGGCCAAGTAGGGCTCGTAACTTGCCGCCACCCCCGCGGGCTGTTTGGCTTCGGGCAACAGCTTCGCTTCTGCGAGCATGATCTTGTGTGTCATGTCCGTGACCAGCAGGCTGTATCGCAGGTCACCTTGCACGGCCGGTGATTCTCCCAGGGCGCGTAACTCTGGCAGAGCCCGGCTGAGCGTGCCCCGTTGATAGAGAGCCGCGATGCGCGTCAGCTTGGCTGTGACCCAGTTGGGGCCCTGCTCCCGGCCTTGGAGCAGCTCATCCACCAGGTCGATCGCCTCGTCGTACCGCCCACGCGCCAGCAGCACCCGGCTGCGCAGCGCAGTCACGGCGTCACGGGTACCAAGACCATCGGTCGGCCGGTTCAAGACCTTCTTGAGTTCACCATCAGCCTGTAGCAACAGCCGGCTGCGTTCGCGCTTCGGGTCGGCTTCACGCTGCGGGATATTCACCGCATCGGGCGCATCGGGGGAAGCAAAGTAATCCGCTTCATCCGGCAGCTGCGCCACAAGGTAAGCAGCGTAGGCCAGGTAATACGGCGTGCGCTTCTTGTCATACTCATCAAACAGCCGGAAGAACAGCCCGCTTGCCTGAAGCTGCCGGGACCGGGCCTCGTCGCGTCCGACCTCGCCGCGCATGAAGAAGAGCCGTAGCTGGGCATCGGCCAGCAAGGCGTACGCCTCCGGGGCCGTCTGGGCAAGGGCCGCGTCCTGCTCCGGTGTGGTGATGCCGAAGTCCGTGAACAGTGGGGCCGACTGGTGCATGCCGTGCAGCTTGTCGAGGATCAGGCTCTGGGCCAGGTCGGTCTGCCAGATGGGGCGCTGGTCGTGGTCGGCATGATCACGGATCAACGCACGCATGGCGTCGGTCATCGATCCGTATGCCTCACGCGCCAGTTCGCGGAGCGCTTCGGCGTGTTGCGGATCGGATTGACTGTAGCCGACCGAATCGCGGAGCAGACGCTGGTACTCGATCTTCAAGCCCGCGATCTCGATCTGCTTAGCCAGCACCGGGTCGTCCGGCTTCTCGGTCTCGACCAGGTGCAGCAGCAGCTCGCTCATCCCCTCCTCGGCGAGGCGCTCGATAAGCATCGCCGGGTCCAGTTCCGCGGCATCGTCCTGTGCGCGACATAGCGGCGTAGCAACCGCCATCATCAAACCGGCTATCAACATGAGTAGGTGGCGACGCAATCCCATCAGCGGCTGACCTGTGCGAAGTTGATGTTGGTGTACTTGGCGCGGACAGCGGCGTTGAACGTGTTGGCGACGTGTTGCCAGCGGACGCCTTCCTCGGGCCGGATGACGACCTGCGTGTCGGGCTTAAACACCCCGCTGCGCAGCCCTCTTTCCGGGTCGTACTGCAGCTCGACGAGGAAGGTTGCCAGCTCCGTAAAGCTGCCGGGCGTCTGCGGGTAGCCCTCGATGTTGATCCGGCAGTCGGTCTCCCCGGCGGCGCTGAGCAGGATGTTCAGCGGCCGCTGCGGCGGGGCCAGGTCGGTGCTGGGCTGGCCCGTGCCCTGGGGCAGCTTGGCGGTGAGCACGCCCTCGTCGGGTGTGAAGTTCACTGTCGAGACGAAGTAGATCAGCAGCAGGAAGATCACGTCGATCATGGCCGAGAGGTTCGGCTGCATGCTCGGGCGCGGTCGGCCGTGCCGTTTGCTCGCGGCGCGGTGGTGGACGGTCTGCGCGCCCGCGTCGTGTTGTGATCGGTCGTTCACGTTCACGGCTGAGCGGCTCCTCCGGGTTCGATCGCGACCCCGCGTTCGGGCATGTAAGCCACAAGGTTGACCTTATCGATCCCCGCCCGCGTGATCGCGCCCATGACGGGCTGCACCACGCCGTAGTAGAGCGCCCCGTCGCTTCGGAGCACGACTTCCAGATCGGGATTGTTTCCCCGGGCCTCCACCAGCGCATCGGTCACGCCCTCCAGGTCACCCGGCTCGAAAGTCTGTAAGCCCACACGGATGAACCGCGGCTCGCCGTCAAACAGCAGCGGGTCGTCTATGCGCTCTTTATAGACGTAATCCGCCGGAGCGATGTTCACGATCAGCCGGCCCTTTTCATCCAGCTCGCGTGTGGTCGGCTCCTCCAGCTGCGGCACGATCATCTGCACGCTCTGCTCCGTGATGATGTTGTTCACGAGCATGAAAAAGATGATCAGCAGGAACACCACGTCGATCAACGGCGTGATATTCATCTGAGGTCGGGTCGGGCCGCGATGGAAGACCTTGGAGGACATTTATGGTGGTTAGTGGCTAGTGGTCGGTGGCTGGTGGTTGTTTGTCGGGTGACGCAGGGGGGTTCTCAGGCTTGGGCTGTGCGTTGTTTTGGGTTTGTCTTGCTTGTGCGGCGGGTGCGGGCTTGAAGGGGGCGATGATCTGCTCGGTGATGAGCATGCCCTCGCTGGTGATGGCGTCGATCTTGTTGCGGATCAGGGCGTAGCTGGCGAGCGCGGGGATGGCGACGATCAGGCCCCAGAAGGTCGTAATCATGGCGGTGGAGATGCCGCCGGCGAGTTGCGCCGGGTCGGGCTTGCCGCCGGAGGCCTGGAGCTGGTCGAAGGCGCGGATCATCCCGTAGACCGTGCCGAACAGCCCGATCATCGGGGCGATGTTGCCCAGCACGTTCAGGTACTCGATCGGCCGGAGCGCCTTGGTCGTCTCGCTGTCGCCGGCCTCTTCGATCGCACGCTCCATGGCGCCGAAGCCGTGGCCCGCTTCCTTGAGCGCGGCGTGGATGACATGCCCGAGGTAGCTGGCGTCCTTGGAAACAAAGTCGATCGCCTCGCGGAACTTCCGCCCGTCCAGCAGGTCGATGACTTTTCTGCGCGTCTCGTCCGGCAGCATCTGCGCTCGGCGGTAACGCAGCACCAGGCTCAGCGTGTACCCCATGCTGAGTGCCGACAGCAGCACAAGCAGCCAGGTGATCAGCACACCCAGTGGGTCGTCGGGCAACAGGAACATCTTCGCCACGCTCGTCGTCTGCTGCGTGTCCTGCGCGAAGGCTGTCGCCGCCGGGCACAGACACGCCAGGATGAACGGGGTGATACGGCTAACGTTACTCGGCTTCATGGAGATTCCTCGGTCTGGCCGTGGGTTGTCGGTGATGCTTCATTCAGTTCGGTGGCTAAGGCGTTTAGCCTTGCGAATGCAGCGGGGTCTTCCTCGCTGTGGATCAGTGGTCGTGCGCGCTCGATCAGCTGTTTTGCGAGGTCGGTGCGGCCAATCCTGTGGTGGACCCACGCCGTTTCCAGCCACGCCGGGCCGACCACGGCGCTGCGCGGGTAGTACGTCACCACGCGCATGAAGCTCAAGCCGGCCGACTTGTAGCCCGCCTCGTTTTGCTGCTTCTCCGCGATCGCCAGCTGACACATACCTTTGAGATAGAGTTCCGCCGCCGTCCGGCCGGGCTGGGAAAGCGCCTCGTCCACCGTGGCCAGGGCCTGCTCAAACCGCCCCTGGCGATAGAGATTGACGGCAGAGCCTGGTGATACGCTCGCGGATAACGCCGGGACGGAGCCTACGGGAAGAGATGGAACGTTCTCCGGTGTGGATGTCTGTTCCGTCGTGTCCAGCGCTTCGGGCGGATTACCCGCCGCATCAATGAGCTTCTGCAAATGCTCGGCCCGGTCGGCATCCACCGTCTGGATCGCGGTATTCAGGAGCTTCAGGGATGACAGACGCACGGACGCATCAGCTTGGGCCAGGGCGTCTACCGGCGGCTTATCGATGAACACCGCGGTCGCTTCCGACACGACAAGGTCCACGTACACCCCCACTGCCTGCTCGACCTCATCGCTTCGGATTAGCGCCGCGATCCGCTGCTTCTTCGCATACCACCCGACCCACCCTTCGCCGGTACGTTTATCTACTTGCTCCAACAGCTTCGCCGCCTCGGCATCTTCGCCTTGCTCAAGCGCCTTGAACGCCTCGCCGAGCTGAGGGTAACGCGACAGCCGAAGCCCCTGCAGCTCCGAGACCGGTCGAGATAGGACGACCCCCTGCTCGGTCTGATAGCGCACGTTGCCATCACGGACTTCGATGACCGTCACCGGCTCGATCCAGATCTCCGACAGCTTCACCGCGTCCTGCCCGGCTGCGCCGTGAGCGCACAGAAGCAGCACCGCCACGCAGCACCACGATCGGATTGTTCTTAGATCAACGGCCACGTCCCTGCTTCCGTCTAATCGAGTTGGAGTTCCGATTCCGATACATATTTATACACGCCCCCGCTCTGTTCGGCGATCAGTTCCATCGTCCCGCGCAATCCCGCCTTGATCAGCGGGTCCTGCTGGATGAACTGCAGCGTGTTGATCTTTGTGCCGGCCTTATTCAAGCGTTCGATCTCATCGAGCAGCCGGCGTTGGTCGATCTCGTATTGCCCCTGGCCGGTGATGGCATCGGACAGGAGGAAGACCAGCTGCGGCTTGTAGCCAAACGCCCTGCGCAACGCCTTGACGGGGTTGGTCGTCCCGTTCGGCGTGATGTTGTACTCAGCAGGCGACAGCCACTCGTTGACCTGCTGCTTCATCGCGGCGGTGGCTCGTTTGGCGTCGATCCCCGCGGGCGTGACCTCGATCACGCGATCGCCCTGATAGAAGATGACCGTGAAGTATTGCCGGCCGCTGAGTTGTGTGATGGAGCGCTGCAGTTCACGGATCACAAACGGGAAGTTGTCGATCAGTGACCCCGACGCGTCGATGACGAAGGCGATGCGCCTGGCGTTGCCGCCGGAGCCGAGGAAGTTGGCGCGGAGTTCGCCGCTGCCGGCGATGGTGGCGTCGAACGGGTTCGCCGCACCGCTCGCGCCGAGCACGCCGACCAGCGTCGCGTCGCTCTGCGGCTGGGTGAGCATCGGGATCTGCGTCTGTTTCTTGATCGGCGACACCGTCCGCCGGGCGATCGGGTCGGTCTTGAGCCTGGGCGTCTGCTTGATCTGAAGCGGCGCGCCAGGCGTCCTGCTTAGGCGCGCGGTCGGGATGATGATCTGCTCATCGCTGGTCAGGACCACCGTGGACCAGACCACGAAGATCGCGACCAGCACCAGCCCGAGATGAATCAGCAGCGACACACCCCACGGCAGCAGCCGGGTCACCGGGTCCTCCACCGGCTCGGCGGCTGGCTCCGGCAGGTCCGGCTGGTCCACCAGCGTCTGCGCCAATGCCTGTAAATCGTCCTGGCCCTGATCCGTCAACGCCGATGCCTCCCTGGCCCCGAGCCGTTACCCCGGGACGCCCCGGGAAAACCCGCTCAAACACAGGGGAATTGTATCGCATCAACGCCGGCAAGATCAGTTTGGGATTGACCGATCGCCGGATCACGCCCTTCGGCGGCCGAGCATGGGCAGGCCGGCGAGCACCATCGGCCTTGCGCATCCGGGCCGTACGGCCTGATAAACAGCGCAGCGGCTTTCGGCAGCCTCAGGCTGCACGACAACGCATCCTGATCACTCTGGGGTTGTAATGTGTCTTGCCACACCGTGAATCTCATGTTGATGGCAACGTATAACTGATTCACGGCATGTTAATACGACCTGGTCATGCTCAACGCACGGCCATCATTCTATATGGCTTCCGGGTCTTCCCAACCCTCGCCCGTGCTGCCGAGGTACACGAGCCGATCGCCGTGCATGGTGGCTTTGAGCCATTGGTCTTCGCCCAGCCAGGCGACTTGGAATGAATACTCCGCGTAGGCCATACCCTCATGAGCTTTTTCGGATACATCTACGCCGTGGCACTGACACAACGCCCGCACCTCATCTTTGGTAGACGGCGCGGCGTTCATTTCTTCCGGCAAGCCATTATATTCGATCGCTTCGCCACAATCTTTAAACAGAGCCTCTAAAAGCACCTCACAGATCGTCTCATCGTTCTCTTGAATGTAGTCCACCGCTTTGGCTTGTTCAGTGGTTACTTCATCTTGCTGATAGGTTTCGATCGTGCATTCCAACACGGGCGTTTTACTTTGCTTAGGCTTAGGTTGCGGGAGCTCCATATCGTTATTCTTGTAGTGTATTTTCCACAACCTGACTACTTCGGCAAGTTCATCGACAAGATTTTTCTTAAGTATGGGTATATACACATCTCCTTGAAGCCCAGGCAAGCGCTCGCTCATGTACGCCATACAACTCTCGGTACTTATCTCGATCTCCCCATTTTTTATCGCATGAATCATGTCGCCGTATATGTTTAGAACCGCTTCTTCACTCCACTCCTTGTTTTTCTTAACGGGCTCTATCTTGAGTTTGAGAATATTGGGCGCATGCAGATCGCATACCATCTCACAATCGTCTTCGCTCTGTTTTAAGCTATCTCGCCACATATTCATATCCCTTGCTACAAAAGGCGTGCTCGATAACTAGGCCCCTGACATAGATACATATAGCTATGTTGAGACCTAAGCCTCGGGGTCTTCCCAGTCGTCGCCGGAGCCGCCGAAGTGCACCAGCCGGTCGCCGTGCATGACGGCTTTCAGCCACTGGTCCGGGCCCAGCCAGGTCGTTGAGAAGTCGAACTCCGTGTAGGCCATGCCTTGGAAACTCTCGTCGATGATGCGGACGCCTTCACAGGTGCAGAGAGTTCGCATATCCTCGGGCGAAGCGGGCTTTTCCTTGAACCCTTTCCGAGGCGTTCCGTGCTCAATGACGCCCCGGCACTGCTCGTGGATCGCTTTGAGAATGATCGAACTAATCGTTCTATCATGCTTCACGATGAAGTCCACGGCTTTCGATTGCTCGTCCGAGATGGATTCAACGGAGTCGGCGTAGATCGTGCCCTTGAGAAGATGATCATCACCAGCGTTCTCGGGCGGCTTGTTGGCTTCGTAACCGTCGGCTACATATGCTTTCACAATCCCTTCGAGAAAATCGCCCAGATTTTTTTCGCAGACAGACATGTACAGGTCTTCGTCAAGGCCGGGGAAGTGCTCGGCAAGATAAGTCATAAACGACTGTTTGCTGACTTCGAGCTTTCCATCATATACCTCTTCTTGCAGGTCATTCATCTGATTAAGGACGTCCCAGTCATTCCACTTCTTCTTCTGCTTCTTCTTACGGATTATGCGCAGACTTTTTATGACGGGAGTATGTAGATCGCATTCGATGTCATCCGGGCCTTGGTATTTGAGTGTGTCTTGCCACATGCGTTATTCCTCTGCGAAGCCATACTGGTAACAACTAAACATACGGCTTACTTCTTACTTTTATATGTTGTCTTGTTAGTTAATACTCTATAGAAAGCCACCGCTCCGAAGTGGCTATTATCTTGGTGTCCACTTCGCACCACATATTCCATTACACCCAGGAACTCATGGTGATGCCAAGTATACGCACCCCCCGGTAGTAACGCACCGGTTCTATTCCTACGATTACGATTATAACTCTTTGCCTGATCGTATACTATGTCAAGCCAATTATCGCCTTGAAGAGCGTCTAGTGCGACATCAAAGATCTTAAACCCGCCGTTAACTGCTTTTGCCAGCCGGAAGTCAGTGTCTCGCTTACCAGTGTATACGATCCAAGTTGTGGCTGCTATCTCCTTATGCTGTCCCGGTAAAAAATTCACTGTAGTAATATCACCCGTGTAAGTACCTTTATGGAATCTCCTCAATTCATCGGCACCATTCTGTAATGCAGCCAAGTATCCTGTGATGGTTGGGACATGCTGAGCCAGTAGGTTACTTCTAGCACCTCTATACAGTTTAAAGAATTTTGCTGTTAAGAACCCGTAATAAGCCAAGACAAGTGGCGTAATGTCTTCGAATTTATCGAATGTCCGTACTAAAGCCGACATCTCAACGAAAGTTATCGCAACCAAAGCCTTTGCTGTTTTGCTGGATATTGCCACCTTCTTTTGGGCAGAATGGATTTTTTCCAAGCTCTGGAATCCGACCCCCGCTCCCAAGACTTCCAGCAGTGTCATCAATCCACTCGGGTCGGTACCCATAATCGGGTTGGCGTGGGCGTAGGCGTATTTGTGGAGGCTCTGGGGGTCGTGCTGGTTGCCGGCGAACGGGTCGAGGCGGTTGAACCGGCCGGACGATGGGTCGTAGTAGCGGGCACGCAGATATTGCGTCCCGTCGGCGTGCGTCCATTCGCCGGAGTACAGCAGCGACGTATGCGGTGGGGTTACGCTGTCGAAGTTGGTCAGGTTCCCGCCGGCGAGCATGTTGCCGTAGGCGTCGTAGGCGTAGTGCTGACTGATCATACCGGTTTCGTCGGCCGCCTGGCGTGTGCTGCCGTGTCCGTCAGCGAGCAGGTAGACGACCGTCGGGGTTACGCCGTCCTCGACGTGGCCGATGACGTCGTGGCCGAGGGTGTAAGACTTGGTGACTTCACCCACGTCGTGGATATCGCCGTCGGCGTTGCCGTCAACGCCCTCTTCGAGGACCTGGGTGTAGCCGGTGTGGTTCAGGGTATCGATGACGTAGCGCGTCGTGGTCGTGGAGTTCGGCGAGCCGCTATCATCGGTATCGAGCTCCACCTTCTCACTGACCCGGACGCCCTCGTGGTTGTAGGTGTAGGTCGTCGTCTTATTGGGGTAAGTGTTGTTGACCACGTCCTCGTTCACCACGACCTGCTTGAGCCGGCCCTGCTGATCGTATTCGAACGTCGTGGAGGTGGTCAGGGTCCCGGTGGCTTCGTCGCCGGTATATTCCTTCTTGGTCTTTTGCTGTGTCTGGTCGTAGGTGTAGACGGTTTCCTCGTCGACCGTGCCGTCGTCATCGTTGTCTAGTTTCTCTCTGATAAGCCGGTCGCTGTTGTCGTAGTGATACGTGGTGACATCAGGGTCTCCGGTCTCGCCGGCGTTATCGTAGTGCGTCTTTGTCAGCCGGTTTCCGACCATGTCATAGGAGAAGAGGTCGACATAATCGGTCTGACCGGTGGCGTTGGTATCACGGACCTCCTTGATCAACCGGTTCAGGGCGTCGTAATCCCAGGTGAAGCTGGTGGTCTCGCCGGCGGCGTCCGTCTCGGTCAATGTCTTTCGATTGCCGGCCAGGTCCACGGTGTAATCGTATTCAGACAGGAGCGTGTCGATGACATTGCCGTCGTATTCGAAGGCCGTCCCGCCGCCGCCGGCCCCGTCGATGAAGTGGCGGAGGATGTCCAGGCGGTTGTGCCCGTCATAGATGTAATCGGTAATCACGCCGTTATCGAGAGCGGTGTAATCCAGGTTACCGATCAGGTCGTAGTGATACTCATTGACTTCGCCGGCACCCCCGATCGGGGTGTCGAACCGCTCATGCACGATGACGGCGGAAAGCCTGCCGAGGTGGTCGTACTGATACTCGGTGTCGGTGACGGCCACGCCGTCGTCCGTCCCGGGCGTGTAGTTCTCTAGATCGGCGATGGCATCGCCGGTGTAGGTCCGGATCAGCTGGCCTTGGTCGTTGTAGGCGTGGTTCACCGCGCCTTCCGGGGCCTCGATCCGGACGATCCGACCAAACTCGTCATAGACATTGGTCGTCACTTCGCCGGTGTCTTCAAGACCGTTGCCGTTACGGTCGAAGTGTACTTTCGTCTGCCGCTCGAAGGCATCGTAGGTGTAGCTGATGACCTGGCTTGGGGTCACGCCGGAAAGCGCCGTCTGGATCGCAGCCAGCGTGGTCGAGCCATCGATCGTCAGGCCGGCGGTGGCGGTCTGTGCTGCGGTATAGAAACGGGCTTCTACGAGCCTGCCGTCGACGCCGGCCCGGTTGTCGTACATGAACTCGGTGACGACGCCTTCGAAGCTGACGGTGTAGGCGACCTGGCCACGGCCGACGCTGACCGCCGGTGTGCCGGCTTGTACGACCGCGATCGTGGTGTCGTCATAGAACATGTATTCCGTCTGGCCGTCCGGCAGTTCCCTTGATGTCTGACGCCCGCGGCCGTCATAAGTAAATTCGGTCGACCGTGTCGGGAGGGATCCGCCTACCACGTTTTCGATCACGTCATTCCCGTTCGCATCTTTCATTAGATAGATGATGCTGCCGGATTCGACTTCCATGTACGCGTTGTCGATGATCGCCGTCTGCCTACCGTTTTCATCGTATTGGTACTCATACCGGGGGCGAACCATGATCCGGCCCCCGCCCGAAGGATCATCGATCTCGATTTCAGGCAGGTTGACCGCGGTCAGGCGCCCCGCGTCGTCGTACTCGTAATCCGTCTGTCTCTGTAGCGGGTCGATGCTGGCGGCCTGGCGGTCCAACGCGTTGTAGACCGTCTCGGTGATGATATCGTCCGCGGCTCCGGTGGCGCCCTCATGCGTGGTCTTAATAACCCGGCCGAAGGCGTCGTATTCGAACCGCGAGGTATTCACCATCGATAGGCCGGAGTCACCAAGATTCGCAAGCGCCACGTACCCGTTGTTCGTATCGAAGAACTTACTGACATCCGGGTGAGCCAGATGCTCGGGGTCGTTATTGATTGACGCCGCGGTTACGGCGATACCCGTCGTGGTGTACTTCTGCCGGCCACCTGCGTCGTACTCTGTGATCGACAGGACGCGGACGTTGAGGCTATTTACCTCGATCTTGGGTCCGAGTTCTCCGATCTGCCGGCCGTTCAGGTCGTAGTAATAGTCGGTGCGCAGGTCATCCGTTAGGTCGGTATAGTCGTTGTAATCGATGGTGTATTCGACACGACCCTGGCCGTCGTATCCGGTTTCCGACTTGGCTATATCAACCATGTTGGTGATGTCGGCCTGATTCTCAACGAGGACACCGGCCGAAACGACTGATGTTAACGTCAATTCTTTGACGCGGTACGACTCGACAAGCCTCCCAAGGTCGTCATAGATAAATCGACTTCCATAACCGGTGATCGGACCATGCTCGTCGGCGTCATACGATGTGCCATCGGCGATGTCATACACTACTTGTGGGTCAAGCGTATAAATAACCCGGCCGTAGTCATCGTAGACCTTACGGCTCACCATCCAAGCGGAGACTTCAACGGCGCCGTTCCAAGCCTTAACCTGCTTGGCGGTTTCAGTCACATTACCGCTCATGTCATAGAAAGTGTATGTGGCGGTCCCGAAGCTGTTCGTGTTCTTGTGGATGCGCCCCATCCCGTCGTAGGTTGTGCCGGTGGACGTGTTGGGTGTTTCTCCGCTTAGGTCCGATGCGTCTTGGATGTCAAGATGCCCGCTAAGCGTGTATTGATGGTTGGCCTTATAACGCCCCTCGGCGTCAAACTCGGTGTAAGTCAAGAGGGTGACGTTCCCGAGGTCCGGGTCCGCCTCATGGGTATAGGTAATGATCTGATTGCCTAAAGCGTCATAGCGGTAATACCTGGTAACCGCCTCCTGGGTACCCAACCGGCCGTCCGGGTCCGTCTGGGTCGACTGGATCAGTTGGCTCTTTTCGTTGTATACGTATTGACCCGTGACAACGTTTGTGCCGTCTTCTTTCTGACGCGTTATCTCTTCCGGGTTGCCCAGCGGGTCATAGTCAAACCCCACCCGTTCATCTGCCCCCTGCGGGTTTCTGGCGATCGTAGAAGTCACATTCCCGCCTTGGTACCAGACATTGGTGATGTTCTCCAGCGGATCGACGATTGAGCGCGGGTTGCCCTGCTCGTCAAAATCCAGGTACTGGGTCGCGTTGCCCATCGCGTCCGTCTCGGTCAACAGTCGGCCGTGCTCATCATAGGTGCTCTCGGTCATCTTGCTGACCGGCGAGACGGTGTAGCGCTCTGTGTTTGAGCCGGTTTCATTGAATCCGAACGGTGACCACTCAATTTTCAGGTTGTCGTTTTCGTCATACTCATACACATTGATGATGTAGTCAGCATTCCCCCCGTTGTCACTGACCAGCTCAATCCGCCTCACCGCACGGCCGTCAGCGTCGCGCACGATCTCGGTCGTCGTTTCACCGTTATCAACAATCTCAACCGTATAACCGGAAGGCAGGCCAACACTCGTACCGTCGTAGATGTAACTGATATCCACACTTATGCCCGAGGCGCCTTCAACGGTCGTCAGCGTCCCATCGTCCGCGAAGGTGAATTCAGAGACGACGATACCGGTCATCCCTTCGATCTCTGACAGGGTAGCGTCGATCGAAAGAGGATTAGGATACTTGGTAACCGAGGTCAGGATGTGCTCTTCTTTGAATTTCGCCGGCAAGCTATCAATATCGTATTGATATGTCGTCCAGCGGCCCGTTCGGTCCTGGAAGGCGATCAAATCGCCTGTCTCGCTGTAGTAGTACTTAACCGCGTCGCCGTCGGGGGTCCGGATCTCGGTGATCCTCCCATCGAAACGTTTGATCTGGAGTCGAGCGATCTCCTGATCACCGTGCTTGGCCACGATATCACCGTTGAATGTAATGGTGTTACCGAACGGGTCGATCGCACTAAGGACTTCCCCGTCCTCCGAATCAATTGTATAGACGGTACCGTCGGGCAGCGTCAGCTTGTAATCCATAGACGCGTCCGCCGGGTTGAAGGGCACGGCAAACTCACCGGCGCCCCCAACACCGGTCAGATGTGGATAAAACTGACCGGTTTCGGGGTCTAACACCATAGGCATAGACGTCAGTTCTCGGTCATGGAAACCCTCGAAGCCAAACGCGTAGTAGCTATCCCAATCGAGCGTGGTCTGTTGCCCACTGGTGAATTCAAGCTTGCTCCCCAGCGAATCACCATCGGGCTGGAAGGCGATCGCCACTGAGCCGGGCAGGGAGTGGCCGTATTCATTTGAGTACCCCACGGCCACCGTGGTGAATCCTAAGGATTGCCCGCCGGGCAGCCTGACGGTGATCTCACTGCCATACCGCAGGCCCGCGCTAAAGGTGTCGTCCCTGAAAAACTCCCCTTCGACCAGACCCGAGATTTCCATCTTGCCTTCGAGAAGATCGAACGACCACCCATAGCCGAATTCACTATCTTCCTGGGCATTGTACGAGTCGTACATACGCTCGATACTGATGGGCAGGCCGCCCACGGTGGTGGTCAGGTCCGTGTTGGACAAGACCACGTTCCCTAGCTTGCCGACACTCAGGCTATCAATCGATATGTCATAGAAGTGAACACCTGAGTACCGGCCTTCCGTATCCTTTGCATAAGCCTCTAGTGTGTACGCCCCGTTACTTAACAGAGACGGATTGATCGTGGCAAGCGCAACAGGGTTCTCCTCTGAGCCAATGCCTGACAGCTGCACCGGTGTGGCGTTAGCCAGCCAGATGGCCGGGCCCCCATCCTTCGGCGTGAGTTTTACGTAATACTCGTCCAGGTCCACATCCTCGATCCAGCCTTCCAGATCAACGGTCTTTGTGATGACCGGGCCGGGCAGCGGATACGCCAGCCCTAAGACTGGGGCCTTGCCGTCGACCACCGCGAACGTGATATTCACCGTAGCGCTATCCGTGGACTGAGCCGGATCATGCGTGTCATACGCCCGTGCTTTAACTTGGTATACGTCACCGGGATCGATGGCGGTCAACGCGGTGAAGTCAGAGAAGTTGTAGGAGAACGCCCCGGGCTTGCTGACGGGAAGCGTCGTCACGGGCAGCCCGCTGCCGGCCGGCGGGGTGACCACCAATTCGATCTTACTCAACCCCAGGTCGTCAGACGCGTCTATATAGAAGACCACGTTATCGCCGACCTTGGGATATCGCTGCGGGGCCGACAGCGTGACGGTCGGTGCCGCATCCGGCACGATGGTAATGGTAAACAGATTCGTATCCGTCAACCCATCCGCGTCCGTAACGATCACCTCAAAACTACGATCCGACGGGACATAATCCTCCGGCACTGTCCATGTCACCCTCCCGGTCTCACTGATTGACAGGCCGTCAATAGCAGTGACCGGATTGCCGTCGCCGTTTAGCAGGAAGAACGTGGGCGCCGAGGTATTATCGCCGTCGGTCACCTTCACGTCGTATTGGTAGGACTCACCAAGCGAGGCGGTCAATGCCTCATGCTGGATCACTGGTGCATTTAGGCCAGCAGGATCGATAACCTGGATCTTGTAGGTACGCACGAGCGTGGCGCCACCCTCGGTGACGGTGACGGTCGCGTTGTAGACCCCGACATCACTGGAATTGGGTGTCCAAGTAATCACATCCCCAGCGACTGACGGTGCAGCCGTTGGCGCCCCACCGCCAACCTCCAGCGTTACGTCGAACTGAACCACCGGCGTGCCATCGGGGTCGATGATACTGGTGTCATAGGTATAAGTATTCCCTACGATAACGCTGTATGTCGGGTCAGCACCAAACTTGGGCGGCGTATCGACAACCCCATCTGGGCTGTCAAACGTTCCCATCGTCACGGTGATGATCTGGCGATGAGCCAGTCCGCCGTCGTCTTCTGCGACCACGGAAAACTTCTTGGTGGCACTATCCGGCGCATTACTCCACGTCAGGGTCGCCGTGCCGTCCCCGTGATCGACCAGGACGAAGTCCGGGTCATCGATATAGGTCGGATCGCCCTCGAGGCGGAAGTAGATGGTATCGTTTGGGTCATCATCTTTAGCCGTGATGTCATAGACCCAGGACCCCGCCGTATCGGGCGTTAAGGGTTCAGAGATGATCTCCGGCGAGGAGTTGCCGGGGATATAGGTCCTATCGGCCTTCAAGACGAGGGGCGCTTCGTCCCAACCGCCATGCCGATCCTCCACACGGATGGTAACTGTTTGCTCCTTCCCATATTCATCATCACCGGGCAACCATGTGAAGCGGCCGTCCGGCTTGATCGTGGCGGTATCGGGCCCGCTGACGATGGACCAGTCCAACGGGTCGCCGTCCTGGTCCGTGGCCGTCGCCAGAAACGAGATCGGCTCACTCCCGTTCGATGACATCGGCTCGATATCATCGATCACGGGGAAGTGGTTGACCAGACGCTCGACTACTTCGAGCTCAATCACCTCGAGGGGTATCTCATCAATTCCGCCCACGGTACCGTCGGTGTCGACCACGACCTGATACGAGAACGTGTCACCGATATCGGCGACACCCGGGGTCCATGTGATACGGCCCTGATCATCGATGGCCATGCCACTGGGCACGCTTTCTCCGCCTACGGTTACATCGGTGAGGGTCGTAGCACGGTTAAAGCTGCCGTCGATAATAAAGGCGTAGTCCGTATATCTGCCCTTGTTGGCGGGGTCTTTAAAGTCGACTTGCGCCGAGTAAAGCTCGCCGGCCACGACTTTCGTACGGGTCGTGATCGAGGGCTCCGCGTTCGTACTTGGGTCGTATACGTCCAGGTCGATTTTGTGATCCACCGACTGGCCGTGCGAATCCGTGACCCGGATCTTAACCTGCTGCAGACCTGCGACGTCCGGTGTAAAGCTAAGGACAATCGGGGTTGCGGACGTGTGGTCGTCCGACACGTTGCTGAGCTTGGCGCCCGTGAACGCTTCACCGTTGATCGCAGCGGCCCCCACGCTGAAGGACCCGGTACCCGGCACCGGCGAGATCAATTCGATCCAGAGATCATCGCCATCCGGATCAATCAACTCGACTTCCAGATCGGCCGCCACGCCGAGTTCAAGGTTGGCTGACACGACGCCGGACGTGATGAACGGCGGGGTGTTGCCGAACACATAAAGTGGCAAGCCATACTCGATCGGCGCGGGAATCACCCCATCCGTGATGGTAAATTCAAATTCATCCAACCGCCCGTCTTCCGGGATATCCGAAGGTATACCGGTCAGGGTTAGCGTGTTAATCCCATCTTGGGTTGTTGGCGAATACCATAATGGCCAACTTGTTAGATGGATTGCCACATCATCAAAGTTCTCGTCCTCAGTCACGATCGTGTACGTCCACTCCTGCCCTTCGACCGCTGGTTTGATGAACTCATCGGTCACAGTTGGCGCGACATTACTTGGCGGACGTACATTCACCGGCAGATACAGGTCTGCCGTGCTCGTGTTGCCGTACGAGTCCCGAACTCTCACAAATACGGTCTGCTCGACCGACTTCGCAGGCGTCCAGGTCATGTCACCGGCCTGCTCGTCGATCGTGATCCCGCGTGCAAGCGATTGATCATCGATCGAGAAGGTCATCCCGCTGCCGACGCCGGACGGGCCGTCCTCCGCGTCATAAGCGCTCACCGTAAAATGCCATGCCTCACCGAGGAAGACCGGGTCCACCTCAGCGTCATTAAACTGTGGCGCCGCATCGGGGCCAACCTCGAGCCAGTAGGTACGGCGGTCATGACCACCACGGCGGTCATACACATCGACCGTAATCGGGTACGCCGTGATCACACCAGGATCTGTATCGGGATTCGCCCAGGTTAGGACACCATCTACAACCGAAATGCCTAATGCGTCAGAGGCTTCATCAACCTCGTACACAAGCGGATCATTGTTCGGATCAGACACGGGCAACTCGTATGTGTACGGCTGATTACCCGGCGTCAATGTGTCCTGGTCCAGCCCGGCCTTGGCGCGGGGCAGCGCCGCTTCCCCCAGCTCCGGCGGGAGGTTCGGGTCCAACACATCCAGGACCACCATCTCGGCATCACTACCGCCGCGTCCGTCAGATACCGAGAGGATAAAGACGTGTGAGTCAATATCAATCTCACTTGGCTCCCATACCAGACGGGTACCGTCCGGGCTGATCGTTAAGCCTTGCGGTTCATTGCTCAGGGTATACGTGAGCTTGTCATTTTCATGGTTGACAACCGATATCGTCGCCTCGTACTTCTGGCCGGCATACACCCTCTCCGGCCCGGCGATCGTCAACTCGGGCGGTGTGTTTACCGTGACCGGGGCCTGGGTCACCGAGACGGACAACAACTCCATATCGCTCCCGCCGCGACTGTCTGATACGTAGATTTCAATCTGACGAGTTTCAACAAGACTAGGCGTCCACTCGATCACACCCGTCTTAGAATCAAGCGAGAATCCAGTTAACGGCGCATTTGCGGCGTAGAAGTACAGCTCATCGTTATCGCCGCCCGGTTGACTTGCCTCTACCGTGAATGTCACCGGATCCCCGATGACCACATCCAAGGTTTCGGCAAGCGGCAGGTTATCGATCACCGGATCGTTGTTGCTTGCATTAATCGGCAATACTTCGATGACGAAGTCCTGTTCATCGGTCAGACCCTGCTCGTCGGTCACCCGGACCGTTACGGGATAGGTTCCGGTCGATGTCGGGTTCCAACTGACCACGCCCGGCTGCCCAGCTACAAACGCGGCGCCGTGCGAATTGCCCACGAATTCATAGACCAGATTGGCGTCATCGCCGTCCGGGTCGGTGGCTTCGATAAGGGTGAAGTAGGTCTGGTTAACAAGAACCGGGACAGAGCCGTGAACTACACCCGCATGATCTCTATCTACAATCTGCAGATCGAAACTCTTGGGCTCATCAATGACCGGTATGGTGACATTAAAGTCGACCTCAGACCCAGCCGTCACATCATCATGGTTGGTAGACGCCTGAACCGTGATCGGGACGCTTGGATCTGTAGATATCAGATCCAGATTCCACGGTCCGAATGGAACGCCGCTGATCGGGGAGATATACGCGGTACTATCTCTCTGAGGATCATCTGTATCGGCAATAACAAATATGATGCGGTTAACGTGATCACTTGAATCCAAATTGTATCTTACATCCGCCTCAAAACGCATTACAGGTGTTTCAGTGGATGTAACGACGCCATCGACGTCCTGACTTGGCACTATTACAGCATTCAGCTCAGTCCCTTTGACATACGGCTCATCTAGAGTAAATGTGCCATCATCGAGCTCCCCGTGCATCTGGGGGTGGTCGACATTGATCGGCAGTTCGCCGATGTAATCATCCTCTGAACCACTATATAGGCTTGCTGACGGATGCTCGGAATCGGGAACAAACCCGGGGCGCGTCGCGATGTTGTAATAAGCAAGCGCATCCCGGTCATCGTTGTACTTGCCCGACAACCCGACTGTAGCCGAACGACCATCTACGTCTAGAACTGACGATGTCATATCCTGATACGCAAATCGGATGTCATCGCCCACAGTCTCCTCGCCCATGGCCTGGTAGTTGTTGTACAGCACAGCCTGGAAAGTAATAGCGTCTGCGCCCGCGGCTTCATCATTAAAACTAACATTGTTCCATTGAACTACTAGCCGTTCTGCTGCAGTATTTTCATCTAGCACCTCCCAAAAGACTTCGCCGGTGGTTGACACTTCAAGGTCATCCCAAAATGGCGCTATCGCACGGTGCTGGTAGGTAAACAACTCTACATTGCTGCCGATCCCATCGGCGGTGTCAAATGTGATGAGACCATTCGAGCTAATATACAAAGAGTCATACTCTTCGCCCAGATATGTGAAGTTAAATCCGCCTAGATCTGTACTTGTCAATTCAACCGTGTCATCCTCTGCGGTTGAACCACCACCCCACAACGCCGTGCCGGTCGTGGAAATATCCTCCCACGTGAATGTGGTATCCAGTTCTGCCTTATACTCTAACGGGCCATGATCAATATTTTCGTGATATGACTGGAATAGGGTGCTCGTCCCATGGGTGGCGTGTGTGGTGGTGGCGGTATCATGACTTAGTGTTAAAGTCGCCTGAGGCAACGAATGATCGTCTTTGTCAACATTCGTAAATAAGTATATGCCAAATCCATCAAGCTTTGCCGAATTCACAAAGTATTCGAATTCCTCTGATCCCCATACAACATCAAAGTAGATCCGATCTTTATCTGTGCCGGACATCTTAAATTCGAATTCAAACTTTGTCGCATCATCATGCGAGTAGTAATTCGGGCCTGTCTGATTCTTCCCAGTAATCGAATCCATCAGACGTTCAATCTCAGGATCAAGATTGTCCGCATACACCTCGGTTTCGCCGAATGTATCGTTCTGCCCAGATCCGTATTCCCCCACATCTCCCGTACTCAATACAAACCCATACTTCAAATCATCAACAAGATTGTATGTAGTACTACCATTCGCATACATCCCAATGGTGCTGTCGGTTAGCCCTGTTTTATGATGGCCAGACACCACTACTGAGCCATCTTGAATGATGACGCCCGTTCCATCACGGGACTGCAACAACTGTAATAACATCTCGATATCCGTAACAACCCCGTCATCAGGATCGACGACGGTATCAGTAGGATCAATTCTTAAGATTGATAAATCATCATATGTGCTAGGGTTCTTGACAGAATCAAGCAGGTCAGAAAGTACTGTCGGAATGGTTGTCCCGGTATCTTCCGGCGACGGCATCGTGATTGTGATAATCTTATTGACTGACGATCCGTCCGGATCCATATCCAGATCGATCAACGGCGTGTCGTTGTCAACCTTGACATCCCCGATCGCGGGATTTGACGTATCCGAGAGCTCATGCTCCGGCAGGCTTTCCGTCCAGATTATTGGTGCCTGCGGGGTAGCGGGCGGTTGATCAGCGGTAATCAACACGTCGTAGCCCTGCGTGGCCGACAACGCCGGGACCTGCTGGTCGTCTGCTACAACAGTCATGTGGACCCATTCACCTAATAGGTCGGCCGGGACGTTATGCCAGGTCACCATGCCGGTCGTGGGGTCTACCTCGAAGTCAGGCGTGGTATCCCAGATGGGGCTGTAGTCGTCATAGGTATTGTTAAATCCAGCCTTTCCATCTATGTTCGGCACAACGCTCTCACCGTAAACCGGGAAGGACCGGAAGACGGTGGCGCTGGTAAGGGAATCGGCTGCGCTCACCCCGTGCGTCAACCCTTCCACCTCACCGACGAATGTGAACTCGAGGATGGTGTTTTCGGTCACGCTGTAGGTGCTACCGAGTTCATAGCCCCAGAACCCCCCCCCTTCGAGCCGGATCCCCTGGTTCGCCCCGAACAGTTCGTACGAGGCGTTGGAGGCGGGCGTGCCGGAAGGCGCAATCCGCAGATCGGAGAGTTGGATGGTTTTGGCCGTACCGGGCCAATCGGCCTCGTAGAGGCGGATATTTGAGAAGGAGCTCACCGACAGGCCGTTCGCCGGGGCGTCCGCCCCGCTGAAGAATATGAGGTAATCGATGTCAACCGTGCTGGCTGAATCGGGATTGTTCAACGTATTGACGACCATGTCGGCCCCGAGATCGATGCGGTACCGCTTGGGCTGTACGCCGATCGAGCCCGTGTAATTCACGGTATGCCCGTCCGGGTCGATCGCCAGAGAATCATATTTGTATGGCTTACCGAGTTCCGCCTTGATAACCGGGGTGCTGTCAAAGTAAGGCTGACGGTTCGCGATAGTGTCCACCACGCTCACCACGAAAGTCTGGTCATTGGCCGGATTAAACAGCCCGTAGACATCGGTAGCGCGTATGCGGAACAAGTGGGTATTGACATCCCCCGCCGCCGGGGTCCACTCTATCGTGTCGGTGTATCCGTCGTTGTTCGAATCAATCAATTCGGCATCAGACGGCCCGTCAATGATACTGACATTGACCGGGTCGCCGTCCGGATCGGATGTGCCGACGATGTAACGCAAGGCTTGTCCGACCGTCACCTCAAGGTGCTGTGTCTCGCTTGCCCCGGGGATCGGCGTCGCTACGGGCATAGCATCCCCGCGGTTCTCTGCATAGGGATCGGACGTGATGCCAGGCGCCTCGTTGGTCTGGCCCAGGATGACCGGGTTGAAGTCGAACCGATCGTTGCCCGGATGCTCGAACGTTATGAGCAGGTCATGAATGACTTGGCCGGCCTCGTAGAAGCCACCGTGCCCGGAATCCATAAGATCGTTGAGGATCAGATACGGCGTACCAACGGGTACGGCGGCGCTGGTAGTCGTGACGACACCATCAAACGCCGCAAGGAAGGCATCAGACTGCACCACCGATGCCGCATCCTGTGTAAATAGCCCCGGGAAGGTTAAGATCAGATCACCGCGGGCCTGGACCTGGCTTGTCTTTGTAATGTCGACGCTTGTATAAAGTGTTCCGCCGGAGCTCCCGTCCGTGTTCGGTGTGTACGAGGTGTGTTTGAAGTCGATCTCAAAGCCCGCGGACACGTCCGACAACTTACTGTACGAGATGTATTCGTGGGACTTACGACTGGGTGTATCCGGCAGCAGATTGCTTGTTGTAGCCGGCATCGTGTCGTCGGTAGGCACGCCGTTCTCGATATTAAAATCGATCGTGACGGTCGTGGTATCGTCCGCGTCGTTGTTTACCAACCGGGCAACCAACGTCAGCGGGTCCCCTTCCGCTACACCGGTCATATTTGCAAGATCAACGAAGATCTGGCCCGACGTGTTCCCCGGGTCAAGTGTCAGTGCGACGTCGTCTGCTAGGAGAACCGATTGCCCCTGCGACCAGTTAAAGAAGGCGTCTAGCCCGGCGCCGATCGTCGGGATGAGCGGGTTCCCGTCGGCGTCAAGCAGCGCCAGCTCAAATGCGTCGTTGACGTCGCTGGTGGAAGTTGCGTCGAACGCGAGGCCGGAGAAGTCGATCCGGATCGGCCCGCGGTCGATCACCGCAGGGGCGGCGAAACTCGCCGACTGTCCCGTGACGTGCTCGGTCTGATCCGTGGTGACCATGTCCTGATCCTCTGTGAGGATGAGGTCTGACTCGGCGAACACCAAGTCCTCGATATTGGTTTCGAAGACTAGATTGGAAAGCGAAGTTCGACGCTCGGCAAAGAATAGGTCAAATGGGTAGGTCGCCCCGTCAGTCAACCCCAAGCTATCCAGGGGGAATACCCCATCTTCCGGCGGGTGAACACCACCTAAATCGACGAGAAGTGTGTTATTGATAAATATCCACAGATCATCGTCTGACTTGACCGCCTCGAATTCCTGACCGGCATGGTATGTAAATGTTCCATGCAACTCCAAGGTGAAGTGATAGTTATTATCACGGCCTTCATTTCCAAATAGCTGGTCATCGATGGGGAAGAATGAAGTATCCGTAAACCCGTAACGGTTTAGGCCAATCGGCTCAAGAACCATATCAAATGAAATCGATTGGTTAATACCCGACACATCCGTATACCACTGAGCAAATGAGGCCGCGCTATCAATCGACTCATGTGTACCAGAAGTGTTTAGATCAGGCTTGCGATCTGTCGTGTCCAGATCCGTTTCAATTAAGTTATAAACTAAACCCGAGGCCGGGATCTGGAAGTCGACATGGCTATCCTTGAAGTCTCTGATCGTCGACTCCAAGGTGACATCGGGCCTCTCGGTCACACTCACCGTGATCGGCGTCGCGGCATATGCCTCCGTATCCAGGTCGGTCGTATCGGGCCCCGCCCCGGATTCGGCCGACAGATCCAGCGTGGTGTCGGTGGTAAGCAGGATTCGGTCTACGAGCGTGCCATCCTCACGCATCCAGACATGCACGCGGTGCAATCCCTCATCCAGATACCCCAGATCCACCGCGGTCCCGTTGGCGTTCTGCTCCCAATGCCACTGGGTTGAGGCGTCGGTCATGCCCTCGCCCCGATCGGACTTCATCACCCCGTCCACACCGATGTGGACCGAGTCACTCGTCGTAGAGGCCCCCTTCATCCGCACCCAGGCGTAATACGTGCCGGGCGTATCGACCCAGACGGCGTAGTCCATCCGCGCACCGATATCGTTAAGCAGCACATCCAATTCCGGAGAGTCTTCCGGAACAGCCATATGCGATCCACCGGACGCGGTCGCGTCTGTCTGAATCCCCCAATCACTAGCCGAGGCGTCGATACCGCTGTTATCGGTGTCGTCTTTGCCTTTATGGTTACGGTAGTAGCTCTCGGCCTCGATGACGAACGTGTTTTCGGAAAAATCATCGGCCGGGTGATCCAGATCAAAAGCCCACGCTTTGACCGTATGTGTGACGCCATCGATCCCGTATACGTGGCTGACCGTGTCCGGGCTGCCTTCTACGCGTTGGATCTGGCCGTCCCCCCAATCAATGACCCATTGTGTCGGGGTCGGGCCGTAGTAGCCCAGCGACAAGACGTAGGGGTCTGCCCCTTGCAGGGTTGATACCGCACCGGTGATCGTGGGGACTGGGAATCGCTGTTCAACGGCGCCAGCATCCACCGTGCCGTGATAGATCCGATCTTCGCCGCGCTGATCGGTTGCCTCGCTGATGAAGGCGTTGTCACCGGCGTCGATGGCGAGACTGCCGATCTCCAGCGCATGGGTCTGTGTCGATCCGCCGTAATAACCGAGAGGGGCGAGCTTAACGTCTGCCGGATCGACGTTGACCTGATTCTCGGGCACGAGGGTGGAGGCGCTGACCTGTTCAAGCGAGCCGATCAGGTTGTTGCTGCCTGTCAGTATTTGGTACAGGTCGGTATCGTTGTTGCCGACGATAATCGAGTTATACGCGTAGGCGGAGGAGAAGTCGCTCTTGAAGCCCCGGCCTCGGTTATCGGTGATCGTGCTGTTCACCAACGTCACGCCGTCTCCGCCGTTCCAGGCGATCCCGTCGCCCTCATTACCGGAGATCGTGACATTTGTGTAGGTCTGAGCTCCGGCATAAGAATTGCCATAGATGCCATGACCACCGGCACTATTGACGCCCAGGTTGTTCGAGATCGTCGATCGTGAAACGCCCGCGGTCGCGCCAGAGCCGGTCAGGTAGAGCCCCGCACCTGTTAGCGCGGTGTTGCCATCGATGGTGCTGTCAGAAACGGTCAGGGCGCAGTTGTAGACATAGATCCCGCCGCCGATATTCCCGCTCGCCACGTTGTCAGTGATCGAGCTGTTGCTGATCGTCAGCGAGCCGTCGCTGGTGAACACGCCGCCGCCATAGGTGTCGGCCGTGTTATTGGTAAGCACCACGTCGTTGAGGGTGAGGTGCCCAGCGTTCAAGATGCCACCGCCAGGGCCCAACGCGTGACCGTTCCTGATCGTCATGCCGTCAATCGTTGCCGTCACCCCGCTACTCACATTGAACACACGGCTTTCCTCGCCGAGTGCCGTCGAGCCGGCGATAGTGAGTTGACCGGTCCCAAGACCAAGGACCGACACATCATCTTCGATCAACAGTTCACCGAGCCCAAGTATGATGTTGTTGACCGTGGGATCGAACGTGATAGTGTCCGGGCCAGGGTGGCTGGCGGCCAGGGCGAGGGCTTCGCGCAGGCTGAGTCCGTTCTGGACAACATCCTGATCGGAGGGGGTATCCACCACGATCGGATCGACACCTGCGCCAGCAGCCACCTGGATATCGAAACTAAACGCCTGCTTGTTCCAATTGTTGAGGACGATGTCCAGGTCACCTAAGCCGATAAACCCGTCGCCGTCTAAATCCCCCTTGGACAGATCACCTGGTGTGACAGACGAGCTCCAATTGTTGAGCACGATATCCAGATCGTCAAGGCCAACAAAGCCATCGCCTGTCAGGTCGCCGTTTAAATCGTCACTCAGGATGGACCACTGCCCGTCGCTGTCCTTGGCTTTAACCGTAATGGCGTAGCTGTCGGCGGTGTCGTAGATGTGCGCGAACGACCCCGACAACTCTGTGGCAGGCAGTTCCTGAATGAATCCATCGCCCCAATCGACCTGCCAGTCGGTCACCGTGTCATCCAGCGCAACCGGGTAACTCGCGGTGACATCCAGCGTCACGACCTCGCCCGTGAGGACACTGGTGGAACTGATCTGGCCGGACAGGTCCGGGATGACGTCACCGACCACCACAGACGTGGTCATAACGATCGGCCCCGAGTCATCCGTGGTTACAGTAAAGGTCGGATTAAATGTGCCTGGGTCGTGATATATATGGGCTCCCAGGTCAATGCTGATGAACCCGCCACCCGGCGGGTTGATCAACGTTGTATTGCTACTCTCGTCATCCCAGTCAACAACCACTTGGGTGATCGGGTCTTGACCCGGTTCGAGAATTTGCAGCGTGTAATCGGCACTGATGCCTTGCAGCAGCGGTTGTAGTGCATGGCCCGTATCCACGGTCAAACCGTGGAACATTGGGGCAACGTCTTGTACGTTGACCTGGAGTGGCGCAGCATCAATCACAATGCTGCTGTCTTGCCCATCGGTCGCCGTAGCTGTAATCGTGTGCGTCTCGGGGCCGTCCAGATATTGATACTGTGCGACCGTGCCGGCTACCCCCAAACTCGAACCCCCGTCACCCCAGACAATATCCCAGACGGGACTGTTCAATCCGGGCGCGGATAGGTTGAGCGTATAAGAGGCAGGGTTAAGCACGTTTTCCCCGACGGTGGTTGGCCCAGAGATGCTGGCTGTCGCCACGGCAAAGTCGTTGCCGCTATCGGTCTGATCCTCCCCTACCGTTATTGTATGGCCCGAGGCTCCGGGATCAGTCACAGCCCAACCATCGGAGGCGTTTGGATTCTCAGCGATGATTGTGTGCGGGACATCGTGATCGACCAACAGGCTGTACATGCCGTTCGCATTAGTTGTATCAAAGCCCTCACCCGGTTCCCATTCACCACTTGTGTCCTCATCGACAAACACACGCCAGCCTTGAAGCAGTGTATCTGACCCGCTTTGGTACACGTGGTCAGCATCGGTATCCGCAAACACGGTCCCCGACACCGTTCCGGACAACAACAGCCTGGGCTCCAGCGGCTCCATGCCCGCCGGTGGGCGTTCCGAAGTCGAAACAGAAGCCCTCTCCCCCATCAGCCGTGGGCAGGCGTATGCGATCGCGTTACGTACCGCTTCCTTGTAACGATGAATGAGCGCATCATGACGTTCCAGCTTCTGCCAACGCGGCATAGCAGCCTCCTAGTATCATCTGGGCACGTGTTTTTTGGATCCCTCGGCCACGGAAGCCCCCTGATCAGTTATTGGACTCAAGTATCCACATATTGTGTAAGCGTGTCAACAGATATTCTTAATATTAATTCGTTCATCATGCGGGCCGCTGTGTCCCCCTTGAGTGGAGCGAACGTGATAAGATCGATCATCTCGCACAGCAGCCCCGGCATGTTTTAAAGGCGGTTCTTGAACATACTTATTAACATTCTTTTGTTACATAGGTCCCGAACCCGCGCGTAAATACGATCTCCAGCCAGATGAGATATGACCGACTGCTGCTGGCTTGAGAACCTGTACGAAAAGCTCATCATCCCGGCTGTAGCCGATGGATCATGAGGTTGGTCATCGCCAGTTTGATCATCGTCTCTCTGCTTTCGACCAGGTCTTCGTAGTCTTTGCTCAACCTACGATACCTGCCCAGCCAGGCGAAGGTGCGTTCGACGATCCAACGCTTGGGCAGCACCACGAACCGGCCCGCATCCGATCGCTTGACGATCTCGATGACCCGACGATAGATCAGCTTCGCTTCTTCAACGAACGAGCCGGCGTAACCCCCGTCGGCCCAGATCACCGACAAACGCGTGAAGCGATTGACCAACTTCAACAGCACCTCGTCCCCGCCGTCGCGGTCCTGGATGCCTGCGCTATGCACCGCCACGTCCATCAGCAGCCCGGGTGTATCGACGATCAGGTGACGCTTCCTGCCAAGGGTCTTTTTGCCCGCGTCGTAGCCACGCTCCCCCCTTTGTGGTGCGTCTTGACCGACTGGCTGTCGAGGATCGCGGCGCTGGGTGTGGGCTTGCGGCCGGCCCGACGCCGGACCTTTTCACGCAGCTTGTCGTGGATCGTTTCCCACGTGCCGTCGAGCCGGAACCGGCGGTAGTAGTAATGCACCGTGCCCCAGGGCGGCAGGTCGTGCGGCAGTTGTCGCCACGAGCAACCGGTGCGCAGCAGGTACTGGATGCCGTTAAACACCTCGCGCATGTCCACGCTGCGGTGCCGACCGCCCGGCTCCGCCGGCGGGATCATCCGCTGGATCAAGGCCCACTGTTCGTCCGTCAGGTCCGATGGGTAAGACGTCCGTGTCATAACCCACTCATCGGCTCAATCGAGGCTTCTCACACAGGTTCTTATCACGACTGCCTGTAAACACAATCCAGGTTGTGGCGGCGATTTTCTTTTCAACACCTGGCAATAAGTTAACCGTTGTAATCTTGCCATTGTACGCGCCTTTGTGGAATCTTCTTAATTCTTCGACACCATTCTGTAGAGCAGCCAAATATCCTGTAATAGTGGGCACATGTCTCACGAGAAGTGTGCTTCTGGGCCCCCCGTATAATTTAAAGAATTTTGCTGTCAAGAACCCGTAATAAGTCAAGACAAGTGGTGTAATGTTTTCGAATTCATCTGCCCTGTTGAAACCATCTTGACAACCGAGCCCGATGGCGCTGCAATGGGTGGATGAGCAAGAGCAAGGATGCAGAGGCCGGCAAGCCCAAGGCGATGGTACGGTTGGTGAAGCTGTCGATGAAGCTGGCGCGGATACACCTGTCGCCGTACGGCAGCTACAAGAGCCGGCACGACTTCACGCGGCCGCAACTGATGACGTGTCTGGTGCTGCGGGCGTACTGGAAGACGACGTACCGCGGCGTGATCGAGCAGCTGGAGGTCAGCGGTGAGTTGCGTCGTGCGATGGGATTGAAACACTTGCCCAACTACTCGACACTGAACAAGTTCGCGCACCGCGTGGGTGTGCTGGAAGTGCTGGACGCGATGTTGTCGACGTTGGCGAAGGCGGCGCATGAAGCCGACGATTCGGCGTGCAAGGAGTCGGCGATGGACGCGACGGGCCTGGAGACCAGCAGCGCCAGCGCCCACTACGTGAGCCGAAGTGGGAAGAAACGCCGGGGATTCGTGAAGGTATCGGTGCTGGTGCTGGGTGGATCGCTGATCCCGGCGTCTGCGGTGTTCGGCTACGGCCCGGGCAACGACAAGACGCACGCGCGTGAACTGATGGACAAGGCGGCTCGCAGCGTTCGGCCTGACATCATGTACGCCGACCCCGGCTACGACGCGGAGTGGGTGCATCGTTATTGTCACGAGGGCTGGGGCGTGATGCCGGTGATCAAGCCGGTGAAACACAAAGAGGGCCCGCCGGGTGGCGAATACCGCTCGCTGATGACGGACCGGACGCTGAAGAGGTTGGGCTACGGCAGGCGTTGGCTGGTGGAGTGTTACAACAGTGCGTTGAAACGGACGACGGGTTCGACGCTGAACGCCAAGACGCACCGCGGCCGGATGATCGACACCGCGATGAGAGTGTTGGCCTACGCCATCCGGCGTTAGCCGGGATGAATGAAGCGGGGTAAGGTGTCAACAGAGCATCTTTAGGTCGAACATCTCCGCCAACAGAAATCTCTGTATCTGCGACAGTGAATGTCGAGCCCTTAAACCATCTCAAGCCCGCAACCCAATACTCAGCCTGGTATTCCTGTACCGAGGTGTCCGCACTGTTTGCTGCAAATGCTGTCAATCGTTCTGCTTGGCCCCTCAGTTGTAGAGTCACGACGTTCAGTGTGCTTTGCGTTCGGACAGCATTAAGATGCACTGAGTCACTACGAAGAACTAGACCTTCCTCGTTGTGACCTTCAAGTTTCAGTGCTGCGACGACTGGAGACGAGCTAGAGAAAGCCTGGTTGATCCAGAGATTATCGTTCGTGAGCGGTTGGTCCTCAATCGTGAGGTGGATAACACCAGCTTGATCTACTCGAAGATCAAACGAGATTGTGGCGTGATGCTGATTCCCGTTCTCATCCCAGGAGAAGGTTCCATTGCATGCGAGATAGTCCACTATATGTTCGCCATCCACCTGATCTGCCCCTTTAGATCCAGATTGTTGTTCTCTGCTCTTGGCCTTCAGGTCCAAATGCACATCATGTAGCTGCCTTGAACGATTGGAGCATAGGTACATGGCCGCAATAATCACGGACACGACAACTGTGGCAGTGATCGTGACGGTATCACTCATGCGACTGGCCCATCGAACGTGATGTTATCAACTAGTAGACCCTAACACTATTTATGTGTTCGGTCGCATCGGTAACCTCAGCCTTGGTAAAGAACTAAGCCCAAATTCAACCCCGGCAGTAGCCCCAGTAGTAGGGACGCAAAGCGATGCGATCCAATGCAACCGAGAAGATGGGGAGGGTACAGATTCTGACAACCTCGAAAGCTGTAAACCCTTTTTTTTCAAGAAAAAACCGGCCTCATGGGAAATGAGGCCGGTTCAGGCGGAAATGACCGGGCTGGGACTCGAACCCAGGACCCGCGGCTTAAAAGGCCGATGCTCTACCAACTGAGCTACCCGGTCGGGGTGCTCCGCCCGAAAGCCCTATTCTACCCGCCGGAATAGGCTCTAGCTATGGGTGGGAGGGGCATAACGTTAGCGTTGCTGTCGAAACGGGTCAAACCTGACCGATAACCGGGATATGGAGCACGCGGAGAACTGGTACCGGCAGGCGGACTCGACCCGGGCGGGGCACGTGGGGGTGATCGCTGAGATCGGCGTAAACCACGACGGCTGCGAGCGTCTTGGGCGTGTGCTGATCGAGGCGGCGGCCGAGGCGGGGGCGGACGCGGTCAAGCTGCAGCTATTCAATCCCGATCGGCTGCTGTCCAGGCAATCCAGGCTGGCGGGCTACCAGGCAGGCCAGGCGGCGGACGCCAAAGCGCTGCTGCGTAGTCTGGCGCTGGATAGCGAGGCGATGGGCCGGCTGGGTGAGTATGTGCGGTCGCTTGGCCTGAAGCTGATAGTCACGCCGTTCAGCCCGGGAGATGTAGATTCACTTAAAGAACTTGATGTGGATGCGGTGAAGATCGCTTCGCCGGACGCGGTGAATACGCCGTTGCTGGAGGCGGTTGCCGAGTTAGGCAAGCCGATGCTGATTTCCACGGGGACGTGTGAATTGCATGAACTCGAAGCGGCCGCGTCGCTGCTGAGGAGCCATCGGGCGGGCGGGTGTTTGCTGCAATGCGTTTCGAGTTACCCGACGCCGAACGAACTTGCGGCGTTGGGCGGCATCCGTGTGCTGCGTGAGCGGTTCGGCCTGCCGGCGGGGTATTCGGATCACACGCAGTCGGTGCAGACCGGCGCCTTGGCGACGGCCGGGGGCGCGGTGGTGATCGAGAAACACCTGACATATGACCGGGGCGCATCAGGGCCGGACCACGCGAGCAGCGCCGATCCGGGGCAGTTCGCTGAGTACGTGCGATTGATCCGTGAGGCCCAGGCGATGCTCGGGCCGAGCAGCAAGCGTGTCCAGCCGGTCGAGCGGGACGTGCGCGAGGTGTCCCGTCAGAGTGTGGCGGCGACGGCAGACCTGCCGGCGGGCCATGTGCTGAGCGAGGCGGACCTGACGGTCAAGCGGCCCGGGACGGGCATCCCGGCAAAAGAATTAAAAAGCCTTATTGGTCAATCACTTAGTCGCCCCGTCCAGGCTGACCAATTGCTATCCGCAGACGACCTGGCGCCCGGCCGGACCCACAGTGCGGCCTGAGTCAGACTGGAGAAAACTGGCAGGATCGGCGTTCACCTGCCGATCTATAGGTCAGTGTCCGACCGGTTTGACCCACCCCTCCCATGCCAGCGTACTTGGGGCGAATAGGAGCGACGGCATGAGCATCCTGATCTATGTGCTCGCGGCTTACCTGGCTGTGTGTTGGTTGTGGGGGATCTACCTGGCGGTCCGGCTGTATGCCGGGCGACGGGTTGGCCGGGTCGTACGGGGTCAGGGTCTGGGCCCACGGATCGTCCGTCCGCTGACCGCGTCGGTGGATACAAACAGCAAAGCTACCGACCGCCCCGCTACGACCGCCAAGCCGATCGCCGAATCACGCGCGGCGTGAGCCTGAGCACGAGTCAGATTACGAATTGATTATGAAAACCCCACCCTCCCGGGTGGGGCTGTTTTTTGTTGATGTCGATGACCCATCTTGATTATGTGCCGACCGCCCAGGTGCGCCGGGCTTCGTCGGCAGCCGCCAGAGAGACACGCCGATACCTGAACAAAAGCACCAGAGACCAGATCATAAATACCAGATACGCCACAGACAACACACATAGCGGGATTGCCATCACGGCAAAGCCCGTCCCGCTGGTCGCGATACCCACGATCACCGCCAGGATGCCGAACACGAGGAAACCGATCATGCAGATGGCGACGCCCCACATGACGGTTTTGGTTTGCTTTGCCAACTCATAATCGGGCACACGCAGGGCGAGCCGCCTGGCGTAAACAAATAGCCCAAAGTGCCCGATCAGCCAGACGATCCCGGAGATAACGCCGACTATCCCGGTAACCAGGTCCGATGCCCCGGTGATCCCGACACTTAGCAGGGTAACGACACACGTAAACAAGACCGAGAAACGAAGCAGGTTACGCAGTTGAACATTGCTCTGTTCGATCACTCCCGGCTCGGGCGAGGTGATCAACCACACGCCGAATGCAAACATGACGGCGGGCAGAACCGAGAGGATGCCCATTAACTGTTCTGCCGACGCCGGATTCCCACCACTAGCGCCGAAACCGATACCTACAAAGAAACCGACGACCGTGAGCAACAGATTGATCAGCACGCCCCACAGGATCCAGTTTGCGCCCCTGGCCAGCGTCGCGACCCATTGCGGATCGCTGAAGCGTAGCTGATCACCGAGCAGCGACCGTCCCACCGCTGTGCCACATTCGGGGCAGGCGCGAGATTCATCCAGGCCGCGCAGGTTGTAGCCGCAGTGCCGACACGGCAGGTCGTAGTCCAGCGGTACAGCAGCCGCCGTCGCACCTGAAGGATCGGCTCGGTAACCATCGTCGGGATGGCCAACCAGGTCGTAGGAGTTCTCGTCCACGGACATGCTCCGGATAGATCGTGACACAAAGCAGATGTAAAGAAACTATAGCGTATCCTTCACGGCAGTTGAACACGGCAAAGAAAAAGCCCACGGCGATGCGTGGGCTTTGGGGTGGGTGGTGTTGTTGATGCGGCGTCCGGCTATGCGGGGCTGGGCATGATGCCGGGCGGGGTTTCGCCCTGGTCGGGTTCGGGTTTGTCGGCGGGGGCGGCGTCTGCGTCTGCCTTTTCCTTTTCGGCCTGCAGGAGCTCGCTGACGGTGGCCTTGGCGAGCTTTTCGCCGGACATGATCTTGTCGACCTCGTCGGCGTTGAGGGTTTCGTACTTCAATAGCGCCTCGCCGAGGTCGCAGACCTGCTGCCAGTGCTCGCCGATCAGGCGTTCGGTGTCTTCGTATGCGCTGTCGGTGAGGCTCTTGATTTCCTCATCGATGATGCGTGCGGTCTCGGGGGAGAAGGACTGCTCGGGGATCAGCGAGTTGCCGTCGTCTTGCGGGGAGAAGTCCACGAAGCCGAGGCGTTCGCTCATGCCCCACTGCAGGATCATGTGGCGGGCCATGCTGGTGGCCATGCGGATGTCCATCGCGGCGCCGGAGGAGACGTCGGTGGTCTTGCGTTCCTCGGCGATGCGGCCGGCACACAGGACACGCAGGGTGTCGTGGATGTACTTGCGTGTGTAGTTGTGGCGGTCCTTCTCGGGCAGGCCGATGGTCGCGCCCATGGACTGGCCGCGCGGGATGATGGTGACCTTGTGCAGCGGGTCGGCGTTGGGCAGCAGGTACTGCACCACGGCGTGCCCGGCTTCGTGCCAGGCGGTCGCGACGCGCTCCTCTTCCTCGACCTTGTGGCTCTTGCGGGCCCGGCCCCACTTGACCTTGTCGCGGGCCTCTTCGAGGTCTTCCTGCTCGACGAAGTCCTTGTTCAGCAGGGTCGCGCCGATGGCGGACTCGTTGATGATCGCCGCGAGGTCGGCGCCGGAGAACATCGGCGTGCCGCGGGCGAGCTTCTCGAGGTCCACGTCCGGGCTCATCTTGATCTTCCGGCTGTGCACCTTCAGGATCTCGACTCGTCCGCGCACGTCCGGGAGCGGGACGGTGATCTGGCGGTCGAACCGGCCGGGGCGGGTGAGCGCCGGGTCCAGCACGTCCGAGCGGTTGGTCGCCGCCATGACGATGACCTGGTCGTTGGATTCGAAGCCGTCCATCTCGACGAGGATGGCGTTGAGGGTCTGCTCGCGTTCGTCGTGGCCGCCGGAGGAGTAGCCGTTGCCTCGACGACGTCCGACCGCGTCGATTTCATCCAGGAAGATGATGCACGGCGACGAGTCCTTGGCCTGCTTGAACAGGTCACGGACACGTGACGCGCCGACGCCGACGAACATTTCTACGAAGTCCGAACCGCTGATGGAGAAGAACGGCACGTCGGCCTCGCCGGCGACCGCCTTGGCCAGCAGCGTCTTGCCGCAGCCGGGCGAACCGATCAGCAGCACGCCGCGCGGCACCCGGCCGCCGAGGCGCTGGAACTTCTTGGGGTTCTTGAGGAACTCGATGATCTCACCGATCTCGTCCTTGGCTTCCTCGATACCGGCAACGTCCGTGAGGGTGACGGTGGAGTGTTCTTTATTGACCAGCTTGTGCTTACTGCGACCGAAGCTGCCGAGCATGCCCGGGCCGCCGCCGGCGTTGCGCAGCGAACGGAAGACGAAGAAGTAGATCAGGAACGCGATCAGGAAGAACGGGCCCCAGTTGATCAGCAACTGCAGGAAGATGCCGCTACCCGTGTTGATCTTATTGGGCCAGCCCTGCTCGTTCATTTCATTGACAAACAACCGCTTGGTGTCGGCGTCGATCTTGACGGCGATCTTGTTGTTGGGTGCGCCCTCGGCGATGGCCCCGGCGACGCCTTCCTTCAGCTCGCCGATGATCTGGGCCGACTCGACGACGACCGGCTCGGTGAACTCGTCCTCAGCCAGGTGGATCTTGAACTCTGACCACGTGACGACGGTCGGGCGGTTGGTTTGCGTGCTGAACATGAGGAACAGCGCGACGACCAGCGCGCCCATGAGCAGCCAACTGAAGACGCCGCGCGACATCAGGTTGGGGTTGCGAGGTGGCTGGCCGTTGTTACCTGGGCCTTGGGGGCCTTGGTTGCGGTTGCGGCCGTTCGGATCGGGGCTGTTGGGATCGGGCATACGTCTCTCACGCTATTCTGGGGATGTCGACGGCCCCGGTGGACCGCTCATCGACGAGTCATTGTAGGCCCGCCGAACGGGGATTGCTTGGGTAGTATCGGCTATTCCAGGGGCGAAGACCGATTCCGGGGCTGATAACTACCAATCGGACCGCATGGCGGACACGATATCGTCGGCCAGACGCTGTACGGCCTGATGCTGGGCGATTTCGAACGGCTCGCCGATGCCCGAGGTTGGGACATATCGGCCCACGGAGACGAATCCGCGGCGGTCCGCGATCACCTCGCCGCTGCTCAGGTCCTTCCAAATGAAGTCGATCGTGATGGTCAGCTCGACCTCCTGGGGTACCCCGCCGGGCCGACGCCGGCTCAGCTGGGTCTGCTCTACCTCGGTGATCGTGCCCTCGAGGATCGTCTGGGCCACGCCCGGGGCGACCACCTTGTAGGGCGTGCGCGACTCGACCTGCTTGACCAGCGCCTCGGCTAACTCGAACTCGATCCCGCGGTAGAACGTGCGGTTCTCAAAGCTCGGGGACGCCACCGTCTGGTACTGGGTCGGGAACAACTCCTTGCTGGAGTAGCCGCAGCCGGTCAGGCCCAGCATCAGCACAAGCAGCAGGCAGCCGGCGATCTTTTCGCGTGTGGTCCACTTCGCCATCCGATCCATCAGGGCTTCTCCATCACGGGCTGAGCCGGTTCGATGTCCGACATGGGCACGGAGTGTTGCGGGTCTGCTGCAGGGTCTGTATCTGACGCAGGCAGCGGTTTGTTTTCCAGTTCTTCGAGCTTCTTAATCGCATCCAGCGCCGCGGCGGTCTCGGGGTAATCTTCAATCACGCGCTCGTACAGGAGTTTGGCGCTCAACGGCTTCTTGCGCAGGACGTACCAGTCGGCGGCGACCATGTCGCGCATCGCCAGGGATTCATCGATGCGGATCAGCAGCGCCTCGACACCCATGCGCTCGGCCGAGGCGGGGTATTCGGCCTGGTAAGTCAGCAGCCGTTGCCCGGCGTCGATCAAGCCGGTGGCGTCGAAACGTGGGCCCTTGAAACGCGCCAGGTTAGCCTGGATCAGCCGGAGCATCGCCCACTCCCGTCGTTCGCTGTCGGGGTAGTTCACAAGGAACAGGTCGTAGGCGTCGGCGGCGGAATCCATCTGCGGCTTATTGAAGTAGTAGTCCGCGAGGGTCATGCTCGCTTCTTCACCCAGCGCGCTGCCGGGGCTGCGTTCCTGGATGCGGACCATGATTTCCTCCGCCTCGTCGGTCGCGGGCAGGATACGCATCCCCCACATCCGGCGTTTGGTCCCGGCCATGAAGAGCTTGGCGATTTCGAATTCACGTTCCTGGGCGGTATTGAACTGCTCGCTGCCGGGGTGTTCGCGGATGACCAGCTCATAATCGAACAGCGACTTGAAGAAGTGCTCCCGCGCGACGTTGGCATCGCCCCGGACGAGCAAGGCCTCGGGCATCAGTTCGTGGTCGGGGTGCGCCTCGATCCAGGCGTCCGCGGCGTGCTTGGCTTGTTTACCCTCACCCTGAGCGACCAGCTTGCGGATCGCATCGAGCTGCGCCCGCGGCGAGCCGGGCTCGGCAGTAGGCTGACGTTCCCAGCCCTGCTCGGATAAGTCATAACGCTGTTGGGCAGGCGCCTGTGAAACCAGACACATGACCAATACCAGCCCCATCACCCATCGTCCGAGAAACATATCGAGCCCCTGACCTGTCCGCATGTCCCTATGCATCCGTTTCTCCAATAGATCACCAGATGATAAGTCAGGGCGCGCGGGGCGGCAAAGCAGTTGGGTCTGGGGTCTTGGGTCTGGGGTCTAGTCGATCCGATTGGGCGCTCTGACCAGTCCCTAGGCCCAAGACCCCAGCCCCCATTTGCTTGACAGCAAGTCCGGACGCTCTAAAATCGCCCCTTCGTCGCTGGACGAGCCTCCTTAGCTCAATCGGCAGAGCAGCTGACTCTTAATCAGCGGGTTCTAGGTTCGAGTCCTAGAGGAGGCATTCAAGCCGCATCACCGTGCGGCTTTTTTTATGCGCCCACCCCGGCCGGGGCCGATCTTGGTGATGTGAACGGGCCGAGCGGCGCAATCTACCTATACTAATTCGTTACATGGGGCGTCCCGTCGGCTGCTTCAAGGGGGATCGGGTGCCTACGATGGGCTTGTGGTTACGACTGAACAGGGTATATCCATGAACGAACGGATGGTACAAGACCCCGCCGCCGCCGAAGCTATTGAAAGCACCGCGATGGGCCTGGCCGCCCGTGCCGCCGAACGCATGCTGGGCACGCCCGATGGCACATCAGCCGGACCCGACGACTTCCGATGGTGGCAGTCCTACCTAGCCTCGCGTCTGCACGACCTCGCCGCGGCGGTTAGCCTGGGTCGGCCCGGGCTGTTCATCGCGCAGATGCGCTGGTGCCACGACGCGCTGACCGCCAAGCAGGTCCCCACCGAGCCATTTCACCAGGCCCTGGCAGCCACGGCCGACGAGTTCGAGGCGTCCTTCGCCGAGTCAGGCAGCATGATCGCCGACACGTTCATCCGCCCCGCTGTCAACGACCTGGCCGGCTATATCAGCACACCCGATTCCGCGCTGGATAACACCACCACCACCGGCAGGCTCATGGCAAGCTACATCCTGGCGCTACTCGAAGGCGAACGGCGACAGGCGATCAAACTGATCCACGACGCGGTTGACGCCGGCCTGCCGATCCAAGACGCCTACCTGAAAATCCTTGTCCCCGCGGCAAATGAGATCGGGCGCATGTGGCACCAGGACGAAGTCACCGTGGGCGAGGAACACTTCGCGACCGCAACCACGCAGCTCATCATGGCTCAGCTACTCGCCAAGCACCCCGAGCCCGCGCCGCTTAGTAAGACCGTCCTCGCCGTCGGGGTCGCCGGAGATCGGCACGGCCTGGGCCTGATGGTCGTCTCCGACTTTTTCGACATGGACGGCTGGCGCGTCGTGAACCTCGGGCCGGACGTCCCGCGCGAGGACATCCTTCAGGGGTTGACGTACTTCCAGCCCGACCTGCTGGTGCTCTCCGCCACGCTGCAGACGCACCTGAGCAGCCTGGATCAGATGATCCGTAACGTCCGGGCGCTGCGAGCCAATGATCCGCTGCCGGTGCTGGTCGGTGGCTACGCGTTCCGGACCGAGCCGGAGGTGGCCAAGCAGATCGGTGCGGATGGGTATGCCGAGGATGCTGTGATCGCAGTTGAACACGGCCGACGCCTGGTCGGCCTGGACCCCGCAAGTGGTGGCTAAACGTGAACGAATCGCACGAACAAAGTGTGCTTCAACGTATCGCCGCGGGTGAGCCCGACTCGGTGCAGCTGTGCCTGGATCGGTACGGCGGGCTGGTGTGGTCGGTCGCCAACCGTTTCTGCAACAACGCCACCGACGCGGAAGACGCCGTCCAGGAGGTCTTTACCGAGCTGTGGTCCAAGGCCGACCGCTACGACCCGGACAAGGCGTCAGAGAGCACGTTCATCACGATGATCGCGCGCCGCCGGATGATCGATCGGCTGCGCAAGCAGGGCCGGGTGCCCGATGTCGCGCCGCTGGAGGACATGCCCGTGGCCGCCGAGCCCGAACCGGCGCCGCTGGAAGTGCAGGAAGAGGTCAGCCGGGTCAACGAGGCGATCGATTCGCTCAGCCCCCAGCAGCAGACCGCGCTGCGCATGGCGATCTACGACAACTGCACGCACAGCCGAATCGCCGAGGAGCTGGACCTGCCGCTGGGCACCGTCAAGACGAACATCCGCCGCGGCCTGCAGCGTGTGCGCGATATGCTCAAGGAATCGGACGAGACGTAAGTCCGTCCGCCATCACCACAAGTACACTGACTACGCAAGTTAGACATGACGCTCTTAACTAGAGCACATTGCATGATTACTGCCCGTCATTCCCGCGCAGGCGGGGATCCAGTCTTCTTAGAAGTCCAAAGGCATGGGTCCCCGCCTGCGGGCTTTATGCGCCATTTTATCTAACCGCTGGCGCTAACAAGCGTTCGCGCCCATACTGGTGGACCACTTACTCGACCTCACCGAAAAGGAGTCACCAGCATGGAACGCGAACTGTGGAGCATCTTAACGGCCCAACTCACCGTCATGTCAACCCTCGTCCGACGCCGGCGGTTTGTGCATCCCACCGCACGCATCCTCCGCGTCTACCTCTGGGCGGTGCTGCACGACCGGCCGGTGTATTGGGCGTGTGACCGTCGCCACTGGGTCGGCGTCAAGCCGCCGGCGGCGTTGCCGGATCAGTCGACCATGAGCCGGCGTCTGGCCCGGCCCGAAACCCGTCGGGCACTCGATCAACTGATGGATCGACTCGAGCCTCAAACACAACACGCCCTGACCCTGCGTATCGACGGCAAGCCGTTGGCCGTCGCCAAGCACAGCGCCGACCGCCGCGCGACGATCGGCCGCGGCGCCGGCGGGTTCCAGAAGGGCTACAAACTCCACGCGATTTATGCCGAGAATAACCGCCCCGTCGCCTACCGTGTCGCGCCGATGAACGTCGACGAACGCATCGCCGCCAAGCAGATGATCGAACAAGAACAGCTGGGCGAAGGCTACCTGCTGGCCGACGCCAACTACGAGACCAACCCGTTGTACGACCAGGCCGCCGGGGCCGGGCGCGTCCTGGTGACGCCGCGCCGCTTCCGCCACGCCAAGGGGCTGGGCCAGTCACGCGTGCACAGCCCGCACCGCGTGGCCATGATCCAGCGGATGCGTGCGCCTTCACCGTTCATCCGCCAACTGCTTAGCACCCGTCGCCGCGTCGAGACGCGCTTCGCCAACCTCTGCAACTTCGGCGGCGGCCTGACCCACCTGCCGCCGTGGGTGCGTGGCCGCCGTGTCGAGCCTTACGTCACCGCCAAAATCCTGATCCGCCTGGCCCGCGACCATGTTATCAGGCAGGGGGTTGCATAAAGCCCCTGCGTGGGGATGACATATAGAGGCAGTAAGTATTCACGCAAAGAGCTCTAGCCGCTGTGCCACACACAGCGGGTACTTGAAGTGTTAATTGGTTCCATGAAAAAACCGGCGTCGTGCCTTGCTTCCGCGGCCTGTTAGGCTTGAAGAAGCGTGACACGACGCCGGGGTAAGTGACATCGCAAGTTCACACGCGGGTGATCGACCCGACGAATGAACGTCTAGCGCTTGTGTGGCGAGAGATAAACATCTTCGAAGTTGTCGGGGCCGAAGCTGGCCGCGTGGCCGTCGGCAAAGGCGATATTGATCTTGTCGCCGTGACGGTCGGCGGGGCCCTCGGCGTCTGCGACGCCTTCGTTTTCAGCCAATGGCATACGATACTTCGCTTTGGGGAACTCGTATGCCGCTCTTAGCGTGCCTGAGATCGGGTTGTCGGCAGCTTGCTGCATGGGCCAGGTGGCGGTGTAGAAAAGATGATCGCCGGCAAATGCAAAGTCTTCGGTCAAGCCTCTACGCGTACCGGCGTCGGCATAGATCATCGTGTTCGAACTATTACGGATTGCGTCAAGGCTGCCATTGGTCACATCACCCTTAAACGGGCGAATCGTGAAGCCACCGGGCTCCCACTTCCCACCGGCAGCACTGCCGTTATTGTTCCAAGTCGTGGCATCGGCATTCACGCCGTACGACACCGGCTTACGCTCCTTGCCTTGCCCGCCTGTGATGTTATTGAATATCTTGTAACCCGGGTTTTGGTCATCCAGATTAGGATCACTCGGGCAGACGAATGCGCGGGAGACTTTGGTGTCGGCATTCTCAAAGTCGACATTCGGGTCACCGCCCATATAAGGCACGATCGCACTGGCCCAATCCTTAACACGCCCGCCGCCGTCGGCAAAGGCTGCCTGTTTGCCACGTAAATCTGAGGGGAGTGTTGTTAAGCTCATAGGTGGATCGAGCCAAGCTTTATCTGTGCTAGAGATCTGTATGTGGAACTTATGATCTGCCGCAAAGGACATCGCGGCGGTGTCCATCTGCCGGACATTGGACAGGCACTGCGAGTTCTGGGCCGTGCGTCGGGCCGCACCGAGGGCGGGCAGCAGGATGCCGACCAGCAGCGCGATGATCGAGATGACGACCAGCAGCTCAATGAGCGTAAAGCCGGCAGCGGGTCGATTTGGCTGGGTGCGTGCGTCCGTGTGAATGATGCGGTCCATGCGAGCCTCCAAGCTGTGCGTATTGTGATTCGACTGGTGCTTAACTAGTAAAACGGTTTAACGTATGCCTTGAAAAAAAACCGGCGTGCCGGTGTTTCATGCTTTCACATCGGCCGACCAGAAACAGCCGGCGATCAGTCTGAACTTAAGATTCTACGGCCACACAAGCCATCAATCCTAGCTTGGCTTCCCTGATAATGATATCGGTTGGCTGCACGAGGTCAACCACTTTTAGGTCCTCGGGCTCAAGAATCCCCTTATTGTACTCCCCAAGCAGGCACCCCTTAGAGCCCCATAGAGCCCTATTTGGCGTATAACACACTTTATGTAAATCAGTTGTAGGACCTGCGCCGCCATTTCCGGAGCCAATCTCAGCTTATCAACCCAGTTCCAGGTGGCAATTGCACGTTGATGAGGCATACATTCAAGGCCTAGTTGTAGAAAATCTGAGTTCAATCACAGAAAAGGTATTGCTAAATCGGTTAAGCGCCGTTAAAGTAGCGAGTGTTGAATGACCCTTTCACGGGGTATTTGGTTGGTCTCGATCCGAGTGATTACCCGAGCACGGCATCTGTATAACGGCTCGTTTTACTGAATTCCAGTCTTTTCACCACCTAGGAGGATGAATCGTGAAGCACCTTGCATCAGCTCTGTCAGTTTCGCTCGTCGCGGCAGGTGCCGCCTCGGGCCAGATCGTGGTGGACGGCACAGTGGACGCCAACTACGGCGCTGCTCTGTCGATCCAAAACACCAATACTGAGTTTGGTAACGCCACTAATGGCGACCCCAGGGAAGCGTTTAGCGGCTCTGAAATCGACGCGGTCTACGGCGTTGTCGACGGCGGATTCCTGAACCTCATGATCGCCGGCAACCTCGAAAACAACTTCAACAAGCTCGAGATCTTCATTGACTCCGAGGCCGGTGGCCAGAACTCGATTGATGGCCAGAATCTTCCGGCAGCGGTCGACGCCTTCTGCTGCGGTGGCTTCGGCACCGTTGACGGCGCACTGCAGCGCATGGACGGCCTGACGTTTGATACCGGCTTCGAGGCCGACTACTTCCTGACCGTCTCGAATGGCACCGAAAGTGTCGGCGTCCCCGGATTTGGCGTGACCGGCTGGATCGCCACCGCTCACTGGGCCGAACTGAACAACGGTGCCGGCGGACTTGTCGCACCACTCGGTGGTCAGCTCAACGCCGGCGGTCTCGAGCCCGGCCTGGCGCAGGGCGAACTGGTCGATCAGAACAACAACGATCCGATCGGCACCCCGCTGCACGAGTTCTTCGAGCCTTGGGACGCCTTGGCCGACCCGACAAATGAGCTGAACCATCGTGATATGGAAAACACCATCGGCCTGTTGATGGGTGTGAACAACAGCAACACCGTCGGCGTCAGCGGCGACGGCCCGTACGAGACGCCCACTACCGAGGACCCGAGCGCGGTCACGACCGGCTTCGAGTTTGCCATCCCGCTGGCAGCCATCGGCAACCCCACCGGTGACATCAAGGTCACGGCGTTTATCAACGGTGGCACCCATGATTATGTTGCCAACCAGTTCAGTGGTGTTGGCAATCTGTCCGGCAACCTCGGTGGCGATGGTGCAGCCGGCTATACCGGTGACCTCAGCGGCGTCGATCTGAACAACATCTCCGGCGATCAGTTCGTCACCATCAGCCAAGGCGGCCTTGCCGGCGACCTCGACGGCGACGGCTTTGTCGGCCTCAGCGACCTGGACATCATCCTCAACAACTGGAACCAGACCGTCCCGCCCGGCAACCCGCTGGCCGATCCGACCGGCGACAACTTCGTCGGCCTGGCGGACCTGGATATCGTGCTGAACAACTGGAACGCCGGCACACCGCCCGTCGCGGCTGTGCCCGAACCGGCTACGCTCGCTCTGATCGGCCTCGGTGGCCTCGCCGCCCTGCGTCGTCGCTAAGACATACGAAGAATTGGGTGTGATGCCCGGGAGGTAACGGCCCCGACAACACACCAACAATTTGAACTCTGTCAAATCAGACACTGAAACCGGACGCCTTCCCACGGCGTCCGGTTTTTTTACGCCACCGCCGTGCCCGATATCCAGTAATTGGCATGTCGTGCTAAAGCACGCAGAGGATTACTCGATGACAGCATCCGCCGGATCGTCCATGGCCGGTGCGTCTTCGGCCTGGCCCACATAACGCCACAGGTCCAGCTGTTCATCGTAATCGTGCAGGAAGCTCTGCATACGCTCGTAGCCGTTGTTGCGCAGCACACGGCGAGCCGGGCCGATCTGCGGGGCCATGATGTACACGTCTGTTTGACTACGGCCGAACTCGGCCACTTTTCGCGGCTTCACGGGCGGGACGATCCGCCGGGCGTACAACAAGAACTCCTCGTTGGGCACTAACGGCTGGTCCCGGTGTTTGAGAATACCCAGTACGCCGCCATCAACCAGCTCGGCGACCTGCTCGGTATCGGCTCGCACGGGGTGGTCCGTCCGCGAGCCGGTGGACCAGGCGTACCACGTCAAGGTCAGCAACACCGACGACCAAAGCGCCATCGTCACGCCGGCCCGCATCGGCTTCCACTTGAAGTGCCATATCGCTCCTAGAACACCCAGCACGATCAGCGCCACCCCCGCCGGCCCGGCGATCAGGTGTGGCACATCGCCGACCGGCAGCTTGTCGAGCCAGCCCTTCTCAAGCATCCACCCCTGCATCGTGAAGAACGGCCAAGCCAGCAACGATGTGCCCACCACCAGGAACCAATGCGGTATACGCAGCAGGTTCACGCCGCGGTCCACCTCGCCGCGTTGGGCCAGCGCTTCGTGGTAGCGCCAGAGCTGGCCGATCAGCAGCGCCGCCGCCGGCATGATTGGGAGTATGTAACGCTGCTGCTTCGCGCCGGGGAGCGAAAACGCCACGAGGATCAGCATGAACCATGCCCATGCCACCATCAGCCTCCGTCGCTCTTCGCCCGCCGCCCGCATGAACGGCTGGAAGATCCCTCCGACCAGCCACACCGACCAGGGCACCACCAGGCCGATCAGACCCAGGTAATACAGCGGCGTCTGGAACTCCATTCGCTCGGCCTTGTACTCATGCAGCAGCGTGCCCTCGGCGTTCCCCACGGCGTTCATGACGTAGAGATACCACGGCGCAGTCAAAGCAGCCGCGATCACGAGCATCCCGATCAGCCCGACCAGGTGACGCCGCCAGTGATCACGCACCACGATAAGTGTGGTCATCACCGGCACCGCGCCGACCAATAGCGCCAACGGCCCTTTGCTCATGAACGCACCGGCCAGCGCCACCCCCGCCAGCGTCCAGCCGACAATCGCTCGGCCCACCCCGGGCGCAGGCTTAAACGGCCCGATCGCCCAGATCGCGCTCGCCACGGCAAGCGTGGCCCAGCCGGTCATGTGCATGTCATAAGATGCGATCCGTGCCTGCCGGGTCAGGAACAGACACGTCCCCGCCGCCAGCGCCGCCATGACCGCCAGCTTGCGGTCCCAGAGCACCAGCCCGATCCAGTACACGCCCCCCACGACCATCAGCCCCATCACGGCCGAGACGATCCGCGCCCGACCGATCAGTTGCTGGGCGGTGGAATCCTCCGGCGAGAGCCCGGTCCACGCCAGCATATCCATCCAGATCAGCATCGGTGGCTTGACGATGCGCGGGTTGCCGTTGCGCGTGGGCATCAGCCAGGCGTTAGGGTCGGCTTCGATGTCCTGGTAGCCGTGCTGACGCAGCCAGGTCTCCTGGGCGCTGAGCACCGCGATGTTTTCCATCGTCCGTTTGGAATCCGCACGCCCCGGTGTGATCAGCATCGGCCCCGCCGACACGACCAGCACGAGCAGCAGCATCAGCCAGCTGCGTGACCGGCTGTCGCACCCGTGAGAACCGGTTGATAGTGGCTGGCCGAGGGGTGTTGCGTCATCCATAGCGATTAACTTCACTACATCCTGTAGATAGACCTCGCCCGAATCGGGCACAGTCGCTATCCTCGCATATCCATCTTTTGCTGCAACTTTTAGAGAGCGGTGTCATGTTGATGCGACTAGGCCGACTAATACGCATGATGATGTCTCAAGCTGTAACAGAAACGCTCCGGCCTCGCCCCACCGTAGGCTGGGTCGCCCTGAGCCTGCTGCATGCACTGGCGGTGATGCCCGGCTGTAAATCGGCCGACTACCCCAACCCGTCGTTTCCTCTTTCCGTCCGCGAAGCCAAACACGAGCTTGCCCAGATGGCCGATGAGCCTGTCGTGCTGGATCGGCCCGTCGTCGTGCTAGGCGGTTGGGGCGACCTGCTGGGCCTGCCCCCCGCGCACCTGGCCAGGCTGCTCCGCCAGGCCACCGGAGACGACCGCATCATTGCGATCGGCTACGGGGGATGCCTGAACTTCGACGCCTGCCGATCACGAACGATCAAGCACATCGAAAAAGCCTTCCCAAGTGGTGATCCAGACCTCACAACCGAGGTGGATGTGATCGGCTTCTCGATGGGCGGCATCGTGGCTCGATACACCGCGATCCCCCAGTCCTCGGAAGATCTGGCACAGCCGGCAGCCGATGATGTGGGGCATCCCGGCAAGCGTCTGAACATCGCCCGGCTCTACACCATCAGCACCCCGCACCGCGGCGCCTTCATCGCTTCAAAGATTGCGCCCGGGAAGCTGGCACGTGACATGAAGCCCGACGCCCCGTTCATGCAGTCGCTCGACCGCCACCTAGCCGAGGCTGATTATCCCGTGATCGCCTACGTACGCCTCAAAGACCTGATCGTCGGCGAGTTCAACGCCGCCCCGCACGACCAACACCCCTACTGGCTTCCCTCCCTGCCGTTTGCCGCCAGCCACCGCGATGCCTACAAAGACCCGCGCATCGTCGCCGACCTGGCAAAACACCTGCGTGGTGAAGCACCCTACACCACCACGCCACCGACGCCGCTGCCGGAGTAAATCCATCAGATACTGGCTTCACCGCCGGATCTGCGAGATGATCGTCTTGTCCGTGATCTTTGTGTCCTCGGCGAGCATAAACGCCTTGCTCAGGATGATTGACAGCGTTCGGTCGCCTTCGAACGGCAAGTACATCTTGTCGGCCTGCCCCGTATCCTTGCCTCGGCCCGGAACGATGCACAGGTACTGATCATTCGGCTCCATCAGGATGTTGGCACTGCCGAGATGGATCTTGTAGGTGCGAGCGTCGCCTTTCACCACTAGGAACTTGTCATTAAACGAGCACCGGGCGGCGATCTTCAGACGAGGAACGAGCCGTTCAAGCAGTTCTTTGCGTGTCTTTGCCGTGGCGGAGAGATCGCCGAAAGAATAGTCTTGCCAGTATTGTTGGAATTGGCCGAGTGGCCCGCCGTCGTTCCACTCGGGGTTGTTCCCGACGCTGCAGATCCCGACGAGCATATCGACATCGCGCAGGGTTTCGGTCAGCGCCTTGGCCGGGACACGGTCTAGAGGAAGCGGGTCGAGTACGCCCCCGGTGTGGCCGTAGCGTGCGGCGTCTTCCGGGGTGATGGCGTAGAACCGGACCTGGTCCGTCGCGACGTAACGCGGGAAACCCTGCTCTGTATCCTCATCCCCCGCCGGTTCGACCCAGAACTCGACGCGCAGGCCGTGGTCGACCAGATCGAGCCTCGGGCCGGACTCCCCACCCATCAGCCCGCTGATCCAGCCGCGCGTCCGGCAGAGCGCGACCATCGCGGTGTTCTTCAGGATATGGGCGGCGAATCGGTTGGAATAGACCTCGGTCTGCCGCTCGGCGTCGGTGAGCAGATACACCTCACGGTGCGTCTGTTTGAATGGCTGGGAAACCTGTAACGACTCGATTCGATCCCGCCAGGAGATGACCTCGTCCGTCGGCCGATCGATCGGGTGCCACAACCTGACCTCGCCGGCGACTTCAACGGGTCCGCCTTGGCTGTCGCGCATCGCCTCATCGTGCCAGAGGGCGGGCGTCCCGTTGATGGTCCATATCAAACGCTTGGCAAACGCGCCGATCAGCCCGTGCTCGAGGTACTCGCCCCGCCACCGGTCGGCCGGCCAGGCGTGGTCGTACCGCATCCATTGCTCGACGCGTGAGCGCTGAGTTTGCAGGATGACTTCCAGTTCCTTGACGACCGACTTCACCTCATCGCCGGCCTTGGGGTAGGCTTCTTTGAGGGCTTTGGGGATGATCCGGGTCGTCTTGCCGTCGGGCTTGAGCCACTTTATCGAGGCCTTGTCTCCACGCGTGGTGATCAGCGCAGCGTATTCGCCGTAGGCCCGGCGGACCACCCCGTCGACCATCCCAAAGTCGGGCACGGCCGACTCCTTGAGGCGCTCCGGGTCCAGGCCTTCACGCTCGGCCGCCTCCTTGATCATCTTGGCGATCAGCTTCTTGGGCTTGGATAACTTGATCAACTGCTCTAATTGAAACAGCTGAATCAGCCCGGCCTCGCCCGGGATCGACGCCAGAGCCCGGACGGCGGCGTTGGCGACCGGCTCACAGCGGCGGTCCCCCTTGACCGGCCGGTAGCAGATGATCGCCAGGTCCCGCAGGGCCTCGGTCGATTGCGCCTCCCCGGCGAGCAGCCAGACAAGACCGCGCAGCGTGTCGACGTTACGTAAATCGATCTTGGTTGGGTCATCGTCGTCGGAATAATGGGTGCGGAGGATATGCTCACCGACCTCGCCGGGCTCGCCGATATGAGACAACCACTCCCGGACATGTTGATGGAATGTATCGACCCCCACAGCCTCGACCACCGCCTCGCGTCCGGCGATCCACTTCTTCGCCGGCTTGGCAGCCGAGATCGTCGAGGCGTGGTTCAACGCCGCGATCCAGGCCTTGCGTGGTTCTCCCTCCAGAGCCTGAAGGTCTTCAAGCAGCCGGTTGCACCAGACATCCCCCCGCTCGATGGGGATCGCATCCTCGGCCACGTCCCCGGTCAGCTTCCCGAGTCGGTCTACAAACTTCCGCTCTTTCTCATCTAGTTGACAACGCTGGCTGATCTTGTAGATCCTGGCCATCGGTTCGTGCCAGTGCTCCGGGAGCGGCCCGAGTTCGGCCAGCGCTTCCATCTGGTCAAGCCATGGATTCTGGAATCTGGATATCCGGATGTCGATAGGGTCCGTGTTCCATATCAGTTGCATCAAAACCTCACCGATCCGCAGATCGGTCGGGAGCTTCCGGGTCAGCAGGCGTTCCAGCAGGACCTTAACGACGAAACAGGACTGGCTCTGCTTCTTCATCTCCGGCGTCATTTCTACCATCCTAAGAAGCCGGCTCATGCCCGTTCTTTTATACGCTAACGCGTCGCGTTCCATGTAGACGCGCCCGGCCGCCGCGACGAGGTCGGGCAGCTCACCACGCTTGTAGGTAGCCACCTCTTTTACTTCAGGCAAAGCTTTGAGTTCGTCGCGACAGATGTAGCCCCTGTCCCACGTAGGGAACTCATCGGCGAGGCGGTTGACCTGTGCGTAGTACCGTTGCTCAGCTTCGGACGCTTCGGGCATGGCTTACCCCCCCACCAGCGGGGTCAGTTTCAGGAAGCTGACGGTGGTGCCGCGTGTGATTTCGATCGTCTCGCCCAGCGACTCGGCCTGGTGGTCGTTGACTAAAACCAATATCTGGTTCTTCTCGAAGCCCTCGACGGCTTTCTCGAACTGCGGTTTCCAGTCAATCAGCCGTGGCTGCTTGAGTTTGTAACCATTGAGCGTTTGTTCTGCGTCGGTGGGCTGAACTAATCCGCGGAACACCGGGCCCTGCGATCGCTCCCTGTTGTGATCCTGCACCTCCTGGTAGACCCTTTCGCGGATCAACTCACGGACTGTGATCAGCTCGGTCGTGAAAGACAGCTCGAAGCCGTCGGACTTATCGCCGGCGGTGGTTTCGTCGTAGACGGTGAGGGTCGCGGACATGGCAGGTCTCCGGAACGGGATTGTAGGTGATGCGGATATGGTCACAGAAAAGGCCCAGGGAATCAATCCCTGGGCCTTGGCGAAGCCGAAAGTGTTAGCGTTTGATCAGTAGCGGTAGTGCTCGGCCTTGTAGGGGCCTTCGACGGGGACGCCGATGTAGTCAGCTTGCTCTTGGGTGAGCTTGGTGAGCTTGACACCGAGCTTGTCCAGGTGCAGGCGGGCGACCTTTTCGTCGAGCTTCTTGGGCAGCAGGTACACCTCGTTCTTGTCATACTTTTCTCCGGAGAGTGTAGGCTTGCCTTCGCTATACAGTGCCAGGTCGATCTGTGCGATCGTCTGGTTCGTGAAGCTCGCGCTCATGACGAAGCTGGGGTGGCCCGTGGCGCACCCGAGGTTCAGCAGCCGGCCCTCGGCGAGGATCAACACGCTGTGCCCGTCGGGGAACGCCCACTGGTGGTACTCGCACGGGTCGTTCTCGTGCTTGATCCGCGTCTTCTTGATGCCGGGGATCTTGCCGAGGCCGGCCATGTCGATCTCGTTATCGAAGTGGCCGATGTTGCCAACAATCGCCCCGTCCTTCATCTTCGACATGTGGTCGGCGGTAATGATCATGAAGTTACCGGTGGTCGTGATGTAGATGTCGGCGTAATCCAGGCAGTCCTCGATGGGCTTGACCTCGTAGCCTTCCATCGCGGCCTGCAGGGCACAGATCGGGTCAATCTCGTTGACGATCACGCGGGCGCCCTGGCCCTTCAGCGACTGGCAGCAGCCCTTGCCGACGTCGCCGTATCCGCAGACGACCGCGACCTTGCCCGACATCATCACGTCGGTCGCGCGGTTCAGCCCGTCGATCAGGGAGTGGCGGCAGCCATAGAGGTTGTCGAACTTGCTCTTGGTGCACGAGTCGTTGACGTTGATCGCGGGGAACAGCAGCGTGCCTTCCGCCGCGAACTTGACCAAGTTCTTGACACCGGTCGTCGTCTCCTCACTAACACCCTTGCAGCCCTCAGCCACCTTCTGCCAACGCCCGGGGTTCTCCGCGAGGTTCTTGGCGAGCACCTTGAGGACTTCCTTGAACTCGACGTTGTCGGTCGTCTCCGGCCCGGGCACGCTGCCGGCCTTCTCGAACTCGACGCCCTTGTGGATCAGCAATGTCGCGTCCCCGCCATCGTCAACGATCAGCGTCGGGCCCAAGTCGCCGGGGAAACGTAGCGCCTGGTCGGTGCACCACCAATACTCCTCCAGTGTCTCACCCTTCCAGGCGAAGACGGGCACGCCCTTGGGATCGTCGACCGTGCCGTCTTTTCCGACGACCACAGCCGCCGCGGCCTGATCCTGCGTCGAGAAGATGTTGCAGGAGACCCACCGCACATCTGCGCCGAGTTCAACCAGCGTCTCGATCAGTACCGCGGTCTGTACGGTCATGTGCAGCGAGCCCATGATACGCTGGCCGGCCAGCGGCTTCTGCGACCCGAACTCGTCACGCAGCGCCATCAGCCCGGGCATCTCGGCCTCGGCCAGGTCCAGCTCTTTGCGGCCGGATTCGGCCAGCGTAATGTCCTTGATTTTGTATTCCAGATCACCGGTCTTGGTGATCGTGCACGGCTGAGTTGCGGTCGCGGTCATGTGTGATTCCTTGGGTGTAGGGTTTTGGGTTTAGGTTATAGGGTGTCGTGTTGGTTATGCGTTCTTTATTGCAGAAGCCAGTAACAGGGCCGGGCCTTTGGCGTCGGGGTGTGGCGGGATCGGCGTACAAGTCGGTGAGGATAGGCCGGCGTCGGTCAGCATGGTTCGCACGTCGTCGGTTTCAAAGCCCATGGACTGCTGGCCCATCTCACGGCGGAAGTCGTCGCGGTCGTGCCGCATCACATCGACGATCACGGCTTTACCGCCGGGCTTGATGACACGCGCCGCTTCCAGCAGGGCCGGGGCCGGGTCTTCCATGTAAGAGAGCACCAGCACCATCAGCACGGCGTCGCATGCATTGTCATCGATGGGCAGCGCCTCGATATCGCCCTGACGCAAGTCGATGTTGTCCACCGCGCCGATGCGTTCGGACGCGGCCTTGAGCATGGCCGGTGTGTTGTCCACGCCGATCACCTGCTTGACGTGTCGGCTCAACCCAAGCGCGAGCGCCCCGGTGCCGCAGCCCAGGTCGGCGACGGTCCAGTCGCTGGGGAGCAAGGCGAGCAGCGCGTCGTAGCCGAACGTCGGGCCGTAGACCTGTTCGCGGAGCTTGTCCCACTGGCTGGCGGCGCCGGCGAAGAAGCTCTGGGCCGAGGCGTTACGCTGGCGCAGCCGTTCGGTGACGCGCAGCTTGTCCTGGCCGACCGCCGCCCAGTCGCTGGTCTGCTCGCGTGCCAACAGCCACATGTCTCGTTGGGCCGGCTCCAGCTCGTCGAGGACCATGCGGTAGAGGTTGGTCGTGCCTCGACGCCGGCTGACGGTCCAGCCCTCGTCGCCGAGCAGCTTCAGATGCCGGCTTACGGTGGACTGGGGCAGTTGCAGGACGTCGCAGAGGTCGGAGACCGCCAGCTCGTGGCGTTCGATCAGCCGCAGCAGCCTCAGCCGGGTAGCGTCGGCCAGGCCGGTCATCCAGCGGAGGAGGCGATCGGGTTGGATGGTTTGCTGATTCATCAGTATATCCGGATTAAATAATATATCGCTCTTCCGGCAGGTCAAGTCCAGTTTTTAAACGCACTCAGAGCCCATTTCACGGGACAAACCGCTCTGAGATTGTTAGGATGACCCTTGATTTGCCCCCCACCCAGCCGAGCCTCGGCCCCTGCCATGCGTCATCTCACTCCCAGCTTGTTCGTTCTGCTGCTATCCGGCCTGTTCCTGGCTGGGTGCGAGATGGAAACGCGCGTGGTCCGAAGCAGCTGGGACAACCTGCCAGCCGACCCCAAGCCGAGGCATAATGGCGACGGCTACCGCGATCCGGCCGGCGGCCAGGGGTGGTCGATCCGCGTGATCGAAGTCAAGGGCGATGAACGCTACGGACAGGCCCAGGCAATAGCCCAGCAGCTGCGCGAACGCGCGGGGCTTGCCGACCTGTGGATCGAGGATAAGGACGACACGGTCAGCGTGTACCACGGCCGATTCACCACGGCGACCGACCCGGCGATACGCCCGGTGCTCAGCAAGATCCAGAAGCTGAGCATCGACAAGGAAGCACCCTTTGCCGACGCCCGGCTGGTCCCCCTGCTTGGCGATGGAAAAGTCATTGCGGACCCGTTCGACCTTCGGCAGTTCACGGGGTACTACTCGCTACAGATCGGGTTCTACGACGAGAACTTCGACGGCGACTTCCGTGCCGCCGCCGAGCAGGCCGTGCGCAACCTGCGAGAAGATGGCGAAGACGCCTACTACTACCACGGCCCGTTCCGCTCGATCATCACCATCGGCGTGTTCAGCTACGAACAGGCTTTTGTCTCCGCCGGCACCCACGACACCTACGCCCCGGCGATCCGTGAGTTGCAAAGGACCTACGAATACAACCTGGGCAACGGCGTGACGCTGATCCAGAAGCAGGACGGCAAAGTCATCGGCGAGCAGAAGAGCTCGCTGATCCGCGTGTTCTAAACGCTGCCGACCTCGGCATCGCTCGTTCGTGTCATCACAACGCACTCTTCACATGGCGGGCATGGCCGGCTCGGCTCAGCCAACCGATATAATCACAGCATGGATGTCTACGACGATCCTGACGAGTCTGCCTCCTGGGACATGGATGATGAGGAGCTGGACGACCTGGCCACCTGCGCCGAGTGCGGCGAGGAGGTTTATGCCGGGGGTGATCGTTGCCCGAATTGTGGGTACTGGATGGTTCAGGGCGATGGATACGACAAGCCCGGTGTCCGTCGGCTGCATCGAAACACCAAACTGGTGGGCTGGTTTCTACTGATCGTGTTCGGCATCCTGCTGTTTACCGGGTTGATCGTCTCGCTGATGCGCTGAGCGAACACCCGGCGCGGCTCATGGGCTTAGCCGGTTTCTCATGGTAAGGATTATTGCCTGCCTGGTCGGGGGTGGATAGCATCCATTAAGCTGTTGGTATGACACGGATGAAACTATCATTACAGCGAGGTTTTTCTACACGGGGAGGCAGGGATGAGCAGGCTACGTACTGAGTTGAGGCGATGGACCGGGGCTGTGCTGTTTTCCGCGGCAGTCAAGCCCTACGCGATCCTGCCGCCGGGCCAGACGCCGTCGGCGATGAGCCTGCGCCTGATGCAGCTGGCGTGGGGCAATCCGGGCTACACAGCGGGTCGGCACTACCTGCATCGCGTCTGCGAACTGGCGGCCACGCGCGGCGGCCCGGTGCTGGAATGCGGCTCGGGACTTACCACTATTCTGCTCGGGCTGCTGGCCAAGCGCAATGGCTTCACCATCACCAGCCTCGAACACAACGCCCAATGGCACGAACGGATCACGCAGCGCCTGGAACACCTGGACCTGCAGGACGTGGTCAGCGTCCACCTGACACAGCTGAAGAGCTACGGCCAGTTCGATTGGTACGACCTTGATAGTATTGGATTGGTAGATACCTACCGGCTGGTGGTCTGTGACGGGCCGCCTGGTAAGACGCGCGGCGGGCGTGTGGGGCTGGTGCCGGTGATGGGTGATCGCCTGGCCGACGACGCGGTCATCCTGCTGGATGACACGCACCGCAAGCGTGAGCAGCGGGTCGTTGACATGTGGCGACGCCGCCGACCACTCACGTACCATCAGCTCGATCAGACCGGATCGTGCGCGGAGCTACGGCTGACACAGACGGCGTGAAGCTTCACCCAATGCTGCGTCTGCGTTGGTTTACCTCTCGATCAATCAGGCGATGGGGACCCACTTCAATTCGTTGGCATGTAGGCTTATTTCCTGTGGATTGCCGTCGCCATCCAGGAGCGTCGTCTGCTGCGCCTCGTCGGTGTTGTTGATGACGGCACAGACGCCGGCTTCGATAAATGCGGTGCACTCGGTGCTGGGGTTGGAGACGGTCCATTTGCCGTAGGCGTCTTCCTGATTCGCGGCCCAGTACACGGCCCGGAGGAACAGGCGCAGGTTCTGCGGGCTGGCGGTGTAGCCGGCCATGTAGACGCTGCGGCCCTTGCCGAAGGCGTGGGCGGCGAGGGAGATCGTGCCGTCCTGCTCGGCGAGGATCTGCATGTCGGGCTTGGTGGCGTAGGTCCGGCCGGCGAGGGGGCCGAGGTCGAGTTCACCTTGCACGTCGGTGGTGATGAAGTGCTGATCGGTCTTGACGCCTTCGATGAGCTTGCGGTTGCTGACGTTGGCGGTGGTGTAGCGCTGCACGCCCAGGACGTCTTCGAGCTGGAGGAACCGGCCCTGGTGCTCGATGGCGGTGGGCTCGCAGATGCCGATGAACCCGCCGCCCTCGGCGATGAACTTGCGGATGGCGACGGTGATCTCGGGATCGGCCCAGTGTCGCCCGCCACTCCAAGCGGTGTCGGCCATGCCGTAATTAAGAATGACCTTGGTGTCGGCGGGGATACCGTTTTTCTTGATGTCGTCGAAGCTCAGGTATTCGATGTCGATGGGCAGGCCGGTGAGGCCCTCCATGAGGCCGCCGCTTGGGTGATCGGGCTCGCCGGCCATCCAGCTTCGGTACTTGCCCCAGGCGTTGAGGATCACGACCTTGCCCGGCATCGCGTAGGGCGCGCCCTGGGTGGCGTAGTCGTTGATCTGACGGAACTCGTCGGCGACATTCTGCACGGCATCAAGGAACTCGGGGAACTTCACGGCCAACGACAGATACCCGCCGAAGCCGATTCGGTCCACGCATTTACGCAGCATGGCCCGGCGGACGTCCGACCAGTAGCGGTTGCACTCGCCGACGGGGTCGCCGCCTTCGCCTTCGAAGAGCGGCTGTCCGCTGAGATTGACCGGGAAGAAGTAGGGATACAGCCGGACCTCTTTGACGACGTCGCTGGGGACGTCTGCGATGCGGCGCAGCTCCATGCCGTTCATGCAGGGGTTGACCAGGCCGTCGAAGCCCATGCTCTCGAAGCGGTCGCCGTAGGGCTCGGTGCCGATCCAGTGGTCGCAGAAGAACATGATGGCCTTCTTGCCGCGGTCGTGGGTCATCTTGACCCATTCGCTGGCGAAGTCGGTGGTGAACTCGTTGACGAAGTCGATCCAGTCCATGTACTCCTTGGTGGGCACACGGCCGGTGGCGTTGTAGTAGCCGGCGTCGACCAGGTGCTCGCTGCGGAGTCGGTAGCCCTTGGCCTTCTCGAAGTCGTCCAGCGCCTTGGCGGAGATGCAGTCGAGGTAGGCGCTCCAGTCCTGATAGCGCGTCTCACGGTCTTCACGCTCCATGCTGGGGAACTGGTAGGCGACGGAGGTGAAGCGGACCACGTCGGTGTTGGGGTGCTCGGTGATCCAGTTGTCCAGGTACTTCAGCAGGTGCTGTCGGGTCGCGGGCTGGTACGGATCAATGCCGGACTGGTGCGGGCCGGTCCAGTGGTTGACGATGTAGTTGTACATGCTGGTGGTTTCCCAGATCTGATAGACCAGGAAGTTCACCGTGTACTCGTGCCAGGGGATGGTGTTCTTGATCGTGACTTGCTTGGACTCTTTGTCGAACGACCAGTTTGCGTTGTTGACCAGTTCGCCGGTGGTGCGGTCGATCACCTCCCAGTACTTGTAGGGGTCGTGGTAGAGGTCGATTGTGAACTTCTCATGGCTCCAGTTGTTCATGATGTCCACGACCAGCGTGTCGGACTCGGCCATGCGCGGGTCGGACATGAGGAACTTCTGCTGGCACTCGTCGGGGTGGGCGTTGTTCCAGTCCTGGTCGGTGCGGATCATGCAGAGGGTGGAGTAGATCTCAAAGTCCATCGCGGCCAGCTCGGGTGACATGACCGTGCCGTCGCTGTCGCGCAGGGCGTCGGCCCCCCACTTCGCGGCCAGCTCGATGGTTTCTTTTTCCATGCCGGCCTCGGTGGGCAGGGTGAATCGGCCGGTGGTCGTGGCGGTGGTACTCATGGGTCAATCTCCGAGGCGGGTCTGTTGTATGGGTGTGTGGGGGGTGTCGAGCCGGGCATCATACACGCAGACGGCGGTAGGTCGCTAACCCGCGGACATGTGCCTTGGGACGTACTCGGATTGGATGCCAACCAGTCAACTGCGCCCTCGCAGGGTGTCGTATACACTCTTAGCCATGACGGCTAAGGGACAGCAATGGCGGGCATCGGCGGTCGGGATCGTGCAGGTCCTGCGCCGTGCCGGACACGAGGCGTACTTCGCCGGGGGGTGCGTGCGCGATGTGCTGCTGGGGATCGAGCCGAAGGATTACGACATTGCCACCGGAGCCAGGCCCGAGGTGGTGCGGAAGCTATTTCGACGCAGTAAGTACGTGGGCGAGGCGTTCGGCGTGGTGCTTGTGTATACCGGCCGATCACTGCCCGGGATCGAGGTGGCGACTTTCCGCACGGAGTGGGGCTACGAAGACGGCCGCCGGCCCAGCGAGGTGGTCTTTACTGACGCTGAGCACGACGCCCAGCGGCGCGACTTCACCGCCAACGGCCTGTTTGCGGACCCCTTGGACGAGGCTCTGGAGCCCGTACCCCCCGGCGATGAGCGTGTCGTAGACTTCGTCGGCGGCCGGGCGGATATTGAAGCAAAGGTCTTGCGTGCAATCGGCGAGCCCAGCGATCGGTTCGGCGAAGACTACCTGCGGATGCTGCGCGCGGTACGTTTCGCGGCACGTCTTGGCTTTACCATCGAGTCGGCAACCGCCTCGGCGGTGCGTGAGCACGCATTCAAGCTGAATAAGATCAGCCGGGAGCGGATCGGCCAGGAGGTCCGTTTGATGCTGATGGGCCCTGACCCGGTACGGGCGGTAGAGCTGCTTCACGATCTGGATCTGGATGGTCCGACGCTAGAGTACGGGGGCGTTGAAACCAAAACCCAGGTCCTTGCCAAGGCCTGCGCACAGGAAGTGTCCAGCGAGATTGAGACCTATGTGCTGAGGTTCTCAGCCTGGATGCTTGAAAGTTCGGACGCTTGCGGGTCGCTGGATGAAGCGGCGGATTATGTCACGTGTCATCTCAAGGAAGAACTCATGCGTTGGCGCAGAGCCTTGTGCTTGAGCAATGATGAGCGTGACGGGATACGCGGCACGCTTACACTGCTGCCCCGGATTGCACAGTGGGATAAATTGCAGGTAGCGAAACGCAAGCGGCAGCTGGCAGAGCCGAGGTGGGACGCCGCCCTGGCCTTGGCGAGCGTGCTTGGCCCGGCATCGATCATCGATAAGATCAAGCGCGAGGCGAAGCCGCTGATCGACGAGGGCGTTGCGCCCGAGCCTTTTGTGACGGGAGACGACCTGCTGGCGGTAGGATACCCCGCCGGTCCCGGGATCGGCCGAATCCTTGATGCGGTCTATGATGCACAGCTGGAAGGCCGTGTGACGGACCGGGCGGAGGCGCTTGGGTGGATCGAAGCGCATCACTCGAAGTGAATGGCATATGATCGAGGGGGTGGATACCCGGGCCAAGGCCTTCGGCCATGACCCGGGTTTGTGTAGATGGGACATCGAACGACAAGACGTGTAGGATCGTGTCGCTTTGTGGGAATTCCTGGAACAACTCGGCACGCATGCGCCTTACATGCCCTACGTGGTCGTGCTGGGGCTGATCCTTCTCAGCGGGTTCGGGCTGCCGATCCCGGAGGACATCCCGCTGATCCTCGCGGGATACTTGTGTTACCCGTTTGATGGCGAGGCGGGCTACGCCAACCCGTGGGTCCTGTTCCCGCTGGCTTTTCTGGCGATCATCGGGGCGGACCTGATGGTCTTCTACATGGGCAGGCGGTACGGCCACCACATCCCCAAGCTCCCGCTAATGAGGCGTTTTCTGACAGAAAAACGGTTAGCAAAGACCGAAGCCCTGCTGCACAAACACGGTGGCAAGTTCATGTTCGCGGCGAGGTTCCTGCCCGGGCTGCGGGCCCCTGCGATCTTCACGGCCGGCAACTTCAAGGTCCCCTACTGGAAGTTTCTGGCCTACGACGGGGGCGCGGCGTTGATCAGCGTCCCGGTGATCCTGGGCCTGGCGTATTACTTTGCCGAGCATCTTGAGCGAGTGCGTGTCTGGGTCGCGAATGGAGAGAAGGGCGCGATCGTGGTGATCGGGCTGGCGATCATGGTGTTGATCGTGGGCAAGCGGTTCGTGAGCCGGAAGCTATCGTCGGACGGGTAGGTGGTTTAGTGGGATTCTAAGCCGATTGCCAAGATGCCGGATCATCCTTGCATGGACGGGTAAAACGGCCTAATCTTCACGTATGACCATGGAAGGACTGATGGGCCCGACACAGCTGAAAGACGCCTACCGGCGCGTACAGGAGCGTATCCACGAAGCCGCCGAACGTGCCGGCCGGCGCGGCAGCGATATCTCCATGATCGCCGTGACCAAGTACGCCACGCCGGACCAGATCCGGACGCTGGTGGAGATGGGCCACGCTGAGTTGGGCGAATCGAAGGTCCAGCAGCTGGCGCAGCGTGTGGCGATGATGGACGAGTTCCTGGATCGCAAGAAGACACTCGCCGGTGCCGCGCCGAGGTCGTCGATCGATGACCTGCCCCAGCAGGTGCGCTGGCACATGATCGGGCACATGCAGCGCAACAAGGTCAAGCAGGCTTTGCCGTTGGTCGGGCTGATCCACAGCGTGGACAGCCTGAGGCTCGCCGAGGAAGTGCACAACCACGCGGCCCGCGCCGACACGGTGGCGGACATCCTGATCCAGGTCAACGTCACCGGCGAACCGAGCAAGAGCGGGGTTGCCGGCCCGGCGGTGATCCACCTGGCCGAACAGATCGACACGATGATGCACCTGCGTTTACGCGGGCTGATGACCATGGGCCCGAACACCGGGGACCCGGAAGACGCCCGCCCCGCCTTCGCGCGGACGGCGGACATCCTCTCCGACATTCGACGAGAGAAGATCGGCGGGCCGGACTGCAACATCCTGTCCATGGGTATGAGCGACGACATGGAAGTCGCCATCCAGGAAGGCGCAAACGTACTACGGATAGGTCGGGCCCTGTTCGGCGATTCGCGGAATGCCGAGGACTAGCCAAACTCAACACCTCCGGGGATACTCCAACCCACACGGCAGCTATCAGAACTTGATCCGTCGAAGCCGATACGGTCGGCACAATAATCAAGTGAACGATACGGCCTACCGATAAGCGACGTATCCATGCCCGCCAGAGCCAACACCAAAATCAACGTGATCCGTCACCCGGACCGGTTTATCTCGGACGACCGGCGTGTTATCACCCGCTTCTTCCAGATCGGCGACGAGAACCGGGTCACGGCCGTGCTCGACCGGGTCGCGGAACTGAGTGACGAAGAGGTGCGCGACCTGTTTGAGCGCGTGCTGCGCGACTTCGAGGACCGCCACCGCAACGTCGAAGCCGTCTTCGAGAACCACTTCGACTTTGTCCGCCCCTTGTGCGATCAGCCTGAGCAGATGATCCGTGAGCGCCAGCTGCTGATTGGCTCGTACTTCACCATGGAGTACTCGATCGAGTCGGCCGCCCTGTTCAACCCCTCGATCGTGCTCTCGCCCGACCAGTCGGGGCTCAAGGCCGGCGAGCAGCGGTTTGTTATGAGCCTCCGCGCGACCGGCGAGGGGCACGTCTCCTCGATCGTCTTCCGCACCGGCAGGGTGGACCAGCAAGGCGAGATCACCTTCGACCCACCCAGCAAGTACGCGGCCCGGCTGCGGATGCGCACCGACCAGGTCTATGAAAAGGACCTGTTCTTCTACAAGCTGATCGAGATGGCGGCCTACAACGAGACGGCGCGCATCATCCTCGACGCCCTGCCCGACTACTTCACCTACCGCGACCTCAACCACACCGTCGCGCAGCTGCACAGCCGACCGAACAACCCCGCCGCCTTCAACGAGACCGCCGAGAACATGCTCTGGCTGGCGCGCAGCAACTACCACCTGCTCGTGCCCCCCGACGCCGATCCGTCCGAGATCGTCATCTTCCCGACCAGCGAGAACGAATCCAAGGGCATCGAAGACCTGCGCATGACGCGCTTCGTCGAAGATGACGGCAAGGTCATCTACTTCGGCACGTACACCGCCTACAACGGCTTCCGCATCCTCCCACAGCTGTTGGAGACCGAAGACTTCACCGACATCAAGGTCCACACGCTCAACGGCAAATACGTCCAGAACAAGGGCATGGCCCTGTTCCCGAGGCGCATCGACGGGATGTACCACATGGTCTCCCGGCTCGACGGCGAGAACATGTACCTGATGAAGTCCGACAACACCCACTTCTGGAACGAGGCTGTCAAACTACAAGCCCCGCGCTACCCGTGGGAGTATGTGCAGATCGGCAACTGCGGCCCGCCGATCGAAACCGACGCCGGCTGGGTGCTGCTGACCCACGGCGTGGGCCCGATGCGCCAGTACTGCATCGGCGCGTCGCTGCTGGACCTGGATGACCCGTCCAAGGTGATCGGCCACCTCAAGGACCCGCTGATCGTCCCCGAAGCCAACGAGCGTGAAGGCTACGTGCCCAACGTCGTCTATACCTGCGGGGCGCTGCTTAACGGCGACCTGTTGATGATCCCCTACGCGGTCAGCGACTCGGCGACCACCTTAGCCACCACCAGCATGAGCGAGCTACTCGATAACCTCACCAGCAACGGCGCACACTGAGGCCGGCCCCGGCCATCACAACTATCAACAACGATGCCGGTTCGGGGATATTCGCGTTGGGTACGCCGGGGGGCGTTCCGTTGTTCCAATGGTTGAGTACGGCGTCCAGATCATCAAGGCCCACAAACCCGTCGCCCGAAGGATCACCTTGAGACCATTCGCCGGTATCGACCTCCTGATTCCATGCGTTCAAGATGATATCCAGGTCGGCCAGGCCGACGAACCCGTCGCCGTTGAGGTCCCCGGCCAGCGCGTAATAGATGTGCAATGCCGGGGCCGCGAAGCCCTCGGCGGTTTCAAAGTCGACGCCGTTGCTGCCGGTGGGCAGGAGCGCCCAGCCGAAGTTGCTTGAGGGATTATCGAGCCAGTTCTGAATGCTATCGGTGACGTCGATGACTGTCAGGCCGGTTAAGCCGGGAAGGGTCGCAACGATGGTGCTGGACGCCTCGACGTCGTCGGCCTGGATGCCCGAGGTCAGGGTGTTCCATGTCTCGATATTTTCATCCCAGTCAATAAGCATCTCGTGGAGGTTGACCGGATCCCCCGCGTCGAAAACGGTCAATTCTAACTCGGCCCGGAGGATGGTCATGCCTGCACCGACAGGTATCCGCCCCCCCGTCACACCGAAGAGGTCGTTGAATCGGAGCAGTGAGTGTTTGGCGCTGCTGGTATCGACCTCGGCGTAGGCGCGCGAGCCGACATTGGTGTCGGGGCTGGAGGCCAGCAGCGAGGTATCTTCAACACCGGTGTAGCCGTCCTCGCCCTGGGCGAAGTGGGCACTGTGGACGCCGGGATCGAGGATGCGGATGGCCAGCTGCGGGGGCGCGGCGGACTCACTGGTATCAAACACGACGCCGTTGGTTCCGTTGGCGAAGGGGATCAGCCCGACGCCGAAGTTATCGACGCCGTCGATCCACTGCTGCGCGGCGTCGGTGATGTTGAGGGATCGGGGCAGGGCGCGGACATTAGGGTTGCCGTTGTCAGCGCCGATCGCGGTCAGTGGCGATGCCTGCGAGTCCACGCCGGGGGTGACGCCGTCGCCGCCCAGGTCGGCCCAGGTGGTTGATTCGGTCCAGCCGGCGGTCATCTGGTAGACACTGAAGCCGCTGCCTTCGTCAAAAACGCTGAGGTTGAGTCTGGCGGAGTCGATCTGCGTGCCGGGGAGGATGGGTGAGGCGCCGCTGGCCAGGCTGTCGAAGCGGATCAACCCGTGCGTCGGCTGGTTACCGGCGGCCCTGCCGGCGTCGCCATCGACGTTGATGGACGTGTCCTGGCCGTTGCTCGTGTCGGCACCATCCGCACGGACTTCCTTGTCGTGCGTGCCGGTGTAGCCGTCCTGGCCCTGCCTGAAAGTAACCTCGGTATAAGGCAACGGCGGCGGCGCGATAAAGACCGGGTCGAGCCGGTCGGCGAAGTCGACATCGAACTCGAACTGGCTGGCGAACTGGCCGACCTGTGCGATGGTTTCGGTTTGGAACTGGTCGAGCACCGGGGAGTAGGTCTCGAACTTGATCTTGTCGTTGTTGACGTCGAACTCAATCAGCCGCAGCCACCCATCGCCGCCGTTGGGGTAGTCCTGGTAGTCCTGAAGGACTTCGTAGACCTCGCGGCCGGCGTCGTTGAGGCTGACCTGGTGGTACTCGCCATCATTGGTGCCGCCCGAGCCGTGGTTGTGGCCGTTGAGGACCATGAAGACCTGGTCGTTGGAGCGGACCAATTGATCCCACAGCGCCTGCCCTGCGCCGGCTCGGCCGGGTGGGCTGTCGTCGAGGTTCTCGTGTGTGCTGAGGATGAACGGCGTGTTGGGGTTGGCGTCGAGGATCGACTGGGCCCACTCGATCGGCGAAGGGCTGCGCACCGGGACGTTTTCGGCGGGGCGCCACTCCAGGGCCAGGTGGATGAAGTCGTAGCCGCCCGCCGAGAAGGTCTGGTAGCTGTTGTTGCCGCTGGGATCGGCGCCGCCGTACCAGCCTTGGCCGGCGAAGCGTGAGGGGCCGAAGTTGTTGACGTAGTTGACGGTGCCGGTGGACTTGTTGCCGGTCGAGTTGTAGTCGTGGTTGCCGGGCAGGACGCCGTACTCGATGACGCCGTCGAGGACGCTCATGGAGGTATCGGCGCGGGACCATTGGGTGAGGTCGTTGCCGTTACTGACGACGTCGCCGAGGTGTGAGACGAACTGGATGTTACGGGCGTTGACGCCGTTGACTTCGTCGGCGATCCACTGGGTCTGCTGTGTGAACAGCCCGGCGTTCGCGGGGTTATTGACGTAGTTCTGCGTGTCCGGCAGAGCGACGATCGTGAACGGATCCGCGGCGTAGGCCGTGCCGGTTGCCCAACTCAGGATGCCCCCGATCAATAAAGCTGTACGTATCCCCTCCCTCATACGCGCCCTCCTTACATCGGAGCGTAGCGAGGGGCGGGCTTAAAGTCCATAGATTTACTTAAGTATTACGTGAAGCGTTAGATATTGGTTAACGAACGCTTGTATCACAATTACTATTGTCGCCCGGCCCTACGTGTGATGAGCAGCAGGGAAGACGCAGCGATGAACAGCGCGGTCGTCGGCTCGGGGAGCAGTGTGCTGAGAGCAGCCGGGGGTGTGCCCGTGTTCCAGTTGTTCAGGACCGTGTCCAGGTCATCGAGTCCGACGAATCCGTCGCCGTTCGTGTCGCCGGCTGTGAGGTCGCCGGCGGTCACGTTCTGGTTCCAGTTGTTAAGGATCAGGTCCAGGTCGTCCAGCCCGACGAAACCGTCACCATCCAGGTCACCGATTAGTGCGACCGTATCGTCGCGAACCAGGCGGACGTAGTTATCAATGCGGATGACGTCGCCCTGTGGCCCGTGGCCGTACATGGGGGAACCGCTGTATTGCCCGAGGTAGTACGAAGAGCTGGTGTTGAGCGTGCCGGACTTGGGATCGCTGCGCTGGGCCCCGGCGCCGTGGACGTCTAGCCATTGGTAATTGAACGTAGGCGGCGTGGCCATCCAGCCCTGTGCTTCGCCGAAGCAGACGTAGGCGGCGTAGTTGCCGTTCTGCATGTTGGCGTGGGTCGTGCCGGTCCAGTACTGCGGGTAGTCGGTCTCGCCGCCATCGTCGGTGAAGCTGGTGACGTTGAAGACGGGATCGATCGCGGCGGAGCTGGTGGTATCCGGCGAACGAGTGTAATCGACGATGCTTTGCATTTCCTTGACGTTAGGCAGACGCCAGTTGTCGTGGCCGAGGTAGTTCTCGTCGTTCTTCTGCTGGACCCAGCCAAGGGCGTCTTCCCAGTCCATGGCAGCACCGCTGTCGTCTTGCGCCCACATCAGGCTGGTGGCGTCGTCGGAGATGGTGCCGTCGCCGTTGTCGGTGAAGTCGTTGATACCGTAGTTGGTGTTGCCGCGGACAAAGTAGACGTACTGGGTCTTGTCGCCGCCTGACATCGGATCGACCGTGCCGTAGCCCTTGATGCGTCCGTCGGCGAAGTTGACGCCGAAGACGGTGTGGTCGCCGTTCATGGTGGTGCTGACGTACTCGGTGCTGGACCAGAACTGTGCGTCGATGATGCGTTCGTTGGCTGACTGGTCGCCGTAGTCGAAGCCGAACACACTGTCATCGATGAACGGCGTGAGGCCGGAGGTATCGGTGCCGGTGTAGCCGCTCGGATCGATGCCGGTGAACTGGATCAGCGAGTAGAGCTGCTTGATGCTGGGCAGTTGCCAGTCGTTGTAGCCGCCGTAGCTCTGGGCGTTGAGCGTGTTGACGTAGGCCTGTGCGCCGGAGAACGAGAGCTTGTCGTTGGTATTAATAACTCCGTCACCGTTCAGGTCGGCCGTCTGCGTCCAGGTCATGTTGGTGACGTTGTCCAGGACGGTCAGGCCGTCGCCGTTGGTGGTGTAGCTGGGCGTGTTGCCGGTGAACTGGGCGTCCTGGCCGTAGAAAGTATCGCCGACGCTCGGGGCGGAGATGGTGGTCGTGTTGTTGTAGAAGGCGGTCTGCCCGGTATCGACGATGTTGTAGTCCCCAGCAAGAGCGTGGCCGGTAAGTGAAAGCAGGCAAGCAGAAATCGGTACGGCAAAACAGCGTGTTCCGTGCATGGCGGTGTCCCTCTGGTTGTGACCTTACTGATACCCATCCCCCACCATTGCGACCGATTCAGGCGGGAGCCGCAAGCGGGTGATCCGTCATAATCGGCCTAACGCCCGGCTCGTCGCTGTATTGCAGCCGTCATGTCTGATTACACCAAACGATGGCGTCAAAATGGCAAAAGTCGCCCTAAATATGGTGAATCCGGATGGATTATCGATAGCGGTCGAGTATCATTCAGGGCGTTCCATACCTATTGGGCGGAGACTAACTGCGTGCTTAGACGGCAGGGATTTACACTTATCGAGGTTCTGGTCACGATCTCCATCATCGCTCTGATGATCGGGATCCTGTTGCCCGCGCTCAGCCAGGCGCGGAAGAAGGCAGAGGACACCGAGTGCAAGGCCCGCCTCGGTCAGATCATGCTGGCTCAGGAAATGCACGCCACGGAACACGGTGTGTTCACCAAGATATGGAACGTGGACGACGGGTCCTACTCAGAAGAGGGCCCAGAACCGCCAAAGACCAATCTCGAGCCTTACCTGGATATGTCGCCCAAACAACTCGAAGACCCGGACTCTGTATTGCAGTGCCCGTCGGTCTCCGATGAGGAAATCATTGAGGCATTCGACAACCGCCTGTACGGGCAGCGGCCTTCATCCATCGGCTTCAACAGCGCGATGTACTTCGATCAGTGGGACTTCATTCCCGACCGTATCCCCAGCGCCTCGGAGATCATCGTGATCGCTGAGCAGGCGGTCGAGCCGTTCGAGGAGGTACTCACCGTTGAAGGCATCGTGGCACGCTGGGGCGCGGGTGACCCGTTCTGGGACCAGGTCTGGGGCCACAAGCCAGAGCGCGGGTACCGCCACGGAGTGGACGGTAGCAACGTCGCCATGGCAGACGGCCACGTCGAGCGTCTGCAGCATGAATCGCTGTACCACGAATCAGGGCACTGGTTCTGGTGGACACTCAAGCCCAACTCGATCCGCCCCCCGCTCACCGGCGTCAGCGGCTGCAACTGCAACTAACACCACGCCGGTAGCTATGAAATAGCGCCCCACCTTCAGATTTCCCTTCTAAACGTATCAATACTGGCTATAATCCTTGGTCAGCGGCTACTTCAAGCTGAGCTGCTTGACGTACCTAATTGATATTGATACTCTATTCTCATTATGATCACTCGCCGTACTGATCAGAAACAGGCGATCCAACGTTTTATCGAGAACGTCGGACGGCCTGTCCGTGCCGATGAGGTGCTCGAAGGTGCTCGGGAGAGTGTGCCGAGCCTTGGCTCGGCGACGGTGTACAGGGCACTGAGCGCCTGGGTCGAGTCCGGCTGGCTGGTCGAGCTTCATATGCCTGGTGAGCGCAGCACGGCCTACGAACTAGCGGGCAAGGAACACCACCACCACTTCGAGTGCCGAAGCTGCGGCAAGCTGTTTGATATCGAAGGATGTCCGGGGCATTTTTCTGAACTCGTCCCACCCGGCTTCGTGATGGAAGACCACGAGCTGGTGATCTACGGCCGATGCGAGGCATGCAACAACTGATGAAGCGTCTGACAGGCACAACCCGACAGCGTGTAACCGGCTTGCTGCTTTTGCTGTCGATGCTGTTTTACGTCAGCGGCGCAGCGCTTGGCTTGCACCTCTGTCTGGACCACGCGCACCATGCCGTGGAGACCTCAGCCCATCACACGGCCGATTCACATTGCAACCATGAGCCGGCTCAGGACAAGGAAACGGCACCGGACAAGCCGACCGAACACAAGTGCGAGTTCTGTGACATGCTCGCCGGCATCAACAAGCCAACGGCGGTGTTCGTCGATCCCCATATCGTAATCACGCCGTCTGAGGCTCAGACCATCACCGTGCCCGGCTGTGTCATTACGAACCGCATCATCGAGGCCGACCTATCGCGGCGCGGCCCACCCCCCTCCTGCTAAACGCTCTGTTTGGCTTGTCTGTCGACCGATTCCAGCATTCGCCGGGATCGAGTGCAACTTGATTAATTGTTTATGTCCCTGGGCCGTGTGTCCTGAAGGTTTGTCATGAAGACCCGACAAGGATTTACCCTGATCGAACTGCTCGTGGTGATTTCTATCATCGCGTTGCTGGTGGGTATCCTCTTGCCGGCGCTGGGCGCGGCACGTCGGTCGGCGCAGACGCTGAAGTGTCTGAGCCAGATCCGTCAGCTCGAGGTAGCGCATTACGCGTACATGAACGACTACGACGGCGGGATGATCAATGCCGGCCTACCTCATGGTGTGGTCGCCCCCAACGAGGAGATCGCCTGGATCAATACGCTCAAGGACTATTACAGCGAGGAGTTGATCGTGCGGTCGCCGGTGGATGACAGCCTGTATTGGGACGAGCCTTCGCCCCATGTCAAGGACGAACCGACCTACAGGCGGACAAGCTACGGCATCAACAACTTCCTGGCGGACGTGAACCTGAGCGGGAATAACCCGTGGGGTGGAGAGGCCTACACCCGCCTCGACCTGATTCAGCAGCCCACCAAGACCGTGCACTTTTTGATGATGGCGTTCGAGGGCGGCTTCGCCACCGCCGATCACCCCCACGCCGAGGGGTGGGCCCCCTTCGGTGTATCCGGTGACGCCGTCGCCAAGATCGCCAATACCCAGGTCCAGATCGACGCCCACGGCGGCAAGGCCAACACCGTCAGCGCACGATCCAACTACGGCTATCTCGACGGACACGCGGAGACCAACGCCTTCGATGATGTCTACCACAGCGAAACCGAAAACTTATTCGATCCGGGGCTTCAGTAGTTTTTTTACCCTTTTTTGTAATCGCCTATATAGGCAAGGAGAAAGACCCATGCAGTACAAGTTCACCACCGCGGTTCTGGCCGCCTCACTGTTCACCGGAGCTACGGCCTCACAGGCCCTGGCGCACGGTGGTCTCGGCGACCTGATGGTCTATGTCGAGAACGGCAAGATCAAGACCGGCCACTATGACTTCGACGGGGGCTCGGGCCTGGTCACCGCCCCCGGGCCGACCTTCGTTTATGTCACCGAACTGGAAGACAACTGGGAAGGTATCGGCAAGCCCGGTGTCGACGAGCCCGGGATCGTCACCGACGGCGCCGCCCCGCTTGACCCCGACGGGCAGAACTTCTTCTTCCCGGCCAACACGGCGCTGACGATCACCGCCAATGTCATGCCCGGTCTCGGCGTCAACGCCGCTTACTGGGACGGCACCGGGGCCGTGAGCTTCGGCGCTACCCCCCACGACCTCGAGGTTGAAAAGGGCTTCGGTCTGATCACCCTCGACGGCGGCAGCTCGACGCCGGCCGGTTCGGTCAGCCCCTGGATCTCCGACAGCAGCGGCCTCGCGCACGACCACGTCGAGTTCATCATCGATGAGCCCGACGCCACCGCCAGCGCCGGCATCTACCTGTTCTCCCTGACGTTCGACACCAGCAACGCGCTGCAGTCCGACCCGATCTACTTCGTCGCCGGATACGGCCTACCCGAACCGGGCCTTGACGAAGCCATCGAAGAGGCTGAAGAGTGGGTTGAGGCCAACCTCGTCCCCGAGCCGTCGAGCCTGATGCTGGCCTCGGCCGGTCTGGCACTCGCGGCCGTTCGTCGGCGTAACCGCTAATCACTCTTTTATCCTTCCGGCGTGCCGGCCTGACCGCTGGCACGTCGTTTCAGACGAACCATCCAAAGGAGTATTGTCATGCATCGCCTGATCCTCAGCCTTACCGCCGCGTTGATCTGTTTCAGTGCTGCCACCACCGCCGAGGCACAAGAGCACATCGATATCCTCGTCTTCAACGACAACGGCACCATCGATACCGGGTTCTACGACTTCGACCTCGAAACTGAGGTCATTGGGTATCGCGTGTTCACAGAGACTTTTGTCAGTTTCTTTCCCGGCGGCATCTACGCGACGGGCGCACCGGGGTTCTACAACACCCCCACTTACTCGCTGCCACCTTCGACCGACCTGGCGTTCGACGCCCTGGCCATCACCCACCCCGACACCCAGGTCGATGCCAACCTGTTGTTCTGGGACGGCCAGGGGGCCGTGGACTTTGCGGCACCGACCGACGGCACGACGCTTCAATTCCGTTTGTCCCCCTCGACCAACATCACTGTGGATGGCTCACCGAACGACGTGGCAGGATTCGTGCTCGAAGGTACCAGCCCGAGCGGTTTGATCCACAAGCACATCGACTTCGGGGCTTTCGGGGGCGGCGGCGCGAATCCGACAGACGGGCTCTATCTCGCGTCGATGAAGTTCACCATGTCCGGGTTGACCGACAGCGAGCCGGTCTACCTGCTGTTCAACGCACACTACCAGCGTGACGGCTCGAACAACATCATCTATGTCGGTGACGCGCCGCAGGTGGACCCGATCAGTGAGGGCCTGGCCGTGACGTGGATCGAGGACAACCTGATCGCTCCCCCGCTGCCGGGCGACCTGGACGGCGACGGGTTTGTCGGGCTGAGCGATCTGGACATCATCCTCAACAACTGGAACCAGGCGATCCCACCGGGCGACCCGCTGGCCGACCCGACCGGCGACAACTTTGTCGGGCTGGCCGACCTGGACATCGTCCTGAACAACTGGAATACGGGCACCCCGCCATCACCCGGGGGCGTGGTGCCCGAACCCGTGTCGCTGATGCTGATGGGTATCGGCGCGAGTGCTTGCTTGATGCGTGGCGGTAGGAATTAAAGGAGCGCTACCGGGTCGACGTCCACCGCGGTGGTCGCGTCGGAAATCAGCAGCTTGCTGTTACGCAGTTCGGTCATCAGTTTTTGCAGGCGGCCCGCGGCATGGGGCGGTGCGGCGATCAGTTCGATCTGCTGGCGGTGGTGGTCCGCGATGCGGGCGATCGGGCACGGCATCGGGCCACGCATCCGCACCTCGGTCTTCAGGGCGCGGTTGGCGGCGTCCAGGTGACGGGCGAGCTTCTTGGCGTTCTCGTAGCAGGCGACGTGGTCCTTGTCACGGATCACGATCCGTGCCATGCGCGAGATCGGCGGCAACCCCACCTCGGACCGCAGCGCGATCTCCCGGCGGGCGAAGCCTTCATAATCATGTGCGGCGGCCATCGCGATCGCCGGATCATCCGGATTAAAGGTCTGCACGACGACCCGGCCGAGTTCCTCGCTGCGCCCCGATCGGCCGGCGACCTGCGAGATAAGCTGAAATGTCCGCTCCGATGCGCGGAAGTCGGGCATGTGCAGGGCTGTGTCCGCGCTGATGACACCGACCAAGCGCACGCCGGGGAAGTCCAGCCCCTTGGCGATCATCTGCGTGCCGAGCAGCACGTCGATCTCGCCGGCCCGGAAACGGTCAAGCGTCTGCTGGTAGTCGCGTGCGTGGCGCATCGTGTCGGAGTCCATGCGTGCGGCACGGACACCGGGGAACTTCTCGGTCAGCTCTTCTTCGACTTTCTGTGTCCCCAGGCCGAACACCGTGACCTTGTGGCCGGAGTCGGGACAGGTGGTGATGAGCATCTGCTCCGCACCGCAGTGATGACAGCGCACATACCCGCCGGTCGGCAGGCGCTGGTCTTTGTGATAAACCATGGTCGCGTCGCAGTGTTCACAATGCATCATCCAGCCACAGCGGTGGTCCGGGCAGGCGATGTAATTGGCATAGCCCCGGCGGTTCAGCAGCAGCATGGCCTGCCCGCTCCCGCCCCCGGAAGTCGTGCCACCGGAAGCCGCACCGCCGTCACCGTTGAGGACACGCTCGAGTTCTTGCTCAAGCCGCCGACTCAACAGGTGGATGCCCCGCCGGTGTCGGCGTTCGTCCTGCATGTCCACGACCGTCACACTCGGCAACTGCATCCCCGGGACGCGTTCGGGTAGGCTGATGAGGTGGTAGTTGGGTCTAGGGTCTGGGGTCTGGGGTCTAGCCTGAACTGTGTGGCTGACCTCTTTTTCTTTCTGACCAGACCCAAGACCCGAGACCCTAGACCCCGTTGCGTTGTAATAACTCTCAAGACTCGGTGTCGCCGAGCCTAAGACGACCGGGATGCCAAGTGATTGGGCCCGCTTTATCGCGACGTCACGGGCGTGGTAGCGCGGGAGTTGGTCCTGCTTGTAGCTCGATTCGTGCTCCTCATCGACGATGATCAATCGCAGGTCGGCCAGGGGCGCAAACACAGCGGAACGAGCGCCGACGACGATGTTCGCCTGCCCGTCTCGGATCCGCCGCCACTGCGCGTGGCGCTGCGCCGGAGTCAGGCCGGAGTGCAGGACCGCGACGCCGTCGAACCGGCCGAGGAACCGCCCTACCGTCTGAGGCGTGAGCGCGATTTCAGGGACAAGCACGATCGCGCCGGCCTGTGTGCCGTCCGATGTGCTGCGCTGAACGGCGGTTTCGATCAGCCGAAGATACACCTCTGTCTTCCCGCTGCCGGTCACGCCGTGCAGCAGATGGACGCCGAAGCCCTCGTTGAGGTGTTCGGTCAGGTGATCCAGAGCGTCGGCCTGGCATCGGTTGAGCGTGTGCGCCACAGCGGGCTCAGCTTCTTCCTGGGCTCGCAGGTCCAGGCTGGATTCGACGCTGCTCTTAACGGTCACTTCCAGGAGCCCCTTGTCGATCAACTGCTTCACCGGCCCGATAGTCTTCGCCCCGCCAAGGTCCGCAAGCAGCTTGATCTCGATCCACCCGGCCCTTTCATCCGCCGGGTCATGCTTCGACCGGGCGGCTTCGAGGATAGCGCGCTGCAGCTTCGAGAGCTTGATGTCTTCGCCTGGGTCATGGGCAAAGCGGACGACCTGCCTGCTGACCGTACCGGTACCGTGCTTGACGGCGGCGGGCATCATCGAGCCGAACACCATACCCATGGGGCAGCAGTAGTACGCGCTGATCCACCGTGCGAGGTCGATCAGGTCGGCCGGGAGCGACGCCTGGCCTTGCGTGCGCTGCTTGATCGGCTTGATCTTCTTCGGGTCGTATTCGGTCGTGTCGGCAAGCTCTACCACGAAGCCGTTGACCGGCTTGTTGCCCCGGCCAAGCGGCACGACCACGCGGTCGCCCACCTGCAATGGCCCCAGCCCCTCGGGCACGGCATACGTCAGCCCGGCCCCGGCGGCGTCCACCCCACGCTCGATCGCAACGATGGCATAAGAGCCCGGCGTCGTCTGGTTCTGGTCTTCAAACAACACGTCCATCCCCAAAGTATACGTCGTCGCCCCCCGTCGCTGCCCGGGGCATCTGATCGTGTAAGATTAGCGGCTATGGCGAAGTCATCCGACCCCCATCAAACCCCGGCGATGAAGCAGTTCCATCGCTTCAAGGAGCAGTACCCCGGGACCGTGCTGTTCTTCCGGATGGGCGACTTCTACGAAATGTTCTACGACGACGCGGAGCTCGCCCACAAGGTGCTCGGCGTCACGCTGACCCAGCGGACCAAGGGCATCCCGATGGCCGGTGTGCCGTACCATGCCGTGGACGGGTACCTCAGCCGGATGATCCAGGCGGGGTACCGGGTCGCTGTGTGTGACCAGGTGGAAGACGCGGCGCAGGCCAAGGGCGTGGTGAAGCGCGATGTGACGCGCGTGGTGACGCCGGGCACGGTGACGGACGAATCGCTGCTCGAAGACGGGCAGGAGAACCCGCTCGCCGCGGTGCAGTTCCACGGGGACGGCAAGGCATCGCTGGCCTGGGCGGAGCTGAGCACGGGTTCATTTTCCATCGCAACGATCGACGAAGCCGCGGCCGGCGACGAGCTGGCACGGATCGGGCCGCGCGAATTGCTTTACTGCGAGACGGCGACCGGCGATGTGCCGGGGCGCGTCGAGGCATTGGGTACGCAGCTTGGCGGCGGCGCACCGGTTGGCAGGCCGGCGTGGCAGTTCCGCCAGAAGGACGCGGTCGAGGCGCTTAAACGGCAGTACCGTGTCGCGGGCCTGACCGGCTTCGGGCTGGATGAATCCGATCCGGCGCTGGGTGCCGCCTCTGCGGTGGTGCATTACTTATTGGAAACCCAACGCGCCGACACCGACGGCCGGATCGCCCACCTGCGCCCGCCGATGCGTTTCAGCCGGGACGCCCACCTGGTCATCGATCAGACCTCGCTGCGCAGCCTGGAGATCGAACGCACGATGCGCAGCGAGTCCGCTGCCGGGTCGCTCTTGGCTGTATTGCAAGGCTGTCACACGGCGATGGGTAAGAGGATGCTGCGGCATTGGCTGTGCTACCCGTTGTGCGAGCGTGAGCCGATCGAGGCGCGCCAACGTGTCGTGCAGGCCTTTGTGGATGACACACGCTTCGAGCGATCGCTGAGTGAAGCCTTCGGCCGGGTTCAGGACATCCAGCGGATCACCGCCCGCCTCTCCGTCGGCCGAGCGGCCCCGCGCGACCTGGTCGGCCTGGGCAACAGCGCATCGGCCATCGTCGAAATCGAGTCGCTCTTACGCGACAGGCCGCAGCTTACGGCATATCACGAGCGCGTAGATCAACTCGCCCCGGTCGTCGAGGCTTTGGGTAAGCAGATCACAGACGCCTGTGACGACAGCCCCCCCACCCATCTGCGGGATGGCGGCTTGATCAAGGACGGCTACGACAAGCAGCTCGACGAGTACCGTTCCCTTCAACGTGACAGCCGGACGTGGCTTGCCGAGTATCAGAAGAAGCTGATCGATGAAACAGGCATCCCCAGCCTGAAGATCGGCTACAACAAGGTCTTCGGGTACTACATCGAGACGACGGCCGCTCACAAAGACAAGGCCCCGCAGGCCTGGACCCGGCGACAAACTCTCAAGAACGCCGAGCGCTACGTCACCGCCGAGCTCAAGGAATACGAAGACAAGGCGCTGTCCGCCCAGAGCAAAGCGGTCTCGCGCGAGCAGGCATTGTTCGCTGAACTCTGCGCGAAGGCCTCCGCCCAGCTCGAATCGCTGCACGCGTTCTCCGAAGCCGTGGCAGAACTGGATGTCCTTGCCTGCTTCGCCCGCCGTGCGGTCAAGCGCGACTACGTCAGGCCGCAGATCGTGGACGAACCGATGATGTCGGTCGTGGCGGGCAAGCACCCGGTGCTGGACGAATTGCTCGGCGATCGGTTCGTGGCGAATGATTGTGTGTTGGGGTCTAGGGTCTCGGGTCTTGGGTCTAGTCAGGCAGAAGATGACCAGTCTCAGGAATCCTCCGACCAGTCCCTAGACCCAAGACCCCAGACCCTTGCATTACTGACCGGCCCGAACATGGCGGGCAAGAGCACCTACATCCGGCAGGCGGCGCTGCTCACGCTGATGGCGCACGCCGGGTCGTTCGTCCCGGCCGAGAGCGCGACCATCGGGCTGTGCGATAGGATCTTCACGCGTATCGGCGCCAGCGACGAGCTGCACGCCGGGCACTCGACGTTTATGGTCGAGATGACCGAGACGGCCAACATCTGCCACCACGCCACACCACGCAGCCTGGTCATCCTCGATGAGATCGGACGCGGCACCAGCACGCTCGACGGGCTGAGCCTGGCCTGGGCGATCGCGGAGCACCTGGCCGTGCTCGGGCCCCGCACGCTCTTTGCTACGCATTACCACGAGCTGACCACCCTGCCGCAGACGCACAGCAACGTGACCAACCTCAATGTCTCGGTCCGTGAATGGCAGGACAGCATCGTGTTCCTGCACCGGATCGTCCCCGGCGCGACCGACCGCAGCTACGGCATCCACGTCGCCGAGCTCGCCGGGCTGCCCCCGGAAGTGGTCAGGCGCGCAAATGCGTTGTTAGGCGAGTTGTCTGTGAGCCACGAAGGCTCGGCGGCGCGCCCGGCCAGCGAGGCGACCGTTCGGCCGGATACCCAGCAGATGGGCTTGTTCACCGAGTTCGTCCAGCACCCGGTCGTCGACGAAATCAAGAGCCTGGACATCAACACGATCAGCCCGATGCAGGCGTTCGAGTTATTGCGTGAGATGCACGGCAAGGTCGAGCAACCTGACAAGTCACCCCTCTGATCGGGCAAATCTGTCTACTGGAAATTGCGATCTCGGATCGTTTAGCGGGCGATCGCAGATCGCCGTGTCTGTGGTGTTATGCCCACGGACCGACGCGCGGATCTGCGATCCGCCGCTAAACGCTGACGCGGCAAACACCCGCATCCCCCATTTAAAGAATTAACCCAGATCATGTGAACCTGGGGCGGGGTCGTACGTATTAAAGATAGACCTCAATCTCCTACCCCCCCTCACGGCCCGTAAGGCGTGCCACCCCTCGCCTGCGGGCCGTTTTTGCTGCGCCGGTGGCGGCCATTGGGGTGTGGTAAGGGTTGATTTGTTATATAGTAAGGGGCTCATGACCGCACAGCGTGACAGCGAATCTGCAAGCATCTGTGTCGCGGTCCAGGACGGACCCGTGTCGGTGATCGACCTGGACTTCCCCGGCCCTTGCGGCGCGGAGTGTGTGTTTCTGGGGCGCACGCGGGCAGAGCGTCATGATGAGTTCGGGCCGCTGGTTCGGCTTGAGTACGAGGTGTACGAGCCGATGGCCCAGAAGCGGTTGGAGGCGCTGGCGCGTGAAGCGGTGGCGAAGTTCGACTGCCGGGCTGTCCGTGTCGTGCATGCGAAGGGGCCGGTTCAGCCCGGCGAAGCGAGCGTGGTGATCCAGGTGGCGACGCCTCACCGCGACGCATCGTTTAAGGCCTGCCGGTTCCTGATTGACGAGCTGAAACGTGACCTCCCGGTGTGGAAGAAAGAGGTCTGGCGTGACGGTGAAACGTTTGTAGAAGGCTGCTGCGCGGATCGTTCCGGGCAGGCGAGTGGGGTGACCGAGTCATTGGGTGGCAACTGATGGATGAATCTCAACTGCGCGAGCGTTTTTGCGCAGCACTAAGACAGCTCTGGACCCGGGGCCTGATCGTCGGCAGCGACGGGATGCTCTGCTGTGAGGTCCACCGCCGACGCTACCTGACCGCGCCGACCGGGAAGCGCCGTATCGACCTGAAGCCCGATGACCTGATCTGCGTGGACATCGGCGGGGAGAATGTCCAAGGTGGCGAGGGCGTCGAAGCCAACCTCTGGCAGCCGCACCGGGATGTCTATCAGACACACATGGATGATTCGGGCGTGACCCTCGGGGCCTCGGCGATCGTGGAGCCTGCGAACGTGTTGTCCTTGCTGACTAGAGAACATGGAGCGGCCCAGGTAGAGCTCAACGGCCAGCCGATCCCCGTGGTGGACGGCCAGGACGCCGGCGCTATTCGGAGCGCCCTGACCGGATCGACCGAAGCGATGATCCTCGGACGGGGGCTGTTCGTCGCGGCCGCCGACCTGCCCGGCCTGCTGGACCGCATCGAACGGCTCGATCATGCCGCCGCCGTCGCGCTGGGAGCGCACCGCGGCTGACCCGGTCGGCTATCATCTCTGGCTATGGCGAAGCAAACCAAGCCCAAAGCCGATCCCGCGCTCAAACGCCGGGCCGGGAACGTCTACAGGAAGCTAGAGCAGCTCTACCCCGACGCCCACTGCGCCCTGATTCATAAGAATCCGTTCGAACTGCTCGTCGCGACCATCCTCTCGGCTCAGTGCACCGATGTGCGTGTCAATATCGTCACCCCCGCCCTCTTCAAGGCCTACCCCACCCCCGCGAAGATGGCTGAGGCGAAGATCACGCACCTCGAAGAACTGGTCAAGACCACCGGCTTCTTCCGCAACAAGGCCAAGTCGATCAAGGGCGCGGCGCTCGCTATCGTGCAGGACCACGGCGGGAAGGTTCCCGATGAGATGGACGCCTTACTCAAACTCCCGGGGGTCGCGCGTAAGACGGCCAACGTCGTTCTCGGCAACGCCTACGACATCAACGAAGGCGTCGTCGTCGATACCCATGTCGGCAGGATCAGCGTCCGGCTGGGCTGGACGAAACAGAAAGACCCGAAGAAGGTCGAGCAGGACCTGATGCCGCTGTTCCCGAGGAAGAACTGGTGCATGCTAAGCCATCTGCTGATCCACCATGGCCGGGGGCCTTGCCGGGCCCGCAATCCCAAGTGCGATGAATGTTCATTGATCAGGAGCTGTCCGCAGATCGGGGTCGGTTGAACCGCGAAGGCGCGAAGGTCGCAAAGAAGATGAGTATTATCCGCAGACTTCGCGATCTTCGCGCCTTCGCGGTTTTACTTCTTATAACTTCGGCGGCTGGTAGCGGGGGAAGAGCGGGTCGCCCTTCTCGATAGCTGTGCCGGTTTGAGACTGGCCCCACTGCAGCCAGTTGTCCAGGTCGCCGGGGCCTTTGTCTGATAGCGCCTCGGCGTAGTGGCCGAAACCGCTGCGCAGCCAGAGTTCTTCGACCTTCTCGGGCAGGAACGGCCAGAGCAGCAGCGACGCCACACGCAAGAGCTCCGCGCAGTTGAACAACACCGTCCCGACCTTCGGCAGTTCGCCTTCGACCTTCGCGAGCTTGAACGGCTGGGTCGCTTCGATGTAGCTGTCCACGCTGCGGACGATTCCCATCGCGGCGTCGGCGGCCTTGGTGAGGTCCAGGTTCTCCATGGCCTTGCGGTAGTCGCGCACACCCTGCTCCGCAACACGGTCGTGCTCGATGCTGGCTGCCGACTCGGGCTCTTCACCCGGTTCGGGTAGCTTGCCGTCGAAGTATCGACCGGTCATGTTCGAGACACGGCTGAAGCAGTTGCCCAGCGTGTTGGCGAGTTCGGTGTTGTACGTCTCGATGAACTTGCTCTCGGCGAAGTCCGAGTCGGTCGTGCCCATCGGGCCCTGCGTTGCCAGGAAGTAGCGCAGGGCATCAAGCCCGAAGGTCTCGACGTAGTAGTCGATCTTCTCCAGATCAATAAAGTTGCCCAGGCTCTTGCTCATCTTCTGGCCCTCGCTGATCCAGAAGCTGTGGGCGTAGACCAAGCGTGGCAGGCGCACCCATTCGTACCCGGGCAGCTTCGCCAGCGACGTCAGCATGGCCGGCCAGATCACGGCATGGAACCAGAGGATGTCCTTGGCGATGAAGTGGACGTCGGCCGGCCAATACTTCTTGCGCTCGTCGGTGTCGACCGTGCTGAGGTAGTTGATCAGGGCATCGATCCAGACGTAGATCGTGTGCTCGTCGTCGCCGGGCACCTTGATGCCCCAGTCGCCGCTGCCGGTGCGCGAGATCGGCACGTCATTGAGCCCCTCACGGATGCGGGCAATGACCTCGTTCTTGCGAGCGGCGGGCTTGACGTCGAAGACTTCGCCGGAGCCCAGCAGCTGCAGCAGCGAATCGGCGTAAGCGCTGAGCCTGAAGAAGTAGTTCTTCTCGGTCTTGCGGACCAGCGGTTTGCCGTTGAACGGCGATTTGAAGTCGTATTCCTTGGCCTTGTTCTCGGGGATGTACTCTTCCTGCCCGGCGTCGTACCAGCCCTCATACTCGCCGAGGTAAACGTCGCCGCAGTCCAGCAGCTGCTTGACGTACTGCTCGACGCGGGTCTTGTGGCGGTCCTGGGTGGTGCGGATGAAGTCGTCGTGGGTCATGCCCAGGCGGGTGAAGGTGTCTTCGAAGGCCTTGGCGTTGCGGTCGGCCCACTCGATGGGGGTCACACCGTTCTCGGCGGCGGAGTCCACGACCTTTGCGGCGTGCTCGTCGGTGCCGGTGAGAAAGAAGGTGTCGTCGCCCTTGAGCCGGTGGTAGCGCGCGACCACGTCGGCGACGGTGGTCGTGTAGACGTGGCCGATATGCGGCCGATCGTTGACGTAGTAGATCGGCGTACTGATGTAGAACTTGTTAGCCATGCGGGGGATTGTACGGGTTTGGGTCGTGTGCCGCTAAATCCTGTGGAAACCGTAGAATATCGGCCATGGGTAAGCTGCTGGACATCGCCTACGGCATAGGGGCCGTGCTGACCAGCCCCGTCTGGGGCCTGTCGATGCTGCGCACCGGGAAGTGGCGGACCGACTGGCGAGGCCGGTTCGGGCACGTCGAGGCCGAGGGCCTGCATGGGTGCCCGGTCGAGGACGGATTCAAGATGACGCTGCTGATCCATACCGTGAGCGTCGGCGAGGCAAACCTGATCCGCCAGCTAGTCGACCACCTGGCTGAAGCACACCCCCGCCTGCAGATCGTCATCAGCGCTACTACCAATACCGGCTTCGCGAGGGCGACCCAGCTCTACAGCGAGAAGCACAAGGTCGTGCGGTACCCGTTCGACTTTTCGTGGATGGTCGGCCGGTTCCTCGATAGCATCAAGCCGGACGCGGTCGCGCTGACGGAACTGGAGGTCTGGCCGAACTTCATGCAGGCTTGTGTGAAGCGCGATATCCCCGTCGCGGTGATCAACGGCCGGCTGAGCGCCAAGAGCTTCAAGGGCTACAAAAAGTTCAGGCCGATGCTAAGGGACATGTTCAAGTCGCTATCAGCGGTGGGTGCCCAGACGCCGGACTACGCCGACCGGTTTAAGCACATGGGCGCGGGTGCCGATCGCGTGCAGGTGCTCGACACCATGAAGTGGGACACCGCCCGGATCGTGGATCATGTGGAAGGCGCGGACGAGCTTGCCAGTGAGATGGGCATTGATCGGGATCGACCGCTGGTTGTCGCGGGCTCAACCGGGACGGACGAGGAGAAGCTGCTGATCGATGAGGTTACCGAGGATGTGCAATTGATGCTCGTCCCCCGCAAGCCCGAGCGGTTCGATGAAGTCGCGGCCCTATCCGGCGACATGGTCCGGCGGACCAGGCCAGACACGGTTGGGCCAAACAAGCGGCTCTTCCTTTTGGACACCATGGGCGAGCTCGCCAAGGCTTACCACCTTGCGGATGCCGTGATCGTCGGACGCAGCTTCAACGGCTGGGGCGGCTCGGACCCGATCGAGCCGATCGCCCTGGGCAAACCCACCCTGATCGGCCCGGACCACCACAACTTCGCCGACGCCGTCGCTGCGCTCGAATCCGGCGGTGGGATCATCGTGACAGATAAACCCGGGCAAGCCGTTCAAGAACTGCTAAGTGATCCCGCGCGTCGGACTAAACTAGCCAAGCACGGCCGGGAGGTTATCCTGTCACGCCAAGGTGCGACCAAACGCCACGCAGACATGCTGATTGACCTGTTGAATAAACACTGTGATATAAACTAATCCCCGCCCTTCGCTTCGCTCAGGACCGGCGTTAAGAAGTTTTGATACCAACCACCAGTCACTAACCACCAGCCACCATCCCATGCCCTCCACCCAACTGCGACAAACCGTGCTGACCGACGCCCAAAACGTGGTGGTGAAGATCGGTACGCAGCTGCTGACCGCCGACAACGGCGACACGCCCAGCCTCGACGCCGCGTTCATCCGGCAGATCGCCAAGCAGACCGCGAGGCTGCGCGAGCAGGGCCGACGTATCACGCTGGTTTCCAGCGGCGCGGTCGGTGCGGGCTGTGTGTCGATGGGCATGGACAAGCGGCCCGGTGACCTGGCGGACCTCCAGGCCGTGGCCGCGGTGGGTCAGCGTTCATTGATGACCGAATGGCACAAGGCGTTTGCCCGCTACAAGATGCCCGTGGGCCAGGTCGTGCTGACGCGCACCGACTTCGACGACCGCGTCCGCTTCCTGAACATCCGCAACTGCGTGAACAAACTGCACGAGATGGGCTGCGTCCCCATCCTGAATGAGAACGATACGGTCGCGGTGGACGAGCTGCGGTTCGGGGATAACGACCTGCTAGCGGCGATGATCACCAACGCCCTGAGGGCCGACACGCTGCTGCTTTTGACGGCGGTGGACGGGCTGCTTGATGAAGCGGGTGACGTCATCGACCTGATCGACGACATGCCGACGTACATGGGGCTTAGCCGGGCGGGCAACAGTAAATGGGGCAAGGGCGGGATGAGCACGAAGCTCGAGTCGGCGAAGCTGGTGATGGACGCCGGCGAAGTCGCGGTCATCGCCTCGGGGCGTGAGAAGGACGTCATCCCGCGCGTCCTGACCGGCGAACGGCTGGGCACGGTCTGCATGCCCGCAGACCGGAAGATGGATAGCCGGCAACGCTGGATCGCACTGACCGCCAGACCGTCGGGCACGATCCAGATCGACGACGGCGCTGCCAAGGCCATCTGCACGCGCAACAAGAGCCTGCTCGCTTCCGGCATCACCCAGATCACCGGCCGATTCACACGCGGCGACGTGCTATTGGTTCGTTCCGACGCCGGCAAGGAACTGGCTCGCGGTCTGACCAACTACTCAGCCGAGGAACTGCGGCTGATCATGGGAAAACGCTCCAGCCAGTTCCAGAAGTTACTCGGCAACGCGGCTTACGACGAGGTGATCCACAAGGACAACCTGGTTGTGCTGAGCTAGGCGTTATGTCGTGAGGCCTGTATCTATGCCAGATGTGAATATCCAACTGCGCGAGGTCACGAAAGACAACATCCGTAAGGTTGTGACGCTTAAGGTGCAACCCGAGCAATCGAAGTTCGTGGCTAATAACACGCAATCCTTGGCCGAGGCGTATGTTTATCCGGACCGTGCCTGGCCGAGAGCCGTCTATGTCGGCGAAGAGCCGGTCGGCTTTGTCATGCTGGATCTGGTCGGCCCCGATCACCCCGATGCACCAGATGGCCGGGCGTCGTACTTCCTCTGGCGTCTGATGATCGCCGACGAACACCAGGGCAAAGGTTATGGGCGGGCGGCGGTCCTGGCGGTAATCGAACATGTGAAGACGCTGCCGGATGCCCAATCACTGAGTGTGTCGTATGTGCCCGGCGAAGGGTGTCCCGGGCCGTTCCACGAGCGGATGGGGTTCGTCCCGACGGGTGAGATTGAAGACGGCGAGGTCATGATGCGGCTCACATTCAGCTGATACCCACATCTGCTCGGGCTACCCCCTGCCGGTTATGGGACTCGCCCGATTGTTACGAATCGTTCCCCCTGCCTAAACCGCACAGACGGAAGTGCCGATCCGGTGGTATAGCCCGCCGGTGTACGGCCGGGCGGTTTGTGCTGCACGACATCCGTGTGCGGATACAGGGAACAAGAGGGATGATTGTCAGTGAAGACTATGTGAACCTGCTCAAGCACGTGCGCGAGATGTGCCAAACCGGCCAGACCGCGGGCGCGGAGCTTGAGCTGCATAGCGTGTACCGCCAGGCCGGCTGCCCGGACTGTGTGAAGGTCCTGCTGGCGGCGATGCTGGCCCGGAGAGGCCGACACGAAGAGGCCAAGGCTGTGCTCATGCCGCTGGCCCCCGACGCCGTCGATCAACACGCACCCGGCCTGACCAGGCTGACGATCTCTGTATTGACCACGCTCGGCTGTGTCTCGGAGGCCGAGGCGCTTAGCAAGGCTTATCACAAGGCCTTCGGCCGAGAGGCGACCCGATGGCTGCGCGAGATGAGCGCACCCGGCTCCAAGCGATTGCCCAACTACACACGCCAGCAGGTCGACGAGTTGGCCGAGGACCTGTCCCGTGAGCCCAAGGCGATCGCCACGCTGGTCTACGCCCAGAAGCACAAGCGCGACCTGCCCACGGTTCAGCTGCTGCACCGCGCGATCCGTCGGATCGTGCCGCTATTTGAGAACGACGACAAACAGATGACCATGGCCTGCCTGGCGATGGCGGACCTGTCGGTGTTGGCCGGCGACCATACCCAGGCCCAGCGTTGGGCGCACCGCGGGCTGGAGGTCGATCCATACAACGCCTCGCTGGCACTGCTGATCGACAACCTGCGGGACGACGGCCGCACCACCCTGCCGCCTCGGACCGTGCTGCTGTGTGCCGCGACCAAGCACCCGGGCTATCCCGATGTCCAGTCCGCCCTGATCCGACGGGAGACCGCCGAGGGCCGGCTCGACGATGCGCGGGATCGGCTCAGCGCCTGGCTCGAGCGTGAGCCGTACTCCCCGCACGCGCTGGCCCTACGCAAGGAGATCGCGGCATGACCAGCATCCAGCACCAACAGCAAGCGATGGACCGCCTGGACCTGGCCAAGAGCGCCTACGACGCCAAGCAGTTCGACCGGGCGCTGGGCCACATCCGCCGAGCGGTCGAGCTCGATCCACAGAACACCGCCGCGCGCGTGCTCCAGGCTCGGATCTATCTCAAGCAGAACAAGCCCAACCTCGCGATGTCCGCACTGCGTGCCCACGAGAAGCTCGCGCCGCAGATGAAGGACACCCCCGAAGTCGCGATGCTGCGGGCCGAAGCGCTCAGCGCCAGCGGCTTCGACCGGATCGCGCAGAAGCAGCTGCGAAAGCTCGCGTCCCAGCTGCCGGACGACGTACGCCCCTACCGGATGCTCTCCGGGCTGCACGTCAAACTCAAGGAGTTCAACGAGGCGATCGACTCACTCAAGGACGTGGTGCGTCTGACCCCCTCGGACCGTGCCGCCGAGCGGATGCTCTCCGAGATGCTCCAGGAGCGCGACCCGCAGGACGGGATCGAGATGATGCTGGACAGCAAGACCACGGCCGACGAGCCGGGGCTGCTGCTGCGTGCGGCACAGCAGTGCATCGAAGTAGACCGACTGCGTGACGCCGACGAGCTTTACCGAAAGATCCTTAACCATCAGCCGGACGACGCCGGCGTCTTGCTTGATGCCGGGCACCTGGCGGATGAGCTGGGCGAAGACGAGTTGGCGGTCGAGCGTCTTAGCAAGGCGATCAGCCTGCCGGGCGAGCATGTGGTTGAAGCGTATGAAGCCTTGGCGCGTGTCCACGCCCACGCCGGCCGATACGAACAGGCGATCTGGTTCGCATGGAAGGCAACGCGGCTCGATTCCCGCAACATGTCGCCGTGGGCGGGCCTTGTTGTGTACGCCCAGGCCAATGGCCGGGTACGGCTGGCGGAGCGCGCCGTTCGGCACCTGCAGCGATACACCGGCAGCCGGCAGCGTCAGCAGATGCTCGCCAAGGCGTGGCAGGATGTCGCGGGTCCGCTGGCCATCGAAGAGGGCCTGTCCGAAATCCCCCCGACCCACCCCGGCCAGAGCACGCTGCAAACCCTTCTGAAACGATCGGCCCACACGCTGACAGGTGTCATCAGCCAATACCCTCAGCGCGCCGACGCCCAGTACCACCTGGCCGTCTGCCACCACCTCCTGGACGATCCCAGCGAGGCCAACCTCTTCACCGATCAGGCCCTGGCGATCAACCCGAAGTACGACGCGGCCTTAAGGCTGGCCGAGCAGATCGAAGAGAAGCTGGCGGCATAGGGATCTATGATTTTTGATTTATGATTTATGATGTGTGACTTAGTACGCTTACTGGTTGTGCCTTGCGCAACTCAGATCATAAATCTAAAATCCTAAATCATAAATCCAATTCCTTGGGATACTTCGACGAGTCCCAGCGAAAGTCCACGTCCGGGTCTTTGTGAAAACCTTTGGCGGCTAGGCGGATGCAGTCCCAGCATAGCTGTGCATCGGGATTCAGGCCCGGCGATGGGGTTGGATTCGGATGCACCCAACGCTTCATGCCGGCCGGCTTCATGCTTAAACAAAGCGTCCCCTCGAACGCTTCTTCTGCCGGCTCCGCGCCGTCTAACGCCTGCTTCAGACATTCAAGACACAGCACCGACCCGCGGTGGCCTTCGATCATGGGGAGCTGTTCGTCCCAGTCCTTGCCGCAGAAGTCGCATGAGATGACGATCCCGCCGTCTTCGGTTCGTTGCATAAAGGGTGTTCCACTACCTTGTTTTACGGATCAGCAGTTCGACCGTGATCTTCAATTCGCCCTCGAGCGTATCGACGCGTTCGCCGGCCGCTTCCCACTGCTCGAATGCGGTGACGACCGGGTCGTCCCAGTTGTCCGCACCGGTTGAGCGGGTCAGATCGACACGCGTGACGTCGCCCTCATTGTTGAAGTAGATGTCGGCGGTCGGGTTCCTCGGGACGGTGCTCAGCCTGGCGGTGATCGTCGGCCGGGGCTTGATGGTCGTGATCTCGATGCCGTCGGCGGTCAGGACGCTGCCGGGCTGGACCTTGATGATCCCCGGGATGATGGTGACCGGCTGGGCCTCCCCCTCGGCGCGCGGGGCGCTGGTGGGCCGGCCGGCGGATTCGGGGGAACCGGGCTGGCTGTCGCTATTAGCCTGCGAAGACTCATCCGGCTGCGCGACGACATTCTCAACGATTAACGGCGCATCGCGCGGCATCGGGCCGTGCGGGGCATAGGGTGTGTCGCCGCCGACCGTCGGGTCAGGCAAGGGCACGGGGCCCACCGGGCTGATCGGCACGGAAGCCGCCTGCGATTCATCGGCCTGCTCGCCTGTCGGGCCGGACGGCTCAGACGGCTTGCTGTCCGGGGCCGGCGGCGTGGGGTCGATCTCGATCGGCGCGTCGGGGACGGGGTCTTCCAGACGCTGTATTGCAGGCTGCTCGATGATCTCGTGCCTGGCAAGCAGTTCCTTGTAATCGTCGTATGCGATCCAGGCGAGGTTGGTCACGTTGTTGTTCGGCCGGCCGACCTCGAGCTCCTGGGGCGCGGGCATCGACTTGTCTTCCTCCGGCGGGACGGTCGGCTGCACCGGCTCGAACTTCGCCAAACCTATCCCCCACACGGGTACGAGCGCCACGTGCAGCAGCAACGCGAACACCACCCCGATCAGTAACGGCAGTCTGGATTCACGTTCGATCATGGTTGGGGTCTAGGGTCTAGGGTCTAGGGTCTAGTCAGAGTAGGAAAACGTAATGCTCGATTTCACTTTTTTCCCAATGGTAATGCGGGCGCGATGGTCAAGGATCAACTGTCTTATCGCCCACAATGTTGAACTCAGCCAGGCCGGCCTGGCGCACGCGATCGATTAGGCTGATCAGTAACGGACCGCGGTCGATCGATATGTCGACGCCCTCTGCGGCCGGCATGTCTTCCAGCGCCAGGAACAAGGTCGGTGGCTCATCGAGCTGTGCGATCTCGTCGAGCCTGGTATCGAGGGCCTCGGGGGTGACCGGCTCACGGTTGATGTAGAACGTGCCCTGTGCATCGATCGTGATCGCCAGGATCGTCGTCGGCTCCGCCGCCCGGCCGGTCGAGAGCGTCTGCAGCTGTACGGGCAGGATCTCCGCACGCACCATCGTCACCAGGCTGTAGATAAAAAACGTCAGCAGCAGGAAGATCACGTCGATCAACGGCATGATCTCGATCCGCGGTGAATAGTCGTGTCGGCGTACGTATCGCATGAGTTGGTGGTTGGTGACAAATTCTATTCAATAGCCCGCCCGCAACGCGGGCGCGGTGGCTAGCAGCCATCGGCACACTATACTGTAGGCATCTTAGCTTGCTGTCCGATAGAGATCAGGCGGAAATCACCATATCAAGGGGAATCCCATGAACGACGAACCACAGGCCAATGAAAACTCAGAACCTGTTGAAAGTGGCGCGCCTTCCAAGGACGCCCAAACCATGGCCATGCTGGCCCACCTCCTTGGCATCGTGCTGGGCTTCCTCGGGCCGTTGATCATCTGGTTGATCAAAAAGGATGAAGAGCCCTTTGTCGACGACCAGGGCAAGGAAGCGCTAAACTTCCAGATTACCGTTGGGATTATCTACGTTACAATGGCTGCATTGTCTTGTGTGACCTTTGGTTTTGGTGCCATCGTGGCCGTACCTGTCTCAATGGCAGTAGGCATCGCTGCCATCGTGTTCTGCATCATGGCCGGCCTGAAGGCCAATGAGGGCGAGGCGTACCGATACCCGGTTACGCTACGGCTGATTAAGTAAGTTGGTTAAGTACACGCCCCACGACCGGCAGGTCATGGGCTTATGACCCATTACTGTTATCGCAAGGAATCCCACGCGGCGGCGACCTGGGCGTCGGGGGTGTCTTTAACAATGCTCACCTCGCCGAGTTTGTCCGGCATTACCAGACGCACCTTGCCGTCGGCGACCTTCTTGTCGCTGCGCATGATGTCCATGAGTTTGTCGGTCGCGGGCAGGTCGGCGCTTGTAGGCAGACCGAGATTATTTAGTAACGCTACCAGCTGATCGGTCACGGCCGCATCGCACCGCCCGGCATCCACGGCCAGGCGCGTGGCGGCGACCATGCCGAGCGACACCGCTTCGCCGTGCAGGAATCGGCCGTAGTCGGTTGCGGCTTCGATGGCGTGGGCGAAGGTGTGGCCGAAGTTCAGGTGGGCGCGGACGCCGGCCTCTTTCTCATCTTCCATGACCACAGCCGCCTTGATCCGAACGTTCCGCTCGACCAGTTCAACAAGCGTGTCAGCGTCCTGTTTCAGGATCATCGTGGCGTTCGCGTCGATCCACGCAAACAGCTCGGGGTCTCGGATCATCCCGTGCTTGACGCACTCGGCCAGCCCGCAGATGTACTCGCGTTCGCCCAGCGTCTTGAGCGTGTTGGTGTCGATCAGGACCAGGACCGGCTGGTGAAACGCGCCGATCAGGTTCTTGCCCTGGGGCATGTTCACGCCGACCTTCCCGCCGACGGAGGCGTCGACCATGGCCAGCAATGTTGTCGGGCACTGGATAAACGGCACACCGCGCAGGTAGCTGGCGGCGACGAACCCGCCGGTGTCCCCGACGATCCCCCCACCGACGGTGACGACCGGGCTCTTGCGCTCCAGCCGTTCGTCCAGCAGCTGGTGGTAGAGCTTCTCGACGGTCGCAAGGTTCTTGTGGTTTTCCCCGGCGGTCATATGTGCGACGACGGGGTCGTAGCCGGCGTCTTTCAGGGAAGCCTCGGCGGTCGGCCCGTGGTTTGCGTTGATCTTGTCATCGACGATCAGCGCGGCCCGGTCGTGGGGCGCCAGCTCGCGGGCCATCGTGCCCAGCTCTGACAGCAGGCCCGGCGCGATACGGACGTCGTAACGGTGGTGCGGGAGGATGAGTTCAACGGTCGCCATGGGTAGTGCCTGCTGGTTGCCTGAAAAATGGGATGACCGGCATGATACTCCTATCCGCAGTTTAGCGGCGGATCGCAGATCCGCATGTCGCAAAAGGTAACCGACGCGGCGATCTGCGATCGCCCGCTAAACGGGGGGGCAATATCAATCGGATGGTTCATGTTCATCGGCCAGATGTTGTAGTGCCTCAGCGGGGTCTTGGCTATGGTCATCCGTGTGTGTCGGATGCGCGTGACTGGGCTTTGCGGGTGTAACACGGCGGGTCTGGATGCGGAGCAGGACATAGACCCCGCCTAAGATGACGACCAGGATCAGCATCGGCGTCAAAGGGCTCGTGGTCGGCCCGGTCTGCCCCCCTATTACCGACGGGCGGCCAGCGATGAATGTCAGGTACGACGCCCGATCGCCGTTGGCGTCTCTGTCCTTCCAGACCTTGTAGAACCGCCCCACCGTACGAACCTCTGCACCGACCGCGGGGGCTTTGATCGAATCTTCCGAGTCCGGGAAGTAAACCACGACCACATCGTCCGGCTGATCGCTGACAAGCACCACCCATTCGGTCAGTTCATCCTCATCGCCCGGCTCAGCGCCGGTAAGCGATAGCTGTCGCTCGCGACCGGCGAATCGGCCTTCGATCAAGCAAAGTTCACCACGCCAGGCACCGGGCTCCGTCAGGATCGCTTCATAGTCCGGCACACGTGCCCCCGCTTCGTCGTCGGGCTCCCAATGGCGGGTATTCTCGATCAGGACATGCATCCCCGGCCCTTCGAGCCGTTCATCATCCACCACCTCGGCAAGCCGATCCCGCTGCGCCCCGGTCAAGTCGGGGACACCCACCAGTGTCGATAGCATCAGCAGTGCCGCGATCATACGCCCCATTCTAGACTTATCTCAACGAAACCACCGCACCTCCCGGACCCTGCAATTCCGCTATCATTGAGCTTTGGCTTAGTTTGACCCCGCACGGAACGACCTGACATGACCCCAGCCGCGACCGACACGGAAAACGCCCCCCAATCCCTGGACCTGCCCGCCGGCGTGGCGGGGCAGGTGGTCCCGATCATGGACTTCGGGTCGCAGTACGTCCAGCTGATCGCCCGGCGGGTCCGTGAGGCCGGGGTGTATAGCGTGCTGGTTTCGCCGGATATCAGCCACGAAGAGCTGGCCGCGATGAATCCCCGCGGGATCATCCTCTCCGGCGGCCCCAACAGCGTCTACGAAGACGGCGCCCCGACCTGCGATCCCAAGCTGTTCGAATTGGGCGTCCCGGTGTTGGGCATCTGCTACGGCATGCAGATCGGTGCCAGCCTGCTCGGGGCCAAGGTCCATAATGCCCAGGCCCGGGAGTACGGCGGGGTCCGGCTGAAGATCAGCGATACCACCGACCTGCTCAAGGGCGTGCCCGCGCACACCACCGCGTGGATGAGCCACGGCGACCAGGTCCAGAGCCTGCCCGATGAGTTCGAGTCCCTCGCCGCGACGGACACCTGCCCCTTCGCCGCCGTCCGCCACAAGACCAAGCCGTTCTTCGGCGTGCAGTTCCACCCGGAAGTCACCCACACGCCCCATGGCACGGATATCCTCGGCAACTTCCTCTTTGGGGCGTGTCAGTGCAAGGGCTCCTGGCAGATGGCGAACTTCCTGGACAGCGAAGTGTCGCGCATCCAAAAGATCGTCGGCGACAAGCGTGTCATCTGCGGGCTCAGCGGCGGGGTCGACTCCTCCGTCGTCGCCGCCATGCTCAGTAAAGCCATCGGCAAGCAGCTGACCTGCATCTTCGTAGACAACGGGCTTCTGCGTAAAGGTGAACGCGAGCTGGTCGAGACCACCTTCAAGGGCCACTTCGACCTGGACCTGCGCGTCGTCGATGCGGAGAAAGACTTCCTCGGCGACCTGGCCGGGATCGAAGACCCGCAGGAGAAGCGCACGCGGATCGGGCACCGGTTTATCGAGGTGTTCAAGCAGGCCTCGGACGACATCAAGGACGCGAACTTCCTGGCACAGGGCACGCTCTACCCCGACGTGATCGAATCCGGGCACGGCTACTCCGGCGCGGCGGCGAATATCAAGCTGCACCACAACGTCGGCGGGCTGCCGGAGGAATTGGGCTTCGAGCTGATCGAGCCGCTGCGAAACCTGTTTAAGGACGAGGTACGCAAGCTCGGCGCGGTGCTGGGGCTGCCGGACCAGATGGTCTGGCGTCACCCGTTCCCCGGGCCGGGCCTGGCGGTGCGTGTGCTGGGTGAAGTCACGAGAGAACAGCTGGACCTGCTGCGTGAGGCCGACGAAATCCTGCTCGAAGAGATCGTGGCGAATAATCTATATCGCAAGACCGCGCAGGTCTTCGCCGTGCTGCTGCCGGTCAAGGCGGTGGGCGTGATGGGCGACGGGCGGACGCACGAGCAGGTCGTGGCGATCCGTGCGGTGGAGAGCCAGGACTTCATGACCGCCGATTGGGCGCGGCTACCGTTCGACGTGCTGGCGACGATCAGCAACCGGATCATCAACGAGGTCCGGGGCGTGAACCGGGTGGTCTACGACATCAGCTCGAAGCCGCCGGCGACGATCGAGTGGGAATGAAAACCTGTAGTAATTCTGAGTGCGGATTCAATCAGCCGGCATCACGATCAGCCTGTTTATCCGCCTGCCCGGGGGTTAGAAATCGTTTGATGTCGATTTCTTCCTTGAACTGCACGCCGATGTTGTGTACGCGGCCCTGGACCAGGTTGCACCGTCGGATCGTGCCATCGATACAGACGAGTTGATCGGTGGCGTCTTTGAGGATGACCCGACAGTCGTTGCCGACGTGGACGTAAGCCCCGTGGATAAAGCCCAAGCCGCTGCGGCTCAGGTCACGCATACGGACCAGGTACTTGACCCATTGCCCATCACTCTGCTTGATTGCCACAGCGATCTGAGACAGTTTCCGAAATTGGGTCCGGATGTGGCGGCGCTGCCCGGTATAGTTGGACAAGCCTTGCCCCAGACTATCGATAAGAGCCTGCCACTGCTCGTCGCTGAGCTTGAGCGTATCGAGCAACTCGTTGGATGGTTTCTTGGCCACAGCAGTGCCCCTTTTCACCGGCCGCCGGCCTGCCCGGTATGCTGATGTCATCGACCATTGGGTATCGCTGAATTAGGCGGCCGATCCGAACCGGCATGATATGTCGGATTTCGTCCATTCGTCGACGAATCTGCCGACACACAATGTATTGGGCTATCATGACTTGGACAGATACGCCCGGTTTGTCCACCCAACCCTGCGAGCCGTCATCCACACGACGCCACACCTACTCCTGACCCCGCTAAGACAGCTGCTACCCATGGCGCTGGTTTTAGTCCTGCTGCCGGGTTGTGCCGGCGACAGCCCGTCGCGGCCCTCCGGCTCGGTCCCGCCGGTCCGGACCGCCGAGTTCTCTGTCAACGACCCGGCTGAGCTGCCCAAGTCGCTCACGATCAAGCTGCACAACCACCGTGGTTACCTCTTCGCCCCCACGCGTATCAACGGGAAGCGGGCGGGGATGTTCATGTTCGATACCGGCAGCAGCCTGGCCGTAGTGTCGACCGGCGTCGCGGGGCGGCTGGACCTGCCGACCAACGGCTCCGGACAGGCCACCGGTGTCGGCGGACAACAGGCGTACAAGTACCGCGCATTTGAATCGCTCGAGTTCGGCGGGCTGGAGGTCAAAGGGCAGCGCGCCGCGGCCATCAGTTTCCACGGCATGAGCCGAGGTATCGGCATGAGTGTCAGCGGACTGATCGGGATCAAGCAATTCGACGACCTCCCGTTCACCCTGGATTACAGCGATGACACGCTCACGGTCTACCGCCGCGACAGCTTCACCCCGCCGCCCGGGGTGAAGCCTTTCGCGGGTCAGTTCAACATCGGGGGACTCCCCGCGATCGGCGCCGAGCTCGGACAGGGCCGAAAGGTCTGGCTGATCCTCGACAGCGGTGCGGACAACGAGTTGACACTGCCGCGCTCGTGCCTGACGCTCTGGCCGGACCTGGTCACGACGCCCGGCACCGGCTCGGGCCACAGCGCCGGGGTCGGTGGCACGGTCGCCAGCACGTATACCTGGCTGGACACACTCGAGGTGTTCGGCCTGACGCTGAAAGATATGCCCGTGCAATTCGAGCAGGCACCGGAAGTCTTCAACCGACAACCAAGACCGATCGGCCGGGTCGGCGGCGCGTTCCTCAAGAACTTCCGCCTGACCATGGACCCGCAGCGCCGGCTCATCTGGGCGCAGTGGCTGCCGGGGGAAGAGTAGGGATTGGGGATTGGCTGATCGTATATCCTGATCAATAGCCCGCAACGCGGACGCGGGTGCTGCCATACCTTTCACACTGTCCGGTAATACCCCTGACCACTTGCCTCAATCCACACCAGCTCTTTCGCCCGCTAATCTGGTCGATAAACAGTGTGACATGTCACAGGCACATTACGAAAAACTGATCGTCTGGCAGCGCTCGATGGAGTTGGTGGAGTATGTCTACCGGCTGACGCGCGCGTTCCCCGCCGATGAGAAGTCGGGACTCGCCGCGACACTGCGCCGGACGGTCACCGGCATCCCCGCCAAGATCGCCGACGCAGACGGGCTGGACGATGCCGAGCAGGTCTGCAAATCGCTGAACACACTGCGCGGGACGATCCGTGAGATGCAGACGTATGTCGTGATCTGTCGGCGGCTGGGCTTCCTGGGCTACCTGCAATACAAGGCGTTCCGCAAACGCCTCACACGGATCGACCGAGCGCTGGCGGCGCAGATCGCCGAGCTGAGTGAGCCGAAGAAAGCCCCTATGCTCAAGCCACGGTTGGCGGCTTAGTCGTAGAGATATTCAATTTAAGTCAGGCAGAATCACGTCGCCCGGCGGTGGGTACGTCTCCGCCCCAGTACCGATAGGCCCGTGATCGACAGGCATGCCAATGCGGCCGGTTCCGGAACCGCCGCCACAGCCGGCCGAATCACCTCATCCTCGCTAACCGAAAAGGTCTCAAACCGTTCCCGTAAATCGACCAGATCGAGATATCCCGCGACCTTCGTCCCAGCGACATACTGATCGTAGGTTTCAGCGTAGATCTCGGTGTTGCCGTCGGCCAGTTGTGTCGTCCACACGATCGTGCCGCCGCTGACCTGAGGGGCCAGGTCGTCGACGTTGTTATCGGTAACCTGCCTGAGCCTCCCTCTGCGCAGGTCATAAGCGAAGATCTCCAGGTCCCAGTCCTCGCGGTCCGGGGAGGACTTATCCAGCATATGCCAGACAAGCGTATCGTCGTCCATGAAGATGCCGCCGATCCTGGAGCCTTCCGTGACAAGGATGTCGTCCAGCGTGTCAAGATCAAATAGACGCAACTCCGTGACCTCGGGCAGTGGGTTGACCGGGCCGGTCGTCCCCAGGTTGAACGGGTCCCGCAGCGACCGGTTGTACGCGACATAGCCGTCGGACATGACGGATGAGGCGTCTCTGTGGAAGCCGAGGTCCGGGTCTTCCCCGATCTCGATCATGGTGTCCGTCAGGGCGTCGTAAACCCTGATCCGGTTCGCGAATCTCGTGCCGATGAAAGAGCCCACGCTAAGCGGCACCTGGACGAACGTTTCGTACTTCACGTGGTTCCCGGTGGATTCGATATTAAAAGGCGTGTCTGCTGCGACCGAGCGGGTCTCGCCGCGGTAGACGTGGTGCATCATCAGTTCGTTCTCATTGGTCGTCGTCCACACCACCCAGGGCCCGCCGAAGGCGACATCGGTGGCATTTGGGGTGTCGGTCAGACGCGTCGTCCGTCTGTTTCGGCCGTTGTATCGGAAGACATCGAACCCATCGACATCCACCGGCAGCAAGCCGTCATAAGGGATCTTCCGGCTAAGCCATGCCATCCCGTGCTGGTTCTTCTCCGCCACACGCACCGATTTTTCCTGCCGGCGATTCTTAGTGATCTGGGTTGTGCCTTTGAATAACTCGTGCCGGCGTAGATCGCGCTTGGCTGAGGGTGTGAGCAGGTTAGGGGAGACATCCAGATCAAACACCACACCAAACGGCGGCTCAGCCGAAGGTGGTGAACTGATCCACACGCCGGGCGATTGGAGTGTGTCGTCGAGCTTGTTCTTGGTCAGCCGGGTGCGATCACCCGTGCCGATGTCAAACGTGAATATCTCGGTATCCCCCTGATCGCCGCCGAAGCGTTCCCAGTAGACAAGGTCCCCGGCGATGATGGGGTTGGCATCTTTGACCTTGTTTCGGGTCAGTCGGTGGATGGTCCGTGTCGAGAACAAGTCGGACGTGCACCCATTGCCATCGCAGATGATGTTGGCTGAGGCGCTATGACTCGTCACGGATAGCTGTACAACGAAAAGGCTGATCCAAACAGCGCGGATGTTCATAGCTGGTCCCCGTAAACGTATAACTTGGTCAGACCTATCCATTCTATAACAACGACGGCCGTATTCAATGCAGAAGAAGCGATTCGGGCGAACATCCGTGTGTTGTCGGTCTGCCGGGATCGGCTATACGATGTGGGGACTATGGATAACCTTACGCACACCGACGTACTGATTGTCGGGGCCGGGCCGATCGGGTTGGAGTTGGCGGTGGCGCTCAAGGAGATGGGCGTGGAGTACACGCATCTCGATGCCGGGCAGGTGGGGCAGACGATCTCGTGGTACCCCAAGCAGGTGAAGTTCTTTTCGAGCCCCGAACGCATCGCCATCGCCGGCGTCCCCCTGGCGACCAGCGACCAGGAAAAGGCCACGCGCGAGCAGTACCTCGCGTACCTCCGAGGCATCGTGCAGCAGTTCGGCCTATCCATCCAGACCTACGAGCGTGTTGAGTCGGTCGCGCCCCAGGGCGACGGCTTCACGGTGATCAGCCGGCGAGGCGGCGAGCGACGTCAATACCACGCGAACCACGTCGTCATGGCCATCGGTGACATGCACTTCCCGCAGATGCTCAAGATCCCCGGTGAGGACCTCCAGCACGTCAGCCATTACTTCGACGAGCCGCACCGCTACTTTGCGCAAAAGCTGTTGATCGTCGGGGGGCGCAACTCCGCGGTCGAGGCCGCCATCCGCTGCGCCCGGGCCGGGGCGAACGTCACGATTGCCTACCGCAAGGCCGCGTTTGACGAGTCGAGCGTGAAGTATTGGCTGCTGCCGGAGATCAAGGCGCTGATCAAGTCCGGGCAGATCACGTTCCTCCCAAACACCCAGCCGACGCGGATCTGTGATTCACACGTCCGCCTGACGGAGACGGGACCCGACGGCGAGCCGAAGCCGGGCAGCGACCCGATCGACGTCCCGGCCGACTTCGTGCTGCTGATGACCGGCTACCGCATGGACACCACACTGCTATCCAGCGCCGGCGTCGAACTGGTCACCGAGAACAAAGGGCCGAACTTCGATCCCGACACGATGATGACCAACGTCCCCGGGCTGTACGTCGCCGGGACCGCCGCGGCCGGCACGCAGAAGAACTTCCGCCTGTTCATCGAGAATTGCCACCCGCACGTGATCAAGATCGTCAAGGCCATCACAGGCAAGACGCCACCGAAGGGCCTGGTCAACGATGCGGCCAGAACCTACGACCTGCCGGAGAGTTAATCGCATCACGCTAAGCTTCACACACGGAGCCCACGGAGACACGGAGGCACAGAGAACCAAGCATACATTGACGATCGAAGTCTGATGTTGATCTTGAGCCGGTTAGCGCCTTGCCCCATCTGCGATCATCTGTGCTTATCACTGTTTAGAGGATACTCTGTGCCTCAGTGTCTCCGTGGGCTCTGTGTTAAGTCTGTGACACTCCTTGCTACAGATGACATGCGCATGAAAACACCCCGCCGGTTGGGTCCGATGGGGTGTCTGTGTTTTTTGTGATCAACCACCGGTGACCCGGCAGTTTGATTTACCAGCGATCGCGGCCACCGCCGCCGCCGCCACGGCCGCCGCCGTAGCCACCACCACCGCCGCCACGGGGGCGATCGGTCTTGGGACGGGCTTCGTTGACGGTCAGGGTACGGCCTTCGACTTCGGTCCCGTTGAGGGCTTCGATCGCGGCGTTGGCTTCGCCGTCTTCCGGCATGGTCACGAAACCGAAGCCGCGGCTGCGGCCGGTTTCACGGTCGGTCACGACGGCGGCTTCCTGCACGCTGCCGTAGTTGGTGAACAAGTCTTCCAGCTCCTGTTGGGTCGTACGGAAGCTGAGGTTGCCTACATAGATCTTCATCGAATCGGTCTCCAGACGGTGAGGCTCACAAGGCTGGAGAGCGAGGTGGGCGTCACGAGGCTAAGGAAAACCACACGACAGCCGTGTGGTTCAATCCAGCCATTGTACGCTCACCGGGCTCCCGATTGCAAGAACGTTGTATCGGGACCGACCGGTATTTGTATGAGAACGTTGCGAGGAATCCGGATAGACTATCCGCCATGCCAAGCCTGACGCTCATTAACGGCCGGGTGATCGACCCGGGAAACGGCATCGATGAACTGACCGATATCGTCCTGAGGGACGGTCAGGTGGCTTCTGTGGGCAAGGTTAACCGGCCCGAGCCGTCCCAGGACCATGTCGTGGTCGATGCCTCCGGCTGCCTGGTCTGCCCGGGGCTGATCGATGTCCACGTCCACTTCCGTGAGCCTGGCCAGGAAGAAAAAGAGACCATCGCCACGGGATCAGCCGCAGCCATCGCCGGGGGATTCACCAGCGTCTGCTGCATGCCCAACACCAGCCCCGCCCTGGACGACGATTCCCGCATCGAGTTCGTCTACCGCCAGGCCCAACGGGCGAACCTCGCCAACGTCTTCCCCATCGGTGCCGCGACCAAGGGTCGGGACGGCGAGGAGCTTGCCGAGATCGCGCAGATGGCCGCCAGCGGGGCCGTCGGATTCAGCGACGACGGCGTCGGGATCGCATCCGCCGGCGTCATGGCTAAAGCGCTCGCTTACATCGCCATGACCGGCAAGGTCTTCATGCAGCACTGCGAAGACCCGCAGCTCGGCGGCGGCGTCATGAACGCCGGGGCACTGGCAACCAGGCTGGGCCTAAGCGGCTGGCCGCGCGTCGCCGAGGAGCTGATGATCCAGCGCGACATCATGCTCAACCGCGCCCAAGGCTCCAAGACCCGCTACCACGTCCAGCACATCTCCAGTGGCGGCAGCGTCGAACTCGTCAGAAAAGCACGCGCCGACCTGATCGGCCAAGCCACCATCACCGCCGAGGCCTCCCCTCACCACCTGCTGCTCACCGAAGAATCCTGCGCCACCTACGACCCGAACTACAAGATGAACCCCCCGCTTCGCGCCAAGCGCGACGTCGAGGAACTCATCGAAGGCATCAAGGACGGCACGATCACCCTGCTCGCCACCGACCACGCCCCGCACACGCTCGAAGACAAGCAGGTCGAGTTCACCGCCGCCGCCTACGGCATCATTGGCCTTGAGTGCGCACTGCCCTTATACATCAATGCCCTGATCGAATCCGAAGCCATCGACTGGCCCAAGCTGATCGAGATGATGACCGTCAACGGCACCGAGCTCTGCGGCCTGACCGGCAAGGGCAAGCTGAGCGTCGGCAGCGACGCGGACGTCACCGTGATCGATCCGAATCTGGCATGGACGATTGAAGCCGACAACTTCGCCAGCAAGAGCCGTAACTGCCCCTTCGACGGCTGGGACGTGAAAGGCCGAGCGATCACCACGATCGTGGGCGGCGACGTCAAACTCGCCCTCGACCCCGAGCGTATCAAGGGCGGGAGCGGGAACGTGTGTGATTCCCCGCAAGATCTACTGCAACCCGCCTGCGCGTAGTCCGTTTAGCGGGCGATCGTGGATCGCCGTGGCACATCACGCACATCACCCCTCGATCGGATCTACGATCCGCCGCTAAACACTTAATAACTTACTTGGGCTTGGGTGTGTTTCCGTTTACCAACACCTCCCCGATGAACGTCGCGACTTCGCGGCGGATGGGGCCGGCGGAGCCTTCGGAGCCGTTGGGGTGGCAGCGGCTGGTCAGCAGGACGTAGAAGAGGTTGTTGGTCGGGTCGATCCAGTAGGCGGTGCCGGTCCAGCCGGTGTGGCCGAAGGACAGGTCGGGGTCGAAGACCGCGCCCCGGGCCGAGCGGGCGCTGGTGACGGTGCTGAAGCCGTAGGTGCGCCAGCCGTTGTCGTCGCCATCAAGCGGCCGGGGCGTGATCATTTCGCGGACGGTCTGCTCTGACAGCACACGCACGCCGTCGAGTTCGCCGCCGTTAAGCAGCATCCGGCAGTACCGCGCCAGGTCGTCGGCCGTCGAGAACAGACCGGCATGGCCGGCGATGCCGCCTAACCGGTAGGCCCGGGGATCGTGCACCTCGGCAAGACGCCATTCGTTATTTAGAAACTCCGTCGGGGCGCAGCGTTCGGCAAGATCACCTTTAGGCATGAAGGTCGTCTCGTGCATGCCCAGCGGGACGAAGACCTCTTCGCGTGTGAATTGGTCCACGTTCCGGCCGTCAATGGCTTCGATCAACTCGGCCAGGACGATGAAGCCGACGTCGGTGTACTTGTACGTGACACCCACCTCGTAGCGCGTGGGCAATGCGTTGATCCGGTCGATCATTTCCTGGCGTGTGCCGACGTAGTCCTTCAGCGAGTTGTCGGGCGTCAGGCCGCCGCGGTGCAGCAGGAGCTGCTCAACGGTGATGTCCTGTTTGCCGTTCTGGCCGAAGGCGGGGATGTGGTCGGCGATCTTGTCGGATAGTTTCAGTTGCCCACGCTCGATCAGCAGCATGACGCCTGTGGCGGTGGCGGTGGGCTTGGTGAGGCTGGCCATGTCGAAGACGGTGTCCTCGGTCATGGGGATGGGCTTGGGCTTCAGAGCCCGGTGGCCGAACGCCCGGCGGTAAAACACCCCCTCCCGGTCCCCCACCACTAGTACGGCCCCGGGGACCTCACCCCGATCGATCGCCGCCTGGACTATCTTCTCAACCCCGGCGAGTGCTTCTCCTCGTGCTTCAGGCGGTTCGGCCTGTACGGCATGCACATGCCAAACCAGTGTCATTAGCAGACCTATAACCGGGTAATGTGATGTCTTCATGTTAAACATGGTAAGCGGGTGTTAGCGAGAGGTAAAAACGACAACATCAGTCAAGGCCATCGTTTGAAGATAACAAAGCCGATGATAAACTCATACGTGTCATCTGTGTAAGACCGATCCCATCGTAACGCGGATCGAAAACTGCGGGAGGAGAAACCATTTTGGCCCGTGACGGCGACGATGCCAGGCTACGCGTGTTGTTCGTCAGCGACCACTTCGGCCATGCCGATGGCGTGGTTCATGGCGCGACGCGATACTTCCTGACCGTGCTGCCCCGTCTGGCGCAGCACGATGTTGACTTGCATGTGGCGTTCCTACGCGGCGATCACGCCGCCTCGACACGGATCAAAGAGCAAGGCATCATCCCCACGTTCTTTAACAGGTCCAAGTGGAACCCGCTGGCGATCATCGACATCCTCAAGATGATCCGCCAACACAATATCCGTGTGATCCATTGCGCGGGAATCAAGGGCATCCTCATGTCGCGTATCGCGGGCCGGCTGGCGGGCGTGTCGGTCGTGGAGCATCTACATGACGGCGAACCCGTGCCGGGATCGATGTGCAAGCTGCTGCACTGGACGGACGGTCTGTCGTCACGGACGCTGGCGGTGTCGCGCGACGTCGCCGAACACGCTGAGACGACCCTCGGGGTGAACGCAAAACAGCTTGAAGTGCTGCACAACGGGCTGATGCTGTCGGAGCTGCGTAATATCCCCGCGCAAACGGGTGTAGCATTCCGCGAAAAGGTCGGCCTGCTGCCCGAAGCGAATGTGATCGGGATCATCGGCCGACTCGCGCCGGTGAAGGGCCATGACACACTCCTGCGTGCGATGCCGACGGTTCTTGCGAAAGAGCCGACCTCGCGGCTGCTGGTCATCGGCGACGGCCAGGAGCGAGAAACACTCAACAAACGCGTCACCGAGCTGGGGCTGGACGGCTACGTCACCTTCACCGGTCAGGTCGATGATGTCTACTCCGCCTTGCGGGCGATCGACGTGGTCGCCATGCCGTCGCTGCGTGAGGGGCTGCCCTACACACTCATCGAAGCGATGGCGATGGACAAGCCGGTGGTAGCTTCCGCTGTCGGCGGGTTGGCCGAAACGATACGGCACTGTGAGAACGGCGTACTGGTCAGGCCCAACGACGCACAGGCTCTGGCCGAGGCGTTGGTCAGTGTCATCAGCGATCCCCTGCTGGTAAAGACGATCACAGAAGGCGCACACCAGACCGCTAACAGCTACGATATCGAACGGCATATCGAACGGCTGTGTGTGATCTATCGTGCCCTGGCATCGGGGAGCGATATCCCTCCGGACGATTCAACCGACGCGCCCGGCCGATCTCAGCCTACCGCGGATAAAACCAATCCGTCCTCGCAGACCCAGGCCGTGTCATAACCCCGGCCGCCCACGTCCCGGAAGCTTCACGCGTGAGTCACCCGTTTTCCCACATCCGCAATTCATGGCGTAAGAACTGGCCCGAGGTCCACAGCGCCCTCACCGGCGGGATGCCGGGCTTTATCTTCAGTAAACGCCCCGGACCGTTGGGCGATGCCGTGCCGGTCTTCTGCTACCACGTCATCGACGAGCCGACGTTCCGTGCCGACCTGACGTTCCTCACCGACAACGGCTATCACACACTCACCGCCGAAGCGTTGCTCGATCATCTTGAACAGCGTCAATCTGCCCCGGCAAACAGCGTGGTTCTCAGCTTCGATGACGGGCAGCGGACGCTGTACGACACCGCCTTCCCCCTGCTCAAGGAATTCAATCACAAGGCCGTTGCGTTTGTCTGCCCCGGGCTGCATCGGGATCAGGATGCGGATGACGATACCGCACGCGACCTGTGCGATTGGCAACAGATCAATGAGATGCACGCCAGCGGCCACGTGGACTTCCAGCCGCACACCCACAGCCACCGATACCTGCCCACCTGGCCGACCCCCCTGCCGCTGGCCGGGGTCGATGACGCGGTGACCCAGCGCCGCCGGCCCTCGGAAGTGCCGTTCAAGGACGATCTGAATCAGGCCAAACAAGAACTGGATCAGCGACTCGGGAAAAACTCACGCCACCTGGCGTTCCCCCAATACTACGGCACCGACGCCGCCATTCAGGTCGCCCGTGAGCTAGGCTTCCAGGCCTTCTACTGGGGCGTGCTGCCCGGCCAAGCGTCGAACCTGCCCAAGGCCTCACAAGCCGCGACCGACCGGATCGTGCGCCTCAGCGGCGAGTTCGTCCGCAGGCTCCCCGGGCAGGGCCGAGTGAAGCTCTCGCACATCCTCAGCAGGCGATACGGCAAACGCCTGGGCTCGGCCTAGCCGGCCAACCACCACCTCCCACATTACCGGACCCGCTACCACGCAAGCCCGACCCCCCAGTGTGTCGATCATTGGTATCATCCCCGCCGATCATTACCCACCCCCCAGGACATGACGCTTGGCCCAGCTGAATCCCGACAAGAAACAAGACAAGAAAAGCCCGCTGGGCACGATCCTGCGCGTCGTGATCAGCGTCGGGCTGCTGGGGCTACTGATCTACATGATGGGCCCGGAGAAGATCTTCGGCGCGATCCGCTCGGCCGATCCGCTCTGGGTTGTCGCGATCTTCGCTCTGATGGTCGTCGAACACATGCACGCCACCTACAAGTGGCTCATCCTGTTGCGCCATACCACCAGCAGCATCCCCTTCTGGCCCCTGCTGCGCATCCGCTACCTCAGCGCCTTCATCGGCACCTTCGGCCTGGGGGCCGTCACTATCGAACTGGTCCGGCTCTACGGCCTGGCGAAGTACACCAAAGACCTCGCTATGTCCTTCACCTCCATCCTCATGGACCGGCTGCTGGGACTCACCGGCCTGTCGATCATGATCCTCATCGGCGTCGTCATGCAGTCCCGTGACACCGTCCCCGGCATCGAACTCTGGGCCGGGGGCGCGATACTGCTGATCGCTCTGGGCTGGGTGGCGATCATGAGCCCGAAGTTCAGGCAACTCACCGATGCGATGCTTTCGCCCCGCTGGCTGGCGATGGCACGGGATAAGCAGAACAAGGTCTACCAGAGCCTGGACATGTACCGAGGTCGGCCGGGTCTGTTTGCGTGGGGGATGGTGCAGTCGCTGGTGTTCAACCTGCTGCGGATCGCCGTGATCTACGCCGGCGCGATGGCGATCGGCATCGACGTCCCCTTAAGCGCCTACTTCGTCGTCACCCCGGTCGTCATCTTCGTGATGCTCATCCCGATCTCGATGTCCGGCTGGGGCGTCCGCGAATCCATGTTCGTCCTGCTGCTCACCCCTTACGGGGCCGACGGCGATGCGGTCCTCGCCATGTCGCTGCTGATCGGCGTCTGTGCCGTCCTGTCCTCCACCCCCGGCGCGATCATGCTCATGACCGGCAAAGGCATCCCCAAGAAGCCCGAGGACGCCGACACCGAATCAGCCGAAGAAGATATCGCCCCCGTCGTCGAACAGGGGCCGTGAAGATTGGTGGTTAGTGGTTAGTGGTTGAATCGGATCGGTTTTCCCAACCACCAATCACGAACCACCAGCCACCCCTACTTCACCGCCGCTCTTTGAATACGGATCAGCTTCCTGATCCCCTTGCCTGCCAGATCAAGCAGCCCATCGAGTTCATCCCTGCTGAAGCAGCCCTTCTCGCCGGTGCCCTGCACCTCGATGTATTCGCCCTTGTGGTTCATCGCGATGTTCATATCGACCTCGGCCCGGACGTCCAGCGGGTAGTCCAGGTCCAGCGTCGGCTTGCCGTCGATGACGCCGACACTGATCGCGGCGACCGGCCCGATGATCGGGTTCTTCGTGATCAGCCCCTGCTTCTTCGCCACGTTGATGGCTTGCGCCAGCGCGACCCAGGCCCCGGTGATGCTCGCCGTGCGCGTCCCGCCGTCGGCCACGACCACGTCGCAGTCGCAGGTGATCGCCACGCCCGGCATCTTCTCCAGGTCCACCGCCGCCCGCAGCACCCGCCCGATCAGCCGCTGGATCTCCGTCCCCCGCGAGTCCGGCCCCCGCCGCTTCCGGTCCGGCGTCGAGCCCGGCATCATGTTGTACTCCGCCGTCACCCACCCGCTGGTGTAGTTCCCCTCGTCGTCCTTAGGCAGCCACTTCGGCGGGCTGGCACTGATGCTCGCGGTACAAAGCACCTTGGTCTTCCCCGCCTGAATCATCACCGACCCGGCGGCCGCTGTCGGGTACTTCTTGATGGTGGTTGGACGGAGTTCGGTACGTTTACGTGTGGATTGTTTATTTGGCATGGGGAGGATGTTACAGGTTCAAGGCGTCACCGCAAACAATGCACGATCAACCCGATCCCCCGGCAGAGCCGGGGGCTACGGGAAAGATGGTGTGAACGTCGCGATGGGGTCCCTCAGCCCCCGGCTTTGCCGGGGGATCGGCGTTCATGACGCGCTCTACACCACACGCTTCCCATCCACCATACGACACCCCTTGTGACGCGCGATGTACTGACGTGCCACTTGAATCTCATGTTTATCGTGCAGACACCGATGGCAATACCCTTCCGTCCAGACGCGCCCCCGCGAGACTATCTGCCGCATACGCGTCTTCAACCGCCCCACCATGGCCGGCACTGTGTCGTAGCCATGATCGACGATCCAATGAAGGTGCCAGGACTCAATACTCAAATCCGTCATCACATAGCCGAACTCATCCGCCGCCGCACGAATAGCATGATCCAGCGCAATGATCTGCCCATCGGAGAAGTACACCGGGGCCTGCGACAACATCGCCTTGGCATGATCGAGCAGTTTCGGATTACCAGGCAGGATTGTGTCGTTGTTCACGTACCCGCGAAGATCACCGGGCAACCATGTGCCGTAGGATGTGGTCGTGACCATCGTGGCCAGCACCCGGCGTTGGGGGTTGGTTGGCATCGTACACGCATGGTATCCGATCCCCCGGCAAAGCCGGGGGCTGATGGACCCCGGCGCTACGTCAACACAATCTACCCTCAGCCCCCGGCTCTGTCGGGGGATCAATCACCCCCATCACGCGACTTAGTCCCCTTAGTATTCCGTGACATCTTTTTTTGGAATGTACTGAATCTTTCCACATTCAGGGCACCGGTCGGAGGTGGTGCTACCTCTTAGGTCATAACCGCATTTGATACAACAGCCAGTGAATATTCTTTCACGTTTTATTATCAAATACCGCCATAGTTTGACCGTGATAATGACATTTATTGATATGAATACAAGAAAGCAGACCAATACTATCAGCCCGGCAACGGGGGATTCTCCCGGAACCCCAAGAATGACAGACGCCAGCCGAAGACATGCCTGAATCGCAAACAGTGATACAACAATTGCTGCTAAGAACGAAATGACACACCAGGTACCTGCACGTAGACGCGACATCGTTCAAACAGCTTCCCAGAACCTCGCTGTAAACTCAATTATGCTTTTAGACGCGAATATTCAGCTTGCCTGCTAACTCACGCCGTTCACTATCCGCCATGATTTCGGGATGCCATGCATGTTCGATCTCTTGGACTGATCGAATCAATAACCGGGCCATGACATATACATTCCCGATGAGGTTGGCGTAGGACCTATCTGATGATACCGAGGCTTCCTCAACGCCGCGTCGGAATATGCATACTCCGAGTTCATTAAAGCATCGCGACCAGAATTTCTTCTGTTCAATCGAGGGGAATCTCTCTTCCAAGTCAAAGCTTACACCAGGAAATGATTCCGTGTCGTACCATTCCTTAAGGGTAATTATCATAGACTGCTCAGCCGGATCGGATGTGATTTCTTTGGCGAATTCGATGGCTAGCGAGATGATGTCAAACAGCTGACGATTTGACACAAAGATGAAAGAATCTCGATAGGTAATGTCGCTTGACATCGCGCCGTCCCCTTCTGTGTGAATTCACCCCGCTGCCGACTCGATCATCTCGGGCAGTGCGTTGCGCAGTGCATTTAGGATCGTATCGCGGGTGACGCCGCGCCAGGCGTGTTGGTCGCCTTCGCCTTTTTCGCGCATGCGGTCGAAGGTCAGCGCGATCTGTTGGAGGCGGGCGCTCTCGGGGGGCTCGGATTCCCAGATGCGGATGGATTCGTGGGGGGTGGGCGTCATGTCTTCGCCTTCGTAGGCGAGGACCTCGAAGAGTTTTTCGCCGGGGCGGATGCCGGTGATGGCGACGGGGAGGTCTTCGTTGGGCTCCAGGCCGTGCTGGCGGATGAAGCGCTCGGCGAGCTGAAGGATGTTGACCGGCTCGCCCATATCCAGCAGGAATACCTCGCCGCCCTTGGCGTACGCGCCGGCCTGAAGGACCAGCGACGCGGCCTCGGGGATCGTCATGAAGTAGCGTGTCATGTCCGGGTGGGTCACGGTGACCGGCCCGCCCTGGGCGATCTGCTTGCTCCAGATCGGCAGCACGCTGCAGGCCGACCCAAGCACGTTGCCGAAGCGGACCATCGAGTAGATCGTCGGGCTGAGCTTGTTCTCGTGTTGGATGTAGAGCTCGGCAAGGCGTTTGCTCGCGCCCATGACGGACGAGGGGTTGACGGCCTTGTCGGTGCTGATCATCACGAAGCGCGTGACGTGACAGGTATGGGCGGCGTCGGCGATGGAGCGGGTACCGTAGAAGTTGTTTTCCAGCGCCGCGGCCGGGTGGTCCTCCATCATGGGGACGTGCTTGTGGGCGGCGGCGTGGAAGATGACGTCGGGCTGATGCCGGTCGACGAGGTCGAGCGTGCGCGGGGCGTTGGTGATGTCGTGCAGTTCAGCGTGTCGCTGCTGATCAGGGAAGCCACGTGCGATCTCGCGGTCAATCTGAAAGAGCGCGTTCTCGCTGCGTTCAACCAGCACGAGCTTGGCGGGCTGGAAGGTGCAGACGATCTGGGCGAGCTCCGAGCCGATGGACCCGCCGGCCCCGGTGATCAGCACGGTCTTGCCGGCCAGGCAGTCGCGGATCGGCCCTTCGTCCAGTGGACGGGGCTGACGGTCGATCAGCCGGGCGAGGTCGATGTGCAGGTTGGGATCGCCGGTGACGGTTTGGCTCGCGGGTGGCGACACCGCTGAAGCACCCGCCCCTGCCGAGGGCGTCAGGCCGGCGAGCTGGTCCGCCAGCGGCGGCATGTACCGCCAGGCGACACCCATCTGGTCCAGCACATCCGTCACCACGGCCTGCCGCTTGGGCATGGACCTGGGCAGGCTCACCAGCACGAGGCTCACGGCCTGGGTCTGGCAGATCGTCGCGATCTGATCGAACCCCCCGAGCACCCGGCTGCGTGTCGCCATCCCGGCCGCCAACGGGTCCAGCAGGGCGCTGCCGATGACGTCGGGCTTGGGCTCGAGGGTGGTCAGCAGCTGTTCGAGCTGGGTCACGGTCCGGCGGGTGCCGACCAGCAGGACGCGGGCGTCTGTGGCGATCGAGCCGGCGACCGGCTGCGCGGCCGTGGCGTTATGGGACAGGTCGATCGAAACGGGAGCAGCGGGTCTGATTGGTGGCATGTAATGGGTTATCGGCTAGTCGGTTCGAGCCGCTACAACGAAGCGAGTTGGTTACGTAATAATCGCCTGTTCCACCTAAACCACGCACCTGTTCGGACCGATGTGACCGTTACAACCGTTCAATCCAAGCAGGAGCCCACCATGCAAGATCACGCTGGTCCCGCCGCCGAGGCACGTTGCAATCCCCGAATGAGGCTCCCTGCGATGTACACCCTCCTGCGGGTTCGGCACATCGGCGATCAACGCTACCGCTGGACCGGGCACATCTACGACATCAGCGAGTCCGGCATGCGGTTCGAGTTGGACGCCCCCCTGCCCGCCGGCACGGAGGTCGAGGTCCGCGGCATGCTCCCCGGCACGCATCAGACCACCTTCCACGCCACCGGCCGGATCGTCCGCATGCACGACGACGAAGAGGTCGGCCCGATCCGCATGGGCATGACTTTCACCAGCTTCAACCACGACATCGACCGCCAACGCCTGAACATCTACCTGAACCATGCCGGCACCAAGGCCGCGTAACCCAACTCAGGTTAAAACCGATCAACCCGCCCACTTGGAGCAAGCCCCGCCAATCACCGGCGGGGTTTTCTTCATTAATGGAAAATGAAAATGTGGTCACGGGTAATCCCGTTTAGCGCCGCAGATTGCTGCGGATACGGGCAGCAAGCTGCCCGGTTAAACGATGATGACACCGCCCCCATCAGATTGCGGGTAATCCGAAGAAACGCTCCGCGTTCGCATCCACGGCCTGCACAAAATCATCCACCGCCATCCCGCGCCGCCTGGCGAGGAACTCGGCGACGTGCACGACGTACTTCGGCTCGTTCGGCCGGACCTTGCGGTGCGGTTCCGGCGCGAGGTACGGCGAATCCGTCTCGATCATCAACCGATCCAGCGGAACCAGGTCGCTCGCCTCGGCGATGGCTATGGCGTTCTTAAACGTGACGATCCCGGTGAAGCTCACCATCGCGCCGATCGCAAGGATCTTCTCGGCTTCGGTGGGCGTGCCGGTGAAGCAGTGGAAGACGAAACGCTTCCCCGGAAGACCGGAGTCCATGATCATCGCCAGCGTGTCGTCGGTCGCCTCGCGGTTATGGATAACGATAGGTAACGCCGGAAAGCTCTCGGCCAACTCGAGCTGCGCCGCGAAAGCCGACCGTTGCATCGCCAGCGGTGGACCGGGGTAGTGCTTATCCAGTCCCATCTCCCCCAGCGCGACCACCTTGGGCTCCTCAACCAATTCGCTCAACGCCTCGGCCAGCAGCGTCGGGCTCGGCCAGTCGGCGGCGTAATGCGGATGCAAACCGACCGTTGCATAGACATTGTCATAGCGCCGGGTCAGGGCGACGGCCTTGCGCGCATCGGCTGGGGACGTGCCGACGCTGATCATCCGGTCCACCCCGGCGGCGACGGCCGACGCGATCACGTCATCCACCCGCTCGTGCAGGCCTTTGTAAGTCAGGTGACAGTGCGTATCGATCATGCCCGGATGATAGCGGGGAACCGCTTGCTACTCATCCGTGGTGGCAAGTGGAATCCGGATCGAGGACGGCTGCAGGCAGGCCGAGTCGGTGCAGGCCTGATACTTCAGGACCAGTGCCGCTGTGTCGGGCAGGTCACCCGTCGTCTCGGGGAGGCGGCGGAGCTTGGCGTTGATGACAACTTTGCCCTCGTATACCGCCAGCGGCTGATCGGCATATTGGAATTGATGTTCGACGGGATCGGGGAAGTCGGCGCTAAACTGATAGCCCTCGGCGTCCTGCAACTCGAGCAGTGTGGGTATCAGGTATGGCAGGGTCGGCTTCTGGGCGTTGATGTGGAAGCCTTCAGCGATGTCGAGCGTGACGGTGAAGGCTGCCCGGCCGTCGGTCATGTGGAAGTCGTTGCTAAGGCTTGCCGTGACCGGCTGATCGCTCTTCACAGGCTTATCCACCTTGGCCTGCTCTTTAAAACGCTTCGGGTCGAGTTCCAAGGCACGCTGTAGCGCCCCCTGCATCTGCACCATGCCGGCCCCGCTGCTTGCCAAGGGCTCAGAAAAACTTCGCAGGTCGCGCTCGGCCCGGTCCAGATAGTCGACGTTACCGGTCAGCTCGTGCAGCGATAGCAGGTTGTGCACCATGCGCCCATTGGCGCTGGGAATCGCGCCATCGTAGGTGCCGCGGACACGGATAAACAGGTCGCGCTGATCGGCAAGCGTGTCGTAGTACCCGCCGGATTCGGCATCGAACCGCTCGATCGCGACATCAGTGTAGCGCTGTGCGAGCTCCAGCCACTTCGTCTGATCAGGCTGAGCGTGATGCAGGGCGAGCAGGCCGTGGGTGAACCACGCGTAGTCTTCCAGGAACGCGGGTATCTTCGCCTGGCCGTTACGCATCGTGCGGTAGAGGCCACCGTCATCCGTTGCCATGTGCTGAATGATCGTGTCGGCGGCACGCGCGGCGGCATCGATATAGGCCGGCTCATCCAACACCCGGCCGGCGTCGGCGAGGGCGGCGATCATCATGCCGTTCCAGCTCACCAGCACCTTGTCATCGGTGATCGGCTGATCGCGCTGGTCACGCCGGGTCTTGAGCGTTGTGTTGATCTGTTTACGCTTAGCGGTCAGGGCGGCGTGATCCACCTCAAGCTTCGCGCTCAAGTCCGTCAGGACAACGGGCAGGTAGAGCACATTCGCGGGCTCAGCGGTGTTGTCGTGTGGGTCCTGAAAATTCGGCCCCTCGGAGACGCCATACATCTGCAGCGCGAGTTTGGCTAAGTGTTCATCATCAAGCTCCGCACGGACCTGGGCATCGGTCCAGATGTAGCTGCCGCCCTCCCGCGCGTTGACCTCGGCATCCTGGGCCGACCAGAACGCGCCCGTGTCGTCGGTCATCTCGCGCAGGACGTAGTCACACGTTTCACGGATGATCCGCTCGTACTGCCCGGCCCCGTCGCCATCGGGATTGATCTGCAGCGCCTTGGCATACAGCTCGACCAGTTGTCCGTTGTCGTACAGCATCTTCTCGAAGTGCGGAACGAGCCAGCGTTCGTCGGTCGAGTAGCGGTGGAACCCCCCGCCGATTTGATCGTACATCCCGCCGCGTGCCATCCGATCCAGCGTATGGCGGATCATCTGCCACAGCGCGTCGGACGGGTTGTTCTGATAGACCGAGAGCAGGAAATCGAGGTACGCCGGCTGCGGGAACTTCGGGGCATCGCCGAAACCGCCGTGCTCCCGGTCGTACATATTCAGTAGCTGATTGGTGGCGGTCTTGATCGAGTTTGCGCCGACCGGGCCGGGTATGCCGCGCTGGGTCAACGCTTCGCTGACCGCTTCGGTGAGCCGTTCGGCCTGTGTGATGACATCGCTGCGCTGCTCCTGCCAGGCGGTGGAGAGCGCGCTGAGGACCTGCGGAAAACCGGGTCGGCCGTACTGCTGGGTCGGCGGGATGTAGGTCCCTGCCCAGAAGGGCTTGAGGCCCGGATCGTCGTCGCCTTCGGCGCCCGGCGGCGTCATGAACACACTCATCGGCCAGCCGCCGGAGCGCGTCATCAGCTGCGTCGCCATCATGTAGATATCGTCGATGTCCGGCCGTTCCTCACGGTCGACCTTGATGCAGACGAACTGCTCGTTCATCTGCGCCGCGATCTCCGGGTTCTCAAAGACCTGCCGCTCCATGACGTGGCACCAGTAGCAGGTGGCATACCCCACGCTCAGGAAGATCGGCACGCCGCGGTCACGCGCCGCCTCGAACGCCTCGGGCCCCCACGGGTACCAGTCGACCGGGTTGTGCGCGTGCTGAAGGAGGTAAGGGCTGGTCTCACCAACGAGCTTGTTGGTGTACTTCCACGATCCGTCGTCGTTCTTCAAAGCGTCGGCGTGCGGGTGGCTGTCGTTGGCGGTCGCGTTGGTCATGGTGAGCCATCCTACCGCGATTAGCAGTAAAGTCAGTACGCCGGCTTGCAGCAGTGCTTTCATATTCAGCAACACTCGCCCGAGGGGCAGCAGTCGTCGCTATTGGCCGAGATGTTGTCGTGATAATCCTCGCCCTTGGTCACCGCGGGTGGGCGGATCGCGTTGCGCTTGCAGTTAAAGGGCCTGGCGTCATCCAACGGGACCTCGACCAAGGGATCGATCGCCGCGAACTGACCGGCGTAGGGGCCGTGTGGGTCCGTAAGAAGCTTGTAGGTCTTGTCGCACACGGCCATCCGCTGACCGCGGCAGTAGGTGTGCCCGTCGTCGTCCAGTATGTGCTTCCAGGGCCCGAGGTACATCACCGCCTGGTTCCGCTCCATGCACGGGCCCTGCTTGCCTTTGTACGCCCGGATCGTCATGGACCGGAACTCCACACCGTCGATCGTCTGCCAGGGCTTGTCTTCACGCTTAAGTAGTTCGATCCCGTGGAACCCGGCTTGCTCGAACATGCGCGGGAACTCGTCTTCCACAAACGCCCCAGCGATACAGCCGCTCCACAGGTCCGGGTCGTCGAGGATGCGCTGGGTCGGCGGCTCGTCACTGACGATGTCAGAAATTACAGCCCTGCCTCCCCGCTTCAGCACACGGAATATCTCGTTGAACAGCTGCACCTTCAGCTCGGGTGCAACCAGGTTCAGCACGCAGTTGGACACCACCACGTCGACGCTGTTGTCCGGGATCAGCGTCTCCTCCCGGCGCAGACGCCCGCACTCGGCTTCGAACGCCGCGAGGCTCGGCCCGTCCGTGATCGGGTGGTCTTTGAGGAATGCCTCGGCCTTATCAAGGTCGAGCGTCATGTCCTGGATCTTGCCCTTGCGGAAGCTGACGTTGTCGTGGCCGATCTTCTCCGCCATCTCCGCCTGATACTTGCGCGCCAGCGAGAGCATATCGTCGTTGACATCGACGCCGATGACCTTGCCTTGAGCGCCGACCTTCTGGGAGAGGATGTAGCAGATCTTCCCGCCGCCGGAGCCGAGGTCGAGGACGGTTTCGCCCGCCCCGACGTGCGCCGACGGATCGCCGCAGCCGTAGTCCCGTTCGAGGATTTCCTGAGGCAGAACCTTCAGGAACGACGCGTCATAATCGGTCGGGCAACAGAGCGCCGCTTCCCGCTGATTCGCGCCGGCGGCGTAGCGGTCCTTGACGACCTGATCGACGTTGAAGCCGACCTCGGCCTCAGCGGCGGGCAGGGTGTTTTCAGCAGTGGATCCGGTAGCACTCATCGGTGTAAAACCTCGGTTTATCGCAGTGATTACATTCAGAAGCCCGGCCTGTGGGGGCATCATAGTCAGACTACAGCATCCCGCCCAGCACGCGCCAGGTCATCCCCGCGATCATCGCCCCGACGGGCAGCGTGGTGACCCAGGCGAGCAGAACCTTGCCGATCATGCCCCAGTGGGCTTGACGGTTCACCGTGCCGATGCCGAACAAGCTGCCGCAGCTGACGTGGGTCGTGCTGACCGGGACGCCGAGCTTCGAGGCGAAGATCACCAGCGACGCGGTGACGATGTTGGCGCTGAAGGCCTGGCCCTCGTTCATCCCCGTGATCTTGTAGCTCATGGTCCGCGCGACCCGCTTGACCGCGAGCAGCCCCCCCACCGCGATACCGATGCCGGTCACGACCAACACACCCGGATCGCCCAGGCCCCACGCCCCGGTCGAGCCCAGCGCGACGCCGGCGGCGATCATCACCGCGGCGATCTTCGGCGTGTCGTTGAGCCCGCGCCCAAAGCTGAGAGCCGCCGCACTGAACAGGTGCCCGACGCTCAAGACTTTCTGCGCATCAACCCCCGCAAACCGCCCGACATAGCGCTCCTCGCAGGCCTCGGTATCGTCGGCCGAGAGTGTCACACCGGTCGACTGCATCACCATCGTACCGTCGGTCGTGAGCGCGACGGGATGCACCTCACGGCCGACACACAGACAAGTCTGCTGCGACACACCCGACAGTTGCCGGGTCTTACGCAACAGCAGATACAGCAGCGCGGCGAGTGTGACGGCGATCAAAGGTGAAACCAACAGCGGGATGAAGAACTTGCTTGCGGCTGTGTCCCAGTGCAGCGCGTCGGCGGACAGACCGATCCCGACGATCGAGCCGACCATGGCGTGGGTCGTGGAGATCGGCATGCCGATGACGGTGGCGATCAAGACGGTTATCGCAGCACCGATCCCAACACTTAAGGGGAACGCCACATCGGCAACGAGCTGGGCGTCCACGATCCCCTTGCCGCTGAACCGGCTGGTCAGCTCCGCCGCCAGAACGATCGCGGCCACCGAGCCCAGGAATGTCGTGAATGCCGCGAAGAGCACAGCCTTATCCAGAGACAGAATCTTCGAGCCGATGAGTGTGGCGACGCCTTTGGCGTTGTCGTTCGCGCCGTTGGCGAATGCGAGGAGAAGTGTCGCCATTGCGGCGGTGAGAATGATCCAGATCATGAAGCCTGCGTCCTGCCAGTAGTCGTACCATGTTGATATCAGACCGCCTCAAAGATAAGGCGGCATGTGGTACTAATCCTTGGGTGACGCTGTTTATTCCCATACAGGCCAACAGGGACACGCAGCCGTTCGGTAGCCCCGGTGAATCGGCGGACGGTTCGCCCGGATAACGCAGCATGCCACAATGGCCAAACCGGTCTATGATGCGGCCATGCTCGATTCCTTGCCGGCTTCCAACACCCCAGGCCTGTTCATCACCGGGACCGACACCGAGGTCGGCAAGACGGTCGTCGCGTGTGCAATCGCGGCGGCACTCCGCCGACAGATGCCGGGCCTCCGGCTGGGGGTCAGCAAGCCCTTCGCCTCCGACTGCCGGAAGGAGCGCGAGGGCCTCGTTAACGAAGACGCCGAGGCGCTCGCGCACTTCGCGGACTGCAAGCAGCCGCTATCCGTGATCAACCCGATCCGATACGCCCCCCCGCTCGCCCCGGCGATGGCGGCCCAGGAAGCGGGCGAATCGGTGGACTGGCAGGCCCTGTCCCGGTCGATCGAGTTGCTCCAACGTGAATCGGATGCCGTACTGATCGAGGGCGTCGGCGGCCTGCTGGTGCCGATCGATCCACAGCGCCCCAAGGTGACCGTGCTGAACCTGATCGCCGCGCTTGGGTACCCGGTGGTGATCGTCACCCGCGCCGGCCTTGGCACGCTCAATCACACGGCCATGACCACCGCCATCCTCCGGCAGGTCGGCCTGCCGATCGCGGGCATGGTGATCAACGGCTACATCGCCGACCCGGCCAAGGCGGACGACCCCGCCATCGCAGGCAACCGTATCTGGCTTGAAAAACTCACGGGCGTCAAGACACTCGCCGTCGTCCCCAAGGTCCAGGACATCGGCGCTCAGCCGCAGCACGGCCGGCTCGACCCCGCCATACTCGAAGCCGTCGAAATGACCTTCTGGCCAGACGTCATGGAAATGCCACGGCAGATCGAAGGTCAGGGCCGGGGACGACACAGGGTTTTGGACTGATCAGCAAATCCGTATGTAAGAAACGACCGCAACTTGCGACTACACATACAATGAGCCCAAGAACTCCAACCAAGGGGGCATACTCATGTCTGACGTCACGCCGTCTACGCGCTTCGATCCCGAGACAACGACTCGGCCCACCCCAGCACTGTTGCGGTACTACACCATCGTGTCGATGCTGACGCTGATCCTGTTCCCGTTCGTATTCATCCCCAGCTACTTCAAGTATCAATCGCTGCGATACCGCTTCGACGATGAGGGCGTCGGCATGTCCTGGGGCATCCTGTTCAAAAAGGAAATCTACCTGACCTACCGCCGGATCCAGGACATCCACGTCTCTCGCGGGATCATCCAGCGCCAACTGGGCCTGGCGACCGTGTCGGTGCAGACCGCCTCCGGCTCGTCCGGGGCCGAGATGTCGATCGAAGGGATGGAAGACCCCGAGGGCCTGAGGGACTACCTCTACTCACGGATGCGCGGCAGTCAGCCCACCGCCCGGATCAGTACACCCGATACGGACGATTCGTCAGACGAACACACCGAATCAACCGCACCGAGTCCGAGCGCCGACGGCGACGAGGCCCTGGCGCTGCTCAATGACATCCTCCAAGAGGTCCGCCGGCTCAAGCCCTCGACCGGGGAGGCGAACCATGACCGAGCATGACTCCAACAGCGTCGAATCGGCCGGGGCGTGGGTCTACACCGGTGTCTGGCGGGTACTCAGCGACTGGTTCAAGGTCCCTAAGAAGCCGCCGACGCTGCCGTCTGAAAACGGCATCACCCCCGACTCATACAAACCGGCCAGGGCGTTCATCCGTTATCAACTGATCGGGCACTTAATCGCTGCAGCGATCCTTGGCCTGGTCGGCCTGATCCTGATGGTGGCGCTGACGGTTGCGATCCCGGTGCTGGGCATCCTGTTGGCGCTGCCGGTACTCGGCTTGTGGCTGGGGATCACGGTTCTCGGTTACCTCACCGTCCATCTCCAATATGACACGACGTGGTACGTGATGAGTGACCGCAGCCTGCGTATCCGCCGGGGCGTCTGGGTGATCCGTGAGATGACCTTTACCTACGAGAACATCCAGAACGTGAAGGTCCAGCAAGGGCCGATGCAAAGAATGTTCGGGATCAGCGACCTGATCGTTGAGACGGCCGGGTCCAGCGGCGTCAGCGCAGATGGGAAAACACAGACGGGCATGAATCAAGGCAGGATCGAGGGTGTGGCCGACGCCGGGGCGCTGCGCGACCGGGTGCTCAGCAAGCTCAAGACCTCACGCGAAGCCGGGATCGGCGACGAAGCCCGAGACGAGATCGGTGTCGCATCAACGGCCGGCCCGGGCTGGACCGCAGAACACATCCAGGCCCTCCGCGCGATCCGTGACGAATTACGTCTCGCATCCAGCCAGTCCTAACTCGGATCGAAAATGAATCACAGCCATCATGGTGGCTGAGTCGGCGCATAAAAAAGGCGGCCGGGGCGATGCCTCGCACCCGGTCACCACGGAGGGGAGAAAGCTTGGTCGGGACACTTGCTTAAGCCTGCATAGGGCTTAAGAGAAGTATCACGGAATCCTTTTAACACACGGCAAGGGAGTCCGTGTGTACAACATCGCCGCAATTACGGATTCCCCTCCGGCGGCAATGCGACAGTTTGCGTGAGCGCGATAGTAACGAGCCAATTAAATGACTCGTCAGCTTCGGCTTAGGTGGGCGGCGGTTTTCTCCTCCTCCGTTCACCCCTCCGCGAACTGTACATGAATTATAGAACGTGAGGAACTCGATAGCAACCGTAATGAGTTGATTTTCAGGGGTTTTATCGCCCAACTTGCCCACAAATCACGGGGTGATTGCGACAGATAAGACCCATAGTTTCCCCAGCTTAACTAATGTCTCATGTAAACAATGTTACACACGCGACCTGAGGCGAGGCCGACCAACTACCAGGTGATATCGACGGTACTCTCACCCGACGCCAGCATGTTGAACACCAACTCGATGTCGTCATCGGACATCCGCACGCAGCCCATCGAGGCTTCCCGGCCGATGCTGGTCGGGTCAATTGTCCCGTGGATGCCGTAACCTGTAAGCGACTCACTCTGTGCATCCGTGCCTTTAAGCGCAAGCCAATAGTTACCGATGGGATTCTTCGGATCGTCCTTGCCAAAAAACTCACCGGTGCGCGGGTTACGCCACGAGGGATTCTTCACCTTCGAGCCCGGCGCGATGATGAACGATCCCATCGGTGTGGAGTCGTTCTCGCCTAGGCCGATCCGGAAGCTGCGGATGTACAGCGGCGTCCCGTCGTTGTCGTTGAGGAAGACATCCATGCGGAAGTTCCGCTTGCTGATCCTGACATGGAACGGCCCCTTGACGACCTTGATCGGCCTGCCCGCCTGGAGGCGCTCCGCCTTGGTGTTGTTGATCCGCTCGACGAACTGGTAGGGCAATCCGTACTTCGGCGCGATCACGGAGAGGTAATCACCACTCTGCACCATGTACGACTCTACCAACGGGTCGCCCGGCGTGATCTGATCGGAGAAGATCAATTGCTGGTTGACACTCGCCAGCGTGTCGCGGACGGTCTGTGCGTCGAGCGCGGACAACGAGCCATCGGTCGCGAGCAGTGCCTCGCTCAGCTCACGCCGGCCCTGCACGAGCCGGCCTTCACGGATCATGTTCATGCCGCGCGTTAACTGTGAGGAGGCCGAGCCTGAACTCGCCGTACCCGGGGAGGCCTGCGTGTTCCGTACTTCCATACGCCGATCGCCCCTTGGCGAACCGATCGGCGGCGCGTTGCGGGTCTCGTTCACGCCAATGGTCTGGACCACAGGCTCGGTCTCGGGCGAGTCTTTCTTCACTGCTCCCAGATTGCTCGGCGGCGGCAGTTCCGTCACCGATGACGGCCGAGGCGTCGGCTCCTGCGACGGGTTGATCAACGTGCCCCCGCCCGCGACCTGCCCGGCCGGGGGCGTGCCGTCTCCGTTAGCCTGCGTCCCCTCCCCCGAGTCGGACCACACGAAGAGCCACATCGACACCAGCACGATCCCCACCAGCGCGAGCCAACCCCACTTGGCGCTGCTCTTGCGCTTCGAAGACATGTACATCCGGGACATCCCCGCACGGGGGGTTTGTGAGCTGAGTACCATCGCGTGACCTCCTTGCCAACGGACCGGCCTATCTATGGCCTTCATATCCAATATATAGGGATAGCTTTGGGATGTAACCCCTAATCTCTACTTCGGCAGGATCGGGCCCGCCGCGCCAACACACCGGGTCATGCCTGGTCCGTCTCCGGACCCGACTCGGACCCGCTCTCCGGAGCTTCTTCGGGGGGACGTTTCTGACGCTGAGCGTCGATCCACTGCATGTATCGGCGGATGGTCTTCTCATGCCCCCGGTCGGTCGGCTGGTAGTAGGTCTTGTCGACCCCGAGGTATTCCTGGTCGACGAAGCCGGTCTCGCTGTTGTGGGCATACTGATAGCCCTGGCCGTGCCCGAGTTGCTCAGCGCCCTTGTAGTGGCCGTCTCGCAGGTGCTTGGGGACCGGGACGGTCCGGTCGTTGCGTACGTCGGACATAGCCGAGCCGATCGCGACCGTCGCGGCATTGCTCTTGGGCGCGGTGGCGAGGTAGGTCACCGCCTGGGCGAGGATCAGCTGGCACTCGGGCAGGCCGACGCGGTGGGTCAGGTCGTACGCCGCCGCCGCGACCTGGATCGCCTGGGGATCGGCGTTGCCGACATCTTCACTGGCCAGGATCGCCACCCGTCGGGCGATGAACATCGGGTCTTCCCCCGCATGGAGCATCTTGGCAAGCCAATACACCGCCGCGTCCGGGTCGCTGCCGCGCATCGACTTGATCAGCGCCGACGCCGCGTCGTAGTGTTCGTCGCCCGTGCCGTCGTAGACCGGTGCCTTCTGCTGGATGGATTGCTCTGCGACTTCGAGCGTAATGTGTAGTCGGGTATCGGGTGTCGGGTTTCGGGTATCGGGTGAAGGCGAAGCGGTCGACAGTACCGCGATTTCCAGCGCGGTCAGTGCACGCCTTGCGTCGCCGTCACACGCCACCGCCCAATGCGCGATCGCCTCGTCGTCGATGCGGATGCCCTGCTTCCCGTAGCCCCGCTCCTCATCATTGAGAGCCCGCTGGATCAACTCGGTGATCGCTGGCTCATCCAATGACTTGAACTGGAACACCTGCGACCGGCTGACCAGCGGGCTGTTGATCGCGAAGAAAGGATTCTCCGTGGTCGCCCCGATCAACGTGATCACCCCACGCTCCACGTCACCGAGCAGCACGTCCTGCTGGGCGCGGTTGAACCGGTGGATCTCGTCCAAGAAAAAGATCGTCCGACGGCCGTCGGCTTCGAGTCGACGCCTTGCGTGTGTGAGCACTTCACGGACATCCTTGACGCCGATCGCCGCGGCATTGGCCCGCTCAAAATGGCGCTGGATATGGACCGCAATCAGCTCTGCGAGCGTCGTTTTACCCGTCCCCGGTGGCCCGTAGAAGATCACGCTGGTTAGCCGATCCGCCTGAAGCAGCCGCCGCAGCAGCTTGCCTTCACCGAGAAAGTGGTCCTGCCCGACAAACTCGTCAAGCATGCGTGGCCGCATACGCACCGCCAACGGCTCAACGGATCGCAAGTGCTTTTGACGTGTCTGCTCCCATAAATCAGCCATTTCTGCATCATATCAACGTATTTCATGATGCAACACATGACGCCATCGTATTAATGCATATTAAGGCGAATACATATTTTGTACGCATTTGCTCATTGATCAATCATATGTGGCGTAGTTTTCCGGTTAGCCGGTGTAAAGCACGCAATAACTCGCACCGATCATCCTAGTGATATCACACATGGCTAACCTGGGGCGGCAGGGTAATCATGTGTGTGTTCGAAACCGAGTAGAACCCCGTCACACTGTCACCGTGAGGACAACAACATGATCCAGGCAATCAAATCAGTAGGTCTAGGCACCCGCATCATTGCGGTGACCGTCACCGTGCTGATCGCAGTGGTCGCGGTCAACTACGTCGTTTTCGTCAGCCGCTTCCGTAGCTCAACCGAGAAGGCCATGGTCGAGAAGGCGGCCGCCTTTACCGCGGTCGCCGACCAGGCCAAGAACCACTCAGCCGACCTGAACAGAAAAGGCGCGTTCAACACCGACGCCCTCCTGGAAGAACTCAAGCAGGTCCAGGCCGAGGGCAAACCCTACACCGAAGCGAAGATCTTCGGCACCATCCCCGTCGTCGCCGGCTGGACCGCCGCGCAGGACGCCGCCGAGAAAGAAGACATCGACTTCCGTATCACGAGCTTCGAAGCGCGGAACAAGGAAAACGAACCGCTCCCGGGTTCGTTCGAAGAGCATCTGCTCCAGACCCTGACTCAGCAGGTCGATGCCGGCGGCAAGGATTACGCCTACGCCACCGACACCGAAACCAACAGCCTGCACTACATGCGCGCCATCACCCTCACCGAAGACTGCATGCTCTGCCACGGCGACCCGGCCGACAGCCTCTCCGGCGACGGCAAGGACCCGATCGGCTTCACCATGGAGAACTGGAAGCCGGGCTACATGCACGGCACCTACCACGTCGTGATGCCTCTTGAGCCTGTCGACGCCCAGGTCGCAGGATTCATCACCAACGGCCTGACATGGACCGCCCCTTTGGTCATCGCTGCCATCGGCCTGTTCTTCTTCCTGCTGCGGTACATGATCAGTAAGCCGATCCAGAACACCGTTGCCCGGCTCAAATCAATCGCCGAGGGCGACCTCACCCAGCGGATCGACGTGAAGTCCACGGACGAGCTCGGCCAACTCGGCGGCTACGTCAACCAGTCGATTACGAATATCCATGACGTGATCAGTGAGGTGTCCGGCGCGACGCGCGAAGTCGCATCCGCCGCCACCGAGATCGCTTCCTCGAGTGACGAGATCGCCTCCGGCATGAACGAGCAGTCCAGCCAGGTCACACAGATCAGCAGCGCGATCGAAGAGATGTCCTCCAGCGTCATCGAGGTCGCACGCAAGAGCGCCGAGGCCGCCAACAACGCGCAGAACTCCGGCGAAGTCGCCTCCGAGGGTGGCAAGGTGGTCAACGAAACCATCAACGGCATGAATGCCATCAGCGACGCCGTCAGTTCCAGCGCACAGAGTGTGTCCGAACTCGGCAAGCGCGGCGAACAGATCGGCCAGATCATCGAGGTCATCAACGACATCGCCGACCAGACCAACCTCCTGGCCCTGAACGCCGCGATCGAGGCGGCCCGCGCCGGGGAGCACGGCCGGGGCTTCGCGGTCGTTGCCGACGAGGTTCGTAAACTCGCCGACCGCACGACCAACGCGACCGAGGAGATCGCCGAGTCGATCACCGCGATCCAGAGTGAAACGAATCAAGCCGTCGAGCGGATGAACGCCGGCACCGACCAGGTCCAGGTGGGCGTCGAGAAGGCGACCCAGGCCGGCGACAGCCTCGAAAAGATCGTCGCCGGCGCCCAGGATGTGGCCGCGATGATCCAGTCGATCGCCGCCGCTGCTGAAGAGCAGTCGGCGACCAGTGAAGAGGTTAGCCGAAACGTCGAGTCGATCTCGGCCGTCACCAAGCAGGCCACCGAAGGCACCAATCAGGCCGCGATGGCCGCGGGCCAGCTCTCCGAGAAGGCCGAGCAGCTCCTACGGCTGGTCGGAACCTTCAAGGTCGATCATTCGGCCGTCTAAAACTCATACCTTAACCACCAAATGCCGGCGTCCATTTAGGGGGCGTCGGTGTTTTCATGCGCGTACACCTGTGCATGACTTAGCTACACTGTCGGGTATGCCCCACCTCCCGGCCATGATCAATCTCACCGGCAAGCGCTGCGTGATTATCGGCGGCGGCAAGGTCGCCACACGCCGCGCCCGTGCCCTGCTCGACGCCCGGGCCGACGTATTCGTGGTCGCCCCGGTGTTCACGCCCGAGCTGGTGGACATGTCGGTCACGCGACGACAGCGCGCTTACCAACCCGGCGACCTTGAAGGGGCAGTGCTTGTCGTCATCGCCACCGATGACCCGGCTGTAAACGATCAGATCATGCATGACGCCCGTAACGCCGGTGCCATGATCAACCGCACAGACGCGCCTGACCTAGGCGACCTGACCATCCCCGCCCACGCCCAGCTCGGCCCGATCACGCTGGCCGTCAGCGCCGGCGGCGCATCTTCCTCCGCCGCGGTGACCCTCCGTGACGAACTGATCAGTCGACTCGATCCCGACTGGGCCAGGCTCCTGGCCTGCGCCGCCGAGTACCGGCCCGAGCTTAAAGCCCGTCACGCCGACCCCGCCCGACGCCGCCGGGCCCTGGCCGGGTTGGCCGACGCCGAGGCGATGGCTATCCTTAAAGCTCAGGGCGAAGCGGGGCTTGTCCGTTATTACGCGTCGCTTTGACCCACACGACTAAGATGTAGTACGAGTCCGTACGCAGGAGCCACGCCGATGCGTGTCATGCTGGTCAGTATCAATCACCACCACGCCCCACTAGAGGTGCGCGAACGCTTCACGGCGGACGGAGCCGACACCACGGGCGGGGTGCTTGATGCGCTGAAGCAGCGCTACCCCGGCATCGAGTGCCTTGCCCTGTCCACCTGCAACCGCTTCGAGCTCTACGTCGCTCGTCCGGTGTATTCAGAGCCCAAGGCCGAGCTGGTCCGCGCCTTTATCGCCGAACACGTCGGCATGCCGATCGACCAGGTCGCCAAGGCGTGTGTGATCCGCGAGCAGGAACAGGCCGTCTCGCACCTGTTCCGTGTCTGCTGCGGGCTGGACTCCATGGTGCTCGGCGAAGCGCAGGTGCTCGGCCAGGTCAAACGGGCCTACGAGTCGGCCGCCTCATCCGGGCACGTCGGCCCGGTCCTGCACCGAATCTGCCAACAGGCCATCGCCACCGCCAAACAGGCCCGCACCGAGACCGGCATCGACGCAGGCAAAGTCTCCGTCGGTTCGGTCGCAGCCGACCTGGCCAAGCGGATCATCACCGACTTCGCCGACAAGACCGTCGTCGGCATCGGCGCAGGCGAGATCGCGGAACTGGCTTTGCGTCACATGCTCGGCTTCACCCCCCGCCGTTTGTGGGTCGTCAACCGGACCGAATCACGGGCCGTGGAATTAGCGCAGCGTATCGGCGTCACTGGCAAGATCGGCGGCGCACGCCCCTGGGAGCAGCTTAATGACCTACTCACGGAAGCCGACGTCATCGTGACCTCGACCGGTTCTGCTGATCCGATCCTGACCACCGATCGGCTCGCCGACATCCACACCCGCCGCCGGGGCAAGCCCCTGATCCTGATCGACCTGGCGATCCCGCGTGATGTCGAACCCGACGTCGGCTCGATGTCCAACGTCTATCTCTACAACCTCGACGACCTGAAGACCGAAGTTGGCCTGGGCATCGATCAGCGCAGCAACGTCACCGAAGCCTGCGAGCGCATGATCACCGACGCGGCCACAGCCTGCATGAACCAGGTCCGCCACAACGACCTGGGCCAGCTGATCCGTCGTCTGCGTAGCAAGTTGCACGATTTGGGCGACGATGAGACCGAGCGCACCCTGCGCAAACTCACCCACTACGGCGACGCCGACGAGCTCGAAGCCGTCCTGAACGAGCACACCCAGCGCCTGATCAATAAAGTGCTGCACATCCCTCTGGGCCAGCTCGACCGCCACAAACCCGACGCCCCACTCGGCTTCTACGCCGCCGCCCTGCGCCGTCTGTTCGACATGGCGGAGCCGGACAACCACATCACCCCGGGTATTCCCGAGCAGCGTCTGCATGAAACCAAGTGAAGACACCCACCCCTGTTGCGGGTTACACTGCGGCCCGTGTCCAAGCCCACTCGCATCCACAAGCTCGCCAACGCCAGCTTCTTGGCGGCTGTTTTCACGTCACTGATCGCCCTGATCTTCTGGCTGACCAGCGGCACGTACAACCCGGGCTCTCCTGTCACGGTCGGGCTGGTTACGCTGCGGCTGGCCGAAAGCCTCTGGCCGGTCACACTGCTATGGCTGGCGGCGCTGGGGTACGGCATCGCCTACTACAAGTGGGTATTCAGAAAAGCATGCGGTCACCGCGTCGGTCTCGTGACCGTTGGGATGGCTGTTCTACTCATAATCCAGTGGTTGTGCGCCTCGATCGGCTTCGTGGGGAGTGCCGCATCTTGGCTTGTCTGCCTGCCCGGGCTTGTGATCGCCCTGACCGGATTACCTGCATTTTGCAAACGACTGCTCGCGAAGGACACACAACAGGACAAACAGTGGCTCACTTACGGCATCATGTGGTTCGTCCCCGTGCTTGCCATGCTCATCATCGCCAGTTGCTGCCCGCCCGGCACCCTCTGGCGTGTCGAGGCGTTTGCATACGATGTCACCAGCTACCACCTGCAACTGCCGCAGGAGTGGCTCACGCTTCGCCAGATGACGAGTTTGAATCACAGCGTTTACAGCTACCTGCCCGGTCTGATCGAAGGCGGCTATTTGTTGATTGCTTCCTTCCACAAATCGACGCAGGATGCCGTTTATGCCTGCCAGATTTTCCACGGCTCGCTCGCACTGCTCGCGGCCATGGCCGCTGGACAGCTCGTGTCACAACTGACACAACAGCGCGTCGGGGTAGGCGTGGCGGCCCTGTTTTTATCGGCGCCGTGGGTGCTGATCACCGGGTCGCTGGCTTATAACGAGATGGGGGTGCTCGCTTTCGGGGCCGGGGCGATGCTCATTGTCTTCAGTGAGCACGGCCGGACGCGCGGCGGCGCGGCGGCTGCAGGGCTACTCGTCAGCGCGGCAACGCTTTGCAAGCTCACCGCCGGGATCATGATCGCCTTGCCTGTGGGGCTTATTTTGTTGATCGGTCTCAACAGAATTAACAGCCCCTGCCGGAAGGCAGGGGTTAGTGCGCGTAATATAGAAAACTCAAGCGCGCCACCTCAACCTCCGCCTTCCGGCGGAGGCTATGGCAACATACATCGCACACAGTTGATTAACTTGCAGCTCGCCGCCGTCGCCGCATTCGTCGGCCTGCTCACCCTCTCGCCCTACCTCATCCGCAACTACGTCCAGACCGGCAACCCCGTCTTCCCCTTCGCCGCCGACGTGCTCGGGCAGGGCCACTGGGACGACGAACTTGTTGAACGCTGGAACCAGGGCCACGGCCTGGCGCAGAACCAGGAAGGTAGACTCGATTCACTTGCCCGACAATGGCTGCTGAACACCGGTTACGGCGCGGTCGGCGGCACACCCACACCACGCGAAACGCAAAACATCGCACGCTTCGATCGTGAAGGCGGCGTGCCCGTGTTCTGGATCGCTGTGTTCATTTCAGCTGTGCTGGTTCTTATGCACAAGAACACCCGACGCACGGGTGGTGCCCTTCTTCTGATGATCGGGCTGCAACTAGTCTTCTGGCTGTTCTTCACCCACCTGCAGAGCCGGTTCCTTCTGCCGACACTGTTGCCGGCCTGTCTGCTCGCGGGGCTGGGTTATGGCCGACTACACGCGCTGACCAAAACCAAAGCCCCCACCGCCGCGCCGCTGGTCGGCTCGGCTGTGTTGATATGCATGATCGCGGTCAGCTACATGACCCTTAACAACCAGACACGCACGATCCCTGACCCCGACACCGGCGAGCCGCTACAGACACCGATCTGGATGGCGATCAACACAGATATCAGCAACAGCGACCACCCCATCAACCGCTTGCCGGAGACTAGCAAGACGCTGATGGTTGCGGACAGCTCGGGCCTGCTCTACCTGGATCGCCCGTTCGTCTACGCCTCGGCCTTCGATGAAGCGCCGCTCGGCCGATTCATCCGCGAAGCCGAGCACGACCCGCAACAAGTCAACCAGTTGCTACAGGCGGCCGGTATCACCCACGTCTGGGTCCACTGGGCCGAACTGGACCGCCTGCACAGCACCTACGGCCACGACAGTGACGTCACCGCCGAATCCCTCCAATCGCTCATCAACACCGGCTGGCACCCCGTCGAAAGCCTTGGCCTAACCGCGACCCTGTTCGCCCTGCCGGGAAGCTCATTAACCACAGAGATCACAGAGAGTACGGAGAAGAAGAAGTAGCCACCGATCAACGCCGATGAACACAGATTGATCAGGATTCTTCGCGCTTTATCCGTGTTTATCGGTGTTCATCGGTGGCCGCATGTCTCCCCCTGCGATCTCAGCGATCTCTGCGGTGAGAAAAAGTCTTGACGTACCCACGTCTCTATTCGATAATAGGTATGGATAGACAGAGAACGAAAGGAGGCCGAAGCCACGTGATCACACATCCCGAAACTTGTTACGCCGAGTGAAGCGAACAGACCGATTTCGACGTGTTATTTTTTCCCATACTTCATACAAGCTCACTCGGCTTTTTCATGCGCGATAAGTACAAGAACAAGGATGGACACAGAGAAACACGGACAGGCAGACACCTTGATCCATGTGCATCCGTGTTCATCCCTGTTTCTAAATCTGAATCACAGATAATTCGCCACGATGTGGCGGGCGGCTTCGTCGGGGTCGGTGTGGGTGACGTTGAAGACGTGGTCGGCGGCATCTCGGTAGACCGGGTCGCGCTCGACGAGGACCTGCTTGATCTCCTCCAGCCCCCCGCCGGCCTGGGTCAGGTTGGGCCGGTTGGCGGCGGAGTTGGCGTCGCCGTAGATGCGTCGTTCCAGTTCCTCGGGCTCGCAGGACAGGTAGATGCGCACGGCATCTGGCGCGTTCTTGACCGCTTCACAGGCGCCGTCCTGCATCAGCGTGCCGCCGCCCAGCGCGATGACATGGTTCTCGCGTTGGCACAATTCAACGGTGACCTCGGCCTCGGCGGCCCGGAACGCCGGCTCGCCGTCGGTCTCCCAGATCTCCGCGATGGTCCGATTGTCAAACCGCTTGCAGATCTCGTGGTCCACATCCACAAAATCTTTCCATAGCTGGGCCGCCAGCTTCTTGCCAAGCGTCGTCTTGCCACAGCCACGGTAGCCAAAAAGGATGATATTCATGGCGGGGATTATATCGGAGCGGATAGGGTTCGGGGATCAGGGAGCAGAAATACGGCCTCTGCCTGATCCCCGAGCCCTGTTCCCTGTACCCTATAATCAGCTATGGCGAAGGACCCTTACCAATCACACCTCAACGGCCTGCGTGAGCGGCGCAACCGTAAAGACCCCGACCTGTCGCTGGGTTTTATGCGAGAGCAGTTCAAACGCGACGTGCAGAAACCCCACGAGCAGCTAGGCGACCTGGCGGAAATCTGGTCGCAACTGCTGCCCGATGCGTTAACGGAACACACCCGGCTGGTGAGCCTGACCCGCGGCGTCTTGCGTGTATCGGTCGACTCCAGCGGCCGGCTGTACGAGCTGGACCGGCTGCTGCGTTCCGGTCTGTTCGATGAGTTAGTCACCCGCCACAAGGGCAAGGCCGTGAAGCGCGTCGAGTTGAAGGTCGGGAAGTAGATTTATGATTTGAGATTTATGATGTGTGCCGCGGAAGACGCGTATGTAAAACCGATGGTCTGATCTCACGCTTGCGACATCATAAATCATAAATCTCAAATCAGAAATTTAGAACGGCCAGATGATCGGCGCCAGCGTCACGGTCACGCTCATCACCAACAGGTTCAACGGCAGCCCGACACGAACGTAGTCGGTGAATTTGTAGCCGCCGGGCGAATAGACCATGAGGTTGGTCTGGTAAGCCGTGGGCGAGGCGAAGCTCGCGGCGCTGGTGGTCATGAGCGCCATGGCAAACGGCATGAAGCTGATGCCCTCGGACTGCGAGGCCGCCAGCGCAACCGGGAACATCAGCCCGACCGTCGCGACGGGCCCGATCATCGACGTTAAAAGCATCCCGATCAGCAGCAACCCTCCGAGGATCCCGCGCGGCCCCGCGGTGGCGCAGACGTCCACGATCCCCTGCGCGACATTCTCCGCCGCGCCTGTGGTGTCCATGACCTTGCCGATGCCCAGGGCTGCGCCCAGCGTCAGGATCACACGCCAGTTGATGCTCTGGCGCGCCTCGCCGGGCGTGCAGCAGCCGGTCGCGACCATCATGCCCGACGCCAGCAACGCCGCCACGAGCAGGTCCAGCCGTGGGATCAGCGTCGCCGCCAGGACCATCGCGAGCATGATGACTAGCGCCACCCAGGCCTTGTCATGACGTAGCGGCGCGGAGCCTTCAACAGTTGAGACCAGGTAAAAGTCTCTGCCGTTACGCTGCGCATCCACAAAGCGGGGGTGGGTTTCGAGAAGCAGGGTGTCGCCGGGCTGCAGGACAATGTCGCCGATCTTGGTATTACCCAGGTGCTGGCCGGCGCGGTGGACCGCGATGACCGCGGCGCCGTAGACCGTGCGGAACCGGCTCTCCCGGATGCTCTTGCGGACCAACGGGCAGTTCTCACTGACAACCGCCTCAACCAATCGACGGTCCGGCCTGGGGTCCGAGAGCTTAAAGACCTGGTCCGTCGCCGGCGCCAGGCCGCGCGTCTTCTGAAGGTCCGCCACCGAATCGACCACGCCGGCGAAGATCAGCCGGTCGTTCTCATGCAGCACCTGCTGGGGCCCGACGGCCGCAATGCGCTCACCTTCCCGTTCGATCTCGATCAGGTACACACCCGGCAGCGAACGCAGCCCCGCGTCCTCGATCGTCTTGCCGGCGATCGGGCTCTTGGGCTCGACGATCATCTCCACGGTGTACCGCCGCTCGCCGTCACCGCCGGCTTCGATCGGCGTGCGTCGGTCCGGTAACAGCCGGGGCGCGATCAGCATCAGATAGATCAACCCGACAAACGCGCAGGGCAATCCCAGCAGCGTGTTCGTGAACATCCCGATGTGAAGGCCCAGCCCCTCGGTCGCGTTGACTTCCTGGGCCACCACCACGTTCGTCGCCGTGCCGATCTGGGTGCACGTCCCGCCCAGGATCGCCGCGAAGCTCAGCGGGATGAAGAACTTCGACGGGGCCATCTTGATCTTGTTCGACCAGTCGTTGATGATCGACATGTACATCGCCACGATCGGCGTGTTGTTCAGAAACGCGCTCAAGCCGGCCACGGGGATCGTCAGCCGGGCCATCGCCGTGGTCGTCGACTTCGGGCGTCCTAATAACGGCTGAATCACCAACCCCATCGCCCCGGTCTGTTTCAGCCCCTCAGCAACAACGAATAACACGGCGATCAACACCGGCGCCTTGTGACCGAACTGCGACACCGCGACCTGCGGGCTCGGAAAAGCGTCCGAGAATATCCCGAACGATAGCAACAGCGTCAGCCCCGCCAGCAGCACGGTGTCCGGCCCCGCCATCCCGCGCACCAATGCCAACGCGATCAGCGCGATGGTCCCAAGCGTCACCCAGGCTTCCCAAGTCATCCGTTACCCCTTACTCGATCCATCTCGAACCAACCGATCCGGCAAGACCCGCAACCGTGCGGCCGCAGTCTACTTAATAGCGATACCATCGACCAAACCACCCGCCGGACTCCCCTACCGCCGGACCGATCGGATCAGCCCGCCAAAACCCCCTCAGCCGTCCGATAGGAGCGTCCGTCCCATGCCGCTCCGTCCGCATGGCCGTTATATCCCGCACCAATCGCCCAGGTTGATTAAGTAGCGTTACATACACACCGATAGCGGAGAGGACGGGCCCCTGGTAGGCCCGTAAATTGTGAGACCGTGAATGCACGTGCAAGACCAACAACCCGCCGGCCTGAGTGTTTCCGGCCGATCGATCCAGAGCCCAGGTAAGGGCTTCGAGGTGTGCAAACGCGCCCTGGACGTGGTCTCGGCGCTTGCCGGGCTGGTGCTGTTGGCACCCGTGATGCTTGCCTGTGCGGCTTGGATCAAGTGCGTGGACGGCGGGCCGGTGCTCTACCGGCAGTGGCGCGTCGGCCGGAACGGCTGGCTATTCAAGATCTACAAGTTCCGCACCATGTCGCTGGACGCCGAAGCCAACGGGGCCCAGTGCGCCACCGACGCCGACCCGCGCATCCTGCCTGGTTGCCAGTGGGTGCGCAAGAGCCACGTGGATGAACTACCGCAGCTGGCGAACATCCTGATGGGGCACATGAGTCTGGTCGGCCCGCGCCCGGAACGCCCGGAGATCATCGAAGAGCTGCGTGTGGACCTACCGGGGATCGAACGCCGGCTGTCCGCCGCGCCAGGCCTGACCGGTCTGGCGCAGGTGCGAAATGGATATAGCAACGACGTAGCCGGGATGCGTCGGAAGTTGGCTTACGACCTGCGCTACCTGCGCAGCCGGAGCCTGGTCAATGACATAAAGCTGATCCTCGAGACGTTCCCGAGGGTCTGGGACCCCACGGCGTGCTGACGCCGGGCCCCGCCGCATGAAGAGGAGCCTGCCGATGCCTAAAGGTATGGCCGGAAAACATGGGACGATCGTCGGTCTGATGCTAATGGTCTGCACGCTGTGCCTGACCGGCTGCCAGAAGACCTTCACGGACTACAGCTCGTTCATTAACGAACCACGCCCGGTCGTGACCGCGACCGAGTACCGCATGGCGCCGCCTGACGTCGTTCAGGTCTACTCCAAGCGGGTGCGCGAAGTCCACCGCCACACCGAAACCGTCAGCCCCGACGGCAAGCTGACCCTGCCGCTACTGGGCCGGGTCTACGTCGCAGGCAAGACGACCGAGGAAGTCGAGGCCGAGCTGCGTGTCCTCGCGCAGGAATACTACGAAGACGCCGACATCTCCGTCCGTGTCATCGGGTACGCCAGCAAGAAGATCTTCGTCTTCGGCGAAGTCTCCCGCCCCGGCCCGTATGCCTACAACGGCGCGAACACCGTCCTCGAGACGATGTCCAAGGCACAGCCCACGCGGCTTGCCGACCCTAGCAAGGTTCAGGTCCTTCGGCCCAACGCCGACGGCGACCTGATCCGCAAGATGACCGTAGACCTGGACAAGATGGTCAAGGAAGGTGACACCCTCCTCGACGCCGTCATGGAAGAAGGCGACATCATCTACGTCCCGCCGACGCCGCTCGCGTCGGTCGCGCTGGGCTTCCAGCAGCTGCTGCTGCCGTTCCAGCCGATCGCCTCCACGGTCGCGGGCCCGGCAGAAATCCAGACAGAAGCGAGGGGTTACTCCAGCTATGGCCCGAACGAGGGTCAATAACGGAGCTTGTGAGAGAGACGTGATATGAGCAATAAGAACACCCAACAAAACGCCGTACTTGAACTCTGGGAGCTGCTGCTGCGGTATCGCTGGCGGTTCATCCTCCCCGCGTTCGCTATCACGCTGGGTGTGCTGGGCATGAGCATGATGCTCCCCCGCAAGTACAACTCCGAGGCGATGTTTGAACGGCGCACCGACATGGTGCTCACCGAGATGACCGCCAAGGGCGCGACCCGCAACTTCCAGGAGCCACGCAACAGCCTGGTCGAAGAGATCACCGGCCACCGCGCCGTCGATGAACTGCTCAAACAGATCGAGCCCGAGCTTAGGCAGAAAGGCATCATCCGCACGAACCTGGATAAGCAGGTTCTGCGTACCGCCATCCTCCGCGGCACCATCGTCCACTGGGACGTCGCCAGCGGTTCGCTGGACCGCGTCCGCGTGGCCTACGTCAGCCCCAACCCCGAAGTCGCCAAGATGGTCGTCAACGGCCTGGTGTCCAACTACATCAAGCGGACGCAGGCGGCGATGGAACAACGGCTGCGTGAGTCCGCCGAATTCTTCAAACAGGAAGTCGCCAACAGCCGCTCGACCATAGAGCAGCTTGAAACCCGCCTGCTCGAGTTTGAGATCAACAACGGCGACCTGCTCCCCGAGAGCGCCAACGGCATGCAGGAACGGCTCGGTAGCCGGGAAACCGAACTGCAGGACATGATCGCTCAGCGCGACGCAGCCACCGTCCGTGCCAAGAACCTGCGCAAGGTCATCGACCAGACACCGACTACGATCCCCGAGCAGATCACCGCGCCCAACCCCGAGCTGACGCGCCTGACCAAAAGGCAGCTCGAGCTGAAAGAGCAGCTGATCAACTTCACCGAAGTGCTGAAGATGAAGCCGGCCCACCCCGAGGTGGTTGCGCTCAAGCAGCGGCTGGCCGACCTGCAGACACAGATCGACGGCACGGAGACGACCATCGTCGCCCAGGAGCAGCACAAGACCAATCCCAAGCTCGCCGAACTGGAGCTGCAGTACACCGAGGCCCTCACCGAAGAGGAAGCCCTCGGCCGGCAGATCGAGGTCGTCACCGAGCAGGTCCAGCATATGGCCGCCCAAACCGACGAGATGTTCCCGATCCGCAGTGAGTACCGCAAGCTCACCCGTGAGGTCGATCAGGCCCAGCGCCAGGTGGCATTCTGGGAAGACAACCTCCGCCGGGTCGACATGACACTGGCCGCCGAAAGCGGCAACCGCGGCGTCCAGCTGGACTTCGTCCGCCCCGGAAGCCTCAGCGCCAAGCCGGTGTCCCCGAACCTCGCACAGGTGCTGATGGCCGCGCTCGGCCTGGGGCTCATGGCCGGCTCGCTCAGCGTGTTCTTCGCCCACCGTACCGACGAGACGTTCTCCTCAGGTGACGAACTGGCCCGTGCGTTCGACATGCCCATGCTCGGCTCGGTCAGCGAACTGATCAGCCGTCAGCAACGCAAGGTCAGACGCCTGCGCAACATGATCCTGTACCCGACCAACGCCGGGCTGATGGCCGCCGCCCTGATCGGCATGGCCGCCATCCTCTACCTCGACCTCGAGAAACCCGACGTCCTGAAGAACCTCAAGGCCAAGGCCGGATTCGTCTTCCAGCTGCCCTCGGCACAGGCCGACGACATCGACGAAAACCACAACGACACGGAACCCACGAAGTAAACCACGCCGGATAAGCGCACCATGTACGACCAGTACTACAACTTCCACACCATGCCGTTTGAGAACACGCCCGACCCGCGGTTCTTCTACGCCAGCGAGCAGCACCGCGAGGCGCTCGCCGCGATCGAATACACGATCCGCATGCGCAAAGGTATCGTCCTGGTCACCGGGAACATCGGCTCCGGCAAAACCACCGTCGGACGCACCATGATCCAGCGCTGCGAAGAGGAAGCCACCATCGTCCGGCTCGTCCACGGCCATACCGAAGCCAAGGAACTGATCCGCCACGTCCTGCGTGCCCTGCACGTCAAGACACGCGAAAGCGACGACCACGCACGCCTGCTCGAGCGGCTGGAAATCTATCTCGAGAACCAGGCCAAGCTCAACCGCCCGGTCGTCCTGTTCATCGACGAGGCCCAGACGCTATCCACAGAGGCCCTCGAAGAGCTGCGGCTGATCAGCAACTTCGACACCAACACTACCAAGCTGCTGCAGCTGGTCCTGGTCGGCCAGCCCGAGCTGCGCGACCAGATCGCCAGCCCCAGGCTCAGCGCCCTGCGTCAACGGATCGTGATGGCCAAGCAGATCCGCCCCCTGAGTATCCACGAGACCGCCGGCTACATCGCCCACCGGCTCAAAGCCGCAAGCCAGGACCCCGCCAACGTCCAGGTCAGCTTCTCCGGTGAAGCGATCTCCCAGATGTACGACGCGACACAGGGCACACCCCGACTGATCAACGTTATCTGTGATAACTGCCTGCTGCTGAGTTTTGTCAAAGAGCAACGACGCATCACGCCGGCGATGGTCCGGCAGGTCCTGGAGGACATGGTGCCCAGCTTCCAGATGGACACCGCCGCCAACAGCAGCCAGCCGCGGCTAAGCCTTGCCGCCTGAGGGAATCTTGAGATGGGTTACGTATTCGACGCCATGAACCGAAACGATGACGAGCCGCGCCCCGACAAGGCGCAGCCGTCGTCCGACGCCACCACTCCCGAATCGTCCAACGAGGCGTCCGGGCAGGAGCTGTCCGCTGAACAGACTCAGCCTGTCAGCGATCCCGTGGAACCAGCACCCACCGGTGCACCCGACAGCCCCGTCGAATCGCCCGATCAGCCGACCGAGCAGGACGAGCCCCAGGCCCCGCTCTTCTCGTTCAACCAAGCCCAGACAGATCAACATGTAAACCAAATGCCCGGCGACTTCCCACAACCGATCCAGCCTCAGGAGCCGACCCACCCACCGCTGCGTCTGGCCTCCGAATGGCTAAACAACATCGACGACCGGCTGGTCTCACTGACCGAACCCAGCGCGCAGCTGGCCGAGGAATACCGCGGCATCCGCACGTCGCTGCTGGCCCGCTGGGACCACCGCCGGAACCTGATCCACACCATCACCAGCGCCACCCCCCAGGAAGGCAAGACGATCACCAGCCTGAACCTGGGCCTGAGCCTGGCGGAACTGCGTAACCGTAAAACCATCGTGATCGAGGCGGACCTGCGACTGCCTACGTTCAACAAGCTGCTGCACCTGGGTGAATCGAAAGGCATGATCGGCTACCTGCGGGGCGAAGCGGAGATCGATGAGGTCATCCAGGAAATCGAAGGCTCGGCCCTGCACATCATCACCGCCGGCAGCCGCGCCAGTAACGACGCCGTGCAGCTATTGAGCAACAACCGCATGATCAAGTTGCTGGAGGTGCTGCGCTCGCGGTACGACCACGTGATCATCGACACCCCGCCGGTCATCGAGCTGGCCGACGCGGGGATCCTCGGCGGGCTCAGCGACGAGGTCATGCTGATCGTGCGGATCAGCCGGACCCCCAAACCGCTGATCGAGCAGGCGCTGCGTGCCCTGCGCAGCTACAACGCCCCGGTCGCCGGCGTCATCGCGACCGACCAGGAGCGCAGCCGCAACCGCTACCACTACTACCGATACGGCTACCGCTACCGCTATCGCTACTACGCGAAGCGCGCGGCATGATGAAGACTGTGTAGATGACTAACGTTCCGATTGTTTCCATGATTCTTGTGTAAGGGCAGACAAAATGAAGATGCATGTCAAGCCAAACGGGCCTTTAAACGCGGCAACGGGGCGGAGCGGGTGAAAGACGAGAGAGAGCCGGCATCTGCCGGACAGCAACAAAACGATTCGGGGCGGATGGGAGAAACGGAGGATTCCGGTGGGCCTCCATTAAGTCCGGGGGATTGATTCCGGGGGATTGATTCCGGGGGGAATGATTCCGGGGGGGGAATGATTCCGGGGGCAACACAACACGCCGGGCAACCTTTAAGGCCCCGGCTAGCAGATGGATCAGGTTATGAGGCTGGAAAGCGCAGACAACAAGCCCACCTTACTGATGCTCAGCACTTGCTTCCCCGACCCGGACGGTTCGGCCAGAGCGGCGCGGGCATGGCGGCTACTGGAGCGCGCATCCGAGACACACCGGGTCCACCTGTCTGCGATCGCCGATCGACCGGTCAACCTCAACCTCTGGCGGCAAGTCGCCAAACGTATCGAGCGCGTCCACCTCATCGGCAAACGCCGCGTCAGGACCACGCCCGTACCATACTCCGGCGAAGCGCTGACATGGACCCAACAGATCGGCTTCGATGCGCTGCTTACGATCGGCCCCGAGGCATGGCCTAGGGTTTTTCCCAGCGGGATCGGCACGGCGATCTGCGACATGGGCAACGGCGAGTTACTCGACCACCCTCAACCAGCACAACCGCAAAGCCTCTTGACACGTTTCAGACTCGGCCGCAGCCACACGACCACCATGGACGTCATCTCGGCTTGCGACCATGTGACGCTCGCCGGCTGGAACCAGGCATGGAGGGTCCCGGGACACCGCTGGAAAGTGCGCCTGTTACCCGATGATGGTATGACCGAAGCTTGGGCACGCCTGTTTCCGGACAAGGCGAGCTCGCAAGACATCCCGCCCGCCGTCACCGTGCTCCCCGCGCAGGCGTCCCCCCTCCGGCAGGCCGCCTGAGGCTATCATTTCCGATCAACGATTGCATCTACTTTTGTGTCGGCCTACCATCGAGGTATGCCGCCTCAGCCCCTGTTTCAATCCACACGCATGCAGAGCATCGCCGTCGCTGTGCTCATGGCGGTATTCCTTGTCGGCGCAACCGGCCTAGCCAGGCTGCAGGCGGGCGACGGGTCCGACTTCCTGAACACACGCAAGATGCCTGAGCCTCAGATCAGCGAGCAGCGCCAGGCGTTATTGATTGACACGCCGTCCCACTGGGAGACGGTCGAGGATGAGCCCGGTCGATTCGTCGCATCGGACCCCGACAAACCTCAGCGCCGCATCTCGTTGGTCACCATGACCGCTGACGAGAAGGCTTCCCCCCTGCCCGCCGCCGAGCGTTTCCTGGATGAGCAACTCGACTCGACCGCCCGCCGGACGTTCCGCCATCTTGGCGAGCCGCTAACGATCTCGGGCCGGGACACGGCTCTGCGCGGCGTCCAGTTCATCGGCGCCAGCACCGACGGGCAAGGCAACGGCCACCTGCACCTGCTGGCATGCCTGACCTTAGAAGACCGATACTACTGGTGGGTCTACCTCACTGACCCGATTGACCTCGACGAAGACGATTCGGACGTCTTGCGGGCCGACCTGCGGCTGCTTGAAAGCGTGTATCGCTCGGCAAGGATCGTGCGTGAATAGCGACCGACGGGTAAGGAGCAGAGAGTGCAAACCATGATGCAACGCTTGTTGGGCTACGCGCTGGCCGTGACGCTGCTGTTTACCACCACGAGCCACGCCCAGATCGATCGCGGTCTCGCCGGCCCCAGCCGATGGGTCGAGCACGCCTACGGCATGTCGCTTTCCGCCCCGGCCAATGCCGTCTGGCTGGTGAACATCAGCGACGGCGCGAAAATCAAGTTCCAGCTCCCCTCCGGCAGCACGATCAGCGTCTACATCCGTAAGGCCGAGAACGAATTTGAGCTCGCTTCGGTCAAGGATAAAGCCATCCGCGAATTGATCTTCGGCTACCCGTCGGCCGTGACGATGCAGCAGGACAGCGAGCCGATCACCGTCGCCGAGCGCGACGCGCTGGGCCTGTTCATGCTCGTGCCTGATGAGAAGCGTAGCGACTGGGTCTTTGCCCAGGTCTATACGCCGATCGACCCACGGACCATCGCGATCTATCAACTGGAGTGTGAGGCACAGGCTTTCGAGACGGACTTCCCGGCGTACCGCGCCCTGCTGGACAGCGTCGTCTTCGCCGACCCCAAGGAGCTTGACCAGCAGCGCACCGAGCGGATCGAGCGCGGCCGGGTATGGCTGGAATCGATCAACCATGACAAGGCCAAGGGCGCATTGATCGACGAGCAGTGGTTGCGCATCACACAGGCCGGCAAAGACGTCGGCTACATGCGTATCCGCCAGCACGACGAAGCCGACCACGTCCCCCCCGGCACCAGCGTGCAGGTCAACTCGCGGATCGTCGACGGCGATCACACCTACGACACCGAGGCCCAGTTCTTCGAGGCCGACGACCGCACCGTCGAGTTCTGGACGATCGCCACGACTTTGAAAATACCCCAGAACATCGCCTACGCCCCCGGCTCCCCCCCCGCCCCGGATACACACAACTGGCGGCAGACCGGACTCAGGGACGGCGACGCCATGGAGGTCTCGCAAGAGACGCCGACCAGCATCAAGAAGCTCCCCTGGAAGCTCCCGCCGTTCCCCTATATCTCGCAGGTCAACAGCTACATCCTGCCCGCCCTGCTGCCGCGCGACGAGCCGACGGAACTGGCGTTCTACAGCTTCCACCAGGACTCGGCCAAGCTGTCGCTACGCACCTTGCGCATCGAGCCGCTGCCGGGTGGGTCCTACCGCGTTTTTGACCGCCCCACCCCGGACCGCGAAGAGCAAGTCAGCACCTACAGCCCCACCGGCCGACTCATCGAACAGCGCATGAGCGACGGCCGTGTCTACCTCGCCACCACCCCCCAGGAACTCAGACGCATCTGGGGAAAGCTGTGAGTCGCTAAAGCGCAATCATTGATGGTGACACAGAACTAAACGTACGGCCTGAAAGCCACGCCTGCGGTCTAGCGGTGTATCATATGGGTGTTATGGATATCACTCTGGAACTTCCACAGGGCGAACAGCGCCTCGGGGTCACCGGGCCGGCGGAGCGGAATCTCAAGATCATCCGTGAAGCGCTGGGGGTGCGCCTGACCGCACGCAACGGGCACCTGAAAATCTCCGGCGACGACGACCCCGTCGGCATGGCGGCACAAGTGCTCGAGAAGCTGATGGAGGCGGCGCGACAGGACGAACCGCTCAGCCGGAAGCAGGTCATCGATGTGATCGCCACCGTGACCAGCCTCCCGCACACCGGCGCAGCGGTCGCCCCCGGGGTGCGCGGCGAGCGGCCTTCGATCGACGACGCGGCGCTGGGCATGGACGTCTACCTCCCCGGCAAGCGCGTCAAGGCTTTGACCGGTGGGCAGCGAGCCTACCTGCAGGCCATCTTCGACAACGACCTGACTTTCTGCTCAGGCCCCGCCGGCACGGGCAAGACCTACCTCGCTGTCGCCGCAGCGGTCGCGATGCTCAAGCGCGGTCAGATGCGTAAGCTCGTCCTGGTCCGCCCTGCCGTCGAGGCCGGTGAAAAACTCGGCTTCCTCCCAGGCGACCTGCAAGAGAAGGTCAACCCCTACCTCCGCCCCCTGCTCGATGCGCTGCATGACATGATGGAGTTCGACCAGATCCAGCGCTTCATGGCCTGTGACCTGATCGAGATCGTGCCCCTCGCTTTCATGCGCGGCCGGACGCTCAACGACGCCCTGATCATCCTCGACGAGGCACAGAACACCACCAAGGGACAGATGCTCATGTTCCTCACGCGCCTGGGCATGGGCGGCAAGATGATCGTCACCGGCGACGCCTCCCAGATCGACCTGGACGACCCGCGCGACTCCGGCCTGATCGACGCGGTCCGCCGGCTGAGGCATGTCAGGGGCGTCGGCATGGTCACCCTGGACGGGGCGGATATCGTTCGTCACAGCCTCGTACAGCGGATTGTTAAGGCCTACGGCGATGGCAAGGACCACCTGGCCAGGCACCCGGGCCCGCCCCCCACACCCACCGACGAACTGTCTGATAAAATCCCCAGCCAGACGACGGACGATCAGGCCCCATAACCCAATCAGGGCGTAAAAGGATTCCCCCCGCTGGATAGGTCGAAGTGGACCGGATAACTGGTCGATGACCGAGAAATGGGCCGATAGACACGGCTCGAAACCGACCCCGAAGTGACCCCAACCGCGAGCATGCATGGCCGGCGGAAAGACCAAATCCTCGACAACCGCACGACGCCGTGAGGTGCGTAAGAGCGTGCCCCGCCCCGGCCCGTGGTGGCTGCAGACCCTCCGTCGGCGCGAGGTGCTCTGGGCGATCGCGTTTATCGCGCTGCTCGTCACGGTCGCCGGCCCGATCGCGTTGTGGCTCGGCGGCGACTCACACTACTACACCGGCCAGGTCCTGATCGAACCGATCACCGTCCGCGTCGAGTTCACCCGTGAAGACTTTGAAGCGACCCAGCGCAGACGCGATCAGGCCCGCAGTTCGCTCCCGCCGACCTACACCCACGACCAGGCTTACCACGAAGAACTCAATAACCGGCTCAGTGACCTCATCTCCCTCGCAGAGTTCGAGACGATCGATCAGGCGCCCGCCGAATACCGCGAACAATTCAAGCTAACCGAACTCGCGCTGCATGAGTTAAAGACCTACGTCTTTGGCAAGGAGCCGACGCAGCTCTGGCATGACCACACCAAGAGGTTCATGCAGGAGTTATTCGATCTGGCCGTGCTGGACCCCGAGGGCGGACACCCAAGCGACGACCCGATCGGGATGAATGCCATCACCATCATCCACCCAGACCCACTTGGGGGGATGTCGCGGGAGCAACGGCTATTCGGTGGTCGCATCCTTTCGATCGATGACCGGGAACTGCTGCAACGCAATATTAAGTACGCCGCACGTTTCTTCGTGCAGAAGGAGCACCTGCAGGACCTGATCGTGTCGCTGGTCATGCAGAATCCGCAGGCGACCTATCACTACGATTCGAAGCTCTCCGCTCTCCGCCAGGACGAAGCCGCCGCGGCGATAGATCGGCAGATCATCCCGTACAAAGCCGACTCGGTCTTGTTCCCTTCACTAACCGAACTCACGCGCGACGACATCGCGCTGATCCGCAGCGAGCAGATCGCCTACCTCCAGAGCCTGACCCAGGCCCAGCGGATGCTCGCCCACTTCGGCAAGCTCGGGCTGATCCTGCTGGTCGGCATCGCGATCTGGGCGTACATCTTCTTCTGCAACGACCGGATCGTCCGCAACCCGATGCGCGGACTGGCGATCACCTCGCTCATGCTCTTGTGTCAGTGCCTGGCTGTCGGTCTCGGCACCGGGTACCCGCAGCTGATCACGGCGATGGCCGCCCTGCCCGTCCTGATGGCGGCGACCGTCCTGGTCATCGTCTACGACCAACGCTTCGCGCTGGCGATGGGCGGCTTTGTCGGCCTGCTGATCCTGCTGAGCCTGGACCTCGAGGCCGAGCACGCCCTGGTCATGATGACCGGCGTCGGCGTGACGGTCGGCCTGCTCCATGAAGTCCGCAGCCGATCCAAGCTCGTCACCGTCGGATTATGGGCCGGCCTGGCGATGGCGCTGACCGCGTTCCTGGCCGGCGTGATGTCACGGCCGCTGCACATCCCAAGCGAGATGTGGAACATCACGATGGAAGCCGCCTCCATGGTCGTCACCGGGTTGATGGCGGTCGGCATCGTCCAGTGGGGCCTGCCCGCGATCGAGAAGGTCTTCCGCGTCACCACCGCGATGACGCTCAAGGAACTTAACGACGCGTCGCACCCCCTGCTGCAGCGGCTCGCCCAAGAAGCGCCCGGCACATATCAGCACTCCCTGCGCATCGCCGACATGGCCGAGGCCGCCGCCGAGACCATCGGCGCCGACGGCCTGTTCTGCCGTGTCGGCGCGATGTACCACGACATTGGCAAGATCAACAAGCCGATGTACTTCATCGAGAACCAGGGCGGCGGACCCAACCGCCACGACAAGCTCACCCCCGCGATGAGCCTGCTGATCATCGTCGGCCACGTCAAGGACGGCATTGAGATGGCGCGCGAGTACGGCCTACCGCCGACGCTGCGCCACTTCATCGAATCGCACCACGGCACGACCCTGGTCGAATACTTCTACCACGCCGCACGCAAACAGACCGAGGAATCCGACCAGCCCGAACCCAGCGAGTTTGAGTTCCGCTACCCCGGGCCGAAACCGCAGACCAAGGAAGCGGCCATCATGCTGCTGTGTGACGGCATCGAAGGCGCAGCCCGCGCCCTGCCCGAGCCGACCCCCGTCCGCCTTGAGCAGGTCGTCAGTGCGATGGCCAGCAAACGCCTGATGGACGGCCAGTTCGACGAGTGCAACCTCACCCTCAGCGAGCTGCACCGCATCGAGCAGTCGATCGTCAAGACCCTCTGCGCCGTCTACCACGGCCGGATCGCCTACCCCAGCGGCGGCAAACCCGAGGCCCAGTCCGCCCCCGGAAGCTCCGCCCCCGCCGCCGGGTGATCCACCCATCCATCAATCACGCCCCCTGCGACGCTGCTATCATCAGGCGGTATGAGTCCTCCGCGCTCGAGCAGCCAAAAGTACCGCACCTACCGCTCCGACTTCACGCGCCGACGCAAAGAAGGCGAGACCGCTCCACGTAAAAAGGGCCAGGCCCACGACGGCGTGCCACGCGGCCGTCAGCTCGCCGGCAGACGCAGTCGGGGTGCGCTGACGCTGTTCCGCCGGTTCTTTGGGTTGTTGTATGGCCATCGGCTCGCCCTGGCGCTCGCCGTCCTGACGCTGAGCATCTCCACGCTGGTGGACCTGATCCCGCCGGTCGCCTCGAAGATTGCTATCGATAACGTCATCGACGGACAGCCGTTCGGCGAGGGCCTGATCGGCTACGTCGCCAGTTGGTTGCCCGCTTATGACAGCCCCAAGACGCTGCTGCTCTGGCTGTTTCTCGCCGTGGTCGTACTGAACATCGGATCGATCCTCGTGCGCGTCTGGGGCAGGTGGCAGGCGACGCGCATCACCCACCGTGTGCGTGTCGATGTCCGGAGGCGCGTGTTCGACCATGCGATCCGGCTGCCGCTACACCGGGTGTTCTCCTTAAAGTCCGGCGGCGCATCGAGCATCATCCGTGAAGACGCGGGCGGCGTCGGCGATCTGGTCTTCTCGATGATCTACAACCCAGCCGGGGCGATCATCCAGCTCGTCGGCATCCTGCTGATCCTGGCGTTCACCGAGTGGAAGCTGCTGCTGGGCGCGATCGTCCTGCTACCGGTCGTCTTCCTGACTCACCGCACATGGATCGGACGCATCCGGCCGCTGTGGCGTGACATCCGCGCAACCCGTTCACACATCGACTCACGCGTCACCGAGGCCTTCGGCGGTGTGCGCGTCGTCCGCACCTTCGGCAGGGAGCGCACCGAGGTCACCAACTTCGCTTCCGACACCCACTTCATGACACGCCAGGAGCTGCTCGGCTGGTGGTGGAACCGCACGATCGACATCATCTGGCGGATGCTCATCCCCGTCGCGCTGGCGTGCGTGCTCTACTACGTCGGCATCCGCATCATGAACGACCGCGCGGCCGTCGCCGCGGGCACACTCAAGGCCCACGAAGCGCTGACCGTCGGCGACCTGTTCATGTTTATCTGGTACCTGGCGAGTCTCCTGCAACCGCTCGCCATGCTCGCCTCCAGCGCCGCGGGCTTCCAGACCTCACTAGCGGGGCTCGACCGCGTGCTCGACCTGATGGACGAGCCGCAGGAGAGCCCGACCCAGCCCGAAGCCACCACGCTCAATCCCGACAAGATACTTGGGCGGATCGAGATGCAAGGCGTTTCGTTCACCTACCCCAAGGCCGCCGCGCCGGCGCTGTCAGACGTCAGTTTCTCTACCGAGCCTGGGCAGATCGTCGCGCTGGTCGGCCCCAGCGGCGCAGGCAAGACTACGCTCTGCAACCTCATCGCCCGCTTCTACGACCCCGACGCAGGCAACGTGTCGATCGATGGCATGGACCTGCGGCACGTCAGCACCGACAGCTACCGCGCACTGCTTGCCATCGTCGAGCAGGACATCTTCCTCTTCGACGGCACCGTCGCAGACAACATTTCCTACGGCCGGCGCGGCGCGACGGCTGAGCAGATCGCGGACGCCGCACGGCTCGCCAACGCCCACGAGTTCATCACGACGCTACCCAAGCAATACGACACATGGATCGGCGAACGCGGCGTCAAGCTCTCCGGCGGTCAGCGCCAGCGCCTCGCCATCGCAAGGGCCCTGCTCGCCCACCCGCGCATCCTCATCCTCGACGAAGCCACCAGCAACCTCGACACCGAAAGCGAACGGCTGATCCAGTCCAGCCTCCGCAACCTGATGCAGGACCGCACCAGCTTCGTCATCGCGCACCGGTTGAGCACCATCACCCATGCCGACCAGATCCTCGTCATGGACGGCGGACGCATCATCGAACAAGGCAAACACGAAGCGCTGATGCGACGCAGCGGCAAGTACCGTGAAATGGTCCACGCCCAGACCCACCCCCAGCCCGTCACGTCGGACGATGACGACGCACTAGTCAACACCGCCGAGGGTAAGTAGCCGTGGCAAGAAGAACATCGAACAAGAAGCCGCACAAGCTGGACCTGTACCGACGGGCCGTGCAGCACCCGCTGGCCGAGGTCGCGTTTATGCAGCGCGCGTACAGGCACTACTACAAAGACATGCCGATGCTCTTGCGTGAGGACTTTTCCGGCGGCTGCGCGATCGCCGCGGCCTGGGTCGCCTTGAGCCCGGACCACCAAGCAATGGCGATCGAATCCCACGGCCCAACCGCACGCTGGGCACAGCGCACCGCACAGAAAGAACTGTTCGACGCCGCGGAAGACCTGCACATTGTCCACGCCGACGTCATGGACATAAATGCGCCCAAGGTCGACATCACCTGCGCGCTCAACTTCAGCACGTTCATCTACCACGACCGCGCTTCGTTGCTGGCGTACTTCAAGCACGCCCGCCGCAACCTGAAACGAAGCGGCCTGCTCATCCTCGACGCCTACGGCGGCCCCGGCGCGATGCGTACCGGCACACAGACCCGCGAGGTCCCGGCCGAGTATGACTTACCCGCTTTCAGATACCACTGGGAGCAGCGCCGCTTCGACCCCCTAACCCACCGCACCGAGTGCCGGATCCACTTCGAGCTGCCCGACGGCCGACGCCTGGATAGTGCCTTTATCTACCGCTGGCGGCTGTGGACACTACCCGAACTGACGGAAATGCTTCTGGAAGCTGGATTTACAAAATCTGCAGTCTGGTGCGACCGCTACGACACCAAGACCGGCCAATCCGACGGCAAGTACCGCCCGCTCACCAAGATGCCCGCCCGTGAGGACTACGTCGCCTACGTCATCGGCGTCAGGTAATCCGCCCCGGCTGAGCCCCTCCAATCGACCGCGCAATTCTTGCGTAACTCCCCCGCCTGACATACATTATTGGACCGCCGGTTATGGGACATCGGCGGCCCAAACCAGGAGTGACATTGTGCTGATCCTCATCGTAGCGGAGGGCCCGGATAAGGGCCGGATATACGAGTGGTCCGACGACCAGACGGTCATCGTCGGCCGAGAAAGCAAGGACCTGCGCCTCAGCGACGGCAAGGCCTCTCGTCAACACGCACGCTTCAAGTGCGAAGGCGGCAAGTGGTACGTCCGCGACCTCGCTTCCCGCCACGGCACACTGGTGAACAACATTCGCGCCCAGGGCAAGACCCCCCTTGGCGACGGCGACCGCATCCGCATCGGCCGGACCGAGTTGGTCGTTGCTCGCATCCCCGCTGAACAGGTCGAACGCGCCGCGCTGCTCGGTGAACAACCCAGCTCCGGCGAGGTCTGGCGGGAGATGCCCAAGAAGCACAAGTACCTGCCCCGCCCCACCACCGCCGCCGCCATGACCGCCGCGACCTTCGCCATCGGCTGTAGCGCCTGGATGATGCTCAGCACCAGCGGTGCCAATCAATCCATGCGCAACGCCAACCAATCCCTGCGCAATGACCTGCTCTCGTCACAAGACCGTATGACCGAGGCCCAGCTCGCCGCGGTCGATGCACAGAAGCAGGCGACCGAGTCACAGCTCGCCATGAGCGACCGCACGGACATGATCCTCGACGAAGTCCTGGCCCTGGGTTCGGACATCACGCCCGTGCTTCAGGAAACGCTCGCCTCGGTCAAGGCCCAGCAGCAGAACGCCGAGGTACTCAACGATATCCACGAAGCCCTCGCCCAGATGCACACCTCAAGCATGACCACGCTCGACACGATCCTCTCCGGCGTCGAGTCGCAGACCGTCCAGTGGCAGACGCTGGCTGAACTCAGCGACGCGCTCAACCAGAACAACAGCGAGGCCGCACGCATCCTACCCGAGCTGCAGGCCGTCGCCGCCACCGCCCAGGCCAACGAGTCCGCCCTCGCTTCGATCAAGAAGCAGATCGAACTCGCCCAGGCCCAGCCCAACCTCGACGCCAAGGTCCTCGATCAGCTCGAAGCCGTCGCCGCCGAATTGCAGGACCGCCCGACGCTGGATCAGGTCACCAAGGGCGTGCGTAGCGCGCTGGCCAAAGAGCAGGCACAGACCGACAAGCTGCTCGCCCGCATTGAGAAGCAGCTGAAGGACGCCCCCGAAACCAAGGCCCTGGTCGCGCCGCTGCGTGAAGCCCTGGCCGAGCAGTCCAAAGCCACCGAGCAAATGATTGCCCAGGCGTTCGAAGCCCAGGCCGTCTCCGCCGATCAGGTCGACGAGATCAAATCGCTGATCCAGGCCCAGCCCGACGAGACCGCCACCGCGCTGCGCGACGTGATCGGCGAACTCGACACCGCGGTTGACATGGCCCCGGTCCTCGCCGCGATCCAGAGCATCCAGACCGGCCAAACCGATACCGAATCGCTCGCCATGCTCAAGGAACTCGCGTCTAAGCTCGAGTCGACCCCGTCGAGTGAACAGCTCGCCGACGCCGTCGCCCAGGCCGTGAACGATGAACTCAACAGCACGCGTCCCCTGCTCGAGCAGATCGCCGGCTCACTGGACGCCGCCTCGCAGCAGACCCAGACCAGCAGCGAACTGATCGAGCAGCTCCGCCTGGCGCTGCTCGCCCAGGAAGCAGCCGACACCCGGCTGGACCAGATCTATGACATGCTCGCCGATGCCGAAGCGGGCAGCGATAGCGACGCCCTGCGACTGGTCCTGCGTGAGATCCGCAGCAAGTCGATCGCCGGGATGGACGAGATGCGTTCGACCATCCGCCGTGAACTGCAGGCCGGCCTGACCGATCAACGCCTCGCTTCGAGCCGGACCGCCGGCCCCGAACTGCCGATGATCATCGAGCCACTGACGCCGGAATCTGATGCCGTGTCCACCCCGAGCGATACCGGCCACGCCCTCGCAAGTGCCGACCAAAACGAGCAGACCCACGTCAGCGTCGGCGCGAAAGACAACGGCCTATCCGACGTCGAACACGCCTACCGCCTCGCCTTCAAGACCGGCAAGCCCATCACCCTCGGCGGCGGCGGCATCGACCCCGAAACCGGCGAGGTTCGGAAAGGCCGAACCATCGACCCCGCTGCCGCACAGGCCGCGGGCATCACCGATTGGCGCGACTGGTACCTCATGGACGACTTCGCCGAACGCATGCGGCTGCAGCAGCAGGCCATGAAGTTCCACGACGGCCAGCGCAACAAGCCCAACCTGCTGACCATCCCGGATCAGGACAGGCCCGCCAACCGCTTCAACAACATCACTGCGGGCAACGGCGAGTGATCATTGAAGTAGTTTGAGCACTGACGCACCAACTCAGAAGTATTATTAGCCACTGATATACACCGATGAACACAGATGCGGCAAGCCTACGGCTATGTCTTTCATCTGTGTTTATCCGTGTTCATCTGTGGCTATATGCTTGGTTGTATTGTGCCTCTATGGCAGGAGCAGCCTAAGACAAATTACGGGCTAACGTCGCGGCGCCGATCGCGGCGGCGAAGTTGTCCGCCTGCCCCACGCTCAGCGTCCACGTTGACGGCGCGGCCTTGGTCAGACCGTCATCCGCCATCGCCTTCACTTCATCAAGCGCCGGCTTGTAGATGTCCACCGTCCCGCCCAATAGCACAACATGGTCCGGCCGGTACACCGCCAACAGGACCCGCAATCCCCGCGACAACGCAGCAAGTGCCTGCTTCATCACGGGATGCTCAAAACGGTCCTCACTGGTGAACGGCACACCGCCGGCTTCGAGCGTGCGGAACCCGACATACGCTTCAAGCGCCCCGCGCCCTGCGCCGGGTGTTGTCGGCGCATCGGGATCACCACCGGAGACGTCCATGTGCCCGAAGTGGCCGCTGGTGCCGCGTGTGATGATGACCGGTTTGCCGTCGTCCAACACCGCCCCGCCGACGCCGGTGCCCAATGACAGGTAAAGCGTGCGCCCGGGCAACGGGTTGCGTCGGTGCTCACACGCCGCCGCCGCGTTCGCGTCGGTTGCCGCAATGGCGGGGACGCTGAGTTGCAAGACTTCCTTAATCCAGTCAGGGATACACACGCCCGCCAGTGAAGGCACGTTCGCCGCCATCTCCAACACACCATTCACATCCATCGGCCCGGCGATCGACACCCCGACCGATCCGACGTCATCCCGGCCAAGCCCCGACTCGACCAACAACTTCTCAAAACTCGCTAGGACCCCGGCGGAAAGCTCATCCACCGAAGGCATCTGGTGCGGCTCGCCGCGCAGCGTCACCGGCCCATCACCGTCACGGACCAGCGCAAGCTTCACGCTCGATCCACCGATGTCGATGCCCAATGACCAGCTTTTCCGTCCAGACGCTTCGTCACTCACGTCCATGAGTTTAACCCATCGCCTCGCCCCCGGACTCATTCCCGGGCTCCGCCTCTGCCTCGGCCGACAACGCCGGCTGGGGCTGAGGCTCATCGGTCACGGCCGACTCAACTTCCGGATCGCGCCGCTCGCTGAGCAGCAGACCGAACACAAATGCCAACGCCGCGCCCACCGGTGCGTACCACGGCCAGGCGATCGGCACCTTCTTCGGCGTCCCTGCTTCCATGTCACGCAACACCGGACGGGCCTTCTCGTTCTCGATCGGATCGCCCGCTTCGTCCAGGAGCGGCTCCTTCGTGATCGGGTGCAGGTAGAACACGGGCTCCGCTTCCATATCGGGAATCGGCTCGCCGGTCTGCGCGTCGATCAACTCCGGATACGCCATCACGACATCGCCTGTGTCTTCGTCGTACTCGTGGAAGTAGCCGCGGTAGGTGATCAGCATCACGATCCCAATACCAATCACAAGCCAGCCGGTTTTGACCAGCCGGCTGATCCTCAGCCCGGCCTCTTCGGCCCTCAAGGCACCCACGAGCCAAGTCACCAACAACAGCGCCATGATGAAACCGCAGGCCCAATACGCCCACGGGTCATGGAACCGCAAGGCGAACACACCCATCACGCTCAGCGGCGCACTCCAGACCAGGCCTCGGCCGCTGATCTTCATCGGCAGCCAGGCGAGCATGAACGCCGCGAACAAGCCGCCGATGATGTAACTGGCCAAACCTAAGGCCAGGTCAAGGATCGGCACGCCCGTGGCATCTTTGAATGCATTCACGACGAACGCCGCAACGCATAGTGCCAAGCCCCAGACCACGATCAGTTTCCGAGACATCGACACGACCCGCTTCGCCTCATCCGGGTCTTCGGTGATGGCCATCTGCTCCTGCTCCTTGGAGACACCCAGCAACTTCGCCCTGGCCGGCAGGTAGACCGCAGAGATCGTCGTCTGCGACAGCGCCGCCAGGATAGAGGTCATGCTCGAGATCGCCGCGGCGAAGATACCCGCGATCACCAGCCCCGCCACACCGACCGGCATCTGCTGGAGGATAAAGATCGGGAAGATCTTGTCGTTCTCCTTCGCTACCAACAGCGCCGCTTCGCCGGCGAGCTTCTCTGGGAACGCGTAGTAGAAAACAAACAGCCCGACACCCACCAGCAACATTAACGCCGCCACCGCTTCCGCCGCGTAGCTGGTCAGGATCGCCAGCCGTGCGCCGTTCTGGTTCTTACAAGTGAACAGGCGTTGGGCCATCAACTGGTCCGTCCCGTAGGCACCGATGTTGCCGACCACCACCGCGAAGCCGGCCGCGGTCAGCGTGTACGGCGTGGTCATATCCACCGCTTTGTCCATGTCAAAAACCTTGAACTTTTCGAACTGCTCGCCCACCGCCTGGAATTGCGAAAATCCATCCGGCAGCCCGCTGATAATCACCCATAGCGCCGCCGCCCCGCCGACCACGAACACCAAAAAGAGCATCGCATCGGTCCACACCACGGTCGCGATCCCGCCGAGCATCGTCCAGATCACCGCGATGATCCCGATGATGATGATCGACGCGGCGAACGGCGAGAGCTTCGTCATGCCCTCGATCCACTCGAGCTGGTCCGCCATGACCAGCGTCAGCACCAGAGCGGTCAGGTACACACGTGCCGACTGGCCGAGTAAACCGCCGAGCGTGAACAACCCCGTGGTCACGCTCCGCGCGCTGGTGCCCAACTGATTGCCCATGTAGTCGTACGGGCTGTAGATGCGCTTCTGGTAATAAGCAGGAATCAGGATCCAGGCGACAAACGCTCGGGAGATCAACCCGGCGATGATGCCCAACTGCAGGTACGTCATGTCCCCGGTAAACGCAATCGCCGGCACGCCGACAAACGTCACCGCCGAAATCGCCGTCGCGATCATCGATGCCGACACCGCGTACCAGGGCAGCTTGTCGCCACCGCGGAAAAAGTCTTCCATGCTTTTCTGCTTGCCCGCCAGCGCCACACCCAGCACACTGACCAGCGCCAAATACCCCACAAGCACGACCCAATCCAACCAGGTGAAGTGACCGGAAAGCGAACCCACAGCAGGGTCGGCGGCGTCCGTGGCAGCCAGGATCAATGCATGCATGTAAATCTCTCCAAGACGACGGGGTCAGGGCCCAGGCTCAGCCATGCCGGGCGATCGCGGCAGGACTATATTTATATAATAATCATCGCCGCTATGAAAGCCCACCCCGTCAAGATAGCCGTTAATAACCGCGCAGACATTGCTTAGATCAATCGGTTCAGAGCCGGATCCAGCGTCAACTATGGCCCGGCGCAGTAAAAACCCGCCGATTTGACCGGCGGGCGTGGAGAATCGTTAGCTTGTGGTCTTGGGATCAAACCTCACGCGGCGGTGCTGAGGTGGAGCGACGGATAACCAGTTCTGCCCGAAGCACTTCGCGTTTCAGCGGCGGTTCGCCGTCGCCGAGGTGGTTGACCAGGCTCGAAATCGCGGAGTGGCCCAGGTGCGCCAACGGCTGCCGCAGCGTGGTCATCGGTGGGCTCAGGTGCGCCGCGCTGGGCGGATCGTCCACACCGATCACCGACAGGTCTCGCGGAATCGAAAGCCCGATCGTGCTCGCGGCCTGATAAACCTCCAGCGCCATGTCATACCCCCCGGCAAAGACAGCGGTCAGCGCGTTGTCGTTCAGCATGCGGTTGAGCTTAAGCTTGTCATCGGAACGCATGCCCATCCCCTGAACCTCAACGATCGGTCGGTCGCGCTCATCGATCCCCAATTGCTTGCACGCCTGGTTAAAGCCTTCGCACAGGTCGCGGTTGTGCAGCAGGTGACAGCCCCCGATGAAGCACCCGATCCTCCGGTGCCCGAGCTGGTGAAGGTGGTTCACCGCCTGCGTTGCTAGGTCGCGGTTATCTGTATCGACCGATGGCATCTGTTTCTCGCCGGAACGTGCGCCCACGACGATCATCGGCGTCTTATTAGCGTCGCCGGCCAACAGCGTTTCGACCTGCTCCACAGCCGGATTCACAAGCACATATGCATGAACGTCCTGCCGCGGATCAACCTCTTCACCGAGCAGCAAAAGATCGCAGCCGAACTCGACGCTGGCGCGGTGCATGCCTTCGAGGATGCCGCTGTGATAGACATCGGAGATGACCGCATCGCGCTGGATGGCCAGCCCGATGCGGAGTTTGGGCTTCACATCACGGTGGTTCTCGACGACGTAAGTGCCCCGGCCGCGTGTCCGTTCCAAGAGCCCCACCGACACCAGTTCCTGCAGCGCACGGTGCGCGGTCACCAGTGAGACCGACATCTGCCGGCTCAACTCTTTTGTGCTAGGCATCCGCTTGCCGGGCTGGTAGTGGCCGGTGTCGATCGCTTCGGTTAACGCCTGCTTGACGGATTCGTACAGGGGTTGCCCGGGCTGAGCGACGACGGGTCCGATTTCTTTGTACTTGGTAGCCATAATTATCCTTGGGTCTGCCGTGAGAAAACTGTTGGCTCGCACGTATAAGATAACCTGAGGACGCGCGTGAGTAGAATCATTTTCCGACATCCTGGCTGCGGCGGATAAGAATGATGCATAATTGCGGCCAGCTCAGCCATAATTATCACCACTATGGCACGGTATTGCAAGTAAAATTATATTTCATAATCACTTCCGCTCGATTAATTATTATCATTGGCCGCAGAAGCCACAAAAATGGCCCCCCGGGGCTCTAAACACGCCGCGTAGGCCTATTCTGCCCGCTGAGGCCCGATCGGGCTGGCAAGCCATTTATTATTCTGCATCCGTAATTCGTAGCGCTGGGGGTAGTTGTGGTGTTTGAACATGTTGGCGTGGTGAAAACTGATCACACACTTGTTGCGTTTTAACAGAGCATCCACCAAAACCTCAGCCTCGACCGTTTTTTTCGCCGGATCGTACGACGAGGGGATACGCCGGCCGTCGAGGGTCACGCTGATTGTCGAACTGAGCGACCGGTCGCGGTCGCTCCCCCACCAGCCCTTATCCAGCCCGTCATCCAACACCGTCGTGACACGCAGTCGATCCGCCTCCTTCTCGATCGCCGGCAAGCTCTGTGTCGGCATGCCCCCATACGCGTATTCACACAAGCCCAGGTAGATCGCGTAGGCCTCACGCAGGTTGTAGTCCGCATCACGCAGCCGCTGCTCCTCTTCATAGTTGGTAAAGAAGGAGGACTCGCACAGCAGGGCCGGCACCTCGCATGCTTGGAGGACACCGAAGCCCGACTCGTACATCAACTGATCGCTCAATAGCGGCGAAGTCACCGCGATGTTGGTTCGCATCCGCGAGCCGAGGTGATGCGCGATGTACTTCGAAACATCCAGCGACCGCTCCGACCAGTCGGCTTCGCCGTGATACCAGACGCTGGAGAAGTTCGCGCTCTCTCGTGAAGAAGCGTTGTGGTGCAGGCTGATAAACAGGTCCGCCCCCTTCCCGCCGTCAGGCCGGACGACCTCGTTCGCCACCTTGGCGCGGTCTGCCAGACTCACTTCCTCGTCGCCGTGTCGCGTCAGCGTGACATGTACACCGCAATCCACTAGCAGACGTTCGAGCAGCTTCGCCACGCGCCAGTTCATCTCGGCCTCGCGCACGCCGGTCGGTCCCCGCTTGTAGTTCTTAAGATGAGCATCCCCGCCGTGCCCGGGGTCCAGCACGATGACCATCCCCGCCAGGTGTTTTTCCGCCGGGTGACGCGGCACATCGATCTTGCCGAACGTCTTCCATTCAGGCCGATCGTCCAGCCGACGCATCGCTTTATCAAGTGGTGTCGGCCCGCACCCGGTCGGCACTAGGACAAACACCATCGACACCAAGACACACAGAATCAATCGAAACATCGAAACCTCCAATCGTAGAGACGCGCCGGGTCAGACCGTGGCCACGGGCTGTGTGGCATCATGTACCAATAAGCCGTTATGATATCCCTGCATCAGTTTAAGGAGAATCTCTATGCTGGCACAAAGTTCGGGTGGAGGCGGGGACGTTTTTGCCGTCATCTTCTTGCTCATCGTGGCGGTCTTCGGCCTGGCGATGTTTGCGGTCTACATCGCCACCATTATCTGGGCCTTCAGTGATGCGGAGGCGCGGGGCAAGTCCGGTTGCCTGGTGGCCTTGCTGGTCGCGCTGCTGTCCTGGCCGATCGGCCTGATCGTCTGGCTGGTCGCAAGACCGGACAATAAGCGGTAACGGATCAACCATCCCGACGTCGGCACTTCGCCATGCTCGACTTTTCCGATCAACCCTACCGATACTTCCCGCCGAAGCGTAACGGATTCGTCGCGTGGCTGATCGGTCTGGCGAACAAGTACCGTCGGCTGCCCCGGACACTAAGAGTCGACCGGGTTGAAGTCACAGGCCAGGGTGAGTTCCGACAGCAGTGCCAAGCAAACGACCGTGTGCTCTTCCTGCCCAACCACTCGACACACGCCGATGCGGCCGTGTTCATCGAGGCGCTGAATCAGCTCGGCCAGAGCAGCCAGATGATGGCGGCGTACGACGTCTTCCTGCGCGGCTGGGCCGACGCGTGGGTGATGCAGAAGATGGGTGCGTTTTCGGTCGACCGTGAGGGCAGCGACAGCCGGGCCATGAAAGAGGCCGCCGGCGTGCTTTCGCGGGGTGCCCACGCCTTGACCATCTTCCCCGAGGGCAACGTTTACCTGCGGAACGACAAGGTCACGCCGTTCAACGACGGCGCAGCGTTTATCGCGATCCGCACCGCCAAGGAGCTTGCCAAGCACGACATCCGTGTCCTGGCCGTCCCGGTCTCGATCAAGCTGACACACCTGACCGACTGCCGTGAAGAGTTGACCGAACTGCTTGACGATCTGGCGCAGACGATGCAGGTTGACGGCTCACGCGAAGCGGGGAACGGGCTCGTCCGCGAAACGATCGTTCGGATCGGCAAGGCCGCCATCAAGCGGAACCTCACGCAGCGCGGCCTCACCCCGCCGGACACCGACGACCTGGCCGAGTTGATCACGTTCTCCGCCGGCGCAGTGCTGGAGGATCTTGAGTCAAAGCTCGACCTAACGCCCAAAGCCAACGACTCGCTGATCGACCGTGTCCGGGCGGCCCGGCGTGTGATCCACGAGGTACGTACGGATGAATCGCGCGTCGCCGACCACGCCGCGGCGCTCACCTGGGCGGATCAGGCGATGCTCGCCTTCCGGATCGCCAGCTACCTGCCGGACTATGTGGCCGAGAAGCCGACGCTGGACCGCGTGAGCGAGACGATCGAAAAGATCGCCGAAGACATGTACAGCACGATGCCCAAGCCGATCGCCATGAGGCGGGCGATGGTCAGATTCAATGATCCGATCCCACTGGATGCCTACATCGCCGAGGGCAAACGCAGCAAACAAGCCATCCGCGAGCTGACCGAAGCGTGCGAGACATCGGTACAAAACGGGATCAATGATCTCAACAACAGCAACGATCATCCCGGCGGGAAGATGTACGAGGATTTATAATTTGTGATTGATGATTTATGATTTATGATTTACTTTGCCCTGGACCTACGAGATGTGGGTTTGATACACGGACTCGCTTGCGCAATCATAAATCCTAAATCTCAAATCATAAATCAACCTTCCCCCACCGCCGCTTCCCGATCCAAATACCACACCAGCGAGCCGTCGATCGGCTGGATCCCCGTGATCGGCACGTTCACCTTGTCCGCCCCCGTCTTCATCTGATCCGCTACGCGCTTCAATGCCTCGGTCTTCTTCGCCCCGACACACAGCACAGCCAGCAACCGCGCCGCATTCAGCAACGGGTACGTCATCGTCACCCGATCCGGCGGTGTCACGCTCGGCCCCTCATTCACCACGATCAACTTATCCTCCACGTGGATCGCATCCGAGTTCGGGAACAGGCTCGCGGTATGGCAATCCGCCCCCATCCCCAGAAGCACAAAGTCCAGGCACGGCACCCCCGGATTCCTTGATTCCTCCGCATCCCCCGGTTCCCCCTCCAACATCGAAAACGCATCGCGCATCTCAGCTTCGTACAAAGCGTCCGCCCCCTCGTGCATCACCATCATCGGGTGCACCTGGTTCGCAGGCGTCGGGATGTCCTCAAGCAACGATCCGCGCAGGCTCTTGAAGTTGTTCCGCTCGTCGTCGTCCGGCACGCGGCGCTCATCCACGATCCAGATGTGCGTCTGCTCCCACGGTACCCCACGGAAGCGCGGATCGAGTACCAGCCTCTGATAGAACGGCCAGGGCGTCGTCCCGCCGGATAGCGCGATATGAAAGACCCCCCGCTGCTCCACGGCTTCGACGGCAAGCGAAACGAACACCATCGCCAGATCGTCGTATAGCTGATCGGCATCGTTCGCCACATGCAGGTCACCCGGCAAGCCCAGATCGTACTCGGCCGACGGATCATTCAGTTCGTATGTCAACAGCTCGCTCCGCTCTTAATCTGGGGGTTGGGGGTTGGGGGTTGGGGGTTCTTATTTAGGTGAATCTGGCCAGCGCGTTCAACCCAGCGCGATGGTATGACTGACCATTACCCACAAGAGTTAACCCCCGCCTTCTATACCCCAATCCCTAATCCCCAAACCCTAAACCCTTGCTCTAATCATTATGCCAATACCGCCCGTCGCGCGCCATCATCACGTCCGCGGCGCTGGGGCCCCAGGTGCCGGCGTTGTAGTTCGGCAGGTCCTCCTGCGGGTTCGCCTGCCAGTAATCCAGCACGGGCTGGACCGCGTTCCAGGCGCTCTCGATCTCGTCGCGGTGCTTGAATAGCGTCTGGTCGCCGCGCATCGTGTCGTGCAGTAAAGTCGCGTAGCCGTCCGGCGGATGGACCTTCCACTGCTCGACGTAGTTAAAGTCCATCACCACGTCTTTGATCTTCATCCCAAGCCCCGGGACCTTGCCCTCGAACCGGATGCGCACCCCCTCGTTCGGGTGGATGCCGATCACAATCTGGTTCTGTTTGTACTTCTTCGCCTCTTCGCGGAACAGGCAGTGCGGTGTGGGCTTGAAGTAGATAACGATCTCCGTCATCTTCTTCGCCATTGCCTTGCCCGAACGCAGGTAGAACGGCACGCCGCCCCACCTCCAGGTATCCACGTTGAACAACATCGCCGAGTAGGTATCCGTCTGGCTGTCGGGCGCGACGCCCTCGTTCTCGCGGTACCCGTCGATCGTTTCGCCGTTGACCGACCCCGAGCCATACTGCCCGCGGACCGCGATGTTGGGCACGTCCGCCTCGCCGGGGACGCGCAGCGCCTTGAAGACCTTGATCTTCTCCGTCCGAATATCCTCGGCGTTCATCGACACCGGTGGCTCCATCGCCACCACCGACAACACCTGCAGCAGGTGGCTCTGCACCATGTCGCGCATCGCCCCCCCGTTAGCGCTGTCGTAGTAGCTGCCTCGCCCCTCGACGCCGACCGTTTCGCTCGCGGTGATCTGGACGTGGTCCACGTACTGCCGGTTCCACAGCGGCTCGAACAAGCTGTTGGCAAACCGCAGCACCATCATGTTCTGCACCAGTTCCTTGCCGAGGTAGTGGTCGATCCGGTACGTCGAACCTTCGTCGAAGACCTCCGCCACGACGTTGTTCAGGTGCACCGCCGACGCGGGGTCTGCTCCGAAGGGCTTCTCGACCACGATCCGCTGCCAGGGTTTGGTGTCCCCGAGGCTGCAGAAGAGCCGGCCCTCGGTCACCAGGTCGCTGGCGCCGATGTGCTTGATGATCGGCTCGAAGAACTGCGGCGCCATCGACAGGTAGAACAGCAGGTTCCGCCCGGTTTTGTGGTCCTCCGCCAGCGTCCCGACCCGTGAGCGGATGCCCGACCAGTCCTCTCGCTTCGTCGAGTCGGCCGGGTGGTAGTGGATCTTCTTTGCAAATTCGCGCCACTTCGCCTCGTCCGGGTAGCTCTTAGGCGAGAACGCGTGCATCGCGTCGCGGAACTCGTCGTCGGTGAACTTGGACCTCGCGATGCCCAGGATGGCGAAGTTCTCCGGGGCCTGGCCGGTATCCCAGAGGTGGTACAGCGCCGGGATCAGCTTGCGCTTGGTCAGGTCGCCGGAGGCGCCGAAGATGAGGATCAGGCAATCGGATGCTGGGTGGTTGTTGGACATAGGTATATGTAAACCCAATCCGAAGGCGGAGGCAAACTGCGATTACTTACTGGTCAGCTACTTACGCTCAGTACACTTTCAACCACTTTACCACCAATTCCCGGCAACGCCGACGGCAGGGCTTCACAAGGATGCGCCTGTGCCAATACTCATTGACAAATAGCACTAGCGCACCTGCCGGCAACGATGCATACAACCACCATTGGGTATATATTTCAAATAATTCACGGCTGTCTTCCAAGAAGTTGGCCACCACAGTCACAATGAGGAGTATTACCCAGCCTGCAATCGGTTGGATACCCAGCAAGAATAAGAAGGCATAAAGAAACGACAGGCACCAATACAGTACCCCGCGCCAGCTGCCAGCGACACGATAGGCTTTGTAACCGCTGTATAGAAGTAGCGCCAGATAAACCAGGCCATGCAGCACGAGGATGATAGCTCCGGTCATTCCACCGGGGTGAAGCCCGACCAGATGTAACAGTTGGACAAACAGACCTGTCGCGATGAGTGCGAACAGCGGGTAAGCAAGTGCCAACATCACGCCCGATCGGACTTCGGTCACAACAGGCATCCTGCTTGCACGCTGGTTCGCGATCTTCTCCGCAAGGTCTTCGTGTGAACAACCCTGACCACATTCAGAGCAGTGGACCAGCCCAGCCATGTACTGCCCACGCACGTCATACCCACATCGCAGGCACTTCGGCTCGTTGCAGTACTTCTTCAGCGCCTTGACGGTGCGGATCTTGATCTTCAGCTTGCCGTCATTCCCGGAACGCCCAAACATCACAGCCCCCTGTTATTCATCGCCACGCTGACGACCATCAGGTCGGCGGGGTTCACGCCGGCGAGGCGTGCGGCCTGGCCGAAGGTCGCGGGCCGGAAGCGGTTCAGCGTCAGCGCCGCCTCGGTGCGCAGGCCGGGCAGGTCGGTGTAGTCGAGGTCCGCGGGCAGCGGTGACGATTCCTGGCTGGTGAGCCGGTCGATCTGCTTCTGCTGACGCTGGATATAGCCGGCGTAACGCAGCTCGGACAGATACCCGCCCAACACACGCCTGTCGCGCGCCAGCGCGGGCAGCGGGTCGCCGTTGAGGTTGGCTAGCAGGTCGTCCGTGTTCACTTCCTGGCGGGCGATCCAGCGCGACATCGGCATGCCGTCAACGCGCTTGGCTTCGATGTATTCACTCAAGGCGGCATGCGCCTCGCGCTTGGCTTGGTAGTACGTCCAGCGTTCGTCGTCGATCAATCCCAATTCACGGGATAACGGCGTCAGGCGCGTATCGGCGTTGTCCGCACGCAGCAGCAGCCGGTACTCCGCACGGCTGGTGAACATCCGGTACGGCTCACGCGGCGTCTTGGTCACCAGGTCATCCATCATCACACCGATGTACGCCTGGTCACGACGCAGCCGCAGCATCTCGTCGCCCCGGCCCCCGGCATACTGCACCGCATTGATCGCCGCGATCAGGCCCTGCCCCGCCGCTTCTTCGTAGCCGCTCGTGCCGTTGATCTGCCCGGCGAGGAAGAGCCCGGGCACCTGCTTGGTCATGCAGGTCGCGTCGATCTGGTGCGGCCAGACCATGTCGTATTCAACCGCGTAACCGTAGCGCAGGATTTTGGCGTTCTCACACCCCGGCATCTGGTGTACGATGTAGTCCTGCACATCGCTCGGTAGCGACGTGCTGATCCCGTTGCAATAAATCTCGTTGGTCTCAAGCGACTCGGGCTCGAGAAACACATGATGTGAAGCACGATCCTCAAAGCGCACAACCTTGTCCTCGATCGACGGGCAGTAACGCGGCCCGGTGCTGCCCTGGGCGATCTGGCCGTTGTAGAGCGGCGCTCGGTCGAGGTTGTCGCGGATCAATTCATGAGCCGCCTGCGTGGTATGTGTGATCCAGCACGGCCGCTGTTCAAGCACGGGGAAGCGGCCATCGGGCGTCATCTCGCTGAACGGGATCGGCTGATCATCGCCCGGCTGCAATTCAAGCACATCAAAGTCGATTGACTCGGCGGCGAGGCGCGGGGGCGTGCCGGTCTTGAGTCGGCCGAGCTCGAAGCCGAGCCGGGAGAGCGTCGCGCTGATCCCGACAGCGGGCCCTTCACCGACGCGACCACCCGGCGTTTGTGCATCGCCCGTGTGCATCAGGCCGCGCATGAACGTGCCGGTGGTGAGGATGACGGCGTTTGCGCGGAGGGATTGGGGATTGGGATTTGGGGATTGGGATTGATCGTTATAGATAGCGCCGACGCACTTGCCGTCTTCGACGATCAGGTCATCCACTGCGCCTGTAAGGATCGTTAGATTGGGCCGTGTCTTCAAGAGGCGCTGGACTTCCAGCGCGTATGCGTACTTGTCGCTCTGGCAGCGCGGGCCATGCACGGCCGGGCCCTTGCTGGCATTAAGGATGCGGAACTGGATGCCGGTCGCATCGGCGGCGAGGCCCATCAGCCCGCCCATCGCGTCGATCTCACGGACGATCTGCCCCTTGGCTAAGCCCCCGATCGCCGGGTTACAGCTCATCGCCCCGATCTTCTCAGGGTCCATCGTGATCAGGGCCACGTTACCCTCACGCCCGCCTGTTTCGAGGTTCCGGGGGCGCAGCCTATTCGCCGCCGCCCAGGCCGCTTCCGCGCCCGCGTGCCCGCCGCCGATCACGATCACGTTGTAGTCACAGCCCTCTGGCATAAGCGGGGCATTATACCCCCGGAAGTCGCCCCCCGAAGTCACCCCCGGAAGAAGCCCCCGGCGTACGCACCGCCCCCGCCTTACTCGATCCCCAGCCCGACCTGCAGGTCGATCGGAACCTCGACCTGCTTCATCCCGTCGTACAACTCCAGCTCGATGTTCAGCGACGTCGGCTTCTTCTCAAGCGTCAGCTCGAGTTGGGCTGTGCCCATCATCGTCATGGTCGAGTTCGGGCCGTCGGATAGCTCCGCGCCACCGGCGTCGGTGATCTTCCATGACGCGATCAAGTCGAGCAGCTTGGTGGTCATCTTTACTTCGAGTTTGAACTTGCCCTCTTCCCAATCGCTTGGGCTGATGCCCATGATCTCGATGCTGTGCTCACCGAGTTGCACCTGGCCGGGATCAGCGGCAACATCCTTGGCACTGACCGTCTTCGTGCCCTCGGCAATCAACACGGCGAGCGAGCCTTCGAATTGGACGCTGTCCGCCCCCTTGGCCGGGGCCTGTGGCGCGATCAGTTCGATGAGCATCCGCTTGCCGTCCTCGCTGATCTTGGGGAACGGGCCGATCGTGCTGTTACCAAATGAGAAGGAGCCGAACCCGCCGGACTGTTCTTGCTTCTTTTCTTCAAGCAGGTCCTTGCCTGTCGAATCGACGGCCTTGTCGAGCTTACAGTTGTCGTCCTCAAGCTTGACGACCGGAGACTCAAAACCTTCGATCAGCAGGTGCACACGCGTCCCGGCCTGGATGCCGTTGGGCTGAAAGCTAAAGTCCATCTCCGCGATCGCCGGCGAACCGACCACAACGGCCAATGGCTTGACATCGACTTCGGCTCGTGCGGTGCCAATCGTTAGCAACATGACGCACACGGTCAATAACAGCGTAGGCTTCATAATGATCTCCCTGATCTAGTGAATGGGTCGTGCGCTGTTATAGCACGAGCAAAGCGATTGCCCAAGCGTTGACTGACTTTTTAATGCATCTTTGGGAACCCTAGGCTTACCCGGGCCGGGTCATGGAGTCGTAGTCCATCAGCTCGGCGAGGCGTTCGGCGGGCATGAGGTTCAGTTCGCCGACGAGCTGCTTGATGGTCTTGCCTTCCTTGTGGGCCTGTTTGGCCAGGGCGGCGCACTTGTCGTAGCCGACCTCGGGGGCCAGGGCCGTGATGGTCATCAGGGAGGCTTCGAGCAGCTCGGTGCAGCGGGCTTCGTTGACTTCCAGGTCCTTGAGCAGCTTGTCGACGAAGACGTTACTGACATTCGCCAGCAGCTCGACGGATTCGAGGAAGGCGTCGATCATCACGGGCATGGCGACGTTGAGTTCGAAGAGGCTGCCGACCCCGCCGAGGCCCGCGGTGGTGACGGTCGCGTCGTTGCCGATCACACGGCAGGCGACCTGGATGACGGATTCGCAGATCACGGGGTTGACCTTGCCGGGCATGATCGACGACCCGGGCTGGATAGCTGGCAGGTTCAGCTCACCGATCCCGCAACGCGGGCCGGAGCCGAGGTGGCGGATGTCGTTAGCGATTTTGCTTAGGGAGACGGCGATGGTTTTTAAATAGGCATGGGCTTGAATAAAGTTGTCTTTACTGGCATTAGATTTAGGCCCTGCCTGTGCATAAAACTCGATCCCGGTCCGTGTGCCGAGAACTTGTGCGACCGAACCCGCGAATTCAGGATGGGTGTTGATTCCTGTTCCTACTGCAGTCCCTCCGATTGCCAGACGATCCTTCAGTTCTTCCGTAGCCCACTCCGCATAGCTGCTATCTGCTTCGTGAATCTGTGAAGCGTATCCATCGAACACTTGCCCCAATCGAATAGGGGTCGCGTCCATCAAGTGCGTTCGGCCGACCTTGATTATGGAATCCCATTCTTCTGATTTCTTCTCAAGTGCCGTACCAAGTTTTTGGAGGGCAGGGCGCAGCACGTTGTGTACTTGTAACGCCCCCGCAATATGCATCGCCGTCGGGAACGTGTCGTTGGATGACTGGCCCATGTTGACGTGGTCGTTGGGGTGGACACCGCCGTCTGCTTTAGTTGTTGCGCCGAGGCCGAGCTTGTCGTTGGCGACCGAGGCGATGACCTCGTTGGCGTTCATGTTGGTGCTGGTGCCGGAGCCGGTCTGGTAGACGTCGACGGGGAAGTGGGCGTCGTGCTTGCCTTGGGCGACTTCGTCCGCGGCGGCGATGATGGCGTCGGCGAGCTTGGCGTCGAGCTTGCCGAGGTCTTTGTTGGCTTGGGCGCAGGCGGCCTTGAGGTGGCCGAACGCGTGGATCACGGCCGGGTGCAGCGGGCGGTTGGCGATCGGGAAGTTGGCCACGGCCCGGGCGGTCGACGCGCCGTACAAGGCGTCGGCGGGGACGGGCATCTCGCCCATGGAGTCTTTTTCTGTGCGGGTACTACCGGGGGTGGCGGTGTTGCTTCCGGGGGCGGTGGTCATGGCGTAATATCCATTAACGGGGTGCAAGTGGATTGTAGGTGGGATCACGGTCGTCCGACGGGGGATCATCAGACTGGCAGGACTCTACAGCATACCGGCCGTTTCATCAACGCACCTCAGCGGCCTGCGGACACATAAAAAAACCCCGAGACGTAGCTCGGGGCTTTCGTGGGGCGCCTCAATCCGAGGAGATCGGATGGGTTACGCGGCCTTGCGTTCGGTATCGGGCTCGTCCGGCTGGTTCTTGACCGACTCCGGGTTTCCGGGGTTTCCGGGGGTTCCGGGGCTACCGGGGTTGCTTGGGGTGGAGACGAGTTTGGCGGGCTTCTTACCGATGCGGCTGGCCATCTCCTGAAGCGGGGTCGTGAGGTTATTCGCATCCACGACCGGCGGCTCGGCCGCGCCCCCGCCCCCGGATGCTCCAGAACCCCCGGATGCCCCGGAACCCCCGGATGCCGTCTCACTATTCGCGCCAACCGTCCCGGCACCCTCCGGCCGGGTGACACCGCGCAGGCCCTTGCTCATCTCGGCGACATTGCCGAGTTCTTCCATGATCTGCTTACGCAATGGCGCGATGCTCGCCTCGACTTCCTGACGGACACGCTCCATGTGCTCGCTCAATTCGCGCTCGGCATCACGGGCGGCGTTGACCGCCTTGGGCTGAAGCTCAGCAACACGCTTACCGAGCTGGTCCTCGATGAGTTGGACCATGGCGTTGGCATTCTCGCGCATCCGGCTGAGGCTCTCGCTGATCTGCTTCTCGACCGCGTCGGCTGTCTGCTGAGCCTGCGGCTCGATGCCCTTGAGTCGGCGTGATAGCTGCTGGTCGACCAGCTCGACCATGCTCTGGCTGGACGCACAGAGCTCCTTGATACGCTGGTGCATGTTCTCCTGGGTCTGATCGAGCGCGGTGTTGGTCAATTCATCCAGCTCACGCTGTTGCTTTTCAAGCTCAGACGCGGTCTGCTCACGGAACGACTTCCAATGGGTGTCGGCCTGCTCGGTCAGCTTGGCGCGGGTGGTCTGAACAAGTTCGTCTGCGGTGCGTCGCTGCTCATCAAGCGTCGTTTCCAGCTTATCCTGCAGCGGTTTGGTGATGGACTCGGTCTGAGTCATGGCGCTGGCCATCAGCTCGTTGATCTGTTTCATGATGCTGTCGCTGGCGGCGCGGGACTTGCCTTCCAGCTTAGCGATCTTCGTGGCCGCCTCGGCATGGAACTGGGCCAGCGTGGTGAGTGTGTGGTCCTTGTCCTCACGGGCCTGATCCTCAAGCTTGACCACGGCGTCCTCGGCCTCCACGCGCGTCTGCTCGATCGAAGCCGCGAGCCGGTCTTTCATCATGCTCACCATCTGCTCGGCCTGATGATCGGCTTCCAGGATCACCGTCTCGACACGCTTGGCGAGCATCTCGGCACCGTCCTTGACCCGCTTCTCGACCGACGCGTCGATCAAGTTGCGGTGCTTGCCAACCAGTCGCTCGCTGTGCGCGGCCATCTGCTCGTCGATCGTGACGATCAATTCGGCCTGCTTATCCAGCATCAGGCTATTGACCTTGTCCATTAGTTCCGTTTCACGCTCACGCAGCGCGGTGTCGTACTCGGCGATACGATTGGCGATCAGTTCTTCCTGTGCCTGCACCCGCTCTACGATGATCGAGTCCACGGTCTTGTCGGCCTTGCGGGCGATGGTTTCCAGCTGCGTCTTAACCAGGTCGTCTGAACGGTCGTTCAATTCGCTGACGCGCGTGTCGAAGGTCGCCATCGTCTCGTGGACGCTCGACACCTGCTTCCGGGCGTCTTCGATCAGGCTATCCAGCGCCGCGCGTGCCGGGGCGAGGACGTCGAACGCCTTGCCGGGGAGCGCTTCGATGCGCTCATGCATCAGGTGGTCGGCCTGAGCTGAGAACTGCTGGAGGCGCTGGTCGAGCGATTCGATCGAGTCGTTGACCGCCGCGATCTGTTGGCGGGCATCTTCGATGACACTATCCAGCGACTCACGTGTCGGTTCGAGTGTCTTGTGTGCTTTGGCGGGCAGGGCTTCGAGCTTCTCAAGCACGACGTCGTCGGTCGCCTCGACCAGCTGACGGATACGCTCGCCGCACTCGGTGGCGTGGTTTTCCAGCTGCGTGAAGATCGGGTCGATCAGCTTCTGCGCTTCGTCTCGCGCCAAACCGGCGGCGGCGGCGAGGCGGTCGTCAATCTCACCAAAGACGTGTTCGATCTCCTGCCGGGCTTCACTTAGTTGCTCTTGTCCGGTGTGCTGAGCATTGCGGTATTCTTCAAGGCGCACGGCCATGGCCTGGCCGATCTGCGCGACCTGGGCGCGCGTCTGATCCAGCACACGGTCGGCCTCGTTCTGGACCTGCTCACGCACCGCGGCGAGGTCGGGCTTGACCCGCTTGGCTTTGTCGATCTGCCCGTCGAGCTGATCGGTCAGTCCCTGGATGCACTCGCGGAGCTGATCGACCTGGTACGCTCGCTTCTCGACCATCGTTTCGTCATGGCGCAGCTGCTGGTAGCGGTCGCGTACGGCTTCGTCGATCGCACGCACCTTCCCGGTCAGCCGGGCGATCTCCTCAGCCGGCGGAACCACGCCGGTCGTCCCGAAGCGGGCTTCACAGTCTTTGAGCAAGCGGATCAGCCTCAGCCGTTCGTCCTTGACGCGTTCGAGGATCGATTCCATCTCGGCTGCCGAACCCTGAAGGCCGAAGTTGAAGCCTGCATCGAAGGGTTGGCCTTGGGGGAAGTTGTCGCTCACTGGTTTGCTCCTAGATCGTGGACCCACATGCGGACCCGCACCCATCAAATATGGGCCGGGTCGGCCTGTCGTTTATCGGTAGGAGTGTGCCGGAGCGTCGAAAGACGGCCAGCGGCGGAGTTATCGGCCCGAGCATGCTCGAAAGCCTGATGCCATGACGACTTACGTGTCATTCCATGCAAATGCCGCCTCTTTATACAATACAATTCCTTTTATAACAAAGGCTTAACCACTCTCACCCAGGTCAATCTGCCGCACTGTATAACCCCGGCCCGGCTTGCTAAAAAGCGGATAACCCGCTACAAAACCTCATTCGACAGGGCCTTGTGAGCCTTGCATGTATCTGTGGATTCCGTAAGACCAAGACGCTTTGGCTGGCGGGCGGACGCTGTCACAACCGCCATCGACAGCCAATAAACGACTTAACCATATAAGGCACAATATATTATGGGTACCCGTCAAGAAAACAACTACTACCTCTTCACCAGCGAGTCCGTCTCCATGGGCCACCCCGACAAGGTGTCGGACCAGGTCTCCGACGCGATCCTGGACAGCCTGCTTGCGGTCGATCCCAACGCCCGCGTGGCCTGCGAAACTTTCTGCACCACCGGCCTGGTGATGGTCGGCGGCGAAATTACCGTCCATAACGCCAAAGCAATCGAGGTCCTGAATAACGCGGAGCAGACCGTCCGCGATACCGTCCGTGCGATCGGGTACACCGGCGACATCGGCATGAAGTTCGACGCCGACACCTGCGGTGTGCTCCGGACCATGCACAGCCAGTCTGCCGACATCAGCCAGGGCGTGACCGCGGGCAAAGGCAAGCACAAGGAGCAGGGTGCCGGCGACCAGGGCCTGATGTTCGGCTACGCCTGCCGGGAAACTCCCCGCCTCATGCCCCTGCCGATCGACCTGAGCCACCGCCTGGTCGAGCGCCACGCCAAGGTCCGTCAGGCCAACAAGATCAAGGGCCTGCGCCCCGACGCGAAGAGCCAGGTGACCGTCGAATACGACGAGAAACACAAGCCCGTCCGCATCGATACCGTCGTACTCTCGACCCAGCACACCGCCGACTGGAACGGCAAGGCCAAGCAGGCACAACTTAAGAAGGCGGTCATCAAGCACATCATCGAGCCGTGCATGCCCAAGGCGATGTACGACCCGAAAAAGATCACGATCCACGTCAACCCAACGGGTCAGTTCGAAGTCGGCGGTCCGCACGGCGACGTGGGCCTGACCGGCCGGAAGATCATCGTCGACACCTACGGCGGCCGTGGCCGTCACGGCGGCGGCGCGTTCTCCGGCAAGGACCCGTCCAAGGTCGACCGCTCCGCCGCATACATGGGCCGGTACATCGCCAAGAACATCGTTGCCGCGAAACTGGCGGATATCTGCGAAGTGCAGCTGTCTTACGCGATCGGCGTCGCCGAGCCCACCAGCGTCCACGTCGAAACCTTTGAGACCGGTAAGATCAGCGATGCGATGATCTGCAAGCTCGTCCGAGAACACTTCCCGCTGACACCCGCGGGGATCATCAAACACCTGGGCCTGAGAAAGCCGATCTATACCAAGACAGCGGCCCACGGCCACTTCGGGCGTAAGCCCGGTGCCGACGGCAGCTTCTCTTGGGAAAAAACCGACCGCGCCGCCAGGCTGGCCAAGGCCGCAGGCGTTTAAAACGCGGCTTCACGAACACCGTCCGCCCCACGATCAGGCGGCATGACAATCAGGAGAACCCCGGGAGCGGTCGCAGCGTAATTGATGCACGTTCCTGTTCCCGGCGGACCTATGCTGACCAAAAAAGGCATCCCGGTTTCACCAGGCGTCGCCATCGCGCCGGCGGTGGTGTTGGATGGTGAAGACCAGCCCATCCCACGCCGGGCCATCGCGCCCACGCAGATCGATAGCGAGCTTAAGCGTCTCGAGGACGCGATCGCCGCGTCTATCGACGAGATCCAGCAACTCAAGGAAAAGACCGCAGCCAGCGTCGGGCATGAGCTCGCCGCCATCTTCGGCTTCCACATGGGGATGCTCGCCGACCCGACGCTGATCGGCGATATCCGTTCGACCATCCAGAACCAGCGCGTCACCGCGGAGTTCGCGGTGTACACGGTCCTCAAAGCAATGGGCCGGAAGCTGCTCCAATCCGACAGCCGGTACATGCGTGAGCGCGTCACGGATGTCTGGGACCTGGAACGGCGGGTGCTGCGACACCTGATTGGCAAGGCCCGTGACGAGATGGGCCACCTGGACCAGCAGGCCGTGGTCATCGCGCACGACCTGACACCAAGCCAGACCGCGGCGCTGGACCGCAGCAAGATCAAGGGCATCGCCACCGACGCCGGCGGGCTGACCAGCCACACGGCCATCCTTGCTCACGCCCTGGGCATCCCCGCGATCGTCGGCCTCGAAGACATCACCAGCGCGGTCAACACCGGCGACACCGTTGTCATCGACGGGCAGTCCGGCACGGTCATCATCGATCCGACCGCCGAGCAGCTGATGCTCTCGCGTAAGAACGCCGACCGCATGGTCGCCATGGAAGATCGGCTCGACGAAATCCGCGAGCTACCCGCCGAGACCAAGGACGGCACGACCATCAGCCTGCAGGCCAACATCGAGTTCCCCTACGAGATCGCGCCGGCCGTGCAGAACGGCGCAACCGGCATCGGCCTGTACCGCACCGAGTTCCTCTTCCTCGCTTCGAGCACCGAACCGTCCGAGCAGGAGCAGTACGAGACCTACGTCGAAGCCATCCGCAACCTGGGCGGCAAGCCGTTGACCGTGCGCACGCTCGACCTGGGCGCCGACAAGATGGGCACGGTCAAGACGGTCGGCCTTGACCCCGGCGAGCGCAACCCGTTCCTCGGCTGCCGCAGCATCCGGCTGTGTTTACAGAACCTGCCGCTATTCAAGACCCAGCTCCGCGCGATCCTCCGGGCCTCGACCGAAGGCCCCGTGCGGATCATGTTCCCCCTGATCAGCAACATCATGGAGCTGCGCCAGGCACGCATGATCCTCGGCGACGTGATGGAGGACCTCGACGAGCAGGACATCGACTTCCGCGAGAACATCCCCGTCGGGATCATGGTCGAGGTGCCCTCGGTCGCGCTGCAGGTCCGCACTTTCTGCCGGGAGGTGGACTTCCTATCGATCGGGACCAATGACCTGATCCAGTACACCGTGGCGGTGGACCGGGGCAACGAGCGGATCGCCAACCTGTATTCCGGGGCCCACCCGGCGGTGATCAGCCTGATCCGGGACGTCGTCCGGGAGGCCGACAAGGCCAAAATCGACGTCAGCCTGTGCGGCGAGATGGCCAGCAGCCCGGAGTATACAATGATGCTGTTGGGCCTTGGGCTGAGATCGCTGTCGATCACGCCCCCCGCCCTCCCGGAGGTCAAGCAGATCATCCGGGGCGTATCGATCGATCAATGTAGACGTGTTGCGCGAAAGGCCATCACGTTTGATTCGGACCGAGAAGTCGCCAACTACCTGCGCGACCAGATAAGCAAAGCCATGCCCGGCGTGCTCGATGGACGTTCCATCGGTTACTGACGCCGGGAAAACAGAACCCGCATCGCCGTCGCTCGCGGATGAAAACCGACCCCTGCTGGAGCGACGCCGACGCAACAGAATGAAAGTGGCCCAAGTCACACGTGATTGGACCGATGCCCGAAGCCTGCCCACCTATTGCCCCACGCGGTTACCTGCCGCGCGGCGGTCGTGCGCAAGCCAACGGCAACGCCCCACCGCCGTGTGACCCAAGGCCGAACGCCCCATGTCTAAAACCGAGATGATGATCAATTACGTCCCCGGCGAAGAATGCAGAATCGCCATCGTCGAGGACGGATCACTTGAAGAGTTCTACCAGGAACGCGCCAGTGCCGGCTCCCTTGTGGGTAATATCTACAAGGGCAAGGTCACCAACGTCGAGCCCTCGATCCAGGCCGCCTTTATCGACTTCGGCGAAGGCCGTAACGGCTTCCTGCACATCACCGACCTGCACCCGTCCTACTTCCAGGGCAAGCACAAGGAAGAGACCGAGCAGGTCGGCAGCAAGACCCCCCGCCACGAACGGCCGCCAATCCAGAAGTGCCTGAAACGCAACCAGGAAATCCTCGTCCAGGTCCTGAAAGAAGGCATTGGTACCAAGGGCCCGACCCTGACCAGCTACCTGTCCATCCCCGGCCGATTCCTGGTGATGATGCCGCAGATGCAGCGGCTCGGCGTGTCGCGCAAGGTCGATGACGACGACGCCCGCCGGGAGATGAAGAAAATCCTCGCCGATCTCAAGCCGCCTGCCGGCTTCGGGTTCATCGTCCGCACCGCCGGCATCGGCCAGACCAAGACCGACCTGAAACGCGACCTCGCCTACCTGGTCCGCCTCTGGAAGAGCATCGAACGTCGGCAAAAGAAGATCAAGAACGTCGGCGAGCTCTACACCGAGCAGGACCTGATCATCCGCACCATCCGAGACGTCTTCACCAACGACATCTCGCGCGTGGTGATCGACAACCCCAAGGCCGCCAAGCGCGCCAACGACTTCCTCGCTATAGCCAGCCCGCGCTCCCGGCCGAAGGTCGTGTACTACCACGACCCGGTGCCGCTGTTCCACCGCTTCGACATCGAACGGCAGATCGACAGCATCAACGCTCGCGAGGTCCCGCTTAAATCAGGTGGTTCGCTGGTGTTTGACCAGGCCGAGGCGTTGGTCGCCATCGACGTGAACTCCGGCAAGAGCCGAAGCGCCCGTGACGCCGAGTCCAATGCCTTCAACACCAACATGGAGGCCGTGGACGAGATCTGCAGGCAACTGCGGCTGCGTGACCTCGGCGGCGTGATCGTCAACGACCTGATCGATATGCGTGAGATGAAGCGCCGACGCAAGGTCGAGTCTCGCTTCCGCGAGAACCTTAAGAAAGACCGGGCACGCACCCGCGTCGGCTCGATCAGCCAGTTCGGCCTGCTCGAAATGACAAGACAGCGTATGCGGCCCTCGCTCGCGTCCAGCCTGTCCAGCCCCTGCGTCGCCTGCGACGGCCGAGGCCACGTCAAGAGCCCTGAGTCCGTCGTCCTGGACGTGATGCGCAGGCTCGCACTGGTCCTGCACCGCAGCGAGGTCGTGCGTGCCGAGCTGGTCATCAGCCCCGACGCCGCGTTCCACCTGCTCAACCGCAAGCGCGCCCAGCTCGTCGACCTCGAGACGCGCTACGGCAAGCCCGTCACCGTCCGCGTCGGCGGGTCGAGCGTGGACTTTGTTGACATCCGCCTGTACGACGAGCGAGGCGGACAGATGGAGTTCGACACACTCAGCGACCTCAAGGGCATCTCCGGGCCGACCGACACGACCTTCGTCGAGATCGAAGGCGACGAGCTGCCGGAGATCGAAGGGGTGGACCTGGACACGGACGACACGGTCGACGAACACGCCGCGTCTCACGCGCAGCTGACCGACGTGGATCAGAGCCTGATGGCCGAGGCCGACACGGACCAGGAAGCCAAACCCGGCAAGCGCAAGCGCCGACGCCGTCGCCGGGGCAAGGGTTCGCGCGGGGGCGACGACGCTGCGAAGTCAGAAGAATCAGCCTCCCAGCCGCAAGATGTTCAGGAAGCGGAAACCTCCGGCGATACCACGAACGAGCAAGCCGATTCGTCGCAGGCCCAATCGGACGATGAGTCCGGCGAAGCCTCCACGGGCAAGAAGAAGCGCCGACGCCGTCGTGGCGGTCGGGGCCGGCGTAAGAAGAGCGACGCCGAAACCTCGGCAGAGACTGACGCGCCTGCTGACACCAGCTCGCCCGACGAGGGACAGACAACCGAACCCGAGCCGGTTCAAGTCGAGAGTGACGCCGCATTGGAAAGTGGCGACGAAGCCCCAGCCCCGGCGAATCGCAAGAACCGACGCGGCCGAGGAGGTCGGAAGAAGAAGCAGACCGCCGAGCAGCAGGCAGACACGCAGCCTGCAGATCAGCCGCAGAGCGAGCTGGCCGAGCAGCCGCAAGAAGTTGTCGCGGCCGAATCCGATGATTCACCTACCGCTTCCGACAACGGGTCTGTGAAGAAGAAGACCACCAAGAAACGCCGCACGACCAAGAAGAAGACGACGAAGAAGAAGACCACCTCCCGAGCCAAGAAGGCAAGCGGCGACAAGGGCGACTCGGCCCCCGCGTCAGATGACGCTTCGGCCGGCGGCTACAGCAACCAGGTCGTCGCTGTCGGCGAATCCAATGCGGAGACCGCATGACCGATCCTTCGTCAACAACTCGCCGACTGATCGTCCTGGGTTCGACCGGGTCGATCGGCGCGAACACGTTGAACGTGGTCGATCACCTCAACCGCACCGCCGGCGCGGGGATCGAGGTCGTCGGTTTAAGCGCAGGCGGCAACGCCAACACGCTGATCGAGCAGGCACGCTGGCACAAGGTCAAACACGTCGCGATCAACGACTCGGGTCAGGCGAAAGCCGTCCGTGACGCCCTGCCCGAATGCACGGTCTTTGTCGGCGAAGACGCCGCCGCGCAACTCGTGCGTGAGGTCCCCGCGACCGATTGTGCCGCCGCGATTGTCGGGGCCGCCGGGCTCGCGCCGACGCTCGAAGCAATCAAGCTCGGTCTGACCATCAGCCTGTCGAACAAGGAAACGCTCGTCGCCGCCGGTGAGTTGGTCCGACCAATGCTTGCCGAGCACGGCGCGACGCTGATTCCGGTGGACTCGGAACATTCCGCCATCTTCCAGTGCCTGAGCACCACCGACCACGCACGCCAGCGCATCAAGCGCATCGTCTTGACGGCAAGCGGCGGGCCGTTCCGCACATGGGCCAAGCGGGACATGCAGAGCGCCACCGCCGACCAGGCCCTGAAGCATCCGACCTGGAACATGGGACCGAAGATCACGATCGACTCGGCGACGATGATGAACAAGTCGCTTGAGGTGATCGAAGCGCATTGGCTTTTTGATCTTCCTGGGGAGAAGATCGACCTGCTGGTACACCCCGAATCGATCGTGCACAGCTTCGTCGAGTTCACGGACAACTCGGTGCTGGCGCAGCTGGGGCCGCCGGACATGCGGACGCCGATCCAGTACGCCCTGACGTACCCCGACCGGGCCGGGGGCTGCAGCGACGCGATGGACTGGTCTCGGCTGCACAACCTGCACTTCGAAGCGGTCGATTTTGACAAGTTCAAGGCCCCCCGCCTCGCGTATGAGGTCATCCAGACCGGGGGGACGGCCGGGGCTGTGTTTAATGCGGCCAATGAGGTGGCGGTCAGGGCATTTCTCGAACGCAAGATCGCCTTCGGTCGTATCGTAGACTTAGCTGAAGCGGCGCTATCGAAGGTGCCGATCCAGCGGCTGGACGACCTGGCCACCGTGCTGGACGCCGACCGGCAGGCCCGCGAGTATGTAGCCCGGAGCCTGGCCGAGATGCCGGCCCCCGCAACCCACTGACAACCCTCCCGGACAGACACCGGAATCAATCATGCAAGCACTGATGAACAACACGCTCTTCTCCATGGCCCTGATCGTGATCGGGTTCGGGTTCCTGATCTTCGTCCACGAGCTGGGCCACTTCCTGGTCGCCAAGATGGTCGGGGTCAAGACCACGCAGTTCGCCATCGGCTTCGGCCAGTCGCTGCTGACCTGGCGTAAGGGCCTGGGCTTCCGTGTCGGCACGACCGAGCCCGAGTACGAGAAGCTGCTGGCGGAAGGCGCGGACCCCGCGACACTCGGCGAGACGGAGTACCGGCTGAACTACATCCCCCTGGGCGGCTACGTCAAGATGCTAGGCCAGGAGGACATGGACCCGACCGCACGCAGCGAAGACCCCCGCGCGTTTAATAACAAATCCGTCAGTGCACGCTTCGCGGTGATCTCCGCCGGCGTGATCATGAACATCATCTTCGGGCTGATCTTCTTCGCCATCGCCTTCATGTCCGGCGTGATGTTCCCCCCGGCGATCGTCGGAGACGTGAGGCTCGACTCCCCCGCCGCGACCACCTACGCCGAAGGCCACGACGGCGAGCAGGCCTACCTCGGCCTGCAGCTGGACGACCATATCACGCACATCGACGGCAAAGAAGTCGGCGACATGATGGACGTCAAGTACGCCACCATCCTTGCACGCGGCGGCTCAACGCTGGCCCTGACTGTGGATCGTCCCGGTGAAGAGGACACGTTGACCTACCACATCCCGCCGGTCAAAGACAAGGAGATCGGCCTCTTTTCGATCGGGATCGATGCCCCGCTGAACCTTGAAGTCGGCGTGGTGCTTGAGGGAAGCCCGATCGATCAGGCCGGCGTGAAGCAGGGCATGACCATCACCGCCGTCAACGGCCAGCCGATCGAGCGCTACGGTCAGTATCACCGGGCCGTCACCGCGGCGATGGGTGAGCCGGTAGTGGTCAGCTTCTCCGATCCGAAGTCAGACACAACGATTGATGTTCAAACCCGAGCGAAGCCGAGGCTGATCCAGCCCGAGGAAGGCCCGGCCGGCCTGCTGGGTCTGATCCCGGCGACGAAGGTTGCCATGTTGTCGGAGAAGTCGCCCGCCGAGAAAGGCGGGATGCAGGTGGGTGACGTGATCGTCTCGGTCGACGACCTGGTATGGCCTGCCATGAAGGAATTGCAGGATACGGTCAAGGCCGCCAACGGCGAGCCGGTAACCCTGACTGTTCTACGTGACGGTGAACAGATCACACTCGACCCGATCAAGCCGAAGAGCGACCGCCTAGGCATCGTGTTAACTGCAGCAACCGACCTGCCCGTGGTCAGCCACACACAGCCGGATTCCGAGTCAGCGTTAGCGATGGACCTGGTCCGTGGTTCGCGGATCGTATCGATTAATGATGAGCCGGTGGACTCGTTCGCCGACATGCAGCGCATCCTCGGCGGGGCTGTTTACGATGGCGAAACGACGGATGTGAAGATCACGTACGAAGTGAATCTGGCTGACCGCCCGGTGGAGACGGCGGAGGTGCCGGTTAGTGTTGAGATGTGCAAGCAGATCGCCAAGGCGGGGTGGGTCGCGCCGCTGCCCGAGGGGATGCCGAGTCGGAACCTCCAGAAGGCCGTGGTCGGCGACAACCCGATGGAGGCGATGTCGCTGGGGTTCACGAAGACCCACCAGTTCATCACGCAGACATACATGACGCTGCTGCGTCTGTTCCAGGGCACCGTGCCGGCGGACAAGCTGTCCGGGCCGGTGGGGATTGTGCATCAGGGCACGATCATCGCGGAACGCGGCTGGGAATACCTGCTGTTTTTCCTCGGGCTGATCAGTGTGAACCTGGCGGTGATCAACTTCCTGCCGATCCCGATCACGGACGGCGGGCAGGCGGTGTTCCTGGCGATGGAGAAGATCAAGGGCTCGCCGGTGAGCGTCAAGGTGCAGACGGCGGCGACGCTTGTCGGTCTGGCGTTGCTGGGCTGCGTGTTCCTGTTCGTGACCTACAACGACGTGCTCCGCCTGCTGGGGATGGCGTAAGACTGAACCTAAATTATGAACGTAAAAGAAAACACGAACGGTGAGCCTGAGGCTTACCGCTCGTGCTTTGCTTAAGCGTTGATATTGACGACATGCTACGTGGGCACGGCGATCTGCGATCGCCCGCTAAACGTAACAGAGGCTCAGAAGTTCCTGGCGGCCGCGTCGGGCGGTGGCGGGGTCAGCGCCAGCTCTTCTTCGAGCGCCTTCTGGTTCTCCAGCCGGATCTTGTCTTCGTTGTCGCGGTCGGCTTCGAGGCTGCGCTCGACGATCTGGTTGGTTAGAGGGTCAAGATAGAGCATACGGACGTCGGCGCTGCCGAACGCGCCGCCGGCGGAGGCCGAGACGAGGTCCACGACGATCAGGCCGACGTTCATGTCCAGGTTCAGGCTGCGGCCGTTCGTCAAAGTCACCTGGGTTGGCTGGCCGATCGGGTCGCCCGGGCGGACATCGAACTGATCCTTCACCCACTGCCCGTTGTAGACCCGCCAGACCTCGACGCGTGCGTTCTGCGTCGAACCCTTGACCATGAAGAAGTAGTGACGGCTATCGACCTTAACCGGTTCGGACCAGGGGGACGCCGCGAGTTCCTGCTCGTCGGGGCCCAGTGCGATCTGGTCGTAGTTTTCTGCCCGCTGGGCATCGGCGACGCGCTTCTGGCGGTACAGCGGGTTGAGCACGGACACAACCACGCGGTAGCGGTAGGTTTTGCCGGGCTCGATGCTCAGGTCGTGTGCCCAAACCTGGATCTTTCGCGATTCGGGTTCGACAAGTTCGCCCGTCCCGACACCACCGGGTTGGCCGTAACCACCGGCAGCCGCACCGTACCCGCCGGCACCGTAAGGATCGGTGCCAGCGCCACCGTATCCGCCGTAGCCACTATCGTCATAGGCCCCCCCGTAACCACCCTCACCGTAGCCGCCCGTCGTGCCTCGTCCGCTGCCTCGGCTCAGGACGTCGGTTTCGATACCGAGCAGTTCGTTGCGCTCGATCTTGGCTTCTACCAACTGAGACTCAAGCAGCTGAAGACGCTCTTCAGGGGTCTGGGGTGCATCCGCGGCATCGCGGTTGCTACGAGAGGCAGGCCGACCTGCCGGGGCCCGACCGCCGCCGCCATCGCCGTAGCCTCCGCCGCCAGCGGGTGTCCGGCCGCTGGGCCGTGGACGCGGCGCACGCTCAGCACCGGAGCGTTCACCGCGCAGGGCTTCGGCCTCCCTGGCTTTTTGAATCGTTTCCCGGAGCCGTTCGATCTGCTCATCGAGTTTGTCGACCCGGCTGTTCAGCCTGGAGAGTTTACGCTGGCCGTCGGCGTCGAGTTCCTTGGCGTCCTCGTTGGGCGGGCTCCAGATAATGTTACCACTGGTTTCGGGGAAGTCAGGCCGGGCGATCAGTTCCTGGCTGGTGCGGACCTGCTGGATGGCCAGCTTGATCTGCTGAGAGTTACCCTGGAACGGGACGCCGGGCTGGTACGCGAGTTGGTTGGGCAGCGGCTCGACCAGGGTGGTGTTGATCCACTCGCCTGTCTGCTCATCCAGTTCCTGCCGCTGGAGCGAGACGCCGGCGATGCCGATCATGCTGTTCCACCAGCGACCGGGGATGCGCGAGTCCTTATCGCCGGACTGCAGCCGTTCGATCCATTCATCCATGTCGAATGTGGCGGCGACGCTGACGTAGTTGAAGTCGCGAGGCTGGCGGTTACCGACCATCTGGATCAGGCTCTCCATCTCACGGGTGGGGATGGTGTCGCTGAGCACGGCGTGGCCCTTGCGGGTGAGGATTTCCTCGGTGACCGGCGGGTTGGGTAGGTCGTAGGTTGGCAGGTCACCTGGTGGTGGAACGACGGATGACGCCAGCCCCGGAGCGGCGATTGGTGAGAGCTTCTGAATCGTTGTGGGTGACTCGGCCATCGATTCGACAAACGCCTGGGAGTACGACGGGATCGGTCGATCGGGCAGTGCTGTCTCATCGGCGCTGATCTTGCGGTCGAGGCTGTCCGCGGCGCCCTTGATCTTGGGCACGATCTGGTCCGGGCTGATCTCGCGGTTACTGACCTCGACGGGGAAGGGATTGCCCATCACGAAGTAGTAGCCGGTCGCCAGTAGCAATAGCACGGCGAGGCCAAGGATGAGCTTCTCGATATTGCCTTGCAAAAAGCCGGTGTCTTTGGGGTTCATGGTTCACACCTTTATTATCTCGGCCACCGGGCCAAATTGAGTTTGTCAGCGTCGGGCTTTCCCGGCGACAAGGGATCAATCAACGTCGATCAGTAATCCAGGTTTTCCTCGTTATCGAGCGTGGCGTCTGCGATCGGGTCGACGATGCCCAACGCCTTCTTGATATCGTCGGGCATGTACTGCTTGGTCCATTCACGCAGCCAGATCGACTCGATCAGCATGTCCACACGCACGGCGTCGCCCTGGCCATAAACATAGCCCTGCAGGAGTGCCTCGTACTCGTCCACGTCCCGTATCTGGCAGTCCAGCACGGTCATGAAGTTGACCTTGTTGACCGCGCTAAAGAGCGCCGGGAGTTGCTGGTAGTCCACGATCATGACGACACGGGCATGGCGGACGTCGTAGATGACGTTGGAGATGCGGCCGCTGGGGCCGATCTTGAAGTTAACGCCAAGCGCCTGATCGGGGCTGCCTGCTGTCGCAACGGGTGCTTCGGTTTCCGCGGGCTGTGCGCCGCCGTAGCCGCCGACATACCCCCCCCCGCCGTAGCCGGCCGCGGCACCGTATCCGGCAGCGCCGCCTGCTCCGCTTGCCCTATCTTCGCCGACGACACCCATGCCACCCTGCGAATCCGTCCCGACATTACCGGAGATCACGGTGATCGAGATCAGTCGCTTGACCGGGGCCTCGACCACGCTCAACTCGGGGTCTTCTACCTTGTTGGCGATCCCGATCGCCTTGACGATGTCCTGCTGGATCCACAGGTCCATGTGGCTATTCCAGATCTGGTTGTAACTGGGCAGGCCGGTCTGCAGGCTCCAGGCATCGACCTGGAAGGGGAAGCCGGGGCTTTGCGGGAATGTGTCGGCATAGATGTGCGCCGACCGGGCCCGGTCCACCAGCAACTCCTTCGCGCGTCGCTCCTTCTGTTCTTTCAGATTTCTACGATCGGCTTCGGGTGTACCAGTCGGCCGGAAGCCCTCTTCGACAAGACGCAGTTCGTACTCAAGCTCAGCGGGATTCAGTGCGCCGATGGCATTGAGCCTGGGCGCATCGGGTGTGGTTTCTTCATAGGGGTCCAGCATCGCTACGAATGCGTCACGGTAAGCGGTACGCGTCTCGTGACGGAGGTGGTTGGCATTGGTCTGCGGCAGCACGCCGGGGACCAGCAGTGTGTGCCCGGTCTGGTTGCGATCAATGATCGGGTCGAAGACCTGCCCATACTCACGGGTCATCTTGCCGTAGACCTCGTCCAGCCGCTTGAGCGTTGCTTCGTTAATGACAACGTTGGAAATGCTCTCCGGGGGATCGTCGACGTTTGCCGGCGGGAACGGGACCGTCGTATCCTCGAAGCTGCGGAGTTGACGGGCCATCTTGTTCAGTTCATCCGAGGCTTCACTTGCCGCGGCACCGCCCATCATCACAGACCAGACGATCACGCCGATCGAGGCGAGGATAACGATCACGCTGGCGACGGTCACGAGATTCGATTTGATCCAGCCGATGACGCTTTTCATGATGCGCCCCTTTCGTCTTCATCGTTGGTTGGTATGGCCGCGCTCTGCCCGGGCTCGAGACCGTCGTCCGCAGGCTCGTCAAGCGGCGCGTCAGGGTCCGTGGATTCGGGCTTTGCTTCGCCCTTGGGATTGGGGTTTCGCAGCTCGACCTTCCACTGGATGACGAACTGGTAGTCCCCGGAGCGGTCTTCTTCAACCAACGGACGCTGGGGCAGGAGCATCGCCAGATCGGTGGCCGAAGCGGTACCGCCTGCGCCATAACCTCCGGCATCGCCGTAGCCGCCGCCGGCACCATACCCACCCGCACCGTAGCCGCCGGCTGCCGGGGCCGTCACGCCGTACCCCCCGCCGCCGGCATCACCATAAGCGCCGTAGCCACCGGCCGCTTCTGCACCGCCGGCAGTATCGGCAGGAGCAACGGGCACCTTGCCAAAGTCTTTCAACACGATCGAGTCGGCCACATAGCGGTAGGGTCGATCGGGGTTGTCCGCGTTTTCCGGACGCTTGAACCAGGCGAGGAAGTTTTCTTCGAGAAACTTGGAACCTTCACGATTTGGCGTGATACCTTTGACGGTCACGGTCAGGCTGGGAGGTGTTTTGTCAACTGCGAAGAAGTCGTTGTAGGTGAAAGATTCACCGACCTCTGCGGTCTGCGCGCCGTAGCCGCCACCTCCGTAACCGGCTCCGTAACCGGCGTCGGGATAGCCACCTCCGTAGCCATCGTCGCCCATACCACCTGCGTAGCCATCGTTGCCGAAGCCGCCTCCGTAGGCATCTGTCGTTGCGCCGTTGGCTGTGCCCGTGGTCACGGCTTCACCGCCGGGGGCGTACTTGCTGGCGATAGACTGGATGTATATCCGCTTACGTTCGTTACGTGGGATCTGAGCGATCACGTCGTAATCGTTGCCAAGCAACACTGACTGGCTGCCGTTGGGATCGAGGGCCATACAGGCGAGGTTGACATCTTCCAGCAGCATCGGCCAAAGATTGCGAGAGTCCAGGATGCCGCGCAGGTTTTCGATCCGTTGGCGGGGGTCGCTGGTCGTGTCGATCTCGTTGTATCGGTTTTTCAGCTCGTTAGCACGTGTGTACACGGGGGTGTAGGCGGCTCGTGCGTCCCGGACGCCCTGCTCGAACTCGCCGGCGGTCTTGAACGCCGTGCCCGCGGCGACGCCGGCCATCGCGACGAAACACGCCGCCGCCGCGCCGATCCAGGGCTGCTTGGCCTTCCACATCCGCTGACGCAGGATGTACGACGGCATCACGTTGGCGGACACCGTATCCAGCCCGAGCCCCTGCAGCGCCAGGCCGTAGGCCGTCGCCAGGTTCACCGCCTGGTCCGCAAACTCCGAAGCGTGCTTGTCGTCGGGGCTGATACGCTCGAAAGCGTCGGGGCGAACCACTTCGATCTGCAGCTGCTGCTTGAGGAACTTCTGCAGGCCCGGCAGCTTGAACGTGGAGCCGACGCATACGAGTTTTGTCAGGTTCGCGTCGCGGTTGAGGCTCTGGTAGTAGCCCAGCGAACGCTGCAGCTCCTGCACCAGGTCCGCGAACACGGGCCGCATCGCCTGGAAGATCTGGCGGGCGTATTTACTGGTCGCCGCTTCGCGTTTGAGTTTCTCCGCTTTGTGGAAGCTGAGCTTGAACGCCTTGACCAATGCTTCGGTGAAGGTGTTGCCGCCCAGGGGCAAGGTACGCAGCCAGATCCCGCCGTCTTCGACGATGATGACGTCGGTGCTGGTCGTGCCGATGTCCATGTAGATCACGCCGTCTTCGGGCGGGTCGTCGGCGGTGTCGTAGACAAAGGCGTTGTACACAGCCAGCGGCGAGAGCGTTAACGTGTCAACCTGCAGATTCACCGCGTTGTAGTTGGTCAGGTAGTTCATCACCTTTTCTTTGGTGATCGCGAAGATGCCCACCTCGACCTCGGGCGAGTCCTCCTGCTGGAAGACCTGGTAGTCCCACTCGACTTCCTCGATCGGGAAGGGGATCTGCTGGACCGCTTCGTAGCGGACGACCTTGGGCACTTCCTTCGGCGGGACCGGCGGGAGCTTGGCGAAACGGGCGAACGCCATGTGGCCGGGCACGGAGATCGAAACCGTGCTCTTGCTCAGGTCATGGGCGGCCAGCAGCTCGGTGAGCTTGACCTGGATCTGCTCGTCGACGTTCAGGTCGGGCGTGGTGAGCACCTTCTTGAAAGGCAGCACCTCGTGGCCGACCATCTGGACCTTGCCCTTGGCCCCCCCGCTGCTGGTCAGGTGAACGGCCTTGATCGCGTTCGCCCCGACCTCGATGCCCCAGCTGTCATTTTTTCGTGCCATTGCGGACCTCCACATTTAGAGTCGCCGAACATCATAACGGACAACGCCGACACGGGTTGCGGGCTCGACCGGCGGATAGGACAGCCCCTTGGGCTTAAGCCGGTTTCTTAGCCAACCCTGCGACGTGTGGTCTTGGCGATGACCGATGGTTTGGGACTGCCGTGGATAACGGATAATGCGGCAGACACCGGGACGCTTCTCCCAGTCACGTTGGCGAGTGCCGGGTGCGTGGGAGCGGTCTCGGCCGGCCATCCGCCTCGCCGCGTTGCGGTCCGGATCAGACAGCCGCCAGTCCTACATTATGGTAACCCTCACCCGGCAATGGGGTCAAGGAAAACCTGACGTTTCTTTCCCCAACCCTCCCCCCCCGGAGAACCCCCGGAGCCCCCCCTGAGGATCTCCGGGATAGCCCCCGAATTCCCTCTGCCGGCCCGGGATCGGACCCAAAGACCAATTGGCCCGATAAGATCATATTCTTACCGAGTCACGATCCCCGAATCCCTGCCCCATCACCTTCAACCCGTAATCATTTTCGGCTGCGCTTAACATGGGGCTAACGTACCAACCACGTGTTGTCGCGATTCCGTCATCACGACATAACCTCCGACTTAGAGGGGGTTATTCAATTATCCACATGCTTTACAGCGCGCGGCACGACACGGTTTATTGCGTTGCCGTTTTTCACCTTACGGCAATCATGCTTGAGCCTGTCTGACACGGTGCGCTGCCTGAATTATTCATGCAATAACAACAAATCCTACATGCATGGTTAACACGCGTTTTCTCTACTACGCGCCGTTCGACGGCAACGGTGCTGTCAAGCATACAACACAGTCCCAAGGGGTATACGACCATGACCATGCGAAGGAAACGCGACGTGTCACACAAGGACGGCAAGGCCAACGGCTTCACACTCATCGAACTGCTGGTGGTGATCTCGATCATCGCCCTGCTCATCGGCATCCTGCTCCCGGCCCTGGGCGCGGCACGTAAGTCGGCACAGTCAATTGTCTGTGCGGGCAATCAGCGGAGCGTCGGTCAGGCCATGATGACTTACACCACCGACGGCAAGGACCTGCTCCCGCCAAGCTACGTCTATCCCAAGGACGGCGACGATTCCGGCTCCTGGCGATGGGAAGACCAGACGGGGTCCGGCAACGACTGGTACATGCACTGGTCCTACATGGTGTACGGCAAGGAGTCGGGCGGCGACGACGCCTTCACCTGCCCCTCCATGGAAAGCGGCGGGATGCCCCGCACCTGGCCAGGCGACGACCGCGACGACTGGCAGGGCAGCATCCGCAACACCCGGCCGGACCTTCAGGCCCCGCGTATGGCCTACGCCGCCAACGCCGCTTTGGTCCCGCGTAACAAGTTCGTTGGTGTCAATCGGCCCAACCAGCTTGTGCAGGTCGGCAACGTCCAGAAAGCCAGCGAAACCATCCTGGTGACCGAGTTCAGCGAGAACACCCACCTGGTCCGAGAGGGCAGCACCACCTCCAAGAGCCACCGGCCGATCACCGCTCTGTCGTATGTCGGCGGCAACAAAGAATACTTCAACGTCCGTGACGGCGGCTACGGTCGATCGAGCTTCTTCTATGACGACGCGCCCAAGGCGAACGAGACCTTCGGCCTGCAGGCGTATGACGTCCTGCTCCAGCAGACCTCCGGTGCACTGACCATGTCCGGCGGCGGTCCGAACGTCAACGCGGTCGGGCGTCACCATAGCGGCGGCAGCGGCGGCGGTGTTGGTGCAGAGGGTGCGGCGAACTTCTTGTTCACCGACGGCCACGTCACCCGTGACACCATCCTGGCAACCCTGGAGAACCGCCAATGGGGTGACCGGGTCTACTCCGCTACCGGCAACGACAACGGCGTGTATGACTACAACGAGTGACCAACGCACCAAGGTGCGAGATCGGTCAATTCCAACGGATCAGTAACTAATTGGGGGCACGCATGTGCGGGCCCGTTCTTAAACGAGGATTAAGGAGAGATTATTATGTTTTCCACGCGTCAATTGCTCGCCACGGCGCTTGCCTGCACCGCGGCCATGGTTATGACCGGTGAGGCAAACGCCCAATACCCGGCTGGCCAGGTCAACGTCTCGGGCGCCACCCTGTTCCGTGACTTCTTCACCTTCCCCGCTTCCACCAACGACTACATCGACGTCGATGGTGACGGCCAGGCCGGCTCGCTGGGCACCTTCCCCCCGCCTCAACTGGCCGGTCAGTACGGCACAGGTGCCTTCGGCTCCGCCCACTTTACCTTCCAGTACCGCGGCGTCGGCTCAGGCAACGGCCTAGCTGAAATGGTCGACTCGCAGCTCGCCCGCCTCGACGGCCGTAACAACGAGCCCGGCGTCGGCGACTTCCCCGCTGAGGGCGGCATCATCAACCAGGTCCAGTTCGTCGACCAGAACGGTGCACTGGTCCCCGGCATCGGCGTCGCCGCCAATCCCGGTGGCTCGCCCGTCCCCGCCGACCGTATCGATATCGGCGTTATGGACGTGCCTTCCAAGTGGTTCGTCATCAACCCCACCGCAGGCACCCCGTCCTGGGACGCCCGCCCCGGTGACGTGCAGTACGGCAACAACCCTCTGACCACCGTCACCGGCCAGAGCAACAAGCTCAAGAGCTTCGACGACGGCATCACCGCCACCCCTCTGAATTCCAACACCGCCAGCCCCGACGACCACACCGTCTACGACACCACCATCGCCTGGACCCCCATCGGCTACATCGCCAACCCGGGTACCGGCCTGGAGGATGTCAAGGTCACCGAGCTGCAGCACCTGTTCGTCACCGGCCGTATGCCCAACGGTGAAAACCTCCAGGCATCGACCCGTGACTCCGGCTCCGGCACGCGTAACGGCGCGATGAACTCCCTGGGCATCGACCCGTCGTTCGGCCGCGGCGACAACCAGAGCGCCAAGACCAAGACCTCCAACCACGACGTGCTCGGCCCGGAATACACCACCGACGCCAACGGCGGTTCCTCCCGTATGGAAGGCACCGTGCAGAACGGCCGACTGGCTGTGGGCTACACCGGCCTACTCGGCGGCAGCCGTGCGATCGCCGACGCACAGAGCGGCAAGTATGAACTGCTGAACGTCATGAAGGACATCGACGGTGACAACGACGGCTTCGCCGACGGCAACACCTACGTCCGCCCCAGCGTCAGCGGCATCCTCAACAACGCCGACGCCAACACCGGCTGGCAGTTCGGCGGCGCCCAGACCATGGCGACCGTCGGCGATCCCAACGCCAACCGCCCCGGCAGCGACCCGAAGCAGACCGCCAACCCCGCGATGGCTAACGCCACCGCCGCCGGTTACATCAACAACATCGTTGACTCGGTCGCCGGCTTCGTGGCCCTGCCCGCCGATCCCAACAACCAGGGTTCGCCCGGTGAGGTCCTGGTCAACAACTACACCCTGACCGCCGCGGTCGAGCGCATCGCCGACGACGGCATCGACTTCAGCAACCCCAATGCAGCGTTCAACACCTCCGTGAACAGCGCCAGCCTCACCTCGCTGTCGGGTACCGTCGGCACCGTCCCGGCGACCGGCGCGGTCGGCGCGGGCCGTGTCCCGACCCGTACCGGTGGCGTTGCTTATACCGACGGCAACCTCAACGACGAGTACCTGGATGTCGACGGCAACGCGGTGTCCTACGGCACGAGCCTGAGCAGCCGTAACCACATCGCCGGCGACTTCAACAACGACGGTGTCCGTAGCACCGCCGACGTCGCCAAGATGATGCAGTGGGCCGAGTTCCGCGGCCTGGACAACCCGGCCACCGGCAGCCAGCCGGAGACCGGCACCGGCCTGGTCGTCGAGATCATCGGCGACTTCAACGGCGACGGTAACTTCGGTGCCGATGACGTGCGTTACTTCGCTGACGGGCTGTACATCGACGGCGGTCTGCTGAACCGTGGTGCCGGCTTCGCAGCGGTTGACGCCGGTGCGGCCGACGGCAACTTCTTCGACACCGTCCTGGCAAACGGCACGTACGATGCCGGCGACAGCGCCGCCGACATCGCGGGCAGCATCGCGAGCATGGGTGGTCACGCCACCGGCTTTGACGGCATCGTGGACGCTCAGGATATCGACTACATCTTCGCCAACTTCGGCGACTTCTCCGATATCTTCCAGGCCGTCAACATGGACCTGACTGCGGACATGGACGGCGACCTGATCATCGGACAGTCGGACGTGGACTGGGTTGTCCAGACCGTCCTGGAGACCGCCAACGGCGACGCTAACCTCGACGGTGTCGTTGACGCAACCGACGAAGGCATCGTCACCAGCAACCTCGGCCTCTCGGGCCTGGGCTGGGCCGGCGGCGACTTCAACGGTGACGGCGTCACCGATGCACTGGACCAGGCCTTCTTCGGCGGTCTTGCCGGCGACCTGGACGGCGACGGGTTCGTCGGCCTGGCCGACCTGGATATCATCCTCAACAACTGGAACCAGACGATCCCGCCCGGCAACCCGCTGGCCGACCCGACCGGCGACAACTTCGTCGGCCTGGCTGACCTGGACGTCGTGCTGAACAACTGGAACGCGGGTACCCCGCCGGCCGCCAACGCCGCTATCCCCGAACCCGCCAGCCTCGCGCTGCTGGGCCTGGGCGGCCTGGCCGTGCTGCGTCGCCGCTAAGTTTTCTCACGCGGGCAAGGGAGCAGGCAGGCATCACGATGTGGGACATGTGATCCAGCCTGAACCTAAGACCGCTTGCTATACCCCGCCGCCCTTCTTTCGATTCAGTTCGGGAGAAGGGCGGTTTTTATTTCTGACGTGTGTGTTAAACCGCGAAGGCGCGAAGTTGAATAATACGTGGACATGTGTGTTGATTGTTTACATAGGAAATGAAAAAGTAGCCACCGATGAACACGGATAAGAGATGAGCCGACCGACTTGCAGCGACTACCTGGCTTCAATCTGTGTCACCTGCGCAATCTGCGGATCACTTCTTCATTTCTAGAGCAATCTCAATCCAACTGTAGCGGGTGCCGCGTTTTGTCCGCGAAGCGGCAAAGTGTGTGTTGCACTCACATTTTGCCCTTCGGGTCAAAATGTGCCACCCATAGGCGATACGTTTGGATTGAGTACGCTCTAGAAATGACATATCCACAGATGGCGTAGACCCGGCGTTGGGATTTATGATTTGAGATGTATGATTGAGGATGTGTGTCGCGGTTGATCTCCTGCGGGGCTTTACATGTCGGTCAACGCTTGCGACATCACAAATCATAAATCACAAATCAGCAATTCTTAAAAAACCCACGATGCTCCGGGTGTGACGGCGGCCACAGGGTCAGCGGGACCGGGTCGGGCCTGTGTGCCGAAGGTCCATCAGTCACCGGGGCACAGCGCTTGCAAGTTTCAGCTCCGTCCGCGTCCCACCCGCCGGAGCGGGTGGGCTTGTGGGGGAGGTGAACAGCCCGTGAGTCCCGGTCCTTTTAATCAGCGGATACTCAGTACAAGTCGGACTGTGCCGTCGCAGGTTGTCGGCCCCCGCCCCCGGAAGTTATGAGAGACGTACCATCCGAGTGATCGGCGTGGCCTCATCCATCCGGGGGCAGTGGGTTGTCGGCCCCCGGCCCCCGGAAGGCTATTTCCGGTGGCCAAAGCGGGGCTCTACTTATGTGGATATGGACGGGTTTGTGCGCACGAAGACGGTTGTTGTACCGCTAAACCGCAAGCGATCTGCCGGGCGCGGCGGGAGTTGTGAAAATATGAAGCGGGCGGAGACGATCGACGATAACCGGTTGTGTATGTGCGCACGGATACGGTCAATATATAGACGAGTACCCTGAATGCGCCGTATTCCTGGGCCCGCCCCAGTCCTCTTCGCCGAGGCCGTACTCGGCGAGTTGGGTTTTGAACTCCGCGATGGTTCTGCCTTTGAATGCCACGTGGACTTGGGCCATCACCACGTGGCCGGGGATCTTTTCGTTGATACAGACGATCAGGTTCGTGACGATGTCGCTGCCCTGCTTCTGTGTCGCCTTGTATTGGGTGCAGGCGATGTCTTCTTCTGCGACGGTGATCGTCACCTCTTCGGTCTGGGCTTTGGGGTCGGAGATTGCCAGGAGGATGGGGTCTGTGATCGGGGGGACGAGTTTGGCCTGGATGTTGCGAGAGTTACTTTCTTCAACGTGCTCGCCCCCCTTCATACCCTTCGCCTCGTAGACGAGCTTGGCCCGCTGGTCGTCCACAAGTTCGAGTGTATCTTTCTTTGTCCAGTCAAGGGCTTTCTTACCCTCGGTGCCCTTTTGTTTGTGGACGGCATACGCGCCGGGCTTGAATTCGGACCATAGCTTGTACGCCGGGTTGTCGGTTGTCTCCCTGGCAAGTACGGGTGAAGCGATGGCGAACAAGACGACACACATCGCGAGTTGAATAGCTGTCCGCCTGCTCATGATGTCTCCTATGCGAGTTGCATCGGGTGAGGTGCCTATTGATGTGTTCCGGTTGAAGCATAATGGTAGACCGAGACTGTGGGCAAGACATATCATTGCGGCTCAGATAAGTTCATTAAAAGAACAACCCCGGGCGGAGTCCGGGGCTGGTCATGGATGAGTTGTGTCTGGTTGGTTCAGTGGCGACGGATCAGCGTCAGGCCGGCGAGGCCCAGCAGCGTGAGGCTGGCGGGCTCGGGGATGGCGGCGGTGCCTGGGGGCGTGCCGGCGTTCCAGTTGTTCAGGACGATGTCGAGGTCAGCCAGGCCGACGAAGTTGTCGCCTGTGGGGTCGGCGGCGGGATCGGCGGGCGGGACATTCTGGTTCCAGTTGTTGAGGATGATGTCCAGGTCCAGGAGGCCGACGAAGCCGTCGCCGTCGAGGTCGCCGGGGAGCGAGGTGACTTCACCGAGCAGCTGCAGAGTCAGGACCTGGTTGGTCGCACCGGCGATGTCTTCGTCGGAGAGGTTCAGCGTGTAGGTGGCGGTGAAGCTGCCGGCTACGGAGGTGTCGAAGCTGGCCATGTAGAGGCTTTGCAGCCCTGCGCCGAGGCCGGAGAAGGTGGCGAGGTTGGAGTAGAGGGTGGCGGTGTCGCCGGAGCCGATGATCGAGTCGAGGTCGAGATCGGCGGTGAATCCGGCGGTGTCTTCGAGGTTATAGAGTTCGAAGGCGGACCCGAGCACGCCGCCGACGGGGACGGAGCCGAAGTCGATGGTGAGCAGGTCCTGGTCGATGCCGGAAGCGAAGGAGGCGTTTGAGTGGTCCAGGACGTCGAGGTTGACGGTGATGACGTCATCGGCGTCGGCGGAGCCGCGGCCTGTGCCGGAGGAGCTGACGTCGAGGTTGTTGATGAGGATCGCGCCGGTTTTCAGCCCGGCTGCGGCGGTGGAGGTATCCAGGCCGGCGTCGACATTCGCGAATTGAAACCCGCCCATGAAGGTGTTATAGCGGCCGTTGATGCTGGAAGTAGCGCTACCTGAGGTCGATACGTCGTAATAGGTCGGGTCGTCGCCGGTCTTGATCAGTGAGACGGTTTGATCAGCAGGGACGGCGGAGCCTTTGATGACCCGGCCAAGATCAACGGTCGTGGAGCTACTGCCATCGGAAGCGGGCAGGCCGACGACGGAGAGTTGGCTGTCGTTGTTGCCGCCTCCGAAGACAGACCAGACGTACTCGGGATGGTCGATGTAGGCGTTGCGGTTATTGGTGTAATAGAAGGGATTCTCGCTGGAGCTATAGATCACGTGGTTACGTCGGCGTTCGAAGTCATCCGGCGGATCGACGTAGTTCCAATGAACAAGTGTGTTGATGTCACCGACGAGGCCGGTGCTCAGATCGTTGAGTGTCGCGTCGTAGCGCGTATCGGAATAGAAGAGCTGGCGTGCGATGTCGCCGGCGTCTGCGTCGCCGGGATACCAGGTGCCGCCGGTCTGGATGCCGTAGGTCCCGGAGGAGTTGAGATTCCCAAAAGGTCGGTTACTGCGTGAGGAGTTGATGCCGGGGTTGGCAGGCCGGAGTGCGTGGTGGTCACCGAGGTTACCGGTGGAGCTGTTGCTGGCGGAGCCGGGCTGCAGGGATTGAGGCCAGACGTGCTCGCGGTTCCAGGTCGATCCGCTGTCCCAGGACCCGGAGACCGAGGCACGGTTGTAGGCAAGCAGAATGTTGCTTGAGTTGTTTGGATCGGTATCGAATAGGACGGAGGCATAACGGAAGCTGCCATAATTGCGCTGAATATGACCGGTGGTCATGATGCTGGCAAGTTGACTCTTGAGCGTGGTGCCGGTGCCGGTGGCGGAACTATAGTAGCCGGCGGGGGCGTCGTAGGCATCGCCGTAGACGGGTGCCGCCATAGCAGCCAACAGCAAGGGCTTAACTAGCATGTACTTACAGATACGCATGGGATCAACTCCGCTCCATATTAATAGTAGCATTCAAGTGTGCTGCGATCAGCAGCCTGTCAATTCTACACGATAACATCGTAATTAGGATGAGTTATTTAGTAATTTTGCATGTGAAACTCCTATGAGGGTAATCCATGCGGTCAGCCTGTCTGACGGGTGCGCCATTGCCTCTAATCCTTTGCCATATAATATATTAATCCCTTCATCTCACACGCGAGGCCGTCTTGTCCATCGGCCGACCACAGAGTGCTTAACAATTGATTCACAGACTTATCTCGTGCATGCGTGGTACTGCGAGAAGTTGGGGAAGGCTGAAGCCTTTGGGTTGCATGCAGCGGCGCATTAAAAAAGCTCCCTTATGGGGAGCTTGATGCCCGTGACAGGATTCGAACCTGTACTCCGTTGCCGGAACTGCCACCTGAAGACAGCGCGTCTGCCAATTCCGCCACACGGGCTTAGGTGTGGTGAGAATGGACAGTGTAGCCGGTTTGGCGGGCGGTTCAAGCGGGTGGGAGAAGGGGATTAGGAACTGGGGGCTGGGGATTGGGATCAGATTTCCAGGACGGTGATCTGGGTGTTGCTGTAGATGCACAGCTCGCCGGCGACCTGCATGGCGGCCTTGCAGGCCTTGGCGGGCGGCAGGTCGGTGTGGCGGACCAGTGCCCGGCCGGCGGCGGTGGCGTAGGACCCGCCGGAGCCGATCGCCAGGACGCCGTCGGTCGGCTCGATGACGTCGCCCGTGCCGGAGACCAGCAGGCTGCAGGACTTGTCCGCGACGATCAGAAGGCTCTCCAGCCGGCGAAGCGCCCGATCGGTGCGCCACTGCTTGGCGAGTTCGACGGCGGCTTTCTTGATATTCTCAGGGGAGTCTTTGAGATGAGCCTCGAAACGCTCCAGCAAGGCGAACGCATCGGCGGCGGCCCCGGCAAAACCAACGAGCACCCCCCCCTGCCCGGCCCCCAGGCCTTCGAGCTTGCGGACCTTGACGGCGTCGGCCTTGGCGACGACCTCGCCGAGCGTGACCTGGCCGTCCCCGGCAATGGCAACGGATTCGGCGCGGCGGATGGACAGGATGGTGGTGGCGTGGAAGGTGTCAGTCATGCCGACATTCTACACCAGCTTTGCGCGCAGCAGCGGTGCCGTTGGAATGTGCAGATACAACCAGTCATCCAAAGACCTGTTATCACCCGCGCCTGCGGAGCATGGCCAGGCCGCCGAGGCTGAGCAGTGCGATCGACGCCGGCTCGGGGACGTCTGTGATGATCGTCAAGGGCACGGGGGGCACGGTCGGGGGGCCCATGGATGAGGCGATGTCGGTGCCGCCGAAGACGTACTCGTACTCGTCTACGGGATCGCCGGGGATCGGGCCGATCGGGCCGGGATCGAAGGTGACCAGGCGGGCGGTGACGACGAAGGTGGTGCCGAAGGTGAGTGCGTCGATCAGGTCATCGACGGCGCCGGTGAGGGGGATGGTGTAGGTGCCGGGCGGCGAGCCGGCGGCGATGAGTTCCAATCCGCCGTAGGGCGTGCCGGTGCCGAAGCTCTCGAAGACGGTGATGATGTCGTCGGGCGGCAGCAGGCCCCCGGGGTCGAGGATTTCGTCGGCGGTGTAGGTCGTGCCGGTGAAGTCGATCATCTCTGAGCCGCCGGTGAAGTTGGCCAGCGCGCTGGTCCCGCCGGCAAGCAGTTCCAGGTCAATCGAAAGGTCCACGACATCTTCCCCCGCGGGGATCACGACGCCGGCGAGGTCGAAGAGGAAGAACACCCGGCGTCGCTGAACGTGATGCCGTCGATGGTCGAACGGCCCATGTAGTAGACCTGGTCATCGATCGAGACGTCGGGGCTCGGGATGGTGGGCGGCGGCGGCGGGTCGTCTGTAGGCAGGTACTCGCCGAAGTACCCCCCTACCTGTGAACTGTCGGTAACGATCACCGCGGCCAACACGTCCGGCGTGGGCGACACGCAGGCGATCAACACACCTGCCGGCAGCACCCGGCCGATCCATCGGAACAAACCCATTGCCATAACAATTCTCCCCAACGATCTGGTTGATATTCGTGTGTCTTTCTCATCCGCCACTGCATGAATTGCAGCGGTATTGTAAAGGTTGGCAAGGCCAGAACCAAGCCCAATGACGCCCGGCTGAGCAAAAACTAATAAAGATAATATGAGGTGGTAGCAGGCAAACAATGGCCATTGGTTGATTCATTCGCCCTGAGCGTGCGCCGGACCATGTATGCTGGACGCCCCGGGCCATGTATGGGATAAATGGGGTGAGTCGGCAGGCGACAGATTTTTTTCGCTGCCTGGAATAGTTTAAGACGACCGGTCGTTTAACAAGTGCTATGTCACCAAGGACAGCAAATCCCGAGGTTCGCGATCGGCTGATCAGTGTCGGGGTGGCGGCCTTCAGCCGCTACGGCTACCACGGCGTGGGACTCAAGCAGCTCCTGGACGAGGCCCGGGTTCCTAAGGGATCGTTCTACAACTACTTCGGCAGCAAAGAGGACTACGCCGCTGCCGCGATCGAGACGTATGCCCGGTGCCTGACAGAGACCTTTGAGAGCCACATGAAGAAGAAGCGCTCTCCGCTCGCGGGGCTGAAGTCTTTCTTTTCACACTTAGACCGTAACTTTAAAGACTCCGGCTACCGAGATGCGTGCCCCGTCGGCATGCTCGGGACCGAGTTGGAACTTGAATCGAGTTGTCTTCCCGCGTTGCAGCAGGCCATGCAAGGCTTCCGTGAGCTTCTCATCCAAGCGCTGGCATCGGCACAGGAGAAGGGCGAGATACGCCAGGACATGGATGCCCGCGTCATGGGGTCGCTGCTCACGGATGCCTGGGAAGGCGCGGTCATCCGGATGAGGATCGAGCAGTCTTCTCGACCCCTCAAGCAAGTCGTCGCCCACCTGCTCGACGGGCTGTTCAGAGAACAGCACCCCTAACACCGCTAAGAACCCATCGATCGGAGGGGGTTCCCTTCGGTCATTTAACAAGACGACCAGTCGTCTATTTAGGAGCCTGACATGTCAGACAGCAAGACCGTCATCGTCACAGGATCGTCCAGCGGCATCGGTACCGCGATCGCAAAGGCCTTTTTCGATCGAGGAGACAACGTGGTTATCCACGGCCGGAGCGAAGAGAAACTCAAGGCCGTGGCCGCCTCGCTGGGCGACAGCAAGCGGGTCGCCTGGGTGGCTTCGCCGCTGGAAGACCTGAGTACAGGCGAGCAACTCGTCGCGGCCGCGGTGGATCGATTCGGGTCCGTCGATGTCCTGGTGAACAACGCTGGGACGTTCGGGATGAAGCCGTTCTTCGACGTGACCGAAGCCGATCTCGACGGCTACATCAACGGCAACCTGAAAGGCACGTACTTCATCAGCCAGGCGATCTCACGGCACATGGCCGAACAGGGTGGCGGCGGCATCGTCAACATCGGCACGGTAATGGTGAATCACGGCGTAAGCGGCGCCCCGGTGTCTGCCCCGGTGGTGACGAAAGGGGCGATCCACACGCTGACGGTCCTGCTCTCGGCTGAACTGGCGTCGCAGAACATCCGTGTGAACCTCGTCGCCCCCGGCATCATCCGCACACCGCTGCATAGCGGCATGGAGGTGGATGAACTCAGTGGGTGGGCCTTGTTGAACCGGGTGGGTGAATCCGAAGAGATCGCCGAAGCGGTGATGCATCTGGCTGATGCTGAGTTCACGACCGGCGTGATCCTGCCTGTTGACGGCGGATACATATCGGGTCGTCCGTGATTCTTGAAACCTTCTTTTGACATGGAGTATTCAGCTATGGCCAGCATTGAGCTTGCTTTGAAGATATACGATGCATTCGGGCGAGGCGACGAGAAGGCGATGGAGAGCTTGTGTCACCCCGACGTGGAATGGATCCAGAACCAGGGCTTCCCCTACGGGGGGCATCACCGTGGCCCGAAAGCCATCATGGATGGGGTGTACCACACACTCCGGGCCCATTGGGATGACTTCAGCTTCTCGCATGACGAGGCCCATGAGTCGGGAGCCACGGCGATCTTCGTCGGGTCCTACCACGGCACACACAAGCAAACCGGAAGGCAGACGGAAGCCGCGGCTGTACACGTGCTGGAGTTCTCCGACGGCCTGCTTCGCCGATTCCGACAGTACACCGATACCAAGGTGATCCACGACGCGACAGATTTATAGATCGACAACGATTCTCATGAACCGAAGGGTGTGCCGGCGTTCAACGGGACGCTGGCACGCCCTTCGTCTCATGGGATTTAGGGTAGAAATGTTGGGAAGAGAGGGGCCATCTACTTTCTTCTTGACTTAGCCCCCGCACGTGGCTCCCCCGGCAGCGACCCGCTTGGGCATGGGGTCCATCAAATGCACTGACGGCTGTCAGAGATATGAAACGAATTGGTAGAATCCCCGTGCTAATCTCCAACACATATACATCGGAGAATGCACGATTGAACACATCCATACCGGCCTATCTACCATGCCCCCTTTTTCCCGTTTCCTCCCCAGTAGGTATCATGGCGACCTATTCACTGGCGTTACTCGCACAAGGCCTTCCGATGCGAAACGCATTTTTTTTAGGAGTTCAAAGAAGATGAGCGACAATGAGATTTCAGCACTATTCGATGAATGGAATAGCGCCCTGCAGACCGGAGACCCGAAAAGGGTGTCCGCTCTCTATGAAAGAGACGGCATCCTGCTTCCGACCGTATCCAATCAAGTCCGTCACAATCACGAAGAAGTAGAGGACTACTTTGTTCATTTTCTTGCCAAGGGGCCGGCGGGGAAGATCGACGAGGCAAATATACGCATCTTTGGCCAGCTCGCCATCAACTCCGGCATCTATACCTTCACGTTCAAAGATGGCGCCACCGTGACCGCACGTTTCACCTTCGTATACCGTTGGAATGGCGAACGCTGGATGATTATCGAGCACCATTCTTCGCAGATGCCTGAATGACCCACACGCTTTTAGAGCGGGCGACCGAACGGGGCAGATCTGCTCTGTAGAAAACCTCACCCCTGACGCCACACTGTGACCCGCTTAGACCTGGAATCCACCACCCGCCGCCGTGGCAGACCCAGAAAAGATACGAATAAGTAGAATGTCCCCTTTTCTTCCCCCTTTTCCGAGGCGTCCATTAGGATGACCATATGACTATGATGACAGACAAGCAGGCGTACGCAGCGATGTTCATCTTTCTCGATCGTGTGTATGAACAGACGTCCAGTGATGACATTGGCGGGCTGCTTGGGTCAATGTCCATGTTGGCCGACGGTTCGACCGCGGATCCAGCAGTTGAGGGGGATTGGGCCCGGGCAGTTAGTGAAGCTCTTGGTGGCCGGGGGCCGGGAAGGCTCAAGTTCACCTGACAGCAAAGATAATAGAACACTTCACTGCTTCGGAACCCGGGCTAGGCTGAGGTGAATGGGTGCCAGAACGGGGTCTGACCTGCTCTGTAGAAAACCTCCGAGGCGACAGAACGGGGTCTGACCTGCTCTGTAGAAAACCTCCCCTTTGACGCCTGAGGATCATGGCGTTGTGGGTGAGGCAGTTGAGCATGATGTCGCGGTTGTGGGCGTGGTAGCTGCGGCCGGTGACGGCGTGGCAGAGGTTGCGTTTGATCATGCTGAAGACGGTTTCGACCTGCCAGCGTTGGCCGTAGCCGGTGCGTTCCGGGTGCTTGAACAGGCGTTGCATCAGCCGGCGGTACCTGCCGCGCGCGGGCTTGGTTGTCGGCCGGCCGATCTTCGGCGGGATGACGCTGCGGATGCCAAGGTAATCGCGCAGCATCACGTGGTTCGGTTCGCTGTCGTACCCCGCGTCGGCGTAGAGCGTTTTCAATCGGATGTGCGGCGCGAGTTGTGTCTGCAACACATCGAGTTCGCCAACATCCGGCGTCGGGCCGCGCTTCGGGTAGCACGCCAGAATCAGGTGCGTGCCGATGTCGGCAATGACGTGGCCCTTGGGGAAGCGGGAGTAGGTGGTGGTCGAAAACAGCGGGTTTTTCAGCTTGTTTTGCCCGCGTTGACGCCGGCGGACGAAGTACGGGCTGATGCGCGTGGACTCGAAGCCCGACGAATCGGCGGCGGCGCGTGCGATGGTGCGCTTGCGCCCGAGCATCAACTTCACGCTCGATGATAGCAGTTGACGCACCGCCGGCATGTTGATCAGTCGGCGCGATGCCTTGTGCAGCGTCGTGAAGTGCGGGACGCGTTGCAGTCCGAGTAGTTCACAGAGCGTTGGGTTGTCCTGGAGGATGGCGGCGATGCCGTGGAAGTCGGTCTTGTGGAAGCGCATGAGCACGAGGCAGGCGAGCAGTTGTGGTTGTGTGTAGGTCTTGGGCGCGAAGCGGTGCGCGTAGTCAGGCAGCGTCTTACGACCGATCACCAACGCGGTCAACGCCACCCTCCGTGGTGACTTGCTGGTGATGCTCATGTATCAGGTGTACGATGATCACAACAAAAGCG